>NZ_BJTV01000001.1 GCF_007176755.1 Streptomyces sp. 1-11
GAGCGGCGGCCGGCCCGCCTTCGAGGTCCGCGCCGTCCTCGCCGCGACCCTCTCCCCCGCCTGGGGCGTCTACAGCGGCTACGAACTGTGCGAGAACACCCCGCTCAGGGAAGGCAGCGAGGAGTACCTCGACTCCGAGAAGTACCAGCTCAAACAACGCGACTGGGAAGCCGCCGCACGCGAGGGCCGCACCATCGCCCCCCTCATCACCCGCCTCAACGCCATCCGCCGCGCGAACCCGGCCCTGCGGCAGTTGCGCGACCTCCACTTCCACCACGCCGACAAGGACGCGGTGATCGCGTACTCGAAGCGGAGCGGATCGAACACGGTTCTGGTGGTCGCCAACCTCGACCCCCACCACACCCAGGAAGCCACGGTCTCGTTGGGCATGCCGCAACTCGGCCTGGAATGGCACGAGTCGACGCCGGTGCGCGACCTGCTCACCGGCGACACCTATCACTGGGGCAGGGCCAACTATGTGCGCCTCGGTCCGGGCGGCGCGCACGTGCTGGCCGTCGGCCGGGATCCCGGGGACCGCCCACCGGGTGAGCACAGCCGGGTCCTGCGACCGTCCACCCCGCCGATCGGAGGGTCACCCACCATATGATCGTCAACGAGCCCGTCCCGGACACCTTCGAGGACACTCCCGCCAAGGACCGGCACCCGGATTGGTTCAAGAGCGCCGTCTTCTACGAGGTCCTGGTCCGCTCCTTCCAGGACAGCAACGGCGACGGCATCGGCGACCTGAAGGGCCTGACCGCCAAGCTCGACTACCTGCAGTGGCTCGGCGTCGACTGCCTATGGCTGCCGCCCTTCTTCAAGTCGCCTCTGCGGGACGGCGGTTACGACGTCTCCGACTACACCGCCGTACTGCCCGAGTTCGGCGACCTGGCCGACTTCGTGGAGTTCGTCGACTCGGCGCACCAGCGCGGCATGCGCGTGATCATCGACTTCGTCATGAACCACACCAGCGACCAGCACCCGTGGTTTCAGGAGTCGAGGAAGGACCCCGACGGCCCGTACGGCGACTACTACGTCTGGGCCGACGACGACAAGCAGTTCCAGGACGCCCGGATCATCTTCGTCGACACCGAGGCCTCCAACTGGACGTACGACCCCGTACGCAAGCAGTACTACTGGCACCGCTTCTTCTCGCACCAGCCGGACCTCAACTACGAGAACCCGGCCGTGCAGGAGGAGATGATCTCCGCGCTCAAGTTCTGGCTGGACCTCGGCATCGACGGGTTCCGGCTGGACGCCGTGCCGTACCTGTACCAGCAGGAGGGCACCAACTGCGAGAACCTGCCGGCGACGCACCAGTTCCTCAAGCGGGTCCGCAAGGAGATCGACGCCCAGTACCCCGACACCGTGCTGCTCGCCGAGGCCAACCAGTGGCCCGAGGACGTCGTCGACTACTTCGGCGACTTCACCTCCGGCGGCGACGAGTGCCACATGGCCTTCCACTTCCCCGTCATGCCGCGCATCTTCATGGCCGTACGCCGCGAGTCCCGCTACCCGGTCTCCGAGATCCTCGCCAAGACCCCGGCCATCCCGTCGAACTGCCAGTGGGGCATCTTCCTGCGCAACCACGACGAGCTGACCCTGGAGATGGTCACCGACGAGGAACGCGACTACATGTGGGCGGAGTACGCCAAGGACCCCCGCATGCGCGCCAACATCGGCATCCGCCGCCGGCTGGCGCCGCTGCTCGACAACGACCGCAACCAGATCGAGCTGTTCACCGCCCTGCTGCTGTCGCTTCCCGGCAGCCCGATCCTGTACTACGGCGACGAGATCGGCATGGGCGACAACATCTGGCTCGGCGACCGCGACGCCGTCCGCACCCCGATGCAGTGGACCCCCGACCGCAACGCCGGCTTCTCCAGCAGCGATCCCGGGCGCCTCTTCCTGCCCACGATCATGGACCCGGTCTACGGCTACCAGGTCACCAACGTCGAGGCGTCCATGTCGTCGCCCTCGTCGCTGCTGCACTTCACCCGCCGCATGATCGAGATCCGCAAGCAGAACCCCGCGTTCGGGCTCGGCTCCTACACCGAACTGCAGTCCTCGAATCCGGCGGTGATCGCCTTCCTGCGCGAGTACGAGGACGACCTCGTGCTGTGCGTGCACAACTTCTCGCGGTTCGCGCAGCCCACGGAACTGGACCTCAGGCAGTTCACCGGACGCCATCCGGTCGAGCTGTTCGGCGGGGTGCGGTTCCCGGCCATCGGTGAACTGCCGTACCTGCTGACCCTCGCGGGTCACGGCTTCTACTGGTTCCGGCTGCGCCGGGACACGGCGTAGTGCCCGCCGGGTGGGGCGGCCGGCGGTTTCCGCCGCCCCACCCGGGGCACGCAACACACACACCCCGACGATCCGGGGAAAGGAACGCGACGCCCATGGCGGAAACGGTCACCACCTTCGGTACGGACCGGACCACCGGTCACCTGCTCACGTCACTCGACCCGCTGCTGCGCGAGTGGCTGCCCCGGCAGCGCTGGTTCGCGGGCAAGGGACGTCCGGTCACCGGGTTCACCCAGGTGGCCGTCACCGAACTGCTGCCCCCGGACGGCCGGCTGGGCCTGTACCACCTGCTGCTGCGCGTGCACCAGCCGTCCGTGCTGGGCGCGCCCCCGCACCCCGGCGACTGCTACCAGTTGCTGATAGGCGTGCGCGAGGCGCTGCCGCCCCGGCTGGCGCCCGCGCTGATCGGGCATGTGGAAGAGGGGCCGCTCGCCGGACGCACGGTGTACGAGGCCCTGTACGACCCCCGGCCCGCCGAGGTGCTCCTGGAGGCCCTGCGCACCCGGGCGCGCATCGGCGGGCTGCGGTTCGAACGGGCCCCGGACCAGGAGATCCGGGACGGCCTCGTACCGCGGCTGATGACCGCCGAGCAGTCCAACTCGTCGGTTGTGTACGGAGATACGTTCATCCTGAAGCTGCTGCGCCGGGTGGTACCCGGGGTCAACCCCGACCTGGAGCTACCGCTCGCCCTGGCCCGCGAGGGCTGTGCCCGGGTGCCCGCGCCGACGGCGTGGCTGCTCGCCGGCCCCGACCCGGAGCCGTACGTCCTGGCCGTGCTCCAGCCGTTCGTGAGCGGCGCGGACGACGGCTGGGAACTGGCCCTGCGCGAACTGGCCAAGGGCGAGGACTTCGTCGCCGAGGCACGGGCGCTGGGCCGGGCGACCGCCGAGGTGCACACCGCGCTGGCGCGCGCCCTGCCGGCCGTCACCCTGGGCCAGGCCCAGCTCCGGCTGCTGGTGGACGGCATGACCGAGCGGCTGGAGGCGGCGGTGCGGGCGGTGCCGGCGCTGTTGCCCTACGAGCGCGGGCTGCGGTCCGCCTTCGAGGCGCTGCGGGACCTGGCCGCCGAGGGGCACTCCTGGACCGCCCAGCGCGTCCACGGCGACCTGCACCTCGGCCAGTGCCTGCGCTCGCCGTCCGGCGACTGGTCGCTGATCGACTTCGAGGGCGAGCCGGCCCGTCCGCTGGCCGAGCGGCGCATGCCGCAGCCTCCGGTGCGGGACATCGCCGGAATGCTGCGCTCCTTCGACTACGCCGCCCACTCGGTGAACCCGCCCGCGCCGGACTGGGCCCGGCACTGTCGGGCCGCCTACTGCTCCGGGTACGCGGAGGTCACGGGCCGCGATCCGCGTACCGATCCGGTGCTGCTGCGCGCCTACGAGATCGACAAGGCCGTCTACGAAGTCGTCTACGAGGCCCGCCACCGCCCCGACTGGCTGCCCGTGCCGCTCGCGGCGGTCCGCCGCCTCGCCACGTCCGACCCGACCCTCGCCCGGGAGAACCGTCCGTGACGTCCAAGAAGTCAGCCACCCCGAAGAACAAGTCAGGCAAGAGCAAGACGGACAAGAGCAAGGCCGAGAGGAGCACGGCCGACAGGAGCGCCGACAGCAGCAGGTCTGGGGAGCCCAGGAGCGACCGGGCCGCGATCCCGGCAGCCCGCAGGCCCGAGCCGCCGGCCCGGCCGGATCCGGTGGAGGCGGTGGTCTCGCCCGCGATCGACGCCGGCGACCGGGCGCGGCTGCTGGACGGCACGCACCACGCCCCGCACTCCGTGCTCGGCGCCCACCCGGCCGGGGGCGGGCTCGCCTTCCGGGCCTTCCGTCCCTACGCCCAGGCGGTCACCGTGGTCTCCGGGGACCTGCGGGCGGAGCTGCACGACGACGGCGACGGCTTCTTCTCCGGGCTGCTCCCGCTCGCCGACGTCCCCGCCTACCGGCTGCTCGTGACGTACGACGGCACCGTGCACGAGACGGAGGACGCCTACCGGTTCCTGCCCACGCTGGGCGAGCTGGATCTGCACCTGATCGGCGAGGGCCGGCACGAGCAGCTCTGGCGGGCGCTCGGCGCGCACGTCACGACGCACCAGGGGGTGACGGGCACCCGGTTCGCGGTGTGGGCGCCGAACGCGCGCGGCGTGCGGGTCGCCGGCACCTTCAACTTCTGGGACGCCGGCGCCTTCCCGATGCGCTCGCTCGGCTCCTCGGGCGTCTGGGAGCTGTTCGTGCCGGGCATCGGCGAGGGCGAGCTGTACAAGTTCGAGATAACCCGCCCGGACGGCTCGCGCACCCTGCGCGCCGACCCGCTGGCCCGGCGCACCGAGGTACCGCCGGCGACCTCCTCCGTGGTGCACGCCTCGCACCACGAGTGGGGCGACGCCGAGTGGCTGGCCCGGCGCGCGGACACCCCCGTCGAGAAGGCGCCGTTCTCGGTGTACGAGGTCCACCTGCCCTCCTGGCGGCCGGGCCTGACCTACCGGCAGCTCGCCGAGCAGCTCCCCGCCTACGTGACGGAGATGGGCTTCACACACGTGGAGCTGATGCCGGTCGCGGAGCACCCGTTCGGCGGTTCCTGGGGCTACCAGGTCACCGGCTTCTACGCGCCGACGGCACGGCTCGGCACCCCGGACGACTTCAAGTACCTGGTGGACCGGCTCCACCAGGCGGGCGTCGGCGTCCTGATGGACTGGGTCCCGGCGCACTTCCCGCGCGACGCGTGGGCGCTGGCCGAGTTCGACGGCCGGCCGCTGTACGAGCACCACGACCCCAAGCGCGCGGCCCATCCCGACTGGGGCACCCTCGAGTTCGACTTCGGCCGGCGCGAGGTGCGCAACTTCCTCGTGGCGAACGCGGTGTACTGGTGCGAGGAGTTCCACATCGACGGGCTCCGGGTGGACGCCGTCGCCTCGATGCTCTACCTGGACTACTCCCGCGAGCCCGGCCAGTGGACCCCGAACGAGCACGGCGGCCGGGAGAACCTGGACGCGGTCGCCTTCCTGCAGGAGATGAACGCGACCGTCTACCGGCGCTGCCCCGGCGTGGTGACCATCGCGGAGGAGTCGACGGCCTGGGACGGCGTCACCCGCCCCACCCACCACCGCGGCCCGAGCGGCTTCGGCGGCCTGGGCTTCGGGCTGAAGTGGAACATGGGCTGGATGCACGACTCGCTGCAGTACATGAGCCACGATCCGGTGCACCGCAGCCACCACCATGGCGAGATGACCTTCTCGATGGTGTACGCGTACAGCGAGAACTACGTGCTGCCCATCTCCCACGACGAGGTCGTGCACGGCAAGCGGTCGCTGGTGTCGAAGATGCCGGGCGACTGGTGGCAGCAGCGCGCGAACCTGCGCGCCTACCTCGGCTTCATGTGGGCGCATCCGGGCAAGCAGCTGCTCTTCATGGGCCAGGAGTTCGCCCAGGGCGCCGAGTGGTCCGAGGCGCACGGCCCGGACTGGTGGCTGCTCGACCCGGCCTACGGCGCCGAGGCCGAGCACCGGGGCGTGCGGGACCTGGTGCGGGACCTGAACGCAGGCTACCGGGCCACGCCGGCCCTGTGGCAGCGGGACACCGATCCGGCCGGCTTCCGGTGGATCACCGGTGACGCGGCGGAGGACAACGTCTTCGCCTTCCTGCGCCGCGACGCCGAGGGCAATCCGCTGCTCGCGGTGTCCCATCTGGCGCCGGTGGTGCGGCACGACTACCGGATCGGTGTGCCGGAGGACGTTCCGGCGTGGGTGGAGGTGCTGAACAGCGACGCCGGACGGTACGGCGGGAGCGACGTCGTCAACCCGGACGCGGTGAAGCCGGAGCCGCAGGCCTGGCACGGGCAGCCGGCGAGCATCCGGCTGACGCTGCCGCCCCTGGCGACGGTGTGGCTGCGGCCGGCCTAGACCGTCCCGCTCCCCCCGCCCGCCCCTCCCGGGGGCCCGGTACCACCGGAGGAGCCGATGCGGACCGGCCCCTCCGGTGGATCCGTCAGGCCTTCAGCGCCGCCGGCAGGTCGCCGGTGTGGAGCACGCCGAGGCGCTGGGTGGCACGGGTGAGGGCGACGTAGAGGTCGCTCGTGCCGTAGCGGGCCGGTTCGACGACCAGGACCGCGTCGAATTCCAGGCCCTTGGACTGGCGGGGGTCGAGCAGGACGACGGTGCGGGTCAGGTCGGGTTCCCCGCCCGCCGTCACCCCGTCGAGCCGGGCGGCCAGCGCCGGGTGCAGGTCGCGCGGGGCGATGACCGCGAGCCGGCCCTCCTCGGGGGTGAGTTCGGCGACCGCCTCGGCGACCGCGCCGGGCAGGTCGCCCTCGGCGTCCCGCACCCAGGGCCGCACGCCCGTCGAGCGCACCGAACTCGGCGGTTCGAAGTCCGGGTTCTCGGCGCGCACCACGGCCGCCGCCAGTTCCATGATCTCGGCCGGGGTGCGGTAGTTGACGCCCAGCCGGGTGTGTTCCCAGCGGTCCTCGACGTAGGGCGTGAGGATGTCCGCCCAGGAGCCGACGCCGGCCGCCTCCGCGGTCTGGGCGGGGTCGCCCACCAGGGTCATCGATCGGGTCGGGCTGCGGCGCATCAGCAGCCGCCAGGCCATCGGCGACAGCTCCTGCGCCTCGTCGACGATGATGTGGCCGAAGGCCCAGGTCCGGTCGGCGGCGGCCCGCTCGGCGGCGCTGCGGTGGTCGGCCTCCTCGTGCCGCTCGGCGAACCGCTCGGCGTCGATGATGTCGTGGGCGGACAGGACCTCGCTGGCGTCCGGGTCGCTGTCCTCCTTGTCCTCGAACTCGTAGGTGCGCGAGGCGTAGGAGACGTCGAGCACGCCCTGGGCGTAGGCGACCTGGGTCTCCCGCTCGCGTTCGGCGCGGGCCCTGGCGATCCGGTCGTCCTCGCCGAGGAGTTCGGCCGCCTCGTCGAGGAGGGGCACGTCGGCGACCGTCCAGGCCCGGGTCTGCGGGCGGCGGATCGCGTCGGCGTCGGCCGGGGACAGGTAGCCGTCGGGCTCGGCGAGGAAGTCGGCCACCAGGCGCCGCGGGGTGATGCGGGGCCACAACCGGTCGACGGCGGACCAGACCTCGGGGTTCTCGGCGAGTTCGTCGCGGATCTGGGTGATGTCGGCGGGGTCCAGCAGGCTGCTGCCGTCGTACGGGTCGGTGCCCACCCGCTCGGCGTACAGCTCGGTGAGCGTGTTGAGGATGTGGCCCTCGAAGTACTCACGGGCCGCGTTGTGGGGCAGCCCGGCGGCGCGGGTGCGCTCACGGGCGACGGCCACGAGCCCGTCGTCCAGCATCAGCACCTCGCGCTCGTGCTCGACGGCGATGACCGGGTCGGGCAGGGCCTGCCGGTCGCGTACGACGGCGGCGAGCACGTCGGCCATGCCGGCGCGGCCCTTCACGGCTGCCGCCTCGGGCGTGTCCTGCGCGGTGGCCCGCACCCCGGGGAACAGCTCGCCGACCGTGGCCAGCAGTACGCCGGTCTCACCGAGGGAGGGCAGCACCTCGCCGATGTAGCCGAGGAAGGCGGGGTTGGGCCCGACGATGAGCACGGCGCGGCGGGCCAGCAGCTCCCGGTGCTCGTAGAGCAGGTAGGCGGCCCGGTGCAGCGCCACGGCGGTCTTGCCGGTGCCGGGACCGCCCTCGACCACCAGCACCCCGCGGTGCGAGGCCCGGATGATCTCGTCCTGCTCGGCCTGGATGGTCTGCACGATGTCGCTCATCCGGCCGGTCCGCGCCGAGTTGAGCGCGGCGAGCAGGACGGCGTCGCCGCTGGGGTCCTCGTGGCCGGTGCGGGTGGCGTCGCCGAGGTCGAGGATCTCGTCGTGCAGCGAGGTCACGGTCCGGCCCTCGGTGGTGAGGTGCCGGCGGCGGCGCAGCCCCATCGGGGTGTGGCCGGTGGCCAGGTAGAACGGGCGGGCCACGTCGGCCCGCCAGTCGATGAGGACCGGGGTGCGCTCGGCGTCGTCCTCGCGCAGCCCGATGCGGCCGATGTGGTGGCTGACACCGGAGGTCAGGTCGATCCGGCCGAAGCAGAGCGAACCGTCCACCGCGTTCAGCGCGGCGAGCAGCCCGGAGCGCTCGGCGACCAGGATGTCCCGCTCCAGCCGGGCCTGCATGGGCTTGTCGCCCTGCGCGAGCGCGTCCGCGACCGAGGTCTCGGCCTCGCCGCGCAGCACGTCGACGCGCGCGTACAGTCCGTCGATGAATTCCTGCTCGCGCCGCAATTCACCGTCCGGAAATTCGGTGTTTGACAATTCCGCTCCCGCCCGGATATACTCTGCTCAGTGAACTTCTTCGCGATCTCATTCAAATGAAGTCGCGAACCACTGAATATACGCAGAGAAATCCCCCGAGCGCAATTGCTCAGGGGATTTTTTGGTGTGCGGGCCCGCTTTCAGAGCACGTCGGCCAGTTCCTCCAGCAGCCGCCTCCCGGACCGCGCCCCCACCATCGCCTTCACCGGCTCGCCGTCGCGGAACACCATGAACGTCGGCATCGACAGCACCTTGTAGGCGTTCGTGGTCCCGGGGCTGGTGTCCACGTCGAGCTGCACCACCTTCAGCCGGCCGCGCTGCTCGCGGGCCAGGTCGCTGAGCACCGGCCCCATCTGGCGGCACGGCGGGCACCAGTCCGCGGTGAACTCCACCAGCACCGGCAGATCCGCCCGCAGCACCTCCGTCCCGAAGTCCGCGTCCCCCACCTCGGCCACACCCGCTGCTCTGGTCATGTCTCCCGCCCTCCCAGTTCGCACAGGGGTTCCGGACCGCCCGGAACCAGCGACTCGGCGGCCAGCGCCTCCCGGGCGCGCTCGGCCCGCTCCAGCTGCCCGGCGACCGTCGCCCGCACCGCCGTGAGCTGCCCGACGAGAGCGTCCAGCTCCCGCAGCTTGCGCCGGTAGACCAGCAGGGACGCCGGGCAGGAGTCGCCCTGCGGATGCCCGGCCCGCAGGCACTCCACGAACGGCCTCGTCTCCTCCAGCTCGAACCCGCAGTCGCGCAGGATCCGGATCTGGTGCAGCAGCCTGAGGTCGTCCTCGTCGTAGGTGCGGTGTCCCTTGTCGTCGCGCCGGGCGGGCAGCAGTCCCCGCGTCTCGTAGTAGCGCAGGGCGCGGGTGGTGGTCCCGGCCCGTGCGGCCAGCTCGCCGATTCGCATGCGTACGACGGTAGGCGTTGACGTCGGCGTCAAGGCAAGGACGGGAAAGCCGGGCGGCCGGGTCACAGGGGAACCCGGCCGCCCGGCGAGAGCCGGACGCCCGGCCCGGGTTCAGGCGGGGCCGCGCGTCCGGAGCCTTCGGATCAGGCCCTGGCCAGCTCCTTCTCCTCGCCCTCGCGGGGCTCGGGCAGCCCGGTGACGGAACTCTTCTCGTCCAGCAGCGTCGTCTCGTCGAACGGGATCTCACCGGCCAGCACCTGCCGCACCCGGCCGTTGTCGATCTCCTTGGTCCAGGTGCCGATCAGCACGGTGGCCACGGCGTTGCCGGCGAAGTTGGTCAGGGCGCGGGCCTCGCTCATGAACCGGTCGATGCCGACGATCAGGCCGACGCCGTCGACCAGCGCGGGCTTGTGCGACTGCAGGCCGCCGGCCAGCGTGGCCAGGCCGGCGCCGCTGACGCCGGCGGCGCCCTTGGAGGCCAGCAGCAGGAAGAGCAGCAGCGGGATCTGCTCGCCGACCGACATCGGGGTGCCCAGGGCGTCGGCGATGTACAGCGACGCCATGGTCATGTAGATCATCGTGCCGTCGAGGTTGAAGGAGTAGCCGGTCGGCACGGTGATGCCGACGACCGGCTTGCTGACGCCCAGGTGCTCCATCTTCGCGATGAGCCGCGGCAGCGCGGACTCGGAGGAGGAGGTGGACAGGATCAGCAGGAACTCCCGGGCGAGGTACTTGCACAGGGAGAGGATGTTCACGCCGGCGACGATCCGCAGCACCGCGCCGAGCACGACGAAGACGAACAGGAAGCAGGTCACGTAGAAGCCGAGCATCAGCACGGCGAGGCTCTTCAGCGCGTCCAGGCCGGCCGAGCCGACGACGGCCGCGATGGCGCCGAAGGCGCCGATGGGCGCGGCCCACATGACCATGGACAGGATGCGGAAGACCAGCCGCTGGATGTGCTCGACGCCGCGCAGCACCGGCTGCCCGGCCGAGCCCATGGCCTGCAGCGCGAAACCGGCGAGCAGGGCGATCAGCAGGGTCTGCAGCACCTGGCCCTCGGTGAAGGCGGACACGAAGGTGACCGGGATGATCGAGAGCACGAAGTCGACGGGCGGCAGCGCGTCGCTGGAGACCTGGGCGTGCCCGGTCTGCTTGAGCGCGTCGGTCAGGTGCAGTCCGTCCCCGGGGTGCAGCACGTTGCCGACGACGAGTCCGATGGCGAGCGCGACCAGCGACATCACCAGGAAGTAGCCGAGCGCGATACCGCCGACGGCGCCGACCTTCGCGGCCTTGCGCACGGAGCCGATGCCCAGCACGATCGTGCAGAAGATGATCGGCGAGATCATCATCTTGATCAGGTTCACGAAGCCGGTGCCCAGCGGCTTCAGCTCGACCGCGGCATCGGGCCAGATCAGTCCCACGGCGATACCGAGTGCGACCGCCACGATGACGGCTATGTACAGGTAATGGGTCCGGTCCCGCTTGGCGCGGGGTGCGGCAGGTGCCGTATCGGGGGTGCTGGCGGCCACGGCTGCCCTCCTTGACGTCTTCGTCGGCATCACCGGCGTGCGGCTCACGTCCGGGGTGGGGGATGCCGTGACTATCTCCCGCCCTGTGAGAGCGGTCACCCTTCCGTTCATTTAGTTCACGCCTGAAAGGAGAGGCACACTGCAGGCATGCGTCTCCCGTCCCTGCCCCGGCCCCGGCCCCGCAGCCTGGCGACCCAGCTGTTCGCCGTGCAGGCGGTGCTGATCGCGGTGGTGGTGGCCGGGTACGCGCTGTTCACCTACCTCAACGACGGCCGGCAGGCGCAGGACGCGGCGGCCCGGCACGCGACCGCCGTGGCCCGCTCGGTGGCGGACTCCCCCTCGGTCCGCGCGGCGATCCACACCCCCGACCCGACCGCGGAGCTGCAGCCCTACGCGGTGCGGGTGATGCGGGACACGAACGTCGACTTCGTGACGATCATGAACCCCGCCGGCATCCGCTGGACGCATCCCGACGAGCGGCAGATAGGCCGGCACTTCCTGGGCAGGACCGATCCCGCACGGCACGGCCGCACCTTCACCGAGACCTACACCGGCACCCTCGGCGCGTCCGTGCGCGCGGTGACCCCGGTGGAGGAGAACGGCCGGGTCATCGGGCTGGTGAGCGCGGGCATCAAGGTCGAGGCGATCAGCGCCCGGGTCCAGGAGCAGGTCACCGCCCTGCTGGGGGTGGCCGGCGGGACCCTGCTGCTGGGCGCGGTGGGCACCTATGTGATCAACGCCCGGCTGCGCCGGCACACCCACGGCATGAACGCGACCGAGCTGAGCCGGATGCACGACTACCACCAGGCCGCCCTGCACGCGGTGCGCGAGGGGCTGCTGATGCTGGACGGGCAGTACCGGGTGGCGCTGATCAACGACGGCGGCCGTGAGCTGCTGGGGGTGGGCGGCGCCGGTGACCCGGACCTGATCGGGCGCTCGGTGGCCGACCTGGGGCTGCCGGTTCCGCTGACCGGGGCGCTGCTGTCCTCGCAGCCGCGGGTGGACGAGGTGCACCTGACGGCGTCCCGGGTGCTGGTGGTGAACACCTCACCGGTGTCGGGCGGCGAGCGCCGGGGCACCGTGGTGACGCTGCGCGACGTGACCGAGCTGCAGTCCCTGATGGGCGAGCTGGACTCGGAGCGGGGCTTCACGCAGGCGCTGCGGTCGCAGGCGCACGAGGCGGCGAACCGCCTGCACACGGTCGTCTCGCTGATCGAGCTGGGCCGGGCCGAGGAGGCGGTGGAGTTCGCGACGGCCGAACTGGAGCTGGCGCAGGCGCTGACCGACCAGGTGGTCGCGGCGGTGAGCGAGCCGGTGCTGGCCGCGCTGCTGCTGGGCAAGACCGCGCAGGCGAACGAGCGGGGCGTGGAGCTGGTGGTGTCGGCGGACAGCCGGCTGGACGACGAGCTGCTGCCCGCGGGCCTGTCCGCGCGGGACCTGGTGACCATCCTCGGCAACCTCATCGACAACGCGGTGGACGCGGCGCAGGGCAGCACCGGGGCCCGGGTCACGGTGACGGCGTACGCGGAGGGCGCCGAGCTGGTGCTGCGGGTCTCGGACACGGGGGCCGGGGTCGACCCGGCCCACGCGGACCTGGTATTCCAGCGGGGGTACTCGACGAAACCGGCGGGTCCCGGCGGACGGGGCCTGGGCCTGGCCCTGGTCCGGCAGGCGGTCACGCGTCACGAGGGCGCGCTGGCGGTGGCGGAGGCCGAGGAGGGCGGCGCGGTGTTCGAGGTGCGGTTGCCGTTGCGCACGGCGGTGGGTGGCGGCGGATGACCGGGGAGCGACAGGCGATCCGGGTCCTCGTGGTGGAGGACGATCCGGTCGCCGCCGACGCGCACGTGATGTACGTCGGGCGGGTGCCGGGGTTCGTCGCGGTCGGGAAGGCGCACACCGGGGCGGAGGCACGACGGTTCCTGGACCGGACGGCGGTGGACCTGCTGCTCCTCGATCTGCACCTGCCCGATGTGCACGGACTGCAGCTCGCCCGGTCCCTGCGGGCGGCGGGGCACCACGCGGACGTCATAGCGGTGACGTCGGCGCGGGATCTGGCCGTGGTCCGCGAGGGCGTCTCGCTGGGCGTCGTGCAGTACGTCCTGAAGCCGTTCACCTTCGCCACGCTGCGCGACCGGCTGGTGCGCTACGCCGAGTTCCACGCCGCGGTGGGCGAGGCCAGCGGGCAGGACGAGGTGGACCGTGCCCTGGCCGTGCTGCGCGCGCCGTCCCCCGCCGCGCTGCCGAAGGGCCTGAGCGGTCCCACCCTGGAGCGGGTGACCGGCGCCCTGCGGGAGGCCCCGGAGGGTCTGGCGGCGACCGGCGTCGCCGAGGCCGTGGGCATCTCCCGGATCACCGCCCGCCGCTACCTGGAGCACCTGGTCGACGCCGGAAGGGCCGAGCGGCGCCCGGTCTACGGCCAGGTCGGCCGCCCGGAACTGGTCTACCGCTGGACCCCGGGCCCCCCGTCCCGCTGACCCCGGGCCCCGGGCCCCGGGCCCCGATCACACCCCCTCCCCCACGTCCCCTGCCCCCCTGACACCCGGCACCCCGGCCGTCCCGGCGCCCGGCGCGCCGGCGGCTCCGGCACCCGGCACTCCGGCCGTCCCGTCACCCGCCGGCCCGTCACCCGCCGTCCCGTCGTCAGGGGCCCCGGCTGCTCCGCCTCCGTGGTCCGGCCCCCAGCCGGCCCCGGGCGCAGCACCCGGCGCCCCCGCGGCTCCAGCCCCGTCACCCGGCGCCCCCGCGGCTCCAGCCCCGTCACCCGGCGCCCCCGCGGCTCCAGCCGCGGCGCCCGGCGCCGCCGCGGCCGGTCCGCCGGAGGCGCCCGTCCCGAACGGCAGCGCGTACTGGACGATGTAGACGCCCAGGCCGGTCACCGAGGCGGCTTCCAGGACGGACAGGGTCGCCAGTCCCGGCGGGACGTCGTCGCCGACCCAGTAGACGATCAGCGCGCTCAGCGGCACCACGCAGAAGGCCAGCAGGTCGACCACGCACTGGGCGGCCTTGCGGGACACCCGTCGCGCGTCGCCCCGGTGGGCGGTCTCCCAGCGGAAGACCTCCGCGTCCCGCACCCGGACCGTCGCGGCGAGCCGGGGCCCCAGCTCCTCGCGCACATAGGCCCCGATGGCGGAGATCTTCTGGTCGTTGACCAGGTACGTCCAGCCCAGCACGACGCACACCGGCGGCAGCGCCAGCAGCATCGCGGTCTGTTTGGCCTGCGCGGCGGCCGCGATCACGGCGGCCACGACGGTCAGCGTGACGTAGAGCAGATTGTCCCGGAACCCGATGCGGGTCTTCTGCTCGTCCTTGATCGTCTGGTACTCGGCGAGCAGCAACTGCCCCACGCCGATGTCCGGTTCGGCCATGTGCGCCCCTTCCCCCCCTGCGTACCTGGAGAGTCTGCCTCAGCCGGGGCCCGCCATTCCGGCTCTCGCCGCACTTCCGCCGGAGTCGGCGCTCACGGACCGGCCGGCCGGCGGACGGCCGCCTCGCCTGCCCCGTCCGCCGAACGTCCAAATCCGTGCCCCCGCACAGCGGGTGATCCTGGTGGAACCCACCGTGGTCAGCGGCCCGCCGCGGCCCTAGCTTGTCCCGAGTGCGCCCACTCCCGTCCCGACCCGATTCCGCCGGCCCCCCGTTCGACGCCCAGGCCGCCCGCAGACTGCGGGCGGCCCTCGGCATGGGGCCCGAGCACGTCGCCCACACCATGCGCGTCTCGTACGGGCTGCCGTACGTGACACCCGGCCTCGTGGTCGCCTGGGAACGCGGCACGGCCGCCCCGGGCGGCGCCGAGATCGGCGCGCTCGCCGGGGTGTTGTGGTGCTCCCCGGGAGAACTCATCAGCCGCCCGCGGACCCTGCGCGAGCACCGCGTCGCCCGCGGGATCGCGCCGGAGGACGTCGCCCACGCGGTCGGCATGGATCTGCGCGGTTACCTGCGGGCGGAGGAGAGCGGGCAGTGGCGCGGCGACGAACGCCGGTCGGCCGCCCTCGCCCGGGTGCTGGAGCTCGCCCCGCCCGACTTCGTCGCCGTCACGGGCCGCGAGGCGCCGCTCGCCGGCCTGCTGCGCGGCGCGGTGACGACCCGCTGGCAGGCCCAGGTGCGGCCGGTGACGAGACTGGTGCCCCTGGCTCAGGGCGTCGTGGAGGAGGCGCTGCGGGAGCTGCACCAGGACTACCAGGGGCGCATGGCCGCCACCCTCGGCTGGGGCGGCGGCGGCAGCGGCGCGGGCGAGTCCGGCCGGGAGTTCCTCGACCGGATCGTGGACAACTTCTGGGCGGCGGTGACGTCCAGGAGCCGCTGAGCAGGGGGCGGGAGGGCCTAGAAGACCGACTCCGCCTCGTCCATGCGGTCCTTCGGGACCGTCTTCAGCTCGGTGACGGCCTCCGCGAGCGGGACCATCACGATGTCGGTGCCGCGCAGCGCGGTCATCCGGCCGAACTCCCCGCGGTGCGCGGCCTCGACGGCGTGCCAGCCGAAGCGCGTGGCGAGGACCCGGTCGTAGGCGGTGGGCACGCCGCCGCGCTGGACGTGGCCGAGGATGACCGGCTTGGCCTCCTTGCCGAGCCGCCGCTCCAGCTCGTAGGCCAGCGCGGTGCCGATGCCCAGGAAGCGCTCGTGCCCGTACTGGTCGATCTCGCCCTTGCCGTAGTCCATGCTGCCCTCGGCGGGGTGCGCGCCCTCGGCGACGCAGATGACCGCGAACTTCTTGCCGCGGGCGAAGCGTTCCTCGACCATCTTGACCAGGTCGGCCGGGTCGAAGGGGCGTTCGGGCAGGCAGATCCCGTGGGCGCCGGCGGCCATGCCGGACTCCAGGGCGATCCAGCCGGCGTGCCGGCCCATGACCTCGACGACCATCACACGCTGGTGGGACTCGGCCGTGGTCTTCAGGCGGTCCATGGCCTCCGTGGCCACGCCGACGGCGGTGTCGAAGCCGAAGGTGCGGTCGGTGGAGGAGATGTCGTTGTCGATCGTCTTCGGCACGCCGACGACCGGCAGACCGGCGTCGGACAGCATCCGGGCCGCCGTCAGGGTGCCCTCGCCGCCGATCGGGATCAGCGCGTCGATGCCGAACTCCTCGACCATGTCGGCGGCGCCCTCGCAGGCCTCGCGCAGCCGGTCGCGCTGGAGCCGGGAGGAGCCGAGGATGGTGCCGCCGCGAGCGAGGATGCCGCTGACCGCGTCCAGGTCCAGCGCCCGGTAGTGGCGGTCGAGCAGGCCCCGGTAGCCGTCCTCGAAGCCGATGACCTCGTCGCCGTACTGCGCCACCGCCCGGTGCACGACCGACCGGATCACGGCGTTCAGGCCGGGGCAGTCGCCGCCTGCGGTGAGAACTCCGATGCGCATCGTGCTGTGTCTCCTGCTCGCTGTCGGTGCCTGTGAGCCAATCCCGATTGTTTCACGTCCGCCGACCGGGTGATGTCTTGACGGGCGCCTTAACCCTCCCCGGGGGTATTGTCAAGAGGGTTCCGCCCAGCCGGGCGGGCGATTTTTGTGCCACGGAAGAGACCGGCGGGACGACGAGACGGAAGAACGGAGTGCACACGTGACGCGCAGCGTGTACGTGACCGGCATCGACCGCGGCGACGGCCGCCAGGTGGTCGAACTGGGGGTCATGGAGCTGCTGACCCGGCAGGTGGACCGGGTGGGCGTGTTCCGGCCACTCGTCCACGACGGACCCGACCGCATGTTCGAGCTGCTGCGCTCGCGCTACCGGCTCTCGCAGGACCCGGCCACCGTCTACGGCATGGACTACGTCGAGGCGTCCGCGCTCCAGGCCGAGCAGGGCACCGACGAACTGGTCTCCACCCTGGTCGACCGCTTCCACCTGGTGGCCCGTGACTACGACGTCGTCCTGGTCCTCGGCACCGACTTCGCCGCCACCCAGCTCCCCGACGAACTCTCCCTGAACGCCCGCCTGGCCAACGAGTTCGGCGCGTCCGTGCTCCCGGTGGTGGGCGGCCGCGGGCAGCCCGCCGACTCGGTGCGCGCGGAGATCCGCAACGCGTTCCGGGCGTACGACGGGCTCGGCTGCGACGTGCTCGCCATGGTCGCCAACCGGGTGGACCGCGAGGACCGCGACGAGATCGCGCGGCGGCTCGCGGACCGGCTTCCGGTGCCCGTGTACGTGCTGCCCGACGAACCCGCGCTGTCCGCGCCCACGGTCGCGCAGATCGCCCAGGCCCTCGACGCCCGGGTGCTGCTCGGCGACGACTCCGGGCTGGCCCGGGACGCGCTGGACTTCGTGTTCGGCGGCGCGATGCTGCCCAACCTCCTCACCGCGCTGACCCCGGGCTGCCTGGTGGTGACCCCGGGCGACCGCGCCGACCTGGTCGTCGGCTCGCTGGCCGCGCACAGCGCCGGGACCCCACCGATAGCCGGGGTGCTGCTCACCCTGAACGAGGTGCCGAGCCAGGAGATCCTCACGCTGGCCGCCCGGCTCGCCCCGGGCACCCCGGTGCTCTGCGTGGCCGGCAACAGCTTCCCCACCGCCGAGCGGCTGTTCTCGATGGAGGGCAAGATGACCGCGGCCACCCCGCGCAAGGCGGAGACCGCGCTCGGCCTGTTCGAGCGGTACGCGGACAGCGCGGACCTCGCGCGCCGCGTCTCGGCCCCGAGCAGCGACCGGGTGACCCCGATGATGTTCGAGCACAAGCTGCTGGAGCAGGCCCGCGCAGACCGGCGCCGGGTCGTGCTGCCGGAGGGGTCCGAGGAGCGGGTGCTGCACGCGGCCGAGGTGCTGCTGCGCCGGGGCGTGTGCGACCTGACCCTGCTCGGCCCGGCCGACGCGATCCGCAAGAAGGCGGCCGACCTGGGCATCGACCTGGGCGACAGCCAGGTGATCGACCCGGCCACCTCCGAGCTGCGCGACGCGTTCGCCGAGCGGTACGCCCAGTTGCGCGCCCACCGCGGCGTGACCGTGGAGCTGGCCTACGACGTCGTGTCGGACGTCAACTACTTCGGCACCCTGATGGTGCAGGAGGGCCTGGCCGACGGCATGGTGTCCGGCTCGGTGCACTCCACCGCCGCCACCATCCGGCCGGCGTTCGAGATCATCAAGACGACGCCGGAGTCCTCGATCGTCTCCTCGGTCTTCTTCATGTGCCTGGCCGACAAGGTGCTGGTCTACGGCGACTGCGCGGTCAACCCCGACCCGGACGCCGAGCAGCTCGCGGACATCGCCGTCCAGTCGGCGGTCACCGCCGCGCGGTTCGGGGTGGAGCCGAGGATCGCGATGCTGTCGTACTCCACGGGCACCTCCGGCTCGGGCGCCGACGTGGACAAGGTGCGCCAGGCAACCGAGCTGGCGCGGGCGCGGCGCCCGGACCTGAAGATCGAGGGGCCGATCCAGTACGACGCGGCCGTGGAGCCGTCCGTGGCCGCCACCAAGCTGCCCGGCTCGGAGGTCGCCGGGCAGGCCACCGTGCTGATCTTCCCCGACCTGAACACCGGCAACAACACCTACAAGGCCGTGCAGCGCTCGGCCGGCGCCGTCGCGGTCGGCCCGGTGCTGCAGGGCCTGCGCAAGCCGGTCAACGACCTGTCCCGGGGCGCGCTCGTCCAGGACATCGTCAACACCGTCGCCATCACGGCGATCCAGGCCCAGACCCCCAGCGAGAAGGCGGCCGAGCTGTGACCACCCCGACCCGAGTCCTCGTCCTCAACTCCGGCTCCTCGTCGGTGAAGTACCAGCTCCTGGACATGCGGGACAGCAGCCGGCTGGCGGTGGGTCTTGTCGAGCGGATCGGCGAGCAGACCTCGCGGCTGGAGCACACCTGCGTCATGAGCGGCGAGACCCGCGAGCAGGACGGGCCGATCGCCGACCACGACGCGGCGCTGAAGGCCGTGGCCGGGGAGCTGGCCCGGGACGGCGTGGGCCTGGACTCGCCCGAGCTGGCCGCGATCGGGCACCGTGTGGTGCACGGCGGGATGTTCTTCACCGAGCCGACCCTGATCGACGACGCGGTGCTCACCGAGATCGAGCGGCTGATCCCGGTCGCGCCGCTGCACAACCCGGCCAACCTCACCGGCGTCCGCACCGCGAAGGCGCTGCGCCCGGACCTGCCCCAGGTGGCGGTCTTCGACACCGCCTTCCACACGACGATGCCGGAGTCCGCGGCGCGCTACGCGATCGACCCGAGGATCGCGGACCGGCACCGCATCCGCCGCTACGGGTTCCACGGCACCTCGCACGCCTACGTCTCCCGCCGGACCGCGAAGCTGCTGGGCAAGGACCCCTCGGAGGTGAACGTCATCGTGCTGCACCTGGGCAACGGCGCCTCCGCGTCCGCCGTCGAGAAGGGCCGCTGCGTGGACACCTCGATGGGGCTCACGCCTTTGGAGGGGCTGGTGATGGGTACGCGATCCGGTGACCTTGATCCGGCGGTCATCTTCCATTTGGCCCGCGTCGGCGGAATGTCCATGGACGAGATCGACGGTCTTCTCAACAAGAGGAGCGGTCTGTTCGGCCTGTGCGGGGACAATGACATGCGGGAGATCCGCCGGCGGGTCGACGAGGGCGACGAAGAGGCCGCCCTCGCCTTCGACATTTACATTCACCGGCTCAAGAAGTACATCGGCGCCTATTTCGCGGTGCTCGGCCGGGTGGACGCGGTGGCGTTCACGGCCGGGGTCGGCGAGAACGCGGCGGCGGTGCGCGAGGCCGCGATCGCCGGACTCGAACCGCTGGGCCTGGTGGTCGACGGCGGGCTGAACGCGGCGCGCGGCCGGGAACCGCGGCTGATCTCGCCCGCGTCCGCCCGGGTGGCGGTCGCGGTGGTGCCGACCGACGAGGAACTGGAGATCGCGACGCAGACCTACGAACTGGTCGGAAAGAAGAGCTGAGCAATACACCGGAGTAACACGCCTGAGCGCATGACCGCCCATTTGTATCTTCCGCCAGACGGAATATTCCGCAGCGAAACAAACCGATAGGATCGCCCCATGCGCCGTTCGAAAATCGTCTGTACTCTCGGCCCCGCGGTCGACTCCCACGAGATGCTCGTCGCCATGATCGAGGCGGGTATGAACGTGGCCCGTTTCAACTTCAGCCACGGCTCCCACGCCGAGCACCAGGCGCGGTACGACCGCGTCCGGGCCGCGTCCAAGGAGACCGGCCGGGCCATCGGCGTACTCGCCGACCTGCAGGGCCCGAAGATCCGCCTGGAGACCTTCGCCGAGGGCCCGGTCGAACTCGAGCGGGGTGACGAGTTCGTCATCACCACCGAGGACGTCCCGGGCGACAAGCAGATCTGCGGAACGACCTACAAGGGCCTGCCGGGCGACGTCTCGCGCGGCGACCAGATCCTGATCAACGACGGCAACGTCGAGCTGAAGGTCCTGGACGTCGAGGGCCCCCGGGTGCGGACGATCGTCATCGAGGGCGGCGTGGTCTCCGACCACAAGGGCATCAACCTGCCCGGCACCGCGGTGAACGTGCCCGCGCTGTCCGAGAAGGACGTCGACGACCTGCGCTTCGCCCTTCGCATGGGCTGCGACATGGTCGCCCTCTCCTTCGTCCGGGACGCCAAGGACGTGCACGACGTGCACCGGGTGATGGACGAGGAGGGCCGCCGGGTCCCGGTGATCGCCAAGGTGGAGAAGCCGCAGGCGGTCGAGAACATGACGGACGTCGTGATGGCGTTCGACGGCGTGATGGTGGCCCGCGGCGACCTGGCCGTGGAGTACCCGCTCGAGAAGGTCCCCATGGTGCAGAAGCGCCTGATCGAGCTGTGCCGGCGCAACGCCAAGCCGGTGATCGTGGCGACCCAGATGATGGAGTCGATGATCACCAACTCCCGTCCGACCCGCGCCGAGGCCTCCGACGTGGCCAACGCGATCCTGGACGGCGCGGACGCGGTCATGCTGTCGGCGGAGTCCTCGGTGGGCGCCTACCCGGTCGAGACGGTCAAGACGATGTCGAAGATCGTCACCGCGGCCGAGGAGGAACTGCTCTCCAAGGGCCTGCAGCCGCTCGTCCCCGGCAAGAAGCCGCGCACGCAGGGCGGCTCGGTCGCCCGTGCCGCCGCCGAGATCGCCGACTTCCTCGGCGGCAAGGGCCTGATCGCCTTCACCAAGTCCGGTGACACCGCCCGCCGGCTGTCCCGCTACCGCGCGGCCCAGCCGATCCTGGCCTTCACCACCGACGAGGGCACCCGCAACCAGCTCACCCTGAGCTGGGGCGTGGAGTCCCACATCGTGCCGTTCGTCAACAGCACCGACGAGATGGTCGACATGGTGGACCAGGAGCTGGCAAAGCTGCACCGCTTCAACCCCGGTGACACGGTGATCATCACCGCCGGCTCGCCCCCCGGCGTCCCCGGCACCACCAACATGGTCCGGGTGCACCACCTGGGCGGCAAGAACGACTGACGGGCCTAGGGCCTCGGCACGCACTGAGGGCGCCCCCTGTGACAGGGGGCGCCCTCAGCTCTGTGCGCGGCTCCCGAACGGGCTCGTGGGGACGCTCAGTCGGTGGTGTACAGGTGCATGCCGGGCACGTGCAGGTCGCCGCCGAACTGGGCCGCCTGGACCACGTGCACCTTGGTGAAGTAGATCAGCGGGATGTTCAGCGGCGGCGGGCTGTCCGGGCTGAACGTGACCGGGATCAGCCCCAGCAGGTTGCCGGAGATGCTCTCGGTGTACATCACCGTGTCGCCGCCGGTGATGGTGGACGTCGAGCCCTTGGCCGCCTGCACGTGGTACGTCTTGCCGGCCTGCTTGTCCTTCACCGTCTGGTGCAGGTCGCCGATGTCCGTGCCGCCCGAGATGACGTACTTCAGCACCTTCTTGGTGGTGCCGTTGGCCGTCTTGACCTCGACGATGCCCTTGTAGTCGGCGCCCTTCAGCGTCAGCGAGCTGGCGTCCAGGTACCAGGGGTCGTCCGCCACCGGCACCTTGTTGTCGACGCCGCTCTCGGCGTCGGTGGCCGCCGGGCAGTCCTCGGGGGACGTCGTGGCGCTCGCGGACGGGCTGGGCGTCGCCGACCCGGCCGCGTCCCCGGCCGCCTTCGTGGTGTCCTCGACCGTCTTGGCGGCGTCCCCGGCGGTCTCGGAGACCTTGCCGGTGGTGTCCTTGACGGTGCCCGTGACCGTGTCCGTGACGGTCTTGGTCGTCTTCTCGACGGTGTCCTTGACCGTGCCGGCCGCGCCGCCCTCGGTGCCCGAGGAGGAGCCGGCCGACGGGGACGGCGACGGCTCCGGGCTCGCGGACGTGCCGGAGTCCGTCTTGCCGCCGGTGAGGAGGTCACCGAGCGTGTCGCCGAGCGTGCCCAGCACACCGCCGGTGCTCTTGGTCGCCGACGCGGACGCCGACGGGTCCGGCGTCGCCGTGCCGCCGCCGGACCCGGAGTCCGAACCCGAGCCGGAGGAGCCGGACGTCGCCGTGGGCTCGGGCGCGGGCTTCTCGTCGGAACCTGAATCCGGCGAGGAGGTCCGGCCCGGGTCCGGCGTGCCGTCGTCCTTGGCCTCGGCGGAGGCCGTGGGGGCCGGCGTCGCCTCGCCGGTGGACTCGCTCGCGGACGGCGACGGCGAGGCCGAGGCCTTCCCGGAGTCCTTCAGCGCGTCGACGCAGTCCTGGTACTCCGCGGCCTTCTGGCTGTTGGAGGTCGCCGTGCCGTTGTTGTCGGCGAGGGCGAGCGTCGATGTGAAGCCCATCCCCACGATGACGGCGGTGGGCATCGCCACGGAGGCGATCGCCTTGCCGGCGGGCATATGGAACCTGGTGAACAGCGGCCGCCTGGGTGCCGCGTGGCGGGGACCGGTTCTCGCACGGGATCCGTCCACATCGGCCCCGTGGGTCACCTCGTCAGCCGGCACTGTGCCTCCCGTTCGCCCCGTTGGCCGGGCTCGTTCCTGACAGGTCGTTCGACTCGTGCACGGCGCCCGCCTCCGGCGTCTTGTCCAGCCAGGACCCGGGGGTGTCCGACCGCCCCGTGCCGGGGCCCTCAGCGCCCTCCTGCGCGGCCGGCGAGCCCGGCACCCAGGACACGGCCATGGCACCGCCGACGAGCGCGAGCAGGAAGCCGACGATGAAGCCGCCGAAGTTGGACACGGGCAGGGACACCAGCCCGAGCAGGATCGCGGCGACGCCCGCGAAGGTCCGTACGTGCTTCTGGAACCAGAGGCTGATGCCGAGGACGACCAGCAGCACTCCGATGATCAGCGACCCGGCGCCCGCGGTCGTCGACATCGCCAGGGTCAGGTGACCGACCTGGAGATGGGCGTACGGGAAGTACATGATCGGAAAGCCGCTGAGCAGGACGAAGAGGCCGGCCCAGAACGGCCGGGTGCCCCGCCAGGCGCGGAACTGCAGCCTGCGGCGGGTGAACTCGCCGGGTTCGGCGGCAGGAGTCTCGGCGCTCATGGAAAACAGCTCCCTGGTGCGGCGTTGCTGTGGTGGTGATGTGTGCCGCGTGTGAACACGCGGCCGGAGTGTGGACGGGCGGGGGCGCCATCGGCTCCCCCGCCCGTTCAGTGAGTGCTCAGTAGCACTCGACGCCCGCGCCGCTGCCCTTGTGCAGCGACATGTGCAGACCGCTGAGCTTGAAGGTTCCGGCGGTGGTCGCCCACGCCGTCTGCCTCACGTCGGTCAGGTCCGCCGAGTCCGCCTGCTGGGCGAAGCCGAACGGGTTGGCCTGCTCGCCGTTGCCCTTCATGCCCGGACCCTTGCTCGCGTCCTTGGCGGCAACACCGATGTCGATGTTGTGGAAGACGGCGTCGGTCTGCAGGTCCTCGACGTCGATGTACAGACGGTCGGCCTGGACCTGCTTGTCCTTGTCGGAGCTGTCACCCGCCTCCAGGCGGAGCGTGACGTTCCCGAAGCCCGGGATGGGGCTGACGACCGACTGGCACATCTTCTGGATCGTGGCCGACTTGAAGGCCGAGACCGCGACCGGGTGCTGCGTCTTGTCACCGGTCAGGGTGTAGCCGTCGTCGAGCGCTCCGTACTGCGAGAAGCCCTCGCCGTGGAGCGACTTCGCCGTCACCTTGAACGACTGGCCCGAAACGCTGAACGAAGCAGCGAGGGCACCCTGCGCCAGGGCGACACCTATCGCTGCCGTGGCGGCGACGCTGGGCACCATGACCACAGCGAACCGCTTCCATCTGGTCCCGCCACGCACCTGGGACTCCATATTTCCTCCTTCTCGGACGTACATCTCCTGGCCCGGCTCGCCCCTATCGGCGGCTCGGCCGGGCAGGGATGGGAGAAGTGCTACGTCCTCGGAAAGGAGAGCGCCCGTACTCATCAGGCACGAACCGCGCCCGAACCACCGGCGATCACCCCCGAGCGACAACCACTGGTCGCGCCTGACACGCATCACGCACAACCTTCTGGACAGGCTTCGCCGTACGGCGAAGACCCCCCTGTCCTAGAGCCGGCGCCACTGCCGCCGGCTCTGCTCGGTGGGGACCCAGAGTCTCCCTCGACCCGGCCGGCTGCCGGGGGTACGGGAATGGACCGAGCGTCGCCGATCGTGGTGCATTCTCGGCCCCGGCACAAGGGGGTTCGTTACTCGCTAGTAACGGCCGGATAACCGAACAACGACCCAGCGGTCCCGAAGGGCGACGCTGGGTGGCAGCCGAGGGCAGAGCAAAGCCGTTGATCCTTGGACGAATCCAGACAGATCAACGGCTGCGATTTACTCGGAGTAACAGCGGCCGCAATTGCCAAGTTTTGGCAAAGTGCGACCGCCCTGACGCCTCGTCGGCAAAGTTTTCACCCCGGCATCACACGCCGCGGCGTTTAGCGACTGGTCAGAACAGAGCCCGGGCGAGGGCCCGTCGGGCCCCGACCACGCGCGGGTCCTCCGGCCCCACGACCTCGAACAGCTCCAGCAGCCGGCGGCGCACCGCGTCCCGGTCCTCGCCCGCCGTGCGCCGCACGGCGTCGATGAGCCGCCCGAAGGCGTCGTCGACGTGCCCGCCGACGAGGTCCAGGTCGGCGGCCGCGATCTGCGCGTCCACGTCGCCCGGCTTCTCGGCGGCCTCCTTGCGCACCAGCTGCGGGTCCATGTCCTGCACCCGCTGCAGCAACTCGGCCTGCGCGAGGCCGAGTTTGGCCTCCATGTTGCCCGGGTCGTCGCTCAGCACGTTCCGGTACGCCTGGACGGCGCCGCCCAGGTCCCCCGCGTCCAGCGCCTGTACGGCGGCCTCCAGCAGCGCGTCGTACGGTCCGGCCGGCGCCTCCTGCGGCACGGCGGCGCCGGGCGCGGCGTCCGGGTCGACGGTCAGGCCGGTGAGGCCGAAGCGTTCCTCGGCGACCTGCACCAGCTGGTCGAGGGTCTGGCGGATCTGCTGTTCGCCGGCGGCGCCCTGGAAGAGGGGCAGCGCCTGCCCCGCCACGACGGCGAAGACGGCCGGGATCCCCTGGACCCCGAACTGCTGCATCAGCATCTGGTTGGCGTCGACGTCGATCTTGGCGAGCAGGAAGCGCCCGTTGTACTCGACCGCCAGTCGCTCCAGGACCGGGCTCAGCTGCTTGCAGGGCTGACACCACTCGGCCCAGAAGTCGATGACGACCGGCACTTCGGCGGACCGCTGCAGGACATCCCGCTCGAATCCCGCCTCATCGACGTCGATGACGAGGTCGGCCGGGGAGACGGCCCCCGCGCCGCCCTGCCGGGCGGCTTCGGCGCGCGTCTGCTCGGCCTTGGCCTTGGCCTCCTGGGCCGCCTTCACCGCGGCGAGGTCGACGACGCCGCTCATGGACATGTTCCGTGGCTGCATGCGTCTATCCTCCCCTGTCCCGGCGCCTGAAAGAAAAAAGCGGTGTGCCCGGCGCCGGGTCCCCACCCCACGCCGGTGACAGTCGCCCGTGTACGTCCCTCACGAGCTTTCGCTACGACCCGTAGCGTAATGCCCCGCACGAGCCCCGCGACACCGGTCACCGGTGATCTCCCTCACGACCGCACAGTTTCCGCCGGTTATGGTCGGGGCATGCAGAGCCGCCGTACCGCCAGCCGTACCGGACGTCCGCGCAGCGCCGCCGCGGACGCCGCGATCCTGGCCGCCACACGGGAGGCACTGGTGGAGCTGGGCTGGTCGAAGCTGGCCCTCAGCGACGTGGCCCTGCGGGCCGGGGTCGCCAAGACGACGCTCTACCGGCGCTGGGCGGGCAAGAACGAACTGGTGGTGGACGCGGTCGCGGAGCTGTTCGACGAGCTGGAACTGCCCGACCGCGGCAGCCTGGCCGCCGACATCGAGGGCGTGGTCCTGCAGTTCGCGGCGATCCTGGCCCGCCCGGAGGCCAGAAGTGGCCTGATGGCGGTGGTCGCGGAGGCGACCCGGGACGACGCGCTGCGCGAGCGGATCCGCGCCTCGATCGTGGACCGGCAGATGCGCCTGGTCCTGGAGGGCCGCGCCCGGGCCCAGCGGCGCGGCGAGCTCCCGCCCGAGCCGGATCCGACGGAGTCGTCCCGCACGGTGGACCTGATCTTCGACATGGTGGCGGGCGCGGTGGTGCACCGCACCCTGGTGAGCGGCAAGCCGGCGGACCAGGCCTGGGTGCACGGCTTCACCCGGGTGCTGCTGCTCGGCCTGACCGCCCAGCCGGACGGCGGCACGGCTTAGGCCGTACCGCCGGGGCGGACCGGGCCGAACCGCCGAGGCGGACCAAGCCGTCCCGCATGGGCGTACCCGGCCGGGCCCACTGGGGCAGACCGGGCCGGACCACCGAGGCGGACCGGGCCGAACCGTCGGCGCGGTGGGCCGGTCCGCCGGACGGCGGGAGGACCCGGCTCCCGGCCCCCGGCTGACGCCCGCAGCGGGCGGCGGCCGCGGCGGGCGTCAGCCGCTGCGGGCGGCTAGAACCCCGCCGGTTCCGTGTACACCCCCCACTCGTCCCGCAGCACGCCGCAGATCTCGCCGAGGGTCGCCTCCGCCCGTACGGCGTCCAGCATCGGCTCGATCATGTTGGCCCCGGAGCGCGCGGCCGACAGCATCGCGTCCAGCGCGGAGCGCACCGCGGCCTCGTCGCGCGCCGTCTTCCGCTCGCCCAGGACGCGGACCTGCTCCCGCTCCACCTCGTGACTGACCCGCAGGATCTCCAGGTCCCCGGTCACCGATCCGGTGGCGACGTTGACGCCCACGACCCGCTTCTCGCCCTTCTCCAGCGCCTGCTGGTAGCGGAACGCGGACTCGGCGATCTCGCCGGTGAACCAGCCGTCCTCGATCCCGCGCAGGATCCCGGAGGTGATCGGCCCGATCGGGTGCCGCCCGTCCGGGTGAGCCCTGAGCCCGCGCTCCTTGATCTGCTCGAAGATCTTCTCCGCGTCCGCCTCGATCCGGTCCGTGAGCTGCTCCACGTACCAGGAGCCGCCCAGCGGGTCGGCCACGTTGGCGACGCCGGTCTCCTCCATCAGCACCTGCTGGGTGCGCAGCGCGATCTCGGCGGCCTGCTCGCTGGGCAGCGCCAGCGTCTCGTCCAGCGCGTTGGTGTGCAGGGAGTTGGTGCCGCCGAGCACGGCGGCCAGCGCCTCCACGGCGGTGCGCACCACGTTGTTGTACGGCTGCTGGGCGGTCAGCGAGACGCCCGCGGTCTGCGTGTGGAACCGCAGCCACTGCGCCTTCTCGCTCTTCGCGCCGTACACGTCCCGCATCCACCGGGCCCAGATCCGCCGGGCCGCGCGGAACTTGGCGATCTCCTCGAAGAAGTCGACGTGCGCGTCGAAGAAGAAGGACAGGCCGGGCGCGAAGACGTCCACGTCGAGGCCGCGGCTGAGGCCCAGCTCGACGTAGCCGAAGCCGTCGGCGAGCGTGTAGGCCAGCTCCTGCGCGGCCGTGGCCCCGGCCTCGCGGATGTGGTAGCCGGAGACGGACAGCGGCTTGTAGGCGGGGATGCCGGCCGCGCAGTACTCCATCAGGTCGCCGATCAGACGCAGATGGGGCTCCGGCTGGAAGAGCCACTCCTTCTGCGCGATGTACTCCTTGAAGATGTCGGTCTGCAGCGTGCCGTTGAGGACCGACGGGGCGACGCCCTGCCGCTCGGCGGCGACCAGGTACATGCAGAAGACGGGCACCGCGGGCCCGCTGATGGTCATGGAGGTGGTGACGTCCCCGAGCGGGATGTCCTTGAACAGGACCTCCATGTCGGCGGCCGAGTCGATGGCCACGCCGCAGTGCCCGACCTCACCGAGCGAGCGCGGGTCGTCGGAGTCGCGCCCCATGAGCGTCGGCATGTCGAAGGCCACGGACAGGCCGCCGCCGCCCGCGGCGAGGATCATCTTGTAGCGCTCGTTGGTCTGCTCGGCGTTGCCGAACCCGGCGAACTGCCGGATCGTCCAGGTGCGCCCGCGGTAGCCGGTCGGGTGGAGCCCGCGCGTGAAGGGGTACTCCCCCGGCCACCCGATCCGCTCGAATCCCTCGTACGCGTCCCCGTGCCGGGGTCCGTACACCGGCTCCACGGGATCGCCGGAGAGCGTGGTGAAGTCTGCGTCGCGCTTGCGCGCGGCGTCGTAACGGGCCTGCCAGCGCCGGCGGCCTTCCTCGATGGCGTGAGCGTCCATACCATCGAATTTACTTGGACGTCCTAGTAAATGTCGATGCCAACCGTGTCACGACCGGGAGAAGACCGCCGTACGGGTGCCGTACGGCGGTGTTCGCAGACCCTGGGCCGCAGACTCCGTACCCGAGATCCTCGGCTAGGCCTTGGCGACGGCCGGGGTCCGGCCCGCGACCTTGCCGTCCAGCTCGCGGCTGATCCGGCGCTCGACGAAGAAGGCGGCCGTCGGGATCGTGCCCGCGAGCAGCACCCAGAGCTGCTTGCCGACCGGCCACTTCGCCTTGGAGCCCAGGTCGAAGGCGAAGACCAGGTAGACGACATACAGCCAGCCGTGCGCGATGGCGACGACCCGGGTGACGTCGGCGGCACCGTCCATGTCCAGCCCGTACTTCGCGATCATGCTCAGGCACAGCAGCACCAGCAGCACACCGGTGACGTAGGCCAGGACGCGGTAGCGGGTCAGCACGCTCTTCTTCATGCCGTCGAGCGTAACCGCCCGTTGTGGGAGATCTTGCCCCGGGTCACCCCTCGTCGAAGTCGTGCGCCGCGATCCGCAGCGGGCGCAGCATGGCGAAGATCTCCGCGCACTCCTCGGCGTCGTAGGCGCCGAGGCCGAAGTCCATCGCCATCAGGTCGCGGGTGGCCGCGTCGACCACCTCGCGGCCCTTCTCCGTGATGACGGCGAGCGTGCCGCGGCCGTCGTTGGGGTTGGGCCGCTTGGCCACCAGACCGGACCTGACGAGCCGGTCCACGGTGTTCGTCACCGAGGTGGGGTGCACCATCAGCCGCTCGCCGATCTTGGACATCGGCAGCTCACCGGCCTTGGAGAAGGTGAGCAGCACCAGCGCCTCGTAGCGCGCGAAGGTCAGCCCGTAGGGCTTGACCACCGCGTCGACCTCGGCCAGCAGGATCTGCTGCGCCCGCATGATCGAGGTGATCGCGGCCATCGCGGGCACGTTCCCCCAGCGCTGCTTCCAGAGCTCGTCGGCGCGTGCGATGGGGTCGAAGGGGAGGCTGAGAGGCTTGGGCACGTCAGCAGACCCTACCGGCCGGTCATATGCCGGTCAGCTCCGTCTCGGCTTTCGGTCACCCGGGGGCCGGGGCGCGGGACGGATCAGCCCGCCAGGTGCCGTTCCACGGTCTCCACCTTGGCGGTGAGGCCGTCGGTCACACCGGGCCGGATGTCCGCCTTGAGGACGAGCGAGACGCGCGGCGCCCGCGCCTCCACCGCGGCGACGGCCCGCCGGACGACGTCCATGACCTCGTCCCACTCCCCCTCGACCGAGGTGAACATGGCGTCGGTGCGGTTGGGCAGCCCGGACTCGCGGACCACGCGGACGGCGTCGGCGACGTACTCCCCCACGTCCTCGCCGACGCCGAGGGGCGTCACGGAGAAGGCGACGATCATGCGTTCACGACCCCTTCCTTGCGGGCGCGGGCGGCGATGACGGCGTTCTCGGCCTCGCGGCGCAGCCTGCGCTCCGCGAAGAAGCCGCCGGTGGGCAGCACGGAGAGGACGAAGTAGAGGGCGGCGGTGCCGAAGCCCCACTTGGCGCGGTTCCAGGCGTCCGCCCAGAAGAGCACGTACAGGACGAACAGCACGCCGTGCACCGCGCCCATCACGGGCACCGCGTTGAAGTCCGTGGTCCGCTTCAGCACCGAGCAGACGAGCAGGACCAGGAAGGACACGGCCTCCGGTGCGGAGACCAGGCGGAGACGGCGGAGGGCGGAGGCGGTCTTGATGTCCACGGATCACCTTCGGTGGGAGTTGCGACGACGGGCCGGCTGCTTTGTGAACACACGCACAAGCTGCGGTCCATTCTGGCAAACGACGGCCCTAGGGGTGCGTTCAGGGTCGTTTCTCCACCCCCGGGCCCTGTTCCCTCCACCCGGCTCGCCGCTAGTTTCCCTGCGTGGCGATGTTCCGACTTCAGGGAAGCAAGGTGCTCGCCGTCGACATGACCGGGGACGCCGTCAAGGCGAAGAACGGCTCGATGGTCGCGTACGACGGGCAGATGGCCTTCAAGAAGCTGAGCGGCGGCGGCGAGGGGCTGCGCGGGATGGTGACCCGGCGGCTCACCGGCGAGCAGATGACGGTGATGGAGGTGAGAGGGCAGGGGACCTGCTGGTTCGCGGACCGGGCCGCGGAGATCAACCTGGTACGCCTGCAGGGTGACAAGCTCTGGGTCGAGTCGAGCAATCTGCTGGCGACCGACGCGGGGCTGCGCACGGGCACGACGTTCACCGGGCTGCGCGGCGCCTCGCAGGGCAACGGGCTGTTCACGACGACCGTGGAGGGCCACGGGCAGGCGGCCATCATGTCGGACGGCCCGGCGGTGGTCCTCCGGGTCAGCCCGCAGTACCCGCTGACCGTCGACCCGGGCGCCTACATCGCCCACCAGGGCGACGTGCGGCAGAGCTTCCAGTCCGGTGTGACGTTCCGCACCCTCTTCGGGGAGGGCGGCGGCGAGGCCTTCCAGATCCGCTTCGAGGGCGACGGCCTGGTCTACGTCCAGCCGAGCGAGCGCAACACGATCGCGGGGGACCTGTGAGATGACCTTCCGGGAGATCAACGACAAGATGGTCGAGGCCACCGTGCTGCCCGGCCGGCGGCTGTTCAGCCAGCGCGGGGCGATGCTCGCCTACCGGGGCGAGGTGTCCTTCACGCCCAGCGTCCAGGGGGGCCAGGGCGGGCTGATGTCCATGATCGGGCGCCGGGTGGCCGGCGAGGCGACCCCGCTGATGTCCGTCGAGGGCAGCGGCACGGTCTTCTTCGGGCACGGCGGCCACCACGTCCACGTCATCACCCTCACCGGCGACACCCTCTACGTGGAGGCCGACCGGCTGCTCGCCTTCGAGGGCACGCTCCGCCAGGGCACGATGTTCATGGGGTCCCAGGGCGGGGTGATGGGCCTGGTGCGGGGCCAGGTCACCGGACAGGGCCTGTTCACCACCACCCTCCAGGGCCAGGGCGCGGTGGCCGTGATGGCGCACGGCGGCGTCTTCGAGATCCCCATCACCCCGCAGCGCCCGGTGCACGTGGACCCGCAGGCCTACGTCGCCCACCACGGCGACGTGCGCAACCGGCTGTCCACCGCGCTCGGCTGGCGCGACATGGTGGGCCGCGGCTCCGGCGAGGCGTTCCAGCTGGAGCTGAGCGGCAGCGGCACGGTCTACGTCCAGGCCTCGGAGGAGAAGCTGTGAGCGCGTACGGAGCACCCGGCGGCCCGGTGGTGCACGACCCGGCGACCCTGCCCGCCGACGACAACGTGAACAAGTACACGTTCTGCGTCGAGCTCAAGGGCGGGGAGTGGTTCCTGCAGAAGGGGAAGATGATCGCCTACTACGGGGCGATCGAGTTCAACGGCATCGGGCACGGCCGGCTCGACCGGCTCGTCCGCACGTCGTTCCATTCGCCACTGCACGCGAGCGACTGGGTCGTGGCGGCCGGCTCGGGGAAGATGCTGCTGGCCGACCGGGCCTTCGACGTCAACTCCTTCGACCTGGACGACGGGAACTTGACCATTCGCGCGGGCAATCTGCTTGCTTTTCAGCCAAGTCTCGCGCTCAAACAGTCGATCGTGCCGGGTTTTCTGACACTCATCGGAACCGGAAAGTTCGTGGCCGCATCTAACGGTCCGGTGGTGTTCATGGAACCCCCGATCCGGGTGGACCCCCAGGCGCTGGTCGGGTGGGCCGACTGCCCGTCACCGTGTCATCACTACGACCACGGGTATCTGACGGGTGTGATGGGCGGTCTACGTGCGATGACGGGCCTGGGCGGGGCTTCCGGTGAGGAGCACCAGTTCGAGTTCGTCGGCGCCGGGACGGTCCTGCTCCAGTCGAGTGAGACGCTGATGGCGGAGCAGTCGACCGGGGCGGTTCCGCCGGAACCGGGCGTTCCCGGCGGTGGCGGAGCGGCACCGGGTGGACACGGTCCGCAATCGGCGGGCACACCGCGCCTTCCCGGACAGCTCGGGGACCTCCAGCGTCGCTTCGGGCTGTGAGCGGTAGTCTGCGGAGTGTGACGGCTCGAACGCGTGCGCACCGTCACACCATCCGAAGTAGTTCGTCATTCAACTTCTTAGGTAGACTTCATTCATGGAGACCGAGACGGCCACGCGCTGGCTGACCGATGCGGAGCAGTGCGCCTGGCGCACCCACCTGGAGGTCAACAGGCTGTTGACGTACCAGCTCGAAAGAGATCTGCAGCCGTTCGGCCTGACGATGAACGACTACGAGATTCTCGTGAATCTGTCGGAGTCGGACGATGTGCGGATGCGCATGAGCGATCTGGCGTCCGCCACGATGCAGTCGAAGAGCCGGCTCTCGCACCAGATCACGCGGATGGAGAACGCGAACCTGGTGCGGCGCGAGAACTGCGAGTCCGACCGGCGCGGGCTCTACGCGGTGCTGACGGACCACGGCATGGAGACCATGCGGAAGGTCGCTCCGTACCACGTGGCGTCGGTGCGCAGGCACTTCATAGACCTGCTGTCGCCGGACGCGCTGACCGAGCTGGACAAGGCGCTCAGGCCGATCGCCGAGCACCTGAGGGGGCAGCGGGGGCGCCCCTGACGCAGGCGGGGGTCCCGGGGCGCGGGCCGCGCCCCGGAGGCCGCCTGCGGGCGTTTTGCGGTCAGCTCTCCGTCAGTCCCGCCACCAGCTCGTCCGCCGCGCGGTAGGGGTCGAGGTCGCCCGCCACGATGCGCTCGGCGAGGGCGCTGAGCCGGCGGTCGCCGTGCAGGTCCCCGATGCGCTCGCGAAGCGCCGTGACCGCGATGGTCTCCACCTCGCGGGCCGCGCGTGCCCTGCGGCGCTCGGCGAGGACGCCGTGCTCCTCCATCCAGGCCCGGTGCTTCTCCAGGGCCTCCACCACCTCGTCCACGCCCTCGGCGCGGGCCGCGACCGTCTTGACGATGGGCGGACGCCAGTCACCGGGCCCGCGGGCCTCGCCCAGGCCCAGCATGTGGTTCAGTTCGCGGGCCGTCGCGTCGGCGCCGTCACGGTCGGCCTTGTTGACCACGTAGACGTCGCCGATCTCCAGGATGCCGGCCTTCGCCGCCTGGATGCCGTCGCCCATGCCCGGGGCCAGCAGCACCACCGAGGTGTCCGCCTGGGAGGCGATCTCCACCTCGGACTGGCCGACCCCGACCGTCTCCACCAGGATCACGTCGCAGCCCGCCGCGTCCAGGACCCGGATCGCCTGGGGCGCCGCCCAGGCCAGGCCGCCCAGGTGGCCTCGGGTGGCCATCGAGCGGATGTAGACACCCGGGTCCGAGGCGTGGTCCGACATCCGGACGCGGTCGCCCAGCAGGGCGCCCCCGGAGAAGGGCGACGAGGGGTCGACGGCCAGGACGCCGACCCGCCTGCCCTGCTTGCGGTAGGCCGTGACGAGGGCGGAGGTGGAGGTCGACTTGCCGACGCCGGGCGAGCCGGTCAGGCCCACCACATAGGCGTTGCCGGTCAGCGGGGCGAGTGCGGCCATGACCTCCCTGAGCTGCGGGGACGCCCCCTCCACCAGGGAGATCAGCCGGGCCACGGCCCGCGGCCGGCCTTCCCTGGCCTGGGCCACCAGAGAGGAGACGTCCTGCATCAAACAGCTCCGTTCACTTCACGACACAACGGGGGGAATCAGGCCTTCGGAACCCGCACGATCAGGGCGTCGCCCTGGCCGCCGCCACCGCACAGCGCGGCCGCGCCGACACCGCCGCCCCGGCGCTTGAGTTCCAGCGCCAAGTGCAGCACGAGCCGGGCGCCGGACATGCCGATCGGGTGACCCAGCGCGATCGCGCCGCCGTTGACGTTCACCTTTTCCGTGGAAACGCCCAGGTCCTTCATTGACTGGACCGCGACCGCCGCGAAGGCCTCGTTGATCTCGATGAGGTCGAGGTCCGAGACCTCCAGGCCCTCCTTCTTCAGGGCGTGCTGGATGGCGTTGGACGGCTGGGACTGCAGGGAGTTGTCCGGACCGGCCACATTGCCGTGCGCGCCGATCTCGGCGAGCCACTCCAGGCCCAGCTCCTCGGCCTTGGCCTTGCTCATCACGACCACGGCGGCGGCGCCGTCCGAGATCTGCGAGGAGGACCCGGCGGTGATCGTGCCGTCCCTGGTGAAGGCCGGCCGCAGCTTGCCCAGCGACTCGGCGGTGGTGTCGCCGCGGATGCCCTCGTCCTTGCTGAAGAGGACCGGCTCGCCCTTGCGCTGCGGGATCTCGACCGGGGTGATCTCGGCCTCGAAGATGCCGTTCTTCTGCGCGGCGGCGGCCCGCTGGTGGGACAGGGCGGCGATCTCGTCCTGCTCCGGGCGCTTGATGCCCAGGCGGGTGTTGTGCTTCTCCGTGGACTCGCCCATGGCGATGTTCTCGAAGGAGTCGGTCAGGCCGTCGTACGCCATGGCGTCCAGCAGCTCGACGGCGCCGTACTTGTAGCCCTCGCGGGACTTCGGCAGCAGGTGCGGGGCGTTGGTCATGGACTCCTGGCCGCCGGCCACCACGATGTCGAACTCACCCGCTCGGATGAGCTGGTCCGCGAGCGCGATCGCGTCCAGACCCGACAGGCACACCTTGTTGACGGTGAGCGCGGGGACGCTCATCGGGATGCCGGCCTTGACCGCGGCCTGGCGGGCCGGGATCTGCCCCGCGCCGGCCTGCAGCACCTGACCCATGATCACGTACTGGACCTGGTCGCCGCCGATCCCCGCACGGTCGAGGGCGGCCTTGATCGCGAAGCCGCCGAGGTCGGCTCCCGAGAAGGACTTCAGCGAGCCCAGCAGCCGCCCCATGGGCGTACGCGCGCCCGCGACGATCACCGAGCTGGTCGTACCGGGTGTTCCAGAAGACATGAGCTGCGATCCCCTTACCGGCCTGCACAGCCGAGGAGTGAACGAGGGTTTACTTCGAATGTACTGAGCGGCACTCCGTGCCGTCATCGGCCCGTCGGTGTGATCGCGCGCACGTTGCGTAACCACGCCGGTGGGGTTGCACTGAATCCATGCTGACGCGAATCGACCACATCGGGATCGCCTGCCACGACCTCGACGCCACTGTCGAGTTCTACCGGTCCACGTACGGCTTCGAGGTGTTCCACACCGAGGTCAACGAGGAACAGGGCGTGCGCGAGGCCATGCTCAAGATCAACGAGACGTCCGACGGCGGCGCCTCCTACCTCCAGCTCCTCGAACCGACCCGCGAGGACTCCGCGGTCGGCAAGTGGCTGGCGAAGAACGGCGAGGGCGTGCACCACATCGCCTTCGGCACGGCGGACGTCGACGCGGACGCCGAGTCCGTCCGGGGCAAGGGCGTACGGGTCCTGTACGACGAGCCGCGGCGGGGCTCCATGGGCTCGCGGATCACCTTCCTGCACCCGAAGGATTGCCACGGTGTCCTGACAGAACTGGTCACTTCGGCCCCAGTTGAGTCACCTGAGCACTGACCCTCGTACATATGGGCCGGTAGGGTTGGGGGCGGTCGTCCTCAGAACCGGGGCGGCCGCATGCCGGGGTCCGGGTTTCGGGGGACGAGCGTCGGGGCAGCAGCCCGTGCTCCGCCGTTGATCTGACACCATTCCCCGGGGGCCCCGTTCGGCCGATGGACGGAGCTCGTTGGAGAAGCTGACCAGGGGACGGATGGGACCGCGCAGTGCGGGGCTACGAGAGCCAGGAGCGAGAGCCGGCGGCTGACGTCGACCACCTCTCTCGGTTCGAGGCCGAGATGAAGCGGCTGAGGACCGAGCGGGAAAAGGCGATCCAGCACGCCGAGGACCTCGGCTACCAGGTCGAGGTGCTGCGCGCCAAGCTGCACGAGGCGCGCCGCACCCTGATGACCCGGCCCGCCTACGACGGCGGTGACATCGGCTACCAGGCCGAGCAGTTGCTCCGTAACGCCCAGGTGCAGGCCGATCAGCTGCGCCAGGACGCCGAGCGGGAGCTGAGCCAGGCCCGCGCGCAGACCCAGCGCATCCTGCAGGAGCACGCCGAGCAGGCCGCCCGGCTCCAGGCCGAGCTGCACCAGGAGGCGGTCACCCGCCGCCAGCAGCTCGACCAGGAGCTGGCCGAGCGCCGGCAGACCGTCGAGTCGCACGTCAACGAGAACGTGGCGTGGGCGGAGCAGCTGCGCGCCCGCACCGAGTCGCAGGCCCGCCGGCTGCTGGACGAGTCGCGCGCCGAGGCCGAGCAGGCCATGGCCGCCGCCCGCGCGGAGGCCGAACGGCTGACGCGGGAGGCCCGCGAGCGGCTGCGCAGCGACGCGGAGACCGCGCGCGCCGAGGCCGAGCAGATCCTGCGCCGCGCCCGCACCGACGCCGAGCGGCTGCTGAACGCCGCCTCCACGCAGGCCCAGGAGGCCACCGACCACGCCGAGCAGCTCCGCACCGCGACCGTCAGCGAGTCGGACGCCGCCCGCCGGCAGTCCGCCGAGCTGAGCCGGGCCGCCGAGCAGCGCATGGCGGAGGCCGAGGAGTCCCTGCGCAAGGCGCAGGCCGAGGCGGAGAAGCTCGTCACCGAGGCCAAGGAGGCGGCCGCCAAGACGCTGTCGGGCGCCGAGGCCGCCAACGAGACCCGTACCCGCACCGCCAAGGAGCAGGTCGCCCGGCTGGTCGAGGAGGCCACCAAGGAGGCCGAGAACACCAAGTCCGAGGCCGAGCAGCTCGTCGCGGACGCGCGCGCCGAGGCCGAGCGGATCGTCGCCGAGGCCGCCGAGAAGGCCCGCAGCGTCACCGCCGAGGAGACGGCGACCCAGCTCTCCAAGGCGGCCCGGACCGCCGAGGACGTCCTCGACAAGGCGTCCGAGGACGCCAAGAAGACCACGAAGGCCGCCGCCGAGGAGGCCGAGCGGATCCGCCGGGAGGCCGAGGCCGAGGCGGACCGGCTGCGGGCCGAGGCGCACGACATCGCCGAGCAGCTCAAGGGCGCGGCGAAGGACGACACCAAGGAGTACCGCGCCAAGACGGTCGAGCTGCAGGAGGAGGCCCGCCGGCTGCGCGGCGAGGCCGAGCAGCTGCGCGCCGACGCGGTCGCCGAGGGCGAGTCGATCCGCGCCGAGGCGCGCCGGGAGGCCGTGGCGCAGATCGAGGAGGCGGCCAAGTCCGCCGAGGAGCTGCTCGCCAAGGCCAAGGCGGACGCCGACGAGCTGCGCCAGAAGGCGACCTCGGACAGCGAGAAGGTGCGCACCGAGGCCATCGAGCGGGCCACCGCGCTGCGCCGGCAGGCCGAGGAGACCCTGGAGCGCACCCGCAAGGAGGCCGAGCGGCACCGCGCGGAGGTCGTCGAGCAGTCCGACGCGCTGAAGGCGGACGCCGAGCGGGCCGCGCGCGAACTGCGCGAGGAGACCGAGCGGGCGGTCGAGGCCCGGCGCGGCGAGGCCGCCGAGGAGCTGTCCCGGCTGCAGACGGAGGCCCAGGAGCGGCTGGCGTCGGCCGAGCAGGCTCTCGGCGAGGCCCGTGAGGAGGCGGCCCGGATCCGCCGGGAGGCGGCCGAGGAGAGCGAGCGGCTGCGCACCGAGGCGGCCGAGCGGATCCGCACGCTCCAGCAGCAGGCCGAGGACGAGGCCGACCGGCTGCGCAACGAGGCCGCGTCGGACGCGTCCGCCTCGCGTGCCGAGGGCGAGGCCCTGGCCGTACGGCTGCGCTCGGAGGCCGCGGCCGAGGCCGAGCGGCTGAAGGCGGAGGCCCAGGACACCGCCGACCGGGTCCGCGCGGAGGCGCAGGCCGCCGCCGAACGGCTCGGCGCCGAGGCGTCCGAGACGCTGGCCGCGGCCCAGGAGGAGGCGGCCAGGCGCCGCCGGGAGGCCGAGGAACTGCTCGGCGCCGCGCGGTCCGAGGCCGACCAGGAGCGCGAGCGGGCCCGCGAGCAGAGCGAGGAACTGCTGGCCTCGGCACGCAAGCGGGTGGAGGACGCGCAGACCGAGGCGACCCGGCTGGTCGAGGAGGCCGACCGGCGCGCCACCGAGATGGTGTCCGCCGCCGAGCAGCACGCCCAGCAGGTACGGGACTCCGTCGCCGGGCTGCACGAGCAGGCGCAGCAGGAGATCACCGGGCTGCGCTCGGCCGCCGAGCACGCGGCCGACCGTACGAAGCGGGAGGCCGAGGAGGAGGCGGACCGGGTCCGCGCCGACGCCTACGCCGAGCGGGAGCGGGCGAGCGAGGACGCCTCGCGGCTGCGGCGCGAGGCGAACGAGGAGGCGGAGGCCGCCAAGGCGCTCGCCGAGCGCACGGTCGCCGAGGCGATCGCGGAGTCGGACCGGCTGCGCTCGGACGCGTCCGCGCACGCCCAGCGGGTGCGCACCGAGGCGTCGGACGCGCTCGCCGAGGCCGACCAGGCCGCCGCCCGCACCCGGGCGGACGCCCGGGAGGACGCCAACCGCATCCGTTCGGACGCGGCGGCCCAGGTGGACACGCTCATCACCGAGGCCACCGCCGAGGCGGAGCGGCTGCAGACCGAGACGGCCGCCGAGGCCGAGCGGGTGCGCGCCGAGGCGGTCGCGGAGGCCGAGCGGGTCCGGACCGAGGCCACCGCGAGCGCCGAGCAGCTCGTCGGGGACGCCACCGGGGAGGCGGAGCGGCTGCGCGCCGAGGCCGCCGAGACGGTCGGTTCGGCGCAGGCGCACGCGGAGCGGGTGCGCGCCGAGGCGGAGCGGCTGCGGGCGGACGCCGAGGCGGCGGCCGAGCGGCTGGTCGGTTCGGCGCGCGAGGAGGCGGAGCGGACGCTGGACGAGGCCCGCAAGGACGCCAACAAGCGGCGTTCGGAGGCGGCCGAGCAGGTCGACACGCTCATCACGGAGACCACGGCGGAGGCCGACAAGCTGCTCACCGAGGCCCAGCAGCAGGCGCAGAAGACCACCGCGGACGCGGAGTCGCAGGCCGACACGATGGTGGGCGCGGCCCGCACCGAGGCCGACCGGATCGTGTCCGAGGCGACCGTCGAGGGCAACTCCCGGGTGGAGAAGGCCCGCACGGACGCGGACGAGCTGCTGGTCGGCGCCCGCCGGGACGCGACCGCGATCCGCGAGCGCGCGGAGGAGCTGCGCGAGCGCATCACCACCGAGATCGAGGAGCTGCACGAGCGGGCCCGCCGGGAGGCCGCCGAGACGATGAAGTCGACCGGCGACCGCTGCGACGCGCTGATCAAGGCGGCCGAGGAGCAGCTCGCCAAGGCGGAGGCGAAGGCCAAGGAGTTGGTGTCAGAGGCCAGTTCCGAGGCCGGCAAGGTGCGCATCGCCGCCGTCAAGAAGGCGGAGGGGCTGCTCAAGGAGGCCGAGCAGAAGAAGGCCAGCCTGGTCAGGGAGGCCGAGGAACTCAAGGCCGAGGCGGTCCGCGAGGCCCGGCGCACGGTCGAGGAGGGCAAGCGGGAGCTGGAGCTGCTGGTGCGCCGCCGCGAGGACATCAACGCCGAGATCTCCCGGGTCCAGGACGTCCTGGAGGCGCTGGAGTCCTTCGAGACCCCGGCGGCCGGCAAGGACGGCGGGGTCAAGGCGGGCGCGACGGTCGGTTCCCCCCGATCGGGTGGCAAATCGTCGGACGGCTAGCGAACGGGAAGGATTCCGGTGTGTTCTGGGTGCTTTGCCCAGTTCATTGGCAAGCCGTCCCGTGATCAGCCACCCGAAAGAGGTGTCATTCTCCAGATCAAACACGTATCCGCTCGATGACACACCGCTTCGGCACCTAGGATTCCACCTATCACCTCACCGGTCTCATTCGACAGGAACCCCATGAGCGACACTTCCCCCTACGGCTTCGAGCTTGTGCGGCGTGGGTACGACCGCGCTCAGGTGGACGAACGAATCTCGAAGCTCGTCTCCGACCGTGACAGCGCGCTCTCCCGTATCACCGCGCTGGAGAAGCGCATCGAGGAGCTGCACCTCGAGACGCAGAACGCGCAGGCCCAGGTCACCGATGCCGAGCCGTCGTACGCGGGTCTCGGGGCGCGGGTCGAGAAGATTCTGCGCCTGGCCGAGGAAGAGGCAAAGGACCTGCGTGAGGAGGCCCGGCGCGCGTCCGAACAGCACCGCGAGCTGGCCGAGTCGGCCGCCCAGCAGGTCCGCAACGACGCCGAGTCCTTCGCCGCCGAGCGCAAGGGCAAGGCCGAGGACGAGGGCGTCCGGATCGTCGAGAAGGCCAAGGGCGAGGCCTCGCAGCTGCGTGCCGACGCGCAGAAGGACGCCCAGTCCAAGCGTGAGGAGGCGGACGCCCTCTTCGAGGAGACCCGCGCCAAGGCCGCGCAGGCCGCCGCCGACTTCGAGACGAACCTCGCCAAGCGCCGCGAGCAGTCCGAGCGCGACCTGGCGTCGCGTCAGCAGAAGGCCGAGAAGCGCCTCGCGGAGATCGAGCACCGCGCCGAGCAGCTCCGCCTGGAGGCGGAGAAGCTGCGCACCGACGCCGAGCGCCGCGCCCGCCAGACGGTGGAGACGGCCCAGCGTCAGGCCGAGGACATCGTGGCCGACGCCAACGCCAAGGCGGACCGGATCCGTTCGGAATCCGAGCGCGAGCTCGCGGCCCTCACCAACCGCCGCGACTCGATCAACGCGCAGCTCACCAACGTCCGCGAGATGCTCGCCACGCTGACCGGTGCCGCGGTGGCCGCCGCCGGCTCGCCGGCCGAGGACGAGCCGATCTCCCGTGGTGTCCCGGCGCAGCAGACCCGCTAGCCGAGCGACCGGGTGAGGGGCGGCGGGCCTTGTCCCGCCGCCCTTTCTCGTGTGCGCGTAGCCTGACGGGAGAACGCGGGGCCGGGGCGGACCGGGACCGGGTGCCGGCCGTCCGGCCCGGGAAGAGGTGCGCCGCATGTCCGTCTCCGGCCGGTCCCTGGAGGACGCCGTCCTCGAACTCCTCGACAGCAGAGCGCCGGGCGCCTCGGTCTGCCCCTCGGACGTGGCCCGTGCGGTCCACCGGTCCGGCGACGACGGCTGGCGGGAGCTGATGGAACCCGTCCGCCGGGCCGCGGCCCGGCTCGCGGCCCGAGGAGAGGTGGAGATCACCCAGCGCGGAACCCCGGTGGATCCCGCGCGCGCCCGCGGGCCGATCCGGATCCGCCGGCCGTCCCGCTGAGCGCGCACCGCCCCGCGCCGGATCGCGCCGGACCGGCCGCCCGCCCCGCCGCCCGAGTGGCAGGGCCCCGTTCCCCGTCCTAGCGTGGCCGCATGATCGAGCTCGAGGGGCTGACCAAGCGGTACGGCGAGAAGGTGGCGGTGGACGGGCTCACCTTCACGGTCCGCCCCGGCATCGTGACGGGATTCCTCGGGCCCAACGGGGCCGGGAAGTCCACGACCATGCGGATGATCCTCGGACTCGACCGGCCCACCGCCGGAGACGTGCGCATCGACGGCCTGCACTACGAGCAGCTCCAGGACCCGCTCACCGCGATCGGCGCGCTGCTCGACGCCAAGGCGGTGCACGGCGGCCGGAGCGCCTACAACCACCTGCTCTGCCTGGCGCAGAGCAACGGCATTCCCGCGCGCCGGGTGGCCGAGGTGCTGGACGCCGTCGGACTCACCGCCGTGGCGCGGAAGAAGGCCAAGGGCTTCTCGTACGGGATGGGCCAGCGGCTCGGGATCGCGGCCGCGCTGCTCGGCGATCCGCGGATCCTGATGTTCGACGAGCCGGTCAACGGGCTGGACCCCGAGGGCATCCACTGGATCCGGAACCTGATGAAGTCGCTGGCCGCCGAGGGCCGGACCGTGTTCGTCTCCAGCCATCTGATGAGCGAGATGGCGCTGACCGCCGAGCATCTGGTGGTCATCGGCCAGGGCCGGCTGCTCGCCGACACCTCCATGGCCGACTTCATCCGGCAGAACTCCCGGGCCTACGTGCGCATCCGCACTCCGCAGCGCGAGCGGCTGCTCGACGTGCTGCACGAGGGCGGGATCACCGTCGTCGAGGCGGGCGGCGAGGCGCTGGAGGTGGAGGGCGGCAAGGCCGAGCGGATCGGTGAGCTGGCCGCCCGCAACGGCATCGTGCTGCACGAGCTGAGCCCGCGGCACGCCTCGCTGGAGGAGGCGTTCATGCGGCTCACCGCCGAGTCGGTGGAGTACCACGCGCACGCCGCACCCACCGCCCCGGTCCCGGGGGACTGGGGCGCCGGCTGGAAGGGAGCCTGATCATGGCCGCCGCACAGGTGATCCGGTCCGAATGGACCAAGATCCGGTCCGTCTCGTCCACGGCGTGGACGCTCTCGCTGGCCGTGCTGGTCACGATCGCCCTCGGGATGCTCATCTCCGCGCTGACGCGGAGCCAGTTCGGCGACATGCCGGTGCGCGACCGGCTCTCCTTCGACGCCACCGTGGTCAGCTTCGCGGGCATGACGCTCGGCCAGCTCGCCATGATCGTGTTCGGGGTGCTCGTCGTCTCCGGCGAGTACAGCACCGGCATGATCAGGGTGTCGCTGGCCGCCGTGCCGCGGCGGGGCGTCTTCCTGTTCGGCAAGGTCGCCGTGGCCACCGCGCTGGCGCTGGTGGTCGGCATGGTCACCAGCTTCGCCGCGTTCTTCCTCGGGCAGGCGATGCTGGGCTCGCTGCGCACCCACATCGGCGACCCCGGGGTGCTGCGCGCGGTGATCGGCGGGGGTCTCTACATGACGCTGATCGCGGTGTTCTCCATGGGCGTCGCCACGATGCTGCGCTCGCCGCTGCTCTCGCTCGGCATCCTGATGCCGTTCTTCTTCCTGGTCTCCAACATCCTCGGCAACGTCGACGCCACCAAGAAGGTCGGCCGCTTCCTGCCCGACCAGGCCGGCAGCCGGATCATGCAGGTGGTGCCGAGGATCGGCGACGACACCCCCTACGGCCCCTGGGGCGGTCTGGGCATCATGGCGCTGTGGGTGGCCGCCGCGCTGGCGGGCGGGTACGCCCTGCTCAAGCGGCGGGACGCCCAGTGAGCCGTTCCGGCCGCGTCCGTGGTGCTCCGGCTTTACTTTCCCTTGGCCGGAACCGTCAGCGCCCGGATATCCTCCTAACCCTTACGGGGGCGTGTGCCCCGCTGTCCTGAACCTTTCGATGGGTGCGGAGCATGATCGAGGCTGTCGGCCTGACCAAGCGCTACGGCGACAAGACCGCCGTGTACAACCTTTCCTTCCAGGTGCGACCGGGAGCGGTGACCGGCTTCCTCGGGCCCAACGGCTCCGGCAAGTCGACCACCATGCGGATGATCCTCGGGCTCGACAACCCGACGTCCGGCACGGTGACCATCGGCGGCTACCCGTACCGCAAGCTGCCCAACGCCCCCCGGCACGTCGGCGCGCTGCTCGACGCCAAGGCGGTGCACGGCGGCCGGTCCGCCCGCAACCACCTGCTCAGCCTCGCCCAGCTCTCCGGCATCCCGGCCCGCCGGGTGGACGAGGTGCTGGGGGTCGTCGGCCTGCAGGAAGTGGCGAAGCGGCGGTCCAAGGGCTTCTCGCTGGGCATGGGCCAGCGGCTCGGCATCGCCGCCGCGCTGCTCGGCGACCCCCAGGTGCTGCTCTTCGACGAGCCGGTCAACGGCCTCGACCCCGAGGGCATCCTCTGGGTGCGCAACCTGATGAGGGCGCTGGCCGCCGAGGGCCGTACCGTCTTCGTCTCCTCGCACCTGATGAGCGAGATGGCGCTGACCGCCGACCACCTCATCGTCATCGGCCGCGGCCAGCTCCTCGCGGACATGAGCGTGCGGGACTTCATCTCCGCCAACTCCGCCGACTTCGCGCGGGTCCGCACCCCCGACACCGAGCCGCAGCTGCGCGAGAAGCTGTCCGCCGCGCTCACCGAGGCGGGCGGCCATGTGCTGCCGGAGCAGGACGGCGCGCTGCGCGTGACCGGGCTGCCGCTGCCGCGCATCAGCGACCTCGCGCACGAGGCGGACGTACGCCTGTGGGAGCTGTCGCCGCACCAGGCCTCGCTGGAGGAGGCGTACATGCGGATGACGCAGGGCGCCGTCGACTACCGCTCCACCATCGACCAGAAGACCGGGCTGCAGCAGCCGCTGCCGCCCGGCGCGCAGCCGCCCCTGCCGGTGCCCGGCCAGGGCCAGCCCGGCTGGTACGCGCCGCCGCCGCCGCAGGCGGGCGGCCAGCCGTTCGCCATGCCGGCGCCCGCCGGGCCGTACGGCGGTGCGCCCTCCGGCGGGTACGGGGCCCCCGGCGCGGGCGCCCCCAACCCGTACGCCGCGCCCGCCCCGCAGGCGCCCCCGGCGCAGCCGGTCCCCCAGGCTCCGTCGGTCCCCCAGGCTCCGCCGGTCCCGCAGCAGCCCGCGGCGGCCGCCCCGGCCCCGGCCGCCGAACCGTCCCAGTCCGCAGCCGCGGCCCCGGCCGCCGACCCGACCCAGCCCGAGGACGCCCGATGAGCACCCACCAGCCCCCGATGCCGCAGGCCCCGGCCGCCGCGCCCGACTGGCAGGCGGCGCCCGGCGGGAACCACCCCGGCTACAGCTCGCCGATCCCCGTCGTGCGCACCCACCTCGGGCACGCGCTGGCCTCCGAGTGGACCAAGATCAGGTCGGTGCGCTCGACGATGTGGACGCTCGGCGTCTTCGTCCTGCTCGTGGTCGGCATCGGCCTGCTGGCCGGCGTGGCGGTCCGCGGCTCCGGCGACCTCGGCGGCCAGAGCCCGCTGACCCTCGGCTTCTTCGGCCTGCTGATCGGCATGATGTGCATCATCACGCTCGGGGTGCTGACCACGGCGTCCGAGTACGGCACGGGCATGATCCGTACGACGACGACCGCGTGCCCGAGCCGGGGCCGGGTGCTGGCCGCCAAGGCCATCGTGTTCTTCGCGCTGGCCTTCGTGGTGACGCTGGCGGTGGTGTCCTTCGTCGCCATGCTCCACGCCTCCATGCTGGACGGCCAGGGCGCCAAGAGCCCGTCCACCGGGGAGTGGCTGAAGGCGACGCTCGGCATCAGCCTCTACATCGCGCTGCTCGGGCTGCTGTCGCTGCTCGTCGGCTCGATGATCAGGCACTCGGCGGGCGCCATCACCATCATGATCGGCGCGGTGCTCGCCCCGCTGGTGATCGCGCTGTTCATGAACGCGTCGTCGCTGGAGAAGGTGCAGAAGGCGCTGCTTGAGTACTCGATCCCGAGCCAGATGGGCGTGTTCTACGACAACACCCTGAGCCACTCCGGCCCGTCGGGCTGGGACCCGCTGTGGATCATGCTGGGCGTGACCGCCGCGGCCTACGCCGGCGCCTACGCGCTGCTGCAGAGCCGGGACGTCTGAGCCCGGGGTCAGAACCTCGGCGCGTTACGGGACCGCCGCACCCTCGTGGTGCGGCGGTCCTTCGCGTTCCAGCACGCCTTGTGCCAGTGGCGGCGGTCGTCCACGCCCGCGTGCTCGGGCCAGGCCACCACGTGCGGGACGGCGGAGGGGATCAACTGGTCGCAGCCCGGGCAACGATAGGTCTTGCCCTCGGCGCTCGCCCCCGCGACATGGCGCACGCTCCACTCCTCGCCCTGCCAGTTCTCCGTGGACTGCCAGCCGCCGTACCGGCCCGCCGGATCGTCCTCGGCGCTGCGGCCGAACGATCCGGCTGCCTTCGGTCGGTTGCGACGCGGGGACACGGGACACCTCTCGGAGCTATACAGGAAGCACGGGCCGCATCCAGCGTACGCGGCGCCGCCAGGGGTACGCGTAGCGCTTCGATCCGCACAAGTGCCCCCACGAGGGCGCCGATTCTGCAGACAATCCGCAAATCTCCCCGCCAGAGCCGTGTCCTCGGCACGTGTCAGACGGTTATGCCCGGTGGGGGAGCTCCGGTCGGAGCCAAGGAAGCAGGAAGAGCGATGCGCGTAGGAAGTTTTGTGCTGGCGGCCCAGTTCCCGGGCCAGGGCCCCGGGGAGGCACTGCACCGTGCGGTCCGCTCGGCGGAGGTCGCCGAACAGGCCGGGCTGGACACGGTGTGGCTGGCCGAGCACCACTTCGTGCCGTACGGCACGTGTCCGTCCGCGGTCACCCTGGCCGCCATGCTGCTCGGGCGCACCGAGCGCGTCCGCGTCGGCACCGCGGTCAGTGTGCTGCCCACGGCCCACCCGGTCGCGCTCGGCGAACAGGCCGCGCTGCTGCACCTGACGAGCGGCGGACGGTTCACCCTGGGCGTGGGGCGCGGCGGGCCCTGGGTGGACCTGGAGGTGTTCGGCGCGACCCTTCAGGCGTACGAGCGGGGGTTCCCGGAATCACTCGATCTGCTGGTGCGCTGGCTGCGCGAACCGTCCGTCGCCGCCTCGGGTGAGCGCTTCTCCTTCCGCGAGGTGCCGGTCGTGCCCCGCCCCTCCGAGGCCCTGACGGAGACCCCCGGACCGGAGGTGGTGGTCGCCTGCACCTCACCGGCCACGGTGCGGCTGGCGGCCGAGCGCGGGCTGCCGATGCTGCTCGGGATGCACGTGGGCGACGAGGAAAAGGCCGAGATGGTCGCCCTGTGGCGGCGTTCCGCACGGGCCGCCGGCCGGCCGCCCGAGGAGATCGCGGGCGCGGCGCATGTCTCGGCGGGCGTCTGCCAGCTGGCCGACCGGCGCACCGACGCGGTGGAGACCCTGCTGAAGGCGATGCCGGGCTGGCTGAAACAGGGCCTGGAGGCCCATGTGACCGTGGACGGCCGGGCGCGTGCCATGCGCGACCCGCACGCCTACACCGAACTGCTCTGCGGACTGCACCCGGTGGGCACCCCACGGCTGGCGGCCGACCGGCTCGCCGCCACCTCCGAGCGCACCGGCATCACCCGCTTCGCCCTCCTCGTCGAGGGTTCGGGCGACCTGGCGGCGACGGAGGAGAACGTGCGGCGGCTGGGCGCCGAGGTGCTGGCCCAGCTCCGCTGACGGGCCGCCGGACCGCCGGGCCCCCGGGCGCCACGGGGGGCTTGCCGCCCCAGTACGCATGCACCTCCCCCAGGTGGAGCGGCAAGCAAGCGGCTCACTGTGCAAGCAGCCGGATATCCGCGCGTCAGCAGTCCCGGAGTTCCGGCGACTGGTTCAGCAACTGGTTGCGCACCGAGGTGAAGCGGGCCAGCGTCTCGTCCACCGAGGCGTCCAGCGGGAACACCGCCACCCGGTGGCAGTTCTGGAAGGCCAGCCGTACCCCGAAGTGCCGCTGCAGCGCACCGCGTATGGCGTCACTCGCGAGCGCACGCAGCAGCTGACCGCGCGCCTGCTCGTCCGGCGGGGGCGTCTGGTTGTCGGCGAAGGGTCCGCCGTCCACCTTCAGCTGGGCCACCAGGGAGCTGATCATCTCCCACGCATAGGGCAGGGAGGTCCGGACGCAGTCGACGAATGCTGCTTCGTCGACCTCGCCTCGCTCGGCCTGTTCGAGTAGGGCCGGTGAGACGTCGAGCGACATGGGTTCTCCTCTCGCACCCCCGCCGAGCAGGGGTTGCCGGACAGACAAGGCAGTTCGCGATACCGAACACGCTGGGTACACGGACCGCGACCTCCCGTTCCCTACGGTAGGCAACGGTCGGTGACCACACCAGCAGATTGCGTATATGGAACGGTCCCTTTGCGCGCACAATCGGCCAGAGTTGAACAGGAGTTTCCAGGGATAAAAAGGGTGGCTCCCCGGGCTGGCGGTGCCGGTGAGGTCCGGCGGCGGGAGGGCGGATCGCGTGCACCACCGGGTGTCGAGTAGCGTTGCCGACCATGCGTCTCGTCATTGCCCGGTGCTCGGTCGACTACGCCGGCCGGCTCACCGCCCACCTGCCCTCGGCGCCCCGCCTGATCCTGGTCAAGGCGGACGGCAGCGTCTCCATCCACGCGGACGACCGGGCGTACAAGCCCCTCAACTGGATGTCGCCGCCCTGCACGCTCAAGGAGGGCGCGGGCGACGACGAGGGCGTGTGGACCGTGGTCAACAAAGCGGGCGAGAAACTGATCATCACGATGGAGGAGATCCTCCACGACTCCTCGCACGAACTCGGCGTGGACCCCGGTCTGATCAAGGACGGCGTGGAGGCGCACCTGCAGGAGCTGCTCGCCGACCGCATCGAGACCCTCGGCGAGGGTTACACCCTCATCCGCCGCGAGTACATGACCGCGATCGGCCCGGTGGACATCCTCTGCCGGGACGCGGACGGGGCGACGGTCGCCGTCGAGATCAAGCGGCGCGGTGAGATCGACGGTGTCGAACAGCTCACCCGCTACCTGGAACTGCTGAACCGCGACCCGCACCTGGCCCCGGTCCGCGGCGTCTTCGCGGCCCAGGAGATCAAGCCGCAGGCCCGGGTCCTGGCCACGGACCGCGGCATCAACTGCCAGATCCTGGACTACGACGCCATGCGCGGCATCGAGGACGACAAGCTGCGGCTGTTCTGAGCCCGCGGCCGGGCCGACGCGCGAGGGCCGGTTCCGCCCGGGGGGAACCGGCCCTCGCGCGTCGGGCGGGAAGGGTCACACCACGGAGTCCGGACCGCCGGCCACGGCCGCGCCCGCCGCGCCGCTCGACGCCGCCGTGCCGCTCGACGCCGTCGGGGCGCCGGACGCCGGGCCGCTCGCCGAGGTGGACGTGCCCGGAGACGAGGACGGGTCGTCCGACGGGGACGGCGACTGCGGCGCACTCGAACTGGGCGGCGGGCTGCTCGGCGGGGTGGACACGGTCGGCGTGGGCGACTGCGAGCCCGGCCGGTGCGTGCTCCTGGTGGGCGACGGCGTCGTGCCCCCGCCGCCCGGGGCCTTCGTGGCACTGGGACTGGACGACGGGCCGGAGCCGGCCGCGGGCGGGGCCGGGTCGTCCGAGGTGCCGTAGGTGCCGTCGGGCCCGGGGTTGACCGGGCTGCTGGACGCCCTGCCGGGCTCTGCCCCGCCTTCGTCGCCCTTCGCCGGTTCGGCGCCGGGGCTGCTGTCCTCGGCGCCCTGGCTCACCGACGGGTTGACGTCGACCGTGCCGGCCGGGTTCCGGTCGGCGTTCTGCTCGGACGTCATGCCCAGCGTGACGACCGTGCCGAGCACGGCGACGAGCAGCGCCCCGGAACCGGCCGCGACCAGGTTGCGGCGGGCCAGCCGGCGTATGCCGCCGCCGGCGCCGGCGGCCGGGATCCGGCGGGTGGCCTGGGAGTCGCCGGCCGGCCCGGACGGCGCCGCGAAGGTCGCCGGCACCCCGCCGGACGGTGCGGCGGCCGCCTCGCGGCGGGCGTCGGGCGCCTCCTCGCCGGCCGCCGCCGGGAGCCCGGGCGCCTCCCCGGCCAGGTCGGCGACCAGCGCCAGCGCGCGGCGCCCGGCGACCGCGCCCCGCTTGTCGGCCAGCGCCGCGCGCAGCCCGCCCGAGGCCTCCAGCTCGGCACGGGCCCGGTCGAGCTGTCCGGCGCACAGCGCGAGGACGCCCAACTCGTGGTGGAAGTAGACCTGTTCGGCGACATCCCCGGACAGCCTCGAGGCCTCGGCGCCGCAGCGCAGCGAGCGTTCCCAGGCGGTCCAGTGCAGCCCGGCGGCGAAGGCGGGCGCGGCCGCGCGGGCGAGCCGGACCGCGACGCCCTCCTCCTCGCCGTCGGCGGCGGGCCGGGTGTCCGGCACCACCACGGCGAGCGCGGCGAGGACCGCGTCGGCCTCGGCGCACACCCGCTCGGGGGTGACCGAGGGGTGCCCGGCCCACCAGGCGTAGTGCTCGGCGGCCGTGCGGCCCTCGGCGGGGACGTCGGCGTCGTATCCGGCGGCCTCGAGCTGGGCCCGCACACCGGCCGCCAGCCGGTAGCGGGGGCCGACCGCGGAGACCAGTCCGCAGCCCGCGAGTTCACCGAGCGCGGCGTCGGCGTGGGTGTCGCCGACCAGGGCGGGCAGGTGCGCCTGGTGCGGCACCTCACCGTCGAGCGCCACCGCGAGGCGGAGGGTGGCACGGGCGGAGGCGCTCAGCCGGGAGGCGAGCAGCGGGGCGGGCGCGGCCGCCTCGCCGAGGGACGGCAGGGCCGGCTGGTCGCCGTCGCCGGCGTCGAACTCGTCCCCGGCGCGGGTCAGTACGTCCTCGAAGACGCCGTACTCGTCCACCGCCCCGGCGCTGGCGCGCAACTGGTCGCGCTGCCGGAGCAGGGCGCCGGCCTGCACGAAGCGCAGCGGCAGGCCCTCGGACTCGAACCAGAGGTCACCGGCCCAGTTGGCTTCCTCCTCGGTGAGCACACGGCCGACGGTCCGCTCCAGGATCTCCACACCGGCCGCCCGGTCCAGACCGCCCAGGAAGACCTCCTCCACCTCGGAGCCGGCGGTGGGCGCGGGCACGTCGGGGGTGGTGGCGAGCAGGAAGGCGCACTCGGGCGTGGCGTCGAGCAGTTCGTCCAGGGCCGCGCCGCCGAACTCGAGGTCGTCCACGACGACGACGGCGCCGATCTCCCCGGCCAGGGCGAGGAGTTCGTCGTGTTCGGGGCGGTGCGCCGGGGCCTCGTGAACGGCGTGGAACAGGTCGTGCAGGAGGTCGGCGGCGGTGCGGTGGAAGCCGGAGAGCCGTACCACGCCGTCGGGCGCGAGGTCCGCGCAGTCCTCGGCGACGAGGTCGAGCAGGGCGGTGCGGCCGGAGCCGCCGGGGCCGGTGAGCCGCACCGAGCGGCCACGCGCCAGCAGCCGGACCAGGCGCTCGCGTTCGTCCTGGCGCTCCAGCAGGGCGAGGGTGGGCAGCGCCGGGCCGGGCGGCACGGGCGGCCGGGCGGCACGCTCGGCCTCGGCGCGCTCGGCGGGCGTGCGCTTGCGGGGCCGCTCGGGCCGCTGGTGCGGCGGGCAGGGTTCTATCTCGCTGCCGTCCACCGGGTTGACGGTGAGCAGGAAGCCGCCGGAGACGACCTGCGACGTGCGGGCGATCGCGGGCGCGCTCTGGCCGAAGTCGGAGGTGAGGGATTCCCGGGGCGGGCGGCGGCCGAGAGCCTGGCCGTGCTCCTCGGGTCCCGGAGTGATCGGGTCCATGGGTTCAAGCCCCCCAAAAGCGTCGTGTGCCCTGCAAACCGGCCCCTACCGGCCTGTTGCACACCGCGCTGTCGCTTCTGGTCCGGTCCCGCTCGAGGGTTGCTTCAGGCAGCGGGCGACCGAACCCTAAACCTTGGCACAGTATCCACGACAGGGCGGGGTGCCGCCCGGCCCGAGACGTCACGGTCCGGTGAGGATTGCCCTCGTGGTGCGGTAAGGGAACTGCGCCCGGATCTCCCCCGTCGCCCCGGTCACTCCCGGCCGGGTGCGTCACGCACGCGGCTCGGGTGCCTCACGCACGCGGCTCGGGTGCCTCACACACGCGGCGCCGGTGCGTCACACGCGTGGCAGCGACTCGACGCCGATGCCGCCCTCGATGGCGAGGATGCGGTGCAGCCGGGTGGCGACCAGCAGCCGCTGCATCTGGGCCGGGACCCCGCGCAGCACCAGGCGGCGACCGCAGCGGCCGGCCCGCCGGTGGGCGCCCATGATCACTCCGAGTCCGGTGGCGTCCCAGGAGTCCAGTTCGGACAGGTCGAGCACCAGGTCGCCGACGCCGTCGTCGACGGCCGAGTGCAGGGCCGTACGGGCGTCCGCCGCGCTGCGGACGTCGAGGCGGCCCCCGACGACCAGCTCGGCGTGGTCGCCCCTGATGTACATATGCGCTCCCCGTTGAGTGCGGTCCGGCGTACTCCGTGACGGTGCTGATGCTGTGCAAGCTCTGACTGCCTGAGCGGCAGGGCGGTTGCTGCTTGTAAGCGAACCGATACCGAATTCACCCCCGGGAGTGATACTCCCGGGGTGTGTGTCCGGATCCGGATGGATCTGTACGGATCAGTACTTGTAGAAGCCCTGCCCGCTCTTACGGCCGATGTCACCGGCGTCCACCATCCGGCGCATCAGCTCCGGCGGGGCGAACTTCTCGTCCTGCGACTCGGTGTAGATGTTGCCGGTGGCGTGCAGCAGGATGTCCACGCCGGTGAGGTCCGCAGTGGCCAGCGGGCCCATGGCGTGGCCGAAGCCCAGCCTGCAGGCGAGGTCGATGTCCTCGGCGGTGGCCACGCCGGACTCGTACAGCTTCGTCGCCTCGACCACCAGGGCGGAGATGAGGCGGGTGGTGACGAAGCCGGCCACGTCCCGGTTGACGACGATGCAGGTCTTGCCGACCGACTCGGCGAACTCCCGCGCGGCGGCGAGGGTTTCGTCGCTGGTCTTGTAACCGCGGACCAGCTCGACGAGCTGCATCATCGGCACCGGCGAGAAGAAGTGCACGCCCACCACGCGCTCGGGGTGCTCGGTGGCCGCCGCGATCTTGGTGATCGGGATGGCGGAGGTGTTGGAGGCGAGCACGGTCTCCGGCCGCACGATCTTGTCGAGCGCGCGGAAGATCTCGTGCTTCACCTCGAGCTTCTCGAAGACGGCCTCGACGACGATGTCGGCGTCGGCGGCGGCGTCCAGGTCGGTGGTCGCGGTGATGCGGCCGAGAGCGGTGTCGGCGTCGTGCGCCTCCAGCTTGCCCTTGCTCACGAACTTGTCGTACGAGGCCTTGATGCCGTCGGTGCCACGCTTCAGGGCCTCGTCGGTGACGTCCCGCAGGACGACGTCCCAGCCCGCCTGCGCGGCGACCTGAGCGATGCCGGACCCCATGAGACCGGCGCCGATGACGGCGAGCTTCCGTGCCACTGTGCGACTCCCCTGATACGCGCTGTCGTCAGGCCCTGGCAATGCCTCCCCCTGGTCCGCTCGCGGGGTTCGATCCCGGCGTCCTGGGACAGTTGCTTCACCGGACGCCGCCGGGCAGGCGAAAAGGTCATGCCGGGGCCTATCTCTCGGCCGGACACTAGCGCCCGTGAGGGGCGCAGCGGCGCAGTTAGTAACGCGTTTCACGTCTCACGGGATGAGATGCCGGTCACGTCTGCGCTCCGCCCGCACGGGGTGCCCGCCTCCCATGGATGTCAGTGCCTGCTCCTACGCTGCCTCCGACCGACCGGGAAACCGAGGAAAGAGGCAACGGCATGGGCGGCAACGGCTGGACGCACACGGGCCCTTACCAGCAGGACCTGGCGGTGGCGTTCCGCCGGGCACAGGAAGCCGAACTGGCCGAGGACGACCACGGGTTCCCGGGCCGGACCGTGGACGAGCTGTGGCGGGACCCGGCCTGGCACGAGTACGTCTTCACCGGCGGCACGGGCACGGTCCTGGACCAGCCCGAACTGATAGGCGCCACGGATCCCGACGACGGCCCCTTCATGCGCCCGCTGACCGACGAGGAGGTCCGCGCCTGGGCCCCCGACGGCCGCCCCACCCGGGCCGACTGGGAAGCGGCCCTGCGCTCCGACCGGCTGGAGTTCCCGGGCCGGGCGCAGGGCAGGTGCACGGTGCTGTACGAGGACGGCGAGCCGCGACGGATCGGGTACTGGGGAGTGACGGCGGATTAGCACACCCCGCCCGGGCGGCGGTCAGTCGCTCAGGCCCAGCACCTCCGGGTTGCCGCCGGGGAAGTCCCGGGGCATGCCCGGTACGTCGATGGTGCGCCCGTACACGCCGGCCAGGAACTCGACGACGCCGACCGGGAACTCCGACCAGTCGCCGTTGTCCCCGCGGACGACCACCGGCCATGCGTCCGGGTCCGCGGAGTCCGTCCTCCAGTAGAAGTCGTCGCCCGAATAGGACGACGCCCAGCAGATCAGGCCTCCCGGCCGCGGGAAGGGAACGTGGCCCTCGGTGTCGCCCATCTCGTACAGGTCCTGGAGGATCTCGTCCTCCCGGCGTGCGGAGCCCCACAGCGCCTCGTGCCCGGGCCGGGGAAGGGACACCGCCAGGAAGTCGTCGACGACCAGCATCGGGTACGCCTCCGCCAGCGCGCGGAAGTCCGAGGGCAGCGCCGTCCCGAGGGCCGCCTCCAGAGCGGCCCAGTCCACGCCGCGCCCCCCGGGCACGCGCCACCGCGTCATCGCCCGCAGCGCGGCCTCCAGTTCTTCGATCCTCGGCAAGTCGTCCGCCTGTCCTGATCGTTCTCCGGCCCCCCGCCGGTGATGGCACCTGCGACCCGTCCATGATCCACGACTCGCCGGCCTGTTCCCCGCCCGGCCCCGCCGTCCGCCCGCCTCCCGTGCGCGAGGACACCGGGCACGGCCCCGTCCGCCGCGCCGGCCGTGACCATCGGCACATGGGACTCCCGGACGGCCCGGCCGTAACTACGCTGGTCGCATGGTCAATCTGACGCGCATCTACACCAGGACCGGCGACCAGGGCACCACCGCCCTCGGCGACATGAGCAGGGTCGCCAAGACGGACCTGCGGATCTCGGCGTACGCCGACGCCAACGAGGCGAACGCGGTGCTCGGCACCGCTATCGCGCTGGGCGGCCTGGACGCGGAGGTCGTCGAGGTACTCACCCGAGTCCAGAACGATCTCTTCGACGTGGGCGCGGACCTGTCGACGCCGGTGAAGGAGAACCCGGAGTTCCCGCCGCTGCGGGTCGAGCAGTTCTACATCGACCGGCTGGAGGCGGACTGCGACCGCTTCAACGAGCGGCTGGAGAAGCTGCGCTCCTTCATCCTGCCCGGCGGCACCCCCGGCGCCGCCCTCCTGCACCAGGCGTGCACGGTGGTCCGCCGCGCCGAGCGCTCCACCTGGGCGGCGCTGGAGGCGCACGGCGAGGTGATGAACCCGCTGACCGCGACCTACCTCAACCGCCTGTCCGACCTGCTGTTCATCCTGGCCCGGACGGCGAACAAGGAGACCGGGGACGTGCTGTGGGTGCCGGGCGGGGAGCGCTAGCGCTCCCGCTTGGGGAACAGCGTGTAGCTCGCGGCGATCACCAGGTTGACGACGATCAGCAGCAGCATCCGCGACTGCCAGGCCCGCAGCGAACCGGTCTCGCCGTGGCCGCCGACGTACCAGACCGCCGCCTGCAGCAGGGCCAGCGCGACCAGCGAGGCGAGGATCCAGCGGCCCGCGACCTTCCACTCGTGGACGACGCGGGCCCTGCCGTACCTCGGGGGCCGCTCGGGCGGCGGGCCGCCGGCGAAGCGGTGGGCGACGCGGGCGTCGGCCCACTTAACCGTCGAGTGGCCGAGGCCGACGGTGAAGCCGATGTAGACGGCGGCGAGGCCGTGCCGCCAGTCGGGCTCGGCCCCGTTCCTCAGGTCGATCGCGGTCACCGCGAACAGCACGACCTCCAGCAGCGGCTCGCAGAGCAGCAGCGCGAGCCCGGTGCGCGGCATCCGCAGCGCGTACCGGAACGCCAGCCCGGCGGCCAGCAGTACCCAGAAGGCCACCTCGCAGGCGACGATCAGTCCCACGACCACGGCTCCGCTCCCTTCGTCCGGGCTCCAGCCTCGCGGACCGCGGCGCCCGGATCATCGTCGGCGGCGACGAACCCGGGGTAAGCGAAAGTCGCAGTCCGGGACCGTTCCGGGGGAGCAGGCGCGGCGGCCGCGGGCCGTGTTGGATGGGGTCATGCCCTTCGCCCCGCCCCGACCGCACCGCGACGACTGGCGCATCGCGGCGGGCGGGCTGCTCGGCGGGGTGCTGCTGTGGGCGCTCGGGATGCACCCGCGGGTGTCCTCGGCCGGCCTGGTGCTCTGGGGCGCCCCCTGGGCCCCGCTGGTGCCGCTCGCGGTGACGGCCGCCTGTGAGCCGCTGCGCCGCGTCCGGCCCCGCACCGCGCTGCTGATCGGCACGGCCGCGCTGACGCTGGACACGGTGACCGAAGGCAGCATCGTCACCGTCGTGCTCTACACCGACCTGGTGTACGCGGCCGTCCTGTACGGCACACCGGCCTCCGCGCGCCGCATCCCCTGGATCACCGGCATGCTGACGGTGGTCGGCGGAGTCGTCCCGGCGGCCCTGTGGCGCGACCCGCAGGGGCTGCTGATCGGCGTCGGCGTCGGCGTGGTCGCGTTCGCGCCGGCCTCCACCGGCTGGGTGGTGCGCAACCACCGCGACGCCGCCGAGGCGGCCCGGCTGCGCGCCGGGCAGACCGCGCTGCTGGCCGAGATGGACCGCGCCCAGGCGGTCACCGCGGAACGGGCGCGGATGGCAAGGGAGTTGCACGACCTGATCGCCAACCACCTGTCCGCGATCGCCATCCACTCCACCGCCGCGCTCTCCCTGGACGACCCGGCGACCTCGAAGAACGCCCTGGCCGTCGTCCGGGAGAACAGCGTGGCCGGGCTGGAGGAGATGCGGCGGCTGATCGGCATCCTGCGGGCCGGCGGCGGTGACCTGGAGCCCGCCGCGACCCCCACCCTCGACGGCCTCGCCGCCCTGGTCGAGGGCGCCCGCGCCAACGGCCTGGACGTCACCCTCGACGCCGGTCACGGCAAGGTGCCCGCGCCGGTGGAACTCGCCGCCTACCGGATCGTGCAGGAGTCGCTGACCAACGCCCTCAAGCACGCGGCGCGGGGGCGGGTGCACGTCGCGCTGCGGCAGCTCGACGGCGCCCTGGAGGTCCGGGTGACCAGCCCCTTCCGGCCCGGCGACTCGCCCCGGGCGCCCGGTTCGGGCGCCGGTCTGGCGGGGATGCGGGAGCGGGCGGCCCTGCTCGGCGGCGTGTTCGCGGCCGGTCCCGGGGGCGGCGTGTGGACCGTGCGCGCCGCCTTCCCGCTGAACGGAGGAGACCCCGCGTGATCCGAGTGCTGGTCGCCGAGGACCAGGCCGCCGTCCGCGCCGGACTGGTGCTGATCCTCGGCAGCGCGCCCGACATCGAGGTGGCCGGCGAGGCCGCGGACGGCGAGCGGGCGGTGGAACTGGCCCGGGAGCTGCGCCCCGACGTGGTCCTGATGGACGTTCAGATGCCGCGCCTTGACGGGGTGACGGCGACCCGCCTGATCACCGCGGAGCGGCTGGCGGACGTGCTGGTGCTGACCACGTTCGATCTGGACGAGTACGTCTTCGGGGCGCTGCGGGCGGGGGCGGCCGGGTTCCTGCTGAAGCACACCGAGGCCGGCGACCTGCTGACGGCGGTGCGGACGGTGGCGCGCGGGGAGGGAATCGTCGCGCCCGCCGTCACCCGGCGGCTGATCGCGGAGTTCGCCGCGGCTCCGGCGCGGGGGCCGGGGACCGCCCCGGCGGTGCTGGAGGGCCTCACCCGGCGGGAGCGCGAGGTGCTGTCCTGTGTCGGGGAGGGGCTGTCCAACGCGGAGATCGCCCGGCGCCTGGAAATGGCGGAGGGCACGGTGAAGACGCACGTCAGCCGTCTGCTGGCGAAGCTGGAGCTGCGCAGCAGGGTGCAAGCCGCCGTCCTCGCACAGGAGTTGGGGATCTAACCGGACTCGGGCCAAGTGGTCCAGACCTATTGACCATGTGGTCCAGACCTTTCTATCCTCGCGGCACTGTGGGCGTGAAGGCTCAGTCATGCCCCTGACACCCCCGATGAAGAGGGAGGCGCAGCATGCGCTTCAGACACAGAGCCGCGGCAGGGTTCGCGACCCTGTTGCTCCCCCTGGCCGGCCTCGTCGGTCTCGCGAGCCCCGCCCAGGCCGCGGCCAACGCGACGGCGAGCTTCACCAAGAGCAGCGACTGGGGCACCGGCTTCGGCGGTCAGTGGACCGTGAAAAACACCGGTACCAGCGCCATCAGTTCCTGGACCGTCGAGTGGGACTTCCCCTCCGGCACCTCCGTCACCTCCGCGTGGGACGCGGACGTCACGAACTCCGGCAACCACTGGACCGCCAAGAACAAGTCCTACAACGGCAGCATCGCCCCCGGCGCCTCCGTCTCCTTCGGCTTCAACGGCGCGGGCTCCGGCTCCCCGTCCAACTGCAAGCTGAACGGCGACAGCTGCGACGGCACCACGGTCCCCGGTGACGCGGCGCCCTCCGCCCCGGGCACCCCGACCGCCTCCGGCATCACCGACACCTCCGTCAAGCTGAGCTGGAGCGCGGCCACCGACGACAAGGGCGTCAAGAACTACGACGTCCTGCGCGACGGCAAGGTCGTCTCCACGGTGACGGCCACCTCGTACACCGACACCGGGCTGACCGCCGGCACGGACTACTCCTACACCGTGCGGGCCCGCGACACCGCCGACCAGACCGGACCGGTCAGCGGCGCGGTCGCCGTGCACACCACCGGTGGCGGCACCACTCCCCCGCCCACCGGCGACAAGGTCAAGCTCGGCTACTTCACCGAGTGGGGCATCTACGGACGCAACTACAACGTCAAGAACCTGGTGACGTCCGGCTCCGCGTCGAAGATCACGCACATCAACTACGCCTTCGGCAACGTCACCGGCGGCAAGTGCGCGATCGGCGACTCCTACGCCGACTACGACAAGGCGTTCACCGCCGACCAGTCCGTCAGCGGCACCGCCGACACCTGGGACCAGCCGCTGCGCGGCAACTTCAACCAGCTCCGCCAGCTCAAGGCCAAGTACCCGAACATCAAGGTGCTGTGGTCCTTCGGCGGCTGGACCTGGTCCGGCGGCTTCGCCGACGCCGCGAAGAACCCGGCCGCCTTCGCCCAGTCCTGCTACGACCTGGTCGAGGACCCGCGCTGGGCGGACGTGTTCGACGGCATCGACATCGACTGGGAGTACCCGAACGCCTGCGGGCTGACCTGTGACACCAGCGGTCCGGCGGCCTTCAAGAACCTGATGGCCGCGCTGCGCGCCAAGTTCGGCTCCAACAACCTGGTCACCGCGGCCACCACCGCCGACGGCTCGGCCGGCGGCAAGATCGAGGCCGCCGACTACGCCGGCGCCGCGAGCTCTATCGACTGGTACAACGTGATGACGTACGACTTCTTCGGCGCGTGGGACGCCAAGGGCCCGACGGCCCCGCACTCCCCGCTCACCTCGTACTCCGGCATCCCGAAGGACGGTTTCACCACCGCCGACGCGATGGCAAAGTTCAAGGCGGCGGGCGTTCCCGCGAAGAAGCTGCTCATCGGCATCGGCTTCTACGGCCGCGGCTGGACCGGCGTCACCCAGGACGCCCCGGGCGGCACGGCCACGGGCCCGGCGACGGGCACCTACGAGCAGGGCATCGAGGACTACAAGGTGCTCAAGACGTCCTGCCCGGCCACCGGCACGATCGCCGGCACGGCGTACGCGCACTGCGGCAGCAACTGGTGGTCCTACGACACCCCCGCCACCATCGCCGGCAAGATGGCCTGGGCCAAGAACCAGGGCCTCGGCGGCGCGTTCTTCTGGGAGTTCAGCGGTGACACCAGCAACGGCGAGCTGGTGAGCGCCATCAACAGCAACCTGTAAGACCCACTGGAACGGCATTCACCCTCCCTCGGACGACGTCCGGTGGAGGGTGAACGTCGTTACGCCACGTTCACCCGCTGCCCGGGCGGGGCCGCTTCCAGCCACGCCAGGAAACCGGTCAGCGCGTCCTCGCTCATCGCCAGTTCGAGCCGGGAGCCGCGGTGGGTGCAGGCGAGGACCACCGCGTCGGAGAGCAGCGCCAGCTCTTCCTCGCCCTCCGGAAGCCGGCGGCCGGCCACCTCGATGGCCGCGCGCTCCAGCACGCGGCGGGGGCGCAGGGCGTAGGAGAAGACCCGGTACCACTCGATCCGGTCACCGTTGTAGCGGGCGACGCCGTAGCTCCAGCCCTTGCCGCCGGCGTCCGGTTTCTCGGCCACGTCCCAGCGCAGGGAACAGTCGAAGGTCCCGCCGGAGCGCTGGATCAGCCTGCGGCGCAGCCCGAACAGGAACAGTCCCGCCACCACGAGCGCGACCACGATCCCGCACACAGTCAGAGCGAGGACCATCGGCACCGACCTCCTCGTCTCCCAGACAGTGTCACTGCGCTAACAACTGAGTAATGAAACCCAAAAAACACCCACATCTGCCTCAGCCGCGGTCGGTACCGGATTGCTCCGGACCGACCGCGGCTGAGTGACGTCATCACACCGCGCGCTGGATCAACGCGCCGCCGTCGCCGCCCGCAGACGGACGTCGGCGCGGCGCTGTGCCTCCGCGTCGTCCTCCGCCTTCGCGCGCTCGAGCTCGCGCTCCGTGCGCTGGACATCGATCTCGTCCGACAGCTCGGCGATCTCGGCCAGCAGCGAGAGCTTGTTGTCCGCGAACGAGACGAAACCGCCGTGCACCGCGGCGACGACCGTTCCGCCATCACTCGTACGGATGGTCACCGGGCCCGACTCCAGCACACCGAGCAGCGGCTGGTGACCGGGCATGACGCCGATGTCGCCGGACGTGGTGCGCGCGACGACCAGGGTGGCCTCGCCGGACCAGACCTGGCGGTCGGCGGCGACCAGCTCGACGTGCAGCTCAGCAGCCAAGGGTGGCTCCTCGGGTCACCACCCGGCGGGGATGCCGGGTGTTGGGGTCAATTCTAGAGGGCGTGAGTGAGGGGGCGGGACGCACCCGCCCCCTCACCGAGAGCACGGGGCTCAGGAGACGCCCAGCTCCTTGGCGTTGGCCTTGAGGTCCTCGATGCCACCGCACATGAAGAACGCCTGCTCGGGGAAGTGGTCGTACTCACCGTCGCAGATCGCGTTGAACGCGGCGATCGACTCGTCAAGCGGCACGTCCGAGCCGTCCACGCCGGTGAACTGCTTGGCGACGTGGGTGTTCTGCGACAGGAAGCGCTCCACACGACGGGCACGGTGGACGACGAGCTTGTCCTCCTCGCCGAGCTCGTCGATACCGAGGATCGCGATGATGTCCTGGAGGTCCTTGTACTTCTGCAGGATCGTCTTCACGCGCATGGCCGCGTTGTAGTGATCCGCGGCGATGTAGCGCGGGTCCAGGATCCGGGACGTGGAGTCCAGCGGGTCCACGGCCGGGTAGATGCCCTTCTCCGAGATCGGACGGGACAGAACCGTCGTCGCGTCGAGGTGGGCGAAGGTGGTGGCCGGGGCCGGGTCGGTCAGGTCGTCGGCGGGGACGTAGATCGCCTGCATCGAGGTGATCGAGTGACCGCGGGTCGACGTGATGCGCTCCTGGAGGAGACCCATCTCGTCGGCCAGGTTCGGCTGGTAGCCCACCGCGGACGGCATACGGCCGAGCAGCGTGGAGACCTCGGAACCGGCCTGCGTGAAGCGGAAGATGTTGTCGATGAAGAACAGCACGTCCTGCTTCTGGACGTCACGGAAGTACTCGGCCATGGTGAGGCCGGCCAGCGCGACGCGCAGACGGGTGCCCGGGGGCTCGTCCATCTGGCCGAAGACCAGGGCGGTCTTGTCGATGACGCCCGAGTCGGCCATCTCCTCGATCAGGTCGTTGCCCTCACGGGTGCGCTCGCCGACACCGGCGAACACGGAGACACCGTCGTGGTTGTTGGCGACACGGTAGATCATCTCCTGGATGAGCACCGTCTTGCCGACGCCGGCGCCGCCGAACAGACCGATCTTGCCGCCCTTGACGTACGGGGTCAGCAGGTCGATGACCTTGACGCCGGTCTCGAACATCTCGGTCTTCGACTCGAGCTCGTCGAAGTTCGGGGCCTTGCGGTGGATGCCCCAGCGCTCGCCGTCGTAGGTCTCGTCGACGTTCAGCACCTCACCGAGGGTGTTGAACACCTTGCCCTTGGTGAAGTCGCCGACGGGCACCGTGATGGAGTTGCCGGTGTCGACGACCGGGGCCTGGCGGACCAGACCGTCGGTGGGCTGCATGGAGATGGTGCGGACCAGGCCGTCACCCAGGTGCTGGGCGACCTCCAGGGTCAGCGTCTTCTTCTCGCCGGCGTTGGCCGGGTCGGCCACCTCGACGTGAAGCGCGTTGTAGATGTCCGGCATCGCGTCGACGGGGAACTCCACGTCGACGACCGGGCCGATGACCCGGGCGACGCGGCCCGTAGCCGTCGCGGTCTCAACAGTGGTGGTCATTTATCGGTCACTCCCCGCGGTCGCGTCGGCCAGGGCGCTGGCGCCACCGACGATCTCGCTGATTTCCTGGGTGATTTCGGCCTGGCGGGCCGCGTTGGCAAGCCGGGAGAGCGTGTTGATCAGCTCGCCCGCGTTGTCGGTGGCCGACTTCATCGCGCGCCGCGTGGCGGCGTGCTTCGAAGCGGCCGACTGGAGCAGCGCGTTGTAGATCCGGCTCTCCACGTAGCGCGGCAGCAGGGCGTCGAGGACGTCCTCCGCCGACGGCTCGAAGTCGTACAGCGGGAGGATCTCGCCCTTGGGGGCGGTCTCCTCCGCGACCTCTTCGAGACGCAGCGGCAGCAGCCTGGCGTCGAGCGCGGTCTGCGTCATCATCGAGACGAACTCGGTGTAGACGATGTGGAGCTCGTCCACGCCGCCGTCCGCCGTCTCCTTCTCGATGGCCTCGATCAGGGGCGCCGCGACCTTCTTGGCGTCCGCGTACGAGGGCTCGTCCGTGAAGCCCGTGAACGACTCCGCGACCTTGCGCTCACGGAAGTTGTAGTGGGCGACACCACGGCGGCCGACGATGTACGTGTCGACCTGCTTGCCCTCGCGCTCCAGGCGCTCGGTCAGCTGCTCCGCCGCCTTGATGGCGTTGGAGTTGAAGGCGCCGGCCAGACCGCGGTCGCTCGTGAGGAGCAGGACCGCGGCGCGGACCGGGTTCTCCGCCTCCGTGGTGAGCGGGTGCTTGGTGTTCGAACCCGTACCGACCGCCGTGACCGCGCGCGTCAGCTCGGTCGCGTACGGCGTGGAGGCCGCCACCTTGCGCTGCGCCTTGACGACGCGCGAGGCGGCGATCATCTCCATCGCCTTGGTGATCTTCTTGGTCGCGCTGACGGATCGGATGCGACGCTTGTAGACCCGGAGCTGGGCTCCCATGAGTCAGGTCCCTTCCTTACGTCACTTGGCGGCAGCGGCAGGAGTGTCCTCGCCGAGCAGCTTGCCGTCCGAGGTCTCGAACTGCTTCTTGAACTCCGCGACGGCGTCGTCGATCGCCTGGATCGTGTCGTTCGACATCTTGGCGCCCTCGCGGATGGAGGTGAGCAGGCCCGACTCCTTGCGGTGCAGGTAGTCCAGCAGCTCCCGCTCGAAGCGGCGGATGTCGACGACCGGGACGTCGTCCATGCGGCCGTTGGTGCCGGCCCAGACGGAGATGACCTGGTCCTCGGTCGACATCGGCTGGTACTGGTCCTGCTTCAGCAGCTCGACCATGCGCTGACCGCGCTCCAGCTGGGCCTTGGAGGCCGCGTCCAGGTCGGAGCCGAAGGCGGCGAACGCCTCGAGCTCACGGAACTGGGCGAGGTCCACACGGAGGCGGCCGGAGACCTGGCGCATCGCCTTGTGCTGGGCGCTGCCGCCGACTCGGGAGACGGAGATACCGACGTTCAGCGCGGGACGCTGACCGGCGTTGAACAGGTCCGACTCCAGGAAGCACTGGCCGTCGGTGATGGAGATGACGTTGGTCGGGATGAACGCCGAGACGTCGTTGGCCTTGGTCTCGACGATCGGCAGACCGGTCATCGAACCGGCGCCCATCTCGTCGGAGAGCTTGGCGCAGCGCTCCAGCAGACGGGAGTGCAGGTAGAAGACGTCACCCGGGTAGGCCTCACGGCCCGGCGGGCGGCGCAGCAGCAGCGACACGGCGCGGTAGGCGTCGGCCTGCTTCGACAGGTCGTCGAAGATGATCAGGACGTGCTTGCCCTCGTACATCCACTGCTGACCGATGGCCGAACCGGTGTACGGCGCCAGGTACTTGAAGCCGGCCGGGTCGGACGCCGGGGCGGCGACGATGGTCGTGTACTCCAGCGCGCCGTTCTCCTCCAGCGCGCGGCGCACGCCGGCGATGGTGGAGCCCTTCTGGCCGATGGCGACGTAGATGCAGCGGACCTGCTTCTTCGGGTCGCCCGTGCGCCAGTTGTCACGCTGGTTGATGATCGTGTCGACGGCCAGGGCGGTCTTGCCGGTCTGGCGGTCGCCGATGATCAGCTGACGCTGACCACGGCCGATCGGGGTCATCGCGTCGACGGCCTTGTAGCCGGTCTCCATCGGCTCGTGCACCGACTTGCGCTGCATGACCGTGGGGGCCTGCAGCTCGAGGGCGCGGCGGCCGGACGTCTCGATCTCGCCGAGACCGTCGATCGGGTTGCCGAGCGGGTCGACGACGCGGCCGAGGTAGCCCTCGCCGACCGCGACGGAGAGGACCTCACCGGTGCGGTGCACCGGCTGACCCTCCTCGATACCGCTGAACTCACCGAGTACGACGGCGCCGATCTCGCGCTCTTCCAGGTTCAGCGCGAGACCGAGGGAGCCGTCCTCGAACTTCAGCAGCTCGTTCGCCATGGCCGAGGGCAGGCCCTCGATCTTGGCGATACCGTCGCCGGCGACGGTGACCGTACCGACCTCCTCGCGCGAGGCCGCGTCCGGCTTGTACGACTGGACGAAGTTCTCCAGTGCGTCCCGGATCTCCTCCGGCCGGATCGTGAGCTCCGCCATCTGGGTTCCCTGCTCTCCTTGTTGGGCCCGAAGTTTCACTGCGGGGGGATGGGGACTCCCCCCTGAACGAGGTGAATCCTCTGCACGGCCCAACCAGGGCCGTAAGCACGTCTTGCGTTTTCTCGATTGCCGGGGTTGCGCTAGCTCGCCATGCGGCGGGCCGCGTCCTCCAGCCGGTCCGCGATGGAGCCGTTGATGACCTCGTCACCGATCTGCACCCGGATCCCGCCGACGACCTCGGGGTCGACGTCCAGGTTGAGGTGCATCCGGCGACCGTAGAGCCTGGTCAGGGCGGCGCCGAGGCGCTGCTTCTGCCCGTCGCTCAGCGGCACCGCCGACGTGACGACGGCGACCATGCGGTCCCGGCGCTCGGCGGCGAGCCTGGACAGGGACTCCAGTCCCGCTTCCAGGCTACGTCCACGCGGCGCGGACACCAGGCGCCCGACCAGACGCTCGGTGGCGGGCTTGGCCCGGCCGCCGAGGAGCCGGCGCAGCAGCTCGACCTTGGCCGGGGCGCCCGCCGAGCGGTTGGTGAGGGCGGCCCGCAGCTCGGTGTTGGAGGAGACGATCCGGCCGAACCGGAACAGCTCGTCCTCGACGTCGTCGAGCGCGCCCGACTTCTGCGCCGCGGTGAGGTCGGCGACGTTCGCCAGCTCCTCCAGGGCGTCCACCAGGTCGCGCGGCTGCGACCAGCGGGTACGGACCATGCCCGACACCAGGTCGACGGTGGCCGTGCCGACCTGGGCGCCGATCAGCCGCCGGACCAGCTCGGCCTTGGCCTCACCGGGCTGCGCCGGGTCGGTGAGGACCCGACGCAGGCCGGGCTCGCGGTCGAGCAGCGCGGTGACGGCCGTCAGCTCGTCCGCGAGCTTCGTCGCGTCGGCGGACGTGGAGTCCGTCAGCGCGTCGAGACGCTCACGTGCGGCTGCGAGGGCCTCGCGGCTCGCTCCGTTCATCGCGTGGCCTCGGCCTTCTCCTCGAGGTCGTCGAGGAAGCGGTCGATCACACGGCTCTGGCGGGCGTGGTCCTCGAGGGACTCGCCGACGAGCTTGCCGGCCAGGTCGGTGGCGAGCTTGCCGACGTCCTGGCGGAGCGCGCCCGCGGCGGCCTTGCGGTCGGCCTCGATCTGGGTGTGACCGGCGGCGACGATCTCCTCGCGCTGCCGCTGGCCCTCGGCCCGCATCTCGGCGATGAGCGCGGCACCCTGCTCCTGCGCCTCCTGGCGCAGACGCGCGGCCTCGTGCCGGGCCTCGGCGAGCTGAGCCTTGTACTGCTCAAGGACGCTCTGGGCCTCGACCTTCATGGCGTCGGCCTCTTCGATGCCGCCTTCGATCGCCGCGCGACGCTCCTCCAGAACCTTGTTGATGTTCGGAAGCAGCTTCTTCCAGAAGAAGAAGAACACGATGGCGAAGGCGATGGTGCCGACGAGCAGCTCGGGGCCGGCCGGGATGAGCGGGTTCTGCTCGGTCTCCTCGGCCGCCAGCTGTGCCAGGTTGGCGATCACATCAGTGCCTTTCGTCGATACGTGTCGGTACGGATGTCTTACTTGGTACCGAACACGAACGGCATGACGATGCCGATGAGGGCGAGCGCCTCGCAGAAGGCGAAGCCCAGGATCTGGTTGGCGCGGATCAGGCCGGCCGCCTCGGGCTGACGGGCGAGGGCCTGGGTGCCGTTGCCGAAGATGATGCCGACGCCGATGCCGGGGCCGATGGCGGAGAGGCCGTAACCGACGGAACCGATGGAACCGGAGACAGCGGCGAGGGTCTCAGTGGCAGCCATGGTGAATCTTCCTTCTCTTTACGGACCGGTGGGGGTTGGCCACCGGACGACCGGGGGTGGTGGTGAGGCTCAGTGGTGCTCGGCGAGAGCGCCCTGAATGTAGGAGCAGGCCAGCAGTACGAAGACGTACGCCTGGACGGCCTGCACGAAAAGTTCGAAGCAGATCATGGCCACGGTCATCACGAAGGAGACACCGGCGGCCGGGATCATCCAGCTGTTCAGCAGGTACCAGGAGGCGACGGTGAACATCACCAGCATCAGGTGACCGGCGAACATGTTGGCGAAGAGTCGCACCGCGTGCGTGAACGGGCGGACCAGCAGGTTCGAGAAGAACTCGATGAGCATGACGAGCGGCAGCACAGCGCCGAGCGACTTGTCGTAGCCGGTGATGTTCTTGAAGAAGCCGACGAAGCCGTGGCGCTTGAAGGTCAGTCCGACCCACAGGACCCAGACGAGCAGGGCCAGCACGACGGGGAAGGCGAAGACCGAGGCGACCGGGAACTGGGCCAGCGGGATCACCGACCAGATGTTCATCAGCCAGATGAAGAAGAAGAGGGAGACCATGAGCGGCACCCACTTCTCGCCCTCGCGCTTGCCGAGCGTCTCGTAGACGATGCCGCGGCGCACGAAGTCGTAGCCGGCCTCGCCGACCATCTGCAGCTTGCCGGGGATGACCTTCGCTTTGCCGAAGGCGGCCCAGAAGAACGCGATGACGACGACCGTGGTGAGGAGCGCGAGCAGCATCACCTTGTTGAATTCGAAGCCGCCGACCGTGGCCATCGGCTTGAACAGGAACGAGTGCAGGCCCGGAGCCGGGAAGCCGCACCCGTTGTCGGACATGATCCGGCAACTCCAGTCAAAGGCGAGCTGGGTCTGGTCAGCACTCACCGCGGGCTCCTTCGGCGTGACGCATGGGTACGGCAACCTCGTTGTGTCGGCGCGGCGCAGGGCCGCTGATCGGCACCGGACTGGTGTAACGGATGTGGGGGCGGCTGGGGGGCATCGAGCCTCGCGATCGAGCAGGCGTCAGCTCAGATGCCCGCGCCCGCGATGCCGCAGTTGGCACCGGACGATAGCAGGAGATCTCACAAGCCTTTATCCCGCCCCTACCCCTCACGACGACGGCCCCGTCTTCTCGTGCTTCTCACTCTTCGCGGAGTCGGGATCGACGTAGAAGATCTTGGCCTTCATGTGTGCTCGAGCCTGCGCGGCCATCCACACGACGGTCGTGACGACGAGCGACACCGCGAAGGCCTTCGCGTTGAAGAGAGAGGTGCCCTTGAAGACGGCGACGAAGATGAGGAGGAGCAGGAGCTGGGCCATGTAGAGCATCAGCCCCATGGCCTGGAACAACTGCGGAAGCGTTTTCGCCGTCCACTGCAGCACGTAGAGGCCGATTCCCATGAACAGGATGGCCAGCACCGTGCCGACGGCCGCGCCGAGCGCACCCTTGCCCCCCGCGACCGCGGCGCTCACGGCGACGGCGACCACGCCGGCGGCCGCTGCGGGCACAGCGATCTGCAGTAGGTTCCGGGCGTCATTGGACGGCATGGCGGCAACTCCGCTTTCACAGGGGGGCAGGTGTCGTCATGGACGAGCGTAGTCCCGGGCTGAGTAGTCGAGACCTCACACCGGCGGACCGTCGCACTACGGTCCTTCGGTTCTATCCGGGGTTCTCGTGAACCGTATCACAAACTATTTGATGAGGTCTTTACCTGCTGGGTGTGCTTGCTGTCACACATGAGTGTGGTGGCGCGCGTCTGTGCAAAGACCAGGCCCTTTTGTCTGGTATTGCGGAGCTTTGCTCCCCCACGAGATGGCAATGCTCTAGTCAGATTCTTACCTTGTGGCCTTGCCGATACGCGAACGGGTGCCGAGGGCGGTGGCCCCGTTGACCCCTGTCGTACCGGCGGTGACAGGCGTCCGTTCCTCGGGCTCCGACGGCTCCTGGGCCGTGGCCCTGGCGGTCTGCGCGGACTGCGCCGGCTCCTCCGCCGTGCGCCGGCGCCTGCGGTAACGGGGCGGCACGACGTTCTGCGCCCAGGCGGGCACCCGGGGCGTGAAGCGGGGCAGCAGGAGCAGGACCAGGCCGATGGCGCTCAGGAAGACCACACCGAGCACGATCCACATCGACGCCGAGTTCACCGAGTAGGCGAGCGCCCCGAAGCCGATCAGCGCGGACCAGAAGTACATGATCAGCACGGCCCTGCTGTGCGAGTGGCCGATCTCCAGCAGGCGGTGGTGCAGATGGCCGCGGTCCGCGGCGAACGGCGACTGGCCGCGCCAGGTGCGGCGCACGATGGCCAGCACCAGGTCGGCGGCGGGCACGGCGATGATGGTCAGGGGCAGCAGCAGCGGGATGTAGACGGGCACCGTCTGGTGCACCGCCGCCTTCTCCGAACCCGTGAACAGGGCCAACGCGTCCGGGTCCACCTGGCCGGTGATGGAGATCGCGCCGGCGGCCAGCACCAGCCCGATCAGCATCGAGCCGGAGTCGCCCATGAAGATCCGCGCCGGGTGCATGTTGTGCGGCAGGAAGCCCAGGCACATGCCCATCAGAATGGCCGAGAACAGCGTCGCCGGGGCGGCGGCCTCGATGCCGTACGAGTACCAGATCCGGTACGCGTACAGGAAGAACGCCGCCGCCGCGATGCACACCATGCCGGAGGCCAGGCCGTCGAGGCCGTCCACGAAGTTCACCGCGTTGATCGTGATGACGACCAGCGCCACCGTCAGCAGGGTGCCCTGCCACTGGGTCAGCGCCACGTTGCCGACACCCGGGACGGGCAGCCACAGGATCGTCAGACCCTGCATGACCATGACGCCGGCGGCGATCATCTGGCCGCCGAGCTTGATCAGCGCGTCGATCTCGAACTTGTCGTCGAGGACGCCGATCAGCCAGATCAGCGCGGCCCCGGACAGCAGCGCCCGCGGCTCGTTGGACTTGGCGAAGACCTCGTTGAGGTTGGTCAGGTGGTCCGCGACCAGCAGGCCCGCACACAGTCCGAAGAACATCGCGATCCCGCCGAGCCGCGGAGTGGGTTCCCGGTGCACGTCACGCGCCCGGATCTCCGGCATCGCGCCTGCCACGATCGCGAACTTCCGTACCGGCCCTGTCAGCAGGTAGGTCACCGCGGCCGTGATGCAGAGCGTCAGCAGGTATTCACGCACGGGCTTCCCCACAGGTCTCGCTGGCCATCACAGCCCCACACCCTAGCGACGCACGCATATGGATGAGGACTTCCGGGTAGCGACGATGGTTGCACGGGTGGCTGTGCGCCACCACGCGCGGCCGGACGCACGGACCTTCCACCTGCCCGTTTCACCCCGGATACGGCGGGAATCGACCGGTCAGCTCACGCACCTCGGCCCGCGCCGCGGCCGGTTCCGCCTCGTCCCGCAGGACGGCGGCCAGGAGCGCGGCGATCCGGACCATCTCCGGCTCCCCCATGCCCTGCGTGGTCACCGCGGCCGTGCCCAGGCGCAGCCCCCGGCCGTCGCCGTGCGGAAGAACACAGCAGTCCAGCACGATCCCGGCGGCCGCGAGCCGGCCGCGCGCGGTGCGTCCGTCGACGTCGAGCGGCGCCGGGTCGGCGACGATCATGTGGGTGTCGGTGCCGCCGGTGATCACGTTGAACCCCTCGGCGGCCAGATGGCCGGCGAGGACCCTGGCGTTGGCGACCACCTGGTGGGCGTAGGCGCCGAAGGCCGGGGTGGCCGCCTCGCCGAAGGCGACGGCCTTGGCGGCGATCGTGTGCATCTGCGCGCCGCCCTGGGTGAAGGGGAAGACGGCCCGGTCGACCCGCTCCGCGAGCTCGGCCCCGCACAGGATCATCCCGCCGCGCGGGCCGCGCAGCACCTTGTGCGTGGTGGCGCACACGATGTCGGCGTACGGCACCGGGCTGGGCGCCGCTCCCCCGGCGACCAGGCCGATCGGGTGCGCCGCGTCGGCGATCAGGTACGCGCCCACCTCGTCGGCGACTTCCCGGAAGAAGGCGTAGTCGAGGTGGCGGGGGTAGGCGATGGAGCCGCAGACGACGGCCTTGGGCCGGTGGCCCAGGGCCAGGTGGCGGACCTGGTCGCGGTCGATCAGCCCGGTCTCGGCGTCGACGCCGTAGCCGACGAAGTCGAACCAGCGGCCGGAGAAGTTCGCGGGCGAGCCGTGGGTGAGGTGGCCGCCGTGGGGCAGCCCCAGGGCGAGGACGGTGTCGCCGGGGCGCAGCAGGGCGGCGTAGGCGGCCAGGACGGCCGAGGAGCCCGAGTGGGCCTGCACGTTGGCGTGCTCGGCGCCGAACAGCGCCGTGGCCCGCTCGACGGCCAGCCGTTCGGCGACGTCGACGATCTCGCAGCCGCCGTGGTGCCGGGCGCCCGGGTAGCCCTCGGCGTACTTGTTGGCGAGCGCCGAGCCGAGGGCGGCCAGCACGGCCGGCGAGGTGAAGTTCTCGGCGGCGATGAGCTGGAGCGTCGTCGACTGCCGGTCGAGCTCCGCGGACAGGATGTCGGCGAGCTGGGGATCCTGTTCCCGCAGGACATCGGTCTCGAGGGTGCGGGTGACCGACATGGCGGGCTCCGGGCGGTCGACGGTGACGTGAGACCAATGTAGGCCCGGGATGTCCGGTACGCGCGGGTTGCCCCGCCTGTCGGCGCGGGCGTCCCACGGGCGGGCGGCGCCCGCCCGCGTCACGCGCGGGCGGGGACCCCGGTCAGTGCGGTCACCACGGGATCGAGCGCCTCGTGTATCTCGTCGCCGACCGAGCGGAAGAAGGGCAGCGGCGCCCCGTACGGGTCGTACACCTCGTCCGCCTCCGCGGTCGGCGCCAGCAGCCAGCCGCGCAGCGCGGCCGCGGCGCGCACCAGGGCGCGGGCCCGCGCCACCACGCCGTCCTCCAGCGGCGGCAGCGTGGCGGGGTCTATGGCGCGCACCAGGCGGGTGAACTCCTTCAGGGTGAAGGTGCGCAGGCCCGCCGAGTGGCCCATGGAGATGACCTGGGCGCGGTGGTCGCGGGTGGCCGTGAGGACGAGGTCGGCCATGATGACGTGCTCGTCCAGCAGCTCGCGGCCGGTGAAGCCGGAGGCGTCCGCGCCGAACTCGGCCAGCACGGTCTCCGCGTTGGCCTCCATGGGCGCGCCCTCGTGGCCCCAGGTGCCGGCGCTCTCCACGATCAGGCCGCCGCCGAGCACCCCCAGCCGCTCCGTCACGAAATGGCGGGTCAGCCGCTCGGTGATGGGCGAGCGGCACACGTTGCCGGTGCTGACGTGGAGGATGCGGAAGCAGTCGCGCGGGAGCCCGACGAACGTCGTCGTGATCTCCGCGGCGCTCTCCCTGCCTATGCCACGCCCCGCGTCAGGGGCCGTCAATTCGCCACCTCGAGGTCGGGTACGACCTTCCGCAGCTCCTCCGGGGAGAGCGCGCCCTGTCGCAGCAGCACCGGGACCTCGCCGGTGACGTCCACGATGGACGACGGCACGTTGCCGGGCGTGGGGCCGCCGTCGAGGTATACGGAGACGGAGTCGCCGAGCATCCGCTGCGCGGCGTCGCAGTCCTCCGGCGCCGGGTGGCCGGTGAGGTTGGCCGAGGTCACGGCCATCGGGCCGACCTCGGTGAGCAGCTCGATGGCGACCGGGTGCAGCGGCATGCGCACGGCGACCGTGCCCCGGGTGTCGCCCAGGTCCCACTGCAGGGACGGCTGGTGCCGGGCGACGAGCGTCAGCGCGCCCGGCCAGAAGGCGTCGACCAGTTCCCAGGCCAGCTCGGAGAAGTCCGTGACGAGGCCGTGCAGGGTGTTCGGGGAGCCGATCAGGACGGGACTGGGCATGTTGCGGCCCCGGCCCTTGGCGGCCAGCAGATCGGCGCACGCCTCGGAGGAGAACGCGTCGGCGCCGATGCCGTAGACCGTGTCGGTCGGCAGCACCACCAGCTCGCCACGGCGGACGGCGGACGCGGCCTCGCGCAGACCCGTCACACGGTCGGTCGCGTCGTTGGTGTCGTATCGCCGTGCCATGTCTAGCGAGCCTCCTCGTGCGGGTACTGCGGGCTGGAAGTCGTCGGGGTGCTCACGGCAGCGCCTTGCGGGCGGTCGCGAAGCGGGGGCGGTTGTTGAGGTCCGGGTGGTCGGCCGCGTCGGCCCAGCCCAGCTCCTCGGTGAAGATCCAGGGCACCTGGCCGCCCTGGGTGTCGGCGTGCTCGATGACGACGACTCCGCCGGGGCGCAGCAGCCGGTGCGCGGTGCGCTCGATGCCGCGGATCAGGTCGAGGCCGTCCTCGCCGGAGAACAACGCCATCTCCGGGTCGTAGTCACGGGCCTCCGGCGCGACGTACTCCCACTCGGTGAGCGGGATGTACGGCGGGTTGGAGATCACCAGGTCGACCTGGCCGTCGAGGTCCGGGAAGGCGGTCAGGGCGTCGCCCTGGCGCAGGTCGACCCTGGACCCCTCGACGTTCTTGCGGGTCCACTGGAGCGCTTCCTCGCTCAGCTCCACGGCGTGCACGCGCGAGCGCGGCACCTCCTGGGCGAGCGCGAGCGCGATGGCGCCGGAGCCGGTGCACAGGTCGACGATGCACGGCTCGACCACGTCCATGGCGCGCACGGCGTCTATCGCCCAGCCCACCACGGACTCGGTCTCCGGCCGGGGCACGAACACTCCGGGCCCGACCTGGAGCTCCAGGTACCGGAAGTAGGCCCGCCCGGTGATGTGCTGCAGCGGCTCGCGCTGCTCACGCCGGGCGATGACCTCCCAGTAGCGGGCGTCGAAGTCGGAGTCCTCGACGGAGTGCAGCTGGCCCCGCTTCACGCCGTGCACGAACGCGGCGAGCTCCTCCGCGTCGGTGCGCGGCGAGGGCACGCCGGCGTCGGCCAGCCGCTGGGTGGCCTGGGCCACCTCGGCGAGCAGCAGACTGCGGGGGCTTGGGGGTCGCCCCCCAGGTGGTGACTGCACGCAAGTCCTCCGTGTAACTCGTACGTGCCTCTTACGCGGCCGCCAGCTTCGCGGCCGAGTCGGCGTCGACGCAGGCCTGGATCACCGGGTCGAGGTCGCCGTCCAGGACCTGGTCCAGGTTGTAGGCCTTGAATCCGACCCGGTGGTCCGAGATGCGGTTCTCCGGGAAGTTGTAGGTGCGGATCTTCTCGGAGCGGTCCACGGTGCGGACCTGGCTGCGGCGGGCGTCGGCGGCCTCCCGCTCGGCTTCCTCCTGCGCCGCGGCGAGCAGCCTGGAGCGCAGGATGCGCAGCGCCTGCTCCTTGTTCTGGAGCTGGCTCTTCTCGTTCTGGCAGGAGGCGACGACCCCGGTGGGCAGGTGCGTGATGCGCACCGCGGAGTCGGTGGTGTTGACCGACTGGCCGCCGGGCCCGGAGGACCGGTAGACGTCGATCCGCAGGTCGTTCGGGTTGATCTCGACGTCGACCTCCTCGGCCTCGGGGGTCACGAGGACACCGGCGGCGGAGGTGTGGATGCGGCCCTGGGACTCGGTGGCCGGCACGCGCTGCACGCGGTGCACGCCGCCCTCGTACTTCAGCCGGGCCCACACGCCCTGGCCGGGCTCGATCTGCCCGCGGGCCTTCACCGCGACCTGCACGTCCTTGTAGCCGCCCAGCTCGGACTCGGTGGCGTCGATGATCTCGGTCTTCCAGCCGATCCGCTCCGCGTAGCGCAGGTACATGCGCAGCAGGTCACCGGCGAACAGCGCGGACTCGTCGCCGCCGGCGCCGGCCTTGATCTCGAGGATGACGTCCTTGTCGTCACTGGGGTCGCGCGGGACCAGCAGCAGGCGCAGCTTCTCGGTGAGCTGCTCGCGCTGCTTCTCCAGTTCCTTGACCTCGGCGGCGAAGTCGGGGTCGTCGACGGCGAATTCGCGCGCGGTCTCGACGTCGTCGCCGGTCTGCTTCCAGGAGCGGTACGTGGCGACGATCGGGGTGAGCTCGGCGTAGCGCTTGTTCAGCTTGCGCGCGTTCGCCTGGTCGGCGTGGACCGACGGGTCGGCGAGCTTCTTCTCCAGGTCGGCGTGCTCGGCGACGAGTTCATCGACGGCCTCGAACATCTTTCGGCTCCTGATACTGCGGTGAGGACGAGGGCGGGCGACCAAAAACGCCGGTCCCGGGCACGCCCCGCGAGAGGGCGCGACCGTGGACCGGCGGTATGGGGCTCGCTACTTCTTGGAGCCGGCAGCCTTGCCGAAGCGGGCCTCGAAGCGGGCCACACGGCCACCGGTGTCGAGGATCTTCTGCTTGCCCGTGTAGAACGGGTGGCACTCGGAGCAGACCTCGGCCCGGATGGTGCCGGACTCGATGGTGCTACGGGTGGTGAACGACGCGCCACAGGTGCAGCTGACCTGCGTCTCGACGTACTCGGGGTGGATGTCGCGCTTCAAGGTGTCTCCTAGGTTCCGGGAGGGCGCCGGGTCGCAGCCGCGGGATGCGAAAGCGTGAACCGGAGCCGACGTACCAGTCTGCCAGGACTGGCGCCATCCCCCAAAACCGGGGGGCGTGGCGGTCTATTCCCGGGGCGTTCCCCGGCGGTTTCCCTGGGGCCCGCGCGGGTCCGGGAGCGGGGGTCCGGTGCGGCGCTGCCGGTGCGGCGGTCCCGGTGCGGGTCAGCCGCTGACGACGCCCGCGGCCTCGCCCGCCGCCGTGTCCTTGGTGGCCGAAGCGGGGATGGGCCTGTCGTTCCGCAGGGCCTGCCAGATCTGCTCGGCCTTGGCCTTCTCCAGCAGGACCCGGTTGGGGTCGGCCGGGTCGTACCGGACCGGCATCGTGACCATCCGCAGGTGGGAGGAGCCGATGCCCTTCAGGCCGCCCGCGAAGTCCGCGAGGGCGTTGACCGAGCCGAGGTCGGAGTCGGTGGTGACGGCCTTGGTGGCGGTGTCGGCGAGGTCGTACAGCCGCTTGGGGTCGCTGAACACGCCGACGTGCGCGACCTGGTCGAGCAGTGCCTTGACGAAGGCCTGCTGGAGCTGGATGCGGCCCAGGTCGGAGCCGTCGCCGACGCCGTGCCGGGTGCGGACCAGGGCGAGCGCCCGCTCACCGTCGAGGGTGTGGGTGCCGGCCTTGAGGTTCAGGTGGCTCTGCGGGTCGGAGATGGGCCTGGTCGTGGTGACCGGTACCCCGCCGAGGTCGTCGATGAGCTTCTGGAAGCCGGCGAAGTCGACCTCCAGGTAGTGGTCCATGCGGATGCCGGTGAGGGACTCGACGGTCTTCACGGCGCAGGCGGCGCCGCCCGTGGAGTAGGCGGAGTTGAACATCACGCCGGTCGCGGCGGGGTGGCTGCCGCCCTTGGCGTCGGTGCAGGCGGGGCGGTCGATGAGGGTGTCACGCGGGACGGAGACCACACTGGCTCTCTTGTGCCCCTTGTACACGTGGACGATCATCGCGGTGTCGGAGCGGGCGCTGCCGTCGTCCGTGCCGCCGCCCAGCTTCCGGTTCGTGCCCGCGCGGGTGTCCGAGCCGAGGACCAGGATGTTCTCGGAACCGTTGTCGACCTTCGTGGGCCGCCCGTCGCCGAGGGCCTGGTTGATGTCGACGCTCTTCAGGTTGCCGTTGAGCTTGAAGTAGACGTATCCGAACCCGGTACCGGCGAGCACGACCACGCCGGCGGCCGTCCATGCGGTGGCGAGCAGCGCCTTGCGGCGCTTGCCGGGGGTGGCCTTGCGGCGGCGGCCCCCGCCTCGGTGCTGCGGGCCGGTGGTGACCGGCTCCGTTATGCCGGGCTCCGGCGTGCTCTCGGCGGACACGTCACTCCTAGGTCTCGTCCTGTCGGTTACCCCCTGCTTTCAGGGTCAGGCGCGGTCTTCACCACTCCATCGTCGCTCTGCCTGGTCAGACGGAGAAACTCGGGCCAGGGTTGCACGGCGCACGGTGTCCGCCGCGTGCGGCGGCGGGCACCGTGCGTGACGGCGTGACCCGGAGCGGGCCACGCTCACCTGCGGTTTCAGCCCCAGATGTCGTACGCCTGGAAGCCGGTGCCGACCGAGACCCTTGTGGCGAAGATCTCGCTCGTGCCCTTTCCGGTGCCCTTGTACAGGTAGAGCGTGCCGCCGGGGGTGCGGGCCAGGAGGTCGGCCTTGCCGTCGCCGCTCACGTCGCCGACCGCGTCGAAGGCGTTGTAGCCGGTCCAGCCGCTGCGCACCTTGACCCGGGCGGAGAAGGCCCCGGTACCGGACTTGCCGGTGCCCTTGTACAGGTACAGGTCGCCGGTGCTCGACTTGCGGGCCAGCAGGTCGGCCCTGCCGTCGCCGTTGAAGTCCCCGTGCCCGCGCACCGAGTTGTACTGGCCCCAGCCGGTGCTCACCTTCACCTTGGCGGCGAAGGTCCCGTTGCCCTTGCCCGCGTACAGCCACATCGTGCCGCCCGAGTCGACGGAGAGCACGTCGGGCAGGTAGTCGCCGGTGACGTCGCCCGGGGTGACGATCCGGGTGCGGGTCTTCCAGCCGGTGAAGATCTTCGTGTCGGTCCAGCTCCCCTTGGTGCGGGCGCTGTTGAGGACGAAGTGCTCCCAGTAGACGTCTCCGGTGGAGGCCACCCGGTAGACGACGTCCTGGTAGCCGTCCCGGTTCAGGTCGGTCTGCAGGGCGAGGTTGACCCCGCTCCAGTCGCCCCAGGAGACGCGGGAGCCGAACGAGGTGCCCTTGGAGTCCTTCTCGTAGCCGGTCTTCGTGGACGAGGCGCGCACGAAGATGTCGGCCTTGTTGTCGTGGTAGCTCAGGTTGCTGTCGTCGATCTGCGGATACGCCGAGCCGGCGTAGGCGCCGAGCCTGGTGAAGACGCTGTAATAGCCCTTGTCCACGCAGTCCTTGACGCCCCAGGAGACCACTCCGGCGATCCGGCCGCCGACCACGAGCGGGCCGCCGGAGTCACCGTTGCACGTGGCGCTGGTACCGGTGTCGCCGCCGCTCTGGGTGCCCGCGCAGACCATGTGCCCCGCGACGTAGGCGGTGTCGTAGACGCCGGCGCAGGTGCTGTCGGAGCGCAGGGTCAGCGTGGTCGTCCGCAGCGTCTGGGAGAGGTCCTGGCCGGTGGAGCTGGTGCGGCCCCAGCCGTAGACCCTGGCGGCGGTGCCGCTGGCATAGGAGGCGGTGTCGCCGGAGACGGCCATGCGGATCGGCGTGGCCTTGACCGGGACGGCCAGGGTGAGCATGCCGAGGTCGCTCTCGTACTTCCCCGTCTCCTTGTCCACCGGGTCGTACCCCGGCTGCCACCACTGGCGCAGCACTCCGGTCGCCTGGCCGCCGTGCAGGTCGGTGGTGCCGGCGGCGTCGGTGGTGGGGAGCTGGTCGGTGCCCGTGACGACGGCGCCGTGGGCGGCCCAGTCGTAGTTCCGGTTGTCCTCCCTGAGGCAGTGGGCGGCGGTCAGGATCTTCGTCGGCGAGACGACCGAGCCGCCGCAGAAGAAGCTGATGTCGTCGGCGGTGTCGGTGGTGTTCCTGTCGTCGAAGTACCAGAGCTGGGCCATCCAGGGCGCCGAGGAGATGGTGGTCTCGGAGCCGCCGACGACCTTCGGCGAGACGGCCGAGGGGCTGCTGGTGCCCGTCGGCTGCGCGGTGCGCCGCTCGGCGCTCGCGGCGCCCGCGATGCGGTGGTCCAGCGTGGCCTGGGAGGGCTGGGTGACGGCGGGGGCGGTGCCGGGCTCGGGGGCCGCGGTGGCGGCGCCGGCGGAGGACGTCAGCAGCGCGGCGGTCACCGCGGCGGCGGCAGCGGCCGCGGCGAGGGGGACGGCAAGACGTATCCGGCGTCTGTGCCGCCCGGACTCGGGCGTGGGCAAGGCGGTTTCCCTAGGGGGAGAGGTGTGGTGAAGGGGGCGCCTGATGCGCTCCCCATCCCCTCTCAGCGCCGAAAGGCCGGCCCCCGTCACCTGGTGACGGGGGCCGGCCTGAGTTTCTTACCTTCTGCCTACCGACTAGTCGCCGTTGCCGGGCGTCGGCGTCGTCTTCTGGATCTGCATCAGGAACTCGCCGTTGGACTTGGTCTGCTTCATCTTGTCCAGCAGCAGCTCGATCGCCTGCTGCTGGTCGAGCGCGTGCAGCACCCGGCGCAGCTTCCAGACGACGGCGAGCTCCTCGTTGCCGAGCAGGATCTCTTCCTTACGGGTACCGGACGCGTCGACGTCCACCGCCGGGAAGATGCGCTTGTCGGCGAGCTTCCGGTCGAGCTTGAGCTCCATGTTGCCGGTGCCCTTGAACTCCTCGAAGATCACCTCGTCCATGCGGGACCCGGTGTCCACCAGGGCGGTGGCGAGGATGGTGAGCGAGCCGCCGTCCTCGATGTTGCGGGCCGCGCCGAAGAACCGCTTCGGCGGGTACAGGGCGGTCGAGTCGACACCACCGGACAGGATGCGGCCGGAGGCCGGGGCGGCGAGGTTGTACGCACGGCCCAGACGCGTGATCGAGTCGAGCAGCACGACCACGTCGTGACCCAGCTCCACCAGGCGCTTGGCGCGCTCGATGGCCAGCTCGGCGACCGTGGTGTGGTCCTCGGCCGGACGGTCGAAGGTCGAGGAGATGACCTCGCCCTTCACCGACCGCTGCATGTCGGTGACCTCTTCCGGACGCTCGTCGACGAGGACGACCATCAGGTGGCACTCGGGGTTGTTGTGCGTGATCGCGTTGGCGATCGCCTGCATGATCATGGTCTTGCCGGTCTTCGGCGGGGCCACGATCAGACCGCGCTGGCCCTTGCCGATCGGCGACACGAGGTCGATGATGCGGGTCGTCAGCACGCCCGGGTCCGTCTCCAGACGGAGGCGGTCCTGCGGGTAGAGCGGGGTCAGCTTGTTGAACTCCGGGCGGCCGCGGCCGTGTTCGGGCGCCATGCCGTTGACGGAGTCGAGGCGGACCAGCGCGTTGAACTTCTCGCGGCGCTCGCCCTCCTTGGGCTGGCGGACCGCGCCGGTGACGTGGTCGCCCTTGCGCAGGCCGTTCTTGCGGACCTGGGCGAGGGAGACGTACACGTCGTTCGGGCCCGGCAGGTAGCCGGAGGTCCGGATGAAGGCGTAGTTGTCGAGGATGTCCAGGATGCCCGCGACCGGGATCAGGACGTCGTCCTCGGCGACCTGCGGCTCGGCGACGTCGTCGCGGCCACGACGGCCACGGCGGTCGCGGTAGCGGCCGCGACGGCCACGGCGGCCGCCCTCGAAGTCGTCGTCGTCCTGCGGGCCGCTGTTGCGGTCCTGGCGGCCGCCCTGCTGCTGACCCTGCTGCTGGCGGTCCTGACGGCCGCCGCCCTGCTGGTCGTCGCCCTTGCCACGGCGGTCGCGGTCGCGGTCACGGCCGCGCTCGCGGCGGTCGCGCCGGCCGCGGCCCTCGCCGTCACCGGCGTCGCCGCGGGCCTCGCCCTGCTGCTGCGCGGACGCCTCGCCCTTGGACTCGCCCTTCGCCTCACCGGCGACGGTCTCGGCGGCGGGGCTGCCCGTCTCGGCGGTGGCACGACGGCGGCGGCGCTCGGCCGGGGCGTCGTCTCCGCCGCGCTCGGCCTCGCCCGCGCGGGCCGCGCCGCCCGCCGGCTGGCCGGGGATCTCGATCTGCTGCTGGGCCACGGCCTTCTCGGCGGGGGCCTCGGCCGCCTTGTCCGCCTTCTTCTCGGCGGCGTCCTCACCGGTACGGGCCTTGGAGGTGGCCCGCCGCTTGGGCTTGGTCTCGGTGGCGGCCTCCGCCTTGGGAGCGGCGCCCCCGGCCTGGGCCTCCTTGATGACCTCGATCAGCTGGCTCTTGCGCATGCGCGCGGTGCCCCTGATGCCGAGGCCGGATGCGACCTGCTGCAGCTCGGCCAGCACCATGCCCTCGAGGCCGGTACCGCGGCGCCGCCGGGAGCCGGCACCGCTGGCAGGCGCGGAGGCGTCCGTGGCGGGCGCGGCAGCGGTCTCCTCGACACGTGCGCCCATCAGATCGGTGGTGTCGCTCACGAAGGGTCCTTCCCTGGAGCGGACGTCGGCCTGTCTGGCTCGGCGACCGGTTGTGCTGTCCGGCTACGGTCCTGTCTTCGATGGACCGTGCCGGGGCGGTGGTCCGCCAAAGCGGCGGAAGAGAAATTTCTGGTGATGGCGCTTCCGCGAGCCGTGGCACCCAGTGTCACGTGGCGTGGTAGCACCGATTCCGGAGCTCCCCCGGAGGGGGTGCCCCCACTGGCGTCCCGCTCAATGTCCGCATACGACGTACTGCCCAGGTACGGCGCACGGAACACGGAGTGGTGTGGGAGGCTCCCGGAAGGATGTCTGTCCCGGACGGGGACACGAAGCACCTCGCCATGGTGGGGTCGGGTGCTGACTTGAGGTTAACACTACCGGATCCAACAAACATTCCCCCTCTCCAAATCCGGCAACCGTGTCTCAGGTCGCAAGCGGCAGCACGCTCGCTCCCTGGACATCGAGGTCCAGCCGGTTGGCGGCCCAGCCCTCACCCGCGAGGTGGGACACCTTGTCCGCGCTGTCGACGTCGGCCAGCGCCATGACGGTGGGTCCGGCGCCGGAGATGACGGCCGGGATCCCGTCGGCGCGCAGCCGCTCCACCAGCGCGGCGCTCTCCGGCATCGCCGGGGCGCGGTACTCCTGGTGCAGACGGTCCACCGTGGCGGGCAGCAGCAGCTCGGGGCGCCTGGTGAGGGCCTCGACGAGCAGGGCGGCACGGCCCGCGTTGACGGCGGCGTCGACGTGCGGCACGGTGCGCGGCAGCAGGCCGCGCGCGGTCTCGGTGAGCACCGGCTTCCCGGGCACGAAAACCACCGGAACGATGGAATCGTCGGGGTCCATCCTGATGGCCCGGGCCGCGCCGGCCTCCATCCAGGAGAGCGTGAAGCCGCCGAGCAGACAGGCGGCCACGTTGTCGGGGTGGCCCTCGATCTCGGTGGCCAGCTCGAGCAGCGCCGCGTCGTCGAGGCGGGCCTCGCCGCCTATGGTCACCGCGCGGGCGGCGACGATGCCGGCGCAGATGGCGGCGGAGGAGGAGCCGAGGCCGCGGCCGTGCGGGATGCGGTTGGCGCAGACGATCTCCAGACCGCGGGGCTGTCCGCCCAGCAGGTCGAAGGCGGTGCGCAGGGAGCGGACGAGCAGGTGGCTCTCGTCACGGGGCAGGGTCTCGCCGCCCTCACCCGCGATGTCGATGTGCAGTCCGGAGTCGGCCACCCGGACGACGACGTCGTCGTACAGCCCCAGCGCGAGGCCCAGGGCGTCGAAGCCCGGGCCGAGGTTGGCGCTGGTGGCGGGGACGCGCACCCGGACGGCGGCGGCGCGGAACGCTGGACCGGCCATCGCTCGAAGACTCTCCTTGAGCTGCGTGAGTGTCGAAGGACATCCGATGGGTCGAATGCCGCTCGATCGATTCGAGGACATTCGATGACGTACGAAGACCCGTCGGGTCGCGGAGACGGCGCGGCCCGTGCCCACACGCGGGGGCATATGCGGTAGGCGGGTTCAGTACAGCCTATCGAAGGAAGGTTCCGCGGCGACATAGGGCGCACAGGAGGCGCACGATGCGTGTCGTGGACCTCCCGTGCACCCTGCCACGGGCGGCTGCCGCGGGGCCGGGTCGTCCCGGCCCCGCGGGCTCTCACGCCAGGCCGAGGCGCTCCGCCGCGGTGGCCGCGTCGACGGGGACGGTGACCGGCTGCGGCGCGCCGGCGACGGCCCAGTCCGGGTCCTTCAGCCCGTTGCCGGTGACGGTGCACACGATGCGCTGCCCCGGGTCGACCTTGCCCTGCTCGGCGGCCTTGAGCAGACCGGCCACCGAAGCGGCGGAGGCGGGCTCCACGAAGACACCCTCCTGCGCGGCCAACAGCCGGTAGGCGCGCAGGATCTCACGGTCCGTCACCTCGTCGATGGCGCCGCCGGACTCGTCGCGGGCGGCGAGCGCGTAGTCCCAGGAGGCGGGGTTGCCGATGCGGATCGCGGTGGCGATGGTCGACGGATCCTTGACGACCTCGCCGCGCACGATCGGCGCGCTGCCGGAGGCCTGGAAGCCCCACATGCGCGGGGTGCGGCTGGAGACGCCGTCGGCGGCGTACTCCTTGTAGCCCTTCCAGTAGGCGGTGATGTTGCCCGCGTTGCCGACCGGCAGGACGTGGATGTCGGGGGCGTCACCGAGCATGTCGACGATCTCGAAGGCGGCCGTCTTCTGGCCCTCGATGCGCACCGGGTTGACCGAATTGACCAGTGCCACCGGGTAGTTCTCGCTCAGCGAGCGGGCGAGCGTCAGGCAGTCGTCGAAGTTGCCGTCGACCTGGAGGATCTTGGCGCCGTGCACCAGGGCCTGGCCCATCTTGCCGAGGGCGATCTTGCCCTGCGGCACGAGCACGGCCGAGACCATCCCGGCCCGCACGCCGTAGGCGGCGGCCGAGGCGGAGGTGTTGCCGGTGGAGGCGCAGATGACGGCCTTCGCCCCCTCCTCCTTGGCCTTGGAGATGGCCATGGTCATGCCGCGGTCCTTGAAGGACCCGGTGGGGTTGGCCCCCTCCACCTTCAGGTGGACCTCACAGCCCGTGCGCTCGGAGAGCACCTGCGCGGGCACGAGGGGCGTACCGCCCTCGCGGAGCGTCACGACCGGCGTGGTGTCGGATACCGGCAGCCTGTCCCGGTACTCCTCGATGATTCCGCGCCACTGGTGGGTCATTGCTGGTTACTCTCCTTCAACCCGCATGATGCTGGCGACACCCCGCACGGTGTCGAGCTTGCGCAGCGCCTCGACGGTCCCGGTGAGGGAGGCGTCGGACGCGCGGTGGGTGACGACGACGAGGGAGGCCTCGCCGTCCTTGCCCTGCTGGCGAACCGTATCGATCGACACCCCGTGCTCGGCGAACACGGTCGCGACCTGGGCCAGGACACCCGGCTTGTCCGCGACGTCGAGGCTGATGTGGTAGCGCGTGACGACCTCGCCCATGGGCGAGACCGGCAGGGCAGCGTACGCGGACTCACCGGGCCCCGTTGCGCCGTTGAGCCGGTTGCGGCATACGGCGACCAGGTCGCCGAGCACGGCGGAGGCGGTCGGGGAACCGCCGGCGCCGGGGCCGTAGAACATGAGCTGCCCGGAGGCGTCGGACTCCACGAAGACGGCGTTGTAGGCGCCGCGCACGGAGGCGAGGGGGTGCTTCAGCGGGATCATCGCGGGGTGCACCCGGGCGGTCACCGAGGCGCCGTCGGCGGCCCGCTCGCAGATGGCGAGCAGCTTGATCGTGCAGCCCATCTCCCTGGCCGAGCGGAAGTCGGAGGCGGTGACCTCGCTCATGCCCTCGCGGTAGACGTCGTCGAGCCGCACCCGGGTGTGGAAGGCGATGCCGGCCAGGATGGCGGCCTTGGCCGCGGCGTCGAACCCCTCGACGTCGGCGGTCGGGTCGGCCTCGGCGTACCCGAGCGCGGTGGCCTCGTCCAGCGCCTCCTGGTACCCGGCGCCGGTGGAGTCCATCTTGTCGAGGATGAAGTTGGTCGTGCCGTTGACGATGCCGAGCACCCGGTTGACCTTGTCGCCGGCGAGGGACTCGCGCAGCGGCCGGATCAGCGGGATGGCGCCGGCGACGGCGGCCTCGTAGTACAGGTCCCGGCCGTGCTGCTCGGCGGCGGCGTGCAGCGCGGCCCCGTCCTGGGCGAGCAGCGCCTTGTTGGCGCTGACCACGGACGCGCCGTGCTCGAAGGCGGTGGTGATGAGGGTCCGCGCGGGCTCGATGCCGCCGATGACCTCGACGACGACGTCGATGTCGCCGCGTTTGACGAGGGCGGTGGCGTCGGTGGTGACCAGCGACGGGTCGATGCCCTCGCGCACCTTGCCGGGCCGGCGCACGGCCACCCCGGCCAGTTCCACCGGGGCCCCGATCCTGGCGGCGAGGTCGTCGGCGTGCGTCGTCATGATGCGCGCCACCTCTGAGCCGACCACTCCACAGCCCAGCAGCGCCACCTTCAGCGGACGCGTACGCATCATCCGACCTCGTTTCCTCTCACCGTCTACGGTTGCACCAGTCTCACTCACCGGACGGGAGTTTCTACCCTTCGTCCGGATCGTGAGACATCTATTTCATTTTCCCGGGATGCGAAGACCGAAGATCTTCCGGCCCCGTTTCCCGGGGTTCACCCCAGGCCACGGCGCCCACGGCCACCGCCCTCCCGGGGTTCACCCGGGGGCACGGCACCCGCAGCCACCACCCTCCCGGGTTCACCAAGGGGCACGGCGCCCGCAGCCACCGACCTCCCCGTCCCTCAGCCGACGTCGAGACGCAGGAGGTCCTCCTCCGTCTCGCGCCGCACGATCACCCGCGCCTCGCCGTCCCGCACCGCGACGACGGGCGGACGGAGCGCGTGGTTGTAGTTGCTGGCCATGGACCGGCAGTACGCGCCGGTGGCCGGCACCGCGAGCAGGTCGCCCGGGGCCAGGTCGGCCGGCAGGAACGCGTCCTTGACCACGATGTCCCCGCTCTCGCAGTGCTTGCCCACGACCCGGCTCAGCACGGGCTCGGCGTCGCTGGCGCGCGAGACGAGCGCAACGCTGTACTCCGCGTCGTACAGCGCGGTCCGGATGTTGTCGGACATCCCGCCGTCCACCGAGACGTACGTCCGCAGCCCCTCGAGCGGCTTGACGGTGCCGACCTCGTACAGCGTGAACGCCGTCGGCCCGACGATCGCGCGCCCGGGCTCGACCGAGATGCGCGGCGCGCGCAGCCGGGCGGCCTCGCACTCCCGTCCGACGATCTCGGTCAGCGCCTTGGCGATCTCGTGCGGCTCACGCGGGTCGTCGGCGCTGGTGTACGCGATGCCGAGCCCGCCGCCGAGGTCGATCTCGGGCAGCTCGACCCCGTGCTCGTCCCGGATGTCCTTCAGCAGCCCGACCACGCGGTGGGCGGCGACCTCGAAGCCGGACATGTCGAAGATCTGCGAACCGATGTGGCTGTGGATGCCGATCAGCTCCAGCCCGTCGAGCCGGAGCGCCCGCCGCACCGCCTCGGCGGCCTGCCCGCCGGCCAGCGGGATGCCGAACTTCTGGTCCTCGTGCGCGGTGGCGATGAACTCGTGGGTGTGCGCCTCGACCCCGACGGTGATCCGGATCTGCACCCGCTGCCGCTTGCCCAGCGACTGCGCGATGTGCGCGACCCGCACGATCTCCTGGAAGGAGTCGAGCACGATCCGCCCGACCCCCGCCTCCACGGCCCGCTCGATCTCCTCGACGGTCTTGTTGTTGCCGTGGAAGGCGATGCGGTCGGCGGGCATCCCGGCCGACAGCGCGGTGGCCAGCTCGCCGCCGGAACACACGTCGAGGTTGAGTCCCTCTTCGTTCAGCCAGCGCACGACGGCCCGGGACAGGAACGCCTTCCCGGCGTAGAACACGTCGGCGTCGGCGCCGAACGCGGTGCGCCAGGCGCGCGCCCGGGCACGGAAGTCGGCCTCGTCGAGGATGTAGGCGGGGGTGCCGAACTCCTCGGCGAGCCGGGTCGCGGAAATCCCGCCGACGGTCAGGACACCGTCCTCGTCCCGGCTGACGGTCTGCGCCCACACCTTGGGGTCGAGGGCGTTGAGGTCGGCGGGCGGGGCGGCATAGTGGCCCTCGGTGAGGACGTCGGCGTGACGGGGCCCTGCGGGGTGGGCGGAACGGCTCATGACGTGACTCTCAGACTCTCTGTCTCTCTCCGGGCGTCCTGGGTCGCCTCAGAGGTGTTCGGGTGCGTCGATGCCGAGCAGGGACAGGCCACCGGCCAGCACCGTCCCGGCGGCTTCGGCGAGGGCGAGCCGGGCGCGGTGGGCGGCCGAGGGTTTCTCCTCGCCGCGCGGCAGCACGGTGGGCAGATGGGGCAGCACGGCATCGGCGACGGTGACGAGATGCCGGGCAAGCCGGTCCGGGGCGCGATGGGTGGCGGCCGCGGTGAGGATGCGGGGGTGGTCGGCGAGGGCGGCGACCACCTCGCGGGCGTCGACGGGTCCGGGCTCGGCGCCGAACCCGAGACGGGCGGCGTTGCGGGTCAGGGCCCGGGTACGGGCGTGCGCGTACCGCACCCGGAACAGCGGGTTGCCCTCACGCTGCACCAGATGGTCGGCGGTGATCCGGGGCCGGTCGTGCGGCGCGGGATGCAGCAGCGCCCACTGGGCGGCGTCGGCCCCGAGCGGCGCGGGATCCTCCGGCGCCGGCACGGGCCGCAGGTTCACCGGCTCCCCGTGCCCGACTTCGGCCCGCCCGCCCTGCGTGGCCACGATCCGTACGACGGCGTCGGCCACCACCTCGGCCCGCACCTCGTACGGCACCCGCAACGGCACGACCTGCCCGGCGAGCGCGTCACCGTGCCCGTAGGCGGAACCGAGCCGCAGAATCTCGGTGACGAGGCCGGCGGCCGCCTCCCCGCTGTCGGCGAGCGTGATGTTGAGGAAGCCCGGCCCCGTGACGACGACGTCATCGATCCCGTCGGCCTCCAGAAGCCGCTTCCGCAGCACCTCGGCAAGGTCCGCGGGCCGCCGCCCGGCCACCCGGGCGAGCTGCAGGGCGACATTGGTGGCGTAGTCCCCGCACCCCCCGGGCCCCGGCTCGGTCACGACAACCCGCTCCGGCAACGCACCCGGCTCCACACACAGCTCCCCGCCCTCCACGGCAGCACGCACCGAGTGCAACACGGTGCGGGAGAGCTCGACGGGGGTCACGGGACAAGCGTAGGGGAGGTGGGGGGTGGGTATGCGAGGCGGTTTTACGGGGCGAGACGGGCGGGGGCCTTGTCCCCGGTAGAGGCAACGAGGGACCAGCCCTCTCGAAGAGACAGACTGGCCCTTCGAAGCGACTGAGAAGGACGGCGGAGAACTACTGAGGGGAAGAACGAGCTGAGGCGAACTGCAGCGACCTGCAGAAACTAAGCGATCTCAGAAAAAGCCGCTGACACTCGGACGACCGACCTACCCGCCGAAGGAAACCGACCCGGCGACGGGACCACCGGCCACCCCATCCCCACCAAGACCCCCGTCACCCTCACCCCCGTCACCGTTACCGCCACTGCCATCTCCCCCACTGCCGCTGCCGCTGTCACCGTCGCCGTCACTGCCCCCCTCTTCCTCCCCCTCACCCTCCCCGTGCGCGCTGGGGCCGGGCTTCCGCTCGATCAACTGCTTGACGAGCCGGACGAGCTCGGCGGGCTCGAAGGGCTTGGCGAGGAAGGCATCGACACCGACGTCGAGCCCGCTCTCCACCTCGACCTGCGTACAGGCGCTGATGATGGCGAGCGGAAGTTGCCGCGTACGGGGGTCGGCCCGGAGCCGGGCGGCGGTCCTGAGCCCGTCCAGCCGAGGCATGACGACATCGAGCGTCACGACATCGGGCCGCACCTGATGCACGACATCCAGACACTCGGCACCATCGGCCGCGGTCACGACCTCAAGCCCCTCAAGCTCGAGGTTGACCCTGATCAACTGCCGGATGACCTTGTTGTCGTCCACAACAAGCACCCGGCCCGAAGCGCCTGGCACAACTCGAGAGTAGGTCGGCACCAGCCACCGCGTCCGGCTTTTCCCCACTTCCACCCCGTCCGGGTGACCCGGCCGGTGGCGCATCCAGGGCCGGCCCGTCGCGCATCCCGGCCCGGCCGGTCGCCTCCACTGTCCATGCCCGTCATATTCCCTGGCCCAGCCCGCCACTCCGATCGCCCCAGTTCCTCGTTCCTCCCCTTACCCGGCCGAGCCACTCCCTCTTCCTGGGGCCAAGCCATGTGCCACCTCTCGCCCCAGACCTTCCACCCTCACCCCGTCCCCTCTCCCCTCGGCCCCCCTCACGCTCCCTGGCCGCCCACCTCCAGCGCACCCGGGTCGCACCCCTCGCACCACTCCCAACAGCCCACCCCCGACCCACCCCGGGAAACCCGTTCTCGATCACCCCGTAAGACCTGCTAGGGTTCTACCCGTCGCCGCAAGCGAACAGCTCAGCGCCCGACACGCCCCCGTAGCTCAGGGGATAGAGCAACGGCCTCCGGAGCCGTGTGCGCAGGTTCGAATCCTGCCGGGGGCACCCTGCATGAGGTGCCCAAAGACCCCGTCACCAGCGGAAACGCTGAGGCCGGGGTCTTCGCGTATGTGCAGGCGTGTGCCGCCCGGAGCGGGCGTATGCCAGGGCCTGCGGACGAGGCGTGGACGGGATCTTGACGCGTCTGCCCAGGTCAGCGCCGGCAAACGGCAAGGCCCCCGGACAAGTCCAGGGGCCTGAGGGTCGGTTCATCGGCGGTGCCCCGCAGTAGCCGATCTCGGTCGGCTGACCGTCGCGGTAGAGCACAGTGCAGTGGCCGCGCCTTGAGGACAAAAAACAGTCCCCAGTAGTACTGCGCGTGTCCTGAAACCTCAGTCGTCACTGTTGCTTCGGTATCGCGCCGGCTTGCTGGGGGCCTGAACCACATCCTGTCCAAGTCACTAGCCGGCTAGACGTCCTCATCGACTTTGCGACTCTTTCGGTGTTATGGCCTACTCACCACGATCCACGCCAGATGCCATATGTCAATAGCCTTTCGGTAGGTTTCGAAGGAAGCCTCTCGCGATCACCTTCGACTGCTACACCCGGCTCACCGCGGGTCGACGCGGAGCCGGTCACGGCCGAGCGATTACCCAGGTCAGCCCATCTAACGGACGAAGAGGCCTGCGCATGCGCAGCGCCGCGTCAGGCCAGGTTGCTCTCCTGGGAGCTGCCTTGGGCGCGGTCACGGCCCGGCGTGCCAGTCCCGCTCCAGATCGCCTGGGTCGAATACGCTGCGAAGACGTCCGACCTGGCGGCCTCGACAACGCGGATGCGCGGGAATGCCGCCCGGTATCAGCTCTTCACGTAGGCCGGGACGGCGCAGCTGTCGGATGCGGAAGGGTTGTGGCATGAGATCCCCGAGCGTGCACCTACGGGAGATCACCGACGACAACCGCGATGCCGTCCGAGCCCTCCGCGTCCGACGTGACCAGAAGCAGTTCGTCGCCTCCGTGTCCCACTCCCTCAAGGAGGCGGCGAAGAAGCCGGAGGCGAATCCCTGGTACCGCGCCGTGTACCGCGGCGATGAGCCAGTCGGCTTCGTGATGCTGTCGTGGAAACCACCGGCCGGTCTTTACGAAGGGCGACACTTCCTCTGGCGTCTCCTCGTCGACAAGCGGTACCAGGGGCGAGGGATCGGCCGAGAGGCGCTCACGCAGGTCGCCACCCTGGTTCGCGCGGACGGCGCTACCGAGCTGCTGACCAGCTACGAGCCCGGCGACGGCGAGCCGTGGCCCTTCTACCAGAAGTTCGGGTTCGAGCCCACCGGGGAGATCGACGACGGCGAGATCGTTCTGCGATTCACCTTCCCCGCTCGGTGAGCTGTTTTACGGAAGCGCGGACAGTTTGAGGTGGTCACACGACGAGAGGCTGGTGGGCACCTGGAAGCCGATGCCCGCCAGCTGCACGTCCGCCCCAAGTGACCGTTACCCCGCATCTGGCCATTCCTCCGGAGACTCTGGCGGTTCCGGGTCCGCCTGCAACTGCCGCTCCGCGTGCCGCCCGTTCTCCCCTCGCAGCATCGTCAACCACGGCCAAAGGTCCAGTAGCCATTGTGCCGAGCAGGCCAGCCGGTGCTCGATACGGCACCGTGGAAAGGGACCTGGCGGACACACTCCGTAGACGGTGACCCGACCGTCGCAGAGCTCGATCCACCGATGCTCCGCCGGCACCGTCTGGGCCAGTGGAGCCGTGTGGCACGTTCGAATCCCGCCGGGGGCACCCAGCATGAGGTACCCAAAGGCCCCATCACCAGCGGAGACGCTGAGGCCGGAGTCTTCACGTATGTGCAGGCGTGTGCGGCCTGGAGCGGTTGTACGTCGGGGTCTGAGGACGAGGCGTGGACGGGATCTTGGGGCGTTGTCGCTGGTGGAGCCACCCGCTGAAGCCATACAGGCCTACCCCTCGCTATCTTCGTCCCGGTCTCAGACCATGCGGTGGACGGCGAGCATGACCGACTGGATGTCGTGCTCTCTACAGTCACAGCCAGCGGCCAGTGGGTCAGCGAATGGACAAGTTGGGGGATCTCGTGGATGTGACCACGCTTGCAGTCACGCTCATCAGCGTCGGAGGAACGCTAGGCGGAACTTTGGGTGGGGCAGTGCTCAGCCAGCGTGCTAGCCGGGACCAAGACGAGCGTGCTGATCGTGAGCGGGAACGAGACCGCCGCGAGCAGGTACTGCAAACCAAGCGCGATCTCTACGCCGATTTGAATACGACGGCGCGCGCGTACCGTGTCGCTGCCCGAGACGTCGTCCACGCAGCCGAGCGCGGTGAAAGCAGCGACCCGGCGGTTCTCGACGCTGCCAAGGAAGCTTGGTCCGACCAGTACTCTCACGCGCAGATGGCGCTGACGAAGGACGTCCTGGAAGTAACCTCAAAGCTGAACAGGGCACTTGGAGTCGGGTACTCAGTCGTCAAGCAGTTGCCTAGCAGTCCGGACCACAACGAAGCTTATGAGCGGGCGAAGGCGTGGTTCAGCGGCCCGCTATCCGATGGTGTGTGGCTGCTGCGGGTCACCCTGCGACATGATCTCGGCGTAGAGGTCGACCCCCACTTCGAGCAGACTCGCAGGCAGATGCTGACGGCGCTAAATAGCGCGAGGAGAAATCTTGAGCGCCTACTCGCCGCAGAACGCACACGGGGTGCCAGTTCACGTTGACGCGTAGCACAAACGGCGAGGCCCCTGGCAGTGCCAAGGGCCTCAGACTCGTTCAAGCGAAATTCACTCGTATTCGCGCAGCAGGTCCTCGATGCGCCGGTTGGCGACGTCCTGCCGTCCGTCGAGGCACTTCGCGTAGCGGGTCAGCAGTACCTCAACGCTGTTGCCGGCGCGCTCGGCAACCTCGGTGGGATCCACTCCTGCATTGAGCCATGTCGACAGCGCCGAGTGCCGAAGGTCGTACGGCCTGCTCGCGAGCGGCGAGGCCGCGACGGCCGGCGGAAGCGCCAGGAGGCGAGCCTCCTGCCACACGCGGTAGTAGGTCGAGGACGGGACGACCGAACCCTTCTCACTCAGTCGTCGTCAAGCTCGAGGTTGTGGAGTCCTACTTCCTCGACCAGTACGGAACGGTGACGCCGGTACGAAGGCAGGAAGCACCGTCGTGGGTCAGAGGCACGGTGCCCCCAGGTGCACTCGCCACGTGCGGAGGCCGCGCCGGCCCGATGATGGTTCGCGGCCCACGGGCGCTTCCAGTGCCTCGGCGTAGTCACGTTGCGTCCGGTTTGTGATCATCCGAGGCCGAGGAGTGCGAGGGGCCATCGGGGATCGCGGGCGTTGCATCGCAGGCCCGCGACGCAACGTTGGAGCACAACGATCTCTTAAAGCGGGTCTCCGCAACTCCTACAGGTGTCTTCGCCATCGTCGTACATAACGCCGCAGCAGTACGTGGGGCCGCCGCTGACTTCATAACAAGCGCTGCACATCTGAGACTCGTCGTCCCAGTCAGTCGCATTCTCGACGGGATCGTCACACCCTGTACAGACAAGCGCTGTCACCGCGCGTCACCCCAGCAATCGGAGGAGGTAAACGGAGAGCAGTAATCGCTGTCGTGTCGCTCAGAGTAGTCACTCATGTTGGCTGTCGGCTTACCACAGTTCGGACACGTGGGGTGTTCACCCTGACATGTGCGATTGTTGTGCCCACCGAGTCCACATACCGTGCATGCCATGACGACAGAGTAGATGAACCTCAGCCGTCGGACCCGGGCTTCGGCAAAGACTGGATGACATCCGGTTTGTGATCATGCGAGGCCGAGGAACGCGAGGGGTCGGCAGGCGTTGCGTGCGTTGCGGCGGAGGCCGGCGGCCATGCTCTTGACGCCGCCCAGCCGCATGGCGCCGATGGCGAGATTGCGCCAGGTCGCCATCGCCCGGGGTGCATTGCCTGTCCGCAGTTGGGAGGCGTCCTCGGCGAAGGTGGTGTCGCGGACGTGGTGCAGGGCCTCGGTCTTCCAGTGGTCCCGGACCAGCTGTGCGAGCCGGGCGGGGGCGACCTGCTCGGCGGTCAGGCTGGTCACCGCGTAGACGGTGGTGATGGTGGTCTTGCGGTCGGTGCGGTGGCGCTTGATCTGGACGGCCTGGCAGGCGCCGGGAAAGGGCAGCTTGTTCACGGTGGCGACCTTGATTCGACGGATCTCCGCGCGGCCGTGGCCGCTGCCGCGCGTGCTCCCCTGGAGCGGGATGCCCTTCCAGGGGAGGGACTTCAGATGCTTGCGCAGTTTCTTCTGATTGCCCTTGACGATCGCGATGTAGTGGGCCCGGCGGGCCAGAAGGTAGCCGGCGTGCTCGCGCTGGGTATGCAATGCGTCGCTGGTGACGACCGTCCCGCCAGGTCGGCGACGGTGTCCAGCAGCGGCTGGAAGCAGGTGGTCTCGCCGACGTCGAGCTGGGCCAGGACCAGGCCGGTGTTGTGCTCCACCGCCGCAAGAAGGTGGATCTTCCGTCCCCTCGCCCTGGCCGCGCCGCGCAGGGACTTGCCGTCCACGGACAGTCCTCGCAACCCGGAGCCGACGGGGCAGCGGTCGGCGAGCCAGCCGCCCACCGCCCGGTCCAGGGCGTCGCCGTGGACGCACGCGAGCAGGCGGCGCACCGTCGTCTCGGCCGGCACCAGCCGCCTGGGCAGCACCGGATCGGGGCGCACACCGAGCCGTTCCAGCACCTGGGGCGGCGCGTCCGCGACCCACTCGCCGACCGCCAGCAGCGAAGTCGCCCCCGCCAGCACCGCGCACGCGGCCAGGGCGAGGACAACGGCCAACGCGTGCCGCACACCGCGAGGGTCCCGTGGTTCCGGCACCGACGCCGGTCTGTTCGTGGAGCTGGTCAAGGGCAGGCGGAATCGGCGATGATGCGTCGGCAGGCACGGTCTTCCAGGCAGGTCACGGGGCGTAGACAACTCCATGATCTTGGAAATCCGTGCCTGTCCTGCCTCCGGGACGCCCACCGGTCAACGAACCGTCACAAACCGGATCAGGGCTGACTACGCCGAAGCTCTGCGGGCGCTTCTGTTCAAGCTTCATGACTCATTAACAGCCAGCTCAGCCCGTAGCCTACGAGCAGTGCCAATCGGCTGCCATGACACTCGCCGCACAACCGCACAAACCCGTGTCCACCATCTGAGGCGAAGCCCCGTGCACGCTCCCGCCGTACACGACCAACCAAGTGAATTGCTCCAACTGTGGAATGATCGTGAAGAAGGATCAGGTCTCTTGACCTCCCGACCGACTTCGACGCCGTACTCGGCGGACGGATGACACACACTCTTCAGATGGTGAGCAGGATGACGGCGTCCATCAGGCGCCCGCGAGAGGAGGAAATACACGTGGCCGATTCGGACAATTGGTGCGACGCCCTGTACTTCCCGTACGGCCGACGCAAATTGGGAGGGGTGCGCTGCCGCCTGGAGCCCGAGCACGGCGGAGATCATTGGTGCGAGGCCGAGGACGAAATGGACTCATAGCCCCGAGTCCACGCCGATCTAAGCTCCAACCCCACCAAGCCGGGCGGCCACGTCGAAGGCGCGTTGTCTGACTGAGGACGCCGCTGAATCCAACATACCGGGAGACAAAGATGGACCGGGCAGAACTAAAAGCCAAAGTCGACGAGCTGATGCGCCAGTATCAGGACGGCGAGATTGACGGCGAGACCTACTATCAGGCAATGATGGAGTTGACTACCTCCGCACAGGAATGACGTCCCGGCCTCACTCAGCATGACGGGCCCCGCTAGCAGTTCCACACGGTTTGTGACATTTGCAGCCACGCAAGACTCAATAGTGCGAGGTCGTCACGCAAGGTGCAACCCATCGCGTCCGCCGTTGGGACTTGCTCTGGTCGACAGCCGACAACGTGACTGAGGTCGGCAGGGGTACAGCGAGGCACACGCGCGCCTGCGCGGTCGGCTGACCCGCCATCGTGGCTGACTGTCATCGGCTGAGGCTCAGACGCTCCGGGACCCAGTTTCGCCATGGACGTTCGGGGCGAAGAGCCCGTGCCATTCGCGTGCCAGATCCTGCGGGGAACCACGGGGAACAGTGGAAACTGATCACAGGCACGGCCAGGGGTTCAACGCCGCTTCTCCGCAGATCAGTCCAGTGATCGCACCCAGAAGACCCAAGCTTCCCAAGCTGATGTCACCTATCGGCCTGCCGCTTCGTCCGGGCTGCGGCGCTGGGGCGCCGGTCCCGGCCGATCGGCAGGCCGAGGAACGCAGCGGAGAGCATCCGGGCAGCGAAGAGCCCCCTGCGCCAGTGCCAGGGCACGCTGTTGCGAGAGGCCACGTCGTCTGATTGCGGACTGTGCTCGGATAACGCCCAACCGGCGGCCGAGGAGCAGTTCAGGCAGCAGGCGCTTCCCGCTGGGTGGTCATGGGCGGTTCAGCCATCGTGCCGCGTAGCTACCTTCGAATCCCGCCGTGATCAGCTGCGCCAGCAGTTCGGCCGCGTCAGGGCTAACGGTGTCGAGCTGCACCAACCCGTCACCGAAGACGTTCACGTCGGCCACCAGGCCGGGGAAGTCGGAGTCCAACCCAAGCAGCACCAGCTGATCGGCCAGAGTGCCGGCACTTCGCCGTGCCCGGTTCCAGCCGCGGGCGTAGGGCACGCCGGGCGACAAGTCTTCCGCGCGCTTGGCCACCACTCCTCGCCGGTCAGTCATGACGTCAGGTCCTTCCCTTGTGCTCATTGGCGTTGGTCGGCGCATGCCCGAGGCCGCCACGGTCCACCCCGAAGCCGCTTGCTAGCTGCCGGCAAGGCGCCACCGTCACAGTCAGTTGGTCAGGCAGGGGTGCCGCACGTCGCACACTCGCTTCCCGGCGACATGAATTCCTCAGGAGAGAGCACTTCAGCGCTGGGCAGCCCTCCATGCCGGCGGATGACCGAGCTTCGAGCATCCCGCCCTTCTGGCCCTGGTCCAGCAGGGCTTTAGGTTTTCGGCCTTGATGTGCTCGCGCAGGATGCGGGTCAACGCCAGGGCCTCTGGGCAGCACGCATGTTGCCCAGAGGCCGTACCTTCAGTCCGCGCTCTCCGTAGATCTCGCCGTCGTACGTCCAGCTCCTCCTGATTCTTTCCCGACCTCCGACCGAGCCGCATGGAACGACAGTTGGGAACTCTTAAGCCGCGCGCGTACCGCCCACCTTCAACCCGACGGCCCGCAGTGATTCATCAATCTCAACGGGTTCCTCCCATGCGGCTATGGCCAGGGTCTTGTCCTCCACCACCTCTCGAGATCACCTGGTGATCAAGGTGCGATAAGTTCAGTCGGCGTTTTGGCCAGGAACGGACTGGGAGTGCCGTGCCACGTGATCGTGAGGGCATCCCGGGCCCGGGTGGCGGCGACGAAGAGCATAGAGCGGGCCTTGCGCAGCTCCCGGCGGTAGCGCGCGGGGTCTTCGGTGCGGTACCGGTCGATGGCCTCCATCCTTGGCACAAGCCGGTCGTTGGCGCCGACGATGACGAGGCGCTGGTATTCCAGTCCCTTGAAGCGGGGCATGGTGCCGACGTGGATGGCGCCGTCGCCGCGGGGGCCGTCGGAGGTCAGCTGGGCGTAGCCGAGGCCGGCTTTGGTGGCGAGGTGGTAGATGACCTGGCTGACCTTGTCGCGGTCGGGGACTGCTACCCCGATGAGACCGCGCGTGCCGCGCTCGGTGGCGTCGTCGTGGGCGGCGAGTTCGTCGCACCAGGTGCGCAATGTGGCGGCGAGGCCGTCGAGTTCGTCCTCCCAGGTGGTGTAGCCGTGTAGCTCGGGGACGGGGCCGTGGAGTACGGAGCGGTAGCCGGTGAGGGTGTCGGTTCCCTCGTCGAGGTCGTCGTAGGTCTCGCCGGACATCACCGACAGGGCCTGGGCGAGGATTTCCTTGGTGGTGCGGTAGCTCAGGGAAAGGCGCGCGGAGCGACCTCGGACGTTGATACCGAGGGAGCCGAGGGAGACGTGATTGTCGTAGACGCGCTGGTGGGTGTCGCCGGCGATGAACATATCGTTGTCGCCAGGGGCGACCATCGCCCGAAGCATTTTCCAGTGCGCGGCGCGCAGATCTTGTGCTTCGTCCACGACGACGTGCCGGTAGCGGTGTTTGAGGTCGAGCGGTGATGCCTCGGCGTCGCGGTGGATCAAGTCGCGGCCACCGACCTGGTCCTTGTACGCCTGGCGAGCTTGGATGCGGGCGGCGCGTTCCACCTCGTAGCGGGCGGCGCGTTCAGCGGCTTGGCCCCAGGTCTCGACACCCTTGTTGTCGAGACTGGCCGTGAAGCGGTCGAGGACGTTCCAGATGGCGGCACGTTCGGGACGCGTGAGTGGGTGCCCGCGCCCGGCTCGGCGGGTTTGGAAGTAGGCGGCCCTGGTGGTCACGGACTGACCGAGGACGACCTGTTCCCACTCCTCGAGGAGGAACTCCGGCTCCCACGAACGCTGCTGACCAAGCTCGTTCAGGACCGCGCGTAGTTCGTTCAGGGCCGTGCGGTCGTCGATGCGGCGCTTGCTGCGGCCACTGAGCGCGTTTTCGGTGATGACCTTGTAGGCGAGTTCATCGATGTGGGTGATGTCGACGCGGGCCAGGAGAGCGGGATCGCCGACGAGGTCGCTGAGGCGGGCGCGCAGGTCGGCGGCGAGGTTCTTGGTGAAAGTGGTCAGCAGGATCGGCTTGTCCCGACCAGGCTTGAGCTGCTGCAGAAGGTGGTGGATGCGGTGCAAGGCCACGATGGTCTTGCCCGTACCGGGACCGCCGGAGACCCGGGCAGGGCCGTTGTAGTCGCGGTTCACCAGGCGCGCCTGGGTGGGGTGCAGGAAGACCTTCCAGGCCTGGAAGTCCCCTGCTTCCAGCACGTTCTTCAGGGCGTCGTCGACGGTCGTGACGGTGGTGCGAGCCAAGGCGGCGCCGAAGTCGGCGAGGTCGATGTGCTCCGGTGACGCGACTGCGTCAGTGATCTCGGCGCGTACCTCGTCGGGGCTCATCCCCGCGGCCAGGCCATAGAGGATGTCCTGGGAAAGCAGCGGTGCTCCGGCTACCAGGCGATCGAGGTCGGCGGCGTCGGTGAGGGTGAGCGCGACGTCGATAAGGGATTCGGCAACGCCGAGTTCCCTAAGCAGCTGGGGGGAATGGGCGGCCAGCAATGGAGGCGTTGCGGCAGCCGATTCGCCGTCCTCGGGGACAGCCGGTCCAGGCAGTGCGGGGGGTTCGGTTTCTTCTGTACCGGCGGTGTCCGGTTCAGCGGCAACGAGCTGGATGCCGGCGCGGCGCAGGGCGCTTTCCCCGACGACCGACAGGTCGACGAACTCGATCTCTCCGGAAACCCGGTTGATGGCGATGGAGAGCTGTTCGTAGACGTCCCGGCGGTGCCGAACCGCGATGATCAGCCAGTTCTCGTCGCCGTTCTCGTCGGCCCCTGTGCGAGTGAGCAGGGCACGGTAGGAGTCGTCGATGCGTGCGGAGAAGATGTGCGAGTCGCCCTTGAGGGCCTTGAGTTGCAGGCCGTTGCCGTGCGGGTTCTCCCGGAAGCGGTGGGAGAAGTCGTAGAACTTGGCCTTTACCGAGCGGTCGAGTTTGTAGAGCTCGTGTTCGGCCTTCTGGTACAGGCTGAGGCGGACGGTCATCTGAGGGCGTCTTCCGGATGGTGGAGGGATCTACCTGGGACTGTTTCAGCTGCCAGCGGGTGCGTCGGGGAGCAAGGCCAGTAGTTCGTCGAGGCGGGTGAGCCAGTCGGTGGCACTGCGGATGGTCCAGCCAGCTGCTTGATAGGCGCTGTCGCGGCGCTCGGTATCCGGGCTCGGGCCCCCGTGCGCCGCGCAGGAGACGATGGCGACCTTGGTGCTGTCCTGGTCCCACGCGAAGTCGGCTTGCCATCCGCCATCGCCGAGTTCGTAGCCGAAGACGGGTGCTGTCTTGCCCTGGGCGGCGACTGCGCGGGCGACGTCGATCAGGTCGGCTTCGCTGTCTCGGTCGAGCAGAGGGATGATCTCTTCGTCCCAGGCAGGGTCCCGCAGCGTCACAGGCTGGCGGGCTCCAGCTGCGGGATCGCCAGCGAGCTGCGCATCGGGCGAGTCGGCGGGCTCAAGGGTTGGGGCGCCGGCGGGTTTCGGGACGGGCGTGACGGACTGATCGGACGCTGTCACAGGGTCGGCGCCGTCGAGAGCGCTGGGGTATTGCGGGCTGAGTAGCTCGAGAATGTCCTTATCGCCCCGTGTACGCAGATGGGTGAGGACGTCGTCCATCGTCGTGGCGTCGTTGAGACCGATACGCCGGCCCAGGACGGGCGGCATGTCCTTCTCAAGGATCTGGCCGGACAAGGCCATCAGCCGCAAGGCCCGCTGGGTATCTGTGAGATCGTGTTCGTCCTTCTCCGCCAGGCGCAGTGCTTTGAGGTGGCCGTCCTTGGCCGCCAGGAACACATGGTCCCCCTCCCCTGCCTTGATGTGTTCGAGCAGGGTGCGCAGGGAGCCGCAGGCAGGCTGGTTACGCCATACGAGGTGGGCGGTGCCGACTTCGTGGGACAGTTCCAGTCGACCGCCAGGGACGAGGCCGAGGTGAGCGGCGAACCCGGCGGGGACGGTGAAGCCGGAGCCGCGCAGGTGTTCACCGTTGACGTCGAGGCGGTACCACCAGGTGCCTTGGCCGGTCTGGAAGCAGCGCCGAGTCTGCGCCACGTCACGGCGTGGCTGGTAGTCAGTGAGTGCCGGATCGTCGGGGGCTGCCAGACGGACCCAGCCTCGCTGGAAGCGGTCGTATTCCGGGGCAGCGAGGTAGGCACGAACCGACTTCTCTGACACGTCGAACTGTGAGCAGAGCGAGGTGACGATCTCCTCGGTCTGGGCCTCGCCACCGCAGCTTTCGAGTTCGCGGTTGATCATTTCCCGGATGCCGAGGTAGGGGGTGCCACCCCATCGGCGCAGGCCATACAGGTCGCGGTCGCGTCGCAGGAAGCGGTCGTCGGTTTGGATCTGATTGCGCAGGCTGGCAAGAGCCGTGTTGTCGTCCAGGCGGCTGAGGAGGTCTTCCATCGACAGGGGATGCCCCACCAGTGCCAGGACGGCTTCGGCCCGGTCACTGATTGAGCGGCCCCAGGGCAGCACGTGCCCGTCGATGAGGCGGAAGCCCTTGATCTCTTGCAGCCAGGCGTCAGCGTCGGTGTCGCGGATGCCTTGCTGGACCAGCAGCTCCACGACGTCGGACCAGGGGGGCACGGAGGTGGCGCAGCGTGCTGCGAGCTCGCTGCGTGTCCGTTCGAGGCGCTGGTCGAGATCGCCTTGCACCAGCCAACCACTCGTCCAGGTGCGGTCAGGCAGTAGTGAGGCGATGACCTGCCACAGCGGGAGGCCAAGAGCGACAACGGGCTGTGCGTGCGCGGGGTGCAGGGCGCGAAGGCTCTCTTCGGTGGCCACCGGGCCAAGGTGGTCTTGGACGGCGAGGAGGTGGCTGAGGAAGGGCTGGCCAGCGTCGGAATGCAGCCACTGCTGGAGATTCTTCTCCAGCTCGACCTGTATCTGCCGTGCTCGTTCCCGGCTGACTCCGAATTGCTCGCCCAGGCTTTCCAGCGAGGTACGGATCTGGCCGAAAGTGCGACCTGCTGCGATGGCGAGCTGTCGTTCGCCCCAGGTGCTGATAAGAGGAGCGAGTGCGTCGAGCGGTTGTGCTGCCAGGGCGGGCACCGCGGTGCCAACAGAGGCGGCGGGTGTCTCGGGCGTCGCAACGGCCAGCCGAGTTGAAGGACGGGTGATGGGGGTGTTGCTGTCATGCCCGGGGTGCTTGGCCCATGCGCACAGAGTCTCTGCAGCAGTGCGGATGGCGGGAGGCACATCGGCGGAGAGCAGGCGCTCCAGCCAGGCTGCGACGGCGGTGACGTCCCGGTCGGGCTCGGCCGCGGTGACCGATGCGGCGGTAACGAGTTTCGTCAGGTCGCGTCCGCCAGTGAGGAAGGGACGCAGCAAAGGCAGGACGAGCTGCGGGAGGGTCTCCTCGCTGGCGACCTGGGCGATGCTGGTGGTCAGGTCCGTCTGCTGGCCTTCTGGACAAAAGCACAGCTGAGGCAGGGCCGTGGCGAGCGTCAGGTGCGGCCAGTGGGCTGAGACCGCGTGTGCGGCTCGTTGGGCGACCTCTGATGCGCTGATGGTGGCAATGGCGTCGCGCAGCGGCGTGTCGTTCCACCAGTTGCCGGGCAGTCGGGCGTCGCTCAGCACGAGCCCCAGCTGGTGCGGGTCACCGAAGCGGAGAGCTGGCAGCAGGTCGGCGAGGACGTGGTGCCATGGCGGCTTGGGTTCGATCAGGCCAGTCACGTGAGGTTCCGCATCTCGTACGTTCGATGGTGTGGGCGCCGTGGAGGCCACCTGCTGCGGCGCGCTGCCTCGCACCCGTTGGTGGCGCGGTGCGAGGCTTTGCAGCTTTGTCAGGCCTGGAGGATGGGTCGTGCTACCACTCCAAGGCGTCCAGCATGTCCTTGACGGCGGGGTCTTCGGTGGTGTCTGCGGTCGGGGTGAGCGCATCGAGCACGAGCGAGCTGACAATGGCGACGAGGTCCCGACTGCCTCGGGTGTTGATTTCTGCCTGGAGGCAGTGCAGGCCGCCGTTGGCGTACTCCTCGAAAATCCTCAGCCGCTCGACGAGCCGGTCGTCAGCGAGGATCTTTGCGTCTTCGGGCACTTCGGCTGCTGCGATCAGATCGATGAGCACATCGCCGTATTCACGGTTTTCCACCAGCGCATAGCGGATCCCCTCCCCAGACTTCTCGAAAGGCACGCGGCGTTCCTTTCGACGGCCCAAGGAGGCGGCAAACAGCAGTGCCTCGTAGTTGGCGCGGAAGGGGCCGTCCTTGCCGGTGAGGAGGGACAACAGCTGTTCGTGTTCGGCCGGGCGGCGAAAGCGGACCTCGACGGCCATCAGACGGTCACCTCTTCCAGGACGGTGTGATTGAACTCGCCGTGAGAGACGTAAGGGTAGGCACGGCCGTTGATGGTGATGGTGTCCTCGTCAGCGTCGGTGTTGGTGATGTAGGAGCGCAGCACGTACATGCGGGATGCTGCCCCTCCGAGGTGGTCAAGCACCATGCCGCGGGACTGCGACTTCGACAACAGGGTGACGATCTGCGAGGTGAGTTTGGGGAGAGATTCGGCGATGTCGTTCTGGTAGGCGACGTCGAGGTTTCCGAACGGGGCGTCCATGACGACCGGATAGACGCCCCCGCCTCCCAGGACGGCGTCGGGTGTCTTCTGCTTGCGGTCGTGTGTCTCCTTGGCCAGTTCAGAGACAGCTCCCACGAATGACAGACCCAGGATCTGGTTCTCGCCGGTGCTGCGGGCGGCGGCGACTCCTGCGGAGTGGTTAACCAGTTCCAACGCGAAGGCGGGGGTGAGGTTGGGGGTGAAGGGCTTGATACAGATCCGCCCGAAGACGCTCTTTACCTTCTGGTCGAGCTGCTGGCGGACCTCCTCGGTCTTGACCGCCAGGATCCGCTGGAAAGCGCTGAGGACCTCGTCGACCAGGGCCACCTGCCGCTGTATGCGCTTGGACTCCTCGTCTTGCACCCGCGCGGAATGGAACTGACGCTTGACCTTCTCGATCTGCTCGTCCAGCTCAGCCAGCTGGGACTGCGCCTCCCGGTGCTGCTGCAAGGCATCCAGGCGCTTGCGGTCGAACTCCTTACGCCGCTCCTCCAGACGCTGGACGTCCATCACATCGACGCCCTCCAGTTCGCGTGCGATGTCGCTCTCTTCGGCATCGATCTGCCGGATCGAGGACTCGATCTCCTCGACGTCGGCGACGCACTCCCGCAACTTCGCCAGCAGGTCCGCCCGCGCCAAGGTCAGGTCGGCTGCCTTACCACGCAGATACATCCAGCGGGTCTCGACATCGGCGAGCCCGGCGTTGTAACGGCGTTCCTCCAGCGCCATCCGCGCCTGGGAGCCCTCGGGCAGGTCGCGCCCGCACATGCACAAGCCGTCTTCGAGCAGGCCGTCAATGTAGTCGCGCTGGATGCCGGCGGGCAGCTCGCGGCGCTTGCGCATCCCTTCTGCGAGGTCGAGAACCTGGTTGTCGATACCGCCGGTGAAGGCAAGGAAGCTGCTCCGGGCGAGCAGCTCGCGCTTTTTCTCCTGACGTTCGGCCCGCTTGGTCACCAGCTCGTCCAGACGCACTTTCAGCTTGGCGCGCTGACGCTGCAGCGGCGCAGCCTTGCCGTTAGCGAGGAGCGCCTGGTTGGCCGCCTCGACTTCACGCTCATAACCACCAGCGGTCTCAGAGAGCTGCAGCAGCTGTTTGTGAACGTCGAGCTTGTGCTGCTCCAGCCGTTCCTGCTCGACCATCAGCGCCTGCAGGCGCCCGTCACCGCTGCTCCCAATCTGCCGACTGAGCTTGCGTGACGCACTCGGCAGGTGCGTCGCGATGGCCCGCTCAATCTCCTCCAGCCCCATCAGGGTCTTGATCGCCTGCTTGACCTCGTCCGTGCGGTCGCCGGTGAACATGCGCTCCATGCGCTCACCGTTAAAGAAGAAGAACTGCCGCAAACCTTCGGGAAGAATCTTTTGTATGCGGTCTTGGCCATTGGTAACGGTGGTGCTGGCGCCGCGCTCGGACTCAGTAACGATGAGCTTCGGCGCCAATGCGACCTGTTCTTCGGCGTTCTTCGTCGTTGTGACCGTACGCAGCACCGTGAACAGCAGTCCCTCATGCTCGAACTCGACCTTCACCGAGGCGCTGACGCCGCCGCCGAAGGGGGTCTGCGTCCACGCGTGATCGTTGATCACGCGTTCCTGGTGCTCGACGTCGTCGGAGAAGGCGCCGTACAACGCCCACGTGAACGCGTTCAGCAGGGTCGTCTTCCCCGCGCCGTTCATGCCGAAGATGAGGATGGCCGGCTTGTCTGGAGTGACCTCGAGATCAAGCTGCTGGGTCCCGTAGAAGACGCGGAAATTATCCAACGTGAGCTTGAGCAGTTTCATTTGGCCAGCTCCTTGGTGGCGCGGACGATCTCGTCCGTGAGCAGGGTCGGATTCTTCACATGCAGGTGCTCACGCTCGAGCTGCCAAACCTTCGCCACCAGCTTCCTGGCCTCCGGCGACAGGTCGTCCATAATGTCTTTCAGGCTTTCCGTCGTCCCCATGGTCTTTCTCCACACGTCAGGCTGTCTGTCGGTCGTGCATGTGCTGTCAGGTGTCCATGAGCCCGTAGCGCAGGCGCAGCGGGCGCAAGATGTCGAGGGTGTGCGCCTCGTTGTCGGCAAGCCGGGCGAACTCTGTCACCCGTGCCAGCTCGCGGGCCACCATGCGTCGCTCGGTCTCGTGCTGCAGATCGCTGGCACCGCTGGGGGGGACGACGATGAAATCGACGATGTCCGCGCGTTTCTTGCCCGGTGCCTTACGCAGGACGCGCCCGCGGCGCTGAATGAACTGGCGCGGGTTGGAGGAGCTCGCAAGGAGGTAAGCGGTGCGTGCGGCCGGCACGTCCACGCCCTCGTCGAGGCACTTCATCGACAGCAGTACCTGCAGCTGGGTACCGGTGGCGAATTGGCGCAGCAAGTGCTGGCGTTCCTGACGCTTGGTCTCAGCGGTGTAGGGGGCTGCGGGCATGCGCAGCTCGGTGCCGACCAAGGCCAGTGCCTGCTGCAGCTGGGTCGGCTCGTGAGGGTCACCGTCCTCGTAGGACAGGGGGTGGCGGCCTTCGGCGCAATACAGCAGCTGGTACCAGTCGTTGCGCCGTGCATTGATCTCGCGGCGCAGGGCGGGCAGTTTGGCGTGGGCGTGTCCGAGGATGTTGGAGCGCCTTCGCAGTAGCTGGCCCAGGGGGCTGTCGTCGTCCGTATCGGGGGACAGGCCCTCGGCCGCAATGATTTTGGCGATCTTTTCGGTCACCTCGGCATAGAGGTAACCCTCCTCGTCGTCCAGTTCGACTAGGACTGGTGTGTAGGTGTAGCGGCACAGAGCGCCTTCACGGATGGCGTCGCCGATGCCCATCTCGAAGACGACCTCGCCGAAGTAGTCCGTTAGTGCCGCGGTGCCCTGGTCATCGAACCAGCGTTCCGGCGTGGCCGACAGACCCAGCCGGTAGGCGGCGGATGTAGGCAGCTTCTGGCGCAGGCGTTTGGCGCCGAGGTTGTGGCACTCGTCTGCGATGACTAGGAGGTGGCCACGGTGGCGGGCCAAGATCGACTGCATCGGGTCGGCGGCAAAGGTGGCATTGGTGGTGACCAGGACTCCGCCCTGGGCGCTGCCCAGGGCCAGGGCGTCCAGAAGCGAGGAAGCTTTGCCGTACCAGCTCCTGGTGGACTCGTAGGCGCGCAGGGGCTGCACGCCGAACCAAGCGATGTCCTTGCACCATTGATCGACCAGGTGCTGGTAGGGGGCGATCACGACGGTCAGCAGTGATTGGCCGCGTCTGTGCAGCAGGCGGGTGAGCTGGGCTGCGGCCGACAGGGCGGTCAGGGTTTTACCCGTGCCGGTGGCCATACGCAGAATGCCGCGGCCGCCCGCCGCGAACCAGCGTTCGACGGCTTGTTTCTGGTAGCCACGGACGGTCAGTTCGCTGGGGATCGTCAGCCGTCCGGAGTTCTCCGGGCGTGGCAAGGTGATCAGGGCACCGTCCAACAGCGGCAGTTCGGTGTCACGCCTGGTGGGCTGGGCGCAGCGCTGGATGACCGTGTGGGCAGCGGCAGTGAAGTCGATCACCCGCAGCAGATCGGTGCGGTCTTCCCAGAGGTCTTCGAAGTCCTGGCTGATGCGTGCGGCCCGGCTGCGGTCACCCGGCTCCCAGGTGCGGAAAACCTCGATGGATTCGAAGTTGCCGACCAGTCCCGGCATCGTCTCGTTCGCACTGCCTTTGAAGGCGACCATGTCCTGGCCGTCCCGGAAGATGCCGATCTTCTCGTGGTAGATCCCGATGCGGTCGTGGGAGCTGATGTAGGCGAGTTTGATATCGAGGCGGCCGTCGGCAATGAGCAGCCCTAGCTGGTCCAGCCCGCTTGCTGCGCGCGGGTCCTGGGCCGCCTGCTCCATGTCGCGCATGGCCGCCTGCTCCAACACAGCACGCAGCTCGTATCCAGCGCGGATCTGCTCCACGTCGTCGGCGGTGAGCTGCGGCGAGGCGATGATGCGCATCGTGCCGCCACCGGCGGCGAAATCGTTCAGTCCCTGGCCAAGGACGGCCAGCACTGAGGCACTGAAGTATCCAACGGCGCGATCGTAGGAGACGGCAGCATCCAAGGCGGGGAGGTAGAAGTCACCGACGATGTCGCAGCGGTCGCTGCGGTAGTCGGCACGCAGATCGGCGGCGCGCAGCCCGTCATGGTGTCGGGTCATCACAGCCCCATCAGATTGATCAGGTCGTCGGCGGACGGCCCGTCGTCGGGACGGGTGACATCGGTCGAAGACTGCTCGCTGCCCTGTTCGCTGCCGACGTCGCTGAGCCGGCGAACCACACCGTTGCGTGCAGTGAACGGCGGTGATGAAGCGGACACACGGACGCTGGCGGCCGCGATAGTGAACTCACGGGTCAACAGAGTGACCAGCTCGTCGGTGGGGATCGAACCGCCGGCCCGGTCCACTTCCTGGGCGATCAGCTCCTTGATGCTGGTATAGGGGCGTAGTCCCCACTGGGCGAGCGCCCAGGAGTTCACGTCACTGCGCACGAACCGGTCGTCCTTGGACAGCTGAGTTTTCAAGGAACGGGCGTTCACGTCCGGCCCTATGCGGTCGACCAGCAACGGCCAGTCCAGGGGGTGCCCGAGCTCCTCGAGTACGGCCAGGGCGCGGTCGGCGAGTCGTGCGCGCCGCGCAGTGCCGGATGCGGCACTCTCCTCGCCGGACAGGTCTGCGTCGTCGCCGTGGGTCTCGGATCCCGGGGCGTCGTCGGGCACCTGCCAGCCATCAGGGGTGGCAATCGCACCGAGGGCGCGTACCACCAGCGTCCGCAGCGGTTCGGGCAGTTCTTCGCTGTTGCGCAGCAGGTCGGCCAGCTGTTCGCCTGGGTGCTGCGCGCAGGCGTACACGCGAAGTCGTTCGAATACCTCCTCCAACCGCGGCGCCGACTCTGGTACCCGCCCCGGATCAAGGTCTGCGCGCGTCAGGGAAGTGGAAGAGGGCGCAACTGTTGCTGCACCTGAGGCGTCGGGGTGAGCGACAGGACGCGGTGGCGTCAGTTCGTAGTCGCCATCCATCGTTGCATCACCGCGAGGCCGCTGGTCGACTGCGAGTTCAACCTGCCTGCCCCCGACGATATGCAAGCCACAATAGTGAAGCCACTGCTCGGTGGCTTTGAGGGGACGGCCGGTGTCCTTCAGCAGCCGCATGGCACTGGGTAGCGACACTGCCTCCCCCGGGGCCAGGTCGAGCGCGCTGCGGGTCAGTTTGCGGGCGTGCGCCAGCGAACCGCTGAACAACCAGTCCCCGTCGGTGCTTCCCGACCAGTGGAAGGCGAGCAGGAGCTCAAGCACTCGCAGCTCGCTGCCCGGCAGGCGTTCGGCGAGCCAAGGATGGCAGTCCATCAGGTCCGAGCGAGTGACAGGAGTCTGAGTTGCGGACTCAAATAGCTGCAATGCGCGAGCGAGGTTGGGGGACGTCAGTGCCGCGCTTTGCAGTTGCTGGGGCAGCTCCTCCAGGAGCCGTGTCATCCATGACCGCATGGTGCGGTAGCGGGCGGCCAGTTCGTCGAGCGGCATCGGGTCCGATGCACAGACGTGCTGGGTGATCAGGTCCTGCTGGCGGGCATCGAGAGAAATGAACCATCCTTGGACCGCATGGTCGGGGCTATCCGGCTCCGTGTGCACGGGCGACGACGAGGGCACGTTCGCAGTCTCGTCCAGCGACGACTCCGGCTGCGGAAACAGGGCTGCAGCACGCACGAGAACCGCGAGGATGTCGCGCTTCGTTTCGGTACGGACCTTCGCAAGGCAGGCAAAGCTCGACGGCGTCAGACGAGCGACGTCAGCCAAGGTCCTGCCGCCTACGGCTTGCAGGACGTCCAGTGCAGTCGGTTCCAGCTCCAGCTCAGCTGTCGACATCTGCTGAGGCAGCGACGGAAGCAGCAGGTGCAAAGGCCGTATGTCCAGCTCGGGCTCAATGGCCCAGCCCAGGAAGGAGGCGAGCAGGTCGAAGACATCGTCCATGTACGGTCGGCGGGCACTTGTCTCTTCCGGTGTCTCGTGCATCCACCATTGCGCTGGCCCTCCCAACCGCTGAAGTGCGAGCAACTGCTCAGGCCCCAGCTGATCCAGCCACGGCAGCACGACCTGCCACGTTGGCCTGACCAACGAGAGCGAAGCTGACATCTTTCCCACCCTGTTCCTGCCGCTGAGCCCGCTGCGGTGCCGGCGACAGAGACTGCCCTCTCGTCCCAGCCGCCGGGCACGACTCACTCACTCAGAAGATCGTTCACACTGGTCACCGGCCCGTCTTCGGCCGCCTCGGCGTCGGCTGCATCGTCTCCGCTTTCCGCGACCGCGTCCTGCGGCTCATGCGCGTGCACCCCCTGCTGGTCGATCCGCGCCAGCCAGTTCTGGTACGGCTCGTCAGAGCCGTAGAACCACTCCTTCAGGGCGCGGCCGAGCGCGGCACGGGCGGCCTTTTCCGCCTCTCCTCGCAGCTTCGTCTCAGCGACGCCGGGTCGGCTGGTCTTGAGTGCCTTCAGCTGCTGGTCCTGGCACAGACTCAGGTACAGGCCCCGCGCGGTGCCGAGCTTGTCATCGAATTCGGTCCGGTCAGTGAACCATTCGGAGATGTACGTCCACGCCTGAGGGGTGTCCAGTATCTGCAACCAGAAGTACCGGAAGTAAACCGCCTGAGGGGTGTCCATGTTGGCGATCTGGTTCAGGGGGTGGGCGATCTCGATCTTGTTAAAGGCGAGCCTGCGGTCTTTGGCCTTACCCGCCTCCAGAGCGAAGTAAGCGTTCCACGCCTTCACCAGCGCCTCCGCGAACTGCGGCAGGTCCCTGATGTCAGCGCCGCCGGGCTGGGCCTTGCGCAGCTCCCACAGCGATCCCAGGGTCATCATCATGCCTAGCTGGCAGGCGTGCGTGTTGAACACGGCATATGCAGCCTTCGACTGCTTGAGCGCGGCGTTGCGACCAGAATCCAAATATGCCTGGGCCCGGTAGGTTTCGAAGATTTCTTCGCGTCCCTTCAGGGCTTCCCAGGCCCTAATCACATCGGACTTGGTCGTCTTCCTGCCAGCGGTCTTCTCGTCCAGGTAGTGCTCGTAGCTGTCGCGCAGCGTCCAGAACACACCCACACCGCTGAACAGGGCGTCGTGAGCAAGGGTCAGACCGGTGTCGTCTATGTGCCAGTCCTCTTTCAGCTGCGTCAGCGCCGTGGCATGGGCGGCGTAGGGCGCGGTGTGCGAGAGGAGGGTGAGGATCGCCCGGCCCCACGTGGCGGCAAACTGGTCGCTGATGGCGTCCATCCAACCCAGGGGGAATGCCGTGTTGCCGAACTTGTCGCGCTGGTAGGTGACGCCGCCTTCCTCGAGCTGGTCGGGCAGGAGGTGGTCGAGGTCGAGCTGTTCCTGCATGAAGGCGTCCAGCTCCGTCTGACTGAGCCGGCCACCGATCTTCTGGGCAACGTTCCGCAGGTATTTGGGAGGACCGAAGACGCAGCGATCGACGGCGAACTTCAGCAGGTGGATGTTGGTCAGCACGGACCACCGGGCCGGCCTGGTGGAGTTGACCTCGGGGTTGTCGTACTCCACCGCGTAGATGGGCAGCAGCGCGTCGCTTTTGTCGTTGCGCATCTCGCTGAGCACTCGGCGGGTGAGCACATTGCTCAATTCGGCGTCCGACAGCAGGATGATCCGGGATTCGGACGGCGGACGCGCTTCCTTGTTGACGTCCACGAACAGCTTGCGTGCAGCCTCATGGGGCCGGGCGTCCTCGCCGGTCTGGTCGGGGAACCAGCAGACGGTCACAGGAACTTCGATGCGACTGAGGTCGACATCGCCGAAGTCATCGAGTGCCTGGAGTACCTGGTTCTCGTAGAAGGAGCGAAAACGGGCACCACCGGAGTTCTGCCAACTCTTGGTCATCGTACGTTCAATGGCCAAAAGAGCCATGGCGCGGTGCTGGCCATCGAGGACGACCATCTGCGCCTCAGTTTTGTTCCACCACAGCTTGCCCACGCTGGCCGGGTGCAGACGGTCATTGGCTCCGACCAGGCGCTGGACCTGGAACGCGGTGCCAGCCTGCTCCTGCTGCCACTGGGCGCCGTCGTCGGTGACCACGTTGGGCTGGCCCAGCGGTTCGAAGTAGGAGGGGCGCTTGCTTCGGAAGGGCAGCAGCACGGCAACGATGGGCGGTAGAAACGCGGGTCCGGTTGGCTTGAGATCCAACAGGTAGGGAATCAGCTTGACCGCCACGCGGTGATCGTCCAGGTCACGCTGCAGCAGCTGGTTGAAGTCCAGATCGCCGGCTTCCATGACCTCACGGACGGGGGCGAGGCTCTTGGTGAGCTGGCGCTCGGGATCGTCGGTCTCCTCGCCGAGCCGTGCCTTGGTCATGATGTAGTCCACCCGGCCCGCCGGGGTGGTGAACGTGCCCCACGTCCCCTGCACGTAGTCGCGGAACGTGAGCTTGGTTCCAGAGCCGAACATCGTTTCCCTATTGCCTTCCGAGAATCGGCGCGTACAGCCGGTGCAGCAGCCACTCTGCTGACTGTGCAGTGTGGCGCAGATGCTTGAGCGTCACAGCGGCGTCTTCCTGATCGCCCAGATCGATCACCCAAGCTTCGAGCTGACGCATGGTCATGTTGCGAGCAGCCGCTCGCGCGCCGAACGTCTTTCCCTTCGCGCGGACCTCCGCGGCATCCTCAGGGTGCTCACGCAGCCAGTCGTACGCCTTGGTGAAGTCACGGCGGTGGGTACGCAGACGCTCGCGCAGGTTCTCCGCCACGCCGATGTACAGCGGTGAGGAGAACACCGGGGAGGCCATCTCCAAAATGGTGGCCATCACCCGCCGCCGCTCCTGGCTGTCCAGCGAGTTCATGAGTATCGCTAGTCGCTTGTCCTCTTCCGCGGAGGAGGCATCCGCGTCCTCATTGGGTTGGCGCAGCGGCGTATCCAGCTCGAGGTCGCCCTCCCAGGCGGCGCCGTAGGAACCGCGTCCGCGCAAGGAGATGGGCAGCGGCTCGTAGTAGCCCGCATACCTTCTGAGCAATCGCAGGAAGCCGTCAATGGCTTGATCGCCCTGCGGGCTCGGTTGCATCTTCCAGTCATGCGGACTCGCCCGAAAGCTCACATACCAGGCATACAGACCAGGAGCCTCAGGCGCTTCATCGACGTCCAGCATGGAGTAGCGGCTATGCGAGAGAGTATTCAAGGCCAATGTCCCTCATTCACCCGCGCGTAGGGAACTATTCAGCCCGACCGCGCTTCCCCGAGCAAGACCGCTCGCGCGGTGCGATCGGGTCAGCGAAACGCCCACCCGACTCGTCTGCGCATGGATGCCGTATCGCAGCGGCGCACCACTAGGGGCCTTGGCGTATACCTGCACTGATCCTTGACCCTCTCCCCCGGACGCGACAGCGCCCCCGCAGGTTGCACCATCAGCCGTTTGTGAAAAATTAGCGTAGGCGATCACACTGACACACAGGGCTCCCACAAGGTTGCCCATGGATACCTGTTCGTGATCTAGCCCGCCTCACCTAGGCACCCCGGACCGCCTCCAGCGCCGCACGGGCGACGCCAGCAACCTTCCACCTCACCTAAGGGCCTGTCACCTGCGGGCACGGCGGCCATCAACTGCCGTACACATAGGGACGCCAACCGCTCCACCCAGACCTCGACAGACTTGCCTTCGAATCCCGGCACGACCCGCGTACCTGCCGTACCCCGATGGAGACGGCAACACCTCACCCCACCTCGAAGTGCTTGACCATTACACCATTCACAATATGACCACATGAAGGTCGCCTGCGCCAGGTGCAGTTCCAGGAGCGTTACACCTGAGCAACGGCATGATTTGCGGATCATGGGGGGAGAAAGCCATATACCAGGAGGAGTCGCCGAGTTTTGGGCACGAGGCAGGAAGCTCCGGCCCACCGCCTGGACCCCCGATTCTCGAGACGGGCCAGCGAGCAACAGGGCGGAGTAGCGCTACAGCGGCAGCATTCTGCCGCTCGGGAAGGCAGATACGCCGATCCCCCCAGGACGGACTCCATGGGGGGATCGATAAGAGGCGCATCAGACAGTCACGTCACGACGGCGCCGACCATTCCTTCGATCGTGGCCATCTGTTTGTCAGCACCGAGGTAGCCGATGCCACGGTGCAGATGCACGGTCAGGATGCGCTGGATGTTCTCGTCGGTAGGCTCCTCGCCTATGGCAACGCAGCGCTGTTTAAGCAGGGCCAGGTAGAGGTCACCGTGCTGACCGGCGAACGTCTTCCAGCTCATCTCGACGTTGGAGTCGGTGACGATGTCCTTCACCAGCGGAGTGGAGGGGTCCTTCAACGACAGCAGCAGCGCCCAGCGGCACAGCACGTTCCACTGAGTGATGCCGGTGGTGCGCTTGAGATAGATCAACCGGTCCTTAGCAGGCTGAGACAGGCGGACGTTGTCAACCGACATGCTGCACTCCTGCGTTCCACCAGTAGCCCTCGACAACGCTGGTGGTGAACTCAGTATCGTCGTGGACGAGCGTATAGGTGTGGGCGACGGACTTCTTCAAACGGCCTAGCAGGTACTCGTCGATCTCCTCGTCGGTGGAGAGCAGGAGGACCTGGTCACTGGCATTGGGGAAGTAGCGGTCGACGAGGTGCTCACGGTGACGGCTATCGAGACGCCCCAGGGGGGTGTCGATCACACTGGGCAGCCTATTGCCAGCAACCCGCATCAGGCCCCACAGCAGCGAGACGGCCAGAAGCTGGCGCTCTCCCGCGCTCAGGCGCGCAGGGTCGATGGCCTCGCCCTCAGCGTCAGCAAGGGTGAGCGTGAACTTGTCGGTGTCGATACGCAGATCATGCACGAGAGACTGCTTGCGCATGAGGGCCCTGAAGCTTTGCAGGACAGCCACTTCAAGCCGGCTGATGTGCCGTTCAAGGAGCGCGGAACCGAAGCGTTCGAGGGTGTCGCGAGCCTTCTCGGAGTACTTGATGATCCGCTCGACTTCTTCCGCCTTGACCTTAGTGCGGACGAACTCCTTATGGGCGCGCTCCAGCAGGGTGGTCACGTGCTCACGACGCCGCTTGAGGTCATCCAGCTTGGCCGCTGCGCGGTCGCAGGAGGCCTCACAACGGGCAACCTCCACGATCTGCTCGTCGCGGGCCGCTTGTAGGGCCTCGACCTTGTGCTGGGCGGGCACGCCGGCGAGTTGCCGGTCCAGCTGATCAAGCTGTTCGGCGAGTTCAGCGGCGCTGTGTAGCAGCTGTGTGGACCGCTGGGTGTCCCGCTGGAGCAGTTCGTCGAGGACGGTGAGCTGAGCCAGCGCATCGTGTGGCAGCCGCAGATCCACCGGCAGCCGTGTCTTGGCGGCGCGCTCGGCGCGGTCGTCGTCCAGACTCTTGATGACCTTGGCGCGGACGCTGTCGGGCATCAGCTCCAGCAGCCACCGGTCCCGCTCCTGCAGGACCTCAAGGACCTGAGCTGACTGTTGGGCTTCCTGCTCACTCATGGCTTGTTGGCGCACGTCAGCCAGGAGAGGCTTGACCATCAGCAGTGGTAGCGGTCCAGCAGCGAGCTGCGTGAGCTCCGCACGCACTTGGGTCAGCTGGGCAAGGGCCTGCTTCTTGTCGTTCTCCAGCTCGACGCGCCGTGTGAACAGCTCACCGCCCTCGTCGGCGAACGCCTTTTCCAGGCTCTCCAGCTTGCGTAGCGCCTTACCGAGCTCGCTGCGGGACTGGGCGAGCTCTTGGTGGGCGACGTCGTATTGGGACAGCACCGCATCGCGTTCGGTTTCCTGGGTGCGAATGTTGTCCAGGAGGTGCTGTTCTTCGTCGGAAAGTTTCTGGCGCCGCTGCAGGGCCAGAAGGTCGTTGCGCAGCTGCTGGACGGTGCTGACACCCAGCAGAGAGTGCACGGCCGACTCGATGACGGACGCCGCCCGCTCGGGGTTGGCCAGCGACTCGATCTTCTCGCCGTCGAAGAAGGCGAGGGAGGCGATTTCCAGCGGCAGCAGTGACTCGACGTGGTCGGCCCAGCCCTCGCTGAGTAGCCGGTTGAACTTCCCTTCCGGCGCCGTGTTGCGCTGAGTCTTCACCCGCTCGCCGTAGGTCTCGTCGACGTAGACGTTGAGGAACTCTTTGAGCGTTTTACCACTAACGTGCCAGCTGCGGACGACACGGTAGTGGTGCTCTTGCCCACCGGTCATGACAGTGAACTCGAGGGTGATGGCAGAGCCGCGGCTGGGGTCGGCCTTACGGTTGATGCTCTCCCGCAGGTACGTCTCGTACGCCTTGGTTCCGCGGCCACTGCAGCGTGCACGGTTGCCATAAAGCGCCAGCTGGATGGCGTCGAGCAGGGTCGTCTTGCCGCACCCGTTCAACCCGCCAATCAGGATGATCGGCTTGTTCTTCTTGGGGGTGAGGTCGAGAGACTGCTTGCCGCGGTAGGCCCCGAATTCTTCGAGGGTGATCTTACGCAGGAGCATCGAGTTCGTTTTCGTCGTCGAAGGTCAGGTTCTCGGCGATGTCGTCACGCCACTTTTTCTTGCGCGTAGCGAATTCCACGGCGTCTTCGTGGTTGTCGTAGTAACCCTTCTGCACAGCTTGCTCAAGGGCTTGGAAAAGGCCGGAGCGGCGGGCCATGGTGCGGTACTTCCGCTCGACGGCGAGAAGTTCGCGGACCATGTCGTAGTGCAGGTCGTCGCCGTCGCAGACCTGCTTGAGGACATCCATCTCGTCGGAGCCCATGACAAGCTGCTCATCCAACGGTCCGCCCGGGAACGGCTCGCCGGTAGCGTCCTGGTAGATCCGCGGCAAGCTGTCCTCGACCTCATGCTTGTCGAACACCCAGATCCGGCGGATCTCATGGAGTTCGTCGAGCGTGATGAGTTCGATGTTCTGCACGTGCTCGGGGGCGTGAGCACGGATCCATGTTTGCGCCTGGAGCAGCTCCTTGAGCCACCCTTCGCGGTAGGACTGCAGATAGGGGCCATGGATGGCTCCGTCGTTGAACAGCATCACCTTGCCGTTCATACGGCGGAAGTCACGGGCCGGCTTGTCCGGGCGCGGGAACGGTGCCTTACGGCCAGGCGGAAGGTCGGGGTCGCCCTCCTCGTAGTGACCGAAGGGTGCATCGAGCTTGTTGCGCAGATCCAGCAGGGGGAGCATCCACTCCTTCTCCTCGTCGTTCTGGATCATGGCGGACATGGACTTGTCCTGCTCGACGAGGGTGCAGGTCCAGCAGCCGAAGCGGCTGGAGCCGCACGAGGGGGTGGTGGAGTCGACCACGAGGGGGCATTCGCCGTCCCCGGATGCACCCTGGTACATGGTGAGCAGGTCCTGATTGTTGTAGCCCCAGGGGTTGGGCTTTTGCATCAGGAACTCCCAGACATCGTCGTTGGTCCAGTCCTCAACGGGGCTGTAGACGAGGGAGTTGGGCAGGTTGGCGTTGGGGGAGAGGCGGTCGCGCACGCGTCGCTTCTCGTGCTTCTCCATGGCGCGGGCGCGGGCTTGGCTCTCTGCCTTGCGAATGCCCAACACCATGATCGCTTCGCCGTGGGCAGCGACCACGCTGCGGATGAAGCTGTTCGACGGCTTGATCTTCAGTCGCTCGGTGCACCAGCGGAACTTCGGGCGCGGGGCCGGATAGCCGCGGCCGATCAGGTTCACCCAGAAGGTGTCCTTTATCTCTGGCGTAAGACGGTGCGGCTCGATCGGCAGGCTCTGTGCCTGCGCCGCGTCCTGCATGGTGCCTAGAGAAGCAGAGACCCAGGCGGCGACGACGGGATTCTCCACGAGGGTGTCAGTGGAGATGACGTGCACGGCCTTGGTGCGCTGCTCGGCGGGCAGGTCTGCGAGGGCCATCCACACCAGCTGCAGGACGGCGGTGGAGTCCTTACCTCCGCTGTAGCCGATGACCCAAGGCACCTGGTCGGCGGTGTAGAGCTCGCGGATCTCCTCGGTGAGCTCGTTTACGACCTCGTCCAGCGAACGGCCGTTGAAGGGCTTGCGGCGTACGGGGGTGAGCCCGAGGTTGAGGGGGATGGTGGTCATGCCTCGCCTCGCAGGTATGCGTCTTCCACGCGCTGTTCTTCTGGGCTCAGCTCCAGACCCAGATGCTTGCGCAGGTAATTAACGGTAAGTGTCACGTTTTGGTGACTTTTGGAGACGCGACCACCGACGATGGCGCGCCCCTCCCAGTCTGCGTTGGTTCGGCTCCAATCCACGTGCTTCAGCGGAGCCAAACGCTTCTTCCACGCAGCTGCCTTGGTGGACTCCCGCAGGAGGGAGTTGCCGACACGACCCAGCGCATGCAGGGCGATTCCGTGGCTGTGGATGAAGTCCCGGCGCATCTCCTGAGCGGACAGCTGCTTGTCACGCACCATCGTCCACTCGGGCAGCGCCGCATCCACGGCCTCCCAGAACGACTGCGCCAGCCGGCTGGCCTCCTCCTGCTTCAACTCGAGGCCCTGGAGCAGGGACTGGTTGCCGAAGTACAAGGCGCTCAGGGTGAACAGCTTGCGGGACCGGGCGGACAAGGTGCTCTTTTCCATCTCCACAAAACCCTTGAAGATGACCGAGCGCTCGGTGAGGGTCCGGGTGATCTGCGCGTTGACGTCCCGGTGGTCGTAGAGGACACCGATGGAGCGCGCCGGACGGACGGCGTGCCGATTGAGGTCGGCAAACATCTGCTGAGAGCGGGCGAGCCCAGTGTCGTGGAAGAAGACCACGGCGATGGTCTCATCCCCCAGATCGGGGTTCTCCTTCAACGCAAGCTCGATGGCGGCGCGGCGGTGCTGCCCGTCATTGATGAGGAAGCGTGCATCCATCGGGATGCGCAGTTGCCCCGTACGGTGCGCGGCGCCCTCTGCGCCCTGACTTTCGAACACCATGTCCCCGTCCACGGAAGCGGTCAGGGCACTGAACACGTAGTCCTCGGGGTTGTCCAGGATATAGCGGGCGAGCGCCGGCAGACGTCCTTTGTTCAGGACGCGCTGGGCTCTCAGGTCAGCGGAAAGATCATCTTCGTCAAAGAGGAAGATCTTCGGGATGAGCCGCAGCGGGCACATCGACGCATAGAACTCCCGCCCCGCCTGCACCCCGCGGATCGCAGGGAAGGTGTACTCAAAACCATTCGACACTCGCGAGACGACCCGCCCCGCAGCCTTACTCGCCGCTTCAGTCTGCACCCGTGCACTCTAGCGTGTCCGTACGTCTCCTGAGAAACGTACGTCACCTTCGTCTCGACGTACCCAGGTGCGGAAAATGACGTCCCACTCCCCGGCGGTGCGTCTGGAGCTCACAGAGCGGCAGGGACAGACATCGCAAGTACGGTGTCCACATGCCAAGGTGGCGGCTTCATGCACTGCGGTCCCAGCGTGTACGTTAATCACTTGACGTACGACCTGTTGTAGAAGCGTGCAAAGAGGCGGGTGAGCGCCGTGGTGGCGTATCTGGATGTGGCGGCGACGACGCGGGTGGATCCCAGAGTCGCCGAGGTCGTCCTGCACTGGATGACCGAAGACTTCGGCAACGCCGGCAGCCGCACCCACGAGTACGGTGCACGCGCCAAGAAGGCTGTGCAACAGGCGCGTTCCTTCATCGCCGGCACCGTCGGCGCCAAAACGGAAGAAGTAATCTTCACCAGCGGGGCGACGGAGTCCAACAACATCGCTCTGCTCGGACTGGCGCCGCACGGCGAGCTCACGGGGCGCAAGCACATCATCACCTCCGCCATCGAGCACAAGGCGGTACTGGAGCCACTGACACACCTACGCGACACCCGCGGCTTCGAGGTCGACTTCCTCTCCCCCGGCCCCAGCGGCCGCATCACCGCCGACGCCGTGCTGGAGCGGCTACGCCCGGACACCCTGGCGGTGTCGCTGATGCACGTCAACAACGAAACCGGCGTCATCCAGCCGGTAGCCGAACTCGCCGAGAAGCTGCGCGTCACGCCCACCTATCTGCACGTCGACGCCGCTCAGGGCTACGGCAAGGTCCCCGCCGACCTGATGGCGCCCATCGACCTGATCAGCATCTCCGGCCACAAGATCGGCGCCCCGAAGGGCGTCGGCGCTCTGATCACCCGCCGGCGGGGATGGGACAAGGTACCGCTGGAACCGATCATGTTCGGCGGTGGACAGGAGCGCAAACTACGCCCCGGCACCCTCGCTGTTCCATTGATCATGGGCCTGTGCGAGGCCGCGAAGATCTTCACCGAGAGCCGGGCAACATGGGAGCGGGAGGCGAAGGCGATGCGCGAGCGGATCCTTGCTGCGCTCAGCGCGACGCGCTTCCGCCTCAACGGAGACCCGGAGCACAGCGTCCCCCACATCCTCAACGTCAGCTTCGATGAGCTGAATGCCGAAGCACTCATCGTCCGCCTCAAAGACCAGGTCGCCATCGCCACCGGCTCGGCCTGCACCAGCGCCTCTTACACCCCCAGCCATGTCCTTCAGGCGATGGGCCTGGACGACGCGGTGGCTGCCAACGGGCTCCGTCTTTCCTGGTTCCCTTCCCAGGCAGCCGATTTCGATCCCCTCCCGCTCGCCGAGACCATCGCCAGCATGCAGCCCCAGGAAGGTTGACCAGCCCTACGCCTCCGAGCGACGCACCAGCCGGTGCCCACGCAGCTGCCGGCCGCACCTGACGAGCTCGGCCTCCCAGCCGTCCTCGGTCCCGATCAGGTGCGGCCGTTCATACAACCCCGCCCGCATCTCAGACTCGGTCAACCGGCGGTATCGCGGCACGTCCGGATCATCCGGTGCCAGGAACTCGTGCTTGCGGTGCAGCAGCGGCCGGTTGGCCGAGCTCTCGTATGAGAGATGGGAAGCTTCAAGCGTCTGCAGGTCCACCATGTAGGAAGATCGGATCCGCGGATGCGGGTCTTTGTCAAAGTCCGGGTAGTCCAGCCACGACACCGCTCGCCCTTGGTGCTTGAGCTTGGCCACGGTCCACTGCTCCGGGCGGCCGGCAGCGATCGACGCACAGTGCTCGTACAAGCGCAATACCGTCGGGATCCGCTCCAGCACGCGTCGATGCACGTACAGCGCCGTCGGTGTCACCTTGCCGGCAACGGAGGCGTTCATGGCACTCCGCACATAGCCGTCGTCGCGGAGCTTCAACAACAGTCGGTCAGCCCGCTGACACGCCTCCTTGTAGGAACTGAAGAACGTGCGCACGTCCTGTTGCAAGCCCACTGGCAGACTCCCGAACGGTCCACGACCGTTGAACAGCTCCACCGCCAGGTAGAGCAACGTGTTCAACGTCGATCGCTTAGCCCCCGCGGTGGCCCGCTCAGGATCAGCACCATCCCGCATCAGGCGTTTGACGTCGCCGGGTCGCAGGTGAGCCAGGAGCTCCGCAACGGTCCGTGGCATCTCCTCAATCCGCGGCGAACGTCCCCTGCGCTCGAAAAAGTCCACCACCGCACTCACCGCTGAGGCAGTGTCCTCGGAAGCAAGCCACTCGGCATCCGGGATCACACGCTGCGCCAGATAGCTCAGACGGGCGCCCTCGTCCCGGAACGCGTAGACGACTCCGGGCGCGGCGGCAACCACCCGCGCGCCGGTCACCTGCTCCACGTATTCCCGAAGCTCACTCGCGGCGTAGAGATGCTGGAACGTCTGCCGACTCGTCAGTAGACCGTCACCGAATCGCTGACCGTGGACCTTTGACTTCTCCCAGGTCAGCCGGGCTGAGACAACCAGCAGCGTCGAGGTCAGTTCCCACGCCTGCTCCAAGGTCTGCCGACGCTCTACCGGATCCTCGATCACGTTCAACACGTAGGTCAGCAACACGACGTCGCTGGCGACCAGCCGGGTGTCGGAGCGGTAATACGGATCCCACCCAGCCACCTGGCAGTCCAATTGCTCCAAGGCCCTGACATCGTCACCACGGCCACAGCCGTAGTCAAGGATCGTCCGCTCAGGTAGCAACTGGCGGTCCGCCAGCGCCTGACGCGCGGGCACCGACAACGCCATCCGCCCAATCGCCGTTCGGCGACGCTCACTACCCCACATCTGCTGCATCACAGGCATCTGCATCCAGGTAACGACACGATCAGCAGGGTAGAAGACAGGCGTCCGGCGTGCTCTCGCAACGGCGAACATGCCCCTCAAGTGTCAGCAAGGCACCGTCACGCGGCGCATCCGCTGGCCGTGTGTTCCCAAATTATGATGTCTGCCGCTCGAAGAAGGCTGAGAGGCCTCTCGTCAGGCGTATGGATGGGGACAATGAGGTCTTGGATCCAACCCCGGTGACAGCTTAGGTCTGCTTGCAAGAGCGGCCACAAGCGCCGGGGGGTGTCCTTATAGGCTCCGGGAACTGGCTTTTGGCCGAGGTAGAACTGGTAGATGCTGCTGTCGAAGATCGGCACGAGGTTAGGCCGCTTGCGGTGGAGGATCTTGGTGACGGCAACGGCCTTGAAGTCGGGCAGCCCCGTACCGCCGGCTTCACCTGTAGCCACTAGTGCTCGATCAACCAGAGACCAGGGTCCCGTCAACGGATCCAGCGTCACGTCCAAGAAGTCGGCTGTCGCACACCCCTTGTTCGCAAGCACCGCTTCCATGGCTTGCAGGACTTCAGCTCCCGGGCCATCAGGGTGGAACAACGGCACTACCTGCTTGTAGCCCATGCGAACGCTCAGCAGGGCCGGGGCCAGACAGTCCAACGGGCTCAATCGGTCCGGATCGCCCTGCCAGTCATACGTGCGGAAGGCTCTGGGCCCCCGGGGGTCTGTGTAGGTCTGCAGGTGCTTCTCCGCACAACCATGCAGTGCTCCAATGGTTCTCACGTAGCCCCCCGCAGCCTCGACGGTGCGCATGGCAGCGCCGCCGCTCTCATCAGAGCAATGCTCATGCTACGAGCTGTCGACTATGCGTGGACCCATACTCGTGGAACAGCCCGTCGAGGTCCCGCCTGAGCCCCCGGCCACTACCCACGGCGCAACTGAATCGGCCTGCGATCGCGGACGCCGTCCAGGACGGATGTATCGACGACGGGCCGCTGTCTGGGCTGCGCCGCGCGGAGCTGGATGGTGCCGCGGTCGCTCATGGCGTTACACCACTCGCTCGGCTTTGGCCTAGTGCCGGCCGGGCCGCCCGCCTGCTCGAAAAGGCTGCGGACGGCCGACTCTTGGCGGTCGTTGAGGCAGCCGGCGACGAATCTGAGCGGGTCACCCGGGACGACGTACGGGTCCTCGGCGAGGATCCGTACGACAGCCAGGGCGGTCTTGAAAGCGTCACTGTCGACGCTCGCCCGCGCCGACGGGGTGTGCGGGTCGCCCCACTCCGGGGTGTCAGCCTGGATCTGCACCGACACTCCTCCAACACGACGGAAGCCGTCGCAATCGATGAAGTGAACCATCGGCTCCGGCTGCAGAGACCACAGGATGTTGGCGTGGGAGATGTCCCCGATGACCATGCTGATGCTGTGGAACCAGTCGACGGCCTTTGCACAGGCCATGGCCAGTGCGCGCCGCTGCTCCGGAGACGGGCGGCGAACGTTCTTCGTCGCGGGCCTCTCCGGGTAGAGCACGTGCTGCAGCTGTAGGAGCTTGGTCTTGCCGTTCGGCGTCTGCCATCTGTACGCGTCCGGTGCATTGCGCATGAGGAAGCCGACCGAACGGCCTCCGTCCGACACACGGCACAGTGGCCAAGCAGCGATCCGATCCAGATGGGCGCGCTCCGGGTCAGACAGTGCCTGGCGGAGCGCGGGGAGAGTCGCCAGGGCGCTCTCGTTCACGGTGGCGGGGTTCTTGTATTCCTTGAAGAGCAGGCCATTGCCGGCTAGGTACACGACGCCCTGACCGCCGCTGCCCATCTTGGCGCCGAGAGTGAGCGATGACTTCGCAACATCCTGACCGTCCTCGGCCGTCATCGGCCCGCCACCCCCTCCCACACACAGATGACCGTGCGGTCGTCGTCGTACGTCTTGGCGCGGAGCTGCGCCTGCCTGAGGAATTCAGACATGGTCGGGACCTCGCCGGTACCCCAGTAGGCGGCCAGACGCGCACGGAACTCGGGTTCCTGGTTGATCGGATTGGTGATTCCGTCGGTTCCGAGGAGCAGCAGTTCGCCCGGTTCGGATCGAAGCAGGGCGACCGCGGCATAACGGGTCGAAGGCAGGGCGGTCGTCCTCGTGCTGGCGATTCCACCGTCCTGGCCTTCCAACCCGCGCCACTCGCCATCGACGAGACGTAGCAAACCGCCGTCGCCAATGCTGACCCACACCCTCTCCCGGATCTTGGTGTCCGTGGGCACCAGCACGAGATGCAGAGTAGTGGCGTAGTCCCGCTCGTCGAATCCCGCGGTCTTCGCCGCCCACTTCTTAAGGCAGTCGGGCACGGCCTCGCCGATGGCGCTGTTGACGGCAGCGATGAGCATCTGATGGTCCTGGCCCACCAGCAGGCTGTGGAGGTCCCGGGCCTTCGTCTCCAAAGCCTTGATCACGGCGTGAGCCAATTCCTGCGAAGCGACGTGGGACCGTTTCGACGAACCAACACCATCCGCCACCGCGAGCACCAGCAACTGTTCGTTGCCCTCGCCAATCCGAGCCAACACCATCGCGTCCTGGCGGCAGGCCCCCTCCCACCGATGGGAGTCGCCCCGCATGGACGCGCCCAGCACGGCCAGTCCGGGCAGGGTAAGACCATCGACGACGGTATCCGGGGTGAAGGCAGCGAAATCGTCCTCACCGACGGCCGGCTTGTTCTTCGGGAACGGCGGATAGGCGGGGGGACGCCTGCCAATGTGCTCGGGAAACGTGCGCGCACTGCCGCCGCACGCGCAGCCGGGGTTCACCGCCGACGGATCGGGGGTCGGTTGCGGGGCCGGTACCGGGGCGGGATCCGGGGTCAGTTGCGGCTGCGGCCGGACCTGCGTCTGCGAGGTCTCGTGGGGACCTGAAGCATCCGGCTCGACCTGCGGTTTCTGAGGAACGTGGGGCGTCGGCAGCGCCTGGGGCAGCGGGGACGCCGAGGCCGCGACCGCCTCGGCCGGAAGAGGAGCGGAAAAGGGCGGAGGCAGCACCGTACTGACCAGCGCCACGGCCTGGTCCATCTGCTCGTCCGCGCTGATTGGCACGCGCGGGTCGTCATGGTTCATGGGCGCGCTCACATCTTGTCCAGGGAGAGGCTGGTGTAGCCGTCCACGTGGTCGTCGACCTTAAGGTCGAAGCCTTCGCCCCCCTTAGACGAGATGCTGGTGGTCGAGTTGACGATCGAGTTTGTCAAGCTCGACGCGAACTCGCGAAGGGCGACAGCGGGATTAACATTGTCGCTCTCCTGGATGAACGCCTTGAAGTTGGCGACCTCAGCGATCGTCATCCGATCGGCCGTGCCAATGCCGAAGGCGATGATTTTCGGGGCGTAGGAGAACTCCTTGAGTTCCTTGAGCGCATCGCGCCAGAGGGTGTCCGGCATGTCAGTCGGAGCACCGTCGGACAGGAAGAAGACGACCGGGCGGAAAACGGAGTGGCCCTCGCCCTTCAGCCGGTCGACATCCTTCTGAATGGTGTCCTTGAGCAGCTGAAACGCCGAGGCAAACGACGTCACGCCACCCGCCGACAGCGACGGCAGAGAGTCGATCTCGCTGAGGTCGACCAGCGGCTGGAGCAGGGTGGCGCTGGTGGAGAAGCCGATCATCGCGAAGCGGGCCTTGTCGGCGACGGCCGGGTTGGAGCTGATCTCGTCGTGCAGGTCCGGCAGGGCCTCGTTGATGGCGCCCACGCCGTCGGCGGCCATGGAGCTGGACTCGTCGCAGACCAGGTAGAAGGGAAGAAGCTGCATTGCTTGCTCCTGAATCGATGGAACGTGGGGGACGACGGCCTGGCCGTCAGCGGGTGTAGAAGTAAATTTCGAGCGCGGCGCTGCCGGAGGTCGTGCTGCCCTGCCAGAACGGACGCTCCACGGACTCGCCGAACATGTCCGGACGGGCCTTCTTCAGCGCCTTGTTGATCTCATCGGCGTACGCCTGACCCTGACTGGTCTCCGGAGACTCGCCGAAGGTGAGGACCAGAGCGGCCTGGCGGTCCCCGTACCGCTCAGTGGCCGCGCGCACCTGCGCGACCATGGCAGACCGGTCGCCTGCGGCCGCCTGCACCCGGATCTTTACCGGCTTCAGCTCAAGCGACCGGGGCCCGGTGGGCGTCGGTGACGGCGAAGGGGACGCAGACGCCGAGGTGGACGGCGACGGCTTCGGCTTCACCGCCGACTGGGCTGCGAGCGGGTCAGCCCGGTCCCCCAGAGAGACCAGGGCCAGGACCAGGAGCATGTCGGCGAAGAGCCAGCCGGCGAGGTGCAACGGGTTGAATCGGCTCAACCGGCGCCTCTTGCTCGCGGACCCGGACGAGGCGTTCATGAGGCCTTGTCCAGGCTTACCGGCGGCCGCTGGGGGTAGGCGGCGTCGGAGGAGGAATGCGGCCTGGCATCCGAGCGCTCACGTTGCTGCGGCTGCGCGGGGAACGGGTTACTCGGCGACATGGACGACGCAGGAGGCACCGGCGGTGTCGACGCTGAGGCCTGACGCAAGATCTCCTCGGCCCTCGCGAGCGCTTCCTGCGCCTGTTTCCTGGCGTCCTCCGCCATGCGGCGCTCGATTTCGGCGGCCGCACGCGCCGCGTCGCCGTCCTTGGCGGCACGCTCCACGACGTCGATCAGGGCAGTGAACCGCTTCGCGGCCTCGTCGAGCGCCTTCGTGCGGTCGGCGATGCCGGAGACGGCGTGCCGGGAGTCCCCAGCCGCCTGCTCGGTGTGTTCGGCCATGGCCTTGAGGCCGTCGATGAGCTGGCTGTGCAGGTCTCCGACTACTTCGACGCTGGTGGTGAAAGAGCGCTGCGTGGCGGCCAGCAGCGTAATGGAGTCCTCGACGCGCTGAGCCGCGTCCGTGAGCGCGGTACGGACTTCGTCACCGTTGCCGGAGACAGTGGCCTCCAGCCTGTCTGTGGTGCGGGAGAGGAGGTTCCGAAGATCGTTTGTGGCGGTGATCAGGCTGTCGCGGCTACGATCGAGGGCCTCGCGGTGGCCGTTGACGGCATGCCGGAGCTCGTCGCCGACCTGCGTGAGCGGCTGGTCCAAGTCGCGTACGGCCGAACGGATCGCGGTGCCGCTGTCCCGGACGGTGTCAGCCATCCGCGCCACCGCCGTCTCGAGGGGGCGAACCGAATCGTCGGCTTCCGCGAGGCGTTCTTCCGCCTTTTCCAACGCCTCACGGACCACCTCGGCGGCAGTGACGAGATGCTTCTGTGCGGCGAGCGCCTTGGAGTGCATGCGCTGGATCTTCCCGCCGGCCTTGTTGAGTTCCTCCGCGAACCTTCCCGGCGAAGCAAAGCGGTGCGCGTTGAGGATCAGCTGGGCTTCGGTCAGTACGGGCACCAGGCGGGCCATCGCGGCACGGGTCTCCTGCTCCGCCCTCTGCTCTGCCCGGTCCACGGCGGCACGACGATTGCCGTGGAGCAGCGTTAGCGCGAGTAGGGCAAGGAGAGCGACGCTGCCGACCTCGGCGACGTGGCCGAACTCGAACCAACCGCTGAGGTGCCCCTCGAAGCCGGTCTGCCACAGCTGGAGGAAGGGGCGCCTGGCCGCCTTTGGGTCCGCGGTCGTGAGATCGCCATAGGCGCTGGTCGCCATCGCGAGACCGGACCAGGTAAAGATGAGCGGCATGAAGACGAGTGCGCCGAGGACCCAGTCCAGCACGTCGACGGTCTTCGATACCAGAGCGGCCCGACGGCTAGTCGCCGGCGTCACGTCGCAGACCATGCTCTCGGGGCGGGCGAAGTTGGCCATCAGGTCGAGGTCGGCCCAGGCGTCCAGCGCGTCGAGTTCGCGAGAGTCCATCGCACGGGCGAGCGCGCGTAGTTCCTCAGCTCGTGGGGCAAGCGCAGGATCCTGGGCCTGGTCCTCAAGGTGACGGGCGGTCACCGATCTGTCGTGCAAAACCCCCACAGGGCTCCCCTATCCTGCCCATGGCTGTCGCCAGGTCGTGTGACGGATCGATGCACTGGCGGCACCGGCGAGTTTGATCGGAGCGCGCATGGCCCCCAAGCCGCATGGGCGTCGATCGGATGGATCTTCACATCCTCCACAAGAGACGGTCGAGAGCAGCGCAGGGTTGTAGTGAAAGCGTGATGATCTGTGAATCCGGTCGCATCTGGTGCGACACGCAGTTGAGGGGGCGTGAGGCGGATGAGCGGGGACGGACGTAAGCGAGGGGTCGTCCAACTGAAGTCGACGAAGGGGCGTCCCCCCCGGGGGGATCATCGAACCAGAGCCGGAGCCGGTGCCGGAATCGCGGCGGGGAGCCGCAGCAGACATCGAGGGTGAACGGGAGTCCGGTCGAGCTGAGCGATTGGTCGCCGCAGGCCCGGATCGCGGGGGACGGACAGCTGCAGGTCAACTCCAACTGGTCGGCCGCAGCCAAGGCGGACCTCGACCTCAGGTGCATGGTACGTACGCGGGACGGTCGAGGTGGCGCGATCCAGCCGCTGGGTGCCAACTTCGGCTCCTTCGATCACTGGCCCTACCTGGAGCTCGATCAGGACGACCGCACCGGTCGGTCGAGGCACCGCGCGGACCATTCGTGGACTGGGTCTTATCGCTCGTCATGTAACGAGCCTCTGACCAGGAGAAATGCCTGGCACACCAAGGGCCTACGGAGCCGTGTGCGCAGGTTCGAATCCTGCCGGGGGCACCCACCATGAGGTGCCCAAAGACCCTGTCACCAGCGGAACCGCTGAGGCCGGGGTCTTCGCGTATGTGCAGGCGTGTGCCGATCGAAGCCGGCCTATTGCTGTGCCGCGTCTCCTCACAGATCAGGTTCGGAGCGCGGCGTGGGGGAAGCCCCGGGAGCCTACAACCAGTGCGGCGGCCGGGGAGTCCCGTTTCTTTCTCGAGTATGGAGGCACGGATGGGTGTGCGGGTCTGCGCCGGGTGGTGGTCGGGATGCGCGCGGCTTTTCCGTCCTTCCGGTTGGTACGGTGCCGGGGCTCGCCGGGCCAGCTCGTGGCTGGGCTGCTGCCGCTCGTACCGGAATCCTGGCCCGTGGCTCCCCCTGCGCGAAAGTCCGGTTGGCCGCAGTGGATTTCCTGGCGTTCACCGCCGTGGCCGGAGCCATGGGTTGGGAATCCGGTCGCGAGTACCGGGTGTTTGGGAAATCTCCGCGAACACGGCCTCAGGACCCAGGCGATGCGCACCGCGAGGCCCCGGGCCGTGGCCGGGGCCTCGTGGAGTCCGCTGGTGCAGGGCGTTGTTGGCTGGTTCGGCGGCGCTCTTCGCTCAGCCTGTCAGGATCGGTTCCCTGGGGGACGGGGCTCGGCGGGGTGTCGTTCGGTCCAGATGGACCAGTACTGAGTCGTGGAAACGGTGTACGGCGTCGTCGACGCTGCGGATGAAGCCGGTCTCCGCGTTGCCGCGGCCGCTTCCCATGCTCTTGAGCAAGGTCAGGCGGAAGCCCGTGATGCGGGTGCCGCTGTCCTTGGGGAGGAGGTCGGCGGGTTCGGGGCGAAGGCGTTCCAGGGTGCCGCGGGGGCCGCCGGTGTCGCCCTCGACCAGTGTTTCGATGTGGAGGTCCGCCGGTGCGTCCGCCAGGCGGCGCATGAGCCGCTTGGCCCAGGACAGGGGGTAGCCCTGGTCGGGCGCCGGCACCTCGACGGACGTGCGCAGCTTGCCTGTGCGCAGGTCCGCGCTGACCGCCAGGACGCCGGGCGTTCCCTCGATGCGCAGTTCGGCGTGGAGGGTGCCGTTCTGGCAGAGTTGATCGGCGAGTCGGCTGCGGCGTTCTCCCGGGTCCGCTCCCCGCTTGGCGCGCTGGACGGGCAGCACTTTCTGGCCCAGTTCGCCTCCCAGGCCGAGACACACCTGGCGGATCAGGCGCTCCCAGCTCTCGACGACCTCCAGGGCGCGCGCGTCTCCCTGGCACAGGGTCTCGTCGTCCACTCCGTTGCGCACCGGGACCCACGCCGGGCCCATGTTCTGGAAGCCGTGGCAGCCGGAGTTGTCGTGCTGCAGGTAGTGCAGCAGTTCCTGGAGGAGCCAGGCATGCGCCGCGTTGCCGACGCCCTCATGACGGATCAGCATCTGGGCCTGGTGGGTCACTTCGGCCCAGGACAGGTGCCAGAGCGCCACCTTGTGCTTGCGGCGCCGGTCGATCTTGACGTCGACCAGCGGGCTGCCCTCAAGCGCGACGTCGTTCGACAGCGTGATCACGGCTTCGTACCCGCGCCGGGCGGCGATGTCCATGTACGCCTGCACCTGCTCGGCCCTCAGGGCGTTGCCGTTGGTCTTCGTCTCGACCAGGGCCGTCCACAGCTTGCCGGCCCGTTCGACGCGGATCACCCCGTCGGGACGCCGCGGTGAGTCGCCGTGCGGCAGGGTGACCTCGGTGAAGGTCTCCATGCGGCCGGCCGGGGCCCCGAACGCCGCCGTCAGCCTCCTGCCGAACTCCGGCACCTGGGCCATCACCGACAGCAGTACCGAGGTGGCCCGCATCTCACGTTCCCGGTCGCTCTTCAGCGCCGACACCGGGAAGAGCCGGGCCTCCCGCCACGACTCGTTCTCCGCCAGGCTCTTCCTGGCCACCTTGGGCAGGGTGACCTTCTTCTTGGCGGTACGCGGCCGAGCGGCCGGCTTCCGTGGCTGGTCGGCGTCCTCGGACCGGCGAGGAGCGGGGACGGCCTCCGCCATGCGTTGGGCACTAGGGTCGGCGGCCGGGACCGGACCGGGCGCTGTCGTGTCCTCCTGGTCGTCGGTCGCCGCGTCTTCCTGTGCTTCCACGGCTGCGGCGTCGTCCTCGACGTCGACGCCGAAGTCCGCCGCCAGACCGGCGAGACCGGTGTCGTAGCCCTGTCCGACAGCGCGGAACTTCCATTCCTCTCCGCGCCGGTACAGCTCTCCGAAGATGATCGCGCTCATCGAGTCGACGTCGTCTATGGGAAAGCGGAGGAGCTCGTCACCGGCTCCGTCGGCCAAGGACAGTCGTACGTCCTCGAGTTCGCCGAAGCGCGCTCCGTTGTACCGGCTCGCGGCCACGACCAGGCGGTCCACTTCGCCCGGAACCGCCGTCAGGTCGAAGCTGATCCGGTCCTCGTTCCCGTCCGCCGTCGGTGTCTTGCCGAGGAGTTGCACGCTCCCGTCCGCGGCGACCGGGTTGTTGTAGAAGTAGAAGTCGGTGTCACTGCGGACCTTGCCGTTCACGTCCAGCAACAGGACGGAGACATCCGCGTCGCCCTCGCCGGTCGGGCTCCCCCAGCCCAGACTGACGAGCACGGATCCGGCGTCCTCACTCAGGGATGCCAGGGCCACGTTCGAGCCCTTGGTCATTTCATGCATGCTGCCCCCCAACCGGCGCGAGTCGGGCGCGGAGGTGGCTGGGCCCAACCGCCCGACGCGCGACGCAACGTGACGCGTCGCACACATGTAACTGTAGTCCCCACGGAGTCAGCGATCGGGCATGTTCCTCATCTCGGACGTCCGCACTCCGCAGAGCGGTGCAAAGGCCCCGCACCGGTAAGAGTGCGGGGCCTTTGGTCTCCACCTTGAGATGAAACTCTCTGCCACAGATCGGTGGAGCGGGCGTGGGCCTCGGTGGGCCGGTGCCCGGGTCTATTCGGGTGTGCCGGGAGGCGGGCTCACCAACCGCCGCAGTCGGAGCCGACGTCGGTCCACTGGCCGCCGGGGCTGCCCTCGCCGTTGACCAGGTTGCCGAGCACGCCGTTGCCGACGCCCACGTTGCCGAGGATGTCGATGTTCATGTCGTGGGACTTGCAGCCGCCGCCGTGGCCTCCTCCCATGGGCTGGGCGGTCGCCGGTACGGTGCCCATGAATCCGACGCCGCCGATGATCGCGGCCACGGCGACGGCCGTGCGGAGCTTGCGCATGCGTCCTCCTCCTTCGAAATCACAAGAGCGCACCGTCGGAAGATCCACTCGGCGCTCATCTCGAAGCTAGATCGACTTCTCGCGCGGCGCTCATCGGGGAAGCCATCCGGGGGGGGGGCGGGACCCTTTGGGCTCCGGTGACCGGACCGGTTACCCAGAGCCGGTCACCGATCCGGTCACGGGCGCGGTCGCCGGCCCGTGTCCGGTCACGGACACCGGCCCGGGTCCGGTCACGGGCACGGTCACCGGCCCGGGTCGAGGGCACGGTCACCGGCACGGGTCACCAGCGCGCGTCACCGGCCCGGTCACCAGCACCCGTCACCGGCCCTGGAGGGAGTCCTCGTCGTCGTTGGTGGCGTACGGGTGGACGGGGCTCTCGGCGTCGTAGGGGGTGAACCAGTTCTCCACTCCGGGCGGGGCGTCGTCCAGGGGATCGCGGGCCGGGTCCTCTTCGAGGGTCTCGGTGAACGTCTCGAAGGCTGTGGTGACCTCGTCGGTGAGGAGGTCGTAGAGGTCGGCCGTGACCTCGGCCTGGGTGAGCAGGACCCGCAGCAGCAGCTCCTCGGCCACGCAGTGGGGGCCGGTGAAGCGGGGCTGGGTGAGGCGGGCGGTCAGGGTGACCGCCGTGACGGTGAGGCGGCGGGCGAAGAGGACGGTGTACTCGTCGGCGTACTGCTGGGGCAGGTCGTCCAGGAGCATGAAGGTGGCGTCGCTCTCGGCCACCGTGGGCCCGTCCTCCTCCAGACCGGCCAGGTCCGTGAAGAGTTCGTCCACCAGGAGGTCGATCGCGAAGACGAGCGCGCCCGCGGCGATCTCGGCGGCCTCGCGGGGCACGGTGGGCTCGGCCTCGGCCTCGTCCTCGTCCTCGCGGTAGCCGAAGGTGTCGAGCGGGAAGGCCCTCAGGGCCGGGGCCAGGGTGCGGAGTCTGGTGCGCATGGCCTCGACCTCGGCCCGGTCGAGGCGGCCGTGCGCCGGCGCGGGTTCGGCGGCCGCGTGGCGGCGGGCGCGTTCCGCCGGGTCGGCGGGCGGGGCGTCGGGGCCGTCGGCCGCGTCGAGGCTCTCCTGCAGGAGCGCGGAGTTCAGTTCCACGGCGCAGCGGGTGATCTGCCAGTCGGCGAGCGGTTCGGTGCGTTCGAGCAGTTCGGCCACGACCTCGCGCGCGGCGTCCTCCGCGAACTCCAGCGCCGGTGCGTCCACGAAGAGTTTGAGCAGGGCACCTCCGGGATGGGCGGCTATCACGTCGTCCATCAGCTCGATCTCCATGCCGTCCGGTCCCTCGACCGCTTCGAGCGAGTCGAAGCCCTTCCGCAGCAGGAAGATGACGCCCTCCCGCTGCAGGGGGTCGAGTTCCGGAGCGCCCTTGGCAGGGGCCATGGTCACGGTCACCACGTAAGTCACGCCCACATCGTGCCCGAGTCGTCCCACCTCAGGGGAGGGAATACCGGTCCATCCCCTGAGGCGGGCCACGGCCTCGGTCTGCTCCCGCCTTCCGCCCGTCCCGTCCTCGGGCCGAGCGCTCATGCCGAGCGCTTGCGCGACGCCGTCTTCTTCGCCGGGGTCTTCTTCGCCGTCTGCTTGGCCGAAGTCGCCGAAGTCGCCGCCTTGGACGAAGGGGGCGACTTCGCCGACTTGGCCGCGGATCCGGCAGTGGAGCCGGCGGTCGACTTCGCGGTGGACCTGGAGGTCGTCCGGGACTGCGTGGCCTTCTTCGCGCTGCGCGTGGTCTTGGCCGTGGACTTCCTGGAGTCGGCGGTCTTCTTGGCGGGTGCCTTCTTCGACGTCGTGGCCGTCGACTTCTTGCCGCCGGTCTCCTTCGGGGCGGAGCGGCGCCGGGTGAGCGGTCTGACCTCGGCGTCCCCGGTCTCCTCCGGCGCCGGTCGCTCGCCGCGCGACTCGCGGGCGGCGCGGACGCTGTTCTCCAGGGCCGCCATCAGGTCGAGCACCTTGCCGCCCTCGGCGGGCTCCGGGGCCTCGGGCAGGGTCTCGCCGGCCGCCTTCGCCGCGATGACCTCCTCCAGCGCCTCGCGGTACTCGTCGTGCAGGTCCTCCAGGTCGACCTCGCCGAGGGTGTCCATCAGGGCGTCGGCGAGGTCGAGTTCCTTGTCCCGGACGGTGACGTCGCCGTCCGGGGCGACGCCTTCCGGGGCGCGGACCTCGTCCGGCCAGAGCAGTCCGTGCATGGCGATGGCGTCGCCCACCACCCGCAGCATCCCCAGGCGCTCCCGGCCGCGCAGGGCGTACTTGGCGACGGCGACCTTGTCGCTGCGCTTGAGGGCCTCGCGCAGCAGGGTGTACGGCTTGGCGGCGGGGGCCCCGCCGGCGGCGAGGTAGTAGGCCGAGCTCATCTGGAGCGGGTCGATCCGGTCGGCGGGCACGAAGGCGACGATCTCGATCGTCCGGGCGGTCGGGATCGGGAGGTGGGACAGGTCCTCGTCGGAGATCGGGATGATCGTCCCGTCGGCGTCCTCGTAGGCCTTGCCGATCTCCGCCTGGCTGACCTCGTGGTCGTCCAGCTCGCACACCTTGCGGTAGCGGATGCGGCCGCTGTCCTCGGTGTGGATCTGGCGGAAGGAGATCGAGTGGCTCTCGGTGGCGTTCACCAGTTTGACGGGGATGCTGACGAGTCCGAAGGAGATGGCGCCGTTCCAGATGGATCGCACGTGCCGGGGCCTCCGTTCCGATCGGTGTCACATGCACCGCATGGCGATATGCGGGTGTTTGACTGATTCTCTGGGATTGTCATCTTATGACTCCAATCACAGAGGTGGAGGGCCGGAGGGTCGCGCTCAGCAACCTGGACAAGGTGCTGTATCCGGAGACCGGCTTCACCAAGGGGGAGCTGCTGCACTACTACGCGACCGTCGCCGACGTGATGCTGCCGCACCTGCGGGACCGGGCGGTGTCGCTGCTGCGCTATCCGGACGGGCCGGACGGGCAGGTCTTCTTCACCAAGAACGTCCCGCCGGGTACGCCCGACTGGGTCATGACCGCCGAGGTGCCCCGGTCGGAGGGGCCGGCCCGGATGGTGGTGGTGCGGGACCTGCCGAGTCTGGTGTGGGCGGCGAACCTGGTGGCCGAGTTCCATACGCACCAGTGGCTGGTGCAGTCGCCCGACGAGGCCGACCGGCTGGTCTTCGACCTCGACCCCGGGGCGCCGGCGACCATCGTCCAGTGCTGCGAGGTCGCGCTGTGGCTGCGGGAGCGGCTGGCGGCGGACGGGATCGAGGCGTACGCGAAGACGGCCGGGTCGAAGGGGCTGCATCTGCTGGCGGCGGTGCGGGGCAGTTCGCCGGAGCGGACGAGCGAGTACGCGAAGGCGCTGGCGGTGGAGGCGGAGAAGGCCATGCCGCGGCTGGTCGTGCACCGCATGACGAAGAGTCTGCGGCCGGGGAAGGTGTTCGTGGACTGGAGCCAGAACGCTGGGCGGAAGACGACGGCGGCGCCTTATACGGTGCGGGCGCGGGTTGCTCCGCTGGTTTCCGCGCCGGTGACGTGGGGGGAGGTGGAGGGGTGTCGGGGGGTGGAGGAGTTGGAGTTTTCGGCGGGGGATGTTCTGGGGCGGGTGCGGGAGGTGGGGGATCTGATGCGGGGGCTGGTGGAGGGGCGGGGGGTCGGGCGGTTGCCGTAGGGGTGGCGCCCGTAGGGGTGGTGCCGGGGCAGGGGTGCCGTAGGGGTGGTGCCTGGGCTGGGGGGCGGGTGGTTGCCGTGGGGGTGGTGTAGGGGCTGGTGTGCGGGGGTGTGGGTGGCTCGGGGTTTGGTTCGCCCCCTCCGCCCCTTCCCGTCCCTGGGAGGGGACTCCGTCCCCTGTGACCCCTGCTGGGGGCTGCCGCCCCCAGGCCCCCGCTTCGGCCCTGGACGGGCCTCGTCCTCAAACGCCGGACGGGCTGATAGTGCCGGACCCCGCCTTCAGGGCACCGGACGGGCTGACAGCCGGACCCCGCCTCCGTAGCACCGGAGACGGGCTGACAGTGCCGGCCCCGCCCTCATGGCGCCGGACGGGCTGGTAGTGCGGACCCCGCTTTCAAGGTGCCGGGCTGGCAGTGGCAGTTCCGGAGCCCCCCTCTACAACCGCGCCCACGTCCCCCTGTCGCGGGCCATCGCGTGGAGGGCCTCGGCGTCTGTCGGCTTCAGTACGGCGCCCAGGTGGGCCAGGGTGGGGAGGTCCGTGGTGGGGAGGATGCGGATGCCGCGGGGCGGGGTGGGGGTGCGTATGTCGGTGGGGTCCAGGAGGGCTAGGAGGGGGTGGACCTCGGCGGTCAGGGCGTAGGAGGCGCGGTCGGCGTCGGCGCGGAGGCGGCGGAGGACGGGCTCGGGGTCGTGGCGGCCCAGGGTGACCATCGGGTCGGCGACCAGGACCCGCTGCCTGCGGGCGTACAGGGCGTGTACGGCGTAGAGCCCGCCGGGGCCGATGAGCAGGTGGTGGATGCGGTCGCCGCCGGGGAGCGGGAGGGAGTGCAGGACGTGCCAGCCGGCCCCCTCCAGGCGGTCGAGGGCCTCGCCGGTGGCCTGTTCGGCGGCCAGGGCGCGGCGGCGTGGGTCGGGGCGGAGGCGGTGGGCGGGGCCGGGGTCACGGTCGAGGGCGACCAGCAGGGCCTCGCCGGGGCGGTTGGGGGCGAGGTCGTCGTCGGGGTGGAGGGCGAGCCGGGCCAGTTCGGCCGGGGTGGGCACCGGGGGCGGGCCCACGGCCACCGGGGCGGTCAGGAACGGCTTGAGGGCGTCGAGCACGTCCGCCTCGCGGTCGGTGGCGATCAGGTTCACCCGGCCGGTGTCACGGTCGTACCAGGCGACGTTCATTCCGTCGGGGCCGCAGACGTAGAGGCGCTCGTGGCCCTGTTGCCGGGCCGGCACCACCCGCAGTCCGTTCATGCCGCCTTCGCCGCCCATGCCGCTCGTGCCGCCCATGCGCGCATCACCCCCTGACCATGGGAACAGGCGGGCGCGGCCACGGCAAGAAGACGGTCGGACTCGGCGGACGGGTCCCGGTCCGAGGGGGCGGGAAGGCGCAAAAAGGACTTTCCTACGAGTTACGCATTAGGGTGTACCGGCCCCGGGCGTCCCCCTCGCCCTCGCCGTCCGCCGAACCGCCAGAGACTTCAGAAGCCCGAGGAGCAGGAGCCCCGTGTCAGTCCGTAGGCCAGCCCGTCACACCGCACGTGCCGCTGCCGTCGCCGCCCTGCTGTCGGTGGCCGCGGCCGGCTGCGGGGACCGGGGCGGGCTGGAGGCCGCCGGGGCGACGCCGACCGCGGTGAGCCCGGCACGGCTCTGGCCGGATCTGCGTCCGGCGTCCAGCCCCGCTTACCCGTACTCGGTGGCGACCCGGGAGATCGTCAAGGGCGTCCCGGTGCCCGGTGACGACATCCGCAAGGTCGATCCGGTGGACGTCGTCCGGGCGGAGATCGCCGCGCACCCGGACGACTACGGGTCCAAGGGGGCCTACCACGCGACGGTGGACCGGGTGCGGGAGTGCGAGCCGGGCGGGGTGCCGGCGCGGTGTCCGCTGCTCAAGGCGTACTACCGGGATCTGACCGGGGACGGCCGGGACGAGATGACGCTCGGTTTCCGTCTCTACCCGACCAACCAGACCGCGGTGCGGGTCTACACGGTGGAGAAGCACCGGCTGGTGCAGGTGCTGAGCGACAACGACGCGATCATCGGGGTGGAGCTGGCCGGCCGGGCCCTGATCGAGCGCTCTCCGGCCGGGACCGCCGGGTACGAGTACCGGACCACCTGGGTCTGGGATCCGGACCGGCGGGCCATGGTGTTCTCCAGGGACGAGTTCCTGCGCACCGGCAGGGTTCCGCACGGACGCAAGCCGTCCCGGTCGCCCGCCCCGTCAGCGCCGGCGTCCGCCGGCCCCTCCGCGAGCGGTGGCTGATGAGGCTCGCGCTGCCCCGGTGGGCCGGGGCGCTGGCGGTGAAGGCGGCGGCGTTCATCACGGTGATGAGCTGTGCGCTGGCGGCGCTGCTCGGGGTGCTGGTGCATGTGTCGGTCACCAACCAGACCGTCGGCCGGGCCCGTGACCTGGCGCTGTCCCGGCTGGACGACGCCACGGCGGCGTACGAGGCCGGGGACGCGCTGCTGCCGGGCGCCGGGCTGGATCCGGAGGGGCTGCCCGGGCGGCTGCGGACGCTGGCGGTGGCCGGGAAGCGCGGCACGATGGTCTCCTCGCACCAGGGGCGGCCCACGATGTGGGCGGCGGGTCCGGCCGACGGCCACCGGGCGCTCGCGGTGGAGGTCGACTACTCGCAGCAGGCCCGCACGATCGCGGGTCTCGACCAGTCCATCCTGTGGTCGTCCGCGCTGGCGATCGGGGCGACGGTGCTGGTCGGCGCGTTCGCGGTGACCCGGGTGACGCGGCGGCTGCACGGCACCGCGCGGGTGGCCCGGCGGATCACCGCGGGCGACCTGGACGCCCGGGTGAACGACCCGCGGGCCCAGGATCCGACGCGGCCGCAGGACGAGGTGGCCGCGGTGGCCGCCGCGCTGGACTCTATGGCGTCCTCGCTGCAGGGCAAGCTGCTGAGCGAGCAACGGTTCACCGCGGACGTGGCGCACGAGTTGCGCACCCCGCTGACCGGGCTGCACGCGGCCGCCGAGCTGTTGCCGCCGGGCCGGCCGACCGAGCTGGTCCGGGACCGGGTGGCGGCGCTGCGCACGCTCACCGAGGACCTGCTGGAGATCTCCCGCCTCGACAGCCGGCGCGAGCGCCTTGAGCTGGACTTCGAGGAACTGGGCGCGCTGGCCGGGCGGGTGGTCCGGGCGTCGGGGACGGACACCGAGGTGCGGGTCGTGCGGGACGCGCGGGTGGAGACGGACCGGCGGCGGCTGGAGCGGGTGCTGGGCAACCTGGTGGCGAACGCCCACAAGCACGGGCGGGCGCCGGTGGTGCTGACGGTGGACGGTCCGGTGGTGACGGTGCGGGACCACGGGGACGGCTATCCGCGGTACCTGGTGGCGCACGGCCCGCAGCGCTTCCGCACCGAGGGCGGCGCCAAGGGCCACGGGCTGGGCCTGACCATCGCGGCCGGGCAGGCGGAGGTGCTGGGCGCCCGGCTGACGTTCTCCAACGCCGTGGACGGCGGCGCGGTGGCGACACTGACACTGCCGGAGGCGTGAGGCCGGGGAGGGCTCGGGGCCAAGGGTTCTGCGCGCGCTACGGAACTGCGGGCCCGTGTCGGAGGCGTGAGGCCGGCGAGAACTCGGGGCCCCCCGCGAGACGCGAGCCGCGGGCCCCATGCTGGGGTTCGCTGCCGGCCGCGGTCGCCAGGGCTGATGCGCTCGCCGGGACCGGGCCGGTCACCGAGGCCGGAACCGTCACCGAGCCCAGGACGCTCGCCGTGCCCGCGCGGCGCAGCCGCCGCTGCCACGTCCCCCACCCACCCGGGCGTTCCGCCGCTCGGGGAGCCTGCCCGGTCGGAGTGTCCTGTTTGGGTAAGTTCCGCACATGACCAAGGCCGGAACCGCAGTGGCCGAGCCCCGGGCGCCCGCGCACGGGGTGCGGCTGCCCCGGCGCCGTGGCGTCGAGCTCGCGCTGATCGTGCTGGCCGTCCTGCTGTCCGTGTACGGCTACTGCGCGGTCGGCCTGGCCAGGAGCGGCAGGGTGCCACCGGGGGCCGCCGGCTACGGTGCCGGTCTTGGGGTGCTCGCGCTGTTCGCGCACTTCGTGGTCCGCAAGCGGGCGCCGTACGCCGATCCCCTCCCGCTGCCCATCGGCGTGCTGCTCAACGGGCTCGGCCTGGTGCTGATCTACCGGCTGGACCTGGAGACACCGCACGACCGGGCGGCGCCGGCCCAACTGGTGTGGTCGACGCTCGGGGTGGGGCTGTTCATCCTGGTCGTGCTGATGCTGCGCGACCACCGGGTGCTGCAGCGCTACTCCTACGTGTGTGTGGTCGCCGCGCTCGTCGCGCTGCTGCTGCCGATCCTGTTCCCCGCGGTGAACGGCGCGCGCATCTGGATCAGGATCGGCGGATTCTCCATCCAGCCGGGCGAGTTCGCGAAGGTGCTGCTCGCCGTGTTCTTCGCCGCCTATCTGGCCGCCAACCGCAACGCGCTCGCCTACACGGGCCGGCGGCTGTGGCGGATGCAGTTCCCGACCGGGCGGGTGCTCGGCCCGATCGTGGCGATCTGGCTGCTCAGCGTCGGCGTGCTGATCCTTGAGCGGGACCTCGGCACCTCGCTGCTCTTCTTCGGCCTGTTCGTCGTGCTGCTGTACGTCGCCACCGGCCGCACCGGCTGGATCGCGGTGGGGCTGCTGCTCGCCGTGCTCGGCGCGGTCGCCGTCGGCCGGCTCGAACCGCACGTGGGCGGCCGGATCGAGGACTGGCTGCACCCGTTCGCCACCATCGAGGCCGGGCAGGGCCCCAACCAGCTCTCGCAGTCCCTGTTCGCCTTCGCGGCGGGCGGGGTGCTCGGCACCGGTCTCGGGCTCGGGCACTCGGTGCTCATCGGCTTCGCCGTCAAGTCGGACTTCATCCTGGCGACGGCCGGGGAGGAGCTGGGCCTCGCGGGTCTCGCGGCGATCTTCCTGCTGTACGCCCTGCTCGTGGAGCGCGGCTACCGGGCCGGTCTCGCCCTGCGCGAGCCGTTCGGGCGGCTCCTCGCGGTCGGACTGGCCTCGCTCCTGGCACTGCAGGTGTTCGTGATCGCGGGCGGGGTCACCGGGCTGATCCCGCTGACCGGCATGGCGATGCCGTTCCTCGCCCAGGGCGGCTCCTCGGTCGTGACCAACTGGGCGATCGTGGCGCTGCTGATCCGGGTCAGCGACTCGGCCCGCAGCCAGTACGACGGGCGGGAGGCGGCATGAGCTGCGGCATGAACGAGGGCCGGGCGGAGAGCCGTCCGGCCGGGCAGGGCGGGCGTGAAGCCGCAGCCGGACGCGGAGGGTGTGGCGCCACGGCCGGGCACGGCAGGCGCGGAGCCACAACCGAGCACGGCAGGCGTGAAGCCACGGCCGGACGCGCCGGTCGGCGCCCCCTTGCCGACCGCGAGGGGCGGGCTGCGGGGTGACCGGGTACGGCGGCGGGCGGCCCATGACCAGGTACATCCGGCACTCCTCCGCGTTCTGCGCCCTGCTGCTGACGGCGCTGCTGGCCAACGCCGCCCGGGTGCAGGTGTTCCAGGCCGGCGTCTACGAGGGCAACCCGGCCAACCGCCGTGCCACGATCGCCCGTTATCAACAGCCGCGCGGCGACATCCTGGTCGGCGGTGAGCCGGTCACCGGTTCCACGGACACCGGGGAGCAGCTCCGCTACGAACGCACCTACCGGGACGGCCCGTTGTACGCCCCGATCACCGGGCACGCCTCCCAGCTCTACGGCACCACGTTCCTGGAGGACGCCGAGGACGGGGTCCTCTCCGGCGTCGATCTGGCGCCGCTGCCGCTGTGGACCGACGTGACGCGGGGCGCCACCTCGGGCGGCGACGTCCTCACCACCCTGGACCCGAAGGCGCAGCGGGCGGCGTTCGACGGGCTGCACGGCCGCAAGGGCGCGGTGGCCGCGATCGAGCCGGCGACGGGGCGGATCCTGGCGCTGGTGTCGACGCCGTCGTACGACCCCGCGGAGCTGTCCGGGAACAGCGAGGCGGCGGTGTCGGCGTGGGCCCGGCTCAACCACGACCCGGAGAAGCCGATGCTCAACCGGGCGGTGCGGCAGACGTATCCGCCGGGGTCGACGTTCAAGGTGGTCACCGCGGCGGCGGCGCTGGACGCGGGCGTGGTGCGGGACCTGGACGCGCTCACCCGCTCCCCCGACCCCTACCGGCTGCCCGGCACCAGGACCCGGCTGACCAACGAGGCCGACGGCTGCAGGGACGCCTCACTGCGGGAGGCGTTCAAGTGGTCCTGCAACACGGTGTTCGCCAAGCTGGGCGTGGACGTCGGGGTGACGGGCATGTCGGGCACGGCAGGGGCGTTCGGCTTCAACGACAGGCGGTTGCGGGTCCCCTTCGCCGTGTCCCCCAGCACTTTCGACACCCATGTGGACAAGGCGCAGCTCGCGCTGTCCTCGATCGGGCAGTACAACACCCGGGCGACTCCGCTGCAGATGGCGATGGTGGCGGCGGCCGTCGCCAACGGCGGCCGGCTGCGGACGCCGTACCTGGTGGAGGGGACGGCCCGCCGGGACGGTGAGGCGCTCTCCGGCGGCGGGATGCGGCCGGACCGGCAGGTGATGCGCCCGTCGACGGCCGCCCTGATGAGGGAGCTGATGACCGACGTGGTGCGGGACGGCACCGGCACCAACGCGGCCATTCCCGGCGCCGTGGTCGGCGGCAAGACCGGCACCGCGCAGCACGGCCTCGGCAACGCCGGTGTGCCGTACGCCTGGTTCATCTCGTGGGCGCAGGCGGACGGCGACCTGGAGCCGAAGGTCGCGGTGGCGGTGGTGGTCGAGAACGCCTCGGCGGACCGCGGCGAGATCAGCGGCGGCGGGGACGCGGCGCCGATCGCGAAGGACGTGATGCGGGCGGTTCTGGGCCTGTGATGCGGGCGGTTCTCGGCCTGTGAGACGGGGGTACCGGCCGCGGCGACGGTCGGCATAACGTCCGGTCATGACGGATTCGGGGCCCGTGCACCAGCTCGCCCAGGTGAACATCGCCCGGCTCAAGTACCCTCTGGGCTCGCCTCAGTTGAAGGACTTCGTCGACGGTCTCGACCCGGTGAACGCGGTGGCGGACGCCGCGGACGGCTTCGTCTGGCGGCTGCAGGGCGACTCGGGCAACGCGACCGACATCGCCTTCATGGGCGACGCCTGGCTGATCGTCAACATGTCGGTGTGGCGGGACACCGACGCGCTCGGCGCGTTCATGTACCGGGGACTGCACCGGGAGTTGCTGGCCCGGCGCCGGGAGTGGTTCGAGCGTCCCGGGGACGCGGTGACGGCCCTGTGGTGGGTGCCGGAGGGGCACCGTCCCGATGTCGCCGAGGCGGAGGAGCGGCTGCTGCACCTGAGGGCGCACGGTCCGACGCCGTACGCCTTCACGCTGCGTGCCTCGTTCTCCGCCCCGGAGGGGACGGCGGTCAGCCGGCCGGCCTGATCATCTCGGCGCGGATCCGCAGGGCGTTGCGGGCGGCGGTCTCGAGGTCGATGCCGGCGGTGTCCTTGCGCCGCAGGTCGACCTCGCCCACCACGGCCGCGGTGTTGCCGTCCGCCCAGCTGCAGACCGGGTAGGTGATCGTCACCAGGGCCTGCTTCTGGGTGAGCACCTCGCAGGCGATGGTGGTGTCCGCGCCAGCCGGGGTGACGTCCCGCGGAGGCTCGGCGACCGTCACGCCGTCGGCCTCGCCGGCGCCCTTGAGCATGCCGCTGCGGACGTCCGCCTCGTTCTTGAACCTGCCGTACATACCGGAGACCAGCAGCATGCCCTTGGTGTCGTCGCCGCCCGGGCTGTAGCGGCCCACCACGGCGCTGATGTCCTTGGCGTCCCAGGCGCCGTCGGCCTCGTCCTCGACCTTCTGCCCCTCGGTGCCGGAGAGGTCCTCGGCGAGTTCGTACTTCTCGTCCAGCAGCTTCTGCGGCAGGGCCAGTTCGTGCTCGGCCTCGGGGAAGCCGCTCTCCAGCGCCGCTCCGAGCAGCACGAGTCCCGCGATGCCGGCGGCCACGACTCCGCCCACGATCCCGAGCACCAGACCGACCCGGCTCTTCCTGGGAGGCGGTCCCATCGGCGGCACGCCCCAGGCTGGATAGGGCTGCTGCTGCGGGTAGGGGGCGCCGTAGGGGCCGGGGGGCGGCGGAACCTGTGAGGGCTGCCCGTACGGGCCGGGGGGCGGCGGGGCCTGCGGGGGCTGGCCGTACGGGCCCGGAGGCGGCGGGGGCTGCTGGCCGTAAGGGCCGGGAGGCTGCTGGCCGTAAGGGCCGGGAGGCTGCTGGCCGTACGGGTGCTGCGGGTGCTGGGGCGGCGGAGGCATGGACACGCCAGAACGGTACTGCACAGGGGGTGGGGCTCAGGCCTCGGCCGCCCCCGACTCGATCGCCTCCTCCACCTCGGCCACCCGCTCCCGTTCCTCGGCGGCGAAGCGCTCCGCGTCCAGCCGCTCGGCGATCTCCTCGTCCCGCGCCATGAGCAGGTCCAGGCCGGCGTCGCCCATCTCCAGGACGCCCATGTCGGCATAGGCCCGTCGCAGGCGCGGGCCCCACAGGCCGATGTCCTTCACACAGGGCACGATGCGGCTGAACAGCAGCTTGCGGAAGAGCCTGAGGAACTCGCAGTCCTCGCTGATCCGTTCGGCCTCGGCGCGCGGGATGCCGAAGTTCTCCAGCACCTCGACGCCGCGCAGCCGGTCCCGCATCAGATAGCAGCCCTCGATGACGAACTCCTCGCGCTCGCGCAGTTCGGCGTCGGTGAGCTGCCGGTAGTAGTCGCGCAGCGCCATGCGGCCGAAGGCCACGTGCCGGGCCTCGTCCTGCATGACGTAGGCGAGGATCTGCTGGGGCAGCGGCTTGTCCGTGGTGTCACGGATCATGCCGAAGGCGGCCAGCGCCAGTCCCTCGATCAGGACCTGCATACCGAGGTAGGGCATGTCCCAGCGGCTGTCGCGCAGGGTGTCGCCGAGCAGGGACCGGAGGTTGTCGTCGATCGGATAGAGCATCCCGATCTTCTCGTGCAGGAAGCGGCTGTAGATCTCGGCGTGCCGGGCCTCGTCCATGGTCTGGGTGGCCGAGTAGAACTTGGCGTCCAGGTCGGGCGCCGACTCCACGATCCGCGCCGCGCAGACCATCGCGCCCTGCTCCCCGTGCAGGAACTGGCTGAACTGCCAGGAGGCGTAGTGCCTGCTCAGCTCGCCCTTGTCCCGGTCGGTGAGCTTCGCCCAGTGCGGGGTGCCGTAGAGGGACATCGCCTCCTCGGGGGTGCCGAGCGGGTCGTACGGATCGACCTCCAGCTCCCAGTCGATGCGCCGCTGCCCGTCCCACTGCTTGTCCTTGCCCTTCTGGTAGAGGGCGAGCAGGCGGTCACGGCCCTCGTCGTACTCCCAGGTGAACCTGGCCGCGCCGCTCGCGGGCACCTGCCAGGGGGAGTCTCCCGGCCCGTCGGTGTACAGGTCGCGCGTCGGCATACTTCGCAGGCTCACACGCGGGGGCCGGGTCAACAAGTCGTGCGCGAGGGATTGACGCGCTTGCTGACAGGCAGTCTTATAAGAAGCGGAACGTACCCCCGGGTAACGAGGTGAGGGAGCCATGACGACCCTGACGGAAGCGGACGCGCTGGACGGACTGCGCGACGCGCTCGGCCTGCTCAAGGACCGCGAACAGGTGGCCGAACGACTGCTCGCCTCTTCCGCCAAGCACTCCTTCGACCCGGACAAGGAGCTGGACTGGGACGCGCCCTTCGAGGAGGGCAAGTGGTTCTGGCCGCCCGAGCTGGTCTCGCTGTACGACACGCCGCTGTGGAAGCGGATGGGCGAGGAGCAGCGGATCCTGCTCTCGCAGCACGAGGCCGCCGCGCTGGCCTCGCTCGGCATCTGGTTCGAGCTGATCCTCATGCAGCTCCTCGTCCGGCACATCTACGACAAGGCGGCGACGAGCGCGCACGTGCGGTACGCCCTCACCGAGATCGAGGACGAGTGCCGGCACTCGAAGATGTTCGCGCGGCTGATCTCGCACGGCGGGACGCCCTGGTACCCGGTGAGCCGGGCCCACCAGAACCTGGGCCGGCTGTTCAAGACGATCTCCACCACGCCCGGCTCCTTCACCGCCACGCTGCTCGGCGAGGAGGTGCTGGACTGGATGCAGCGCCTGACCTTCCCGGACGAGCGGGTGCAGCCGCTGATCCGCGGTGTCACGCGCATCCACGTGGTGGAGGAGGCCCGGCACGTGCGGTACGCGCGTGAGGAACTGCGGCGCCAGATGCTGACGGCGCCGAAGTGGTCGCAGGAGTTCACCCGGGTCACCTCCGGCGAGTTCGCGCGGGTGTTCTCGGTGGCGTTCGTCAACCCCGACGTCTACACCAACGTGGGCCTGGACAAGCGGGAGGCGATGGCGCAGGTGAAGGCCAGCGGGCACCGGCGGGAGGTCATGCAGACCGGCGCCAAGCGGCTCACGGACTTCCTGGACGACATCGGCGTGCTGCGGGGCGCGGGCCGCCGGCTGTGGCAGTCCTCCGGGCTGCTGGCCTAGGGGGGACGGTCGCGGGGGCGCCCCGCGCCCGCTCGCGCGCGGGGCGCGGGCGGCGGGCGGGCGCGGCCGGGTGTGGCCGCGCCTGCGCGACTTCTTCACGGTCCGATTACGCTGCTTGGCATGACCCCGCAGGCCGCCACCCCCGCCTACCGCCGGCTCAGCGTCGAGGAGCGGCGCAGTCAGCTCCTCGACGCCGCCCTCTCGCTCTTCGCCCACCGTGCGCCGGAGGACGTCTCGCTGGACGACGTGGCCGAGGCGGCCGGGGTCTCCCGTCCCCTGGTGTACCGGTACTTCCCCGGCGGCAAGCAGCAGCTCTACGAGGCCGCGCTCAGGTCGGCCGGCGAAGAGCTCCAGCAGTGCTTCGACGAGCCCCGCAACGGCCCCCTGCTGCCCCGCCTGTCCCGCGCGCTCGACCGCTACCTGGCCTTCGTCGACCAGCACGGCACCGGCTTCAGCGCGCTGCTGCAGGGCGGCAGCGTGGTGGAGACCTCCCGCACCACGGCCATCGTGGACGGCGTACGGCGGGCCGCGGCCGAGCACATCTACAGCCACCTCGGCGTCAGCGCGCCGGGCCCGCGCCTGCGCATGACGGTCCGGACGTGGATCACGGCGGTGGAGGCCGCCTCGCTGATCTGGCTGGACGAGGACAAGCAGCCGCCGGCCGGGGAGCTGCGCGACTGGCTGGTCGAGCAGTTCGTGGCTGTGCTCACGGTGACCGCGGGCCGGGACCCGCAGACGGCGGACCTGGTCGGCGCACTCGCCGAGGAAGGCTGAGGACGGTTCCGTGAAGAGCGAGGACACCCCGTTCGAGGGCGGACCCCTGGACGGGCGCGTGCTGCCGGTGCTGCTGGGCGTGACCGGCCACCCCCCGAAGACCTACCGCGTCCCGGTGCCGGACGCGGCCGGCGGCCCGCCCACCGTGCTGGTCTACCGGCGCGAGCCGAGGGGGCACAGCAAGCGGCTCGGTCTGGTGCGGGGCTGGAAGTACCGCTACGACCCGCAGGGCGCGCCCGAGGAGCGGCTCAGGTGGCCCTGGTCGAAGCCGGACGGAGCGCCCTCCCGCAAGCCGGACGACCCGGCCGGGTGAGAACATTGGGCCGTCCGGCCCACAATCGGCACACAAGCCCATGAACACGTCTGAATATCACCGTGCGGACGCGGACGGAGGGTCCGTCCGCTCCGTACCGGAGGTGATGACGTGTCAGCAGTGCTCCTGCGCCTGGCCTGTACGGCCGCGGTGGCCGCCCAGGCCGCCCTCGCGCCCGCGCCGGCGGTGGCAGCCGCCCCCGTACCGCAGCCGCAGCAGTCGGTGGCCCAGCTGCTGACGGACCTTCAGCGGCTTTACCGGCAGACCGAGGAGGCCACCGAGTCCTACAACGCGACCGCGGAGCGGCTGAAGCGGCAGCGTGCCGAGGTGACCCGCCTCGACGGCGAACTGGCCCGCGCCCGGCTCGCGTTGCGGGGCAGTCAGGGCGACGCGGGGCGCCTGGCCCGGCAGCAGTACCAGAACAGCAGCGACCTCTCCCCCTACCTCCGTCTGCTGCTCGCCCGCGATCCGCAGCACGCGCTGGACGAGGGCCATGTCATCGGCCGGCTCACCCGCGAGCGCGCCGAGACCGTGGACCGGCTCACCGACGCCGAGCGGAAGCGGGACGCGCTGGCCAGGGCGGCCCGCAAGGCACTGGACGAGCAGCTCACCCTCACCGGGAAGCAGGGCAGGCAGCGCGCCGACGTCACGGCCAGACTCCGCGAGGTCGAGCGGCTCCTCGCCTCACTGACCCCCGAGCGGCTCGCCGCGGTGGAGCGCACCGGGGTCGACCAGGCACAGCTGCGGCTCGCCACCTCCGGCGCCCTCGGCGACGACAGTCCGCCGACCGGCGAGGGCGACCGGGCCGTGCGCTACGCCCTGTCCCAGGTAGGCAAGCCGTACCAGTGGGGGGCGCAGGGCCCGACGTCGTACGACTGCTCGGGTCTCACCTCGCAGGCCTGGGACCACGCCGGCACCCCGATCCCGCGCACCAGCCAGGAGCAGTGGGCCCGGCTGCCGAAGGTCCCGCTGAACCGGCTGCGCCCCGGTGACCTGGTCGTCTACTTCCCCGGCGCGACGCACGTGGCGTTGTACGTCGGGGGCGGCCGGGTCGTGCAGGCGCCGAGACCGGGCCGGCGGATCGAGGTCTCCCCGCTAGCGTCCGCTCCGGTCCTCGGCGCCGTACGCCCGGACGGCCCCCCGCCGGATCAGGCGACCGAGGCCAGGTAGGCGGACGTCTTCTCGGGGTCGGAGAGGCAGCCCACGGCCCTGCGGTCCCGGTCCATCGCGCGCTCCCCGGTCCTGGCGTTGGCCGGCTTCGGCGCGGGCGCGCTCGCCACGAACACCACAGCGGTCGACAGATCGGTCCTGAAAGACGGCATGAGCACATCCCTCATTCAGGAGAGGCCGCCCGATACGGCCTCTCAGGGCCCCGGAATGGCCAACACCGACGGCGACCGCCGGCCCAGGTGCCGGCGGATCGCGGACTCCCTGCGCGAGGCGACGCAGTCGGGCGGGATCGAGAACCGGGCGTTCGGGGTGGACCAAGTCAGCGTGTCCGAGGAGGGCCTCAGCTGAGCGTGTCCGCGGGCACACCCGTCATCCTCATTCGCCGCACCGCGTTCGCGGGCGAGGGCCGCCCCTAGTCGCCGGCGGCCAGCCGGTCGATCTCGGCCAGCACGCGGTCCGCATGCGGACGCACCCGCGCCCGCAGCGCGTCGCTCCAGCTCTCCTCGGAGTAGGGGCAGTGGAGATAGAGCTGCCTGGCGTGTTCGAGGACGGGCCGATGCTCGGGCGGGAGCCGGGCGAGGGCCCAGTCGGCAGCGGCATCCTTCGATTTGATCTGGCCCGTGGCGAGGGTGCTCCAGATGCGGGCGAAGGTCAGCAGGACGTTGCGGGTGTCGCTGTCCAGGCCGTCGAGCAGGCCCGGGACACCCGCCATGCTCGCCCGGATCAGGTCGGCTTGCGGGACCGGGTCAAGGACCTGGGCGGGGCGCGGGCCGGTGAGGGGGTGGTCGCCGAACAGCGCCATGGTGATGAGCAGGGCCAGGTCGGGCATCGGCTCCGGCTGAGGGACCGTGCCGGCCTCGTACTCGGCGCGCAGCCATTCGCCGTAGAGGAAGTCGCAGGTCGGCGGGTATTGCCACGGCCGGACCCTGGACTGGACGACCACGGTTAGCTCGACCGGGCGGGCCCTGTTCCGGGAGCCGGAGATCTGCAGCAGTGCGCCGAGGAGCGCCCGTCGTTCCTGCGCGTCCATCGGCCGCCGGGAGACGACCAGCACGTCCACGTCGCTGGCCGGCCTGAGTCCACCGAGCACCCCGGAGCCGTGGAGGTAGGCGCCGATGGCCTTGCGGCCCAGCACGGCGTCTACCAGTCTCGCGATCTTTTCCACCTGATTCACCGCAGCAGCGTCTCTTGTGATCCGGCGGACTGCACTGCGTTTCTCTCAAGCGGGCCGCAGGGGGACGTCAGGCGTGTCCCCCGCGGGCCCTTGGAGGCGGTAGCCGATGGGACACAAGGGGGAACAGCGGGGGTCGCAGGCCCTAACGGCAGGTCAGCGGAAGGCCGGCTCAGCGGCAACCCGCGTACGCGATCTTCCGAACTGGTGCTGCGGGGTGACGCCCGCTGCTGCCGCGTGGCTGTGAAAGCCTGTGCCTTGACTCCGCCGACCTCGGTTACTGTCTGGGGACCCGAGAGTCGGGCGCAGTGACAGGGAGGCCGGCCGCCGTGTCGATACGCGAGAACTTCGCCAAGCTCTTCAAGACCACGGCCAGGACTCCTGACGGCGACCCGTTCGCGGTAGAGCGCCCGTGCCGATGCTCGTCGCAGTGGCCCGGCTTGGAGACGACGGCGAACGGGTACATGCTCCCGGCTCAGCCCTCCAGCCACTACAGCGTTCTCACGAACCCCGAGGTCGGTCCGTTCGTCGCGCGCTGCCCCGGTTGTCACGCTCGCTATCCCCACCCTTGGGTGATCCCGCAGGGCGCGCCGATGCCTTTCGACTGGGCTCGTGAGACTCCGCCGAGCGCGTGAGCGCCGAGCCGGCTCAGTAAGGACAGAATCTCACTCGCGGCCTGGGAGGCAGGGAGAAGGCCACGCCTGCCCCCTGGGTGCCCGACCGGGCGGCCACAGGCGGGGAACAGCGGGGAACGTCAGCGAGTCGCCCGGACATTCGCAGGTCAGCCTCTTGCCAGGTCAGCCCGGACCCGGTTGCGCGATCTTCCCAACTGGCGCTGCTGCGGGTCCGACCGCACCTAGCAGCTCAGCGGCCCCGGAGCCGCAGCTCGATCTGCCTCTGGCTCAGCTTTGCTCAGTCGGGTGACGAGCAGCATCGCGAGCCTCAGTGATGCGAGTCTGCACATCCATGACCACATCGTGGAGGCGTCCCGGCTGCACGAGTTCGTGCGCCATCCACTCATCAAGGCGAGGACGCAGGTACCTGACGGCCCGAGGCCCATGACGCCGCAGGATTGAGCGGCTGATCGAGATCTCTTCCTGGATCTCCCGACGCAGTTCGTCAGTCCAGCCCTGCTCGCGGTCAGCACGTCCGAGCGGAGCTTCGAGGACGGCCACGGCCTTGCCGAGAAACTCTGACAGATCCATGACTCACCGATCCGGAGCATCGCGAACCATAACCTTGGTGCGCCCCCGTTCCAGCTGCAGCGACGTCGCTGTACAGCAGTGCAGTACAGCGACCGCTGCGACCCCGGACGACCGTTGTCCATCCCGGGCGACTGGTCGACCAGCTCCGTGGGCCTCAGCGACCTTGGTGCCCGTAGTTCGCATCGAGGGGCTGAACACCAGTAACCCCAGCGGCCCCGGAGAGGTATCCCCGGGGCCGTCTGTGGGCCGTGCGAGGGCGGCCGACGTCGCCCGACAGCGACAGACGACGACGGCCGGAGCCCAGGTCAGAGGCCCGTCAGGCGCCGGCGACCGAGGCCAGGTAGGCGGACGTCTTCTCGGGGTCGTAGAAGAAGTTCTCGAAGTCGGCCGGGTCGTTGAAGGCGTTGGCGAAGCGGTCGGCGACGGGCTGGAGCTGGCCGGCCGCGCCGATGAGGTTCAGGACGTGCTCCGGCGGCGGCGCCAGCATGGCGTTCGTCCACTTGGTGACGTGCTGGGCGGTGGCCCAGTACCGGTCGAAGGTGGCGCGCATCCAGTCCTCGTCGAACGGCTTGTCACCGTGTTCGAGGATCGAGGCGAGGTACGCGGCGGCGCACTTGGACGCGGAGTTGGACCCCTGCCCGGTGATCGGGTCGTTGGCGACGACCACGTCGGCCACGCCGAGGACCAGGCCGCCCGAGGGCAGGCGGCCGACGGGGTTGCGCACGGTGGGGGCGTACCGGCCGGCCAGGGTGCCGCCCGCGTCCGTCAGCTCGGCCTTCGTCGCCCGTGCGTACTCCCAGGGCGTGAACTTCTCCATGAGACGCAGGGTCAGGGCGAGGTGTTCGGCCGGGTCCTTGACGCCGTTGAAGACGTCGAGCGGGCCGCCGGGGACGCCCTCCCAGAACAGGATGTCGGCGCGGCCGGAGGTGGTGAAGGTCGGCATGATGAACAGCTCGCCGACCCCGGGGACGAGGTTGCAGCGGACGGCGTCGAAGTCGGGGTGCTCCGGACGCGGGCCGAGCCCGTGCACGTAGGCCACCGCGAGGGCGCGCTGCGGCTCACTGTACGGGGAGCGCTCCGGGTCGCGGGCGAACATCGAGACCAGCTCGCCCTTGCCCGCGGCGACCAGGACCAGGTCGTAGGCGCGGGAGAAGTAGTCGAGGTCGCCGACGGCCGCGCCGTGGATGACGAGCTGGCCGCCGCGCTGGGCGAAGGTCTCCATCCAGCCGGCCATCTTCACCCGCTGGTCGACGGACTGCGCGTACCCGTCCAGCTTGCCCACCCAGTCGATCGCGCGCTGGGAGGGGCCCGGGTCGAAGGAGCCGGGGGCCGCGACCGAGACGCCGAGGCCCTCGATCCGCGGGGCCTGGGTCTCCCAGAAGTTCAGCTGGAGGTCGCGCTCGTGTCCCAGGGCGGTGTCGAACATGCACTGCGTCGACATGACCCGGCCGGAGCGGATCTCGTCCGCGGTCCGGTTCGACATCAGGGTGACCTCGTAGCCGTGCGACTGCAGGCCGAGGGCGAGCTGGAGTCCGGACTGGCCGGCTCCGACGACGAGTATCTTCCGCATGCGGGTGGTGCTCCTAGGTCGGGACTACTCGGGGGTTTCGTCCAGCGCGTGGCCCACCAGGGCCAGAAGGGTCTCGATGGCCGAGATCCGGCGCCGCGCGTCCATGATCATGACAGGGATGTGCGCGGGTATGGTCAGCGCCTCGCGTACGTCCTCCGGTTCGAACAGCTCACTGTCGTCGAAGTGGTTGACCGCGACGACGTACGGCAGTCCGCAGCTCTCGAAGTAGTCCAGGGCGGGGAAGCAGTCCTTCAGGCGGCGGGTGTCGGCCAGCACGACGGCGCCTATCGCGCCGCGCACCAGGTCGTCCCACATGAACCAGAACCGCTGCTGGCCCGGTGTGCCGAACAGGTAGAGCACCAGGTCGTCGTCGAGCGTCAGGCGGCCGAAGTCCATGGCCACGGTGGTGGTCGACTTGCCCGGGGTGGCGGTGAGGTCGTCGGTGCCCTCGCTCGCCTCGGTCATCAGCGCCTCGGTCTGCAGCGGCGTGATCTCCGAGACGGCCGTGACCAGCGTGGTCTTGCCGACGCCGAAGCCGCCCGCCACCACTATCTTCGTGGCTATGGGGGCCTGCGTGCGGTCCTGCTGCCAGGCCTTCAGGTCCTCGTCGGGTTCGCTGAACCCGGCGACGAGGGGGGCGACGCCCGTGGCGTCAGAGACGGCGGAGTCCACTCAGCACCCTTTCCAGCAGAGCGCGGTCCGGGCGGCCGGTGCCGTGACCGGTGCCGGTGCCGTACACACGGATCTTTCCCTGGTCCGCGAGGTCGCTCAGCAGCACGCGGACCACACCGAGCGGCATCTTCAGCAGCGCGGCGATCTCGGCCACCGTGCGCATACGGCGGCACAGTTCGACGATGGCCCGCATCTCCGGCATGACCCGGGTGGTGAGGGAGCCGTTCGTCAGTTCCTTGCGCTCCTCGGGCGCCTCCAGCGCGGCCACGAAGGTCTCGACGAGGAGGACGTGGCCGAAGCGGGTGCGGCCGCCGGTGAGCGAGTAGGGGCGCACGCGGGCGGGTTTGCGGCCGCCGCCGCGCACCGGGAGTTTGTTCGGTGTGCCGCTCATCGGGCGCTCCCCGTCGACTCGGCTTCCAGCGACTTGCGCAGCTCACTGCGGAGTTCGGGGGTCAGGACGTGGCCGGCCCGGCCGACGAAGAGCGCCATGTGGTACGCCACCACGCTCATGTCGCACTCCGCGGAGCCGTGCACGCCGAGCAGCGAGCCGTCGCTGATGGACATCACGAACAGGCTGCCCTCGTCCATCGCCACCATCGTGTGCTTGACCCCGCCGAACTGCATCAGCTTGGCGGCGCCGACGGTGAGGCTGCCGATGCCCGAGACGATGGTCGCGAGGTCGGCGGCGGAGCCCTTGGGCCCCTTCACCGGGCGGGACCGGCGGGTCTGCTCGGCGTGGCCGGGGTCGGACGACAGGAGCAGCAGGCCGTCCGAGGAGACCACGGCGACGGACTGGATGCCGGGGACCTCCTCGACCAGGTTGGTCAGCAGCCAGTGCAGGTTGCGTGCCTCACTGCTCAGTCCGAAGGTACTGGGCGCGGTCAACTGCTTGCCTCCTCGACGGTGCCCCCCGTGGTCTCATCGGTACGTTCTGCGATCTCCGCCTCGACGTCCCGGTAGCCGGCCCGCGCTCCCTGGCGGAACCCGCCGAGCCTGCGGCGGAGGGCTTCGGCGTCGACGGACGTGCCGCGCCGGCGGGGCTGGTCGGCGGCGGGAGCGGTGATCCTGGGTGTGCGCTTGGGCAGGCCCTTGCTGGTGACCGCCTCGCCCTCAGTGGCGGCGGGTTCGGTCCCACCCGCGCCACGCGTGGTGGTGTCGTCGTCGGGTGCGGGCGGCCCGAGCGGGGCGTCCTCGCCGTCGGTGGCCGCCGGCTGGGTGGCGACCTCCGGGAGCAGCAGCTCCATCGTCGTCTCGGCGAAGGTCTCCGCGGGCTCCTTCGGCCTGGTCACGGCCTGCTCGGCGGTCCGCTCCTCCGCCTCCGCCCGCGTGTGCACCTCGGTGTCCTCGGCCGGACCGGCCTCCGCCTCGGCCCCGGCGTTCGCCGCCGCCTCGGCCTCCGCTTCCGCCTCGGCCTCCGCCTCGCGGGCCGCCTTCTCGGCGAGGGCGACCAGGGGGTCGGTGTCCTTGGTGCGGGCGTGCAGGACGTTGGAGTTGGCCTCGGCGTCGGCGCCGGGGAGGGAGAAGCTCTGGGTGTCCGAGAGGCCGGCCGGGCGCGGGGCCGCTGCCGCGGGGGCCTCGGCGAGCAGGGTCCGGGGCAGGACGACCACCGCCGCGATGCCGCCCTGCTTCTGCTCGCGCAGCTGCACGCGGATGCCGTGGCGGTGGGCGAGGCGGGCCACGACGTAGAGGCCGAGACCGAGGCCGTCCTCGCCCTCCTGGTCGTAGGGCGACTCGGGGTCGAACTCGGAGAGGCGGGTGTTGAGGCGGTCCAGGCGGTCGGTGGCCATGCCGATGCCCTCGTCCTGGACGGACAGCATGACCTCGCCGGACTCCAGCAGCCAGCCGGACACCTCGACGGACAGGTCCGGCGGGGAGAACGAGGCGGCGTTCTCCATGAGTTCGGCGAGCAGGTGGGAGAGGTCGTCGGCGACGAAGCCGACCACGTGGGCGTGCGGGGGGAGGGCGGCGATGCGGACGCGCTCGTAGCGTTCGATCTCGCTGACCGCCGCGCGGACCACGTCGACCAGCGGGACCGGGCCGTGGTGCGGCTGGACGTGTTCGGTGCCGGCCAGGACCAGGAGGTTCTCGCTGTGCCGGCGCATGACGGTGGCGAAGTGGTCCAGCTTGAAGAGGGTGGAGAGCCGCTCCGGGTCCTGTTCGCGTTCCTCCAGGCCCTCGATGACGGCCAGTTGCCGCTCGACCAGGCCGAGGGTGCGCAGGGCGAGGCTGACGAACGTGCCGCCGATGCTGGTGCGCAGCCGCTCGATCTGGGCGGCGCTGGCGTCGAGTTCGGCGCGCAGTTCCTCGCGGGCGTCGGCCATCTTCTGCCGCTGTCCGACCAGGTGCTTGCGGTCCGTCTCCAGGGTGGCCACCCGCTCCTGCAGGGTGGCGGCGCGCGCGTGCAGGGCGTTGACCGAGCGGACGACCTGGGCGAACTCGTCGTTGCGGCCGGTGAAGGCGACCGGTTCCTGGCCGGCCGCGTCCTCCGCCTCGGCCAGCCGGGCCGAGCCGCGGCGCAGCACCGACAGCGGGCGGGTGAGGGTGCGGGCCATGGCGGTGGCCACGCCGACGGCGAGCAGCATGAGGGCGCCGAGGACGGCGACGCGGATCTCCAGCGCGGTGACGTCGTCGTCGCGGAGCCGTTCGAGGTCCTTGGTGCGGTGCTCGTAGAGGGCCGACTCGGCGCCGCGCATCAGGTCCACCCGGGCGGACAGGGCCGCGTCCAGCTTCCTGGCGCTGGTGGCGGGCTCGCTGCCGGTGAGGGTGGGCTGGTCGGTGAGGGCGGCGAGGTACTTGTCGGCGGAGTTGACCTCGGGACCGGTGACCGTGGAGTCGTACGCGGCGACGGACGGCTTGGGGGCGGTCTCCCGGAAGTCGGCGAGGGCCGCGTCGGCGCGCAGCCGGGCCTGCTGGGCGGCGGCGGTGAGGGCGTCGCGCTGCTTGCGCCCCTCCTCGGTGGGCTCGCTCGACGTGGCGGGCAGCCCGGTGACGGGGTCGATCACCGTCCGGGTGGTGGACGGGACGCCGAGTGCGGCCAGCAGCAGGCCGCGGGCGGCGGCGGACTGCTGGACGGCGGAGTCCAGTTCGGCGAGCGCGTGGCCGCCGGCGCCGGCCCGCGGCGGCATCCGGTCGGCCAGTTCGCCGGCGAGCCGGTGCAGTTCGGTGATGGTGGCGGAGTACGCCTGGTGGGTCTGCAGCGCGTCGGACTTGCCGGTGAGGGCGGCGTGCCGGACGGCGGCGATCCGGTCGAGGTCGGCGCGCAGGCCGGCCGGGGTGTCCGGGTCGGCACGCAGGTCCTCGGCCTGGCGGTCGACGCGGGCGCTGCGCTGCTCGGTGGGCGCCTTGGACTTGGGGCGGCCCGCGGCTATGTAGGCGGTGACCTCGTCGCGTTCGTCGGCGAGCGAGTGCGCCAGCGCGAGGGCGTCCTGGGTACGGGCGGACAGGGTCACCAGTTCCTGGGAGTCACTGACGTCCTGGGAGGCGGTGAGCAGGGAGGGTGCTCCCGCTCCGGCGATGGCGGCGGCCACCACGGCCACGGCGACGATCAGCCGGGTGCGCACGTGACGGGGCCGGCCGGTGCCCACGGGGGTCTGCTCGACGTCCCCTTCGCCGGCCGTCCGCCTGCCTGTGCGCCGAGGCCACTTCTTCTGCACCGGTGCTCGCATTCCTGAACTCGTCTGCTCAAGGGCCCGGGTGGCGCCCCGTCGTCTCGGGGCCAAGCGGTGCGTACACCCGGTTCATACGGTTTCCGACCCTCCCAGCGCCGGTGGGCAGTGGTCGCGCATCACCTGACCCGCCACTCGAAGGAGTGAACATCGGAGGGGAGTTGGCGGGCAAGTTCCGGTGGCCTGTGCGCCAGGCGGGCGCGGCGGGCCGGTTGGACGCGCGCGGCAGGCTTTGGCAATATTCGCCACCACGCGTTGCCGGAGTGCGTCATTTACCCCCAAAGCAGGCGCCTGACCTGCGGGGCCGTGCCAATTCGGCGATGGTTGCCAGCCTTTGGCGGAGGCTGTGAAGGGCTGGTGCAGACTGGCCGGATGCGAACCGATCTCGTTTCGGAACCCGGCGACGCGAATCGCCCCAACGAGGACTTCGCGGGCGTCGCACTGCCCGCCTGCGGTCAGGGCGGTTGTGTGATCTTGCTCGACGGAGTGACGCCGCCGCGCGGCGCGACGGGCTGTACGCACTCCGTTCCCTGGTTCACGTCGCGGCTCGGCGGTGCGCTGACCGAACTGACCGTTTCCGGCCAGGAACTGACACTGCCGGAGATCCTGTCGCGGGCGATCGCCCGGACCGCCGGCGCCCACGCGGACGCCTGTGACCTTTCTCACCCGCGCACCCCGCAGGCAACCGTGGCGCTCGCCCGCTGGTCGGCCGACCTGGTGGAGTACCTGGTGCTGTCAGACTCGGCGCTGCTCCTGCAGGCCCCCGACGGCACGGTCACCCCGGTGCTGGACGACCGGCTGGCCCGGCTGCCCCGGTCGGCGCTGGCCTCCGCCGCGCTGGTGGACGCCGGCCTCCGCAACCGGGAGGGCGGTTTCTTCACGGCCGCGGCCGATCCCTCGGTCGCCGCCCGCGCGGTGACCGGCGTCCTCCCGCGCGACCGGGTCCGCGCGCTGGCGGCGCTGTCGGACGGCGCGACCCGGTGGACGGAGTGGTTCCGGGCGGGCGACTGGGCGGAGCTGTTCGCCCTCGTCGCCGGGGAGGGCGCCCGCTCGCTGGTGGACCGGGTGCGCGAGCTGGAGTCGGCGGACCGGGAGGAGCGGGCGTTCCTGGGGCGCGGCAAGACCCACGACGACGCGACGGTGGTGTACGCCGAGCTGTGAGCGCGGCCGTTCAGCGCTCCATGACGCCGTTCAGCTCGTGGAGCAGCCGGGCCAGTTCGGCCACCTCGCGGCGGTCCCAGTGGGCGAGCTGGCTGACGTAGCGGGCGCGGCGGGCCTCGCGGACCGTGCCGACGCGGCCGCGGCCCTCGTCGGTGAGGGTGACCAGCCAGGCGCGGCCGTCGGCCGGGTCGGGCTCGCGGGCGACCAGGCCGAGCTCCTCCAGGGCGCGGAGCTGGCGGGACATGGTGGCCTTGCCGACGCCGATGTAGGCGGCGAGCTCGGTGGCGCGCTGGCCGCCGAGCTCGTCGAGGCGGATGAGCAGGCCGTAGGCGGCGGACTCCAGGTCGGGGTGCACCTCGCGTGCCATCTCGCCCTGGTTGGCCCGGGCCCGCCTGAGCAGCACGGTCAACTCGCGCTCCAGCGACAGGAATTCCTGGTCTGCACCACTGGGCGTCACCTGGCCGGTGACACGGCGTCCGTCGCCGTTCGCGTCCTCGTGCACGTCAGCACCCCTGATCGGTTTCGCCGTCCTGAAAGTTTTTGCCAACCGCCGCCATAGCCGCAGCTCTTCAAGTATTTCGCAGGCTTAGACCAACGGCAGCATCCGGATCCCCTTCCCAGGGCGTCATCTACGTGCGTAGCTTCTTGGACAGGCAAACGATGACATGCCCACGCCAGTGGTTCAGCGGTCACCCCACGTTCCCCCACCTCACTCCCCGGAGGCACGTCATGCCCGTGCACAGACCCGGTTCCCTCCGTCCGCGCCCGCTCGCCATCCTCGTCACGGCCCTGCTCGCGGTGCTCGGCCTCGCCCTTCCGCTCACCTCCGCCCAGGCGGCGACCACCCCCAGCCGCGGTTCGGCGTCCATGGGTATGGGGGTGGTCGCCCACGACGGGCAGCACGGCACCCCCAGCACCGGTGACGCCACCCAGACCGAGGGCGTCGACGTCTCCGGCTACCAGGGCAACGTCGCCTGGTCCACGCTGTGGAACAGCGGCGTCCGCTGGGCCTACACCAAGGCCACGGAGGGCACGTACTACACGAACCCGTACTTCGCCCAGCAGTACAACGGCTCGTACAACGTCGGCATGATCCGCGGCGCGTACCACTTCGCCACCCCGGACACCACCAGCGGCGCCACTCAGGCCAACTACTTCGTCGACCACGGCGGCGGCTGGTCCCGGGACGGCAAGACCCTGCCCGGCGTGCTGGACATCGAGTGGAACCCGTACGGAGCCGCCTGCTACGGCAAGACCGCGTCCGGGATGGTCAGCTGGATCGCCGACTTCCTGAACACCTACAAGGCGCGCACCGGCCGGGACGCCGTCATCTACACGGCGACCAGCTGGTGGACCCAGTGCACCGGCAACTATGGCGGCTTCGCCGTGAACAACCCGCTGTGGATCGCCCGCTACGCCACGGACCCCGGCACCCTGCCGGCGGGCTGGGGGTACTACACGATGTGGCAGTACACCTCCTCGGGCCCGACGGTCGGCGACCACGACAAGTTCAACGGCGCGCTGGACCGGGTGCAGGCACTGGCCAACGGCTGATCCCGCCCGTCCGCTCCCCGGGTTCCCCGGCGCCGGCCGGCCCGTGGGGCGGCAGGGGCCGAGCACCCACCGGTGAAGGCCCGGGTCCCGCACGGGACCCGGGCCCTTTCTCATCCGGGGGCGTCCGTCACGCCGCCACCGGAACCTCCGGCTCCGCGCCCTTCGCCGCGGGCGCGAGTGCCAGCTCCAGGACCTGCCGGACGTCCGTCACGGCGTGGACGTCGAGCCGGTCGAGCACCTCGGCCGGGACGTCGTCCAGGTCGGGCTCGTTGCGCTTGGGGATGATCACGGTGGTCACCCCGGCGCGGTGGGCGGCGAGCAGCTTCTGCTTCACCCCGCCGATGGGCAGCACCCGGCCGGTCAGCGAGACCTCGCCGGTCATCGCCACGTCGGTGCGGACCAGCCGGCCGGAGAGCAGGGACGCGAGGGCGGTGGTCATGGTGATGCCCGCGCTCGGCCCGTCCTTCGGGACCGCGCCCGCCGGGAAGTGGATGTGCACGCCCCGGTCCTTCAGGTCGGCCACCGGCAGTTCCAGTTCGGCGCCGTGGCTGCGCAGGAAGCTCAGCGCGATCTGCGCCGACTCCTTCATCACGTCGCCGAGCTGGCCGGTGAGGGTCAGCCCGGCCGCGCCGGTCTCCGGGTCGGCGAGGGACGCCTCCACGAAGAGCACGTCGCCGCCGGCGCCGGTCACCGCGAGGCCGGTCGCCACGCCCGGGACGGACGTACGGCGCTCGGCCGGGTCCTGGGCGGACTCGGGCACGTGGTGCGGGCGGCCGAGCAGACCGCGCAGGTCCTCGTCGCGGACGGTGAACGGCAGCTCGCGCCGTCCCAGCTCGTGCTGGGCCGCGATCTTGCGCAGCAGCCGGGCGATGGACCGTTCGAGGGTCCGCACGCCCGCCTCGCGGGTGTACTCGCCGGCGAGCCTGCGCAGCGCGCTCTCGTCGAGCGTGACCTCGTCCCGGTCCAGGCCGGCCCGCTCGAGCTGGCGCGGGAGCAGGTGGTCACGGGCGATGACGACCTTCTCGTCCTCGGTGTAGCCGTCCAGGCGGACGATCTCCATCCGGTCCGCCAGCGCCTCCGGGATGGCCTCCAGGACGTTGGCGGTGGCGAGGAAGACCACGTCGGACAGGTCGAGCTCGACCTCCAGGTAGTGGTCGCGGAAGGTGTGGTTCTGCGCCGGGTCGAGCACCTCCAGCAGGGCCGCCGCCGGGTCTCCCCGGAAGTCGGAGCCGACCTTGTCGATCTCGTCGAGCAGCACCACCGGGTTCATGGACCCGGCCTCCTTGACGGCGCGCACGATCCGGCCGGGCAGCGCGCCGACGTACGTGCGCCGGTGGCCTCGGACCTCGGCCTCGTCCCGAACGCCGCCGAGGGCGACCCGGACGAACTTGCGCCCCATGGCGTGCGCGACGGACTCGCCGAGGCTGGTCTTGCCGACGCCAGGCGGACCCACGAGCGCCAGCACGGCGCCCCCGCGCCGTCCGCCGATCACGCCGAGCCCGCGCTCACCGCGCCGCTTGCGTACGGCCAGGTACTCGGTGATGCGCTCCTTGACGTCCTCGAGCCCGGCGTGCTCGGCGTCGAGCACGGCCTTGGCGCCCTGGATGTCGTAGGCGTCCTCGGTGCGCACGTTCCACGGCATCTCCAGCACCGTGTCCAGCCAGGTCCTGATCCACGAGCCCTCGGGCGACTGGTCGCTGGACCGCTCCAGCTTGTCGACCTCCTTCAGGGCGGCCTCGCGGACCTTCTCCGGCAGGTCGGCGGCCTCGACGCGGGCGCGGTAGTCGTCCGACTCCTCGCCCTCGCTCTCGCCGTTCAGCTCCCGCAGCTCCTTGCGTACCGCCTCCAGCTGGCGGCGGAGCAGGAACTCGCGCTGCTGCTTGTCGACGCCCTCCTGGACGTCCTTGGCGATGGTCTCGGCGACGTCCTGCTCGGCGAGGTGGTCGCGCAGCTGCCGGGTGGCGAGCCTCAGCCGGGCCACCGGGTCCGCGGTCTCCAGCAGCTCGACCTTCTGCTCGGTGGTCAGGAAGGGCGAGTAGCCGGAGTTGTCGGCGAGCGCGGAGACGCCGTCGATGGCCTGGACCCGGTCCACGACCTGCCAGGCGCCGCGCTTGCGCAGCCACGCGGTGGCCAGGGCCTTGTACTCCTTGACCAGGTCGGCTACCTGGCCGGGCAGCGGGTCGGGCACGGCCTCCTCGATCCGCGTGCCCTCCACCCACAGCGCCGCGCCCGGGCCCGTCGTACCGGCGCCGATGCGTACCCGGCCGCGGCCGCGGACCAGCGCGCCGGGGTCTCCGTCGGCCAGCCGGCCGACCTGCTCGACGGTGCCCAGCACACCGGTCTTCGCGTACGTGCCGTCGACGCGCGGCACCAGCAGGACCCTGGGCTTGCCGGGCTCCGAGCGGGCGGCGGCCTGTGCCGCCTCCACCGCGGCCCGGACCTCGGCGTCGCTCAGGTCCAGTGGGACCACCATGCCGGGCAGCACGACCTCGTCGTCGAGCGGCAGCACCGGCAGTACGAGCGTGAACGCCGTGGACTCAGCAGCCATGATCTCCCCTTAGGCAGTCAACTTGAGCTATGCCGACTCAATGTCCGGGGGCCCGCGGTTGTTCCCGGCATCCCGTTCGCTGTGAGCGATCACCGAAAACGCGGTGCCCGGGCGGCCGGTTCGGAGCAGGATGGCCGCATGACTGCCCGGTACGACTCCCCCGTGGTCCTGGACCGCCGCGAAGGCCCGTACGGCGAGGTGGTGCTGCGCCGGCACGGCGCGCTGCTGCAGATCATCGCCAACGGCTGCTTCCTGATGGACACCTCCGACGGCCGCTCGGAGCGGCTGCTGGTGGACGCCGCGTACGACGCGCTGGACGGGCGCCCGGCGCCGGAGGTGCTGATCGGCGGGCTGGGCGTGGGCTTCTCGCTCGCGCACGCCGCGGCCGGCGGGCGGTGGGGAGGGATCACGGTCGTCGAGCGCGAGCCCGCCGTCGTGGACTGGCACCGCGCCGGGCCGCTGGCGGAGATCTCCGCGAAGGCGCTCGCCGATCCGCGCACCCGGATCGTCGAGGCGGATCTCGTCGCTTATCTCGAAGAGACGTCGGACACGTTCGACGCGCTGTGCCTCGACATCGACAACGGGCCGGGCTGGACCGTCACCGAGAGCAACGACGGCCTCTACTCGCCGGCCGGACTCGCCTCGTGCGCAAGGGTGTTGAGGCCTGGCGGGGTGTTCGCAGTATGGTCGGCCGAGCCCTCTCCGGAATTTGAAGGAACCTTGCGGAATGCCGGGTTCCGTCAGGTGCGTACCGAAGAGGTCCCCGTTGCCCGGGGCGTTCCGGACGCCGTGCACCTCGCCGTCCGCCCTGGATAGCGACGGCGCGGCCGGTCCCCGTAATGTGCTGCCCTGGCGCGGATCATTCAAGCGTCAATCGCAGTCATGGGATCACCCCACTGATTCCGGAAAGCAACAGGGGCGGGCGATGGAGCAGACACACACCTCCCAGACCGGCGCGGCCACGACCACGCCCGGCGCGCAGCGCCGGGTCCTGGTGGTCGAGGACGATCCCACGATCGTCGACGCCATCGCGGCCCGGCTGCGCGCGGAGGGATTCCTCGTGCAGACCGCGGCCGACGGGCCGGCCGCGGTGGACACGGCCGAGGCCTGGCAGCCCGACCTGCTGATCCTCGACATCATGCTGCCCGGCTTCGACGGCCTCGAGGTCTGCCGCCGCGTGCAGGCCCAGCGCCCGGTGCCGGTGCTGATGCTCACCGCGCGCGACGACGAGACCGACATGCTGGTCGGGCTCGGGGTCGGCGCGGACGACTACATGACCAAGCCGTTCTCGATGCGGGAGCTGGCCGCGCGGGTGCACGTCCTGCTGCGCCGGGTGGAGCGGGCGGCCATCGCCGCCTCCACGCCCCGCTCGGGCATCCTGCGGCTCGGCGAGCTGGAGATCGACCACGCGCAGCGCCGGGTGCGGGTCAGGTCCGAGGACGTCCACCTCACGCCTACCGAGTTCGACCTGCTGGTGTGCCTGGCGAACACCCCGCGCGCGGTGCTCTCCCGGGAGCAGCTGCTGGCCGAGGTGTGGGACTGGGCGGACGCCTCCGGCACCCGGACCGTGGACAGCCACATCAAGGCGCTGCGCCGGAAGATCGGCGCGGAGCGGATCCGCACGGTGCACGGTGTCGGGTACGCCCTGGAGACGCCGACGCCATGAGCACAGGGCGGGAGGCCGCACGGAGGAGCCCCGGGAACCCGACGGAGGAACCCTGGGGCGGCGTACGCCCGTTCTCGATCAAGACCAAACTGGGCGCGCTGGTCGTCATCTCGGTGCTGATCACCACCGGTCTGTCCATGATCGCGGTGCACACCAAGACGGAGCTGCGCTTCATCACGGTCTTCTCGATGATCGCCACACTGCTGATCACGCAGTTCGTGGCCCACTCGCTCACCGCGCCCCTGGGCGAGATGAACACGGTCGCCCGTTCCATCGCGCAGGGCGACTACACCCGCCGGGTGAGTGAGGGCCGCCGTGACGAGCTGGGCGACCTCGCCGAGACGATCAACGTCATGGCGGACGAGCTGGAGGCCCAGGACCGCCAGCGCAAGGAGCTGGTGGCGAACGTCTCGCACGAGCTGCGCACCCCGATCGCGGGCCTGCGCGCGGTGCTGGAGAACATCGTCGACGGGGTCACCGAGGCCGATCCGGAGACCATGCGGACGGCCCTGAAGCAGACCGACCGGCTGGGCCGGCTGGTGGAGACCCTGCTGGACCTGTCCCGGCTCGACAACGGCGTCGTGCCGCTGAAACTGCGGCGCTTCGAGGTGTGGCCGTACCTGTCGGGCGTGCTGAAGGAGGCCAACATGGTCGCCTCCGCGCGCGCGGGCATCGCCTCCGGGTCCGGCAGCCACACCCGCACGGACGTGCACCTGCACCTCGACGTCTCCCCGCCGGAGCTGACCGCGCACGCGGACCCCGAGCGCATCCACCAGGTGGTCGCCAATCTGATCGACAACGCGGTCAAGCACAGCCCGCCGCACGGCCGGGTGACCGTGAAGGCGCGGCGCGGGCCGCAGCCGGACTCGCTGGAGCTGGAGGTCCTGGACGAGGGGCCGGGCATCCCGCGCTCGGAGTGGCACCGGGTGTTCGAGCGGTTCAACCGCGGCGCCGTGAGCCGGCCGCACGGGCCGGGCAGCGACGGCGGCACCGGCCTCGGGCTGGCCATCGCCCGGTGGGCCGTCGATCTCCACGGCGGCCGGATCGGTGTGGCCGAATCCGTACGGGGCTGCCGGATCATCGTCACTCTTCCGGGACTGACTTCCGTCCAGAGTTGACGTAGGGTCCGAACCGGAACACCAAGATCCACGAGCATCCGCGCAGCCGGACACGTGTGATCAGGGGCAGGCCCAGGACACGCACGCCGACCGGCGGCGCCGGGTCCGGCTCGGCGATCCCGCACATCGACTCACGCACCCGGAACCACGCTTGTTTCCCGCCATTTCAAGCCCTGAAACAAGATTTTTGATGTGACTTACGCGACGATGAACGGGCCCGACCTGACCTTCGCGGTCTTGGAGGCGTAGCCTTTATTCCCGCTGTCCATAACCTTGTGAAGCGGAAGAGGGCGGTTGCCGCCGTGTCGCCACAGTCCCCCAGTAACTCGAGCATCTCGACCGACGACCAAGCCGGGAAGAACCCCGCTGCCGCGTTCGGTCCCAACGAGTGGCTCGTCGACGAGATCTATCAGCAGTACCTCCAGGACCCGAATTCGGTAGACCGTGCCTGGTGGGACTTCTTCGCCGACTACAAGCCGGGCGCGCCCGCCGCGTCGGCTCCGGCAGGTACTGCGGCCGCGGGGGCCGCAGGGACCACCACCCCGGCTCCCCCGGCCCAGCCCGCCGCTCCGGCTGCTCCCGCCGCTCCGGCCCAGGCCGCTCCGGCTGCTCCGGCGCCCGCGGCCGCCCCGAAGCCCGCCGCGGCCCCGGCCGCCGCTCCGGCACCCTCCGCTCCCGCCCCCGCGGCGAAGGCGGCGGCCCCCGCCCCGGCGAAGCCGGCGACGCCCGCACAGGCGCCGGCCCAGCCGAAGCCCAAGGCCGCCCCCGCCGCCGAGGCGCCCGAGGGTCCGGAGTACGTGACGCTGCGCGGTCCGTCCGCCGCCGTCGCGAAGAACATGAACGCCTCGCTGGAGCTGCCGACGGCCACCTCGGTCCGCGCGGTCCCGGTGAAGCTGCTGTTCGACAACCGGATCGTCATCAACAACCACCTGAAGCGCGCCCGGGGCGGGAAGATCTCCTTCACGCACCTGATCGGCTTCGCGATGGTGCAGGCCATCAAGGCCATGCCGTCGATGAACCACTCGTTCGGCGAGAAGGACGGCAAGCCGACCCTCGTCAAGCCGCCGCACGTCAACCTGGGCCTGGCCATCGACCTGGTGAAGCCCAACGGCGACCGCCAGCTCGTCGTGGCCGCCATCAAGAAGGCCGAGACGCTGAACTTCTTCGAGTTCTGGCAGGCCTACGAGGACATCGTCCGCCGCGCCCGCGACGGCAAGCTGACGATGGACGACTTCACCGGCGTGACGGTCTCGCTGACCAACCCCGGCGGCCTCGGCACCGTCCACTCCGTGCCGCGCCTCATGCCCGGCCAGTCGGTGATCATGGGCGTCGGCTCCATGGACTACCCGGCCGAGTTCCAGGGCACCAGCCAGGACACGCTGAACAAGCTCGGCATCTCGAAGGTCATGACGCTCACGTCGACCTACGACCACCGGGTGATCCAGGGCGCCGCCTCCGGCGAGTTCCTGCGCCAGGTCGCGAACCTGCTGCTCGGCGAGAACGGCTTCTACGACGACATCTTCGAGGCGCTGCGCATCCCCTACGAGCCGGTCCGCTGGCTCAAGGACATCGACGCCTCGCACGACGACGACGTCACCAAGGCCGCCCGGGTCTTCGAGCTGATCCACTCCTACCGGGTCCGCGGCCACGTCATGGCCGACACCGACCCGCTGGAGTACCAGCAGCGCAAGCACCCCGACCTGGACATCACCGAGCACGGCCTCACCCTGTGGGACCTGGAGCGCGAGTTCGCCGTCGGCGGCTTCGCCGGCAAGTCGATGATGAAGCTGCGCGACATCCTCGGCGTGCTGCGCGACTCGTACTGCCGCACCACCGGCATCGAGTTCATGCACATCCAGGACCCCAAGCAGCGCAAGTGGATCCAGGACCGCGTCGAGCGCCCGCACTCCAAGCCGGAGCGCGAGGAGCAGCTGCGCATCCTGCGCCGCCTGAACGCGGCGGAGGCCTTCGAGACCTTCCTGCAGACGAAGTACGTCGGCCAGAAGCGCTTCTCGCTGGAGGGCGGCGAGTCCGTCATCCCGCTGCTGGACGCGGTCATCGACTCGGCGGCCGAGTCCCGCCTGGACGAGGTCGTCATCGGCATGGCCCACCGCGGCCGGCTGAACGTCCTCGCCAACATCGTCGGCAAGTCGTACGCGCAGATCTTCCGCGAGTTCGAGGGCAACCTCGACCCGAAGTCGATGCACGGCTCCGGCGACGTGAAGTACCACCTGGGCGCCCAGGGCACCTTCACCGGCCTGGACGGCGAGCAGATCACGGTCTCGCTGGCCGCCAACCCGTCCCACCTGGAGACCGTCGACCCGGTCATCGAGGGCATCGCCCGCGCCAAGCAGGACATCATCAACAAGGGCGGCACGGACTTCACGGTCCTGCCGGTGGCGATCCACGGCGACGCGGCCTTCGCGGGCCAGGGCGTGGTGGCCGAGACCCTGAACATGTCGCAGCTGCGCGGCTACCGCACCGGCGGCACGGTCCACATCGTCATCAACAACCAGGTCGGCTTCACCGCGGCCCCCGAGTCCTCGCGTTCCTCCATGTACGCGACGGACGTGGCCCGCATGATCGAGGCCCCGATCTTCCACGTGAACGGCGACGACCCGGAGGCCGTCGTGCGCGTCGCGCGGCTCGCCTTCGAGTTCCGCCAGGCGTTCAACAAGGACGTGGTGATCGACCTCATCTGCTACCGCCGCCGCGGTCACAACGAGTCGGACAACCCGGCCTTCACCCAGCCGCTGATGTACGACCTGATCGACAAGAAGCGCTCGGTGCGCAAGCTCTACACCGAGTCCCTGATCGGTCGTGGCGACATCACGCTGGAAGAGGCCGAGCAGGCCCTGCAGGACTACCAGGGCCAGCTGGAGAAGGTCTTCACGGAGGTCCGCGAGGCCACGTCCCAGCCGGCCTCCGGCCCGGTGCCGGACCCGCAGGCCGACTTCCCGGTCGCCGTGAACACCGCGATCTCCACGGAGGTCGTGAAGCGGATCGCCGAGTCCCAGGTCAACATCCCGGACTCCTTCCACGTCCACCCGCGTCTGCTGCCGCAGCTGCAGCGCCGGGCGACGATGGTCGAGGACGGCACGATCGACTGGGGCATGGGCGAGACCCTCGCCGTCGGCTCCCTCCTGCTGGAGGGCACCCCGGTCCGCCTGTCCGGCCAGGACTCCCAGCGGGGCACCTTCGGCCAGCGTCACGCGGTCCTCATCGACCGCGAGACGGGCGAGGAGTTCACGCCGCTGATGTACCTCGCCGAGGAGCAGGCGCGGTACAACGTCTACAACTCCCTGCTCTCCGAGTACGCGGTCATGGGCTTCGAGTACGGCTACTCGCTGGCCCGTCCCGACGCGCTCGTCATGTGGGAGGCGCAGTTCGGCGACTTCGTCAACGGCGCGCAGACGGTGGTCGACGAGTACATCTCGGCGGCGGAGCAGAAGTGGGGCCAGACGTCCGGCGTCACCCTCCTCCTGCCCCACGGCTACGAGGGCCAGGGCCCGGACCACTCCTCGGCCCGTGTCGAGCGCTTCCTGCAGCTCTGCGCCCAGAACAACATGACGGTCGCCATGCCGACCCTCCCGTCGAACTACTTCCACCTCCTGCGGTGGCAGGTGCACAACCCGCACCACAAGCCGCTGGTCGTCTTCACCCCGAAGTCGATGCTGCGCCTCAAGGCCGCCGCGTCGAAGACGGAGGAGTTCACCTCGGGTCAGTTCCGCCCCGTCATCGGCGACGCCGGTGTGGACCCGTCCGCGGTCCGCAAGGTCGTCTTCGTGGCCGGCAAGCTGTACTACGACCTCGAGGCCGAGCGGGTCAAGCGCGGCGTCACGGACACGGCGATCATCCGCATCGAGCGGCTGTACCCGCTGCCGGGCGCCGAGATCCAGGCGGAGGTCAACAAGTACCCGAACGCCGAGAAGTACCTGTGGGCGCAGGAGGAGCCGGCGAACCAGGGTGCCTGGCCGTTCATCGCGCTCAACCTGATCGACCACCTGGACCTGGCGGTCGGCGCTGACATCCCGGCCGGCGAGCGGCTGCGGCGCATCTCGCGTCCGCACGGCTCGTCCCCGGCGGTGGGCTCCGCGAAGCGGCACCAGGCCGAGCAGGAGCAGCTGGTGCGAGAGGTGTTCGAGGCGTAGGCCTCCGGCGGTTCAGCCGTCCGACCGGGCCCGGCTCCGAGTTCTTGTGGACTCGGGGCCGGGCCCTTCGCCTATGGGGTGGTGTGGCGGGGGGTCTGCGCGGCTGCGGGTGGGTGGGGGGGTGAGCGCGCCGTTCCCCGCGCCCCCTGGGGTGGTTACGCCTGTGTGTGGGTGCGGGTGGGTGGGGGTTGTTCGCGCCGTTCCCCGCGCCCCTTCGGGGGCGCTCCCGGCTGGGGACGCCGGTCAGCCCAGGTAGGGCTCGAAGTCCCAGTAGGGGCGGGTGCGTTGGCGGGCGGAGATGGTGTGGGGGTGCTGGGCGCCCAGGGTGCGGGTGAGGCCCAGCAGGCCGTCGTCCTCCAGCTTGCCGGCCTCCTCGTGCTCCCGGGCGGCCCGCAGGTCGGCGGCCAGCGCCACCTGGCAGGAGAGCGTGAGCGGGTGCTCGTGCCCCAGCGTGTGCCGGGCCCGGCGCAGGGTCTCCCGGCTCAGCTCCACCGCGTCGGTGATCCGGTCGCCCAGGTTGCGGGCGCTGGCCGCGTTGAGGGCGCAGCCGAGGACCCAGGGGTGGTCGGCGCCGAGGGTGGCGGTGAGGCCCGCGAAGGACGCCTCGAACATGGACAGCGCCTCGGCGCGTTCACCCGCGGCCTGCATGACGAGTCCGGTGTTGGACAGCATGCCGGTGGCGACCGGGTGGGCCGGGCCGAGCAGCGCCCGGTAGCCGACCTCGGCCCGGTCGATCAGCTCCCGGGCCTGGGCGAGGTCGCCGTGCTCCCGCAGGTAGTTGCCGTAGTTGGTGGTGAAGGCCAGGGTCCGGTAGTGCTCACGGCCGTGCACCTGCGCCAGCTGCTCGAGGAGGTTCGCCATCTCTGGCCCGAGGTCCTGGGTGTGCCCGCCTTCCCTGCGGCGGCACATGACGAGCTGGCCGCGGGCCGAGAGGGTCTGCGGATGCCGCGCGCCGAGCACCTGCAGACTCAGCCGGACCACGGTCTCCTGACGGGCCAGCGCGTCCCGGTACCGGCCCAGCAGCCGCAGGTCGTGGGCGACGGCGCCGCCCGAGTTGAGGGTGCTGATGTGCCGGGCGCGCAGCACGTTGTCCCGTCTGGCGAGGGTGTCCAGGTCGAGTTCGTACGCCTCCTGGTAGCGGCCGAGCAGGCGCAGTCCGACACCGTGGTTGTGCCGGGCGATCAGGGCGGGGCCCTCGTCCGGGCCGAGCAGTCTGCCGTAGCCGTCGAGGACTTCGCTCTGCAGCTCGTACGCCTCGTCGTAGCGGCCCAGGTGGCGCAGGCTGGCGGCCATGGCGCCCTTGGTGGACAGCTCGGCCAGCTCGGAGCGCGGTTCGGCGGCGCCGAGACGCTGGTGGACGGCGCGGTCGAGCTCGTAGGCGTCGCGGAACCGGCCGCTGGCCCGCAGGATGTTGCTCTCCTGCGTGGTGAGGTCGAGCATCGGCTGGGCCAGCGGGTCCATGATCCTCGACCAGTTGTCGCGGATGCGCCGGGCCAGGTCGAGGCCGCCCTTGTACTCGCCGCTGCGGTAGCAGTAGCGCAGACAGTTCAGCACGGTCTCCTGGACGCGCGGCTGGGCGCTGCTGAGGGCGCCCGAGGGTTCCAGGTGGGGCAGCAGCTCGGCGTACCGGGGCCAGTTGCGGCTGTCCAGCGGGTTGCCGGGGTCGGCCTGGGCCAGCAGGGTGCGGACCGCCTGGCGGTGCACGATCCGGCTGTCCTCGCTGGTCAGCTTGGTGACGATGTCGTGGACCAGCCGGTGCATGTGGACCGACTCCTGGTGCGGGCCCATCTCGACGCCGACCGGGCCGCGGGTCTCCCGGGTCAGCACCGAGTAGTTGACCAGGGTGTCCAGGGCCCGGGTCCAGGCGGTCAGGTCGCTGGACATCCAGCGCAGCTGCTCGGGCAGGTCGGCGTGCGGGTACGCGCGGATGAGGCCGAGCGGGATGCGTCCGGGGGCGAACGACGTGCACAGGCCCAGGATGTCGATGGTCTGCGGCTGGGCGCCGCGCAGCCGGTTGAGCAGTATCGACCAGGACGTCATCGACGACCGCGGGAAGCCCTCGCCGGTGGCGGGCTCGTCCACCGTGGACAGCCGGCGTTCACGCACCATGCGCAGGTACTCGGGCACCTCCATGCGTGACTCGCCGAGCCAGGAGGCGGCCTGCACCAGCGGCAGCGCCACGTCGCCGAACTCGGCGGCGACCTCGTCGGCCTCGGCGGCGCTGATGTGCGGCGCGCGGCGCAGCAGGTAGGCGGTGGACTCGGCGCGCAGGAAGGCCGGGATCTCGAGGATGTCGGTGTGCTCGCTCCAGCCGCGGTTGCGGGAGGTGACGAGGACGTGGCCCGCACCCTGCGGGAGCAGGGTGTCGATGCCGTCGGTGTCGTCCCAGCCGTCGAAGATCAGCAGCCAGCGGCCGTAGGGCTCACCGCGGCGCAGGGCCTCGCGGACGGCGCGGATGCGCTCGCCGGGCTCGCTGCCGACCCGCAGGTCGAGTTCCACGGCGAGTTCGCCGAGCCGGTCGCGCTGGATGTTGCGGTCGTCGGAGTTGACCCACCACACCACGTCGTAGTCGGTGCTGAAGCGGTGCGCGTACTCGGCGGCGAGCTGGGTCTTGCCGATGCCGGACATGCCGAGCAGCGTGCAGACGGCGGCGCCCCGGCCGGCGTCGGCCAGTTGCTGGTGGAGGCCGGTGAGCAGGTCGTCCCGGCCGGTGAAGCGCGGGTTGCGGCGCGGGACCTCGCCCCAGATCTCGCAGCGGTTCTCCGGGTAGCGGGCCCGGTGGGCGGTCGGCCGCGGGACCCGGCGGCGCTCCAGGCCCAGCCGGCGCAGCAGCCGCTCCTCGGCGGCCTCCTCGCTCAGCCCCCACAGGCTGGCGGGTTCGAGGACCGCGGTGGCCGGCAGCAGTGACCGGTTGGTGAGGTTGACGGCGGCGAACCGGTCGGCGTTGGCCGCGACGAAGCCGCGCAGCGCGTCGTTCCACTCCCCCGCCGGGCGCGGGCCGAGTTCGAAGAACCAGTCGTCGAGGACGAGCAGCACCGGGCCGGAGGCCAGCAGCAGGTCGGAGAGGGAGTCCTCCAGCGGGATCTCGCGCGGCGGGTCCCAGCGTTGCAGTGTGGCCTGATGCCCGTGGCTCTCCAGGCACTGGGCGATCCAGGCCGCCCAGGCGCGGTGGTAGCCGGGGAAGACCACCAGGATGCGTTCGGGTGCCAGGGCCCCGTCCCCGCCCGACCGCCGCAGATCCGCCATCGCACGCTCCCTGTTCCCGCGACCGCACTCTCACGGCACACGCTAACGCACAGAAATTACGCCCTCGCGGAGCGTCACAGCGCATTTTGGGCCGTCACGCCGAGACCGGCGTGGTGGCGCTCCATGCCCTGGACGAACTCCCTTCCCGCTGGGGTCAGTTCATCGGATTCCAGGAGGAGGGACAAGGCCTGCCCCACCTCCGCGCGGAGCACCTCGAACCGCTCGCCGGCCCGGCGCCGCCACGCCGGGGCGGCCGCGGCGCCGGTGCGCACCCTCCACCACAGGTCGGTCAGGGCCAGATGCGCGTAGGCGCCCTGCAGCACGGCCGGGGCCGGACGGAGGTCGGGGCGCCAGCCGACCCGGTGCACCGCGCGACCGCCCGGCGCGCACAGCGGGACCACTTCGTCCAGGGCCGCCAGCTTGGTGTGGTGGGTCTCGTGCACCAGGGACTCGGCGAGTTCCCGCGCCGTGTCCGGCAGCTGGACCAGCGCGGCACCGGGCGCCGACCTGAGCGTGGCGCTCATCGGGGTGGCGCCCGGCCCGGCCGCGGCCAGCGGGACCACGGCGCGCAGCAGGGCACCGGTCTCGGCGGCGCGCGGCCCGTCGACCGCGGTCAGCAGTTCGCGGGCACGGCGCCAGGGAACGGCCCACGCCTCCCAGGGGGAGTCGGTGCGGCCGGCGGCCCGCAGCTGTCCCGGGACGGCGCCGGGCGGGGGCGCCCGGTACGGATCGAGGTCGTCGAGGCGGACGGTGCCGCCGGGCAGCGTGCGCAGCGCGCTCCAGCCGGTGCCGTCCCCGGCCCGCCGGACCTCGCCGGACCCGGGCCGCCCCGCGGGGTGCGGCAGGACCGTCCCGGTGTGCCCGTCGCCGTCGGCGACCCGCGTTCCGTCCGGTCCCGTCTCCAGCCGGGCCAGGCCCGAGGGGCAGCGCAGCACGCCGAGGCCGGGCAGCACCAGCAGGCCGGTGGGCACGGTCAGGGTTCCGGTCACCGGGTGGCCCGCGCGGACGGCCGCGGCGACGGCGACACCGCCCAGATGGGCCAGCCGCCGTTCGAACGCGGCTCCCGGCGGCGCGGCGAGCGCGGCGGCCAGCCAGGCGCCGGTCGTCGGGTAGTCGAGCACCTCGCGAACGGCGGCCGGGCCGGTCCGCTCCGCGGCCGCCAGCAGCGCCCAGGCCCGCTCGAACTCCCCGTGCGCGGCGGGCCCCAGGAGCCGGCGCTGCCGGTCGGTGCGCACCAGGAGGGACTTCAGGAGCAGCATGCGACGCGCGTGGACCGCGGCACGCAGTGTCTGCGTACCCCGGGGGGTGGGGCGGGTTCCGGCGAGCGCCCCGAAGACCTCGGCGGGTATCGGCGCCGAGGTCATTCCCGCTCGTCCGGGAGCCGGCCGGGCTCGCCGAGTCCGGCTGAAAACGTACGTACGCGGGACGGCTGCACCTCGCCCTCGCTGTCGCTGAACCAGACCTGCTGGCACTCGGTGGCATCCCGCAGGACACGGTCGACGGCCGCGGTCAGGGCCGGATCATCGAGAAACCGCAAGGTACGCAGGTCGACGCCGATGAGGTCGGGCAGGCGCGCGGCATGCCCGGCGTCCCGGCCGGGGGCGGCCACCCCGCTCCACTGCTCCGCCACGCTCGGCTCCTCCCTGCCCGCGAACGGCCCGCTCCGTCGTCATGGCTGCCCAGTTCTTCCCGACAGCCCGGAATCGGAAACCCTGACCAGATCAACTCCGGTCAAGTTCTGACCAGTTCGCCCACTCTCCGGTCCACGGCCACCAGGGCGGGGCGATCCGCTCCCAGTCCTCGTCCGGCAGCTCCCGTGGCACTCGCGCCAGTCCCTCCCCCGCCGCCAGCTCCGCCCCGACCCGCCGGGTCAGCTCGACGTCCGCCCAGTCGACCTGGCGCAGCGCCCCGGCCAGCCGCTGCCACTGCTCCCCGGCCGCCCGGCAGGCCTCGCGCGCCGCGCCGGGCCTGCCCATCAGGGCCAGCACCACCGCGCTGCCGTGCCGCGCCCGGGCGGAGGTCGCCGAACCCGGGTCCTCCCCGTGCGCGGCCCGCGCCTCCCGTTCCGCGTTCTCGTACGCCTGCAGGGCGTCCACCAGCACCGGCGCCCCGGCCCGGTGCCAGCCCTCCAGCCGCACCCGCGCCAACTGCAGCCAGACCTCGGCCCGTACGGCCGCGTCGGCCGCCGCGCGCACCGCCTGGCCGAGCAGATGCCGGCTCTCGTACAGGTCCGGCAGGAAGCCGAGGTGGCGGAAGCGCTGGGCGAGCGCGCCGCCGACCAGTCCCTGCAGCCGCCCGCGGTGCGCGGACCGGGCGGGCAGCGCCTGCAACGCCTCGCGCAGTACGTACTCGGCCCGGTCCACGATCCGCGCGCCGTCCAGCGCCGAGGCCCGCCGCAGCAGCGACTCGCCCCAGGAGGTGAGGATCCGGCCGCGCAGGGCGCCGTCGGCGGGGGCGAGCAGCGCTGCCCGCTCATAGGCCTCGTCGGCCTCGGGGGCCTCGCCCGCCGCGTCGTGGAAGGCGGCCAGCGCGGCCAGGCTGGGCAGCAGCAGACCGGGGTCGTCCCCGGCGGCGCCCCTGGCCCGCAGCAGCGCCCGCCGGGTCTCGGCGTCCCCGGCGCCGGCCTCCCGCAGCGCCCGTGCCAGGTCGAGCAGGGCGAGCCCGCGCACGGCGTCGGGGGCGTACTCCAGGTCCAGCGTGGCGCAGGCCTCGCGGAGCTCGCCGACGGCGGCGGCGGGGCGCCGCAGGTCCAGCAGGATCCGGCCGCGCAGCAGCACTCGGGAGCGGTGGGCGGTGACGGCCCAGGGCACCCGGCCCGCGCCCGCCGGCACCCGGCGCGGTGCCGGGCCGGCGTCACGATCCGCGTCACCGGCGGCGGACCTGGCGGGCTCGGCTGGCCCGGCGGGCTCGGTGGGCTCGGTGGGCCCGGCGGGCACTACGGGCTCTGCGGACCCGGCGGGTTCTGCGAATCGAGCGGGCTCGGCGGGTTCTGCGGACCCGGCGACCTCGGCGGGCTCGGCGGACACTACGGGCTCTGCGGACCCGGCGGGCTCCTGCGAGCCCGCGGACTGGGAGGACTCGGCGGCCACTGCGGGCCCTGCATGCTCTGCGGACCGGGCGGACCCGGCGGCCGGTTCCGTCCCACCGGCCGCCCCCTCGGCCGCCCCGCCAGCCGTCCCGTCGGCCGTCTCACCGGCCGTCCCGCCGCTGGCGTCCGGGCTCGACCCGGCGTCCTCCCGGGCGCCGTCCGGTCGCGCGGGGGTGTCCTGGTCGTCCTGGTGTCCGGTCCGGGACCAGTGCCGTGCCTGCTCGGTCAGGGACGGCCAGGGAGCGGTCTCGGGGTCCAGGACGTCCAGGGCGGCGGTGAGCTGGCCGTCCTCCGCCGTCAGGTGCCACAGCTCACGGCGGCAGGCGGCGAGTTCCAGGGCGGCCTCGGCGCGCTCGCGGCCGCCGGGTCCGGCCGCGGCGTGGGCCGCGGCGAGTTCGGCCACTGCCTCGCGCAGCAGTTCGGTCCGGCGTCCCGTCGTGCGCGCGGCCGCCGTGCCCGCCTCGGCGCGCAGGATACGGCCGAGGACGAGGTGGGGCCGTACGGCGGCACCGGTGTCCGGAGGCACCGCCGGGGCCTGGCCGGTCGCGGCGAGGGCCTGTTCCCGGGCGCGGCGCAGCACCTCCGGGTCGGCCAGGTGGCGCCACTGGTCCAGCAGGCGCTCGGCCTCGGTGAGCGGGTCGGGGGTGACGAGGTCCGGCAGGTAGAAGCGCAGGACGCGGGCCGGGATGCGGGCGAACAGTTCGGCCTCGACGCTGCCGCCGTCCTCCGGCGGGACGCCTTCCGGCGGGAGCCGGCCGGCGTCGGCGGACGCGTCGTGGTCGGCGAGCCGGGCCGCGGCGAGGGCGGCGAAGTTGCGGGTGCCCCGGCCGAAGTGCCGCTCCACGTAGGCCGAGCAGTGCTTGAGGACCAGCCCTGCGGTGTCCTGGTCGAGGGAGGACAGCAGCAGGTTCTGGACCCGGCCCGAGTAGGCGAAGCAGGGCTGCTCCCCGGTGCCCGGGAGCTGCCTGAGCAGCCCGCCGAGCAGCACCTCGGCCAGCTCCATGGGCCCGGTGTCCGGCAGCATCGCCCGCTGGACCAGTTGCATCACGGGCAGGGTGAGCGGAGCCGCGGCCAGGTAGACCGCCAGCCGCACGGCACCGGGCGAGGCTCCGGCGCGGAAGGCCCGCAGCAACTCGTCGTCGCTGCGCGGCTCGTGGTGGACGTAGACCTCGCCGATCTCGCCGTCGGCCCGCAGGGCGTCGTCGCGCGCAACGTCGCCGTGCGGCGGGCCATCGCCGTGCCGGGCCGGGCCGGCGGGCGCCGGCGGTGCCGGGGCGGTGAGCGCCGCCCACGCCCGCTCGCTGACGGGACCGCTGCCGCCGAGCAGCCGGGCGAAGGCCTCGAACGCCTCCGGAGTGGGCTGCAGCACCGGCACCGGCCGGGCGCCCGGCGCCGGTTGCTCCCAGGGCTCGTCGTCGGGCACGAAGGCCAGCCGCCCGGCCACCTCGGCGGGGCGCACCAGCAGGCCGGGCTCGGCGGGCAGCGCGGTGCGGCCCCAGAGCCGGGGCGGCAACGGCTGGACGACGGCCAGCGGGGCGGTGCGCGGCCACTGGTGCAGCAGCCGCTGCGCGCCGCCGTTCTGCCACAGCGGCCCCACGCAGTCGCTGATCACGAAGGTGATCCGGCGGCCGGTGGGGTCGTGCAGTTCGTCGGCCGGGCGCAGCCGGGTGTGTCGTCCCGGGCCGGCGGTGGTGCCGACGAGCAGGGCGCCGGAGTCGTCGGCGTACAGGTGGTGGACGCGGACGGAGGCGAACGCGCCGGACTGCTGGCAGGCCTGCCGCAGTTCCTCGACGAGCTGTCCCCAGACGGCCATGTTCGGCCCGGTGTCCATGAGCAACTGGACGTCGCAGCGCCGGCGGCGGCCGGGCCGGGTGACCGGGAGCAGAATGCCGCTGGCGGCGGCCCGCTCGGCGGTGGCCTCCTCGTCGATCCGCTCGTCCCGGGGCGGGGCGGCGGCGACCCGGTAACGGCCGAGGGCGCGCAGCGCCTTCTCCAGGCCGAGCAGTCCGGGCAGGGCGCCGGCGGCGGGCGCCCGGACGGGGAAGGCGGCGGGGGCGCCGGAGTCGCCGTGCGAGCGTGCCGGAAGGCCCGGGGTGAGCAGCGACACCGGGGCGGCGGGGGCGTCCGCTCGGGGCCGGGGCGTTTCGGCGGCCGGCGTCCTGGCACCGGCGTCCGCCCGGACATCGGCCTCGGCGTCGGCGTCGGCGGGCGCGGGGTCAGGTCCCGTGGCGGGTGGGTCCGCCGGGCCGGTGCCCGGCCGCTGTCCGGGCGCGTCGCGGGGCGCGGCGGCGCCGAGCCGGCGGGCCAGCCAGACCGCGTCGGCCACGTCCTCCGCGGTGAGGTCGAGCCCGCCCTGGCGCAGCTTGCCGATCAGCTCGTCCAGGCGCATCCCGGGCATCCGTCCCTCACCTCGTACGGTCGAGCGGCTGCATGAGCATCTCGGCGATCCGCTCCCGGGTGAGGCTCTGCGCACGCGGGTCGTGCCGGGTGAGGAAGAGGGCGTTGAGGAGCTGGTCGGCGGCGAGCACCTCGCCGGGTTCGCGCTCCAGGAACCTGCGGATGAGGTCCGCGCCGCCGGCGACACCGTCCGCGCCGAGGTGCGCCTCGACCATCGCGGTGAGCTGCTCCTCACCGGGCGGGTCGAGCTCGAGCTGGACGCAGCGCCGCAGCAGCGGGGCGGGGAAGTCGCGTTCGCCGTTGGAGGTCAGGACGATCACCGGGAAGGCGGTGCAGGCGATGCGCCCGCCGTGCACGGCCACCCGGTCGCCGTCGTGGGTGAGCACCTCGACGACGGGTTCACGGTCGGCCAGCCGCTCCAGCTCGGGGATGGAGAACTCGCCTTCCTCCAGGGTGTTGAGCAGGTCGTTGGGCAGGTCGAGGTCGCTCTTGTCGAGTTCGTCGATGAGCAGTACGCGGGGCTGTTCGGCGGGCAGCAGCGCGGTGCCGAGCGGGCCGAGCCGGACGTAGGAACCGATGCCGGGCGCGGCCGTCTCGCCCTGGGCGCCGCGGGCCCGTTCGAGCTGGACGTCCTGCAGCCGGCCTATGGCGTCGTACCGGTAGAGGCCGTCCTGGAGGGTGGTGCGGCTGACGATGGGCCAGCGCAGCACCTTGCCGAGCCCGAGCTCATGGGCGATGGCGTACGCCAGGGTCGACTTGCCGGTGCCCGGGTTGCCGGTGACCAGCAGCGGCCGACGCAGGTACAGGGCCGCGTTGACCGCGTCCACCTCGGCCGGCCGGGGCGCGTAGCTCTCCACCAGACGGCGGCGGACGCCGAGCCTGCGGGCGCTGCTGGGGTCCTCGGTGCCGGCCTCCGCATCCCCGCGGGAGGCCGTGAAGTCGCGCCAGGGCGGCGGGGGCGGCAACCGCCGCATGCCGTCGTGCGGCTGACCCACTCCGCTGTAGATCCGCCAGTCGTTCACCTTGGGCTCCTCCCAGATCCGGTGATCATGCAGCGGGCCCGGCCATTCGACGTACGAGGCTACCTTCAGGCGGCCGTGTATGCCGAGATCCGGACGGCCCGGCGTTCACTTCCGGCCCCCGAACAGCCGTGCGCCAGAGGGACTTTGACAGTGCGTTCGGGAAAGCCGGACGGCTCGGTCGCGGGTTCGGCCGGCGGATCGACGCGCGACCGGCGGCCTGATCGGCTCCGGGGCGCCGCGGACCGGCTGCCAGGTCGGCTGCGGATCGGCGCCGGACGGCCGCCAGAGCGACTGCCGGACCGGCCGCCCCGTCGGCTGCGGATCGGCGCCGGACGGCCACCGGACCGGCCGCCTCGTCGGCTGCGGACCGGGACTCCGCTCGGCCGTGGGCCGGCCGGCGTGTCGGCGAGCCCACGAGTCGGCGAGTCGGCAAGTCGTTCCGCGGAGCAGCCTCCATGGCAGCACGGGTCAGCCGTCGGGAGCGGCGAGCGGCGGCGGCCGCATCGTCCCGCCGGCGCGCGGAGGGCGGTCGGGCGGGTCGAACAGCACCGCCAGCTTTCCGTGCAGTCCCCGGGCCCGGGCCGACTCCGGGTCGTGGAGCCGGATACGCAGTTCACGCACCGGTTCGTGCAGTCCTTCGGCGTGCCGGGCGGCCCCCACCACATGAGCGGCCTGTTCGTAGAAGTCCTTGCACTCGTCGTGGTCGTGCCCGTCCCGGCGCCACAGCACCACCGGATGGCCGGCCATCAGCGCCTCCCTCATCGCCGCCTGCCCCTCCCCGCTCGCCACCGGTCCGCAGTAGACCGGGACACTGGCGTGGTCCAGCACCGACAGGGTGCTGTAGTACAGGTACGGACTCGCGGAGCGGGCCGCGGCCACGTGGCCGTCGGCCGGGGACCGGCCGTGCAGCGGCTCGTGCGTGAGCGGGCCGCCGGCCACGCCCCGCCAGCGCTTGCGCCACTCCGGGGCGGGCGGCCGCTCGTTGCGCCGCAGGTCCCGTATGACGACGGTCCGGCGCATGCCGAGCGGCATCGACCGTTCGTCCACGAAGTCGTCGTCGTCATCGTCGTCACCGCCATCACTGCCATCACCGCCGTCATCGCCTGCAGCGCGCTCGCCGTGCGAGCGGCCGAGGCCGTCGCGGTGGCCGCGGTCCCCGGCCCGGAAGGCGCCTGGCTGCTCGGGCAGGAGCTGCCACTCGTCCACCGGCAGGTCGAACAGCTTGCGGGGCAGGAAGACCTCGATCCCCGCCAGGTGCTCACCGTGGTCCCCGAGGTTCAGCGCGCGGTCCAGCGGGGCGCGCAGCACCGCCGCGAGCTCTTCGACGCGCGCTCCCCGGTCGTCGGCGGCGACCGGGGTGACGTCCAGTCCGTCGTGGATCAGCTCCACGCTCCAGGGGTGCAGCCCGCCGTACATGGACGCGCCGATCCTGACCAGGACGTCGGTACGGCCGGCGGTCACCGTCCCGGCGGCCACGGGCGGTGACTCGCGGACGACGAACCGGGGACCGGGAAGGGCGGAGGGTTCGGACGCGGCCCGGAGCCCGTACGCGACCGGAGGTGCGGACCCTGCTGGGGCGGTGAGCGCGGTCGGGGACGCGGCCGTGGTCCCGGATGCCGCCGAGGTCCCCGGTGCCGCCGAGGTCCCCGGTGCCGCCGAGGTCCCCGGTGCGGCCGCCGTTTCCGGCGTGGCCGAGGTCGCCGGTGCGGCCGCCGCGGTGCGCCGGGCGTCCGGCGCTTCGTCGGATGCTTCGTGAGGCGCTTCGTTCACTCCGTCCGGCGGCCCGTTCCCCGCGCCCACGACCCTAGCGTCCGCCGGGCGCCCGGCCGGTCCGCCGTCCGGCCCCCGGCCGTCGATCCCCTCCAGCAGTCCCCGGATCGCCCCGCCCACGGCCCAGTGCCGATGCCGTCCGGCCTGCGCGCCCAGCCATTCGGTGAACGCGCCGAGCCGGGCCGGGTCGGTCTCACCGGGGCGCTCCCGCACGGTCTTGCGCAGCACCACCGCCGCGTACAGCAGGACGGCGTCGAGATCGACGAGCGTGCCGCCGCCCTCCGAGTCCAGGGTGCGCAGTCCGTACAACAGGGCCGCGCCCTCGCGCCAGGTACGCACGTTGCGCGGCACCAGCGAGCGCAGCCGTTCGCCGCGCACCCGCTCCTTGACCTCCTCCACCAGGTGGACGATCTCTCCCGCTCCGGCGGGCGGCGGCAGCTCGGCGAGGTGGGCGTAGAGCCGGGCGCGGAGTTCGGCGGTGATGCCGGACACGGGTGGTGCGAGCGCGGACAGGCCTGCCTGGAGCGTGGTCCAGTTCGCGTACGGCGACGGGTCGTCGAGGAGGCTCAGATGGTGCCGGTCATGGGCGCGCAGCACCTCGCGCAGGACCCCGGCGGTGTCGCGCCGGTCGAGCAGCTCGTGCAGCGCGGTGACCGGGACGGCGACGCCCTCCTCGCGGCGGCGGCCCTTGATGACCCCGACGACCGAGCCCTGCCGCAGGTCGAGCACGGGCCCGCCGGACAGTCCGCCGATCGGCAGACTGCCGCCGAGCAGCAGCGCGCGGGCGTCGGAACCCGCGAGTTCGCCGGTACCGTGCCGGACACCCAGCTCGCCCGTCTGCAGGGACCAGCCGTACAGCCCCAGCGGGGCGCGGGCCCCGGGCTCCCGGTCGCCCAGCCAGAGGCACCGCACGTCCTCCGCGTCCTCGACCCGGACCAGCGCGAGGTCGGGGAACGGCCAGGGGTCACGGAGCGAGTCCGGGTCCTCGGGCCGCGGCGCGAGCAGTACGGCCGTCCCGGTGCCCGAGCGCTCCCCCCAGGCGTCGGCGGCGGGCTCGTCGGTGCGTTCCTGCCAGGTCACGCGTAAGACGTTCTCCCCTCGGCACACCGCGGCTCCCCCCTTCCCCACGACATGGGCGCAGGTCAACAACCAGCCCGGGGCCACGAAGAACCCCGAGCCCCAGTACGGGTCACGGTCCGTTGCATACCCGTCACCCGCTGCGCCGATGCGCGCCAGGGAGGGGCGCACCATCTCGTCGAAGGCGCTCATGCGGGGCCGGGGGCCGGCGAGCGCTGCGGTACGACGCCGCCGCCGGGCGCCGCGGGGTCCGTGCCGTCCGCGGCCGCTGCCGGTTCGGTCCAGGTCAGGGACACCGTCAGGGACGACTTCCCACCGCCCTGCGCGATGGCGCTCACGATCCGGCCGGACTGCGCCGTCAGTTCGATCCCGAAGCTGACCGAGACCTCGACCGCCGCGGGTGTGTCCAGACCGGCGCGCAAGGAGCGCACGACGCCACCCACCGTGTCGGCCAGCCCGCCCGCCATGTCGACGACGCGGTCACCGAGCCCCGTGTCCCAGTAACCGCTCTCGTCGAGCGCCCCCTCGTCCCCCGCACCGAGCCTGGCCCAGACGACCGTTCCGTCGTCGAGCCGTACGCGTTGCACTCCTCCACCCATGACGCCCCCGTTCACCGAATGGGAGAAGAAGGCTAACTCCGGCGACAGGAGAGGGGGAGGGGCTGTGGACGACACGCGTCGTCACGGATCGCTCGTCACCCTCGCCGCCACCGTCCTGCTCGCCTTGCTCGTCCTACTCGTCGTCCTCGTCGTCGAGGCGGGCGAGCCAGGTGGCGAGCCGCTCGACAGGCACCTCGAAGTCCGGGTTGAGATCGACGAACGTGCGCAGCTGCTCGGCGAGCCACTCGAAGGTGACCTCTTCCTCGCCGCGCCGCTTCTCCAGCTCCTCGATCCCGCGGTCGGTGAAGTACATGAACTGCCTCTCCTGCATTTCCACCCAGCCCCTGTGGGTCCTCCTACAGCCTAAGCACTCCCCACCCGCCCCCGGACACGCCGAGCCACCCGCCCTCGGACGCCCCGAGCCCAGCGCCCCCGTCGGCACGAACAGGCGCCTTGACTTTCCCCATCCACGATATATCGTGTTTCTCAGAAGACGCGATATGGCGTGTCCGTGTCCGGCCAAGGAGGCCCCATGTCCGAGTGGTCCATCGCCGAACCCCAGAAGCTGACCTTCGACACCCCGGTACGCGACCTGCACGTCCGCATCGTCAACGGAACGGTGAACGTCGTCGGCACGGACGAGGGTTCCGCCCGCCTGGAAGTCACGGACATCGAGGGCCCACCCCTGATCGTCACCAACCAGGGCGGCACCCTCACGGTCGCCTACGACGACCTGCCGTGGAAGGGTTTCCTCAAGTGGCTGGACCGCAAGGGCTGGCGCCGCAGCGCGGTCGTCTCCCTCGCCGTCCCCGCCGACACCCGCGTGGAGGTGGGCGTGGTCGGCGCCGGCGCGGTCGTCTCCGGCATAAACGGCCCCTCGGTGATCAAGGGCGTCACCGGCGACACCACTCTGGTCGGCCTCTCCGGCCCGGTCCGCGCCGACACCGTGTCCGGCAACCTGGAGGCCCAGGCCGTCACGGGCGACCTTCGGTTCAACTCCGTCTCGGGCGATCTGACCGTGGTCGAGGGCTCGGGCCCCTCCGTGCGCGCCGACTCGGTCAGCGGCTCCATGATCATCGACCTGGACCCGGACGGCCCCACCGACATCGGCCTGACCAGCGTCTCCGGCGAGATCGCGATCCGCCTGCCGCACCCGGCGGACGCCGAGGTCGAGGCCAACACCGCGAGCGGCACCATCTCCAACGCCTTCGACGGACTGCGCGTGCACGGCCAGTGGGGCGCACACAAGATCACCGGCCGGCTCGGCGCGGGCAACGGCAAGCTCAGGGCCACGACGGTGTCCGGCTCCATCGCCCTGCTGCGCCGCCCGCCGGGCGAGGACGAGCCCCACACCCCCCGCGAGACCGGCGCCGGCTCCCCCGCCGACGGCACGACCGACAAGAAGGTGCTCTGACATGCCCCCCGTCTTCGCCCACGGCCGCCTGCGCCTGTACCTGCTCAAGCTGCTCGACGAGGCACCGCGCCACGGCTACGAGGTGATCCGGCTCCTGGAGGAGCGCTTCCAGGGCCTGTACGCCCCTTCGGCGGGCACGGTCTACCCGCGGCTGGCCAAGCTGGAGGGCGAGGGCCTGGTCACGCACACCACTGAGGGCGGCCGCAAGGTCTACGCCATCACGGACGCCGGCCGCGCCGAACTCGCCGACCGGAGCGGCGAGCTGGCCGATCTGGAGCTGGAGATCCGCGAGTCGGTGGCGGAGCTGGCCGCCGAGATAAAGGCCGACGTGCGCGGTGCGGCCGGCGACCTGCGGCGCGAGATGCGCGCCGCCGCCTCCGAGGCCCGCCGGGGCTCCGGGAAGGGCGGCGGTGAGCCGGGGCCCTCCGGGGAGGGCGGTGACCTCGGTGACAAGGAGGCCTGGCGGGCCGCCAAGGAGGAGATGCGCCGGGTCAAGCAGGAGTGGAAGGAGCAGGCCCGCCGCGCCAAGGACGAGAGCCGCCGGGCGCGCGAGGAGGCCCAGCGGGCCCGCCACCAGGCCCAGGAGGCCCAGACACGGGCGCGTGCCCAGGCGCAGGAGGAGATGCAGCGCATCGCCCGCCGGGTCCAGGACCGTGTGCAGGACCACTTCGCCCGCGGCGACTGGCCGACCGGCGTGCGCGACGGCCTGACCGAACTCGCCAAGGAGTTCGGTGAGTTCGGGAAGGAGTACGGCAAGGAGTTCGGCCGGGACCACGGCTTCGGCCGCCCCGCGGAGCAGGCGGGCACCGGCCCGCGCAAGTCGGCTCCGGCGGCACCGGAGTACTCCATGACCCCGGAGGACTTCCCGGCCGAGTACGAGCCGTCCTGGTCGCACGAGCCCCCCAGCGGCGACCCGGCCCGCGACCTGGACCGCCTGCTGGACCGCTTCCGGGACGACATCCGCGACGCGGCCCGCGACCACGGCGTCACCGCCGACCAGCTCCACGACGCCCGCCGGCACCTGTCGGCGGCGGCGGCGAACATCGGCGCGATACTGCGCCGCCCGAGGGTCTGACCCTCCGGGGGCCGGTCCGCCGGTGGCGTCGCCCGCTGGCGGACCAGGGCCGGCCGCTTCCCCGGGCCACACCACCGACGGGCGGGATCACTCGTTCGTCAGGACGATCTTCCCGAACTGCTCGCCGGACGCCAGCCGTTCGAAGCCTTCCCGGGCCCGGTCCAGCGGCAGGACCTCGTCGATGACGGGGCGTACGCCGGTGGCGGCGCAGAAGGACAGCAGGTCCTCCAGCTCGTCCTTGGTGCCCATGGTGGAGCCGACGACCTTCAGTTCGAGGAAGAAGATCCGGGTGAGTTCGGCGTGCGAGGGGCGGTCACCGCTGGTGGCGCCGGAGATGACGAGCGTGCCGCCGGGCCGCAGGGACTTCACCGAGTGGGACCAGGTCGCGGCGCCCACGGTCTCGATGACGGCGTCCACGCGCTGCGGCAGCCGGGCTCCCGACTCCACCGCCTCGACCGCGCCGAGCTCCAGCGCCCGCTTGCGCTTGGCCTCGTCCCGGCTGGTCGCGAAGACCCGCAGCCCGGCCGCCTTGCCCAGCACGATCGCGGCCGTCGCGACGCCGCCGCCCGCGCCCTGCACGAGGACCGAGTCGCCGGGCCGCACCCCGGCGTTGGTGAACAGCATCCGGTAGGCCGTCAGCCAGGCGGTCGGCAGGCACGCGGCCTCCGCGAAGGACAGCTCCTTCGGCTTGGGCAGGATGTTCCAGGTCGGCACCGCCACCTGCTCGGCGAACGTGCCCTGGTAGCGCTCGGTCAGGATGGAGCGGGGCTCCGTGGGGCCCACCCCGTGGCCGCTCTGCCCGATGACGGAGTGCAGGACGACCTCGTTGCCGTCCTCGTCGATCCCGGCGGCGTCGCAGCCGAGGATCATCGGCAGCTTGTCCTCGGCGAGGCCCACACCGCGCAGGGACCAGAGGTCGTGGTGGTTGAGGGAGGCGGCGCGGACGTTCACGGTGCTCCAGCCGGGCCGGGCCCCGGGGGCCGGACGCTCCCCCAACTCGAGTCCGGTGAGCGGCTGGTCGCGGTCGATTCGGGCGGCGTAGGCAGCGAACATGGGCTCGACGATAGGTGCGTCGCGCGGCCCGCGGAACCGCGTGGGGCTGTGACACATGCCCTCTTGCGCAAGGGCACCCGACCGGCGCAGCCCCGTCCGCGCCGACCCCGGCGCCGTCCCCCGCACCGCTTCCCGAAGCGGCCGTCCGACGGCGGCTGCGGGCAGAAGGACGGGCTGCCGAACGGCCGGGGACCGAGGAGCGGGGACGGACGGCGCCCCGGGTGAGGACGCCACCGGCCGGCCGGGCAAAGGCGATGGCCCCGCCCGGGACGGGCGGGGCCATGACCGTGCCGTGTCAGCGGCGCGCGACGCCCTCGGCGCGGGCGGCGGCCGCCACCGCGGCCGTCACCGCGGGAGCGACCCGCTCGTCGAACGGCGACGGGATGACGTAGTCGGCGGCGAGATCGTCGCCCACGACGGCGGCCAGCGCCTCCGCGGCGGCGATCTTCATGCCCTCGGTGATCCGCGTGGCCCGCACCTGCAGCGCGCCCGCGAAGATGCCGGGGAAGGCCAGCACGTTGTTGATCTGGTTCGGGAAGTCCGAGCGCCCGGTCGCGACGACCGCCGCGTACTTGTGCGCCACCTCCGGGTGGACCTCCGGGTTCGGGTTGGCCATCGCGAACACGAAGGCTCCCTCGGCCATGGAGGCGACCGCCGCCTCCGCGACCGTGCCGCCGGAGACGCCGATGAACACGTCCGCACCCGCCAGGGCGTCCTCCAGCGACCCGGTGATGCCGGCCTTGTTGGTGAAGGAGGCCAGCTCGCGCTTGACCGGCGTCAGGTCCTCCCGGCCGGCCGACACGACGCCCTTGCGGTCCGCCACGGCCACGTCCCCGATGCCGGCCTCGACCAGCATCTTGGCGATGGCGACACCGGCCGCGCCGGCGCCCGAGATGACGGCCCGGAGCTGCCCGATCTCGCGGCCGCTCAGCCGGGCCGCGTTGCGCAGCGCCGCGAGGGTCACCACGGCGGTGCCGTGCTGGTCGTCGTGGAAGACCGGGATGTCGAGGCGCTCCTGCAGCCGGCGCTCGATCTCGAAGCACCGGGGCGCCGAGATGTCCTCCAGGTTCACTCCGCCGAAGGAGGGAGCGAGCCGGACCACGGTCTCGACGATGTCGTCGACGTCCGTGCAGTCGAGCGCGATGGGCACCGCGTCGACCCCGCCGAACTGCTTGAACAGGATCGCCTTGCCCTCCATGACGGGGAGGGAGGCCTGGGGACCGATGTCCCCGAGTCCGAGCACGGCCGTGCCGTCGGTCACGACGGCGACCACCGAGGACTTCCACGTGTAGTCGTTGACCAGTTCCGGCTGCTCCGCGATCGCGGTGCACACGCGCGCGACGCCGGGCGTGTACGCGAGGGAAAGGTCGTCCTTGTCGCGGACCGGAACGGTGGCCTGCACGGCCATCTTGCCGCCGCGATGAAGCGCGAACGCCGGATCGAAGGAATCGAAGGGCTCGGCCCCGTCCTGATCCGTTGTGTTGTCGCTGCGAGGATTGACGATCTCCGCTGCCACTTTGTCTTACCCCTTAGGTATGCATGGTTTGAGGGTCGACCACTCCTGGTGAGGGGTGGGCGGGCACCGCGCAGGCCCGGTTACTGATGCGTACGGACGACTGCGCGACGGGCGCGCCGCACACGCGCCCTGAGCCCCGGATGAGGGGTGTAAAGAACCTTCTTACCGGACGGACGGCGCTGACGACGAGTCCATTAGGTGCAAGGTCACATCTGGGAACCAGAAAGCCACACGGTGATGACACGCGGCTGACAGGACCGCCACACCCCTGGCAAGGGCCCTGCGGGATGGGAAAAGCCACGGTCTTTGCCGACCACATGGTGAGACGCGACGAAGTTTTTACGGCCGCCGGCCTGGATCCCCGCAGATGGTCCGGGGCGTGGGGCCGGGGAGGGCCGTCCTGGCGCAGTTGGGGGATCACCCGTTATCCGATTTTGACATTGCGACTCCCCTGAATGGGCGAACCCCAATGGCAAGATGCCGTAAACCCACGAGGTCGCGACACCCGAAGTGTGTGTGTTTCCGTCGACCCATCGGCAGCTCTCTCCACCCGCCGGAGGAACCACCATGACCGCAAGCTCCACCCGTCGTACGACCGCCGCGCACTCCCGGCTAGCTGCGGTCGGTGCGATCGCGGTCGCAGGCGCCCTGCTGCTCACCGGCTGCGGTGACCAGACCAAGGACAGCGGCAACGACTCCGGCAGCTCGTCCGCCGGCAGCGCCCCGCTGGCCGCCAAGCTGCCCAAGGACATCCGCAGCAGCGGCGTCGTGCGGGTCGGGTCGGACATCGCCTACGCCCCGGTCGAGTACAAGGACAACTCCGGCAACGTCGTCGGGCTCGACCCCGACCTGGCGGCGGCCCTGGGCAAGCAGCTCGGGGTGAAGTTCCAGTTCGAGAACGGCACCTTCGACGGCCTGCTCACCGGTCTGCGCTCGGACCGCTACGACATCGCGATGTCGGCGATGACGGACAACAAGAACCGCCAGGAGGGCGTCGACCCCGACACCGGCAAGAAGGTCGGCGAGGGCGTCGACTTCGTCGACTACCTGACCGCCGGCGTCTCCATCTACACCCGCAAGGGCGACACCAAGGGCATCACGACCTGGGACGACCTCTGTGGCAAGAAGCTCGCCGTCCAGCGCGGCACCACGTCGGAGGACCTGGCCAAGGAGCAGGCCAAGAAGTGTCCGAGCGGCAAGAAGCTCGCCATCGAGGCCTTCGACGACAACCAGCAGGCCCAGACCCGGCTGCGCTCCGGCGGCGCGGACGCCGTGTCCGCCGACTTCCCGGTCGCCGCGTACGCGGTGAAGACCTCCGGCGGCGGCAAGGACTTCCAGGTCGTCGGCGAGCAGGTCGAGGCGGCGCCGTACGGCATCGCGGTGGCCAAGAAGGACACCCAGCTCCGGGACGCCCTCCAGGCCGCGATGGACGCCGTCATCAAGAGCGGCGAGTACGGCAAGATCCTCGAGAAGTGGGGCGCGGGGGACGGCGCCGTCAAGCAGTCCGTGATCAACGGCGGCAAGTGACCCGCGGACCCGCAGCGGCCACCGAGAGGCAACACCCGTGACTGACATCGACAAGCCGACGGCCGGGGAGCAGCGCACTCCCTCGGCCGGCCCGGACGCCATCAGGGCGATCCCGGTCCGGCACTACGGGCGGTACGTGACCGCCGTCATCGCCATCGCGATCCTCGTCGCGATCATCTACGCGTTCAGCCAGGGCCAGATCAACTGGCACGCGGTACCGGACTACTTCTTCGACGACCGGATCATGACCGGCGTCGGCAAGACCCTCCTGCTGACGGTCCTGTCGATGGTGATCGGCATCGTGGGCGGCATCGTCCTCGCCGTGATGCGGCTGTCGAAGAACCCGGTGACCTCGTCGATCGCCTGGTTCTACATCTGGTTCTTCCGCGGCACCCCGGTCCTGGTCCAGCTCTTCCTCTGGTTCAACCTCGGGCTGGTCTTCGAGTACATCAACCTGATGCCGTTCTACAAGGACTACTGGTCGAACTTCATGACGCCGCTGCTGACGGCGCTGCTCGGCCTGGGTCTGAACGAGGCGGCGTACATGGCGGAGATCTGCCGGGCCGGCCTGCTCGCGGTGGACGAGGGCCAGACCGAGGCGGCGCACGCCCTCGGCATGAGCCACAGCAAGACCCTGCGGCGGATCGTCATCCCGCAGGCGATGCGCGTGATCGTCCCGCCGACGGGCAACGAAGTGATCAACATGCTGAAGACGACCTCGCTCGTGGCGGCCGTCCAGTATCCCGAGCTGTTCCGCTTCGCCCAGGACATCGGCCAGAACTCCGGCGCCCCGGTGGAGATGTACTTCCTCGCCGCGGCCTGGTACCTGATCATGACCTCGGTGCTGAGCGTGGGCCAGTTCTACATCGAGCGCTACTACGCCCGCGGTTCCAGCCGCCAGCTGCCGGCGACACCATGGCAGAAGGTCAGGGCGAACATGCTCTCCCTGGGCCGGCCGAAGGGAGGCATGGCATGACCGACAAGCTGAGCAAGAGCGACGCCGTCCCCGCGGGCACGGCCCCGATGGTCAAGGCGGAGGGCGTTCACAAGTCCTTCGGCCACGTCGAGGTACTCAAGGGCATCGACCTGGAGGTCAAGCAGGGTGAGGTGTTCTGCCTCATCGGCCCCTCCGGCTCCGGCAAGTCGACCTTCCTGAGGTGCATCAACCACCTAGAGAAGGTCAACGCGGGCCGTCTCTACGTGGACGGCGAGCTGGTCGGCTACCGCCAGAAGGGCGGGAAGCTGTACGAGCTCAAGGACAGCGAGGTCGCGCTCAAGCGCCGGGACATCGGCATGGTCTTCCAGCGCTTCAACCTGTTCCCGCACATGACGGCCGCCGAGAACGTCATCGAGGCGCCGGTCCAGGTCAAGGGCGTCGCCAAGGCCCAGGCCAAGGAGCGCGCGATGCAGCTCCTGGAGCGGGTGGGGCTCGCCGACAAGGCCGGGAACTACCCCTCGCAGCTCTCCGGCGGCCAGCAGCAGCGGGTGGCGATCGCCCGGGCCCTGGCCATGGACCCGAAGCTGATGCTGTTCGACGAGCCGACCTCGGCCCTCGACCCGGAGCTGGTCGGTGACGTCCTGGACGTCATGCGCGACCTCGCCGAGTCCGGCATGACGATGGTCGTCGTCACCCACGAGATGGGCTTCGCCCGCGAGGTGGGCGACAGCCTGGTGTTCATGGACGGGGGCGTGGTGGTCGAATCCGGCCATCCCCGCGACGTCCTGACCGATCCGCAGCACGAGCGGACCCAGTCGTTCCTGTCCAAGGTGCTCTGAGCGCGCGCGGAACCTCACGGAGGAGGGGCGGTACGGACTTTCCGTACCGCCCCTCTCGCGTCGTCCGGCGCCGGCTCACTTCAGCGCGAGCAGCAGGGTGTCCGAGGGCGAGCACCACACCGGCCGCGCCTCCCCGAAGCCCTTCTCGCGCAGCACGCGCGCGTGCCAGGCCGGGGAGGGCGTGTCGCCGTCGGCGTGCTCGCCGTAGATCTCGAAGCGGCGGGCCGTCGGTCCGGCCAGGACCGGGTCCTCGGCGGCCAGCCGCCACCACTCGGCCCAGTCCAGCGCGCCGTCCAGCCTGGCCTGATCCATGCGGGCGTGCCGCTGGGCGCGCTCGGCCGCGTTGATCCGCGGGGTGCTCTCGTCGATCATGTGGTCCGCGTTCATGAACACACCGCCGGCGCGCACCAGTTCCGCGAGCCGTCCATAGAGTGCCGCGAGGGGTTCGCTGTGCAGCCAGTGCAGGGCGGTGGCGGTCAGCACCGCGTCGTACGAGTCGTACGGCAGCAGTGCGGGCCAGTCGGGGTCCTTGAGGTCGGCGGCGACGAAGCGGACGCGGTCGTCGCCCGCGAAGGTGCCCCGGGCGATGGCGAGCAGGGCCGGGTCGAGGTCCACCCCGGTGCTGGTGGCCCCGGGGAATCGCGCCAGCAGCCGGGCGGTGATGCTGCCGGTGCCGCAGGCGAGGTCGAGCACGCGCGGCGCCGGGCCCACGAGCGCCTCGACCATGTCGAGCATGATCCGGAACCGCTCCTCGCGGTCCGGCATGTACCACTCCTGCTGCCGGTCCCAGCTCTCCTGCCAGGCGGCCCAGTCGGTTCCGGTGCCCGTGCTGGTGGTCATGGAAACCCCGTCTCCCCTCGCACGCGTAATACCCTGGATGCACGACCGGCTGTTACCCGACCGCAGACCCGACCATAGAGCGCCTCCGTAAGGACTACAAGTGGAACTGGCCTATTACTCGGATTACGCCGTACGCCTCGTCAACAGCGAGGAGCCGGTCCGCGGCAAGGACTCCCTGACCTCCGTGGAGGCCGTGCGCGACCTCTTCGGCGTCAACGCCTCGGCGGCCCGCCGCGCCACCGACGCCGACGTCACCCGCTTCCGCTCGGTGCGCTCCCGGCTGCGCTCGGTCTTCGAGGCGGCCGACCAGGGCGACGAGACCCTCGCCGTCGACCTCCTGAACTCACTGCTGCTGGAGTTCCCGGTCAGCCCGCAGATCTCCGGCCACGACCACCGCGACGAGGACGGCCGCCCGCTGTGGCACATGCATCTGGCCGACCACCCCTCCAACGCGACCGCCGGCTACGCGGCCATCGCGGCGATGGGCCTCGCCTTCCACCTGACCGAGTACGGCGTCGACCGGCTGGGCCTGTGCGAGGCGGCCCCGTGCCGCAACGCCTACCTCGACACGTCCACCAACCGCTCCCGGCGCTACTGCTCCGACCGCTGCGCGACACGTGCGAACGTGGCCGCCTACCGGGCCCGCAAACGCCTGGAGGCCGACCGGTCGGTGAACAGCGGCCTCGCCGCGGAGAACACCCAGCGCGCGAGCGCCAGCGGCGAACGCTGACCCGGCCGCAGCGGCCGGTACCGCAGCAACGCCCTGCCCAGGACCAGTTCGTCGGGCACCACCCCGTAGTCGGTGCTGTCGCCACCGGCGTAAGGGTTGTCGGCGAGCACCCACCAGCCGCCCTCGCGCCGCTCCACGGCACGTTTGACGACGAGCAGGTCCTGCTGGAAGGGGTGCCTCAGCACCACGACGTTCCCCGGCCTGACCACGGCCCCGTACCGCAGCAGCAGCCGGTCCCCGTGACGCAGCGTGGGCACCATGGACGGACCCGTCACCTCGGCCAGCCCGAAGGGCGCCCCGGCTCTCCCCCGCTCGCTCTCCTGCGACAGCTCCGGCATCCCGGTACCTCCCCGGTCCGTTCCTCCACCAGTCCCAGTGTGACCCTGGACTTTTGTCCTAAGCCCTAGGGGGCACTCACGAAAACAGGTCCCTCAGGGAGTAATGTCGCACCTGAGAAGACGATCACGAGGAAGGAATGCTCCATGCTTTCCCGCCTGTTTGCCCCCAAGGTCAAGGTCAGCGCGCACTGCGACCTGCCCTGCGGTGTGTACGACCCGGCCCAGGCCCGCATCGAGGCGGAGTCGGTGAAGGCCGTCCAGGAAAAGATGGCCGGCAACGACGACCCGCACTTCCAGACGCGTGCCACCGTCATCAAGGAGCAGCGCGCCGAGCTGGCGAAGCACCACGTCTCCGTGCTGTGGAGCGACTACTTCAAGCCCCCGCACTTCGAGAAGTACCCGGAGCTGCACCAGCTGGTCAACGACACCCTGAAGGCCCTCTCGGCCGCCAAGGCGTCCACCGACCCGGCGACGGGCCAGAAGGCGCTGGACTACATCGCGCAGATCGACAAGATCTTCTGGGAGACCAAGAAGGCCTGATCTTCGGTCATGCCACTTGACCTGCGATTTCTTCGATCGCCTGGTCTATCTGTCCGCACCCGGTCCGCAGGCCGCCGAGCACGGCGTCCGTGACGGCCCGGGTGCGGTCTTCTTCCCCCGGCCGGAGGAGAACGCGGCGGCCAGGAGTGAGGGCCGCGAGCCCGTCGCCCTGGCTCGGGCAGTGAGCCCGGCGGCGACCTCGGGGATCGGCGGTCAGTCCCCGCGTCGTGACCGCACCACGAACAGCACGGTCAGCGGACCGATGATCATGCCCACGATCGCACACACCACGATGACGGTGACGATGCTCATCAAGTTCCCCCAAGGCAGTGCGTCGTTGAGGTGTCAGTAGGTTTCCCCGGCGCTGCTCAGCTACCGGCTCCGCCGGGCCGGCGCACCATGGAGACGTCGACCAGGTCCTCGGCCTCCACGACGAAGCCGTGGCGCTCGTAGAGCCGGCGGGCGGCGCTGCCCTGCAGGACCTTCAGGGCGACCGTCCTGCCCTGCGCGTCGGCGCGCTCCAGCACGCTCCGCAGTACGGCGGAACCCAGCCCGCGGCCCTGGTGGTGCGGGGCGAGGTAGAAGTGCTCCAGCCACCGCCTGTCCCCGGCGGGCCGGACCGTGACGCATCCGGCGAAGTCGCCGCCGCTCATGACGACCGACGTGTACCGGGTGGAGAAGGAGTCCCGCAGCCGCTGCCGGACGCGGTGCTCGTCGTAGCGTCCGAGGCGTTCGAGGTCCGCGCGCATGACCGCGGCCCGCAGCTCGGCGATCGTCTCGACGTCCGCGGTCGTCGCGGACCGCAGCGACCAGTCCGCGGCGCACGCCGGCGCCTGCGCGTCCACCACGTCCGCCGTGTCCGCCGTCCCCGTCCCTCGCCCGCTCGCCGTCGTCCCGGTGTTCATGGCTGGAGTATCGCAGCCGCCCCGTGCCAAGCTGTCGGTGTGAGCCTGGAGGACCTGGTACGGCTGCGGCGGGTGCGCGACCGCATGGACCGTGAGTACGCCGAGCCGCTCGACATGGCCGAACTGGCCCGCGGCGCGCACATGTCACCCGGCCACTTCCAGCGCAGCTTCCGCAAGGCGTACGGGGAGACGCCGTACAGCTATCTGATGACCCGCCGGGTCGAGCGGGCCAAGGCGCTGCTGCGGCGCGGCGATCTGACGGTGACCGAGGTGTGCTTCGCCGTGGGCTGCACCTCCCTCGGCTCCTTCAGCTCCCGGTTCACCGAGCTGGTCGGCCGGACGCCGAGCGCCTACCGGGCCGGCTCCCACGAGGAGAGCGCGGTGATCCCGTCCTGTGTGGCTCGCTCGTTCACCAGGCCGCGGCGCCGTCCGTACTGATCCGCACCGGAGTTCCGGGCACGGCGGTCCGGCTGCGCCTAGCGTGAGGTCATGGACCTGAAACTCAAGCAGTGCTTCATCGCCGTGGACGACCACGACAAGGCGCTCCACTTCTACTGCGACCTGCTCGGCATGGAGGTCCGCAACGACGTGGCCTTCGAGGGGATGCGGTGGGTCACCGTCGGCTCACCCCTGCAGCCGGACGTGGAGATCGTGCTGGAGCCGCCGGGCGCCAGCCCGGACATCTCCCGGGCCGACAAGCAGGCGATCGCCGAACTGCTCGCCAAGGGGCTGCTGCGCGGCGTCATCTTCACCACCACCGACTGCGACGCGCTCTACGAGCGGGTCCGGGAGGCCGGCGGGGACGTGCTGCAGGAGCCGACGGACCAGCCCTACGGGGTGCGGGACTGCGCGTTCCGCGACCCGGCCGGGAACATGCTGCGGTTCCTCCAGCGCCCCGCGGACCCGGACGCGAACTGAAGCCACCCGCCCGGGCATCGGCCCGGGTCGGCGGCTGTCAGGGCGCCGTGGTCAGCTCCATGGCTCCACATCCACCACGGCGCGGACCGGGACGGGCCCGTACACGTGCGGGAACTCCTCGCCGTCCGGCGGCATGGCCTCGTACCTCACCGGCACGCCGAGCAGCGCGGGGTCCACGACCAGCACGACCAGCTCGTCCGGGCCCTCGTACCCGCCGTACAGGAGGGCCGCGATGCGCGGGAGCTGCTCACGGGTGGAGAAGTGGACGAACCCCTCCTCCTGGAGGGTGCGGCCGCGGGTGGACACCTCGTAGGCGCCGCGGGCGCGGGCCTCCTCCCACAGCGAGCGCTCGGTGATGTGGACGATGTGCGGAAGCTTCGGCATGCGGCCACGCTACGGCCCCGGCCGGGCCCCGCGCACCGGTGCCGAGCGGCCACCCCCGGCGGCCGTCCGGCCCGCCGGGCCGTGGGGCCCGCGGCTCAGGGCTGCCGGCCGGTGGTACCGCCGGGCGGTGAGGGCGCGCTCGCGGTGTCCGGGGTGGCCGTGGCCGTGGACCCGGGCTCGGCGTGGCGCACGTGGGCCGCGCAGTCGGCGTTGCGGCACGGGCCCGGGCCCCACTTCGGCACCCAGGCGCCCAGCGTCTTGTACCGGCCGACGACCGTGTCGACGGGCTGTCCGCAGACGGGACAGACGTGGTTCTCGCTGTCCATGTCCTCAGGGTAGGGCGGACGGGGGCTCAGCGCTCCCTGCGGTACGTCCGCACGACCGCCCCGTTGCCGAAGGTGCGCACCGAGTCGAGGGCGAACTGAGTGATCCGCAGGCCGGTGCCGAACATCGGCATGCCGGTGCCGTAGACGATCGGGTAGCTCTTGATCACGAGTTCGTCGATCTCGTCGAGCAGGGCTCCGGCGAGCCGCGAACCTCCGCACAGGTAGATGTCCAGGCCCCCTTGCTCCGCCTTCAGTTCACGGACGCGGCCGGTCACGTCGTCGGCGATGACCTCGACGTTCGGGTCGGGCGAGGCGCCGAGGGTGCGCGAGGCGACGAACTCGCGCAGATGGGCGTAGGGACTGGTGATGCCCTCCTTCAGTGCCAGCTCGTAGCTGCCGCGCCCCTGGACGACCGTGTCGAACCGCCGGTTCTCCAGGTGGTCGAAGCCGAACCGCGCCCGGGCGTGGGTGGGCAGGGTCTCCGGGAACTCCGTCCTGAGGAAGCCGAGGTATTCCTCGTCCATGAAGCGGAGCAGCGCGGAGGCATCGCCCTGTTCGTCGCCGATGAAGCCATCGAGCGAGCAGGCGATGAAGTACGTGAGCTTTCGCAAGCGGATCTCTTTTCGTAGGCTGCGCGGCGGCGGGATGACCACTACGCTTGTCGTGGTTCATTTTTAGTACTCCGGTTGTAGTGGTTGCAAGGTCTTTCCGGGACGGGTTCCGTTCCGGGGCGAAGTGGGAGAAGAGGTTCCGCATGGCGGGCAATCCGGAACGGCGCGCTGCGCTGGTGGACGCGGGCATCGCCGTCCTGGCTCGGGAGGGCGCGCGCGGGCTGACGTTCCGCGCCGTGGATGGCGAGGCGGGCGTGCCCACCGGTACCGCCTCGAACTACTTCACCGGCCGCGACGACCTGCTCCGCCAGATCGACGCCCGGCTGCACGTGCGGCTCGCGCCGGACCCCGGGCCGCTGGCCGAGTTGCTGCGCGGGCCCCGCGACCGGGGCCTGGTCACCGCTCTGATGCGGGACCTGATGGGCCGCGCGCTCCGTGACCGCACCGGCTACCTGGCCCTGTTCGAGATGCGACTGGAGGCCACCCGGCGCCCCGAGCTGCGGACCTCCTTCACCGCGTCGCTGCGCGGGGACCTGGAGCAGGGCATGGAGTTCCACCGCTCGGCCGGCCTGCCCGGCGGCGACGAGACCGTCGCCGTCCTCTACCTGGCCATGCTCGGTCTGATCCTGGAGCACCTGACCCTCCCCGGCGTCCTGGACGGGGCCCTGGAGGGCGTGAGCGTGCCGGAGGGCATGGTCGAGCGGATCGTGGCGACGGTCGTACCGGAGGTGTAGCCCCCCGGGAGAGCGGCTCATTCACGCGGAAGCGGGAGGCCGCCGCTCACGGTGAAGCGGCGGGTCCCGCGCACGGTGGAGCGGCGGGTCCCGCGCACGGTGGGGGTGCGCGGGGCCCGCCCGGGCCGGAACCCCGGTGACCGTGCGGGGTCAGGAGCCGCACGGTCCCGGTGGTTCCGGGGTCCTCGGCCGGCCGTCGGACGACGGACGGCTCAGCTGCTGCGCCGGGTCACGAACTCGGCCAGGGCCAGCAGCCCGCCCGCCGACTCCGGCGCGGGGACGGCACGGGCCAGTTCCTGCACCGCCCGGGCCATCCGGTCGGCCGCCTCGGCCTGCGCCCAGTCCCGGCCGCCGGCCCGCTCGACCGCCAGGGCCGTACGGGCGATCTCCCCGCCGTCCCCGTCCTCCCCCTCGGTGTACGGCTTCCCGTACAGCGCGGCGAGTTCGGCCCCCGCCGGGGTGCCGGAGGTCAGGGCCGCCACCACCGGCAGGGACTTCTTGCGGACGGCGAGGTCCGCACCGGCCGGCTTGCCGGTGCGCAGCGGGTCCCCCCATATGCCGATCACGTCGTCGATCAGCTGGAAGGCGAGCCCGGCCTGGCGCCCGAAGCCGTCGAGCGCCGCCACCTCCTCCTCCCCCGCGCCCGCGTACAGTGCGCCGAGCGCGCAGGCGCAGCCCAGCAGCGCCCCGGTCTTCGCCTCGGCCATGACGAGCACCTCGTCCAGGGTCACCTCCTCGGGAGCGCGCCGTTCCAGGGCGGTGTCGGTGTGCTGCCCGGCGCACAGCTCGACGACGCAGTCGGCGAGCCGGGCGGCGGCCTGCCCGGAGACCGGGTGCGGATCCGCGGCGAGCAGCCGCAGGGCCAGCGCCTGCAGGGCGTCCCCGGCGAGGATCGCGTCCGCGTCGCCGAACACCGTCCAGGCCGTGGGCCGGTGTCTCCGGGTGGCGTCCCGGTCCATCACGTCGTCGTGCAACAGCGTGAAGTTGTGGATCAGTTCGACCGCCACGGCCGCCCGGACGGCCGCCGCTGCCGCTCTCGGTCCGCCGAGCGCCGCGGCCGCGGCGAGGACGAGGGCCGGCCTGATCGCCTTGCCCGCGTTGCCCGCCGCCGGCGTGCCGTCCGCGTGCTCCCAGCCGAAGTGGTAGCGGGCGATCCGGCGCATCGAGCCGGGCAGCGACTCGACGGCCGCGCGCAGTTCCGGGTCCACGACGGCCCGGGTCCGCTCCAGCAGGGCCGTCGCCTCCTGCCCGTCGGGCGGGCCGGCCACGGCGCCGCCGGTGGACTCGCGCGGTGCACGCGGTCCGGGTGCGCGCTGTCTGGTCTCCGTCATGAAATCGGCCATGGCTCCCCCTCGTGACACCCACGGACGACGGCTGTTCCGCCCCGGAGCGACGCATACCCCGGGGATGTACCCGCCCCGGAGGGCGGGGACACGGCGGCGCGGTGCGCGGACGTCACCTCCACCGGCCGATCTCGACGTTCTCCAGCACGCCGAGCGCGTCCGGCACCAGGACGGCGGCCGAGTAGTACGCCGTCACCAGGTATTTGATGATCGCCTGCTCGTTGATGCCCATGAAGCGGACGGACAGGCTGGGCTCGATCTCGTCCGGGATGCCGGACTGCCTGAGGCCGATGACACCCTGGTCGGCCTCACCGGTACGCATGGCGATGATGGAGGTCGTGCGCTCGGGGGTGACGGGGATCTTGCTGCACGGGTAGATCGGCACGCCTCGCCAGGTGGGAATGCGGTTGCCGCCGATGTCGATGGTCTCCGGGACCAGGCCGCGCTTGTTCAGCTCACGCCCGAACGCGGCGATCGCACGCGGGTGGGCGAGGAACAGCTTGGTGCCCCGCCGGCGGCTGAGCAGTTCGTCCATGTCGTCCGGGCCGGGCACACCGTCGTGCGGCTGGATCCGCTGGTCGTACTCGCAGTTGTGCAGCAGCCCGAAGTCCCGGTTGTTGACCAGCTCGTGCTCCTGACGCTCCTTCAGCGCCTCGACCGTCAGCCGCAGCTGCTGCTCGGTCTGGTTCATCGGCTGGTTGTACAGGTCGGCCACGCGCGAGTGGATGCGCAGCACGGTCTGGGCGATGCTCAGTTCGTACTCGCGCGGCCGGGCCTCGTAGTCGACGAAGGTGTGCGGGATGTCCGGCTCCCCGCTGTGGCCGGCCGCCAGCTCCACCTCCTTCTCACCGAACTTGTTGGTCCGCTGCTCCGGGATGGAGCGCAGCCGCCTGAGGTGTTCGCGCAGCGAGTCGGAGCGCTCGGCCACCTGCTCGAAGTCCTCACGGCCGAGGACCAGCACCGTGCACCCTGTGTCCGCCCGGGCCGTGTACTCCCAGATGGCGTCCGGGTCCAGCAGCGCCGCCTCGCCGAAGTACGCGCCGTCGGCGAGGACGCCTAGGACGGCGTCGTCCCCGTACGGGCCCGTGCCGATCTTCTCCACCCTGCCGTGGGCCAGCAGGTAGACCTTCTCGGTCCGGGCGCCGAAGGAGGCGATGACCTCTCCGGGCGCGAAGTTGCGCTGGCGGCAGCGCCGGGCCAGCTCGGCGAGGACCTCGTCGTCCTCGTACGACCGCAGCGCCGGCAGCTCACCGAGCTCGGCCGGGACGACCTCCACCTGGTCCCCGGTCTTCACGAAGGTGATGCGGCCGTCGCCGACGGCGTACGTCAGCCGCCGGTTCACCCGGTACGTGCCGCCCTGGACGTCCACCCAGGGCAGTGTGCGCAGCAGCCAGCGGGAGCTGATCTCCTGCATCTGCGGAACGGACTTGGTGGTGGTGGCCAGGTTCCGCGCTGCCGCCGTGCCGAGAGACTGCTGCGGCTTGCCCTGCTCCGTGCGGACCTCTTCGCCTACCGACATATGGGGGTGCCCTCTCATGTATGCCCGGCGCCGAATCGCACACCGGTCTCACGAGCAAGCTTCCATGACGCAACGTAGCGGTGCCATTACCCGAAAGAGCGGGAATGGATCATCGCACTACTGGGCAGAAAGTGGGATCTTGCCCACCACCCGGCCGGGATGCGCCGAGTGTCCGGAACGGCTCGCACAGCGTGCGAACGAGGTAGTCCGGGACGTCCGGTTTCGGTAGAAGCACCGGTACGAGTGGGCCGCGTCCGGCGGCCGACCGGGCACAGCACGAAGGAGGCGGTCATGGCGCCACCCATGTCCGCGAGCGGGTTCCTGGCCGCGCTGCGCGCCGAGGGCGCGACCGTCGTCGAGGTCGGCGACTGGCGGCACCACAACCGCAACCACAAGGGGCCGTGGGGCCCCGTCCACGGCGTGATGATCCACCACACGGTGACCCGGGGCAGCGCCCACACCGTCGAGATCTGCCGCGACGGGCGCGCGGGGCTCCCCGGCCCGTTGTGCCACGGCGTCGTCACCAAGGACGGCACCGTGCACCTGGTCGGCCACGGCCGCGCCAACCACGCGGGGCTCGGCGACGACGAGGTGCTGCGGGCCGTGATCGCGGAGAAGCGGCTGCCGCCGGACAACGAGGCGAACACCGACGGCAACCGGTACTTCTACGGCTTCGAGTGCGAGAACCTGGGCGACGGCGACGACCCCTGGCCCGAGGCGCAACTGGACGCGATCGCGCGGGCCGCGGCGGCCGTGTGCCGCCACCACGGCTGGACGGAACGGTCGGTGATCGGCCACCTGGAGTGGCAGCCGGGCAAGGTGGACCCGCGCGGCTTCACGATGGCGTGGCTGCGGGAGCGGGTGAAGGAGCGCCTGAAGGCGTAGCCGTCCGCCGCCCCCGCCGGGCGACAATGGGGACGTGACCAGCACTGACCCGCTCGCCCCGCGCCTGCCCTCACCCCTGCAGGAGGTACGGGACGACCGGTTCGGCCGGCACGGCCTGCGCCTGCTCCTCAAGCGGGACGACCTGATCCACCCGGAGCTGATCGGCAACAAGTGGCGCAAACTGGCGCCCAACATCGAGGCGGCAGGGGGCCGGGCCCTCGTCACCTTCGGCGGCGCCTACTCCAACCACCTGCGTGCCACCGCGGCGGCGGGCCGGCTGCTGGGGCTGCCGACCACCGGCGTGGTCCGGGGCCAGGAACTGGCCGGCCGGCCGCTCAACCCGTCGCTGGCCCGGTGCGCCGCCGACGGCATGCGGCTGCACTTCATCGACAGATCGACATACCGGCACAAGCACGAGCCGGAGACCCGGGCCGCCGTCCTGCGCGCCGCCGGCGCCGAGGATGCGTACGTCGTCCCCGAGGGCGGCAGCAACGCCGCGGCCGTGCGCGGCTGCCGGGCCCTGGGCGCGGAGCTGGGCGGGCACTGCGACGTCGCCGCGGTGGCCTGCGGCACCGGCGGCACGCTCGCCGGACTCGCCGCCGGGCTGCCGCCGGGCAGCCGGGCGCTGGGCGTCCCGGTACTCAAGGGCGGCTTCCTGGCGGCCGGCATACAGGCCCTGCAGGAGAGCGCCTTCGGGGCCCGCACCGGCGACTGGTTCCTTGACGACCGCTTCCACTTCGGCGGCTACGCCCGCACCACGCCCGAGCTCGACGCCTTCGCACAGGACTTCGAGCAGCGGCACTCCCTGCCCGTGGAGCGCCTGTATGTCGCCAAGATGCTGTACGGACTGGTCGCCCTGGCCGGGGAGGGCGCCTTCGCGCGCGGGACGACGGTCGCGGCGGTGGTCACCGGGCGCCCCTTCCCGTAGCCCGGCACGCCCCGGCGCGACCCGGCACGCCCCAGCACGGCATGACACGGCACGGCACGGCACGGCCGGAGTTCCTACGCCGCCTCCCGGTAGGCGGCCGCCTCCTCCAGGTCGAGCCTGCGCAGGAGCGCGCGGAGCATCTCGTCGTCGATGTAGCGGTGGTCGCGGAGCCTGACGAACACGGCGCGCTCGGCGCTGATCATCTCGCGGGACAGCCTGCTGTAGGTGTCGTCGACGGACTCGCCGGTGACCGGGTTGACCTGGCCGAGCCGCTCCCAGACGGCGTTGCGGCGACGCTCCAGCACCGAGCGCAGCCGGTCGGCGAGCGGCGGCGGAAGGGCGTTGCGCTCGTCGGAGAGGAGTTCCTCCAGGCGTCTCTCCGCGGCCAGGGAGGCCTGCGCCTGCGCGTTGGCCTCGGCGAGCGTCTCGGCCTGCCGGTCGCGGCTGGGGAACTTCAGCAGCCGGATCAGCGGCGGCAGGGTCACGCCCTGGAGGACCAGGGTGCCGATGACGGTGGTGAAGGTGAGGAAGAGGATCAGGTTGCGCTGCGGGAAGGGGTGCCCGCCGTGCACGGTCAGCGGGATGGAGAAGGCGATGGCGAGGGAGACCACTCCGCGCATCCCGGCCCACGAGGTGACCATCGCACCCCGCCAGGTGGGATTCTCCTCGCGCGTCCTGATCCGCTCCGACAGCAGGCGGGGCACGAAGGCCGCCGGGTAGACCCAGACGAACCGGGCCAGCACGACGACCACGAAGACCGCGACCGCGTACCAGGCGGCCGTGATTCCCTCGTACTCGCCGAGGCCCTTCAGGACCACCGGCAGCTGCAGCCCGATCAGGGCGAAGACCGCGGACTCCAGGATGAAGGCGACCATCTTCCACACCGCTTCCTCCTGGAGGCGGGTGGCGAAGTCGACCTCCCACGCGCGGTGCCCGAGGTAGAGGGCGACGACCACGACCGCGAGCACACCGGAGGCGTGCACCTGCTCGGCGACGCTGTAGGCGACGAACGGGATCAGCAGGGACAGCGTGTTCTGCAGCAGCGGTTCCCGCAGGTGCGTGCGCAGCCAGTGCAGGGGCGCCATGAGCAGCAGGCCCACGCCGACCCCGCCGACGGACGCGATCAGGAACTCCTCGATGCCGCCCGCCCAGGTGGCGCCCTCGCCGATGGCGGCGGCCAGCGCCACCTTGTAGGCGGTGATCGCGGTGGCGTCGTTCAGCAGCGACTCCCCCTGCAGGATCGTGGTGATCCGGGACGGCAGCCCGACCCGGCGGGCGACCGCCGTAGCGGCGACCGCGTCGGGCGGCGCCACCACCGCGCCGAGCACCAGGGCGGCGGGCAGCGGCATCCCGGGGACGACCAGGTAGGCGGCCCAGCCCACGAGGACGGTCGCGAACAGCACGTACCCCACCGACAGCAGCGCCACCGGCCTCACCTGGGCCCGCAGGTCGAGGTAGGAGCTGTCGCTCGCCGAGGTGTACAGCAGCGGGGGCAGCACGAGCGGCAGGACCACCTCGGGGTCGAGCCGGTAGTCCGGCACGCCGGGGATGTAGGAGACCGCCAGGCCGACCGCGACCAGCAGCAGCGGCGCCGGCAGCGGGGTCCGGCGGGCCGCCCCGGCGACCGCGGCACTCCCCGCCACCAGCAGAAGCAGCGGCATCACGTCCATGGTCTTCGCCCACCCTCGTTTTCCGCGCGGGCACCCGCGCGCCCGTCGTAACCTGGCAATCATGAAACAGTGCACGCACTCCGACGCGCTGCCGCACCCCCAGCCCGAGCCGCTCAGCGAGACGTGCCCGGAGTGTCTCGCGCAGGGCACGCACCCGGTGCAGCTGCGGCTCTGCCTGACCTGTGGCCACGTCGGCTGCTGCGACTCCTCCCCCGGACGGCACGCCACGGCGCACCACACGGAGACCGGCCACCCGGTCATGCGGACCTTCGAACCCGGCGAGGACTGGCGCTGGTGCTTCGTCGACCACGTGCTCGTGTGACACTTCAGGGAGCGGCTGCCGCCGACGGTTCGGGCGTGTGACGCCGGGGTACGTCAACCCGACGCGCGCACTTCCCATTTGGGCCCGCGAACCCTCTAGACACGGAGCGTATTCGCAGCTTTACTGTGAGTGACGCCAGGGGGTTGGGGTCCCGGGGACAGAAACGTTCGGAGCGCGATAGCGTCACCGCGGAACCACGTATGCGTTACCCCGGGGGGCGACCCTCGGCCCCGTAAAGCTTGTACCACCATGGAGGTGAGGGTGTCCCAGATCGCAGGCGAGCCCGCGACCCAGGACTTCGTGGAAGTCCGGCTGCCGGCTGCGGGTGCCTACCTGTCGGTGCTGCGGACGGCCACGGCCGGTCTGGCGGCCCGCTTGGACTTCACCCTGGACGAGATCGAGGACCTGCGGATCGCCGTGGACGAGGCCTGCGCGATCCTGCTGCAGCAGGCCGTGCCCGGCTCCGTGCTCAGCTGTGTCTTCCGGCTCGTCGACGACTCGCTGGAGGTCACGGTGTCGGCGCCGACCACCGACGGCCACGCCCCCTCGCGGGACACCTTCGCCTGGACGGTGCTGTCCGCACTGGCGGGGAAGGTCTCGTCCGCCGTCGACGAGGACAAGACCGTGTCGATCAGCCTCTACAAACAGCGCGGCGCGGGTCCCGGGCCGGCGTGAGGAACGGGGACGGGCCGGTGCGGGACGAAGAGCGCGGCACACGGGAGCTGCCTGCGGAGGGCCGAGGCCCCGAGGACGGCGCCCGACGCATGGCGGACGGCATCGACGGCATCCCCGAGCAGGCCAGGCCGCACCCGGAGGACGACTCCGCAGAGGCCGCCGGCGACGGTGCCGTGCAGAGCGCGCCCCCGGAGGCACGCGGTGGGTCCGCTTCCGCCGCCCACCCGGAGGCGAGGGCTCGGGGAAGGGCTACGGGCGGGACGATGAGCGAGCACGAGCGATACGCGGAGGACGACGCGGTGGGCGCCGAGGCCGTGCCGGCCACTCATCACGAGCCCCAGGACCGCAGCGGGGCGCGTGCGATGTTCCTCGAACTGCGCCTGCTGAACGCGGGCAGCGCGGAGTACGCGGAACTGCGCAACCAGCTCGTCCGTATGCACCTGCCGCTCGTCGAGCACCTCGCGCGCCGCTTCCGCAACCGGGGCGAGCCGCTGGACGACCTCACCCAGGTCGCCACCATCGGTCTGATCAAGTCCGTCGACCGCTTCGATCCGGAGCGCGGCGTGGAGTTCTCCACGTACGCGACCCCGACCGTCGTCGGCGAGATCAAGCGGCACTTCCGCGACAAGGGCTGGGCGGTACGGGTGCCGCGCCGGCTGCAGGAGCTGCGCCTCGCGCTGACGACGGCCACGGCCGAGCTGTCCCAGCTGCACGGCCGCTCGCCCACCGTCCACGAGCTGGCCGAGAAGCTGGCCATCTCCGAGGAGGAGGTCCTGGAGGGCCTGGAGTCCGCCAACGCGTACTCCACTCTCTCGCTGGACGTGCCCGACACCGACGACGAGTCCCCCGCGGTGGCCGACACCCTCGGCGCCGAGGACGAGGCGCTGGAGGGCGTGGAGTACCGGGAGTCCCTCAAGCCCCTGCTGGAGGACCTGCCGCCGCGCGAGAAGCGGATCCTGCTGCTGCGCTTCTTCGGGAACATGACACAGTCCCAGATCGCGCAGGAGGTGGGCATCTCCCAGATGCACGTCTCCCGGCTGCTGGCCCGCACCCTGGCCCAGCTGCGGGAGAAGCTGCTGGTGGAGGAGTGACCGCGGCCGCCTGATCCGGCTGGCCGCGGCCGGCCGGAGCGGAGCGGGCCGCCTACTCGGCCCGGCCCGGACCCTTGATCCCGAGGGCCCGGGTCGTCGCGGGGCTCACCAGGAGCACCAGCGCGGCGATCGCGACGACGGCCAGGGCGATACCGCCCGGGATGGCCATGCTGTCGGCCCGGAGCAGGTTGTAGGCCACCGGCAGGGCCATGAGTTGGGTGATCACCGCGGGCCCGCGGCTCCAGCCGCGCCGCAGCAGCAGGCCGCGGGCGGCGAGCGACGGCAGCAGCGCCAGCACCAGCAGGGTGATCCCGCCGGTAACGGCCTGCCGGCGGTCGTCCGGGGCGCCGGTGAGCCCGAGGACGAGGATCCACACGCCCCCGATCACCAGGGCGGCGCCCTCCAGCGCGGTCAGCGCGGCCGCGTACGTCAGCCGGCGCGGACGCGGCTCGGTGCCCACGGGGGCTTCGGCGGTGTCCGGGGTGCGGTTCTGCTGACTGCTCACCCCTGAAGGGTATCCGCCGGCCGTCCGCGGCGGCCCCGGCAGGCCCGGGGTGCGGCCCTCCGCACGAGCGTCCACGTGGGCAGGCTCACGTCCCCCTCTCTTACCGGATCCCTACCTCGGTCTGGGCCGGGTACCACCCAGTAGGTACGCTGCCATCCATGCGTGCACTTCTCGTGGTCAATCCGGCGGCAACCACCACAAGCGCACGCAGGCGTGACGTCCTGATCCACGCGCTGGCGAGCGAGATGAAGCTCGAGGCGGTCACCACCGAGTACCGCGGCCACGCACGCGACCTGGGCCGGCAGGCCGCGCAGAGCTCGGACATAGACCTGGTCGTGGCCCTCGGCGGCGACGGCACCGTCAACGAGGTCGTCAACGGCCTGCTGCACGCCGGCCCCGACCCGGACCGGCTGCCCGGGCTCGCCGTGGTCCCGGGCGGGTCCACCAATGTGTTCGCCCGCGCGCTCGGCCTGCCCAACGACTCGGTCGAGGCGACCGGCGCCCTGCTGGACGCCCTGCGCGAGAACACCGAGCGGGTCGTCGGCCTGGGCCTGGCCTCGGGCACGCCGGGCACCGAGGACGAGGCGGTGCCGGAGCGCTGGTTCACGTTCAACGCGGGGCTGGGCTTCGACGCGGGCGTGGTCGGCCGGGTGGAGCAGCAGCGCGAGCGCGGGAAGAAGTCGACGCACGCGCTGTACGTGCGCCAGGTGGTCCGCCAGTTCCTCGGCGAGCAGCACCGGCGGCACGGCCCGATCACCCTCGAGCGGGCCGGCGCGGACCCGGTCACCGATCTCGTCGTCGCCATAGCCTCGAACACGTCCCCGTGGACGTATCTCGGCAATCGCCCGATGTACGCGTCACCTAAGGCCTCGTTCGACACCGGCCTCGACGTACTCGGTCTCAGCCGTCTGTCCACGGCCGCGGTTGCCCGGTATGGCACCCAGTTGCTCACTTCGTCCCCCGAGCGGGGACCCCATGGGAAGCACGCCGTCTCACTCCATGATCTGGACCGGTTCACCTTGCATTCGAAGGTGCCCCTGCCCCTTCAGATGGACGGTGACCACCTGGGGCTGCGTACGAGCGTGACGTTCACAGGCGTACGCCGCGCACTGCGTGTGATTGTGTGAGTGGAAGAGGCGAAAGTCCTTTCACTCGAACGTTTAGGCCAGGGTCCACCCCATGGAAGTACGGCTGTGACCCAGTCGACACCGAGGAATCAAAAAAAACTTTCCGGAAGGGGTTGTATCCGCCGCTGAGGTTTGCGAGTCTCTACGTGGCGATCGGGACGGCCCGCAGGAACGGCCTCCACTGATCACCGGAACCCCTCTACAAACCAAGGACCACGCCGGGGAAGACTCGGCGGTCGGCCCTTCACTTGTTGAGGGATTCGTGAAAGCGTTCACATTCACAAGCAACTTGCACGTAATACCAAGGAGAGGTAGCAGCCATGGACTGGCGTCACAACGCCGTTTGCCGCGAGGAAGACCCCGAGCTCTTCTTCCCCATCGGCAACACCGGTCCTGCGCTGCTGCAGATCGAGGAAGCCAAGGCCGTCTGCCGTCGCTGCCCCGTTATGGATCAGTGTCTGCAGTGGGCGCTCGAGTCCGGTCAGGACTCCGGCGTCTGGGGTGGTCTCAGCGAGGACGAGCGCCGCGCCATGAAGCGCCGCGCCGCCCGCAACCGGGCTCGTCAGGCCTCCGCCTGACATCCCCACCCCGATGACAGCCTAAGCTTGGCGGCGCGTACACCGCGTACGCATCTCCCGCCCCCGAGCCGCAGCGCGCAGTACCCCCGATGCGCATAGCTTCGAGCTTCAGCCCCGGATCACCAAGTGGTCCGGGGCTCAATGCTGTCCGGGGACGAGCGGGCTCACTTCTGCGCGCGCACCGGGAGGTCGAGGATCACCCGGGTCCCCCGCTCCGGCGCCGGGACCATGTCGAAGGTTCCGCCCAACTCGCCCTCCACCAGCGTCCGTACGATCTGCAGGCCGAGGTTGCCCGAGCGGTGCGGGTCGAATCCCTCGGGCAGGCCGACGCCGTCGTCCTGGACGGTGACCAGCAGGCGGGCCTCCTTGGAGGTGCCGCCGCGGACCGCGGAGACCTCGACCGTGCCGGTGTCGCCCTCGCGGAAGCCGTGCTCAAGGGCGTTCTGCAGCACCTCGGTGAGCACCATCGACAGCGGGGTGGCGACCTCGGCGTCGAGTATGCCGAAGCGCCCGCTGCGCCGGCCGGTCACCTTGCCCGGTGAGATCTCGGCGACCATCGCGAGCACGCGGTCGGCGATGTCGTCGAACTCCACGCGCTCGTCCAGGTTCTGGGAGAGCGTCTCGTGCACGATGGCGATCGAGCCGACCCGGCGGACCGCCTCCTCCAGAGCCTCCCGGCCGCGCTCGGAACCGATGCGCCGGGCCTGGAGCCTGAGCAGGGCGGCGACGGTCTGCAGGTTGTTCTTCACCCGGTGGTGGATCTCCCGGATGGTCGCGTCCTTGGTGATCAACTCCCGCTCGCGGCGGCGCAGTTCGGTCACGTCCCGGCACAGCACCAGCGAACCGATGCGGGTGCCCTTGGGCTTGAGCGGAATGGTCCTGAACTGGATGACCCCGTCGTTCGCCTCGATCTCGAACTCCCGCGGCGCCCAGCCGCTCGCCACCTTGGCGAGCGCCTCGTCCACCGGGCCCCGGGTGGGCGCGAGTTCGGCGGTGGTCCGCCCCAGGTGGTGACCGACCAGGTCGGCGGCGAGACCGAGCCGGTGGTAGGCGGACAGGGCGTTCGGCGAGGCGTACTGGACCGTGCCGTCCGCGTCCAGCCGGATCAGTCCGTCGCCGACCCGCGGCGAGGCGTCCATGTCGACCTGCTGGTCGGGGAAGGGGAAGGAGCCGGCCGCGATCATCTGCGCCAGGTCGGAGGCGCTCTGCAGATAGGTCAGCTCGAGCCGGCTGGGGGTGCGGACGGTGAGCAGGTTGGTATTGCGGGCGATGACCCCGAGGACCCGGCCGGCCCTTCGCACGGGGATGGACTCGACCCGGACGGGGACCTCCTCGCGCCACTCCGGGTCGCCCTCGCGCACGATCCGGCCCTCGTCGAGCGCCGCGTCCAGCATGGGCCGCCGGCCGCGGGGGACTAGATGGCCGACCATGTCGTCCTGGTACGAGGTCGGGCCGGTGTTGGGGCGCATCTGGGCGACCGAGACGTACCGGGTGCCGTCGCTGGTCGGGACCCACAGGACCAGGTCGGCGAAGGAGAGGTCGGAGAGCAGCTGCCACTCCGAGACCAGCAGGTGGAGCCACTCGAGGTCGGAGTCGTCGAGGGCCGTGTGCTGGCGTACGAGTTCGTTCATGGAGGGCACCCTGCGAGCGTACCCGGGGCCGCACGGGTGACCGAAAAACACCCGCGGGCCGCGGCGCCTGGAAGGGACCCTCAACCCTTCCGGCACCGCAGCCCGGAGCATCATCGGCCGCGGGGTGTGCGGTCCCGGCCGGCCGAAGGCCGAGGAGCCGGGGCAGTCAGGGCAGAGAGCTCCGGGTCCTCGGTCCGCCTTCCTGTGCGGGGAAGACGGAAGCTGTTCATTTTTCCCTACGGGATCCCCTTGTGCATTGTGGACTAGACCACGAGGGGCTGTCCATGTGCGCGGAGGGATGCGTCGAGACGGCACTCGATGCCACGCAGCCTAGCCCGCCGGGGTCAGCCACGGGGCCAGATGGCCATGGCAATTTCGGCCAGCGCCTGAAGTTCCGCCCGGGTCGCGCCGTCCCGGGCCTGCTGGGACATGCCGTGGAGCACCGCCGTCACATGCCGGGCGAGCGCCCCGGCGTCGGTGCCCGCGGGCAGCAGGCCGGCCGCCACGTCGGCCCGGACCCGGGACTCCAGAGTGGCCAGGGCCGCGTCGCGCCGGTCCCGCAGCAGCCGCTCGACCTCGGGAGTCGTGCAGTTGGTGGCGGCGTGCGCGACCAGGCAGCCGTAGGGGTGCTCCGGGTCGGTGTACCGGACGGCGGCCTCGCGCAGCGTGCGCTCGACGGCGGCCCGGGCGGTGGGCTCCTCGGCCAGGGCGCGGTCACCGAAGGCGCCGTGGGTGCCTGCGTAGACCCGGACCACCTCCTCGAAGAGGGTCCGCTTGTCCCCGAAGGCCGCGTAGAGGCTCGGGGCGCCGATGCCCATGATCCGGGTGAGGTCGGAGACCGAGGTGGCCTCGTAGCCGTGCCGCCAGAACGCCGTCAGCGCCTTCTCCAGCGCGGTCGTACGGTCGAAGGAGCGCGGGCGCCCCCGGGATCTCGACGGGCTGGCCTGCGCGTTCGTCTCCTGACCGGTCACCATGACGGGCATTCTATAGCGACCCCTAGAAAAATGACCGCGCCGTACGGTACGGTCTTTTTGTAGCGCTCGTTAGGGAAGCTCTGGAATCGGGCCTCCGCACCCCTGCCCCGGCCCCCGCATTCTGTTAGATTGGTCTAAACCACATGGATTTCCCAGACATCAAGCCCTCTTGAGAACGGCAGGCCCAGCGTGGAAGTTGTCATCGTCCCGGACGCCGCGGCGGGCGGCGAGCTGATCGCCGAGGCCATGGCCGAGCTGCTGCGGCGCAAGCCCGACGCGCTGCTCGGTGTGGCCACCGGCTCCACTCCGCTGCCCATCTACCAGGCGCTGACCTCCAAATGGCGCTCCGGCGCGGTGGACACCACCCGGGCGCGCATAGCCCAGCTCGACGAGTACGTGGGGCTGCCCGCCGACCATCCCGAGTCCTACCGCTCGGTGCTGCGCCGGGAGGTGCTGGAGCCGCTCGGCATCGGGATGGAGTCCTTCATCGGACCGGACGGCACCGCCGAGGACGTCCAGGCGGCCTGCGAGGCCTACGACCGCGCGCTCGCCGGGGCAGGCGGGGTGGACCTGCAGCTCCTCGGGATCGGCACGGACGGGCACATCGGGTTCAACGAGCCCTGCTCCTCGCTCGCCTCCCGGACCCGCATCAAGACGCTGACCGAGCAGACCCGCGTCGACAACGCGCGCTTCTTCGACGGTGACATCGCGCAGGTCCCGCACCACGTGATCACCCAGGGCATCGGCACCATCCTGGAGGCCCGCCACCTGGTGCTGCTGGCCACCGGCGAGGGCAAGGCCGACGCGGTCGCCGCCACCGTCGAGGGCCCGGTCGCGGCCGTCTGCCCGGCCTCGGCGCTCCAGCTCCACCCGCACGCCACGGTGGTCGTCGACGAGGCCGCCGCCGGCAAGCTCAAGCTGGCCGACTACTTCCGCCACACCTACGCCAACAAGCCCGACTGGCAGGGCATATAGAAGACGTTCCGCCCGCCCGGCCCGGCACGCCGGGCGGGACGCCGGGCGGGACGCCGGGGCCGCTGGACTAGACCAGCAGAGGGCACCCCGGTATACAGAGGGGATCACGGAGCGTGCGGGTGGAGCCTGACACACGAAGCCGTGCCACGATGTGAGCCGTGGCCGACGGTCGGTCGGCCGCTTTCGGCATCCGGAGCCGGGAAGGCAGAACATGAGCACCGACGTCAGCAGTGCGGAGAACGAGGCCGGCACGACCGTCCGTACCGCGCGTGTGCCCAAGTACTACCGCTTGAAGAAGCACCTGCTCGACATGACGGAGACGCAGGCGCCGGGCACGCCGGTCCCGCCGGAGCGCACGCTGGCGGCCGAGTTCGACACCTCCCGCACCACCGTCCGGCAGGCCCTGCAGGAGCTCGTCGTCGAGGGCCGGCTCGAGCGCATCCAGGGCAAGGGGACGTTCGTCGCCAAGCCGAAGGTGTCCCAGGCGCTGCAACTGACCTCCTACACCGAGGACATGCGTGCCCAGGGCCTGGAGCCCACCTCGCAGCTGCTGGACATCGGGTACATCACCGCCGACGAGCGGCTCGCCGAGCTGCTGGACATAACGGCGGGCGGCCGGGTGCTGCGCATCGAGCGGCTGCGCATGGCCAACGGCGAGCCCATGGCCATCGAGACCACCCATCTGTCGGCCAAGCGCTTCCCCGCGCTCAGGCGGTCGCTGGTGAAGTACACGTCCCTGTACACCGCGCTCGCCGAGGTCTACGGCGTCCACCTCGCCGAGGCCGAGGAGACCATCGAGACCTCCCTGGCCACCCCGCGCGAGGCGGGCCTGCTCGGCACCGACGTCGGGCTGCCGATGCTGATGCTCTCCCGGCACTCCCTGGACGGCGACGGTCAGCCGGTGGAGTGGGTGAGATCCGTCTACCGCGGTGACCGGTACAAGTTCGTCGCCCGTCTCAAGCGCCCCCAGGACTGACCGGCGGCGGAAACCTTCACGCTCCGCACGCGAAATCGATATGCCGATATGCGGACGAGGTCTTCCGCTGCCACGACGGCGTCACCTAGATTGCCTGCGCATTACACAGGTGATCAGTGAGGGGACGGAGCCGTGGCATGTCCGAAGCGCAAGAAGTGAGACCACCGGTGGTGACACCGGTCCGCGTCGTCATCGGCCTGTGTCTCGTCGCGCCGTTCGTGGCGATGCTGTGGGTCGGCTCGTACGCCAAGACGGACCCCGCGTTCATCGGGATCCCGTTCTTCTACTGGTACCAGATGCTGTGGGTGCTGATCTCCACCGCGCTCACCATGCTGGCCTACAAGCTGTGGCAGCGTGACCAGCGCGCCCGCCGGGTCCAGGACGGGGGTGCGGCGAAGTGAAGGACGGCGTCAACGGCGTCGCGCTCGGCGTCTTCATCTTCTTCTTCCTGGCCGTCACGGTCCTGGGCTTCCTGGCCGCGCGCTGGCGCAAGGCCGACAATGAGCACTCCCTGGACGAATGGGGCCTCGGCGGACGGTCGTTCGGCACCTGGATCACCTGGTTCCTGCTCGGCGGCGACCTGTACACCGCGTACACCTTCGTCGCCGTGCCGGCGGCGATCTACGCGGCGGGCGCGGCCGGTTTCTTCGCGGTCCCGTACACGATCCTGGTCTACCCGCTGATCTTCACCTTCCTGCCCCGCCTGTGGTCGGTCTCGCACCGCCACGGCTACGTCACCACCTCGGACTTCGTGCGCGGCAGGTTCGGCTCCAAGGGCCTGTCGCTGGCCGTGGCGGTCACCGGCATCCTCGCGACGATGCCGTACATCGCGCTCCAGCTCGTGGGCATCCAGGCGGTGCTGGACGTGATGGGCGTCGGCGGCGGCGAGAACACCAACTGGTTCGTGAAGGACCTGCCGCTGCTCATCGCCTTCGGCGTGCTGGCCGCGTACACCTACTCGTCGGGGCTGCGCGCCCCCGCCCTCATCGCGTTCGTCAAGGACGCGCTGATCTACATCGTCATCGCGGTGGCGATCATCTACATCCCGATCAAGCTGGGCGGCTTCGACGACATCTTCGCCAAGGCGGGCGACGCCTTCAGCCAGGTGAACCCGGCCACCGGCAAACCGCGCGGCGCGCTCGCCCCGGCGGAGGCGGGCCAGTGGACGTACGCCACGCTGGCGCTGGGCTCCGCGCTCGCCCTGTTCATGTACCCGCACTCGATCACCGCGACCCTGTCCTCGAAGAGCCGTGAGGTGATCCGCCGCAACACCACGATCCTGCCGCTGTACTCGCTGATGCTCGGCCTGCTGGCCCTGCTCGGCTTCATGGCGATCGCGGCCGGGGTGAAGGTCGCCAACGGCCAGCTCGCGATCCCGCAGCTGTTCGAGGACATGTTCCCGGACTGGTTCGCCGGCGTGGCCTTCGCGGCGATCGGCATCGGCGCCCTGGTGCCCGCGGCCATCATGTCCATCGCGGCGGCGAACCTCTTCACCCGCAACATCTACAAGGACTTCATCAAGCCGGACGCGACGCCCAAGGAGGAGACCCGGGTCTCCAAGATCGTGTCGCTGCTGGTGAAGGTGGGCGCGCTGGTCTTCGTGCTGACGATGGACAAGACGGTCGCCATCAACTTCCAGCTCCTGGGCGGCATCTGGATCCTGCAGACCTTCCCGGCCCTGGTCGGCGGCCTGTTCACCCGCTGGTTCCACCGCTGGGCGCTGCTCGCCGGCTGGGCGGTCGGCATGGTGTACGGCACGCTCGCCGCGTACGGGGTGGCCTCGCCCACCCAGGCGCACTTCGGCGGCTCCGCGAAGGAGATCCCGGGCATCGGGGAGATCGGCTACATCGGTCTCACCGCGTTCGTGCTCAACGTCGTGGTCACCGTGGTGCTCACCTTCGTCCTGAAGGCCGTGAAGGCCCCCGAGGGCCTCGACGAGACCCGGCCGGAGGACTACACGGCCGACGCGGGCGACCCGGGGGTCGAGGTGGAACTCCCGCCCGCCACCGCGGGCAGCGCCCACTAGCGCGACCGGTCACGAACCACCCCGCAGCGGGCCGCCGACAGCACCGACGTCGGCGGCCCGCTGCCGTGCGATCTGACGCTGCGGAGCCACCGCAACACGCAGCAGCCACAACATGTGGGGGTGCCACGGCAGCCCGGCACTAGATGTATGCTCATGCTCGCTGTCGCCGCAGGGGAATCCGGTGCAAATCCGGAACTGTCCCGCAACGGTGTACTCGTGTGCCCCCGCACGCCTGTTTCAGTCCGAGGACCTGCCGGCAGCGTGCGCCCGGCCGTCCGGCCCGGGTGCTCATCGACGTCCGGGCCTCGTGGAATGGGCCGGTGGACGCGGCGCCGTGCGCGCCCGCGCTGCCTCCTGCCCTCCGCAAGGCCCCGTGCCGAGCGAGGGAGAGCCCCACGTGACCATCGCGCCAGCCGACCCGGCTTCAGCCACCCCGGCGAGCGGAGCCCCGGTGGAGACCGACGGTCCCGGTGCCGCGCTGCTGCGGACCCTGACCGAGCTGACCGCCGACCTCCCCGACGCCGACCCCGGCCGGGTCGCCGCCGCCGCGCTGCGCGGCCGGTCGGCCCGGGCCGACGAGGCGGAGTTGCGCGAGCTGGCCACGGAGTCGGCCGCCGGCCTGATCTCCGAGGACCCCGCCTACTCCCGGCTGGCGGCGAGGCTGCTGACCGTCTCCATCCGCGACGAGGCCGCCTCGCAGGGCGTCACCTCCTTCACCGGGTCCGTCGCCGTGGGCCACCGCGAGGGCCTGATCGCCGACCGCACCGCGGAGTTCGTGCGTCTGCACGCCGAGCGGCTCGACGCGCTGGTCGACCCGGCGGCCGACGACCGCTTCGGCTACTTCGGTCTGCGCACCCTGCACAGCCGCTACCTGCTCCGCCACCCCATCACCCGCAAGGTGATCGAGACGCCCCAGCACTTCATGCTGCGCGTCGCCGCCGGGCTGGCCGAGGACGACAGCGCCCGCTCCGTGGACGAGGTCGCCTCGCTGTACGGCCTGATGAGCCGGCTCGACTACCTGCCCTCCTCCCCCACCCTGTTCAACTCCGGCACCCGGCACCCGCAGATGTCGTCCTGCTACCTCCTCGACTCCCCGCTGGACGAGCTGGACTCCATCTACGACCGCTACCACCAGGTCGCCCGCCTCTCCAAGCACGCCGGCGGCATCGGTCTGTCGTACTCCCGCGTCCGCAGCCGCGGTTCGCTGATCCGCGGCACCAACGGGCACTCCAACGGCATCGTGCCGTTCCTGAAGACGCTGGACGCCTCGGTGGCCGCGGTGAACCAGGGCGGCCGGCGCAAGGGCGCGGCCGCGGTGTACCTGGAGACCTGGCACTCCGACATCGAGGAGTTCCTGGAACTGCGCGACAACACCGGTGAGGACGCCCGCCGTACGCACAACCTGAACCTGGCGCACTGGATCCCGGACGAGTTCATGCGCCGGGTCGACGCCGACGGGCAGTGGTCGCTGTTCTCCCCGGCGGACGTGCCGGAGCTGGTGGACCTGTGGGGCGAGGAGTTCGACACCGCCTACCGCGCGGCGGAGGCCGCCGGGCTCGCGAGGAAGACGATGCCGGCCCGGGACCTGTACGGCCGCATGATGCGCACCCTCGCGCAGACCGGCAACGGCTGGATGACCTTCAAGGACGCCGCCAACCGCACCGCCAACCAGACGGCGACCGCCGGGCACGTCGTGCACTCCTCCAACCTGTGCACGGAGATCCTGGAGGTCACCGACGACGGCGAGACGGCGGTCTGCAACCTGGGCTCGGTCAACCTCGGCGCCTTCGTGGACACCGCGACGGGCGACCTCGACTGGGAGCGGCTCGACGACACCGTCCGCACGGCCGTGACCTTCCTCGACCGCGTGGTCGACATCAACTTCTACCCCACCGAGCAGGCGGGCCGGTCGAACGCCAACTGGCGTCCGGTGGGCCTGGGCGCGATGGGCCTGCAGGACGTCTTCTTCAAGCTGCGGCTGCCCTTCGACTCCCCCGAGGCGAAGGCCCTGTCCACCCGGATCGCCGAGCGGATCATGCTCGCCGCGTACGAGGCCTCCGCGGACCTCGCCGAGCGCAACGGTCCGCTGCCGGCCTGGCGCAAGACGCGCACCGCCCAAGGCGTGCTGCACCCCGACCACTACGGCGTGGAGTTCACCTGGCCGGAGCGCTGGGCGGCGCTGCGGGAGCGGATCGCCCGGGTCGGCATGCGCAACTCGCTGCTCCTGGCCATCGCGCCCACCGCGACCATCGCGTCCATCGCCGGTGTGTACGAGTGCATCGAGCCGCAGGTGTCCAACCTGTTCAAGCGCGAGACGCTCTCGGGCGAGTTCCTCCAGGTGAACTCCTACCTGGTGGACGAGCTCAAGCGGCTCGGCGTGTGGGACGCCCAGACCCGTGAGGCGCTGCGCGAGTCCAACGGCTCGGTGCAGGGCTTCACCTGGGTGCCGCAGGACGTCCGCGACCTGTACCGCACGGCGTGGGAGATCCCGCAGCGCGGCCTCATCGACATGGCGGCCGCCCGCACCCCGTTCCTCGACCAGGCGCAGTCGCTGAACCTGTTCCTGGAGACGCCGACCATCGGCAAGCTCTCCTCGATGTACGCCTACGCCTGGAAGTCCGGGCTGAAGACGACGTACTACCTGCGCTCGCGCCCGGCGACGAGGATCGCCCGCGCCGCACGGGCGCAGACCCGAGCCACCGTCCCCGTGCAGCAGATCGCCGACCCCGACGCGGTCGCCTGCTCCCTTGAGAACCCCGAGTCCTGCGAGGCCTGCCAGTGATGACCAGCGAAGCCAAGAACCTGCTCGACCCCGGCTTCGAGCTGACCCTCCGCCCGATGCGCTACCCGGACTTCTACGAGCGCTACCGGGACGCCATCAAGAACACCTGGACCGTCGAGGAGGTCGACCTCCACTCGGACGTCGCCGACCTCGCGAAGCTGTCCCCGGCCGAACAGCACCTGATCGGCCGTCTGGTCGCCTTCTTCGCGACGGGCGACTCGATCGTCGCGAACAACCTGGTGCTGACCCTCTACAAGCACATCAACTCCCCCGAGGCCCGGCTGTACCTGAGCCGCCAGCTCTTCGAGGAGGCCGTGCACGTCCAGTTCTACCTGACGCTGCTGGACACCTACCTGCCCGATCCGGACGACCGGGCGGCGGCGTTCGCCGCGGTGGAGAACATCCCCTCCATCCGCGAGAAGGCCGGGTTCTGCTTCAAGTGGATCAACGAGGTGGAGAAGCTGGACCGGCTGGAGTCCAAGGCCGACCGCCGCCGCTTCCTGCTGAACCTCATCTGCTTCGCCGCCTGCATCGAGGGTCTGTTCTTCTACGGCGCCTTCGCCTACGTCTACTGGTTCCGCAGCCGGGGCCTGCTGCACGGCCTGGCCACCGGCACCAACTGGGTGTTCCGCGACGAGACGATGCACATGTCCTTCGCCTTCGACGTGGTCGACACCGTCCGCAAGGAGGAGCCGGACCTCTTCGACGACGAGCTGCGCGAGCAGGTCACGGACATGCTGCGGGAGGCCGTCGAGGCCGAGCTGCAGTTCGCGCGCGACCTGTGCGGCGACGGCCTCCCGGGGATGAACACCGAGTCGATGCGGCAGTACCTGGAGTGCGTCGCCGACCAGCGCCTGACGCGCCTGGGCTTCGCTCCGGTGTACGGCTCGGAGAACCCGTTCTCCTTCATGGAGCTGCAGGGCGTTCAGGAGCTGACGAACTTCTTCGAGCGCCGTCCGTCGGCGTACCAGGTGGCCGTGGAGGGCACGGTCGACCTGGACGAGGACTTCTGAGCCTCCTTCCTGCGGCTCGTCGTGTCCTGGTCCGCCTGAGCCTCCCTGAGTTGTCGGTCGACGCGCCGGTCGCGGGCGATGCCGAGCACGGACGGGAGGATCAGCAGGACCAGGATGCCGAGCGTGGCGAGCATTCCGATCAGGCCTTCGATCTGGTTTCCGGTCATGACACCAATGTCGCGCCGGACGCTCCTTACCGACAGTGGCAGGACTGCCGTGCACCCTCGATTTACTGCCAGCTTCGGGGCACACTGGCAGCATGCTGAGGAATGTGGCGGCGGTACTGCTGGACGGCGTGCATCCCTTCGAGCTGGGGGTGGTGTGCGAGGTCTTCGGCATCGACCGCAGTGACGAGGGCCTGCCCGTGTACGACTTCGCCGTGGTCTCGGCGGAGGGACCGGCGCTGAGCACCCATGTCGGCGGGCTCACCGTGTCGACGCCGTACGGTCTGGAGCGGCTGGAGGAGGCCGACCTGATCGCGGTGCCGGCCGGCAGCGACTACGTCACCCGGGAGTATCCGCCCGCACTGCTCGACGCCCTGGTGCGGGCCGTGGAGCGGGGCACCCGGGTGCTCAGCGTGTGCTCGGGCGTCTTCGTGCTCGGCGCCGCCGGACTGCTCGACGGCCGGCGGTGCAGTGTGCACTGGCGGCAGGCGGGGGAACTGGCGCTGCGCAATCCCCGGGCGCTCATCGAGCCGGACGTCCTGTACGTCGACGAGGACCCGGTGATCACCTCCGCCGGCACCGCGGCCGGCATCGACGCCTGTCTGCACCTCGTGCGCAAGGAGCAGGGCCCGGAGGTCGCGAAGAAGATCGCCCGGCGGATGGTGGTGCCGCCGCACCGGGACGGCGGACAGGCGCAGTACATCGAGCGGCCGCTGCCCGCGGCTCGCTGCGACACGGTCGGCGAGGTGCTGGTGTGGATGGAGGGGCACCTGGACCGGGAGGTGACCGTGGAACAGCTCGCCGCCCGCGCCCACATGGCCCCGCGCACCTTCGCCCGCCGCTTCCAGCAGGAGACGGGCACGACCCCCTACCGCTGGCTGCTGCGCCAGCGGGTGCTGCTGGCACAGGAACTGCTGGAGGGCACGGACGAGACCATGGACGCCATCGCCTCCCGCACCGGCTTCGGTACGGCGGCGGCGCTGCGCCACCAGTTCGTCCGCGCCCTCGGCACGACCCCGAACGCCTACCGGCGCGCGTTCCGCGGCCCCGAGGCCGCCTGAGCGCGCCGGCGGCGGCCTACCAGGGCACCGGCTTCAGCAGCAGCTTCTGCGGCCGCAGCGTGATGCCCACCCGGGTGCTGTCGTCCGACCCGCCGGCCTGCTCGAAGCGGTACTTCGCCGAGACCGCCGCGGTGATCAGGGTGAGCTGGGCCATGGAGAAGTGGTCGCTGGGGCACTTGCGGTTGCCGACGCTGAACGGGCTCATCGCGTACTTCGGCACCTCCTTGGCCCGCTCCGGCAGCCAGCGGTCGGGGTCGAAGTCGAGGTGGCGGCCGTAGGAGCCGGGGTCGCGCTGGACGGCGTACGGGCTGTAGACGATGTCCGCGCCCGCCGGAATGCGATAGCCGCCCAGCGTGGTGTCGGTGATCGCGCGCCGGGTCAGAATCCATACGGCGGGCCGCAGCCGCATGGCCTCGACGACGACATTGTTGGTGTGGGTGAGCCGGCGGACGTGCTCGAATGCGACGGGCCGGCCGCCGGTCACGGATTCGACCTCGGCGCGCACCTTCTCGGCGTGTTCCGGGTGTTCCGCGAGCACCTGGAGCAGCCACATGATCGTGGAGGCGACCGTTTCGCTTCCCGGGGTGACTATCGCCACCACCTGGTCGTGAATCTCCTGCTCCCCGATGGGCTCCCCATTGTCGTCCTTCGCCTCCAGCAATGCCGTCAGCAAATCGTCCGGCTTTTGACCGGATGCCCTCCGCTCGGCGACGATCTCGTCGACCAGGAGATGCAGATCGGCCAGTGCCCGGTTGAATTCGCGGTTGGCCGGGAACGGCAGCCGGTACAGCGGTCCGAGCGGGACGACCATCCGGCGGTACATACCGCGGAAGACGGTGGCGAGGTCGGCGCTCAGCCGCTCGGCGCGCTCGTCCATGTACTCGCCGCGCAGCAGGCAGCGGGCGGCGATGCGCACCGCGACCCGGAAGGACTCCGAGGTGCAGTCGACGGCCGCGCCGGGCCGCCAGCGCTCGGTCAGCGCGTGCGCCTCCTCCTCCATGACGGGGCCGTAGGCGGGGACGGCGTCGAGCCGGAACGCGGGCTGGATGGTGCGCCGCTGGCGCCGGTGCCGAGGGCCGTTCGCGGTGGCCACGCCCTCCTTGCCGAGCAGGCCCTCCAGGGACTCCCACAGCGGCCCGTCGATCCGGTAGTCCGTGCTGAGCGCGAGCGCGCCGGTGAGCGCCGGGGTGGTGACCGCGTACACCGTCTTGGGGCCGAGCTTGAGGCGCACCACGTCGCCGTGCGCGCGCAGCCCGGTCATGAAGGCGAGCGGGTCGCGGACCAGCTTGAGGCCGTGCCCGAGGACCGGGACGGCGCCGCCGGCGAGCGGGGGCTCGCGCAGCTCCGGCGCTTCGGAGGGCTGGGGCTTGACGGATTCGACGGTCATTTCTCACCTGCCGCTTCGTTGGTGACGTACGGGGGTGTGGACCGGTCCTCCCAGCTGTCGACCATGTACCGGCCCGACTCGTGGTGGAACCAGTAGACGGCGCTGAACCAGTTGCGCATGTTTCCGACGCAGGCGCGGACGGCGGTGCCGAGTTCCTTTCCCGACACCGTGCCGTCGTCGGCGAGTTCGTCGGCGAACCGCAGGGCCTCGCTTTCGGCGACCAGGAATTCGCCGACGCACCGCTCCACCCGCAGTCTGATTTCCTCGACCGCTTCCTCCAGGGTCAGACCCTGATGTGTGACGAGACTGATGCCGAGATTGTGCACCTCGTCGCCCGCGATTTCCTTGGGCAGTGAGCAGAGGTCGTTGTACCAGGCGGCGAATTCCTGGCTCAGCAGCGCCGGACGGCGGTACACAGGGTTTTTCCGCACGGCGTCCGGGAGTTCGCGTCCGGCGCTCGGCTCCAGGAGATCCGTCCATATCCAGTGGGCGAAGGTGAGCCGTCGCAGGGCGAGGTACTCCTCGACCTGCGGGACGTACCCCCGGGTGCGGTTGTGGAACTCGCGGTCGTAGGCGTCGATCACCGCGTGGAAGTGCCGGGTGAAGCGCTGGTTCCAGGTGTGCGGCAGGAACGAGAACAGCCGCAGCACGCTGTCCGCGAGCCCCGCGACCACCGGGTCGGGATGGCCCAGGTGCTGCTGGGGCGCGTCGAGGGCCGCGTGCAGCCGGTGCCGCAGGCGCCGCCAGTCGGCGGCCCGGCCGTGGACGATGTCGCGGTCGTGGCGGTCGTCCCAGACGAAGAACCAGGCGCTGTAGTCGGCGATGGCCTGCAGCACCTCGTCGGAGGCGTCGGTGTAGTACCCCGCCATGAGGTCGGTGTAGCACAGGCCGTCGGCGTGTTCCCGGACCTTGTCCGCCGGCATGAGCCGCTTTTCGAGCAGCCACTGCCGGGTCTTCTCCTGGAGCTTCGGCCAATACGGGTGGAGTTGTCGTGGAAAGGAGTCCTCGATCACCGGAAGTGCGAGAGACGGCGGCACCGCCGACGAGGCCGTCGATGTGGTGCCGGGTGAGAAAGCGTGCACGAACTGTCCCCTCTCAGCCGCCAGGAGCGCACACCCTCCATGTCGTGCCGGGCATGCGCCGTTGCGTAACCCCCCGGTTACCATTCAGCACTACAACTGACCGTCCAGGGAACGGATTTGCTTCAATCGCCACCCCTGATTGCCGGGATTCACGTGGCGAACAAATGAACGACGCCCGGCCGGGACGGATCCCGGACGGGCGTCGTGACGGACGTCGTCGCTGCTCTGCGCGGCGGCCGGGGTTCCGGCCGGGCGGCTCAGCCGTTGGCCACCACGGGGTAGCGGGGCTCGTTCTCGGCCATCTGCCGCAGCGCGTCCTTGCGGTCGCGCTTGGACAGGCGGTCGATGTAGAGGTAGCCGTACAGGTGGTCGGTCTCGTGCTGCAAACACCGTGCGAAGTAGCCGGTGCCGCGCACCCTGACCGGGTTGCCCTTCTCGTCCTGGCCGGTCACCTCGGCGTAGTCGGGACGCGCGAGCGAGGCGTACGCCGTGGGGACGGACAGGCAGCCCTCGTTGCTGTCGTCCAGCCTGCGCCGGTCGGCGGGCAGGTCGACCAGCTTCGGATTGCACACCACGCCGACGTGCCGGACGCCCTCGTCGTCCTGGCAGTCGTACACGAAGACCTTCAGGTCGACGCCGATCTGGTTGGCGGCCAGGCCCACGCCCTCGGCGGTGCGCTGGCTGGCGAACATGTCGGCGACCAGCCGGTCCAGCTCGGCGCCGAAATCGGTGACGTCCTTGCACTCCTTGTGCAGCACCGGGTTGCCGACGACCGTGATCGGCCGCGAGGTGCCGCGCTCGCGCCAGGTCCTCTCGCGCTCCTCGCAGTCCTCCGTGTCGACGACGTAGCCCTCGTCGTCGACGGGGAGCACGCCCGCGTGCTGCTGATCGGTGTCCTGCTGCGCCATGACCGACGTATGCCTTCCTGCAAGCCTTGAACTCTCGGATACAGCCTAAACGGGGCCGGTCACCGCCGGTCAGCAAACCTCTTCGAGATCACGCCAGTCCCTGGAGTCCGGGCTGTCCGCCACCCACCCGTCGAGCAGCCCCCGCACGAGCGACGCCGGCGCGGCCACCCCGCACTCGCGCTCCGGCACCCAGAGCTGGCCGTCGGTACGGTGCCCGAGCGGTCCCGGGTGACCGGGCTCACTGTGATCGTGCGGGTCCAGGTGCTCGCCGTCGCCCTCGTCGGACGGCATCCGCGACTCCGAGCACATCCGGCACAGCAGCCGCACCGAGGAGGACCAGTCCTCCGCGGCGAACCCGGCGTCCGCCGCCAGCTGTTCCAGGGCGTCCCGGTCGGCCTCCGTGGCCGCCTCCAGCAGCACCACCCAGGTGGGCACGGGCGAGGGCGCCCACAGCTCGATCTCGTCGAACACCGGGAAGGAGTGCCCGGCGGACGTGGTGCGCTCGCCGTGCGGGACGCCGTCGTGCAGCACGACCTCGCCCCAGCGCCGCCCGGACGAGGGCAGCGGGATGGACAGCACCTCGATCCGCGCCGGGTCCAGCCTGCGCCCCCACACGACCTCGGCCTCGCCCTCCGGGGAGAGCCGCACGGCCGCGCTGCCCAGGTCCATGCCGAGCGGCTCGCCCGCGGCGGTGGCGCCCCCGGGCACCCGCAGCCCGTAGGCCTGCCAGGCGCGCCGGGCCAGCGGCCAGTCCTGCAGGGCGGTCGCGGCGATGCCGACGTTCCACCAGTCGGGGGCGCCGGTCTCCCGGTCCAGCAGCGCGACCGCCCGCAGACCCGCCGCGCGGGCCTGCTCCCAGTCGTGCCGGAACTTGTGCAGCAGGGCGAGGTTGAACCAGGACTCCGCCAGCCAGGGTTCCAGGTCGGCGGCGCGTGTCAGCAGCTCGCCCGCGTCCTCGTACCGGCCGTCGCCGATGAGCGTGAACGCCCGGTCGGTGGCCTGCCGCCAGGAGGCGGAGGGCCGGTGCCGTCCCTTTCCGAAGATCCTCACGATTCCCGCCTGCCAGTTCCAGTTCCGCTCAGTGGGCTGGCTTGTGCCCCCGGACACCCTCTCCATCGCATCCAACCACGTACGGCCTCAAAGGCGCTCATTACCCATGGGTCACCCCATGCCGTGCGGGGTCGGACAGTGCCTGGGAGAGTACCCGGGCAAGCGATTCGACAACCTCCGGAGCGTAATCCCCCGCGCCGGCCAGGCGCAGCTCCTCCAGGGCCAGGAGCGGCCCCTCGGGTCCGGCGTCGCGGGACTTCTCCTCGAAGGCGTTCACGGTCCGGACGATCCGCGCGGCGAGCGGCTGCTCGGCGTAGGGGTCGGCCTGCCGCTCCACGACCGTGGCGACCGCCGCGTCCACCCCGGTCTGGCGCACCACGGCGCCGCCGAGCAGCGCGATGCGCCGCTGCTCCTCGCGGGGCAGGGTGGCGGTGGCTCCGGCCGGTACCGGGTCGACGAGGCTGAGCTGGCCGATGTCGTGCATCAGCGCCGCGTACTCGAGCACGGTCAGCTCGGGCCGGGACAGGCCGAGGTCGTGGCCGACGGCCCGGCTGAGCGCGGCGACCCGGCGGGCGTGCCCGGCGGGGGTGCAGCCGGCCACCTCGGTGGCCCGGGCGAGCGAGGCGATGGTCTGCCGGTAGGTGGCCCGCACGGCGGCGTAGCGCCGGACCGAGAGCTGGGTGAGCAGCAGCGGCAGACAGAACACGGGCAGCGCCCACAGCCCGGCGACGGCGACCGCGAGCGCCATGACCACGCCGGTCGCGCACACGGCGGAGCCGATGCCGAGCAGCCCGCGCAGTTCGTCGCGGAGCAGCGGGCCGAAGCGCCAGCCGGTGCGGGAGCGGGCGAGGGCTGCGGCGAGGACGGCGTCGCAGAGTGCGGTGAGGAGGAGCAGCGCGATCAGCAGCAGGGCGTAGGCGGGCCCGTCCCAGCCGCGGAACGCGCCCCGGTCGAAGACGGGTTGGAAGCAGACGGCGGCGAAGCCGGTGGTGAGGACGCGGCGGGCGAGGTGGTCGAGGGTGGGGGTGCGGCCGCACCAGATGTGCGGGACCCCGCCGAGCAGCGAGGCGGCGAGGACGACGGTGACGACCTGCGCGGCGCTGTGCCCGGTCGGATGGCCGGCGTCGGGCCCCAGCAGGGCGTACGACAGCGATCCGGCGGTGCCCAGCGGCGCGGCCTGGCGCGACCGGGTGCCGGACCACCGGGTCAGCTCGCCGACGGCTATGAGCACGCCGAAGGCGAGCGCGACGCCCGGCTCGTCGATGCCGGTCCACAGGGTGCGGGCGAGACAGACGGCGGCGGTGAGGGCGGCGCAGGCGTGGATGAGCCGGAGGGCGGTCACCGGTGCGCACCGCTGCGGCGGCCGGCGGCCGGCTGCTGCGCCGGGACCGGGTGCGGGGCGTCGTCGGCGGTGACGGCCGGGTGCCAGCCGTGCCGGCGCAGCGCCCGGACGAGCGCCGTGACCATGCGCGGGTCGAAGTGGGTGCCCGCGCAGCGCTCCAGCTCCGTGACCGCCGCCGCCACCGGACGGGCCCTGCTGTAGGACCGGGTGGAGGTCATCGCGTCGAAGGCGTCGGCGACGGCCACCACGCGGGCGCACTCGGGGATCTGAGCGCCCGCCAGCCCGTACGGGTAGCCGCTGCCGTCGAGCCGTTCGTGGTGGTGCAGGATCGCCGCGCGGGCCTCGCCGAGGAAGGAGATCCCGCGGACCATCTCGTGCCCGTACTCCGGGTGCAGTTCGATGATCCGCCGCTCCTCGGGGGTCAGCGGGCCGTCCTTGCGCAGCAGGCGGGTGGGGACGCCGAGCTTGCCGACGTCGTGCAGGATGCCGGCGAACCGCAGCACCTCGACGCGTTCGTCGTCCAGGCCGAGTTCGCGGGCGATGAGCACCGAGGCCTGGCCGACCCGCTCGCTGTGGCCGCGGGTGTAGCCGTCCTTGATGTCGACGGCCTGCACCAGGGCGCGGATGGTGGCCTGGTGGGCGGCCCGCTCCCGGTGGTACTGGGCGAAGACCCAGCAGGAGACGCACATCGGCAGCAGTACGAGCAGCGCGGCGCCGGGGCCGTACCGGCTGCGCCAGAGCACGGCCATCATCAGCCCGGCGAGCCCGTGCACCGCGACCGGCGCCGGCGAACGGGACAGCAGCCCGCTCCAGGCCCGGCGCAGCGGTGTGCTCCCCCGCAGCCGGAAGGGCGTGGGCGGCGCCCCCACTCCCGTCGCGAGGAGGCCGCCGTCGAGCGCGGTGAGCACCAGGCAGAAGGCGAGCACGGCCGCCCCCGCGGGCACCAGGGCGTACGGGAAGGCGGGGGCCGCGACGGCGTGCCGGCCGCCGAGCGCCCCGTGCACCTGGGCCGCGGCCCACACGGCGAGCGCCGGCTGCGCGGCCCGCCAGACGCGCCGCGGCAGCACCGGCCGGTGTTCGACGTGGACGAGCAGGGCGGCCGGCAGCGGGACCAGCGCGGCGGCGGCGGGCGGCAGCAGGAAGGCGCCGGCGAGCAGCACCGGGTAGAACGTTCCGCCGAAGCGGCGCCGCACGACGTGCTCGCAGGCCGCGTACAGCGCGGCCAGCGGGATCAGCGTCCACCAGGGCGCGCGGGTGGTGTGCAGGGGCAGCACACACAGCACGGCGAGCAGGGCGACACAGGCCACATAGCCTCGCGCTCTCGCCGGAACCGCCGCCTCCATCGCGCCCTCCCCCCGACCGTGCCGGTGCAGGCTCGGAGCCTAGGGTGGGTTTCGGGGGGTCCGGGGGCCCATGACCCGAGGATTAGCACGTTCGGGTGATACGGGCCTTGCCGGGCGGAGGGCGCGGGTCAGGACTCCTGCGGTGTCACCGGGCGGGCCTGAGCCTTGGTGACGTCGTGCTCGGGGACGGTCTGCCCGGAGCGGATCAGATCGATCCGCCCCATGACCTTGGCGCGCAGGTCGGCGGGCACGTCGTCATGGCCGCAGCACCGCTTGACCAGCTTCTTCACGGCCTGCTCGAGGCCGTACTTCTCCAGGCACGGCGAGCATTCCTCGAAGTGGTGCTGGAACTTGTCGCGATCGACGTCCGGCATCTCGCTGTCGAGGAACTCGTACAGGTGGTCGAGGACCTCACTGCAGTCAGTCTCGTGCGGCTCTCCGCAGCTCATGAGCCCGAGCCTTTCGCTTCGTTCGACTCTCCGGCGCCCGCCGGGACCAGTCCGCGCTCGCGGGCGTAGTCCTCCAGCATGCCGCGCAGTTGACGGCGGCCCCGGTGCAGCCGGGACATCACCGTACCGATGGGTGTCCCCATGATGTCCGCGATCTCCTTGTACGCAAAGCCCTCTACGTCCGCGAGGTAGACGGCGATGCGGAACTCCTCGGGGATCGCCTGCAGCGCCTCCTTCACGTCCGAGTCGGGCAGGTGGTCGAGCGCCTGCGACTCGGCGGAGCGCAGACCCGTCGACATGTGCGACTCGGCGCGGGCGAGCTGCCAGTCCTCGATCTCCTCGGCCGCGCTGCGCTGGGGTTCGCGCTGCTTCTTGCGGTACGAGTTGATGAAGGTGTTGGTCAGGATCCGGTACAGCCACGCCTTGAGGTTGGTGCCCTCACGGAACTGGTGGAAGGACCCGTACGCCTTGGCGTAGGTCTCCTGCACCAGGTCCTCGGCGTCGGCCGGGTTGCGCGTCATGCGCAGGGCGGCCGAGTACATCTGGTCGAGGAACTCGAGCGCGTCCCGCTCGAAGCGCGCGCTGCGCTCCGCGGTCGACTCGGAGCCGGTCTCCGTGTCCGCGTTCGTGCCCCGGCCCTCGGGCTGCTCCGCCTGGCCGTTGTCGGTCCCTGCGTCGGTACCGGTGACCGGACCCACCTCCTCAAGTTCCCGGACGGGACCAAAAGCGGTCCCACCTGTTTCGGAGGATAGAACACGACCCGTGCCCGCCGCCGCTCGAATAGGAGCGGTCCTGGCCGCGTGCAGCACTGTCCAGTCCAGGTCAGCGCGGCTGCTGCGGCTCGGGCAGTACGTCGAACCCATGCGGCGGACTTCCTCTCCTTCGGCGTCGGAGCTGATCCCTCAGCACTTCTGTCCGCCTCAACAGCGCCCGGCCGCCGGGCATTCCCGGGTCACCCGAGTGACACGACCCACTCCGCGACGCCGTCGGTGATGATCTCCAGGGCCCGCTCCTGGGTGATCTCCGCACGCTTGGGGACGGCGAACCCGTGGTCCGCGCAGGGCACCTCGATCATCCGGTGGGGTCCTTCGGGGAACTCCGCCGGCCTGCCGAAGGGATCGTTGCCGCCCTGCACGACGAGCGTGGGCGCCCCGGCGCCGAGCAGTTCGGCGGCGCGGGACTTCTCCGGCCTGCCCGGCGGGTGCAGCGGGAAGCTCAGCGCGAGCACGGCGTGCGCGCCCAGTTCGGCGGCGGTGCGGCAGGCGACCCGGGCGCCCGCGCTGCGGCCGCCGGAGACGACGGGCAGTCCCGGCGCCGCCAGCGCGGGCCACAGGCCGCGCCAGCCGGTGTCCAGGGTCTTCGGCGCGGGCGCGAGCTTCTTGCCGGCCACCCGCCAGGGCTGCTCGACGAGGGCCACGGTCACCCCGTGCCCGGGGAGCGCCCGGGCGAGCGCCTGGAGGTCGCGGGCCTCGACGCCGCCGCCCGCGCCGTGGCTCACCGCGAGGACGAGCCGGGCCGCGCCCGCCCGGTGCCAGGTGATCCGGGCGTCCCCGGCGTCGGTCGGGACGGTCTGTGTGGTCATGGTGGTCACGTCAGAAGAGTGTGCCGACTTCCGGGGCCGCCAGCTCCTTCAGCAGCTCCGGGCCGCCGTTGCGGACGTTGCTGACGGCGGTGGAGACCGGGTAGGCGCGCATCAGGCCGGGCGGGGGCGGGGCGAGCAGCGCGCGCAGGTCCTCGGGGTCGGTGCGGGCGGGGTCGAGCCAGGCGTCCCAGCGGTCCGGGGTGAGCATGAGCGGCATGCGGGGGTGGATGTCCGCCAGGGAGTGCGGCCCGTCGGCGGGGGCGACGGCCAGCGGGGTCCGCTCCGCCTCCGTGGTGATCACCGAGCAGGTGACCCACCAGGCGCCCGGGTGGTCGTCGGGCAGGGTGCGGTCCCGCCAGAACTCGTACAGGCCGGCCATCGCGAACACCGAGCCGTCGGCGGGCAGCACGAAGTAGGGCTGCTTGCGCGGCCGCTTCTTCTTCCCCTCGACCTCCAGCTCGCGCTCCTGGACGCCGGTGACCCACTCGTAGTAGCCGTCGGCGGGCAGGACGCAGCGCCGGGCGGCGAAGGCGCGGCGGTAGGCGGGCTTCTCGTGCACAGTCTCCGCGCGCGCGTTGATCATCCGCGCGCCGCCCTCGGGCGTCCTGGACCAGGAGGGCACCAGGCCCCACTTCAGCCTGCGGAGCTGCCGAACCGGACGCGGGTCAGCGGCGTCTTTCAACGGACGGTCCAGTACGGCGTAGACCTCCTTGGTGGGAGCCACGTTGTAGTCCGGCTCCAGGCTCTCCTCCGGCTCCCACTTCTCGATCTCGAAGATGTCCGCGAGATCCTCGGGCCCACGACTGGATGCAAACCGTCCGCACATACGTGCCACACTGCCAGACTCCGCAAGACGACAGGGAGCCACTCGGACATATGGACAGCCTCGCCGCCCTCGCGCTGCCCGGCCTCTGGGACCGGCTCACCGGCACCCAGCCCGACCCCGGCCTGTGGGTGGTGCTGGCCACCGGGGTCGCCGCGCTCGCCGTCGTGGTGCCGCACACGCTGTGGCGCATAGCCCGCAACGCCATCACCATCGCGCACGAGGGCGGCCACGGCCTGGTGGCGCTGCTCACCGGCCGGCAGCTCACCGGTATCCGCCTGCACTCGGACACCAGCGGCCTCACCGTCAGCCGGGGCAAGCCGTACGGCCTCGGCATGATCCTCACCGCGGCGGCGGGGTACACGGCGCCCTCGCTGCTGGGCCTGGGCGGCGCCGCGCTGCTGGCGGCCGGCCGCATCACCCTGCTGCTGTGGGCGGCGACCGCGCTGCTGGTCGTCATGCTGGTGATGATCCGCAACGCTTACGGGGTACTGACCGTGGTGCTGGCCGGCGCCGCCTTCCTGCTGGTGTCGTGGCTGGCGCAGCCGCAGGTGCAGGCCGGGTTCGCGTACGCGGTGGTGTGGTTCCTGCTGCTCGGCGGGGTACGGCCGCCGTTCGAGCTGCAGGCCAAGCGGATGCGGGGCGGTTCGGGCGACTCCGACGCCGACCAGCTCTCCCGCCTGACGCACGTCCCGGCGGGCCTGTGGCTGTTCCTCTTCCACGCGGTGTCCCTGTGCTCCCTGATCGGCGGGGGCCGCTGGCTGCTGGAGGGTTGATACCGGGCCCTCCTTATACAGTGGCCCCATGGCCCCGAACACCGCCCACCCCGCCCTCTGGCCCGCCCCGCACGCGAGCGGAGCCGTCGACGCGACGGTCCACGTGCCCGGGTCCAAGTCGGTGACCAACCGAGCCCTCGTGCTGGCCGCCCTCGCCTCCGAGCCCGGCTGGCTGCGCCGCCCGCTGCGTTCCCGCGACACCCTGCTGATGGCAGGCGCCCTGCGGGCCATGGGCGTGGAGATCGAGGAGACCGTCTCGTCCAGCTCCTCCGTCTCGGGCCCGGGCGGTGCGGACGGCTCCGGCGAGGCCTGGCGGGTGCTGCCCACCGGGCTGCACGGCCCGGCCACGGTCGACGTGGGCAACGCCGGCACGGTGATGCGCTTCCTGCCGCCGGTGGCCGCGCTGGCCGACGGCCCGATCCGGTTCGACGGGGACCCGCGGTCGTACGAGCGTCCCCTGCACGGCGTGATCGACGCGCTGCGGGAGCTCGGCGCGCGCATCGACGACGACGGCCGGGGCGCGCTGCCGCTGACCGTGCACGGCGCCGGTGCGCTGGACGGCGGCCCGGTGTCGATCGACGCCTCCTCGTCCTCCCAGTTCGTCTCCGCGCTGCTGCTGTCCGGCCCGCGCTTCAACCAGGGCGTCGAGGTCCGGCACACCGGCGCCTCCCTGCCGTCGCTGCCGCACATCCGGATGACCGTGGACATGCTGCGCGCGGTCGGCGCCCAGGTGGACACCCCGGAGTCGGGCGGCGAGCCGAACGTGTGGCGGGTGACGCCGGGCGCCCTGCTCGGCCGCGACCTGACGATCGAGCCCGACCTGTCCAACGCCCAGCCGTTCCTGGCGGCGGCCCTGGTCACCGGCGGCAAGGTGCTGATCCCGGACTGGCCGGAGCGGACCACCCAGCCGGGTGACCGGCTGCGCGAGATCTTCACCGAGATGGGCGGCTCCTGCGAACTGACCGAGTTCGGGCTGGTGTTCACCGGCTCGGGCGCCGTGCACGGCATCGACGTCGACCTGAGCGACGTCGGCGAGCTGACCCCGGGCATCGCCGCGGTCGCCGCGCTCGCCGACTCCCCGTCCACCCTGCGGGGCGTGGCCCACCTGCGGCTGCACGAGACGGACCGGCTGGCCGCGCTGACCAAGGAGATCAACGCGCTGGGCGGCGACGTCACCGAGACGGCCGACGGCCTGCACATCCGCCCGCGCCCGCTGCGCGGCGGGGTGTTCCACACCTACGAGGACCACCGCATGGCCACCGCCGGCGCGGTCATCGGCCTGCTGGTCGAGGGCGTGCGGATCGAGGACGTGGCGACGACGGCGAAGACCCTGCCCGACTTCCCCGAGTTGTGGACCGGGATGCTGGGGAACTGACGGGCGGACTGGGATCATGCGCCGCTACGGCAAGCACACCGACGAGGACGACATCCGCACCCGTCCCAACCGCAAGGGCAACCGGCCGCGTACCAACATCCGGCCCAAGCACGAGGACGCGGCCGAGGGGATGGTCCTCACCGTCGACCGGGGCCGGCTGACCTGCCTGGTCGAGGACCGCACCGTGATGGCGATGAAGGCCCGGGAGCTGGGCCGCAAGGCGGCCGTGGTGGGCGACCGGGTGGCCCTGGTCGGCGATCTGTCCGGCCGCAAGGACACGCTCGCGCGGATCGTGCGCATCGAGCCGCGCACCTCGGTGCTGCGCCGCACCGCGGACGACGACGACCCCTACGAGCGGGTGGTCGTCGCCAACGCCGACCAGCTGGCGATCGTCACCGCCCTCGCCGACCCCGAGCCGCGCCCGCGCCTGATCGACCGCTGCCTGGTCGCGGCCTACGACGGCGGCCTGGAGCCGCTGCTGGTGATGACGAAGTCCGACCTGGCCCCGCCGGACAAGCTGCTGGAGCTGTACGGCGCGCTGGACATCCCCTACGTGGTCACCAGCCGTGAGGAACTGGAGGACGGCGACGCCGCCGGCCGGGTGCGCGAGTACCTGGACGGCCGGATCACCGCGTTCGTCGGCCACTCGGGCGTGGGCAAGACGACCCTGGTCAACGCGCTGGTCCCGGCGGACCTGCGGCGCACCACCGGCCATGTCAACGCGGTGACGGGCCGCGGACGCCACACCACCACCTCGGCGCTCGCGCTGCCGCTGTCCGGGGCGGCCGACTGGGTCATCGACACCCCGGGGGTGCGCTCCTTCGGTCTGGCGCACATCGATCCCTCCCGGGTGATCCACGCCTTCCCGGACCTGGAGCCGGGCACCGAGGGCTGCCCGCGCGCGTGCAGTCACGACGAGCCGGACTGCGCCCTGGACGCGTACGTCGAGGAGGGCCACGCCGACCCGGCGCGGCTGTACTCGCTGCGCCGGCTGCTGGCCACGCGGGAACGCAAGGAGGGCGACTGATCGTCGCGGGGTTTGCCGGGGTCCGCCTTCGGTAAGTGCATAATCGCACCGAGCCGGAGATCCGGACCTACGGGAGGACCGCACATGGCGTGGCTGCTGGTCATAGTGGCGGGGATTCTGGAGACCGGTTTCGCCGTGTGCCTCAAGCTCTCGCACGGGTTCACCCGGCTGTGGCCGACGATCGCCTTCGCGTCCTTCGCCCTGGGCAGCTTCGGTCTGCTGACGCTGTCGCTGCGGAAGCTCGACGTCGGCCCCGCCTACGCCGTGTGGACCGGGATCGGCGCGACGGGCACCGCGATCTACGGCATGGTCTTCCTCGGTGATCTGGTGTCGACCCTGAAGATCGTCTCGATCACGCTGGTCATCATGGGAGTGATCGGCCTTCAGCTCTCGGGCTCGGCGCACTAGCCGGCCAGGAGCCCTGGGGCTCGTGAAGGGGCCGACGGCCGGCGAAGGGCCCGACGGTTCGTGAGTGGCCCGGCGGCTCGTGAAGGGCCTGTGGCTTCGTGGGGCGGGCCGTTGCCGGGCCCTGTCCGCCCGGCCGGCGTCCACCGCTCACACCAGGTGCCGGACCAGGACGCCGCGCACCAGTTCCGCCACGCCGTCATCCGCCGGTGGCGCCGCGACGCACGACAGGGCGAGACGCACGGCCAGTTCGCAGGAGCGGGTCAGGTCGGCGGTGTCCGCGGTGGCCGCCGCGGGCCCGGCCAGCACGGTCACCGCCCGGTCCCGTACCAGCCGCACGAAGTCGCCCGGCGAGGGCAGCGCTCCGTCCGCGCGGCGCTGCGCCGGCACGAGGGAGGAGGACGGCACCGCGGCGAGCGCCGGCGCCGGCAGCCGCTCGCTCCAGCATCCGGTGAGCATGGCCCGGACCAGCGCGCTGTCCCGGGCCGCCGCCGCCATCCACTCGGCGGTGGCGGTGAGCCGGTCGCGCGCGTCGGTGTGCGCGGCGAGGGCCCGTTCCACCCCGGCGAGGTAGCCGTCCGCCTCCCGCCGCACCAGCGCCCTGGCCAGCCCGTCCTTGCTCCCGAACTCGTTGTACAGCGTCTGCCGGGACACCCCGGCCGCCGCGGCCACGTCGACCATCCGCACCGCTGACCACGGCCGGCGCGCGAGCGCGGTGGCGGCGGCGTCCAGTAGGGATTCCCGGGCAGCAGGCATCGTCGCCTCCCTGGGGCGGACAATTCTGCGCCCAGATTTGACGCGCCCGCATGGACTGTCAAGGGTGCGCGGCCCAGGTTCCGGCCCGCCGGGCCCGGCCCCTTGTGGCCCCGCGGCGTCCGTGGCGGATACGGTTCATGACATGCCGGACTACCTCGACGACCTCCGCCTCGCCCACGTACTCGCGGACGCGGCCGACGCCGCCACCATGGACCGTTTCAAGGCGCTCGACCTAAAGGTGGAGACGAAGCCGGACATGACCCCGGTGTCCGAGGCGGACAAGGCGGCGGAAGAACTGATCCGCGGCCACCTCAAGCGCGCCCGGCCACGGGACGCCGTCCTCGGCGAGGAGTACGGCGTCGAGGGCACGGGTCCCCGCCGCTGGGTGGTCGACCCGATCGACGGCACCAAGAACTACGTCCGCGGCGTCCCGGTCTGGGCCACCCTCATCTCGCTGATGGAGGCGGGCGAGGGCGGCTTCCAGCCGGTCGTCGGCCTCGTCTCCGCGCCCGCCCTGGGCCGCCGCTGGTGGGCCGCCAAGGACCACGGCGCCTTCACCGGCCGCAGTCTGACCTCCGCGTCCCGCATCCACGTCTCCCGGGTCGGCGAACCGGCGGACGCGTCCTTCGCGTACTCCTCGCTCTCCGGCTGGGAGGAGCAGGGGCGCCTGGACGGCTTCCTGGACCTGACCCGCGCCGTGTGGCGCACGCGCGCGTACGGCGACTTCTGGCCGTACATGATGGTCGCGGAGGGCTCCGTCGACATGTGCGCCGAACCGGAGCTGTCGCTGTGGGACATGGCGGCGAACGCGATCATCGTCACCGAGGCCGGCGGCACCTTCACCGGGCTCGACGGCCGTCCGGGCCCGCACAGCGGCAACGCGGCCGCCTCCAACGGCCTGCTGCACGACACGCTGCTGGACCACCTCGGCCCGCGCCCCTGAGAACCCGACAGGATCCGCGCACGCCCTCAACCGGGCGCGCGCGCCCTCTTGTTGACCCGACTTTTACCGGGCACTCTGAGGTCGACCCCCACTTGTGAACTTGTGAACCCCTGCACGATGTCAGGGGTTCCCAGGAGGTGGCCTCATCCCATGCTCGTCCGAGACGCCATGAGCACGGTGATCCTCACCGTCGGCCCCGCCCACACCCTGCGTCAGGCAGCCGCCCTGATGTCCGCCCGCCGCGTCGGCGCCGCCGTGGTCCACGACCCGGACGCCGGCGGCGTCGGCATCCTCACCGAACGCGACATCCTCAACTCCGTCGGGCTCGGCCAGGACCCGGACACCGAACGCACCCACGCCCACACCACCACCGACGTCGTCTTCGCCGCTCCGGCCTGGACGCTCCAGGAGGCGGCCCGCGCCATGACCCGCGGCGGCTTCCGGCACCTGGTGGTGCTGGAGCACGGCGAGCCGGTCGGCATCGTCTCGGTCCGCGACATCATCCGCTGCTGGGTCCCGGCCCGGGAGCCCGCACCGGCGCTGTGAACGCGCGGGAGCAGGCCGGACCCCCTGGGGATCCGGCCCGCTCACCCGCGGTGGCCGGAGCCGGCGGACCGGCTCCGGCGCCGCTCAGCCGCGCAGCGCCCGCACCGCGGCCTCCAGCCGCTTGCCGAAGTCGGCGTCGGCGGTGCGGAAGTTGCCGATCGCGCGCTCGACGATGTCCTCGCGCGAGACCTGGGCGATGGCCCCGGCCAGGTTGGCTATGAGGCGCTCCTTCTCCTCCTCCGACATCAGCCGGTAGAGGTCGCCCGCCTGCACGAAGTCGTCGTCCTCGGCGTGCCGCGGCGTCGGGTGGGCGCCGGTGCCGGCGGTGAAGCCGTCGAACGGCTGCCACAGCGCCCGGCCGGTCTGCCGCGGACCGCCGAAGCTGTTCGGCTCGTAGTTCTTCGCGCCGCCGTGCCGGCCGTCGTAGAGGTGGCCGTCCCGGGAGTTGGTGCGCGCCTCGGCGGCGTGCGGCCGGTTCACCGGCAGGTGGTCGGCGTTGATGCCGACGCGGTAGCGGTGCGCGTCGCCGTAGGCGAACAGGCGGCCCTGGAGCATCTTGTCGGGCGAGGGCCCGATGCCGGGCACGAAGTGCGCGGGCGAGAAGATCGACTGCTCGACCTCGGCGAAGACGTTGCGCGGGTTGCGGTTCAGCTCCAGCCGGCCGATCTCCATGACCGGGTAGTCCGCGTGCGGCCATACCTTGGTCAGGTCGAACGGGTTGAAGCGGTACGTCGCCGCGTCCGCCGCGGGCATGATCTGCACGCCCACCGTCCAGCTCGGGAACTCGCCGCGCTCGATGGCCTCGCGCAGGTCGCGCTGGTGGGAGTCGGGGTCCTTGCCCGCCAGGACCTCGGCCTGCGCGGCGGTGAGGTTCTTGATCCCCTGGTCGGTCTTGAAGTGGTACTTGACCCAGAAGACCTCGCCGGCCTCGTTGCTCCACTGGTAGGTGTGCGAGCCGAAGCCGTCCATGTGCCGGTACGAGGCCGGGATACCCCGGTCGCCGAACAGCCAGGTGACCTGGTGGGTGCTCTCCGGGCTCAGGCCCCAGAAGTCCCAGACGTTGTCCGCCTCCGTGGAACCGGTGTACGGGTCGCGCTTCTGGGTGTGGATGAAGTCCGGGAACTTGATCGCGTCCCGGATGAAGAACACCGGGGTGTTGTTGCCGACGAGGTCGTAGTTGCCCTCCTCGGTGTAGAACTTCAGCGCGAAGCCGCGCGGGTCGCGGACCGCGTCCGCCGCGCCCAGGTTGCCGGCCACGGTCGAGAAGCGCAGGAAGACCTCGGTCTCCTTGCCCGCCTCGGAGAGGAAGGCGGCGCGCGTGTACGGGGTGACGTCGGCGGTCACCGTGAAGGTGCCGTACGCCCCGGCACCCCGGGCGTGCACCACGCGCTCCGGGATGCGCTCGCGGTTGAAGTGGGCCAGCTTCTCCAGGAGGAGCTGGTCCTGCACGAGCACCGGGCCACCGACGCCTGCGGTCTCGCTGTTCTGGTTGTCGGCCACCGGAGCACCGGCCTCCGTGGTGAGCGGTCCCTGCGTCACGTACGCCTCCTGCGTCATTACCGACCAGTCCTGTCCCTTGGTCAAAGCCAGCACCGATCCTACATTGGACATTGTCCAAGTCAAATGTCGATCCAAAGTCACACCTGTTCGGAATCTGGTCCTCTGGCTGTTACGCTGCTTGCATGAGCGACCTACTGGAACGGCTGCGCGGACGCGGATGGCGGATGACCGCACAGCGGCGCGTGGTGGCCGAGGTTCTCGACGGCGAGCACGTCCACATGACGGCCGACGAGGTCCATGCGCGGGCCGTCACGAAGCTGCCGGAGATCTCCCGGGCGACCGTCTACAACACGCTGGGCGAGCTGGTGACGCTGGGCGAGGTGATCGAGGTCAGCACGGACAAGCGCGCCAAGCGGTACGACCCGAACGCGCACCGGCCGCACCACCACCTGGTGTGCGCCCGGTGCGGCGCGATCCGGGACGTGCACCCCACGGGCAACCCGCTCGCCGACCTCCCCGACACCGAGCGCTTCGGCTTCACGGTGTCGGACGTCGAGGTGACCTACCGGGGGCTGTGCCCGAACTGCTCGGGCGCGTGACCCAGGACATGTGACACGGGAAGTACGAGGGGAGGGGCCGCGGCCCCTCCCCTTTTCCGCGTCTTCGCTCAAGGAGGCGGGAACGACCGAGGGCCGGAATCCATTTCTGGATTCCGGCCCTCGGCCTTCAGTAGCGGGGACAGGATTTGAACCTGCGACCTCTGGGTTATGAGCCCAGCGAGCTACCGAGCTGCTCCACCCCGCGTCGGTGAACACGACACTACGGGAGGGAAGCCCGCGGAGGCAAATCCATTACCGGGCAGTGGCCCGGCTCACGCCGAGAGCTCCTCCCGCAGGGCGTCCCTGAGCCGGCCCGCCCGCTGGGCCACTTCCGCCGGCCCCAGCTCAACCGCGCGGTCGGCCCACCTCTGCCCCTCGGCCAGCTCGCCGCGACGCGCGTAGACCAGGGCCAGCCGGAGCGCCGCCCGACCGTGCCCGGCGTCGGCGGCCCGCGTCCACCACACGGCGGCCTCGGGCTCGCTGCCCTCCCTGGCCAGCAGCAGGCCCAGGTTGAAAGCCCCGTTGCGCGATCCGGCCTCGGCCGCCGCCCGGTACCACCGCGCAGCCTCCACCACGTCGCCCCGGGCCGCGGCGAGCATGCCCACCCGCACCTGCGCCCGGCGGTGCCCCTGGGAGGCCGCCCGCTCGTACCACTCCTCGCACTCGGTCTTCTCGTGCACGATCTCGCCCAGCTCGTGCGCCGGCTCCGGCGGCCGCCGCGCGTCCAGCAGGGTGGCCAGCCGGTACGCCGCCTCCGGGTTGCCGCCGCCGGCCGCGCAGCGCAGGTGACGCTCGGCCCCCTGCTCGTCGCCCTCGCGCAGCCGGGCGATGCCGACCTGCAGGGCGGCCTCGGTGTGCCCGGCCGCCGCCGCGCGCTCGTACCAGCGCAGCGCGGCCCCGGCGTCCTCCTCGGTGCTCCGTCCGGCGTACAGGATGCCGAGGTTGAACGCGGCGTCCACGCTGCCCGCCTCCGCGGCCTTGGAGAACCAGGGCTCGGCGCCGGCCGGGTCGTCGCCCTGGAGCAGCAGGATGGCCAGCGCGTTCGCCGCCTCCCGGTGCCCGGCGTAGGCCGCCCGCCGGTACCACTGCTCGGCCTGCGCGGTCCGGCCCTGCTCGGCGCAGAGCAGCCCGAGGTTGTAGGCCCCGTTGTCGTCCCCGGCGTCCAGCGCGGCCCGGTACCAGCGCTCGGCGGTCTGCGTCTCGCCGCGCTCGGCGTGCAGCGCGCCCAGCGCGTTGGCCGCGTTCCCGTCGCCGTCCTGGGCGGCCCTGAGCCACCACACGGCGGCGCTCTCGGTGTCCCCGGCGTCGCGCAGGAGGAACCCGAGCGCGCAGGCGGCCCGGGCCTCGCCGTCCTTGGCGGAGGTCAGGTACCAGCGCCCGGCCTCCTTGAGGTCCCCGCGCTTCTCCAGGATCGCCCCGAGGTGCAGCGCGGCCCGCCGGTGGCCGCGCGCCGCGGCCTGGCGGTACCACTGCTCGGTCTCCTCGACAGCGTTGTCGGCCCCGGCCGCCTCCTCCTCGGCGGCCCTGCGGTCGAGCGCGCGCGCCAGCCGGTAGGCGGCCTCGCGGTGCCCGCGCTCGGCGGCCGCGCGCATCCAGTCCCCGGCCTCGGTGTCCCCGCGGTGCTCCAGCAGGTCGGCGAGCGCGTAGGCGCCCAGGGCGTGACCCTGCTCGGCGGACTGGCGCAGCCAGTACTCGGCGGCGGGCTCGTCCCCGCGTTCGCGGTGGTGGCGGCCCAGCGCGTGCGCGGCGGCGGCCGAACCGGCGACGGCCGCGATCCGCCACCAGCCGGCGGCCTCCTCCGCGTAGCCCCGCTGGTGCAGCAGGACGCCCAGGTTGTTGGCGGCGGCGCGGTCGCCGGCCGCGGTCGCGGCACGCAGGTGGGGCTCCGCCGCGTCGAGGTCCCCGCGGCGCAGCAGCATCGCGCCGAGGACGCTCATCGCCTCGGTGTCGCCGGTCCCCGCGGCGAGCCGGAGGCGCAACTCCTCGGCGGCGTCCCCCATGTCACCCATTTCGTCCCGGGCCGGTCCCTCACCCGGAGACTGCACAAATCGCCCTGTCGTGAACAGAGTTGCCTTGTCCCCCATAACGTCCATCGTCGCACCACCTGCAACCTGGGTACACCCGGTATACCGCAGCCCGTGAGGTCACTTCAGCGTTTTGTCGACATGCCCACAGAGAGACAAGTCAAACACAGACGGCCCAACTCCCCACGGCGGCGCGGCCGTCATTCCGGTCTGTACATGAGTTCGCACATCACGAAGGCCCGGATCCCTGTAGAGGAATCCGGGCCTTCGACTTCAGTAGCGGGGACAGGATTTGAACCTGCGACCTCTGGGTTATGAGCCCAGCGAGCTACCGAGCTGCTCCACCCCGCGCCGTTGCTCAGCAACCGTATCACGGCGCGGGGTGGCCTTGATCAGCTCTTTCCGCCGCCGGACCCGCCGCCGTCGGCCTTGCTGCCGCCCGCCGCCTTGTCCGCCTTGGCCTGTGCCTCCTCGGCGCGCTTCAGCGCGGCCTCGAGGTCGTCCTGCGCCTTGGCGTACGCGGACCAGTCCGGCTTCGGCTTCTGCAGGGCCTCCTGGCCGGCGTCGAACGCCTTCTGGGCGTCGTCGAGCGCCTGCCTGACCGTCGGGTTGCCGGTGTCGGGCGGGTTGTTCCCGGTCTTGGGCGGCGGGGTGGAACCCGCCACCCCGAACACCTTGTTGAGGGCCTCGTCCAGCGTGTCCTCGAAGGCGGTCCTGCCCTCGTAGGTGACCAGCACCTTGCGCAGCAGCGGGTACTTCAGCTCACCGCCGCGCACGTAGACGGGCTCCGCGTACAGCAGGCCCCCGTCCAGCGGCACGGTCAGCAGATTGCCGTACTCGACCTTGGAGTGGCCTCTGCTCAGCAGGCTGATGGTCTCGGCGATGTCCTGTTCGGAGTTGAACTGGCTCTGGACCTGCTTGGGTCCGTCGACGGTCGTGCTGGTCGGCAGTTTCAGCAGTCTGATCTTGCCGTAGTCGGCGGTCCGCGGGTCGGAGTCGACGGCCATGAACGCGCTGAGGTTGTCCCGCCCGTTCGGCGTGAACGTCGTCGTCAGCGAGAACGCCTGCGCGCTCTGGTCCGGCATCCTCATGCTCAGGTAGTACGGCGGCACGGCGCTGCGCGAGTCGTTGGTCGGGTCGTCGGGGACCTGCCACACCTCGCTGCCGCTGAGGAAGGTCTGCGCGTCGGTCACGTGGTAGCGGGTGAGCAGCTCGCGCTGGACCTTGAACAGGTCCTGCGGGTAGCGCAGATGCTCCATCAGGTCGGCGGAGATGTCCGCGCGCGGCTGGACCGTGCCGGGGAAGGCCTTCATCCAGGTCTTCAGCACGGGGTCCGCGGTGTCCCACTGGTAGAGCTTGACCTCGCCGGTGTACGCGTCGACGGTCGCCTTCACCGAGTTGCGGATGTAGTTGACCTGGTTCTGCTGGGCCACCACCGCACGGGAGTTGTTCGTCGCGGTCAGCGAGTCGGCCGTCGTGTCGCCGAGGGTCGTACGGGAGGCGTACGGATAGCCGTTCGTGGTCGTGTAGGCGTCGACGATCCACTGGATGCGGTGGTTCACGACCGCCGGGTAGGCGTCGCCGTCGATGGTCAGCCAGGGGGCGACGGCCTCGACGCGCTCCTTGGGGGTGCGGTTGTACAGGATCCGCGAGCCCTTGCCGATCGCGCCGGAGTAGAGGATCTGCGGCTCGTTGAACGCCACCGCGTACGCGGCCCGGTTCACCGCGTTGTCGAGGTTGACGCCGCTCTTGCCCTGGTAGCTGGTGGTCTTCTCGCCCTCGTCGTCGGAGTAGTCGACCTCCTTCTGGGGGCCCCCGACGATCGAGTACGTGGTGGTCTTCTCGCCGTAGTAGATCTGCTGCTTGTAGGTGCCGAGGGAGCCCTCGGACGGCAGGTTCTTCTCGGTGAAGACCGGGCGGCCCTCGGCGTCGGCCTCGGTGCCCTTGGCGGCGACCGCGCCGTAGCCGTGCGTGTAGCGGAAGTGGTCGTTGATCCAGTTGTTCTTCGGGATGCCGCCCAGGTTCAGCTCGCGCAGGCCGATGACGGTGTCCTGCTCCTTGCCGTCCTTGGCGTACCGGTCGACGTCCAGGTTGGTCGGGAACCCGTAGTAGTTGCGGATCTGCTGGAGCTGCTGGAACGTCGGCGACACGATGTTCGGGTCCATGATGCGGATGCTGGCCGTGTCGGACACCTGGTCGCGCAGCTTGGTCTTGTCCTCGGTGGTGGACTTGCCGGCGTACTCGGTGACCTTCGTGTCGTCGATGCCGTACGCCTCGCGCGTCGCCTTGAGGTTCTTCTGGACGTACGGGGCTTCCTTGGCCTGCTCGTTGGGCTGCACCTGGAACTTCTGCACGATGGCCGGGTACAGGCCGCCGATCAGGATCGCGGACAGGACCATCAGGCCGAAGCCGATGACGGGCAGTTGCCAGGTGCGCCGCCACAGGGTGGCGAAGAACAGCAGCGCGCAGATGACGGCGATGCAGAACAGGATCGTCTTGGCCGGCAGGTAGGCGTTGGCGTCGACGTAGCGCAGGCCGGTCCAGTTGCCGGTGGCCTTGAAGTCGCTGGACTTGACGGCCAGTCCGTACCGGTCGAGCCAGTAGGCGACCGCCTTCAGCGCCACGAAGATGCCGAGGAGCACCGACAGGTGCCCGGTCGCGGCGGCGGTGGCGCGCGCGCCCGGGCTGGTGACGCGCAGCCCGCCGTACAGGTAGTGGGTGAGCGCGGAGGCGATCAGGCACAGGATCGCGGCGGCGAAGCCGAAGCCGAGCAGGAACCGGTACCAGGGCAGGTCGAAGGCGTAGAAGGAGACGTCGAGGTGGAACTGCGGGTCCTTCTGGTGGAAGGGCACGCCGTTGACCCACATCAGCCAGGTGCGCCACTGGCCGGCCGCGGAGGCGCCGGCGATCAGGCCGACGAGACAGGCGACGGCGAGCAGCAGCCAGGTCTTGTACGGCGCGATGCCCATCCGGTAGCGGTCCAGGCTCTGCTGCTCCATGGACATGGCGCTCAGCGGTGGCCGCAGCCGGTGCGCCAGCCAGATGTTGACGCCGACGGCGACGGCCATCAGCAGGCCGAAGACGAAGAACAGCCCGATCTTGGTCCACAGCGTGGTGGTGAACACGGACGAGTAGTGCACCGACCGGTACCACAGCCAGTCCGTCCAGAAGCCCGCGAACATGGTGAACACCATGCCGAGGACGGCGAGGACGCCCAGTGTCATGAGCAGGGCCCGGGCCCGCCGGGACGGACGTCCCGCCCTGATCCGTGGCCCCGTCGGGCCTCCGCCGCGGTCCGGCATCTGGAAAGCCAAGGTGCGCACCTCGAAGTCGCTGTCGATACGTCAGGCCGCCGCGTTCACGGGTCGGCCGAGGCCCCCCGTGATCGCGGGCCACACCTATGCAACTTACTCACGGTTCACTCGGTTCCCGATTCCCCCCGGGAACGAGGCAGGATTGTGACCATGTCCAACACTCCCATGGCAGCGAGCCCGCTCACCCGGGCCGTACTCGAGATCGACGAGTACGCCTCCGGCCTCGGCTGGGACCAGCCCGCCCGCCTCTTCGCCCTCGTAGACACCGCACGGCTGCGGGTACAGGAACCCTCGCTCGCCGCACAGCTCGGCCTGGACGCCGAGTCCGAATCGGCCGGCCTCACCCCGATCGAGCAGGAAGAGGTCCCGACGGACAAGCCCCTCGACGAGTTCCTCGGCACCATCGCCTGGCCGGACGCGGTGGTGGGCTGCGCGCTCACCGTGGAGCGCCTGATGCTGCCGCCGTCCGCCGAGGCACAGGTGCCGCAGGGCCTGAGCGAGGCCAAGCTGGCGAAGTGGGTGGCCGAGCACCCCGAGCGCCAGGAGGTCCGCATGACGGTCGCGGTACTGCGCGACGGCAGCCGCGAGTCCGCGCTGCGCCTGCGCGAGAAGGACTCCCCGACGGAGGTCCTGACGGGCCCGGAGCTGGTGCCGGGCCTGGCCGAGGCCCTGACGGCGACCTTCGAGGACTGACCTCCCCGCGGTCCTTCAAGGACCGACCTCCCGCGGTACGGCGACGGGGGCGCCCCGGGTGACCGGGAGCGCCCCCGGCGGCTTTCCGTGCCGAAGGCCGGCTACTTGGCGGTGCACTTCGGCAGGGCGGCGGTGTCGCCGGCGCGGATGTCCTTCAGGGCGTCGAGCGCGTCGCCGATGGTCTTGACCTTGACGAGCGTGAGCCCGCCCGGGGTGTCCTTGGCGGCCGCCGCGCAGTTGTCGGCGGGGGTGAGGAAGTACCGTGCGCCCTTGCTGCGCGCGCCGACGGTCTTCATCTCGATGCCGCCGATCGGCCCGACCGTCCCGTTGTCGTCGATGGTTCCGGTGCCGGCGACGAAGTTGCCGCCGGTGAGGCTGCCCGGGGTGAGCTTGTCGTAGATGCCGAGCGCGAACATCAGCCCGGCGCTCGGTCCGCCCACGTCGGCGAGCTTGATGTCGATGCTGAACGGGAACGTGTGGTCGGTGCCGGCGGAGATCCCGACGACGGCGCGCCGCGCCCCGCTGTCGTGGGAGGTCGCGGTCGTGATGCCGACGTCCCGGGTCTGCGTCGCCGTGCCGTGCCGCTTCTCGGCCGCGGCCTGCTCCTTGGCGGGGACCACGGTGAAGACGACCTTCTCGCCGGGCTTGTGCCGGGTGACGAGCTTGGCGACGTCGGTCGGCTGCTTGACGGCCGTGCCGTCCACGGCCTTGATCACGTCCCCGGCGTGCAGCCGCCCCTCGGCCGGGGTGCCCTTGACGACGGTGGAGACGATGACCCAGGACTTCACCGGGACGCCCAGCTCCTTCAGGGCGGCGACCTTGGCGCTCTCCTGGGACTGGCTGAACTCCTCGGCGTTCTCCTGGCTGGACTGCTCCTCGGTCTTGCCGTCCGGGTAGAGGGTGTCGTGCGGCACGATCTTGCTGTCGTGCGCCAGCCAGCCGTAGACGGCCTCCACCAGGTTCATCCGGAAGTCGGCGCTGGTGACCCGGACGGTGGTCATGTTCAGGTGGCCGTCGGTCGCGTAGGTCCTGTGGCCGGAGATCTGCAGCACCGGCTCGCCGTCGTGCTCCCCGAGCGTGTTCACGGTGGGCCCGGGGGACATCTCCGCGTACGGCACGGGGATGAGCACTCCCGCGCACAGGAGCGCGATCAGCATCAGGGTGGAGGCGAGCATCGTCGCGGTGCGGCGTGGCATGCCACGACAGTACGGGACGACTCCGTCAGCGCACCGTGAGGGCACCTCGACTCAGGCGCCGGGGGCGCCCGAAGACTGCTTCTCCATGGCCTCGCGGAACCGGGCGTACCCGTCCAGCTCGGGGCCGTCGCTGCGGGTCCTGCGGGTCCGGTTGGCCCAACTGCCCCACAGTCCGGCCGCGACCGCGGCCACCAGCGGAATCAGCAACCAGGCGAGAGCCGCCATGCCGACCTCCCAACCCCATGAGTGTCCGCGACTGAGTGATCAGCAGATTAACCATCCGCACTGACAACGCTCACGCGCGGGGGGTGGTTACGCAAGCGGACGGGCCGCTGCGCGCGCGGTGACGCCGGTCAGCAGGCGCCGACCCATGCCTCGGTCCCGTCGGAGAACCGCTGGTGCTTCCAGATGGGCACCTCGTGCTTCAGGTCGTCGATGAGCCGGCGGCAGGCCTCGAAGGCCTCACCCCGATGGGGGCACGACACGCCGACGACGACGGCGAGGTCCCCGACCCGGAGGTCGCCCACCCGGTGGACGGCGGCCAGCGCCCGCACGGGGAACTCGGCGGCGACCTTCTCGGCGATCCGCCGCATCTCGGCCTCGGCGCTGGGGTGGCAGGAGTACCCGAGCGCGTCGACGTCGGCGCCCCCGTCGTGGTCGCGCACCGTCCCCACGAACAGCGCGACGCCGCCGGCCGCGTCGTCCCCGACGGCCGCGAACACCTCGTCGACGGAGAGCGGGGCGTCCCGGACGCCGATCAGCTTGATGGGGTCCTGCGCCGCCTGCTCACCGGGGTGATCGTTCGTGGGTGCCATGCCCTCCATCGTGCCCCACGCATCCCCCGTCCCGGAATACGACTTTCACCAGGCACGCGCGCGCGGGGTCTTGGAGCCTCCTACAGGGCGCGCCGGACGCGGTTCCCGCGGAGGACGCCGCGGGGGCCGTCCGCCTCACCGCCGGCGGGCCTTGCGGGCCCGCCGCACCACGGCGGCCGCGCCCAGCAGCGCCACCGTGGCGCCCGCCGCTCCGGCGGCCGTGGCGTCCTTGCGCCCCAGCCTGCGGCCGACGACCGTGTGCCGCCCGGAGACCTCGCCCAGCAGCTCCGCCAGCACCTCCTCGTTGGTCCAGCGGGGCCGCCACCCGGCGTCGTGCAGCCGGCTCCCGCTGACCACCCAGGGGTACATCGTGTACGCCAGGTCGCCCGCCGGGGACGGGGTGAGCCCGATCCGGTGCAGCCGGGCGGCCGCGCCCAGGGCGACCGCCGACGGCAGCTCCATCCGCCGGATGCCGCTCAGCTCCTCGACCTCCTCCTGCTCCAGCCACCCGTCGCAGCCGACGGCCAGCTCCCCGTCGGCCTTCTCCAGGACGGCGTACTCCAGAGCGCCGCACAGGTCCTCGACGTGGCAGAACTGCCAGGCCGGCCGCGACCCGGCGACCACCAGCAGCCGGGGCGACTCGAAGTACCGGGTCAGCGCGGTGTCGGTGCCTCCCACCAGCACCGCGGGCCGCACCACCGTGACGTTCAGACCCGGGTGCGCGCGCGGGGCGCGCCGCGCCAGCCGCTCGATCTCCAGCAGGTCCCCGACGCCGGTGGCCTCGGCCGTCGCGCGCAGCTCGGCGTCCTCCGACAGGGGCAGCTCGTTGTCCGGCAGCGCCCCGTAGACCATCGCGGAGGTGCACAGCACCACCCGGTGCACTCCGGCCGCCGCCGCGGCGGTCAGCACGGTCTGCGTGCCGCGGACGTTGTAGGCCGTGCGCGCCGCGGGATCGGTCTCCAGGTCGAGGTCGAGCGCGAGGTGCACCACCACGTCCGCGCCCCGCAGCTTGTCCGCGATCGCCGGATCGCGGACGTCGAGGATGTGCCACTGGGCGGCGGCGCACTCCCCGCGCCGTTCGTCGATGGCGATGACCTGCTTGATCTCCTCGGAGGCGGCGAGCCGCTCGGTGAGCATGGCGCCGACCCCGGCGGCCGCGCCGGTGACCGCCACGACGGGCCCGCGCACGGCGGTCGCGCCGTCGGCGCGCGGCGCCGGGGCCGAGGGGCTTCGGTCGGGCGACGGGCGGTCTGAACGGTTTCGCGCTGCGCGAACCTGCGGATCTGGGGAACTCACCGGGCGTCTCCAGCGGTTGTCTTCGGTACGGGCGCGAGTGAGGCGCACGTACCAGGTGCATCCATCCTGCCGCAGGCTTTCCGTGGGCGAAGCACCGAGGCCCGATCGGGTCCGGGTGTCTACGCTGGGTGGTGACGTCGGGCAGCCGCGCCGCCGGAGAGAACCGGTGGCCTTACCAGCCGAGGAACCCCGTGAGTGACACCCCATTCGGATTCGGCCTTCCGCCGGAGAAGCCGGAAGACGGCGACGAGGGCAAGAAGAAGGACCAGCAGAGCGGTGGTGAGCAGGGACCGGGCAACCAGTTCGGTTTCGGGCTGCCCGGAGCCGGAGGCTTTGGCGGCCCCGGCGCCGACAACCCGCTCGCAGCGATGTTCGGATCCCTGAACCCCACCGACCTGGGCGCCGCGTTCCAGCAGCTCGGCCAGATGCTCTCCTACGAGGGCGGCCCGGTTAACTGGGACATGGCCAAGCAGATCGCCCGCCAGACGGTCGCCCAGGGCACGTCGGACGGCGTCAAGGACGCCAGCGTCGGCGACGCCGAGCGCTCCGCGGTCCAGGAGGCCGTCCGCCTGGCCGACCTGTGGCTGGACGACGCCACGTCCCTGCCGTCGGGCGCGGCCTCGGCGGTGGCCTGGTCCCGCGCCGAGTGGGTCGAGGCCACCCTGCCCGCGTGGCAGGAGCTGGTCGACCCGGTCGCCGAGCGGGTCGGCGCGGCCATGGGCGACGTGCTGCCGGAGGAGATGCAGGCCATGGCGGGCCCGCTGATCGGCATGATGCGCTCGATGGGCGGCGCCATGTTCGGCACGCAGATCGGGCAGGCCGTCGGCGTGCTCGCGGGCGAGGTGGTCGGTTCCACCGACATCGGCCTGCCGCTGAGCCCGGCCGGCAAGGCCGCGCTGCTCCCGGCCAACATGGCGGCGTTCGGCAAGGACCTCGGCGTGCCGCAGGAGGAGGTCCGGCTCTACCTGGCCCTGCGCGAGGCGGCGCACCAGCGCCTGTTCGCGCACGTGCCGTGGCTGCGCTCGCACCTGTTCGGCGCCGTCGACGGCTACGCGCGCGGCATCAAGGTCGACACGGCCAAGCTGGAGGACGTGGTCGGGCAGTTCGACCCGCAGAACCCCGAGCAGCTGCAGGACGCCCTCCAGCAGGGCATGTTCCAGCCGGAGGACACGCCCGAGCAGAAGGCGGCGCTGGCCCGTCTGGAGACCGCTCTGGCGCTCGTCGAGGGCTGGGTGGACGCGGTGGTGCACGCGGCCGCTAAGCCGCGTCTGTCCTCCGCCGACGCGCTGCGCGAGACGCTGCGCCGCCGCCGCGCCTCCGGCGGCCCGGCGGAGCAGACGTTCGCCACGCTGATCGGCCTCGAGCTGCGCCCGCGCCGGCTGCGTGACGCCTCCCGGCTGTGGGCCTCGCTCACGGACGCGCGCGGGGTGGACGGCCGGGACGCCCTGTGGGCCCACCCGGACATGCTGCCGACGGCCACCGACCTGGACGACCCCGACGGCTTCGTGCACCGCGAGCAGCTCGACTTCTCCGAGCTGGACAAGATGCTCGGCGAGGCCGCGGGCGGCGCCGCGGGCAAGCCCGACCTGCGCAAGAAGGACGAGGACGACAAGGGCGACGAGACCGAGTGAGCCTGCACGACGAGGCCGTCCTGGAGCTGAAGGCGTACGACGGCCAGGAGGGGCTGCGCCAGGCCTATCTCGACCATCTGGCGGCGCACCCGGACGGCATGTGGAAGGCGTGCGGGGCCGGTCACCTCACGGCGAGCGCGCTGGTGGTCGACCCCGAGCGCGGCCGGGTGCTGCTCACCCTGCACCGGAAGCTGCGGATGTGGCTGCAGATGGGCGGCCACTGCGAGCCCGGCGACGCCACCCTGCGGGACGCCGCCCTGCGGGAGGCGACGGAGGAGTCGGGCATCGCGGGGCTGTCCCTGGTGCCCGGCGGCCCGGTCCGGCTGGACCGGCATCCGATCCCGCCGCCCTGCCACTGCCACTTCGACGTGCAGTACGCGGCGCTCGCTCCGCCGGGAGCGGTCCAGGAGATCAGCGACGAGTCGCTGGACCTGCGCTGGTTCCGCTACGACGAGGTGGCCGGCGTGGCCGACGAGTCGGTCGTGAGGCTGCTGGAAGCGGCGCGCGCCCGGCTGTGAACGCCGGACGCGGGTGAGGGGCGTCCGCACGCGGCGGACGCCCCTCACCCTCGCTCACCGCGGGTCAGCTCCAGACGTTGCCCTGGTTCTGCCCGCGCGCGCCCTGCTGCCCCATGCCGAACTGCGCGGCGAGGCCCTGCCCGATCTGCGCGTGCTGCGGCGGCAGCAGCTCGCTGGGCTGCACCAGCGCGAAGCCGGCGCCCATGAAGCTCAGCTCCCAGCCCTCGCCGGTGCTGCCGCGCCGCCGCCAGACGCCGGAGGAGTGCGTCTGGGCCTGCATCTGCACCCGCAGCCCGGTGGACCAGGCGACGATGGCGTCGGCGTCGCAGTTGACGTACTTGTCCGGCGTGACCCGCATCAGCAGCGGCGCGCCCGAGGTCATCAGGGCGACCTTGCCGTGCCCGGTGATGTTCAGCTGGTACTTCCCGGAACCGGAGATGCCGTAGAGGCTGTCGACGGCGATGACCTCGTGGTGCAGCGTGGAGTCCATGGCGAGGACGTAGGAGCTGTCCACCGTCAGACCGTCCTGGTCGACGTCCATGAGGTGCACGTACTGGGCGAGGTTGGCGAGGTAGACCGTGCCCTGCCCGTGGCAGCGCATCAGGTCCAGGCCCTCGCCGGTGTACCTGCGCGCGCGTGCCTGGCCGCTGCCGCGGTACTCGGCGTCGAACTCGACGAGGCCCTGGTAGGCGACCATGGTGCCCTTGCGGGCGAGAAGGTCGTCGTGGCCCTCCAGGGTGACGCGGAGCATCTGCTTGTTCTGCAGGCTCCAGCGCTCCTGGGTCTGCTGGTCGTTGTGGGCGAAAAGCGGGCTCTGCATGGTGTTCTGACTCCCCCTCAGCCCCGGACCCGGAGGCGGTCGGTGCTGTCCTCGCTGGGCTGGACGACGACGATGCCCTGGCCGGAGAACGCCATCTGGTAGGCCTCGCCGCTGCCCCGGCCGATCAGCGACTGGGCCTTGAAGCTGCGCTTGCCCTTCACCTTGAGGTTCGGGGACCAGGCGACGAGCGCGTCCGGGTCGACGTACGTCTCGTCCTCGCCGCCGCCGCAGTCGACGACGATCGGCTTGCCCCGGGAGGTCAGCGCCACCCAGCCCTGACCGGAGATCCTGGTGTTCCACAGGCCCTGCCCGGCGAATTTGGCGAGCCCCTTGACCCGCTCGACGCCCCAGGTGAGGTGGGCGTCGAAGGCGAGCAGGTTGGTGGCGTTGACCGAGATGCCGTCGCCGTTGAGGTTGATCACGACGACGTCGGCGCCGTAGTCGGCGAGGTAGAGCAGTCCGTCGCCGGAGCACTTCATCAGCGGGGCGCCCTCGCCGGTGATCCAGTCGCGGGCGACCTGGCGGACGGCGGGCGGGTTGGGCTCGTACTGGATGAAGCCCTCGTAGGCGACCATCGACCCCACGCGCGCGAGGAGGTCGCTGCCGGTCTGCATGGCGACCTTCAGCATGTGGTTGCCGTGATTCTCCATGCGGGCGGTGACGGGTGCGGGGGCGTAGCCCGCGAGCGGCTGGTTCATGACGGGCTCCCTCAGACCTCGTACGGCTGGACCACGATGAAGTTGCCGGGAGCGCCCCGGAACTGCAGGTTGACGCTCTCCTCGGTGTCCCCCGGGTAGGCGTTGCGGCGCATCCGGACCTGGCTGGAGACGATCACCTGGGCGGCCGCCGACCAGGCGACCACCGCCTGGCAGTCGGCGAACGTCGTCGGCGTCACCGGCAGCACGACGGGGGTGCCGTGCGTCTTGACGACGATCGTGCCGGTGCCCTGGAACTGCATCGTGAACAGCGCGCCGCCGGGGATGCCGTGGCCCTCGATCCGCCGGACCTCGTACTGGAGGCTCTCGTCGAAGGCGAGGACGTTCTCCGCGGAGACGCAGATCGCGTCGCCCTGGAGCTCCACGGGGTGCAGGTGGGTGGACTCGTCGGCGAGGAACACCTGGCCCTGGCCGGTGCAGCGCATCAGCTGCATCTCCTGGCCGGTGGCGTTGCCGACGATCCGTCCGGTGAACCCGGCGCCCTTGTAGTTGAAGTCGACCTTGCCCTGGTAGAGCACCATGCTGCCCTGCCGGGCCAGCACGGGCTGACCGCCGACGCCGAGGTCGACGCGGATGAGCTTGGAGTTCTGCAGCGTCCAGCGCTGCCCGGTGGGGGTCTCCTTGAACGCCTGGAGGGCGGCCGTCACGCCGGCGCCGCCCTGGGGGGCGCCCTGCGGGACGCCGTACCCGGCGGCCTGCTGGCCGGGGACCTGACCGTACGGCGGCTGCTGGCCGTAGCCGGGAGGCATGGGCGCCCCGGGCTGGCCGCCGTGGGAGGGCTGCTGGCCGTAGCCCGGGGGCAATGGCGCGCCGGGCTGGCCGCCGTAGGGCGGCTGCGGCGGCTGGCCGTACGGCGCGGGGGCCGGGGCCGGAGGCGGGACGGCGCCGCCGGCGGGCGGGGCCAGGGGCGCGATGACCGTCGGCGCGCCGTGCAGGTTCGGGGCCGGCGCCGGGGGCGGGGGCGGGGAGCCGCCGGGCGGGGCGAAGCCCTGCGGGGCCGGAGCGGGCACGGGAGCCGGGGCGGCGGGGGCGGAGAACGCGGGCGGGGCGGCGGCCTGGGCGGGCGGTGCGAAGCCGGGGGCGGCCGTTGACTGCGGCTGCGGCGGGGCGGCCGGGGCCTCCTCCTCCAGCACCTCGCCGCCGAAGTTCTTCAGCAGCGCCTCGAGGCCGCCGTCGAAGCCCTGTCCGACCGCGGCGAACCGCCAGACGTCCTTGAAGTAGAGGTCACCGAGCATCACGGCCCGCTCGGTGGAGAACTCCGAACCGTCGAAGGAGTACCGCGCGACCTCCTCGCCGCCGGCCACGATGCGCAGGTATCCGGGGCCGATCTGCGACATCTGCCCGGCGCCGTCGACGGTCGCCGTGAAGGAGAGCTTGCGGATGCCGTCGGGGACGCGGTCCAGCGTGACGCGGAACGACTCCGTGTCGCCGGCCTGGGCGCCCAGCAGCTGGATGGACTCCTCCGGGGACTTCGGCTGGTTGAAGAAGACGAAGTACCGGTCGTCCGAGAGGCGCTCGTCGGCGTCCAGTCCGAAGCAGCTGATGTCGAAGGTCAGTCCGGGGCCGGCGATCTGCACGCCTACGTACAGATCGGTGCCCGCGGTGAGGTCACTGATCCTGGCCTTGTGGCCGCGTTGGAATTCCCTGGCCATGCGTTACGACCGTCCCCCATCCCGAATGTGAGTGCGTCGCGTCAGGCTAACCGCAAACTTCGGCAAAGGACGCGGCCGGTGCGAGTCGGTACAGAGCCGGTACACAACCGGCCGCACGCCCCGCCGACGGCCCCGGTCACTCGTCGCGCGCGCCGGGCACGTGGGGCAGCCGGCCGGCCGCCACCACCCCTTCGAGGTAGCCGCGGGCCCGCTCGGTGCGCGGGTAGTTCTCCAGCAGCCGCCAGAAGTCGGCCCCGTGACCGGGCACCAGCAGGTGCGCCAGCTCGTGGCAGAGGACGTAGTCCACGACGTACTCCGGCATCCCCTGCAGCCGGTGGGAGAGGCGGATGCTGCCCTCGGCCGGGGTGCACGAGCCCCAGCGGGTGTTCTGGTTGGTGACCCAGCGGACGGACGCGGGGCGCGCCCGGCCGTCGAAGTACTGGGCCGACAGCCGTTCGGCGCGCCCGGTCAGCTCGGCGTCGCCCAGCGTCCGTCTGCTCTCCTGGGCGGCGAGCTTGTCGAGCATGAGGGTCACCCAGCGCCGTTCCTCCGCCTCCGACATCCTGGCGGGGATCAGCACGACGGTGCGGTCGCCCTCACGGTAGGCGGAGACCGTCCGGCGGCGCCGGGTGCTCCTGCGCACCTCGATCGGGCTCGCCCCCGAGCCGCTCGGCGGCTGGTTCGTCATGCCGCGCTGCGGTTGTCCGGCGCGGTTCAGGGGGTCGGCGGGCACGCCCCGACGTTACCCGCTGGGCCGGGCCGAAGTCCCGGCGCCGGGACGCCCGGCCTTGTGCGCCCCTCCGTGTGTCTGATTTGTACGACCGATATGCCCGGGTGATGCCGTCGATTCGTACGACGAACACCCCCAGCCTGTGGACAACCTCGGGCACGCCTCCGGCACGGCCCGGCATGCTTGGCGAGGTCGGCGGAGCACGACCGGCTCCACCGGCCGCGGGATGTCTGCCCGCTCAGGGGACGATTCAGGAGAATGCGACGGACACGGGGGCTGTCATGCATCCGATGGTGAAACCCGCGCTGCGGCGCGGCTGGCGCGACCTCAACACGGTGCAGTTCGGGATGACCCCGGCGCACGCGATGACACTGGGACCGATGGACACGGCGACCGGCAGCTTCCTCGACCTGCTCAACGGCACCCGCGGCCTGCCCCTGCTGCGGGACGAGGGCCGGCGCATGGACCTGCCGGACGGCCACGTCGACACGCTGCTCGCGCGGCTGGGCCGCGCGGGCCTGCTCGACGACACACGCGGCGGCGGACCGGCCGCCGACGCGCTGCGGGAGAGGACGGACGTGATGGAGCGGCTGCGCCCCGACCTCGCCTCACTGTCCCTGACCACGCCCGAACCGGGCGGCGCGCTCGGCCGGCTCGCCGCCCGCGGCTCGCTGCGCGTGCAGGTGCGGGGCGCGGGGCGGGTCGGGGTCCTGCTGGCTTCGGTGCTGTCCGGGGCCGGGGTCGGGGAGGTCGACGTGCGCGACGTGGGGCGGGTCGAGCCGTGGGACGTGGCGCCGGGCGGGCTGTCCGCCGACTCGCTGCGCGAACGCCGGCAGGAGGCGGCCCGGGCGGCCGTCCGCAGAGCGGCCCCGGGCCGGCCGGCGCGCCGCACCCGCTCCGGCCGCGCCACGGCCCCCGACGGCGTGGGCGCCGGCGATCCCGGCCTCTCCCTGGTGATCCTCGCCCCGCGGGACGACGTCGCCGTGCACGCCCCGGACCCGTTCACCGCCGAGCCGCTCATGGCCTCCGGCACGCCCCATCTGTACGCCGGGGTCGTGGAGGGTACGGGCGTGGTCGGGCCCCTCGTCCTGCCCGGCGCCACGGGCTGCGCGGGCTGCCTGCACCAGGAGCGCGCGGACCACGATCCGGCCTGGCCCCGGCTGGTCGCCCAGTGGCGTTCCGGCGACGCCCGCCGGGTGGGAGCCTGTGATCTGGCTCTCGCCACGGCCGTCGCCGGACTGGCCGCGGCCCACGCCACGGCCTTCCTCGACGGGGAGTGGCCGTCCAGCGCGGGCACCCGCTGGGAGGCATCCCTGCCCGGTCTGACCTGGCATTCCCGGCCGGTGGCCGCGCATCCGGCATGCGGCTGCGGGGCGGCGGAGAGGGGTGAGGGGGAGCACTCCTCCACGAATGGGGAGCCACGCGGGACAATGGCTGTACCACGGCCGTCGCCGGAGCAACGACGCGAGGCAGTCGCGTTGCGGCCGACAGGGACTTGGAGGGCGCATGTCTGATCTTCCGCGCAAGGCGGTCACCCGAACCGCCAAGCTCGCCGCGCTCCCGCTCGGCTTCGCCGGCCGGGCGACCTGGGGGCTGGGCAAGCGGATCGTGGGCGAGTCCGCGGAGATCGTCGGCAGGGAACTCCAGCAGCGCACGGCGGAGCAGCTGTTCAAGGTCCTCGGCGAGCTGAAGGGCGGGGCCATGAAGTTCGGGCAGGCGATGTCCGTCTTCGAGTCCGCCCTGCCCGAGGAGATCGCGGGCCCCTACCGCGCGGCGCTGACCAAGCTCCAGGACGCGGCGCCGCCGATGCCCACCCGCACGGTGCACGCGGTGCTCGAGGAGCGGCTGGGCGCCGGGTGGCGTGAGCTGTTCCTGGAGTTCGAGGACAAGCCGGCGGCCGCCGCCTCCATCGGGCAGGTGCACCGGGCGCTGTGGCACGACGGCCGCGAGGTGGCGGTCAAGGTGCAGTACCCGGGCGCGGGCGAGGCCCTGCTGTCCGACCTGAGCCAGCTCAGCCGCTTCGCCCGGCTGCTGGGGCCGCTGATCCCCGGCATGGACATCAAGCCGCTGATCGCGGAGATGCGGGACCGGGTCTCCGAGGAACTGGACTACGCGCTGGAGGCGCAGGCCCAGCAGGCGCACGCGGCGGAGTTCGCGGACGACCCCGACGTGGTGGTCCCGGCGGTGGTCCACCAGTGCGACCAGATCCTGGTCACCGAGTGGATCGACGGGATCCCGCTGTCGGAGGTCATCAACGACGGCACCGAGGAGCAGCGCGACCGGGCCGGCCAGCTCCTGGCCCGCTTCCTCTTCTCGGGCCCGGCCCGCACCGGACTGCTGCACGCCGACCCGCACCCGGGCAACTTCCGCCTGCTGCCGGGCGACCCGGACGGCGACGGCGAGTGGCGCCTGGGCGTCCTGGACTTCGGCACGGTCGACCGGCTCCCGGGCGGTCTGCCGGAGCCGATAGGCGTCTCCCTGCGGATGACCCTGGACGGCGAGGCCGAGACGGTCTACGAGCTGCTGTGCTCGGAGGGGTTCGTCAAGGACTCGATAGAGCTGGATCCCGAGGCGGTCCTCGACTACCTGCTGCCGATCATCGAACCGGCCCGGGTCGAGGCGTTCACCTTCACCCGTTCGTGGATGCGCAGCCAGGCGGCCCGCATCGCCGACGTCCGCTCCCCCGCCTACCAGCTCGGCAAGCGGCTCAACCTGCCGCCGGCTTACCTGCTGATCCACCGGGTGACGCTGAGCACCATCGGTGTGCTCTGCCAGCTCGGGGCCACGGTGCGGCTGCGTGACGAACTGGAGGAGTGGCTGCCCGGCTTCGTCGCGGCGGACGAGCTGGACGAGGAGGAGCCCGCGGAGGCGTGAGCGCCGCGAACGCGCCGCGGGGGCCGGTCCGTGCGGACGGACCGGCCCCCGCGGCGAAGGCTTCGCCTCCCGTCGCCGGGAGGCCACCGCTTCAGGTGTGCCGGATCACTGCATGACGGCCATGGCCAGCGCACGGCGAGCGCGCATCGAGGCGCGCTCCGCCCGGCGCTGCATCCGCCGGGCGGTCGCCAGGCGCACGGCCCGGCGCTCCTGCTCGGCGCCTTGCAGCAGGTCGTGCATATGCGCACGAGCCAGGGCTTCTGGGATGAGTTGCATCTCTCGGGTCCTGTTCTGACGCGAGTCGATCGCGCCGGTGGTGGTGAAGTCTGGGGTCGCGGAGCCTGCGGGCTCGCTGGTGGACGGCTTCATCGGGGCCTGCTTCTTGGGGTCGTGCGTGAGGGGACGGTCGATGGTTCCTGCGGCGTTCATGCTGTGACCGGGTTCTTGCGCGGGCGGCCACGCGGCCGCTTGCGGGCGACGACGACCCCCTGGACGAACAGCTCGCCACCCCAGACGCCCCAGGGCTCACGCCGCTCCTTCGCCCCGGCCAGGCAGGCCTCCATCAGCGGGCAGGTGCGGCAGAGGGACTTGGCGTACTCGACGTCGGCCGGCGACTCGGCGAAGAAGACCTCGGGGTCGTAGGAACGGCAGGGGACGGGTACGCCGAGGTTCTCGATGGCGTCGTCGAGCGCGGTGAGCGCGGTGAGCGGGATCAAGGTGGAGTCCTCCGTGAGGCCGGGCGGGGGGAGCGTTTGTGAAGGCGGTACGGACGGGGCGTGCGCTTCGAGTTGCACGATCAGGTCTTCCTCGTCTGGTCGTTCCGGCCGGTTGACCGGGCGTCGGCTTGGTACCGGGTTCTTTTCCTGTCCCGAGGCCCCTTCGCTCCGTCGTCCCCGTTCGGGGCAAACAGAAGGGCCGCGGATCCCGGGTGGGGTTCCGCGGCCCTGAAGGCGCCGGCCTGATCGGCGATCAGGCTGGATCACTCCAGGGTTCTGGCCCACGGAAGGCCCACATCAGGTGGTGCTGCGTCGTCTGCTTCCGGAATCCGGCACCGGCCGCCGCAAAGGCATAGGCATGCGCCTGTGCCGCTACCGCTTCCAGTGCCTTCGTCGGTCGCTCATTGCGCTCACGGACGGGAAGGACCGCGAGAGCAGGGGAGGACGCCGGACGGACGGCACGGATGCCGGACAGACCGGTGCCCTGGTTCGAGGCGCCGAGCATGCACGTGGAGACGGCCGAGCGATCGGTCATTTTGGCCGCGCTGATGATGGTCTTGATGCTGATCACTTGACTCGCCTCCTCTCGGCGTCTTGGGGGACCGGGGTGAACCGATCCGCTCGGGTATGCAAGTACAACACGGAGTCAGGGCCTCGGAGAAGGCCGCCGCTTCCGTGCCTAGAACCTATGGGGATTCGCGGGGCATGCGCAAACTATTTTTTCGACGAGTTGGGGTCAGTCCTGCCCGCCCTCCGTCCCGATCTCCTGGCCTGCGCAGATGGCCAGAACATCGGCTCCGTAGCGCTGCAGCTTGCGGGCGCGGACGCCGGGGATCCGGGAGAGTTCGGCGGGGTCCTCGGGCCGCGCCTCGGCGATGGCCATCAGGGTGCGGTCGGTGAAGACGCAGAAGTCCGGCTGCCCGCTGCGCTCCGCCTGGACGGCGCGCCATTCACGCAGCCGCTCGTAGACGCCTTCGTCCATGTCGGAGGGGCAGTCCTCGCAGCGCATCAGCTTCATCTCGCCGGCGTCGGTGAGGGTGCGGCCGCAGACCCGGCAGCGGGCCACGGTGCGCTGGGTGCGCCGGGGGACGGCCGGGGCGCGCACGGCCGTGCCGCGTTCGATGCCTCCGGCGGCGCCGGCGCCGGTGCGGCCGGAGGTGGCGGCGCTTCCGGGGCGCAGGCCGTCGAGGAAGCGGCTGGGCCTGCGGTTGGGCCGGCCGCCCGGTGCCCGGGACAGGGACCAGGAGAGGTGGAGGCGCTCCCGGGCGCGGGTCACGCCGACGTAGAGGAGGCGGCGCTCCTCCTCGATCTGTTCGTCGGTCCTGGCGTAGGTGATCGGCACCATGCCCTCGGCGACGCCGACGAGGAAGACCACGTCCCACTCCAGGCCCTTGGCCGCGTGCAGGGAGGCCAGGGTGACGCCCTGGACGGTGGGGGCGTGCTGGGCGCCGGCCCGCTCGTCGAGTTCGGCGACGAAGTCGCCGAGGGTGGCGTCGGGGCGGGCGGCGCAGAAGTCGTGGGCGAGGTTGATCAGGGCGGCCAGCGACTCCCAGCGTTCGCGGACGGCGCCGGAGCCGGCCGGGGGCGTGCTGGTCCAGCCCTCTCCGGAGAGGACGGCGCGCACCTGTGAGGGCAGGTCGACGACGTCGTCCAGCAGGGAGTCGTTGCCGCCGAAGCGGGCCGCGCCGCGCAGGGCGACGCCCGCCTTGCGCACCTCGGGCCGGTCGAAGAAGCGTTCCGCGCCGCGCAGCTGGTAGGGGACGCCGGCGTCGGCCAGGGCCTGCTCGTAGGTCTCGGACTGGGAGTTCGTACGGAACAGGACGGCGATCTCGGAGGCCGGGACGCCGGCGTCGACGAGCTCGCGGATGCGGCGGGCGGCGCCCTCGGCCTCGGCGGGCTCGTCGGTGTACTCGGCGTAGACGGGTTCGGGGCCGGGGGCGCGCTGGGAGACGAGTTCCAGCCGGTGGTCGGCGGCGCGGCCGCGGGCCTGGCCGAGCAGGCCGTTGGCGAGGTGCACGACCTGCGGGGTGGAGCGGTAGTCGCGGATCAGCTTGACGACGGTGGCGCGGGGGTGGCGGGCGCGGAAGTCGATGAGGTGGTCGGGCGTTGCTCCGGTGAACGAGTAGATCGTCTGGCTGGCGTCGCCGACGACGCACAGGCTTTCGCGGTCGCCCAGCCACAGCTCCAGGAGCCGCTGCTGCAGGGGGCTGACGTCCTGGTACTCGTCGACGACGAAGTGCTGGTACTGGGCGCGGACCTGCTCGGCGATGTCGTGCCGGTCCTGCAGGACGGCGACGGTCAGCAACAGGACGTCCTCGAAGTCGATGACCGCGCGGTCCCGCTTGAGGTTCTCGTAGGCGGCGTAGACGTGGGCGATCTCCGCCGGGTCGCGCGGGGCTTCCCGGCCGGCCTTCGCAGCCGCGTACGCGTAGTCGGCCGGGACGGTCTGGGTGACCTTGGACCATTCGATCTCGCCGGTGACGTCCCGCAGCTCGCCCCGGTCGAGGCGGAGGTTGCACGCGGCGGCCGCGTCGGCGACGAGCTGGATCTTGCGGTCGATCAGCCGGGGCATGGAACCACCGACGGCTTTCGGCCAGAAGTACTGGAGCTGCCGCAGCGCGGCGGAGTGGAAGGTGCGGGCCTGGACGCCCTGGGCCCCGAGCTGGCGCAGGCGCCCGCGCATCTCTCCGGCGGCGCGGTTGGTGAAGGTGACGGCGAGCACGCTGGACGGCTGGAGGATGCCCGCCCGGACGCCGTAGGCGATGCGGTGGGTGATCGCCCGGGTCTTGCCGGTGCCCGCTCCGGCCAGGACGCACACCGGGCCGTGCAGGGCGGTGGCCACCTCGCGCTGCTCGGGGTCGAGCCCTTCGAGCACCGCGTCGGGCGTGCCCGGTACCTGCGGGAAGAGGGTGGAGAGCGTTGCTGGTGTCACATGGCCATGCTGCCAGGTCGCCCGGGGCCGCTGTGCCGGTTGTCCACAGGCGGGGGCCCGCGGTCGTACTTATGCGGCGGGCGTCACAGACAGAGGCGGGCCCGGCGGGGCCCGCGCCGTCCGGGCCGGCGCGAAGGGCGGGGAATGCCCGCCCCGCCCGCCGCGTTCACTCCCTGGACGAACTTCCCCGAGCTGCCTGAGGAGCGCGAGAGACATGCAGGGCACTGTGACGATGTACAGCACGACTTGGTGTGGCTACTGCCGTCGGCTGAAGAGCCAGCTGGACCGCGAGGGCATCGCGTACACCGAGATCAACATCGAGCAGGACCCGGAGTCCGCGGCCTTTGTGGAGAAGGCGAACGGCGGAAACCAGACGGTCCCGACCGTCCGGGTGGTCCCCACCGCCGGTGGCAACGAGGTCGTGATGACGAACCCCAGCCTCGCCCAGGTGAAGCAGGCCCTCACCGCCTGACCCTCCCCCGCCGCACGACCCCCGACGGCCTGGACGGCCGGTCGGGGGTTCTGCGTGCCCGCGTGCGTCGCGGACCGGACTGTCGGACCCTGCGGCTACCGTGCGCGGCATGGACAGGCGACGCGACCCCGCCCGCCCCGACGGGCCGGCGGGGTCTGGGACGGCGGACCGTCCCGCGTCCTAGACGACGCTGCGCGTCGGCAGCGGCATGCCGTACCACATCTCGATCAGGCGGGCGGCGATGGAGATGCCGTAGGGCGGCAGCACTTCGCCGGTCTCGAAGGCCGTGCACAGGTCCTCGCGGGAGAACCAGCGGGCCTCGTGGATCTCGTCGCCGTCGACGGTGATGTCGGTGGAGGTGGCGCGGGCCATGAAGCCGAGCATGAGGCTGGACGGGAAGGGCCAGGGCTGGCTGGCCACGTACTCGACCGGGCCGACGACGACGCCCGCTTCCTCGAAGACCTCGCGGCGCACGGCCTGCTCGATGGACTCACCGGGCTCGACGAATCCGGCGAGCGTGGAGAAGCGGCCCTCGGGCCAGTGGACCTGCCGGCCGAGCAGGATCCGGTCGTCCTCGTCGGTGACAGCCATGATCACCGCCGGGTCGGTGCGCGGGTAGTGCTCGGCGCCGCAGGCCTGGCAGCGGCGGATGTGGCCGGCGGCGGCGATGACCGTGCGCTCGCCGCAGCGGGAGCAGAAGCGGTGGGTGCGCTGCCAGTTCTCCAGGCCGACGGCGTGCACCATGAGGCCCGCGTCCCGCGGCGACAGCAGCAGTCCGGCCTCGCGCAGGCCCGCGGGGCGCGCGGACTGGTCGATGCGGCCGGGCAGGGAGTCCTTCTGGAGCGCGAAGTAGCTGACGCCCTCCTCGTCGTTGCCGAGGAAGTAGCGGTGGGCTTCGGTGAGCGGCGCCTCGAAGGACGGGGTCATGACGAGCTCGGTGCGGCCGTCGGGCGTCTCGTCGATGAGGACCTGGCCGCCGGAGACCACGAAGCAGCGGGTCGTGGGGTGGCTCCACGCCGCCGCGAGCCAGGCTTCGTCGAGCCGGTGGTGGGCGGCGCGGTCGATGCCGCCCGGGGCGGTCAGTGAGATGGGGCGGTCGGTGGTCTGGTCGGTCCAGGTGGTCACGGGTGCTTCCAACTCCCCCAGTGCAAGTGCAACGGTTCGTTTCGGCGGGTGGTTCGGCGGACTAAGGGCGGGAGCGCACCGGGCGGGCGGGGCGTGCGGGCGGTTCCTCAAGTGTGCCCCGCGCGTACGGCGGTCGCCGGTCAGGGGGCGTGCCGCCAGTTCTCGGCGAGGTCGCCCCACAGGTAGGCGCTGGTCTCGACGCCCTTGAGGAGGAGGTCCAGCTCGACCTTCTCGTTGGGGGCGTGCCAGCCGTCGGAGGGGACTGAGATGCCGAGGAAGAGGACGGGTGCGCCGAGGACCTCCTGGAGGTCGGCGGCGGGTCCGGAGCCGCCCTCGCGGGTGTAGCGGACGGGTCCCTCGAAGGCCCGGCTCATGGCGCGGACCACGGACTGCAGAGCGGGGTGGTCGAGCGGGGTCAGGCACGGGCGGGTGGCGGCGCCGAACTCGATCTCCTGCCGGATTCCGGCGGGCATCCGCTCGGCGGCCCAGGCGCGGACGGCCTTCTCGATGTGGTCGGGGTCCTGGCCCGCGACGAGGCGGAAGGAGAGCTTCACCGTGGCGGAGGACGGGATGATCGTCTTGCTGCCGGGGCCCTGGTAGCCGCCGCCGATGCCGTTGACCTCGGCGGTGGGGCGGGCCCAGACGCGCTCCAGGGTGGTGTGCCCGGCCTCGCCGTGGGTCGCGCGCGACCTGGCGGTGCGCAGCCACCGCTCCTCGTCGAAGGGGAGCTGGGCGAACAGTTCGCGCTCGCGGTCGGTCAGCTCGACGACGCCGTCGTAGAAGCCGGGGACGGCCACGCGCGCGTGCTCGTCGTGCAGGCCGGCGACCAGGCGGGCCGCGGCGGTGGCCGGGTTGGGCACGGCACCGCCGAAGGAGCCGGAGTGGATGTCCTGGTCGGGGCCGTACAGACGGATCTCGCACTCGGCGAGGCCGCGCATGCCGGTGCAGACGGTCGGGGTGTCCTCGGACCACATGCCGGTGTCGGAGACGATGACGGCGTCCGCGGCGAGCCGGCCGACGCGCTCTTCCACCAGGGCACGGAAGTGCGGGGAGCCGGACTCCTCCTCGCCCTCGATGAGGAGCTTGAGGTTGACCGCGGGTGCGGTGCGGCCGGTGGCGGCGAGGTGGGCGCGGACCCCGAGTGTGTGGAAGAACACCTGGCCCTTGTCGTCGGCGGCCCCGCGCGCGTGGAGGCGGTTGCCGCGGACGACCGGCTCGAAGGGCTCGCTGTCCCAGCCGTCCTCGAGGGCGGCGGGCTGCACGTCGTGGTGGCCGTAGACGAGCACGGTGGGCGCCTGGGGGTCGCCGGAGGGCCACTCGGCGAAGACGGCCGGGGCGCCCGGGGTCGGCCAGACCTCGACGGTCGGGAAGCCGGTCTCCGCCAGCTTCGCGGCGAGCCAGTCGGCGCTGCGCCGTACATCGGGTGCGTGGTCGGGCTGGGCCGACACGGAGGGGATGCGCAGCCATGCGGCGAGGTCGTCGAGGAAGGCGGCGCGGTGCTCTTCGATGTACGTGCGGACGGCGCTGTCCGGGGTCTGGCTCATGCTCACGAGCCTATCGGCCCGCAGGGGCATCCTCGGCGGGCTGTTCGTCACACTCGGGCGCCCCCGGCCGCCTCTCGCGGGTGGTCCGGGTGATCGTCGGTGAGCAGCCGTTCCAGGGCGGCACGGTCCGGCAGGTCCTCGGGGCGTACGACCTCGCCGGTGCGCACGTACAGGAAGGCGGCCGTGACCGACTCGGGCGGTACGCCCTGCTGCTCGGCCCAGGCCAGCCGGTACACGGCGAGCTGGAGCGGGTCGGCGGTGTGGGCGCGGTTGGTCTTCCAGTCGACGATCTCGTAGGTCGCGCGGTCGCCGTCGCCGCTTCGGTAGACGGCGTCGATGCGGCCGCGCACGACCCGTCCGGCGAGGGTGAGCTGGAAGGGCGCCTCGATCCGGTAGGGGGTGCGGTGGGCGTACTCGGTGTTCTCGAAGGCCTCCTTGAGGGCCTCGAGGTCGCGCTCGTCGGCGATCTCGGCCTCGGCGCCGGGCAACTCGTCCGGCTCGAGCATGGGCAGGGTGAGCTCCTCGAAGCGGGCTTCGACCCAGGCGTGGAAGCGGGTGCCCCGGCGTGCGGCGGGCTGCGGGGGGCGTGGCATGGGGCGGGCGAGTTCCTGCGCGAGTCCGTCGGGGTCCTGGGCGAGGAGCATCAGCTGGGACGCGGTGAGGGTGGCCGGCAGGGGGACTTCGGTGATGCCGCGGCGGGCGCGCAGCAGCTCTCCGGTGAGCGCGTCGAGGTCGCGGTCCCAGGAGGCGATGGCGCGGGCCTCCTCGGGGGTGACGCCGGTCTCGTCCCCGGCGGGGGGCGCGGGGTACGCGGGTCCGGCGGGCCTGGTGCAGTGCGCGGGGTGCGCCGGTCCGGCGGGGGCGTGCCCGCGGTGTCCGGCCCGCTCGTCGGGGGCGGGTGCCTGGTGGGGCACGGCCGGCCGTTCGGCGGTCCAGGTGTCCCAGTCGTCGGGCTCCCGCGGGGCGGGGGCGTGCCCGCCGCGCGCGGATCGCGCCTCGTGGGGCACGCCGTCGTTGGAGTTTTCGTTGTCGGGGCCCTCGCCGTAAGGGGCTTCGCCGTAGGGATCCTCGCCGTACGGGTCCCCGCCGTACGGGTCCTCGCCGTACGGGTCCTCCCCGTACGGGTCGTCGCCGTACGGGAACGCCTCCTCGTGCGGGAAGTCCTCGCCGGCCGGGAAGTCCTCGTCCGGCGGCGTCGGCCAGTCCGGGTCGCCGGGGGCGCCGGGGTCGTGGTCGGTGTGGAGCCGGACGGCCAGGGCGTCCAGGTGGGCGCGGACCGTCGCGGCGGCCGCGCGGCGCCGCGCCAGGGCGGTGTCGTCCAGCGGCAGCGGCCACGCCTGGTCGGCGCCGGCCGTGTGCAGGGCCGGGTTCTCCTCGTCCTCGGCGGGTTCGTCGGCCCAGGCCTCGATCTCGCCGTGGCCCGCGGCGCAGTGGTCGTGGAGGGCCTGGAGGAAGTCGGAGGGCCCGCGCGGCTTCTTCTGGCTGGGTCCCCACCAGTGTCCGGAGCCGAGGAGCAGGGAGCGGGGGCGGGTGAAGGTGACGTAGCCGAGGCGCAGTTCCTCGGTGCGCTGGTGCTCCTTCATGGCCTCGTGGAAGGCCTTCATGCCCCGGGAGTCCCAGGAGCCGACGTCGGGCAGGGTGTCGGTGTCGCCGCGCAGGGCGTGCGGCAGCACCTTGGCCTGCGCGGTCCACTTCTCGCGGCCCTGGGCGCTGGGGAAGGTGCCGGTCACCAGTCCGGGGACGGCCACGACGTCCCACTCCAGGCCCTTGGACTTGTGCGCGGTGAGGACCTTGACGGTGTTCTCGCCGCCGGGCAGGGCGTTGTCGAGGCCCTTCTCGTACTGGGCGGCGGTGCGCAGGAAGCCGAGGAAGGCCAGCAGGGTGGCCTCGCCGTCGCCGGCCGCGAAGGAGGCGGCGACGTCGAGGAAGTTGGACAGGGTCTCGCGGCGGCGCGCGGCGAGCGCGTGCGGGGACGCGGAGAGCTCCACCTCCAGGCCGGTGACGGCGAGGACGCGGTGCAGGACGTCGAGGAGCGGGTCGGCCAGGGAGCGGCGCAGATCGCGGAGCTCCCTGGCGAGGTGGGCGAAGCGCACGCGCGCGTCCGGGGAGAACGGCAGTGCGTCGTCGTCCCGCCCGTCCTCGCGCAGGGGTGACTCCAGGAACGTGTCCAGGGCGTCCGCGAGCGATATCACCTCCGAGGGGTCGGTCCCCTCGACGGCCTGCGCGAGCCTGCGGTCGGGGTCGTCGGCGCCGTCCGCCCGCGCGTGGGCGACCAGCAGCCGGGCGCGGCGGCCCAGGAGGGCGAGGTCGCGGGGGCCGATGCGCCAGCGCGGGCCGGTGAGCAGGCGGACGAGGGAGGCGTTGGCCCCGGGATCCTGGAGGACCTCGCAGACGGCGACCAGGTCGGCGATCTCGGGCAGGTGCAGCAGCCCTGAGAGGCCGACGACCTCGACGGGGATGTCACGGGCGACGAGCGCGCCCTGGATCTCGGCGAAGTCGGTGGCCGTGCGGCACAGCACGGCGATCTCGCCGGGCGCCCGGCCGGTGCGGACGAGGTGGGCGATGGAGTCGGCGATCCACTCGGTCTCCTCGGCGTGGGTGCGCAGCAGGGCGCAGCGGACCGTGCCCTCGTGCTCGGCGCCGGGGGCCGGGCGGAGGGCCTCCACGCCCGCGTGCATGGCGCGCAGCGGCTCGGCGAGGCCGTTGGCGAGGTCGAGCAGGCGGCCCCCGCTGCGGCGGTTCTCGCTGAGTGCCTGGCGGGTGGCGGGCCGGCCGTCGCCGCGGGCGAAGTGCTCGGGGAAGTCGTCGAGGTTGGCGACGGATGCGCCGCGCCAGCCGTAGATGGCCTGGCAGGGGTCGCCGACGGCGGTCACGGGGTGGCCGGTGCCGCCGCCGAACAGGCCCGACAGCAGGACGCGCTGGGCGACGGAGGTGTCCTGGTACTCGTCCAGGAGCACGACGCGGAACTCCTCGCGCAGCAGGCGGCCCACCTCGGGGATGCCGGCGAGGCGGGCGGACAGCGCGATCTGGTCGCCGAAGTCGAGCAGGTCGCGTTCGCGCTTGGCGGCCCGGTAGCGCAGGACGAGGCCGGCGAGTTCGCGGCGGGCGGCCGCGGTCTCGGGGACCCTGCGCAGGTCGGCGTTGGTGAGTCTGACGCCGGCCAGGGTCTGCAGCAGGCCTGCGTCCCAGGCGCGCAGCTCCTCGGGGTCGACGAGGTGTTCGGCGAGCTCGGAGTCGAGGGTGAGCAGGTCGCTGACGAGGTCGGCGAAGGAGCGGGTGAGCGCGGGGTAGGGGCCGGGCGCCTCGCGCAGCACGCGCGCGGCGAGCTGGTAGCGGGTGGCGTCGGCGAGCAGCCGGGACGTGGGTTCGAGCCCGAGGCGCAGGCCGTGGTCGGTCAGCAGCCGGCCGGCGAAGGCGTGGTAGGTCGAGATGACCGGCTCGCCCGGCGGGTTGCCGTTGTCCGGCCCGACGGGTCCGGCCGGCGGTTGCGCCGGCGAGGGGTGCCCGCCGGGCGGCGGGAGGGCGTCGGGGTCGGTGACGCCGGCCTTGATCAGCGCGGTGCGGACGCGTTCGGCGAGTTCGCCCGCGGCCTTGTTGGTGAAGGTCAGGCCGAGCACCTGTTCCGGGGCGACCTGGCCGGTGCCCACCAGCCAGACCACGCGGGCCGCCATCACCGTTGTCTTGCCCGAGCCGGCTCCGGCCACGATCACCTGCGGGGCGGGCGGCGCGGTGATGCAGGCCGTCTGCTCCGGGGTGAACGGGATGCCGAGGAGCTCCTTGAGCTGCTCGGGGTCGGTGATACGGGCAGGCATGTCGTCAGAGGCTAGCGGCGAGCACTGACAACCGGGCGCACGCGGACCGCGCTGACGGGAAGAACCGCAGCTCAGCGCGTATGGTGCCGTACGTCACGTGCCTCCGGGCAGGTCATTCGACAACTTGCCGCCCCTCCGGCCGGGCGCTGCACGAGGCGCGGAAGGCGCAGTGGGCGCAGTGCTGGCCGGCGGTCGGCGTGAAGCGTTCGTCGAGGACCTTCCCGGCGGCGGTGGCCAGCAGCTCGCCGACCCACTCCCCCGCGGGCGGCTCCTGGGTCTGCACCTTGGGCAGGCTCTCCCCGCCGTCGCGTACGGCGGCACCCTGCCGCAGGTGGACCAGTTCGGCGCCGCCGGCCTCGGGGCGGGCGCCGTCGAAGGCGGCGTCGGCGGCGCCCTCGCGCACGGCGAGCTGGTAGACGGCGAGCTGGGGGTGGCGGGCCACGTCGGCGGAGCTGGGCGCCTGCTTGCCGGTCTTGAAGTCGACGACGTAGGCGCGGCCCTCGCCGTCCGTCTCGACCCGGTCCATCTGGCCGCGGATGCGGACTCGGTAGTCACCCGCGGCGAGGGTGACGTCGAAGTCCTGCTCGCTGGCCACCGGGGTGCGGCCGGTGCGGTCCAGGACGTGCCAGTTCAGGAAGCGTTCGAGGGCCGCGCGCGCGTTGTCCTTCTCCTGGGCCGACTTCCAGGGCGCGTCGAAGGCGAGCGCGTTCCACACCGAATCCAGGCGTTCCATCAGGACGTCGAGGTCGGCCGGGCTGCGGCCGGAGGCGACCTCGTCGGCGAGGACGTGGACGACGTTGCCGAAGCCCTGGGCGGCGGTGGCGGGCGCGTCGGCCTTCACCTCGCGGCCCAGGAACCACTGCAGGGCGCAGGTGTTGGCGAGCTGGTCGAGAGCGCTGCCGGAGAGCACGACGGGCTGATCGCGGTCGCGCAGCGGCACCTTGCTCTCGGTCGGCTCGTACATGCCCCACCAGCGGTCGGGGTGGGCGGACGGCGCCAGGGGCCGGCCGTCCTCGTCGGTGAGGGCGGCGAGCCTGGCCAGGCGGCGCGCTGCCGCCTCGCGCAGCGCCTCGGACGCCTGCGGGTCGACGGTCGTGGCGCGCAGCTCGGCGACGAGCGCGGCCACGGACAGCGGCCGGCGCGGGCGGCCGGTGACGTCCCGGGGTTCGACACCCAGCTCGGTCAGGAAGCGGGAGGGCTGGTCGCCGTCGTCGGCCGGCGCCTTCACGGCGGTGACGACGAGGCGTTCACGCGCGCGCGTGGCGGCCACGTAGAACAGGCGGCGTTCCTCGGCGAGGAGCGCGCCCGGGGTGAGCGGTTCGGCGAGTCCGTCACGGCCGATGCGGTCGGCCTCCAGCAGGGAGCCGCGGCGGCGCAGATCGGGCCACAGTCCCTCCTGGACGCCCGCCACGACGACGAGCCGCCACTCCAGGCCCTTGGCGCGGTGCGCGGTCATCAGGCGGACGGCGTCGGGGCGCACGGCCCGGCGGGTGAGGGTGTCGGCGGCGATGTCCTGGGCCTCGATCTCCTCCAGGAAGTTCAGGGCGCCGCGGCCGCCGACCCGCTCCTCCGCGCGCGCGGCGGTGGCGAACAGCGCGCAGATCGCGTCGAGGTCGCGGTCTGCGTTGCGGCCGGCCGCGCCGCCGCGCCGGGCGGCGCGTTCCAGCCGGCCGGGCCAGGGTGTGCCCTGCCACAGGTCCCACAGCGCCTCCTCGGCCGTGCCGCCGGCGGCGAGGCGCTCGCGGGCGGTGCGCAGCAGCGCGCCGAGGCGCTGGGCCCCGCGCGCGTAGAGCGGGTCGTGGACGACGAGACGCTCGGGTTCGGCGAGCGCCCGCGCGAGCAGTTCGTCGGAGGGCGCCGGCAGCGGGTTCCCGGCGGTCCGTTCCTCCTCGCGCAGGGCGCGTCCGAGACGGCGCAGGTCGGCGGTGTCCATGCCGGCGAGCGGGGAGGCGAGCAGGGTGAGCGCCGTCTCGGCGTCGAGCCAGGAGACGTCGCGCTCCTCGCCTGCCGTCTCCTCCTCCGCGGGCCGTGACTCGGCGGTGGCCACCGCTCTGAGGGCGGTGAGCAGGGGCGCCACCGCGGGCTCGTGGCGCAGCGGCAGGTCGTCGCCGTCGATGTCCAGGGGGACGCCCGCCGCGGTCAGGGCCCGGCGGAGCGTCGGGATGCTCCGGGAGCCGGCGCGCACGAGGACGGCCATGTCGCTCCAGGGGACGCCGTCCTCCAGGTGGGCGCGGCGCAGGATGTCGGCGATGTTGTCCGTCTCGGTGCCGGGCGTCGGGTAGGTGTGGACCTCGACCCGGCCGCCGTCGCGTACGGCCTCGGGCTCCCGGTGGGCGCGCACCTTCTCGGCGGGCAGGCGGGTCAGCGGCATGCGCCGGGTGACCAGGCGGGTGGCGGCCAGCAGGGCGGCGCCGGAGCGGCGGGCGGTGCGCAGCACCTCGACGGGCGCGGGCCGGCCGTCCGCGCGCGGGAAGGCCGCCGGGAAGTCCAGGATGCCGTTCACGTCGGCGCCCCGGAAGGTGTAGATCGACTGGTCCGGGTCGCCGAACGCGACCAGGGTGCGGCCGCCGCCGGCCAGGGCGTGCAGGAGCCTGACCTGGGCCGGGTCGGTGTCCTGGTACTCGTCGACGTACAGGGCGTCGTACCGGGCGGCGAGCCGGGCCGCGACCTCGGGGCGCTGGGCGAGCAGCACCGCCCGGTGGACGAGTTCGGCGTAGTCGATGACGCCCTGGAGGTCGAGGACGTCGAGGTACTCGGCGAGGAACGCGGCGGCGGCCCGCCAGTCGGGGCGTCCGATGCGGCGGGCGAAGGCGTCCAGGGCGCCGGGGCCGAGACCCAGCTCACGGCTGCGGGCGAGCACGGCCCGGACCTCGTCGGCGAAGCCGCGGGTGGTCAGACAGGCGCGCAGCTCGTCCGGCCAGCGCACGTGGTCCAGGCCGAGCCGCTCCAGGTCCGGCTGGCCGGCGAGCAGCCCGCGGACGGTGACGTCCTGCTCGGGTCCGGAGAGCAGGCGCAGCGGCTCCGCGAACAGCCCGCTGTCCTGGTGGGCGCGGAGCAGGGCGTAGCAGTACGAGTGGAAGGTGGTCGCCCGGGGGGCGCGGGCCGCGCCGATGCGCAGGGCCATGCGGTCGCGCAGGTCGACGGCGGCCCTGCGGCTGAACGTCAGCACCAGGATGCGTTCGGGGTCGGCGCCGCGGTCGATGCGCGCGGCCACCGACTCCACCAGGGTGGTGGTCTTGCCGGTGCCGGGCCCGGCGAGGACGAGCAGCGGCCCGGCGCCGTGGTCAACCACGGCGCGCTGGGCGGCGTCCAGTCGAGGGGGACCGGGCGCGGCGGGCGGGGTGCGGACCAGCCGGTAGGCGCCACTGTTCCCCTGCCGCACCGGTGGGTGCGGCAGACGGCTGGTGGTGGAGGAGGAGCTCACGTGGTTCGCCGGTCCTGGTGGTCGTGCTGGTGGGCGGGCGGTCACGCGTGCGAGGCGGTGGCCGCGGGGTGAGGGGGACACGCGCGGCCGACGCTACGCCGCCGCATCGGACGGAAGCAGGGCTTCCGGTTGTTCCCTCGTGGCTCCCGTGTCCCTCGCGGCCCGGGCGTCACGCGCGTCCCTCACCACACGAACGTACGTCATGCCACGGACGTCCCCCCTGTCCCTCGTACGGGCCACCGATTCCCGTCGGGGGCCCACGATGGCGGAAGCTGTCAGGTGTGACCGTCCGTGCCCGCGCCGCCGTCCCATCGCGCCCGTCTCATGTCGAGCCGCGGCAGATGGCCCTCGGCGCTCCTGCCCGCCGCCTTGAGCGGGGTGCCCTCCGCCCGGTAGTGGGCGAGCGCGCCGAGCTCGTGACCGGGCAGCAGCACGCCGTCGGCGCGGACCACGCGCCACCACGGGACGGCGCTGCCGTAGAGGGACATCGCCCGGCCGACCTGGCGCGGTCCCCCCTCCTCGAGCCACTCGGCGACATCGCCGTACGTCATGACCCGCCCGGGCGGGATCAGCTCGGCGACCTCGAGGACCCGCTCGGCATAATCCGGCAGCGCGTCCTCGCACCCGTCACGGGTGTCCTCGGCAGGGCTCCGCTCGCTCATTCGCCCCATCCTGCCGCACCCCACCGACAACGCGGGGCGGAAGGCCGGGGGCGGGCCCCTCGCCCTCGGGCGGCGCTTCCGGCAGACTGTCCGACCCCTCATCCGCACCCTGATGCCCGCGAGTGCCGGTGGGGCATGCCACCATCGTGCGGGCGGTGACCGGTGATACGAGACCAAGAAGAGACGATGAAGCAGCAGGGTGTGCACCCCGAAGGCGCGGCGGGCACCCCTGACGCGTCCGCGCGTCCCGACGCCGCCCCCTCCGGCCGGGAGGACACCGGCGCGGCGGGCCGGGACGGCGCCGCCGCTGTGCCCGCGGAGGGCGCCCGCGAGGACGTCACACGCGCGCGTGACGACGAGGCGGAGACCGCCGAGGGGACGGCCCCCGGCGTCCCGCGGCCGGACAGGGGCCCCGGTGACGGCGGCGCCCACCCGGAGGAGGTGGAGGGCGACGAACCGCTGCTCCCCGCGCGCGTGCACCGTCCCTCCGACCTCATGCGGCTGCTCGTGGGCGTGCTCGCCGTCGTCGTGCTGCTCGCGGTCGCCGCGTTCGCGCACGGCACCACCTCGGGCCTCGAACAGGACATCAACAAGGGCACCGGACAGGCCCCCGACCTGCTGATCAAGATCGCCGGCCTCGCCTCCAGCATCGCCATCCTGCTGGTGCCGGTCGCCTTCGCGATCGAGCGGCTGATCAAACGGGACGGGCTGCGGATCGCCGACGGCGTGCTCGCGGCCGTGCTCGCGCACGGGGTGACCCTCGCCACCGACCTGTGGGTGGCCCGGGCCGCGCCCGGTTCCATCCAGGAGGCGCTCACCCAGCCCTCGCCCGGCGACATCCACGCCCTGACCGACCCGGTGCACGGCTACCTCGCGCCCGTCATCGCCTACATGACGGCCGTCGGCATGTCCCGCAGACCCCGCTGGCGCGCGGTGCTGTGGATCGTGCTGCTGCTCGACGCGTTCTCGATGCTCGTCACCGGCTACACGACCCCCTTCTCGATCATCCTGACCGTGCTGATCGGCTGGACCGTCGCCTACGGCACGCTGTACGCGGTCGGCTCGCCGAACGTGCGCCCCACCGGGCGGACCCTGATGGCCGGCCTCCGGCACGTCGGCTTCCACCCGGTCGCCGCGGCCCGCGAAGAGACCGTGGAGTCGGAGAACGGCGACCGCGGCCGGCGCTACTTCGTCACCCTGGAGGACGGCCGGCCGCTGGACGTCACGGTCGTCGACCGGGAACAGCAGGCCCAGGGCTTCTTCTACCGGGCCTGGCGCAACCTGACCCTGCGCGGTTTCGCCACCCGCTCCAGCCTGCAGTCCCTGCGCCAGGCCCTGGAGCAGGAGGCGCTGCTGGCGTACGCGGCGATCGCGGCGGGCGCCAACGCGCCCAAGCTGATCGCCACCTCCGAGCTCGGCCCGGACGCCGTCATGCTCGTCTACGAGCACACCGGCGGGCGCACGCTGGACTCGCTGGCGGACGAGGAGATCACCGACGAGCTGCTGCGCCGCACCTGGCGCCAGGTGCAGGCGCTGCAGTCCCGGCGGATCGCACACCGCAGGCTGGCCGGTGACGCCATCCTGGTGGATCGTTCCGGCAGGGTGATCCTCACCGAGCTGCGCGGCGGCGAGATCGCCGCCGGTGACCTGCTGCTGCGCATGGACGTCGCCCAGCTCGTCACCACGCTCGGACTGCGGGTGGGCGCCGAGCGTGCGGTGGCCTCGGCCGTCGGCGTGCTCGGTCCGGACGCGGTCGCCGACTGCCTGCCCATGCTGCAGCCCATCGCCCTGACGCGCTCCACCCGCGCGACGCTGCGCCGCCTGGGCCGGGAGCGGGCCCAGCGCGAGCGCGAGGCGGTGCTCGAGGCCTCCCGGCAGACCAAGCAGGCCCGGCTCGAGGAGGCCTCGGCGACGGCCGGCCCCACGCCCGGGAAGCCCGACAAGAAGACGGTCCGCGCCGAACAGCGGGCCGAGAAGCGGGCCATCGACGAGGCGCTGGACGAGGCCCGCGAGGAGGACCTGCTCACCCAGATCCGGCACGAGGTGCTGCGGATCAGGCCGCAGGCGCCCGTGGAACCGGCCCGCCTTGAGCGGGTGCGGCCGCGCACGCTGATCAGTTTCATCGCCGGCGCGATCGGCGCGTACTACCTGCTGACGCAGCTCACCCACATCGAGTTCGGTCCGCTGGTCGCCAACGCCCAGTGGGGCTGGGTGCTGGCGGCGGTGGCCTTCTCCGCGCTCAGCTACGTGGCCGCCGCGATGGCTCTGCTGGGCTTCGTACCGGAGCGGGTGCCGTTGCCGAGGACCGTGGGCGCCCAGGTCGCGGGGTCCTTCGTGAAGATCGTGGCACCGGCCGCGGTCGGCGGGGTGGCGCTCAACACGCGCTTCCTGCAGCGCGCCGGGGTGCGCCCAGGGCTCGCGGTCGCCAGCGTCGGCGCCTCGCAGCTGTTCGGGCTCGGCTGCCACATCCTGATGCTGCTGTCCTTCGGCTATCTGACGGGCACCGAGAAGACGCCGTCGCTGTCGCCGTCCCGGACGGTGATCGCCGGCCTGCTGACGGTGGCGGTGCTGGTGCTGGTGGTGACGTCGGTGCCGTTCCTGCGGAAGTTCGTCGTCACGCGCGTGAGGTCGCTGTTCGCCGGTGTCGTGCCGCGCATGCTCGACGTGCTCCAGCGGCCGCAGAAGCTGGTCACCGGCATCGGCGGCATGCTGCTGCTGACCGCCTGCTTCGTGATGTGTCTGGACGCCTCCATCCGCGCCTTCGGCGACGGATCGACCTCGCTGAGCATCGCCAGCGTCGCCGTGGTCTTCCTCGCGGGCAACGCGCTCGGCTCCGCCGCGCCCACCCCGGGCGGCGTCGGCGCGGTCGAGGCGAGCCTCACGCTCGGCCTGATCGCCGTCGGCCTCCCCAAGGAGGTCGCCGCACCGGCCGTCCTGCTGTACCGGCTGCTCACGCTGTGGCTGCCGGTGCTGCCCGGCTGGCTCGCCTTCAACCAGCTCACCCGCAAGGGCGCCCTGTAGGCACGCTCCCGCGGGCCGGGGCCGGCTCTTAGCTCGGACGGCCCGCGTCCCGCGCGCCCCGGCCGCCGCGCGCGCACGATGGAGGCATGGCGAACCCCTCCAGGCTGCGTGCCGCCGCCCTGACCACGAGCGCCGCGCTGCTGGCCGCCCTGCTGGGCGGGTGCGGCGACGGTGCCGGGAACGGGGACCTGACGGCGCAGAGACTGGACTGGAAGGACTGCCCGGCCCCGTCCACGGCACAGGGCGGCGGCGGTGCGCCGTCCCCGCTTCCGGACGGCGCCCAGTGGCAGTGCGCCACCATGCGGGCGCCCCTGGACTGGAGCAGGCCCAAGGGCGACACCATCGGCATCGCCCTGATCAGGGCCAGGGCGAGCGGTGACCCGGGCACGCGGATCGGCTCGCTGATCTTCAACTTCGGCGGCCCCGGCGGCAGCGGCGTCACCACGCTCCCCGCGTTCGGCCAGGACTACGCCACCCTGAACACCCGCTACGACCTGGTGAGCTTCGACCCGCGCGGGGTCGGCCGGAGCGTGCCGGTGGAGTGCCAGAGCGACGCCCAGCTCGACCAGTACTTCCAGCAGGACGCCACACCCGACGACCGCGCCGAGCAGGCCCAGCTCGTCGACCGCACCAAGGAGTTCAACGCCGACTGCGAGAAGCACTCCGAGAAGATCCTGCCGCACGTGCGCACCACCGACGCCGCCCGCGACATGGACCTGATGCGCCAGGTCCTCGGCGACCGCAAGCTGCACTACTTCGGCATCTCCTACGGCACCGAACTCGGCGGCGTCTACGCCCACCTGTTCCCGCGGCGCGTCGGCAGGATGACCCTCGACGCGGTCGTCGACCCCACCAAGGACCCGGAGCAGAGCGCGCTCGGCCAGGCCCAGGGGTTCCAGCTCGCGCTCGACAACTTCGCCCGGGACTGCACGTCGAAGGTCGAGGAGTGCCCGGTCGGCGACACCCCGCAGGACGTCAAGAACCGCATCGCCACACTGCTCAGGGACCTGGACCGGAAGCCGATCCCCGGCTCCTTCCCGCGGCAGCTCACCGAGACCGCGGCGATCAACGGCATCGCCCAGGCGCTGTACTCGAAGGACTTCTGGGAGTACCTCACCGAGGGGCTGCAGCAGGCGTACGAGGGCGACGGCAGGATCCTGATGCTGCTGTCCGACTCGATGAACGGGCGCAGCGAGAACGGCGAGTACAGCAACATCACCCCGGCGAACATCGCCATCAACTGTTCCGACGAGAAGCCTCGCTACACCGCGGACGAGATCCGGCGGAAGCTGCCGCAGTTCCGGGCCGTCTCCCCGCTGTTCGGCGACTTTCTGGCCTGGTCCATGCTGAGCTGCACCGACTGGGCCGTGCCGGGGGCCGCCGTCCACCCCGACGTGAGCGCGCCGGGAGCGGCGCCCGTCCTCGTCGTCGGCAACACCGGCGACCCGGCCACCCCCTACGAGGGCGCGAAGAAGATGGTGGAGGCGCTCGGCAAGGGCGTCGGCGTCGAGCTGACGTACAAGGGCCAGGGGCACGGGGCGTACGACAGCAAGAACAAGTGTGTGCAGAGCGCGGTGAACGGATACCTGCTGGACGGGAAGGTGCCGAAGGCGGGCACGGTCTGTTCCTGAGCACCGGCCTTCCCTGGCACGCACCGTTCCCCGAACAACGCGCAGGTCAGAGGCTTATCCACAGCCCGTCACGGGCTTGTGCCCCGCCACCTACCATGACGGGAACGCCTGCCGCGGCACGACGCGGAGGGCCCGCGAGGGGGGTGCGCATGCTTCGAGTTCTGCGGTGGACGGCCGGAGTGGCCGCGGCGCTGCTGGTGGCCGGGTGCGGCGGGAGCGGCCCGGGCGGAAGCGACGACGAGGGCAGGGCGGCGGGCCCGGCCGGACGGGACCGCACGGCCGGCGCACCGGCGGCGTCCCCGGCCGATCCGCCCGCCTCGCTGACCTCGCAGCGGCTCGGCTGGCACCGGTGCGGTGCCACCGGGGGGTCGGCGGCGCCGGGCGGCGAATGGCGGTGCGCCACGCTCAGGGTGCCGCTGGACTGGTCGAGGCCCGGCGGTCCCACGATCGGCCTCGCGCTGATCCGCGCGCGGGCCACCGGGAGCGACCGGATCGGCTCTCTGCTGTTCGACTTCGGCGGCCCCGGCGGCTCGGGGGTGGAGACGATGCCGTACTACGGCGCCACCGTCTCCGCGCTGCGCGAGCGCTACGACCTGGTGAGCTTCGATCCGCGCGGGGTCGGCGCGAGTGAGGGCGTGCGCTGCCGGAGCGACCGGGAGATCGAGGCCGCCGAGCGCGTGGACGCCACGCCGGACAGCCCGGCCGAGGAGCGGGCGTACTTCCAGGACGCCGCCGACTTCGCGAAGGGCTGCCAGAAGGCCGCGGGCCGGCTGCTGGCCCACGTCTCGACCACGGACACCGCACGGGACATGGACCTGCTGCGCCAGGTGCTCGGTGACAGGACGATGCACTACTTCGGCATCTCCTACGGCACCGAACTCGGCGGCGTCTACGCCCACCTGTTCCCGCGGCGCGTCGGCAGGATGATCCTCGACGCGGTGGTCGACCCGACCGCGGACACGGTGGGCCACGCGAAGAACCAGGCGCGGGGCTTCCAGCGGGCGCTGGAGGACTATCTGAGATCCACCGGCCAGGACCCGCGGGAGGGCACGCGCAGGATCGCGGCGCTGCTGAAGAGGATCGACGCCAGGCCCCTGCCGACCGCGTCCGGGCGGAGGCTGACCCAGACGCTCGCCCTCACCGGCATCATCCTGCCGCTGTACAGCGAGGCCGGCTGGCCCCGGCTGACCGGCGCCCTGAAGTCGGCGGAGCAGGGCGACGGCTCGAAGCTGCTGGCACTCGCGGACCAGTACAACGAGCGTGATTCCGCCGGGCGTTACGGCACCAGGGGCCACTCCCAGCGGGCCATATCGTGTCTGGACGACGCCCAGCGGCCCACGCTCGCCCGGACGAAGAGTTCGCTGCCCGAGTTCGAGCGGGTATCGCCGGTCTTCGGTGACTACCTCGCCTGGGACACGGCCGGCTGGTGCCACGACTGGCCGGTGGCCGGGCAGTACGACACCCCGCGGGTGAGCGCGCCGGGCGCGGCGCCGATCCTGCTCGTCGGCAACACCGGGGACCCGGCGACCCCCTACGAAGGCGCCCGCAGGATGGCGGACGAGCTGGGCAGGGGCGTCGGTGTGGAACTCACCTGGAAGGGCGAGGGACACGGCGCCTACGGCAACGGGAGCGACTGCGTCGACTCGACGGTCGACGCCTACCTGCTCAACGGCACGGTGCCGGAGGACGGCAAGGTCTGCTCCTGACGGCGGCGGAGCGCGGACGAGGCGTTCCGGCACGGGACACCGCCGTGCCGGAAGGGACTAGTCCGATCGGTAGGGGCGATTCCTGTTACTCACTTTCGGGTGATGCCGACCCGGTGCGCAGGACGCCGGGACGGCGTCACGAGCCGGACGGGCCAGTGCTGAAGCGGCCGCATTGCTGACGAAGGTTCAATTCCGGGTGTTTGAGTCATACATGGACGTTGCAGCAGAGAGTCACAGAAATATGTTGAACGCGTAATGCCAGGCACATCTCCCCCACAAACCGGGCGCACGGCTTGCACAGTGTGAGTGCGCGGCCGGCCGGCCGCCACTCGCACAACGCACCACCACTGGCCTGCGGCGTTCTCACGTCCGCCGGTCCGCATCGGGGGTGCCATGGACTCCTGTAGGGGGATCCTCGTGACCGTTTCCGCATCCGTGCGCCGCATGACCGCCGTCGCCGCCGTGGCGGCCGCCACCGTCGGGGCCGTGGCCCTGCCGGCCTCGGCCGCCGACCACCACCCGGGCCGCCATCACCGCGACGGCGTCTACATCAGCAACGTGCGGTACGACGCCCCGGGACGCGACGACCGCTCCAGCCGCGCCCTCAACAGGGAGTGGGTCGACATCACCAACGACTCGCGCCGCCCGGTCAACCTCAACGGCTGGACCCTGTCCGACAGGGACGGCCACACCTACACCTTCCGCCACTACCGGCTGGCCGGCCGCGCCACCGTCCGCGTCCACACCGGTTACGGCCACGACACCCGCACCGACCTGTTCCAGGACCGCAACCGGTCCGTCTGGGACCGCAACGACACGGCGACCCTGCGCAACGGCTACGGCCGCTTCGTCGACGACGCCTCCTGGGGCCGGAGCGACCGTGACCACCGCGGTGACCGTGACCACCGTGGCGACCGCGACCACCGCGACGGTGACCACCGCAACCGCCGGTGACGGTCTGCCCACGCCGGTGAGCGCGGACCCGCGGTCCCGCTGAACTGGTGGGCGTGGCACTCGCCCGGGGGCGTGCCACGCCCACCGCGCACCACTGCAAACGCCCGAAGCCCACGGCATCTGAGCTGGTCAGAGCCGTGGGCTTCGTCAGTCTCGCTGCTGGGCGAGAACTTTGATCAGTAGACCGGCTTGTCCGGTTCGATCTGGTTGACCCAGCCGATCACGCCGCCGCCGACGTGCACCGCGTCGGAGAAGCCCGCGGACTTCAGGACCGCGAGGACTTCCGCACTGCGGACACCCGTCTTGCAGTGCAGGACGATCTTCTTGTCCTGCGGCAGGCCCTCCAGGGCGGTGCCCATGAGGAACTCGTTCTTCGGGATCAGACGGGCGCCCGGGATGGAGACGATCTCGTACTCGTTCGGCTCGCGGACGTCGATGATCTCGATGTTCTCGCCGTCGTCGATCCACTCCTTGAGCTGCTTGGGAGTGATCGTGGAGTCGGCGGCCGCCGCCTGCGCCTCCTCGGACACGGCGCCGCAGAAGGCCTCGTAGTCGATGAGCTCGGTGACGGTGGGGTTCTCGCCGCAGACCGCGCAGTCCGGGTCCTTGCGGACCTTGACCTGGCGGTACTGCATCTCCAGGGCGTCGTAGATCATCAGACGGCCGACCAGCGGCTCGCCGATGCCGGCGAGGAGCTTGATGGCCTCGTTGACCTGGATGGAGCCGATGGACGCGCACAGCACGCCCAGCACGCCGCCCTCGGCGCAGGAGGGGACCATGCCGGGGGGCGGGGGCTCCGGGTAGAGGCAGCGGTAGCAGGGTCCGTGCTCGGACCAGAAGACGGACGCCTGGCCGTCGAAGCGGTAGATCGAACCCCACACGTACGGCTTGTTCAGCAGCACGCAGGCGTCGTTGACCAGGTAGCGGGTCGCGAAGTTGTCCGTGCCGTCGACGATCAGGTCGTACTGGCTGAAGATGTCCATCACGTTGTCGGCCTCGAGCCGCTCCTCGTGAAGGACCACGTTCACGTACGGGTTGATGCCCTTGACCGTGTCACGCGCGGACTCGGCCTTGGAGCGGCCGATGTCGGACTGGCTGTGGATGATCTGGCGCTGCAGGTTGGACTCGTCGACCTCGTCGAACTCCACGATGCCGAGCGTGCCCACGCCCGCGGCGGCCATGTACATCAGCGCCGGCGAGCCCAGGCCGCCGGCGCCCACGCAGAGCACCTTGGCGTTCTTCAGCCGCTTCTGCCCGTCCATCCCCACGTCGGGGATGATCAGGTGGCGGGAGTACCGGCGGACCTCGTCTACGGTGAGCTCAGAGGCTGGCTCGACCAGGGGTGGCAGCGACACGGGGACTCCGTTGGTCGGTCGATCACTACGGTTGTTCTCCCTGTAACACTGCCACGGGCTTCTTCATTCCGAGACACCTGTTCCGATCCGCGAGACGATCTCGTCCCAGTAGCCGGGCATCGACTCCCAGGGGTCGGCCCGGCCGCCGTGGGCGGTGCGGTCGGTGAGGTAGACCGTGCCCGCGCCCTGCCAGCGGGCGATCCGCAGCGCCTCCTCCAGATGACCGCGCGGCACGCCGTGCACGAAGTGGCAGAAGCGGTCCGGCGGATAGTCCGCGGTCCACTCGGCGGCCTGCGAGAAGCGGTAGTCGGGCCAGGCGCCCGAGAACGTCACCAACTGGTCGGCGTTCTCCGCGTAACCCGGGTGCGGGTGGCTGCCGTGGCCCAGGACGATGTGGGCGGTGTCACTGATCGCCCGCAGGGTGGTGATCGCCCGGCGGACCTCGGGCAGCGCGCCGCGCCCGGTGGGACACCGGTCGAACAGGAAGCCGTCGACGCGGTACCACTCGAGGTGGCGGTGCGCGTCGGAGAGCAGGTCGCCGAAGGGACGGACGCCGTGGGCGAGGTCCAGGTGACCGAGGACGCGCACGCCCGCGTTGCGCAGCCGGCCCGCGGCCTCCAGGCAGTGCGGGTCGGGACGGCTGCCGGGCCCGGCGGCGACGTTGAGCACCACCCAGTCGAGGGGCGTGCCGGGGCGGGCGAGGTCGGCCCACTGGGCCGGGGCGACCAGCGGATGCGCGAAGCCGGGGATGCCGAGCCCGGTACGGACGCCGGTGCCGGTGGTGCCCGCTGTGGTGCTGGTCAGATGCGGCATGCCGCCTCCATCCAGATGTCGGCGAGGGATTCCTCGAGGCTGATCCGGGGACGCCAGCCGAGCCGGTCGCGGGCGGTGCGCACATCGGCCTGCTGCCAGCTTCCGCAGCCGTCCGGATACGGGTAGGCGACCGGAGCGGCGTGCTCGGAGTCGGCGCGGGGGTGGCCGATGGCGCTGCGCAGCGGCCCGGGCGGCGCGTCGAGTTCGTGCAGGGCGCCGCCGTATCCGGCGACCCGGGCGAGGACGGCCGCGGCGTCGCGGAGGCGGACGGCGCGGCCGGAGCCGATGTTGATCACGCCCTGCGCGGCGGAGAGCGAGGCGGCGTGCACGGCGCGGGCGACGTCGCGGACGTCGACGAAGTCGCGCTGGACGCCGAGGCCGCCGAGCTTGAGTTCGCCGTCGCCGGACTGCATGGCGCGGCGCATCGCCTCGGCGAGCCGGCCGAGCGGGGAGCCCGCCGGAGTGCCGGGTCCGGCGGGTGAGAAGACGCGGAGCACTACCGCGTCGAGGCCGGAGCCGAGGACCAGTTCGGTGGCGGCGAGTTTGCTGACGCCGTAGGGGCCGCCGGGGCGGGGCACGGCATCCTCGGCGGTGGAGGAGCCGGGCTGGCTGGGGCCGTACTCCGAGCCGCAGCCGACCTGCACGAGGCGGGCGCCGCAGCCGCTGCGGCGCAGGGCCTCGCAGACGGTGGCGACGGCCACGGTGTTGTGCCGGACGAGGTCGCGGGCGCCGCCCCGGGTGGCGCCCGCGCAGTTGACGACCACTCCGGGATGGACCGCGTCCAGGAAGCGGGTGAGCGCTCCTGGGCTGCCCGAGGCGAGGTCGAAGCGGACGTCGGCGTCGTCCCCGCGGCCGAGCGCGGTGAGCTGGACGGCGGGGTCGGCGAGCAGGCGGTCGGCGACGAAGCGGCCGATGTAACCGTTGGCTCCGATCAGCAGGACCCTCATCGGGCGGCTCCCGGGGTGTGCGCTCCGGCTCCCAAGGCTCCGGGCACGCCGTACGCGCCGGGCGCTCCGGGCACTCCGGGCGCTCCGTGTCGGGAGGTGGTCATCTGGTCTTCTCCTTCGAAGGGGTGATGCGGTGACCTGCGGTGGGGGGCCGGACGCCATGGCGGTGGCCGGGTGCCGCCACGCCCTCGGGGCGGATGACGGCGGACTCGGCCGGGGCCGGTGGCGGAAGGTTCATTCGGGCGCCCCCGCCGTGGCGTGGGCGGAGGCCCGGGTGAGGGTGCGCAGCGCGTGGACCAGCAGGATCAGCGCGGCGGCGCCGCAGGCGAGCGTCGGCACGGCGGCCGGGCCCCAGGTGTCCACCAGGGCCTGGACGGGCACGCCCAGGAAGGCGCAGCCGGGCAGCCTGGCGGCCAGCAGCAGGGCGAGCGCCGCCGCCTCGGCGACCGCCGCGGCCCCGAGGACCAGCGCGGGGGCGTGCCGGCGGCGGTGCACGACGAGGAGGCGGGCGAGCAGCAGGAGGGCGCCGAGGGCGACCCCCTGCGGGTAGGCCGCGCTCTCCCGCAGGGCCGTGCCGCACAGGGCGAGCAGGCCGGTGAGGGCCCCCAGGAACAGGACCAGGACACCGGCCAGCAGCGGCCGGGCGGCACTGGTGAAGTCCTCTAGGCCGCGGCTGCCGGCGAGCCTGCGGCGGGCCCCGGCGGCGAGGAGGTGGGCGCACCAGGCGGCCGGGGCGCAGGCCAGGGTGAGCGCCAGGGCGGGCGCCGCGGTCATCGGCCAGGGGCCGTCGGTGGCGCCGGTGGGCAGGTCGTCGGGCCCGCCCGCCACGACGGCCGCCAGGAGTCCGTCGCCGAGCAGCGCGTACCCGAGCAGCCAGAGCGTCCACGCGCGGGTGCCGGCCGCCGTGCGCCAGGGGACGGCGCCGGGTCCGGCGGCGAGGGGGCCGTGGCGCAGGGCGGCGCGTGCCGCGGCGGCCACGGCGAGGAGGCCCACGGCGGCCGCCGGCGGGCGGAACTGGCCGTGGGTGAGGCGCAGTCCGGCCAGGGCGGCCGCGGCGAGCGCTCCGGGCAGGAGGGTGAGCAGCACCCAGCCGGGCCGGACGCGGGGGCCCCGCCCGGGCACGGGGCGGGGGTGCGGCGCGCCCTCGCGGGGCACGCGCGCGTACAGCTCCTCGGCGAGCGAGAAGACGTCGCGGTGACGGAACCGGGCGGCCGTCCGGTCGGTGACGCCGTGCGCCTCCAGCCCGGCGGCGATCTCCAGCGGGTCCACCGCCCGTTCGCACAGCTCCCGGTGACGGTGCAGCAGGGTCTTCACGGGGTCGGCGGATCCGCGCCGGACCGGGGCGGTGCGGCTTCCGCCGGACCCGGCGCCGGCGTCCGCGGGGGCCGCGTGCGCCGGTCCCGCGGCGCCCGAACCGGCGATTGCGGCGTCCGTGTGCGCCGCCGCGGCCGCCCCGGCGTGCGCCACAGTGCCCGTGAGCCATTCCCGCGACCGTTCGTCCCAGGCCGCGCCGCCGGCCGGCATCCCGGGGCGGTCGAGCCCGCCGAGCCGGTCCGAGGCGTACGGCGCGTGCGCACCGCTCAGCCCCTCGTCGTCGTACGGCTCCTCCGCGCCGCCCAGCCCGCCCGCGCTTTTCGGTGCCGCACCGCCCACCGCATCCGTACCGCCGCGAACGTCGGCACCGCTGAGCGCATCCGTACCGCCGCGCGCAAAGGCACCGCCGCGAGCGTCACCACCGAGCTCATCGGCACCGCCGAGAACACCAGCACCGCCACGCGAATCGGCACCGCCGATCACATCGGTACCGCCGCGCACGTCCGTTCCCTTCCCCGCCCCCGTACCGCGCGCCGCCCCCGCACCCTTCGGCCCGGGCTCGGCCTCCGCGTCGTCGTGGGCGCTCTCCGCTCGGCCGGGGCCGGGCGGGGCGCCGCCTTCCCCGGTCCTCACAGGGCCCCCTCCGACGCCGCGCCCGAGGTCGCGCGGACCGGGTCGCCGGGTGGCCGACCGGGTGCCTCGCGGGTGCTTTCCCGGGCGGTGGGGCCGGTCCAGTGGACGGGGACGTGGGTTTCGGCCGGCGCGGCGAACGGCAGTGGGTCGCCGGTCTCGCCGAGGGCGACCCGGCGCACCGGGTGGCGCGAGACGATCTCCAGGTAGATCCCGTTGAACGCCGCGATGTTCTGCTCGACGGTGAACAGTTCGAGCGCGCGGGCGCGTGCGGCGGCCCCGAGGCGTTCACGGCGCTCGGGGTCGCGCAGCAGCGCCACGCACGCCTCGGCGAGCGCCCGGGGGTTGCGCGGCGGTACGACGAGGCCGGTGCCGCCGATGACCTCCACCACCGCGCCGACATCGGTGGATACCGTGGCGCGGCCGCTGAACATGGCCTCCACCAGGGTGTTCGGGAAGCCCTCTACGACGCTGGAGAGGACGACCACGGCACTGCCCGCGTACGCGTCGGGCAGGGTCGGCGCCTCGGGTCCGCCGATCTCCTCGAAGGAGACCGGGTTGTCGCCGACCGCGTGCACGCCCTCGGCCTCGTCCGGGAAGAGCTGTGCGGCGAGCACCCGGCAGTGGCCCAGGTAGGCCTCGCCCTCCGCGCCCACGGGCGTGCCGACGATCCGTAGCCGGGCCCTCGGTTCCTCCTTGCGGACCTCGGCGAAGGCGTGCAGCAGCGACACGAGGTCCTTGCCGGGTTCGACGCGTCCCACCCAGCCCAGCGTGTGCGGTTCGGCGCGGTCCGGGGACTCGCCGGCCTCGCTGAAGCAGGAGGCGTCCATGCCGGGGTGCACGGTGCGGATCCGGGCGCGGTCGGCGCCGCAGCGCTCCTGCCAGCGGCGGGCGTGCGCGTTGCCGGGTGTGAGGAGGGCGGCGCGCCGGTAGACCTCGGCGGCCAGCAGGCCGTGGAAGGCGGCGAGCAGGGCGCGCACGGCGGGGGCGGCGTCGTCGGGGCCGAGGGCCAGGTAGTGCGAACGGAGCTGTACGCCGTACTCGGTGACCAGCAGGGGCACTTCACACAGGTGCCGGGCGAGCAGCCCGGGCAGGGCGGCCGCGCCGCCGGCGGTGGCGTGGCAGAGGTCGGAGGCGCCGAGGCCGTCGTCGCCGTACCAGTCGAACGAGAGGGGGCGCAGGGCCTGTTCGAGGTGCGCGGTGACGGTGAGCAGGTCGGCCACGCGCGCCTCGCGCGCCGTGCGCGGCGCACCAGAGGCACGGCAGGCGCGCTCCAGCGTGCGCAGCGCGGTGTCGGAGCGGAGCGCGCCGACCAGTCCGCCTTCGTCACGGGCGAGTTCGGCGAGGCCGTACAGCGCGCTGCCGAAACGGTCCGCCTGGTGCGCGGGCCGGGTCTCGGCGGCTTGGCCCGGGGCGGCGCCGGGCCCGCCGCCGAGGGCCTCGACCAGTTCGCCGTAGCACTCGGTGAAGCGCCGGCGTGCGCGGCGGCCGTGGGTGACACCGTCGCCCTCGGCCGTCCACGGCGGAGCCGGGCGCACCCGGCCGACCTGCGGCGGGAGCGGGACCCGCCCGTCGTCCCGCTGCGACCGGCCGCGGCTGAGCGCGTAGACGTCGAACTCGTGCTGGGCGAGCCCGCGCACGAGCCGGTCGCACCAGAGCCCGGTGTCACCGCCCACATCCGGGTAGCCACTCTCTGTAAGCAGTCCGATGCGCACGTGTGCACCCCCGATCTCCGTGAGTGGGAAGCCGCCTTCGTCCCGGCGGCTCGCAGCGGCACGAACGTATGCGGACGAGGCGGTGGCGCGATGGACGGTTGTCCATCGCGCCACCAGAAGGGGTGAAAGGGCGTGACTTTCCGGTGCAGGTCGCGTTCCGTCGCGCTATGACTGCGGAAGGTGATCGTCCGCGCGGGAGGCGTTACGCCGTGGCCAGCTCCCGCCGGGCCGCCCGCCGCTCGGCCGCCAGCCCCGGGTCGAGCGCGGGCACGGCGGCCAGGAGCTGTTTCGTATACGGCTCGCGCGGGGCGTCGTACACCTCGTCCACGGGCCCGTACTCGACGATCCGGCCGCGGCGCATCACCGCGACCCGGTCGCTGACCTGGCGGACCACGGCGAGGTCGTGCGCGATGAACACGAGCGCGAGGCCGAGTTCCCGCTGCAGCTCGCCGAGGAGCGCGACCACCTGGGCCTGCGTGGTGACGTCGAGCGCGGAGACCGGCTCGTCCAGGACGATCACGCGCGGGTCGGCGGCGAGCGCCCGGGCGATGCCCACGCGCTGGCGCTGGCCGCCGCTGAACTCGTGCGGGTAGCGGTCGTAGTGCGCCGCCTCCAGCCCCACGCGCTCCAGCAGCTCGCCCACCCGCGTCCGGATGCCCCGCTCGTCCCGCTCTCCCCGCGCGCGGAGCGGGTCCGCGATGGACTCGCCGACGCTGCGGCGGGGGTTGAGGGAAGAGACGGGGTCCTGGAAGACCATCTGGACGGACGGGTCCACGCCGGTGTGCGGGCGTCCCGCGTAACGGATCGCGCCGGCGGTCGGCTCCAGCAGCCCGACCAGCATGCGGCCCAGTGTCGTCTTGCCGCTGCCGCTCTCCCCCACGACGCCCAGGGTCTCGCCCCGGCGGACGGTCAGCGAGACGTCGTCCACAGCGGGGAAAGCGTGTCTGCCGCGCCCGAACTCGCGCCGCAGGCCGGTGGCCTCCAGCACCGCCTCCCCGGCCGCCGGTGCGGCGGCCCGCGGCGCGTCCACGCGGGGCACGGCGTCGAGCAGCTCGCGGGTGTACGCCTGCCCGGGCGCCGCCAGCACCGTGCCGACGGGGCCGTGTTCGACGGCCCTGCCGTGCCGCATGACCAGCACCTCGTCGACGCTCTCGGCCGCGACCCCGACGTCGTGGGTGACGAGCAGCAGGCCCATGCCGGTCTCCTCGCGCAGCGTGTGCAGCAGGTCGAGGATCTGGGCCTGGACGGTGACGTCGAGGGCCGTGGTGGGCTCGTCGGCGATCAGCAGGTCCGGCTCGCAGGCGAGCGCCATGGCGATCAGGGCACGCTGGCGCATGCCGCCGCTGAACTCGTGCGGGCGGGAGCGGGAGCGCCGTGCGGCGTCCGGGATGCCGACCCGGTCCAGCACCTCGACGGCACGCGCGCGTGCTGCGCGGCGCGACACGCGCGTGTGCACGCGGTGGACCTCGGCGATCTGGTCGCCGATCGCGTAGTACGGGTCGAGCGAGGACAGCGGGTCCTGGAAGACCATGGCCGCCTTGGCGCCGCGCAGCCGGCGCAGTTCCTCGTCCGAGGCCTGCCGCACGTCCGTGCCCGCGACGCGGACCGAGCCGCCGACCCGGGCCCCGGTGCCCCGGTGCAGACCGAGCAGGGCGCCGGCGACGGTGGACTTGCCGGAACCGGATTCGCCGACCAGCGCGAGGGCCTCGCCCCGCGCCAGCCGGAAGGAGAGTCCGTCCACGGCGCGCAGGGCCCCGAACTCCACGGTCAGGTCCTTGACCTCGACCAGGCTCATGCGAGTACCACCCGTCGGTCGGCCACCGCGTACAGGACGTCCGCGACGGCGTTGGCGATGACCACGAAGAAGCCGATGACCAGAACCATGCCGACGACGACCGGCAGGTCGACCACCTTGACCGCGTGGACCAGTTCCTGTCCGATGCCGGGGAGCCCGAAGAGGGTCTCGGTGAGGACGGCGCCGCCGACGGCCCCGCCGAAGTTGTTGGCGTTCAGCGCGATGACCGGCGCGAGCGCGCCGCGCAGGGCGTGCCGCCCGACCACCGAGCGCTCGGCGACCCCGTAGGCGCGGAACGTCCGTACGTGGTCCTCGGCGAGGGTCTCCAGCATGGCCGCCCGGGTCAGGCGCGCGAACGCCGCGGCCTCGATGAGGGCGAGCGAGAGCCAGGGCAGCAGCAGGTTCCACGCCCACTGCTCGGGGTCGTCGGCGAGCTTCACGTACTGCGGGAAGGGCAGCAGCCGCAGCTCACCGCAGACCACGATCATCAGGACCAGGCCGATGACGAAGACGGGCGTGGCCGTGCCGGCGAGGGTGACGGCGGTCAGCGCCCGCTCGGTGAACCGGCCGCGCCGCCAGGCGGAGAGCACCCCGGTGCCGACGCCCAGGACGAGCCAGATCACCATCGCGCCGGACACCAGCGACAGGCTGACCGGGAGCTTGGCCAGGATGATGTCCGTCACCTGCCGGTCGCTCTGATAGGAGAGCCCTAGGCAGGGCGCCGGGCAGTGGGCCACCGAGGTGCCGGTCGAGTAGTCCTGGCCGGCGACGAGGCCCTGCAGGAAGTGCCAGTAGCGCAGGTACAGCGGGTCGTCCAGGTGGAGCTGCTGGGCGACCTGGTGGACCTGGGCAGGCGAGCAGCGCGGGCCGCAGCTGATCTGGGCGACGTTGCCGGGGGTGACGTAGAAGACGACGTAGATGATCACCGAGATGGCGAGCAGGGTGATCAGGGCGCCGACGGCGCGGCGCAGTACGAAACCGCCGAACCCGCTCATGCGGCGTCCTCCTTTCCGGTCCCGGCCGCGCCGGGCGCATCCGCCCCGGCGCGGCCCTCGCCCTTGGCGCCGGTGCCGACGCGCAGCCGGGAGGCCGCGCGCGGGTCGAGGGCGGTGCGTACGCCGTCGCCGAGGACGGTCAGCGCGACGACGGTGACGAAGAGGGCCCCGGCGGGCAGCAGCAGGTACTGCGGCGCCGCCTGGTACCAGACGTCGGCGGCGGTGAGCATCTGTCCCCAGGACGGCGTCGGCGGCTTCACGCCCACGCCGAGGAAGGACAGGGCCGCCTCGATGGAGATGTTGATGGGCACGAGCAGCGCGGCGTAGGTGATGACGGGCGCGGCGAGCCCGGGCAGCAGCTCGCGGCGGGCGATCCGCCAGGTGCCCCAGCCGCTGAGCCGGGCGGCGGCCACATGGTCGAGCCCCTTGAGGGTGAGCGTCTGCGCGCGCGTGATCTTGGCGATGTTGCCCCAGGCGATCAGGCCGATCACGAAGGTGACCAGGACGGGCCGCGGGAAGCTCGTCGGGACGATGGCGAGCAGCGCGAGCGCCATGATCATCAGTGGCAGGGCGATGATGATGTCGGTGATCCGGCTCAACAGTTGATCAATGAACCGGCTGCCGAGCGCCGAGGCGACGCCGATCAGCACGCCGAGGGTCACCTGGATCACGGTCGCGGCCAGCGCGACGCCCAGCGAGACCCGCGCCCCGTACACCAGCCGGGCGAACAGGTCGCGGCCGGTCTGCGGCTCGACGCCCAGCCAGTGTCCGCCGCCGGCGCCGCCGAACGAGCCGATAGGCACGCCCCCGCGCGCGGAGTCGATCAGGGAGGGGTGGTAGGTGGTGGGGTCCTGGCCCTCCAGGGCGGTGAGCAGCGGCGCGGCGAGCGCGACCAGGACGAGCAGCGCCACGACGGCCGCGGCGACCAGGGCGGCGCGCTGCGCCCGCAGCCGCCGCCAGAACTGACGGGCCCCCGAGGCCCCCGGGACGGTGGTGTCCGTCCCGGGGGCCTGGGTGGCGACAAGTGCCTCGCTCACGGCCTTACTTCACCGCGACCTGGGAGATGTCGAGCACGCCGGTCCAGTCGCTGATGACGATGTTCCTGACGTCCTGGCCGTACAGGCGCTTGTAGACCGGGTGGAACAGCGGCACCACGAGGGCCTGCTCGCCGATCTTCTTGTCCAGCGCGCCCCACCGCTTCGCGGCCGCGTCGAGGTCGGTCAGCTTGTTGATCGCGTCGATCTCGGCATTGACCGACTTGTCGTCGAGCAGGCCCGTGTTGAAGTTCGCGCCGTCCTTGACGATCTGCCGGCCGTCGAAGATCGGGGCGAGGAAAGGACCGCCGGAGGGCCAGTCGGCACCCCAGTGGGCGAGGAAGAAGCCCGGCTCGGTCCTCACGTTGTGGATCTTGTCCGCGTAGTCGTTCTCCTCCAGGCCCTGCAGCCTGACCGTGATGCCGGCCTTCTTCAGCGCGTCCTGGATCGCGGTCGCGATCTCGGGGCTGGTCTCGAAGTCCTTGCTGTTGGAGTGGGTCAGCGTGACGGTGAGACCGTTCGTGTGGCCGGCCTGCGCCAGCAGTTCCCTGGCCTTGGCCGCGTTGCCGGACCTGCCCGCCGGGAACGGGTCGTAGGGCGTGTGGCCGAAGGACTTCTGGTCGGGCAGGAAGGTGGTGGCGGGTTCGGCGAGCGCGCTGCCGCCGGCCGCGTTGACCACGGACGAGCGGTCGATGGCGTAGGCGATCGCCTGCCGGACCTTCGGGTCGTCGAACGGCTTCACCTTCGGGTTGAAGGCGATGTAGTTCGTGTAGCCGAAGTGGCCGGTGCCGACCCGCGCGGCCAGCGCCTTGTCGCCGGTGACCTTGGCGAGCTCGGCCGGGCCGAGGTTGGTGTCCGTGGTGACCGCGGCGGCGTCCGTTCCCTGGGACGCGGACAGCCGCTGGTTGATCACGGAGGAGTCCAGCCCGGAGCGGACGTCGACGGTGTCCGGGTAGGCCTTGCGCTCGGCGTCGACGGCCGTGGACCAGTACGGGTTGCGCTTCAGGACGAGGTGCTCGCCGTCGTTCTCGTTGCTGACGACCTTGTAGGGGCCGGACGAGACCGGGTGCTGCTCGTACTTCGTGCCCGTGTCCTTGGCCTTGGGCACGGGCGTGAACTGGGTCTGGGTGGCCAGGTAGGGGAACTCGCCCTCGGGCTTGTTCAGGTGGAAGACGATGGTCCGCTCGTCCGGCGTCTCGATCGCGGACAGGCCCTTCTTGTCCTTGTACGGACCCTGGTAGTCCGCGGCGCCGGCCAGCCAGTCCCGCAGGTAGGGCGCGCCGCCCGACAGCTCGGGCGCGAAGGAGCGCTCGATGCCGTACTTGACGTCGGCGGACGTGATCGGGGTGCCGTCCTCGTACTTCAGGCCCTTGCGCAGGGTGTACGTCCACACGGTCGCGTTCTTGCTGGGGCGTCCGGTGTCGGTGGCGAGGTCCGGGACGACCTCGGCGCCGGCCGCGCCGTTCTCGCGGTTGCGGGTGGTGAGGGTGCGGAAGACGAGCGAGGGGACGTTGCCGCCGCCGGAGGTGTACAGGCGGGCGGGGTCGAAGTCCTGCTGCGGGTTGGAGTTCAGCACCGTGAGCGTGCCGCCCTTGTGCGGCGCGGAGTCGCCGGCCGGGCCCTTGGCATCGTTGTCCTCCGGACCGCAGGCGGCGGCGCCCGCTGCCACGACCAGGCTGACGGATGCCGCTGCCACGCGGCGCGCTATGACGGACGGTTGACGCATCGGAATGACGACCTCTCGGGGCTGCATCGAGGATTTCTCGACAAGTGAGACAGATGGACGAGGAGTGAGACGGCTGCGGGCAGACGTCGGCCCCGGCGTCGGGTCGTCGAAAACACCCGTGACACGGTCACGGACGGAATGAGGGAGATGAGTCGCGACGCGAACGCCAGGGAGGCGGCGTCAGCGACAGTGGATGTCGGCCACGCATAGCGCGGTCACACCGAACAGCGCCAGCTCGATGGCTGCGCTGTGTGAGGCGGTGTGACGGGACGACATGCCGAGAAATATGAACGAACATGCGACTCATGTCAATCTGACATAAGCGCCGCCCGTCAACTCTTCGGATACGGCCAGGGGTTGGGCCGGCAGTGGATTCCGTCGTGGTCGAGGAACTTGGTCTGCTGCTGCATGACCGGAGCGAGTTCGCCGTCCTTGTCGCAGGTCACATGGCCGTGGCCGAGCCGGTGGCCGACTTCGTGATTGATCAGCATTTGCCGGTATGCGTGGATTTTGTCCCCGTAGGTCACACTGCCCTGGGCCCACCGGTAGGCGTTGATCATCACGCGTTCGGTGGACGCCGAGTCGCAGGAGACGTTGTCCTCGGTGGTGTCCAGGCCCGACTTGGCACACCACTTTGCGGTGGTGCCCGGACTGGCGAGCGTGATCACGAAGTCCGGCTTGCCGGAGGAGACCCGCTCGAAGGTACGGGCGCCGTCATGGGCCCAACTGCGGTCGTTGTTCAGCGTCTTCTGCACCGCCTCGGCGAACAGCGCGCCGTCCAGGCCGAGTCCCTGCTCGACGTCCACCCGGTAGGTGTACTTCTGGCCCCTGCCGGGCGCCTTGTCGAGGCCCGGAACCGCGTCGAACTTCCCGGACCCCCGCAGATCGGCGCTGAGGGGGTACGTCCGGGCCATCTTCTGGTCGTAGCTGAGCGCCGCCACGCCCGGCGCGGCGGACGGGGCGACGCCGTGGGCCTGGGCGCCGTCCGCCCGGCCGGTGGCGGTCCGCGCCTGCACGCCGCTGCCGTCGGGGCCGTCGGTGACCTGCCCGGCGACGACGATCGCCAGGGCGGTGGTCACGGCCGCGGCCGCAATGCCGGTGAAGGCCCGGCCTCTTCCGCCGGGGCGCTGAGCGGGCACGGTGGCCTCGGGCCCGTCGCCGCCCGCCCCGGACCCGGCGCCCCTGGCCGCCGGTTCCCGGCCGGGGCCGTCCTCGCCGCCGCCGGGTGCGGCGCGGCGGCCGGAGCCGGACTCGAAGACGTCGAGGTCCTCGGCGAAGGCGTCGAGGTACTCCTGCCGGGGGCCGCCCTGCCGCCGGCGCTGCCTCGGCAGGGCCGTACCGGGCCCGCCGCCCGCACCCTTCCGGGTGCCGGAGGCCGCCGCCGACCCCGTCGGTGACCCGGAGCCGGCCCCGGCGCCGCCGTCGGCCGCACCCCTGACCTCACCCCAGCCGCCCCCGGCCTCACGCTGCTCGGGATGCCCGCCACGGGCCCGGGAGGCACCACCACCGAACCGCGGCACCCCCTGCGCGGGGGTGCCTTCGGGCAGCCGGGGCACCCCACGAGCCGGAGTGCCGTCAGGCAACCGCGGCATCCCATGCGCAGGCGTGCCGTCAGGCAGTCGCGGCACCCCATGCGCCGGAGTGCCCTCCCCGAGACGCGGCACCCCTCGAACGGGCGTGCCGTCAGGCAGTCGCGGCACCCCATGCGCCGGAGTGCCGTCCGTGAGACGCGGGACCCCTTGAGCAGGCGTGCCGTCAGGCAACCGCGGCGCCCCGCGGCCAGGCGTGCCGGCCGGGAAGCCGGGTGTCCCCTGTGCTGGGCGCTGTCCCGCCCCCTGGGCGGCCGGGCCGCCCGGGAACTGGCGCTGCCCGGGCAGCCGGACCTCGCGTCCGGCCCCTGGGGCCGCGCCCCGCGGATCTCCCTGTTCGTTTATGTCCGTGGAGCCGGCCTTGGCGGCCGGTCCTCGGCGACTGTGGCGTCCCACCAGCCCTCAGCTCTCCGTGTCCTCGGCGGAATCGCCGTCCGGTGTCGCGGCCTGCGCGAGGAGTTCCCGGAACGCCCCCGCGACCACTTCCGGGTACTCCATCATCGCCACGTGCCCTGCCTCCGGCAGCGACAGCAGACGCGAGTCGCGGAAGGAGCGGGCCGCCTTGCGGGCCATGCGGAAGCCGACGAGCTGGTCGCGGCCGCCGTAGATCAGCAGGGTCGGGGCGAGGACGCGCTCGGCCTGGCGCCACAGCCCGTGCTGACCGCCCAGGGTGTAGGCGTTGACGATACCGCGCGCGGAGCGTGCCATCGCGTCCCAGAAATAGGGCAGTTGCAGCCGCCGCTCCAGTTCCTCGACGGCGTGCCCGAACGCCTCGCCGGACACGCGCCCCGGGTCGCCGTAGCAGAGCGCCATGACCCCGCGCACCCGCTGCTCGGGCGTCCACTCCCGGGTGAGCCGGGTGAACAGCGCGGCGATGCCGGGGACGCCCAGCAGCCCCGTCGGCACCGCGGTCCGCTGGATCCGCAGCTCGGGCAGGGCGGGCGACACCAGGGTGAGCGTCCGGACGAGATCCGGCCGTACGGCGGCCACGCGCGTGGCGACCGCGCCGCCGAGTGAGTTGCCGAAGAGGTGCACCGGGCCGCGGCCTGCGGCGTCGAGACAGCGGATGACCGCGCGCGCGTGCCCGGTGATGGAGTAGTCGCCGTCGTCCGGGGGCGGGGAGTCGCCGAAGCCGGGCAGGTCGACCGCCTCGCCGTCCACGTCGCCGTCCAGCTCGGCCATCAGCGCCGACCAGTTCTGCGAGGAACCGCCGAGCCCGTGAACGAAGAACGCGGGCGGCAGCCCCGCACGCGCGGGCGGCCGCGAACGCACCGAAAGGGTGACCCCCGGGAGCCCCACCGACCTCAGCCGCTCGCCCTCGCCGACCCGGACGGGCGCGACCCTGGGCAGGACACTTGCGGCCGGAACGGACGGCGACTCGGTCGAAGACATGCGCCAATGTTACGAGACGATCACATCGCGGCTCATGTGTTCGCCGTCACAGGCGAGGGCCTGCCATGACGGAGACAGGACCGGGCACCCGGCGCGGACCGGACGGGACGACGCCCCGTCCGTAAGCCGCACGACCAGGGGGGCGACGGGCGTCCATGGCATGGCACCGCGATGAGGTGTCTCCTAGGCTCTGTCACAGGGCACCCGAAAGTGGCCCCTGCTGGATCCAGGGACGTTCGTAGGAAGGGAGCCCACCATGACCCACGACTCCATCGAGGACCCCATCGAGCCCGACACGATCGAGGACCGGGAGGACGACAGCGCCCCCGAGATCGACGTGGAGGCCCCCGAGGGGGACGCCGCCGAGCAGCACGCGGACGTCGCCCCGGAGCGCGACGAACCGCTCACGGACGTGGACCCGGCCCGCGGCAACGAGGCCGATCTCGTCGAGCAGAGGCGCGTCGTCTCGCTCGACGAGGACGACTATCGCTGACCCCGCCGCCGTCCCACGGGGTCCGTCCGGCCGCGCCAGGGGGGCGCCGACCGCTTTCATCGCCGTCCGGTACGTGAAATTCTGCGCTCGCACCGCGCACAGCACGGTTACCGAAAAGTACGATGGCCGCGCGGCCTACACCGCACGTGGACGACTTTGGGAGGCGGCGTGACAGCCATCGAGCAAACTGAGGCAGCACGCCCGCGTGGCACGCGTCTGCCACGCCGAGCCCGACGGAACCAGCTGCTGGGCGCCGCCCAGGAGGTCTTCGTCGCGCAGGGATACCACGCCGCGGCGATGGACGACATCGCCGAGCGGGCCGGCGTCAGCAAGCCGGTGCTCTACCAGCACTTCCCCGGCAAGCTGGACCTCTACCTCGCGCTGCTGGACCAGCACTGCGAGGCGCTGATCCAGTCGGTGCGCAGCGCGCTGGCCTCGACGACGGACAACAAGCAGCGCGTCCGCGCCACCATGGACGCCTACTTCGCCTACGTCGAGGACGACGGCGGCGCCTTCCGCCTGGTCTTCGAGTCCGACCTGACGAACGAGCCCGCGGTGCGCGAGCGCGTCGACAAGGTCACCAACGAATGCGCCGAGGCCATCTGCGACGTCATCGCCGAGGACACCGGCCTCTCGCGCGCGGAGTCGATGCTGCTCGCCTCCGGCCTGGGCGGGCTGGCCCAGGTGGTGGCGCGTTCCTGGCTGCACAGCGACCGCACCGTGCCGCGCGACCAGGCGGTGCAACTGCTGACCTCGCTTGCGTGGCGGGGCATCGCCGGCTTCCCGCTGCACGGCATCGACCACCACTGACGCTCATACGTTCCCCCGCGGTGTTCGCTGATGGCGTTCCGGCCGGCAGCGTGTACGTCCCCTCACCGGGCTAATGTGTGCTGGTACGGCGCGGAAGATCGCGCACAGCACTGACCGTCGGAGGGACATAGCCGTGGAGGTCAAGATCGGCGTGCAGCACGCGCCCCGCGAGATCGTTCTGGAGAGCGGTCAGAGCGTCGCCGAGGTCGAGCGCCTGGTGTCCGAGGCCCTGGCCGGCAAGACGCCGCTGCTCAGCCTCGAGGATGAGAAGGGCCGCAAGGTCCTGGTGCCGGCGGACCGCCTGGCGTACGTGGAGATCGGCGAGCCGACCGTCCGCAAGGTCGGTTTCGGCACGCTGTAGGTCCCGTTCGACGGAAGGGGCCCGGCGGCATCGCGCCGCCGGGCCCCTTCCGTCTTTCGGCGCCCGAGCCTCCGGTGTCCGCACCGTCTTTCGGCGCCCGAGCCTCCGGTGTCCGCGCCGTCTCCGGGTGCGTGGCACCCGCACACAGTTGGAGCACAAGTCGTTCACGGGGGAGGGTTGTACTCCGCAGGTCACGGGTAGGACGGGCTACGACCGTGAAGCACCGGCCGGCCGTGGGAGGGACCCAAGACATGATCCTGGAAGCACTCGGATCCGCGATGGTCGGCCTGCTCCTCGCCTGGGCGGCGACACAGCGCCTGGCGCACCGTCTGCCCGCCCCGCCCCTGGTCTTCGCGACGGGCGTCGCCGGCGCCCTGTTCGGTGACTTCGTCACCCACAGCGCGCTCGGTCCCGGCACGGCCCTGCTGAGCCTGCTGGGCGCCGCGGTGGTCTCGGCGGCCTCCCTGTCGCTGCTGCTCCGCCCGGCCGGCCGCCGGCTGCGCCGACGATCGATCCCGGCGTAACGGACGACGCCGTCCGGGGGCGCGCGCCGCGCCCCCGGACGCCGGGGATCAGGCCGCGAGGCCCAGTGCGGCCATCCGCTTGGTGTGCGCCTCGGTGATGCGGGAGAACATCCGGCCCACCTCGGCGAGGTCGAAGCCGTCGGCCACGCCGCCCACGAGCATCGTGGACAGCGCGTCCCGGTCGGCGACCACCCGCTGCGACTGCGACAGCGCCTCACCCATCAGCCGCCGGGCCCACAGCGCCAGCCGGCCGCCCACGCGCGGATCGGCGTCGATCGCCGCGCGCACCTTCTCCACCGCGAAACCCGCGTGCCCGGTGTCGTCGAGGACGGCCAGGACCAGCTCGCGCGTGTCGGAGTCCAGACGGGCCGCGACCTCCCGGTAGAAGTCACTGGCGATCGAGTCGCCGACGTACGCCTTGACCAGGCCCTCCAGCCAGTCGGAGGGCGCGGTCTGCCGGTGGAAGCCGTCCAGGGCGGCGACGAACGGCTCCATCGCGGCGGTCGGCTCCTGGCCGATCTCGGTCAGCCGGTCGCGCAGCCGCTCGAAGTGAAGGAACTCGGCCGAGGCCATCTTCGCCAGCTCCGCCTTGTCCGAGAGCGTCGGCGCCAGCTTGGCGTCCTCCGCGAGCCGCTCGAACGCCGCGAGCTCGCCGTACGCGAGCGCTCCGAGCAGGTCCACGACCGCGGCGCGGTACTGCGGGTCGGCTGCGGCCCGGGCCCAGTCCTGGGCGGCGACGCCGGTGCGTCCGGCATCGGCGGCGGGCGCGTTCTCAGGCTTGTCAGAGCTAGTCATGAGGCGCACAATAGTCCGCTCGACCCGCCCCGGAAGTCCCCGGCCGAGCAGTGTGACCACGACTACGTGAGCAAAGCGGCCATCGCATGTGCGCGAATCCGGGGTATGGTGGTAATGCGCCTGGCTGAGTGCGTCGACGGTGTTCGACGTGTCCCGACAGGCCGCACGCATGAGGATGCCCGGTCGGTGGCCCGATCGGCTCCGACCCGACAGCCCTCCCCGGCCGTACGGCACATACGTACGACGACCGGAGGGACACCCTCAGCGGTACGAGCGCTAGAGCGTCGGCAGAGGTCCCGTGCTTTACGGCTGGCCCCGAGTGGTTCGCCCGTATGGCAGCCGACGTCCCCGGCACGGTCCGTCAAGACCCCCGCGCTCGCCTCGCGCCGCGCCACACAGAAGAGGCAGCACCCTGACTACGACGTTTCGAGACCTCGGAATCCTTCCCGAGACGGCCGAGGCCCTGGAGGCCGTCGGCATCGTCACCCCCTTCCCCATCCAGGAGATGACGCTTCCCGTCGCCCTCTCCGGCACGGACGTCATCGGCCAGGCCAAGACCGGCACCGGCAAGACGCTGGGCTTCGGCCTGCCGCTCCTCGAGCGCGTGACGGTCCCCGCCGACGTGGAGGCCGGCCGCGCCGCCCCCGAGGCCCTGACCGAGGCCCCGCAGGCACTGGTCGTCGTCCCGACGCGCGAGCTGTGCCAGCAGGTCACCAACGACCTCCTGACCGCGGGCAAGGTGCGCAACGTGCGCGTCACCGCGATCTACGGCGGCCGGGCGTACGAGCCCCAGGTCGAGGCCCTGAAGAAGGGCGTCGACGTGGTCGTCGGCACCCCGGGCCGGCTGCTCGACCTCGCGGGCCAGAAGAAGCTGGACCTGAAGCACGTCAAGTGCCTGGTCCTCGACGAGGCCGACGAGATGCTCGACCTGGGCTTCCTGCCCGACGTCGAGCGGATCATCGACATGCTCCCGGTGAAGCGCCAGACGATGCTGTTCTCGGCGACCATGCCGGGCGCGGTCATCGGCCTCGCGCGCCGCTACATGTCGCGGCCCACGCACATCCGCGCCACCGCGCCGGACGACGAGGGCGCCACGGTCGCGAACATCAAGCAGTTCGTCTACCGCGCGCACTCGATGGACAAGCCGGAGATGGTCGCCCGCATCCTGCAGGCCGAGGGCCGCGGACTCGCGATGATCTTCTGCCGCACCAAGCGCACCGCCGCCGACATCGCCGAGCAGCTCGAACGGCGCGGCTTCGCCTCCGGCGCGGTCCACGGCGACCTCGGCCAGGGCGCGCGCGAGCAGGCCCTGCGCGCCTTCCGCAACGGCAAGGTCGACGTCCTCGTCTGCACCGACGTCGCCGCGCGCGGCATCGACGTCGAGGGCGTGACCCACGTCATCAACTACCAGTCCCCCGAGGACGAGAAGACGTACCTGCACCGCGTGGGCCGCACCGGCCGCGCGGGCGCCAAGGGCACGGCGATCACGTTCGTCGACTGGGACGACATCCCGCGCTGGCAGCTCATCAACAAGGCGCTGGAGCTGGGCTTCAACGACCCGGCGGAGACGTACTCCAGCTCCCCGCACCTGTTCTCCGACCTCGGCATCCCCGAGGGCACCAAGGGCATACTGCCGCGTTCGGAGCGGACCCGCGCCGGGCTGGACGCGGAGGAGCTGGAGGACCTGGGCGAGACCGGCGGCCGCGGAGCGCGCGGCCGTGCCCGGGGCGGCCGTGGTGGCCGGCCCGAGTCCGGCGCCGCCCCGGCTGCCGAGCGTGAGCGCCCGGCCCGCACCCCGCGCCGCCGTCGCCGTACCCGCGGCGGATCCCCGCTGGACGGCACCGCCGCTCCCGCGCCGGCGACCGGGTCCGACAGCGCCGCCGAGGAGCCCTCGGCGACCCGCACCCCGCGCCGCCGTCGCCGCACCCGCGGCGGAGCCGCGGCCGAGCCGGTGACGACCGCAGCGCAGGCGACCGTCGAGACGGCCGCCGCCGAGACGGCCGCCGTGCGTTCGGTGGACACGGCGGAGGGCCCGGCCGTCCTGGACGTCCAGGAGAAGCCGCGCCGCCGCCGTACGCGCAAGCCTGCCCAGGCCGCCGAGGCCCCCGTGGCCGAGGCCCCCGTGGCCGAGGCGCCCGTGGCCGTGGCCGAGCCGGCGCCCGTGACGGCAGCGTCCGAGGCCGTGGTCGAGGCCGCCGAGCCGAAGCCGCGCCGCCGGACCCGCAAGACGGCCGAACCGGCCGCCGAGGCCGCCGTGGACACCGCGGAAGCCGCCGAGGTGAAGCCGCGCCGGACCCGCAAGAAGGCAGCCGCCGCCCCGGAGACCGTCGAGGCCCCCGAGGCCGAGGCCGAGGCCAAGCCGCGTCGCACCCGCAAGACCGCCGCTGCCGCCGAGGCCGCCGTGGACACCGCGGAAGCCGCCGAGGTGAAGCCGCGCCGGACCCGCAAGAAGGCAGCCGCCGCCCCGGAGACCGTCGAGGCCCCCGAGGCCGAGGCCGAGGCCAAGCCGCGTCGCACCCGCAAGACCGCCGCTGCCGCCGAGGCCGCCGCGGACGGGGCCGAGGTGGCCGCGCCCAAGGCACGCCGGACCCGTAAGGCCGTCGCCGAGGCGGCGGTCCCGGAGATCCCGGCGCAGGCCACCGAGGACCCGGAGGCCAAGCCGCGCCGCCGGACCACCCGCAAGGCGACGGCGCCCGCCGCCGAGGCGGCTCCGAAGGCCCGCCGTACCCGTAAGGCGGCGGCGTCCGTGGAGACGACCGAAGCCTGATCCGTACGCCGGCACACCAGCCGGACGACGGCACGGCACCAACCCGACGGCCCGGCCCACCTTCCGTGGGCCGGGCCGTCGGCGTTCCCGCCCCGCCCGCGTCCCGTGCACGGTCCGTCACCCGCCGCACCGCCACGCCGGATAACCTCTCCCCATGAGCAGGCCTGCCACCTTCGTCCCGCCCGCCGGTGCCCGTACGTACCGCCTGCGCACCACGCGCGGGGAGTTCGCCGTGGTGGACGCGCCCGTCGCCGACGGGGTCGAGCCCAGGGGCGTCGCGCTGCTGCTGCCGGGGTTCACCGGCAGCAAGGAGGACTTCAACCCGCTTCACGTGCCGCTGGCCCGGCGCGGGTACCGGACCGTGGCCGTGGACGGGCGCGGGCAGTTCGAGTCGGACGGGCCCGAGCACGACGAGGACGCCTACGCGCAGCAGGAGTTGGCCCGGGACGTGCTCGCACAGGCGGCGGCGCTCGGCACGGCGCCGGTGCATCTGCTGGGGCACTCGCTGGGCGGTCAGGTCTCGCGCGCGGCCGTGCTGCTGGACCCCTCCCCCTTCGCCTCGCTCACCCTGATGGCCTCGGGGCCGGCGCAGATCTCGGCTTCCCAGCAGGAGCGCGTGAAGCTGCTGCGGGACGCGCTCGCGGTGATGACGATGGCCGAGGTGTGGGACGCGATGCAGGCCATGGAGGCGCCCGAGGAGACCGCCACCGGCGGGCCGGCCGACGGCCTCGGCAACCGGGCCGACCTGCGGCGCCGCTGGCTGGGCAACAAGCCCGCCCAACTCATCGCCACCGGGCGGCAGTTGTGCACCGAGCCGGACCGGGTCGCCGAACTCGCCGCCGTGGGGCTGCCGTTCCACGTGCTGTCCGGGGAACTGGACGACACCTGGCCGCTGCCGCTGCTCGACGGCATGGCGCGACGGCTGGGAGCCCGGCGGACGGTCGTGGCGGATGCCGAGCACTCCCCCAACACCGACCAGCCGCTCGCCACGGCCCGGGCGCTCGCCGACTTCTGGGACGCCCACCCCGCGCCCGCCGGCTGAGCACCCGCCCCACGCCCGCCAGGCCTCCTCAGTACTGCGTCCGCAGGTGCTCCCAGAAGCCGTCCCGCAGGGCGCGGCGCAGGTCGGCCTGGCCGCGCAGGGAGTACTGGAGCATGCCCTCGGCCTCGACCAGCAGGTCCTGGTCGACGGAGCCGGGCAGGTAGGGGTGTCCGGGGAGCAGCTCGACCAGCGCCTCGCGGCCGCGGGCGGAGAGCCACTTGGCCGCGATCTGGGCGCCGACGAAGCGGACGTCCTCACGGGCGGGCCGGGTCCCGGCGGTGGGCTCGAAGGCGGCGGCCGTGCGGCGGGAGACGTAGGGCTTGAAGAACTCCAGGTCGAGGGTGCGCTGGCTGTCGACCTCCCAGAGCAGCGGCTCGGCCTGGTTGCGGCCCTCGGGTGCCTCGATGCCCCACAGGTGGACCCGGGCGCCGTAGCCCTGGGCCGCCTCCACCGCCGACACCAGGTCCTCGTCGCCGCCGAGCAGGGCCGCGTCGCTGATGGCGCGGTGCCGGGCCAGTGACTCCAGGTCGCTGCGGATGAGTGAGTCGACGCCCTTCTGCTGGTTGTTGGCGTTGAGGTTGCCGAGGCGGACCTTGACGTCGGGCAGTTCGGCGATGGTCTGCTGCTCGGCGGTGTGGATGCGGCGGCGGGCGCCGTCGTACCAGTAGACGCGCAGCAGCCGGCTGTCGGCGAAGATCGTGCGGGCCCGGTCGATGAGGGCGTCGATCAGGCCCTCGGCGTCCAGGTCGAAGGCACGCCGGTCCTCCGTCCCGGCGACGAGCCGGCCCGCGGCCGCGTAGAGGTATCCCGCGTCGACGAAGATCGCGTGGGTCGAGGGCGTCTTCGCCACCTCGGCGAGCATGCGCTGCAGCAGCTCGTTGGTGTGGTCGATGCGGGCGGCGAGGGCCGCCAGGTCGTCGTTCATCACGTCCATTGTCCCGGCGATCACGCTGCGAACACAACCGCTCTCGGTCAGTCCCACGGACGCTGCTTACCGGTCAGTAATTAGACGTTCGAAAAATTTATTTAGCGTAGGGAATGTTTGTAACACGCAGCTCGTTGGATACCTACGACAGCACGTCACACCAGTAGTTCTCCGCAGGAGGATGACCAGACGAAGGGAGAAGCCCATGCGCTTCGAAATCATGCGACTCGACGAGGTCGACGGCACCACCGTGGACAGCACCGTCGTGGACGCCGCCTCCGTCAACCGGATCGTTCAGCAGGCCGCCGCCGTAGGACAGCGCCTGTGGATCCGCCCGGCCGAGAGCCCGGCCTCGTAACACCCGGCGCTCACTCAAGCTTTCCGGGGGAGCCGAGGCCCGCTTCTCAGCTCCCCCGGATCACCTGAGTGACCCCGTTGATGATCTGCTGCACCGCGATCGCGGAGAGCATCATGCCCGCGAGCCGCGTCACCAGGACCACACCGCCGTCCTTGATGACCCGGATGATCAGCAGCGAGTAACGCATCACCAGCCACAGCACGACGTGTATCGCGAGGATCGCGGCCCACACCGACACCTGCGTGGCCACGCTACCGGCCTTCTGCACGGCGAGGATGACGGACACGATGGCGCCGGGCCCCGCCAGCAGCGGCATGCCCAGCGGCACCAGGGCGACGTTCACGTCCTTGGTCTGCTTCGGCTCGTCGGTCTTGCCGGTGAGCAGGTCCAGCGCGATCAGCAGGAGCAGCAGACCGCCCGCGATCATCAGCGCGGGGACGGAGACGTGCAGGTAGTCGAGGATCTGGTGGCCCAGGACGCCGAAGGTGGCGATGACCCCGCCGGCCACGCACACGGCCTGGAAGGCCATGCGCTTCTGCACCTTGGCCGGACGGCCGGCGGTCAGGGCGAGGAAGATCGGGGTGATCCCCGGGGGATCCATGATGACGAAAAGGGTCAGGAACAGGGAGCCGAAGACGGCGAGGTCGAACATGGTGGTGCTACAGGCCTTGCTGAAGTGAGGAGTATGGGGGGATCGGGCCAGGCGGGCAGGCCGCCTCAGGCTCCGCCGGTCCCCGGCACCGGGAACGCGCCGGTGGCCCGCCGGGTGATCTCGCCGTAGACCTCGGGGTCCGTCGTGTACGCGCCCAGCGAGACGGTCTTGCGGCTGCCGTGGTAGTCCGAGGACCCCGTGACCAGCAGCCCCAGCTCACCGGCGAGGCCGCGCAGCCGGGCCCGCGCGTCGGCGTCGTGGTCCATGTGGTCGACCTCGATGCCGTCCAGTCCCGCCGCCGCCATCTCGGCGATCACCGGCTCGGGCACCGTACGGCCGCGCTTGACGGCGGCCGGGTGCGCGAACACGGTCACCCCGCCCGCACCCTTGACCAGCCGGATCGCCTCGAAGGGGTCGGTCTCGTGCTTCTCCACGAAGGCGCGGCCGCCGTCGGCGAGCCACTCCTCGGTGAACGCGTCATCGACGGTGGGCACGACGCCCAGCTCGACCAGCGCGGTGGCGACGTGCGGCCGCCCCACGGAACCGCCGGCGGCGATCCGCTCCACCTGCTCCCACGTGACCGGCACGCCCAGCTCGGCGAGCTTGGCGACCATGGCCCGGGCGCGCGGCACCCGGTCGTCCCGGACCAGCTCGCGCTCGGCGAGCAGAGCGGGCTCCTCGGGGTCGAAGAGGTAGGCCAGCATGTGCATGGAGACGCCGTCGACCCGGCAGGACAGCTCGGCGCCGGTGACCAGCGTCAGGCCCTCGGGCAGTGCGGCGATCGCCTCGGCGTACCCGCGGGTGGTGTCGTGGTCGGTCAGCGCGACGACGTCCAGACCGGCCGCGGCGGCGCCCAGCACCAGTTCGGCCGGGGTGTCCGTGCCGTCGGAGGCCGTGGAGTGACAGTGCAGGTCGATGCGCACGGCTGCTCCAGGCGGTGACGGGACGGAAGGGGACACCCAAGGATAGCGGCCGGGACAGGGTGCCCTGTCACACCCGCACCCCGAGGGCGCCCCCTACAGGCCGGGCACTCAGGGTTTCAGCAGCCTCGGCGACAGCGCGCCGCACGGCACCAGGTCTATCTCGGCGCCCGCGTCCCGCAGGTCCGCCAGCACCAGCTCGTCGTACATCAGCAGGCCGGACTGCTCGGGCCACACCACCGCCCACAGCCACAGCCCGAGCGCCTCGCCGGCGAAGACCGCGCGGTCGTCGGGACCGCCGGAGACATGCCAGAGCGGGGTGGGACGGCCGGCGGCCAGCACCTTGGCCTGGGGCGGCTTCTCGACGTCCATGTAAGGGCCCGGGTCCGGGCCCGCGAGGCCGGCGTACCGCGCGCCGAGACCGACGCCGAGCTCCTCGGCGACGAGGATCAGCTCGCCCACGCCGCCCAGCGGGCCTGGACCGGTGCACGCCACGGCGGTGGCACGGCCGCCGCTGCGGTCGTCCCCGGCGTAGGCCACGCCCGTGAAGAGCCATCCGACCGGCAGCGGCCACGGCATCCACACCGGGACCTGCGTGCGGTGCACGACGACGTTGAGCGCCTCGACGCTGGGCGGGATCACGGGCTGCAGCGGATACACCGTCCCGTGTGCTTCGCACTGCCAGGAATCGGCGAAGAGGCCGGGAGCCCTGACCCGGCCACCACACTTCGGGCAACTGGGTTCGCCCCTCATAGGGCTCCACGGTCCTACCCCGACCGGCCCGCGTCAAGGACGATCACCCGTCCGGGCGGAAGCCGCACGGCCCGTCCCACCAGGCAAAACTAGATGCATCTTGCATTAATTAGCCGAGCTAACTTACTATGTGCATAAGCCAACTATCTCCGACCGGGACGGGAGAAGCACATGGACTCCTTCGACGCGGGTGCCGGCGGCATCCTGCGACAGCCCAAGGCGGTGTGGGCCACGGCCGGCGCCTCCGTCGTCGCCTTCATGGGCATCGGCCTGGTCGACCCGATCCTGCCGTCCATCGCGCAGGGCCTGCACGCCACACCCAGCCAGGTGTCCCTGCTCTTCACCTCCTACTTCCTGATCACCGCGGTGGCGATGCTGCTGACCGGTTTCGTCTCCAGCCGCATCGGCGGCCGCAAGACCCTGCTGCTCGGCCTCGCGTTCGTGATCGTCTTCGCGGCCCTGGCCGGCACCTCCGGCTCGGTCGGCCAGCTCGTCGGCTTCCGGGCGGGCTGGGGCCTCGGCAACGCGCTGTTCGTCTCCACCGCCCTCGCGGTGATCGTCGGCGCGGCGGCCGGGGGCAGCGCGGCGGCGATTTTGCTCTACGAGTCCGCCCTCGGCCTCGGCATGGCGTGCGGCCCGCTGCTCGGCGCGCTGCTCGGCAACATCAGCTGGCGCTACCCCTTCTTCGGCACGGCCACGCTGATGGCGATCGGCTTCCTGTGCATCACGGCGTTCCTGAAGGAGCAGCCGAAGCCCGCCCGGAAGACCTCGATACTGGACCCGATCAAGGCGCTCGGTCACGGCGGCCTGGCCTCGGCGGCGGTCTCGGCGTTCTTCTACAACTACACGTTCTTCACGGTGCTGGCCTTCACGCCGTTCGTGCTGGACATGACCCCGTACCGCTCCGGCGCGGTGTTCTTCGCCTGGGGCCTGCTGCTCGCGGTCTTCTCGGTGATCGTGGCCCCGCGCATGCAGGCGCGGTTCGGTTCGCTGAAGGTGCTCGGCGGCTCGCTGCTGCTGCTCGCGGCGGACGTGCTGGTGCTCGGCTACGGCGACCACACCACGGCCGTCGTCTGCACGATCCTGTCCGGCGCCTTCATCGGCGTGAACAACACCGTCTACACCGAACTGGCCCTCGGCGTGTCGGACGCGCCGCGCCCGGTGGCGAGCGCGGGCTACAACTTCGTCCGCTGGTTCGCGGCCGCCGCCGCGCCCTACTTCGCGCCGAAGATCGAGGAGTGGACCGACATCCACATCCCGTTCGTGGTCGCGGCGGTCACCGCCGTGCTCGGCGCGGCCGTGGTCCTGGTACGGCGCCGGGCCCTCACCCACGAGGCGGAGGAGCTGGAGCCCCGGCACGCCTCCGAGGACGGCGTCGGCGTCTTCGCCAACTGACCGTTTGTCAAAGGGCCTTGGTGAGCTTGCTCACTCGGGTGCGGCATCCAGCGGGACGGACCTGCGGGCGGGATCCCGCAGGTCCGTCCCGCTCGCCAGCCAGCGCTCCTGGAGGGCCTGCGCGCCGTGGACCCGTTTCCAGGCGGCCTCGTTGGGGGTCATCGGCAGCAGCGGCAGGAACCGCACCGGCTCCATCGGGTCGTCCAGCGCCAGGTCCTCGACGAGTCCGCCCGGCTCGCCCACCAGGACGGAGCTGAACGGGGCGCCGGGCCAGAGCGGTCCGCCGACGTCCAGGGACGCGCCCGGAGCCACCACCACACCCTCCACCTGCGGGGACGCGGCGAGCACGGCGAGCGGGCGGAGCACCTTGTCGGTGTCGGCGAGGGCTGCGCGCACCGACAGCACCAGCTCGGCGCGCGGACCCTTGACGGGGTCGGCGAGCATCGCCGTGGGGTCGGTCATGGGGTGGGCGGACATGCCGAGCGTGGCGTAGCGGACCACATCCCCCTCGTGGAACCGGAGCACCTCGATGCGGTCCGTACCGAGGAAGGTGACCGCGGCGCGCGCGTCCGGTTCGCCCAGCGCGGTGTTCAACCGTGCCTCGACCAGAGGAAGAACATCAACCATGCGGTGAGCATAGAACTCGTCAGCACCGGGCAAAGCTGCACCTTGACACCACGGGCTGCTGCTACGCTGAGCCGGTGGTTCGGGGCAGCACGCAGAAGCGTCGCTATCGAGTCCCGACGCTGAGACTCCCTTACGAGGGACCGGCCGGAGGAGGTGGGGCTGTCATGGATCGAAGTCGACCGTGCAGTACCACTCGCTCTTCCGGCTGCTGATCAATTCCCGGCTGGCCGCCGCCTTCCCTTTCGCGTCGTCGTTCGGAAGAGCACTTCGTCTCGCCTTGCCTGATCTGTCTGACCTGACCTGAATCAGTTCTGCGTCAGCAGCGAAGACGCCACCGCGACGGTGCGGTGCTCCCCGCTTTGTGGACGTGCCAAACATCCTTCCCCGCCCGAACGCCGGGAAGACTCCGCAGGACGTCCCCATTCCGGGTAGTTCCACCCGTCGAAGCGCGCTTTCGCTGCCCGCCCGCGAAGGAGCCTGCCCATGTCGATGATCCGCGACCTGCGCGCCGTGGTCCGCCCGTCGTCCCGCGTCTCGCCGCGCAAGGAGCAGAGCGCCCCGTACGACACCACGCGTGACCCCGCGACGCCCTCGGCCGTCGTCGACTGCGCCGTCTACCGCGACGGCGCCCGGGTGCGCAGCGCGGAGCCGCTGAGCCCGCAGGAGGCGATGCGGCTGGTGCGCCGCGACGGCGGGTTCGTGTGGATCGGGCTGCACGAGCCGACGGAGCCGGAATTCGCCGGTATCGCACGGGAGTTCGGGCTGCACCCGCTGGCCGTGGAGGACGCGGTGCAGGCCCACCAGCGGCCCAAGCTGGAGCGGTACGACGACTCGCTGTTCACCGTCTTCAAGACCATCCACTACGTCGAGCACGACCGGCTCACCGCGACCAGCGAGGTGGTGGAGACCGGCGAGGTCATGTGCTTCACCGGCCGGGACTTCTTCATCACCGTCCGGCACGGCGGCCAGGGCTCGCTGCGGGCGCTGCGGCACCGGCTGCAGGACGACCCCGAGCTGCTCGCCAAGGGCCCCTCGGCCGTGCTGCACGCGATCGCGGACCACGTGGTGGACGGCTACATCGCGGTGGCCGACGCGGTGCAGGTCGACATCGACGAGGTGGAGACCGAGGTCTTCTCGCCGGGCCGCCGGGGCGGGGTCTCGCGCGGTGTGGACTCGGCGCGGATCTACCAGCTCAAGCGTGAGGTGCTGGAGTTCAAGCGGGCGGTGGCCCCGCTGCTGCGGCCCATGCAGCTGCTGAGCGAGCGGCCGATGCGGCTGGTCGACCCCGACATCCAGAAGTACTTCCGGGACGTCGCCGACCACCTCGCCCGGGTCCAGGAGCAGGTGCTGGGCTTCGACGAACTGCTCAACTCCATCCTCCAGGCCAACCTGGCGCAGGCGTCCGTCGCGCAGAACGAGGACATGCGCAAGATCACCGCCTGGGCCGCGATCATCGCCGTGCCGACGATGGTGTGCGGGGTGTACGGGATGAACTTCAAGTACATGCCGGAGCTGCACTGGCGGTACGGCTACCCGGTGATCATGGGCGTCACGGTCGCCCTGTGCCTGGGCATCCACCGCACCCTGAAGCGCAACGGCTGGCTGTGACCGGCCCTGGTTAGGCTGGGCGCATGACAAGCGAGCTGCTCGACCAGGCCCTCGTCGAGGAGGCCACCAAGAAGTCCGGCCTCATCTGGGTCAAGGGCGCCGGGGCCCCGGCGGCGCGCGCGCTGTGGCACGTGTGGCACGAGGGCGCGGTGTGCCTGGTGGGCGACGGACCCGGGGAGCAGCCGCTGACCGGCCTCGCCGACGGCGGCTCGGCCGAGGTGAGCGTGCGCAGCAAGGACAAGGGGGGCCGGCTGGTGACCTGGCGGGCCACCGTGTCGGAGCTGGGCGCCGGCTCGCCGGAGTGGGAGGCCGCGGTGGCCGAGCTGAAGGGCAAGCGGCTGAACGCCCCCGACGGCGAGGAGATGCCCGCGCGCTGGGCCCGGGAGTGCAGGGTGCTGCGCCTGGTGCCGGACGGGTCCCCGCTTCCGTTGCCCTCCGGGAGCCTGGCGGAGCGTCCGGTGCCGTCCCCGGCGACGACCCGCCGGCCGGCCCCGGCGGGCCTGCACCGCCTGCTGGCCGGGCGCCGGAAGAAACGCTAGCGCCGGGGCGTGCGGGGCTACGACGTCGGCAGCTGCCTGCCGTAGTCGACCGTCTCGCCCTTGGCGGGCCGGGTCACGGTGAAGTCCTTGCCCCAGTCGGAGAAGGCCAGCGTGCCCGCGGAACCGGCGCGCACCAGGCGCAGCGGGTACGGCTTGCCGTCCAGGGAGACGTCCAGGGTGCCGCCGTCGCCGCCGTCGCCGGTGACGCGGATGGTGGGGGTACCCGCTGTCTCGTGGTGGCCGTCGGTCGCCAGCGAGCCGTGCAGGGTCAGCAGACCGTCGAGGAGGACGTCCTTGTCCGTGAAACCGCTGAACTTCTTGTACGCGGGGTCTCCTTGGGGCACCTTCACGTACTTGCCGTCGAGCTTGCCCGCCGCGGACTCGTCGCCGCCGTTCCAGAACCGCGCGTCGGCCTTCAGGTACAGCTGGGTGCCGATCCGCAGCAACCCGAAGGTGGCGCCTCGGGAGGTGACCGAGCCGGTGCCGCCGTCGTCCTTCAGCCGCATGTCCAGCCGGTACGTCCGGCCGCTGGTGACCACGGTCCCGGACAGCCGCACGGCGTGGGCCGCCTCCGCGGCGGCCCGGGTCTTCGCCTGGATCTCGCCGGCGGGCAGCTTGCCGACCCCGTTGGTCCCGGCGTCCGGATCGTCGCTGCACCCCGTCAGCACCGTCGCCGCCGTCACGGCCAGCGCGCATGTCGCGGTCACCAGCGCGGCCCGGCGAACACGGCCCAGGGGCATCGCAGTCACAGGAAGGGCTGCCTTTCTGACGGGTGCTGAGCGGCGTACGGCAGCGTACCGGGGGCCCGCCCGCCCGGCGGAGCCGGACCGTCCGGACCGCCCACCAGGGCGTCTGCGATCGGTACGGGCTAGCCTGAAGCGCACGCGAGCGGGCAGAGAACAGCAATCCCACGCAAGGCGAGCAAAGGAAGCACAGTCATGGCAGCCGGCGCCCCCCGGATCTTCGTCTCGCACCTCGCCGGGGTCCCCGTCTTCGATCCGAACGGCGACCAGGTGGGGCGCGTACGCGACCTGGTGGTCATGCTGCGCGTCGGGCGACGGCCCCCGCGCGTCCTCGGGCTGGTCGTCGAGCTGTCCACCCGGCGCCGCATCTTCCTGCCCATGACCCGGGTGACCGGCATCGAGTCCGGACAGGTCATCACCACCGGCGTGCTCAACGTGCGCCGTTTCGAGCAGCGGCCCACCGAGCGGCTGGTCTTCGGCGAACTGCTGGACCGGCGGGTGAAGCTGGTGGAGAGCGACGAGGAGGTCACCGTCCTCGACCTGTCCGTGCAGCAGCTCCCCGCCCGCCGGGACTGGGAGATCGACCGCGTCTTCGTGCGCAGGGGGCGCAGGGGCGGCGCCTTCCGCCGGGCCAAGGGCGAGACGCTGACCGTCGAGTGGTCGTCCGTCACCGGCTTCTCGCTCGAGGAGCACGGACAGGGCGCCGAGAACCTGCTCGCCACGTTCGAGCAGCTCCGCCCGGCCGACCTCGCCAACGTGCTGCACCACCTGTCCGCCAAGCGCCGCGCCGAGGTCGCCGCGGCCCTGGACGACGACCGGCTGGCCGACGTCCTGGAGGAGCTGCCGGAGGACGACCAGATCGAGATCCTCGGCAAGCTGGCCGAGGAGCGCGCGGCCGACGTCCTGGAGGCCATGGACCCGGACGACGCGGCCGACCTGCTGGCCGAACTGCCGGAGGCGGACAAGGAGCGGCTGCTGAGCCTGATGAAGCCCGCCGACGCGGCCGACATGCGGCGCCTGATGTCCTACGAGGAGCACACCGCGGGCGGTCTGATGACCACCGAGCCGATCGTGCTGCGCCCGGACGCCACCGTCGCCGACGCGCTCGCCCGGGTCCGCAACCAGGACCTCTCCCCCGCGCTCGCCGCCCAGGTCTACGTCTGCCGCCCGCCCGACGAGACCCCGACCGGCAAGTACCTGGGCACGGTCCACTTCCAGCGGCTGCTGCGCGACCCCCCGTACAGCCTGGTCAGCTCGCTGCTCGACGACGACCTGCAGCCCCTGGAGCCGGACGCCGCACTGCCGGTCGTCGCCGGCTTCTTCGCGACGTACGACATGGTGGCCGCCCCCGTGGTGGACGAGTCCGGCGCGCTGCTCGGCGCGGTGACCGTGGACGACGTCCTGGACCACATGCTGCCCGACGACTGGCGGGAGACGGAGTTCCACCTGGACGAGGGAGAGGAGGCGGCCACTCATGGTTCCTGAGCGCGACACCGCGACCCGCGAGCGCAACCCGGCGGGCGCCACGGCCGCCCCCCGGCCCCGCACCCCCCGGCTGGACCAGCCGCGCCCGCCGAGGCGCCGGATCCTGCCCGAGTGGGACCCGGAGGCGTTCGGCCGGCTGTCGGAGCGGATCGCCCGGTTCCTCGGCACGGGCCGGTTCATCGTCTGGATGACGGTCGTCATCATCCTGTGGGTGCTGTGGAACGTGGCCGCGCCGGCGGGGCTGCGCTTCGACCAGTACCCGTTCATCTTCCTGACCCTGATGCTGTCCCTGCAGGCCTCCTACGCGGCCCCGCTGATCCTGCTGGCGCAGAACAGGCAGGACGACCGCGACCGGGTCAACCTGGAGCAGGACCGCAAGCAGAACGAGCGGTCCATCGCCGACACCGAGTACCTGACCAGGGAGGTCGCCGCGCTGCGCACCGGCCTCGGCGAGGTGGCCACCCGCGACTGGATCCGCTCGGAGCTGCAGGACCTGGTGAAGGAGCTGGAGGAGCGGCGGCGCCACGACGGGCACGTCGTATTCCCGGCAGAGCGGGCGGAACGGTCGCCCGGACGTGACGCAGACGACCGCTGAGGGGCTACCCGCGGGCCCCTCGAAGCGCCGTACCATCGTCTCTATGGCTACGGAAGACGCGGTGCGCGAGGCACTGGCGACGGTGAACGACCCTGAGATCAACCGGCCCATCACCGAGCTGGGGATGGTCAAGTCGGTGGAGATCGGGGAGGACGGCGCGGTCGCGGTCACCGTGTACCTGACGGTCTCCGGCTGCCCGATGCGCGAGACGATCACCCAGCGGGTGACCGAGGCGGTCTCCCGGGTCGAGGGCGTCACCGGCGTCACCGTCTCGCTGGACGTGATGAGCGACGAGCAGCGCAAGGAGCTGGCGAACGCGCTGCGCGGCGGCCAGGCCGAGCGCGAGGTCCCCTTCGCCAAGCCGGGCAGCCTCACCCGGGTCTACGCGGTCGCCTCCGGCAAGGGCGGCGTCGGCAAGTCCTCCGTGACGGTCAACCTGGCCGCGGCGATGGCGGCCGACGGCCTGAAGGTCGGTGTCGTGGACGCCGACATCTACGGCCACAGCGTGCCGCGCATGCTGGGCGCGGACGGCCGTCCGACCCAGGTCGAGAACATGATCATGCCGCCGTCCGCGAACGGTGTGAAGGTCATCTCCATCGGCATGTTCACCCCGGGCAACGCGCCGGTCGTCTGGCGCGGCCCGATGCTGCACCGCGCGCTCCAGCAGTTCCTCGCGGACGTGTACTGGGGCGACCTCGACGTCCTGCTGCTCGACCTGCCGCCCGGCACCGGTGACATCGCGATCTCGGTCGCGCAGCTCGTCCCGAACGCCGAGATCCTGGTCGTGACGACGCCTCAGCAGGCGGCGGCCGAGGTCGCCGAGCGGGCCGGCTCCATCGCCGTGCAGACCCACCAGAAGATCGTCGGCGTGGTCGAGAACATGTCCGGCCTGCCCTGCCCGCACTGCGGCGAGATGGTCGACGTCTTCGGCACCGGCGGCGGCCAGGCGGTCGCGGACGGCCTCACCCGCACCACGGGCGCGTCGGTCCCGGTGCTCGGCAGCATCCCGATCGACGTCCGGCTGCGCGAGGGCGGCGACGAGGGCAAGCCGGTGGTCCTGAGCGACCCGGACTCCCCGGCGGGTTCGGCCCTGCGGGCCATCGCGGGGAAGCTGGGCGGCCGTCAGCGCGGCCTGTCGGGCCTGTCGCTGGGGCTGACCCCGAAGAACAAGTTCTGAGCCCGCTCGCGGCCGTCCGGCCCGGGACGAAGGGGCGCCGAGCGGTACCGGCGCCCCTTTCGTGTGCCCGCGGGTCCGTCAGGCGTACGCGGCGACGTCCTTGACGACCGAGAAGCCCAGTCCGTACGCACTCATCCCCCGCCCGTAGGCGCCGACGTGCACGCCGGAGCCGGTGGTGCCGGCCAGCACCCAGCCGAACTCGGACTCCCGGTAGTAGAAGGGCATGGGCGCCCCGTCCACCGGCAGGGAGAGGCTGGACCACTCCGGTCCCTCCAGGTCGTCGGCCAGGGCCCAGGCGGTCTCGGTCTGCTGGTCCAGCCAGTCGTCGCGCAGGGTGTGGTCCATCTGCCCGGGCCAGGTGAAGGACAGCAGTCCCACGCCCGCCAGCCAGGCCGCCGAGGAGACCGACGTCGCCTCCAGCAGACCCGTGCCGTCGGCGCTCCGCCGGGAGGGGTTGGCGGCGACGGTGACGACCACCGCGAACTTCTCCCTCGGCTCGTCCGTGGCCGCGGCCACGTGCTCGTTGCGCACGGAGGGCTCGTCACCGTGCCCGATGGAACCGTGCTCGACGGCGCCGTCGGCCGCCGCGCCGACCTGCATCAGCCAGCGCGGCCCCGTGAAGGCCTCGTCGAGGCCGTACCAGGGGAAGGGCGCCCGCAGGTACCCGTCGATGATGCGCGGGGCGGAGGGGAGCTGTCTTCCGCCCTCCGCGGCCGGCGGCTGCGCGCCCACCCGACTCGTCGTCTCCATCTGCCCGGACGCCTCCTTGCTCTCGTCGGACCGGGGTGGCCCGCCCCCCTTCGGGCGTACTCGTCCGGACCGCACAACAACTCGGCAGCATATCCACACCGGTGAGGGCGGCACGGAAACCGCCCGGCGCGTGGGTCGCGCGTGCGGCCGAGCGGGGACTTGTACGACGTGAGCGGGTTGTGAGGTGCGTCACTGACGCCCGTTCGGGCTCAGGTGGCGTCGGCGTCGAAGGACGGACGGGCGTCCCTGGCGGGGTCCTCGGGCTTCTTGGTCATGTCGATGCGACCGCCGGACGAGGAGGACGACGAGGCAGACGAGGACGACGCCTGGCCGTCGCGGCTGTTGACCGCGTCCGTGACCTCGGCCATCTCCTTCTTCAGGTCGAACCCGTTGCGGATCTCCTTCAGCCCCAGGTCCTCGTTGTTCATCTGCTTGCGGATGAACGTCTTGGGGTTGAGGTCCTCGAACTCGAAGTCCTTGAACTCCGGGCCCAGCTCGCTGCGGATGTCCTGCTTGGCGCTCTCCGAGAACTCGCGGATCTTCCGGATCGTCCGCGTCACGTCCTGGATGACCTTGGGGAGCTTGTCCGGACCGAACACGAGCACGGCGAGAACAATGATGGTCACCAGCTCGAGTGGTCCTATGTCATTGAACACCTGACGCTCCTTGCGATCCTCGGTCGCTCAACGGTACCCGGCCCACCTGTCGGGCGGGTACCGCCCGGTGGTGAGAGTTCCGTCAGTTGCGCCCGGACGGGGTGGAAGGAGCGGCCGAGGGCGTGTCGGTGACCGGAGCCGACAGCGCGTCCGGGCCGTTCGGCCCGGGCGTGACCTCCAGGCCGGGCGCGGCCGGCCAGGTGGTCAGGGGCAGGGGGGTGATGTCGCCCAGCGGGCGTATCAGCGGCGAGACCGCGGCCGCGCCGGCCATCACCGGCGCGGTCAGGTCGCGCATGACGTCCTGGACCTGCCCGGGCGGGGGCGGCTGGGCTCCGGGCAGCAGGGGGGCCGACAGGGACGTCGGCGCCGCCGGGTCCGGGCCGGGCAGGGTGCCGCCCTGGGCGAGCAGCGGGCCCACCGGACGGCGGCGCTGCGCGTCCGGCGTCACCGCGCCCGGGGCCGTGCCCGCGCCGGCGCCCGCCGAGCGGGCCGGGACCACGTTGCCCGTGCCGGCGCCGCCGCGGGCGTCCGCGGCGAGGCCGCCGGGGATGGCGGTGGTGACGCCGCCGAGGGCGACCGCGGCCAGCGACACCGCCCCGGCGGCGGCGGCCGCGAACCGCAGTCCGCGCGAGGCGGGGCGGTCGGCGTCCGGGCGGCCGACGGGGTGTATGCGGAAGCCGCGCTCCCCGGGTGCGGGGGCCATGGCGTGGACGGGAGCGGCGGGTACGTAGCCGAACTCGAAGCGCTCCTCGCGGCTCACCCCGAAGACGCCGGACTCGGCGCCTCGCCCGAGGAAGCCTCCCCCGGGCGCCGGCGTGCCGCCGCCGTCCAGGTCACCTCCCCCGGGAAGGCCCTGGAGACGGGCCAGGAAGCTCTCGGAGGGGGGCGGCGGGGCCGCCTCGGCGAACACGTTCTTCAGCCGGCGCTGGGCGTCCGCCTCCGCCTTGCACCGGGCGCAGGTGGCCAGGTGGGCGAGGACGCGCTCGCGCGACTCATGACCGAGCTCCCCGTCCACCAGGGCGGAGAGCCGGTCTCCCAGGTGCTGCTCGGCGAGGTGCGGCCGAGCGGGTTTCGGACGGGATCCGTTCACGCGGTCGCGCCCCCTCCCCCCAGAGCGGGGACACGGGCCACGAAGGAGCGCCGTCCGGCCTTGCGGGCCTCGGGCGACCGGTGGGCGAGGGCCTTGCGGAGCTGGGAGCGGCCGCGGTGGATGCGGGAGCGGACCGTGCCGAGCTTCACGCCGAGGGTCGCGGCGATCTCCTCGTACGACAGTCCCTCGATGTCGCACAGCACGACGGCGGCGCGGAACTCGGGCGCGAGGGTGTCCAGCGCCTGCTGCACGTCGGCGTCGAAGTGGGCGTCGTTGAAGACCTGCTGGGGGGTCGGCTCCTTGCTGGGCAGGCGCTCGGCCGCGTCCTCGCCGAGGGCGTCGAAGCGGATGCGCTGCTTGCGCCGGACCATGTCCAGGAACAGGTTGGTGGTGATGCGGTGCAGCCAGCCCTCGAAGGTGCCCGGCGAGTACGTCGAGAGGGAACGGAAGACGCGGACGAACACCTCCTGGGTGAGGTCCTCGGCGTCGTGCTGGTTGCCCGTGAGGCGGTAGGCCAGGCGGTAGACGCGGCCGCTGTGCGTGCTGACGATCTCCTCCCAGGTGGGCGGAGTCCACGCCTGCCCGTCCGCGTCGGTGGTGAAGGTCGCGGTCTGGGCGTCGCCGGCGGCGAAGCCGGCGGTCCGGCTGTGGTCAGCGGCAGTGTCGGTCACGGATTTCGGCTTCCCCGCCGACCCGAGAAGACGCTTCAGCATCCCTCGTCGGTCAACAGGCGCAGCCGCACCTCCCCTGTCAGCTCTGGTGGTGTCCAGTGGAGCCCCTACCATAGCCACCTCGCCCGTTAGGACCGGATAAGCGGTTTTACGAGAAATTGATCTGGGCTGATACGGCTCATACGCCTGCGTCAGCATGTGCTCGGTGTCCCGGTCCACCCCTCGCCCCCCGTCGCGTCCAGGCCCTTCGTCTCAACCCTGTAAACGCGCGGTCCCATCTGCGGGTTCCCGGCGCCAACGGATACAGTCACGCCCAGGCACCCACGGGGACAGGAGAGGGTCATTACCGGCAACCGGCAGACGAGCTGGGCGTTCGCCGACGCCTTTGTCGCCGAGGACGAAGCGCTGCTGTGGGCCCGCGACCGGGCCCGCGAGGCGGGGCTGCGCTCGGTGTCGCCCGGCACGGGCGCCGCGCTCCGCCTGCTCGCCGCCTCCGTGGACGCGAAGGCGGTCGCGGAGATCGGCACCGGCTGCGGGGTGTCGGGGATCCACCTGCTGCACGGCATGCGCCCCGACGGGGTGCTCACCACCGTCGATCCGGAGCCGGAGCACCAGCAGTTCGCCCGGCAGGCCTTCCGCGGCTGCGGCTTCGCCAGCAACCGGGCCCGCTTCATCCCGGGCCGCGCGCTCGACGTGCTGCCCCGCCTCGCGGACGCCGGCTACGACCTCGTCTTCTGCGACGGGGACCGGCAGGAGTACTCCGACTACCTAGCTGAATCGTTGCGTCTGCTGCGGCCGGGCGGGCTGGTGGTCTTCGAGGGCGTCTTCGCCAACGGCCGCACCGTCGACTCCGGGCCGCAGCCCTCGGAGGTGCTGCGGCTGCGCGAGCTGCTGCGCACGGTGCGGGAGAGCCAGGAGCTGGTGACGTCGCTGCTGCCGGTGGGCGACGGGCTGCTGTGCGCCGTCAAGCGGTGAGCCCGGTGCGCCGGGGGCCGGGACACACGTCCGCCCCGGCACCGCATACGATGCCGGGGCGGACGGAAGGACTGGATCGCCGGCTCGTCAGACGACGACCTTCTTGAGGGCGTCGCCGAGGGCCTCGGCCTCGTCAGGGGTCAGCTCGACGACGAGCCGACCGCCGCCTTCGAGCGGAACGCGCATGACGATGCCCCGCCCCTCCTTGGTCACCTCGAGCGGGCCATCACCCGTCCGCGGCTTCATGGCCGCCATGCTCGTTCCCCTTCCTGAAACCAGGCTCATCGTCTGCCGAAGCCCCACGAAGGGCACCCCGCGGTCCTGGTACGGGACACGCGACACCGGCATCGAACACATTGCTTCCAAGCCATTATCCCGCATCTCAGGACCCGATGACCAACATCAGTAGGCATCGCTTGAGCAACGCGCGCGAGCAAAACCACCCAATTCGGCGATGTGGCTGCGATACTTCGCCACCGCACGGACACATCGCGTGCGGCTCCGCTCCGTTTTTGTTTGACGCAGGTCACACCTGCGCTCCGGTCCCCGGGCGGCGATCTCCGCCATGCTGTCCTTCGGACCGTGGCGTACCGAGCGGTACGTCACCACTTCTCACCGGAGGGGATGCCCCATGGCCGACACCGTTCTCTACGAGGTGACCGAGGGACTCGCGACGATCACGCTGAACCGCCCCGAGGCGATGAACGCGCTGAACATCGCGGCCAAGGTCGCCCTCCGGGAGGCGGCGGAGTCCGCGGCCGGGGACGGCGCCGTGCGGGCGATCCTGCTGACGGCGGCCGGGGACCGGGCGTTCTGCGTGGGCCAGGACCTCAAGGAGCACATCGGGCTGCTGGCGTCGGACCGCGAGACCGGGGCGGGGCAGACGATGACCACGGTCCGGGAGCACTACAACCCGATCGTGCGGGCGCTGGCCGGAGCGGCGAAGCCGGTGGTGGCCGCGGTGAACGGCGTCGCCGCCGGCGCCGGATTCGGCTTCGCGCTGGCCGCCGACTACCGGGTGGTCGCCGACACGGCGGCCTTCAACACCTCGTTCGCGGGCGTCGCGCTCACCGCCGACTCCGGCATCTCCTGGACGCTGCCCCGGGTGGTCGGCCCGTCCCGTGCCGCCGACCTGCTGCTCTTCCCGCGCAACATCAGCGCCCAGGACGCCCTGGAGCTGGGCATCGCCAACCGGGTCGTGGCCGCCGCCGAGCTGCGGGCCGAGGCGGAGAAGGTGGCCCGGGCCCTGGCCGAGGGCCCGACGGTGGCCTACTCGGCGATCAAGGAGGCGGTGGCCTACGGCCTGACCCACTCCCTCGCCGAGACCCTGGAGAAGGAGGACGAGCTGCAGACCCGCGCGGGCGGCTCCGAGGACCACGCGATCGCGGTGCGGGCCTTCGTGGACAAGGAGAAGCCCAAGTACCTGGGCCGCTGACCGCAGGGGCGGTCCGGCGGACCCCGCCGCGCTCCCGGGCCGCGGCACGCCCCGCCCACCGCGCCGACGGGGCTACGGAGCCGGGAGCCGGCCCGCTCCGCCGGACACGCCCCGTACCCCGGGGGCGGTGCGGCTGACGCACCCCTCCAGGTGGTCGTCGACCAGTCCGCAGGCCTGCATCAGCGCGTACGCCGTCGTGGGGCCGACGAACCGCAGGCCCCGCTTCTTCAGCGCCTTGGACAGGGCCGTGGACTCCGGCGTGACGGCGGCGACGTCGGCCAGGGTCCGCGGCACCGGGCGGCCCGCGGGCTCGGGGGCGTGCGACCAGATCAGCTCGTCCAGCTCGCCCTCGGCCCAGCCGGCGAGCACGCGCGCGTTGGCGAGGGTGGCGTCGACCTTGGCGCGGTTGCGGATGATGCCGGGGTCGGCCAGTAGCCGCTCGCGGTCCTCCTCGGTGAACGCGGCGACCTTCTCGATGCGGAAGCCGGCGAACGCGGCGCGGAAGCCCGGGCGGCGGCGCAGGATCGTGATCCAGGACAGGCCCGACTGGAAGGCCTCCAGGCTGATCCGCTCGAAGAGGGCGTCGTCGCCGTGGACCGGGCGGCCCCACTCCTCGTCGTGGTACGCCACGTAGTCCTCGGCGGACAGGGCCCACGGGCAGCGTGCCCTGCCGTCGGACCCGGCGACGGCGGCTCCGGTGCTCATCGCTGCTCCTCCTGGCCCGGCTTGTCCAGCCGGGCGTGCGCGGCGGCGCGGGCGCCGGCCAGCGCGGACTCCAGGTCGGCGATCCGGGCGTCCCGCTCGGCGAGTTCGGCGGCGAGCCGGCCGAGGGCGTCGTCCACGTCGGACATGCGGTAGCCGCGCGGCGCGAGCGGGAAGCGCAGGTTCTCCACGTCCTGGCCGGCGACCGGACGGTCCGGGGGCAGGGGGTCCCGCAGCCGCTCCGGGGCGGCCTCCGGCAACGGGCCGCGCTCACCGCCGCTGACCACGGCGAGTGTCACCGCGGCCACCACGACGGCCAGGGCGACGACCAGGAACAAGAACATCACCATCGCCGAAGGTCCCCACGCTCGATACCGGACGCTGTGCCGGAAGACGAAACTGTCAGGCTCCGATCGTGCCATGCGGATCCGGCGGTTAGGGTCGCAGGCGGCTGTACCGAGGCACGTACTAGGAGAGGTCACAGCGGATGCTCAGGCTGGGCAAGCGGGAATTCGGGCCGCACGAGCCCGTGATCATGGCGATCGTGAACCGGACCCCGGACTCCTTCTACGACCAGGGAGCCACCTTCCACGACGAGGCGGCCCTCGCGCGCGTGGAGCGGGCGGTGGCCGAGGGCGCCGCGATCGTCGACATCGGCGGGGTGAAGGCGGGCCCCGGCGAGGAGGTCACGGCCGAGGAGGAGGCACGGCGGACGGTGGGTTTCGTCGCCGAGGTGCGCCGCCGCTTCCCCGACGTGGTCATCAGCGTGGACACCTGGCGGGCCGAGGTCGGCGAGGCGGTCTGCGAGGCGGGCGCGGATCTGCTGAACGACGCGTGGGGCGGCGTCGATCCCGCGCTCGCGGAGGTCGCCGCGCGGCACGGCGTGGGACTGGTGTGCACGCACGCGGGAGGGGCCGAGCCCCGCACCCGCCCGCACCGGGTGGCCTACGACGACGTCGTCGCCGACATCCTGGGGGTCACCCTGGGACTGGCGGAGCGTGCCGTGGCCCTCGGGGTGCCCCGGGAGTCGGTGCTGATCGACCCCGGTCACGACTTCGGCAAGAACACGCGGCACAGCCTGGAGGCGACGCGGCGGCTGGACGAGATGGTCGCCACCGGCTGGCCGGTGCTGGTGTCGCTGTCCAACAAGGACTTCGTGGGCGAGACGCTGGACCGGCCGGTGAAGGAGCGGCTGATCGGCACGCTGGCGACGACCGCGGTGTCGGCGTGGCTGGGGGCCCAGGTGTACCGCGTGCACGAGGTCGCCGAGACCCGCCAGGTCCTGGACATGGTCGCGTCCATCGCCGGCCACCGGCCCCCGGCGGTGGCCCGCAGAGGCCTGGCGTAGACCGGGAGAGGGAACGGGGCCGGGGCGGTTCCCCGGCCCCCCTGCCGCCGGGCGCGACCTAGCGCCCGGCCTCCTTGGACACCAGGGCCACCGCCTCCTCGACCTCGTCGGTCACGTGGAACAGCAGCAGGTCCTTCTCCGTCGCCTTGCCCTGGGCCACCAGCGTGTTCTTCAGCCAGTCCACGAGGCCGCCCCAGTACTCGGTGCCGAACAGCACGATCGGGAAGCGGGTCACCTTCTGGGTCTGGACCAGGGTGAGTGCTTCGAAGAACTCGTCCAGGGTGCCGAGGCCGCCGGGCAGCACCACGAACCCCTGCGCGTACTTGACGAACATCATCTTGCGGACGAAGAAGTAGCGGAAGTTCAGACCGATGTCGACGTAGGGGTTCAGCCCCTGCTCGAAGGGCAGCTCGATGCCGAGCCCGACGGAGGTGCCGCCGGCCTCGCACGCGCCCTTGTTGGCCGCCTCCATGGCTCCCGGGCCGCCGCCGGTGATCACGGCCCAGCCGGCCTCGACCAGCCCTCGCCCGAGCTTCACGCCCGCGTCGTACTCCGGGGAGTCCGAGGGCGTCCGCGCGGAGCCGAACACGCTGATCGCGGGCGGGAGTTCGGCCAGCGTGCCGAAGCCCTCGACGAACTCCGACTGGATCCGCAGGACCCGCCAGGGGTCGGTGTGGACCCAGTCCGCGGGGGCACGCTCGTCCAGCAGCCGCTGGTCGGTCGTACTGGACGTCACCTTGTCCCGCCGCCGGAGGACCGGTCCGAGTCGCTGCTCGTCCGGCGGCTGCTTCTTCCCCAGGGGGTTGCCGGTCGCCATGTGCGCTCCCTCCGCTTGCGGGTAGTACGGCCTCCCAGCCTAGATCCACGCGGGTTTCGGAGGGGGGACGTGGGCGTGTCCGGCGTGCGGCGCGCGCTGGTCCCCGCTACGCGGTGAGCCAGGCCCGCAGCCGGTCCTCGCCCGCCAGGATCTTGGCCACTTCTACCCGCTCGTCCCGCTTGTGCGCCAGGTGCGGGTTGCCCGGACCGTAGTTGACGGCGGGCACGCCGAGCGCGGAGAAGCGCGAGACGTCCGTCCAGCCGTACTTGGGCTGCGGGGTGCCGCCCACCGCCTCGATGAAGGCCGCGGCGGCCGGGTGGGAGAGGCCGGGCAGCGCGCCGGGGCTGTGGTCGTCGATCACGAACTCCTCCACCCCGCAGTCCGCGAACACCTCACGGACGTGGGCGACCGCCTCCTCCTCGGTGCGGTCGGGGGCGTAGCGGAAGTTGACCGTCACCACGCACTCGTCGGGGATGACGTTGCCCGCCACTCCACCGGAGATCGCGACGGCGTTGAGGCCCTCGCGGTACTCCAGGCCGTCGATGACCGGCCGGCGCGGCTCGTAGGAGGCGAGCCGGGCCAGGATCGGGGCGGCCGTGTGGATGGCGTTGGAGCCCATCCAGCCGCGCGCCGAGTGCGCCCGCTCGCCCCGGGTCTTCAGCAGCACCCGCAGCGTGCCCTGGCAGCCGCCCTCGACCTGGCCGTCGGAGGGCTCCAGCAGCACCGCGAAGTCGCCGCGCAGCCAGTCCGGGTGGGCCTCGGCGACGTGCCGGAGGCCGTTGAGCTCGGCCGCGACCTCCTCGTTGTCGTAGAAGACGAAGGTCAGGTCGCGGTTGGGGGCCGGCACCGTCGCCGCGATGCGCAGCTGCACCGCCACGCCCGCCTTCATGTCGCAGGTGCCGCAGCCCCACAGCACGCCGTCCTCGTCCAGCCGGGACGGCACGTTGCCGGCGATCGGGACGGTGTCGATGTGGCCGGCCAGCACGACCCGCTCGGCGCGGCCCAGGTCGGTACGGGCGATCACGTTGTTGCCGTGGCGGTCGACCCTCAGGTGCGGCAGGGCGCGCAGGGCGGTCTCGATCGCGTCCGCGAGGGGCTTCTCGGTGCCGCTCTCGGAGGGGAGGTCCACGAGCCGCGCGGTGAGCTCGGCGGCGTCCAGCGTGAGGTCAAGCGAGGTGTCGGCCATGGCCTCGACCCTAGGCCATGACGTCCTGACGGGTCCGCGCCGCGCTGCCCGGACCCGCCGCCGGGCCGGGAAGGCCCTCCAGTACCTTGTACGCGTGCCAGAGCCGTCCCCCAGCCGTCCCAAGCGTCGCGGCCGCCTCCTGCGTTTCGGGGCGGCGCTGTTGGTCCTGTGCGGTGTCGCCGCCTACCTCGTGGTGCAGTACGTCACCGGGGGCGGCGGCATGCGCGGCTGCAAGGTGGTCTCCGCCGACGGCGACGGGGAGTCCTACGAGTTCACGCCCGAGCAGGCGGTGAACGCGGCGACGATCGCGGCCGTCGGCACCGGGCGGAACATGCCCGCGCGGGCCACGACGATCGCGCTGGCCACCGCCCTGCAGGAGTCGGGGCTGCGCAACCTCGAGCACGGCGACCGGGATTCCCTCGGCCTGTTCCAGCAGCGGCCCTCGCAGGGCTGGGGCACGGAGAGGCAGATCATGGACCCGGCCTACTCGGCGGGCATCTTCTACGCGCACCTGGCCAAGGTGCCGGACTACGCCGGCCTGCCGCTGACGGTGGCCGCGCAGCGGGTGCAGCGCAGCGGCTACCCGGAGGCCTACGCCAAGCACGAGCGGGACGCCGAGCTGCTGGCGGCCGCGCTGACCGGCCGCGCGGCGGCCACGCTGACGTGTGCCGGGCGCCCTGAGCGCACCGCCGCGGCGACCGGCCCGGACGCCGTGCGGGCGGCGCTGGTACGGGACTTCGGGCGGGACGCGCTGCAGGAGACCGGCGCCGTGGTGGGCGGTACGCCGGTGCCCTCGCCGTCGCCGTCGCCGTCCGTCACCGCTTCCGCGCACGGGCGGACGGTGACGGTGCCGGTGTCCGGGGGCGGCGCGCACGGGGGCAGGGCCGCGGCGGCCGAGCGGGAGCGCGAGCGGGGCTGGCAGCTCGCGCAGTGGGCGGTGGCCAACTCCTCGGCGCTGCACATCGAGCGGGTGTCCTACGCGGACCGCGAGTGGACCGCGAGGGACGGCGGCGGCACCTGGCACCGGATCGGCACGGACGGCGCCGGCGGTGCGGAGAAGTCCGCCGGGTCGGTCCGGATCGTGACCGGACAGTAGTACGGGGACTCCCCCGGCCGGGTTGTGCGGCTGCGCGGCGGGCGCGTTCTCCGCCGGGGGCGCGCGATGTTCCGACAGCCCTTGGGAATCAAGGGACGTAAGGATTCTGCAGCACCCCCAGCGGGCCACCTTTGCCCGTTTTTATCCACAAACGATAATGCGATGCGTTGCCCATTCTTTGCCTTCGGCGTCCGCAACCTTCGTCGGTCTCGAGCGGTAAGCACGGCGTCCGGGTGGCCCGGACACACCACCGTTCCTCCCGTCGAATGGAGCACCATGTCCCTCCCCCTGACCCGCCGGATCGCCCGTGCCGCGCTGCTCGTCGCAGCGGGAGCGGCCGCCGGGGTCGGTGCGGCCGGCTCTGCCGGCGCGGCCACGAACCAGCCGACGGTCACTCCGGCGCTCGGCGGCCTGACCGCGCTGGACAGCGCGGCCGGCGTCGGCAGCACCGTCGACGGCGCGGCGCAGCACGTCACCGGCATCGCCGGCAGCACGAACGGCAAGGCGGCCAAGAAGGCGGTGCCCGGCGGCACCGGCGGCGTGACGAAGGCGGTGCCCGCGGCGAACAGGGTCGCCGGGACGGCGGGCGGTGCCCTCGGGCGCGCCGCGAGCACCGCGGCCCAGAGCGGGCTGTCCGCGGGCTCGCTCACCCAGGGCGGACTGCCCACCTCGTCCCTGCCGGCCGCCCAGCTCCCGCTCGGCGGCTGAGCAGCGCCGCCACGGCCGACGGCCGGCGGGGTCCGGGGAGCGATCCCCGGACCCCGCCGGCGTGTCCGGGGCCGCTACGCGGCCAGGCGCTCCACCGCGGCGCGCACCCGCTCGTCCGTCGCGGTCAGGGCCACGCGCACGAACCTGTCGCCCGCCTCGCCGTAGAAGTCGCCCGGCGCGACCAGGATGCCCAGGCCGGCCAGGTGGGCGACGGTGTCCCAGCAGGACTCGCCGCGGGTGGCCCACAGGTAGAGGCTGGCCTCGCTGTGCTCGATGCGGAAGCCGTGGCCGAGCAGGGCCCGGCGCAGCGACTCGCGGCGGGCGGCGTAGCGCTCGCGCTGGACGCGGACGTGCTCGTCGTCGCCCAGGGCCGCCACCACCGCGGCCTGCGTCGGCGCCGACGTCATCATGCCGCCGTGCTTGCGGATCTCCAGCAGCGGGCCGAGGACGGCCGGGTCGCCCGCGATGAACGCGGCGCGGTAGCCGGCCAGGTTGGACCGCTTGGAGAGCGAGTGGACGGCCACGATGCCGTCGTAGGAGCCGCCGTTGACGTCCGGGTGCAGGACCGAGACCGGGTCGGCCTCCCAGCCCAGTTCGAGGTAGCACTCGTCGGAGACGAGGAGCACGCCGTGGGCGCGGGCCCAGGCGACGATCTCCGTCAGCTCGTCCTTGGACAGGACCTCGCCGGTCGGGTTGGACGGGGAGTTGAGCCACAGGAGCCTGAGGTTCGCCGGGTCCAGCTCGCGCGGGTCGTCGTAGGCCTCGTACCCGGCGCGGGCCAGCCGGGCGCCGACCTCGTACGTCGGGTAGGCCAGGCGCGGGTAGGCGACCTTGTCGCCGGGGCCGAGGCCGAGCTGGGTGGGGAGCCAGGCCACCAGTTCCTTGGAGCCGACCACCGGCAGGACGTGGCGGTGGGTGACGTCCCGGGCGCCGAGGCGGCGCTCCAGCCAGCCGGTGATCGCGTCGCGCAGCGCCGGGGTGCCCCAGACCGTCGGATAGCCCGGCGAGTCGGCCGCGTCGACCAGCGCCTTCTGGATCAGTTCGGGGACCGGGTCGACCGGGGTGCCGACGGACAGGTCGACGATGCCGCCGGGGTGGGCCGCGGCCGTCTTCTTGTACGGCTCCAGCTTGTCCCAGGGGAAGGCCGGAAGCCGGTCGGAGACTGCGGACACGGGTGCTGGCTCACTTTCTGCTTCGGCGAACGCCACGGTCCCGTACGGCGCTGATCGGGTGATCGGGCCGTACGGGACCGGGGCGGCGCGCTGCGGGCCGCCGGGCAGCCGCCCGGCGGGTCAGGTCACTGGGCCTGCGGCGGCAGCGCGGCGATGAAGGGGTGGTCCCGCTCGATCAGGCCCAGCTTGCTGGCGCCGCCGGGGGAACCGAGCTCGTCGAAGAACTCGACGTTCGCCTTGTAGTAGTCCTTCCACTCCTCCGGAGTGTCGTCCTCGTAGAAGATCGCCTCGACCGGGCAGACCGGCTCACAGGCACCACAGTCGACGCATTCGTCCGGGTGGATGTACAAGGACCGCTGGCCCTCGTAGATGCAGTCGACCGGGCACTCCTCGATGCACGCCTTGTCCTTCACGTCGACACAAGGCTGCGCGATGACGTAGGTCACGCTGTCGTTCCTCCTCGATAGGGCGCTGGCGGGCCTCCGTAGGCTCCGCCGCCTGGCGCGCGGGAGCGCGGCGTCGTCGATGCCCGCCCCTAGTATCTCCGTTCTTGGGCAAGATCCGAACAGGAGGGGTGAACTGACCAGTGGAAATCTCGGCGCACGGACGCCTCGAGGTCCGCATCACCGCCGATGACGTGGGAAAACGCGTCTCGGTGCGGCGCTTGAGCGAGCCCGGGGCAGGGCCGGAGAAGTTCACCGACACGGTCGGTGTTCTCACATCATGGAACGACGGCGTGCTCATGATCACATCGCGGGACGGGCGAAGTGTCCGGATCGCGGAGTCCGCGCTGGTCGCGGGGAAGGTGATCCCGGCCGCACCGGCCCGCCGCCGCGGGCCCGCCGCCGGCTACCCCGAGCTGGCCCGGGTCGCCTCCCGGGCGTGGCGGCCGGTGGAGAGCGAGCGGCTCGGCGAGTGGGAGCTGCGCGCGGCCGGAGGGTTCACCCGGCGGGCCAACAGCGTGCTGCCGTCCGGTGATCCGGGGACCGGCCTCGACGCCGCTCTGGAGGCCGTGTGCCGCTGGTACGGCGAGCGCGGTCTGCCCGCCTACGTGCAGACCGCCACCGGCGCCGAGGGCACGCAGGAGCTGCTGTGCGCGGAGCTGGAGCGGCGCGGCTGGGTGCGCGAGGTCACCGCGGAACTGTGGACCGGGGCGCTGGCGCCGGTCGCGGACGCGGCCGGGGGCGCCGGGGTGGAGCTGTCCCGGGAGGCGGACGAGGCCTGGCTCTCCCGGTATCAGCGCAAGGGCGTGAGCGAGGTGGCCCTGCGGGTGCTGGGCAGTGGCCCCTCGGTGTGGTTCGCGACCGTGCCCGGTGCGCCCGGCGCGGCTCCGGCGGCGATCGGGCGGTGCGTGGTGGACGGGCGCTGGGCCGGGTTCGCCGCCGTGGAGGTCGATCCCGCGCGCCGCCGGCAGGGGCTGGCCACCGAGGTGATGGCCGCGCTGGCCCGGCGGGCCCTGGACGAGGGCGCCTCGGCGGCCTGGCTGCAGGTGGAGAGCGGCAACGAGGGGGCCCGGGGGCTGTACGCCCGGCTGGGCCTGGCGCCGCACCACGCCTACCACCACTACCGCCGGCCGGACGCCGGTGGCGCCGGAGGGTCGTAGCGATCGCCGTGGGAGGGCATGACCCAGACATGCGGCACCCTCGTCTCCCGCCCCCGTACCCGCCACCGCCGGAGCGCTCCGCCGAGCTGCGGCGGCGGTTCGGCGCCGAGGCCCGGTCCGGGCGGCCGGACCTGTCGGCGCTGTGCCTGCTGATCGGCGCCGAGGCGGACGGCTCGCTGGACGAGGCCGGCATCGACGCGGCCCAGCTCGAACTGGACCGGCTCGCCGGGCGGCTGCCGTACCGGCCGGGCGGGCCGCGGGCGTGGGCCGAGGCGGTGTGCCGGCTCCTCGGCGGGACCGAGGCGTTCCACGGGGCTCCCGCCGACTACCAGCGGCTGGAGTCCTCGCTGCTGCACGAGGTGCTGCGGCGGCGGCGCGGGCTGCCCATCCTGCTGTCGGTGGTGTGGCTGGAGGTCGCCCGGCGGGCCGGTGCGCCGGTGTACGGCGTCGCCCTGCCGGGGCACTTCGTCGTCGGGTTCGGGGCGGCACGGGAACAGGTGCTGGCCGATCCGTTCGACGGCGGCCGGGTGCTGACCGGTACGGATGCCGAGCTGCTGGTCGCCGGGGCCACCGGGGCGCCGTTGCAGCCGTCGATGCTGGAGCCGGCGACCCCGCTGGAGGTGGTGCAGCGCATCCTCAACAACGTCCGGGCGTGGGCCTCCGCCCGCCCCGAGCGCTCGGACGTGGCGCTGTGGGCCGTGGAGCTGAGCCTGCTGCTGCCCGCGCATCCGGCCCGGCTGCGCTACGAGCGCGGCCAACTGCTGGTGCAACGCGGTGAGTTCGAGGCCGGCGCCCTGGAGCTGGACGCGTACGCGCATCTGATCGAGGTGGTCGACGAACCGGCCGCCGACCGGGTGCGCCGGCAGGCCCGGACGGCCCGGGCGATGCTCAACTAGGGACTTCCGTCCACAGCGGTCCGGACCGGCAAGCGGTGCCCGGGCCCGCGAGCCCGGCGTGGTGCGGACGGGAGTCCCTGGGCGCCCCGGGTCCGGCCGGGAAGCCGGAGTGCGGGCGGCCGGTCCCTCAGAGCCAGCCCTTCTCGCGGGCTATGCGCACCGCCTCGGCCCGGTTGCGGGCCGCCAGCTTCTGGATGGCCGTGGAGAGGTAGTTGCGTACCGTGCCCTGTGACAGGTGCAGGGCGGCCGCCAGTTCGGCGTTGGTGGAGCCGTCGGCCGCCGCGCGCAGGATCTCGCGTTCGCGGTCGGTGAGCGGGTTGGCGCCCTCGGCGAGGGCCGCCGCGGCCAGGGTGGGGTCGATGACCCGCTCCCCGGCGAGCACCCGGCGCACCGCGGCGGCGAGCTGGGCGGCCGGTGCGTCCTTGACCAGGAAGGCGTCGGCGCCCGCCTCCATCGCGCTGCGCAGGTAGCCGGGGCGGCCGAAGGTGGTGAGGACGACGAGTTTCACCGCGGGGAACTCCCGGCGCACCCGGGCCGCCGCCTCGATGCCGGTGCAGCCGGGCATCTCGATGTCGAGCAGGGCCACGTCCACGTCGTGCGCGCCGACGGCCGCCTGCACCTCGTCGCCGCGCGCCACCTGGGCGACGACCTCGATGTCGTCCTCGAGGCCGAGCAGGGCGGCCAGCGCCTCACGGACCATCGACTGGTCCTCGGCGAGGAGGACCTTGATCGGGCTGCTCATGCCCGGGATCCTACGTCCCCTCAGGGCGTCAGCGGCACGCGGGCGACCAGCCGGAAGCCCCGCCCGGCGCGCCCGGCCTCCAGCATGCCGCCGGCCTTCTCCAGCCGCTCGGTCAGGCCGGTCAGACCGTTGCCGGCAATCGTGCCGGAGCCGCCGGAACCGTCGTCCTCCACGGACAGTTCGAGCATCGGGCCGTCCAGGGTCTGGCGGTGCAGGAGCTGGACGACGCACCGGCGGGCGCCGCTGTGCCGGACCACGTTGGTGACCGCCTCGCGCAGCGCCCAGGCGAGCACGGCCTCGCCGTCCTCCCCGGCTCCGGCGAGGTCCGGCTCGGCGGGCAGTTCGGCGCTCACCCCGGCCGCGGTCAGCGCGACCTGGGCGCCCGCGAGCTCGGCGGAGAGCCGGGGGCGCCGGTAGCCGGTGACGGCCTCGCGGACGTCCACCAGGGCCTGGCGGCTGACCTGTTCGATGTCGGCGACCTGCTGGGCCGCCTTGTCGGGGTGCCCGGGCAGCATCCGTCCGGCCAGCTCGCTCTTCAGCGTGATCAGGGAGAGCGAGTGGCCGAGCAGGTCGTGCAGGTCCCGGGCGAGCCGCAACCGCTCCTCGTTGGCGGCGAGATGGGCGACGGTGGCCCGGGCCTCGCGCAGTTCGACCGTGGTGCGGACGAGCTGGACGACGCCCGTCATCGCGAAGCCGATGAGCACCACCACCAGCACCAGGTTCCTGGCCTCGGCCTCGTCCGTGGGCAGGCCGACCAGCAGCATCACCGCGCCGGTCGCCGGTACGGCCCAGTACGCCGCCCGCAGCGGCAGGGCCGCCCCGCAGGCGACGGAGACGTAGCAGAACAGGCCGAGCCAGGCGGCGCCGAGCGTGAGGCACAGGACGACGGCCAGGACGCACAGGACGACGATGAGGCCGACGACCAGGGACCGGCGCATCGGCCGGCCCATGTTCCGGAAGACCAGCAGCAGGTAGACCCCGGCGAACACGGCGAGGCCCAGCCAGCCGGCCGCCGTCCCGGAGGGCGTGTGGCGGCCGGCGGCCAGGTCGTGGACCGGGGAGCTCATGAAGACCAGCCAGACGCCGACCCAGACGAGCTTGCGCAGCAGCTCCCGGCGGTTGCGGGGCGGCTGCCCCAGGCTCGTCCGCGGCTCGGGGCCGGGTGTTCGGTCCTCGGTCGTCATGGCGCTCACGCCTTCAGCGTGTCCTTCCGGTACAGCCAGGCCGCGCCGCCCGCGAAGAGGACGAAGTAGACGGCGAGGACGGCGATGTCCGTGGTGCGGGGGGCCTGGCTCTGCTCGATCGCCCGCCCCAGTGCAGCGTACGCGTGCGTCGGCAGCCACTCGGCGATGTCCTGGAGGATCCGCGGGAAGGAGGTGGAGGGCATCCACAGGCCGCCGAGGATCGACAGGCCGAAGTACACGATCATCGTGATCGGGCGGACCGCGTCCCCGGAGGCGATGTAGCCGATGGCCACGCCGAGCGCCGCGAAGACCAGGCTGCCCGCCCAGATGACCCCGGTGAGGGCGAGCCACTGCCAGGCGTCCAGGCGTACGTCCTTGAAGGCGGCGGCGACGAGGAACACCACGATGATGGACGGCAGGCTCACCACGGCCGCGCTCGCGGTCTTGGCGAGGACGTAGCCGCGCCCGGGCAGCGGGGTCAACCGGAGCTGCCGCACCCAGCCGCTCTCGCGCTCCTTGGCGATGCGCTCGCTGTTGCCCATCAGGACGGCGGTCAGGGCGCCGAAGGAGGCCATGGAGACCATCAGGTAGGTGGCGACGGTCAGGCCGGTCTCGTCGACCTTCTCGCCGGAGCCGGCGCTGCTGGAGAAGATCAGGTAGATGAACGAGGGGTAGAGCACCGAGAAGAACAGGAACTTCTTGTTCCGGAGCGAGCGGGTCAGCTCCAGCCTGATCAGGGAGTTCATGACTGCTTGGCCTCCTCGGCCTCGGTGATGGCGACGAAGGCCTGCTCCAGGCCGAGGCCGGCGACTTCGAGGTTGCGGGGGTAGACACCGAGTCCGTACAGGGCGTGGACGGTGGCGTCGGCGTCGGCGGACTGGATGCGGACGGTCTGCCCGGAGACGTCGAACGAGGTGAGGGACGGAAGGCCGCGCAGGGCCGCCGCGTCGATGCTTCCCTCCAGGTCGAAGGAGATCCGCCGGGCTCCCGCGCGGGCCTTGATCTCGGCAGCGGTGCCGTCCGCGAGGAGCCGGCCGCGGTGCAGCACCAGGACCCGGTCGGCGATGGCGTCGGCCTCTTCGAGGTAGTGGGTGGCGAACAGGACCGTGCGGCCCTGGTCGGCCTGCTCGCGCATGGTGGCCCAGAAGGCCTGGCGGGCGGAGACGTCCATGCCGGTGGTCGGCTCGTCCAGGACGATCAGGTCGCTGTCGCCGGCGGTGGCGAGGGCGAACCGGACGCGCTGGGCCTGGCCGCCGGAGAGCTTGTTGACCTTGCGGTCGGCGATCTGCGTGACGCCCGCCCGGGCGAGCACGTCCGCGGCCGGGTACGGCTTCGGGTGCAGGGAGCAGGCCAGCTTCACCAGCTCGGCGACGGTGACCTCGTCCATCAGCCCGCCGGTCTGCAGCATGGCCCCGACCCGCCCGGCGACGATGGCCTCGCGCGGGCTCGTGCCGAACAGGCCGACCGTGCCGCTGTCGGGGTGCTTGAGCCCGAGCAGGAGGTCGAGGGTGGTGGACTTGCCGGCGCCGTTCGGACCGAGCAGGGCGACGGTCTCCCCCGGGTACAGCCGGAGCGAGAGGCCGTCGACGGCCCGCACGTTCCCGTACGTCTTGGTCACCTGGTCGAACCCGACCACCGGAGTGGTGGTGGCCGGTGCCGCTGTCGTTGTCATGCCCCCCATCCTGGCCGCGCGGGGCGGGGGTCCGGCAGTGTCGGCGGTCCTCGGTGCCGGATGACAGATGTCATGCCGTTCCGGTGACACGGCGAAGGGGGGTGTCCGGCCCGCGGACGCCCCCCTTCCCCGCCTGCTAGCTCGGGTTCGTGTCGATGACCGCGACCCGGTTCGTCCGGCTCGTCAGCGCCTGGCGCAGGGCGACGTACACGTCCTGCGGCGTGACCGCCGTCTTCTTGCCGTTGCCCCGGGTGATGAGCACGCCGTCGAAGGTCTGACCGTAGAGCTGCTTCAGGGCGTCCAGGTCCGGCTTGTCGGTGAGCTTGCCGTCGGGCGTGGCCGCGACCCGGAGGAACTTCCACAGCGACTTCTGCGGGCTCATCGGGATCGAGTGCGCGGCGTCGGTCTGCACCGTCACGTTGGCCGACATGGCCGGCTCCGCGAACTCCTTCATCTCCCGGTCGACCTCGGCCTTGGAGACCGTCGGCTGCCTGGTGGCGGTCGGCACGGAGACGGGGGTGGCGGTGCCGGTCTCCACCAGCGTGCGGTAGGCCTGTTCGACCGCCCGGCTCGACCCGGCCGCGTCGATGGCCTTGCCGGCCTTGCCGTAGACGGCGACGGCCTTGCCGGCGCGGAACTCGACCCCGCCCTCGACCACGGAGCCGGAGCCGCCGCCGGCCTGCTGCAGGGCCGCCTGCAGCTTCTCCTCGTCCACCGGCATGACCGGCTCGACCACCCGCTTCTGCCCGAAGACCGAGCCGATCACGGAGACCGGGTTGTAGTCGCTCCGCGCGGCCTCGCTCACGGTGGCCGCGAAGTCGAACTGCAGGCCCGCGTTGTCCGGCGCGATGGACACGGTCTTGCCGCCCACGGCCAGCTTGAGCGGCTTGTTCACCTGGGCGCCGAAGGCGTCGTCGAGCTTCTTGACGGCCTCGTCGCGGGTGCCGCCGCCGATGTCGACGCCGAGCACGGTGGTGCCCTTGGGCACGTCGGAGTGGTTCATCAGCAGTCCGGCGCCGTAGACGCCGGCCGCGACGAGGACCACGCCGACGCCGAGCAGGACCAGCTTGCTGCGGCCCTTCTTCTTCGGCCGGGCCGCCGCCTTGGCCTGCGGGGCCGGGTCGGGCAGCTTGGGCACCTGGTGCGGCACCGGGCCGTCGGTGGGGCCGCCCGGGCCGAACGGGGACTTCCCGGCGCCCGGGACGGGCGGGATGCCGCTGGTGACGGTCTGCCCGGAGACGTTGCCGGGACCGCGGTAGCCGGGCGTGCCCGGCTCGGGGGCCGGCTTCTGCGGGGTGAGGATCGCGGTGTCGTCGCTGAGGCCGCCGCCGGGGCCGGCGAAGGCGCCGGGGGCCTGCGGGCCGCCCTGGCGGCCCGGGCCGTTCGCGCCGCCGGGCAGCGAGTGGCTGCCCGTGTCCCCGGGAAGCTGGTGGCTGCCCGTGTCGCCGGGAAGCTGGTGGCTGCCCGTGTCGCCGGGAAGCTGGTGGCTGCCGGTGTCGCCGGGCAGCGCGTGACTGCCCGTGTCGCCGTAGCCGTCGAAGGACTCGCCCGGGAATCCGTCCAGGTCGCTCAGCGCGCTCCTGGGGGTCGGCGGGATCATCGGCCCGTCGCCGGTGACCGGTCCGCTCGTCGGGCCCGCGGGTCCCTTGGGACCGCGACCGCCCTGGCCGTTCGGGCCGTTGGGGCCGCCCGGACCGCCGAGGCCGCCGGTGCCGCCGGCGGCGCCGCCGGCGGGCCCGTTCGGTCCGCCCTCCGAGAAGAACGGCAGGTCGTCGCGGCTCGGTTCCTCGCCGCCGGTCCCGCCGGACCGGGCGCCGCCGCGCGGGCCCGCGGCCAGCGCCTCGGTCACGTCGAAGGATCCGGTGCCGCCGCCGTGGCCGGGGGCCACCGGGCCGCCGGTCGCGCCGGGCAGGCCGGCGCCGTTGGTGCCGCCGGGGCGGGGTGCGCCCGTCGCGCCCATGGCGCCGACCACGCCACCGGGGCGGCCGCCGCCCGGGCGAGGGCCGGCGGCGCCCGACCGCGGGCCCGGGACGGACGGTGCGGCGGGCGCGGCCGGGGCGGCCGCCGAACCGCCGGGCAGCCCGGCGCCGTTCGTGCCGCCGCCGCCCGGACCGCCCTTGGGCGCGGACGACTTGCGCGGCGCGAACCAGTCGCTGGTCTTCTCCCCGGCCTGCGGCGCGGGCTCGGCCGGCGTCTCGGCGGCGGGCGCCGCGGCGGCCTGAGCCGGCCGCGGGTCCGGTCCCGCGTCGTCCTTCGCGCCCTCGGCGTCGCCGACGGGCTTGCGCACCACGACCGGCGGGATGGGCCGCGATCCGGGGATGTTGATACGGATCCGAGTCGTCAGCGTGGTCTCGGTCTTGCGTTCCTCCGGCTGCGCGGCCGAACGGCCCGCGTCCGCGCCGGTCTCGGAGGCGACGGGGGTCCCGTACGGAGGCGTCCCGGAGGGGTATGCGGCTCCGCCGCGCCCGTTGGGCCCGGAGGACGGAGTGTCAGTTTCACGACTCAAGGCAGGTTCTCCCGGTTGGCTCCACCGCCCGTTACGACCTCAGCGGGCAGTTCGGCGGCGCGCACCACCATACTGGCCACTTCTGGCGCGTATCCCATGACCGCTGAGGAAATGCACACCGGACTCGCACGTGCGCCGTACGGCGAAGTGGTACGTCACTTGCCAAGTCGGGCAGCGCCGCCGCCGGGTTGCCGCCCGGGACCGAGCGTGGCGCAGATCACAGCCACCGCCATGCCGCCGAACAGGAAGAGGTAGGAGCCGAGTCCCGCGCTGAACAGGAAGTCGCCCTCGGGGCGGCTCGCGGTCAGCAGGATGACGGCGACGATCCAGCCGGCCACCGGCGCCACCGCCCCGCCCCGGCCGCGCAGCGCGTACGCGCCGCCGAGGAACAGCCCGGCCGCGCCCGCGAGGGCGAGCAGCAGGCCGCCGGGGAACCACGCGCCCTGGACCAGGGCCCCGGCGAGGCCGACGACCGCGCCGAGGACGAACAGCCCGGCGTAGGCGGCCATCCGCCCGGCCGAGGGGCGCTGCAACGGCTGGGCCAGCGCGGACCCGCGTCCCGCGGTGCTCATGACGTCTCCTCGGCGCCGCCGGCCACACCGGCGAACAGGTCGGTCTCCCCGGGCTCGGCGGTACCGTGCACCAATTCGTAGTACTCGGTGGTGAACAGCGGCTGCGCCAGCTCGTTGGAGAGCGCGAAGTAGGGTTCGGCCACCTCGATCTGGGTGGCGTGGGCGCGCATGGCGGCGGCCTTGGCCGCGGCGTGGGCGGAGCCGTCGACGGCGGTGGTGATCCGCTCGTCGCCGACCACTCCGGGTACGTCGGCCAGGGTGGCCGCCTTGGCGAACGGCAGCGCGGGCAGTTCCTCCTGGAGACGGGCGAAGGCCGCCTCGGCGACGGAGCGCGGCACGCGGTTCCAGTAGACCTTCGCCACCCGGTGCCCGCGCCCGGCCGCCAGTTCGACGGCGCGCATGGCGACACGGTGGGCCTGGATGTGGTCCGGGTGGCCGTAACCGCCGTTGTCGTCGTAGGTGACGAGGACCTGCGGGCGGACCTCCAGGATCACCTCGGCGAGCGACCCGGCGGCGGTGTCCAGGTCGGCCTGCCAGAAGCAGCCGGGGTCCTCGTTGTCCGCGGTGTCCATCATTCCGGAGTCGCCGTAGCGGCCCGCGCCGCCGAGCAGCCGGAAGTCCGTCACGCCCAGCTCGCCGAGGGCCGCGGCCAGCTCGCCGCGGCGGTGCGCGCCCAGCGCGGGGCCGGTCAGGTGCCGCAGCCCGGGCGGGATGACCTCGCCGCGCTCACCGAGGGTGCAGGTGACCAGGGTCACATGGGCGCCCTCGGCCGCGTACCGGGCCATGGTCGCGCCGTTGTTGATCGACTCGTCGTCCGGGTGCGCGTGCACCAGCAGCAGACGCCGGTCGGGCAGATCCGTCATGGGACCACCCTACGCAGCGCCGCCGGGCGGCGTCCGGAACCGGGCTCCGTCACCGGCCATCTGCCGATTTTCCCGATTCACCCGGCTCGGGGCGCCCCGTCCGCCCTACCGTGAGGGGTGATCACAGCGTCGCGCAGGGTGACCGGGATCAAGGAGGGGCGCGGATGTCGGTGGACGGCGAGGCGGTGCGGGTGCGGACCGGGGCGGCACAGGCCGACGAGCCGGGGTGGGAGGTGGACCCGGACGACGACTGGGCGCTGGCCGTGGTGGCGACCGTGGGGCGGCAGTTGAGGCTGCGGCGGGAGGCCGCGGGTCTGCGGGCCGGCGAGTTCGCGGCGGCGGTCGGCTACGGCGAGGACCTCGTCTACAAGATCGAGGCCGGCAAGCGGATCCCCCGCCCCGAGTTCCTGGACACGGCGGACGAGGTACTGCGCGCCGGGGGGCTCGTCGCGGCGATGAAGGAGGACGTAAGGAAGGTCCGGTACCCGAAGAAGGTGCGGGATCTGGCGGAGCTGGAGGGCAAGGCCGTCGAGATCGGGGTGTACGTGTGCAGCAGCATCCCCGGCCTGCTCCAGACACCGGAACACGCACGGGCGTTGCTGGAATGCTGGCAGCCCGCCTACTCTCCGGAGGACCTGGAACGGCGAGTGGCCGCCCGCATGGCGCGGCGGTCCGTTTTCGATCGTTTGCCCGCGCCGGCCCTGGGGTTCGTCCTGGAGGAGGCGACACTGCGCCGCAGGGTTGGTTGCACAATGGTGCGGCGACAGCAGTTCGAGCGGCTGCTGGAGGTGGGGCGGCTGAACAACGTCACCCTTCAGGTGATGCCGTTGGAGAGCACACCGCACCCCGGCATGAGCGGCAGGATCGAGTTGCTGAAGTTCGAGGACGGCACGGCGGTAGGACGCGCCGACGGCATGTTCAGCGGACGGCCGGTCTCGAGCCTGAGGGAACTGCGCATCCTCGAACTGCGGTACGGCACCGTCCGAGCCCAGGCTCTTCCACCCGAAGAGTCACTGGCCCTCATCGAGCAACTGCTGGGAGCGACATGACCCGCAAGTCCACTACCGGCGACGCCCAGGAACCGGCGTGGTTCAAGAGCAGCTACAGCGATGGCCCCGACGGCGACTCGTGCGTGGAGGTCGCCATGGCGCCCCGCACCGTGCACGTCCGTGACTCGAAGGACGCGCAGGGACCGCGCCTGGCCTTCGCCCCCGCCGCGTGGTCCCGCTTCGTGCCGTACGCGGTCGAGGGCTGAACCGGCCGCTGCCGCCGCCCGGCCCCGGGCGCCCTCAGAACTTGATGCTGCCGATCATGCTGGCGACGTTGGTCGTCAGCTCACTGATCGTGGGGGCCACGGTCGACGAGGCGAGGTAGAACCCGAGCAGCATGCAGATGACCGCATGGCCGCCCTTCAGTCCCGACTTCTTGATCAGCAAGAAGACGATGATCGCCAGCAGCACCACCGCCGAAATCGAGAGTGCCACGGCGGCTCACCTCCAAAAATCCCAGGGACACGGGGGGTTCGGACTATGGGGGTTGTGACCCGGGCGTATGCCGGGCGTCGATCCAGACGGCAAGTCCATGCGGACGCCAGCGGGTTCATACCCACTCAGCGGTAGTGATCATAACTATCCGTACTCGCGCATCGCTCGGCGCACGGCCGCACAAGGGGGCGCATGGCCAATATGGTCGGGGTATGACGACCGAGGCTCACTCCTTCCCCCGTCGGCACGCACGCACGCAGCGGTTCACGCTCGGCGCGCCGCGCGCGTTCGCCGTGGCGCCCGACGGTTCGCGTGTCGCTTTCCTGCGTTCCGGCTCCGGTACCGACCGGGCCAACTCGCTCTGGGTCCTGGACCCCGCGGACGGCTCCGAGCGCCTGGCGGCCGATCCGCACGCCCTGCTGCGGGGCGCCTCGGAGGAGCTCCCGCCCGAGGAGCGGGCGCGCCGGGAGCGCAGCCGGGAGGGCGGGGCCGGCATCGTCGGCCACGCCACCGACGCCGCCGTGGAGTTGGCGGCTTTCGCCTTGTCAGGGCGGCTTTTCACGGCCGAGCTGCGGGCCGGCACGGCACGTGAACTCCGGGTCCCGGGACCGGTGATCGACCCGCGTCCGTCGCCCGACGGGCGGCACATCGCGTACGTGGCGCGGGGCGCGCTGCGGGTGACGGGCGCCGAGGGCGAGGACGACAGGGCGCTGGCGGAGCCGGAGGCCGGGCAGGTGACCTACGGGCTCGCGGAGTTCATCGCGGCCGAGGAGATGTCGCGGAGCAGGGGTTTCTGGTGGGCTCCGGGGTCGGACCGGCTGCTGGTGGCGCGGGTGGACGACAGGCCGGTGCGGCGGTGGTGGATCGCCGACCCGGCCCGCCCGGAGCGTGAGCCCAACTCGGTCGCGTACCCGGCCGCGGGGACGCCTAACGCGGACGTGCGCCTGTTCGTCCTCGGCCTCGACGGGGGGCGCACGGAGGTCGCCTGGGACCGGGCGCGCTATCCGTATCTGGCGCGAGTGCACTGGTCAGAGGCGGGTGCGCCGCTCATCCTGGTGCAGGCAAGGGACCAGCGCAGCCAGCTCTTCCTGGCGGTGGACCCGGACACCGGGGCGACCCGGATGGTGCACGCCGACGAAGATCCAACATGGCTGGAACTTTTCGCCGGAGTGCCCTGCTGGAGCCCGTCCGGACAGCTCGTCCGGATCGCGGACGAGGGCGGCGCGCGGGTGCTGACCGTGGGCGATCGCCCGCTGACCGGGCCGCAGTTGCACATCCGTGCGGTGCTCGACGTGACGGCCGACGACGTGCTGGTCACTGCCTCGGCGGGCGAGGAGGCGGAGTCGCCGGAGACCGGCGAGATCCACGTCTACCGGGTGAACGAGCTGGGCTGGGAGCGCGTGTCGCGGGAACCCGGTGTGCACTCGGCGGTGCGGGCCGGGGGCGTGACGGTGCTGATGTCCGCGACGCTGGACAGTCCCGGCACCCGTGTCCAGGTGCTGCGTGACGGAAAACGAACGGCGACTGTCACCTCTTACGCGGAAGATCCCGGTCTGTCCCCCCGCGTGACGCTCACCCAGGGGGGCGCACGCCGAATTCCATGCGCCGTGCTTATGCCTACGGACTACCCCGGTGACACTCCCCTCCCCGTTCTGATGGACCCCTACGGCGGTCCGCACGGCCAGCGGGTGGTCGCCGCGCACAACGCGCACCTGACCTCGCAGTGGTTCGCCGATCAGGGGTTCGCGGTGATCGTGGCCGACGGGCGGGGCACGCCGGGGCGCTCGCCGGCGTGGGAGAAGGAGATCCGGGACGACATCGCGGCCGTCGTGCTCCAGGACCAGGTCGACGCCCTGCACGCCCTCGCCCGGGACTTCCCGCTCGACCTCGGCCGGGTGGCCGTGCGGGGCTGGTCCTTCGGCGGCTACCTGGCCGCGCTGGCGGTACTGCGCCGCCCGGACGTCTTCCACGCCGCGGTGGTCGGCGCGCCCGTCACCGATCTGCGGCTCTACGACACCCACTACCAGGAGCGCTACCTGGGCCTGCCGGACGAGCAGCCGGAGGTCTACCGCCGCAACTCGCTGATCGACGACGCGGGCCTGGTCGACGCGGCCGAGCCGCACCGCCCGATGATGGTCGTCCACGGCCTCGCGGACGACAACGTGGTCGTCGCCCACTCCCTGCGCCTGTCCTCCGCCCTGCTGGCCGCGGGCCGCCCGCACGAGGTCCTGCCGCTGTCCGGGGTGACCCACATGACCCCGCAGGAGAACGTCGCGGAGAACCTGCTCCGCCTCCAGCTCGACTTCCTCCGGCGCTCGCTGCCCGAGCCCGGCGGATCCGCGTGAAACGCGTTAACGCACAGGCAACTTCACGGAAGCGGCGCCGATATGCCGGCGCGCGAGGCTGAACAGCGTACGGCCGTGCGGGTGCCGTGGGCGGGCCGGGATGCGCCATGTCATCCCGGCCCGCTGCCGTTGCCGGCGGGCTCCCCCGCCCCCTGGGGCGGCGTGGGCCGGCCGGACCCCGGCCGCCCCACGGGCAGCGTCTCGGCGAAGTGGCACGCCGAGTCGTGGGCCGCCGGGCCGGACTCGCCGCGGAACGCCTCCGGCACCGCCAGGGCCGGCACCTCCCGGGCGCACCGCTCCCGGGCCTTCCAGCAGCGGGTGCGGAAGCGGCAGCCGGAGGGGATGTCGGCGGGGGACGGCACGTCACCGGAGAGGATGATCCGCTCGCGCCGTTCGCGGCCCTCCGGGTCGGGCACCGGGACCGCGGACAGCAGCGCCTGGGTGTACGGGTGGGTGGGGTGGTCGTAGATCTCGGTGTCGGTGCCGGTCTCCACGATGCGGCCCAGGTACATCACCCCGACCCGGTCCGAGATGTGCCGCACGATCGACAGGTCGTGCGCGATGAAGACGTATGACAGGTCGAACTCCGACTGGAGCCGGTCCAGGAGGTTGACCACCTGCGCCTGCACGGAGACGTCCAGGGCGGAGACCGGCTCGTCGGCGACGATCACCTCCGGGCGCAGCGCCAGGCCCCGCGCGATGCCGATGCGCTGGCGCTGCCCGCCGGAGAACTGGTGCGGGTAGCGGTTGATGTGCTCCGGGTTGAGCCCGACCACGTCCAGCAGCTCACGGACCCTGCGCCGGCGGTCGCCCCTGGGGGCCGCCTCCGGGTGGATCTCGTACGGCTCGCCGATGATGTCCCCCACCGTCATCCGGGGGTTGAGCGAGGTGTACGGGTCCTGGAAGACCATCTGGATGTTGCGGCGGACGGCCTTCAGGGCCCGGCCGGACAGCCGGGTGATGTCCTCGCCCTTGAAGCGGATCGAGCCCGCCGTGGGCTTCTCCAGGTTGCACAGCATCTTCGCGACCGTCGACTTGCCGCAGCCCGACTCGCCCACGATGCCCAGGGTCTCGCCCCGGCCCAGGTGGAAGTCGACGCCGTCCACCGCCTTGACCGAGCCGATCTGCTTGCGGAAGACGACGCCCCGCGTCAGCGGGTAGTGCTTGACGAGTCCGCCGACCTCCAGGACGGGCTCAGCGCTCGCGGTCATCCAGGCACTCCCTCCAGAAGTGGCAGGCGCTTCCGCGCTCCCCGGGGACGGGGTACAGCGGGGGCTCGTCGGTGCGGCAGACGTCCCGGGCCATCGGGCAGCGGGGGTGGAAGGCGCAGCCGGGCGGGATGTGCGTCAGGCTCGGCGGCAGGCCCCTGATGGCGTACAGCTCACGGCCCTTGAGGTCCAGGCGCGGGATGGAGTCCAGCAGGCCGCGGGTGTAGGGGTGGGCGGGCGCCTTGTAGATGTCGTGCACGGGGGCCGACTCCACGATCCGGCCCACGTACATCACCGCGATGCGGTCGGCCACGTCCGCGACCACCCCGAGGTCGTGGGTGATCAGGATCAGGCCCATGCGGTACTCGCGCCGCAGCTCGGCCAGCAGCTCCATGACCTGGGCCTGCACGGTGACGTCCAGGGCCGTGGTGGGCTCGTCGGCGATGATGAGCGCGGGCTCCAGGGCCAGCGCCATGGCGATCATGATGCGCTGGCGCATGCCGCCGGAGAACTGGTGCGGGTAGTCGCGCAGCCGCTGGGCCGCGGCCGGGATGCGCACCCGGTCCATCAGCTCGACCGCCCTGGCCCGGGCGTCCCTCTTCGACATGCCCCGGTGCACCACGAACATCTCGCCGAGCTGGTCGCCCACGCAGAGCACGGGGTTGAGGGCGGACAGGGCGTCCTGGAAGATCATCGCCATCCCGGCGCCGCGGACGCCGCGCCGCTCCTCCTCCTTCAGCCGCAGCAGGTCGCGGCCCTGGAAGACGACCTCCCCGCCGGTGATCCGGCCCGGGGGCGTGTCGAGGATGCCCATCACGGCCTGCGCGGTCACCGACTTCCCCGAGCCCGACTCGCCGAGCACCGCCAGGGTCTCGCCCGCGTCGACGGCGTACGACACCCCGTTGACGGCCTTGGCGACCCCGTCCCGGGTGCGGAACTCCACGTGCAGGTCGCGCACTTCGAGCAGCATGCGGTGCGTCACCTCAGCTTCGGGTCGAGGGCGTCGCGCACCGCGTCGCCGAGCATGATGAAGGCCAGGACCGTGACGGCGAGGGCTCCCGCGGGCCACAGCAGCGCGTGCGGGGCGTTGCGGACGTAGGGGGAGGCGGCGGAGATGTCGATGCCCCAGGAGACGCTGGGCGGTTTCAGCCCGACGCCGAGGTAGGACAGGGTCGCCTCGAGCGCGATGTACGTGCCGAGCGCGATGGTGGAGACGACGATGACCGGGGCCACGGCGTTCGGGGCGATGTGCCGCAGCAGGATCCGGGAGGGGGAGGCGCCCAGGGCGCGGGCGGCCTGCACGTAGTCGTTCTGCTGGACGGTGATGACCGAGCCGCGCGCGATACGGCAGACCTGCGGCCAGCCGAGCAGCACCATGAACCCGATGACCGGCCAGACCGTGTTGCTGGTGACCACGGAGAGCAGGACGAGCCCGCCGAGGACGACCGGGATGGCGAAGAAGATGTCGGTGCCCCGGGAGAGCACCGAGTCCCACGCTCCCCCGAAGAACCCGGCCAGGGCGCCCAGCACCGATCCGAGCAGCGCGACCCCGAGCGTGGCGCAGACGCCGACCGTCACGGACGTGCGGGCGCCGTACACGGTCCGGGTGTAGACGTTGCAGCCCTGGCCGTCGTACCCGAAGGGGGCGCCCGGCCCGGGTCCGTCCTGGGCCTTGGCCAGGTCGCAGCTCAGGGGGCTGCCGGGCGCGATCGCCGAGGGCCACAGGGAGATGAGGACCAGGAAGAGGATGACCAGGGCGGAGACCAGGAAGACGGGGTTGCGGCGCAGGTCCCGCCAGGCGTCGGACCACAGCGAGCGCGGCCTGCCGGTGTCCTTCGCGCCCCCGGGGCCGCCCGGGGTCCCCTCCAGTGTCGTCGCCTCGCTCGCCGCCAGGTCCATGGCGCCGCCCATGCCGGTTCCGGCGATCGCACCGTCCTGCTCCCGTCGCCGTTCAGGCATAGCGGATCCTCGGGTCGAGCACGGCGTACAGGAGGTCCACCAGCAGGTTGGCGACCAGGAAGACCAGCACGAGCACGGTCACGAAGCCGACGACCGTCTGGGTGTTCTGCCGCAGGATGCCCTGGTAGAGCTGGTAGCCGACGCCGTGGATGTTGAAGATCCGCTCGGTGACGATGGCGCCGCCCATCAGCGCGCCGATGTCGGTGCCGATGAAGGTGACGACGGGGATGAGCGAGTTGCGCAGCAGGTGCCGGGTGATCACCCGGTGCCGGGGCAGGCCCTTGGCGACGGCCGTGCGCACGTAGTCGGCCCGCCTGTTCTCGGCGATGGAGGAGCGGGTCAGCCGGGTGACGTAGGCGAGGGAGACGGAGGCGAGGACCAGGCCGGGCACGATCAGCTCGTCGAAGGCCGCGGCCGGGGAGACGGAGGGCTTGATCCAGCCCCACTCGACACCCAGCAGGAGCTGGAGCAGCAGACCGGTGACGAAGGTGGGGACGGCGATGACCACGAGGGTCAGGACGAGCACCGAGGTGTCCACGGGCCGGCCGCGCCGCAGCCCGGTCACCACGCCCAGGACGATGCCGACGACGATCTCGAAGAGGATCGCGACGATCGTCAGCCGGATGGTGACCGGGAACGCCGTCGCCATCAGCTCGGTGACCGGCTGGCCGTTGAACGCCGTCCCGAAGTCACCGGTGAAGACGTTCCCCATGTAGGTCAGGTACTGCTGCCAGAGCGGCTTGTCGAGGCCGAACTCCTGTCTGAGCTGGGCCGCCGTCGCCGGGTCGCAGCTCCGCTCGCCGCACAGGCCGGCGACGGGGTCGCCCATGACGTTCACCATCAGGAAGATCAGCAGCGTGGCCCCGACGAACACCGGGACCATCTGCAGCAGCCGCCGCGCGACGTAGCGCCCCATGACGTGCTCAGCCGACCTTGATCTCGTTGTAGACCGGGACGCTGAAGGGGTTGAGCGCCACGTGGGACAGGCGCGCCGAGTAGCCGGCGCTGCCGTTCTGGTACCACAGCGGAATGGCGGCCATGTTGTCCCGCACCACGCCCTCGGCCTGCTGGAAGAGCGCGACCGAGCGGGCGGTGTCGGTCTCGGCGTTGGCCCGGTCGACGAGCCGGTCGAACTGCCTGTTCGACCAGGTGCCGTCGTTGGAGGAGGCACCCGTGTAGTACAGCGGCTGCAGGAAGTTCTGGATCAACGGGTAGTCCATCTGCCAGCCGGCCCGGAAGGGACCGGGCATCTTGTGCCGGGCGATCTGGTTGCGGAAGTCGGCGAAGGTGCCGATCGGGTTGCCGACGCAGGCCCGGTCGTTGCCGAGGGCGTTGTTGATGGAGTTGCACACGGCGTCCACCCACTGCTTGTGCGAGCCCGAGTCGGCGTTGTAGGTGATCTTGAGCTGCCCGCCGGGGACGCCGCCGCCCTCCTGGATCAGCTTCCTGGCGCCCGCGGGGTCGTAGTCGCAGGCGTGGCCGCACAGCCCGGACTGGTAGCCGCCCTTCGGGCCGAGGACCGGGGAGGTCCAGTCGGTGGCGGGGGTGCGGGTGCCGCGGAAGAGGGTCCTGGTGATCTGCGCGCGGTTGATCGCCATGGACAGGCCCGTGCGCACCTTCCGGGCCCCGTCGGTGTTCCACCTGGGGTCGTAGAAGGGGAAGGCGAGGGTCTGCAGGATGCCGGCCGGGGTGTTGATGTAGCGGCCGTCGAGGTCGGTCCGCACGTTCTTGAGCTGCGTGGCGGGCACGTCGTCGACCAGGTCGAGGTTGCCGGCCAGCACGTCGGTGTAGGCGGTGTTGTTGTCCGTGTAGACCAGCAGGCTCACGCCCTCGTTGCGGGCCCGGTCCCGGCCCGGGTAGGCGGCCCACTTCTCCAGGGCCATGGCGGAGCCCTTGGTGTACGAGCGGATCCGGTACGGCCCGTTGCCGACCGGCTTGCTCACCCAGGCCGCGTGGTCGGTGAAGAACGCCCTGGGGAGCGGGGCGAAGGCGACGTAGCCGAGGGTGTCGGGGAAGCTGGAGAACTTCTGGCCCAGCCGGACGGTGAAGGTCAGGGGGCCGGTGACCCGGAGCCCCGACAGGGTGTCCGCGGTCTGCTTCCCGGTGTCGGGGTGGACCTTGTCGTAGCCCTCGATGTACCCGAAGAAGTACGCGTTCTTCTGGTTGTTGCGCAGGCTCGCCCCGTAGTTCCAGGCGTCCACGAAGGACTTCGCGGTCACCTTCTCGCCGTTGGAGAAGGTCCAGCCGTCCCTGACCCTGACCGTGAAGTTCTTCGAGTCGGCCGTCTCGATGCTCTGGGCGAGCATGTCCTTGGCCCGGCCGGTCCTCGGGTCGTACCGCTTCAGGCCCCGGAAGATCATGTCGAGCACCTTGCCGCCCTGCACCTCGTTGGTGTTGGCCGGCTCCAGCGGGTTCTGCGGGTCGCCCCAGGAGGAGGTCAGCACCCCGGCGCCGCCGGCGCCCGCGCCGCTCCCGCACGCCGTCGCGGCGAGGGCCAGTACCACCGCGCCCGCGACCCATCGGGCGTGCCCGGCTCCGCGCATCGGCACCTCCTCCTGATACAGGATCAGACATATCACACGAAAAGGCATACAAAACGCACGGCTCGTGGCGGATTCCCGGATCCACTTACTGATCGGCGGATCAGCAGGCAGACTCACCGCATGGTCGATCGCGTATTCGCCGACGTGGAACTCGCTTCTCTGTACGACAAGTTGAACGCCTGGGGTCCCTCCGACGACTTCTATCTGGGGTTCGTCATGGAGGCGGAGAGAGTGCTCGACGTGGGCTGCGGGACCGGCCGGCTGCTGCGCGCCGCCCGGGCCGCGGGCCACCGGGGCCGGCTGACCGGCCTGGATCCGGCCGCCGCCATGCTCGTACAGGCGCGGCGGGCCGAACCGGAGGCCGAATGGGTGCTCGGGGACTTCACGACGCACCACTGGGAAGGTGCGTTCGACCTGGTCGTGATGACCGGTCACGCCTTCCAGGAACTGCTCGGCGACGAGGAGGTGCGGGACTGTCTGCGCGGGGCCCGGCGGGCGCTCGCCGAGGGCGGCCGGTTCGTCTTCGAGACGCGGAATCCGGCGGCCCGCGCCTGGGAGCGCTGGACGCCGGAGAAGGTGTACGAGATCCCCGACGGGGACGGCGGAACCGTACGGGTGTGGCACGACGCCGAGCCGGCCCCCGTCGGGGACCGGCTCGGATTCACGGAGACCTATGCGGGCGCGCGGTGGGACCGGCCGCTGGTGTGCCGCAGCACCCTGCGGTTCCTGGACGCCGACGCCCTGGACGGCTTCCTCGGCGAGGCCGGGCTGGCCGCCGCCGAGCGCTACGGGGACTGGCGGCGGGGGCCGCTGGCCCCCGCCGCTCCCGAGATCATCACCGTGGCCCGGGCCGCACCCTAGGCCTGCGGGGCCTCGCCCTCCTCCAGCGCCACCAGCGCCGGGTCCATGACGATGTCCTCGTCACGGGCCTCGGTCGTCGGGTCCTCCGGGAAGTGGCAGGCCGTCAGGTGCCCGGCGCGGTTGCCGGAGAGCTGCACCAGCGGCGGCTCCTCGGTCGCGCACTTGTCCTGCGCCTTCCAGCACCGGGTGCGGAAGCGGCAGCCGGACGGCGGGTGGATCGGCGAGGGGACATCACCGGAGAGCCGGATGCGCTCCCGGTCCGCCGTCTCCTCGTCGACGCCGACCTCCGGCACGGCCGACAGCAGGGCGTGGGTGTAGGGGTGGCGCGGCCGGTTGTAGATCGACTCACGGTCACCGACCTCGACGATCTTGCCGAGGTACATCACCGCGACGCGCTGCGAGAAGTGCCGGACCACGGCGAGGTCGTGGGCGATGAACAGGAAGGCGATGCCGAGTTCCTTCTGGACCTCCTGGAGCAGGTTGACCACCTGCGCCTGGATGGACACGTCCAGCGCGGAGACCGGCTCGTCCGCCACGATCAGCTTCGGGTTCAGGGCCAGCGCGCGGGCGACGCCGATGCGCTGGCGCTGACCGCCGGAGAACTCGTGCGGGAAGCGGTTGTAGTGCTCCGGGTTCAGGCCGACGAGCTCGAGCAGCTCGCGGACCTTCTTCTCCCGGCCGCCCTCCGGATCGATCCCGTTGACCTCCATCGGCGACTTGATGATCGAGCCGACGGTCTGCCGCGGGTTCAGCGAGGAGTACGGGTCCTGGAAGATCATCTGGATCTCGGACCGCACGGGCGCGATCTCCCGGCGCGAGGCGTGCGTGATGTCGCGCCCGGCGTAGGTGATCGAGCCGGCGGTCGGCTCCAGCAGCCGGGTGATGAGCCGGCCCGTGGTCGACTTGCCGCAGCCGGACTCGCCGACCAGGCCGACGCTCTCGCCGACGCCGACCGTGAGGTCGATGCCGTCGACGGCCTGCACCGCGCCGACCTTCCGCTTGATCGGGAAGCCGCCGTAGATCGGGAAGTGCTTCGTGAGGCCCTTGACCTCCAGAAGCGCCTCCGCCGGGGTGCCGGAGGTGCCCTGCTGTGCCGGGAGGGTGAGGTTGTCGCTCATGTCTCGGTTCTCCCTAGCGCAGCCGGGGCTGGATCTTGTCGATGAAGATGGTCTGCTTCTGCTCGTCCGTCAGGTGGCACGCGGCGGCGCGGCCCTCGCCCAGCGGCGGCCGCACCTCCGAGCAGAGGTTGCCCGGCACCTCTTCGCGGAACACGCAGCGCGGGTGGAAGCGGCACCCGGCGGGCGGGTTGAGCAGCGAGGGCGGGGTGCCGGGGATCGGCGTCAGGTGCTGGTCCAGGTCGCTGTCCAGGCGCGGCATCGAGCTGAGCAGGCCCCAGGTGTAGGGGTGCTTCGGCTCGTGCAGCACCTCGCGGACGCTGCCGCGCTCCACGGCCCGGCCGGCGTACATCACCAGCAGGTCGTCGGCCATGTGCGAGATGACGCCCAGGTCGTGGGTGATGAAGATGATCGCGGAGCCGAACTCCTGCTGGAGGTCCTTCAGCAGGTCGAGGATCTGCGCCTGCACGGTCACGTCGAGCGCGGTGGTCGGCTCGTCGGCGATCAGCAGCTCGGGGTCGCACATCAGCGCCATGGCGATCATCGCGCGCTGGCGCATACCGCCGGAGAACTGGTGCGGGTAGTCGTCGAAGCGCACCTTGGGCTGCGGGATGCCGACCTTCTCCAGCATCTGGATGGCCCGGTCCTTGGCCTCCTTCTTGGAGGCGCCGCGGTGCTTCATGAACGGCTCGGAGAGCTGGCGGCCCACCGTGTAGAACGGCGACAGGGCGGTCAGCGGGTCCTGGAAGATCATCGCCATCTTGTTGCCGCGGAGCCGCTCCAGCTCGCGCTCGCTCGCGGTGACGAGTTCCTTGCCGTCGAGGACGATCTCCCCGTCGATCTTGGAGGTCCGCGGGTTGTGCAGGCCCAGGATCGTCAGGTTGGTGACGGACTTGCCGGAGCCGGACTCGCCGACGATGCCCAGGGTCTTGCCGCGCTCGACGTCGAAGGAGAGGCCGTCGACCGCCTTGACGATGCCGTCCTCGGTGGAGAACTGCACCTTCAGATCGCGCACCGAGAGGAAGCTCTCCGGACCGGTCGGGGCCGACGCGTCCTCGGTCTTGGTCAGTGTGGTCACGGTGGTTCGTTCTTCCTAGGAGAGCCGGACGCGCGGGTCGATCCAGGCGTACGCGATGTCGGTGAGGATGTTGAAGATCAGGATGAAGAAGGCACCGAACAGCATGACGCCCATCGTCATGGGGAGGTCCTTGTGGATCGCGCCGTCCACGGCCAGGCGGCCGATGCCCTGCAGCGAGAAGGTCAGCTCGGTGACGACGGCGCCGCCCAGCATGCTGCTGAGGTCGATGCCGAGGACGGTGACGATCGGGATGAGCGCGCCACGCCAGGCGTAGCGGAAGAAGACGTACTTGCGCGACATGCCCTTGGCGCGGGCGGTGCGCACGTGCTCCTCGGCGAGCTGCTCGATCATGGAGGAGCGCGCCATACGGGTGTACTGCGCGGTGAAGATGGTGGCCATCACCAGGGTGGGCAGCAGCATGCCGGTGAACCAGCCCACGGGGTCCTCGGTGATGGGGACGTACGCGGGGTTCTCCATCCAGCCCGTGCTGTAGACGAAGATCCACAGGACGATCGGGCCGAGCAGGTAGATCTGGAACGAGCTGAGCACCATCGAGGCGCCGGTGGCGACCTTGTCGACCACGGAGCCGCGCTTGTACGCGGCGATCATGCCGGCTCCCACACCCACCACGAGGAAGACGACCGCACCGCCGGCGGTGAGCGTCAGCGTAGTCGGGAAGCGGTCCGTGATCGTCGACCAGACCATGTCGCCCGAGTAGAACGACTGGCCGAGGCACGGCGCGCTGCAGTGACCGGTCGGGAAGTCACGGCCGACGAAGATGCCCGACATGAAGTCCCAGAACTGCTGGGTGATCGGGAGGTTGAGGCCGAGGGCCTGGCGGATGTCCTCCAGCCGCTGAGGAGAGCAGTCCTTGCCACAGGCCAGAGAGGCGTAATCGGATGGCGCGGCGACGAACAGGAAGAACGTGACGGCGCCGATGAGGAACAGGGTGACCAGGGCACCGACCGTGCGCCGGATGATGAACTGAAGCATGGCGGGAGGGCTGCTCTCTGCGGAGACGAGTGGAAGGTTTCACGGAGGTGCGGGGACGCGCTCCGCCTGGTGCGCGTCCCCGCGTTCAGCCGTAGAGAGTTACGACTTCTTCAGGAACAGGTGGTTGATGTCGAGGAGGCTCGACACCGAGCTGTAGCGGGCGCCGCCCACGTTCGAGCCCGAGAGCTGGAACTGCTTGGTGTACCACAGCGGAGCCGCCGGCACGATCTTCTCCAGCAGGTAGTGCTGCGCCTCCTTCCAGGTGGCCGCGGCCTGCTCGGGCTTCTCGTTCAGCGCCTTCTTGATCAGCGCCTGGACCTTGGGGTCGTTGACGTGCGAGTAGTTCGACGAACCGTCGGCGACCTGCTCACCGTCGTAGATCGGGGTGACGACCGTGGACGGCGACGGCCAGTCCTGGCCCCAGCCCGTGACGTACATGTCGTACGGGTTCTTGAGCTTGCCGATCTGCTCGTAGTAGCTCGCCGCGTCGACCTCCTTGGAGACGACGTTGAAGCCGACCTTGGAGAGGGCGTCCTCGATGGCGACCTTGCGCTTCTGGCCGTTCTCGCTGTTGCCGTAGGCGAAGACGACCTTCTTCTCGGCCGCCGGGACGCCCTTGAGGAGCTCCTTGGCCTTGGCGATGTTGCCCTGCGGCGTCTTCAGACGGCCGTACGGGTCGTAGCCGGCCTCGTAGCCCGGCAGGGTCGGGGCGAAGTAGTTCGGGGCCACGTCGCCGCCGTAGACACCGCCCTCACCGGCGATGAGCGACTTGGAGTTCAGCGCGTAGGTGACGGCCTGGCGGACCTTCAGGTTCTTCACGCGGTCCAGGTTGAAGGTCAGCTGCATCACGTAGGGCTGGTAGCCCTTGACCGTGCGCTTGTTGACCGCCGGGTTCTTGATGACGTCCTGGATCTGCGTGGCCTCGACGCCGCCGGTGAACTGGATGGCGTTCTTGTCGTTGCCCTGGTCGGCGATCAGACGCTTGGTCTGGGTCGACTCGGTGACGCCGAACTGGAAGTTGAAGCCGTCCACGTACTGGTGGCGCACGGAGTCGGTCTTCGGGTCCCAGTTGGTGTTCTTGACGAGCACCAGGGACTTGCCGTTCTTGTACGACTGGACCTTGTACGGGCCGGTGGCGACCGGGGCCGAGTCGTACTTCTCCTTCGTGTCGTCCTTCGCCGGGACGATCGCGTAGCCGGCCATGGCCAGCGTCTGCGGCAGGTCCTGGCGCGGGGTGTCGAAGTGGAAGATGACGGTCTTGTCGTCCGGGGTGTCCAGGACGGACTTCGGCAGGTGCTTGCCGTCGAAGCCGCCCTTGGGCAGCGCGTCGCGGTACTTGGCGCCGCTCAGCCAGTTCTGCAGGTAGGTCGGGCCGTCGAAGATGAACTTCGCGTACAGGCGCTCGACGGAGTGGCGCACGTCGGCGGACGTGATGACGTTGCCCTTGGCGTCCTTGACGCCGTCCTTCAGGGTGAACGTCCAGGTCTTGCCGCCGTCCGACGACTTGCCCGAGTCGGTCGCGAGGTCACCCACGACCGAGACGTTGCCCTTGTCGTCCTCCTTGAACTGGGTCAGGCGACGGAAGAGCAGGTTGGCGACCTGGCCGGCGTCCGAGACGTAGATCTGGCCCGGGTCCAGGTGCGAGAGGCCCGCCTCCTGGTAGACCGTGATGGTGCCGCCGCTCTGGGCTCCGGCTATGTCCTCGGCCGGACCGGTGGAGCCGGCGGCGTCGGCGTAGGTGACCGCCTTCGACTGGACCGAGGCTTCCTTCTGGTCCTTCTTGGAGTCCGCGCCGGTGTTGGAGCCCTTGTTCTCGGAGCATCCGGTGAGCACGAGGGAGCCGGCCGCGAAAGCGACGACGATGGCCTGCGCTCTGCGCGAGCTGAACGACTTCATGAGGCGAATGCACCTACCTGTCGGTTGTTATTCCTGAGTACTGCCTGACGCGGCTGGTAGGCCGACTCCGGGGGTGGCAGTCATCCCCCCACAAGCGGACGATCTACCGCCCGGACTTGGGGTCGAACGCGTCCCGTACCGAGTCTCCGAGGAGGTTGAAGGCAAGGACGAAGATCACCAAGGCGAGACCGGGGAAGAAGAGGAACGCCGGGTCCTGCTCGGTGTACTTGGCACCGTTGGCGAACAGCTTCCCCCAGTCCGGGGTCGGCTCGACGAAGCCGACGCCCGCGAAGGACAGGAACGCGATGGTGAGGATGGTGCTGGGCAGCGTGTACGTGAACTGCACCAGGATCGGCGTCACCACGTTCGGCAGGATCTCCTTGCGGACGATCCGCCAGGGCGATGCGCCGGAGACCTTGGCGGCCTCAACGAACTCACGCTCGCGCAGCGACAGCACGGTCGAGCGCACCAGACGGGCCATGCCCATCCAGCCGAGGAGCCAGAGCACGATGAGCATCGCGACGGCACGCAGGTACGTGGGCGTCTCCTCGCGCGGGTCCACGAAGAACGCGGTCACCACGGGCATGAAGGCGATGAAGAACAGCTGCTGCGGGAAGGCGAGGAAGAAGTCGGTGACGCGGCCGATCCAGTAGTCGGTCCTACCGCCGAAGTAACCGCCGATCAGACCGAGGATGACACCCGTCACCATCATCAGGACCGTGATGCCCAGCGCCATGAACAGCGAGGTCCGCATGCCGTAGACCAGCATGGCGAACACGTCACGGCCGTACTGCGGCTCCACGCCGAACCAGTGCGACCCGGACAGACCGCCGAAGTAGCCGAGCGGCAGACCGAAGTCGTCGAGGACCGGCGAGTTCTGGTACGTCGGGTCCTGGCCGTACAGGGTGTACGGGTCCGTCCCGCTGATCTTGGTCAGCAGCGGCGCGGCCAGACCGATGACGAAGTACAAAATCACTATCGCCGCACAGATGACACCGGTACGGTCACGCTTGAAGCGCTGCCACATCAACTGGCCGGGAGAGCGACCCTCGAGCTTGGTCTCGCCCTTGGCGGGCGCAGGAGCCGGCTCGAGTTCGGGCTCCAGGGCAACCGACGGCCCGGAGCCTTCAGCCTTGGCAGGACTGGACATGTGAGTTCTTCCCCCGGGGGGTTGGAGAGCTGAGCGCAGCGCAGATACCGGAGAGTTCTGCGGTTTGGGGGAACTTTCGCCAATGCGTTCAACGCGCGTCAAGGGCGGAAGACATAGGGATCTCCCTACCGTCAATATTTTGAGCAAAAATTGCAGAGATCGACACCTGTGCGCGCTTGACACGACCGCAGGGTTCTCGGCAAATCGGACAGCTCGTTACTTTTTTTTCGTTACATGTCCGAAACTTGACGCGCGCGTCCCCGCTATCCGAACACTCGGTACCGGCGGCTTGCCGGGCGAACCGGTCACCGCGCCGCTACCCGTGCCGGGTACGGACATACAGACCGAAAGCCCGGCCCTCCAGATGGCGGAGGGCCGGGTTCCATAGGTTTTCGGGCGCGGGCGTCAGCCGTGCTTGGCGCGGCTCGCGGCGCGGGCGCGCTCGCGGGCGTCCAGGTTCACCTTGCGGATGCGAACCGCCTCCGGGGTCACCTCGACGCACTCGTCGTCGCGGCAGAACTCCAGGGACTGCTCCAGCGACAGCTTGCGCGGCGGCACGATCGCCTCGAACGAGTCGGCCGACGAGGACCGCATGTTCGTGAGCTTCTTCTCCTTGGTGATGTTCACGTCCATGTCGTCGGAGCGCGAGTTCTCACCGACGATCATGCCCTCGTACACCTCGGTGCCCGGCTCCACGAAGAGCACGCCGCGCTCCTGGAGGTTCGTCATCGCGAAGGCGGTGACGGCGCCGGAGCGGTCGGCGACCAGGGAGCCGTTGTTGCGGGTCGTCAGGGTGCCGAACCAGGGCTCGAAGCCCTCGTGGATGGAGTGGCCGATGCCCGTGCCGCGGGTCTGGGTGAGGAACTCGGTACGGAAGCCGATGAGACCGCGGGACGGCACGACGAACTCCATGCGGACCCAGCCCGAGCCGTGGTTGGACATGTTGTCCATCCGGCCCTTGCGCACGCCCATGAGCTGCGTGACGGCGCCCATGTGCTCCTCGGGCACGTCGATCGTCATGCGCTCGACCGGCTCGTAGGTCTTGCCGTCGACGTCCTTGGTGACGACCTGCGGCTTGCCGACGGTCAGCTCGTAGCCCTCGCGGCGCATCTGCTCGACCAGGATGGCGAGCGCCAGCTCACCGCGGCCCTGGACCTCCCAGGCGTCCGGACGCTCGGTGTCCAGCACGCGCAGCGAGACGTTGCCGATCAGCTCGCGGTCCAAGCGGTCCTTCACCTGGCGGGCGGTGACCTTGCGGTCCTTCACGGCCGCCTTCGCGTCGGCGCCCTTGCCCGTGCCGCCCCGGCCGACCAGCGGCGAGGTGTTGGTGCCGATCGTCATCGAGATCGCGGGCTCGTCGACCGTGATGAGCGGCAGCGGGACCGGGTTCTCCGGGTCGGCCAGCGTCTCGCCGATCATGATGTCCGGGATACCGGCGACGGCGCAGATGTCACCGGGGCCGGCCACCTCGGCGGGCTTGCGGGTGAGCGCCTCGGTCATCATCAGCTCGGAGATGCGCACGTTGCTGATGGAGCCGTCGCGCTTGATCCAGGCGACGGTCTGGCCCTTGCGCAGCTCGCCCTGCTCGACGCGCAGCAGCGCGATGCGGCCGAGGAAGTTGTCGGCGTCCAGGTTGGTGACGTGGGCCTGGAGCGGGGCGTCCTCGTCGTAGGTGGGGGCCGGGATGTGCTCCAGGATCGTGGAGAAGAACGGCTCCAGGCTGTTGGAGTCGGCCGGCACGGTGCCGTTGTCCGGCTTGGTCAGCGAGGCGATGCCGTCACGGCCGCAGGCGTAGACGATCGGGAACTCGATCTGCTCCTCGTCCGCGTCCAGGTCCAGGAACAGGTCGTAGGTCTCGTTGACGACCTCGTCGATCCGGGAGTCCGGGCGGTCCGTCTTGTTGATGCACAGGATGACGGGCAGGCGCTGCTGGAGCGCCTTGCGCAGCACGAAGCGGGTCTGCGGCAGCGGGCCCTCGGAGGCGTCGACGAGGAGCACCACGCCGTCGACCATCGACAGACCGCGCTCGACCTCGCCGCCGAAATCGGCGTGACCGGGGGTGTCGATGATGTTGATGGTGATGACGTCCCCCCCGTCCTTGGGGTGGTACTTCACCGCCGTGTTCTTGGCGAGGATCGTGATGCCCTTCTCACGCTCCAGGTCGTTCGAGTCCATGACCCGGTCGTCCACCGAGTCGAGCTGGTGGGCGGCGAACGCGCCGGCCTGCTTCAGCATGCCGTCGACGATGGTGGTCTTGCCATGGTCGACGTGGGCGACGATGGCGACGTTACGGATGTCGTGGCGCGTGGCCATATTGCGGCGTACTCCCGGAATTGAGGATTGCCCTGCGCGGACGTCGGTGTTGCTGCGCGGGCCCTGCCGGGCTGGACACGCCACGGCCTCACCCCATGGTACGTGGCCCTGCGGGCTGAGGCCTCCGCAGGGCCACGGGGACGGGAGCCGGACGGTTCCGGTTCACGCTCCGGACGGGCTCCGGTTCATCCGCCGGACAGGCTCCGGTTCATTCGCCGGACCGGCCGGTCGTCACTTCGTCGCGGTCGGGCCGGGCGCGATCTTCGCGCCCTTCTTCAGGAAGCCCATGTCCTCGTAGACCGGCGCCTTGAAGCCGAACGCCCCGGCGTTGACCACGTCCTTGCGCGCTCCGACCAGCTCGGGCCGCTGGTAGAGCGGGATGGACGCGGCGGCCGCCCAGATGCGGGAGTCGGCCTTGCGGATCAGGTCGCGGGCCTCACCCTCGTCCAGCGTCGCCGCGGCCTGGTCGAAGAGCTGGTCGACCTGGTCGGTGCCGACCCGGGTGTAGTTCTGCTCGATGTTGACCGAGCCGTCGGCGGCCGGGATCGGCTTGCCGTAGATCGGCCGGGCGTCGGTGGCGGGGAAGGCGGACGACGGCCACGAGTACAGCGCCAGGTCGTAGTCGCCGGAGGCGATGTGGTCCTTGAAGTAGCTCTCGTCCGAGACCTTGGTGACCGTCGTGCGGATGCCGACCTTCGCCAGCATCGCCGAGATCCGGGCGGCGACGGTGTCCAGCGTCTCGGAGCCGGGGCCCGAGGGCAGCACGAAGCGCAGGTCGAGCGCCTTGCCGTCCTTGGCCAGCGGCGCGGCCACGGCGCCGGCCGGGGCGGCGGTGCCCCGGGGGGCGTAGGCGCCCGGCGCGCTGCCGTGCTTCAGCTCCGTGCCGGGGTACTGCCGGCCGTCCTGGGCGAGGTGCTTGCCGCCCTCGTCGCCCTTCTCGTGCCGCTCCTCGGCCGACTCGTGCAGCTTGCCCTTGTCGTCCTCGCCGACGATGTACTCGCCGTCGTCGCCGTCGGACTTCTCCTCCTTCTCGCTCTTCTCCCCTTTCTCGCCCTTCTCCCCCTTCTCGCCTTTCTCGCCCTTCTCACCCTTGTCGTGCTCGGCGCCGGCCGCCTTCTCGGACTGCTTCCGCTCCTTCACCGGTCCGCCGGCCACCCAGCCGGCGTCCGTGAGCAGCGCCTGCGCCTCCTTGACGTCCGGGCCGCCCAGGGCGCCGCTGCCGTCGGCGTAGGCGTCCTGCCCGGACAGGGCGAGGTGGCTGCCGACCGGTACGGCGGGAAGGCCCAGCGGGGTCAGCACGACCTTGGCCAGTTCCTGCCGGTCCAGGGCGCGGGCGACGCCCCGGCGGACCCGCTCGTCGGCGAGCATGCCGCCGGCGCCGTTGAGGGCGAGCTGGGTGTAGGCGGGCTCCAGCGACTTGCGGACGGCGAAGGCGCGCAGCTCCTGCTGCTGCTCCAGGTAGCGGGTGATCGCCTGGCGCAGCTTCTTCCGGCCCGCCTTCACCTGCTCGGCGTCGAAGCCGTGCGCCAGCGCCCAGGACCGCAGCCTGCTCACCGAGGTCTTGCCGCCGCCCCGCAGCGGGGAGCCGGCCGAGCCGCCGGCCGCCTTGATGCGCTCGGCGTCGGCCGCGTCGATGTCGGCCAGCTGCACGGTCCCGTCGGCGAGCGCGGCCACCCGCTTGTCGCGGTCCACCGCGTGCAGCACCAGCTCGTTGAGCTTGGCGGGGCTGCCCCACCAGCGCGGGTTGCGGGTCAGGACGACGTCCTTCTTGGCGGTGTCGACCTTGTCCACCTTGAAGGGTCCGGCGGTGACGTTCAGCTTGCGGCGGGCGCCGTCGTTGAAGGCGTCGGGGGTGCCCATGACGTCCTTCGGGTACAGCGGGGAGAACAGCGACTTCCAGTCGGCGTAGGGGCGGGAGAAGGTGACCCGGACCTGGAGGTCGCCGGAGCCGCGCTCGATCTTCTCGATGCGGTCGTAGCCGGCGTTGCGGGCGGTCCAGTAGGCGCTGTCCTTGCCGGACAGGGCGCGCCACTGGGCGGCGAAGTCGGCGGCGCCGATCTCCCGGCCGTCGCTCCACACCGCCTGCTGGTTCAGCTTGTAGAGCACCACCTGGCGCGGTTCGGTCTCGATGACCTTGGCCGACTCCAGGTAGGCGGGGTTCGCCACCGGACGGCCGTTCGCGTCGGACCGGAACATCGACGGCAGCACGGCCTGCGCCACGCGGGTGGTGCCCGCGTCGGCGTCGGCCTGGTAGGCGTTCAGGGTCTCCGGCACCGCGTCCACGGCCCACTTCAGCGTGCCGCCGTCGGCGACCTTGTCGCGGGCGACCAGGCCGATGTCCGGTCCCGCCAGGGGACGGCTCACCTCCTCGTCGGAGCCGCAGCCCGCCAGGAACGGCACCGCCAGGGCGCCCGCGGTGAGGAAGACAGCCGGGCGCAGGACCGCGCGCAGGCCGACGCCGTGCTGGGACATCTCTGCTACCTCCGGGAAGCCGCGGGCGTTATGATCACTTTTGGCGGTATATGGAGCTGATCAGATCTATGCGCCCACTGAAGAGGAAAGGATCCGGCAACAGCGGGCGACACGGCGGCAACGGACATGAACCCCACCCGTGCGGCGCAACACACCGCATGTGCATCCGTACGCCTCGGCCAATCGGTGCACATCTCTTCACAGCCCCAGGTGTGACGCGCAACACTCCAAGGCGCATGAACGTCGCCGCCCAAGGACCGCAGACCCGCGGAAGTGAGGGCAGATCATGTCCGTGCACGACGAACTGACATCCGTCCAGCGCTGCCTCGACGACCTGCACCGGTCGATCGGACGCCTGGAGCAGCAGATCGGCAGCGGCGGCCTGGAGATGCGCCGGGTCCGGACGGACGCCGACCATCTGCGCGACAGCCTGCGGCTGCTGCGCGAGGCGGCGAGCCAGCCAGCCGCCCAGAGCCGCCCCGACCTCGTCACCATCTCCGACACGCCGTACGACATCAGCCTGTGGACGGACTCGGACGACGAGGGTCTGGGCGCCCGCGACCGGCACGCTCCCTGACCCCCGAACCGACCGGAGTCCTGCCTTGGCCACTGGTACGGAAACCCAACCCGACAGCGGCGGCGTGCGCGGCGCCGAGCGCGCCGCCATCGCCGCCCCGCACCTGCGGACCGACCGCTGGTGGCTGGCGCCCGCCGTCACCGCGGCCGGTCTGCTCGCCTTCGTCGTCTACTCGACCTGGCGGGCGTTCTCGAACGCGCACTACTACGCGGCGCCGTACGTCTCCCCGTTCTACTCGCCATGCCTGGCGGAGAACTGCCGCACCATGCGCGCCGGGCCGAACGCGGAGATCTTCGGGAGCTGGTGGGGCGTCTCCCCGGCGATCATCATCCTGATCTTCCCGCTGGGCTTCCGGCTGACCTGCTACTACTACCGCAAGGCGTACTACCGCAGCTTCTGGGCGTCGCCGCCCGCCTGCGCGGTGGCCGAGCCGCACCGCGGGTACACCGGCGAGACCCGCTTCCCGCTGATCCTGCAGAACGTCCACCGCTACTTCTTCTACGCCGCCCTGCTGGTCGCCGGGGTGCTGACCTACGACACGGTGCTGTCGTTCCGGGACACGCACTACCGCTGGGGGCACATGGGCCTGGGCACCCTGGTGTTCCTGGCGAACATCGTGCTGATCTGGGCGTACACGATCTCCTGCCACTCCTGCCGGCACATCGTCGGCGGCAAGCTCAAGCACTTCTCCCGGCACCCCGTGCGCTACCGGGCGTGGCAGTTCGTCGGACGACTGAACGCCCGTCACATGCTGCTCGCCTGGTCGTCCCTGGTGAGCGTGGCGCTCGCCGACTTCTACGTCTACCTCGTCGCTTCCGGCGTCTTCGACGATCCGCGCTTCTTCTAGAGACTCCAGTGAGGGACTGATTGATGTCCGTGGTCGACCGGCAGGAGTGGGACGTCGTCGTGGTCGGTGCCGGGGGCGCCGGGCTGCGGGCCGCCATCGAGGCGCGCGAGCGGGGCGCCCGTACGGCGGTGATCTGCAAGTCGCTGTTCGGCAAGGCCCACACGGTGATGGCTGAGGGCGGCATCGCCGCGGCGATGGCCAACGCCAACGAGCACGACACCTGGCAGGTCCACTTCCGCGACACCATGCGCGGCGGGAAGTTCCTCAACCAGTGGCGGATGGCCGAACTGCACGCCCGGGAGGCCCCGGACCGGGTGTGGGAGCTGGAGACCTGGGGCGCGCTGTTCGACCGTACGAAGGACGGCCGGATCTCGCAGCGCAACTTCGGCGGCCACGAGTACCCGCGGCTCGCGCACGTCGGCGACCGCACCGGCCTCGAGCTGATCCGCACCCTCCAGCAGAAGATCGTCTCGCTCCAGCAGGAGGACGCCCGGGAGACCGGGGACCACGAGTCACGGCTGAAGGTCTTCCAGGAGTGCACGGTCACCCGGATCCTGAAGGACGCCGACCGGGTCGGCGGCGTCTTCGGCTACGAGCGCGAGAGCGGGCGGTTCTTCGTCCTGGAGGCGCCCGCCGTGGTCGTCGCGACCGGCGGGATCGGCAAGTCGTTCAAGGTGACGTCCAACTCGTGGGAGTACACCGGTGACGGGCACGCCCTCGCGCTGCTGGCCGGGGCGCCGCTGCTGAACATGGAGTTCGTGCAGTTCCACCCGACCGGCATGGTCTGGCCGCCGTCGGTCAAGGGCATCCTCGTCACCGAGTCGGTGCGCGGGGACGGCGGAGTGCTGCGCGACTCCGACGGCAGGCGGTTCATGTTCGACTACGTCCCGGACGTCTTCAAGGAGAAGTACGCCGAGTCGGAGGAGGAGGCCGACCGGTGGTACGACGACCCCGACCACAACCGCCGGCCGCCCGAGCTGCTGCCGCGCGACGAGGTGGCCCGGGCGATCAACTCCGAGGTGAAGGAGGGCCGCGGCTCGCCGCACGGCGGGGTCTTCCTCGACGTGTCCACCCGGATGCCCGCGGAGGTCGTGCGGCGCCGGCTGCCGTCGATGTACCACCAGTTCAAGGAGCTCGCGGACGTCGACATCACCGCCGAGGCGATGGAGGTCGGGCCGACCTGCCACTACGTGATGGGCGGCATCGCCGTGGACTCCGACACGGCGGCGGCGCGCGGGGTGCCGGGGCTGTTCGCGGCCGGTGAGGTCGCGGGCGGCATGCACGGCTCCAACCGGCTCGGCGGCAACTCGCTGTCCGACCTGCTGGTGTTCGGGCGCCGGGCGGGCTGGCACGCGGCGGAGTACGCGCAGGCGTCGGCGGACCGGCGCCCGCGGGTCGACGAGGCCCAGGTCAACACGGCGTCCGCGGAGGCCCTGCGCCCGTTCTCCGCGCGGGCGGAGGGCGAGGCGGGGCCGCCGGAGAACCCGTACACCCTGCACCAGGAGCTGCAGCAGACGATGAACGACCTGGTCGGCATCATCCGCCGCGAGGGCGAGATGGAGCAGGCCCTGCACAAGCTGGCCGAGCTGCGAGTGCGGGCCCGGCGGGCCGGTGTCGAGGGGCACCGCCAGTTCAACCCGGGCTGGCACCTGGCCCTCGACCTCAGGAACATGCTGCTGGTCAGCGAGTGCGTGGCGCGGGCCGCGCTGGAGCGCACCGAGTCGCGCGGCGGGCACACCCGCGAGGACCATCCGGCGATGGACCGCGCCTGGCGCAACGTGAACCTGCTGTGCGCGCTCGCCGACCCCGGCGGAACCCTCGCCGGCGCCGATCCCGCCCGGGCCCAGATCCGGCTCACCCGGGAGACCACCGAACCCGTCCGCCCGGACCTGCTCGCCCTCTTCGAGAAGGAGGAGCTGGTCAAGTACCTCGCCGAAGAGGAGCTGTACGAGTGAGCAGCTACGAGGCCCGCTTCAAGGTGTGGCGGGGCGATGTGAGCGGTGGCGGCCTGGCCGACTTCACGGTCGAGGTCAACGACGGCGAGGTGGTGCTCGACATCGTGCACCGCCTCCAGGCCACCCAGGCGCCCGATCTCGCGGTGCGCTGGAACTGCAAGGCGGGCAAGTGCGGTTCCTGCTCGGCGGAGATCAACGGTCGGCCCCGGCTGTTGTGCATGACCCGCATGTCGGTGTTCGACCGGGACGAGACGGTCACCATCACCCCGCTGCGGGCGTTCCCCGTGATCCGGGACCTGGTGACGGACGTCGGCTACAACTACCGCAAGGCCCGGGAGATCCCGGCGTTCGTGCCGCCCGCCGGTCTGGGGCCCGGCGAGTACCGCATGGCGCAGGAGGACGTGGAGCGCTCGCAGGAATTCCGCAAGTGCATCGAGTGCTTCCTGTGCCAGGACGTCTGCCACGTGGTGCGCGACCACGAGGAGAACAAGCGGGCGTACGCCGGCCCGCGGTTCCTGATGCGCGTCGCGGAGCTGGACATGCACCCGCTGGACGCGGCCGCCGAGAAGGGCCTGGACCGCGGCCGCGCGGCCCAGGACGAGCACGGTCTCGGCTACTGCAACATCACCAAGTGCTGCACGGAGGTCTGCCCGGAGGGCATCCGGATCACCGACAACGCCCTGATCCCCCTGAAGGAGCGCGCCGTCGACCGCAAGTACGACCCGCTGGTGTGGCTGGGGTCCAGGATCAGGAGGCGGACTCCGTAGCGGGCGGCACGCGGGCGCTACCGCCGCGCCCAGCCCTCGCGGTAAGCGGCCCAGTCGGCCTCGGTGGCCGCGAAGTCGACGTACAGCGCGACGCCGAAGCGGGCGCGGTCGGCGTCCGTGCGGGACAGCCCGAGGCGGACGCCGCGGACGGCGGCCGGGACGGTCTCCGCGTGGGCCCAGTGGCCGAAGCGGTTCTCGTGGTAGAAGGGCAGGCCCATGAGCAGGTCGGTGGTCTCGGGGGTGACCTCCAGGGCCAGGCTGGTCTGCTGGGCCACATAACCGCCGTACAGGCTCTGCAGCGGCTGCATGGTGTCGTACGACATCACGGCGATCTGGTCGACGCGGCGGGCCACCTGCCCGAAGTAGGCCTGCGACCACCACTTGGGGTGGCCGGTGGTCGTGCCCCAGAAGGAGTGGAACCCGGGCAGCGGGTCGATCTGGTGCGCGGCGACGGAGAGCACGGCGTGCTGGGCGCGGGTGAGGGCGCGCAGGTCGTCGAGGAGCGAGAGGTAGTCGCGGTCGCCGGAGTGGAGGGGCTCCAGATCGAAGTGCGTGCCCTCGAAGCCGGCGGCGAGGACGTCGCGGGCCGAAGCGACGATCGCCGCGCGGGTGGCGGCGCGCTCCAGACGCAGCCCGTCGGGGCCCTCGGTGGCCAGCACGTCGCCGAGCCAGGCCTGGACCCGGACGCCGGGCAGCTCCCGGTGCACGGCCGCGACCAGCCGGCCCGCCTTCCGGTACGCCGCCTCCGGGAGGGTGCCGTCGTGCTCCAGGGGTCCGGCGTGGACGTACAGGTCGCGGATGCCGGTGCCCCGCAGGCGTTCGGCGAGGGCCCTGGCGTCCTCGTCGCTCTTGCGCCCGTCCACCCAGGCGTGGCCCAGCCAGAGGGCGTCCTTGTCACGGGTGAGGGTGCCCGGGGCCGGGCTGCCGGTGTAGTTGACGCGCAGAGCCGTCTCGGCGGTGAGCAGCGGCAGCACCAGCACGAGCAGAACCGCGCCCAGCACCCGCCGCAGCCGACGGCGCCTGGGCCCGGGGGGCCGGGGGGCGCCGAAGGCCGGGGGCGGTGGGGACGCGTCGCCGACGCCGGCCGCGGGCGGGCCGGCGTCGGACGCGGGCGGGCCGGCGTCGGATGCGGGCGGCCCGTCGCCACGCCCGGAGGGCACGTCACCCGGCACGGGCGCGACGTCACCGGGGGCCGGCGGGGTGGCGTCGGGTGTGGGCCGGGCGTCGCCACGGGCCGGCGGGGTGGCGGTGGGTGTGGGTGGGGTCTCGGGGGCCCTGTCGGGTGGTGTGGCTCGGTTCGGTTCCGTGTTCCGGTCGTGCCGTTCCGCTTCCATCCCGACCCCTGTTCCTCGTGTTCCCCCGGCCGCGTCCGCCCCACTCGCGCAGGCGCCTACCTGCCCATACGCTCCGGAATGTGACGTCCTCTCCGCTCCGCGGCCGGCCCGGTCGCCCCCGCGCGCCCGTACGGGTGCGCCTGGCGCTCGCCGCGGCCGGTGCGCTCGTGGGTGCCGGGTGGCTGGCGTTGCCGGTGATGACGGCGGGCGGCGGTGATCCGGTTCCCGCCGCACCGGCCGGACCGGTCGCCGGGCGCGCCGAGCCGCGGCAGGACGAGACCTCCGCGACCGACTTCGTGCTGCCGGTGGCCGTCCTCGGCGCGGCCGGGGTGCTGGCCGGTTACGGGTATCTGCGGCGCACCCGGCGGGCCCGGACCCGTACCACGCCGGGCGTGGTGCCGGCGGCGCCGCCCGTGCCCACGACGGCCGAGAGCGAGCGGCAGGCCCGCGCCGCGCTGGTGCTCGCCGACGACTGCGTGCGCGGCAGCCGGGAGGAACTGTCCTACGTCGAGGAGCTGTCGGGGGCGGCGGCGGTCGAGCCGTTCACGCACGCCCTGCGGGCCGCGGAGACCGAGCTGTCGGCCGCGTTCGCGATGTGGCGGCGGTACGAGGAGGGGGTCCCGGCGGAGGCGGCGGCCCGCCGGCAGGCCCTGGTGGGGGTGGTCGGGCGGTGCGCGGAGGCGGGACGGCGACTGGACGCCGCGGCGGCGGAGCTGGACCGGCTGCGCGGTCTGGAGCTTGAGGTGACGCCGGCCCTGGAGCTCGCGGAGGCACGGTTCCGTGAGCTGGCCGCGCGGACCGCCGCGGCCGACGTGACGGCGGCCGGACTGCGGGAGCGGTACGCGCCCTCGGCGGGCGCACCCGTCACCGGGTATGTCGAACAGGCCAAGGACCGGCTGGTGTTCGCCACGGAGCGGCTCAACGAGGCGCGGCGGGCCGCCGATGCGGGCGAACCGGCGCGGGCGGCCCGGCAGTTGCGCGCCGCCGAGGGCGGCGTCAGCCAGGCCGGCGCCCTGGTCGCCGCGGTGGAGCGGCTCGCGGCCCGGCTGCGGGAGGCGGCCGGGCTGGTGCCGGCCGCGCTGACCGGCGCGGAGGCGGAGATCGCCACGGTGCGCAAGGAGGGCGGACCCGCCTTGCTGGCCGGCGGTGAGCTGCGGGCCAGGCTCGCGCACGCCGATGCCGCGCTGGCCGGTGTGCGCGCCGAGCTGACCGGCGGTCCGTACGACCCGCTGGACGCGCTGCGGCGGATCACCCGGGCCGTCGAGCGCCTCGGGGCGGGGCGGTCCGGGGTGCTGGCGGCCGCCGCGCTGCTCGTGTCGGGCGGCACGGTCGACGCCGCGGAGGACTTCGTCGCCGTGCACCGCGGTGCGGTGGGCGCACCGGCGCGGGCCCGGCTGGCGCAGGCGGTACGGGCCCTTGGCTCGGGCACCGAGGCCGACGTGCTCGCCGGGCAGGCCCGCGAGCTGGCCGAGCAGGACGTCCGGGCCCACGGGAACCCGTTCGCCGACGGCCACACCAGCGGTCTCACCGGCGCCGTGCTCGGCGGCGTCCTGCTGGCCGAGGAACCGGACGGCGGCCCCCCGGCGAGCTTCGGCGGCCCCCGGACCCGCTCCCGCCGCCACCTGCCGTGACCCGGCTGTCCGGGCCCCTCACCGGGGGCCCGGGCGCACCGGGGCTCAGAAGAGGCTGAGCAGGGCCTCCGCCGGGTCGGTCAGACCGGTCTCGCCGCCGGGCAGGGGCAGTTCGAACCACACCGTCTTGCCGCGCGGCGTGCGCCGCGAGCCCCACGCCGCGCTGAGCAGCCCGACGAGCTGCAGGCCGCGGCCGCCCTCGTCGGTGTCCCGGGCCCGGCGCCGCCGCGGCTGCACGAGACCGGAGTCCCACACCTCGCACACTAGGGTGCGGTCCAGCAGCAACCGCAGCCGGATCTCACCCTCCCCGTACCGCAGGGCGTTCGTCACCAGCTCGCTGACCAGCAGTTCCGTCGTGTCCACCAGCGGCTCCAGGTCCCACGCGACGAGCTGCTGCCGGGCGTACTCACGGGCCCGCCCCACGCTGCGCGGCTCGCGCGGCAGCGTCCAGTCCCCGACGGACTCGGCGGGCAGCCCCTGGACCCGGGCCATCAGCAGCGCGATGTCGTCCTCGCCGTGATGGGTGTCGAGGGTGTTCAGGACGTGGTCGCAGACGTCCTCCAGGGGGCGGGAGGGGTCGGTCAGCGCGCCCACGAAGGCCTGGAGCCCCTCGTCGAGGGGATGGTCGCGGGACTCGACCAGGCCGTCGGTGTAGAGGGCGAGCAGCGCGCCCTCCGGCAGTTCGACCTCCACCTCCTCGAACGGCTCGCCGCCCACGCCGAGCGGCATCCCGGGCGGCACGTCGAGCATCAGGGCCGCCTCGCCGGGTTCCACCAGCACCGGCGGCAGGTGCCCGGCGTTGGCGAACGTGCAGCGCCTGGTGACGGAGTCGTAGACGGCGTAGACACAGGTCGCGAGGTACACCTCGGAGAGGTCGGCGTCCCGGGGCTGGCGCGCCGCGCGGGTGGCCTGCTGGACGCCCCCGGGGGTGCCGAGGCCGCGGGCGATCTCGTCCAGTGCGGAGAGCACCTCGGCCGGTTCGAGGTCCAGCAGCGCCAGCGTGCGTACGGCGGTGCGCAGTTCGCCCATCGCGACCGCCGCGCGCAGCCCGCGTCCCATGACGTCGCCGACGACCAGCGCGGTGCGGTGACCGGGGAGTTCGATGACGTCGAACCAGTCGCCGCCGACCTCGGTGGCCGCGTTCCCGGGCAGGTAGCGGCAGGCGATGTCGAGGCCGGAGGCCTCGGGGTCGCCGGGCGGGAGCAGGGAACGCTGGAGTATCAGCGCCCGCTCGTGCTCACGGCGGTACAGACGGGCGTTGTCGATGCAGACGGCGGCGCGCGCGGCCAGTTCGACCGCGAGGTCCCGGTCCCGGTCGCCGAACGGCTCGCTGCCCTTCGTACGGGCGAACCGCGCGAGCCCGACGACGGTGTCGTGCGCGACCATCGGCACGGCCAGCGTGGACTGCACCAGGCCGCCGTCCTCCGGCGGTACGTGCTGCGGCCGGGCGGTGCGCAGGGCGTCCGCGCAGGGCGAGTTGAAGGGGAAGTGATGGACCGCGCCGACCGCGACGGCGTCGCCCGAGCCGCTGAGGGGCGCGTCGGAGACGGCGCTGGCGAAGGCGACGCGGCGCAGTTCGGCGCTGCCGTCGGTGAGGCCGGGCGGGGCTTCGTCGCCGGTGAGCAGGCCCTGGTAGAGGTCGACGGTGGCGAGGTCGCAGAAGCCGGGGACGACGACGTCGAGGAGTTCGCGGGCCGTGGTCTCCAGGTCCAGGGAGTTGCCTATGCGGGCGCCCGCCTCGTTGAGCAGGGCGAGGTTGCGCCGGGCCGCGGCGGCCTCGCGGGCGGCGGCGCGGCGGGCGGTGATGTCGGTGCCGAGCCAGGCGATGCCGATGGGGCGGCCGCTGCCGCTGTGCACCCGGTAGAGGTTGACCGACCAGTGCCGGCGTTCCTCGGAGCCCGGGACGAATCCGGTGACATGCATGTCGGTGATGGAGTCGCCGGTCTCCAGCACCCTGCGCAGGGTGGCCGAAACCCGATCGGCCTCGGCGCGCGGCAGGTAGTCGTGAACTCCCTTGCCCCGGTGGTCGTCCGGGGTTCCGCCGAAGACGGAGGCGAAACGCATGTTGGCCCGGCGGACCCTCAGGTCGGGGTCGATCAGCAGGAACCCGAACGGGGATTGGCCGAAAATCGCCTGCGAGGCGGCGAGGTCCGTCTCGATGCTGCGCAGGGTCCGGACGTCCACCACGATGCAGACGGCGGCCCGTTCGCCCTCGGCGGTCCGGGTGGGCATGACGTAGACCTCGGCGAGCCCTTCCTCGCCCCGGTCCCCGTCCGGCCCGTCCGGCATCCGGAAGGGCACCACACCGGTCCACTCCCGCCCGTCGAGGATCTCGGCCATCTTCCGCTGGCTGCGCTCGCGCAGGTCGGAGTCGACGAAGGCCTCGATCGGGTCCATCCCGACGGCGCGTTCGGCGGTGATGCCGAAGAGCTGTTCGGCGCGCAGGCTCCACTGGTCGACCAGTCCGCCGGGACCGATGGAGAAGGACGCGACCCGGATGTAGTCGTAGATGGAGCCGGGCGGACTGCTCTGCCACATGGCGTCGCCCGGGCCGCCCGCGTGGCGCGCGGCCCGGTCACTAGCGCCGTCCGACGGGTCCTCGGACTCCGTGGCCTTCGCTGGTATCTCGCTCACGCGAACCGTCCCCTCCAGCTCACCGCACCCGGCACCGGTCACCGGGGGCGGCTGCCCGCAGTATCCAGCACTACGGCGCCGCACAACACGGTGTTCACGATCACAGCTCGGTCGAGGTGCTTTTCGGACCGGGCCGTGACAACACTTCCAGTCTTCTAACCAGGGAACACGGCCTCGAATCACGTAGTCCCGCCCCGGTCGCCGGACGGTCTGCCGCGATGGACGGCGCGGGCCGGGATGTACACCGGGTTCAGCCGGGCACCGCCAGCTCGAACCAGACGGTCTTCCCGCCGCCGCCGGGCCGCGTTCCCCAGCGGCGGGCGGCGCCGGCCACCAGTTGCAGGCCGCGGCCGCTCTCGTCCTCGGGCCGGGCGACGCGCTCGCGGGGCGGATCGGGCAGCGGGTCGGACACCTCGACCAGCAGCGCGTCGCCGGTCCGCGCCGGGCGCACCAGCCGCACCCCGATGGGGCCGGTGGCGTGCCGCAGGGAGTTGGTCACCAGCTCGCTCACCAGCAGCGCGGCGAGGTCGGCGACGCAGTCGAGATCCCACCCCCGCAACTGGCCGCGGACCGCGCTGCGGGCGCTGCGCACGACGCCCGGCTCCGCCGGGAAGATCCACTCGGCGCAGTCGCCATCGGTGTCGATCACGCCGATCACTTCCCAGGCCAGCGAGCCCACCCATGTCCGTTTTCATGGGGTTAATGGGCACATACCCGGTATCCATGAGGGCTTACCGCGCGGGACGTCGCACCGTGGTGCGAACGGCCTAGGAGCCCCGCCGCCCGGCGGCGCTCCGCCGCTCAGCGCGCTCCCGTACCCAGGCGGGCGGCGACCTCGCGGACCGCGGGGACGTCCTGTTCGAGCCAGGGCACCTCCCAGAGCCGCTCCGGGGTGAGCCAGCGCAGTTCGTCGTGGTCCTGGAGGGGCCGGGGCGCGGCGGAACCGGGGCGCAGCCGGGCGGTCCACACCCGCAGCACGTACGGCGACTTCAGCGGCCACTCCCCCGGCACCCGCTCGACGGGCTCGGCGTCGATGCCGAGCTCCTCGGCCAGTTCACGCGTCAGGGCGTCCTCGGGGCGTTCCCCCGGCTCCACCTTGCCGCCGGGAAGCTCCCAGCGCCCGGCCAGCTCGGGGGGTGCGCTGCGGCGCGCGGCGAGCAGCCGGCCGGCGTCGAGCAGGGCGGCGCCCACCACCACGGTCCGATCCGTCATGGGCTGGAGCCTACGGGACGCCGGAGAAGGTCAGTTGTGGGCGCCGTTGCCGATGCGCTCGACCCAGTAGAGCTGCTTGTGCCCGTGGTCGTCGAGGCTGTCCGCGATCTTCTGGGCCTCGGCCCGGGTCGCGTACCGTCCCACGCGGTAGCGGTTGCCGTTGTCGTCCTGCCGTATCACGATCCAGGGCAGGGACACCCCCGTGCCCTCACTCATGGCCCCCACCGCTCCTTCTCGCACCGCCCCGCCCTCCCTCGCACCCGGGCGCCCGCCGAGCCCCGCCCGAGGAAACCGCAGTCCGCATATGCCCGAGCGTACGCCCAACCTTCACGGAGCGAATACGTCTTTTCACAAAGAGGTACGCAACCAGCCAGAACGCAGGGGGCGTGCGGCAGCGAACGCGCCGCCCCCTCCGCCGGTGTCGTGGGCCGGGGCCGTTTCACCCACACCTGCGATCACCTGGGAGAACGGCCGGATAGCAACGGCGCTCACCGCACCGGGTAACGGCGCGGGCGGTGGTGCGCGGCCCCGCGGCGCGTGCCGGAGTGTGCGCTACTTCACGGGCAGGTGGTAAGCGGCACGGTACCGGTCGGCCGGGATCACGACGTCGGCTGTCTCCACGGGGCGGCCGGAGGCGAAGTAGGTGCGCTGGATGACGAGGACCACATGGCCGGGTACGCCGCCCAGGAGGTTGAGTTCCTCGGCGAGACCGGGACGGGCGCCGACCTCCTCGGTGACGTTGTCCACGATGACGTCGATGGCCCGCATCCGCTCGACCACCCCCATGCCGCCGAGCGGCCCCTCCTCGGGCAGCATCACCGGGGTGCGGCCGGTGACGGCGAGCGGTTCCCAGGAGGTGGAGAGCATCATCGCCTCGCCCACCTCCCGGAACAGGTACTTCGTACGCATCACGCGCGCACCGGGGTCGACCCCCAGCCGCTCGGCGATGGCGGCCCCCGCGATGACCTGCTCGCTGCTCGACTCCCAGGTGCCGCGCACGGAGGCGTCCGCCTGCTCCTGCCGGAAGGGCGTGGCGCCCGAGGAGGGACGGAAGCCCGAGCGGGCCACGCTCCTGGGCACCGGCCGCTCGCGCACGTACGTCCCCGAACCGGAACGCCCCTCGACCAGCCCCTCGGCCATGAGGACCTTGCGGGCCTCCAGCGCGACGGTGTCCGAGACGCCGTACTCCTCGCGGATGCGGGCCTGGGAGGGGAGCCGGGTATGGGGAGGCAGTGAACCGTCGACGATCTTCTTGCGGAGATCACCCGCGACACGCAGGTACGCCGGCTGTTCACCGAAAGTCACTGGCCGCTCCCATCAGGTTGTACAGACAGCAACAGCCTGGCAACCGTGGGTTGGCCCATGCAAGCGAAGGCCAGAGAATCACTCGATGTGATGACATCGGGCCGGGGAGGGCTCCTCCCAGGCACTTTCTCCCCCCTGCGGCCGCAACCACACCTGCGCGCTCCTCGCCCGGCCGGACGCCGGGGCCGGGGTGCCGCTCACACCGCCATGCCGCTGCCGCCGTCCGAGCCGCCGCCGTTCGAGCCGCCCCTGTTCGAGCCGCCGCCCCCCGGGCCGCCGCCGTCCTCACCGTCGCCGGCCGGCGGGGTGGTCTCCAGCCCCAGGGCCTTCCGGGCGGGCACCGCCTGCTTCGGGTCGAGCAGGCGCAGGCCGGTGTCGTAGTGCTGGTGGAAGGCGTCGGCGTCCTTCGCCCGCGCGGCCTTCGCCCATTCGGCACGGGCCCTGTCGAGGCCCGCGGCCAGGGCGGTGACCGGCGTCCGGGCGCCGGCGGGCCAGTCGTGGCCGCGCAGTGTCCGGGCCTGTCCGTCCAGTGCCGCGGCGACCCGCCCGGCCCACGCCCGGTGGCCCGGCAGGTCGTCCTCGACGTACTCCTCGTCCGGGGCCGACTCGACCGCCGCGTTCAGGATGTGAGCGGCTTTCAGGTACGCGACCTGGTCGGCGTCCAGGACGGTCGCGTCGTTGCGCAGCGACCCGGTCAGGTTCCCGCCCTCGGCCGCGTTGCCGAAGACGCAGGTGACCTCGCGGTCCCCGGCCGCCCAACTGCCTTCGGTGGGCATGAGGTAGTAGACGTCGACGTCGTCGGGTACGGCCCAGGCGTCCATCGCGTAGCTGTCCCGGAGCCCGTGGCAGCGCTCGTCGGCGGTGCCGCTCACGGAGGCGTCACCGGGGTAACCGCCGTCCCGCAGCCGGAACGTGGCGAACACCTCGCCGTCGTGCTCCCCGGAGCAGGGCACCCCGGTCACGACCTCGGTACCGCCGCTCAGGGCGCCGCTGGGCGAGTCGAAGCAGTCCCCCTTCACCAGCGAGGCGTCCGCGCCGTCGCGCGCCCCTTGCTTCACTTCCTCCCAGAAGCTGGACGCTCCGCCCGTGGCCAGCATCAGCGCCCACAGCGCGAGCCCGATGCCGGACAGCACCGAGCCGCCGACCGCCAGTCCCGTCCCGCGCTCGCCCCGCCGCCGGATCTGCCGCAGCGCGATCAGCCCGAACACCAGGCCCACGCCGGGCAGGCAGCACAGCACGCCGAACACCATCGAGGTGATGGCGAGGCCGTTGACGGGGGCGGGCCGGTTGTAGGGGCTGTAGCCCTGCGCCCACGGCTGGTACGCCGGCCCCTGCGGAGACCCCGGCGGCCCGTACGGCCCCTGCGGGTACGGCTGCTGGGGCGGCTGGTGCGGCCCGTGCGGCTGCTGCGGGCCGGCGGGCGGGGGTATGGACACCGGTACCGTGCTCCTGGCTGTTGGGCTGATGCGACTGCGCGCATGTTAAGCCAGGTCAGCGCTTCCGGGGACCGTGATCGCGGCGGACGACGCGGAAGGGCCGGGCTCCGCCGGACCCGGCCCCTCCGTGCGCGCGGTCAGACGTTGAAGCGGAACTCCACCACGTCGCCGTCCTGCATCACGTACTCCTTGCCCTCCATACGGGCCTTGCCCTTGGCGCGGGCCTCGGCGACGGAGCCCGCCTCGACCAGGTCGCCGAAGGAGATGACCTCGGCCTTGATGAAGCCCTTCTGGAAGTCGGTGTGGATCACACCGGCCGCCTCGGGGGCCGTGGCGCCCTTCTTGATCGTCCAGGCGCGGGACTCCTTGGGGCCGGCCGTGAGGTACGTCTGCAGGCCGAGGGTGTTGAAGCCGACGCGGGCGAGCGTGGCGAGGCCGGGCTCCTCCTGGCCGACGGACTGCAGCAGCTCCAGGGCCTCCTCCTCGTCCAGCTCGGCGAGGTCGGCCTCCAGCTTGGCGTTGAGGAAGATCGCCTCGGCGGGGGCGACCAGGGCGCGCTGCTCGTTCTTGAAGTCCTCGTCGACCAGTTCGTCCTCGTCGACGTTGAAGACGTAGAGGAACGGCTTGGTGGTGAGCAGGTGCAGGTCGTGCAGGAGCTCGTTGCGCTCGGTGCCCTGGACGATGCCGTGCGCGAAGAGCGTGTCGCCCTTCTCCAGGATCTCCTTGGCCTCCTCGACGGCCTTGACCTTCGGGGCCACGTCCTTCTTGATCCGCGACTCCTTCTGGAGCCGGGGCAGGACCTTCTCGATGGTCTGGAGGTCGGCGAGGATCAGCTCGGTGTTGATCGTCTCGATGTCGTCCTTCGGCGAGACCTTGCCGTCGACGTGCACGACGTTCTCGTCCTTGAAGGCACGGATGACCTGGCAGATCGCGTCGGACTCGCGGATGTTGGCGAGGAACTTGTTGCCCAGGCCCTCGCCCTCGGAGGCGCCGCGCACGATGCCGGCGATGTCGACGAAGTCGACCGTGGCCGGGAGGATGCGCTCCGACTTGAAGATCGACGCGAGCCTGGCGAGCCGTCCGTCGGGGACGCCGACCACGCCGACGTTCGGCTCGATCGTGGCGAACGGGTAGTTGGCCGCCAGCACGTCGTTCTTGGTCAGGGCGTTGAACAGGGTCGACTTGCCGACATTGGGCAGGCCGACGATTCCGATCGTGAGCGACACGTTGCGACTTCCCGTAGATGAGAGGGGCCAGGGGCTGCCAGGGGCCAGAGACACTGGCCGATCCACCAGTCTACGGCGTCCCCGGCGACGGGCTCGCGGGAGCGAGGGAGGTCCGGCCGAGCCGCTGCCACCGGCGTGTCTGAGGGCTGATTGAACACATAAGCAGACCTAAGTTGGTCCAATGGAGCAGCGCAGAAGCCGACCCACGAACAACGGACGGCGACGGGTCACACCGCCCGCGTCGCTGCCGCCGCAGGTACGTCGGCCGGTGCCGCGCACGGCGCGGCCCGCGGCCGGACGGCCGCAGGGCGCCGGGCCGTCGGACGGGCAGCCGGCGGGACTGCGGCTCACCGGACTCGGCGGGGGGCTGTTCTGCGCGGCGGCGATGTTCGTGCTCGGTCTGCTGGACCAGCTCGTGTTCGGTGCGTCCCTGACGCTGTACGGCGTGCTGTTCCTGCCGGTGTGCGTGCTGACCGCGCTGTGGGTCCGCGGCGGTGACGTGCTCACCGCGCCGGTCGTCGTGCCGATCTCCTTCGCGGCGGGCCTGTTCCCCGTCGCTGACGGCGGCGGGGGGCTGCTCGGGCGGCTGATGGGGCTGGTCACCGGGCTCGCCACGCAGGCGGGCTGGCTGTACGGGGGGACGCTGCTCGCGGGGCTGATCGTGCTCGTACGCCGGGTGCTGTGGGTGCGGGCCCGCCGGAGCCGCGGCTGACCGGCGGGCCCGCCCCCGGGGCCTCACGTCAGGATCACGCCGGGCTCGCCCCGATCCGCGCGGGAGGCCCCAGGGCCTGCCTGGCATGTCCCGCCGGGCCCGCGAGCTGTCGGACAGGCCCTAATCCCGCAGGCGTGCCTGTGCCTGGGCCGCGTGCATCGCGGCTCCGACGATGCCCGCGTTGTTCTGTAGCTGGGCCGGCACGATCTCGGCCTTGACGCCCTCGATGAGGTGCAGGAACTTGTCCGCCTTGCGGCTGACCCCGCCGCCGACGATGAACAGCCCGGGCGAGAAGAGCATCTCGACGTGGGCCAGGTACTTCCCGACCCGGCGCGCCCACTGCTCCCAGCTCAGGTCGTGGTCCTCCTTGGCCTTGCTGGAGGCCCGCTTCTCGGCCTCGTGGCCGTTCAGCTCCAGGTGGCCCAGCTCGGTGTTGGGGACGAGGACGCCGTCCACGAACACAGCGCTGCCGATGCCGGTGCCGAAGGTGAGCAGGACGACCGTGCCACGCCGGTCCCGGCCGGCGCCGAACTGCATCTCGGCGACGCCCGCCGCGTCCGCGTCGTTGACCACGGTCACCGGCAGGCCGCCCAGCCGGCCGCCGAACAACGCGCGCGCGTCCGTGTCCACCCAGCTCTTGTCGACATTGGCCGCCGTGCGGACCGTGGCGCCGTCCGTGACCACTCCGGGGAAGGTCAGGCCCACCGGGCCCGTCCAGCCGAAGTGGTCGACGACCTGCTTCACCCCGTCGGCGACGCCGTCGGGCGTCGCCGGGTGCGGGGTGAGCACCTTGCAGCGCTCCTGGGCCAGGTCGCCCTTGTCCAGGTCCACAGGGGCGCCCTTGATCCCGGATCCACCGATGTCCACGCCGAAGATCTGCATGGCCCCACGTTACGACGTGCCACTGACGGTCATGTCACGCAGATGCCCGTCACACGTCGGAGGCGCCGCTTCCGCCGCGCTCGGCGACCAGGGCCGCCGCCTCGTCGCGCAGGTCGCGGCGCAGCTCCTTGGGCAGCGAGAAGGTGATGGACTCCTCGGCGGCCTTGACGATCTCCACGTCCCCGTAGCCGCGCTCGGCGAGCCACTCCAGGACCTGCTCGACCAGCACCTCGGGGACGGAGGCGCCGGAGGTGACGCCGACCGTCGTGACGCCCTCCAGCCAGGCCTCGTCGATCTCGTCGGCGAAGTCCACCAGGTGGGCGGCGCGGGCGCCGGCCAGCTTGGCGACCTCGACCAGCCGCTTGGAGTTGGAGGAGTTGCGCGAGCCGACGACGATGACCAGGTCGGCCTCGGCGCCCATCTGCTTCACGGCGAGCTGGCGGTTCTGGGTGGCGTAGCAGATGTCGTCGCTCGGCGGGGAGACGAGGCCGGGGAACTTCGTCTTCAGGGCGTCGACGGTCTCCATGGTCTCGTCCACGGAGAGGGTGGTCTGGGACAGCCACACGACCTTCGAGGGGTCGCGGACCTCGACCTTGGCGACGTCCTCGGGGCCGTCGACGAGCTGGATGTGCTCGGGGGCCTCGCCGGAGGTGCCGATGACCTCCTCGTGGCCCTCGTGCCCGATCAGGAGGATGTCGTAGTCGTCCTTGGCGTACCGCACGGCCTCCTTGTGGACCTTGGTGACCAGCGGGCAGGTGGCGTCGATCGTGGCCAGCCGGCCGCGCTCTGCCTCCTCGTGCACGACCGGGGCGACGCCGTGCGCGGAGAACATCACGATGTTGCCCGGCGGCACCTCCTCCGTCCGCTCGACGAAGACGGCGCCCTTCTTCTCCAGGGTCTGCACGACGTACTTGTTGTGGACGATCTCGTGCCGGACGTAGATCGGGGCCCCGTACTGCTCGAGGGCCTTCTCGACGGCGATCACGGCGCGGTCCACACCGGCGCAGTAGCCCCGGGGGGCGGCGAGCAGGACACGGCGGCCAGACGAAGCGGTCATGGGACCCATCGTAAGGGTGTGTTCACGGGCTACGGGATCTCGTGCCCGCCCGGGCCGTCACCCGGGCACGCCGCGGGCGCGCGTGCGGGCGGGGCCTTTTGTCGGTGCCCGCCGTTACGCTCGCGGCATGGCTGTGAACACGTCGCCCGAGACGCCCCTGCCCGTCGGTGAGGTCTCGCGGCTCATCGGCAGGTGGATCGACCGGCTGGGCGCGGTGTGGGTCGAGGGGCAGATCACCCAGCTCTCGCGGCGGCCGGGCGCCGGGGTGGTGTTCCTGACCCTGCGGGACCCCTCGCACGACATCTCGGTCAGCGTGACGTGCTACCGGCAGGTGTTCGACGCCGTGGCCGACGTGGTCGGCGAGGGCGCCCGGGTCGTCGTCCTGGCGAAGCCGGAGTGGTACGCGCCGCGTGGCCAGCTGTCCCTGCGGGCCGCCGAGATACGGCCTGTCGGCGTCGGTGAGTTGCTGGCCCGTCTCGAGCAGCTCAAGAAGGCGCTCGCGGCCGAGGGGCTGTTCGCGCCGGAGCGCAAGAAGCCGCTGCCGTTCCTGCCGCAGCTCATCGGGCTGGTCTGCGGCCGGGCCTCAGCGGCGGAGCGGGACGTGCTGGAGAACGCCCGCCACCGCTGGCCCGCCGTCCGGTTCGAGGTGCGCAACGTGGCCGTGCAGGGTGTGCACGCCGTGCCGCAGGTCGTGCAGGCGGTGAAGGAGCTGGACGCGCTCGACGAGGTGGACGTCATCGTCGTCGCGCGCGGCGGCGGCAGCGTGGAGGACCTGCTGCCGTTCTCCGACGAGCAGCTCGTGCGCGCGGTGGCCCAGTGCCGTACGCCGGTGGTGTCCGCCATCGGGCACGAGCCCGACAGCCCGCTGCTCGACCATGTGGCCGACCTGCGCGCCTCCACCCCGACCGACGCGGCCAAGAAGGTCGTGCCGGACGTGGGCGAGGAGTTCGAGCGGGTGCGGATGCTGCGGGACCGGGCCAGGCGTTGCGCGTCGGCGGCCGTGGAGCGGGAGGAGCGGGGGCTGGCGCACGCGCTGGCGCGTCCCTCGATGGAGGACCCGCACCGGATGGTCGACGAACGCGCCGACCACGTGGCGTCGCTGCTGGACCGTGGCCGGCGCACCCTCGGCCACCTCCTGGACCGCGCCGACTCCGAGCTGACGCACACGCACGCGCGCGTGGTGGCCCTCTCCCCGGCGGCCACGCTCAAGCGCGGCTACGCGGTGCTGCAGCGGGCGGACGGGCACGTGGTGCGCGACCCGGAGGAGGTGTCCGGGGGCGAGCCGCTGCGGGCGCGGGTGGCCGAGGGCGAGTTCGGCGTCCGGGTCGACGCCCCGGCATGATCCGCACGGGAGGCCCTGGGGGTCTCCCGCCTCGACCGGCCCGGCCCGTGAGACCGGCATGATCGAAACGAGACGACCTAGGGTGGGTGGATGACCAGCAAGGTGGACGAGGCGCTCTCCTACGAGCAGGCCCGGGACGAGTTGATCGAGGTCGTACGGCGGCTGGAGGCGGGCGGTACGACGCTCGAGGAGTCCCTGGCGCTGTGGGAGCGGGGCGAGGAGCTGGCCAAGGTGTGCCGGCGCTGGCTGGAAGGGGCGCGGGCCAGACTCGACGCGGCGCTGGCTGAGGAGGCCGGGGAGGACGCCGAGTAGGGAGACGGGACGGCACGCGGCAGTGTGCCGGTTCTCACCGCACCCCCAACTTGGTTGAAGGTTGAACTTTGCCGTAGGGTCTGGTGCGTCAGCCGGTCCGGCGCCCGGGCCGGACGCGCACCCGAGGAAGGCACGCATGTCTCTCGTTCTTGACCCCGCCGCCCAGGACCTGCTGTTCCGCGAGGCCCGCACCGCGAACACCTTCACCGACGAGCCGGTGACCGAGGAGCAGGTCCAGGCGATCTACGACCTGGTCAAGTACGGTCCCACCGCCTTCAACCAGTCCCCGCTGCGCATCACCCTGGTCCGCTCCCCCGAGGCCCGCGAGCGCCTGGTGAAGCACATGGCCGAGGGCAACCGGGCGAAGACCGCCACCGCCCCGCTCGTCGCGATCCTCTCCGCGGACAACGAGTTCCACGAGGAGCTGCCGGCCCTGTTCCCGGCCTTCCCGCAGGCCAAGGACGCCTTCTTCGCCGAGCGCCCGGTCCGCGAGGGCTCCGCCGCGATGAACGCCGCCCTCCAGGCCGGCTACTTCATCGTCGGCGTCCGCGCCGCCGGGCTCGCCGCCGGCCCGATGACCGGCCTCGACTTCGAGGGCGTCCGCAAGGAGTTCCTGGACGACGACCACACCCCGCTGATGGTCGTCAACATCGGCCGCCCGGGCCCGGACGCCTGGTACCCGCGCTCGCCGCGCCTGGCGTACGAGGACGTCGTCACGACCGTCTGACCTGCACGCACGCGAAGAGGCCCCCGGCATCCGCCGGGGGCCTCTTCGCGTGGGCGCGGGCGCCGCGCTCAGGACATTCTCAGGGCCGCCGCCATCTTCGTCAGCCGGTCGAAGGGGGCCGTGCCGGCCACCACCGTGGTGGAGCCGGGGGTGTCCTCCAGGACCAGGGCGTGGTATCGGCCGCCGGTGTAGCGGGTCCAGGTGCGCTCGCCGATCCGCTCGGTCCGCTTCGTCGCCTTCGAGCCCTGGCTGGCTTCCTGGATGAAGTCGGACCGTTTCTGAGTCGACTGCTCGACCTGCACGTACTGGCCCTCGGGATCCTGGAAGCCGAGGTGCCAGCGGTCGGAGTCCTCACCCTGGAAGCGCACCGAGGTCGCCTTCCAGGTGCCGGGCAGGCCTTCCGGAGCGGCCACCGGGTAGCTCGCGGCACGACGCGCCGTGACCAGCTCGACCTGGTAGTCGACCCGCTTGATGTCGGGAGCGTGATCGTCGTGCGGGACGAAGACGTAGATGACCGCCGCCGCGATCCCGATGAGGCCCAGGGAGAGGATCATGTCCCGGACCGTCTTCTGCTTGCCGTTGGAACCTGCCACGCCCTCTATCGTCGCAGGTGCCCGGAGCGCTCATCCGTGGGGTCCCCTGCTCATTTTGTCTGCTCAACGATAGAGTCGGGACCAAGACCCTCATCCGGCCGTCGTCGTATCAGAAAGGTGCGCTCCGATGACCGAGAATCATCATCTGCCGTCCGAGCTCGATGTGCCCTCAGAGGCGCCCGACCGCAACCTCGCCCTGGAACTCGTCCGGGTGACCGAAGCCGCCGCCATGGCCGCCGGCCGCTGGGTCGGGCGCGGTGACAAGAACGGCGCCGACGGCGCCGCGGTGCGCGCCATGCGGACCCTCGTCTCGACCGTCTCGATGAACGGCGTCGTCGTCATCGGCGAGGGCGAGAAGGACGAAGCCCCCATGCTCTTCAACGGGGAGCACGTGGGCGACGGCACCGGGCCCGAGGTCGACATCGCCGTCGACCCGATCGACGGCACCACCCTGACCGCCAAGGGCATGCCCAACGCGATCGCGGTCCTCGCCGCCGCCGAGCGCGGCGCCATGTTCGACCCGTCCGCCGTGTTCTACATGGACAAGCTGGTCACGGGCCCCGAGGCCGCCGACTTCGTCGACATCAACGCCCCCGTGTCGGTGAACATCCGCCGGGTCGCCAAGGCCAAGCGCCGCACGCCCGAGGACGTCACGGTCGTCATCCTCGACCGCCCCCGGCACGAAGGCATCATCAAGGAGATCCGCGACACCGGCGCCCGCATCAAGCTCATCTCCGACGGTGACGTGGCCGGCTCCATCCTCGCCCTGCGCGAGGGCACCGGCATCGACCTGCTGCTCGGCATCGGCGGCACCCCGGAGGGCATCATCTCGGCCTGCGCCGTGAAGTGCCTGGGCGGGACCATCCAGGGCAAGCTGTGGCCCAAGGACGACGAGGAGCGCGCGCGGGCCGTCGACGCCGGGCACGACCTGGACCGGGTGCTGACCACGGAGGACCTGGTCACCGGCGAGAACGTCTTCTTCGTCGCCACCGGCATCACCGACGGCGAGCTGATGCGCGGGGTGCGCTACCGGTCGGAGACCGCCACCACCGACTCGATCGTGATGCGGTCGAAGTCCGGCACCGTGCGGCGGATCGACTCCGAGCACCGGCTGAGCAAGCTGCGGGCCTACAGCGCGATCGACTTCGACCGGGCGAAGTGACCCGCCGGGGCGAGCACCGCTCCCCCGCAGACCGATGGGCGCCCCCTGTGCGGAGGGGGCGCCCATTTCCCGTCTCAGCCGGCTATGCGCTCCGCCGTCGCCCGCGCCGCCTTCTTGAGCTCGAGCTCCCGCCGGCGGCGGCGCGCCAGCACCACACGGCGCTCGGCCGCCGTCAGACCGCCCCAGACTCCGTACGGCTCGGGCTGGAGCAGGGCGTGCTCGCGGCACTCGACCATGACGGGGCAGCGCGCGCAGACGCGCTTGGCCGCCTCCTCGCGGGACAGCCGGGCGGCCGTCGGCTCCTTGGACGGGGCGAAGAACAGGCCCGCCTCGTCGCGCCGGCACACCGCCTCGGTGTGCCAGGGGGCGTCTTGGTCCCGGTCGCGCGCTGGCACCCGCTGGGCCGGAACGGCAGCTACCTGCAGGGACGAATGCGGCGGTTGCAGCACGGTCTACTCCTGACGACGGCTTCGCGAGTGAGCGACGATGCAGCAAGGCCTACCCGCTGTGCGCGCGCCTATGCACAGCGTTCGCGACCGCGGGCGCACGGCGGCCGGTTCACGCCCCCGCCCGCCCGCGGACGACCGGACGGCACCCTTCCGGGCACCGCCGGATTCGCGGCCGTCAACGGTCCAGGTGTTTGCGCAGCTTCCTGTCGACCTTGTCCTGGACCCGGTCGACCTTGTCGTGGACCCGGTCGAGGATGTCCGCCACGCGCCTGCCGCGCTTGGCCCGCGCCTCCACGTTGCCGAGCACCGCCCAGCCGTCGACGTAGACCACGGGCGCCTCCGAGTCGGCCGAGTCGAGCGGGGCCACCTCGAAGTTGCCCAGCACGCCGCCGCCCGTGCCGCGCAGCGAGACGTTCTCCGGCACCCGGATCTGCACGTCGCCGAAGACCGAGACGGCCTTGACGACCACCTGCTGGTACTCGAAGATCGCCTCGCTCAGGTCGATCTCGACGCTGCCGAAGACCGCGTACGCGTGCAGCCGGCGCCCGGCCCGCCAGCGGCCGCGCCGCATGGCGCTGCTGAAGACGGCCACCACGTTGGCGTCCGCCTCGGCGGGCACCGCGCCGGGGGCCGGGCGGGGCGGCACGGCCGTGTAGGAGGACGCCGCGGGCCCGTGGTGGGCGGCGGGCAGGTCGCGTATGAAGACCTCCAGCTCGCCGACCGTCTTGGCGTGCAGCACCCCCTCGACGCGCTCGGCGTGCTCGTCCGCGGTCAGCCTGCCCTCGGCCAGGGCCTCGCGGAGGATGTCGGCGACGCGGTCGCGGTCGGCGTCCGAGGCGCGCAGGGCGGCGGGGGCCGGCGGCCCGTCCTGGGCTGGGGCGTGCTTCTGAAGGTCCACGGCAGCAGCGTACCGAAACGCGATAGATCGCGACTAGGGGTGTGGACGACCGCGGGCGTGTCGAACTGAGCCTCACCTCACAGCTTCCGCGCCGACGGCAGGTTCTACGCTGGTGGGGCCCGCCAACGTCGGCGGGCAGCCGTCCGTCAGAGTGAGGAATGGGCTGAGATGCCTAAGTTCGCGTACACCGATCTGCTTCCCCAGGGCGAGGACACCACCCCGTACCGGCTGGTGACCTCGGAAGGCGTGTCCACCGTCGAGGGGCCGGACGGGCGGACGTTCCTCAAGGTGGAGCCGGAGGCGCTGCGCAAGCTCGCCGAGGAGGCCATCCACGACATCCAGCACTACCTGCGCCCGGCCCACCTCGCCCAGCTCCGCCGCATCGTCGACGACCCGGAGGCCTCGGGCAACGACAAGTTCGTCGCCCTGGACCTGCTGAAGAACGCGAACATCGCGGCGGCCGGCGTGCTCCCGATGTGCCAGGACACCGGCACCGCGATCGTGATGGGCAAGCGCGGCCAGAACGTCCTCACCGCGGGCGAGGACGAGAAGGCCCTCTCGCACGGCATCTACGACGCCTACACCAAGCTGAACCTGCGCTACTCGCAGATGGCTCCGCTCACCATGTGGGAGGAGAAGAACACCGGCTCCAACCTCCCGGCCCAGATCGAGCTGTACGCGACGGACGGCGGCGCCTACAAGTTCCTGTTCATGGCCAAGGGCGGCGGCTCCGCCAACAAGTCCTTCCTGTACCAGGAGACGAAGGCCGTCCTGAACGAGGCCTCCATGATGAAGTTCCTGGAGGAGAAGATCCGCTCGCTCGGCACGGCCGCCTGCCCGCCGTACCACCTGGCGATCGTCGTCGGCGGCACCAGCGCCGAGTACGCGCTGAAGACCGCGAAGTACGCCTCCGCGCACTACCTGGACAACCTGCCTTCCGAGGGCTCGCCGCTCGGCCACGGCTTCCGGGACGAGGACCTGGAGGAGAAGGTCTTCGAGCTGACCCAGAAGATCGGCATCGGCGCGCAGTTCGGCGGCAAGTACTTCTGCCACGACGTGCGCGTGGTGCGGCTGCCGCGGCACGGCGCGTCCTGCCCGGTCGCGATCGCCGTCTCCTGCTCCGCCGACCGCCAGGCGGTCGCCAAGATCACCGCCGAGGGCGTCTTCCTCGAGCAGCTCGAGACAGACCCGGCGCGGTTCCTGCCGGAGACCACGGACGAGCACCTGGAGCAGGACGGGGACGTCGTCCGGATCGACCTGAACCAGCCGATGGACGAGATCCTCGCCGAGCTGGCCAAGTACCCGGTCAAGACGCGGCTCTCCCTCACCGGCCCGCTGGTCGTGGCCCGCGACATCGCGCACGCCAAGATCAAGGAGCGGCTGGACGCCGGCGAGGAGATGCCGCAGTACCTGAAGGACCACCCGGTCTACTACGCGGGCCCGGCCAAGACGCCCGAGGGCTACGCGTCCGGCTCCTTCGGCCCGACGACGGCCGGCCGCATGGACTCGTACGTGGCGCAGTTCCAGGCGGCGGGCGGCTCCAAGGTGATGCTCGCCAAGGGCAACCGCAGCAAGCAGGTCACCGAGGCGTGTGCCGCGCACGGCGGCTTCTACCTCGGCTCCATCGGCGGCCCGGCCGCCCGCCTCGCCCAGGACTGCATCAAGAAGGTCGAGGTCCTGGAGTACGAGGAGCTGGGGATGGAGGCCGTCTGGAAGATCGAGGTCGAGGACTTCCCGGCGTTCGTCGTCGTCGACGACAAGGGCAACGACTTCTTCCAGGACCCGGCGCCGCAGCCGACGTTCACCAGCATCCCGGTGCGGGGCCCGGGCCTGGGCTGATCCGGCGGCGGTACCCGTGAAGAGCCCCTGGCGCGTCGCCGGGGGCTCTGCCGTTCTCCCGGCGCCGGACGACCGCGCCGGGAAGGGCGGTGGACCGCACTCGCCGTGCGGCGGCGCCGCTCCCGGGCCGTGACGGGGACGCGGGTCAGCGCGGAAGACAGCCGAACCAGTTGACCGTGGCGCCGTCGGCGATGAAGCCCATGCACGTGATGGTCCTGTCGTGCAGCCTCTCGGTCCGGTCGACCGGGCCGTCCAGGTAGGCCGTCGTGTGGTGGGCCTCCACCAGGTCGTCGACCGCGACGCGGTACCAGCGGCCGTCACCGGACGGCAGGTCGCATCCGCGGGCCGTCAGCTCGCGGCTGGGATCGCCGCTCCAGACGGGCCGTTCGGCGCGGTCGCAGTGGACTCCGCCCGCGGCGCCGGCGGTGCCGGCTCCCGCGCCCAGCAGGGTCGCCGCACCTATGGACACCGCCGCGAAGCCGCCGAGCAGACGTTTGGGAGTGAGACGCATCGATCGGTCCTCCTGCCGGCCGTGGTGGCGGCGGGAATCGCCCACCACCTCGGACTGATAGTCACATTTATCCGTGATGTCCCGCCCGGCGGCCGGGGGTCCGATCCCCCGACCCGGTGACCACGGTGGTGCCAATGGGCCCATGGCCCGGAACAACCGCCGCGCCCCGATCGCTGACAAGGGCATGAGCGACTACCGCATCGAACACGACTCCATGGGCGAGGTCCGGGTGCCGGCCCACGCCAAGTGGCGGGCGCAGACGCAGCGCGCCGTCGAGAACTTCCCCGTCTCCGGGCAGCGGATCGAGCGGGCGCACATCGAGGCGCTGGCGCGGATCAAGGGCGCCGCGGCGAAGGTGAACGCCGAACTGGGCGTGCTGGACGAGGACGTCGCGCGGGCGATCCAGGACGCGGCCGCCGAGGTCGCCGCGGGGAAGTGGGACGAGCACTTCCCGGTGGACGTGTTCCAGACCGGGTCCGGGACCTCGTCCAACATGAACACCAACGAGGTCATCGCCACCCTGGCCGGCGAGCGGCTCGGCACGGACGTGCATCCCAACGACCACGTCAACGCCTCGCAGTCCTCCAACGACGTCTTCCCGTCCTCCCTGCACATCGCCGCCACCGCCGCCGTCACCCACGACCTGATCCCGGCGCTGGAGCACCTCGCCGCCGCTCTCACGCGCAAGTCCGAGGAGTTCGCGGACGTGGTCAAGGCCGGGCGGACGCATCTGATGGACGCGACGCCGGTGACCCTGGGTCAGGAGTTCGGGGGGTACGCGGCCCAGGTCCGGTACGGCGTGGAGCGGCTGCGGGCCTCGCTGCCCCGGCTGGCGGAACTGCCGCTGGGCGGGACCGCGGTCGGCACCGGGATCAACACCCCGCCCGGGTTCTCCGCCGCGGTCATCGCGGAGGTCGCGCGGGCCACCGGGCTGCCGCTCACCGAGGCCCGCGACCACTTCGAGGCGCAGGGCGCCCGGGACGGGGTGGTGGAGACCAGCGGGCAGCTCAGGACCATCGCGGTGGGGCTGACGAAGATCGCCAACGACCTGCGCTGGATGGCGTCCGGGCCGCGCACCGGTCTCGCCGAGATCCGGCTGCCCGATCTGCAGCCGGGGTCCTCGATCATGCCGGGCAAGGTCAACCCGGTCATCCCCGAGGCCGTGGTCATGGTCGCCGCCCAGGTGATCGGCAACGACGCGACCATCGCCACGGCCGGCGCCTCCGGCAACTTCGAGCTGAACGTGATGCTGCCCGTCATCGCCAAGAACGTGCTGGAGTCGGTCCGGCTGCTCGCCAACGTCTCCCGGCTGCTGGCCGACCGGACCGTGGACGGCATCACCGCCGACCGGGAACGCGCCCGCGAGTACGCCGAGTCCTCGCCCTCGGTGGTGACGCCGCTGAACAAGTACATCGGCTACGAGGAGGCCGCGAAGGTCGCCAAGAAGTCGCTGGCCGAGCGCAGGACCATCCGCGAGGTCGTGCTGGAGGGCGGCTACGTGGAGCGCGGCGACCTCACCCTGGAGCAGCTCGACGAGGCGCTGGATGTCCTGCGGATGACACACCCGTGACAACTGGCCCCGCCGCGTCGGTCCGTGACGCGAACCGCAGGCGTTCACATGTGTACGGCACCTAATATCTGTTCATGGCGGACGACGGAGCGGTGAGACGAGCGGCGGCGGGGCCTGCGCCCTACTGGACCCCCGGGAGCCAGATCCTGTGGCGGTACCGGGAGAACGCCGGCGCACGCTTTCACATCGCGCGGCCCGTCACCGTCGTCCGGGACGACGCGGAGCTGCTCGCGGTGTGGATGGCGCCCGGTACCGAGTGCGTGAAGCCGGTGCTCGCCGACGGCACGCCGGTGCACGTGGAGCCGCTGGAGACCCGCTACACCAGGCCGCGCGCCGTGCAGCGGGACCGGTGGTTCGGCACGGGTGTGTTGAAGCTGGCCCGGCCCGGCGAGCCCTGGTCGGTGTGGCTGTTCTGGGAGCCGGGGTGGCGGTTCAAGAACTGGTACGTCAACCTCGAACAGCCGCTGGCCCGCTGGGCGGGCGGGGTCGACTCCGAGGACCACTTCCTGGACATCTCCGTCCACCCGGACCGCAGTTGGCACTGGCGGGACGAGGACGAGTTCGCGCAGGCCCAGCGGGACGGGCTGATGGACGAGGGGACCGCCGCGCGGGTGCGGGCGGCCGGGCGGGCCGCGGTGGAGGTGATCGACGCCTGGGGCCCGCCGTTCTCCGAGGGCTGGCAGCACTGGCGCCCGGATCCGTCCTGGGGGGTACCGTCACTCCCCGAGGACTGGGACCGTACGCCCGCGCACGTGTCCTCATGAGACCCTTGATGCGCCCCCGGCCCACAACCGTAGGATCGTCCTCCGCAAGAATCCGCAAGGCAACTCCCGGGGTGCGAACCGGGTCTGACCAGACGTCACCGAGGGGCGGCAGGAGTGAGCGAGGGGTACGAGGGCAACACCCCGGCGGACCCGGCAGGGTCCCTCGGCGGCACAGGCACGACCTCTGACCACGCCGGAATTCCGTTCCTGGGGCATGTATTCCGGGTATCGGACTCTCGGCGGGACCATGTGCGCGCCCGGCGCGCAGCCCCGGACGGATGGATTCGACGCGCGTGACGGAGCACCCCACGTCCTACGACCGCCCGCAGTCGGGCGCCGACCCCGCGGAGTCCCGCGGGGCGCTGCTGCGTACCCAGGGGCCGCCCGGCGGCCCCGCCTTACCGGCGCAGGCCCGGGCCGACGGGCCACCCGCCGCACCGGGGACGGCGACGCCCCGCGGCAAGGGGAACAAGGGAAAGGAGCCCCCGGTCAACGGCCCCGAGCACTCCCAGCCCGCCGCCGCGCCGGCCATGGGGGCGCCTGCCGCGCGAGGGGAAGCGAGCGTGGGGGACCATCGTCCGCGTCCGGCGGCGGAGGCCATTCCGCCGCAGCCGGGCGCCCAGCAGGAACGAGCGCCGGGCGGCCAGGACCGCCGTACCGGGCGGGGACTGCCGCCGGGGCGGCCGATGCCCATGCGGCGCGACGGGGACCGCCTGAGGTTTGTGGGCGCGGCGACCCGGCGGATCGCGCGCGGCCTCGATCTGGACGAGATCGTGATGGGGCTGTGCCGGGCCACCGTGCCGACGTTCTCCGACGCGATCCTGGTCTATCTGCGCGACCCGCTGCCGGTGGGCGACGAGCGTCCGACCGGGCCGGTGGTGCTGCGGCTGCGCCGCACCGACCGGATCCCGGACGAGCGGGACACCGAGGGGCTCCCGCTGCCGCCGTTCCCGGAGCCCGAGCCGGAGGCGTCCGCCCTCACCGAGCTGTCCTCGCTGACCACCGAGCTGTGCGAGGTGCGGCCCGGCGGCGCCCTGAACGAGGTGCTGCGCGGGGTGCGCCCGGTGTTCGCGGACGCGCCCGCCGCCCGGGCGGCGCTGCCCGAGCTGCTCGGCGAGAGCGGCGAGGCGGCCGTGCCGGGCGGCCGGCATGCGATCCTCGCGCCGCTGCGCGGCCGGCGCCGGGTGATCGGCGCCGCGCTGTTCCTGCGCCGCCCGGAGCGGCTCGCGTTCGAGGCGGACGACCTGCTGGTGGCGGCGCAGCTCGCCACGCACAGCGCGCTCGGCATCGACAAGGCGGTGCTGTACGGCCGGGAGGCGTACATCGCCGACGAGCTGCAGCGCACCATGCTGCCGGAGACGCTGCCCCGGCCGACCGGGGTGCGGCTGGCGTCCCGCTATCTGCCGGCGGCGGAGACCGCGCGGGTGGGCGGCGACTGGTACGACGCGATCCCGCTGCCGGGCAGCCGGGTGGCGCTGGTGGTCGGCGACGTGATGGGGCACTCCATGACGTCGGCGGCGATCATGGGCCAGCTGCGCACGACGGCGCAGACGCTGGCCGGTCTCGACCTGCCTCCGCAGGAGGTGCTGCACCACCTGGACGAGCAGGCGCAGCGGCTGGGCACCGACCGCATGGCGACCTGTCTGTACGCCGTGTACGACCCGGTGACGCACCGCATCACGATCGCCAACGCGGGTCATCCGCCGCCCGTGCTGCTGCACCTGGGCGGCCGGGCGGAGGTGCTGCGGGTGCCGCCGGGCGCGCCGATCGGCGTGGGCGGGGTGGACTTCGAGGCGGTGGAGCTGGACGCGCCGGCCGGGGCCACGCTGCTGCTGTACACCGACGGGCTGGTGGAGTCCCGGCTGCGGGACGTGTGGACCGGCATAGAGCAGTTGCGCGAGAAGCTCGCGGCGACCGCGCGGCTGACCGGCCCGGACCATCCGCCGCCGCTCGAGGCGTTGTGCGACGAGGTGCTGGACATGCTCGGCCCGGGCGACCGGGACGACGACATCGCGCTGCTCGCGGCCCGTTTCGACGGGATCGCGCCGAGCGATGTGGCGTACTGGACGCTGGAGCCGGAGACCGCGACGCCCGGGCAGGCCCGCCGGCTGGCCCGGCGCGCGCTGGCCCGGTGGGGCATGGAGGAGCTGACCGACTCGGTGGAGCTGCTGGTCAGCGAGGTGGTCACGAACGCCGTGCGCTACGCCACCCGTCCGGTGACCCTGCGGCTGCTGCGCACGGACGTGCTGCGCTGCGAGGTCGGCGACGACGTGCCCCAGTTGCCGCGGCTGTGCCAGGCGCGGGCGACGGACGAGGGCGGCCGTGGGCTGTACCTGGTCAACAAGCTGGCCCGGCGCTGGGGCGCGACCCGGCTGAGCACCGGCAAGGTGGTCTGGTTCGAGCTGAACCGGGGGTGAGCGCGCAGGAGGAGGGGCGCCCGGATCACTCCGGGCGCCCCTCCTCCTGTGTGCCTACTGGTTCCGTGGGTGCGGCTGGCCGAGGTTGTCGGCGGGGTTGAGCGGGTCGTCGCTCGTGGGGGCCGTCGGCGGCTCGCTGGACGGGCTCTGGGACGGCGACTGGGAGGGCGACTGGCTCGGCGTCCGCGACGGGCTCTGGGACGGCGACTGGGACGGCGACTGGGACACCGGCGGTTCGCTGCTCGGCGAGCTCGACGGGGTGTCGGACGGGGACTGGCTGACCGTCGGGGTGTCCGACGGCTCGACGGCCGCGCCCTGGGTGGTGTCCAGGTCGAAGCGGGACCTGTCGGTGACCCCGAAGGTGTAGGCCGCCCAGATCTCCGCGGGCGGGCCGCCGCCGTTGACCCGGCCGCCGCCCATCGCCCCGCTGAGGGAGACATGGTCGTTCTTCTTGACCGGACTGCCGTCGCAGCCGGTGCCGCCGTTCTTCGCCGCCTCGCCGAACAGGCCGACGGAGGTGACGAGGCCGGGGGTGTAACCGGTGAACCAGGCCGAGCGGTTGCAGTCGGAGGTACCGGTCTTGCCCGCCACCTGCTGGCCGTCGCGCAGCGGGTTGCCCGCCACGGACGTGCGGGCGGTGCCGTCGTCGACCACGCCGGTGAGCACCGAGGTGACGCTGTCGGCGACCGTGCGGCTGATCACCTGGCCGCCGACGGGGTCGGGCATCCGGACCGCGTGGCCCTTCTGCTCGGCCGACTTGACGATGCTGGGCGTCACCTGGCGGCCGTGGTTGTCGAAGGTGGCGTAGATGCCGGCCATCTCCAGGGGGCTGGCTCCCATGGAGCCCAGCGTCTGGGCGGGCACCGCCTGCATGCCCTCGGTGTCCATGCCGAGCTGCTTGGCGGTGCTCATCACCTTGTCCATGCCGACGTCGACGCCCATCTGCGCGAAGACGGAGTTGACGGACTGGTTCATCGCCTGCTGGACGGTGATGGGGCCGTAGTTCCGGTTGTCCTCGTTCGGCGGCGCGAAGCCGACCTTGGCGCCGTGGTCGACGGCCTGGCGGCGGCTGGTGCCGTCGTAGACCGTGCCGGCGGTGATCGGCTTGCCCTCCTGCGTGGTGGCGTTGTGCGCCAGCGCGGCGGCGAGGATGACCGGCTTGAACGTGGACGCGGGCTGGTAGTCCCGGCGGGTGGCGTTGCTGGTCCAGTGGGTGAAGTAGTCCTCGCCGCCGTACATGGCGACGATCCGGCCGGTCTTGGGGTCCACCGACACGGCGCCGGCCTGGACGTCGGCGTCGACCTTGCGCTTCTTCGGCTCCAGTCTGCTGGTGAGCCGCTCCTTGACGGCCTTCTCCAGCGCGGCCTGCTTCTTGCGGTCGACGTTCAGGGTGATGGTCCAGCCCTGGCCGGCGACCTTGGCCGCCGCGTCGGACCTGGACAGGCCCTCGTCCTGCATCAGCTTCTGCGCGAGCTGGGCGTTGGCGAGCGTGACCAGGTAGCCCTTCTGGCCCTCCATGCCGGGGGCGCCCTTGGGCTCCTTGGGCACCGGGAAGGTCATGGCGTCGCGCTTGGCCTTGGGCAGCCAGTGCTCCTCGACCATGTTGTCCAGGACGTAGTTCCAGCGCGCCTTGACCAGCCGCTTGCCGGTGGGGGTGGCGGCCGCCCAGTCGTACTGGCTGGGCGCCTGCAGCAGGGCGGCCAGGTAGGCGCCCTGCTGGACGGTGAGGTCCTGGGCGTCGACGCGGTAGTAGGCCTGGGCGGCGGCCTGGATGCCGTAGGCGTTGCGGCCGTAGTACGAGGTGTTGATGTAGCCGGCGAGGATGTCGTCCTTGGACTTCTCGCGCTCCACCTTGAGCGAGATGACCAGTTCCTTCAGCTTGCGCGAGACGGTCTGGTCCTGGTTCAGGTAGTAGTTCTTGACGTACTGCTGGGTGATCGTGGAGCCGCCCTGCTTGCCCCGCCCGGACAGGGTGTTGACCAGGCCACGGGCGGTGCCCTTGAGGTCCACTCCGGGGTCGGTGTAGAAGGACTTGTTCTCGGCCGCCACGAAGGTGAGCTGGACCTTCTTGGGCACCTTGTCCAGGTCGACTATCTCGCGGTTGACCTTGCCGTCGCGGGCCAGGATGGTGCCGTCGCTGTACTTGTAGACGTTGCTCTGCCGCTGGGCGGCGACGTTGCCGGCGGGGATGTCGACCGCCATGTACAGCGCGACGAAGGCGCCGATGGAGAGCAGGCACAGTCCGAAGAACGTGCCGAGGATCTTCTTCCAGGTGAACAGCCGGCGTATTCGGCCCTTGGCGGGCCTGCCGCCGGCCGCCGCGGACGCGGCCGTGGGCTGCGAGCGGCGGCTCCGGGGCGCCGCGCGGCGGCCACCGCGCTGTCGCGCTCGTCTCTCTTCCGCTCGTCCCATGAGTCCTACGCTCCCGCTTCCGTCTCAGTGGTCAGCTCCGAAAGCTAACACCCGCCTATATGACAAAGGGCGTCCGATCCGCCCTTTTACGGACGTGACAATCAGCACCCGCCTCAAGGGAACCGACGGATATCTCTGGCGTGGGGTTGCCCGGCGGCTTAAAGTGATATCACTTAGCTAGTACGAAGCCGGGCGCCCGAGGGAGTCGGGCGCCACCGAGAACGGGGGGACCCCCATGTCCGCACACGACACGGCCACCACCGCCGACATACCCGAGATGCCCGCGCCGCGCGTGCGCGAGTTCCAGGCCCACAGCATCGGCGGCGGTCTCGCCCTGCTCCTCGGCCTGCTCGGGCTCGCCGCCGCCGCGGCCCTGTTCGCCGCCGGCTCGGCGGTGACCGCGGACGGGTCCAGGGCGGCGCTCGTCGTGGGCGGCGTGCTGGTCCTCCTCGCCTCGGTGATCGCCATGCGCGGCCTGAACACGGTCGCGCCCGGCGAGGCGCGTGTGGTCCAGCTCTTCGGCCGCTACCGGGGCACGATCCGGCAGGACGGCCTGCGCTGGGTGAACCCCTTCACCTCGCGCACCCGCATCTCCACCCGTGTGCGCAACCACGAGACCGCCGTCCTGAAGGTCAACGACGCCTACGGCAACCCGATCGAACTGGCCGCGGTCGTGGTCTGGAAGGTCCAGGACACCGCGCAGGCCACCTTCGAGGTGGACGACTACGCCGAGTTCGTCGCCACCCAGACCGAGACGGCGGTGCGGCACATCGCCATCGAGTACCCCTACGACGCCCACGACGAGGACGGCCTCTCGCTGCGCGGCAACGCCGAGGAGATCACCGAGAAGCTGGCCGTCGAACTGCAGGCGCGGGTGGAGGCGGCCGGGGTGCGGGTCGTCGAGTCGCGCTTCACGCATCTCGCGTACGCTCCGGAGATCGCCTCGGCGATGCTCCAGCGCCAGCAGGCCGGCGCGGTCGTCGCGGCCCGGCGGCAGATCGTGGACGGCGCGGTCGGCATGGTGGAGGCGGCGCTCGCCCGGATCGCGGAGCAGGACATCGTGGAGCTGGACGAGGAGCGGAAGGCGGCGATGGTGTCCAACCTGATGGTGGTGCTGTGCGGCGACCGCGCCCCGCAGCCGGTGCTCAACACCGGGACCCTCTACCAGTGACGGATCGGCCGGAGGAGACACCGCGGCGACGGCCTCAGCAGCGCAAGCAGGTGCTGCTGAGGCTGGATCCGTCGGTCTACGACGCCCTCGCGCGCTGGGCCGGCGACGAACTGCGGTCGGCCAACGCGCAGATCGAGTTCCTGCTGCGCAAGGCACTGTCGGAGGCGGGGCGCCTGCCGCGGGACACCGGTCCGCTACCCCGCCGCGGACGGCCGCCCCGGGGCCCGGCCGCCGGACCGCCGCCGGGCTGAACAGGCCCTGGCGGCAAGGCCCGTTCCCGTGTGCGCGGGGACGGGCCCGCGGTCGTTACCGAACCCGGACAATCGGCTCCCACCTGCGCCGCGCCACCGCATGCCAGGCCCTGGACACTCCGTGTATACACACGGCGTATACACGGTGTGTAGAGTGCTCGCATGTCCATCGGTCACACCCTCCTAGGGCTCCTGGAGTCCGGCCCCCGACACGGCTACGACCTGAAGCGGGCCTTCGACGAGAAGTTCGGTCACGACCGGCCGCTGCACTACGGCCAGGTCTACTCGACGATGTCCCGGCTGCTGAAGAACGGGCTCGTGGAAGTCGACGGGATCGAGTCGGGCGGCGGCCCCGAGCGCAAGCGGTACGCCATCACCGACGCCGGCGTCACCGACGTCGAGCAGTGGCTCGCGACCCCGGAGAAGCCGGCGGAGTACCTCCAGTCGACCCTCTACACCAAGGTCGTCCTCGCGCTGCTCACCCACCGGGACGCCGCCGACATCCTGGACACCCAGCGCGCCGAGCACCTGCGCAGCATGCGCGTCCTGACCGACCGCAAGCGCAAGGGCGACCTCGCGGACCAGCTCATCTGCGACCACGCTTTGTTCCACCTGGAGGCCGACCTGCGCTGGCTGGAACTGACCGCCGCCCGGCTGGACCGGCTCCGCGCGGAGGTGGCCCGGTGACCCCTCCCCCCGGCTCCCTGCTCGCCGCCGAGGACCTGCGCAAGGCCTACGGCCCGACGCTCGCCCTGGACGGCGCCGCGTTCTCCATCCACCCCGGCGAGGTCGTCGCGGTGATGGGGCCCTCCGGCTCCGGCAAGTCGACGCTGCTGCACTGCCTCGCCGGCATCGTGCCGCCCGACTCGGGCTCGATCACGTACGACGGGCGGGAACTAGCCACCATGAACGACGTCGAGCGCAGCGCGCTGCGCCGCAGCGAGTTCGGCTTCGTCTTCCAGTTCGGGCAGCTGGTGCCGGAGCTGACCTGCGTGGAGAACGTGGCGCTCCCGCTGCGGCTGAACGGCACCTCCCGCAAGGAGGCCGAGCGGGCCGCGCTGGGCTGGATGGAGCGGCTGGAGGTGGACGGGCTGCGCGGCAAGCGGCCCGGTGAGGTCTCCGGCGGCCAGGGGCAGCGGGTGGCGGTGGCGCGGGCGCTGGTCACCGGGCCCCGGGTGCTGTTCGCCGACGAGCCGACGGGCGCGCTTGACTCGCTCAACGGAGAGCGCGTGATGGAACTGCTCACCGACGCGGCCCGGTCGACCAACGCGGCCGTCGTGCTCGTCACCCACGAGGCCCGGGTGGCCGCCTACTCGGACCGCGAGATCGTCGTGCGCGACGGCAGGTCCCGGGACATGGAGCGGGCCATATGAAGCCGTGGCAGTGGCGGAGGGATCTCGCCCTGGGCGCCCGGTTCGCCGTCACCGGCGGGCGCGAGGGCTGGATCCGGATGACGCTGACGGCGGTCGGCGTCGGGCTGGGCGTGGCCCTGCTGCTGCTGACCACCGCGCTGCCGAACGTGTTCACCGCCCGCCACCGGGTCGAGGAGGCGCGCTCCGACTACACGTTCTCCGGCACCACCCGCCCCAGGGCCGACGACACGGTGCTGGTCGCCGTGACCGACAGCCGGTGGCGCTCCAAGGACGTGCGGGGCCGGCTCCTCGAAGCCGAGGGCCCGCGCGCGCCGCTGCCGCCCGGGCTGGGGAGCTTCCCCGGCAAGGGCGAGATGGCGGTCTCCCCCGCGCTGCGGGACCTGCTCGCCTCCGACGGCGCCCGGCTGCTGCGCGAGCGGCTGCCCTACCGGATCACCGGGACCATCGGCGAGAGCGGCCTGATCGGCTCGCACGAGCTGGCGTACTACGCGGGCGCCGAGGGCCTGGACCCCGACGCGAACGGTGGCGTAAGAGTGGAACGGCTGACCCGCTTCGGCGATCCGCACCCGACCGGCGAGAAGGCCGACCCGGTGCTGCTGATGATGGTGCTGGTCGTGTTCGTGGTGCTGCTGATGCCGGTGGCCGTGTTCATCGCCGCGGCCGTGCGCTTCGGCGGTGAACGGCGCGACCGCCGGCTGGCCGCGCTGCGCCTCGTCGGCTCCGACAGCCGGATGACCCGGCGGATCGCGGCCGGCGAGGCCCTCGCCGGGGCCCTGCTCGGCCTGGTCGTCGGCACGGTCCTCTTCCTGATCGGGCGTCAGGCCGCGGCCTCGGTCGAGGTGCTGGGCGAGAGCGTGTTCCCCGCCTACCTCGACCCCTCCCCCGCGCTCGTCGCGCTGGTGGCGGTGGCGGTGCCGGCGTCCGCGGTGCTGGTGACGCTGCTCGCGATGCGCGGGGTGGTCGTGGAGCCGCTCGGCGTGGTGCGCACGGCCAGGCCGGCCAGGCGCCGGCTGTGGTGGCGGCTGCTGCTGCCGCTGGCCGGCCTCGGACTGCTGTACCCGATGCTCGGCAAGGGCCGGGACGGCGGCGGCTTCAACCAGTACCTGGTGACCGGCGGTGTACTGCTGCTGCTGGTCGGGGTGACCGCGCTGCTGCCGTGGGTCGTGGAACGGTTCGTCGCCCGGCTCGGCTCCGGCCCGGTCTCCTGGCAACTGGCGGTACGCAGACTCCAGTTGAGCAGCGGTACGGCGGCCCGCATGGTCAACGGCATCGCGGTGGCGGTGGCCGGCGCGATCGCGCTGCAGATGCTGTTCGCGGGCGTGGAGAGCCAGTACACCAAGGACACCGGCCAGGACCCCGGCCGGGCGTCGATGGAGGTCACGCTGCCCGACCACAGCGACGTCACCGCCGTGGGCGAGGCGTTCCGGCGGACCGAGGGGGTGCGGACGTCGGTGGTGCTGTCGACCGCGTCCGCCGCGGACAAGCGCGTGGACCCGGACACCCTGATCGATCTCACGGTCGGTGACTGCGCGGCGCTGCGCGAGGTGGCACGGCTGCCCTCCTGCCGGGACGGCGACGTGTTCCGGCTGCGCAACCCGCACTACGACGCCGATTACAACGCCTCCCTGGCGGCCGTGGTACGGCCCGGCCGGCAGCTCTACCTCGACCCGGCCTACTCGGACTCCCCCGGCCTCCAGGTGCCCTGGAAGCTGCCGGCCCGTCTCGAGCAGGCGCCCTACCGCGAGGACGCGCTGCAGAACGCCGCCAACGGGCTGCTGGTCACGCCGTCCGCGCTGCCCGCGAAGGCGAGGCCCGGCTTGCGCGGCCATGTCTTCGTGCGCACCGACGAGGCGGTGCCCGACGCGCCGGAGCACGTGCGCAACACGGCGGCCCGGGTGGAGCAGACCGCGGACGTGATCACCTGGACGGAGACCAGGCAGTCCACCAAGTACGCCTCGCTGCGCACCGGTCTCTTCGTCGGCGCGGTCTGCGTGCTGGCCCTGATCGGCGCGAGCCTGCTGGTCTCGCAGCTCGAGCAACTGCGCGAGCGGCGCAAGCTGCTGTCCTCGCTGGTCGCCTTCGGCACCCGGCGCCGCACGCTGGGCCTGTCGGTGCTGTGGCAGACGGCGGTGCCCATCGCCCTGGGCCTGCTGCTGTCCTCGGTGGTCGGCCTGACCCTCGGCGCGGTGCTGCTGAAGATGACGGCGACACCGGTGACGGTCGACTGGGCGAGCGTGCTGTCCATGACCGGCGCCGGCGCGGCGGTGGTGCTCACGGTGACCCTGCTGAGCCTGCCCCCGCTGCTGAGGCTGATGCGCCCGGACGGACTGCGCACCGAATAGCCGCCCGGCGTCCGCGCGGTACGCCCCCGGGGCCCGGGGACCGCGCGGTACGCCCCCGGGGCCCGGGACCGGCCGGGCGCCACGCCTGACCGGCTGAGCATCACCCCTGACCGGCCGGGCGTCACGCCTGGCCGGTCAGGCGTCCAGCACCCGTACGGGCAGCGGGCGCAGGGCCTCGCGCAGGGCGGCCGCCAGTTCCTCGTACTCCGCTCCCCTGGCGGCGCCCGCGCGCATGGCGAAGGCGATGCGCCGGCTGGGGGCGGGGTCGGCGAAGTAGCCGGTGCGCAGCCGGCTGCCGCGGGTCGTCTCGACCCTGAGGGCGGTGCGCGGGAGCAGGGTGCAGCCGAGGCCGCCCGCGACGAGCTGGACCAGCGTGGACAGGCCGGCGGCCGTGGTGGTCACCGGGGCGTCCTTTCGCCCGGCCTCCCGGCAGATGTCCAGGGCCTGGTCACGCAGGCAGTGGCCCTCGTCCAGCAGCAGCAGGTTCAGTTCCCGCAGCGCCTCGCGCGGGATGCCCTCGCGGCCGCCGAGCCGGTGGTCGGGCGGGGTGACGAGCGCGAAGTCCTCGTCGAAGAGGGGGAGTTCGCTCACGCCGGGGACGCCGAGCGGGACGGCCAGCAGCAGCAGGTCCAGGCGCCCGGACTGCAGGCCCTCGACGAGGCTCGCGGTCTGCTCCTCGTGCACCTGCAGGTCGAGGTGCGGGTACCGCTCGTGGACCAGGGCCAGCACGGTGGGCAGCAGGTACGGCGCGACGGTCGGGATCACCCCGAGCCGCAGCACCCCGGTGAACGGCGCCCGGACCGCCTCCGCCTCCTCCAGCAGCGCCCCGACCTCGTCCAGCACCGCCTTCGCCCGCACCGCGAGACGCTCACCGGCGGGCGAGAGCAGCACCTTGCGCGTCGTACGCTCGAGGAGGGTCACCCCCAGGATCTCCTCCAGCGCCGAGACCGCGCCGGACAGGGCGGGCTGGCTCATCCCGATGGCGGCGGCCGCGTCCCGGAAGTGCAGATGCTCGGCCACGGCCGCGAAGGCCCGGAGCTGGGACAGGCTGGGCTGGCGCCGCTTCCCGCTGACGCTACCGACGGTCACTGATAGACACCTCCGATCAACACGACCGAGTGTAGCTATTTCCCGTATCAATGCACCCTGTGCCACCATCGGCGAAGTCCAACCCATGGGCGGCGTCCGCGATCCGGACACCGCCTCGCTGCAAGGAGAGCGTGTGCTCACTGTCGGTGACAAGTTCCCCGAGTTCGAACTGACCGCCTGCGTCTCGCTGGAGAAGGGCAAGGAGTTCGAGACGATCAACCACAAGACCTACGAGGGCAAGTGGAAGATCGTCTTTGCCTGGCCCAAGGACTTCACCTTCGTGTGCCCGACCGAGATCGCCGCGTTCGGCAAGCTGAACGACGAGTTCGCCGACCGCGACGCCCAGATCCTCGGCTTCTCCGGTGACTCCGAGTTCGTCCACCACGCCTGGCGCAAGGACCACGACGACCTGCGTGACCTGCCCTTCCCGATGATGGCCGACTCCAAGCACGAGCTGATGCGCGAGCTGGGCATCGAGGGCGAGGACGGCTTCGCCAAGCGCGCCGTCTTCATCGTCGACCAGAACAACGAGATCCAGTTCTCCATGGTGACCGCCGGTTCCGTCGGCCGTAACCCCAAGGAGGTCCTGCGGGTCCTCGACGCGCTCCAGACGGACGAGCTGTGCCCCTGCAACTGGAGCAAGGGCGACGAGACGCTCGACCCGGTCGCGCTGCTGGCCGGTGAGTGACCCATGTCGCTCGACTCGCTGAAGTCCCTCGTCCCGGACTACGCCAAGGACCTGAAGCTCAACCTGGGCTCGGTCATCGGCAACTCCGACCTGCCGGCGCAGCAGCTGTGGGGCACGGTGCTGGCGACCGCCATCGCCTCCCGCTCCCCGATCGTGCTGCGTGAGCTGGAGCCGGAGGCGAAGGCGAACCTGTCGCCGGATGCGTACACGGCGGCCAAGGCCGCCGCCGCGGTGATGGCGATGAACAACGTCTTCTACCGCACCCGGCACCTGCTGTCCGACCACGAGTACGGCACCCTGCGCGCCGGTCTGCGGATGAACGTCATCGGCAACCCGGGCGTGGAGAAGGTCGACTTCGAGCTGTGGTCCTTCGCGGTCTCGGCGATCAACGGCTGCGGCATGTGCCTCGACTCGCACGAGCAGGTGCTGCGCAAGGCCGGCGTCGAGCGCGACGTGGTCCAGGAGGCGTTCAAGATCGCGTCCGTGGTCCAGGCCGTCGGCGTGACCCTCGACGCGGAGGCGGTGCTGGCCCAGGCGGCCGAGTAACCCGCTCCAGCACACAGCGGCCCCCGCCCATCCGATGGGCGGGGGCCGCTGCGCGTTCCGTGATGTGACAAGAACTACTCGTTCCGCTCCGGGTCCGGAACCATGAGTGAACAAGCCGCCGGGCGATGTCCGCTTCCTCCCGTGACACGAAGAAGCTGCGCACGCCCAGGCCCCGAACGCGAAGGTCGTCCTCATGGGCTACCCGCGCCTGGTGGGGAAGGACCACAGCTGCTTACCCGGCGCCTGCGAGACCGTGGAGAACGACTGGATCCGGGGCGTCGCCGACAGCCTGGCCACCGAGATGAAGGGAGCCGCCGAGCAGGACGACGGCACGTGGGCGGTCTTCGCCGACCCGCGGGCAGACTCCGACGGCAAGCCCGCCTGCGGCAGCCCGGAGACCGTCAACGCCCTGGTGGAGAACGGGCGGGAGAAGGCGGACAAGGAGAGCCCGGACGTGCCTGGTCATACCGCGTCGCGCTCGCCGCCTGGAGCCGGTACCGCCTCCCGGCCGTCGCGGCCTGCGGCGGGCTCCTCCTCGCCGCCCTGGTCGTCCTCTACGGCTGACGGCTCGTCCGGGGCGGCGGCCACCTCCGCCGAGTAGGCGCGCAGGTACCCCACCACCGTGTTCGTCACCGCCACCAGCGGTACGGCCACCACCGCGCCGCCGATGCCGGCCACCATGCCGCCGGCCGCCACCGTCAGGACGACGGCGAGCGGGTGGACCCGGACCGCGCGGCCCAGGATGAAGGGCTGCAGGACGTGGCCCTCGATCTGCTGGACGGCGAGGACGACCACGAGGGTCATCAGCGCGGTGAAGACGCCCTGCGTCACCAGGGCCACGATCACCGCGAGGGCGCCGGAGGCGACGGCGCCGACCAGAGGGATGAACGAGAACAGGAAGATGAAGACGGCCAGCGGGACGGCCATCGGCACGTTGAGGAAGTAGATGCCGATACCGATGAATATGGCGTCGATGAGCGCCACCAGCACCGTGCCCCGAACGTAGGCCGTCAGGGTGCTCCAGGCGCGCGGGCCGGCGCCGGCCACGCCCGGGCGGGCCGCGGAGGGCACCAGCTTCAGGAACCACTGCCAGATGCGCTTGCCGTCGTAGAGCAGGAACAGCGTCGAGAAGAACACCAGCAGGATGCCGGTCAGCGCCTCGACGACGACCTGAACGCCTTCCAGGCCCGCGGACGTTATCTGGTCGGTGTTCGCGCCGATGGCCTCGCGGAGGTTCTTGGCGATCTGGTTGATCTGTTTGTCGGTGACGTGGAAGGGGCTCTTCAGCAGCCAGTTGCGCAGGTCGTCGATGCCGCTCTGGATCTGGTTGGAGAGCGTGTCGATGTTCTCCATGACCTGCCAGGTCACGAACCAGCCCATCAGGCCGATGACGACGAACCCGAGGATCGCGGTCAGCGCGGTCGCCGGACCGCGCGGCACGCCGTGCCGGGTCAGCCGGGCGACCGTCGGCTGGAGCAGCGCGGTGACCAGCAGGGCGATGACGAACGTGAAGACGACGAGCTGGACGGCGCTGATGACCCGCATCAGGACCCACACGGTGCCGGCCAGGACCAGCAGGCGCCAGCCCGCCTCGGCGGCGACCCGCACACCCCAGGGCACGGCCTGGGCCGGGTCGGGCCGTGGTCCGGCCGGTGCGGCGGGCCGGGGGACGTGCGGCACGGGGTCGGCGACCCGCTCGGCCACGCGGTCGGACCCGGTGTCCTTCTCCACTTCGGCGCGGCGCTCGTCCAACCGCTCACTCATCTCGGTCAGTCCGGCACCCAGCCGGCCCAGCCACCCTGGCACTCGCGACATGATCCGTCCTCTTCCCCCGCCTCCCGGGTGTACGCCACCGCTCACCGGGGAGCCGTTCGCGTACGACCGTACAGTGCGAAAGCCCCTCCCCCTAGGACGGGGAGGGGCTGCGCGAGGTCGAGCGGGGGCCGGCCGGGGCCGGCGGCCGGTCTAGTACCAGCTGTTGGCCTGCCAGAACGACCAGGCGCCACAGGGGCTGTGGTACCGCTCGTTCATGTAGTTGAGGCCCCACTTGATCTGGGTAGCCGGGTTGGTCCGCCAGTCGGCGCCGGCGGAGGCGTACTTGCCGGCGGGGAGAGCCTGGAAGAGACCGTAGGCACCGGAGGAGGCGTTGACCGCCTGGTAGTTCCAGCTCGACTCGTGGTTCACGATGTTGCTGAAGCACTGGAACTGGTCGGCCGCCACCATCTGACGCGCCATCGCCTGGATCTGCGCCACGGTGTAGCTGCCCTGCACCGGGAAGCTGGAGGAGTCCCGGGTGGAGCGGGTGGCCGCGGCCTTGGCCTCGGCACGCGCCTTGGCGGCGGCCTCGGCCGCCTTCTCGGCGGCGGCCTTCTTGGCGACCGCGGTCTCGGCGGCGGCCTTGCGGGCTGCTTCCTCGGCGTCCTTCTTGGCGCTCGCGTCAGCGGCGATGGCCTGCGCGTCCGCCTGCTGCGTCAGGGACGCGGTCTGCACCTGGGCCTGCTGACCCGCGGGTATGTCCGCGAGAAGCGTGGTGTCGGCTACTGCCGTCGCCTCGGCGTCGTTGTTCTGCGCGGTGCTGCCCGAGGCCACACCCACGACGCTTCCGACGGCGGTGACCGCGGTGGCCGAGGCCACTGCGAATCCCCGGACCGAAATCCGGCTCACACGGTTTCCTTCCAGCATCGCCCGCTTCGGTGACCCTGGCGGACGCAATCGTGCCCCTTGGCACTGGCCTCCCAACTGCGGGGTCACGGGAGGCGCGGGCCCGGTGGGCAACTCCCTTGCGAGGAGCGCCGCGTGGTGCGCGGGCGGCATACGACGACGCTGTGGAGTTGGGGTGGTGCTGCTGTGGTGCCGTACCGCTGGGGGTACAGGTGTGTCGTATGCGGGGCCTGACAGGAGTGAGACTCTGCCGTAACCAGACACCGGGTGGCAATTCCGAGTTGCGTGTGAAAGCTCACACCTCGTTTGCCCCAGCGGTTTTCAGGAAATCCCCCCACGCGAAGGCGCCGCCCGGCTAAGCTCTTCGGCTTTGCCGGGCGGCGCCCGTCGGGCTCACTCCCGTCAGATATGGCCCTCTTCGAGCATTTCCGTGACAAGGGCCGCGATCTGGGATCTCTCGGACCGGGTCAGGGTGACGTGGGCGAAGAGCGGATGCCCCTTCAGCTTCTCGACCACGGCCACGACACCGTCGTAGCGGCCGACCCTCAGGTTGTCCCGCTGCGCCACGTCATGGGTCAGGACGACCCGCGAGTTGGCGCCGATCCGGGACAGGACGGTCAGCAGCACGTTCCGTTCCAGGGACTGCGCCTCGTCGACGATCACGAAGGCGTCGTGCAGGGAGCGGCCCCGGATGTGGGTCAGGGGCAGGACCTCCAGCATGCCCCGGGCGGTGACCTCCTCGATGACCTCACGGCTGGTGACGGCGGAGAGCGTGTCGAAGACGGCCTGGGCCCACGGGCTCATCTTCTCGGCCTCGGAACCCGGCAGATAGCCCAGCTCCTGCCCGCCGACCGCGTACAGCGGCCGGAAGACCATCACCTTCTGGTGCTGACGGCGCTCCAGGACCGCCTCCAGGCCCGCGCACAGCGCGAGCGCCGACTTGCCGGTGCCGGCCCGGCCGCCCATCGAGACGATGCCGACGTCCGGGTCGAGCAGCAGGTCGAGCGCGATGCGCTGCTCGGCGCTGCGGCCCTTGATGCCGAACGCCTCCCGGTCGCCGCGCACCAGCCGGACGTTCCCCTCGGCCGTGACCCGGCCGAGCGCCTTGCCGCGCTCGGACTGGATGGTCAGGCCGGTGTGCACGGGGAGGCCGGAGGCCTCCGGCACGTACACGTGGCCCTCCTCGAACAGGGTGTCCACCTGTTCGCCCGGAAGCGTCAGTTCGGACATCCCGGTCCATCCGGAGTTCTCCGTGATGGCGAGTTCGGCCCGGTACTCCTCGGCCAGCAGGCCGACCGAGGACGCCTTGATCCTGAGCGGCAGGTCCTTCGAGACGACCGTGACGTCGTATCCCTCGGCCTGCAGGTTGCGGGCCACCGCGAGGATGCGTGAGTCGTTGTCCCCCAGGCGGTAGCCGGTGGGCAGCACGCTGGGGTCCGAGTGGTTGAGCTCGACACGGACGGTTCCGCCCAGTTCGCCGATCGGGATGGGGGCGTCGAGGCGACCGTGCTTCACCCGGTAGTCGTCCAGCAGGCGCAGCGCCTGGCGGGCGAAGTAGCCGAGTTCGGGATGGTGCCGCTTGGCCTCCAGTTCCGTGACCACGACGACGGGGAGCACGACCTCGTGCTCCTCGAAGCGGGTCAGGGCGTTGGGGTCGGCCAGCAGGACGCTGGTGTCGAGAACATACGTGCGCCGGTCGGGCTTGTGGCGCTTTGTGCTGGTCACCACGGAAGGACGTACCCCCTCGGATGAGGTCGGGGAGCGACGAAGCGGAAGCCGGGCCGGGAGGGCGGGAGCATTGCGACCGGTCCCCGGCTCCCGCGCAGGACGGGCCGGACACCGGACCTCCGCGGCTGCTTCCGAGCGGTGACCGCACGGTCGGGCTGGTGCAAAGGGCCTCCCGGGCGGACGGCCCCGTGCCGCCCGCTGAGATCCGACACCCGTGGTTCGGGTGTCGACCTGCTTGCCTTATGCCCTCTAAAAAGCGCCGCCATGCCGAAGTGGCCGACAGCGAGCCGGTGAACTGCTTGTTACTTCCGGCCCAACCGGGGTATACGGGACGCCCCGCCGGTGCGGTGGCCGGCGGGGCGTGCGGTGCGGGCGGGTGCGGCGTCAGCCGCCGTAACGGCGGTGACGTGCGGCGTAGTCGCGCAGCGCGCGCAGGAAGTCCACCTTGCGGAAGGCCGGCCAGAAGACTTCGCAGAAGTAGTACTCGGAGTGGGCGGTCTGCCAGAGCATGAATCCGGACAGCCGCTGCTCACCGCTGGTGCGGATGACGAGGTCGGGGTCGGGCTGGTCGCCGGTGTAGAGGTGACGGCCGATCATGTCGACGTCGACGGACTCGGCGAGGCCCTCCAGCGACACGCCCTTGTCCTGGGCGTCGAGGAGCATGGAGCGCACGGCGTCGGCGATCTCCTGGCGGCCGCCGTAGCCGATGGCCACGTTGACCACTATCCCGCCGACGTCGGCGGTGCTCTCCTCGGCGTCCTTGAGGACCTGCTGCATCCCGGCCGGCAGCAGGTCGCGGGTGCCGACGTGGTGGACGCGCCAGCGGCCGTCGGCGGCGAGGGCGCGGACGACGTCCTCGATGATGCCGAGGAGCGGGACCAGCTCCTCCTGCGGGCGGTCGAAGTTGTCGGTGGACAGCAGCCACAGGGTGACGACCTCGACGTCCGTCTCGGCGCACCAGCCGAGGAACTCCCCGATCTTCTCGGCACCGGCCCGGTGGCCGTGGACCGTGGTGGAACCGGCTGCCTTCGCCCAGCGGCGGTTGCCGTCCATGATGACGCCGATGTGCTTGGGCACCTGAGCGTGGTCCAGGTGGCCTTCCACCCGGCGTGCGTACAGCCTGACGAGCAGGCCGCGCAGCTTGTCGCGCAGGTTCACGGGAAAGACCCTTCGGGTTCGGGCGGGTTTCGAGAGTACCCCTGCCGGCGGCTCGCCCCCCCGAGGTGGGGACGCCGGCCCCCTGCCAGGTGGTTCCCGAAGAAAAAACGGGCCGGTCCGTGGGGGGGGAGACGGACCGGCCCGAGGGGGGGTTTCCACCATAACCCTTCGTAAGGGCCGGCGCGTGCATCGGCGGCGCACAACTACTCTCCGGAATCACCCGGCGACGTCCAGGTGTGCGCGGAATACTGGATTCAGGGCCGTTCCATGGCCGATCCACAGCGGATTCCCAGGGAAAACGCGGCACGATCGGCGGGATCGAGGGGGTTTGGGCCGTCTTGGTGAAAGCTCGGCGAGTTGCCCCGGGGTCCCTCCGACGGACTACCCCGGGAGCGAACGGCGGCTTGACGGCCCGGCCGGGGCTCACGCGGTGCGTCGCGGCACCGCGCGGCCCCCTCCACCGCGCGGTGCCGCCCGCGCTGCTTTGCTGGCGCGAATAACCTTGGTCTGAACCTACGTGACGCATGGGGCGGATGTGAACCGCTCCCGATAACGATGTGGAAACCCCGGGGAAAGCGCGGGTGAACCCGGGCGCCGGAACGCCCGGCTCCGCCTCCTTACCGGGAGGCCGGTCTGCGGGCGTCGAAGAGGTGCCGCGCGCTGTGCGCCACGAACGGCCCGTCCTGCTCGATCCGCTCGTGCAGGGCGCGGAGCCGGGGCAGGTACTCCTCCACCGTGAAGCCCGGGACCATCCAGACCACCTTGCGCAGGAAGTGCACGACGGCGGCGATGTCGTGGAACTCCATCCGCAGCCGCTCCGCCCGCAGCTCCACGACCTCCAGCCCGGCCGCCTCGGCGTCCCTGCGCTCGCCCTCGGGGTCGCGCCCCCGGCGCACGGACTCCGGCTGGGGCCCGAGGAAGTACTCGACCAGCTCGAACACGCTGGCGGGCCCGACGTGCTGGGCGAAGTAGGTGCCGCCGGGCCGCAGCACCCGCGCGATCTCCGCCCAGTGCGGGGTCACCGGGTGCCGGCTGAGCACCAGGTCGAAGGCCCCGTCGGCGAACGGCAGCGGCGCGTCGTCCGCCGCGGCCACGACCACCACGCCCCGCGGCCGCAGCAGGGCGGTGGCCTTCGCGACGTTCGGCGGCCACCCTTCCGTGGCGGCGACGAGGCGCGGCCGGTCCGGTTCCGCCCGGCCCAGCGCGAAGTCGAGCACCTCGCCGCCCCCGGTCTGGACGTCCAGCGCGGCCCCGGCCCGCGCCAGCCGCTCCCCCGCCGACCGGGCGTACCCCCAGGAGGGCCGTGCCTCGTCGGCCCGGCCCTCGAACCAGGAGAAGTCCCATCCCTCGGTGGGCACGGCGGCGCCCTCGGCCACGAGGTCCTCGAAGGAGCGGTTGTCCGTCATGGACCTCATCGTCGCAGCCCCGGTGTCATCGGCTCCTGCTAATTTCCGCGTCCATGACGAACTCACCCGCCGGCGCCGCCGACGAGAAGGACATCCTGCGCGCGAGCCTGGACCGCCACCGGGACGCCGTGCTCTGGAAGCTCGACGGCCTGGACGACGAACAGCTGCGCCGCCCCATGACGCCGACCGGGACCACCCTGCTGGGCCTGGTCAAGCATCTGGCCTCGGTGGAGTACGGCTGGTTCGTGGGGACGTTCGGCGGCGAGGTGGAGCCCCTGTGGTTCGACCCGTACACGGAGGAGGACCTGCGGATCGCCCCCGACGAGACGACGGACCGCATCGTCGCCTTCCACGGCCGCGCCCGCGCCGCCGCGGACCGGGTGATCTCCGAGCTGCCCCTGGACACCCTGGGCCGCCCCGCCTGGCGCGACCGGCCCGTCTCCCTGCGCTGGACCCTCGTCCACATGACCACGGAGACGGCCCGGCACGCCGGCCACATGGACATCCTGCGGGAGCTGATCGACGGCGCCACGGGCGACCACCGCCCGGCGGCCGGCTGATCGGCGGGGGCCGGTGCGGCACCGGCCCCCGGCCTCACGCGGGAGGGCGTCCGAGGGCGAGCACGGCGAACACGTCCTCGCCGTCCCGGTCCGTGCCCACGTGTTCGAAGCCGTGCTTCTCCAGCAGGCGGACGGAGGCGGTGTTCCCCGAGAAGGGGTCGGCGTACAGCGGCCGGACCCGCTCCAGCTCCAGGAAGAGGCCGAGGGCACGGGTTCCCACGCCGCGCGCCCAGTAGGGGCGGCCGAGCCAGTAGCCGACGAATCTGCGCCCGTCCTTCGCGGTCCAGGAGACGACGCTGCCCGCCACCTCGCCGTCGACGGTGACCGCGCGCACCAGGCTGTCGGGGTCGCGCAGGATCCGCTCCCGCCAGTGCTTCAGGAAGGCGTCCAGCGGCCGGGGGGTGAACTTCGACCGCCGGACGGCCTCCGGGTCGTTCTCGTAGGCGTGCAGGACGAGGAGGTCGTCGTCCACGACCTCGCGCAGACGCACATCGCCGTGCCTCACATCGCTGTGTTCGTCGGTCATGCGGTGCAGTGTGGCAGCCGCCACTGACAACGCCGTCCGCCTCCCGCGGCCCCGCCGGGACGGCTCCTTCACGCGCGGGACCGTCAGCGCTTCGCCCGCCCTCCGGCGGGTACGGTCACCGCGGAGGTGGGCTCGGGATGGCGCGTTGGCGGGACGGGCGGGGCAGGCTGGTGGTCCGGCCGAGCGGAGACGGGGTGGCGGTCACGGTCCCGCTGGAGCTGGCGACGTCCTACCGGGCGCGTACCCGGGGCCTGCTGGGCCGTGACTCGCTCGCCGGGGCGATGCTGCTGTCCCCGGCGAGCAGTGTGCACACCTTCCGCATGCGCTTCCCCATCGACGTCGCCTACCTCGACCGCCGGCTCACCGTCCTGGCCGTGCGCACCATGCCGCCGGGCCGCCTGGGCCTCCCCCGCCTCCGCTCCCGCCATGTCCTGGAGGCGGAGGCGGGGGCCATGGCGGGGTGGGGGCTGGTGGCGGGGGCGCGGGTCGAGATCGAGGTGGAGCCGGCGTAGGTGCGGGGTCCCGGACGGGGTCCCGGGTCCCGGGCGGGGTCCCGGGTCCCGGGCGGGGTCCCGGGTCCCGGACGGGGTCCCGGGTCCCGGACGGGGTCTGTCAGCCGTCGGTGCGGGGGAAGGACACCTCCACGCGGCGGTTCTTCTTCCTGCCCGCCTCCGTCGAGTTGTCCGCGATGGGGTACTGCTCGCCGTAGCCGCGTACTTCGAAGGTGACGTTCGGGTCGTTCAGGTCCTGGTCGAGGACGGCCTGCACGGCGTTGGCGCGCTGCCGGGACAGGACGTCGCCGTGGGCGGAGGAGCCGAGGTCGTCGGTGAAGCCGAAGACGCGGACCCGGGTCGCGTGCTGCTTCTTGATCTCGTCGGCGATCGTCGCGATACGGGCCTTCGCCTCGCCGCCCAGCTTGGGGCTGTCCTTGCCGAAGAGGACCTCGGCCTGCAGGGCGAAGGTGACATCGGCGTTGGTGTCCTCCCGCCGCTCGTCCCCGCTCTGGTCCTCGACGACCGACTTGATGTCCAGCACCTTGGGCTCTGCGAGGGTGGCCCCCTCGGGCAGCTTGAGGTCCGGGTCGGTGGGGTCGACCTTCACGGGGGCGGTGGCGGAGGGTTCCGTGCCGGGGGGTTCGCTGGGGGAGGTGTCGTCGGCGCGGGCCAGGGAGAGGTTGGCGGCCGCGAGGAGGACGGCTGTGGTGAGGGTGAGGGTGAGGCGGGGTGTGGTGGTCACTTTGGCCTCACCCGGAGATCTGGATGGTGGCGCTGGCGAAGGTCGGCAACTGGAAACTGACCTCGGCTGTACCCGCGGGCGGTGCCGGGAACTGCATGAATATGGGGACGGTGTCACCCGTCCTGACGGTCTGCACGCCCGTAGTGGTCAGCGGGCGGCCTTCCGTGTCACGGAGCACGTAGTAGCGCTTCCTGCCCTTCGAATCCACAAGGGTGGCACCGCCGAAGGACTGCCCGTTCTTCATGATCTCGGTCTCATTGCCGCTGAGTTGTGACGACAGAACCGCGTCCTTGCTCCCGTCGTTCTTGAGCTGCGCATTGATGGTGACGAAGCCTCCGGCGTCTCGCTGCGCAGACGTGATCGCCAACGTCAGGCCGTCCGGACCGCGCAGCTCAGCCAACGGCTCGGCGGACTGCCCCTCCTGAGCGCTCGGCTTGGAACCGTCACTTCTCGAAGCGGACGCCGAAGTCTCCGGCTTCTTGGCGTCATCGCCGCCACTGCCACCGCAAGCGGCGGCTCCGAGAGCCAGACCGGTCGACACTGTGAGCGCGACCAGTCCTCTGCGGGCCTGCGCAGTGAACCGAATGCTCATGCCTCTGCTTCCTTCTTGATTCGTCATACGCTTGTCAGTCGGCCAGGTGGACATCGAAGAGATCTGCCGGCTTGGGCAGGTCAGCGCGGTCATCCGGATCCGGATCCCACTCTTTTCCGTCCTTGCACGAGAGGTGTGGCAGTGCCTTGAGGGTGGCGCCCTCGGCGGGGGGATCGAACGTGCAGAGGGCGTCGATCACGGCCGTCGCGGTCTCGGTCGACTTGATGTCCTCGGTCCCGGGTACGACGGAGTCGCCGACCGGCTTGTCGGTCTGGACTTCGACCGTGTACCTGAGCAAGTCGGGGTTGCAGGAGTTCAGGTGGGCGTCGTTCTCCACTGCCAGCTGTTCCGCTCGCCAGCATGGATCGACGACACCCTTGCCCGCGAAGATGTCTCCCCATTCGGTGGGGTCGGTCAAGTCGTGCACCCACAGCCCGACGAGCTGCTTGCGCGCTTCCTGGGCGGCTGCGAGCGCCGCGGCGTCCGCCGCGGTCTGGGCGCCGCTCCGGTTCACCGCGGCCTGGCCGACCGCGAGGTAGGCGAACGCAAGAAAGAGCAGGCCTGCCACCACCGTGATGTAGATGGGGAAGGCCTGCCCTGAGTCGCCGTGGACTCGCCGGTGGATCAGGTGATCTCCGTGATCTTGGTCTTGATCTTGTCGAGAATCGTCTTGCCGATGTCCGTGCCGGTGATGGCCAAGACGATCGCGACCACGACCGCGATGATGCCCAGGTACTCGACTGCCGTCTGCCCCTTGTCCCCGGCCCGTCGCTGAACTGCCGCGACCGTCGTGTTTTTCCAGCCGTTCACGCGCACTTTCGTCGCCACAGCCGTCTTCAGCAACAGATCGCTCACGGTGCTTCCCTCCGCATTCACTTCCGATGCCGGAAACGTAAGCCCCCGCAACATGCCCCTCTAAGGGCCCCAGGACCCATTCCCGGGCCCAGCCCCGCTCCCGGTCGGTCATTTCAGGCCACCCCCAGCCACTTGGCCGTCGCCTGGGACCTGGTCGTGCTGTGGAGCTTGGCGAAGATGCGGTTGATGTGGTTCTTGACGGTCTTCTCGCTGATGAAGCAGGCCGCGGCGATCTGCTGGTTGGTCATGCCGGACGCGATGAGGTCCATGATCTCCGCCTCCCTGCCGCTCAGTTGGAATCGCGACCGGTACGACTGTCCCACACCTGGTTGCAGTTGCGAAAGGTTTTGGGTTGGAATTACGCCAGCAGTAGGCGGTAGTTCGTACTCCACATGTGCAGCTGCACTCGCCCGCAACCCGGCCACCAACGCCCGCGCCGCTCCCGGCGTCACGTGCGGCCGTCCCTCCCGCACATCGCGCACCGCCCTCACCAGCTGCTCCGCGGTGAACTCACCGTGCACCAGGTAACCCCCCGCCCCCAGCCGCAGCGCCTCCCGCACGGTCTCCGTCTCGTGGCTGTACGTCAGCATCATGACCGGGGCCAGGCGGACCAGGTGGGGCAATGCCGAGATTCCGTCGACGCCGGGCATGCGCACGTCGAGGAGGACGACGTCGGGGCGGTGGAGCAGCGCCGCCTCGTACGCCTCGCGGCCGTCCGCCGCCTCCGCCACCACGGTGGTGTCCTCGCGGTCGGAGAGGAGGGCGGTGAGGCCCGCGCGGATGACCGGGTTGTCGTCGGCCACCACCAGGCGCAGGGGGGCCGTGACGGTGGCCGGCGGGAAGCCGGGGCCTGGGTTCAGCCGCTGCATCGGGGTGCCTCCTTCTCGGGTTCAGTGGTTCGGGAGTTCGGGAGTTCGGGAGTTCGGGGCTTCGAGAGCCAAATGCCCGGGAGTGCGGGGGTCAGGGAGTCCGGGGGTTCAGGGGTGCCGGGCCCTTTCGGGTGCGGCGGGGACGGCGGGGTGTCCCTCGGGCCGCAGGGGCAGTTCCACCCGGACCTCGGTGCCTCGTGCGTGGCCGCCGCGCCCGACGCGGATGCGGGCGCCTGCCGCGGCGGCCCGTTCGACCATGCCGAGCAGGCCGAAGTGGCCGGAGCGGCGCAGGTCGTCGAGGGTCGTGCCGGGTGGCAGACCGGTGCCGTCGTCGTGCACCGACAGCCGGAGCAGACCGCCCTCGACCCCCGCGGCCAGCTCCACGCGGGTCGCCGACGCGTGCCGGTGGGCGTTCTCCAGCGCCTCCGTGACGATGGCGAGGAGGTGGCGGGCGAGGGGCGGCGGGAGGGCGGGCAGGGGAGCCTCGCCGTCGTCCGAACGGCGGCACGCGACGGGCAGTCCGGTGCGGGCCGTGAAGTCGGCGGCGCGGGCCGTCGCCTCCGCCCAGAGGTCCGTGGGGGCCGGCGCCGCCGGGGTGTCCTCGCGGCGCAGGTCCTCCAGGAGTTCCCGGGACTCCGCCGCCGCCCGGCGGGCCGAGCGGGACACCAGGTCGGCCTGGCGGCGGACGCGGGCCGGGTCCGGGGCCTCGGCCGACGCGGTCGCCGCCAGGCCGTCGGCCGCGAGGGCCACGCCGTACAGGGTCTTGGCCACCGAGTCGTGCATCTCGCGGGCCAGCCGGGCCCGTTCCGCGTGCACCGCCTCCGTCGCCGCCAGCCGGGCCTGTACCGCCGTGAGCGCCTGCGTCGCGGCTCCATAGCGCAGCATCAGGTTGCGCAGGGTCGAGCCCATCGCGCCGGTGACGACGCACAGGCCGGGCAGCAGCAGGGACTCGGCGACTCCCGCCCGCTGGTCGGCCTTCAGGGTGGCGTGGACCAGCAGCAGGATCAGGGACTGCAGCGAGGCGAAGCAGGCCGCGCCCCGCCAGCCGTAGACCAGTCCGGCGAGCAGCGGGGTGCAGACGCTGACGTAGGCGAGGGTGGTGTCCGGGCCGGCGGAGATCAGCGGCAGGGAGCCGAAGAGGGTGTCGGCGGCCAGCAGGCTGGGGTGGCGCAGCAGCAGGGGGCCGAAGCGCTCCCAGTCGCGGAACAGGACGTAGGACACCATGAAGGTGACGACGACGGCCGCGCCGACCAGGCGTACGCCCAGGCCGGGCGAGGCGTTGAGCAGGGCGGCCGGGGCCGCCAGCACGATCATGGCGAGGCGGAACCCGAAGACCTGCCGGCACATCGCCTGCAGGGCGCGTATCTGCAGCTTCTCCGGGTCGGGCGCGGAGGAGGCACCCCTGGGGCCCACGCCGGCATCCGCATGGCCGCCCGCCGGCCCGCGCCAGTGCCGGCGGCCCGTGGGCCCGCGCCAGTGCCGGCGGCCCGTGGTGCCCCTCGCCGGCGTCGTGGTCGTCACCCCGTCCCCGCCTACTCGCCCGTCAGGGAGCCGAAGTCGACGCCGGAGCCCAGCAGCAGGCCCGCGCCCAGCAGCAGCATCGTCGCCGGGACCATGAACGTGGTGATCATCAACGTGGCCTTGGGGACCGCGCGGGCGGCCTTGCGGCGGGCGTTCTGGGCGTCCGTGCGGCGCATGTCCTTGGCGAGGGCGACGAGGGTGTCGACGATCGGGGCGCCCAGTTCCTCGCCCTGCTGCAGGGCCGTCACGAACATCGCCACCTGCTCGGAGTCGTTGCGGCGCCGCAGTTCCGCGAAGGCCTGGCGGCGGCTGACGCCGAGGTCCATCTGACGCAGGGTGATGCGCAGTTCGTCCGCCCAGGGGCCCTCGTAGCGGGTGGCCACCCGGTCCAGTGCCTGGCGGAAGCCGAGCCCCGCGCTGACCACGACCGCGAGCACGTCGAGGAAGTCCGGCAGGGTCCGCTCGATGACGTCCTTGCGCACGCGGATCGCCGACCAGATGCCGACCTCCGTCCAGAACGCCCCGAACAGCAGCAGGAGCAGGGCCACGAACCACTGGCCGCGCAGCAGGAAGACCAGGAAGCCGGCGCCGCCGAGCGCGCCGTACACCGCGCGGCGGGCGGCGTAGCGGTCGATGGTGAGGCCGCCGGGGTTGCCGGCGAGGTCGATCCGGCGGCGGTACCGGGCCACCAGGCGGGGGCCCATCACGCGGAGCACGAAGGGGGCGTAGCGCATGCCCATGCGGTCGATCACGGAGTCCACCGCGCCGGTGCGGGTGGCGCCGACCTCCAGGGCGAGCGCCAGGTCGCCGGGGAGTTTCGCGTCCGCGCGATACATCCGGATGCCGGCGAAGGCGCCCCAGACGCCGAGGCCCGTCAGCAGGGCCAGCAGGTATGCCATCAGGTCAGCCCCCTCACACGTCGATGCGGCTCATGCGGCGGATGAGGACGAACCCGACGGCGTACATGGCGAACGCGATGATCACGCAGGCCTGGCCGACCGGTGAGCCGGTCATGCGGTCGAGTGCGCCGTCCTTGACCCCGTTCATCAGGAACAGCGCGCCGATGCCGAGGACTGGGACGGCGTACGACGTCATCGTCACCTGGGAGAGCTGGGTGCGGATCTCGCGCCGGGTCTCCTTGCGTTCCTCGAGGGTCTCGGTGAGGTTGCGCAGGGCCGACACGACCTGGCCGCCCGCGCGGTTGGACAGCACCAGCGTCGTGACGAGCACGACCAGTTCGCGCGAGGGCAGCCGGTCCGCCAGTTCGCCGAGCGCGTCGTCGAGGGAGTGTCCGACGGCGAGCTGGTCGGCGACCTTGGCCAGTTCCTCGCCCGCGGGCGCCTCCAGTTCCTCCGCCGCCATGCCGAGCGCGGTGCGCAGCGCGAGGCCGGCCTGGGTGGCGTTGGCCAGGATGCGGGCCAGTTCGGGGAGCTGGTTGATGAAGCGCTCGATGCGTTTCTGCCGCTGCCAGTTGAGGAACTGGACGGCCGCCCAGATGCCGAGCAGCCCGGCGAGCGGGCCGAAGAAGGGGGCCAGGGTGGCCTGTCCGATGAGCCACAGCGCGGCGACCGCGGCGAGCATGTAGGCGAAGAACTCGCCCGGGGTGACGTCCAGGCCGGTCGCCGCGAGCCGCAGCTCCAGTTTCCGGCCGAGTGCCGTGCGGCGCAGCCGGCGGTCCAGGGTGCGGAAGCGGCGCCGGCGGCCGGGGCCGAAGTCGGCTCCGGTGTGCGCGAGCCGGTCGATGAGGGCGGCGCGCTGGGCCCGGCCGGAGGCGTAGGTGTGGATGCCGACGACGGCCAGGACGCAGGTCAGCAGGGCGACACCGGTGGTGAGCTGTACGAGCGTGTGGAGTTCCATGGGGGTCCTACCTGGCTTCTCGGGTGGCGAGCTGTTCCGCGAAGTGGGCGACGCCGAAGGCCTGCGGAATCGGCTGGCCCGCCATGTGGAGGCGGTCGGCGGTGCGCCGTGGCAGCGGGTGGTACTCGAAGGCGCCGTGCACCTGGCCGTCGGCGGTCATGGGCCGGGCGTGGAACCGGGCCGCGGTGGCGAGCCGGTACGGGTCGCCGCCGTGGCTGTCGAGCAGGGCGATCTCGGTGATCCGGCGGGCGCCGTCGGCGAACCGGGTGAGCTGGACGATGACGTCGACGGCGCTGTTGATCTGGTCGTGCAGCGCCACGAAGGGCACCTCGACGTCGGACATGGAGGCGAGGGTCTGCAGCCGGGTGAGGGCGTCCTCCGCGCTGTTGGCGTGCACGGTGGCCAGCGAGCCGTCGTGGCCGGTGGACATCGCCTGGAGCATGTCGAGCGACTCGCCGCCGCGGACCTCGCCGACCACGATGCGGTCGGGCCGCATGCGCAGGGAGTTGCGCACCAGGTCCCGGATGGTGACCTGGCCCTTGCCCTCGACGTTCGGCGGGCGTGACTCGAGCCGGACGACGTGGGTCTGCTGGAGCTGGAGTTCGGCGGAGTCCTCGATGGTGATGATGCGCTCGTGCGCCGGGATGAGCCCGGACAGGGCGTTGAGCAGGGTCGTCTTGCCGGTGCCGGTGGCCCCGGAGACGATGATGTTGAACTTCGCCTGCACCAGCCCGGCCAGCAGGAGCACCATGGGCTCGTCGAGCGAGCCGAAGCCGGTCAGCTCCCGCAGGGTGAAGGAACGCGGGAAGCGGCGGATGGTGAGGATGGGGCCGGTCAGGGACAGCGGCGGGATGATGACGTTGACCCGCTCGCCGGAGGGCAGCCGGGCGTCCACCATCGGGTTGGACTCGTCCACCCGGCGGTTGACCGTCGAGACGATCCGCTCGATGGTCTGCATGAGCTGGTCGGCGGAGGCGAAGCGCAGCGGCAGCTGCTCGACGCGCCCGCCGCGTTCGACGAAGATCGCGTCGGGCCCGTTCACCATGATCTCGGTGACGGAGGCGTCCTCGAGGAGGGGTTCCAGGATGCCGAGGCCCAGCGCCTCGTCCACCACCCGCCGGATGAGCTGGGCGCGTTCCGCCGTGGAGAGCACCGGGCCCTCGCGGCTGATGATGTGCCCGAGCACCCGCTCCAGCCGTGCCCTGCGCTCGGCGGCGGCCAGCGAACTCATCTCGGCGAGGTCGATCTCCTCCAGCAGCTTGGCCCGGTAGGAGGCGACCAGATGCCCGTCCTCGCCCCGGGTGCCGTGCTCCTCGGGGGAGTTGATGCGTGCCCGCAGGCTCATGGGTTCGCTTCTCCTCGTCAGTGGTCGAGGGGCATGGTGGCGGACTTCTCGGCGGGGTCGAAGTGCCAGCCGGGGACGATCGAGGGGATGGTGACGGAGGCGGTGACGGTGACCGAGCCGGCCCCGCCCCCGCTCGTGCCGCATCTGACGGTCAGCCCGCCGCTGACGGCCTGAGCGCACGCCGCCTGGGCGGACTGCCCCAGCGACTCGGCCCGCGCCCCCGCCCGCGCGGCCGTGCCGGCCTGTTCGGCGGCGTAGGCGACGGCCCCGATCTGGAAGCCGGCCATCCCGACGATCAGCAGGACCGGGATGAACCCGAGGTACTCGACGGCCACCTGGCCGCGGTCGCGTCCGGTGCGTGGCATGTCAGTCCTTCACCTCCTCGACGGCGCCGGCGTGGCCGTGCACCGTGACGGGGAAGTCGACGGAGCCGGGGAAGAGGACGGGGACCTTCAGCGACACGTCCGCGGTCACGAAGCCCTCCCCGTCGCACCGCGTCACCTCGGCACCCTCCCGCCATGCCCCGGAGAGGTGCTTCAGCGCCGCCTGTTCGCACGCGCCGAAGCGCTCCCCCCGGTGCGCCGCTGTCCCCGCCCGCACACCTTCGTCGGCAGCATTCCCCGCGAGCGTGTAGGCGTACCCCACGAGCACGCACTGCCACATCAGCACCAGCGTCAGCACGATCAGCGGGGTCATCCCCAGGAACTCGACGGCGACCTGGCCCCGGTCGTCCCCGCGCAGGCGTCTCATCGGCCCCTCACTCCTTCCGCCGCCGGAAGCTCACCGGTCCCCGGTCGCCGCGCGACCGGCCGCCGCCCCGGTGGGAGGCGCCCTCGGGCGCCTTCGCCAGGCCCAGTTCCCCGGCGAGCGCCCACAGGGCCTGCTTGACGCTGCTCCTGGCGTCGAGTTCGTGGACCCGGCCCGCGTCCACGACGGCCTGCAGTTCCTTGAAGTTGGCGGGCACGGCCGTGCGCGCCACCGCCGTGCCGGTGATCCGCTGCACCAGCGGCGGCTGGATCTCGGTGCCGCGGGTGTGCCGGTTGACGACGGCCGTCGTCTCCTCCGCCTTGCGGATCTGCAGCCGGTCCCACATGCGGACGGTCCGCTTGGCCGCGCGTACGGCGACCACGTCGGGCGTGACCACCAGCAGCGCGGTGTCGGCCGTCTCCACCGCCGCCGCGCCGGCCGCGCCGAGCTGGGCGCCGCAGTCCACGACCACGACCTCGTAGCGGACGCGCAGGGCGCCGATGATCTGCCGGGCGGCCCGGTCGGTGACCTCCTCGCCGCGTTCGCCCTCGGCCGGTGCGAGGAGCAGGGCCAGCCCCGAGTCGTGGCGGAAGACGGCGTCGGCCAGGACCCGCGGGGAGATGTCGTTGATGGCGGCCAGGTCCACCACCGAGCGGCGGAACTGGACGTCCAGGTAGGAGGCGATGTCGCCGGTCTGCAGGTCGAGGTCGACCAGGGCGGTGGGCCGGCCGGAGGCCTGGGCGGCGAGCGCGAGCTGGACGGCGGTCAGGGTCGCGCCGACGCCTCCCTTGGCGCCGCTGACCGTGACGACCGTGCCGCCGGCCCCGCCGAACGTGTCGGCGCCGTGGCCGAGGTGGCGGCGTACGCCGGTCGACCACTGGGCGACGGCCTGCACCCGGTTGGCGAGTTCCTCGTACGACAGCGGGAGCGGGACCAGTCCGCGGGCGCCAGAGTCCATGGCGGCGGCGAACAGGCCGGGGCTCGCGTCGGTGGTGACGAGGATGACGCCGACCGCCGGGAAGCGCAGGGCGACCTCGCGGATCAGCTCCAGTGCGGGTACCGGGCCGATGCGTTCGTGGACGACGACGACCTCGGGCAGTTCGTCGACCGACTCGGCGGCGAGCCGGGCGAGGGCGTCGACCAGTTGGGTGGAGTCGGTGACGGGCGGCTGCGGTTCGGCGTCGGGGAGCTGGCTGAGCAGGGTGACGAGGGAGCGGACGGCGTCAGGGTCGGCGCCGGCCGGGAGGATCCTGGTGGGCATGCGGACCGCCTCTCACTTGTCCGTCGCGAGTTCGTAGGTGCGGTCCTTGTCCGGGACGCCGGTCTGGCCGCCGGGCGCCACCAGGGCGAGCCGGACCCGCTGGGCGAAGGACTCGGCGTAGGTGATCCGCTGGGCGTCGAGGGTGGACAGCGCGAAGGTGATCGGGACGGCCTCGGTGGGCTGCTGCCGGTCCTTGCCGGTGTCGGGTTCGAGCGCGGTGATCCGGCCGACGTCGAGGACCCGGGCGTTGGTGACGATGATCTTCGACTGGTCGGGGTCGCCCTCCTTCTTTCCCTCGAAGGTGGCATAGACGTTGACGCGCGACCCGGGGGTGATCTTGCCCGCGACGCCGGTCGCCGCGTCGATCATGATGGCGACCTCCTGCTGGCCCGGCTGGAGGTCGGGCCGGTCGACGATCATGTCGGTCTGCAGCAGGGAGCCGGCCCGCAGGGTGGTCACGGCGATCTTGCCCCGGATCTGCCGCAGGTCGGTGACGGCGTTGCCGGACAGCCAGCGCTTGGGCATCTCGGTCTTCTCGAACTGGCCCGTGTTCAGCGCGGTGTACGGCTTCACGTCGGACCTGACCCGGTAGGCGGTGACCTCGGGGCCGACCTTGGAGTTCACGTCGTGGACGACGGAGAGCACGCCGGCGAACGCGCCGAGAGCGCACAGGACCGACAGGATCAGGAGTATCACGCCGCGGCGCTGACGGGAGTTCATGAACCGTGCAACCTCATTGGGGGAATCGGTCGAGCGGGATGTGAGCCGGTGTTCGTGCCGGTCAGGCGGGCGTTCGCTGCTCCAGGGCGCGCGGCGCCGGCGGCTCGTGGGCGGGCGGGGTGGCGGAGCAGAACACGCAGCGGTCGCCGAGGACGTCGAGGCCGCACCAGTGGCAGCCGGACTGCCGTACCGAGGTGACCAGCTGGTAGAGGACGGACAGGTCGGCGAGGTAGCTGCAGAACTCGATCAGCCGGCCCGTGCCCCACCAGCGCGCGGACTCGGCGGGCAGCGGGGTCTCGCGCAGCGCGTGCGCGGTCCACTCCTTGGCGAGGCCGGTGAGCCAGTCGCTCTGCAGCTGCCCCTTGGCGACCAGCATCCAGGTGGCGAACTCGGGGCCCTTGAGGGTGGCGCCGGGGGCGACCTTGACGAGCTGCGGTTCGGGATGGGCGACGACGGCGAACTGGCTGCCCGGCACCCAGGACTTGGCGTGCGCCTTGAGCCCGACCGGCACCCGGTCCAGCCGGGCGACCGAGCCGAGGACGGCGCCGGCGTGGATGTAGTGCGTGAGCAGCCGGCCCGCCGAGGCGAGCACGCCCGGGCTGAGGTCGCAGGAGGCGAGCTGCCTGAGCTGCCGGGCCAGGACGGCGATGCCGAGCGGCGGGAGTTCGGGCCGGAAGACGGCGATGCGGTCGCTCTCCAGCAGCGAGCGGAGGGTGTGCAGGCGTCGTACGACGGGTTCCGGGGTGGCCCGCGAGCACACGACGACCAGGTACCCGTGCTGCTCCGTCAGCGTGTGCAGTTCGGTGAGGGTCTGCTCCAGCGGGCGCCGGTCGAGGTCGCGCAGCACGACGGCCGGCATGGTCCGTTCGTCCTGCGCCGGCAGTGCCATGTCGGCACTGGTCACGGCAATGGCAGTTGGCACGCGCAGCTCCCCGCTCCTTCACGCCCCCGCGGCTCGGCGCTGTTACTCCAGCACGCCGGGACGACTTCATTGCGTGACTACCTGAGCACTGTAACCACGCCCCAATGACCGGAGAACAGCGTTTGTGTAGCTCGTGTGCAACTCATCGGTCACAAGTACCTGCAAATACGGACAGGTTGAGCGCGGGAGCGGAGACGGTTTTGGTCTGGACCTCTTGACAGCCCGATTGGCCTAGACCAACTTGTACGCCAACGGTGGCCACCGTCCCCCGCTCCACCTCCCCACCGACTCCCCCACCGGAGGCCCCTGTGGACCGCGCATCAGCCATGCCATCGGACCGGACCGGACGCAGACGGCGCGCACGCGCCGGCACCTGGTCCGCCGTCACCGCCCTCGCCCTCGCGGTCGCGGGCCTGGCCACGACCCCCGCCTCGGCCGCGGACGTCAACAACGCCCGCAACGCCGGCTTCGAGTCGGGCCTGGCGAACTGGACCTGTACGGCCGCCAGCGGCACGACGGTCTCCTCCCCCGTCCACTCCGGCTCCTCGGCCCTGAAGGCCACGCCGGCGGGCCAGGACAACGCCCAGTGCACCCAGTCGGTGGCGGTCAAGCCCAACTCGACGTACACGCTGAGCGGATGGTTCCAGGGCGGCTACACCTACCTGGGCGTCACCGGCACGGGCACCACGGACGTCTCCACCTGGACCCCCGACACCGCGTCCTGGAAACAGCTCTCGACGACCTTCACCACCGGCGCGTCGACGACGTCCGTCACGGTGTACACGCACGGCTGGTACGGCCAGGCCGCCTACTACGCCGACGACATCTCCGTCTACGGCCCCGACGGCGGCGGCGGTGGCGACCCGGCTCCCACCGTGCCCGCCGCTCCCGCGGGCCTCACGGTCGCCGGCACGACGTCCTCCTCCGTCTCGCTGTCCTGGTCGGCCGTGTCCGGCGCCACCGGCTACAACGTCTACCGCAACGGCACCAAGGTGACGGCGGTGACGGGCACCTCGGCGACGGTCACCGGACTCGCCGCGTCGACCTCGTACTCCTTCCAGGTCACGGCGGCCAACTCGGCGGGCGAGTCCGCGAAGTCCGGCACGGTGACGGCGACGACGGCGGCCACCGGCGGCGGCGGGGGTGGCGGCGGCTCGCTGCCCAAGCACGCCGTGACCGGCTACTGGCAGAACTTCAACAACGGGGCGAAGGTCCAGAAGATTTCCGACGTCCCGGCGGCCTACGACATCATCGCGGTCGCCTTCGCCGACGCCACCACCACGCCGGGCGCGGTCTCCTTCAGCCTGGACTCGGCGGGACTCGGCGGTTACACGGCCGACCAGTTCAAGGCCGACATCAAGGCCAAGCAGGCGGCGGGCAAGAAGGTCGTCATCTCCATCGGCGGCCAGAACGGCACGGTGTCGGTGAGCGACTCGGCCTCGGCGGCGAACTTCGCGAACTCCGTCTACTCCCTGATGCAGACGTACGGCTTCGACGGCGTCGACATCGACCTGGAGAACGGCCTCAACGCGACCTACATGACGCAGGCGCTGCGCTCCCTCGCCTCGAAGGCGGGCTCTTCCCTGATCATCACGATGGCGCCGCAGACGATCGACATGCAGTCGACGTCGAACTCCTACTTCCAGACGGCCCTGAACATCAAGGACATCCTCACGGTCGTCAACATGCAGTACTACAACAGCGGTTCCATGCTGGGCTGCGACGGCAAGGTCTACAGCCAGGGCACGGTGGACTTCCTGACGGCCCTCGCCTGCATCCAGCTCGAGGGCGGCCTCGCCCCGTCCCAGGTCGGCCTCGGCCTGCCGGCCTCGACGAGCGGCGCGGGCAGCGGCTACGTGTCCCCCACGGTGGTCAACAACGCCCTGGACTGCCTCTCCAAGGGCACCGGCTGCGGCACCTTCAAGCCCTCCAAGACCTACCCCGACCTGCGCGGCGCGATGACCTGGTCCACCAACTGGGACGCCTCGTCCGGCAACGCGTGGTCCAACGCGGTGGGAGCGCACGTGCACGCGATGCCGTGAGGTGAGCTCCGGCTGAAGACCGCCGGCCGCGGACGCCCGGATCCGGGGGGATCCGGGCGTCCGCCGTGTGCGAAGCAGAGGACCGGGCGCTCGTGGGTCCCCGGCTCCGTTGGTCCACCGCCGGCGGGACGGTCCGCCAGGGCGGGCGATTTCTGTCGTATGCCTGTGTCTGTGCCGCCGCCGGTAGTACGGTCTGATTGGTCGTCAGCAGTTACTCGGGGGGAGTGGGATGACAGGGGTGGAGATCGCGGTTGGCTGCCTGTTCGCATGGGCGGCCCGCAAGGCGCGTCGGGTGGGGGCCCGGGCCGACCAGGAGACGGACCGCGCCCTGGACGCGGCGATGGACCGGGTGCACGCGGTGGTCAGCGCGAAGCTCGGGCAGGAGACCGCCCTCGCCCGTCTGCACGAGGAGGCCGCGGCCGGTAACGGTGAACCTACGCCCGAGACCCGCCAGTGGCTCCAGATCGTCCTGAAGGACGCGGTCGAGCGCGACGAGACCTTCGCCCAGGCGCTGCGGGACGCGCTGGACCGGCTACCGCCCGCGCCCGGACAGGGCGCCCCGGGCGGGTACTCCATGCAGGGCAATGTCTTCCACGACAGGACGTCGGTCCAGGTCGGGCCCTACGGCCACCAGGTCAACAACTTCGGATCGAAGGAATGAGCGACCCGGAGCGAGGCCGGCAAGGCGCCGGCGGTTTCGAGCACAACAACTTCCACGGCCCCTCCGGGGTGCAGATGGGCCCCAACGGCCAGCAGATCAACGCCAGCCCCAGCATCAACATCCGCACCGGGACGGGGCTCTTCCTGTCGACCGTCCTCGCCGCCGCGCTGATCGGCGGGGCGGCCGTCGTGGCCTGGTCGCTCGCGCCCTGGGAAGGGCGTCCACAAAACTCCGCATCGCCGGCGGAGCCGGTCGCGAGCAGCGGCCCCGACGCCGCCGCCCCGGCACAGGACTCCCCGTCCGACCCGGCTGCCGTCTCCTCACCGACGACAGCGGTGGCTGCCGCGAGCCCGGTCCGGTGGCAGGGGGAGATCAGCATCGGGATGACGGGGGTGGACCTCGACTCCGTCCCGCCGTCGCAGAGCACCGACGACTCCTATGACGCCGTGCTGTACAGCAGCAGCGACGCGCTGATGGGCAAGAACGTGGCGGCGTGGACCGGCACCGGGACGCCCGGCAGGAAGCAGTGCGCCGACCAACTCGCCACTCACGGCGGGTTCATGGCCCAGGCGGCGACCGAGAGCGTCCTGTGCGTCAGGACGCGCACCGGCCGCGTGGCCGCCCTGACGATCACCTCGATGGGCGACGTGTTCACCGCCGGCACGGCCGAGGTGATCGTCTGGGAGGCGAAGGACCAGTAGCGCTCGGTCAGGCCCGGGACCACTGGTACGCATCGTCCGGCGATTCCTGATCGGCGCGGGGCGAGGCATGCGCACGCAACGCCGTTGGGCAGGGCTCCGGCCGAACGGGCACCTGCATCCAGGGCTCCGGGCGGTCGTGTGTCCGCATCGACCCGTGTCCACCGCGGGACGGATTCGGCCATAGCCCTTTCATCGTGACGGGCACCGCGTTGCTTTCGGCAACGGGCCGGTGTGATGATCCCGGGCATGGCTGATCACGGGGGTGACGGCGGCCGGGCGGAGGACATACGCAGGTCGTCGCTTACGGAGTACGCGGAGATGACGGGTGCGGAGACGCCCGGTGCGGTCCTGCACGAAGAACGTTCCGCACCTGCCCCGGAAGCCGCCGAGCATCGAGCACGTAAAGCAGGAACTTGGCCGTGCGGGAATATCCATATCGGATTACGACATAGTACACGTCCCGGAGATCAGAACACCGGACGGCGTCGCATTCGGAAACAGCCCCCGCATCATAGATGGATCGCCAATGAAAGGCCCTCGCGGACTCCCCTTGATCGAAATATCCGACATCGGGCTTCGCGACAGAAGGGCTAGGTTGTGCACGGATTTACGCGGGAACAGGAAGCGAAATTGACGTCCGGCCCGAGGTTCACCGAGCAACCCGAAGAACGGATTTGCCCTGCCTGTCAAACCAGAGCTATTCGCGTGTACATTTCACGCTACTCTACATCAAATAGAGCATCGCGCATCACCTATGCATGGTGCGCCAACTGCCGCCGGTACAAAGGATGGACGGGTCCGGATAGTGACGGGCTGCGATTCAACGACCCCCTCGAAGGGCTTCCGCCAGAGGAGCGCCTCTCCCTGAAAAGAGATCCAGAGACCCTATTCAGGCATCTGGATGAACTTTGGGATTCCGGTGAACTCCCACAACATTTCGACCGTGAGGGATAGGCGCCAACGGGGGTTACATACGGGTGCGCCTACAGCAGGCGCGGCCGTGGCCATTTAATCTGACTCAGAGATTGAGGCAGGCGCCATCGAGGATTTGGCCACTCAATCCGACTTCCGCGCCACCTTGATTACTCGTGCAGCGTTTCGAGACGGCCTGGCGGAGCGTATCTTGGTTAACGCGGGAGCCGGAGCCCGATGAATGGTAGGCCTTTTGTCGCTGTGGCCGCCTCGCCACAGCCAGGCGTGCTTTGCCTCAGTCCGCGGCGAACAATTCCGTCGCGTCCTTGGCGTGCATCGCGCACTGGGCCCACACCTCGAGCTGGTTCAGGTCGGTGCAGGCGTTCACCCGGTCGCGGACGGTGTCGGGCACCTCGATGCCGCGCCACTGCAGCATGTGGAGGATCATCTCGGCCTTGGCCTCGGCTCGCCCCTCTTCGCGGCCTTCTTCGCGCACCTGCTCCGCCAGCGGGTGTCGCCAGAAGTACTGAGTCGCTGTCATCAGGTCCCTCCACATCTGCTTCGCCTGGGGATCGGCCAGGCAGGAGTCGACGAACTGCGCGAAGACCGCGGCGGTTTCGTCATCGATGGTCTGTAGGGCGGTGGCCAGGGACTCCAGTATGGCGGGGGCCTGCCGGCCACGCCCGTGTGTCATCGCCGAAAGCACCGCAACGGGTACGTCTCTCACGGCCGCCTGCTCGTCCGCGACCACCGGCACGTTGTCCGGGCCCAGCACGAGGGGCCGTACCGTCAGCGAGTGCCAGTCCCGGAACCCCAGCCGGATCGGGCGCGAGGCCCACTTGGCGGTGGCGCTGTTCTGCGTGACGACGATGAGCACCGGCTCGCAGCGGTACTTCTCGTAGAGGTAGGAGAGGTAATAGGGCCAGCTCCCCCTCTTGCGGTCGTCCACCTTCCCCTGCGACTCGATCACGAAGAGGTACGTGCCCTCGTCCGTCTCCGCCCGCAGCAGCGTGTCCACACGCCGCTCGACCGGTTCGATCTCGGTGAGATCCACGTTCAGCGCCGCGATCTGCCTCGGCTCCGGGAACGGCACGTGCAGCACCCGCTGTAAGGCACGGGTCAGCAGTGCCGGGTCCTTCTGGAAAATCCGGTGCAGCGCCTCGTGCGACGAGCCGACCATCGGCTCTCCCTTCTGTCTGTCGACGTGATCAACGAGCTAGGCCGCCGCGAGTTCGCACCACACGTACTTGCCCCGGTTCCCGAACCTGGCCGACGGCTGCCAGCCCCAGAGGTCCGCGCACGCCCTGACCAGGGCCAGACCCCGGCCCTCCTCCCCCAGCTCGGCCACCTCCTCCAGCGCGCGGAGCGGCTCCGGCGGGCCGGGATCCGTGTCCCACGCCCCGATCCACACCACCCCCTCCACCGAGCGGCGCACCCTCAGCGCGGCCGGCCCCTTCGTGTGCCGCACCGCGTTCGACACCAGCTCCGCGGCGAGGAGTTCGGCCGTGTCGACCAGACCGATCAGACCGTGCATCGTCAGGATCAGACGCAGCGTGCGGCGGGAGATCGTCACCGCTCTGACGTCGTTGGGGATGTAGAGCGTGTAGTCCCAGGTTTCGGGCATGACTCATCCACTCCGGTGAGGTGAGGGGTTCGGTCCGAGAGCGCGCGGTGGCATTGCCGCAGACGCCGTGGCAGGGCGATGCGGTGCGCTTCCGCTGAGCGTTCGTTACGTCACCGACGGTAGGGCTAACATGTCATCCCGAGCAAGCCGGTCGCGTAATCTGACCCCGAACGAGGCCAACCCACAGGTGCGTTGAGGCGAGGCAGCAACCATGGTCCTGAGACGCGAGCCAACGGCGCGGCAGATGCGCTTGGCAGTCGAGTTGCGCCGGCTCCGCAACGCCGCAGGCCTTGCGGCACGCGAAGCCGCAGCGCTACTCGGGGTGAGTCACGTCCAGATCAGTCACATCGAGTCCGGGCTCACAGGCGTGAGCGAGGAGCGGCTGCGGCGCCTCGCGGCCAATTACGCCTGCTGCGACGAGAGTCTGATCCAAGCGCTAGCGGACATGGCGACAGACCGAGCGCGGGGCTGGTGGGAGGAGTACCGGCACCGCCTGCCGACTCCGTACCTGGATCTGTCCGAACTGGAGCACCACGCCTCATACCGCTGGGACGCCGACTTCCTGCATGTCCCCGGCCTGCTTCAGACGGAGGACTACGCGCGTGCGCTCTTTTCCTACGTCAATCCGGAAATCCCGGCGAGCGAGGTGGCGCTTCGAGTAGAACACCGAATGAGGCGGAGGGTCATCATCGAGCGTCCGGATCCCACCCCGTACGTCGCCGTGATCCATGAGGCTGCTCTGCGCATCCGGGTGGGCGACCGACCGGCAGCGCGAGCCCAGCTTGCTCGCGTATTGGACCTCTCCGAAGCCGACCACGTCACGGTCCGGGTCATCCCGTTCGACCTGGACGGATTCGCGGGTGCCGGAAGTGCCATGGTCTACGCGGGCGGACCGCTGCCCAGACTGGACACCGTGGTTCGCGACGGACCTCATGGCACCGCATTCGTGGACGCCGAAGCCCAACTCGACCGCTTCCGAACACTCTTCCGTAGGCTTGAGGCCTCTTCACTCGAACCTGAGCGTTCGCGTGACTTCATCCGCAGGCTGGCGAAGGAGCTGTGAGGTCATGACCACCCCCCGCATCTGGCGGAAGTCGTCGTTCTCCGGCGGTGGCGAGGGAAACGCCTGCGTCGAGATCGCCGAAGGCCCCACCCACATACGCGTCCGCGATTCCAAAGCCCCCGCCCGAGCCACCCTCAGCTTCGCCGCCCAGGCGTTCACACCCTTCATCGACGCCCTGAAGGCTCCGGCCGCCGACGCCGGCCCGGTCGAGTAGCGCGAGTTTCGGACGGAGACCGGGTCACCCTCGACTCCGCCTTGACCTGATCATGCCAACGTCGGACCATGAGCGCCAGCCCCGCACAGCGGACCCACAGCTACCGGCTCCCCGCGTCCGCACCCGCACGTCGCACTGAGGCACACCAGCTCCGAGCTCCACTCCCCCACTTCCGGCGTCCCCGGAATCCCTGGAGACCCAAGGAGAGTTCATGCGACTTCGCATCCGCGGCTCCGGCGCGCGCGGCGGCAGGCGTACCGCCGCGCTCGGCGCGCTGCTGGCCCTCGCTCTCGCCGCCCCCGTCTCGGCCACCGCCCCGCACGCCACCGCCGAGAGCGCCCGCAAGGCTGCCCCGGCGTCCGGTGAGGACGTCCGGCAGTACGAGATCCATCGGAGTACGAACCCCGTGACGCGCACGGCCATCCAGGCCACCGGTGTCACCGTCGACGAGGCCGACGGGGAGACCGTGGTCGTCTCCGGGCGGGCCGGCCAGATCCGGCGGCTGCGCCGGCTCGGTTACGACGTCACCCCTCTGGGCTCCGCGCCCGACCGGGCCGGCGCCCGCGGCGAGCAGCGGCTGTACGACTTCCCGAGCGCCGACTCGAAGTACCACAACTACGCCGAGGCCAACGCCGAGATCGACCAGCGGATCGCCGCCCGCCCGGACATCATGAGCAAGCGGGTGATCGGGAAGTCGTACCAGGGCCGGGACATCGTCGCCGTCAAGGTCAGCGACAACGTGGGCACCGACGAGGATGAGCCGGAGGTGCTGTTCACCTTCCACCAGCACGCCCGCGAGCACCTGACCGTGGAGATGGCCCTGTACCTGCTGCGCGAGTTCGCCGCCGGGTACGGAAGCGACTCGCGGATCACGAATCTCGTCAACAGCCGGGAGATCTGGCTGGTCCCCGACCTCAACCCGGACGGCGGCGAGTACGACATCGCCACCGGCTCCTACCGGTCGTGGCGGAAGAATCGGCAGCCCAACTCCGGTTCCTCGTACGTCGGGACCGACCTCAACCGGAACTGGGACTACAAGTGGGGCTGCTGCGGCGGCTCTTCGGGGACGAAGTCGTCGGAGACCTACCGCGGTTCGGCCGCCGAGTCCGCGCCCGAGGTGAAGGTCGTGTCCGACTTCGTGCGCAGCCGGGTCGTCGGGGGCAGACAGCAGATCCGGGCCGGCATCGACTTCCACACCTACAGCGAGCTGGTCCTCTGGCCGTTCGGGTACACCTACTCGGACACGGCGACGGGGATGACCGCCGACGACGCCGCCGCGTTCAAGGCCGTGGGGCAGAAGATGGCGGCCAGCAACGGGTACACCCCCGAGCAGTCGAGCGATCTGTACATCACCGACGGGTCGATCGACGACTACCTGTGGGGCACACAGAAGATCTTCGACTACACCTTCGAGATGTATCCGACGTCCAGCCGGGACGGCGGGTTCTACCCGCCCGACGAGGTGATCGAGCGGGAGACCTCCCGCAACAGGGACGCGGTGCTGCAGCTGCTGGAGAACGCGGACTGCATGTACCGGTCCATCGGCAAGGCCGCCCAGTACTGCGGTTAGGGAGATCGCGTGGGACGGGGGCGCCGGTTCCTTCCGGCACCCCCGCCGTCACGCGGTCCTAGGCCTCTTCGAAGTACGCGTCGAGTACCGCGTCCAACTGGGACTCCCACTCCGCGAAGCGGGACCTGGACGTCGCCTCGATCTCGATCGGGTACCAGCGGCGGTCCGGCGTGTGCACCGTGATGGTGAACCGCTTGCCGAAGCGGGCGGACTCCGTCTCGACCGCGGCGATCTCGTCCCAGTGGAACTCGCAGGCCTCCTCGTCCAGGCGGAGGCGGACGCCGCGGCGGTCGGCCTCGAACCGGGCCCGGCGGTCGGCGGCCTCGAAGACGGGCGCGCCGTCCTCGGGTTCGCTCTCCTCGGCCGGTTCCTTCCCCGGCCCCGCGGACGCCGGTTCGGCGGACGCCGCCACGGGCTCGGGGGACGCCGGCTTCGCGTCCTCGATGCCGGACTGGGTCCCGGCCGCCGGCTTCGCGTCCTCGGGGCCGGTCGCGGTGCCGGTACCGGCCGCCGGACTGACGTCCGCCGGTTCCGGTTCCGCCGGTGCGGTGATCCCCGGGATGAAGGCCGGGTCGAAACCGGCGCCCTTGACGGGCTCGCCCTTCAGGGGCTGGCTGCTCGATCCTATGCGCTGGTCCACGGCGGCAGTATGGACGACATTCCTGTGCCGGAACCAGTCAGCTCGCTCTTCACATCGGTTCCCGCAGGTCACACTTACACGAACAGGCTCACCACCCCGGCCACCGCGAACCCGGCGACGGACAGCACCGATTCGAGGACCGTCCAGGTGCGCAGCGTGTCCCTCTCGGTGATGCCGAAGTACTTGGCGACCATCCAGAAGCCGCCGTCGTTGACGTGCGAGGCGAAGATGGAGCCGGCCGACACGGCCATGATGACGAGGGCGACGAAGGCCTGGGAGTGGTGGCCCTCGGTCAGCAGCGGGGCCACGATGCCGGCCGTGGTGACGATGGCGACCGTGGCCGAGCCCTGGGCCACCCGCAGTACCACCGAGATCAGGTACGACAGCACGATCACCGGCAGACCCACACCGTCGAAGGTGTCCGACAGCGCCTGGGCCACCCCGCTCGCCTTGAGGACCGCGCCGAAGACACCGCCCGCGCCGACCACCAGCAGGATGTTCCCGACCGGCTTGAGCGACGAGGTGGACACCGCCTCCAGGGACTTGCGGGACCAGCCGCGCCGGATGCCGAGCAGGTAGTAGGCGAGCAGCAGGGCGAGGGTGAGGGCGACGAAGGGGCTGCCAGCGAACTCCAGCACCGAGCGGCCCGCGGAGGGGTCGAGGGCGATGGAGGAGAAGGTGGCGGCGAGGATCAGCACCAGCGGCGTGCCGATGATGGCGAGGACCGTGCCGAGCGGCACCGGCTGCTCCTGCGGCCGTACGCCCTGCGCGCGCTGCTCGGCGAGGACGGCCCGCCGTGCCTCCTCGGAGGCCTCGACCATGTCCTGCGGTACGGCGACGAAGATCCGCCTGCCGATCCAGGCGGAGTACGCCCAGGCGGCCAGGACGGCGGGGACGCCGCAGACGATGCCCATGAGGACGACCCAGCCGAGCTGGACGTGCAGCAGTCCGGCGGCGGCGACCGGGCCGGGGTGCGGCGGCAGGAACGCGTGGGTCATGGACAGGCCGGCGAGCAGCGGCAGGCAGTACAGCAGGATCGACCTGCCGCTGCGCTTGGCGGCGGCGTAGACGATCGGGGCGAGCACGAAGATGCCGACGTCGAAGAAGACCGGGATGCCGAAGATCAGGCCGGTCAGGCCCATCGCGAGGGGGGCGCGGCGCTCGCCGAACAGGCCGAGCAGGCGGGAGGCCAGTACCTCGGCGCCGCCGCTGACCTCCAGGATCGCGCCGAGCATGGTGCCGAGTCCGATGATGATCGCGACGTGGCCGAGGATGCCGCCCATGCCGGACTCGATGGTGGAGACGGCGTCGGAGCGCTGGACGGTGCCGAAGAGCTCGGTGACCGACAGGCCGGCGAGCAGGCCGACGGTTATGGAGACCGCCAGGAGGGCGACGAACGGCTGCAGCCGGATCTTGATGATCAGGAAGAGCAGCAGGGCTATGCCGATGGCGGCGACGGTGAGGAGTCCGGCGGTGCCGTCGACGAGGAGGAGCAGGCCTCCGGTGTGGGGTGGGGCGGCGGGCGCTGGAGCGGCTGCGGTGAGCGAATGGGACATCAGGGGGTCCTCTTCGTAAATGCATACTGCTTTCGGGCAGGGGGGATCGCGGCACGGCACCGCGAGTGCGGTGCCGTGCCGTGTGCCGTGCGCGTGCTGGTGGTGCGAAGGGGGTGGCGTGAACGGGCGCCTGCTGGAGGGGCGGCGCCGCGGAGAGAGGAGTCCGGGCCTTCGTCAGCCGAGGACGGCGAGGGCGTCGATCTCGATGAGGAGGCCGGGCGGCAGTCCCACGTAGACCGTGGTGCGGGCGGCGGGCGGCTGGGTGAGGCCCTGCTCGCCGAAGTAGGTGTTGTAGATGTCGTTCATCTCCGCGAAGTGGTCCACGTCGGTGAGGTAGACGCGGATCATCATCACGTCGTCCCAGCTCGCGCCGCCCTCCTCGAGGATGGCCTTGACGTTGGCGAGGGTCTGCAGGGTCTGCTCGCGCAGGGTGGGACCGGCGGGCGTGGGGGGCTTGCCCTCCTCGGCGGGCAGGAAGCCGACCTGGCCGGCGACCTGGAGGATGTTGCCCTTCCTCACCCCGTGGGAGAACCTCGCGGGCGGGGTGGTGTGGGTCTTCGGGGTGAGCGCGGTCTTCTCGGTCATACGGGGGTGCCCTTCACTGGCGTTCTTCCGGAGTACTCGCCGCTGATCGCGTCCGCGGTACGGCGCACCTGCGGGAGCAGGGTGAGGAGTTCCTCGGCGGTGACGACGACGTTCGGCGCGGACACCGACATGGCGGCGACGACCCGGCCGTCGGCGCCGCGGACGGGGGCCGCGACGCAGTTGATGGACTCCTCGTGGCCACCGAGGTCGGTGGCCCAGCCCTGTTCGCGCACCTGCTCCAACTCGCGCAGAAACGCTGCGGCGTTGGGGGTGGAGCGGGGCGTGTAGAGGGGGTAGTCGAGCTGGTCCGCGAGGGCGCGGCGCTCAGGCTCGGGCAGGTCGGCGAGGAGGAGTTTCGCCACGGCCGCCACGGTGATGGCCACCGGCTTGCCGATCCGCGAGTACATCCGGACGGGGTAGCGGCTCTCCACCTTGTCGATGTAGAGCACCTCGTTCTCCTCGTGGACGGCGAGGTGCACGGTGTGGCCGCAGGCCTCGTTGAGCCGGACGAGGTGGGGATGGGCGATCTCGCGGATGTCGAGGTTCTCCATCGCCTCCTGGGCGAGGGCGAAGAGGCGTGCGCCGAGGCGGTAGCGCTGGTCGGACTGGCGGTAGACCAGGCCGTGTTCGTGCAGGGTGCGCAGGAGCCGCAGGGCCGTCGACTTGTGGACGCCGAGACGGTCGGCGACCTGGCCGAGGTCGGCGGGGCCCTCGGCGAGCAGCGGCAGGATGCTCAGGGCGCGGTCGACGGTCTGACTCATGGGGTGTTCGCCTCCTCCGGGGCCCGCTCGGCCTGTGTCCAGCCGGGGCCGAGTCGAAGTCTCCCCCATGCCTCGTCGTCCAGGGCGGCCAGGCGGTCGGCGTGGCCGCGGCCGGGCGGGGTGGCGAGGTCGGCGGGGGTGGTGAGGGCGGCCGCCGCCATGAGGTGGCCGTACCGCAGGCGGTGCCTCACCGGCAGGCCGCGCAGGGTGGCGGAGAGGAAGCCGGCCGCGAAGGCGTCGCCGGCGCCGACGGGGGCGACGACGTCCACGTGCGGGGCCGGTTCGAAGGTGTGCGGGGCCGGTTCGAGGGCGGGCGGGGCCGGTTCGAAGATGTGCGGGGCCGTGGCGGGCCGGGGGCCGCTGGCGGGGCTCGGCGCCGGGGCGGCGCGGTCGCGGCCCGCGCCGCCCCGTTCCCCGCTCCGCTCGGGCCGGGTGGCGTCCGCCGCCCCGGCGGCCGGGCCGCCCGCGGCCGGGCGGAGGAGTTCCCCTGCGTCGTCGCGCGCGAACGCCGTCGCGCCCTGTGCCGCCTGTTTGACGACCAGCAGCGCCGGTTCGGGGAGCAGGGCGCGGATGGCGGCCGGGCCGCCCGTGACGCCCCAGGCGTGCTCCGCCTCGTCCTCCCCCACGAACACGAGGTCGGCGGCCCTGGCCAGCTCCAGCAGCACTCCGGCCCCGTCGGCGGCGGCCCACAGGCCCGGCCGGTGGTTGACGTCGAAGGAGATCAGCGGGCGGCCGGGGCGGGGCGCCGTCAGTTCGCGCATCAGTTCCAGGCACTGCGGGGACAGCGCCGCGGTGATGCCGGACAGGTGCAGTACGCGGCCCGCGCGGGCCGCGGTGAGGTCCGTGCCGGTCACGGACATCGCGGAGGCGGCCGAGCCGGCCCGGTAGTACGCCACCTCGTGCGCGTCGGTGGCACGGTCGGCCGCCGTGCGGAAGTAGACGCCGGTGGGGCGGGCCGGGTCGGTGCGGACGGAACCGGTGTCGACGCCGTACCCGGCGATCCGCGCCACCAGGTGGTCCCCGAAGCCGTCCGCGCCCACCCGGCTCACCCAGCGCGTGGAGTGGCCGAGGGCGGCCAGTACGCAGGCCACGTTGGACTCCGCGCCGCCGATGGCCCGTTCGAAGGAGGGGACGTCGGCGAGGCGGCCCGGCCGGGTGGGCAGGAAGGTGACCATGGACTCCCCGAGCGTGACGACATCCACGACGTTCACGATGGTGGGGCTCCTCGTCATCCTGGGGCCGGCGGCTTTCGTTGACCCTGTGTCGGCCGAGATGCTAGACAGCACTGAGCGACATACGCAATGGGCGTTGCATATAGTGCAACGCACCGGATCAGGAGGGTCACATGCCCCGCGCAACCGGCACCGAAGCGCTCGCCCGCCTCGCCGAGGAACGGGTGGACCACCGCTTCAAGGGCCTCCCGCCGGACGCCGAGGGCCTGACCGTCGCCGAGCTGGCCGCCCAGCGCCGCAACCTCTTCACCGGCGGGTTCACCACGCCCGTCCTCGCGCTCTCCGCCGAGCGGCTGGAGCACAACCTGGCGCTCATGGAGACGTACGCCGAGCGGCACGGCCTCGCCTTCGCGCCGCACGGGAAGACCTCGATGGCCCCGCGGCTCTTCCAGCGGCAGATCGAGCACGGCGCCTGGGGCATCACGCTCGCGGTGCCGCACCAGGTGTGGGTGGCCCGGGCGTTCGGCGTCGAGCGGATCTTCCTGGCCAACGAGCTGGTGGACCCGGCCGCGCTGCGCCGGGTCGCCGACGAGCTGGCGGCCGACCCGGACTTCCGTTTCGTCTGCTACGTCGACTCCGTGCGCGGGGTCGGGCTGATGGACGCGGCCCTGCGCGGGGCCGCCCGCCCGGTGGACGTCGTGGTGGAGCTGGCCGCGGGCGAGGGGGCCCGTACCGGGGTGCGCACGGAGGCGGAGTGCGCGGCAGTCGCCGACGCCGTGGCCGCCGTACCGACGCTCCGGCTGGTCGGGGTCGCGGGGTACGAGGGCGAGGTGCCGCGGGCCGACACCGCGCGGGTGACGGCCTATCTGCGGCGGCTGACGGCGCTGGCCGCCGACTTCGACAAGAGCGGCCGGTTCGCCGGGGTGGACGAGATCGTGGTGAGCGCCGGCGGCAGCGCGTGGTTCGACGCGGTGGCCGACGTGTTCGCGGAGATCCCCGAACTGTCCGCACCCGTGCTCAAGCTGCTGCGGTCGGGCGCCTACGTCTCGCACGACGACGGGCACTACCGCAGGCTCACCCCCTTCGCCCGCGTCCCCCAGGAGGGCGCGCTGGAGCCCGCGTTCCGGCTCTGGGCGCAGGTCGTCTCCCGGCCCTCCCCCGAACAGGCCTTCGCCAACGCGGGCAAGCGGGACGCGGCCCACGACCTGGACCTGCCCGAGGCCCAGGTGGTGCGCCGGGACGGCGCCGAGCGCCCGGCCGACGGGGTCACCGTGACCGGCCTGTCCGACCAGCACGCCTGGCTGCGCACCACCGGGGAGGCGGACCTGGAGGTCGGCGACTGGGTCGGCTTCGGCCTGTCCCACCCCTGCACGTCGTTCGACAAGTGGCAGCTCATCCCGCTGGCCGAGGCGGACGGGACGGTCGTCGACTACATCCGCACCTTCTTCTAGGGGGCATCGTGGAGGAGCTGGTCATCCGGGACGCGGACGTCGTCGACGGCAGCGGCGCGGACTCCTACCGCGCCGACGTGGTGGTCGACGGCGGCCGGATCGTCGCCGTCGTCAAGGAGGCCGCGGCGGCCGGCTGCCAGCGGCCGCGGGCCCGCCGGGAGCTGGACGCGGAGGGCCTGGTCCTGGCCCCCGGCTTCATCGACATGCACGCCCACTCCGACCTGGCCCTGCTGCGCGACCCGGACCACAGCGCGAAGCTCGCCCAGGGCGTCACGCTCGAGGTCCTCGGACAGGACGGGCTGTCGTACGCGCCGGTGGACGACCGCACGCTGGAGGAGGTCCGCCGGGCGATCACCGGCTGGAACGGGTACGGGGACGACGTCGACCTCGACTGGCGCACGGTCGGCGAGTACCTGGACCGCCTCGACCGGGGGATCGCCGTGAACGCGGCCTACCTGGTCCCGCAGGGCACGGTCCGCGCGCTGGCCGTCGGCTGGGAGGACCGCCCGGCGACCGGCCGGGAGCTGGAGCGCATGCGGCAGTTGGTCGCGGAGGGCCTGGAACAGGGCGCCGTCGGCCTGTCCTCCGGGCTCACCTACACGCCCGGCATGTACGCCGGCGACGCCGAACTGACCGAGCTGTGCCGGGTGGTGGCGGCCTACGGCGGCTACTACTGCCCGCACCACCGCTCCTACGGCGCCGGCGCCCTGGAGGCGTACGCCGAGATGGTGGAGCTGACCCGGCAGGCCGGCTGTGCGCTGCACCTGGCCCACGCGACGATGAACTTCGGCGTGAACCGGGGCCGCGCGCCCGAGCTGCTCGCCCTGCTCGACCGGGCGCTGGACGCCGGCGCCGACATCACCCTGGACAGCTACCCCTACACCCCCGGCTGCACCACCCTGGCCGCGCTGCTGCCGAGCTGGGCGGGCGCGGGCGGGCCGGAGCGGATCCTGGCCCGGCTCGGCGACCCGGCGACGGCCGGACGGATCCGGCACGACCTGGAGGTCGCCGGCTCGGACGGCTGCCACGGCGTGCCGGTGGAGTGGGACACGATCGAGATCTCCGGGGTGACCGTCCCGGCCCTGTCGGACCATGTCGGCCGTACCGTGCGGGAGTCGGCGGACGCGCGCGGCGAGGACCCCTGGACCACCGCCCGCCGGCTGCTCGTCGAGGACCGGCTCGGCACGACGATCCTGCAGCACGTCGGCCACGAGGACAACGTCCGGGCGATCATGCGGCACCGCGCCCACACCGGCGGCTCCGACGGCATCCTGCGGGGCGCCAAGCCCCATCCGCGCGCCTACGGCACCTTCCCCCGCTATCTCGGGCACTACGTGCGGGAGTCGGGGGTGCTGACGCTGGAGGAGTGCGTGGCCCACCTCACCGGGCGGCCCGCGGCCCGGCTGCGGCTGCCGGACCGGGGTCTCGTGCGCGAGGGGTACCGCGCCGACCTGGTGCTGTTCGACCCGGACACCGTCGCCGCGGGCGCCACCTTCGCCGAGCCCCGGGTGCTCCCGGAGGGAATCCCTTACGTGCTGGTCGACGGCCGTTTCGCGATGGAGGACGGCCGCCGCACCGACGTGCTGGCGGGCCGGTCGGTGCGCCGGACGCCGGTGTGACCGCCCGGGCCGGGTTCCGGCCCGGGCGGGACACGGCCCTGGTCCGGGCTACGGCTTGGGCAGGGTGCAGCCGGACGCGCTGAGGTTCAGCTTGTTGCCGGTGGTGAAGCAGGCCGGGATGTTGTAGGTCTCCTCGGCGTAGTTGATGCCCTGGCGGACGGTGACGTTGCCGCTCTGGTCGACCTCGCAGGGGTTGTTCTCGGTGCAGCGCTGGCCGTCCTCGTTGCCGGTGTTGTTGACGGCGACGACCTTGCCGGTGGCGGTGTCGATGACCGGCGAGCCCGAGGTGCCGCCGATGGTGTCGCAGGCGGAGGTGTAGCGGACCGAGTCCTTCCAGGTCCAGTCGCCCTCCTTCAGGCGGTACACGAACCCGTCGATGTTGCAGCTGTAGATCCGCTTCCAGTAGCCGGAGACGACCTTGATGGCGGTGCCGGCGACCGGGTGGGTGTCCTGCATGGTGAGCGGGCTGATGCCGTACGAGCTCTTGATCGCCGCGTAGGTGGTGGTGGTGCGGTAGATCGTGACGTCGGTGTCCGTCATGGTCGAGTAGACGACCTGGTTGGCGCGGAGCGTCGCCACCTTGGTGCCGGAGGAGTTCAGCAGGCCGAAGCTGCGGCTGGAGGACTGGCCGGTGATGACCTGGCCGGGCGACGGGAAGCCGGTCTCCAGGCAGTGGCCGTTGGTCAGCACGAGCGCCGGGTCGGTGTCCGCGGAGTTGGGGAAGCGGATGACGGAGCCGGAGCAGTTGCTGAGCGAGACGGTGCCGGCGAAGTTGACGGTCACCGCGGCGGCCGCTTCGGTCTTCGGCGCGGCGACCGCCGGGGTCGCGCCCAGCCCGGCGATGGCCAGGGAGGAGAGCGCGGCCAGGAGAGGCTTGTTCATGTGGGGGTCCCCTCTTACGACTTGGGCGACCGGAGATCTTCCGGTCGCCTCGCGTCTTTGTCATGAGCATTCTCATGAGAGGGGCGTGCGGGGGCAAGCAGTTGGGTGCGACGACGTGTCCGCGTGGGGCATACGCGCACGTTTGCGTGGGGCATACGCGCACGTCTGCCGGACGGCGAGCCGCAACTCACCGCCCATCCCTACCCACTTGGCGGCGGCCTACGACCGCCCGCCACTACCGGGGGCGCTTCGTCGCGCCGTGCCCGTGCCCCCGGCCGCCGCCCGGGGTGCCCCAGCCGGACTCCGTCGGCGCGGCGGACGAGGATGCGGGCGCGGGGCCGGTGGTGACGGCGGAGGCCGTGGCGGCCGGGGAGCCGGGCGCGGCGGACGTGGCGGACGCCGTGGGGCGGCCGGTGGCGGTGGCGGTGGCGATCCGGCCGTCCGTGCCGGGCGCGGTGGACGACGGCGTCACGGGGAGTCCGGACCCGGCGCCGGGCGCGCTCGACGCGGGGCCCGGGGAGTCGGCGGGGGTGGTCGCGGCGCCGGGGACGCGGGCGGGCCCGTCGCTCGCGGGGCGCGTCCCGGACGGGGCGCCGTCCGGCCAGGCGAGCACCGCGATCAGCGCCACCGCGCCGGCCGCGCCGAGACCGCCGGCGAGGACCGCCGCCCGGCGGGCCGGCGGGCGGCGCCTGCGCCGCCGGTCCCGGCGGCCGCCGTCCGGCCCGCCCGGCCCGGGCGGGGAGGACGGCGGGGACAGCGCGGGCAGCTCACGGGTCTCGTCGTAGGTGTTCTGCCAGCCGTGCGCGGCGGCGGGGTCCGCGTACTCGTCGTACGACGGGGCCGGGGCCGTCCCTGGGTGGTACACGTTCGGCTGAACCTCCGGTCCGCCGTCGCCACCGTGCGCCTCGTACAACCCCAGCCCTCCCCTTGCCCTGCCGTTCCCGCGCCGCCCCCTGTCGCACCAGGCACATCAGCGGCCCCGGCGCACCGGCATCGCGGCGCATTCTATGGACGCGGGTGACTTCTGGGACAGCCGAGGCCGATAACCCGGCAAACCGGACCGTCTCAAGTGGCGGAAGACACCACCCATGAACCGTTACCGGGTCGTAAGCTCACGGGCATGCAGGTGATCCAGTCGACCAAGCTCGCCAACGTCTGTTACGAGATCCGGGGCCCGGTTCTCGAGGAGGCGATGCGCCTGGAGGCGGCCGGGCACCGCATCCTGAAGCTCAACACCGGCAACCCGGCCGCGTTCGGCTTCGAGTGCCCGCCGGAGATCCTCGAGGACATCCTGCGCAACGTCTCCGGCGCCCACGGCTACGGCGACGCCAAGGGCCTGCTGGCCGCCCGGCGCGCGGTCGTCATGCACAACCAGACCATCGGCATCGAGACGGACGTCGAGCACGTCTACATCGGCAACGGCGTCTCCGAGCTGATCGTGATGGCGATGCAGGGCCTGCTGGACGACGGCGACGAGGTGCTCGTGCCGGCGCCGGACTACCCGCTGTGGACGGCGGCGGTCTCGCTGTCCGGCGGCACGGCCGTGCACTACCGCTGCGACGAGCAGTCCGACTGGATGCCCGACCTCGCCGACGTCGAGCGCAAGGTCACCGACCGCACCAAGGCGATCGTCATCATCAACCCGAACAACCCCACGGGCGCGGTGTACGACGAGGCGGTGCTCAAGGGCCTGACCGACATCGCCCGCCGGCACAACCTGCTGGTCTGCTCGGACGAGATCTACGACAAGATCCTCTACGACGGCGCCACCCACACCCCGACCGCGAAGGTCGCCCCCGACCTGCTGACCCTGACCTTCAACGGCATGTCCAAGGCCTACCGGGTGGCCGGCTACCGCGTCGGCTGGATGTCGATCTCCGGCCCGCGCGCCCACGCCGACTCCTACATCGAGGGCCTGACGATCCTGGCGAACATGCGCCTGTGCGCCAACATGCCGGGACAGCACGGGGTCGTGGCCGCGCTCAGCGGCCGGCAGACGATCAACGAGCTGGTGCTGCCGGGCGGCCGCCTGAAGGAGCAGATGGACGTCGCCTACGAGCTGCTGACCCAGATCCCCGGCGTGAGCTGCGTCCGGCCCAAGGGGGCGCTGTACCTCTTCCCGCGCCTCGACCCCCAGGTCTTCAAGATCAAGGACGACCGGCAGATGGTGCTGGACCTGCTGCGCCAGGAGAAGATCATGGTCGTCCAGGGCACCGGGTTCAACTGGCCCGAGCCGGACCACTTCCGGGTGGTGACCCTGCCGAGCGCCGGCGACCTGCGGGACGCGGTGACCCGGATCGGGACCTTCCTGGACGGCTACGGGCAGACCTGAGGCCGCTCACCGGGGCCTCTGAGCCCAGCCGGCGGCGGCCGGGGGACCACGGTTCGTGACCCGACTCAACTTTAGACGAAATCCAAGCTAGGATGGCTTCCTGTCAGAGCACAGGAGGCCATCCCCATGTACGAGCCGATCCGCACCAAGTCGGTCCACAGCACGATGGCCGGCGAACCTTCCGACTTCCCCCACCGCTCGCGCGAGGAGGAGCTGGACATCCAGCTCGCCGGTCATCTCGCCGCCCTGCTCGCCGTCACCGACGACCTGCGCGCCCTGACCCCCTCCGCCGACCTCGAGGCGGCCGCCGAGCGGCTCGCCGGCCAGGTGTCCCGGCTGCGCGGCGGACGGGCGCCGCTGCGTGCCCAGCCGTCCGCCGCCGGCGAGGCCACGGGACTGCACCGGCGGGCTCACGCCCTCGCGGGCCGCGCGCTGGTGGTCGCCGCCTCCCGCGCCGACACGGCGGCGGCGATCCTGTCGGCCGAGCGGATGGACGCGCACGCCGCCGCCCTGGCCGGGCCGAGGGCGCTCAGCCAGGCCCGCTGACCCCGCCCGGGGTCCTCCGGACGGCCCCGGTCCGCGCGCACCCTGCAGCGACGCGCGGACCGGGCGCCACACAGCGCGACGGGGCCCCGCACGCCTTTGTGCGGGGCCCCGTCGGGGTTGTCACCACGGCCGGCCGTGACGATCGCTGGTCAGGGCATCCGGACCGGCCGTGGAGTCATGGGGTGGGGTCTCAGCCCAGGCGCTGCACCAGCGCGCGGTACTGGTCCCACAGTTCCTTCGGGGTGTGGTCGCCGAAGGTCTCCAGGTGCCCGGGGACCAGGGAGGCCTCCTCGCGCCAGACCTCCTTGTCGACCGTGAGGAGGAAGTCCAGGTCGGCGTCGGACAGGTCGAGGCCCTTGGTGTCCAGCGCCTCCTTGGTCGGCAGGATGCCGATCGGGGTCTCGACGCCCTCGGCCCGGCCGTCCAGCCGGTCCACGATCCACTTCAGCACGCGGCTGTTCTCGCCGAAGCCGGGCCAGACGAACTTGCCCTCGTCGTTCTTGCGGAACCAGTTGACGTAGTAGATCTTCGGCAGCTTGGACTGGTCCTTGTCCTTGGCCACGTCGACCCAGTGACCCATGTAGTCGCCCATGTTGTAGCCGCAGAACGGCAGCATGGCGAACGGGTCGCGGCGCAGCTCGCCGACCTTGCCCTCGGCGGCGGCGGTCTTCTCGGAGGCCACGTTGGCGCCCAGGAAGACACCGTGGTTCCAGTCGAAGGACTCCGTCACCAGCGGCACCGCGCTGGCCCGGCGGCCACCGAAGAGGATCGCCGAGATCGGCACGCCCTTGGGGTCCTCCCACTCCGGCGCGATGATCGGGCACTGCGCGGCCGGGGTGGTGAAGCGCGCGTTGGGGTGCGCGGCGGGCGTCCCGGACCCGGGCGTCCAGGAGTTGCCCTTCCAGTCGGTGAGGTGGGCCGGGGTCTCCTCCGTCATGCCCTCCCACCACACGTCGTTGTCGTCGGTGAGCGCCACGTTGGTGAAGACCGAGTTGCCCCACAGCGTCTTCATGGCGTTGGCGTTGGTGTGCTCGCCGGTGCCGGGGGCGACGCCGAAGAAGCCGGCCTCCGGGTTGATCGCGTACAGGCGGCCGTCCTCGCCGAAGCGCATCCAGGCGATGTCGTCGCCGATGGTCTCCACGGTCCAGCCGGAGATCGTCGGCTCGAGCATGGCGAGGTTGGTCTTGCCGCACGCGCTCGGGAAGGCGGCGGCGACGTACTTGGACTCGCCCTGCGGCGGGGTGAGCTTGAGGATCAGCATGTGCTCGGCCAGCCAGCCCTCGTCACGGGCCATGACGGAGGCGATGCGCAGCGCGTAGCACTTCTTGCCGAGCAGGGCGTTGCCGCCGTAGCCGGAGCCGTAGGACCAGATCTCGCGGTCCTCGGGGAAGTGGGAGATGTACTTGGTGGAGTTGCACGGCCAGGGCACGTCCTCCTGGCCCGGCTCCAGCGGGGCGCCGACGGTGTGCACGGCCTTGACGAAGAAGCCGCTGTCGCCGAGCTCGTCGAGGACCGGCTGGCCCATGCGGGTCATGGTGCGCATGGAGACCGCGACGTAGGCGGAGTCGGTGATCTCGACGCCTATCGCGGAGAGCGGGGAGCCCAGCGGGCCCATGCAGAACGGGACGACGTACATCGTCCGGCCCTTCATCGAGCCGCGGAAGATGCCGCCCTCGCCGCCGGAGCCCTGGAAGATCTCCCGCATCTCGGCCGGGGCCTTCCAGTGGTTGGTCGGGCCGGCGTCCTTCTCCTCGGCGGAGCAGATGAAGGTCCGGTCCTCGACGCGGGCGACGTCGGTGGGGTCGGAGGCCGCGTAGTAGGAGTTGGGGCGCTTGATCGGGTCGAGCTTGCGGAAGGTGCCCTTCTGGACGAGCTCCTCGCACAGCCGCTCGTACTCGGCCTCGGATCCGTCACACCAGACCACGCTGTCCGGCTGCGTCAGTTCAGCGATCTCGTTGACCCACGAGACCAGTTCCTGGTGGTTGGTGGGGATGCCGGTGGGAGCCGCGATGTCGCGCGCCACGATTGCTCCTAGATGAGGGATTTTTTGTCTTGTCGCCCCGTGGGGGCCGCGACCCGGATGCTTCACAGTCTCGACTGTCTGGCGCTCATCCGGTGCCGACCGCACTCATTTGATCATCCGATTCTAGTGCCCATCTGTCCAGAGGGCATCACAGGTGAGCGACGTGAGGAACGCCACGGTCACCGCGCTTCTTTGCGTACACATGAAGTTCAGCAGAAGGACTTTTTGCGTTGGGGCGTTCACGGGGGCTCGCTGACACGGGACTTACGGGGCGGTAGGTACCATGCCGGGCATGACTGCGCCCGTCCCCGACGCGACCACCGACACGCCGGCCGCCGGCCACGGTCCCGTGGCGCTCTCCCTGCCGCACCCGGTCAAGCCGAGGCTGCGCGGCTGGCTGCACCTCGGCATGTTCCCCGCCGTACTCGTCGCGGGCCTCGTGCTCACCGCGCTCGCCGACTCCAGCAGAGGCCGGATCGCCTGCGGCATCTACGCCCTGACGGCCTGCCTGCTCTTCGGCGTCAGCGCGCTCTACCACCGGGGCGACTGGAGCCCGCGGATGGACGGCGTCCTGCGCCGCCTGGACCACGCCAACATCTTCCTGATCATCGCGGGCACCTACACACCGCTGACCATGCTGCTCCTGCCCGGCGCCAAGGGTCAGTGGCTGCTGTGGGGCATCTGGGCGGCGGCCGCCGCCGGCATCGTCTTCCGCGTCTTCTGGGTCGGCGCCCCGCGCTGGCTGTACACGCCCTGCTACATCGCGATGGGCTGGGCGGCCGTCTTCTTCCTGCCCGACTTCATGCGCACCGGCGGCATCGCCGTCCTGGTCCTGGTCGTCGTCGGCGGCCTGCTGTACAGCGCCGGCGGCGTGGTCTACGGCATCAAGCGGCCGAACCCCTCACCGCGCTGGTTCGGCTTCCACGAGGTCTTCCACTCCCTCACCCTGGCCGCGTTCGTCGTCCACTACGTCGGCATCTCCCTGGTGGCGTACCAGCACGGGTGAGTCCTCTGGCGGGCCGCCGCACGGATGGTCACCCCCGGGCCGGATGCCGGACAATGACCCGCATGACCGCGGCACCCTCCCCCCACTCCCCCGCCGGCCGTCCCCGGCCGGGCCTGCGCGAACGCAAGAAGATCAAGACGCGCGAGGCGATCCGCGCCGCGACGTACGCGCTGGTCGGGGAGCAGGGGTACGAGGCCACCACGATCGAGCAGATAGCCGGGCGGGCCGAGGTGTCGCCGTCGACCGTCCTGCGCTACTTCCCGAGCAAGGAGGACATCGTCCTCACGGACGAGTACGACCCGCTGCTGGTGCGGGAGTTGCGGTCCCGGCCGGCCGGCGAGCCGTGGACGGACTCGCTGCGGTACGCGATGGACCGGGTCATCGACGCGATGACGCGGGAGGACCCCGAGGTGCTGCGGACGCGGGCGCACCTCGGCGTCCGGGTCCCCGCCGTCCGCGCCCGGATGGTGGAGAGCATGTCGCGCACCGGCCGCCTGCTGCGCGGCGTCCTCGCCGAGCGCACAGGTCTCGACCCGGACGGCCTGGAGGTGCGCGTCTACGCGATGTCCCTGGCCGGCGGCATGATGGAGGTCTACCTGGCCTGGGCGGAGAACGACTTCGAGGGTGATCTGCGCGACCTCGCGCGGCGGGCGCTGGACGTCCTGGAGCACGGTCTGCCCACCGGAAATCCCTGAGCCCTGGCGCCTGGCGGCGTGACATCCTGGCCGGGTGAACGGTCCCGAGATCCACGTCGAGTTCGCCCCGGCCCTGGCCCCGTTCCTCCCGAGCGGACGGCGCGGGAGGCCTGTCGCACTCGCCACCGACGGCGTCTCGTCCCTCGGACACGCCGTCGAGTCGGCGGGCGTCCCGCTGACCGAGGTCGGGTCCCTGTGGGTCGGCGGCCGCGAGGTGCCGGCCGGGTACGTCCCCGTCGCCGGCGACTCGGTGGAGGTCCGCCCCGTCGTACGCCCCCAGCGGGTGCCCGGCGCGCCCCTGCGCTTCCTCCTCGACGTCCACCTCGGCACCCTCGCCCGCCGGCTGCGCCTGCTGGGCGTGGACGCGGCGTACGAGTCGACCGACATCGGCGACCCGGCGCTGGCCGCGCGTTCGGCCGCCGAGAAGCGGGTCATGCTCAGCCGCGACCGGGGCCTGCTGCGCCGCCGCGAGCTGTGGGCCGGAGCGTACGTGTACAGCACCCGCCCCGAGGAGCAGCTCCGCGACGTCCTCGAGCGCTTCGCGCCCGGCCTGCGCCCCTGGAGCCGCTGCACCGCCTGCAACGGCCTGCTGACCGAGGCCACCAAGGAGGAGGTCGCCGACCAGCTCCAGCACGGCACCCGGCGCACCTACGACGTCTTCGCCCGGTGCGGCGACTGCGGCCGCGCCTACTGGAAGGGCGCGCACCACGACCAGCTCGAGGCCATCGTGGAGCGCGCCCTCGCCCAGTTCAGCGGCCAGGCCTGACGCCGCCCGGCGCTCAGCCGGCGTTCAGCGCCCGGCCCAGCCGCCCGGGGTCCGTCGTCGGGGCGTCGCAGGTGAAGTTCCGGCAGACGTAGGCGGCCGGCCGGCCGTCCACCAGCGGGCGGTCGGCGAGCAGCGGGAACTCCTCGCCGCCGGGGGTCCCGGCCGCGACCACCGCGCCCGGCGCGGTGCCGAGGAGCGCGGTGCGGTGCAGGGCCGCCGTCGCCTCGTCGGTGAGGGACGGGCCGACCACCGCCACCTCCCGGGGCCCGTCGAGCAGCGCCTCGGCGACGGCCAGCCCCCAGCCGATGAACCGGGGCACCCGCGGGCCCAGCGCCCCGACGACGCCCAGCGCCCGCTCGGCGGCGGTGCGGTGGGCCTCGGAGCCGGTGTGCGCGGCGTAACCCAGCAGGGCGCCCGCCGCGGCGCTCCAGCCGGACGGGGTGGCGTTGTCGGTGGGGTCCTGCGGCCGGCGGATGAGCTGCTCGGCGTCGGCGGCGGTGTCGTACAGGGCGCCGCCTTCGGAGTCGCCGAAGCGGGCCGGCACCTGGTCGAGGAGCAGCCCGGCGAAGTCGAGCCACACCCCCTCCCCGGTCACGGAGGCCAGCGCGAGGAAACCCTCGGCGACGTCGGCGTAGTCCTCCAGCACCCCGGCGTTGGGCCCCACCCGGCCGTCCCGGCTGGTGCGGGCGAGGTGGGCGTGCTCGTCCAGGTGCACCCGGACCAGCAGGTCGGCGGCCGCGACGGCGGCCTGGACCAGGTCGGGCCGGTCGAAGTAGGCGCCGGTCTCGGCGAGCGCGGCGATCGCCAGCCCGTTCCAGGCGGCGACGACCTTGTCGTCCCGGCCGGGGGCGGGCCGCCGCTCCCGCCGGGCCAGCAGGCGCTCCTTGACCGACGCCACCTGCTCGGCGTCGAACACACCCTCGGTCTGCGGCAGTTGCAGCACCGACCGGCCGTGCTCGAAGGTGCCCTCCTCGGTCACGCCGAAGTACCGGGCGGCGGGGCCGGCGTCCTCGCCGAGCACCTCGCGCAGCTCCTGCGGCGTCCAGACGTAGTAGGCGCCCTCGACATGACGCCCGGTCCCGTCGTCGCTGTCCGCGTCAAGGGCCGAGGCGAACCCGCCCTCACCGGTGCGCAGTTCGCGGACCATGAAGTCGGCGGTCTCCAGCGCGACCCGCCGGGCGAGAGCGGAGCCCGTCGCCCGCCACAGGTGCGCGTACACCCGGCACAGCAGGGCGTTGTCGTACAGCATCTTCTCGAAGTGCGGCACGACCCAGTCACGGTCCACGGAGTAGCGGGCGAAGCCGCCGCCGAGCTGGTCGTAGATCCCTCCGCGCGCCATCCGCTCGCAGGTGTCGGACGCCATCTGCAGGGCGCCCTCGGCGCCGGTGCGCGCGTGGTGGCGCAGCAGGAACTCCAGCACCATCGACGGCGGGAACTTCGGCGCGCCGCCGAATCCGCCGCGCTGCGGGTCGTACTCCCGGGTGAGCGCGAGCAGCGCCTGGGCGAGTTCCTGCTCGCCGGGCGGCCGGGCGCCCTGTGGGGCCAGCTCCCGCTGGGAGAGGTCCCGCACGATCTTGCCCGCGACCTCGGCCACCTCGCCGCGCCGGTCGGCCCAGGCCCGCTGGACGCCCTCCAGCACCTGCCGGAAGGAAGGCATGCCGTGCCGGGGCTCGGGCGGGAAGTAGGTGCCGAAGTAGAAGGGCTCGGCGTCCGGGGTCAGGAACACGGTCATGGGCCAGCCGCCCTGGCCGGTGGCGGCCTGTACGGCCTCCATGTAGACGGCGTCGACGTCGGGGCGTTCCTCGCGGTCGACCTTGACGCTGACGAAGTGCTCGTTCAGGTAGTCGGCCGTGGCCTGGTCCTCGAACGATTCACCGGCCATGACGTGGCACCAGTGGCACGACGAGTACCCGACCGACAGCAGGACGGGGACGTCACGCCGCCGCGCCTCGTCGAAGGCCTCCGGCGACCAGGTCCACCAGTCGACCGGATTGTCGGCGTGCTGAAGCAGGTAAGGCGAGGTCACACCAGCCAACCGGTTCATACCCCCCACCCTCTCACAGCGCCCCGCCCCGCCGGCGGGGCCCGCGCGGGGGTGTCCGCACGCCGCCCGGGCGGGCGGGGTCGCACCCGGCGGCACGCAACCCCACACGGGTGAGAAAAGCGCGCCGTGCCGGCCCCCGGAAACCGCCCGCTCACCGGGGAGTTGCGGAAAGATCCGCGCTCACTCGCTGATCGTCGCCCCCTCGCCAAGCCGTCGTCCCCGAAGGACACTCTTGGGTGGACGAGTTGTCGCCGACAGGGGGACGGGACATGCGGGACGGCCATCGGGCGGAGGCCGAGCGGCTGCTGGCGCGGGCCGTGGACGAGGAGGTGCGGCGCTCCGGCGGCCGGACCGACGGGCAGTTGCTGCTGTCGCGGGCGCGCGGCGCGCTGGACACAATGGCGCTCAAGGCCGCCGAGGAGTACGAGACCTACGTCCGCGCGCTCGACGAGGCCGAGGCCGGCCGGCTCACCTTCGGCCAGCGCTACGCCCGTGAGGGCGCCGGAACGGCGTTGCTGGTGGCCGCCGTTGCCGCAGTGACGGCCGCCGTCGCCGACCTGTCCCTGGGCACCGGCGCCGGCACGGCCCTCGGCGCGGGCGTCACGGTGGGCGTGGTGGGCGCCGCCGCGACGGTGGCGAAGGTGGCCGGCTCCCATCTGCCGGCCGCCCACCACCGGGCGGGCGCGGCCGGTCAGCCCGGCGGCCCGGAACAGCTCAGGCTGCAGTGGCTCACCGCGCTGGAGGTACGCGGCATCCGCCCGTTCCTCGACCAGCAGCGGGTGATCACCGCCTCCACCGGGCCGAAGAAGAAGACCGGGCCGGCGCTGCGCGGCGCCGACAAGAGCGCGGCGGCCCGCAGGCGCACGGTGCTGGAGCAGTCCTTCGGGCAACTGCCCGAGCCGGACGGGCCGTTCGCGGGCCGCCGGACGGAGCTGGCGCGGATCAGGCAGTGGGCGCAGGCCGCCCGCGCGGCCACCGAGACCCGGCCGACCGTGGTCGTGCTGCACGGCGAGCCCGGCGTGGGCCGCACGACGCTCGCGGTCCGCGCGGCGCACGACCTCAAGGACCACTTCCGCGGCGCGGTCGTCGTGGACCTGCGCGGCGGCAGCCGGGACGAGCCGCCGCTGCCCGTCCGGGACGCGCTGCTGCACCTGCTGAACCGGCTCGGCGCGCCCCGCGAGCAGTTGCTGTTCCGCGAGCGCTCCTCCCCGGACCAGCAGGTCAAGCGGCTGTCCGAGCTCTACCACCGGCACCTGACCGGTCTGCCGGTGACGATCGTGCTGGACGACGCCTCCGACCCGGAGCAGGTGCGCGCCCTGGTGCCCGAGCACTCCGACAGCCTGGTGCTGGTCACCGCCCGCGGTCCGCTCGAGCTGCCCGCCGAGCTCGGCGCCTGGGTGCACCACCTGCCGGTGCGGGAGCTGGACGCGGCGGGCGCCGAGGAACTGCTGGCGGCGACGGCGCGGGACGCCTCGGGGCCGTACGACGCCGAGTCCGCCGACCGGGTCCGCCTGCTGTGCGGCGGGCTGCCGCTCGCGCTGCGCGTCGCCGGCTCCTCGCTGGGCCCGCGTTCGCCCCGGCAGCTCGCCTCCGACCTCGGCGCGTACGGTCCGGTGGAGCCGGTGGAGCGGGCGCTGTGGCTGCGCTACACCGACCAGCCGGACGCCGCGCGCCGGCTGCTGCGCAGGCTGGCGCTGGCCGGCCGGTCCTCGCTCGGCGCGGCGGCGGCCGCCGCCCTGCTGGCCACCGACGAGGCGGAGGCCACCCGGCATCTGGCGGCCCTCGCGGACGCCGGTCTGCTCGACCACGTGCGCGGCAGCCGCTACCGGCTGCACGACCTGGTGCGGGCCTTCGCCCGGGCCCGGCTGCTGGACGAGGAGGACCCGGCGGAGCGGACGGCCGCGCAGGAGCGGCTGATCGTCAACTACGCGGAGCTGGCCGACTCGGTGCTGCGCCTGGTCGACGGCAACATGTCGACGCGCTCGAACCAGTTCGGCGGGCACGGCTTCACCTCGCTGGACGAGGCGCTGCGCTGGCTGGACGACGAGTCCAGCTTCATCACGGCCGCACTGCGCCACGCCGAGGGCGTGGACCAGGCCGCCGTGCAGAACCTGCTCGGCGCCCTGTGCGACTACTGCCTGCTGCGCGGCGACCTCTACCGCCTCGGAGAGATCAGCGAGCTGGCGCAGGCCGTGGACCAGGGGCTGCTGCTGCGCTCGGTGCAGTGGCGCACCGGTATCGCGGCCCGGCAGCTCGGCGAGCTGGACAAGGCGCGCACCACGCTGGCCTCCGTGGTCGACCTCTACCGCGAGGCCCACCACGACGCGGGCGCGGCCCGCGCGCTGTGCTCCCTCGGGATCACCCTGCACCACCAGGGCAACCTCACCGAGGCCGCGGCCCGGCTGCAGGAGGCCCTGGACCTCCAGGCGGCCGAGGAGCTGGCGACCGACCGGGCCTGGACGATGCACGCGCTGGCCGCGGTGCAGCGGGACCGGGCGCTGCTGCCGGAGGCCCTGGACCTGCTCACCCGCTCCCTGGTCCTGCACCGGCAGGGCGGCTCCCTGCACGGCGAGGCCTGGGCGCACTTCCAGCTCGGCCAGCTCGCGCTGCGCATGGGCGACGTGCCGAGGGCGGAGACGGAGCTGCGGGCCGCCCTGGAGCGCTACGGCCAGACGCACGACGCGCGCGGCGAGGCCTGGGCGCTGACCCAGCTCGCCCGGGCGCGGCTGGTGGACGGGGACGCCGGCCCCGCGGTGGAGGACCTGCGCCGGGCGGCGGCGCGGCACCGGGAGAACGAGGACGCGCGCGGCGAGGCCTGGACGCTGTTCCACCTGGGGCAGGCGCTGGAGGAGGCCGGTGACCTGGACCGGTCGGTCCGGGAGCTGGAGCGGTCCCGGCAGATGTTCTCCCGGATGCGGGACGTCTACGGCCTGGCCTGCGCCCGGCACCACTCGGCGCGGGTCACCCGGGACCAGCGGGCCGCGCAGACCGGCTCGCTGCGCAACTCGGGCTTCGCCCGGCAGCTCCTCGTCGACGCCCGCGCCGACTTCCAGCGCATCGGCGTGGCGCACGGCGAGGCGTGGACCTGTCTGGAGCTGGCGGTGGTGGACGCGGGCAACGCCCGGATCCAGCAGGCGCTCGACCTGTGCGACGAGGCGCTGACCCTGTTCACGTCCTACGGCGACCGCCGGGGCGAGGACTGGGCGCGGTTCCTGCGCTGCACCCTGCTGCCGTACGCGTCGCCGGGCGGTGTGGAGGTGGGCACGGCGGTCGCGCAGGAGGAGCTGGCCCAGCTCGCCCGCGCCTCGCACCCGGCGCGGGACGAGAAGCTGGACGAGTGGGTGCCGGCCTACGCCCTGCTGCTGGAGCGGGGCGTGACGCTGGAGGCGGGCTGGCAGGCGTGGCGTCTGCGCATGACCCCGGACCGCCACGCCCGGGAGGTGATGGGAGTGGCGGTTCCGGCGCGGAACTGAGCCCCCGGCGGGGGCCGGGTTCCCCAGGTCAGCCCTGCGGCGCCTTGGATTCGGCCTTCTTCTCGGCCCCGGCGTCGGGGGCCTCCTTGAAGTCGACCTTCTGCATCTGCTTGTTCATCGACTTCATCAGGCCCCACACGGCCACGGCCATCACCGCGAAGACGATGAAGCCGAGGACGCCGGGGGTGACCTTGTTCTCGTCGACCTCCTTGGCGAGGGGGACGAGATGCGTCAGTGCCAGGCTTGCGCTCATGTCAGGCATTGTCGCGGATGCCCGCGAAGAGGTCGTCCTCGGGGAGGGAGGTGTCGACGAGAGACTTCGCCAGTTCGTACTCCTCCGTCGGCCAGACCTCCTTCTGCAGGTCCATCGGCACCCGGAACCAGCCGCCGTCGGGGTCGATCTGCGTGGCGTGGGCGATCAGCGCCTTGTCGCGGACCTCGAAGAAGTCCGCGCACGGGACGTGCGTGGTCAGCGTGCGCTCGACCCGCTCGAACTCCTTCCAGCGCTTGAGCCAGTCCCCGTAGGGCGACTCGAGGCCGCGGTCGAGCATCGCGTGGTGCAGCGCCTCGGTGCGGGGGCGGTTGAAGCCCTGGTTGTAGTAGAGCTTCTGCGGCTGGTGGACGGGGCCGTACTCGGCCTCCGGGTACTTCTCGGCGTCCGCCGCGCCCTCGAACGCCACCATCGAGATCTTGTGGGTCATGATGTGGTCGGGGTGCGGGTAGCCGCCGTTCTCGTCGTAGGTGGTGATCACCTGCGGGCGGAAGGAGCGGATCTGCTTCACCAGCTCGCCGGCCGCCTTGTCGACGTCCTCCAGGGCGAAGCAGCCCTCGGGCAGCGGCGGCAGCGGGTCGCCCTCGGGCAGGCCGGAGTCGACGAAGCCGAGCCACTCCTGCCGGACGCCGAGGATCTCCCGGGCCTCGTCCATCTCCTTCCTGCGCACCTCGTGGATGTGTTCCTCGATGTAGGCGTCACCCTGCAGCTTGGGGTTGAGGATGGACCCGCGCTCGCCGCCGGTGCAGGTCACCACCAGCACGTCCACCCCCTCGGCCACGTACTTCGCCATGGTGGCCGCGCCCTTGCTCGACTCGTCGTCGGGGTGCGCGTGAACGGCCATCAGTCGTAGCTGGTCAGTCAAGACTCAATCCTCGGTAAGTCGGCGCCCCGTGTCTTCGGCGCAATCGCAGGCTTCTATAGTGACGGAATCGGGGGGCGTTTAATTCCGCGGAGAGGACGATCATGAGCACGGCGAGCACGCGGCTGCCCGAGGGCCGCTACGGCCGCTCCTCGGACGAGCGCGCCGACCGCAAGCTCAAGGTCGCCGGCTCCGTGCTGGGTGTGCTCCTTCTCGCCCTGATCGGCTACTTCGCCTACCACTACATCGTGCAGAGCGAGATCAGCGCCCAGGTGATCGCCTTCGACGCCTCCGACGACGCGGTCCGGGTCCATCTCGAGGTGCACAAGGACTCCGGCGCCTCGGGCTACTGCACCCTGCGCTCCCAGTCGGCCGAGGGCGCCGAGGTCGGCCGGGCCGACTTCCGCTTCAGCGGCCGGGACACGCGCATCGACAAGGTCGTCACGCTCCGTACGACGGCCAGGGGGACGACGGCCGAGCTGCTCGGCTGCCACGCCGACTGACCGGGCGCAGGCCGTGACCTGCTCCGACGCGATTCTGATGGCTTATGTCCTCCCCCTTCCGCCGTTGAATTGTTAGGCTCGTGGTTTCGCCCATCCAAGAGGGAACATTCTTCTGGGTAGGGCGATGCTTTGTATTTCCCCAGTACCGACGAGGAGCACCCTGTGACCCAGACCAGCGAGAACGTCACCTGGCTGACCCAGGAGGCGTACAACAAGCTCAAGGACGAGCTTGAGTACCTTACTGGTCCTGCGCGCACGGAGATCGCCGCCAAGATCGCCGCCGCGCGCGAGGAGGGAGACCTGCGCGAGAACGGCGGGTACCACGCGGCCAAGGAGGAGCAGGGCAAGCAGGAGCTCCGTGTGCGCCAGCTGACCCAGCTCCTGGAGAACGCCCAGGTCGGCGAGGCTCCGGCTTCCGCGGACGGTGCCGTCGCGCCGGGCATGGTCGTCACGATCGCCTTCGACGGCGACGAGGACGACACCATGACGTTCCTGCTCGCCTCCCGCGAGTACGCGAGCGCCGACGTCGAGACGTACTCCCCGCAGTCGCCGCTCGGCGCCGGCGTCATGGGCCACAAGGTCGGCGAGGACGCGGAGTACGAGCTGCCGAACGGCAAGAAGGCCTCGGTGCGCATCCTGAAGGCCGAGCCGTACTCGGGCTGACCCGCTCGCCGGACCAGGTTCGAGCCGCGCCCCCGGCGTCCCAGGACACCGGGGGCGTCTTCACGCCCTCACCGGCCGGCCGGTCTCACGCGGTGGCCGAGCGGTACTTGCGGACCGCGAGGGTGCGGAATGCCACGGTGATCAGCACCGACCAGATCAGCGAGGCCCACACAGGGTGCTGCATGGGCCAGGCGTCCGGGGTCTGGAACCCCGGCGGCAGGTTGCCGAACAGCTCGCGGCACGCCTGCACGGTGGCGCTGAAGGGGTTCCACTCCGCGATGTGCCGCAGGAAGGCGGGCATCTGGTTCGCGTCCACGAAGGCGTTCGAGATGAACGTCAGCGGGAAGAGCCAGATGAGGCCGCCCGAGGTCGCCGCCTCGGGGGTGCGCACGGAGAGGCCGATGAGCGCGCCGATCCAGGAGAACGCGTACCCGAGCAGCAGGAGCAGCCCGAACCCGGCGAGCACCTTGCCGATGTTCTCGTGCGTGCGCCAGCCGACCAGCAGCGCCACCAGGGCGAGGACGAGCAGCGTGAGCGCTGTCTGGACCAGGTCCGCGAGGGTCCGCCCGGTCAGCACCGCGCCGCGCGCCATGGGCAGCGAGCGGAAACGGTCGATGAGGCCTTTGTGCATGTCGTCGGCGATGCCCGCGCCCGCGCCCGCCGTGGCGAACGTGACGGTCTGGGCGAAGATGCCCGCCATCAGGAACTCGCGGTAGGCCTGCGTGGAGCTGGAACCGCCGACCTGGATCGAACCGCCGAACACGTAGGTGAACAGCACCACGAACATGATCGGCTGGATCAGCCCGAAGATGACCATCTCGGGGATCCGGCACATGCGGATCAGGTTGCGTTTGGCGACGATCAGCGAGTCGCGGACGGACCGGCCGACGGGGTTGCCGGGGGCCGCGAGGGGCGCGGCTTCGGTCACGGCACTCATTTCACACTCTCCTCGCCCTTGGCGCCCTTGCTGACCTTGCTCGCCTTGCCGCCCTCGCCGACACCGCTGCCCGCGGACTCCTCGGCCTCGGCCACGTGTCCGGTCAGGGAGAGGAAGACGTCGTCGAGGGTGGGGCGGCGCAGTCCGATGTCGTCCATCTCGATCCCGCGGGAGTCCAGCTCCCGGATGACCTCGGCGAGCAGCTTGGCGCCGCCGGTGACCGGGACCGTGAGCTTGCGGGTGTGCTCCTCGACCGTGGTCTCGCCCTTGCCGAAGCCGCGCAGCACCTCGGCGGCGGTGCCGATGTGCTCCCGTTCGTGCACCACGACCTCGACCCGCTCGCCGCCGGTGCGGGCCTTGAGCTGGTCGGAGGTGCCCTTGGCGATGACCCGGCCGTGGTCGACGACCGCTATGTCGTGGGCGAGGTGGTCGGCCTCCTCCAGGTACTGCGTGGTCAGCAGCAGGGTGGTGCCGCCGGAGACGAGCTGCTTGATGACCTCCCAGAGCTGCTGCCGGTTGCGCGGGTCGAGTCCGGTGGTCGGCTCGTCCATGAACATCACGGGCGGGGAGACCACCAGGGCGGCGGCGAGGTCGAGCCGGCGGCGCATGCCTCCGGAGTAGGTCTTGGCGGGGCGGTCGGCGGCGTCCGTGAGATGGAACTGCTCCAGCAGCTCGACCGCGCGCTGCCGGGCCGCTCTGGCCCTCATCTGGTAGAGCTGACCGACCATCTGCAGGTTCTCCCGGCCGGTCAGGTACTCGTCGACCGCGGCGAACTGGCCGGACAGGCCGATGGAGCGGCGCACGGCGTCGGGGTGTCTGAGGACGTCGACGCCCGCCACGACGGCCCGGCCGCTGTCGGGTCGCAGCAGGGTCGTCAGGCAGCGGACCGCCGTCGTCTTGCCGGCGCCGTTCGGCCCGAGCAGGCCGAGGACGGTGCCCTCGGGGACATCGAGGTCTACGCCGTCCAGTGCCCTTACGTCGCCGAAGGTCTTCACCAGACCTTCGGCATAGATGGCGCCTGGCATGTGGTCTCCACGTCGTCGGGGATGCTTCGGAAAGGCTAGGTTCGCGTGCTCGCCGCCGCCTTCGGTTTTCCGCCGGCGGTCTCGTCCCGGGGCGTCCGCGTCGGTACGGACATCGCGAGCGGCACGACACACCATAACGCGATGTATCGTGTCCGCCAATGGATTCACCCGGACGAGTGGCACCGGGATGTCCCGCCGGCCTCGCGCGCCGCCCGTCCGGGCCGCGCGCCTCAGTCGATGACCGTGTAGCCCGCCTCGCGCAGCGCCTGGCCGACCTCGACGCAGTGCACCGGGCCCATCGTCTCCAGGTGCAGCTCCACCTCGGCCTCCGTGAGACCGAGCCGGGGATCGGTCCGCACGTGACTCACGTCGAGGACGTTGGCGTCGACCGCGGACAGCACGCCGAGGAGCGTGGCGAGCGCGCCCGGGCGGTCCGTCAGCCGCAGCCGGACCGCCAGGTAGCGGCCCTGCGCGGCCATGCCGTGCCGCAGCACGCGCTGCATCAGCACCGGGTCGACGTTGCCGCCGGACAGCACGGCGACGACCGGTCCGGCGAAGGCGCCGGGGTCGGCCAGCAGGGCCGCGACCGGGCTGGCCCCGGCCGGCTCGACGACCAGCTTGGCCCGCTCCAGGCACAGCAGCAGCGCCGCCGACAACTGGTCCTCGCCGACCGTGCGGACCTCGTCCACCAGTTCCTCGATGATCCCGAACGGCACCACGCCGGGGCGGCCCACCTTGATGCCGTCGGCCATCGTGGTGGGGTTCAGCACCGACACCGGACGGCCGGCGGCGAGCGAGGGCGGGTAGGCCGCGGCGCCCGCCGCCTGCACACCGACGATCCGGACCTCCGGCCGCAGCGCCTTCACCGCCACCGCGATGCCGGCCGCGAGCCCGCCGCCGCCGATGCCGACGATGATCGTGCGCACCTCCGGGCACTGCTCCAGGATCTCCAGGCCGACCGTGCCCTGCCCGGCGATGACGTCGGGATGGTCGAAGGGGTGGATGAACACCGCGCCGGTGGCGGCCGCGTACTCCTGTGCGGCGGCCAGGGTCTCGTCGACCACCTGACCATGCAGCCTCACCTCGGCGCCGTACTCGCGGGTCGCGCTGATCTTGGGCAGCGGGGCGCCCTTCGGCATGAAGACGGTCGCGTGCACCCCCAGCAGCGCGGAGGCCAGGGCGACGCCCTGCGCGTGGTTGCCGGCGCTCGCCGCCACCACCCCGGCGGCCCGTTCCTCCGGCAGCAGCCCGGCGATCCGGACGTAGGCGCCGCGCAGCTTGAACGAGCCCGTGCGCTGCAGGTTCTCGCACTTGAGGTGCACCGGCGCACCGACCAGCCGGGACAGGTGCCGGCTGCCCTCCATCGCGGTCACCCGCGCCACGCCCGAGAGCATCTTCTGGGCCCCGCGCACGTCGTCGAGGGTGACGGAGCGCAAGGAACCGGCCGTGCGGTAGCTCATGTCTCAAGTCTCGCAGTCAACGGTCGCGTGTGACGGGTGTGACCAACCTCCGAGACCGGGTTTGCACAGCGCCGGTACGGCTCACGCCCGGGCCGCGTACCCTGTCCCCCAACCCAGCAGCCCTCATGAAGCGAGCCTCCGGCCATGCCCACAACACCTGAAATGTCGATGGACATGACGACCGTCGGTGACACCGGTCTCCTCGAAACCCTCCAGCACGAGGTGGCGGTGTTCGCCCGGCGTGCCGAACAGACCCGGCTCGGCGGCGTCGGGCAGGTGCGCAACACCATGGACCGCGCCGCCTACCTGCTGCTCAACCGTCTCGACAGCGAGGGTCCGATGGGTGTCAAGGCACTCGCCGGGAGCATGGGGATCGACTCCTCCACGGTCACCCGGCAGGTGGCCCCGCTGGTCGACACGGGCCTCGTCAAGCGCACCTCGCACCCGGAGGACGGGCGGGCCGTGGTGCTCCAGCTCTCCCCGCGCGGGGCCGCCCGGCTGGAGGAAGTACGTTCGTCGAGACGTCAGTTGATGGCCGAGCTGACACACGACTGGGCGCCGGAGGAGCGCGAGCAGTTCTGCGCGCTCCTCACGCGCTTCAACACCGCTCTCTCCGCCCGGACGACGGTCCAGCCGGTGCCGGCGGCCGAGCGGACGCCCGCTTCCTGACGGACCTCGCCCGGCACGGTTGCGGTCCCGAGTCTTGACCCCGGGCCGCCGCTGGCCTCATATGAGACCGGGGCCTGCGTGGTACGCGGTCCGCCCGTCCCGTACCGGACAGGACCCCCTCAGGGGGGAGGCGCGGTGCGTGATCGGCAGGCGTCCCGCGATGCCCGCCGGGCCCGGGAATTCGAGGCGTTCGTCGCGGGCGCGGCGGGACGGCTGCTGCATGCCGCCACTCTCCTCACCGGCGAGGCCCCGAACGACGCTCCGCGCGCGCGGAGGCTGCTGGCCCCGGCGCTGGCCCACACCTACGCCCGCTGGCACCGGCTGCGCGGCGAGGACCCCTACGAATGCGCCCGGCAGTACCTGGCCACCCGGTTCGCGCACGAGGCCTGGCGGCACTACGGCGCCGTGGGCCGGGGCCGTCCGCATCCGCGCAGCCCGCTGGCCGAACTGGCGCCGCAGGAACGGCTGATCCTGGTGCTGCGGATGTTCGAGGGGGTGGCGGAGGAGCAGACGGCGGCCCTGCTGGGCCTGCCCGTGGAACGGGTGCACGCCATCTGCGACCGCGCGACGGCCACCGTGCTGCATCCGGCGCGCAGGCCGGCACCGCGCGTGGCGGGCGCGAAGGCGGCGTCCTCGTGAGGCGGCGGCCGGGCGGGAGGCACCGGTGAACCGGGCCCAGCGGGAGGCGGCGGTGCGCCGGATCCTGGAGCAGGTCCCGGTGCCGGTGCCGCCCGACCTGCACGCCGAGGCCGTCCGCCGCGGCAGCCGCCTGCTGCGGCGCAGGCTTCTCGCGCACCGCCTGCTGTGGCTGCTGCTGTGCGCTGCCGTGGTGGCGTTCACCGTGTGGGCGGTGCGCACCCAGCCGTGGGTGGAGCCGCCCTCGCAGACGACTCCACCGCTCACCGGCTGGTGAGCCGGACGGGCGGGCCGCGGCGGCGGCCGACCCGCCCGCGGCTGAGGGCCCGCTGCCGGCCGAGGACCCGCTGCCGGCCAGGGGCCCGCTGTCAGCCGAGGGCCTGCTGCAGGTCCTCGAGCAGGTCGTCGACGTTCTCGATGCCGACGGACAGGCGCACCAGGTCGGCCGGCACCTCGAGGGCGGAGCCGGCCGCGGAGGCATGGGTCATCCGGCCGGGGTGCTCGATCAGCGACTCGACGCCGCCGAGAGACTCGCCGAGGGTGAAGACCTTGGCGCGGTTGCACACCTCGACGGCCGCCTCCTCGCCGCCCTCGACCCGGAAGGACACCATGCCGCCGAACGCCTTCATCTGCTTGGCGGCCACCTCGTGCCCGGGGTGCTCGGGCAGGCCCGGGTAGAGCACGCTGCTCACGCGCGCGTGCCGGGTCAGCATGTCGGCGATCCGCGTGGCGTTCTCGCTGTGCCGGTCCATGCGCACCGCGAGGGTCTTGGTGCCGCGCAGCACCAGCCAGGAGTCGAAGGGGCCGGCGACGGCGCCCATCGCGTTCTGGTGGTAGGTCAGCTCCTCGCCCAGCGCCTGGTCGGAGACGATCAGCGCGCCGCCGACGACGTCCGAGTGGCCGCCCATGTACTTGGTCAGCGAGTGCACCACGACGTCGGCCCCGAGCGACAGCGGCTGCTGGAGGTAGGGCGTGGCGAAGGTGTTGTCGACGACGAGCCGCGCGCCCGCGTCGTGCGCGACCTGGGCGACGGCGGCGATGTCGGTGATGCCGAGCAGCGGGTTGGAGGGGGTCTCCACCCAGACCACCTTGGTCTTCGGCGTCATCGCGGCGCGCACGGCGGCCGGGTCGCTGGTGTCGGCGATGGACCACTCCACGCCCCAGCGGGTGACGACCTTGGCGAAGAGGCGGAAGGTGCCGCCGTAGGCGTCGTTGGGGATCACCACGTGGTCGCCCGGGCTGAGCAGCGTGCGCAGCAGGGTGTCCTCGGCCGCCAGGCCGGACGCGAACGCGAGACCGCGCCGGCCGCCCTCCAGCGCGGCGAGGTTCTCCTCGAGGGCCGTCCTGGTCGGGTTGGCGCTGCGGCTGTACTCGTAGCCGCCGCGCAGACCGCCGACGCCGTCCTGCTTGTAGGTCGAGACCTGGTAGATCGGCGGGACGACCGCGCCGGTGAGGGGATCCGCGGTGTTGCCCGCGTGGATCGCGAGGGTCTCGAAGTGCTGACTGATGTGCCTGTCGCTCATGTGCACCGAGCGTAGTGCGCTCGGCCGGATGGTGACGTCCTACCGGCCCGGGAGCCTGGCGGCCCCGGGGCGCCACCCCTGCGGGGCGCGGGTTTTCCACAGGTCCGGCGGTCGGGGTTGGCCAATCGGCGGCGGCGTCTGGTTCGCTTGAGGCATGGCGATTCTCTGGCTGCTCGTGGCGCTGGTCCTGCTGTCCTTCGTGCTGCTCCCGGCCCTGCGGCGCAGGCGCGGCGCGGCCGGGCGGGGTCCGGCGGCCCTGCCGGACGGCGCGCGCGTGGCGGCCTACGGCTTCGTGCCGGAGCAGGAGCTGGACGTGCGGATGCCCGGCCCGGACAAGGACCTGCTGGACGTGCTCGACCTGGTGCAGCGCACCCAGGACTACCGCCCCGCCGCCCAGCTCCTGGCCGGCACCCCGGCGCAGGACGAGGCGCGCTGGCAGCGGGTGCAGGCCTTCGCCGGCGCGGCGGCGCTGGAGCTGGGGCAGCGCCCGGGCGGGGTGCACGAGACGCCGGGCGGGCAGTGGCTGCGGGTGTGGCGGGCGGAGCGCCCCAAGGACGCCGGCGGCGCGGCGGTGCACGCCGAGTTCCTGGCGCAGCAGGCGTGGCGGACGTCGACGCCGGGCACGGACGACTTCCGGATCATCATGGAGGAGGCCCGGCAGGCCTGCGGCGAGGCGGCGCTGCTCGCCCCCGGCGACCCGGTCCCCTACATCGTCGAGCTGTCCGCGGCACGGGGCCTCAGCTGTCCGCGGCCGGAGTTCGAGAAGCTCTGGCTGGACGTCCTGGACCGCGCCCCGCACCACATGGGCGCGCACCTGGCCGCGCTGCACTACTGGTGCGAGAAGTGGCACGGCTCCCGCGAGGAGGCCTACGCGTTCGCCGAGAGCGCCGCGGCCCGCGCGCCCGAGGGTTCGCTGCTGGCCGCGCTGCCGCTGTTCGCGGTCTTCGAGCACCTTCCCGAGGTGAACCTGGTCCGCAGCTTCTACCAGAGCGAGGTGGTCACCCGGGCGATGCAGGGCGCGCTGCACGCGGCGCACACCGCCCGCCCCGACGACCCGGTGCTCGCGCACGTCCGCCATCTGCTGCTGTTCTTCCTGGTCCGGGCCGAGCGCTGGCCGGAGGCAATGGACCAGCTCGCGCACGTCGACGGCCATGTCGGCGCGCTGCCCTGGATCCTGTCCGCCGACCCGGCCGCCGCCTTCGCCGCCCACCGGGCGCTGGCAGTGGCCGGGTACGAGGCGGCCGGCGGCAGCCCGGCGGGCCTGCCCGGCTGACCGGCACAGCTGACCGGCCCGGACGGGTCGACGGCCACGTCAACGCGCTGCCCTGGCGCTACCGGGGCGACAGCATGGCACGCCACTTCTGCCAGGTGCGCGACACGGTGGCCCACACGGTGGCGGCCGCGGACTGATCCCGCCCGCTTTTTCGGGCGACGGCATCGGCCCCGACCCCGTACATTCGCCCCTCGCACGAGAACGAGACGAAGACGAGCAGCCGAGCAGACGAGCGGTCCCAGGACGGCGAGTCGTGTGAGGGCGCGTGAACGAAGGGGGGCCGGATGGACGGTCGTACGTTTCTCATCGGTGGCGGCTGGGACCGGGCGGAGGTGTACGCGCCGTTCGTGCGGGCGGCCGCGGAACGCGCCGGCGGCGTGCCCCGGATTTCCTGTGTGGTGCTGGACGAGGGCGACGGACCGGCACAGTTCGACCGGTTCGCGCAGGCTCTGGGCAAGAGCGGGGCCGCGTGCGCGCCCGTGCCTGTGCTGGTCCCGCTCGGCGGGCGTCTGGATCCGGAGAGCGCCTTGGAGGGCGCCGACGGACTGCTGGTGTGCGGTGGGCTGACGCCCGCCTACCAGGAGGCGTTCGCCGGCTGCGCGGGCCGGCTGGCGCGGCTGCTCGCCGAGCGCCGGGTGCCCTACGCGGGGTTCTCCGCGGGTGCCGCCGTCGCCGCCCGGCGGGCGGTGGTCGGCGGCTGGCTGGTGGACGGGGTTCCCGTGTGCCCCGAGGACACGGCGGAGGACCTGGCGGAGGTCGCGGTGCGGCCGGGGCTTGGGTTGGTGCCGTTCGCGGTGGACGTGCACGCCGCCCAGTGGGGGACGCTGGCGCGGCTGGTGACGTCGGTGGCGCACGGGGACGTGCCCTACGGCGTCGCCGTCGACGAGAACACCCTGGTGGAGGTGGCCGGGCCGGCTGCCCGGGTCGAAGGGCTCGGGCGGGCGCACGTCGTACGGCCCGGCGCAGACGGCGTGAGCGTGCGCTCGTACGCCGACGGGGAGAGCTTCGACCTCACCTGAGCCGGCCGACGGACCGGCAGACGGACGGACCGGCAGACCGGCGAACCGACGGACCGACGACGGCCGACCGACGAACCGGCAGACCAGGGAACCGACGGACCAGCGGACCTGCGAACCGACGAACCGACGGACCGCAGACCGGCAGACCGACGGGTCCGGGGCCGTCGGGGCCCCGGACCCGTCGAACACGCCGGACCCGCCGGACCCGCCGGACCCGCCGGACGCGACGGACGCGACGGACGCGACGGACGCGACGGACGCGACGGTCAGATGGTGGCCGTGTCGATCACGAAGCGGTAGCGCACGTCGCTGGCCACCACCCGCTCGTAGGCGTCGTTGATCTCGGCCGCGCCGATCAGCTCGATCTCCGCGCCCAGGCTGTGCTCGGCGCAGAAGTCCAGCATCTCCTGGGTCTCGGGGATGCCGCCGATGTTGGAGGTGGTCAGGTTGCGCAGGTTGCCGAAGAGCGAGGACAGGGCCACGTGGACCGGCTCCTCGGGCAGGCCGACGTTGACCATCGCGCCGCCGGTGCGCAGCAGCGACAGGTAGGCGCCGAAGTCGAGCGGGGCGGAGACGGTGTTGAGGATGACGTCGAAGGTGCCCTTCAGGTTCTCGAAGGTCGCCGGGTCGCTGGTCGCGTAGTAGTGGTCGGCGCCCAGCTTCAGGCCGTCGTCCTTCTTGCGCAGGGACTGGGACAGCACGGTGACCTCGGCGCCCATCGCGTGCGCGATCTTGACGCCCATGTGGCCGAGGCCGCCGAGGCCGACGACGGCGACCCGCTTGCCGGGGCCCGCGTTCCAGCGCTTGAGCGGGGAGTACGTGGTGATGCCGGCGCACAGCAGCGGGGCGGCCACGTCCAGGGACAGCCCCTCGGGGATGCGGACGACGTAGTTCTCGTCGACCACGATCTTCTCCGAGTAGCCGCCGTAGGTCGGCTCGCCGTCCCTGCCGACGGAATTGTAGGTCCAGGTCGGGCCGCGGTCGCAGTACTGCTGCAGGCCGGCCTTGCAGTTGTCGCACTCGCGGCAGGAGTCGACCATGCAGCCGACGCCCACCCGGTCGCCCACGGCGAACTTCGTCACGCCCGGGCCGACCTCGGACACCACTCCCGCGATCTCGTGCCCGGGGACCATCGGGAAGATCGCCTCGCCCCAGCCCTCACGGGCCTGGTGGATGTCGGAGTGGCAGATGCCGGCGAACTTGATGTCGATCAGGACATCGGACTCGCCGACCGGACGCCGCTCGATGGTGGTGCGCTCCAGTGGAGCCTTCGCGGCGGGCGCGGCATAGGCGGCAACAGTGGTCATGGGGGGATCTCCTAGCAGACTCTGGGTGCCCGGTCGCCTTCCGGCCAGGTACGTCTTCCAGCGTGCCCCATGTCCAGCGAATCACCCAGGTCACGCTTTTTCGTACGACCACCGTGCCTACCACTGGCGGGGACAGGCTGACCGGCGTACGACCGGGCGGCACCACGGATACTTGGCCGTATGGACGTACAGCCGGAAGCCGCCGCCGGACCGCCCCTGGACCGGTGGGCCGAGCTGAGCGAGTTCCTGCGCAGCCGGCGGGCCCGGCTGCAGCCGGAGGACGTGGGACTGCCCGACTTCGGCCGGCGCCGCAGGGTGCCGGGGCTGCGCCGCGAGGAGCTCGCCCAGCTCGCCGGTGTGTCGGTGGCGTACTACACCCGGCTGGAGCAGGGCAACGGGCGGAACGTCTCGGCGGAGGTGCTTGACTCCATCGCCCGGGCCCTGCGCCTTACGGACGCCGAGCATGCCCACCTCACCCACCTGGCCAAGCCGACCGCGCACAAGAAGAAGCCGGCGGCCCGGCAGCAGCAGGTGCGGGCGGCGCTGCGCCAGTTGCTGGACTCGATGGAGGGCGTCCCCGCGTACGTGGTCGGGCGGCGCTCGGAGATCCTCGCCTGGAACCGGATGGCGGCCGCGGTCTTCGGCGACTGGGCCGAACTCGCGCCCGCCGAGCGCAACTGGGCCCGGATGGTGTTCCTGCGCCCCGACTACCGGGACCTGTTCATCGACTGGGAGCAGAAGGCGATCGACATCGTCTGCGCCCTGCGCATGGACGCGGGCTGCTATCCGGACGACCCGCGGCTGTCCGCCCTGGTCGGCGAACTGTCGGTGAAGAGCGCGGAGTTCCGCAGGCTGTGGGCCACGCACGACGTCAAGGAGAAGGGCTACGGCGTCAAGCGCCTGCTGCATCCGCTGGTGGGTGAGCTGGCCCTGAGTTTCGAGACGTTCCGGCTGGCGGACGACGGCGACCAGGCGCTCATCACCTACCACGCCGAGCCGGACTCCCCGTCCGCGCAGTCGCTGCGGCTGCTGGCGAGCTGGGGCACGGACGCGGCCCGCGCGGTGCCGTCGGCCTGACCGGCCGGACCGGTCACGGGTCTGCCGTCCGGACCGGGCCGGACAGGCGCCGGCGACACGGCGCGGGGGCGTGCCGGAAGGTGTTCCCGGCACGCCCCCGCTCGCTGGACCTCAGAACCGCTGCCCGCCGCTCACTTGCCGTAGTAGGCGTCGTAGACGGTGATCAGCGAGGTGTTGCCCCTCTTGTCGGTGATCTTGGCGCGGAAGGAGACGGACTTGTTCTTCGCCGGGTTCTTCACGGTGATCTTGCCTCCGCGGACCTGGGTGGCCTTGAAGGTCTTGCCGTCGTAGGAGACGTACACCTTCAGGGACTTCAGGTTGCGGCCCGCGGCCGAGCCCTCGACGGTCACCGGGAAGGTGGCCTTCCGCCCGGCCTCGACGCGGCTGTCCAGGCCGGTCTTCGCGCCGAAGTGCAGCGCCGACACGGGGAGCCGGGCGAAGCCGTCGGCCGGCTTCTTCGAGCGGAAGGTCCAGCTCGCGTCGATCCGCGAGGAGGCCTTCGCGACCGTGGCCGGACGCCTGACCGAGGTGGTCAGCCGGTAGGCGGCGTCACCGGCCGGGACCTGGAAGGTCTCGTCGCCGTACAGCGGGTCGTGGTTGGAGCCGATCTTGACGCCGTCGCGGTACAGGGTCGTGCGCGCCGAGGAGAGCACCGAGTAGCCGGTGTTCCCTGAGCCGTCGGCGAACAGCGGCAGCGAGCCGTAGATCTCGTTGCCCTCCCGGAAGACACCGAGGTCACCGCCGACGCGCGGGGCGAAGACGGCCGTGTTCATGGTTCTGGTGTACGTCTTGCCCGCCTTGAACGACCACGGGCGCGACGAGTAGGCGACGTCGGAGACCGGGAAGCCGTCCTGGTCGACCCCGCCGTCCTGCTCGAACTCCAGCTGCCACCGCACGCCGCCCCTGGCGGACAGGTGCAGGGTGTGCGTGGCGGGCAGCTTGCGCTGGAGGCTGATGGAGGAGCCGCTGCTGCTGCCGGGCAGCGAGCCGAGCGCGCCCACGGAGCCCGTCTTGCCGCTCGCGGCGGCGCCGAGCCGGGCCTTGACCGTGGCCAGGTCGGCCGCCTTGTAGTGCTTGGTGTAACCGGTGGCGAACTGCCTGACCGGGCCGCCGGAGACGGTGGCGTACTCCTGCGTCTGGCCCTTCGACCAGTGGCCGTCCCACTGCTGGAACAGGGTGCCGGAGGCGGGCCGCGGGCCGAGGGCCGCGGTGCGGAAGTTCTTGTACGAGCCGAGCAGCCAGCCGTAGCCGTACTGGCCGTCGCCGACGGTGACGTCGAACTCCGTGGCGGCGAACTCGGACCGGGCGCCGGACGCAGGCACGGTGATGTCCACCGGCTTGGTCTTGCGCGCGTCGACGGTGACCGTCTGCTTCTTGGTGACGGTCAGCTTCGGCTGGGCGATCCAGTCGATGCCCTTGGCGGCGTTCGCGGGGTCGGCGACGACACCGCTGTTGAGGACGTACGTGCCCTTGGGCGCGCGCACCTTCACGGTGCCGGACTTGTCGTACGGGTTCAGGAACTGGCCGCGGGCCAGGCCCGACACGCCGGTCAGGTCGGCGCTGTAGTACGGGGCCGGCTTGCCGTCGCGGCCGATGAACTTCAGCGTCACGTCGTACGACTCCGTCTCGCGCTGCACCGCGGCGGCCGTGCGGACGCTCTGCCCGCCGCCGGTCGCGGTCACGTAGGCGGAGTAGGAGCCGTCGACGGTGCCGCCCAGCCTGGTGTCGGCGGTGAGGCCGACCGAGGCCGTGCCGTGCGCCGGGACGGTCACCCGGGTCGCGTCCAGCTTGAAGAAGCCGGCCGGGGCGGCGTGGCCCTTGGGGTCGGTGGCGGTGCTGGTCAGGTCGAGGGTGACGGCCTCGTCCCCGAGGTTGCGGTACGTCAGCCGCTTGGTGACCGGCTTGTCGTCGGTGTGCGGCCAGGCCTGGGTGCCGAAGCCGACCGAGACGGGCTCGGCGACGACGGACTGCTTGATCACGCGGTCGACCGCGATCCGGCCCGAACCCTGCTCGAAGGGGGTGTAATTGCCGCCCTTTGCGGAGCCGGTGAGCGCGGCCTTCAGCTCGGCGTAACCCCAGTCGGGGTGCTCCTGCTTCAGGATGGCGGCGGCGCCGGCGACGTGCGGGGTGGCCATCGAGGTGCCGGAGATGGTCAGGTAGCCCTCGGGCTTCTCGCCGACCTCCCGGTCGATGACGCTGCCCTTGGCCGCCGCCGCGGTGATGTCGACGCCGGGCGCGGTGACGTCCGGCTTGATGGCGCCGTCGCCGATCCGCGGGCCGGTGGAGGAGAAGTCCGCCAGCTTGTCCTTGTCGTCGACGGCGCCGACGGTGAGCGCGGCGTCCGCGCTGCCCGGCGAACCGATCGACTGGGGGCCCTCGTTGCCCGCGGCGATCGCGAACAGGATGCCCTTCTCGGCGGAGAGCTTGTCGACCTCGGCCTCGAGCGGGTCCACCTCGGGGGTGTCGAAGCCGCCCAGGCTGAGGTTGACGACGGAGGCGCCCTGCGCGGCCGCCCACTCCATGCCGGCGATGATGCCGGAGTCGTCACCGTAGCCGGAGTCGTCCAGCACCTTGCCGTTGAGGATCTCGGCGTCCGGTGCGACGCCCTTGTACTTGCCGCCCGACTTGGCTCCGGTGCCCGCCACGATGGACGCGACGTGCGTGCCGTGCCCGAAGTGGTCGGTGGCGTCGGCGGCCTGCGTGAAGTTCCTGGACTCCTTCACCTGGTCCTTGAGGTCCGGGTGGGTGGTGTCCACACCGGTGTCCAGGACGGCGACCTTCACGCCCTTGCCGGTGTAGCCGGCGGCCCACGCGGTCGGGGCGCCGATCTGCGGCACGGACTTGTCCAGGGACGCCTTGCGGACGCCGTCGAGCCAGACGTGCGCGATGCCGGAGGCGGCCCGGTCCCCGTCGGTGACCGCGGCCCACAGCCCCCTGGTGTCCCGGGCCGGGGTCTGCACGGCGTCCGCGTTCAGCGCCTTGAGAGTGCGGCGCAGGTGGCCCGCGTCGCGGACGTCGGTCCTGGCGGCGGTGGCGGTGCCGCGGTAGCCGACGATGACCTTCAGGCCGTTCTTCTGGGCCTTGCGGTTGGCCGCGCGGTTCAGCTCGGTGATGTCGAACAGCCGCTGGTCCAGCGTGCCGGAGGCGACCAGGCGGGCCGCGTCGGCGGGGACGACCAGGGTGTGTCCGTGGGCCTTGCGGACCTGGAACGGTATGTGCTCGCGCCCCTCGGCCCGTCGCAGGCCGACGATCCGGCCCTTGCCGTCGAGGCTCACGCGGTCACCGGTGATCAGGGTGACGTGGTGCCGGGCGGTGGACGGGGCGGCGGCGGCGGCCGGAATCCGCCGGCCCTGGTTCGCCGACGCCGGGCTGGTCATACCCGCTGCGAGGGCGACGGCCGCGGCGGTGGCCACGGTGGCCGCGGCGGCTCTCTTCACTTGTCTGCGCAAGATCTCCCCCTGGAGATGAGGTACCGGGCGAATTCCCCGTTCACCCGGCCGGGGGAAGATTCGTACACCTGCACGTCAATCCCCCCGGATCACGCAGTATGGCGGGGGGTGATCAGAGGCCTCAAGAGCGGGAGACGGGACGGCAGGCCCCGCCGGGAACTGTTACGCCCCGGGCGGGACACCGTTACACAACCGCGAAGTCCCTTCGGGGCGTGCGGTGTTATGGGCGGTCAGGCGCCGGCGTTCTCCTTGACGGTGATCCGGCCCTTGCGCAGGGTCGCCAGCCGCGGGGCCTTCCGCGCGATCGAGGAGTCGTGGGTGACCATGACGAAGGTCAGCCCGTGCTCCTTCCACAGGCGTTCGAGCACCTCCATGATCTCGTCGCGCGTCCCCTCGTCGAGGTTGCCGGTCGGTTCGTCGGCGAGCAGCACCTTGGGCCGCTTGACGAGGGCCCGGGCGATGGCGACACGCTGCTGCTGCCCGCCGGACATCTCCGAGGGCAGGTGGGCCAGACGCTCGCCGAGGCCGACGGAGCCCAGCGCCTCGGCCGCCCGCTCGCGCCGCTCCCTTACCTTCACCCCGAGCGGGACCAGGGCGGTCTCGACGTTCTCCTGCGCGGTGAGGGTGGGGATGAGGTTGAACGACTGGAAGACGAAGCCGATGTTCTCGCTGCGGACCCGGGTCAGCCGGCCCTCGGAGAGGCCGGCCAGGTCGGTGCCGTCCAGGACCACCTCTCCGGAGGTGGGCCGGTCCAGCGCGCCGAGCATCTGCAGCAGGGTGGACTTGCCCCCGCCGGTGGGGCCCTGGATGACCAGACGGTCGCCGTCGGGGATGGTCAGGTCGACGCCTTCAAGGGCGTGGACGGTCTCCTTGCCCCTCGTGTAGCGCTTGGTGACGTTCCTGAGTTCGTACATGGGGACTCCTCGAGGGGCGTTCGGATGGTGCGCGCCGCCGTGCGCCGCGCGTTCGGTGCGGGCCGGCCGCTACTCCACGCGCCGCAGCGCGTCGGCCGGACGCAGCCGCGAGGCCCGCCAGCCGCCGAACGCGCCCGCGATCAGGCCGCCGGCCACCGCGAGGCCCACCGCGAGGACGATCGTGGTGACGCTGACCGGGGCGGTGAGGGCCACCTCCAGGGTCCTGGCCGCCTGGCGCCCGGGGCCGCCCAAGGCACCGCCCGTGCCGCCCCCGGGTCCGCCGCCGAAGCCGCCGCCCGTGCCGCCGCCGAGCTGCGCCTGCAGGCCGGGGCTGACCGCCGTCACGGCGTAGGCGCCCGCCAGACCGAGCGCGATACCGAGGACGCCGCCGACCAGGCCGTTGACTACCGCCTCGCCGACCACCTGCCGGGTCACCCGGCCGGACTTCCAGCCCAGGGCCTTCAGCGTGCCGAACTCGCGCACCCGGCGGGAGACCGCGGAGGAGGTGAGCAGTCCGGCCACCAGGAACGCGGCCACGAGCACCGCGATCGACAGCCACCTGCCGACCTTGGTGGCCAGCGAGGAGGCGGTGGACAGCGAACCCGAGACGGTCTTGGCCAGGTCGGCGGAGGTGGTGACCGTGGTGCCGGCGACGTTCTTCTGGATGGCGCTCTTCACCGTGTCGATCCGCTGGGAGTCGGTCGCCTTGACGTAGATCGTGGTGATCTTGTCCTTCTCGCCGGCGAGGGTCTGCGCCTGCTTCAGCGGGACGTACAGGTCGGCCGCGGCGTCACCGCTGTCGGCGGTGGCGATGCCGATCACCTTGAACTCGGTGCCCTTGACCGTGACCGTCGAACCGACCTTGTACTTCTTCGTCCTGGCGTAGGCCGAGTCGGCCACGGCCACCCTGGCGTCCGTCTCGGTGGTGCGGAAGGCGCGGCCGCTGGTGATCTTCGAGGAGGTCAGCGGCCCGATCCCGGTCCGGGTGACGTCGGTGCCGAAGACGGTGTACTGGTTGATGTCGAAGTCGGCGCCGCCGCCGCGGACCTCGCCCTGCGGCCCGCCGCCCTCGGCGCCGCCGGAACGGCCCGGCTGCCCGCCGGCGTCGCCGTTCTGCTGGAACCGGCCGCGGGTGAACCGGCCGTCGACCTTCACCACATTGAGGCTGAGCCCGCCGACGGCCGAGGAGACCCCCCGCTGGCCCGCGACCTCGGTGACGGTCGAGGAGGCGAGGGTGGTGAACCCCTGCACCATGACCCGGTCGCTGCTCTGGGACTTCGAGTCGCCGTCGTTCTGCGCGTCGAAGCGGAAGCGCGGCCGCTGCGCGTCGCCGGTCGACGCCGAGGCGGCCTTGGTGACGGTCATGTCCGTGCCCAGCCCGTACAGCGACTGCAGGACCTTGTCCTGGGCCTTGCCCATGCCGCTGGACACCGAGTCGACCACGATGACGAGCGCGATGCCGAGCGCGAGACCGGAGGCGACGACGAGAGCCGCCTTTCTACGGCGGCGCAGTTCGCGCCTCAGGTAGGTGAAGAACATGCCCGCAAGCTAGGGACGGACCGTGACGACTCGATAAGGCCGGAATAAGAGAACCATGAGAAGGCGCCGTCCCGCCCCGGGAGGAGCCCGGAAAACGCCGGTGCCGCCCCTGTCGGCAGGGGCGGCACGAAAGCGGGTGTGCGGCAAGCGCGGGATCAGACGGCCGAACCGGCCTTCCACTGCGCCCAGTCCATGTTCCAGCCGTTGAGGCCGTTGTCCGGGGAGACCGTCTTGTCACCGGTGTGCCGGATCACCACGACGTCACCGACAAGGGAGTGGTTGTAGACCCACGCGGCCGGTGTGCTGGAGTCGTTGGCGCCCTTGGTGTCGGACAGGCCCACGCAGCCGTGGCTGGTGTTGACGCTGCCGAAGATGGACTTCGCGCCCCAGTAGTTGCCGTGCAGGAAGGTGCCGGAACTGGTCAGCCGGATGGCGTGGGGCACGTCCTTGATGTCGTACTCGCCCTTGCCGTCGTCGTCGGTGAAGCCCACGGTCGCGCCGTTCATGCGCGTCTGCTTGAACTTCTCGGACATCACCATGATGCCCTCGTACGTCTTGTTCTCCGGGGAACCGGCGGAGATCGGTATGGTCTTTATCGTCCTGCCGTCCTGCGTGACCTTCATCTGCTTGGTCTGCGCGTCGACGTAGGAGACCTGGTTGCGGCCGATGTGGAAGGTGACCGTCTTCTGCTGCACGCCGTAGACGCCGGAAGCGCCCTCGACACCGTCGAGCGCGAGCTTCAGCGTGACGGTGGAGTTCTCCTTCCAGTACGCCTGGGGACGGAAGTCGATGCGGTTGGCGTTGAACCAGTGGCCCACGACCTCCTGACCGCTGCTGGAGGTGACCGTGATCCCCTTCTGCACGGCGGCCTTGTTGGTGATCGCCTTGTCGAAGTTGATCGACACCGGCATGCCCACGCCGACGGTCGAACCGTTCTCCGGCGTGAAGTTGCCTATGAAGCTGTTGGCCGGCGAGACCGTGGTGAAGGAGGCGTTCTCGTGGGCCACGCGGCCGGCGGAGTCCTTGGCCTCTGCGGCGAGCCGGTAGGTGGTCGACCGCTCCAGCTGGGCGTCGGGCTGCCAGCTCTTCTTGTCGGCGGACAGGGCGCCGGCCACGGTCTTGCCGTCCTCGGTGGTCATGGACACGTTGGTGAGGGTGCCCTTGGCGACCTTGACGGCGGCCGAGTTGTTGATGGAGGCGTTGTTCGAGCCGTCCTTCGGCGTGATGGTGATCTGGGCCTCGGAGGACTTCTCGGCCGCCGCCTCGTCGGCCTTGGCCTGCGAGGTGTCACCGCTGCCGGACGCCTTGGCGTCGTCGCCGCCGCCGGAACATCCGGTGAGTGCCAGCACGCCACCGAGCAGTGCGGACGCGACCGTCAGGCCCCTGCGCCGCTTGCTGTCCGTCATCACACGCTTCTCCATCGTTGCCGTCATCGCGAACCCCGGGTCCCCATGGGAACCACCAACGCTACGGGCGATTCGCCCCGCTCCACGCCGGCCGCGGGTGTGGGTCTCCCCACGTCCGCCCGTGACGGGTGGTGCCGAAGTCGTCCGCGCGCCCCCTGAGACGAGAAAACCCCGGACGGCGGTTGCCGTCCGGGGTGCACAAGTGCCCCTGGACGCTCAGCCGATGCCGCCGTCTTCCTCGTCGTCCTCTACATCATCCCCGTCCGCCTCCCAGTCCGGGGAGTCGGGGTCGTAGTCGATGCGCTCGCTGGACCAGGAGGCCTGCTGGAGTTCCACCCCGGGCACCTCGCTGACCAGGTCGAACGGGTCCACGAGGTACGCGAGGGCCTCCGCGGTGTCTTCCGTCACAGCGCCCTCGGCGTGCGCCCGCTCCTCCTGCGGCAGCTCCGGATCGGCGGCGAGCCGGCGCAGCGCGGCCTTGGTCAGCCCGTCGCCGTCCTCCACCTCGAGGACCAAGTCCACCCGAAGGCGTACAAATCTGGATGTCTCTTCCGTGCTCATGCCGGGAGCGTACGACTGAAACCCCTTGTGACTTTCCTGTGACCCGCGACTTTCACTAACATCGCCCCACACGGCCAATTCGCCAGCGTCACAAGGGGATCGATATTCCGTGTCATCCGCTCGCCGTCCGCTGCTGACCGCCACCGCCGCGGGAACGCTGCTGTGCGCCCTGTGGTTCGTCCCGTCCGCCAACGCCTCGCAGGACGACCCGGCGAGAGCGGCGACCGGGGCGGCCTCGACGACACCCGTCACCCAGCAGGCGAAGGCCGTGTCCGAGGGCACCGCGGCCGACGCCGCGGACACCGCGGACACCGCAGAACTGGCCGACACCGGCAGCTTCGACACCACGCCGTACGTGGCCGGCGGCAGCCTGTTCCTCGCCGTGGGCGCCGGGTTCGTGGTGTATTCGGTGCGCCGGGAACGCCTGGGCCTTTAATATCGCTTGACGATTCTTTGACAGTACACGCATAGTCCGCTCATGAAGAGATCATCGGGCGTGCGGCTGTGCGCCACCGCGGTCGTCGGCGCCCTCTCGCTCGCCCTCGTGACGGGCTGTTCCGACGGCGGCTCCGGGGACGGCTCCGCCAAGGCGCTGAGCGCCGCCGAGCTGAAGGACCGGCTCATCGCCAAGGGCGAGGTGCCGGGGTTCAAGGTCGGGGCCGTCAAGGGCGGGATCCCCGATAAGAGCAAGGTCAAGGCGGGCGACGCGCAGTGCGACCCGCTGCTGCGCGCCCTCACCGCCATCGCCCCCGGCGAGCCGGCGGCTCAGGCCAGCCGCATGGCGACGGAGGACAAGAAGGACCCCACGGACGACGCGACGTCCCTGGACGATCTGGCCGACGGCAAGTTCGAGGACGCGCTCAACAAGTCCATGGACCTGGACGTCACCGTGGTCACCCTGGCCTCGTACGACGGCGACGGCGCCGAGAAGGCCCTGAAGTCGGTCTCGGACGCGGTGAAGGCGTGCTCGGGCGGCTTCGCCGGCGAGCAGGACGGCGAGAAGGGCAAGTTCACCAAGGTGGCCGAGGAGAAGTCCTCGGGCACGGGTGACGAGTCGGTGGCCTTCACCGCGACCAACGACAGTTCCGACGAGGGAGACATGCCGCTGCACGCCGAGGTCGTGCGGCACGGCAGCACGCTGGCGACGTACTCCACGGTCAACATCGGCGCGATGATGGGCAAGAAGCCGTACGCGGTCTCCGCGCCGGTCGTCAAGGCACAGGCGGCCAAGCTGAAGTGACGGCCCGTCCGCGGACGGGGCCGGGCTCGCGGCGGGGGCGCCGTGCGACGGCGCCCCCGCCGGACGTATGTCAGGCCAGCGGCCCCGTCACGGACTCCGCGGCGGTGACGAGGCGTCCCCCGCGGACGAAGGCGTCGGCCGCGGCCAGGTCGGGGGCCAGGAAGCGGTCCGGGCCCGGGCCCCGTACGCCGGCGGCGCGCACGGCGTCGATCACCGCCCGGGAGGCGGGCGCCGGGTCCAGCCCCTCGCGCAGTTCGATGGCGCGGGTGGCCGCGTACAGCTCGATGGCGATGACCCGGGTGAGGTTCCCGACGGCGGTGCGCAGCTTGCGCGCGGCCGACCAGCCCATGGACACGTGGTCCTCCTGCATGGCGGAGGACGGGATGGAGTCGGCCGAGGCCGGGACGGCCAGCCGCTTCAGCTCGCTGACCAGGGCGGCCTGGGTGTACTGGGCGATCATCAGGCCGGAGTCGACGCCGGCGTCGTCGGCGAGGAACGGCGGCAGCCCGTGGCTGCGGTTCTTGTCGAGCAGCCGGTCGGTGCGGCGCTCGGCGATGGAGGCCAGGTCGGCGGCCGCGATGGCGAGGAAGTCCAGGACGTAGGCGACCGGCGCCCCGTGGAAGTTGCCGTTGGACTCCACCCGCCCGTCGGGCAGCACGACGGGGTTGTCCACGGCGGAGGCCAGCTCGCGCTCGGCGACCAGGCGGGCGTGCGCGAGGGTGTCCCGGCCGGCGCCGGCGACCTGCGGGGCGCAGCGCACCGAGTAGGCGTCCTGGACGCGCGGGGCGTCGTCCTGGTGGTGGCCGGTGAGCTGGGAGCCCTTGAGCACGGCCAGCATGTTGGCGGCGGAGGCGCCCTGGCCCGGGTGCGGGCGGATGGCGTGCAGCTCGGGGGCGAGCACCTTGTCCGTGCCGAGCAGCGCCTCCAGGCTGAGGGCGGCGGTGACGTCGGCGGACTTGTACAGGGTGTCGAGGTCGGCGAGGGCCATGACCAGCATGCCGAGCATGCCGTCGGTGCCGTTGAGGAGGGCGAGCCCCTCCTTCTCGCGCAGCTCGACGGGGGCGATCCCGTGCTCGGCGAGCAGCTCGCCGGCCGGCCGGACCTCGCCGTCGGGGCCCTCAGCGTCGCCCTCGCCCATGAGGGCCAGGGCACAGTGGGAGAGCGGGGCGAGGTCCCCCGAGCAGCCCAGGGAGCCGTACTCGTGCACGACCGGGGTGATCCCGGCGTTGAGCACGTCGGCCATGGTCTGCGCGACCTCGGGCCGGACCCCGGTGTGCCCGGAGCAGACGGTCTTCAGCCGCAGGAACATCAGGGCGCGTACGACCTCCCGCTCGACCCGCGGGCCCATGCCGGCGGCGTGCGAGCGGACGATGTTGCGCTGCAGCTGGGCGCGCAGTTCCTGGCTGATGTGCCGGGTCGCCAGGGCTCCGAAACCGGTGGAGACGCCGTAGACCGGTTCGGGCTTGGCCGCGAGGGCGTCCACGATCTCCCGGGCCGCCGCGAGGGCGGACACGGCCTCGGCCGACAGCTCGATGCGGGCACCGCCGCGCGCCACGGCGAGAACGTCGGACGCCGTGACACCGGACGTCCCCACCACCACAGTGTGCATATCCATATTCAGGAGCGTACGCATTGAATGCGTTGGTGTCACTAGTGGGGTGCGGGAGCACCCCTTACCGTTCCGTGAGGCCGGAGGAGGCCGGAGGAGGCCGGACGAGGTCGGACGAGGTCGGATGAGGTCGGCCCAGGGCGCCCTCAGGGCAGCCGGCCCCTGAAGCGGCGCCGCTCGGCCCGCTCCGGCGGGGGCTCGTCGGCGAGGCGTACGACGGGGTCGTCCGGCCCCTCCCGGCCCGCCACCACCGGCCGGTCGGTCCCCAGGGCCTTGGCCCGGTACTGCGCGGCGTCGGCCAGCCGGAACAGCCGCCGGGCGTCGTGCACCGGCCCGATCGGGTCCTCGGTCGAGGCGACGCCGCAGGCCACCCCCTCACCCAGCTCCAGCTCCCCGGCCCGCCGGCACAGCTCGTCCGCCGCCTTGACCACGTCGTCCGCGGGCGGGCCGGCCACCAGCAGGCAGAACTCGTCGCCGCCGAGCCGTGCGGCGAGCGCGCCCGGCAGCATCGCCCCGCACAGCGACAGCACCGAGCCGAACCGTTCCAGCAGCCGGTCGCCGACGGCGTGCCCGAGGGTGTCGTTGACCCGCTTCAGCCCGTTGAGATCGCAGACGACGAGGCTGACGACCACACCCCCGGTGCGGTGCCGCTCGACGGCCTCCTCCAGGTGGACGTCCACGGCACGGCGGTTGGCCAGGCCGGTGAGGGAGTCGGTGAACGCCAGCCGGCGGGCCTCCTCCAGCCGCTCGGTCTGGGCCAGCCCCGCGGCGACGACCGCGGCCAGCACGGTGGCGAAGTCGGCGTCGGGGGGCCCGAAGAGGGGGGCGCTGACCGCCCGGGCCACGTACAGCTCGCCCCACGCCCGGCCGTGCAGCACGACGGGGGCGACCACGCAGCAGCCCCGGCCGCGGCGGCGCAGCGCGGCCACCCGCTGGTGGAAGTAGCCGGGGTCGCCGGCGGCCGTGCCCTCGGCGGTCTCCACCCAGGCGTTCGGGCCGCCCCCGCCGACCCACCGCTCGTGCAGGAACTCGGTGATCTCCGGGAACTGGTGCACCGGGTAGGTCTCGGCCTCCGGGAACTCCTCCTCGTCCGGGCGGCGCTCCCCCACGTTGACCAGCACGCGCAGCCGGCCCAGGTCCCGCTCCCACACCGACAGCGCGGCGAAGCTGCCGTCCAGCGCCCAGCACGCGCCGAGCGCGGCGGCGCGCCACGACTCCATCGGCGCACGCGCCGCGGCCATCCCCTGAGCCAGCGCCACCACGGCTGCCAGCCGCTTGTCCTCACCCATTGCTCCAGATTAGGGAGGATTTGGGGTGAACAGGAACATCAAGGCAGCGATGCCCACTCGACGTGACGGTGCCCAGCCGGTCCCGGCCGGTCCCGGGCGGACCGCCGTCAGGCGGCGTCCCGCACCGTCACTCGCCCGGCCACCGCGGCTCGCGCTTCTCGTTGAAGGCCGCCACGCCCTCCGCCCGGTCCCCGGAGAACGCCACCGACCGCCATGCCGCGTCCTCGACCTCGAGACCGGCCCTCAGGTCCAGGCCGTGGCCCAGGCGCAGCGCCCGCTTGGCCGCACGCAGCCCCACCGGCGAGTTCCGGGCGATGCGCGCCGCCAGCGCCAGCGCCTCCTCGCGGTCCCGGCCCTCCTCGACCAGTTCGTCCACCAGCCCGAGGCCCGCCGCCTCCGCCGCGTCCAGCCGCCGGGCGGTGAAGATCAGCTCGGCCGCCCGGGCCGCCCCGACCCGCCGCGGCAGGAGCTGTGTGCCGCCGCCGCCCGGGATCACGCCCACCGACACCTCCGGCAGCCCCACGACCGCCGTCGGGTCGGCCACGATCAGGTCGCAGGACAGCGCCAGCTCGAACCCGCCGCCCAGCGCGAAGCCGTGCACCGCCGCGACGGTCGGCATCGGCAGCTCCAGCACCCCGGTGTACGCCCCGCGCGCCACCGGCCGCTGCCGCACCAGGTCGGCGTCGCTGAAGGAGTTCCGCTCCTTCAGGTCGGCCCCGACGCAGAACGCGCGCTCGTGCGAGGAGGTCAGCACGACCACCCTCGCCTCCCGGTCGGCGGCGAGCGCCGCGCACGCGCCCGCGAGGGAGCGGGCCATCTCCGTCGAGACGGCGTTCATGGCCTTCGGCCGGTCCAGCACCAGCTCCGCCACGTGCCCGTGCCGCCGCACCAGCACGAACTCCCCGTACCGCTCCTCGCTCATGACACCCTCCGGTTAACGCGGGTTAACTCACTGCCGTCCCGATCATCGCAGCCGCACCCCGCCGCGGGAAAGAGCCGTCCCCTCCACTCCCCTACACCCGTTCGAGTGACATCCCGGCTGTTTCGGTCCACACCGACCACGAGCGCGCATAGCGTGCGCTCCGCGCCACGGTGGGGAGGGGACCTCATGAGACCGATACGCGCCGAGTCCGGTGCCGGGGAAACGAATCAGCGCAGCGCCGCGGCCAGGACCGCCACGCTTCCCGGCCTGCGCGGCCGGCACCGCAGGCCCCGCCCCCGCAAGGTGCTGCTCGCCGCGGGGGGCCTGGCGCTGGCCGCCGGGGTGCTCAGCCTCGTGCGCGTCGCACCGGAGTCCGGTGTCGGCGCCCCGGGCACCGCGCAGGCCGAGCCCCGGCTCGACCCGAGCGGCGCCGCCACCGCCCGCTCCTCGGCCCCGGCCGCCGCCCCGGCCACGGCCCGCGCGACCCGTCCCTCGGCCACCACGGCCATGGGCGGGGTGAGCGCGGCGCCGACGGACACGGAAGCGCCGGCGGATCCGCGCCCGGTCGCCCCCGGCGCCCCGGCGAGCCGCCTCGCGCCGCCGAGCGGCAGCACCGCGCCGACCACCGGGCCACGGGCCACCGAACCGGCCACCACCGCGCCGCACACCTCGCAGCCGGCGCCCGCGCCGACCAGGACCACGACCGCGCCTGCCCCGAGCCACGGCCCGACGGACCCGCCCACCCGGGGCGGCGGCGGCCTGTGCCTGCCGGTGATCGGCCTCTGCGTGGACGTGCTGGGCGAGGGTCAGGGCTGACCGTCGCGGCGGGCGAGCAGCCACGGCTCGACCACTCCGAGCCCGCGCACCGGGCGCTGCCACATCGGCTGGAGCGCGAAGCGGTACACCGGCGGCTCCTCGCCCTCCTTCTCCGCGGCGGCCGCCGCCTCGGCGGCCTCCGCCTCCGAGGCGGGCGCCTCCTTGGTGCGCACCAGTTCCTCGGCGAAGGCGCTGTCCACCAGCACGGCGTCGCGCGGGGCTATCGAGGTCAGCCGGGAGGCCAGGTTGACGGTCGTGCCGAAGACGTCGCCCATGCGTGTGGTGACCGTGCCGAACGCCATGCCGACACGCAGCTCCGGCATCGTCTCGTCGTTGGCCATCGTCTCCACCAGCCGCAGCGCGATGTCCGCGGCCGTGCCCGCGTCGTCGGCGACGTAGAGCACCTCGTCGCCGAGGGTCTTGATGAGCCGCCCGCCGCGGGCGGCGACCAGGTCGGCGGCCGTGGTCTCGAAGGCCTCGACCAGCTCGCCGAGCTCCTCCTCCTCCATCCGCCGGGTCAGCCGGGTGAAGCCGACCAGGTCGGCGAAGCCGACCGCGAGCCGCCGGTCGACCATCTCCTCGTCGTCGGCGGTCTGCACGACCCGGCCGGCCGAGGCGGCGAGCTGCCGCCGCCACACGTAGACCAGGAACTCCTCGAGCTCGGGCAGCAGCAGCTCGACGATCGGATAGGTGACCTCGGTGCGGGTCATGCCGGGCTCGGGCGGCTCGGTCAGGCCCTCGAGGAAGGAATCGATCTGCCATTCGGCCAACCGGGCGGTGGTCTGCCCGGTGGACCGGGCCACCTGCACCGCCATGGCCTCGCTCAGCAGCCCGGCCTCGACCAGACCGGCGAGCCGCCGCAGGGCGAGCACGTCGGCCTCGGTGAGCGCCTTGGCCTGCCCGATGTCGGCGAAACCCATGGCCCGCCAGAAGCGGGACGCCAGCTCCATGGAGACACCGGCGCTGCGGGCCGCCTGGAACGGCGTGTAGCGCCGCTCGGCGCCGAGGATGAGCTGCTCCAGACGCAGGGCGAGCGGATCGTCGCCGGGGTCGGCGGCGTGGGGATCCACCTGCGCGTCCGCGCCGGAACCCGTGTCGTCGACGGTCACGCCTGCTGCCCTTCCGATCTGCCGCGGTCAGGTACGACCGGCCTCAACTCTACGGCAGGTGTGCGCCAGCTCACTCCGGCGGGCCGAGCCGGGGGGTCCCCCTCCGGCACCGGCCGACCGGCACCGGGCTTCCGCGCGGGCGACGGCACCCGGCGCCGTACCTCGTCCCCGGCCGGCGGGCCCGCAGGGGCGGGTCGGGCGGTTCTCCGCGCCCCTCAAAGGCGCCCTGGGACGCCTGCCGCCCCAGACACCCCAGGGCGCTACGCGGGGCGCAGGTGGACGATGTCGCCCGCGCCCACCGGCTCCCGCACCCCGTCCTGCGTGGCGATGACCAGGCGTCCGTCGCCGTCGACCGCCACCGCCTCGCCGACCACGGAGCGGTCCCCGGGCAGTTCCGCCCGGACCGTGCGGCCCAGCGTCGCGCACCCCGCCGCGTAGGTCTCCTGCAGTCCGCTGGCGTCCGGGTCGCCCCCAGCCGAGCGCCACCGCCCGTACCAGTCCTCCAGCGACCGCAGCACGCCCCGCAGCAGCGGGTCCCGGTCCGTGTTCACCGCCCCGGCCAGCGCAAGTGACCCGGCCTGCGGCACCGGCAGCTCCGGCGCGCGCAGGCTGACGTTGACGCCCACGCCGATGACGACCCCGTCGTCCCCGGCCCGCTCCGCGAGGATGCCGCCGGTCTTGCGCTCCTCGCCGCCGACGGTCACCAGCAGGTCGTTGGGCCACTTCAGCGCCGTGTCCACGCCGGCCGCCCGGGACAGCCCGGTCGCCACCGCGACACCGGTGAGCAGCGGCAGCCAGCCCCAGCGGGCGACCGGCACCTCGGCCGGATTCAGCAGCACGGAGAAGAACAGGCCGGAGCGCGGCGGCGCGGTCCACTGCCGGTCCAGCCGGCCCCGCCCGGCCGTCTGCTCCTCGGCGACGAGCACCGCGCCCTCGCCGGCCCGGCCGGCGGCGGCCCTGGCAACCAGGTCGGAGTTGGTGGATCCGGTGCGCTGGACCACGTCCACCGCCGACCACAGCCCGCCCTCCCGGACCAGCCCGCGCCGCAGGGCCGCGGCGTTCAGGGGCGGACGGTCCAGATCGGACCAGCGGTTGTCGTCTGATGCATTGTGCGGCGTCATGCAAGTCACCCTAGGTGTGGGAAACGCCGCACTGCCGACGCGCAGCGGCACCACTACGCTACGGATGAGTAACCGTCCCCCCTTTTGAGCAGGCAGGGAGCCGCGATCCCGATGTCCGAGCCGGAAGAGCGCCACGAGATCGACATCCACACGACCGCGGGCAAGCTCGCGGATCTGCAGCGCCGTATCCATGAGGCGACGCACGCCGGCTCGGAGCGCGCCGTCGAGAAGCAGCACGCCAAGGGCAAGCTGACGGCGCGTGAGCGCGTCGAACTCCTCCTCGACGAGGGTTCCTTCGTCGAGCTGGACGAGTTCGCCCGGCACCGCTCCACCAACTTCGGCCTGGAGAAGAACCGCCCGTACGGCGACGGCGTCGTGACCGGCTACGGCACGGTCGACGGCCGCCCGGTCGCGGTGTTCTCCCAGGACTTCACCGTCTTCGGTGGCGCCCTCGGCGAGGTCTACGGTCAGAAGATCGTCAAGGTGATGGACTTCGCGCTGAAGACCGGCTGCCCGGTCATCGGCATCAACGACTCAGGCGGCGCGCGCATCCAGGAAGGCGTGGCCTCGCTGGGCGCCTACGGCGAGATCTTTCGCCGCAACACCCACGCCTCCGGGGTGATCCCGCAGATCAGCCTGGTCGTCGGCCCGTGCGCGGGCGGCGCGGTGTACTCCCCGGCGATCACCGACTTCACGGTCATGGTCGACCAGACGTCGCACATGTTCATCACCGGTCCGGACGTCATCAAGACCGTCACCGGTGAGGACGTCGGCTTCGAGGAGCTGGGCGGCGCCCGCACCCACAACTCCGCCTCCGGCGTGGCCCACCACATGGCCGGGGACGAGAAGGACGCCATCGAGTACGTCAAGCAGCTCCTGTCGTACCTGCCGTCCAACAACCTCAGCGAGGCCCCGGTCTTCCCGGAGGAGGCGGACCTCGCCGTCAGCGCCGAGGACCTGGAGCTGGACACCCTGGTCCCGGACAGCGCGAACCAGCCGTACGACATCCGCACGGTCGTCGAACACGTGCTGGACGACGCCGAGTTCTTCGAGACGCAGGCGCTGTTCGCGCCGAACATCGTCACCGGCTTCGGGCGGGTCGAGGGCCACCCGGTGGGCATCGTCGCCAACCAGCCGATGCAGTTCGCCGGCTGCCTGGACATCGACGCCTCGGAGAAGGCCGCCCGCTTCGTGCGGACCTGCGACGCCTTCAACGTCCCCGTGCTCACCTTCGTCGACGTGCCGGGCTTCCTGCCGGGCGTCGACCAGGAGCACACCGGCATCATCCGGCGCGGCGCCAAGCTGATCTTCGCCTACGCCGAGGCGACGGTCCCGCTGATCACCGTCATCACCCGCAAGGCGTTCGGCGGCGCCTACGACGTCATGGGCTCCAAGCACCTGGGCGCCGACCTGAACCTCGCGTGGCCGACCGCCCAGATCGCCGTGATGGGCGCCCAGGGCGCCGTCAACATCCTGCACCGCCGCACCATCGCCGAGGCGGAGGGCCGTGGAGAGGGCGAGGCCGCCAGGGCCCAGCTCATCCAGGAGTACGAGGACACCCTCCTCAACCCCTACGTCGCGGCCGAGCGCGGCTACGTCGACGCGGTGATCATGCCGTCGGACACCCGGTCACACATCGTCCGGGGCCTGCGTCAGCTCCGCACGAAGCGGGAATCCCTCCCTCCGAAGAAGCACGGCAACATCCCCCTGTAGGACCTGCGGGGCCGACCCGGCGCACCCCGCCGGGCCGGCCCCGGTCCCGCCGACCCCCTGGAGCGGTCATGAACATCAAGGTCGTACGAGGCAACCCGACACCCGAGGAGCTGGCCGCCGCACTGGCGGTGGTCCGGGCCCGCGCCGTGGCGGCCGCCGCGGCGCCGCCCGGCGCGGCCGGGACGAGGGACTCGTGGTCGGACCCCGCCCGCATCGCGTCCGCGCGCCTGCCCCAGCCGGGCCCCGCGTCCTGGACCCGCACCTACTGGCCGGCCTGAGCACGGCGCCGGGCGGCTACTTGAGTACGGGTACTCAGGCGCCCGGCCGGAAGCCACCCGCACGCTGGAGGGATGCTGTGGTCAGACCCCGAGAACGAGCCGCCCGAAGAACTGCGCGACACGCAGGAGATGCTGCGGCGGCTCGGCCTCGTCCTGGCCCTGGCGATGGTGCTGGGGATGATCGTGATCGGCCTTCGGTAGCGCGGCGCGTGATCCGCGGGCGAGGGCCTAACCTGGCCGCATGACTGCCAAGCCACGCAGGCGACTCGTACTCGCCTCCCAGTCCCCCGCCCGGCTCGGCCTGCTGCGCCAGGCGGGCTTCGCCCCCGAGGTGATCGTGAGCGGGGTCGACGAGGACGCCGTGACCGCGCCCACCCCGGCGGAGCTGGCGCTCGCCCTGGCCGAGGCCAAGGCCTCAGTGGTGGCGGCGAAGCCGGAGGTGCTGGGCGCTCTGGTCATCGGCTGCGACTCGGTGCTGGAGCTGGACGGGCAGGCGCTCGGCAAGCCCGCCGACTCCGGGGAGGCCACCGCCCGCTGGAAGGCCATGCGCGGACGGGCCGGGACCCTGCAGACGGGGCACTGCATCTGGGACACGACGGCGAAGCGCTACGTCTCCGCGACCGCGTCCACCGTCGTCCGCTTCGGCGAGCCGAGCGACGAGGAGATCGCCGCCTACGTCGCCTCCGGCGAACCCCTCTACGTCGCCGGGGCGTTCACCCTGGACGGCCGTTCGGCGCCGTTCATCGAGGGCATCGACGGCGACCACGGCAACGTGATCGGCATCAGCCTGCCCCTCGTGCGCCGGCTGCTGGCGGAACTCGGCGTCGGCATCACGGAGTTGTGGGAACCGGCCGAGTGACCTGGGCGGGGACGGAGTCCTGCGGCTCCTCGTCCCCGTCCTGCGGCTCGCCGGCGCCGTGCGAAGCGGCCGCCTCCCGCGGGGGCCCGGCCGCCGGCTCGTCCGCGGCCCTCGGGTCGCCGCCCGCCCCGGGCGCGCCGCCGGAGGCGTCCCGCGCCGGGCCGCCGTCCCGGTCGTACGTCACCAGCAGCAGGACGAGCAGGCCGAGCATCACCACCATGAACACGAAGGCCTGCCAGCCCACCAGGCTCAGCGTGAACGCCCCCAGCAGGCCGTGCACGACCGCGACGCTGATCAGCAGCACCCGGCCGAACCCGGCGGGCGCGCGGTCGCGTACCGCCACCAGGAGGGCCACCAGGGCGCACAGGGCGAAGTAGAGGCCGAAGACGAGGCCGCCGACCTTCGAGGACGTCGACATGACGTCCGGGTCCAGCCCGGCCAGCGACATCCGCTGGCGCTCCACGATCGTCCCGAGGAACCAGTTGAGCGCCCCGATGACGAACGCCTCGGCCAGGAGGACGACCGCCACGATCCCTGCCACCGGTCTGCGCAGCACCGGTCCCCACCCACTCTCCAGCCAGAACCCGTTACCCCGGGTACGTTCGAGTCATCGTGAACGCTACTAACGGGTAAACCCTGGGACAAGGGTTCGGCCACCGGCAAAGAATCATTGGGCCATTCGTAGGGACTCGACAAAGATTCGGAGTGGGGCGCGGCACCCTCTCACAGAGACCTTGACCACACGTCGGGGCTAGGGTTGCCCGGAGGAGTCCTGCCGCACCCCAGGTGCGACAAGGACTTTCGCGGGTCGAGCGGGCCTCGGATCACGCTCCGTGTGGGCAAGCTCACCATTGGGAACGGGTCGATGAGCCGTGTCGGCAGTCCCTAAACTCGGCTTGTTTCAAGGAGGGAGCCTCAATCGTGCGCAAGGTGCTCATCGCCAACCGTGGCGAAATCGCTGTCCGCGTGGCCCGGGCCTGCCGGGACGCCGGGATCGCGAGCGTGGCCGTCTACGCCGACCCGGACCGGGACGCTCTGCATGTCCGCGCCGCGGATGAGGCGTTCGCCCTGGGCGGTGACACACCGGCCACCAGCTATCTGGACATCGAGAAGGTGCTCAACGCCGCCCGCGAGTCGGGGGCCGACGCCATCCATCCGGGCTACGGCTTCCTCTCGGAGAACGCGGAGTTCGCGCAGGCCGTGCTGGACGCGGGCCTGAACTGGATCGGCCCGCCGCCGCAGGCCATCCGCGACCTGGGCGACAAGGTGGCCGCCCGGCACATCGCCCAGCGCGCCGGCGCCCCGCTGGTCGCCGGTACGTCCGACCCCGTCTCCGGCGCGGACGAGGTCGTCGCGTTCGCCGAGGAGCACGGCCTGCCGATCGCCATCAAGGCCGCCTTCGGCGGCGGTGGCCGCGGCCTGAAGGTCGCCCGGACCCTCGAGGAGGTTCCGGAGCTGTACGACTCCGCGGTGCGCGAGGCGGTCGCCGCCTTCGGCCGCGGCGAGTGCTTCGTCGAGCGTTACCTCGACCGTCCGCGGCACGTCGAGACCCAGTGCCTGGCCGACAAGCACGGCAACGTGGTGGTCGTCTCCACCCGTGACTGCTCGCTGCAGCGCCGCCACCAGAAGCTGGTCGAGGAGGCCCCGGCGCCGTTCCTCTCCGAGGAGCAGGTCGCCGAGCTGTACCGCGCCTCGAAGGCCATCCTGAAGGAGGCCGGCTACGAGGGCGCCGGCACCTGTGAGTTCCTGGTCGGCCAGGACGGCACGATCTCCTTCCTCGAGGTCAACACCCGCCTCCAGGTGGAGCACCCGGTGACCGAGGAGGTCGCCGGCATCGACCTGGTCCGCGAGATGTTCCGCATCGCCGACGGCGAGGAACTGGGCTACGACGACCCCGCCCTGCGCGGACACTCGTTCGAGTTCCGGATCAACGGCGAGGACCCGGGCCGCAACTTCCTGCCCGCCCCCGGTTCGGTCACCCGCTTCGACGCGCCGGCCGGTCCGGGCGTCCGGCTGGACGCGGGCGTGGAGGCCGGCAGCGTGATCGGCCCGGCGTGGGACTCGCTGCTCGCCAAGCTGATCGTCACCGGCCGCACCCGCAAGGAGGCCCTGGAGCGGGCCGCCCGGGCGCTGGACGAGTTCCAGGTCGAGGGCATGGCGACGGCCATCCCGTTCCACCGCGTGGTCGTCAGGGACCCGGCGTTCGCCCCCGAGCTGACCGGTTCCGAGGAGCCGTTCGCGGTCCACACCCGCTGGATCGAGACCGAGTTCGTCAACGAGATCAAGCCCTTCGCCGCTCCGGCCGACGCCGAGGCGGAGGAGGAGACGGGCCGCGAGACGGTCGTCGTCGAGGTCGGCGGCAAGCGCCTCGAGGTCTCCCTGCCGTCCTCCCTGGGCATGTCGCTGGCCCGCACCGGCCTCGCCGCCGGCGCCAAGCCGAAGCGCCGCGCGGCCAAGAAGTCCGGCCCGGTGGCCTCCGGCGACACCCTCGCCTCCCCGATGCAGGGCACGATCGTCAAGGTCGCCGTGGAGGAGGGCCAGGAGGTCAAGGAGGGCGACCTGGTCGTCGTCCTGGAGGCCATGAAGATGGAGCAGCCGCTCAACGCCCACCGGTCCGGCACTGTCAAGGGCCTGAACTTCGAGGTGGGCGCCTCGGTCACCTCCGGCGCCGCGATCTGCGAGATCAAGGACTGACGCCAGGCCGTCCCGCACAACGCCGCCCGGTGGCGCCCGTCAGGGCCCACCGGGCGTCCGCGTTCCACGGGCGCCCGGGCGCGTACCCCGGGGCCCTCGCGCGGGCCGGCCCGGGGGAGGCGGCGCCGGCCTCCGGCACGGCGCAGGGCGCGGTGCCGGCCTCCGGCCACGCCCCGCGGGGCCCGAGCCCGGGCGGGCCCTCAGCGCCTGCGCAGGTCGGCGACGCGTCCCCGTTCGGCCCCGGTCGGCTGGTCACCGAGCATCCCCCGCAGCGCGGCCCCGGCGACCTGTCCCCGCCGGGGCCCGGGCAGCGAGGAGGAGCGCTGCTGGCGCGCCGCGGGCACGGGTTCACCCACCGGGTTTCCCCCCGCCCCCGCCACGGCGATCTGCACGCCCTGGTCGGCGAGGGCCTGCAGTTCCGTGCCGGCCCGGTCGTCGTGCGCGGGCGGCTCGTCGGTGACCAGGCGGGTGATGAGGTCGGTCGGCACCGTCTGGAACATCGTGTCGGTGCCCAGCTTGGTGTGGTCGGCGAGGACCACGACCTCGGCGGCGGCCTGCACCAGGGCCCGGTCGACGGAGGCCGACAGCATGTTGGACGTGGACAGCCCGCGCTCCGCGGTGAGCCCGCTCCCGGACAGGAAGGCCTTGGAGACCCTGAGCCCCTGAAGGGACTGCTCGGCTCCGGAGCCGACGAGGGCGTAGTTGGAGCCGCGCAGGGTGCCGCCGGTCATCACGACCTCCACCCGGTTGGCGTGGGCCAGCGCCTGGGCGACCAGCAGCGAGTTGGTGACGACGGTCAGCCCGGGCACCCGCGCGAGCCGGCGGGCCAGCTCCTGCGTGGTGGTGCCCGCCCCGACGACGATGGCCTCGCCCTCTTCGACGAGGCCCGCGGCGAGGTCGGCGATGGCCGTCTTCTCGGCGGTCGCGAGGTGCGACTTCTGCGGGAAGCCGGACTCGCGCGTGAACCCGCCCGGCAGTACCGCACCGCCGTGCCGGCGGTCGAGGAGTCCTTCTGCCTCCAGTGCGCGCACGTCCCGCCGTACGGTCACTTCGGAGGTCTGGACGACGCGGGCGAGTTCACGGAGCGACACGGCCCCGTTCGCTCGCACCATTTCGAGGATCAATTGGCGACGTTCTGCAGCGAACACGAAACTGACAGTAACCCCAACGACCGTCTGGTTTCAGCAGTTTGCGCCGAATAACAGAAGTTGTTCGCACGGCATGACGGGAGGTGGTATAAGACCTTAGTCCTCCCGCCTATGCCGCACGCATGCGCGGCAACTCCCCGTGACCAGCGGGAAGTCGGCCCGTTCCGCTCAGGCCTCGACGCCCGCCTTGCGCGTGTGCAGCTGCCGCGCCACCTCGGCGATCGACCCCGAAAGCGAGGGGTACACCGTGAAGGCGTTCGCGATCTGCTCGACCGTCAGATTGTTGTCGACGGCGATCGAGATGGGGTGGATCAGTTCCGAGGCGCGCGGCGCCACGACGACGCCGCCGACGACGATCCCGGTGCCCGGCCGGCAGAAGATCTTGACGAAGCCGTCCCGGATGCCCTGCATCTTGGCGCGCGGGTTGCGCAGCAGCGGCAGCTTCACCACCCGGGCGTCGATCTTGCCCGCGTCCACGTCCGCCTGGCTGTAGCCGACGGTGGCGATCTCGGGGTCCGTGAAGACGTTGGAGGAGACCGTCTTCAGGTTCAGCGGGGCCACCGCGTCGCCGAGGAAGTGGTACATGGCGATGCGTCCCTGCATCGCCGCGACCGACGCGAGCGCGAAGACGCCCGTGACGTCACCGGCCGCGTACACGCCCGGAGCCGTGGTGCGCGAGACCTTGTCGGTCCAGATGTGCCCGGAGTCGCGCAGCTTGACGCCCGCGTCCTCCAGGCCGAGGCCGGCGCTGTTGGGGATCGCGCCGACGGCCATCAGGCAGTGCGAGCCGGTGATGACCCGGCCGTCGGCCAGCGTCACCTCGACCCGGTCGCCGACGCGCTTGGCGGACTGCGCCCGGGAGCGGGCCATGACGTTCATGCCGCGGCGGCGGAAGACGTCCTCCAGGACCGCGGCGGCGTCCGGGTCCTCGCCCGGCAGCACCCGGTCCCGGGAGGAGACCAGGGTGACCTTGGAACCCAGCGCCTGGTAGGCGCCGGCGAACTCGGCGCCGGTGACGCCGGAGCCCACCACGATCAGTTCTTCCGGCAGCTCGTCGAGGTCGTAGACCTGCGTCCAGTTGAGGATGCGCTCGCCGTCCGGCCGGGCGTCGGGCAGCTCGCGCGGGTGACCGCCGGTGGCGATGAGGACGGCGTCGGCGGTGAGGGTCTCCTCGGTGCCGTCGGCGGCGGTGACGACGACCTTGCGGGAACCGTCCAGGGCCTGCATGCCGTCGAGCCGGCCGCGGCCGCGCATCACGCGGGCGCCGGCCCGGGTGACGGAGGCGGTGATGTCGTGGGACTGGGCGAGCGCGAGCCGCTTCACCCGGCGGTTGACCTTGCCCAGGTCCACGCCGACCACCCGGGCCGCCTGCTCCAGCGGCGGGGTGTCGTCGGCGACGATGATGCCGAGCTCCTCGTACGAGGAGTCGAAGGTGGTCATCACCTCCGCCGTGGCGATGAGTGTCTTCGACGGCACGCAGTCGGTCAGCACCGACGCTCCGCCCAGACCGTCGCAGTCGACGACGGTCACCTCCGCGCCGAGCTGGGCGGCCACCAGGGCCGCCTCGTATCCGCCGGGTCCGCCACCGATGATCACGATCCGAGTCACGTACTCCATTGTCCCGCACGCTTCAAGGTGCTACTGCCCCGGGGCCGCGGCCGGTGCCACCGGGACGCGCGGGACGGGAGTTCCGCCTGCCGTACCCTTCGTCCATGTCGCTCTATGCCGCGTACGCCGGCAACCTCGACGCCCGGCTGATGTCCCGCCGCGCCCCGCACTCCCCGCAGCGCGCCGTGGGCTGGCTGAACGGCTGGCGGCTCACCTTCGGCGGCGAGCAGCTCGGCTGGGAGGGCGCGCTGGCGACGATCGTCGAGCAGCCGGGGGCCCAGGTCTTCGTCGGGCTGTACGACGTCGCGCCGATGGACGAGGAGTCCCTCGACCGGTGGGAGGGCGTGGGCCTGGGGATCTACCGCCGCGTCCGGGTGCGCGTGCACACCCTGGACGGCGAGGAGCCGGCCTGGGTGTACGTGCTCAACGGCTACGAGGGCGGACTGCCCTCGGCCCGCTACCTGGGCGAGGTCGCGGACGCTGCCGAGTCCGCCGGCGCGCCCCACGACTACGTCATGGAACTGCGCAAGCGGCCGTGTTAGCGGCCGCCGCGCGGCGGCGCCCCGTGCGGGGCCGGGTCTCGTTGGAAACGACAAGACAACGATCGCCATCCCGTGGGGTCCGTCATCTACGCGCGTAGGCGAGAACCGGCTACCCTCGTCGGCGTGAACGCATCTCTTCTTCCGGACGACCTCCAGGGCGATCCCTACGCCGCCGCCGACGCCGCCGCAGCGCGCCTGCGCGAACTGACCGGCGCCGAGACCCACGACGTCGCCCTCGTGATGGGCTCCGGCTGGGCTCCGGCCGTCGACGCCCTGGGCGCCCCCGACGCCGAGTTCCAGGTCACCGAGCTGCCCGGCTTCCCGCCGCCGGCGGTCGAGGGCCACGGCGGCAAGGTCCGCTCGTACTCCTTCGGTGACAAGCGCGCCCTGGTCTTCCTGGGCCGCACCCACTACTACGAGGGCCGCGGGGTGGCCGCCGTCGCGCACGGCGTCCGGACGGCCGTCGCCGCCGGCTGCAAGACCGTGGTCCTCACCAACGGCTGCGGCGGCCTGCGCGAGGGCATGCGCCCCGGCCAGCCGGTGCTGATCAGCGATCACATCAACCTGACGGCGACCTCGCCGATCGTCGGCGCCAACTTCGTCGACCTCACCGACCTCTACTCGCCGCGGCTGCGCGCCCTGTGCAAGGAGATCGACGCCAGCCTGGAGGAGGGCGTCTACGCCCAGTTCCCCGGCCCGCACTACGAGACCCCGGCGGAGATCCGCATGGCCCGCGTCATCGGCGCGGACCTGGTCGGCATGTCCACGGTGCTCGAGGCGATCGCCGCCCGCGAGGCCGGCGCCGAGGTGCTGGGCATCTCCCTGGTCACCAACCTCGCGGCGGGCATGACCGGCGAGCCGCTGAACCACGAGGAGGTCCTGCAGGCGGGCCGCGACTCGGCGGCGCGCATGGGCCAGCTGCTGACGCGGGTGCTGGGCAGGATCTGAGAGACCGCGCGCCCGCCGGACCGGCCGGCGGGACGGCGCGGAACGGGGGTCCGGGGGCGAAGCCTCCGGCAGGAACTGAGGAGAGGTTGATCCCAAGGTGCACGACGAACTCATCGCCAAGGCCAAGGCATGGCTCGCCGAGGACCCCGACCCGCAGACCCGCGAGGAGCTCGCCGGGCTGATCGACGCCGGTGACGTGCCGGCGCTCACGGACCGGTTCTCCGGCACCCTCCAGTTCGGCACCGCGGGCCTGCGCGGCGAGCTGGGCGCCGGCCCGATGCGCATGAACCGCGCGGTCGTCATCCGTGCCGCGGCCGGCCTCGCCGCGTACCTGAAGAAGAGCGGGACCCCCCACGGGGGCGACGCCGCCGGGCTGGTCGTCATCGGCTACGACGCCCGCCACAAGTCCGCCGACTTCGCCCGGGACACCGCCGCCGTGATGACCGGCGCCGGCCTGCGCGCCGCCGTGCTCCCGCGTCCCCTGCCCACCCCGGTGCTGGCGTTCGCCATCAGGCACCTGGGCGCGGTCGCGGGCGTGGAGGTCACCGCCAGCCACAACCCGCCCCGGGACAACGGCTACAAGGTCTACCTGGGCGACGGCTCCCAGATCGTCCCGCCCGCCGACGCGGAGATCGCCGCCGAGATCGACGCGATCGCCGCGCTGCACGACGTCCCGCGTCCGGAGTCCGGCTGGCAGACCCTGGACGACGCGGTCCTGGACGCCTACCTGGCCCGCACGGACGCCGTCCTCGCCGCCGGCTCCCCGCGCACCGCCCGCACGGTCTACACGGCGATGCACGGCGTCGGCCGGGACGTCCTGCTGGCCGCCTTCGCGCGCGCCGGCTTCCCGGAGCCGGTGCTGGTGGCCGAGCAGGCCGACCCGGACCCGGACTTCCCGACGGTGGCCTTCCCCAACCCGGAGGAGCCGGGCGCCATGGACCTGGCGTTCGCGCGGGCCCGCGCCACGGACCCGGACCTGGTCATCGCCAACGACCCGGACGCCGACCGCTGCGCCGTGGCCGTCCGGGACGGCGCCGACTGGCGGATGCTGCGCGGCGACGAGGTGGGCTCGCTGCTCGCCGCCCACCTGGTCGCGCGCGGGGCGGCCGGCACCTTCGCGGAGTCGATCGTCTCCTCCTCCCTCCTCGGCCGCATCGCCGAGAGCGCGAAGCTGCCGTACGAGGAGACCCTGACCGGCTTCAAGTGGATCGCCCGCGTGGACGGCCTGCGCTACGGCTACGAGGAGGCGCTCGGCTACTGCGTGGACCCGGAGGGCGTGCGAGACAAGGACGGCATCACCGCCGCGCTGCTGATCACCGAGCTGGCCTCGGTGCTGAAGGAGCAGGGCCGCACCCTGCTCGACCTGCTCGACGACCTGGCCGTGGAGCACGGGCTGCACGCGACGGACCAGCTGTCGGTCCGCGTCGAGGACCTGTCGGTCATCTCGGACGCGATGCGCCGGCTGCGCGAGCGGCCCCCGACGGAGCTGGCGGGCCTGGCCATCACCCGCGCCGAGGACCTCACCCTGGGCACGGACCGGCTGCCGCCCACCGACGGCCTGCGCTACACGCTCGACGGCGCCCGGGTCATCGTCCGCCCCAGCGGCACCGAGCCCAAGCTCAAGTGCTACCTGGAGGTCGTCGTCCCGGCCCCGGACCACACCGCCCTCCCGGCGGCCCGCACCCGGGCCGGCGAACTCCTGGCGGCCCTGAAGCGGGACCTGTCGGCGGCGGCGGGTCTCTGAGGGGCGCGCCGCGGGTCCGACGTCCGGGGCCGGCGGCGGACCCATAGGGATTGCGCGCGGCCCCTCACCGGGCGCTGGTGCTCGGCCCGGTCCTCGCCCAGGTGTGGCGCCCCCGGCCGGCGCTGGTGCACGCCCTGTCCGGCGCCCTGAGGGACTGCACGGTCCCTCAGGCCCGCACGTCCGCAGCGCCGATGCGCGAGACGAAGGCAGGCCGGCCGGAGTGCCTGGCCTGCACGACGGGCCCTGATCTCACGGACTGGCGGCGCATCGGCACCGCCCTGGGCGGGGCGGCCCCGCCGGCGAAGAAGCGACCGGACGCGGTGGACGCCCGGGTGGCCCTGGCGGCCGCCCGGCACGGCAGCGCGGTGATCTTCACCACCGACCCCGGCGACATCCACGCCTGCCTGACGGTCCTCGCGCCGACGGACGTGCACGTGGTCGCCGTCTGACGCTCCGGAGCCCCGCTCCGCGCCGTCGGCCCCGCCGGTCCGCGTCCCGCCCGGCCTCAGCCCACGGCCAGCAGCACCGCCAGCAGCACCGCCCCGGCGACGGCGGGGGCGATGACCTCGTACGCCCAGCGGACCGTCACCTCGCCCTGGGCCGTCCTGGCCGGGCCCCGGCTCTCCGCGGTGGCCCGCAGGTCGGCGATGATCTGGTCGGACTCCGCGCGGGTCGGGCCGTCTTGGTCGCCCGTGCCGCCGAGCACACCGCCGAGGCCGAGCCCGCCGAACCCGGGCCCGCCCGAGCGGCCGCCCCGGGCCGCCGCCTCCGCGCGGGCCTGCCGGCGCGCGGCCTTCTTGCGGGCGCGCAGCGAGACCGGGACGGCCCAGAGCTGGTACTTGTCGCCGGAGTTGGCGACGACCTCGTTGGTGTAGCCGGAGCGCAGGGAGGCGACCTCGCCCCAGGGCAGGGTGACCGACCGGAAGGGGTTGCGCACCCGCAGCCGGTCCTCGCCCGAGAACACCGCCGGGCGCAGCGTGAACGCGATCACCAGCGGAACGGCGAGGATCAGGGCGGCGAGCGCCAGCCAGGGGGTGCGCCCGTGCCCGCGGACCAGCGCGTCGAAGCCCAGCCAGCAGGCGAGCACCAGCAGCAGCACACCGGCCACGAGCGCCAGGGGCGAGCGGTAGATCACGTCCTTGGCGGTGGGCCGGGGCTCGGGTGACTGGTGGTCCGGGGTCGTCATGGTGCCGATTGTGCACGACGCCGGCGGGGCGGTCCCGCGCGCCCCGGGGCCCGGCGCTCGTCCGCGGCCGCCGGGCAGGTGACGAGCGTCTCGGGGGTATACATCCGCTACGCGCGTAGATATGCTCGTCTGGTGACCATGCCCACCACTGCATCCCCCGCACAGCCTTTCGCTGACGTCACCGCGTCCGACAGCACGCTGCGCCGCTTCCTCCACGGGCTGCCCGGCGTCGACGCGGTCGGCCTGGAGGCGCGCGCCGCGTCTCTCGGCACCCGTTCCATCAAGACCACCGCGAAGGCGTACGCCATCGACCTCGCCATCTCGATGGTCGACCTGACGACGCTGGAAGGCGCGGACACCCCGGGCAAGGTCCGGGCGCTCGGCGCCAAGGCGGTCCGTCCGGACCCGACGGACCGCACCGCCCCGGCGACCGCGGCCGTCTGCGTCTATCCCGACATGGTGGCCACCGCCAAGGAGGCCGTCGCCGGTTCCGGCGTGAAGGTCGCCTCGGTCGCCACCGCCTTCCCGGCCGGCCGGGCCGCCCTCGGGGTGAAGCTGGCCGACGTCCGGGACGCCGTGGCCGCGGGCGCCGACGAGATCGACATGGTCATCGACCGTGGCGCGTTCCTCGCGGGCAAGTACCTCAAGGTGTACGACGAGATCGTCGCCGTGAAGGAGGCCTGCGGCGCGAGCGCCCGGCTGAAGGTCATCTTCGAGACCGGCGAGCTGTCGACGTACGACAACATCCGCCGGGCGAGCTGGCTGGGCATGATGGCGGGCGCCGACTTCATCAAGACGTCGACCGGCAAGGTGGCGGTGAACGCCACGCCCGCCAACACCCTGCTCATGCTGGAGGCCGTCCGCGACTTCCGCGCCCAGACCGGCGTGCAGGTCGGCGTGAAGCCGGCCGGCGGCATCCGCACCAGCAAGGACGCGATCAAGTTCCTGGTCCTGGTCAACGAGACCGCGGGCGAGGACTGGCTGAACAACCACTGGTTCCGCTTCGGCGCCTCCTCGCTGCTGAACGACCTGCTCATGCAGCGTCAGAAGCTGGCCACCGGCCGCTACTCCGGCCCCGACTACGTGACGGTGGACTGATCACCATGGCATCCGCATTCGAGTACGCACCGGCGCCCGAGTCCCGCGCGGTCGTCGACATCGCCCCCTCCTACGGCCTGTTCATCGACGGCGAGTTCACCGACGCCGCCGACGGCAGGGTCTTCAAGACGGTCTCGCCGTCCACGGAGGAGGTGCTCTCCGAGGTCGCGCAGGCCGGCGCCGAGGACGTCGACCGCGCCGTGAGGGCCGCCCGCAAGGCCTTCGAGAAGTGGTCGGCGCTGCCCGGCTCCGAGCGCGCCAAGTACCTGTTCCGCATCGCCCGCATCATCCAGGAGCGCAGCCGCGAGCTGGCGGTCCTGGAGACGCTGGACAACGGCAAGCCGATCAGGGAGACCCGGGACGCGGACCTCCCGCTGGTCGCCGCGCACTTCTTCTACTACGCCGGCTGGGCCGACAAGCTCGGCCACGCCGGGTTCGGCGCGGACCCGAGGCCGCTCGGCGTCGCCGGCCAGGTGATCCCCTGGAACTTCCCGCTGCTGATGCTGGCGTGGAAGATCGCCCCGGCGCTGGCCACCGGCAACACGGTGGTGCTGAAGCCGGCCGAGACCACCCCCCTGTCGGCCCTGTTCTTCGCGGACATCTGCCGTCAGGCCGGCCTGCCCAGGGGCGTCGTCAACATCCTCCCGGGCTACGGCGACACCGGCGCCGCGCTGGTCGCGCACCCGGACGTGAACAAGGTCGCGTTCACCGGGTCGACGGGCGTCGGCAAGGAGATCGCGCGGACCGTCGCCGGCACCCGCAAGAAGCTCACCCTGGAACTGGGCGGCAAGGGCGCCAACATCGTCTTCGACGACGCGCCGATCGACCAGGCCGTCGAGGGCATCGTGAACGGCATCTTCTTCAACCAGGGCCAGGTCTGCTGCGCGGGCTCCCGGCTGCTGGTCCAGGAGTCGGTCCACGACGAGCTGCTCGACTCCCTCAAGCGCCGGCTGTCCACCCTGCGGCTCGGCGACCCGCTCGACAAGAACACCGACATCGGCGCGATCAACTCCGCCGAGCAGCTCGCCCGGATCACCGCGCTGGCCGAGCAGGGCGAGGCGGAGGGCGCCGAGCGCTGGGCCCCCGCCTGCGAACTGCCCTCCTCCGGCTACTGGTTCGCCCCGACGCTCTTCACGAACGTCACCCAGGCGCACACCATCGCCCGCGACGAGATCTTCGGCCCGGTGCTGTCGGTCCTCACCTTCCGCACGCCCGACGAGGCGGTCGCCAAGGCCAACAACACCGCGTACGGCCTGTCCGCGGGCATCTGGACCGAGAAGGGCTCCCGGATCCTGGCCGTCGCGAACAAGCTGCGCGCCGGTGTCGTCTGGTCCAACACGTTCAACAAGTTCGACCCGACCTCGCCGTTCGGCGGTTACAAGGAGTCGGGCTTCGGCCGCGAGGGCGGCCGCCACGGCCTGGAGGCGTACCTCGATGTCTGAGCAGAACCGTCTGAGCGTCTTCAAGACCTACAAGCTGTACGTCGGCGGGAAGTTCCCGCGTTCCGAGAGCGGCCGGGTGTACGAGGTGACGGACTCGAAGGGCAACTGGTCGGCCAACGCTCCGCAGTCCTCACGCAAGGACGCCCGTGACGCGGTGGTCGCCGCCCGCAAGGCGTTCGGCGGCTGGGCCGGCGCGACCGCCTACAACCGCGGCCAGGTCCTCTACCGCGTCGCGGAGATGCTGGAGGGCCGCCGGGAGCAGTTCACCCGGGAGGTCGCGGACGCCGAGGGCCTGTCGAAGTCCAAGGCGGCCGCGGTCGTGGACGCCACGATCGACCGCTGGGTCTGGTACGCGGGCTGGACGGACAAGATCGCCCAGGTGGTGGGCGGCGCCAACCCGGTCGCGGGCCCGTTCTTCAACCTCTCCTCCCCGGAGCCGACCGGCGTGGTCGCCGTCCTGGCCCCGCAGGAGTCGTCGTTCCTCGGGCTGGTCTCGGTCGTCGCCCCGGTGATCGCCACCGGCAACACGGCGGTCGTGATCGCCTCCGAGAAGGCCCCGCTGCCCGCCCTGTCCCTGGGCGAGGTGCTGGCCACCTCCGACGTCCCCGGCGGTGTCGTCAACGTCCTGTCGGGCCGTACGGCGGAGATCGCCGCGCCGCTGGCCGCGCACCAGGACGTCAACGCGATCGACCTCGCGGGCGCCGACGAGGCGCTGGCCAAGGAGCTGGAGATCGCGGCCGCCGACAACCTCAAGCGCGTCCTGCGTCCACAGCCTGTGGATTACTTCGAGACGCCGGGCACCGACCGCTTGACGGCGTTCCTGGAGACCAAGACGGTCTGGCACCCGACGGGCTCCCTGGGCGCGTCCGGCTCGGCGTACTGACGGCCGACGCCCGCACGAGCGAGCCGCGTCACCCCTCCGTCCGGGGGTGGCGCGGCTCTTCGCCGTACCGGGGCGCCGGTCAGGGGGCGCGTCAGTCCCGCGGCGCGCCGTGCGAGGCACCCGGATCCATGACCTGCCCCACCAGGGGCAGACTGCCGAACGAGTCGGCTTCGGCGACCGGCCGGGTCAGGTCGCGGGAGTCGACCGGCCTGAAGTCGGCGATCTGGGTGCCGACGCCGTTGTCCAGCGGGTCGACTCCGGTGCCGGCGAGCGGGTTGGGCTTGAGTCCCGCGACCGGACCGGTGGCGTGGCCGACCGCGCCGGCGACACTCGTCAGCCCCGCCGCCGGGTCGACGCCGCCGAGCGAGGCGGGCGTGTCGGCGAGCCGGGCGCCGTCGGCCTGCGCGGACGCCGCGCCCGCTCCCAGCGCCGCTCCGGCGGCCGCGAGGGCGATCAGGGCGCGCTGCACGGTGGGGTGCGGGGAGGAAGAGTGTCGGGCCATCGCCGGTGCCGCCTTCTGGTGCGCTGGGTGAACGAACAGGCACGTAGGGTAGTTGAGATGTGACGCACGCTCCAAAGCCGACCCGCGGGGTCGGCAGGAGCGCCACCATGCGTCAAACTGGTGTTCCGTGAGCCTTCATCTCCCGCCTCCCGCCCGCGTCGTGCTGCTGTGCGGCCCCTCGGGTTCGGGCAAGTCCCTCGTCGCCGCCCGTTCCGGGCTTCCCGTGCTGCGCCTCGACGACTTCTACAAGGAGGCCGGCGATCCGACCCTGCCGCTGGTCGACGGGAGTTCGGACGTCGACTGGGACCACCCTCGTTCGTGGGACGCGGACGTCGCGGTCGACGCCATCGTCCGGCTGTGCACGACGGGGGCGACGCCCGTACCGGTGTACGACATCTCGCTGAGCGCCCGCACCGGCGAGGAGACGCTGAGCATCGGGTCCGCGCCGCTGTTCATCGCGGAGGGCATCTTCGCCGCCGAGATCGTGAAGCGCTGCCGGGAACAGGGCGTGCTGGCCGACGCGCTGTGCCTGAGCCGGGGCTCGGTCACCACCTTCCGCCGGCGCTTCCTGCGGGACCTCAGGGAGGGCCGCAAGTCGGTGCCGTTCCTGCTGCGGCGGGGCTGGCGGCTGATGCGCACCGAGCGGTCGATCGTGGCCCGTCAGGTGGCCCTCGGCGCCCATCCCTGCGACCGGGACGAGGCACTGGGCCGGCTGGCCGCTGCGGGAGTGCGGACGCCGGAGCGGACGGTGGCCTGAGGGAGCCCGTCACGCGGGAAAGCGAGACGGGACTGGCCGGACCCGAGGCCCGCCAGTCCCGCTCCCTTTCACTCCCCCGTGGTTCCCCCGTGTTCCCCCGTGGGTCCCACCCCCCAGTGGTCCCCGTTCCCCCGTGTCCCCCCTGACCTCAGGCGACCAGTTCGCCGAAGGCGCTCTCCTCGTCCCGGCCGAAGCTGAGGACCTCGTCCTCGCGCAGCCGGCGCAGGGACCGCCAGATGCTGGACTTCACCGTGCCGACGCTGATGCCGAGGATCTCCGCGATCTCCGGGTCCGTGCGGCCCTCGTAGTAGCGCAGGACCAGCATGGTGCGCTGCGGTTCGGGCAGCCGGGCCAGCGCCTGCCACAGGACCGCGCGCAGCTCGGTGCCGCGCATCGCGTCCGTGTCGCCGGGCGTCTCGGGCAGTTCCTCGGTCGGGTACTCGTTGAGCTTGCGGCGCCGCCAGGCGCTGATGTGCAGGTTGGTCATGGTGCGGCGCAGGTAGCCGCCGACCGCCGCCTTGTCGCTGATCCGCTCCCACGCCCGGTACGTCGAGAACAGCGCGCTCTGCAGCAGGTCCTCGGCCTCGAAGCGGTCGCCGGTCAGGTGGTAGGCGGTGGCGTACAGGGAGGCGCGGCGCTCCTGGACGTAGGCGGTGAACTCCGCCTCGGTCAGCGAGCGACGCTCCCCCGGTTCCTCCCCGTACGCGGATCCCCCGTGTGTCTCCCCCGTGTGCGCGTCAACCACCGTCATGTGACCGGTGTACTGACGCCCGGTACCGCGGGAGCACCCCCGCCCTCCCACAGCACCGGACTTCTCCGGGCCCCGGTGCACGTCGTGCAGACGCGTGACCACTGCGCTGGTGCTGATGCTGTGCAGCGTGTTCATCTCGCGCTCCCCGTGGTGGACTTCCGGCCCGGCCTGCTCGGTCGTGCTTCCTTGCCTGTGCCGAAAAGCTTGCCGAGTGACCTTCATGGCCGTGTCCGCCGACTGTCACAGACCTGTCACAGGGGTCCGGATCCAGGCGTGTCAGGAAGGGTCGGGGGGAGGGGGCGACCCGGTTCGCCGGACGCCGGCGCGACGGCCCCGCCGGGGGCGCGCCCGGCCACCCGCGGGCCCCGCGCGCCGCGTTCTGCGTCCCACCGGTCGATCCACACCCCGTCCATGGGCCAGAATGAGCCCGTGCCTTCCCTGTTGCTGATCGAGGACGACGACGCCATCCGCACGGCCCTGGAGCTCTCCCTGACGCGCCAGGGCCACCGGGTGTCGACCGCTGCCAGTGGTGAGGACGGTCTGAAGCTGCTGCGCGAGCAGCGGCCGGATCTGATCGTGCTGGACGTGATGCTGCCCGGCATCGACGGGTTCGAGGTGTGCCGGCGCATCCGGCGCACCGACCAGCTGCCGATCATCCTGCTGACCGCCCGCAGCGACGACATCGACGTGGTGGTCGGCCTGGAGTCCGGCGCCGACGACTACGTCGTGAAGCCGGTCCAGGGCCGGGTGCTGGACGCCCGGATCCGGGCCGTGCTGCGGCGCGGGGAACGCGAGTCCAGCGACTCGGCGACCTTCGGCAGCCTCGTCATCGACCGCTCCGCGATGACCGTGACCAAGAACGGCGAGGACCTGCAGCTCACGCCGACCGAGCTGCGGCTGCTGCTGGAGCTGAGCCGGCGGCCCGGTCAGGCGCTGTCCCGGCAGCAGCTGCTGCGACTGGTCTGGGAGCACGACTACCTGGGCGACTCCCGGCTGGTGGACGCGTGTGTGCAGCGGCTGCGCGCCAAGGTGGAGGACGTGCCCTCCTCACCGACCCTGATCCGTACCGTCCGTGGTGTCGGCTACCGCCTGGACGCCCCTCAGTGACCGATACGCGAGGGGGGCCGCGCGGCTGGGCCGCGGGGCGCGGGGGAAGTCTGTCGCGGCTGCGGTTCACCAGCCTCAGGCTGCGGCTGGTGCTCGTCTTCGCGCTGGTCGCGCTCACCGCCGCGGTGTCGGCGTCGGGCATCGCGTACTGGCTGAACCGGGAGGCCGTGCTGACGCGCGCCCAGGACGCCGTGCTGCGCGACTTCCAGCAGGAGATGCAGAACCGGGCGGGCGCGCTGCCCGCCCGGCCCACCCAGGACGAACTGCAGCGCGCGGCGGGCCAGATGGCGGCGAGCAGCCAGCGCTTCAGCGTGCTGCTGGTCGCCGAGGACGCCCGCGGCAAGACGGTGTACGGCACCTCGGGCGGGATCAACGGCTTCTCGCTGGAGGACGTGCCGGCGTCGCTGCGCGCCGCGGTGAACAAGCGGCAGAAGGTGACCGACGGCAACAAGGCGCCGTACCACCTGTACTGGCAGCGGGTCGACGACCACGGCACGCCGTACCTGGTGGCCGGCGCGCGGCTGGCCGGCGGCGGGCCGACGGGCTACCTGGCCAAGTCGCTGGAGCCCGAGGCCAAGGACCTGAACTCGCTGGCCTGGTCGCTGGGGATCGCGACGGCCCTGGCCCTGATCGGCTCGGCGCTGCTCGCGCAGGCCGCCGCCACGACCGTGCTGAAGCCGGTGCACCGGCTCGGGGTGGCCGCCCGCCGGCTCGGCGAGGGGCGGCTCGACACCCGGCTCAGCGTGTCCGGCACCGACGAACTGGCCGATCTGTCGCGGACGTTCAACAACGCGGCCGAGGCGCTGGAGAAACGGGTCGCCGACATGGCCGCCCGGGACGAGGCCTCGCGCCGCTTCGTGGCGGACATGAGCCATGAGCTGCGGACCCCGCTGACCGCCATCACCGCCGTGACGGAGGTGCTGGAGGAGGAGCTGGGGTCCGAGGCCGGGGGCATCGACCCGATGGTCGAGCCCGCGGTACGGCTGGTGGTCAGCGAGACCAGGCGGCTGAACGACCTGGTCGAGAACCTGATGGAGGTGACCCGCTTCGACGCGGGCACCGCCCGGCTGGTGCTGGACGACGTGGACATCGCCGACCAGATCACCGCCTGCATCGACGCCCGTGCCTGGCTGGACGCCGTCGACCTGGACGCCGAGCGCGGCATCCACGCGCAGCTCGACCCGCGCCGCCTGGACGTCATACTGGCCAACCTGATCGGCAACGCCCTCAAGCACGGCGGGTCCCCGGTCCGGGTGTCGGTGCGGATCGACGGCGACGACCTGGTCATCGCCGTGCGCGACCACGGCCCGGGCATCCCCGAGGACGTGCTGCCGCACGTCTTCGACCGCTTCTACAAGGCCAGCGCCTCCCGGCCGCGCTCCGAGGGCAGCGGCCTGGGTCTGTCCATCGCCATGGAGAACGCCCACATCCACGGCGGCGGCATCACCGCCGCCAACTCGCCCGAGGGCGGCGCGGTGTTCACACTGCGGCTGCCACGGGACGCCTCCGGGCTGACGGAGCAGGACGAGGAGAACACACGCAGCGACAAGGCAGGCGACACCGGGAAGGGGGGATCATGACCGCAAGGACCGCACGGACTGAACGGACTGAACGGACCGCGCCGGCGGCCTGGATCACGCGGACCGCGCCGGCGGCCCGGATCACGCGGACCGCGCCGGCGGCCCGGATCGTACGACGGCTGCTCGCGGCCTCCCTCCTGACCGCGGTGCTCGCCGGGTGCGGGATCCGGCCCACCGAGGTGCCGACGGACTTCGGCGCGGCCCCCTCCCGGGTGCCGTGCTCGCTGTCCGCGCCCGATGTCACGGCACAGTCCGCGCACGGGGTGCCGGTGCAGGTGTTCCTGCTGTGCGGGTCCTCCCTGGTGGCCGTCGACCGGACCGTGCGCGTCCCGGAGGGCACGCCGGACGCGCGGCGCCGGGTCATCGTGGCCCAGGGCCTGCTGGACCAGCTCGCCGCGTCCCCCACGGCCGCGGAGAAGGCGGCGCGCTACACCACCAACGTGCCGGGCGGCCTGGGCGTGGCGGGCCCCGGCCACAAGGACCCGGAGGACACGCTGCGGCTGAGCACGACCCCGGCCCGGCTCACCTCCTACGCCCTCGCCCAGATCGTGTGCACCCTGTCCGACTCGGCGGCGACCGAGGGCGACGGCTCGGTGATCCTGGGCGGTCCCGCTCCCGCCCCGCTGCACCGCTACGAGTGCACCGACGCCGTCCGCAACCGGCCGGGCAGCACGGACCCGCCGTCGACCGACGTCACCGCGGGCTGAAGGCCGCCGGCGCACGGGGGTGGCGGACGCCTCACACGCGGCGGCGTGCGGGGTGCGGAACCGTTCGTGCACGGGGGCGCGTCTAGGGGGGCGTGCAGCGTCAAGGCTCCATCGGCGGCAGCGCCGCGATCCGTATCCGTGTGGCGGGGGGTGTCCTCCTCGTCGCCCATCTCGGGCTCGTCGCCTGGCTGATGCTGCGGCCCCTGGACGTGCCCTGGGTGATGCCCGCCAATCTGCGTCCGCTGTCCGGCATCCGCGCCGATCTGGCGCTGGGCGGGGCGCGGGCGGCCCGACGCGTCGCCGAGGGGCTGGCGCTGCTCGCGCCGCTGGGTGTGCTGCTGCCGGCGGCGCACGGCAGGCTCGCCGTGTCCCCGCTCGCCTCCCTGGTCCGCACGGCCGCCGCGGGCGTCCTGGTCTCCACCGGCATCGCCCTGCTGCAGACCGGTGTGCCCGGCCGGGTCGTGGACGTCGACTCGCTGCTGCTGAACACCGTGGGCGTGGCCCTGGCCCACCTGGCCTTCGTCCCGGCGGGCCGGGCCTGGCTGCGCCGAAGGGCGGCACGCGTGCCCGGCGCGACCGGGCGGGTCACCGTCCAGGAGGATGTGCCTCAGGGGCGTACCCCGACGATTCCCAGGGTCGGGATCGCACCGTAGAGCGACGCTTCGACCCGTTCGTCTCCGTACCGTGGACATCGTTGAGGCAGCCGACCGGACCGCCTCGCCCGAAGCCGACCAAGGAGCCGCAGATGTCCACCCTCGCCCGCCCCACCCACGGCCGCGTGATCGGCGGCGTGTGCGCCGCGCTGGCCCGGCGCTTCGGTACCTCGGCGACGACGATGCGGGTCGTCTTCCTGGTGTCCTGCCTGCTGCCCGGCCCGCAGTTCCTGCTCTACATAGCGCTGTGGATCCTGCTCCCGGCGGAGGACAAGGCGCGCGCCGCGACCTGGTGACCCGCCGGCGGGACCTCCGCCCACGCGCACGCGCACGGCCCGCCCCGGGAGAGTCCCGGGGCGGGCCGTGCGCGTCGGACGGAGGGGTCAGCCGAGCGGCAGGCCGTTCACCATGACGCCCTGGGTGGGCATGCCCTGGACCGGCAGCCCGCCGAGCAGCCCGGCGAGCGGCGTGGCCGGTCCCCCGGCGACGACGTTCCCGACCATCGGCTGCGCGACGGTGCCCCCGGTGCCGAGGGCGCTCTGCCCCTCGGCGAGTGCCTGGCCGGCGCTCGGCAGCGCCTGGCCGACGTTCTGGGCGGGCAGCGCGGCGGTGACGGTGTCCAGGGCCTGCGGGGCGACCGGAGCGGCCGGGGCCGCCTCGGCGGCGCCCGCGCCGACCGCCGCGAAGGCGGCGCCGAGGGCGGCCACACCGAGGGTCTTGGCTGCAGACTGCTTCATGTTAAATGCGTCCTTGAATACGGAGACGGGGAATCGCAATGCGCTGAGCGGTTCCACGACCGTAGACAGCCTTCACCGCGCCCCGCAAACACCGAAATGCGTACGACTTGTGAAGGGGCGTTCGCATTTCGACGAACCCTTTACCCGTGCTCAGTCCTCCGATCCGGAAGAACCACTGGTGGATGCGGTCTGCTGGAACAGCCATTCGGATTTCAGCTCTGCATATCCGGGCTTGATCACGTCGTTGATCATCGCGAGTCGTTCATCGAAAGGAATGAACGCCGACTTCATCGAATTGACGGAGAACCATTGGAGGTCGTCGAGTGTGTACCCGAACGCCTCGACGAGGTGCTCGAATTCCCGGCTCATGCTGGTGTGCGACATCAGCCTGTTGTCCGTGTTCACCGTGGCCCTGAAGTGCAGCCGCCGCAGCAGCCCGATCGGATGGTCGGCGTAGGAGGACGCGGCCCCGGTCTGCAGGTTGGAGCTGGGGCACAGCTCCAGCGGGATGCGCTTGTCGCGGACGTAGGAGGCCAGCCGTCCGAGCCGCACCGAGCCGTCCGCCCGCACCTCGATGTCGTCGATGATCCGCACCCCGTGCCCGAGCCGGTCCGCGCCGCACCACTGCAGCGCCTGCCAGATGGAGGGCAGCCCGAACGCCTCGCCGGCGTGGATGGTGAAGTGGTTGTTTTCTCGCTTCAGGTACTCGAAGGCGTCCAGGTGCCGGGTGGGCGGGTAGCCGGCCTCGGCGCCGGCGATGTCGAAGCCGACGACGCCCAGGTCCCGGTAGCGGTTGGCGAGTTCGGCGATCTCCAGGGCGCGGGCCGCGTGCCGCATCGCGGTCAGCAGGGCGCCGATCCGGATGCGCCGGCCGCTCTCCCGGGCCAGCCGCTCGCCCTCCCGGAAGCCCTCGTTCACCGCCTCGACGACCTCTTCGAGGCTCAGCCCGGCCGCGAGGTGCTGCTCGGGCGCGTAGCGCACCTCGGCGTAGACGACCCCGTCCTCGGCGAGGTCCTCGGCGCACTCCCGGGCGACCCGGACCAGGGCCTGCCTGGTCTGCATGACGCCGACGGTGTGCGAGAAGGTCTCCAGGTACCGTTCCAGCGAGCCGGAGTCGGCGGCCTCGCGGAACCACAGGCCCAGCTTGTCGGGATCGGTCTCGGGAAGCGCGGAGTACCCGCTCTCCCGGGCGAGTTCGACGACGGTGCCGGGGCGCAGCCCGCCGTCGAGGTGGTCGTGCAGCAGAACCTTGGGTGCCCGTCGGATCTGGTCCGGCGTCGGAACGTGGGCCGGGACGGTCCCAGTCGGTGCGGTCTGGCTCGTCATTTCCGCACTCTAACTCCTACGCGCGTAGAGCGCTCCTGTCGCGCGAGAAGACACAACGGGTTTTCGCCGATACGCAACGGTGACCGCCCGGACGGGTTTCGTACACCACGCCTTCTGACACTGTTCTGTCATGGGACAGCAAGCGACGCCGGCCCGAACGGCCGGGCTGGGAAAGGCGGTCGGGCCTGAGCCGACGGCGGTGAGCGGAGCGGTGCTGCTGCTCCCCGGCGGGGAGGAGACCTCCGCCCGCAGGCCGTCCCCCGTCTGGGCGACGGCCTTCGTGCCGTCCCTGGGCCGCCGGCTCGCCCGCGCGGGCCGGCAGGAGGGGCTGGCCGTGCACGCCGTGCACTACCGCTACCGCGGCTGGAACGGCGGCGAGGCGCATCTGGCGGCGGACGCCGAGTGGGCCGCCGACGAGGTCGTACGCCGCTACGGGGACGTACCGGTGTGCCTGGTGGGCCTGGACATGGGCGGACGGGCGGCGCTGCGGGCGGGCGGCCACGAGGCGGTGACCTCCGTCGTCGCGCTCGCTCCCTGGCTGCCCGAGGACGACGTGGCCGCGCCCGCCGAACCGGTGAAGCAGCTCGTGGGGCGGCGGGTGCTGATCGTGCACGGCACGAACGACGAACGCACCGACCCGGAGCTGTCGTTCCGGCTGGCGGAGCGGGCGAAGAAGGCGAACCGGAACGTGTGCCGCTTCGAGGTGCACTCCGACGGCCACACGCTGCACCAGTACCGCGACGAAGTGCGCTCGCTGACGGTGGACTTCGTCATGGGCGCGCTGTTCGGGCACCCGGTGTCGCGGCCGGTGGAGGACGCGCTGGCCGCTCCGCCGCCGATCGGGCTGCGGATGCCGCTGGCCGCGGGGTTCGGCAAGTCGCTGCGGCGGTGAGACCCGGGGCCCGGCCCGGCCTCCCGGACGCCCTCAGGGCAGCAGGCTCCCCCTCCTGGAGAGCAGGAACTTCTTGAAGGCCGCCACCGGTGGCGTGTCCGGGCGGTCGGCCAGCCAGGCGACGCCGATCTCCCGGGCCGCCCTCGGCGCCGTGACCGACAGTTCCACCACACCCGGGCGCGGCACCGTGGGCGGCGGCAGCAGGGCCACCCCGAGGCCGGCCGCCACCAGGCCCCGCAGGGTCTCCGCCTCCTCGCCCTCGAAGGCGATGCGGGGCTTGAACCCGGCCTCGCGGCAGAGGTCGTCGGTGATGCGGCGCAGGCCGTAGCCCGGCTCCAGGGTGACGAACGTCTCCTCGGACGCCTCGGCCAGCCGGATGCGGCGGCGGGCGGCCATGCGGTGGTCGGCCGGGACGACCAGGCGCAGCTTCTGCTCGTCCAGGCGGCGGGCGACGAGGTCGGGGGCGTCCGGAACCGGGGAGGTCAGGCAGAGGTCCAGCTCACCGGCGCGCAGCCGCTCCAGCATCGCCTCGCCGTAGTTCTGGACCAGGCTGAAGCGGATGCGCGGGTGGTCGGCGCGGAAGGCGTGCAGCAGGCCGGGTACGGTCTCGGCGCCCATGGTGTGCAGGAAGCCGAAGGCGACCTTGCCGGTGGCCGGGTCGGCGTCGGCGCGCACCTCCTCGGCGGCGCGCTCGATCTCGGCGAGGGCGCGTTCGACGGAGGCGAGGAAGGTGCGCCCGGCGGTGGTGAGGGAGACCGTGCGGCCGTGCCGGGCGAACAGGGTGACGCCGAGGTCCTGTTCCAGCCGGACCATGGCCCGCGAGAGCGTGGACTGGGGGACGTTCATCTCGTGCGCGGCCCGGGTGACGTGCTCGGTGCGGGCGACGCCGGCGAAGTACGCCAGGCGCGGCGCGAGCGACGTCGCCATGTCTTCCGTGTCACTGAACGGTGACAGCCGACCCCGTGACCTCTGCTCATGCTCCACGGGAACGATTATGACGATTCCGTGCATTGGACGGATCAGTGGGCCGTGCATAGCGTCGAGGCATGTCTCCCGCCAGTACCGGGGCGTCCGCCACCGTGGACGCCGTCCCGTCCGTCCCCTCCCCCGACTCCGCGACCGACTCCCGGATGACTCCGGGCGGCCCCGGCTACCGCCGGATGAGCTTCGCCCTGTTCCTCGCCGGGGTCGCGACCTTCGCCCTGCTCTACTCCACCCAGGCCCTGCTGCCGCTGATCTCCGGCGAGTTCGGGGTGGCGGCGAGCGAGGCGAGCTGGACGGTGGCGGCCGCCACCGGCGGTCTGGCGCTGTTCGTGCTGCCGATGAGCGCCCTGTCCGAGCGCTTCGGCCGCCGGACGGTGATGACGGCCTCGCTGGCGGTCGCGGTGGGCGTGGGTCTGCTGGTGCCCTTCGCGCCGTCGATCGGCGCGCTGGTCGTGCTGCGGGCGGTGCAGGGCGCGGCGCTGGCGGGTCTGCCCGCCTCGGCGACGGCGTACCTGGCCGAGGAGGTCCGGCCGAAGGCCCTGGTCACGGCCATCGGGCTGTTCGTGGCGGGCAACAGCGTGGGCGGGATGAGCGGCCGGGTGATCACCGGCTGGGTGGCGCAGGAGTGGGGCTGGCGGGTCGCCGTCGGTGTGATCGGCGTGGTCGCGGTGGCCTGCGCGGCGGCGTTCCGGCTGCTGCTGCCCGCCCCGAGGCACTTCCGCGCCGGCTCGCTGCGGCCCCGGGTGCTGCTGGGCACGGTGCGCGCTCACCTCGGCGACCCGCTGCTGCGCCGGCTGTACGCGATCGGCGCGCTGTTCATGACGGTGTTCGGCGGTGTGTACACGGTGATCGGCTACCGGCTGACGCAGGCGCCGTTCTCCCTGCCGCAGGGCATCGTCGGCTCGATCTTCCTGGTGTACCTGGTCGGCACGGTGTCGGCGTCGACGGCCGGCCGGCTGGTGGGCCGGCTGGGCCGCCGCGGCGCGCTCTACCTGGCGGGCGGTACGACGGCGGCGGGCCTGCTGCTGTCCCTGGCGCCCTCGCTGCCGCTGGTCCTGCTGGGCCTGGTGCTGATCACGGCGGGCTTCTTCGCCGGCCACGCGGTCGCCTCCTCGGCGGTGGGCAGGACGGCCGAGCACGGCCGCGCCCAGGCCTCAGCCCTGTACCAGTCCGCGTACTACATCGGCTCCAGCGCGGGCAGCACGCTGGGCGCGACGGCCTTCCACGCCGGCGGCTGGGCGGGAACGGTCGGCGTGGGCGTCCTGGCGGTCCTCGGCGTCGTGACCATCACGCTCCTGGGGTCCCGGGCGGCCCGGGTGTCGGCCCGTCGGGAGCCGGTGCCGGCGCACTGAGACGACGCGCGGCCGAACGGGCGGGCACCGGAGTCGGTGCCCGCCCGTTCGGGTGCGGGAACCGGTCCCGGCCGGGCATTTTCCTGCTCCGGGCGCCATTGTCAGTGGGCTGCGGTAGCTTCCGAAGTACTGGGGCGCGAAGGCGCGCCACGGGGACGGCCACAGGGGTGGGTGCGTGATGGGCAGCGGAACGGCGGCGACGGAACTCGACACCGCACTGGAGAAGCACCGGACCGAGCTGACCGGGTACTGCTACCGGATGCTCGGCTCCTCCTTCGAGGCCGAGGACGCGGTGCAGGACACGCTGGTGCGGGCCTGGCGGAGCTACGACAAGTTCGAGGGCCGTTCCTCCCTGCGCTCGTGGCTGTACCGGATCGCGACGAACGTGTGCCTGGACATGCTGACGGCGGGCAACAAGCGGGCCCGGCCGATGGACCTGACCGACTCGACGCCGCTCGCCCGGGCGGCGCTCTCCCCCCGCCCCGACAACACCTGGCTGGAGCCGATGCCGGACGCGCGCGTACTGCCGACGGTGGAGGACCCGGCGGAGGCGGCGGTCGCCAAGGAGTCGGTCCGGCTGGCGTTCATGGCGGCCCTGCAGCAACTGCCGCCGAAGCAGCGGGCGGTGCTGATCCTGCGCGAGGTGCTGGCCTGGCGGGCGAGTGAGGTCGCCGAGCTGCTGGGCACCACGGTCGCCTCCGTCAACAGCGCCCTGCAGCGGGCCCGGGCCACGCTCGCCGAGCGGGACTCCGAGACCGCGGCCGGGGCGGTGTCCGACCCGCTGGACGAGGAGCAGCGAAGACTCCTCGAGCGCTACGTGAAGGCGTTCGAGGGCTACGACATGACGGCGCTCACGGCGCTGCTGCACGAGGACGCCGTCATGACGATGCCGCCGTTCGACCTGTGGCTGCGCGGCCCGCAGGACATCACCGGCTTCATGACCACCCTGGGCGCCTCCTGCGCCGGTTCCAGGCTGCTGCCGGTGCGGGCGAACGGCCTGCCGGGGTTCGCGCACTACAAGCCGGACGAGGAGAAGGGCGGCTTCACCCCCTGGGCGGTGCAGGTGCTGGAGGTGTCAGACGGCCGGATCACCGGCTTCCACTGCTTCCTGGACACCGCGCGCTGGTTCCCGCTCTTCGGCCTCCCCCTCCACCTGGAAGCGGAGTCCGACCAGGTCGAGAAGGGCGCGTAGCGCGGGGTCGGGCCCGCGCAGCCGTATCCGCCCGCCGGCCCGGCGTGCGGCGAGCTCCAGCCGGGCCAGCAGATCCACGGTCCGCAGCCCCGGCGGGCCGAGCCCGGCCACGTCGCACACGACGACCGCGGCGCCACCGGCCTCCAGCAGCGTCCGCACGTCGGCGCACAGGCCCGGCACCTCGGCAGGGGTGACGGGTCCGGGCAGTACGAGCACTGCGGGTGTCTTGGCGTCCACGTGCGGTAGACCGGTGGCACGCGCGCAACTCATCGCCGGGCCTTCGGCGGGCACGCCCGGACGGAGATCACATTGACCGGCGGTCGTGCCCCGGCGCAGGGTTGGGGCCGTGACGGGGGTGCTGAGCGGGTTCGCGGTGATCGCGGTCGTCATCGGGGCGGGCCACGTGCTCGGGTGGCGCGGCACCCTCGGTGATCCGGGCCGCGAGGTGCTGACCCGGCTGGCGTTCTCGGTGGCGGGACCGGCCCTGCTGTTCCGGACGCTGGCGGGGGCCGACCTCTCCGTGCTGTTCTCCAGCCGCCTGCTGGTGACGGCGCTGAGCACGGCCGCGGTCTCGGCGGCCTTCGTGGCGGTGGGCGCGCTGCGGCACTGGGGCGTGGGCCGCACCACGATCGGCGCCCTGTGCGCGGGGTACGTCAACTCCGGCAACCTCGGCATCCCGATCGCCGCCTACGTCCTGGGCGACGCGTCCCTGGTGGCCCCGGTCCTGCTGTTCCAGGTCGTCCTCGTCACGCCCGTCGCCCTGACCGTCCTGGACCTGACGGGCGCCGGCGAGAAGGGCACGGTGTGGCGGCGGCTGCTGACGCCGCTGCGCAATCCGATCGCGGTGGGCTCGCTGACGGGGGTGGTGGTCTCGGCGTCGGGCTGGCGGATCCCGGGCCCCGTCATGGAGCCGGTCACCATGATCGGCAACATGTCGGTCCCGGCGGCGCTGCTGGTCTTCGGCATGTCCCTGCGCGGCAGCGCGGCTCCCGGCCGGGGGCTCGACCGGCACCCGGTCCTGCTGTCGGTGGCGCTGAAGTCCCTGGGCCAGCCGCTGGTGGCCTGGGTGCTGGCCCGCGGCCTCTTCGGCCTGCACGGCGCGCCCCTGCTGGACGTGGTCGTCACCTCCGCCCTGCCGGCCGCCCAGAACCTGTTCACCTACGCCAGCCGCTACCAGGTCGCCGAATCCCTGGCCCGCGAGTCGGTCCTGCTGTCGACGGTGGTCTCGGTGCCAGTGCTGGTGGGGGTGGCGACGGTACTGGGGTGAGGGCGCGTCAGTCGACGGGGAACTCGCCCGTGTCGATGGTGATGCCGAACGGTTCCGGCAACTTGATGGGATCGCCGAACTTCACGGCTTGGAGGACTCGGTAGACCTCGCCCTTCGGCTCTCCGTAGAGCGTGACGGTGGGACCTCCGGGGGCCCAGCGGTCGACGAGGAGATAGAGCGGAATGTCGGCCGTGGCGTAAGCAGCGGGCTTGCTGACGCGATCGTGCCGGGCATTGGACTTGGAGGTCACTTCGACGACGAGTTCGGCCAGGGATGCCGGGATGTGTGAGTCCGCCTCCGGACGTTCCGGCACCGGAGCGACCACCAGGTCAGGGATGAGCATGCCCATCCTCGACGGCACGGCGATTGCCAGGGTCTGGAAGATCTCCCAGTCTTCGGAGATCACGGTATAGAGGCGACGCTGGATGCGAGCCGCGATCACATTGTGGCGGAACGCGGGAGCAGGTGACACGGTGATGATCCCCTCGATGATCTCCACCTTGCTGCCCTCGGGCCATTCCATCTCCTCCCAGTACCGGACGAGGTCGTCCCAGTTCTGGTCGGGGTCCTGGCTGACGGTGAGTGCGCTCACGGCGGTCTCCTATCGGTGCGTCGCCGATCCCAGCATGCCGAACGGGACCGGCGGCGGTCCACCGGTCCCGTTCGCCCGAAAGGGCTACGGCCTCCGCGGCCTCCGGCCACGGGCCCCGGTCAGGCGATGCGCTCCAGCACCACCGGCGACGGCGTGAAGGCCGTGCCCGGGGCCGCGATGTCGTAGGTGCCCTCGACCGCCTGGAGCGCGTACTCGAAGCGCTCGGGGGTGTCGGTGTGCAGGGTCAGCAGCGGCTGGCCCTCGGTCACCGTGTCGCCCGGCTTGGCGTGCATCTCCACGCCCGCCGCCGCCTGCACCGGGTCCTCCTTGCGGGCGCGGCCCGCGCCGAGACGCCAGGCGGCGACGCCGATGCCGTAGGCGTCCAGCCGGGTCAGGACGCCGGACGCGGACGCCTTGATGACGTGCTGCTCCTTCGACGTGGGCAGCGCGGCGTCCGGGTCGCCGCCCTGGGCCGCGATCATCCGGCGCCACACGTCCATCGCCGAGCCGTCGGCCAGCGCCTTCGCCGGGTCGGCGTCCTTGATGCCGGCCGCGTCGAGCATCTCGCGGGCCAGGGCGACGGTCAGTTCGACCACGTCCGCCGGGCCGCCGCCCGCGAGGACCTCGACCGACTCGCGGACCTCGAGCGCGTTGCCGGCCGTGAGGCCGAGCGGGGTGGACATGTCGGTCAGCAGCGCGACCGTCCGCACCCCGTGGTCGGTGCCCAGGCCGACCATCGTGGAGGCCAGCTCACGGGCGTCCTCGATGGTCTTCATGAAGGCGCCGGAGCCCACCTTCACGTCGAGCACCAGGGAGCCGGTGCCCTCGGCGATCTTCTTCGACATGATCGAGGACGCGATCAGCGGGATCGCCTCGACCGTGCCGGTCACGTCGCGCAGGGCGTAGAGCTTCTTGTCGGCCGGGGCCAGGCCGTCGCCGGCCGCGCAGATCACCGCGCCGGTGGTGTCGAGGACGTGCAGCATCTCCTCGTTGGACAGCAGCGCGCGCCAGCCGGGGACGGACTCCAGCTTGTCCAGGGTGCCGCCGGTGTGGCCGAGGCCCCGGCCGGAGAGCTGCGGCACGGCCGCGCCGCAGGCCGCGACCAGCGGGGCCAGCGGGAGCGTGATCTTGTCGCCGACGCCGCCGGTGGAGTGCTTGTCGGCCGTCGGGCGGGACAGCGAGGAGAAGTCCATGCGCTCGCCGGAGGCGATCATGGCCGCGGTCCAGCGGGCGATCTCCCGGCGGTTCATCCCGTTCAGCAGGATCGCCATGGCGAGCGACGACATCTGCTCGTCGGCGACCTCGCCGCGGGTGTACGCGTCGATGACCCAGTCGATCTGCTCGTCGGTCAGCTCACCGCGGTCCCGCTTGGTGCGGATGACGGAGATGGCGTCCATGGCCATGGCTATGGCTTCCTTCCGGGAGGTGCGAAGTGCACGGCCCCCCTGAGCGGGTCAGGGGGGCCGTACGGGGAGTTACTTGGTGAGATGGCCCGGGCCGAAAGCCTGGGGCAGCATCTCGGAGAGCGCCAGGACGCCCTCGGGGGTGTCCAGCAGCAGGCCGGGACCGCCGAACTCGTACAGCAGCTGGCGGCAGCGGCCGCACGGCACCAGCAGGGCGCCCTCGCCGTCCACGCAGGTGAAGTGCGTGAGGCGGCCGCCGCCCGTGCGCTGGAGCTGCGAGACGAGCCCGCACTCGGCGCACAGGCCGAGCCCGTAGGAGGCGTTCTCCACGTTGCAGCCGGTGACCGTGCGCCCGTCGTCGACCAGCGCGGCCACGCCGACCGGGTAGCCCGAGTAGGGGACGTAGGCGTGGGTCATGGCCTCCCGCGCCTCGGCGCGCAGCGGCTCCCAGTCGAAGCCGGCGTCCGGCGCCGTCACTTGCCCTGCCCCTTCCGGTACCGCATGCCGTCCGCCTTGGGCATGCGCAGCCGCTGGGCGGAGAGCGAGAGCACCAGCAGCGTCACGACGTACGGCGTGGCGCCCACGAAGTCGCTCGGGACCTCGTCGGTGAGCAGATACCAGGCCAGGACCAGGCCGCCCACGAGGAGGCTGACGGCGCCCTGCCAGACGGCCGAGCGGTACAGCTTCCAGCCGGCCAGGACCACGAGCAGGACGACCAGCAGGAGCAGCAGCGCGTGCACGGTGGTGCCGCCGTTGCGCAGCTGCAGCGCGTCGGAGTAGCCGAACAGGCCGGCGCCCATGGCCAGACCGCCCGGCCGCCAGTTGCCGAAGATCATCGCCGCGAGGCCGATGTAGCCGCGTCCGCCGGTCTGGCCCTCCAGGTAGGTGTGGGAGGTGACCAGGGCGAGGAACGCGCCGCCGAGCCCGGCGAGGCCGCCGGAGACGGCCACGGCCATGTACTTGTACTGGTAGACGTTGACGCCGAGCGACTCCGCGGCGACCGGGTTCTCGCCGCAGGAGCGCAGCCGCAGGCCGAACGAGGTGCGCCACAGCAGCCACCAGCTGCCGGCGAACAGCAGCACGGCCAGGATCGTCACCACCGACAGGTCGGTGATCAGACCGCCGATGATGCCCGCGAGGTCGGAGACCAGGAACCAGTGGTGGTTCTGCACCGTCTGCAGGCCGTCGGACAGGCCAGGCACGGTGACGTGCGGCAGCGAGTCCACCGGCGGGGACTGCTTGGGGTTGCCGCCCGCCTCCGCCGGCTTGCCCTCGGCGAAGAAGAGCTTGGCGAGGTACTGGGTGGCGCCGAGCGCGAGCAGGTTGACCGCGACGCCGGAGACGATGTGGTCGACGCCGAAGGTGATGGTGGCGACGGCGTGCACCAGGCCGCCGAGGACACCGAAGCCGATGCCGCACAGCAGGCCCAGCCAGGGGTTGGTCTGCCAGCCGACCCAGCCGGCGCCGAAGGTGCCGAGGATCATCATGCCCTCGAGGCCGATGTTGACCACACCGGCCCGCTCGGACCACAGACCGGCGAGACCGGCGAGACCGATGGGCACGGCGAGGCCGAGGGCCGCGCCGACCTGTCCTTCGGAGGTGAGCTGGTCGGCGCCGGTGATGACGCGGACCGCGGCCACCAGCAGCAGCGCACCCGCGACGATCATGAGGATCTGGCCGAGCGACCGGCCCGAGCGCTTGCCGGCCTCGCCCCTCGCCTTGGGCGCCGCGGGCGGCGGCGCGTCGGTCATCGTGGCAGTCATCACGCCACCTCCTGCTTCATCGTCGGGGCGGCGGCCTGGGCGGCGAGTTCGGCGCCGACCCGCTGCTGCTGGCGCTTGAGGCCGTAGCGGCGGACGACCTCGTAGGCGATCACGACGCACAGGACGATGACGCCCTGGATCACGCCGAGGATCTCCTTGTCGTAGCCCTGGAACTCCAGGTGGTTGGTGGTGCGCTCCAGGAAGCCCCACAGGAGGGCGCCGAGCGCGATGCCGATCGGGCTGTTGCGGCCGAGCAGCGCGATGGCGATGCCGGTGAAGCCGATGCCCGCCGGGAAGTCGTTGCTGAACTGGTGGCTGTCGTTGAGCAGGGTCGGCATGCCGATGAGACCGGCCACCGCACCCGAGATGATCATGCTGGTGGCGACCATCTTCTTCACCCCGACACCGCTCGCGGCGGCGGCGGTGTCGGACTGGCCGACGGTGCGCAGGTCGAAGCCGAACCGGGTGCGGCCGAGCACGAACCAGTAGCCGATGCCGACGACCACGGCGATGACGATGAAGCCCCACAGGACGCCGGCCGGGCCGGTGTCGATGCTGAAGAAGTACGAGGACGACGGCAGCGGCTTGGTGGAGACGAGGGTGCCCGCCTGGTCGAGCTGGCCCAGCTTCCCGGGCTGCAGCAGGTAGGCGATGATCGCGGTGGCGATCGAGTTCAGCATGATCGTCGAGATGACCTCGCTGACGCCGCGGGTCACCTTGAGCACGCCGGCGATGGCCGCCCACAGGGCGCCGGTCGCCATCGCGCAGATGACGATCAGGGGGATGGCGATCCAGCCGGGGACAGTCAGCGCGCCGCCGAGGACGGCGGCGATGAACGCGGCGAGCCGGTACTGGCCGTCGACACCGATGTTGAACAGGTTCATGCGGAAGCCGATGGCCACCGCGACGCCCGCGAGGTAGTAGGTCGTCGCCTTGTTCAGGATGTAGACCTGGCTGTCGCTGGCGAAGCCGTAGGTCACCATGTCGCTGAAGGCGTCGCCCGGGTTCTTGCCGGTGGCGAGGATCACCAGGGTGGTGACGACGAGCGCGGCGACGATCGCCAGCAGCGGCGCCGCGATCCCGAGGAGCAGCCGCTCCTTGTCGATCCGTGAGGTCAGCTTCTTCATCGCTCGTCGTCCTCTGTGTGCTCCAGGTGGCCGGAGGCCGCACCCGTCATGGCGGAGCCCAGCTCCTCGGGGGTGATGGTGGCGGGGTCGGCGTCGGCGACCAGACGGCCCCGGTACATCACCCGCAGGGTGTCGGAGAGCCCGATGAGCTCGTCCAGGTCGGCGGAGATCAGCAGCACGGCCAGACCCGCGCGGCGGGCCTGCCGGATGTGGTCCCAGATCGCCGCCTGCGCGCCGACGTCCACACCGCGGGTGGGGTGGGCGGCGATGAGCAGCTTGGGGTCGTGGCTCATCTCGCGGCCGACGATCAGCTTCTGCTGGTTGCCGCCGGACAGCGAGGCGGCGGTCACCTCGATGCCGGGGGTGCGGACGTCGTAGTCGCGGACGATGCGCTCGGTGTCGGTCCGGGCGGCCTTGATGTCGAGCAGTCCGCCGCGCGAGTTGGGGCGCTCGGTGACGTGGCCGAGGATGCGGTTCTCCCACAGCGGCGCCTCGAGGAGCAGGCCGTGGCGGTGGCGGTCCTCGGGGATGTAGCCGACGCCGGCCTCACGGCGGCGGCGGGTGGGGGTGTGGGAGATGTCCTCGCCGTCCAGCGTGACGACGCCGGCGTCCGGGTCCCGCATGCCCATGATCGCCTCGACCAGCTCGGACTGGCCGTTGCCCTCCACACCGGCTATGCCGAGGACCTCGCCCTTGTGGATGGTGAAGGAGATCTCGTCGAGGATGACGCGCTCGACGCCGTCCAGGTCGGTCTGGGACAGGTGCAGCTTGTCCACCGTGAGCATGGGGGCGTCCGTGACGGTGGACTCCTCCGTCTCCGGGGTCGGCAGTTCGCTGCCGACCATCATCTCGGCGAGCTGCTTGGAGGTGGTGCTGCGCGGCTCGGCCGTGCCGACCGTGGTACCGCGCCGGATGACGGTGATCTCGTCGGCGACGGAGAGCACCTCGCCCAGCTTGTGGGAGATGAAGATGACGGTGAGGCCCTCGGCCTTCAGCTCGCGGAGGTTGTCGAAGAGCGCGTCGACCTCCTGCGGCACGAGCACGGCGGTCGGCTCGTCCAGGATGAGGGTCCGGGCGCCGCGGTAGAGGACCTTGAGGATCTCCACGCGCTGGCGGTCGGCGACGCCGAGCTCCTCCACCAGGACGTCGGGCCGCACGCCGAGGCCGTACGCGTCGGAGATCTCCCTGATCTTCGTGCGCGCCTTGCCGCCGATGCCGTACAGCTTCTCCGCGCCGAGGACGACGTTCTCGAGGACGGTGAGGTTGTCGGCGAGCATGAAGTGCTGGTGGACCATGCCGATGCCGCGGGCGATGGCGTCACCGGGGTTGCCGAAGGTGACCTGTTCGCCGTTGATCTTGATGGTGCCCTCGTCCGGCTGCTGCATGCCGTAGAGGATCTTCATCAGGGTGGACTTGCCGGCGCCGTTCTCGCCGCAGAGGGCGTGTACGGTGCCCGTGCGGACCGTGATGTCGATGTCGCGGTTGGCGACGACGCCGGGGAAACGCTTGGTGATGCCGCGCAGTTCGACGGCAGCGGGAGGGCTGGACGCGTTGATGGCGCACTCTCCTCGGGGAAAGGGGCTGCGGGGGGAGGGCAGGCGTCGGCGACGCTAGCGCGGCAACTCGATGCTACACGCGTAGAGTTGACACATTGTTATGGCTCGGCGGGGGGCTGCGGAAGCCGCCCCCGCGCCGAGCCCGGGTCCCACGGGACCCGTCAGGTCACGGGGTGGTCTTGACCTTGACGGAGCCGTCGACGATCTTCTTCTTCGCCGCGTCCAGCTTGGCCTGGATGTCGTCGATGAAGCCGCCGCTGGTGGACAGCGAGACGCCGTCCTTGCTCAGCGAGTAGGTGTTGGTGCCGGTCAGTGGCTTGCCGTCGTGCACGGACTTGACGAAGTCGTACACGCCGAGGTCCACGTTCTTGACCATCGAGGTCAGGATGGAGTTCTTGTACTTGGCCAGACCCGGGATGCTGTACTGGTCGGAGTCCACGCCGATCGCCCAGGCGCCCTTGACGCCGTTGACGGCCTCGATCGCGCCGTTGCCGGAGGAGCCGGCCGCCGAGTAGATCACGTCGGCGCCGTTGTCCAGCATGCCCTGCGCGGCTTCCTTGCCCTTGTCGGGGCTGGCGAAGCCGGAGGTGTCCGAGCCGTGGCTCAGGTACTGGGTGTCGACCTTGATCTTCGAGTTGGTGTCCTTGACGCCCTGGACGTAACCCGCCTCGAACTTCTTGATCAGCGGGACGTCGACACCACCGATGAAGCCGACGTGGTCCTTCTTGGTCTTCAGCGCGGCGGCGACACCGGCCAGGTAGGAGCCCTGCTCCTCGGTGAAGGTGATGCTGTCGACGTTCTTGGCGTCCACCACCGAGTCGACGATGCCGAAGCTGGTCTTGGGGTACTTCGCCGCGACCTTGGACATCGAGGCGGCGTACGCGTAGCCGACACCGATGATCGGGCTGTACCCGGCCTCGGCCATGTCGGACAGGCGCTGCTCGCGGTCGGCCTCGGTGTCCGAGGTCTTCGCGGTCAGCTCCTTGATCTCGCCGCCGAACTCCTTCTTCGCCTTGTCGGCACCGCGCGCGGCGGAGTCGTTGAAGGAGCGGTCACCACGGCCGCCGACGTCGAAGGCGAGACCGATCTTGACGCCCTTGCCGTCGCCGGAGGAGGACGACGACTTGTCGTTGTCGGAGGAGGTGCTGCCACACGCGGTGGCAGTGAGGGCGAGAGCTGCGGTGGCGGCACACGCAGCGGAAAGCTTGGCTACCCGGCGCACGGGAAGGCTCCTTCACCTGACCTGAGCGCCTGTCGGCGCTTGATGTGAGCACCGGATCGGTGCTCCAGCCGAGACGCCCCGACGGCGTCGGCTTCGCGGCATCGTAACGCGCGTAGATGTCGCAAAAAACCCCCTCACGAAGCCGTTATCTATTCGAGGCAAACACCGCCTGAACTCGGCGTACCGGACCTCTCACACCCTTGTTGCGCACAGCGCACGGTTGGCTCACGAGTGTGTTGCGCCGCGGCGGCCCGGCCGCCCCGGGCCCCGCCGGCCCTGAGCCCGGGCCTTCCCCCGCCGGCCCGGGGCCGCCTACATGTCGTCGAGCAGCGCGGCGGCGGTGAACATCTCCACGCCGACCTTGATCGCGTACTCGTCGGCGTCGAAGTCGCCCTGGTGCAGGTCCCGGACGGTGCGGTCGCCGGGGGCGCGGACGCCGAGGCGGGCCATCGCGCCGGGCACGTTCTCCAGGTACCAGGAGAAGTCCTCGCCGCCGAGGCTCTGCTCCGTGCTCTCCACGGACTTCATACCGCGCCGGGCCACCATCGAACGGCGCAGCAGTTCGGCGGACTCCCGGTCGTTGACCACCGGCGGCACGCCCCGCACGTAGTTGATCTCCGACTTGGCGCGGTGCAGCGTGGCGATCTCGTCGATGGCCGCGTGCACGATGTCCGGGGCGTCCCGCCAGGCGTCCAGGTCGAGGCAGCGCACGGTGCCGGACAGCTCGGCGTGCTGCGGTACGACGTTCGGGGCATGGCCCGACTCGATCCGGCCCCAGGTCACGGCGAGACCGGCGCGGGTGTCGACGCGGCGGGCGACCAGCGCGGGCACGTCGATGGCGACGCGGGCGGCCGCCGTGACCAGGTCGGTGGTCAGGTGCGGGCGGGCGGTGTGCCCGCCGGGCCCGTCGAGGGCGACTTCCAGCCGGTCGCAGGCGCTGGTGATGGGCCCGTGCCGCAGTCCGATCCGGCCGGCCTCCACCTTGGGGTCGCAGTGCACGGCGAGGATCCGGCCGACGTCGTCGAGCGCACCGTCCCCGATCGCGCCGAGCGCGCCGCCGGGCAGCACCTCCTCGGCGGGCTGGAAGACCAGCCGCACCGGACGGGACAGCAGCTTCTTGGCCGCCAGGTCGGCCAGGACGAGCCCGGCGCCGAGCACCACGGCGGTGTGCATGTCGTGGCCGCAGGCGTGGGCCCGGTCCGGCACGGTGGACCGGTACGCGCAGTCGGCCTTGGTGTCCGGGATGGGCAGCGCGTCGATGTCGGCGCGCAGGGCGAGCATCGGCACGGTGGGCCGCTGCCCCTCGGGCAGACCGATGTCACAGATGAGTCCGGTGCCGGTGGCGAGGACGCGGGGGCGCAGCCCGGCCTGCTCCAGCCGCTCCTTGATCGCCGCGGTGGTGCGGAACTCCTGGTTGCCCAGCTCGGGGTGCATGTGCAGGTCACGGCGGAAGGCGACCAGTTCGGCGTGCAGGGACTCGCTGAGCACGCCGGGGAGCACGTCCCCGGGCAGTTCGGCCTCGGACTCTCGGGACATCAATTGCTTCACCCTCTGAAGGGTAGGACGCCCGACCGGTCAACTGACCCCGGATCAACAAAAGTTCAGTCCGTTAGGGGAAGAAAAATCGACCGGCGGACGCATGGCGGCGGACTTCGGTGGGTAAAACCTCTGTTTCCTTCCTCCACGCATACCACGCCTCACCGGCCTCACGCTCCCCCAGTCCGCTGAGCGGACGCACTCCGCGCCCGGACGGGCGGGCGGGGACGGGCGGTCCTCGGCGGGTACGGGGCCGTCCGCGGAGCGGCTCGCGGGGACCGGCGGGGCGAACCCAGCGGGGGCCGTAGAAGACGGGCCCAGCAAGGGCCGGAGGGGACGGGCTTAGCGCGGACCGGCGCAGGACACGGGCCGACCAACAGCGGGTCGGCCGACAGGGTGCGGGTCGGCCGATAGGGTGCGGCGCCGTGAGCGACTCGAACGCGGACTTCCTGCAGACCACCGGCTCCTCCTACGACGCGATCGCCAAGGACTACGCGTCGCGCTATCCGCACGGCCTGTCCCACCCCCTCGAACGCGCGCTGATCGGCACCTTCGCCGAGCTGGTCACCGCGAACGGCCCCGCCCCCGTCGCCGACCTCGGCAGCGGGCCCGGCGGTGTCGCCGCCCTCCTGCACGGCATGGGCGTGCCGGTCTTCGGCGTGGACGTCTCCCCCGCGATGGTGTCGCTGGCTCGCGAGGCCCACCCGGAGCTGCGCTTCCACGTCGGCTCCATGACGTCCCTTGACCTCCCGGACGCGACGCTGGGCGGCATCCTGGCGCTCTACTCCACCATCCACGTCCCGGACGTCCACCTCCCGGCCGCGTTCGCCGGCTTCCACCGCGCCCTGGTTCCCGGCGGCCACGTCCTGCTGGCCTTCCAGACCGGCGACGAGCCCGGCGGGCTCCACCTGACCGAGCGCTTCGGCCACGAGATCGACCTGCGTTACTACTGGCGCACGCCGGACCAGATGAAGTCCCTGCTCACGGGGGCGGGCCTGGAGACGGTGGCCACGGTGGTCCGGGAGCCACAGGAGGAGGAGACCCGGCCGCGGGCATTCCTGCTGGCCCGCCGGCCGGGGTGATCGCGGACCGCTAGGCGTTCTTCGGCGCGGCCTGCTGCACCACGTCGAAGGACCACAGGGTGGACCCGGAGGCGGCAGGCTTCGGCTTCTCGCCGCCCTCGCCGCCGCCCTGGTGGGCGGACTTCATCGGCCCTTCCATCCAGGCCTGGAAGGACGCCTCGTCCCGCCAGCGGGTGTAGACGAGGTACTGGTCGGTGCCCTCGACCGGCCGCAGCAGCTCGAACCACTCGAATCCGTCGGAGTTCTCCACGGCGTGCGCCCTCGACGCGAACCGCTTCTCCAGCACCTCACGCTGTTCGGCGGGCACGGACAGCACGTTGATCTTCACTACGCTCATGCCCCCATCCTGCCCCGTGCCCGCGCCGCCCGCTCACTCCCCGGCGAACAGCTCCGCCGCGTCCTCGGCATGCATCGCCCGCTGGGCCCAGACTTCGAGCCGGTTCAGGTCGGTGCAGGCGTTCACCCGGTCACGGACTGCGTCCGGCACCTCGATGCCGCGCCATTCCAAGATGTGCAGGACCATCTCGGCCTTGGCTTCCACCCTGCCTTCTTCGCGCACCTGCTCCGCCAGCGGGTGTCGCCAGAAGTACTGAGTCGCTGTCATCAGGTCCCTCCACATCTGCTTCGCCTGGGGATCGGCCAGGCAGGAGTCCACGAACTGCACGAAGACCGCGGCGGTTTCGTCATCGATGGTCTGTAGGGCGGTGGCCAGGGACTCCAGTATGGCGGGGGCCTGCCGGCCACGCCCGTGTGTCATCGCCGAAAGCACCGCAATGGGTACGTCTCTCACGGCCGACTGCTCGTCCGCGATCACCGGCACGTTGTCCGGGCCCAGCACGAGGGGCCGTACCGTCAGCGAGTGCCAGTCCCGGAACCCCAGCCGGATCGGGCGCGAGGCCCACTTGGCGGTGGCGCTGTTCTGCGTGACGACGATGAGCACCGGCTCGCAGCGGTACTTCTCGTAGAGGTAGGAGAGGTAATAGGGCCAGCTCCCCCTCTTGCGGTCGTCCACCTTCCCCTGCGACTCGATCACGAAGAGGTACGTGCCCTCGTCCGTCTCCGCCCGCAGCAGCGTGTCCACACGCCGCTCCACCGGTTCGATCTCGGTGAGATCCACGTTCAGCGCCGCGATCTGTCTCGGCTCCGGGAACGGCACGTGCAGCACCCGCTGTAAGGCACGGGTCAGCAGTGTCGGGTCCTTCTGGAAAATCCGGTGCAGCGCCTCGTGCGACGAGCCGACCATCGGCTCTCCCTTCTGTCTGTCGACGTGATCAACGAGCTAGGCCGCCGCGAGTTCGCACCACACGTACTTGCCCCGGTTGCCGAACCTGGCCGACGGCTGCCAGCCCCAGAGGTCCGCGCACGCCCTGACCAGGGCCAGACCCCGGCCCTCCTCCCCCAGCCCGGGCACCTCCTCCAACGGGCGGAACGGCTCTGGCGGCCCGGGGTCCGTGTCCCACGCCCCGATCCACACCACGCCCTCCACCGAGCGGCGCACCCTGAGCGCGGCCGGCCCCTTCGTGTGGCGTACCGCGTTCGACACCAGCTCCGTGGCGAGGAGTTCGGCCGTGTCGACCAGGCCGATCAGACCGTGCATCGTCAGGATCAGACGCAGCGTGCGGCGGGAGATCGTCACCGCTCTGACGTCGTTGGGGATGTAGAGCGTGTAGTCCCAGGTTTCGGGCATGACTCATCCACTCCGGTGAGGTGAGGGGTTCGGTCCGAGGATGTGCGGTGGCATTGCCGCAGACGCCATGGCAGGGCGATGCGGTGCGCTTCCGCTGAGCGTTCGTCGCGCCACCGAAGGTAGGGATTAACGTTTAAGGTTCGCAAGCGGGTCGCGTAACCTGACACCCGAACGAGTCACGTCCGCCGCCGCGTTGGGAGGACCAGTCGATGGCACTGAGGGCCGAGCCGACGGCACGTCAGTTGCGGCTGGCGACCGAGTTGCGCAGGCTGCGCGATGCGGCGGGCCTGACGGCCAGGGAAGCTGCCACGCTGCTCGGCGTGAGCGCTCCGCAGATCAGCCAGATCGAGTCGGGCCTCGCGGGCGTGAGCGAGAAACGCCTGCGCCGCCTCGTCGCGAACTACTCATGTACCGACGACGAGCTGATCGACGCGCTGGCGAGCATGGCGACCGATCGCACGCGGGGCTGGTGGGAGGAGTACCGGGAGCGGCTGCCCACCCCGTTCCTCGACCTCGCGGAGCTGGAACACCATGCCACCTCACTCCGCGAGGTGCAGTGCCTCTTCGTTCCCGGCCTTCTCCAGACGGCGGACTACGCTCGCGCGGTCTTCTCCTACCGGGTTCCCGAACTGCCGGCCGAGGACGTCGAGCTACGCGTCCGGCACCGGATGCAGCGTGCGGCCACCGTCGCGGAAACGCCCTACGAAGCGGTCGTGCACGAGGCGGCACTGCGCATCATGGTCGGTGACCGCACCTCCGCGCGGGCCCAACTCGCCCATCTGCTGGAGTTCTCGGCGGACAAGCGTGTCACCGTACGCGTCATCCCGATGCATCTGGAGGGCTTCGCCGGCGCCGCGAGCGCCATGACGTACGCGGGTGGCGCCGTGCCCAAGCTGGACACCGTCGTACGTGACGGCCCGCACGGAGCGGCGTTCATCGACTCCGAGGCGCAACTGAACGCGTTCCGGACGCTCTTCCATAAGGTGGAGGACGCGTCGCTCGACCCCGAGCGCTCGCGCGACCTGATCCACCGGCTGGCGAAAGAGCTGTGAGGCACCCCATGCAGACCCCGGGCAACTGGCGGAAGTCGTCGTACTCAGGGCCCGGCGACGGGGACTCCTGCGTCGAGATAGCGGACTCCCCCACCCGCATAGCCGTCCGCGACTCCAAGGACCCCGCGGCCGGCACCCTCGTCTTCCCGCCCGCTGCCTTCGTCGCCTTCGTCGAGGGTCTGAAGGGGCCGCGCCAGGCCGCCTCTTGACCCTCACCCCGTGTCAGGCGGTCGACTCGGAGACATCATGTTCACCATCGGAGACTTCGCCCGGCACGGCCGCGTCTCGGTCCGGATGCTGCGTCACTACGACGCGACCGGACTGCTGCGCCCGGCCCATGTCGACCCCGCCACCGGTTACCGCTACTACACCGCGGGCCAGTTGGCCCGTCTGAACCGCGTCATCGCGCTCAAGGAACTCGGGCTCACCCTTCAGCAGGTCGGGGAGATCCTCGACGAGAAGGTCGGCACCGAGGGACTGCGCGCGATGCTGCGGCTGCGGCGGGCGGAGCTGGAGGCCGCCATGACCGCCGCGGCGGCCCGGCTGGTCCAGGTCGAGGCGAGGCTCCGGGCCATCGAGAGCGAGGGGCACATGCCCGAGAACGACGTCGTCCTCAAGAGCCTCCCGGCCGTGCGGGTCGCGGAGTTGACCGCGGTCGCGGCGAGTTTCCAGCCCGAGGACATCGGTCCCGTCATCGCGCCGCTGTACGAGGAGCTGTTCCGCCGCCTGGACGCGGCGGGCGTCAGGCCGGCCGGACCCGGTGTCGCGTACTACGAGGACGCGCCGGAGGGCGAGGGCAGGATCACCGTGCACGCCGCCGTGCAGGTGTCAGCCCCGCTCCAGGAGGGCGCCCTGCGGATCGTCGACCTGCCCTCCGTCGATCTGGCGGCGACCATCGTCCACCGCGGCTCCATGGACACCGTCCTGCCCACGGCCCAGACCCTGGCCCGCTGGATCGACGCGGGCGGCTACCGGTCGGCCGGGTACCCCCGCGAGGTCAACCTGGAGTGCCCGGAGAACCGCGACGACTGGGTGACGGAGCTCCAGGCACCGGTGACCCGGGGCTGACGGGCGCCGGGAGCCGGGAGCCGGGACCGGCATCGGGCTACTCCACGTCGATGCCGAAGTCCCGCACGAGTTCCTCCAGGCCGCCGGTGTAGCCCTTGCCGCCCAGGACGAAGTCCCAGTCACCGGTGGACCTGCGGCGGAACGAGCCGAGGACCAGGGCGGTCTCGTGCGGCCGGCCGTCCGAGACCTCCAGGCGTCCGAGCTCGGCCATCCCCGGGTCGAGGAGCCTGATGCGGGCCTCGGTGAAGCCGGTGAGGTCGGCGGCCGGGTCCACCTCCGGATCGACGGCGGCCACGAGTACGAACCGGTCGGCCCCGGGCGGCAGTGCGTCGAAGGAGACGCAGATCGCGGCCTTGTCGGGTGCGGTGGCGGGAAGGGTGCGCACCGTGCCGTCCGGGGTCCGCGGGTTGTTGTAGAAGACGAAGTGATCGTCGCTGAGGACGCTGTTGCCGCGGCAGACGAGAGCGCACACGTCCAGCGCGACGTTCCCGGTCCACGACATGCCGAGGACGTTGTAGTCGTCGGGCAGCCGGGTGTCCGGTCCCCCGGGCGCCGGCTGTCCCGCGGTCCGCCGGCCGCCGTCGCCCAGCCGCCCGCCCAGGCCGTGGCGGTGCAGCAGGTCGACGAGTTCGGGGCCCGAGACGAGCTCCAGCGGCTTGCCGTTGGCGAAGGTGTGCGAGCCCGGGCCGAACCTGGACGTCGTCACCAGGACGCCCTTGTTGGCGCCGGTGTCCTGCACGGTTCCGTACAGATCCCGCACGGCGGTGGGCGGCACCGTGTTCCGGTAGCGCTTCACCTGCACGACGATCTTGCCGCCGCGGATCGGGGCCGGGTCCAGCGCGTCGACGTCGACGCCGCCGTCGTTGGAGCGCTGGGTGGTGACCGCCTGCATCCCCATGGCGCGGAAGAGGTCAGCCACGAGATCCTCGAAGGCGATGGGGTCCATCGTGAACAGGTCGGGCTCCTCCTCGCCGCCGTGGGCGACCACCCGGTTCCCGACGTCCTGCGGCCGCCGGCCCGGCCGTACCGCCGTGAGCTGGTCCGGCCGGGCGGAGAGCTGCCCGTGCAGTGCGTCGGCCAGGCAGCTGCACGCGTCCACCTGGGCCAGGTGCAGACCGAGGAACGAGGAGCGGGACGCCATGACCGTGGCGAGGAAGATCTGGCCCGGCCTGCCTGTCGTGGGGTCGTGCCCGTCGACGAAGCCGTTCAGGGCCACCGACTCGAGCGCCCCCGGCTCGTCGGCGGCGAACAGCTCGTGCAGTACGAGCAGCATGCACTGGGCGAGCACCTCCCGGTACAGGGCACGGCGCTGGCTCACCGGACGGGGCGTCTCCTTGTCCTGGTCGGTCCCGGACAGGTACCGGACCGCCTTGACCTCCGGCACGATGCCGTAGGCGGGCAGCTCCCAGTCCAGCACCAGTTGCCGCGCCGCCGGGTCGTAGGCCGCCACGACCTGGCGCGGCAGGTCCTCCGGCCATGCCGTCGAGGCGTAGAGGGCGGCGGAGAAGTACTCGACCACGGAGTCGGGGTCGTGGCGTCGCACCCCTTCGGTCAGCGCGACGACTCCGGCGTTGTGCCCGCGTACGCCGGCGAGCTGGGCGTCCGCCCACTGCTGGTACTCGCGCTGGTACGAAGCGAGCTGCTGCTGCCGCTGCGCCTCAGCGGCCTGGGCGGCATGCCAGTCGCGTTCGAAGCGTGCCCGGGCTTCGGCCTGCGCCTGGGCCCGGCGGCCCGCCGTCCAGCCGCTCTGCGTCTCGTAGCGGCTGTAGTCGGGCATCGGCACCGGCTGCGCCAACGGACCCGGGGAGAAGGGCTGCACCTCCTCGCGCCGCATGAGGGAGGCGGCCCGGAACGCCGGGGCCCGGCAGCCCTCGGCGAGAAGACCTCGCAGCGACGCGACCTGCGCGTCCAGTTCCTCCGTCCGCCGCAGAGCCTCCGCCTGCCGGTACTCACGGTGGCTCTGGGCGGCTCGCCGCTGGTAGGCCCGGGCCTGCTGTTCCTGCTGTCTGCGCCGTCGGGCCTCGGCCTGCAGTTGGCGCTGCTGCTGCCGTTGCATCTCGGCCCAGGCGCCGGCGAAACCAGTGGAGCGACGACTCATGCGCTGCAAACCCTCCCCAGGACGTCGGCAGCCGAAAGGCGCTCTGGCTGTCCCCGCAACCAGTTGTGACGAGAAGACTTTAGTGCCGCATCAGGCAGCGTTCACCCCGCCGTGATCGGTCGGTGACGGGGACGGCACCGGGAGGAGGCCCGCCCCGTAGTCAGGCCGGCTGCACCGCGGCCAGCCGGTGGACGTCCCGCGCCGTGCCCGTGACGCCCGACAGGAAGCCCTGGGCCCGGGGGGAGGCCGATGCGGTGAGCCAGGTCGGGTCGATGTCGCAGACCGCCACGCGGACGCCGGTGCCGGCCAGGGCCAGCGGGAGGGTGTGGACGACGGTGGAGGGGAAGCTGAGGACGGTGCGGCCGATGGGACCACGGCGGGCGATGAGTTCCAGGGGGAGGTCGGGGCGGACGATCTCCAGGCCCGTCTCCGTGGCCAGGCGGTGGAGCTTGTCGGTGCTCTCGCGGCGGTGCGCGAAGTAGCGGGTGGCTCCGTGGGCCTTGGCCAGGGACTGGACGGCGGCCAGGTAGCGGTCGCCGTCGACCACGCCGGTCTCCACCAGGGAGGTGCCGACCATGTCGGCGCTCGTGGTGATCCGCGGGGGGCCGAAGCGAGCGCGGGTCCACGCGAAGTCGTTGGCGGTGACCGTGACGCCGTCCGGGGTCTCGGTCACCGGCATCGAGGAGAAGACCTCGACGCGGCGGCCCTCGCTCGGGGTGAGGCGCCGGCGCGCCGAGGAGGAGACGGGGGCGAAGAGCAGGTCGCGGGGGCCGGGCCGGCCGCCCTTGCGGTGCCAGCGGACCAGGCGTTCGCCGCGCGCGAGCTGGGCGACGAACTCCATCGTCGCCGTGCCGTCGTCCACGACCACCAGGTCGCGGGCGCGGGTGATGGTCAGCAGCAGTTGCACGTAGCGGGAGAACGGGTCCCCCATGACGATGCGGTCGGCCCGGCGCAGCGGGCCGGCCAGGCCGCCGATGGTGTGGAAGGGCGCGGTCGTGCCGCCCCGCGCCTCCTCCCAGCGCACCCGGTACCCCTCGTCCCGGGCCAGGTCGGCCATGCGGCGGAGCTGGCCCCGGGTCATGGGGTCGGTCGGGGACAGCACGACGAGGGTGAGCTCCGCGCCGGCCGGTGGCGTGGCTCCGGCCGGCGTCCGCCGTTTCTGGGCGGGCACGGACGGCAGGGCGTCCGGCTGCGCGCCCTGCAGGCCGTGCAGGTGCGCCCACTCCAGTACGTTCAGCAGCTGTACCGGGCTCTCCACGAAGGCGAGCGTGCGGGCAGGGTGGCCGGGGTGACCGGCGCGGGGGCTCATCGGCGTGCGACCGTCCCGTCTCAGGGCGTCCGTTGGGCGACCGGGGTGCTCAGACCGCGACCGGCTCGCCCGCGGCCGCGGCGATCTCCGCCTCGGCGACGACGCCGGTGACGCGGCGCAGCTTCTTCATCGGGCCGAGCTCGGAGTCGTAGACCTTCTTGACGCCGTCGCCGAGGGAGGCCTCGATGGTGCGGATGTCGCGGACGAGACGGGTCAGGCCCTGCGGCTCGACGGAGGCGGCCTGGTCGGAGCCCCACATGGCGCGGTCGAGGGTGATGTGGCGCTCGACGAAGGTGGCGCCGAGGGCGACGGCGGCCAGCGTGGTCTGCAGGCCGGTCTCGTGGCCGGAGTAGCCGATCGGGACGTTCGGGTACTCGTCCTGCAGGGTGTTGATCACGCGGAGGTTGAGCTCCTCGGCCTTCGCCGGGTACGTCGAGGTGGCGTGGCAGAGCAGGATGTTCTCGCTGCCCAGGACCTCGACCGCGTGGCGGATCTGCTTCGGGGTCGACATGCCGGAGGAGAGGATGACCGTGCGGCCGGTGGCGCGCAGGGCGCGCAGCAGCTCGTCGTCGGTGAGGGAGGCGGAGGCCACCTTGTGGGCGGGGACGTCGAACTTCTCCAGGAAGGCGACGGCCTCGGTGTCCCACGGGGAGGCGAACCAGTCGATCCCCTTCTCCTTGCAGTACTCGTCGATCTGGCGGTACTCGTCCTCGCCGAACTCGACCCGGTGGCGGTAGTCGATGTAGGTCATCCGGCCCCACGGGGTGTCGCGCTCGATGTCCCACTGGTCGCGCGGGGTGCAGATCTCGGGGGTGCGCTTCTGGAACTTCACGGCGTCGCAGCCGGCCTCGGCGGCCACGTCGATGAGCTTGAAGGCGTTCTCCAGCTCACCGTTGTGGTTGATGCCGATCTCACCGCAGATGTAGACGGGGCGGCCCGGGCCGGCCTCGCGCGTACCGAAGGTGCGGATGCGGGAGTTGGTGCTCATGGCGGGAGGTGTCCTTACTTGGGGAGGGAATCGAGAGAGGGGCCGAGGATCCAGCTGGCGATCTCTCGGATCGCGCCGTCGCCGCCGGGGACGGTGGTGACCGCGCGTGCGGCGCCGCGTACGACGTCGTGGGCGCTCGCGACCGCCACGGGCCAGCCCACGAGGGCGAAGCACGGGAGGTCGTTGACGTCGTTGCCGACGTAGAGCACGCGCTCCGGCGCGATGCCCTGCTCCTCGCACCACTGCTTGAGGGCGAGGTCCTTGCGGTCGATGCCGTGCAGCACCGGGAGCTTGAGCTTCCGGGCGCGGGCGGCGACCACCGGGTTCTGTTCCGTGGACAGGATCAGCATCTTCAGGCCGCTCCGGCGGAGGGCCGCGATGCCGAGTCCGTCGCCGCGGTGCACGGAGACGAACTCCCGTCCGTCGGAGTCGATCAGCACCCGGTCGTCGGTCTGGGTGCCGTCGAAGTCGAGGACTACGGCGTCGATGTCGTCGTAGGCGGGGAGGGCGCCGGGCCGGTCCGCGTCGAAGAGCGGGGCGAGGGCGCGGGCGCGGGCCAGGTCGTGCGGGTCGTCGATCTCCAGCACCCGGGCCGGGTCGGTGCGGACCAGCTCGGTGTGGCCGAAGAAGCGGTGCCGGTGCTCGCGGAAGCCGGCCGCGGCCATCGCGTAGGCGGCGCCGGTCTCCAGCAGGTCCTGGGGGCGGTCCTGGCGGCGGGGGCGGAAGGACTTGTCGTGGTTGACGCCGTAGCCGCCGGTCGCGGTCCTGGTGCCGGGGACCGTCGTGGTGTCGGCGGCCGTCAGGGCGCCGACGGCGGCGGGGTCCGTGCCGGCCGTCACCGGGTCGTCGGCCGCGTCCCGCCAGACGAAGCCGTGGAACGCGGCGACGGTCACGGCGGTGTCGGCGCCGTTCTCGACGACGGCGGCGGCGACCGAGTCCACGTCCTCGCGGACCAGGAACGGGCTGGTGCACTGCACGAGCAGGACCACGTCGACGGGGGCGCCGTGCAGGGCCTCGTGCGCGTCCATGGCGTGCAGGACCGCGGCCTCGGAGGTCGCCGTGTCCCCGGCGATGGCGGCGGGGCGGAGCACGACCTCGGCGCCGGCCTGGCGGGCCGCGGCGGCGATGGCCTGGTCGTCGGTGGAGACCACCACGTCGGTGACCAGCCGGGCCGCCCGGCACTCGCGCACCGCGCGGGTGACCAGCGGGATGCCGCCGACCGGGGCGAGGTTCTTCGCGGGCACGCCCTTGGAGCCGCCGCGGGCGGGGATCACCGCGAGCACCCGGGTCACCGGGGCGCCCTGGTCCGCTTCCGAGTGGGGCATGGGGTTCTCTCCTTGACGTGGGATCCGGCCGCTCACAGCTCGCCCATCCGCCGGATCACGGGGGCCACCCGCTGCACGCCGTGCCGGTAGGCGCCGCGCGCGGCGCGCCGCACGATCTGGCGGACGGGGCCGGGCTCCCGGTCGGCGGCGGGCGCGCCGGGCAGCGGGGCGCCGTCGGGGCCGAGGTGGTGGCGGGCGAGGATGCCGGGCAGGTAGCCGGGCGCGGTCTCGGGTGTGTAGTAGGGGTTGAGCGGCGGCAGGTGGCCGGGCCGGTCCAGCAGCCTGGCGATGCGCGCGCGGGCGGCGTCGAAGGCGGTCCCGTAGGAGGCTTCCCCGGCGCACACGCCCTGCCGGGCCAGCCACCGCGGGTCGGCGGCCGGGCGGTGGCCGGCGTCGAGCTGGTCCCAGGAGGCGAGGCAGCCGGAGCCGGTGAAGTGGTGGTTGCCGAGCACCTCGCGCACGCCGAGGTCGGTCAGGACGACCGTGGGGATGCGCCGGTGCAGGGCTTCGAGGGCGGCCGTGGAGCTGACCGTGACGAGCAGGTCGGTGCGGTCCAGCACCTCGCCCATGTGCCCGTACACCAGACGGAAGTTGGCGGGCGGGGTCATGCCCTGGACCAGCTTCTGGTAGGGCAGTTCCTCGATGTGGGTGGTGTGTTCGCCGGGCTTCGAGCGCAGCTTCAGCAGCACCTCGCGCCCGGGGTGCAGGCGGGCGTGCTCGATGAGCCGGTTCAGCAGGTAGGCGCGGTCCCTGCGGTTGTCCGGGACGGAGGGCTGGGCCGCGAACACCACGGTGTACGGGTCGTGCTCGCCGGCGTAGGGCTCCCCGCCGAGGAACGGCAGCGCGACCTCGGTGACCGCGGAGGCGTCGGCGCCGACCCCTTCGTAGACGGCCCGGAACCGGTCCGCGTCGTCGGCCGAGTTGGCGAGGACGAGGTCGGCTCCGTGGCGCAGCAGCAGGCCGTCGGCGAGCTTCTCGTAGACGACGCCGACGTAGCCGGTGACGACGACGGGGCGGCTGCCGGAGCCCCAGGCGTTGCGCAGCCCGTGCAGCATGGCCTGGACACCGCCGCCGACCAGGGCGAGGACGAGGACGTCGTACGGTTCCCGCGTGCTGTCGCTCATCGCGCGCAGGAACTGGACGCCGGTGACCTCGCTGAGGGAGTCGGCGCGGACGCCGACCTCCTGGAGCTGGCGGGCGGTGGGGGTGGCTCGTCCACGCAGGAGGTAGCCGTCGAGCCGGACGCCGGCACCGGCGGGGGTCAGGCGCTGCGCGGTGAGCGCGCCCCACTTCCACCGGGTGTCGGAGTCGGCCAGGACGGCGACCCGCAGGGACTTCGTTGCACTTGCTGGCACGCCGAAGACGCTAGGAAGGCATTCCGAGGTTCCGCCCAACCCGAATGCAACAAACGGTTAACAGCACATCGCCGAATGGCGAATCGGGCCGTGATCGGCACGGGAAAAGACCTGGTTCACAGCTTCGCCACGCGTCGTTCACCCGGCATCAAGCCGCCGGTCAAGACGAATGACGGGCCTCGCCCTAACGTCCGTGACGTGGTCAAGCTCTCCGTCATCGTCCCGTTCTACAACGTGCAGCAATACGCGCCAGACACTCTGAGGAGCCTTGGTGCGAACGCGCGTGAGGACTTCGAATTCATTCTCGTCGACGACTGTTCCCGCGACGGGACACCAGACATCCTCGCGCGTGCGGAGCGCGAGCTGCCGGGCGCGGTCCTCGTCCGGCACGAGCGGAACGGAGGGCTCGCGACCGCCCGCAACACCGGCATCGACCGGGCGCGCGGCGAGTACCTGACCTTCCTGGACGGGGACGACTGGCTCGCGCCGGGCTACTACCCGAAGCTGGTCGCCGCCATCGAGGAACTGGGCTGCGACTTCCTGCGGACCGACCACGTGCAGTGCACGGCACGGGCCCGCACCGTGCACCGGGTCCCGGTCGGGCGGCGCGACGTGGTGCTGGACCCGCGCGCGGCGATCCTGCCCGCCGACCGGTCGACCTCCGTGGACTACGCCTACGCCTGGGCGGGCGTCTACCACCGCCGGCTGGCGGACAAGGGACTGCTGCACTTCACCGACGGGCTGCGCACGGCCGAGGACCGGCCGTGGATCTGGAAGCTGCACCGGGAGGCGGAGTCCTTCGCCGCGGTCGGCCTGCTCGGGGTGTTCTACCGGCGCGGGGTCGCCTCCTCGCTCACCCAGATCGGCGACGTCCGTCAGCTCGATTTCATTCGCGCTTTCGATCAGGTCGTCGCGGAAACCGCCGAGGACCCGGAAGCGGCCGCGCTGCTGCCGAAGGCCGTCCGTACGTATTGCGCCATCATTTCCCATCACCTGGGATCCATCGAAAGGTTCGAGCCGTCGGTGGCGAGGAAACTGAAATCCCTGAGTTCCGCGGCGTTGCGGCGGATGCCGCAGGACGTCCTGGACGACGCGCTGGACTCCATGGACCTCCAGCGCGCCACCAGGCTGCGCCGGCTGCGCCGCCGCCCCACCCCCGCGGGAGCCGCCGCGTGACCACCCAGATCTTCCAGGTGTCGACGCTGTACGGCACGGCGACGCTGGCCGCCGCCCTGGACTCCGGCTGCTTCCGCCCGGCCGGCCGGCGGATCCTGCTGGTCTGCAACAACGCGGCCACGCCGGAGACCACGCCGGGACCGGACCGGATGCCCGGCTTCGAACGGCTGCGCGAGCGCTTCGACGACGTGCTGTCGTACAACGAGGCGATCTTCCCCTTCCACCCGGGCGGCTGGGCGCCCCGGGCGGAGGACCTGCCGCTGTGGGAGCGGTATCTGCGCCACGAGTGGCGGCTGGGCGACGAGGACGTCGAGCTGGCCGTGGAGTCCATCCAGGTCAACCCGTCGCTGTCGCTCGCCCAGATCTTCACCGGCTGCCCGGTCACCGTCTACGCCGACGGCCTGATGAGCTACGGCCCCACCCGGAACAAGATCGACCCGCTGGTCGGCACCCGGGTGGACCGGGTGCTCCACCTCGACCTCGTGCCGGGCCTCGAACCGCTGCTGCTCACCGAGTTCGGCGTGCCGGCGGAGATCGTGCCGACGCCCGCCTTCACCAAGGTGCTGGCCGAACTCGCGCCGCCGGCCGAGGAGCTGCCTGAGGTGGAGGAGCCCGCGCTGCTGCTCGGCCAGTACCTGTCGGCGCTGGGCATCCTCACCGCCGCGCAGGAGGAGGACCTGCACGTGCGGATGCTGAAGGGGGTGCACCGGCTCGGACACACGAAGGTGGTGTTCAAGCCGCATCCCACCGCCCCCGCGCGCTTCACGCGCACCCTGGAGGAGGAGGCGGAGCGGCTCGGGGTGGACCTCACCGTGCTGGACGCGCCGGTCCTCGCCGAGGTGCTGTACCAGCGGATGCGGCCCGCGCTGGTCGTGGGCTGCTTCTCCACCGCCCTGCTCACCGCGTCCGCGCTGTACGGCCTGCCGGTGGCCCGGATCGGCACGGAGACGCTGCTGGAGCGGCTGACGCCGTTCGAGAACAGCAACCGGATCCCGGTCACCGTGGTCGACGCGCTGCTGCCGGAGCTGGGTGACGGCGCCGCGGTGGGCGAGCGGCGGCCCGGCATGGACGTGGCGGCGCTGGGCGCGCTGGTCCGCGCGGTGGGCTTCGCCATGCAGCCGAAGATCCTGCCGGGGCTGCGCGGCGAGACCGAGCGGTACCTCGCGGGCAACCTGAACGCCTCGACCCTGCGCTACTTCAAGCGCAAGCGGCTGACCTCGCTGGCGCTGCCCGGCGGGGTGCCGGCCCAGCTCGCGTTCCTGCCGCGCAACGCCACGGTCCGCCGGATGGCCCGCAAGGCGCGCGGCCTTCGCCGGGCCATACGGCGCTGACCTGGACTCCTCTCGCGAGGGCGGGCCCCTTGCCGGGCCGCCCTCGCTGCGTTCCGGACTTCTCAGCGTTCCGGACTTCTCAGCGTCCCAGGATCGTCCGGATCCGGGCCGCGTTCTCCTGGGTGGCCTTCCACAGCAGTTCCTGCCGGTCGTGCACGTCGGCGACGGTCCGGTCGTGGTGGTCGAGGATGTCCAGGGCCCGCTCGGTGAGCACCTCGCTCAGGTTCCGCTCGTGCACCGAGACCCCCCATTCGGGGCGCTCGACGTCCTTGAGGAAGTACGCCATCTTCGGGTGCGAGATCAGGCTGACGATGGGCGTGCCGACCCCGAAGGGGATCATCCCGGCATGCCCGCGCATGCCGATGACCAGTTTCGTCTTGGCGTACGTCTCGCGGATGGCGTCGTTGTCGAAGTCGTACATCGGGATCACCGGCAGCGAGATCCCGTGCTCGCGGCGCAGGTCGAAGGCGATGCGCTCGTCGTCCAGGGAGTGGGCGACGCAGCGGACCTCGGTGTGGGCGCCGATCGCGCGCACGGCCTTGGCCATCTCCGCGAGGAAGTGCCCGTAGTCGTGCCCGAAGCGCAGACCCGCGCGGTCGTAGGCGGCGTTCAGCAGGACGGTGTCCTCGCGGTACGCCGGGTCGCTCCAGCCGGCCACCAGCCGGCGCATGACCGTGGTCGGGCAGGGCTGGAAGACGACCCGGTCGTGCAGCTCGGACGGGAGCAGGGAGCGGACCCGGTCGATGGAGCCGTGGTTGCGCAGCCCGAAGAAGGCGGACTTCTCCACCAGCAGCCGCAGGCTCTCGTTGAACCGCCGGGCGCGGTACGACTGCCCGTCGAAGGCGTTGAATCCGACCGCGAAGACCATGACCGGCACGTCGATGCCGCGCAGGTGCTCGTCCGGGACGTTCCACTGCCAGGCGCTGTTGCCGTTGGGCATGGTGTCGGGGATGAACAGTCCGCCGCCGCCGATGACCAGTCCGCGCCGGGCGTTGACCCGTTCCAGTGCGGCCCTGTCGAACAGCCGGTGGGCGTGCACGGAATGCCAGCGGCGGGAGGTGGTGTCGGGGCCGAAGGCGAGCCGGACGGTCTCGGGCAGCAGCTTGTCGCCCGCGTTGCCCTGCCGGTCCATGTAGAAGGCGACGTGCGCGAGCTGGTCCTCGGCGGCGCCCTGCTCCTGGGCCGGGACGGCCGCGGCGCGCTGCGCCCAGAGCCGGCTGGAGCGGTGCGTGGGGTCGACGGTGAGGCCGGCGGTGGCGTACCTGAGCGCCTCGGCGTTGTCGCCCTGCACCCAGGCCATCTGGGCCAGGCGGGCGTAGGCGGTGGCGGCCCGGTTGGGGGCGGCGGTGGCCAGCAGGAGCCGGGTCTTCGCCTCCGGGTAGCGCGAGACGCTCATCAGGGCGTGCCCGAAGACCTCGTGCGGCCAGGCCTCGTCCAGCGGGATGCGCACGCCGGCCAGGAGGTCGACGGCGTCCTGGTACTCGCCGGCCGCGATGTGCGCGGCGGCGACCTTGCGGGCGGCCTCCACGTCGCCGGTGCGCCGCACGTGCGGGGTGCCGTAGTGCACCAGCAGGTCGTGGTGGAGGGTGCCGCCGCGGGCCAGGTAGGCAGCGTGGAACTCGGCGTCGCTCAGCTCGAACTCCCGCCAGCGCTCCTCGGCCTGCTGGTATCCGGCCTCGCCGCCCTGCCAGGGCTTGTGCCGGCCGGTGAAGTGCAGGATCGCGGTGCCGTCCGGGACCGGCAGGTCGCCGGAGAGGCGCCGCTTGACGAAGTTGTAGCGGGTGTCCAGGCGGACGAAGTCGCCGTCGAGCACGGCGTTGAGGATGCCCTGGTCGTGCTTGTCCAGCTCGTAGCCGCCGCTGCGCCCGACCTCGTCGAGCCGCGCGCAGAACGCGTCGGAGAGGTACTCGCGCTGGATGACCAGCAGTCCCGAGTTGAGCTTGTGCTGGCCGTAGAAGAACTGCGGGACGGCCGCGAGTCCCTCGCGCAGCGCGAGCAGTTCGCCCAGGTCGCCCAGGACGACCATGTCGGTGTCCAGGGTGATGACCGTGTCGTAGTCGCGCAGCCGGAAGACGTCGAGGATGAAGTACGCCTTGCGGACGAGGTAGTTGTCCTGGTCGCCCTTGACGTAGGAGTCGTAGTGGCCGGCGTCGACGCGGTGCAGCACGATCCTCGGGTGCAGCGCGCGGATGCGGGCGACGGAGGAGGGCTTCAGGTCGTCGTGCAGGACGACGAAGTCCTCGCAGACGCCCGGGTTGGACAGCGCCAGGCTGCGCAGCAGGACGAGGAACCCCGGCAGGTAGTTCTCGTCGACGAAGCTCGCGAAGGCGATGCGCCGCTTCTTGGTCAGGGCGTGCGCGGAGGTCTCCGGTGTTACCGGGGTGGCGGTGGTCATCGCAGGGATATCCTCATGTCGGTCACGCTCTGGGCCCGCTCCATGACCCATGCCTTCTCGCTGGTGTATTCGTGCACGGACGTGATCGCGAGCTTCATGGCCTCGGGCACGCGGTAGGCGCCGCTCTCGTAGAAGTCGAAGCCGATCAGGTCGAGGGTGGGGCTGACGTCCAGGAAGTCCAGCAGCCACAGCATGTTGAAGCCGGTGGTGGGGATGCCGGACCAGACGTCGTTGCCGAGCCGGCCGATGTTGCGCACGGGCCAGCGCAGCGACTCGTCGCCGAGGTGGCGCTGGGCGCCGGGCACCAGGCGGTTGCGCAGCGAGTGCTTCCAGTCGCCGGAGATCCCGCCGAAGACGAGCCGGGTGGTCACCGGCTTGTCCCAGTTGAAGCCGTGCTTGTGGATGGTGGCGTGGATGTCGGTGCGGCTGCCGGTGTGCTTCGGGTCGATCCGGTAGGAGTTGAAGCGCACGACGAGGTCGTAGTCGTCGATCCGGCCGCCCAGGCCGCTCTCGCCCACACGGCCGGAGTTGGCGATCAGGCACACGGACTTGCCGGTGATCAGGTTGCGGAACTCGCCGAGCCCGATCCAGTGCACTCCGCCGACGGTGGGGTCGGCGACCGGGCCGCGCATGCGGACGCGGCGCTGTTCGGCGTAGAGGGCGACGGCTTCGGTGAGGTCGTCGCCGGGGACGCCGGTGCGCAGTTCGAGGTACTGGCCGAGCAGTTCCTGCCGGTCGGCGACCGGGGCCTGCTCGGCGGCGAGCGCCAGCAGGGCGCCGACCAGACGGGGTTCGGCCGCCTCCCGGTCACCGCGGGCGTGCAGGGCGAGGCCCTCGGCCCACACGTCGGTGGCGGGCCCCTCGGCGAAGCCGGCGGCGCCCGGGCACTGGCGCTCCAGCAGGGCGAGCAGCTCGCGCTCGCGCTCGGCGCCCCGGCGCAGTCCGGCGATCCGGGCGGCGACGCCGAACCCGTCCTCCTGGGTCAGCTCCAGGTACCGCTCGTACGCCTCGACGGCCTCCTGCTCCTCGCCGAGCGCCTCCAGGACGCGGGCGCGCAGCCGCCAGCCGGCCCGGGAGTTGCGGCGCTGCTCCAGGACGGTGTCGCTGATCCGCAGGGCGAGGTGCAGTTCGTCGTCGTAGCCGCACTCCAGGGCCTTGCCCGCGACGGCCAGCAGGGCGTCCAGCAGTTCGTTGGTGAGGCCGCCGGCGGGTGCGGCGGGGCCCTTGACGGCCCGCTTGAGCAGTGCGGTCGCGCCGCCGGCCGGGGCGGGCGCGGGGGCGGTGGCGCCGTTGGTGCCGACCACCACGAGCAGCCTGCGAAGCTGCTCGGCCAGTTCCGTGCGCCGGCGGTCGAGGCTGCCCACGAGTTTGCCGCTGTGTACGGCACAGACGCGCAGGCAGTCCTCCAGCCCCCCTCCACGAGCAGGCGTCCGCCGGTTCTGGACCCTCGTCATAGCTCTCCTGATGTGTGCCAAGCAAAGACTGTGTATACGGCGGCATGCCTTGCGTTTGCCGAATCGTGGGGGTTGATGGAGAAACTAGGAAGCCAAAACGACGCCGGGGTGAACAAGCCGGGACGGCAAGGCGAATGGTTGGGCTGTCAACCAAGCATTTCCCGTGATTCGGCCAGGGAGCGGCGATCCCATGACACGGCAATGGGCACTTTCACAAAAGGGATAGCGATTATCGACGGTTTATCGATTAGGTTCGGGGGCACCATGCCTGCTTCTTCGTCCTCCCTTGCCGCCGTTCCCGCTCCCGCGGTGCCCGAGGCGGGCTCCGCCCCCTCCACCCGCACCGCCCGGCGGGGCCGGCTGCACGCCCTCGACGGTCTGCGGCTCGTGGCCGCGCTGATGGTCTGCCTCTACCACTACGCCGGACGCGGCGGGACGGTCTCGGCGTCCTGGCACCAGAGCCCGTCGCGTGTCTTCCCGACCCTGTCCCAGGTGGCGACGTACGGCTGTCTCGGCGTCCAGTTCTTCTTCGTCATCAGCGGCTTCGTCATCTGCATGAGCAGCTGGGGCCGCAGCCTCGGCGACTTCTTCCGGTCCCGGGTCGCCCGTCTCTACCCCGCCTACTGGGTCGCCCTGGTGCTGGTCACCGGTGCCGCGCTGGTGCTGCCGGCCGTGGTGCACGCGGTCCGGCCCGACGAGTTCCTCGTCAACCTGACGATGCTGCAGCAGCCGATGGGCGCGCCGCGGGTGCTGGGCGTGTGCTGGACGCTCTGGGTCGAGGTGCGCTTCTACGCGCTGTTCGCCCTGTTCGTGGTCCTGCCCGGGGTCACCTACCGGCGGGTGGTGCTGTTCGCCGGTGTATGGACGCTGACGGCGGTGGTGTGCCGCACCAGCGGCAACGAGCTGACGGACCAGCTGGTCATGCCGGAGTACGCGCCCTTCTTCGTCGGCGGTCTCGCCCTCTACCTGATCCACCGCTTCGGCGGCGACCTGCTGTTGTGGGGCATCGTGGCCGTCTCGTGGCTGCTCGGCCAGGAGACGGCCACGCAGGCGCTGTGGCACCCGGGCGCGCACGGCGACTTCGTCCGCAGCCCGCTGGTGATCCTGCTGGTCGTCACCCTCGCCTTCGCCGCCGTGGCGGCCGTGGCGCTGGGCTGGACCGGCCGGGCGAACTGGCCCTGGCTGGCCACGGCCGGCGCGCTGACCTACCCGTTCTACCTGGTCCACGAGCACCTGGGCTGGTTCGTCATCCGGGTGCTGCACCGGGGGCTCGGGCTGCCCGCGTATCCGACGCTCGCGGCGGCGGTGCTGGGCATGCTGGGGCTGGCGTGGCTGATGCACCGGTTCGTGGAAAAGCCGTTCGGTCCCCGGCTGAAAAAGGCTCTGAAGAAATCCCGTACACCGGCTGTTCCGGCCTCGTTCACCTTGCCGAAACGGTAAAAGGGAAAAGGCCGGTCCGGCGGGAGATCCGGACGTTGGTAATCCGTTCACCTTTCCTTGGCTTCCGCACCGCACCTCGGGGCCGGCGTTCTCCCGGGCCGTAGTTCTCCCTCTCCCGGCGCGGCCTGGAGGCCGCCCCGGCGGAAGGTGACCGGCCGCCCGGCCCGGTGCCCTGACGGGCCACCAGGAATGCGGGCGGCCCGCTGGTCAGGCGCCGGCCAGTGACAGCTTGACGGCGAAGCCGAGGAACAGCGCGCCGGCCGCCGAAGTGGCCGTGGCCGACAGCCGCTTGCGGCGGCGGAAGGCGGCGGCGAGACGGGTGCCGCCGAATATCAGCGCGCTCAGGTACAGGAAGCTGGCCGCCTGCGCGAACGCGCCGAGGACGACGAAGGAGAGGGCCGGGTAGGCGTAGCCCGGGTCCACGAACTGCACGAAGAAGGCGACGAAGAACAGGATCGCCTTGGGGTTGAAGAGGCTGACCACCAGGGCGCGTCGGAAGGGCCGCTCCTCGGCCGCGACGGCGGGGGCGGCGTCCTCGGCGGCCTGCTCCCGCCGGGTCCGCCACATCTGCCACGCGGACCGCATCATCCCGATCGCCAGCCAGGTCAGATAGCCGGCGCCGGCGTACTTCACGATGTCGAACAGCACGGCGTTGGCCTGCAGCAGCGAGGCCACGCCGGCGGCGGACAGCGTCATCAGCACGGTGTCCCCGCACCACACGCCGGCGGCCGCGGTGTAACCGGACCTCACGCCGCGCCGGGCGGCGACGGAGAGGACGTAGAGCGAGTTGGGACCGGGCAGCAGGACGATGAGGACGAGCCCTGCCAGGTAGGTGGGGAGATCGATGACGCCGAACATGGCAAGGAGTGTCGCACGCGGGTACGACAGTGCGGCCGGGGATTCCGGGGGCCGAGACGGGCCGGGATCAGAACGCGTCCGAGGGCACGTGGCTCCCCCAGACCGACCGGAGGGCGTCGCACACCTCGCCCACCGTCGCCCGCGCCCGCAGCGCCTCCTTCATCGGGTACAGGACGTTGTCCTCGCCCGCCGCGGTCTTCTTCAGCGCGGTCAGCGCCGCGTCCACCGCGCCGCCGTCCCGCTCGGCCCGCAGCCGGGCCAGCCGCTCGGCCTGCCGGGCCTCGATGGCCGGGTCCACGCGCAGCGGCTCGTACGGCTCCTCCTCGTCGAGCCGGAAGCGGTTCAGGCCGACCACCACACGCTCGCCGGAGTCGGTCTCCTGGGCGATGCGGTACGCGTTCCGCTCGATCTCGGCCTTCTGGAAGCCCCGTTCGATGGCCGCCTCGGCGCCGCCCAGGTCCTCCACCCGGCGCATCAGGTCCAGCGCCGCCGCCTCCACGTCGTCGGTCAGCCGCTCCACCGCGTAGGAACCGGCGAAGGGGTCGACCGTCGCCGTCACGTCCGTCTCGTGGGCCAGCACCTGCTGGGTGCGCAGGGCAAGGCGCGCGCTCTTGTCCGTCGGCAGCGCGATCGCCTCGTCGAAGGAGTTGGTGTGCAGGGACTGGGTGCCGCCGAGGACGGCGCCGAGGGCCTGCACCGCGACCCGGACCAGGTTCACCTCCGGCTGCTGGGCCGTGAGCTGGACGCCCGCCGTCTGGGTGTGGAAGCGCAGCATCAGGGACTTCGGGTCGCGCGCGCCGAAGTCCTCCCTCATGACCCGTGCCCAGATCCGGCGTGCCGCGCGGAACTTGGCGACCTCCTCCAGCAGCGTCGTGCGGGCCACGAAGAAGAAGGACAGGCGGGGCGCGAAGTCGTCCACGTCCATGCCCGCCGCCACGGCCGTGCGGACGTACTCGATGCCGTCCGCGAGGGTGAAGGCGATCTCCTGCGCGGGTGAGGCGCCCGCCTCGGCCATGTGGTAGCCGGAGATGGAGATGGTGTTCCACCGGGGGATCTCGGCGCCGCAGTACTTGAAGATGTCCGCCGTCAGGCGCAGCGAGGGCTTGGGCGGGAAGATGTACGTCCCGCGCGCGATGTACTCCTTCAGGACGTCGTTCTGGATGGTGCCGGTCAGCCGGTCGGCCGGTACGCCCTGCTCCTCCGCCACCAGTTGGTACAGGAGCAGCAGGAGGGCCGCCGGGGCGTTGATCGTCATCGACGTGGAGACCTGGTCCAGCGGGATGCCGTCGAACAGCACCCGCATGTCCTCGATCGAGTCGATGGCCACGCCGACCTTGCCGACCTCGCCGTGCGCGAGGGGCGCGTCGGAGTCGTGGCCCATCTGGGTGGGCAGGTCGAAGGCGACGGAGAGGCCGGTGGTGCCGTGGGCGATGAGCTGCCGGTAGCGGGCGTTGGACTCCGCCGCCGTGCCGAACCCGGCGTACTGGCGCATGGTCCAGGGGCGGCCGGTGTACATCGTCGGGTACACCCCGCGCGTGTAGGGGTATCCGCCCGGTTCGCCGAGCTTCCCGGCCGGGTCCCAGCCGGCCAGGTCGCCGGGCCCGTAGACCGGCTCGATCGGCAGTCCCGACTCCGACTCACGTGCCATGGATGCCTCCGCAGTACGTTTCCGACACCACCTCACCATGCCCCGTAGTTCGGCGGCGGTCACGCGGGGAAGCATCTCCGGCATGAGGATCCCGGGGAGATCTGCCGCCGTACTCGCCGCACTCGTCTCGACCGCCGCCCTCGCCGCGCTCAGCGGCTGCACCGTGCAGCCCGGGGACGCCGACGGCAAGCACCACCTGCCGGTGCGCATCCAGCTTCCGTCCGGCAACGCTCCCGCCGTCACCCGGTCGGCCGCGTCCGGCGGGCAGTCCGCGTCCGGCGGGCGGACCGCGTCCGGCGGACCGGCCTCACCGGCCTCCCCGGCTCCCGCCACCAGGCCGGCCGGGCCCGCGCCCCGGGTGCTGTGGTCGCGCGGCGACAGCGGCAGCGGGGTGCGCGAACTGCAGGCACGGCTGCGCCAGGCCGACTGGCTGTTCGACGGGCCGACCGGGACGTACGACGACCTCACCGAGCGGGCCGTCAGCGGCTTCCAGGGCAAGCGCGGGCTGCCGCGGACCGGCGAGCTGGACACCGTCACCTGGCAGCGGCTGCTGGCCATGACCCACCGGCCGGGCAAGTGGGAGCTGTACCTGATGGGCGGTCAGCCGGCCGACGCGCCCGACCCGCGCTGCCTGACCGGGCGGGTGCTGTGCATCAGCAAGACCAGCCGGACCCTGCGCTGGATGGTCGACGGGCGCACGCTCCAGACGATGTCCGTCCGCTTCGGCAGCCAGTACACCCCGACCCGCGAGGGTGTGTTCCACGTCTACTGGAAGTCACGGCACCATGTGTCGACGCTCTACGACTCCCCCATGCCGTACGCGCTGTTCTTCAGCGGCGGCCAGGCGGTGCACTACTCCTACGACTTCGCGGCCCGGGGCTACGCCGGCGGCTCGCACGGATGCGTCAACGTGCGGGACGAGGCGGCGATCGCCGCGCTCTTCGCCCAGGCGAGGGTGGGCGACAAGGTCGTCGTCCACTGGTGAGCGATTCGGGGCGCGGGCGGGACCGGGGGAACGTGTCCCGCCCGCGCCATATGCACGAGCCGTAGGTACGGGGGGAACCCCGGCTCAGTGCGACGGCCGATGACCAGTCGGCTCACTCAGTACTGCGTCACGGGCGCCAGAAACGTCACACGTCTCGCGAAAAAATTTTCGCGGATGACAAAACCGCAGGTCAGAGGGCTGAGTACGTGGGGCTCGGCGAGGCGGCCGGACCAGAGCCGTGCCGGCCGGGAGCCAGGGGCGTGCCGGTGGACGCGGAGGGGGACATCACCACGCCGCGGTGGCCGCCGGCATGACCGTGCCCTCGGCCGTCCTCGTCGCCGCCCTGGCCGTTCTCGTCACCGTTGCCGGTGCCGCCCTTGCCCTTGCCGTTCCCCTTGCCGTTGCCGTTCCCCTGGCCGCCGTTCTCCCCGTCGCCCGAGCCGTCACCCGAACCGTTGCCGGCGTCGTCGCCCCCGGCGGAGGAGGTGCGGCCCGCCAGGACGGACTCGCAGTACTTGGCGACCCGTGCGGCGCCGCCCGCCAGACCCTCCAGGGCCCGCCTGCGGCTGTTGCCCAGCTCCTTGCCGTCGCGGATGTCACGGCAGGCCGCACCGGCCTCCCGCCACGAGCTGCCGCCGGGGCCGCCGGGCACGCCGGGGCCGGGGCTGCCGCCCTGGCCGGGGCCGGCGGTCACGCCGGCCGAGGGCGCGCCGCCGGCGGACGCGCCGGGGCCGCCGCCGGGGGTGCCCGTGCCGTCGCCGGGGCCCAGCGGCGCCCGCGTGGAGGGCGAGACGCGCGGCCGTCCGTGCGTCTCGTCCGCGGAGACGGAGGCGGCGGGAGCCGGACGGTCCTGCTGGAACGGGATGGGCAGCACTCCGCTGCCGGCGGCCACGGCGACCCCGCCGAGGGTGCCGGCGGCCACCGCCGCGGCGAGCGTCAGCCGGACCGGCCGGGCCCAGCGCGGGCGCCGGGAGCGGCTTCCGGAACGGGCCGGGGCGGCGATGCGCACCAGGCCTTCGCGGGCGCCGCCGGCGAGCGGCGCGGCGCCCCCGCCGGCACCGCCGTCGGCGAAGGCCGCGGCCGTTCGCTCGGCCTCGGCGGCCTCGCGGGCCTTGCGGAACGCGGCCAGCGCGGCTTCCTCGCCGCGCAGTTCGCCGCTCGCGTCGGGGGCCGGGACGGAGAGTGCGCTCAGCGCTTCGGCGAGCCGTTCGGCCTGGTCACGGGCCGCGGGTTCGAGGAACTCGAGCGACTCGCCGCGCAGCAGACGTTCCGCCGTTTCCCCGGTGAGCCAGTCGCCCGGGGCCCGGTGGTCCTCCCCCGGGGAATCACAGCGCTCGTCGGCCATCACATGTCCTTCTGCGTCCGCGGACGCGTATGCGTCACAGTGGCGGACGTCACCGCGCTGCCACGCGGTTCTCGCTGGGGCGGCAGCGCGCCGAGCGCACCCGCCGATTCCGGATCGGCGCCGAGCAGTTCCGCGAGCCGTTTCAGACCCCGGTGCGCGGCGGTTCGTACGGCGCCCGCGCGCTTGCCGAGCGTCTCGGCGGCGGACTTGGCGTCGAGGCCCATCACCACGCGCAGGACGACCGCTTCGGCCTGGTCCTGCGGGAGGCGCGCGATGAGCGAGAGGGTGCTGTCGGTGGCCAGGGCCTCCAGTGCCTCGCCGGCCGTGTCGGAGTCGGCGGGCCGGCCGGTCAGTTCCGTCTCGTCGCCGCCGATGGCGGGGCGGCGGCCGCGCATCCGGATGTGGTCCAGCGCCCGGTTGCGGGCGATCCGGGCGGCCCAGCCGCGGAAGCGGTCGGCGTCGCCGCTGAACCGGTCCAGGTCCCGGGATATCTGCAGCCACGCCTCGGACGCGACGTCCTCCGCGTCCGGGTCGCCGACCAGCGTGCGTACGTAGCCCAGCAGTCTCGGCTGCACCGCGCGGTACACCGTCCGGAACGCGGTCTCGTCCCCGCCCTGTGCCGCACGCACCGCGGCGGTCAGCTCCGCGTCGTCCCCCAGCACCGCACTCCCTTTACGCCATGTCTTCGGTCCGGCGCGAATGGCACGTTACGACGTGAAACCTCTGCTCGTCCATGTCTGTAGAAGATGCAACTAACTCGTGACACGTCGGGGAGCGACGGGGTGTGACAGAAAACGCACCCTTGGCGCTGAAGGAAGTACGGGCCGCGGCGCGGTCCGTGAAGCGCGACGGCCGGGGCCTCTCCTGTGGGGGGTGGCGGCCCCGGCCGTTGCCCTGGCCCCCGGACCACCGCCCGGGTGAGGCCGCTTCTCCTCGCCTGCCTACTTGGGTCCGGCCGCCTTCTTGCCCGTACCGCCGCCGTTGCGCGCGCTGTTGTCCGCGCCGTTGGTCGAGCCGTTGCCCGTGCCGTTCGTCGCGCCGTTCGTCGCGCCGTTCGTCGCGCTGTTGTTGACGTTGCCCGCGCCGTTGCCCGTGCCGTTGCCCGTGCCGTTGCCCGGAGTGCTCGTCCGCGCGGGCGAGGGCGTCCGTGCCGGGCTCGCGAGCCGCGCCGCGCAGTAGTCGGCGACGTCGTCCTCACCGCCCGCGGCGAGCACGAGCCGCTGCCAGGCCGTGGAGTCCAGCGCCTTGCCCCGGCCCCGGACCTGCTCGTAGGCGCGGCAGTGGGCGCGCGTGTCCTGGGCGTTCGCGGGGTGGTCCGGGCGGGCCGAGGGCGCCGCGGACACGGTGCCGCCCGGCTCGGCGGTCCGGTGCCGGTCCGTCGTGCCCGCCGTGTTCTGCGCGCTCACCGGCGGCCGCGTACGGCGCGGGCCGGTGCCGCCGTCGTCGTGCCCGGCGAACCCGGGAGAGCCCATCGCCGCGAAGGCGACGCCGCCCAGCGTGAGACTCGCGAGGAGAACGGAGAGCGTGGTGCGCAGCGAAAGCCTCGCGCGGTGCGGACGGCCGGGCCGCCAGTCGTCCCGGCGCCTGGTCCGCGCCCGCCGCCCGGAGTCCCGGGCGGTGCGGAAGGCGGCGACGGCGCGCCGCTCCGCCTCGGGGTCGACGCCGTCCGCGCCGTCCCCGCGGAGGGCGTCGGCGATGCGGGCCTCGAACCCGGTGTCCGGACCGGCCGTCGCGGAGCCGAGGACGGTGCCGCCCGGGTGCCCGCGCCGGCGGGCGGGCAGCCCCTCGCCGCTCAGCCGTTCACCCATGCCTGTTCCCGTCCCTGGTGCGGCCCGCCCGGCCCGCCGGACCGCCCGGGGAGCCTCGTGCCACTGCTTGTGCCGATGGTGCCGCTTCCGCCTGATCCATACGGACGTGGGACGCCACCGTTCATTTCGACTCCCCCAGCGTCCGGGGGCCGTCATCCGTCACACCCTCGTCCCCGGCGCCCGGGCCGCCCAGTTGACGGGCGAGCCGCTTGAGCCCGCGGTACGCGGCGGTGCGGACCGCGCCGGGGCGCTTGCCGAGCACCCGTGCCACGGAGGGGCCGTCGAGGCCGACGACGACCCGGAGCAGTACGGCCTCGGCCTGGTCGCGGGGCAGGGCGCGGACCAGTTCCAGGGCCCGCTGGGTGGAGATGGACTCCAGCGCCTGGTCGTGCGTGCTGTGCGGTCCGGGCAGGTCCAGCACGTCCTGTTCGAGCACCGCGGCCGTCCGGGGCCGTACCCGCTGTCTGCGCAGGTGGTCCAGTGCCCGGTGGCGGGCGATGGTGGCGGTCCAGCCGCGGAACCCGGCGCCGTCACCCTTGAACCGTCCGAGGTCGCGGGCTATCTCCAGCCAGGCGTCGGAGGCCACGTCCTCGGCGTCCTCGCCGACCAGGCCGCGCAGATAGCCGAGCAGGCCCGGCTGCACGATCCGGTACGCCACCGCGAACGCGGTCTCGTCCCCGTCCTGGGCCCGCGCGACGGCAGCGCCCAGTTCTCCGTCGTACGCCTGTACGCGGCGGGGTTCGCCTCCCTGGCCCAAGAACCGTCCGTCCTCGTCCGTACCGGGCCCGGTCCGTTCCCGCGCCCCCAGGTGATCAGCGCCGCGGCTCACAGTTTTGTCACAGCGCCGCGTCCGCCGGCGCGGGACGACGGACCTCAGTGCGCCGGCGGGACCGGGTCGACGCAGTCCACGAGCACCGCGCGGTGGGCGGTGTCGACGAGGAACGAACCGCTGTAGCGCCCCTGGGACACGGACCGGTCGAGCCGGTCGCTCCGTCGCCATCCGGCCCCGCGGGGAAGGAACTCCACGATCTCCTCGGGCAGTCTCTCCGGGGCCGCCGCGACCGGGTGCGCCCCCAGGTCCCGCACGACCCGGGCGAAGGCCCCGGGCGCGAGCACGACGACGCCGGCGAGCCGTACGTCCGTCGGTCCGGGCACGCGCGCGTCGCCGGCGCCGAGGACCACACCGCACCAGTGCGCCCGCTCCGGCTTCCCGAAGAGCGGGAAGCGCTTCTCCAGCGGCGCGCGGTCGGTACGCACCGAGCACCGGCCGGAGGCGTTCGCGCCGTCGTCCGGCGAGGCGCACGAGGTGAGCGGGGCGAGCGAGACGAACGCCGCCAGTCCCGCGGCGAGTACGCGTGTGTGTCCCACTGCCGACCGCCCGGTCCCCTCGTCGATGCCCGGCCCGGCGTGCCACCGGGTGGCCGAGCGCCCGTCAGTGCCGACGGTACCGCGGGGAGCGTGGCGCGACCGGCCCTTCCACGGCGGGCAGTTGGGCGCCGGGGCGAGTGACGTTCCGCGGTGTCCGTGCGCTGGGAGGGTGTCACCTGTGTGACAGGTGAGGTCACCGTGTTCTTTTTCTAGGGGTGGGACAGTTGAGTCCTCGCAGGACCCATGCGTACAGACCGCTCAGTCTCAAGCGCCGGGCGTGGCTGACGCTCGGCGCCGTGGTGCTGGGCGGTGCCGGGGCCGTCACCTACGCGGTCGCGGACCCGGGTGCGCACAACGACGGCAAGGGTGCGGGCCGCGGGCCGTCCGTGCACACAGTGAAGCTGGCGGACCAGGGCAGGGGCCGCCGAGGGCTCGGCAAGCAGGACACCGCGCGGTTCAGCGCCGCACTGCTCACCTGGGACAACGAACGGGCCGAGCTGAAGGGCACCCCGGAGCTGCGCTACCGCTCACGGGAGACCGGCCAGTGGTCGGACTGGGCGAAGCTGCCCGACGACCCGTTCTCCGCCGACGGAGCCGAGGGCGCCCGGGCCGAGGCGCGCGGCGGCACCGGGTCCATGTGGACGGGCGACGCGGACGGCGTCGCGGTCCGGGTGGTGAACGCCGACGGCACCACGACGCCCGGGCTCCCGGCCGGGATGGACGTCAAGCTGCTCGACCCGGGTACGGACCCGGCGGGCAGCCCGCAGCCGGCCGCGTTCGCCGCGGACCCCACCACGTCACCGGAGCCGTCCGACCCGGCGTCGTCCGACCCGGCGTCACCGGCGCAGTCCCCCGCCCCCAGCGACTCGGTCACCGCCCCGGAGACGGCCTCGCCCTCGCCCTCGGTGTCCGACCCGAGCGGCCCGTCGGTCTCCGACTCCGTCTCGCCGTCCCCGTCGAGCACGATCCCGGCGCCGCGCCCCTCCACGGTGGTCAAGCCGCCGGTCATCACCCAGGCCGAGTGGGGCGCGTCCACCGACTACGACGGCACCCCGAGCTACGGCACGGAGATCAAGGCCGCCGTCATCCACCACACCGGCGTCGACAGCGACAACACCGTGTCCTGCGCCGACTCGCGGGCCCGGATGCGCACGATCCAGCAGGAGCACTTCTCCCGCGGCTACTTCGACATCGGCTACAACTTCGTCGTCGACCGCTGCGGCCAGATCTTCGAGGGCCGCAGCGGCGGCATGGACCTGCCGGTGGTGGGCGCGCACGACATCGGGTTCAACACGAACACGGTCGGCATCTCCTACATCGGCAACTACATGACCGCGAAGCCGTCCCGGGCCGCGCTGGACTCGATCGCGCGGATCGTGGCGTGGAAGTTCGGCATGTACGGCGTCGACCCGACCGGCAAGGTCACGCTGACCTCCGGCAGCCCCAAGGGCCAGGACGGCAACCTGGTCGACAAGGGCCAGGCCGTCACCCTGCCCCGGGTCTTCGGGCACCGGGACACCAACGCCACCGCCTGCCCCGGCGACAACCTGTACAAGAAGCTGTCCCTGATCGCCACGCTGGCCAAGACCCCGGGCATCTCGCACGCGCTGCCCACCTCCGACCGGGACCGGGACGGTCTGCCCGACCTGGCCGCGGGCACCCCGAAGGCGAACTCGGTGACGGTCGTGCCGGGCGGGGTGGACGGGCCGGTCTCCGCGCGGAAGCTCACCCTCACCCAGAACAGCCCGGGCGTCCCCGGCAGTTCGGAGTCCGGTGACAGTTTCGGCGCCTCCACCGCCTGGGGCGACGTCAACGGCGACGGCTACGCCGACCTCGCGATCGGCGTGCCCGGCGAGGACGACACCAGCGGCCACGCCGACCGTGGCGCGGTCACCGTCATGTACGGACCCGGCCTGAACTCCGGCTTCTCCTACACCACGTCGGGCAGCGTCACGGCGACCGGCGCCAAGCTCGGCTCCGCCGTCGCGGTCGGCGACTTCAACGCCGACGGCAAGGCCGACGTGTTCTCGGCCGGCGCAGGCAAGGGCGGCAACTGGAACGTGCGGCTGACCGGCGGCGCCACCAGCTCCGGCACGCTGACCACCGCCACCGGCTCCGTCGCCTACCTGGACGCGGCGACCGGCGACTTCAACCGGGACGGCTACGCCGACGTCGCCCTCAACTACCGTGACGCGGGCGGCATCGGCCGTGTCGTGCGGTTCGCGGGCTCGGCGACCGGCCTGACCAAGGCGGGCGTCATCTCGGTCAAGGGCGGCCGGTCGATCGCCGCCGGTGACGTGAACGGCAACGGCTACGACGACATCGTCATCGGCCAGCCGTACGCGAGCGAGTCCGGGGGCAAGTCGGGCGGCCAGGTCACCCTGGTGCCGGGCTCCTCGACCGGGTTCACCACCACCGGCATGGTCACGGTCCACCAGGACACCGCGGGCGTCCCCGGCGCCAACGAGTCCGGCGACGCGATGGGCGCCTCCGTCTCGGTCGGCGACTACAACGCGGACGGCTACCCGGACGTGCTGACCGGCCTGCCCGGTGAGGACATCACGCGCGGCGGCGTCAACCGGGCCGACGCGGGCTCGGCCCTGCTCATCAAGGGCGGCGCCGCCGGCCTGACCGGCTCCGGCGCGGTCGCGGTCTCGCAGGACACCTCCGGTGTTCCCGGCAGCACCGAGAGCGGCGACAAGGCCGGCTCGTCGGTGTCCCTGACCGACCTGACCGGGTACGGCCGCGCCGACCTGACGCTCGGTGTGGCGGGCGAGGACAGCGGCAACGGCATCCTGATGTACCTGCCGAGCAACAGCTCCGGTCTCGGCTACAGCCAGACGGTCGTCCTCGGCAGGACGGCGCTGGGCACCCCGGCGGGCGCCGGGCTGGGCGTGACGCTCACCCCCTGACACCCGCGCGCGACACCGGCCGGGACTCCGCCACGCGGCGGGTCCCGGCCGGTGCGCGTCCGAGGCCGGTACGCGTCCGAGGCCGGTATGTGCCGCCGGGGCGCCCGGTGCCGGGCGCCGGGCGCCGGTGTCAGCCGGGTGGTGCGCTCGTGGCGTCCCGGCACAGCAGCCGCAGCGAGCCGTGGCCGGCGTAGGCGCGGCGGGCCTCGTCGATGGGGTCCCACAGCCGGCCGTCGGGCGTGCGGACCCAGTACTCGCCGCCGGACGACCACCACTCGGCGCCGGTCCGGCGGACGACGACCTCGCCGGCGTAGGCGCCGAAGCCGCGCAACGCGTGCTCGACCGCCGCGTACGGCGGCCCCTCGCGGCGGATGCCGTCGATCATCCGGTCCAGCCGCCACAGGCTCTGCACCGAGTAGTCGAGCCTGAGCCGCGCGCCCTCGCGCATGGCGGCCACCGCGTCCGCGGCCCAGCGTGCGGGCTTGGCCGCGGCGTGCGGCCGGGTCTCCTGCTGTGCTGTCACGTAGTGCGCTGTCACATAGGGAAGAGCGGGCCGCCCACGGCATCCGTCACAGCGATCCGGCGGGTCCCCGCAACCGGCGCAGGACCACCCCACCACCGCCCCAGGACGGACACAGCACTCCCCCAGACCCGAGGTTTACGCCCCCCAGGCCTGAAACGGCCGGCCCACCGGGCGCCGGCCGGGATCGTGCGGCCGGCCCCGGGCGTCCGGTCCGGGCGGAACGGAAGCCGGGACCGGTGCGGCCCGGGACGGGGCGGCCCGGGACGGGGCCGGGCGGTCCGGGGCGGGAGCGTCAGCCGCGGCTGCGGGCCCGGCGGGAGACCACCGCGCTCAGCACCCGGCGGCCCTCGACGGAGACGTCCAGGGCCCGGCGCAGGCCGTTCGCACCGTGTTCGGCGACGAGTTCCAGGACAACGGTCTGGCGGCGCAGTTCCGCGGCGACGAGCGGGGGCAGGTCCTCCACGTCGCCGGTGCGGCCGGCCTCGACGTCGCCGGCGCCGTCCGCGCCGTCGGCCGCGGGGTCCAGGAGCCGGTGGACGCGCAGGGAGGCGACGGAGCAGGCGTCCGCCCAGGCCCGTAGCGCCTCGGTGGTGCGCTCCGCCGGGGCCTCGTCCAGCATGCGGTGGGCGAGCCGGGCGGCCTCGTCCTCGTCGGAGTCCTCCGGGCCCAGCGCGCCGCGCGCCTTCTCCAGGCCCACGCCCCAGTCCGAGCCCTCGGCGACGCTGGCCCACAGCGGGCGCAGCACCTCGTCGTCGCCGCCCAGCAGGGGCACGCACCGATCCAAACAAGCCAGACCGCTCACGGCCAGCCCCCGCTCGCCGGCCCGCGCGATCAGTTCCACCAGGCTCATGGAAGCCTCCCTCGCCAAGGCGCCGCTTATACGGAGCCCACACTTCCCCTTACTGCGTGCAACGGGCCGAGGGTGTCACAGCCGAAGGTTTTCAGCCAAGAGCCGGGACGAAGACAGGTCCGGCGAGGATCCTCTCCTGCTGCATCCGGGTCAGCCGCAGGACGAGCCGGGCCGCGAGGACGGCGGCCACGATGTCCACCGCGTCCGCTGCCATCCCCTGCAGCGCGGCGTTGCGGAACTCGGGGGCCGTGACCGCCGAGTCGTAGAGGCCCGCCATGAGCGGGCCCACGCCCGTGGAGACGAGCCACAGCGCCCACCAGAGGTTGACCAACGCGTGGCGCGGGGGCGTGCCGAGGGGGCCGCTGGAGTCCCAGACGTCCAGGACCACGCGCCGGGGGAACCAGAAGTTCGCCAGCGGCACCACCCAGCCGGCGATCACCCACGCCCGCGCCTTGCTGTGCCCGTCCGGGCGGAACACCTCGGCGTTGACCCGCACCCGGTACAGCCAGACCAGGAACACCAGCGCGCAGACCAGCCAGGTCACCGTCTGGAGCGCTCCGGCCGCCGCGTACAGGTGGTCCGCGCGCGCCGCGCGGGGGGAGGGCGTGGCGCCGATGCCGGTGCCCGCCGCCAGAACGCCGGCCTCGCGGTAGACGTGGTAGCCGGCGCCGACGGCGAGCAGGTCGGTGACGGCGACCAGCACCAGCAGCGCGCAGGCGAGCCGCCCGAGCGTGCGCGGCGGGCGCAAGCGTGCAACGGACATGACATTTCCCCCCGAGGTGTCCTCCGCGTGCCGTACGCACGGCACGCGGAAGATACCGTGCCCGGCGGCCGCTCAGCCCAGCCGGTTCGCCAGGGCCCTGAACTCGGCCCAGGACAGCGCCGGCTTCCCCGGGTCCCACAGCTTCTGCACGGTGGCCCTGAGCGGCATCCGGATCCCGGCGGCGACCTGCGCCTCGGTCTGGGCGCCCGGGATGTCGCTCCACACGGCGAACGAGCCGCCGGGGATCTGCCCGTCGTAGCTGGACGGGACGGCGGTGGTGCCGCGCAGCACGAGCGGGTTCCACTGCTCGTAGATCCGCTGCCCGGTCGGGTAGACGAAGGTCTGCGGCTGGCCGAGGACGTAGTACATGAACTCGTCGTTGTAGTTGAGGACCTTGCGGCCGGCGCGCAGGTACTCCACCGGCTGCCGGGCGCCGATCTCCTTGCCGGTCCAGTAGGCGACCTGGAGGTCCTTGGCGGGCTGCACGGAGGTGTTGCGGAAGAAGCCGTCGTTCCAGGCCCGCATGGTGCGGTGGTGGGCGCGCACGGTGGCCGCGCGGTCGTTGAGCCAGCCGGTGGCGAGGTCGGCGACGGTCGCGCCGGAGCCGTACCGCTGCCGGGCCGCGGCCGCGAGCTGCGGGTAGGAGGCCTGCGGGTCGGAGACCGTCAGCGCCTGGTACTCGTCGCCGCCCAGATGCCACTGGCCGCCCGGGAAGACCCCGGCGTACTCGTTGAGCAGATCGTCGACGATCTTCGCGGAGCCGGGCTTGGAGATGTCGATCGCGCCCCGGGTGGCGACCCCGTTCGCGTTGCGCAGCTGCAGGTCGGGGTGGGCGGCTATGACCGCGCCGAGGTGTCCGGGCGAGTCGATCTCGGGCACCACGGTGATGTGCCGGCTGTTCGCCAGGTCCACGATCCGCTTGACCTGCGCCTTGGTCAGATGGTCCGTGGAGACGATCTCGGGGTGGCTGCTGGACTCGATCCGGAAGGCCTGGTCGTCGGAGAAGTGCAGCCCCAGCTCGTTGAACTTCAGGTCGCCCAGCTCGCGTATCCGGTCCTCGATCCAGGACGCGCTGTACGGCTTGCGGGCGATGTCCAGGTTGAAGCCGCGCACCGGCTTGGCGGGCTGGTCGCGCACGACGCCCTCCGGCGCCGTGCCGCCGCCGTGCACCTCCTGCTTGAGGGTGCGGGTGCCGTAGAAGACACCGGCCTGGGCCGGCCCGCTGATGTCGACCCGGCCGTCGCGCACGGTCATGGTGTACGACTCAGGGTTGCCGCCGCCGCTGCCCAGCGTGAGCCGGACGTCCCCGGCCCGCTTGTCGTTCTTCTGCCCCGCGTACGCCAGGCCCAGCTCACCGGCGGTCAGCCGGCCCTCGTCGGCCAGCGACGGGTCGCCGATCACCAGCCGGTCGCCCTTCTGCGGGCGCCAGCCGGGGCCGTGCGCCGCGGTGTGCGATCTGACCGCGGGTATGGTCTGCGGCGCCCGGGAGAGCGGATAGGAGCGGCTGGGCGACGGACTGCTCGGCGCCCGGCCCGCCGGGGCCTGCGCCACGTCCTGCGCCGGTCTACCGCCGCTGTCCGCCGAGGCCCAGACGCCGACGCCCACACCGAGCGCGACGGTCCCCGCGAAAGCCGCGGCCACCGCCGCCCGCTTCCGCCTCACCTGCTGCGCCGACGCCCGGCGCCTGTGCTGGCTCACTCAGCCAACGTACGACCGATCGGCCCGCGACCCGTCATCGAGGGGTTCCGAAACTCTTCCGTACGGGTGAAATTCAGATACCCGTCGGACACACTGTGACCACTCTCGATAACGTAGCGACACAGCCTTCACAAGATCCCCTGCCACACCACATGTGACGCGAGGACCCACGCTGCCTGCGCATCGTCTCCCGTACCTCCCCACGCCGCTGGACGCCTTCAACGCCGCCCCCGCCGACGAGGCGGGCGCGATGCTGCTGCGCTGCCTGCGCGATCCGCGCTGGTCAGGGCGGATCGCCGAGCACCGCCCCTACCCCGACCTGGACGCCCTGCTGGCCGCGTCGGACGAGGCGGTCTACGACCTGTCCGCGGCCGAGCTCGCCGGGGCGCTCGCGGGCGAGCCGCTGCCCGAGCTGCCGGCGGACACCTACTCGGCGGCGCACATGGCGCTGAGCGCGGCCCACGCGGCCTACGAGGCGAGATTCGGACACACGTTCGTCATCTATCTCGGCGACACCCCGGCGCACGAGGTCATCGACCGCATCCTCGAGGGCATCCGGTCACGATTGGCGAACGATCCGGAGGAGGAGCGGGTCATCGCGGCGGAGGAGCTGCGGCGCCTGGCGAAGCACCGGCTGGCGACGTACCTGGCGCGCCCGGCGCCGGGCTCGTCCGCGGGTCCGCCGACCGGCGCGACCAGCCACAACACGCCCGCTTCCGGGATATGAACGCACCTTCCACCCGAATGCCGCACCCCTAGCCCGTCCGGTGCCACTTTGATCACACAAGTAGGCCCCCCGTAAGCCACGCCGCGCCGCATGGATACGATGCTGAGGGCCGGTGGACCGTACCCGGCCGGGCCCGACCGACCGTGAAGCCGGCGCGGCCCTAGTCCCCGCTCCCGGAGGGTTCTTCCGTGCCGGCTGGAACGCTGTACCGCGGACGGGAAGGAATGTGGTCCTGGGTGGCTCACCGAGTCACCGGCGTCCTCATCTTCTTCTTCCTGTTCGTCCATGTGCTGGACACCGCACTCGTCCGTGTCTCCCCCGAGGCCTACGACAAGGTCGTGGCGACGTACAAGACGCCGATCGTCGCGCTGCTGGAGTACGGCCTCGTCGCCGCCATCCTGTTCCACGCGCTCAACGGCCTGCGCGTCATCGCCGTCGACTTCTGGTCGAAGGGCCCGCGCTACCAGAAGCAGATGTTCTGGACCGTGATGGGCGTCTGGATCGTCCTGATGGTCGGCGCGATCTACCCGGTCCTCGGCCACGCCGCTCGTGCCCTGTTCGGGAGCTGACACTCATGTCCACGACTGAAACCCCCGCGTCCGGAGTCGGCCCCGTCGAGAGCACCCCGGTGTACTCCGTCGACAACCCGGCCCCCCTGATCGAGGCGCCGCGCAAGCGCACCAAGAAGTCCCCCAAGTCCACCCGGGGCAACTTCGAACTGGCCGCCTGGCTGTTCATGCGCCTGTCCGGCGTCGTGCTCGTCGTCCTCGTGATCGGCCACCTGCTGATCCAGCTCGTGCTGGACGGCGGCGTCTCCAAGATCGGCTTCGCCTTCGTGGCCGGCCGCTGGGCCTCCCCCTGGTGGCAGGTCTGGGACCTGCTGATGCTGTGGCTGGCGATGCTGCACGGCGCCAACGGCCTGCGCACGGTCATCAACGACTACGCCGAGCGGCCTGCCTCCCGCATGTGGCTGAAGGCCCTGCTGTACACCGCGACGGTGTGGACCATCCTGCTGGGCACGCTGGTGATCTTCACCTTCGACCCGAACATCCGCTAGGCACGGGGCTGCGAGAATCATGAAGATCCACAAGTACGACACAGTCATCGTCGGCGCCGGCGGCGCCGGCATGCGCGCGGCCATCGAGTCGACGAAGCGCAGCCGCACCGCCGTGCTGACCAAGCTCTACCCCACCCGCTCCCACACGGGCGCCGCGCAGGGCGGCATGGCCGCCGCGCTGGCCAACGTGGAGGAGGACAACTGGGAGTGGCACACCTTCGACACGGTCAAGGGCGGTGACTACCTGGTCGACCAGGACGCCGCCGAGATCCTGGCGAAGGAGGCCATCGACGCCGTCCTCGACCTGGAGAAGATGGGCCTGCCGTTCAACCGGACGCCCGACGGGACGATCGACCAGCGCCGCTTCGGCGGTCACTCCCGCAACCACGGCGAGGCCCCGGTCCGCCGGTCCTGCTACGCCGCGGACCGCACCGGCCACATGATCCTCCAGACGCTGTACCAGAACTGCGTCAAGGAGGGCGTGGAGTTCTTCAACGAGTTCTACGTCCTGGACCAGCTCATCACCGAGGTCGACGGCGTCAGGAAGTCGGCCGGCGTGGTGGCGTACGAGCTGGCGACCGGCGAGATCCACATCTTCCAGGCGAAGGCCGTGATCTACGCCTCCGGCGGCACCGGCAAGTTCTTCCGGGTGACCTCCAACGCGCACACCCTCACCGGTGACGGCCAGGCCGCCGTCTACCGCCGGGGCCTGCCGCTGGAGGACATGGAGTTCTTCCAGTTCCACCCGACCGGCATCTGGCGCATGGGCATCCTGCTGACGGAGGGCGCCCGCGGTGAGGGCGGCATCCTCCGCAACAAGGACGGCGAGCGCTTCATGGAGAAGTACGCGCCGGTCATGAAGGACCTCGCGTCCCGTGACGTCGTCTCCCGCTCCATCTACACGGAGATCCGTGAGGGCCGCGGCTGCGGTCCCGAGGGCGACCACGTCTACCTGGACCTCACGCACCTCCCGCCGGAGCAGCTCGACGCCAAGCTCCCGGACATCACCGAGTTCGCGCGGACCTACCTCGGCATCGAGCCCTACACGGACCCGATCCCGATCCAGCCGACCGCGCACTACGCCATGGGCGGCATCCCGACCAACGTCGAGGGCGAGGTCCTGGCGGACAACACCACCGTCGTCCCGGGTCTCTACGCGGCCGGCGAGGTCGCCTGTGTCTCCGTGCACGGCGCCAACCGCCTGGGCACCAACTCGCTGCTGGACATCAACGTGTTCGGCCGCCGCGCGGGCATCGCCGCCGCCGAGTACTCCCACAGGTCCGACTTCGTCGAGCTGCCGGAGGCCCCGGAGGCGTTCGTCGTCGAGCAGATCGAGCGGCTGCGCAACTCCACCGGCAGCGAGCGGGTGGCCACCATCCGCCGTGAGCTGCAGGAGACCATGGACGCCAACGTCATGGTGTTCCGCACCGAGCAGACGATCAAGACGGCCGTCGAGAAGATCGCCGAGCTGCGCGAGCGCTACAAGAACGTGGCGATCCAGGACAAGGGCAAGCGGTTCAACACCGACCTCCTCGAGGCGATCGAGCTGGGCAACCTGCTCGAACTGGCCGAGGTCATGGCGGTCTCGGCCCTCGCCCGCAAGGAGTCCCGCGGCGGTCACTACCGCGAGGACTACCCGAGCCGCGACGACGTCAACTTCATGCGGCACACGATGGCGTACCGCGAGGTCGGCGCAGACGGCTCGGAAACCGTCCGTCTCGACTACAAGCCGGTCGTCCAGACCCGCTACCAGCCGATGGAGCGTAAGTACTGATGGCTACCCCTGTTCTGGACAAGGCGGACGCGGCCGGCCAGCCCGAGCCCGGCTTCGCCGACTCCCCCTACATCACCGTCACCTTCCGGATCCGCCGGTTCAACCCGGAGGTCTCGGCCGAGGCGACCTGGGAAGACTTCCAGCTGGAGATCGACCCCAAGGAGCGCGTCCTCGACGGTCTGCACAAGATCAAGTGGGACGTCGACGGCACCCTGACCTTCCGCCGTTCCTGCGCCCACGGCATCTGCGGCTCCGACGCCATGCGGATCAACGGCAAGAACCGCCTGGCGTGCAAGACGCTGATCAAGGACATCAACCCCGAGAAGCCGATCACGGTCGAGCCCATAAAGGGCCTCACGGTCCTGAAGGACCTGGTCGTGGACATGGAGCCGTTCTTCCAGGCGTACCGGGACGTCATGCCGTTCCTGGTCACCAAGGAGACGAACGAGCCGACGCGCGAGCGTCTGCAGTCCGCCGAGGACCGCGCGCGCTTCGACGACACCACCAAGTGCATCCTCTGCGCCGCGTGCACGTCGTCCTGCCCGGTGTTCTGGAACGACGGCCAGTACTTCGGCCCGGCCGCGATCGTGAACGCCCACCGCTTCATCTTCGACAGCCGTGACGAGGCGGGCGAGCAGCGCCTGGAGATCCTCAACGACCGCGACGGCGTGTGGCGCTGCCGCACGACCTTCAACTGCACGGACGCATGCCCGCGCGGTATCGAGGTCACCAAGGCGATCCAGGAAGTGAAGCGCGCGCTGATCACGCGTCGCTACTGATTCCCTTCCGCGTCCAGCGAGTCGGGCCCCGTATCCGGTCATCCGCCGGAGACGGGGCCCTTCGCCGTTCCCGGGGCGGCCGGCGGCAGGGGCGACGGATGGCAGGATGATCACTCGATCCGACGAAGCGGCCATCAGGGGGACGCCAGCATGACCGAGCCGAATCCGCAGACCGGCGCGAACCACCCGTGGGGCCCGGGGCACCCTCCGGCGGCGTCCGCGCCGCCCCCGGGCGCCCCCGCGCACCCCCCGGCCGGGCCCGGCTACGGCTACCCGGCGCAGCCCCCGGGCGCGCCCGGCTACGGCTACCCGGCCCAGCCCCCGACCGCGCCCGGCTACGGCTACCCGGCGCCCGCGCCGCAGCCCGGGTACGGGTTCCCGCAGCAGCCGAAGGCTCCGGGCGGGCCTGCCGCTCCCGCGCCCATGGGCGGCGCCGTGCTGCTGTCGATCGGCGACATCATGGTGACGGGCGATCAGATCGTCACCCCGGCCGGACAGCTGCCGCTGCGCGGCGCGGTCTGGAACGCCACCGACATGTCGCACACCGAGGAGCGGATCCCGCCGCACGCCATCGTGCTCGCCGTGGTCTTCTTCCTGTTCTACCTGCTCGGCCTGCTCTTCCTGCTGATGAAGGAGAAGCGGACCACGGGCTACGTCCAGGTCACCGTGACCAGCGCGGGCCGGCACCACTCCACGATGGTCCCGGCGCGGGATCCGGCCACCTTCCCCGCGATCATGGGGCAGATCAACTACGCCCGGTCGCTGAGCGGTATGTAGGCGCCCCTCGCGCCATACGCGAGAAGCCCCGCCGGACGTGTTCCGGTGGGGCTTCTCGCGTATGGCGCGTTTCCGGCCTTAATGTGACGACATGTCAGACAAAGGGTCGTACGAGCTGCTCGGGTTCGACAACGCGCTGTTCCCCGTCGGCGACCTCGGCGAGGCCGTCGCCTTCTACGAACGCGCCGGGTTCACCGTCGGGTTCCGGCTCGACGAGGCCGGGATCGCCCTGCTGAAGGTCGGCGGCGAGACACCCGGCATCCTGCTGCGCACCGAGGAGGCGCTGGGGCACCGGCCGCCGCCGTGGCCGTCGCCGCGGCTGTGGCTCGAGGTGCCGGACGCGCGGGCGGCGGCCCGGGCGCTGGCCGGCGCCGGGATCGTGCCGCTGGACGAGGTGTTCCCGGGCGCCACCGGCTGGACCGTCGAGATCGCCGACCCCTGGGGGAACGTGCTCGGGTTCACGGACTACAGCAAGCGCCCGGAGCTGGGCCGCCTGAACTGACGCGATCCATCGCCCCCTTGAGTTGAACATGTTCAAAAGCAGGTCTACAGTCATCCCTGTCAGCGTTTTGAACGCGTTCAAGAAGGGGTGGGGCATGGACCGCACCGTCATCGCCTACGTCATCTACCTGGTGGTCAGCGTCGCGCTGACCGTCTGGGTGGCCCGCACGCTCAGCCGCAACGGCAGGGTCTTCCTGGCCGACGTGCTGCACGGCAACGAGAAGCTCGCCGACGCCGTCAACCACCTCCTGGTGGTCGGCTTCTACCTGGTCAACCTCGGCTTCGTGGCGCTGTACCTCAACGACGACGGCGAGATAGACGACACCCGCGGCATCTTCGAGGCCCTGTCGGCCAAGCTCGGGGTGGTGCTGCTGGTGCTCGGCGTGATGCACCTGGGCAACGTGTACGTGCTCAACAGGATCCGGCGGCGCGGGCTGATGGAGCGCGAGCAGCAGCCCCCGGTGCCCCCGCAGGCCTGGGTCCCGCCCACGGCCGGCGCGTGAGCGCGGTGACCTCCGCGCCGGACCGGGACGCCGGATCCGTCCCGGTCCGCGGGCTCACCGTCCTGTACGACGCCGAGTGCGCCCTCTGCGCCCACCTGCGCGACTGGCTCGTGCGGCAGCCGAAGCTGGTGCCGCTCGAGCTGGTCCCGGCCGGCTCGGACCAGGCCCGCCGCCGCTTCCCGGGCCTCGACCACGCCGCCACCCTCGACGAGGTCACCGTGATCGGTGACTCCGGGCAGGTCTACCAGGCCTCCCGCGCCTGGATCGTCGTCCTGTGGGCGCTGCGCGAACACCGCCCGCTCGCCCACCGGCTGAGCACCCCGGCCGGGGCGAAGCTGGCCCGGGCCGCGGTGCTGGCGGCCGCCAAGTGGCGGGGCGCGCAATGGGGCGGGCAGCCGTACCGGCGGACCGACGGGTGGAGGTACGACCCGTACACGGGCTGGACCCACAACCCGCCGTCCTGTTCCGGCGGAGCCTGCGCGACTGGTTAGGCTCCTGTCGTGCCCGCGAAGAACGACGGCCCCGAAGCGGCCGGCCCCCAGAGCAAGTCCGAGCAGACCCGCGCGCTGATCCTGGAGACCGCGATGCGGCTCTTCCAGGAGCGCGGCTACGACAAGACGACCATGCGGGCCATCGCCACGGAGGCCGGCGTCTCCGTCGGCAACGCGTACTACTACTTCGAGGGCAAGGAGCACCTGATCCAGGGCTTCTACGACCGCATCGCCGCCGAGCACCAGGTGGCGGTGCGGGGGGTCCTGGACCGGGAGACGGATCTGGAGGCCCGGCTCGCGGGCGTGCTGACCGCGTGGCTGGACATCGCCCGCCCGTACCACGAGTTCGCGGTCCAGTTCTTCAAGAACGCCGCCGACCCCGACAGCCCGCTCAGCCCGTTCTCCCCGGAGAGCGAGCACGCGCGGGAGCAGGCCATCAGCGTCCACCGGCAGGTGCTGGCCGGCTCGAAGTCGAAGGTGGCGCCCGAACTCAGGGACGTGCTGCCGGAGCTGATGTGGCTGTCCCAGATGGGCCTCGTCCTGTACTGGATCTTCGACCGGACCGAGGGCCGCGAGCGCAGCTACCGGCTGGCGCGGCGGGGGGCGCGGCTGACCGCCCGCGGGGTGGCCCTGGCCCGGTTCCGGGTGCTGCGCCCCCTGGTGCTGGAGGTCCACGAGCTGTTCACGGACTTCCTGCCCGGGATGACGCGGGCGCTGCCGGACCCGGCGGCCAGGGCCGGGCGCGAGGACTCCCGCACGGGCCCGGGCGAGTGCGGGGAAGGGGACTGACCCCTCACCCCCGGTCCGTCAGATCCACTGCAGGCGCCACAGCCGGAACACGCCCGTGCCGTCCGAGAGGTACTGGCCGCCGCCGACGTCCTCGGTGCTGACCACGTACTCCTTGCGCTGCCACAGCGGGATCAGCGGCACGTCGGCCGCCACGTCGCCCTGGATGGCGCGGAAGTCGTTCGAGGCCCGCGAGCGGTCGGCGTACTGCTGGCTGTCGGTGATGAGGGCGTCGACGGCCTTGTTGCTGTAGCCGGTGCTCATGGTGGAGCCGGTGCCGACCAGCGGGGAGCCGAAGGTGTCCGGGTCGGGGTAGTCGGCCACCCAGCCGACCGCCCAGGCGTCCATCTTGCCCGCGGCCCAGCGCTTCTGGAAGTCGGTCCACTCGTAGCCCTGGACGTCCACCTTGAACAGGCCGCCCTTCTCGAGCTGCTGCTTCAGCTCGGCGGACTCCTCCGCGCCGGCGCCCCGGCCCTTGCCGTAGCCGAGGGTGAAGCGCACCGGCAGGCTCACCCCGGCCTCGGTGAGCAGCTCCCGCGCCTTCTTGGCGTTCTGCGTCGGGTAGGTGTCGAAGAAGGACGTGGTGTGGCCGATGATGCCGGTCGGGATCAGCGAGTACAGCGGGTCGACCGTGCCGTCGTACACCTTGGCGGCGAGCTCCTCGCGGTTGACCAGCCAGGCCATGGCCCGGCGCACCCGCGCGTCGTGCAGCGGGGAGGCGGAGCGGGTGTTGAGGTACAGGTTGCGGGTCTCGGAGCTGTCGGACTCGGTGACGCGCTGGGTGGGGTCGCTCGGGTTCAGCTCGGACAGGACCTGCGGCGGCAGCGTGCGGGTGGCGACGTCGACCTGCTTGTGCCGCCAGGCGTTCTGCAGCTGCCCGGAGTCGGCGTAGTAGCGCAGCTCGATGGGGCGGCCGGTCTCGCCGAGGTAGCCCGCGTACTTGGCGTAGGGCGCGAGGACGGCCTTGCGGTCCTTGGTGTACGAGGTCAGCGTGTACGGGCCGGTGCCGTCGACGCCGTCGCCGGTGCGCAGCGCCCTGGCCGGATAGGCGTCCTTGTCCACGATCGAGCCGGCGCCGGTGGCGACCTTCAGCGGGAAGGTGGCGTCCGGGGACGACAGGTGGAAGGTGACGGTCGTCGCGCTGTCGGCGGTCACCGAGCCGAGGGTGGAGAACAGGGACGCCGGGCCGACGTCCGAGTTGATCCTCTTGACCCGCTCGAAGGAGTACTTCACGTCCTCGGCGGTGAGCTTGCGCCCGCTCGGGAAGGTGATGTCGTCGCGCAGGGTGCACCGGTACGTCTTCAGTCCGCCGCCCTCGAAGCCGCAGCTCTTCGCCGCGTCGGGGACGGGCTGGACCCCGCCCGGCTCGAAGGTCAGCAGGGTCTGGAAGACATTGCTGAACAGCGCCCAGGAACCGGCGTCGTAGGCGCCGGCCGGGTCCAGTGAGGTGACGGCGTCGGTCGTGCCGACGGTGATCGTCCGGTTCTTGTCGTCCTGCGACGGCAGCAGCTGCCAGCCGCCGATCCCCACGACGACCAGTACGAGCAGCGTCACGAGAATGCGCATGCGAACAGATCGCATGGTGGTGCCCTCCCCAGGCCTGCCTGCCAAGGCCCTACCCCTGGCCCAGCACAAAATCGGCCACTCCCCTGGTGGCGCGGCTCACCTAATCACACCTGTTTCGGCGGGGGGAAGAGCAATCGGCCCCAATGAGCGAGAACTTACCGAGGCGTTGTTTCCGCCGAATTCCACAGCCTCTCCACAGGGAGCCGCAAGCGGTTTCCGCGGCGGGCGCGGGCCGCCGGATCAGGCGCGGGTGGCGGCCAGTTCGATCACGGTCACGTCCGAGGGCGCGTCGACCCGGGTGGGCGGTCCCCAGGCGCCGGCGCCCCGGCTGACGTAGAGCTGGGTGTCGCCGTAGCGTTCGAGTCCGGCCACGGTGGGGTTGGCGGCGGCCGCGATCAGGTTGCCGGGCCAGAGCTGGCCGCCGTGGGTGTGGCCGGAGAGCTGGAGGTCGACGCCGTGCCGGACCGCCTCGTGGATCTGCACCGGCTGGTGGGCGAGGAGCACGCAGGCGCGGCCCGGGTCCCGCCCGTGGAGCGCCTTGGCGAAGTCCGGGCCCTGCCCTTCGCTCTCGCCCTGGAGGTCGTTCACCCCGGCCAGGTCGAAGTACGGCAGCTCGGTGCGGGCGTTCTCCAGCGGGTGCAGCCCGAGGGTGCGCACCTCGGCGACCCACTGCTCGGCGCCGGAGAAGTACTCGTGGTTGCCGGTGACGAAGTACGCGCCGTGCCGCGCGCTGAGCCGGGCCAGGGGCGCGGCGGCCGGACCGAGGTCCTTCACGCTGCCGTCCACCAGGTCGCCGACGACCGCGATCAGGTCCGGCTGAGTGGAGTTGACGGTGTCCACGACCCGCTGCGCGAAGCCGCGGCCGAGGACGGGCCCGAGGTGGATGTCGCTGACGACGGCGATCCGGAAGCCGTGCGCGGCGCGCGGCAGCCGGGCGAGCGGCACGGTGACGCGCTTGACCCGCGGCCCGCGCAGCACGCCGTAGGTTCCCTGGCCGACGGTGCCGACCGCGGCGGCCGCGGCGGTGCCGCCCACGACCCGGGAGACGAACAGCCGCCGGGAGGGGGCGCTCGTCGCGCGGGGCGCCTGCCCGGCGGGCTCCGGCTCCCGCGGTGACGGGCCGGGCGCCGCCGGCACGGTCTCCGGCTCCCGCACGGGGGCCTCGGTGTGCTGCGCCCGCCGCTCCAGGAGCCTGCGCAGCAGCGGCCGTACGAGCTCGCCGGCCACCACCGCGAGCAGCAGGTACAGCGCCAGCGCCATCCACAGGAAGCCGGGCCAGCCGAGGACGCGCTGGAGCCAGAAGGGGGCGCCGGAGCGTTCGGCGACCAGGGCGCCGGCCATCAGCAGCGGTCCGGCGACGAACACCGCCGTGCCGGCGCGGCGGGCGGGACCCGGGCCGCGGGTGGTGTCACGGACCAGGCGGCGCCACACGTACCAGTGCCCGGACACCAGCACGGCCAGGGCTGCCGCCGCGACGAGGACGAAGACGATGACCACGCTGCAGTGTCTCCCGCTATGACGTCCGGCGCAGTGCGCGCACCCCGCGCAACCCGATGACCCCGATGACCGTCCCCAATACGAAGGAGACGATCGCCAGCAGCAGGTGCACCCAGAAGTACGCGGTCGGGTGGCCGTCGTCGAAGGCGAGTCCGCTGCCGTCCTTGACCAGGTTCTTGACGAAAGTGACCCAGATGACCCAGCTCCACACCCCGAAGGCGAGCAGGAACCAGGAGACCGGGCGGCTGAGTTTCACAGGGGCTTACCTTTCGACACGGCGCCGGGCCCGGGCCACCGTCCGGGAGCCCGGGGGCTGTCCCCCGGATGAGCACGGCATGGCTCCAGTATCGCCGCCGCGACACGCGGCCCGTGGCCGGGGTGGAGTGCCGGGCGGGACTTCGATGACCACGACAGGTACGTTTCCTGCCGTGCCCGCACCGAAGAAGACCTTCAGGCGGCCCCTGCTGGTCGCCTCCGCCACGCTGCTGTCCCTGTCCGTCGCCTCGCCCGTGGCGCTCGCGGCTCCGAAGCCCTCCACGGGCCCGGTGGCCACTCCCCCGGTGGGCATGTCGCGGGTGGGCGGCGCCCGGCTCGGCCGGCCCGGGACCCAGGTGAACCTCGCGGCCGGCGTGCCCGTCCTCCCCAAGGACCTCACCGCACGGTCCTGGATCGTCTCCGACGCCGAGTCCGGCGAGATCCTCGCCGCGCACAACGCGCACTGGCCGCTGCCCCCGGCGAGCACCCTGAAGATGCTGTTCGCGGACACCCTGCTGCCCCGGTTCCCGAAGACGATGGAGCACAAGGTGGTCCCCTCCGACCTCGCGGGCATGGGCGCCGGTTCGAGCGTGGTGGGGATAAAGGAGAGCCACACCTACTCGGTGCACGACCTGTGGCTCGGTGTCTTCCTGCGCTCGGGCAACGACGCCGTGCACGTGCTGGCCGCGATGAACGGCGGTGTCGACCGCACCGTCGGGGACATGCAGGCCCACGCGCGGGAACTGCAGGCCCTGGACACGCACGTGGTCAGCCCGGACGGCTACGACGCGCCGAAGCAGGTGTCGTCGGCGTACGACCTGACGCTGTTCGCCCGTTCGGGACTGCAGAAGAAGGACTTCCGCGAGTACTGCTCCACGGTGTCGGCGAAGTTCGAGTCCGGCGAGATCCGCAACACCAACCGGCTGCTGAGCGGTGACACGGACGTGCCCGTCTACCAGGGCATCGCCGGGGTGAAGAACGGCAACACCACGAACGCGGGGTCCACCTTCACCGGCGTCGCCGAACGCGGCGGCAAGGTGCTGCTGGTCACGGTGATGAACCCGGCGAAGCACGAGCACAACGAGGTCTACAAGGAGACCGCGAAGCTGCTCGACTGGGGTTTCCGGGCGGCCGGCAAGGCGCAGCCGGTGGGCGAGCTGGTCCCGCCGCTGAACGCCGAGCCATCCACCGCCCAGCCGGGCGCCACCGCCGGGACCGAGCGGCGGTCGGACGCAGGCGGCACCCGGCCGGTGGCGAGCGCCGGCGGCCGGAGCGGCTCCACCGGCGCCGGGACCGCCCTGGCCATCGCCGGCGGGCTGCTGACGCTGCTCGGGGGCGGGGTGTTCCTGGTCAACCGCCGTTGGCCGCTGCCGGAGCTGATGCGCCGCCGGACGCGTCCGTGAGCTCGGCGTCCTTGCTCCGCGTCGCCGTCCAGGCGGCGCAGAACAGGACCAGTTTCGCGGTGAAGTTGATCCACAGCAGCAGCGCCACGGGCACGCCGAACGCGCCGTACATGCTCTTCGACGCGACTCCCTGGATGTAGCCGCTGAGCAGCAGCTTCAGCAGTTCGAAGCCGACCGCGCCGGTCAGCGCCGCCACGAGCAGGCGGTGGCGCGGGGGCTCGACGCCGGGCAGCAGGGTCAGCACGTACAGCAGGAGCAGGAAGTCGGCGAGCACCGCCACCGCGAACGCGATGATCTGCAGCAGCACGTGCCCCCAGCCGGCCCGGTCCAGGCCGAGCGCGTCGCTGAGCCGGCCCACCATCGCCGAGGCCACGGTGGAGATGGCGAGGGTGACGACGACGGCGCCGCCGAGCCCGACCAGGATGCCCGCGTCCTTGGCCTTGGCGACGAGGGGGTTCTCCTCGCTGTCGGGCAGCTCCCACACCGCGCGCAGGCAGTCGCGCACCTGGCCGACCCAGCCCATGCCGGTGAACAGCAGCAGGGCGCCGGCGATGACCCCGACGGTGCCGGCGTTCTCCACCAGGGAGTTGATGTCGAGCTGGTCGGAGATGCCCGGGATCTGCTCGGCGATCTTGTTCTGCAGGTTCCTCTGCTGGGACCGGCTGAGCGTGGCGGCGCCGACGGTGGCGGCCAGCGTCAGCAGCGGGAACAGCGCGACGAAGCTGACGAAGGTCATCGCGGCGGCCAGTCGCGTCCACTTCACCCGGTCCAGGCGCTCGTAGGAACGCCAGGCGTGCGTGGCCGTCAGACGGGTGACGATCGGCCCGATGCCGGGGAGCTTCTTCAGCCAGTCCATGGTCGGCATCTGCCCGCGCGACCGGGAACCGATGTGCGGGCGACGGCGGCACTGTTCAGTGACATCCCACTAATCACCCGTTCCGCCGCACCGAACCATGTTCCCTGGCCAGACGCCCATAAGTGGACGATACGGTCACCGGCATGTCCGACCTCGAACCCCTCCCCCGGTCCCTGCTCGTCCTCGGCGGCACCTCCGAGATCGCGCTCGCCACGGTGCGCCGCCTGATCGCCCGCGGCGCCCGGACCGTGCGGCTGGCGGGACGGCCCTCGCCCGCTCTGGAGCAGGCGGCCCGGAGCCTGCGCGCGCTGGGCGCGGACGTGCGCACCGTGGCCTTCGACGCCCTCGATCCCGAGTCCCACGAGCCGGTCCTCGGCGAGGTGTTCGCCGAGGGCGGCGTCGACCTGGTGCTGCTGGCCTTCGGCATCCTCGGCGACCAGGCCCACGACGAGCGCGAACCGCTGCGCGCCGTGCGGGTCGCGCAGACCAACTACACCGGAGCCGTGTCGGCGGGCCTGGTGGCGGCCCGCGCGCTGCAGACCCAGGGCCACGGGTCGCTGGTGGTCCTCTCCTCCGTCGCCGGCGACCGGGCCCGCCGCGTGGACTTCATCTACGGCTCCAGCAAGGCCGGGCTCGACACCTTCGCCCAGGGTCTCGGCGACGCGCTGTACGGCACCGGGGTGCACGTCATGGTCGTACGCCCCGGGTTCGTCCTCACCCGCGGGACGGCCGGGCTGCCCCGGGCCCCGTTCGCCACCACCCCGGAGGCGGTCGCCACGGCCGTCGAACTGGGCCTGCGCCGCCGCTCGGAGACGGTGTGGGTGCCGGGCGTGCTCCGTCCGGTGACGGCGGTCCTGCGGCACGTGCCGCGGTCGGTGTTCCGCCGGCTGCCCCTCTGAGCGCCCCGGGCGGGGCGGCGGCTACCGGCTGGCGATCGTGCCGCGGTCCAGGTGGCCCGCCTGCGGCGGCACCACGGAGCCGCCGAACGGGTACTCGCGCAGCTTGCGCCACACGCCGTCGGCGCCCTGCTCGTGCAGCGCGAACCCGGTGCACGGCCACTCGGCCCGGAAGCCGGCCAGCTCGGCGAAGGCGAGGTCCATCGCCGCCTCGCCGATGCCGTGCGCGACCGTGACGTGCGGGTGGTACGGGAACTGCAGCTCACGCGGCACGGGCCCGGAGGCGTCCCGGATCCGCTGCTGCAGCCAGGCGCAGTCCTCCGCGCCCTGGACCACGCAGACGTAGACGACCGGCGACAGCGGCCGGAAGGTGCCGGTGCCGGACAGCCGCATCGGGAACGGCCGCCCGGCCGCCGCGACCCCTCTGAGGTGGGCGTCCACCGCCGGCAGGTCGGCCGCGTCCACCTCGGTCGGCGGCAGCAGGGTGACGTGCGAGGGGATGCCGTGGGCCGCGACGTCGCCGAAGCCCGCGCGCCGCTGCTGGAGCAGGCTGCCGTGAGGCTCCGGGACGGCGACAGAAACGCCGATCGTTACGGTCCCCACGTCGTCTCCCCTCGTCGTGTCTGTTTTCTTCTCACCCGTCGGTTATCGACTGTACGGCCACGGGTGTCCCGTGGGCAGGCGCGGCGGCAGTGATGTGCAGCGCTCCGCCCGCCCGGGTGCGCGTGCGGTCGCACGCCCGGGTGCCGCTCAGTGCTTCGCCGGCAGGAACCCCACGCGGTCGTACGCCTGCGCGAGCGTCTCCGCGGCGACGGCCCGTGCCTTCTCCGCGCCCTTGGCCAGGACCGAGTCGAGCGTCTCGGGGTCCTCCAGGTACTGCCGGGTGCGCTCCCGGAACGGCGTCACGAACTCCACCATGACGTCGGCGAGGTCGGTCTTGAGCGCGCCGTACATCTTGCCCTCGTAGTCCTTCTCCAACTCCTCGATCGAGCGGCCGGTGAGGGTGGAGTAGATGGTGAGCAGGTTGGAGACGCCCGGCTTGTCCGCGGTGTCGTAGCGGATCACCGTGTCGGTGTCGGTGACCGCGCTCTTGACCTTCTTCGCCGTCGCCTTCGGCTCGTCGAGCAGGTTGATCAGGCCCTTGGGCGTCGACGCCGACTTGCTCATCTTGACCGTCGGGTCCTGCAGGTCGTAGATCTTCGCCGTCTCCTTGAGGATGTACGGCTTCGGCACGGTGAAGGTCTGGCCGAACCGCCCGTTGAAACGCTCGGCGAGGTCGCGGGTCAGCTCGATGTGCTGGCGCTGGTCCTCGCCGACCGGCACCTCGTTGGCCTGGTACAGCAGGATGTCCGCGACCTGGAGGACCGGGTAGGTGAACAGGCCGACGGAGGCCCTGTCGGCGCCCTGCTTGGCGGACTTGTCCTTGAACTGGGTCATGCGGGAGGCCTCGCCGAAGCCGGTGAGGCAGTTCATGACCCAGGCGAGCTGGGCGTGCTCGGGGACGTGGCTCTGCACGAAGAGGGTGCAGCGGTCCGGGTCGAGACCGGCGGCCAGCAACTGCGCGGCGGCCAGCCGGGTGTTGGCCCGCAGCTCGGCCGGGTCCTGCGGCACGGTGATCGCGTGCAGGTCGACGACCATGTAGAACGCGTCGTGGGACTCCTGCAGGGACACCCACTGGCGGACGGCGCCGAGGTAGTTGCCGAGGTGGAACGAGCCGGCGGTGGGCTGGATTCCGGAGAGCACGCGGGGTCGGTCAGTGGCCATGTTCACCATTCTCTCAGGTAACGGGCGGCGATCCGGAACGGGTGGGAAACAGGTGGGGCGCGATCCGTTCCGCGGGGTGTAACAAAGGGTGGGACACCGGAGGGGGAAAATCATGGACGCACGGGGCCCGCGGCGGGGGCGGTTGCGGGCCGCCCGGTTGACGGCGGCCGCGGTGGCGCTCGCCGCGGCCGTGGCGCCGGGCTCGGCGCGGGCGGCCGGCGCCGATCCACCCGATGTGGTGATGATCCTCCCGGCCGGTGGTGCGCCCCGGGCGGTGACGTCCGGCGAACCCGCCTTCGACCGGCTCCGGGAGCTGCTGCGGCCGGACTGGACCGGGACCCGGCCGGTGCCCCGGGCCTGGACGCACGGGCGGTACCCGCGGGTGCGGGTCACCGTGGTGTGGGGGCTGACCGGCGTGGGCGGCTGGCCGCAGACCGTCCGGGCGCCGGGCGGGGACGTGGCCCTGGAGCGGGTGGACCAGCTCTTCCTGGCCGCGGACGGCACGCCCTGGGTGCGCTCGGACCCCGCGCCGGACGTGCAGGACGACGACATCCGGTGGCACCCGGCGCGGCGGGACCTCTACGACCGGCTGGACCGCGCGGGTCTCCTCGGCGCTCCGGCCGCCGCGGACCGGCGCGCGTCCCGGTCCGCCGGGCCGCTGTGGTGGGCGGCCGCCGGCGGGCTCGCCGCCGGGGTCGCCGGCACGCTGCTGGTGCGCCGCGCGGCGGACCGGCGTCGCGCCGGGCCGCCGCGCGGGGAGCCCCGTCAGGAGCTGATCGACCTGTGAGGGTCAGCCGAGGTCGACCTCGGGGTAGAGCGGGAAGCCCGCGACCAGGTCGGTGGCCCGGTGCGAGATCTCGTCCGCGATCTTGGGGTCGAGGACGTGCTGGGCCTTGGAGGGGGCGCCGGACTTGGTGGTGCCGGGCTCGGTGGTGGTCAGGACCCGGTCGATGAGGCCGGCCACCTCGTCCATCTCGGCGGTGCCGAGGCCCCGGGTGGTCAGGGCGGGGGTGCCGACCCGGATGCCGGAGGTGTACCAGGCGCCGTTCGGGTCGGCCGGGATGGCGTTGCGGTTGGTGACGATGCCGGAGTCCAGCAGGGCGGCCTCGGCCTGGCGGCCGGTGAGGCCGTAGGAGCCGGCCACGTCGATCAGGTTGAGGTGGTTGTCGGTGCCGCCGGTGACCAGGGTGGCGCCGCGGCGCGTCAGGCCCTCGGCCAGGGCGCGGGAGTTGTCGACGATGCGGCGGGCGTAGTCCTGGAAGGCGGGCTGCCGGGCCTCGGCGAGGGCGACGGCCTTGGCGGCCATCACGTGCGGCAGCGGGCCGCCGAGCACCATCGGGCAGCCCCGGTCGACCTGGTCCTTCAGGGAGTCGTCGCACAGCACCATGCCGCCGCGCGGGCCGCGCAGGGACTTGTGGGTGGTCGTGGTGACGATCTGGGCGTGCGGGACCGGGTCGAAGTCGCCGGTCAGGACCTTGCCGGCGACCAGGCCCGCGAAGTGGGCCATGTCGACCATCAGGGTCGCCCCGACCTCGTCGGCGATCTCCCGCATGATCCGGAAGTTCACCAGGCGCGGGTAGGCGGAGTAGCCGGCGACGATGATCAGCGGCTTGAACTCGCGGGCCTGGGCGCGCAGCGCGTCGTAGTCGATGAGACCGGTGGCCGGGTCGGTGCCGTAGGACCGCTGGTCGAACATCTTTCCCGAGATGTTCGGGCGGAAGCCGTGGGTGAGGTGGCCGCCGGCGTCCAGGGACATGCCGAGCATGCGCTGGTTGCCGAAGGCCTGGCGCAGCTGGGCCCAGTCGGCCTCGGTGAGGTCGTTGACCTGGCGGGCGCCGGTCTTCTCCAGGAACGGCACCTCGACGCGGTCGGCGAGCACGGCCCAGAAGGCGACGAGGTTGGCGTCGATGCCGGAGTGCGGCTGGACGTAGGCGTGCCGGGCGCCGAACAGCTCGCGGGCGTGCTCGGCGGCCAGGGACTCGACGGTGTCGACGTTGCGGCAGCCGGCGTAGAAGCGGCGGCCGACGGTGCCCTCGGCGTACTTGTCGCTGAACCAGTTGCCCATCGCCAGCAGGGTGGCCGGGGAGGCGTAGTTCTCGGAGGCGATCAGCTTGAGCATCGCGCGCTGGTCGGTGACCTCCTGGCCGATGGCGTCGGCGACCCGGGGTTCGACCGTGCGGATGACGTCGAGGGCGGCGCGGAAGGCCGTTGACTCGGTGGAGAGGGGCTTCTGCTCTGGCATGGGGACCTCCGGACGGCGTGCGTTCAGCGTTCACGTTCGGCCCAGGCGCACGGCACTGTTTCCCGTTCGGGCCGCTCCCCGATGGTCCGTCCCATCCCTGCGCGCCAGTCACGACCCGCTGATCAGCCTACCGGGCGCGCCGGAACCGGGAGATCCCGCGTCCACCATGCGAGCGGCGATAGGAAGGGGCCACCGTCGTGTCCGGGAGAGTCACCGTCGTATCCGGGAGAGGCCGTGACCACTGCTGAAGACCTCATCGCCGCCGCCGACGCGCACAGCGCGCACACCTACCACCCGCTGCCGGTCGTCGTGGCCACGGCGGAGGGGGCGTGGGTGACGGACGTGGCGGGACGCCGGTACCTGGATCTGCTCGCCGGGTACTCCGCGCTGAACTTCGGGCACGGCAACCGGCGTCTGGTGCGGGCGGCCGAGCGGCAGCTCGCGCGGGTGACGCTGACGTCCCGCGCCTTCCACCACGACCGCTTCGCGGCCTTCTGCACCGAGCTGGCGGAGCTGTGCGGCATGGAGATGGTGCTGCCCGTGAACAGCGGCGCCGAGGCGGTGGAGAGCGCGGTGAAGACGGCCCGCAAGTGGGGCTACCGGGTGAAGGGGGTGCCGGCGGAGATGGCCAAGGTGGTGGTCGCGGGCGGCAACTTCCACGGGCGCACGACGACGGTGATCAGCTTCTCGACCGACCCGCAGGCCCGGGCGGACTTCGGGCCGTACACGCCGGGGTTCGAGATCGTGCCGTACGGGGACCTGACGGCGATGCGGCGGGCGCTCACCGAGAACACCGTCGCCGTGCTGCTGGAGCCCATCCAGGGCGAGTCGGGGGTGATCGTGCCGCCGGCCGGCTATCTGGCCGGGGTGCGGGAGCTGACCCGGGAGCGGAACGTGCTCTTCGTCGCCGACGAGATCCAGTCGGGGCTGGGCCGGACCGGGCGCACCTTCGCGTGCGAGCACGAGGACGTGGTGCCGGACGTGTACGTGCTGGGCAAGGCGCTGGGCGGCGGCATCCTGCCGGTGTCGGCGGTGGTGTCGAGCGCGGAGGTGCTCGGCGTGTTCCGGCCGGGCGAGCACGGGTCGACGTTCGGTGGCAACCCGCTGGCCTGCGCGGTGGCGCTGGAGGTGATCGCGATGCTGCGCACCGGCGAGTACCAGGCGCGCGCGGCCGAGCTGGGCGAGCGGCTGCACCGGCGCCTGCGCGGGCTGCTCGGCACGGGCGCGGTGACCGCGGTGCGCGGGCGCGGGCTGTGGGCGGGCGTGGACGTCGCGCCGCGGGCCGGCACCGCGCGCCAGGTCTCGGAGCGGCTGGTGGAGCGCGGGGTGCTGGTGAAGGACGCCCACGGCCCGACGGTCCGGATCTCGCCGCCGCTGGTCGTCACCGAGGAGGACCTGGACTGGGGGCTCGACCGGCTGGCGGCCGTGCTGGACGGCGCGTAGGGCCGGTCGCGGAAGCGGCCTCGCCGCCCGGAGGGCGGCCGCGCGGCGACGGGTGCGCGGCGTCCGGTGCGCGGCGTCGGGTGCGCGGCGTCCGGTGCGCGGCGTCGCGCGGCGGAGGGCGCTTCCGCGGCCGGGACTAGAGGATCACGTGCGGGAGGAAGCGGGCGTACCCGTCGGTGACCAGACCCGACGACTCGCGGATGCCGAGGCCGGCGGGTTCGTCGCGGACGGTCCAGGCGCCGAGGACGACGTGGTTGCCGTCGAAGGCGGGCAGCGGGGCGAGCTGCTGGTAGCAGCAGGGTTCGTCGCGCACGGCCGCGGGGGCGCCCGACTCGTGCACGGTGACGCCCTCGCCCTCCCGGCCCAGCAGCGGCTTGGCCACGTAACCGGTGGTCCGGGCCAGTTCGCGGGGGCCGTCGAGGTGGGCGGGGAGCAGGTTCGGGTGGCCGGGGTACAGCTCCCAGAGGACGGCCAGCAGGGCCTTGTTGCTGAGCAGCATCTTCCAGGCGGGTTCGATCCACAGGGTGGTGCCGCTGCCGCCGCCGTTGTCGAGGGTGTCGAGGACGTGCCCGGCGAACGCGTCGGTGGTGAGCCACTCCCAGGGGTAGAGCTTGAAGACGGCGCGGATGAACCGCAGTCGGTCGTCCACGAACCGGCCGGAGAGGGTGTCCCAGCCGATCTCCTCCATGGTGATCCAGTCGGTGGCGAGTCCGGCCTGCTCGGCGGTCTCCTTCAGGTAGGCGACCGTCATCAGGTCCTCGCCGAGTTCGTCGGCCGAGGAGTGCGCGAAGTGCAGCGGGCTGCCCGGCGGCAGCAGTGCGGCCTGCTCTCGCCAGGCGTCGACCAGGCGCTCGTGCAGGGAGTTCCACTGGTCGGCGCGGGGGAAGCGCTCCTCCATCCAGAACCACTGGGGCGAGGCGGCCTCGACCAGCGAGGTGGGGGTGTCCGCGTTGTACTCCAGCAGTTTCGCCGGGCCGGTGCCGTCGTACCGGAGGTCGAAGCGGCCGTAGACGGACGGCAGTTCGGCGCGGCGGCGCCAGGCCTCGGCGACGGCCGCGACGACCCGCGGGTCGGTGATGCCGAGGTCGGCGAAACGGTCCTGCGCCACGATGTGCCCGGCGGCGGCCAGGCACATGCGGTGCAGTTCCGCGACCGTCTCCTCCAGCGCCTCGACCTCCTCCAGGGAGAAGGCGTAGTAGGCGCTCTCGTCCCAGTAGGGGCGTAGGGAGCCGTCGGGGTGGCGGGTGAGCGGATAGACGAGCCCCTGCTCCTCGACGGTCCGCTGCCAGCCGGGGCGGGGGGTGATGGTCCGGCGTTCCATGGTGATCCGGCGGTCAGCCGCCGGAGCCGCCCTTGCCGCCGCCGAAGCCCCCGCGGTGCACCCCGCCGCCGCCCGAGGAGCCGCCCGAGCCCTTGGACGGCTTGGTGAAGGAGCCGCCGGAGGCCCAGGAGCCCTTCTTCTTGCCGCCGTAGTACCAGGAGCCGTTCACCGGGACCTTGGCGGACTTGCAGCTCTTGTCGGAGACGACCTTGTAGCCCTTGCCCATGCGGTAGCTGTCCCGGTCGACGCAGCGCTTGTCCGGGTCGGAGGAGCAGGCCGTCAGGGCGGCGGCCAGCAGGCCCATGCCGCCGAGGACGACCGTGGTGGAGCGCAGTCGCGCGCGCGTGTTCGCCATGTGGTGTCTCCCCCGTCTGCTGTGCGGTGTGCGGCGGTCAGCCTAGGCGTCCGGCCGCGGGTCCCCGCAACGGGGCATGCGAACCCGCCCTCCCCTAGGTCCTGTCGTCGAATTCCCGTCGTCCGCCCGGAGGGCGGGCCCTGCGGCGTCAGGAGTGCGTGCATGGCGTCGCAGGGCAGACGGGAATTCGACGACAGGACCTAGAGTCGGTCCGTGCTGTTCGGAATGGTGTGCGCCCTCGGCGCTGCGGTCTGCTTCGGTACCGCGACGGTGTTGCAGGCGATGGCCGCGCGGCAGGCCGGTGCCGGCGGCGGCGAAGTGGCCCTGCTGCTGCGGGCGCTGCGGCAGTGGCGGTACCTGGCCGGGCTGGCGCTGGACGGGCTGGGTTTCCTGTTCCAGATCGCGGCGCTGCGCTCGATCCCGATCTACGCGGTGAGCGCGGCGCTGGCCTCCAGCCTCGCGGTGACGGCGGTGGTGGCGGCACGCCTGCTGCGGGCGCGGCTGAGCGGCACGGAGTGGGGCGCGGTGGGCGTGGTGTGCGCCGGGCTCGCGATGCTGGGCCTGGCGTCCGGGCCGGAGGGCGCGGAGGGCGGTTCGCAGGCCCTGAAGTGGACGATGCTGGCGACGGCGGCCGGCATGGCGGTGCTCGCTCTGCTGGGCGGGCGGCTGTCGGGGCGGATGCGGGCCCTGGTCCTGGGTCTCGGGGCGGGTTTCGGGTTCGGCGTGGTGGAGGTGGCGGTCCGGCTGGTCGACTCGCTGCGGCCGGCCGCGCTGTTCACCAACCCGGCGTTCTACGCCCTCCTGACCGGCGGCGCCGCCGCCTTCGTGCTGCTGACCTCGGCCCTGCAGCGCGGCTCGGTGACCACGGCGACGGCCGGCATGGTGATCGGCGAGACGATCGGCCCGGCGGCGGTGGGCGTCGTCTGGCTCGGCGACCGCACCCGGGAGGGCCTGACCTGGCTGGCCGCCCTCGGCTTCGCGGTGGCGGTGACGGGCGCGCTGGCCCTGGCACGCTTCGGGGAGGCCCCGGCCGTGGCGGAGGAAGACTGAGCCCGCCGCGGAGAGAAGCGGGCAAGCGGAGAGGGCGGTCGGCTGCCGACCGCCCCTCCTTGCTCACCTCAGCCGCGCGCGGCCATCCGCAGGAACTCCCCGCCCGCCGGCCTACGTCTCCCCACCCGCGCCCGAGTCAGCCCCCGACTCCATACAGCCCTCCCCCCAACTGATCGCAAACTGGGGCAGGTTGACTCGTGTGAGTGAACTCTGAGCAGCGAAAGCTTTCTTCACTCGACGCGTTCATCCGCACACTCTCGGTGCGGTACGGTCACCCCAACAGCACACAAACAACTCGGCCCCCGCAACGGCGGCAACCGTTCGCGAGGGCCTGAACCACTAGTGGAAGCAGACTCCACCGTGATTTACCGGCACTGTATCGCGCCCCCGCGCGCCTACACCCAGTTCTCGCACGACATCATCCGGCACCCCCGCCTGTCCTCCGACGCGGTCCGCCTGCTGACCTGGCAGCTCTCCCTCCCCCAGGGCACAAGGGAATCCCTCTCCCGAACCGCCGAACGAGCCAACATCGGCGCCTGCGCCTTCACCCGGGCCAAGCGCCAGCTCAAGGACGAGGGATTCGTGCACGAGAGGCGCGTCCAGGGCTCCGGCGGTCACTGGGTCACCCAACAGCTCGTCTCCAACGTGCCGTTGAGTCCCGCCGAAGCAGCTAAGCTCCTCGCCCGGATGCCCGTCGCGCCGCCGCCGCAGGTCGCACCGAGTACCCGGAATCCGGCGGCCGGTGAGCGGACGGGTCGGCTCACCGACGGTCTTCCCTACGGCGACACCTACAGGGACACCCACAACCAACCCCCTAGGCCCCCCGAGGACGCACCCGATGCCCCCGAAACCGCGCAAGCCCCGGAAGCCCCGCAAGCCCAGGTAGCCCCCGAGAACCACCGGCCGGATCCCCCGGTCCCCCACCTCGAAGAGGCCCGCGCCCTCGCCGCCTCCTACCGCGACCTCGACCCGGCTCTGCGCACCATCCCCCACGCGATGCACGCCGAGTTGATGGACCTGACCGCTCGCTGGCTGGCCACCGGGCACCCGGCCACCGCGATCCGCGCCCACATCCTGCGCAACCTCCCCGACGGTGGCACCCGCGTCCACCGCCCCGGCGGCCTGCTGCGCTACCTCCTCGCCGAGGTACCACCACTACCGTCCGCCTCCACCTCGCTTTCACCGCGATACGCGCCTCCGCACACCCAGCAGGAGCACCCCGGCCTCTCCACCCGGCTCGCCACCCTCCGCGAATGCGAGGGCGACCACGTCCAGGCCACCCTCTTCCGGCCCGTGCATGACGAGAACCTATGCCCGCAGTGCGCGCCCCAACCCTCACCCGGGTCGGGAGGTGGTTCTCCGAGCTGCGGCACCGACTCCACCCAGAACCCACCGGCACCCTTTGCTCTCCCTTTGCGGTAATCGAACTTGCGGACGATGCCTGCGGGTTAGAGTCGAGCGGTCCGGGCGACCGACGGAGGGGGAGGGCACCAAGTCATGGGTGACCAGGGCGAGATACTCGACATCAAGATCGCCGACATCAAGCGGACAGCGCCGCATTTCAGCCACGAGAGCGTTGCGCTCGCACACGCACTGACCAAGCTGAAGACCGGGCTGTCGGCGGCCGGCGCGCCCTGGCGTGACGACGAGCAGGGCACCAAGTTCCACGAGACGTACGGGCCCCTGGTCAAGCGGATCGAGCAGTCCGCCCAGATTCTGGCCACCGGACTGGCCAGCATCCACACGGCGATGGCCGACATGGCCGACGGACACATCGACAACGAACAGCTGATCCGCTCGATGTTCAGCCGGATCGACGTTCCGCACGACACCGGGGGCCACGGCAGGTGAGCACCGCCGACAAGGCCCGCAAGGTCGTCCAGGACCTGACGGGCATGTGGTGGCCGGCGGCCGACGTCGACGGGCTGCGGGACGCCGCGAAGGTGTGGCGGGACTTCGCCGACGACGTCGAGGACGTCACCGCCGCCGCCAACAGGGCCGCCCGATCCCTGATCGAACACAACAAGGGCGAGGCCATCTCCGCCTTCGACGATCCCTTCTGGCGTCGCTACTACCACGACAAGCACGGCTGGCTGAAAGACCTGTCCGACGGCGCCCGCGACATGGCCAAGGCCCTGGACGCCTACGCCGACGCCGTGCACGCCGCGAAGAAGAAGCTCGAACACGAACTGGAGATCGTCGGCGCCACCCTCGTGGCGGGCACCCTCCTGGCCGTCTTCACCGCAGGCCTCTCCGAGGGAGCGGCCGTCGCGGCCGCCGCGACCGTCGCCGAACTCGCCGCCGGCCTCGGTGTCACGGTCACGGCCGAGGTCGCCACCATCGCGGGCACCGCCCTGGCCACCGCCGCCATCGCGGGCATCGAGTCCGTCACCGTGGACCTCGCCGTCGCCCAGCCCGTGTCCATCGCCCTGGGTGAGCAGAAGGGGCTCAGCCTCGACGAGGCCCGTGACGCTGCCGCTTACGGCGCGCTCCTAGGCGGTGGCTTCGGCGGCGGGGGCGCTGCCGTCAGGGCCGCGAGCCAGGCAGGCGGCTGGAGCGAACTCCTGGGCGGCGTCCGGCTGCCCGGCCTCTCCCCCGACTTCGCCCTGCCGGGCGGCGCAACGGCATCGGCGGACGACCTCGGCCTGCTCATGAAGGGCGACGGGGAACCGAACGCCTGGCCCCGCAGCAAACGCAAGGGCGCGGTCAAGCCGAAGTACCGGGCGGACCTGGCGGGAGACGAGGGCAAGGGGACTGCCAGATCGCACTCCCACACCCTGGAGAAGCATGCCGAGAAGACCGACCGGGAACTCCGGGCCCGCCTGCGCGCCGAGAAGAGGATCACCGGCAGTTCCAGCTTCGTCAGCCCCGAGGCAGCACAGGATCTGACGGACCGGGCGATCGTTCAACGTCAGCACGACGTCAGGCGATGGCTGGAGAACACCAGAAAGCCGGAGCTCACCTTCAGGGTCGACTTCGGAGAGGAAGTCACCGGCCGGAGCCTGTCCCGGGAGGATTTCATCAGAGGAACCGGACCGCACAACGTTCACAAGGTCTTCCTGCTCCTGCGTCGCGATCCCGACATGCCAAGCGGTTACCGTATCCACACCTCTTATCCCACCTCGTGACCGCAAGGAACACCCTGTGACCCACCATTGCCCCGAAGGGTTCCTGGACAGAGACGAGCGGTTCCCCGCGCTGCATGAACTGCTCGATTCCTACGCCTTCTCCGGGAATTCCTTCACGGACACCACCGATGAGCCCGGCGTAGCGCTCAAGGCGTATGTGCGACAGGCTGTGCGTACGCCGGGAACCCTGGACGCAGTCATCGCGGAGATCGACGACCTGTTGCGGGTCGGCCTGTTCGACGACGCGATCGCCGACGACGTGGACCTCCTGCCCCACGTCGAGCCCCCAGCCGGACGCACCGTGGAGCAGTGCCTCGCGACCATCCGCTCCCATCTGCAGAGGGTCAAAACCTCCGGTGTATACGAACAAGCGCCGATTCCACAGACCGACTGGGAATGGAGAAAGCGATTCCCGGAACTCTCCTCTCTGCTTGGTGGCTACTTCCACCAGGATTACCCGCGATTCTACGGCTCCCACCGAGAGGCTCTTGACGACTATCTCGACGGGAATCCCGTCGAATATCTCGCCGCGGCCGCCCAGGAACTCGGCGACTTCCTGTCCTGTGTCCCGTCGGACGAGGATCTGGAGCGTGCCACGGGAATTCTGGGCCTCATGGTCTACCCCCCCGACGGCGTCTCCCTCCGCCAGTGGCTCACCGACATCGAGGGCCTCGTCACGCACCGTCTGCGCCGCGGCACGACCTGACAGCGGGCGAGGTCTCACGGGGTCCCGTCCCACTCGAGAGAACGCGGCCGTACGAGCCTCGTGCCCGACAAGCCCAACACCGGCACCCGCCACCCCCACAGAGCGCCGCCGTGGGGGCGTCGCACCTGGTCAGCGGGGTGGCGGCGCTGAGCAGGCGGGACGGCGGGGGCCGGATCCCGATCGAGGTGAACGACACCGACGGTGAGCGGCTGCCTTTGGTGCGGGACGCCGGGACCGAGGAGGACTGCAGACGGGGGCTCGTCCTGGTCGCGGCACTCGCCGAGGAATGGGGCACGGCACCATGCCCCGGCACCCCCGGCAGGACCGTGTAGACCGTCGTGCCCACCGGTGTCCCGGTGGCACCCCGTGAGCATCAGTAGTGGTACCGCGCCTTGATGATCACGACTTCCTTGTCGGTGGCCCGGTAGACGAGCCGGTGCTCGTCGTCGATCCGGCGCGACCAGTAGCCCGACAGGTCACCCTTCAGCGGTTCCGGTCTGCCGATGCCGGTGAAGGGATCGCGCTGGATCTCGCCGATGAGGCGGACGAGGTTGCGGAACAGTTTCCTGTCGGCGTCCTGCCAGTACAGGAGGTCCTCCCACCCGGTGGGCCGGAACCTTACGTCCCTCACTCCCCGTCCTCCGCAAGGTCCTGGAGTTCTTGCACGCTCCTGGTGATCAGCGGGGTGTCGGCAGCCTTGTCCGCCGCGACGGCGGCCATGAGATGGGCGGCGTTGGCCGGCGAACGCAGCAGGTAGACGGTCTCCTGCCAGGAGCGGAAGTCATCGGCGGACATCAGTATGGCGTTGCCGCCCCTGGAGGTGATCTCGACGGGCTCGTGGTCGTCGTTGACCTGCTGGATCAACGGGAAGAGTTTGGCTCGGGCCTCGCTGGCAGTGATGGACATGACTCACTCCGTCGGGATCGGCACAACTGGTACGTGAATGTCGTACCAGTCGAATGGTACAGGCATGCGGTACCGGTCGCATGCGTCTCATGCGTGGACGGCTCACGGCAGCGCCCGGCACAGGGCCTCCAGTGCGCCTGTCCACGCGCTGTCCGGTGGGGTGCCGTAGCCGACGACCAGGGCGTCGGCCGGTTCGGCGAGGGCCTCGGGGTGGCGGTGGAAGGACAGGCCGTGCAGGGCCAGGCCCTGCCAGGTCGCGGCTCGCACCACCGACTGCTCGGTGCCGGGCGGCAGCCGCAGCACCGCGTGCAGGCCGGCCGCGATCCCGGTGACCCGGACGCCGGGCGCGCGCTCGGCGACGGCGGCGGCGAGGGCGTCGCGGCGGCGCCGGTAGCGCAGCCGGGCGGAGCGGACGTGCCGGTCGTAGGCGCCGGAGGTGAGGAACTCGGCCAGGGTGAGCTGGTCCAGCACGCCGACGGTGTCGATCCGGCCCTTGGCCTCGGCCGCCTCCTCCGCCAGCGCGGGCGGCAGGACCATCCAGCCCAGCCTGAGCCCGGGGGCGAGGGCCTTGCTGGTGGTGCCGAGGTGGACGACCCGGCCGGGGTCGAGGCCCTGGAGCGCGCCGACGGGCTGGCGGTCGTAGCGGAACTCGCCGTCGTAGTCGTCCTCCAGGACCAGGGCGCCGGTGCGCCGCGCCCACTCCACCACCGCGGTCCGCCGGTCCGGGTGCAGGGGCGTGCCCATGGGGAACTGATGGGCGGGGGTGAGGAGCACCGCACCCTCACCGGTCAACGCGCCGGTGTCCGTGCCCAGTTCGTCGTAGGGCAGGGCGGGTGTCGTGAGACCGGCGGCGCGCAGCAGGCCCCAGTGGGTGTCGAGGCCGTAGGACTCCACCGCCACCGACCGCACCCCGCGCGCCCGCAGCAGCGCGCCGAGGACGCGCAGGGCGTGCGAGAAGCCGGCGGTGATCACGATCGTCTCCGGGTCGGCGCGGACGCCGCGCACACGGGCGAGGTAGCCGGCGAGGGCGGTGCGCAGTTCGACGCGGCCGCGCGGGTCGCCGTAGCCGAGGGCGTCGGCCGGGGCGTCGGCCAGGGCGCGGCGGGCGGCCTTGAGCCACTCGGTGCGCGGGAAGGCGGTCAGGTCGGGACTGCCGGGGAGCAGGCTGTACGCCGGGCGGCCCGGCGGGCGGCGCCGGGGCGCGTCCGCCGCCGGCGGGATCACCGCTCGCTCCGCCACCCGGGTGCCGGAACCCTGGCGGGCGGTGAGCCAGCCCTCGGCCACCAGGTCGGCGTAGGCCTCGGCGACGGTGTTGCGGGCGATGCCGAGGTCGGCGGCGAGCGAACGGGAGGACGGCAGCCGGGTGCCGGGCGCGAGCCGGCCGGTGCGGACCGCGTCCCGCAGCGCGTCGGTCAGGCCGCGGCGCAGCCCGCTGGTCCCGGCCGGTTCCAGATGCAGGTCCACGCCCAGATTGGCCCAGGAATCCACCATGGAAGTGGACCATACTCCTGGGCTGCCGGACTCCTAGGGTCGAACCATGAGCAGCGCACAGGAACCCGTCGAGTACGCCACCGAACACGCCCCGCGCCTGGAGTGGGCCCGGCACGCCCCCGAGGTCTACAAGGCGATGGTCCGCCTGGACACCGCCGCCAAGCAGGGTCTGGACCCCAGGCTGCTGGAGCTGGTGAAGATCCGCGCCTCCCAGCTCAACCACTGCGCCTTCTGTCTGGACATGCACACCAAGGACGCGCTCGCGGCCGGCGAGAGCGTGGAGCGGATCGTGCAGCTCAGCGCCTGGGAGGAGTCCCGGCACTTCTACACGGAGAAGGAGCTGGCGGCGATCGAGCTGACCGAGGCGGTCACCGTGCTGACCGAGGGGTTCGTGCCGGACGAGGTGTACGAGCGGGCCGCGAAGCGGTTCGAGGAGGCCGAGCTGGCGCAGCTGATCGCCGCGATCACGGTGATCAACGCCTGGAACCGCCTCGGCGTGACCAGCCGGATGGCGCCGGGCCACTACCAGCCCGGACAGCGCGGGTGAGCCGCCCCGCCGGGGCGCCGGCCCCGGCCGGGGCGGACCTGTTCCGGGCGCTGCACCGCCGGCGCCCGCAGGGCGATCCCCTGGTGCTGCCCGGCCCGTGGGACGCGGCGAGCGCCCGGGTGTGCGCCGACGCGGGGTTCCCGGCGCTGGCCACGCCCAGCGCCGGGATCGCCGCCTGTCTGGGCTACGCGGACGGCGACACCCCGGCCGCGGAGATGTTCGCCGCGGTGGCCAGGATCGCCCGGGCGGTGGACGTGCCGGTGTCGGCGGACGTCGAGGACGGCTACGGGCTCGCCCCCGGGGAACTGGTGGAGCGGCTGCTGGAGGCGGGCGCGGTGGGGTGCAACATCGAGGACTCGGCGGCGGGCGTCCTGAAGGACCCGCACCAGCACGCCGAGTACCTCGCCGGGGTCCGCTCGGCCGCCGCGGACCGGCTGTTCGTCAACGCCCGCGTCGACACCTTCGTGCACGGAGACGGCGACCCCGGACAGACCATCGCGCGCGCCGCGCTGTACGTGGCGGCGGGCGCGGACTGCGTGTACCCGATCCTCGCGCCGGCCGGTGTGCTGCCCCTGCTGCGGTCCGGCATCCAGGGCCCGCTCAACATGGTGGCCCGGCTGGACGGCGAGGGCCCCTCGCCCGCCGTGCTCGGCGAACTCGGGGCCACTCGCGTCACGTTCGGTCCGGGACTCCAGCGGCGGGCCGCGGCCGCGCTGGGCGAGATCGTCGCCGGACTGCGCTGAGCCGGGTCAGGACAGCCACTTCTTCCAGACGGACGGGTGGCTGTCCACCCACTTCTTCGCCGCGTCCTGCGGGTTCAGCTTCTGGTCGGCGATCATCAGGGAGACCTCGTTCTGGTCCTCGGTCGTCCACTTGAACTTCTTCAGGAAGGCCGCCGCCTCGCCGCCGGACTTCGCGAAGCCGGAGTTCAGGTACTTCTGCAGCGGGGTGTGCGGGTAGGCGCAGGTGATCTTCGCCGGGTCCGCGTCGCAGCCCTCCTTGTACGGCGGCAGCTTCACCTCGGTCATGGGGACCTTCTTGAACAGCCACTGCGGCGCGTACCAGTACGTCAGGAAGGGCTTCTTCTCCTTGGCGAACTGCTTCATCTGCGTGATCTGCGCCGCTTCGGAACCGGCGAAGACGACCTGGTAGTCCAGCTTCAGGTTCTTCACCAGCGCCTTGTCGTTGGTGACGTAGGACGGGGAGCCGTCCATGAGCTGGCCCTTGCCGCCGCTCTCCGCGGTGCGGAAGAGGGAGGCGTACTTGTTCAGGTTGTGCCAGTCGGTGATGTCCGGGTGCTGCTTGACCAGGTAGGTGGGGACGTACCAGCCGATGTGGCCGGTCACCCCGAGACCGCCGCCGGGCGCGATGGTCTTCTTGTCCTTGACGTACCGCTTCTCCTGGTCCGGGTGGCCCCAGTCCTCCAGGATGGCGTCGACCCGGCCCTGGCTGAGCGCGTCCCAGGCGGGCACCTCGTCGACCTGGACGGTGTCCACGCGGTAGCCGAGCTTGTGCTCCAGCAGGTACTGGGCGACGGCCACGTTGGACTGGGCGCCCACCCAGGACTGCACGGACAGGGTGACGGTCTTGGAGCCCCGCGCGTTGGCGAAGGGGCTGGCCTGCTTGGTCATGTCGGCGGCGCCGCAGCCGGTGAGCAGCGCGAGCGCGGACACGCCCGCGGCCACCGTGCACGTGGTACGGAATCGCATGTCACGCTCCCTTCTTCGGGCGCCGTTCGGTGGGCTGGGTCACCCGGTCGAGCATCAGGCCGAGGCAGACGATGGCCGCGCCGGCCACCAGGCCGGTCGCCAGGTCGCCCTGGGCGAGACCGAAGGCGACGTCGTAGCCGAGGGCGCCACCGCCGACCAGGCCGCCGATGATGACGACGGCGAGGACCAGGACCACGCCCTGGTTGACGGCGAGCAGCAGCGAGCGGCGGGCCAGCGGCAGTTGCACCTGCCAGAGCTGCTGGCGGCCGGTGGCGCCAAGCGAGCGCGCCGACTCCAGGGCGGCCGGGTCGACCTGGCGCAGGCCCTGGGCGGTGATCCGGACGACGGCCGGCAGCGCGTACACGACGGCCGCGGCGACGGCCGGGGCGCGGCCGACGCCGAACAGGGCGACGACCGGGATCAGGTACACGAACTGCGGCATCGTCTGGAAGACGTCCAGCACCGGGCGCAGCGCGCGTTCGACGCGGTCGCTGCGGGCCGCGGCGATGCCGGTGGCGAAGCCCAGCACGAGGGTGACGGCGACGGCGGCGAGCACCTGGGAGAGGGTGTCGAGGGACGGCTTCCACACGCCGAGCACGCCGATCGCGGCCATGGCGAGGACGGCGGTCAGCGCGGTGCGCCAGGTGCCGATCAGCCAGGCCAGGGCGGCGACCGCGAGCAGCACCGCCCACCAGGGCAGCCACTGCAGTCCGTCGCGGACCGGGTCGAGGACCCAGGTGGTGAAGTGGCCCGCCCAGTCGGCGGTGCCGCCGACCACCGGGACACCGGAGTACAGGTGGGCGGTCATCCAGTCGACGGCGCGGTTGACCGGCTCGGCGATCGGCAGGGTCCAGCCGCCGGGCCAGTCGAGGGCGCCGAGCAGCCGGGTGGCCAGGGCGACGGCCACGGTGACGGCGAGAGCGTAGGCCCAGCCGATGGTGCGGGGGCGGCCGGCCGCCGTGCCGCCGTCGCCGGCCGCGCCGGTGACGCGGTCCAGGACGACCGCGAGCAGCACGATCGGGACGCCGGCGGCGAGGGCCGCGCCCACGTCGACGGAGGCGAGGGCCTGGTAGACGCGGTCGCCGAGGCCGCCGGCGCCGATGACGGAGGCGATGACGGCCATGGACAGGGCCATCATGATCGTCTGGTTGAGGCCGAGCAGGAGTTCCTTGCGGGCCAGCGGGACGCGGGCGGTCAGCAGCCGCTGGCGGGCGGTGGCGCCGAGCGACTCCACGGCCTCCAGGACTTCGGGGTCGGCGCCGCGCAGACCGAGCGCGGTGAGCCGGGCCATCGGCGGGGCGGCGTAGACGACGGTGGCGAGCACGGCCGCGGGCACGCCGATGCCGAAGACCAGGACGACGGGGAGGAGGTAGGCGAACGCGGGGAGCACCTGCATGGTGTCCAGCACCGGGCGCAGCGCCCGGTCCATCCGGTCGGAGAGGCCCGCGGCCAGACCGAGCAGGGCGCCCACGGCCACCGAGGCCAGGACCGCGACCACCATGAGGGCCAGGGTCTGCATGGTCGGCACCCACATGCCGAGCGCCCCGCAGGCCAGCAGGGCGGCGGCGGTGCCGGCGGCCAGCCGGACACCGGCGACGCGCCAGGCGACGAGGGCGCCGAAGGCGGTGACGCCGGCCCAGCCCGCGGCGAGCAGGGTGAGGTACACGGCGCGTACCGCGAGGACGACGGCGTTGCTGATGTAGCCGAAGAAGTAGAGGAACAGGGGGTGGCTGTCGCGGTTGTCGATCACCCAGTCGCTGGCGGAGGCCAGGGGCTTGGCGAGGTCGACGGTGAGGGCGCCGGGCCAGGAGGCGCTGCCCCAGCGGGCGTTGACGAGGGGTACCAGGACCGCGGCGACGACGGCGAGCAGGAGGAGCTTCGCCGCGGCGCGGTGTCTCAGTACGCCGGGCAGGTGCGTGCGGGGGGCTGTCGCGGTGACCGTCGCCATCAGACCGCCTCCGTGCCGGCGCGCAGGGCGGGCGCGGGGCGCGCCGCGCTCCCGACGGGTCCGGCCGGGTCCGCCGCGCCGTCCCCGGCCGGTGCGGCCCCGGTGCCGGCGACCACGTTCAGCAACTGCTCGTGGCCGACCACTCCGAGGCACTTGCCCTCGTTCATCACACGGGCCGGGGCGCCGGCCCGCGCCACCGCCTCGATGGCCTCGGCGACGGTGGCCTCCGGGCGGACGGCGGGGCCGTGGCCGGCCTCCTCCAGGGACGCGGGGCGCATGGCGCTGCGGCAGGTGACGACCTGCTCGCGCGGCACGTCCTGGACGAAGTCGCGGACGTAGTCGTCGGCGGGGGCGGAGACGATCTCCTCGGGGGTGCCGAGCTGGACGACACGGCCGTCGCGCATCAGGGCGATGCGGTCGCCGAGCTTCAGCGCCTCGGAGAGGTCGTGGGTGATGAAGACCATCGTGCGGCCCTCCTCGCTGTGCAGCCGGGCCACCTCCTCCTGCATGTCGCGCCGGATCAGCGGGTCGAGCGCGCTGAACGGCTCGTCGAACAGCAGGACCTCGGGGTCGACTGCGAGCGCCCGGGCGAGTCCGACGCGCTGGCGCTGGCCGCCGGAGAGCTGGGCGGGGCGGCGCTTCTCCATGCCTTCGAGGCCGACCTTGGCGACCACCTCGGCGGCCCGCTCGCGCCGCTCGGACCGGCCGACGCCCTGGATCTCCAGGCCGTAGGCGACGTTGTCGAGGACCGTGCGGTGCGGGAGCAGGCCGAAGTGCTGGAAGACCATCGCGGCACGGTGGCGGCGCAGTTCGCGCAGGCGTGCCCGGTCCATCGCGCGCACGTCCTCGCCGTCGATGGCGATGGTCCCGGCGGTGGGCTCGATGAGCCGGGTCAGACAGCGCACCAGGGTGGACTTGCCGGAGCCGGACAGGCCCATCACCACGAAGACCTCGCCCTTGCGGACGTCGAAGGAGACGTCCCGGACGGCGGCCGTGCAGCCGGTGCGGGAGCGCAGGTCGGCGGGGCTGAGCGCGCTCAGCTCCGGGTCCCCGGGTATGCGGCCGGCCTTGGGGCCGAACACCTTCCACAGTCCGTCGACGGAGAAGACGGGGGCGTCGCCGGTGGGCGGCTTGCGGGTGGGAACGGTGAGCGTCATCGCGCATCGCCTCCGATCAGTTCGACGGCCTTCTCCCCGACCATGAGCACCCCGATCATCGGGTTGACCGCCGTCATGGTCGGGAAGACGGAGGCGTCCGCGACGCGGATGCCGTCGAGGCCGCGGATGCGCAGCTCGGGGTCGACGACGGCGAGCGGATCGTCCGCCGCGCCCATCCGGCAGGTGCCGGCCGGGTGGTAGACGGTGTGCGCGACCTTGCGGGCGTACTCGCTGAGTTCGGCGTCGTCCTGGACCTCGGGGCCGGGGCAGACCTCGCGCTTGAGCCAGCCGGCCAGCGGCTCGGCCGCGGCGATCTCGCGGGCGATGCGGATGCCGTCGACCAGGGTCCGCGCGTCGTAGTCGTCCTCGTCGGTGAAGTAGCGGAAGTCCAGCGCGGGCTTCACGGACGGGTCGGCGCTGGTGAGGTAGAGGCGGCCGCGGCTCTTCGGCTTGGGGATGTTCGGGGTCATCGAGACGCCGAACTCCGGCCGCTCGTAGCCCAGTCGCTCCGGGTTGTCGGTGAACGGGATCTGGTAGAAGTGGAACATCAGGTCCGGGCCCTGGTGGCCGGGGTCGCGGCGCACGAACAGGCCCGCGTCGGAGTCCATCGCGGAGTTCTCCGGGATCGGCCCGTTCGTCTCCCAGACGATCACCGACTCGGGATGGTCGAGCAGGTTCTCGCCGACGCCGGGCAGGTCGTGGGCGACGGGGATGCCGAGCGCCTCCAGGTCCTCGCGCGGGCCGATGCCGGAGTGCAGCAGCAGGCGGGGCGAGTCGACGGCGCCCGCGCACAGCACGACCTCGTCGCGGGCCCGTACCAGCAGTTCCTCGCCGTCCTTGGTGCGCACGCGCACGCCCTCGGCGCGGGTGCCGTCCAGCTCCAGTTTGTACGCCCAGGTCTCCAGGAACAGGTGGAGGTTGGGGCGTTCGTCCAGTACGGGGTGCAGGTACGCCACCGAGGCGGAGGAGCGCTTGTTGTCCTCCGGGTGGTAGGCGAGGTCGAAGAAGCCGGCGCCCTCGGTGAACGGCTTCTTGTTGAAGCCCTCGACGCGCGGGACGCCGAGCGCAGCCTGCGCGGCGTCGACGAAGTCGCGGGCGATGGCGTTGCGGTCCTTCTCGTCGACGGAGACGATGTTGTTCTTCAGGCGGGCGAAGTACGCCTCCATCGGCACGGCGCCCCAGCCCTTGGCGCCGGCCTCCTCCCACTCGTCCCAGTCGGACGGCAGCGGCTTGAAGGAGATGAGGGTGTTGTGGGAGGAGCAGCCGCCCAGCACCCGGGCCCGGCTGTGCCGGATGTGCGAGTTGCCGCGGGGCTGTTCGGTGGTCGGGTAGTCGTAGTCGAGTTCGCCGCCGAGCAGGCCCATCCAGCGGCGCAGGGTCAGCACGTCGTCGCGGCCGACGTCGCTGGGGCCGCCCTCGATGACGGCGACGGTCACGTCCGGGTTCTCCGTAAGCCGCGAGGCGATGACGGAACCGGCTGTTCCGCCGCCGATGACGACGTAGTCGAATTCGTGGGTGTGATCGGGCATCGGGTGGTTACTCCTGGGGGGTGGGAGGAAGTTCAGGGTGCGGAAAGCGGTTCGCCGGCGGGGCCGGTGGGGGCTCAGCCGGCGAACCAGCGCACCGGCTTCGGCGCCAGGTTCTGGTAGACGTGCTTGGTCTCGCGGTACTCGGCGAGGCCGGCGGGGCCGAGTTCACGCCCGGTGCCGCTCCTGCCGAAGCCGCCCCACTCCGCCTGCGGCAGGTAGGGGTGGAAGTCGTTGATCCAGACGGTGCCGTGGCGCAGCCGCCCCGCGACGCGCCGGGCGCGGCCCGCGTCGGCGGTCCAGACGGCGCCGGCCAGGCCGTACTCGGTGTCGTTGGCGAGGAACACCGCCTCCTCCTCGGTGCGGAAGGTCTCGACGGTCAGGACCGGCCCGAAGACCTCCTCGCGGACGACCCGCATCTCGCGGTGGCAGGCGTCGAGGACGGTCGGCTCGTAGAAGTAGCCGCTCTCCGGCCGGGTCCCGGACGGCTCGGGGCGCCTGCCGCCGCAGCGCAGCACCGCGCCCTCCTCGAGCGCGGAGGCGACGTATCCCTCGACCTTGGCGCGCTGCTGCGCGGAGACGAGCGGGCCGCACTCGACACCGTCCTCGGTGCCCCGGCCGAGCCTGATCCGCTGGGCGCGGCGGGCGAGTTCGGTGACGAAGCGCTCCCGGACCGACTCCTCGACGATCAGCCGGGAGCCCGCCGAGCAGACCTGGCCGCTGTGGATGAAGGCGGCGTTGAGGGCCTGGTCCACCGCGGTGTCGAAGTCCTCCTCGGTGGCGCAGGCGTCGGCGAAGACCACGTTGGGGTTCTTGCCCCCGAGTTCGAGGGCGACCTTCTTGACGGTGGGGGCGGCGGCCTGGGCGACCTTGGTGCCGCTGACCAGGCCGCCGGTGAAGGAGACGAGGTCGACGTCGGTGTGTTCGGCGAGCCGGGCGCCCACGGTGTGGCCGGGGCCGGTGACCAGGTTGGCGACGCCGTCGGGCAGACCGGCCTCGCGCAGCAGGTCGATCAGCGCGATGGTCGTCATCGGGGTGATCTCGCTGGGCTTGATCACGAAGGTGTTGCCGGCCGCGAGCGCGGGGGCGATCTTCCAGCTCGCCTGGAGCAGCGGGTAGTTCCAGGGGGTGATCAGCGCGCAGACGCCGACCGGCTCGTGGACGACGACGCTGTGGATGTCGGGTGAGCCCGCGTCGACCACCCGGCCGGGGGCCTCGCCCGCGACCAGGTCGGCGAAGTAGCGGAAGGCGTCGGCGACGCAGTCGATGTCGACGCGGCCCTCCTCGACGGTCTTGCCCGCGTCCCGGCTCTCCAGCAGGCCGAGTTCCTCGCGGTCGCGCGTCAGCAGGCCGGCGACGCGGCGCAGCAGCGCGGCGCGCTCGGCGACCGGTGTGCCGGGCCAGGGGCCGTGGTCGAACGCCTGCCGGGCGGCGGCCACCGCCCGCTCCGCGTCCTTCTCGTCACCCTCGGCGACCAGGGCGAACCGCCGGGCGTCCGCGGGGTCGAGGATCTCGCGCGTCGCGCCGGAGACCGCCGCCAGCCACTGTCCTCCCGCGTGGATGGTCGCCTGGTCCTGTCGTTCCGTTCTGTCCGCCATGATCGGTATCGCCTTCCGTTCCTGTTCGGCTCCCATGTGTCACGCGAGGGGCGTGCCCAGGGACCGTCGCCGCCTGCCCGCGACTGCGGACTTGCATGCGGAATCGGCGGCCCACAGTGCGCGGCGTCACTGAAACTTCAGGCGAATACGGACAGAAACGGGTCATCCGCGGCGCTGCGTTCAGTCCATCGGAGGGTCACAGCCCGTGTCGGGCGGACAGAACCCGCTCAGCGCGGTGTCGAGCAGCTTCAGTTCGTCGTCGCCGCCGTCCCGGTCGGGGCCGTAGGCGGCGACGGCGTAGATCCGCCCGTCGACGGCCACGAAGCGCTCGTCGTAGACGTGCCAGACGCCGAGGTCCGGCTCGTCCCTGATGCTGTCGGCCAGGTACTCCATGCGCGAGCCGACGAAGTCGCCCTCGTCGAGGTCGACCAGGGCGAGCTTCTTGAACCCCGGCGGCTTGGCGGTGTCCGCGGACAGGTACGCCCGGAACGAGTCGTCCGGGGACGCCTCCGCGACCTGGTAGATCTGCAGTCGGTGCTCCCGGTCCGGGCTGCGGTAGTTGACGATCCTGATGCCGTAGGAGGAGCTGAGCGTGGACCGCGACCAGCCCTTGGGGCGGGCGATCCGGAAGCCCTCGTCGTCGTCGTACGACTCCCAGCCCGCGGGCAGCGGGCTCGCCGATGCGGACGGGCCGGCCGCGTCGTCCGTGGCGGACGCGGAGCCGGACGGGCCGCCGGCGGGGCCGTCGGACGGCACGGGCGAGTCCGGGACCGCGGAGGCGGTCGGCGAGGCCGCCGAGGCGGGCTTGTCGCCGCCCCCCGGACCCACCACGAGGGTCAGTACCAGGCTCGCGGCGACACCGGCCACGGCCGCGCCCACGACGACGGTCCAGACCGTTCTCCGGCTGGGCCCGCCGGTGCGCACGGGCGCCGGCCCGGGCGGCATCGGCGGCACGGTCCACTCGGGCGAGGTCCAGCCCGCGCCGGCGCCACCGGTGTCAGGACCGTCCGGTTCGCCCGCCGGTCCGTCCGCCGGGCCGCCGGAGGCGCCCGTCCAGGCGCCGGGCCCGGTGCCCGGCGCCTCCCACCAGGGCGCCGGGGGCGCGGACGGCGCCGACGACGGCGGCTCGGGCGCGGACGGGGCGGGCTCCGCGGGGGCGGACGCGCCGTCGGCGACCGTACGCGGTCCGGCCGGCGGCCACTCGGGTGCCCGGTCCGGCATGGCCGGCGGCGGCGGTGTCACCGGTGCGCCGGTCCGTGCTCCCCCGCTGTCCTCCCAGCGCTGGGTCTCCTCGTTCCAGTACCGCGCTCCCCCGCTCATCGCGTCCGCCTCACAGCCCCACCAGGCCGGCCAGCGTGCTCGCCGAGGCGAGCAGGCCCACCAGCGCCTGGGAGTCGTCGAGCAGCCGGCGCAGGCGCTCGCGGCGGGAGGGGGCGGCCTGGCCGGTGCGGGTGATCTCGTCCTCCGTGTCGGCGAGGGCCGAGTCCAGTTCCGCCGTCCGGTCGTCGGCCCGCACCCGGGCCAGGTCGGCGCGCAGCTCCCGCACGGCCAGCAGCAGTTCCTCGGCCGCCGCGTCGCGCGGCGCGGCCGTGCCGTGGTGGCTCTCGGCGTGCGAGTGGTCGCCGATGGCGAAGGTGCTGTGCGAGACGTCGCCGATGCTGACCCTCGGCTCATTCGTCGCCATGGGCGTCGGCTCCCTTCCGCGGCGCGCTGCCGCCGTTGGTGGAGGAGGCGGAGGAGTTGTCGCCGACGGCGAAGGTGCTGCCCTCGACGCTGCCGATGTGCACGCCCCCGTTGCTGATGTTGTTGATCTGCTGGACGAACTCGCCGGTCTGGTAACCGGCTTCGGCGAGCGCGGTCCGCACCCCGCTCGCCACCCGGTCCTGGATGCTCTTGAGGTAGCGGGAGACGTCCATCTCCTGGAACTGCGAACCGGCGTCGGCCGCGCCCAGTTCCCGGACGGACAGCGCGGGCCCGTCCGGCAGCGCGTGCGCGTACCCGCCCGTCAGCAGCCGTCCGCCGTACGCCACGGCCCGGCCGAGGACGATCAGGGCCGCGGCCGGCGAGACCGGCACCCGGGTCACGGCCCAGAAGGCCTTGCCGAGCACGCTGTTGTGCCGGTACCTGTGGGCCGCGCGGTCGGCCTCCTTGAAGAACTGGCGAACCGGCGGCAGCACATGCGGGGCGATCTCCAGCATGAGCATGCGGCCCTGGGTGTGGACGCGCACGAACACCGTGACGACCAGCTCCTCCTCCCAGCCGCCGACGCGGACGCGCAGGAAGTGCCGGCGCTTCTCGGCGCCCTCCTCGACCGCGTGCGCCCGGTGCGCCTCGAAGGCCTCCGGCTGGTAGGGCGCGTCCTCGCGGCGCAGCAGCCCCTCGGCGGGCAGGAACACGCACTCGTCGATCTCCAGCCAGCGCAGCCGGTCGCGCACCCCGGCCCCCGCGTACTCGGCGGGCAGCCGGAGCCGCTCCACCAGCGGCCGGATGCTCTCCAGCACCAGCCGGTTGCTGATGGGCCGCTGCCGCTTCTTCAGCGCGTCGGGCTTCAGCTCGACGGCCAGCACCCAGTCCTGCTGGGGCACACCGGCCCCGCAGAACGGACGCGACTCGTGGTACATGACCAGCGGCGCGTGCTGTTCCGTCCGGATGCGGTGCTTGAGCCACTGGAGCCGCTGGTTCACGCCCTGCTCGGCGGGGTCGCCCGCGGCGTCGGGGAAGCGCTGCGGGGACAGCTCGCCGGCCATGACGCGCGCGAACTGGCCCCGCTGGGCGGCCAGGCACACCGCGACGAGCACGAGGACGACCAGGGCGGCCCAGGCCTGCCAGGGCCGGAAATGAGCCCCGCCGCCGGAGCCCGGCAGGAGGACGTCGCTCAGGTCCGGCGAGTCGGAGGTCCCGTACGAGTCGTAGGAGTCGTACGAGCCGTACGAGCCGCCGTAGGAGCCGGACGACGAGCCGCCGGACCCACCGGCGAACGCGGCGATCACGGTGATCAGCGCCAGCACCGCGAGCAGGATGCGGCCCCACCAGCGGAAGAAGAAGGCGACCACCACGCGGTACACCGGGACCTGCGGCGAGCGGCCCCTGATCCAGGCGCCGATCGCGAGGTACAGGCTGGGGAAGACATAGAGGGCCAGCAGCCCCTGGGTCAGCGCCGCTCCCACCAGCCACAGGCCGAGGACGGCGGCGGCCCACTGCAGTTCCCGGCGGCGGGCGCGCAGGGCGTGGGCGAGCACGCGGGCGGCGTCGAGGCCGAGCGAGGGCGCCACGAACCGCTGCTCGTTGAGGTGGAGTTCGTCGATCACCCGGTCCCGGTAGTCCGGGTCCAGGTAGACGCCCGCGCACAGCAGCCGGGTGGCCTCACTGGCGTGCGGCGGGGTGGGCGGTGGTGCGGACGGTGCCGCCGCGGGCGTCGGCTGCTGCGGCACGGAAGCGGTGTTCACGCGATTCCCCCGAGGCGTGGTAAGTCACTCGATGTACAGGTGAGTTGACGAACCATCAGCATAGGGCACCGGCGGGCGCCGGGCAGGCGCCGAGGTGAGACGCGAGTGGGCCCGCTCCGGTTTCCCGGAGCGGGCCCACTCGCGGCTCACGGCGTCACCGCCGCGGGCGTGGTCAGATGAGGCCGAGGCCGCGGACCGCCTCGCGCTCCTCCTCGAGCTCCTTGACGGAGGCGTCGATGCGGGCGCGGGAGAACTCGTTGATGTCCAGGCCCTGGACGATCTCGTACTTGCCGTCCTTCGTGGTGACCGGGAAGGAGGAGATCAGACCCTCCGGGACGCCGTAGGAGCCGTCCGACGGGATGCCCATGGAGGTCCAGTCGCCCTCGGCGGTGCCGTTGACCCAGGTGTGCACGTGGTCGATGGCCGCGTTGGCGGCGGAGGCTGCGGACGAGGCGCCACGGGCCTCGATGATCGCGGCGCCGCGCTTGGCGACGGTCGGGATGAAGTCCTCGGCCAGCCACTTCTCGTCGGCGACGACCTCGGCGGCGTTCTTGCCGGCGACCGTGGCGTGGAAGATGTCGGGGTACTGGGTGGCGGAGTGGTTGCCCCAGATGGTCAGGCGCTTGATGTCGGCGACCGTCGAGCCCGTCTTCTTCGCCAGCTGGGTCAGCGCGCGGTTGTGGTCGAGGCGGGTCATCGCGGTGAAGCGCTCGGCCGGTACGTCCGGCGCGGCGGCCTGGGCGATCAGCGCGTTGGTGTTGGCCGGGTTGCCGACGACCAGGACCTTGATGTCGTCCGCCGCGTGGTCGTTGATGGCCTTGCCCTGCGGCTTGAAGATGCCGCCGTTGGCCTCGAGCAGGTCGCCGCGCTCCATGCCCTTGGTGCGGGGGCGGGCGCCGACGAGGAGGGCCACGTTCGCGCCGTCGAAGGCGACGTTCGGGTCGTCGCTGATCTCGATGCCCTGCAGCAGCGGGAAGGCGCAGTCGTCCAGCTCCATGGCCGTGCCCTCGGCGGCCTTCAGCGCCGGCGTGATCTCCAGGAGGCGCAGCTTGACCGGCACGTCCGCGCCGAGCAGCTGGCCGGAGGCGATGCGGAAGAGCAGGGCGTAACCGATCTGGCCGGCCGCGCCGGTGACGGTGACGTTCACGGGAGTGCGGGTCATGGCGTTCTCCGTAGGACAGCTGGCGGTGGGGCGGCACGGCCCCGGCGGATGATCGATCTCTTGGCGTCAAGAGAATCCACCGGTCAGGCTATCGCGCATCCGCCATGCGAGACGTCCGGGGCCCTGTGGCTCAGCCCACAAGTCGCGCCGGCGGGCCGCGGGGCGGCTCACGGGGGTGCGGAAGCGGCGGCCGCCCGTCCGGGGGAGGGGACGCAGGCGGCCGCCGGCGGGGGTACCGGACTGCCGGACTCCCGTGGGGGTACGGTTCGCGTGCCCAGGATGCCGACGCCCATGCGCTCCGCCCCCGGAGAACCACCCGAACGGACCGCTCGGCTCCCGTCCGGCCGTTACTTCGTGCAGCCCGTCTGTCCGGAGGCGAGGGTGGCGCACGCCTCGGCCTGGGCGGGGTCCTTCACGGCGACCATCGGCGTGTAGGCGATGGTGTCCCCGGCCGCGGTGATGTCCCCCCGCTGGCGTGCCTTGCCGGCCGACAACTCGACCTGGTCGCCCGGGGCGGCGCCGGTTATGCGCCCCCAGGCGGTGCCGCAGGTCTTGCTGTAGCGGACCTCGAGGGTGGTGGCGCCGACGGCGGCCGACTTCGCGGTGCTCACCAGGCTGCCGCTGCAGCCCATCGCCTCCGCGTCCTTGCCGGTGCAGTCCGAGCCGGCGCACTTGACCCCGGCGGGCAGGCTGGGGCGGGTGCTGGCGGACGGGGAGGGCGGCTTCGCGGCGCTCCCGTGCTCGCCGCCGCCCCGGTTGACGACCAGGAACGCGGCCGCGCCGAGGACCAGAACGGCCCCGGCGCCCGCGAGCAGCATCGTCAGCCGCCGCCTGCCGCCTGCCCCCTCCGCGGAACGGCCGCCCGCGGAGGGGGCCGGCGGCCGCTGCCCGCCGTACGGCTGCGGCGGGACCGCAGGCCGGCCGGCGCCTTCCGGCAAGGGCACCGGACGCGTGCCGGGGCGGCCGCTCGCCCGCGACGGTCCCTCGTAACCGGCCAGTCCCCAGGAGTTGACCGCGGGCGCGGGGCGGTCCGCCCGCTCGCGTTCGTCGGCGTCGGACGCCGTCGGCTGGGAGGGAACCCGCGGCGGGGCGCCCGCGGAGGCGGCGGCGCCCGGCGCGGTGCCGGGGAACGATGCGGTGCCGGGAATCGGTGCGCTGCCGGGAATCGGTGCGGTGCCTGGGCCCGGGTGGGCCGTCCGCGTGCCGCCCGTCCCCTGGGCCTCGGCCTCGGCGGCGCCGAACTCCCCGAGCGCGGCACGCGCCTGGGAGATGCGGATCTGCTCCATGGTCCGGTCGTGCCGCATCTCCGCGCGGCTCCAGGCCCGCTCGGCCAGCTCCCACATCGTGGTGAGGTGGACCGGGTGGGTGCCGGTGACCTCGGCGAGCGCCACGATCGCACCCTTGGGCGCGAGGAGCCGCCCGCCCAGGTAGCGCTCCCAGGACGTCTTGCTGTAGCCGGTCCGGTCCGCCAGCGCCGCGATGCTCAGGCCGCTGCGGTCCACGAGCCGTCGCAACTGGCTCGTGAACTCCTTGATCTGCGGATCCAGCTCGTCCGGCAAGGCTTTCCATCGAGGCATCGTGCTTCCCCCTCTTCCCCCCGGTCGGTGCTGTTGGTTCCCGCGCCGTTCCCCGCGCGTGGCCCGCGCGCCGGACCGGTCCGTTCCCGGCGCGACATCGTTCTGGGCCCACCCACAGAGATGCGTCGACCAAGGATCCCAGTTCCCCGGGCGGGAGCGCACGGGTGCCGGCGGCCGCGCACCCGGCACCGGCACGACCGGCACACATGTGGCAGTGCGCGGACACCGTAGCGGAATGGTCACTTCCGTGCCACAGCGCGCGGACAGCCGTTGAACAGGGCGTTCACGACAGGGAAGGCTTACGTCGCGACGGCGGTCCGTCCTTGCTCGGGGGAGGGGACGGGCCGCCGTCGCACCGCATCGCACGGGGCGCCAAGAGGCCGGCGGGCGGCGCTACTTGGTCAGCGTGAAGTGCAGCGTGTCCTTCAGGAACGGGATCTCCAGCCACGGGTTGGGCTGGACCGTCATCGCCAGCAGCACGATCACGAGACCCAGGACGCCGTAGGTGACGATGTCGGTGAACCGCGAGCGGACGGCGAGCATGCCGACGCTCGGCAGGGTCCAGCGCAGGGCCGCCCCGGCCAGCAGGGCCGCGCCGATCAGCAGGGTGCCGTAGCGGAACACGTCGACCGCGGTCAGCAGCAGGCCGAGCGCGACGGCGGTCAGCACGACGAGCACCGGCCACTGCCGGGCGGGCGCCGGGGCGTCGCTCGGGGCTGCCCGGCCGCCGCCCTCTGGCCGCGCGGTGTCCCTGGTGAACAGCGGGAATCGGCGCGTGACGCGCCGCGGGCGCCCCTCGGCGTCAGGGGCGCTGATCGCGTCGCGGACCGTGGGCTCGCTCACCGTACGGTCGTCCTCAGCCGGCACTGCGCTCCGCCGCCTCGACCACGTTGACCAGGAGCTGCGCCCGGGTCATGGGGCCCACACCACCCGGGTTCGGGGAGATCCAGGCGGCGACCTCGGCCACGTCCGGGTGGACGTCGCCGACGATCTTGCCCTCGGCGTTGCGGGAGACGCCGACGTCCAGCACGGCCGCGCCCGGCTTGACGTCCTCGGCACTGATCAGGTGCGGGAAGCCGGCCGCCGCGATGATGATGTCGGCCCGCTTCAGGTGGGCGGACAGATCACGGGTGCCGGTGTGGCACTGGGTCACGGTGGCGTTCTCGCTGCGCCGGGTGAGCAGCAGCGGCATCGGACGGCCGATGGTCACGCCGCGGCCGACGACGACGACCTCGGCGCCCTTGATCTCGACGCCGTGGGCCCGCAGCAGGCTGATGATGCCGTTGGGGGTGCAGGGCAGCGGCGCCGGCTCGTTCAGCACCAGGCGGCCGAGGTTCATCGGGTGCAGGCCGTCGGCGTCCTTGGCCGGGTCCATCAGCTCCAGGATGCGGTTCTCGTCGATGCCCTTGGGCAGCGGGAGTTGCACGATGTAACCGGTGCAGGCCGGGTCCTCGTTCAGCTCCCGGACGACCGCCTCGATCTCCTCCTGGGTGGCCGTGGCGGGCAGTTCGCGCTGGATGGAGGCGATGCCGACCTGGGCGCAGTCGCGGTGCTTGCCGGCGACGTACTTCTGGCTGCCGGGGTCTTCCCCGACCAGGATCGTGCCGAGGCCGGGCGTGACGCCCCGCTCCCTCAGCGCCGCCACGCGGGCGGTCAGATCGGACTTGATCGCGGCTGCGGTGGCCTTGCCATCGAGAATCTGGGCGGTCATGCCCCCATCCTCGCGGATGACCGGCCCCCGGTTCCAATCCGGGTCCCCACCGTCCGGCAGCTGGGACGGCGCCCGCGCACGGTCCCGGATGTCCGGACATGATCGACGATGTTGCACTTGCACAACGCATCGCGAATCCGGCTGGACAAGAACTCGCCTGCCCGACGACGATGAACGGCGCAGTATCGCGGTCCGGTTGGGGGGCAAACCGCTCAGATCCTGACGTACCTCCGTTCCTTCCGCGTCGTCCCCGCAGATTCAACGGAGGAAATCCGCCATGAGTTTCGGCTCGCCCAACAACCCCTATGAAAAGCCGCAGGATCCGCAGCAGGGCTACGGGCAACCGCAGCAGCCGGGCCACCCGCAGGCTCCTCAGGGCGTCCCTCCGCAGCAGGGCTACGGCTACCCCCAGCAGCCCGGCTACCCCCAGCAGCCCGGCTACCCGCAGGCCCCGCAGGGCGTGCCCCCGCAGGGTGTGCCCCCGCAGGGCTACGGCTACCCGCAGCAGCCGGGCTACCCGGGTTACCCGCAGCAGGCCGGGTACGGCATGCAGCCGCAGTACGCGAACTGGGGCCAGCGGTTCCTCAGCAAGCTGATCGACATCATCATCTACCTGGTCGCCTACCTCCCCTTCGCCCTCATCGGCGCCAAGGCGGGCGCCCCGATCCTCACGCTGGTCGGTTTCCTGCTCGGCGTCGGCGTCCTCATCTGGCAGGTGATCCAGGAGGGCAAGACCGGCCAGACCATCGGCAAGAAGGCGCTCGGCATCCGCACGCTCAAGGAGGACACCGGCCAGCCGCTCGGCGGCGGCATGGCGTTCGTGCGCCAGCTCGCCCACTTCCTGGACGGCCTGCCCTGCTACCTCGGCTACCTCTGGCCGGCGTGGGACTCCAAGAGCCAGACGTTCGCCGACAAGATCTGCGGCTCGATCGTGATCCGCAGCCAGTGAGCTGAGCGCACCGCCCGCACGACGAGAAGCGGCCTCCGGCCCCGCGAGGGAACCGGAGGCCGCTTCTCGTGGCCCTGCGGGCTCAGTGGAAGAAGTGGCGCGTGCCGGTGAAGTACATGGTCACGCCCGCCTTCTGGGCCGCCTCCACGACCTGCTCGTCGCGGATCGAGCCGCCCGGCTGGACGATCGCCCGGACACCGGCGCCGATGAGGATCTCGGGGCCGTCGGGGAAGGGGAAGAAGGCGTCGGAGGCCGCGTAGGCGCCGCGTGCGCGCTCCTCGCCGGCCCGCTCCACGGCCAGCTTGCAGGAGTCGACGCGGTTGACCTGGCCCATGCCGACGCCGACCGAGGCGCCGTCCTTGGCGAGCAGGATCGCGTTGGACTTCACCGCGCGGCAGGCCTTCCAGGCGAAGGCGAGCTCGGCCAGCTCGGCCTCGCCCAGCGCCTCGCCGCTGGCGAGCGTCCAGTTGGCCGGGTCGTCGCCGTCCGCCTGCAGCCGGTCGGTCTCCTGCAGCAGCACGCCGCCGTCGACCGCCTTGACCTCGACCTGGTTCGCCGGGCCGTTCGGGGCCTTGAGGACCCGGATGTTCTTCTTCTTGGCGAGGGCCTCCAGGGCCCCCTCCTCGTAGCCTGGCGCGACGATGACCTCGGTGAAGATCTCCGCGACCTGCTCGGCCATCTCCTTGCTGACCGGCCGGTTCACGGCGATGACGCCGCCGTACGCGGAGACCGGGTCGCAGGCGTGCGCCTTGCGGTGCGCCTCGGCGACGTCGGCGCCGACCGCGATGCCGCAGGGGTTGGCGTGCTTGATGATCGCGACGCAGGGCTCGTCGTGGTCGTACGCGGCACGGCGGGCGGCGTCCGTGTCCGTGTAGTTGTTGTACGACATCTCCTTGCCGTGCAGCTGCTCGGCCTGCGCGAGGCCTTCGCCGCCCGCCTCGACGTAGAGGGCGGCCGGCTGGTGCGGGTTCTCGCCGTAGCGCAGGGTGTGCGCGCGCTCCCAGGTGGCGCCGAGGAAGTCGGGGAACGACGACTCGTCGACGGGGGCGTAGGAGGAGGCGAACCAGGAGGCGACGGCCACGTCGTAGGCGGCCGTGTGCTGGAAGGCCTCGGCGGCGAGCCGCTTGCGGGTGGCGAGGTCGAAGCCGCCGGCCGCGGCGGCGGCGAGGACGTCGGCGTACCGCTGCGGGCTGGTCACCACGGCCACCGAGGGGTGGTTCTTGGCGGCGGCGCGGACCATCGACGGGCCGCCGATGTCGATCTGCTCCACACACTCGTCGTCCGAGGCGCCGGAGGCGACCGTCTCGCGGAACGGGTAGAGGTTGACGACGACCAGGTCGAACGGCTCCACGCCCAGCTCGGCGAGCTGCTCGCGGTGGCTGTCGAGACGCAGGTCGGCGAGGATGCCCGCGTGCACCTTGGGGTGCAGGGTCTTGACCCGGCCGTCCAGGCACTCGGGGAAGCCGGTCAGCTCCTCGACCTTGGTGACGGGGACGCCCGCGGCGGCGATGCGGCCGGCCGTGGAGCCGGTGGAGACCAGCTCGACACCGGCCTCGTGCAGGCCGCGCGCGAGGTCCTCGAGCCCGGTCTTGTCGTAGACGCTGACGAGCGCCCGGCGAATGGGCCGCTTGGTGCTCTCGGCGGTGGCGGTCACTGGATAACTACCTTTCGTCCCTCAATGCGATAGCCGTTGCGGGCGAGCCGCCCCACGACCTCGACGAGCAGCCTTCGCTCGACTTCCTTGATGCGCTCGTGCAGCGCGCTCTCGTCGTCCTCGTCCCGGACCTCGACCACGCCCTGGGCGATGATCGGCCCGGTGTCGACGCCGTCGTCGACGAAGTGGACGGTGCAGCCGGTGACCCTGGCCCCGTACGCGAGCGCGTCGCGCACGCCGTGGGCCCCCGGGAAACTGGGCAGCAGTGCCGGGTGGGTGTTGACGAACCGCCCGCCGAACCGCGCGAGGAACTCCTTGCCGACGATCTTCATGAACCCGGCGGAGACCACGAGGTCGGGTTCGTGCGCGGCCACGGCCTCGGCGAGGGCCGCGTCCCACTCGTCCCGGGTCGGGTGGTCCTTCACCCGGCACACGAAGGTGGGCAGTCCGGCACGCTCGGCCCGGGCGAGCCCCTCGATGCCGCCGCGGTCGGCCCCCACGGCGACGATCCGCGCCCCGTACTCCTCCACCCCGGTGCGCTCGATCTCGTCCAGGAGCGCCTGGAGATTGGTGCCGGATCCGGAGACCAGTACGACGAGGCGCTTGACCGCTCGGCCAGCGGGGGTGGCGGCCACGGTGGGGCCCTTTCTCGGTGAGCGACATGTCCGGCCGGCGGTTTGTACGTTCGTACCAATGCTTCACGGCCCCGGATACGGGGAAGCCTACGAAGCGGCCGGCCGTCAGCAACGATACCGGCACTCCGGAAGGCCCCCTCGGGACGGGGGCGTGGCCGGAAGGTAGCGTTCGGAGGGAATCACGAAGGAGCAGCCCCGGGAACGCGGTCGCCGTGCGGTGCGTTCACGGGGTGGAAGCTCAACGCGGACAGCCGCGCTCACCTAGGGGAAGACGCTCTTCTGATGCCCGATCGCAGCCTGCGACTCCTCACGTTCCCGCCACTTCTGGCCCAGGGGAGCGAGCGTGCCGGCGTGCTGCTCCGGGAGCGGCCGTCCTCGCCGCCCGAGGCGCCGTCGGGCGGCCGGGACGGCGACGGGCAGGGCGGCGAGCGCAAGGACGACAACCCGTTCGCGCCGCCGCCGGAGGGCACCCCGGACCGGCCGTGGCAGCCCCGCCGCCCCGAGGGTTCCCAGGAGCCCTCCTCGGGCCCGCAGGGCGGCTCGCACTGGGGCAGTCAGTGGAGCGACCGCCAGCCCGGCCGCTCCTCCGGCGGCTTCGGCGAACGTCCCGGCAGCCGGCCCGAGGGCCCCGGCCCGGGTGGTCCGACGGGACCCGGCACGCGCTGGGACCCCACCGACCCGGCCCAGCGCCGCGCGCGCTACGCCCTGCTGTCCGGCATGTGGGCCGTCTTCTTCGCCCTGTTCAGCTGGCCGTACGTGTCGCTGCTGCTGGGCGCGCTCGCCCTGTACTGGGGCATCAGCGCCCTGCGCGCCAAGCCCCGCAACCCCGGCCCGGACGCCCCCACCCCGCCGCCGGGCGCCCGCCCGCAGACCACGGCGGCGATCAGCGGCCTGGTCACGGCCGGCCTGGCCCTGCTCCTGGTGGCCTCGACCTTCACGGTCCAGCTCGTCTACAGCGACTACTACACCTGTGTCAGCGACGCCCTGACCCAGCAGGCCAAACAGTCCTGCGACCAGCACCTGCCGAAGGAACTGCGCGGGGTCCTGGGCGTCGGCAACGGCTGACGGGCCCGGGCACGGTGTCTTGTGGCCATGCGGCTGGTCGGCCACCCGGCTGACTCGGCTGCGCGGTGGCCGGCGGCTCGGCCATGCGGCTGGTCGGCCACCCGGCTGACTCGGCTGCGCGGTGGCCGGTGGCTCGGCCATGCGGCCAACTCGGCCACCCGGTTACGCGGTGGCCGGTGGCTCGGGCGGGCCGGGGGTGTCCGACGGGGCCGCCGGGTGCGGCAGGGCCGGCCGGGCGGGCTCCGCGGGCGGTTCGGCGGCGGCCGTTGCCGGTGACGGGCCCGGCTCCTCGTCCCGGCCCGACGGGTCACCGGCCGCCGGGCCTGTGACGGGCCGGGACACCTTGTCGCCCGGACCACCAGCGGGCCGAGGCGCGTCGGCTGCCGGGTCGGCGGCGGAACGGAGTACGTCGGCACCTGGGCCGTCGGCAGGGCGAGGTACGTCGGCACCTGGGCCGCCGGTGGGACGGGATGCGTCGGCGACCGGACCACCAGCGGGCCGAGGCGCGTCCGCAGCCGGACCACCAGCGGGCCGAGGTGCGTCGGCCGCCGGGTCGCCGGCGGGACGGTGCGCTCCGGCGGGCGGTGGCGGGGTCGGCGTGGACGGCTGTTCCTCTGTCCGCGCGGGCGTCGAGGCCGCGCGCAAGGCCTCCCAGCGGGAGGCACCCGGGAGGTCGTCGTCCCGCCAGGCCCGGGGGTACGGGTCGCCGGTGGGCAGGAAGTCGTACAGCTCGTCCTCGAGCTGTCCCCCACCCGGCGCACTCGCCGTCCTCGCGCCCTTGACCGGCTTCGACGGCTGCGGCGCGGGGGCGTTCGCGGCCCCCTTGCCGGCGGTCGTGAGCGGGGTCGGCGCGGCACCTCTGCCGGCGGTCGTGAGCGGGGCCCGCGCGGCCCCCGTCCCCGTCGCCGCCCGCCCGGCCCGCTCCGCCGCCCGCGCCCGGCCCCGCCACAGCCGCCAGGCCCGCGAGACCAGCGCCACCGGCATTCCGGTCACCGCGATCCACAGCGCGGCCACGGGACCGGCCTGCCACCACACCGGGCCGAAGTCGGCCAGCGTGCCCGCGCCCAGGCGGCCGCCGGACAGCGCGGCGAGCAGCGCGACGGCCGTCCCGCACAGCAGCGCCGCAAGGACCAGCGCCCCGGCCGTCCGCAGCGCGGACCAGGGTGCCGCCCGCCACCCGGCCTCCTGTCCGGCACCGGTCCGCCACCGCCAGCCCGCGGCCGCCCGGGCCAGGAACCAGGCCACCGTCACCCCGGCCGCCACCGGCACCAGGCCCACGGCCCAGTCGAGCCGGGTCCCGGGGCCCGGGTCCGGCACCGCGGCGAGGAGCGGGAACGGGGGCAGCAGCGGGGCCGGGTCGGAGGCGAGGGGCCGCACCAGGTGCCCGGCGCCGAGCACGAAGCCGGGGCCGAGGGCGTAGGAGGCCGACCACACCGCCGCGTTCGGGATCAGCGCGATGCCGAGCAGCAGCACGGCGAACCGGCCGGTCCAGCCCGCCGTGAGCTGGAGGAACGACGCGCGCGCGACATCGCCGTGCAGCACCAGCGACACCCCCACCAGCAGCGCCCCGCCCCCGGCGAGCACCGCCGTCCCGGCGGCGGCGGCCCGTACCGCCGCGGTCAGCCGGGCCCACGCGTCCGGCCCGGACAGCAGCGCCCGCACCGGCCTCGGCAGCCGCGGCAGCAGACGGCGCAGGGGTCCGCGCGGGCAGCCGTGCGCCGTCCACACACCGGCCGCGGCGGGCACCGCGGCGGCCACCGGCAGACACACCGTCACCCAGCCCCAGTGGGGGCGCAGTTCGCCGCCCGAGCAGTACAGCGCGGCGGCGGTGCCGACGCCGAGGTAGCCGAGGACCACGCCCGTCCACGCCGTGCGCGCCGGGACGGGCGGCGGGCCGTCGGGCTCCGGGGAGGCGTCCGTCGCGTCCCGCGCCGCCCGGTGGAGCAGCCACATCGGGAGCGCGAGGAGGAGCAGCGGGGACACGCCCACCGGCTGGGGCACGCCGGACAGCGTGTCGGTGCGGACCAGTTCGACGCCGTGCCCCAGCAGCCACAGCGCGGCGGCGACGTGCAGCGCGCCGTCCGGACCGCTGTCGGGGTACGGCGAGCTGATCCACAGGGCCAGCACGAGCACCGCGAGCGAGCCGAGCCCGAGCGCTGCGGCGACCGCACCGCCCAGCAGGCCGGCGCCCAGCCCGGGCGATCGGTCGCGCATCCCGTGCAGCAGGGGCGGCAGCGAAGGTCGGCGATCGGTCATCAGGGTCACGCCCGCCATGCTCCCAACGACACGCGCTTTCCCGTCGTAACAGGGGAACCACCGATGTGTCGCTCAATATATGTTTATGTACTTTTTCGGCCGAAGGAGTGTCCTGTGACGGAAAGCCCGGCCAGCCAGTTGCCATCACCGACCGAACGCCGACGCCTGCGCGAGGCCGGCGGACTGACCGAGGCTCAGGTCGCCGCGCGGATCGGCGTCGGCCGTGCCACGGTCCGCGCCTGGGAGCGCGGCCGGGACACTCCCGGCGGCCGGGAGGGCGAGGCCTACGCCCGTCTGCTGGCCGGCCTCGCCGGGCCCGCGGCCGGGCGGACGGACACGCACGACCCCGCGGGGTCACCGCCCGCGTTGACGCCCGCTCAGGCCTTCGACGCGCTGTACGCGTTCTGCGCTCCGGCCCTCGCCCGGCAGGCGTACCTGCTCACCGGCCGCCGCGAGCTGGCCCGTGAGGCCGTGGAGCACGCCTTCCAGGTCGCCTGGCAGCGCTGGCCGGAGGTGGCGCAGGACCGGGACCCGGCAGGCTGGGTGCGGGCGGTGGCGTACGAGTGGGCCCTCTCCCCCTGGCACCGCTTCCGCCCCCGCCACCGCTCCCCCGAACCCCCGCCGGACGACCCCGCCGACCGCGCGCTGCTGCACGCCCTGCTCGAACTGCCGCCCTCCTACCGGCGCACCCTCGTGCTGTACGACGGCGTCGGCCTCGACCTGCCCGAGACGGCGGCGGAGACGGAGGCGAGCACACCCGCCGCGGCCGGCCGGCTGACCCGCGCCCGGGAGGCGGTGGCCGCGCGGGTCCCGCAGCTGGCCGACCCCGCCGAACTGCACCGGCGGCTGGTCGAGCTCGCCTCGGCCGAGCGGCCGCGGCCGCCCGTGCCCGCGACCGTGCGGACCGGCGGCGAACGCCGGAACGTCTTCTGGACGCGCGCGGCCATCGCCTTCACGGTCGCGATCGTCGGCTCCACGGCGCTGACCCTGCGCACGGCGCCGACCCACTACGAGCCGCCCGTCGCCCCGGCCCAGGCGGTGCAGGGGGTGCCGCCGCCGGCCGCCCTGGGTCCCTTGTCCCGCGCGGAACAGGCGCTGCGCGAGAAGCTCCGCCGCTCGCAGACCGGCGGCCCGCAACGGCTGACGCCCATGGCCGGGTGACGTGGTCGCGCCCGCCGGGCAGGCGGGCGCGAACGCGGGCAGCCGGGCGCGAACGCGGGCAGGCCCGCCCCCTCACCGGGGACGGGCCTGCGGACGCTCAGCCGGGTGCGTCAGGCGCTCAGGATCTCCCGCGCCAGCTTCGCCGTCTCGGTCGGCGTCTTGCCGACCTTGACGCCGGCGGCCTCGAGGGCCTCCTTCTTCGCCTGGGCGGTGCCGGACGAACCGGAGACGATGGCGCCGGCGTGGCCCATGGTCTTGCCCTCGGGCGCGGTGAAGCCCGCGACGTAGCCGACGACCGGCTTGGTCACGTTCTCCGCGATGAACGCGGCCGCGCGCTCCTCGGCGTCGCCGCCGATCTCACCGATCATCACGATCAGGTCGGTGTCGGGGTCGTCCTGGAACGCGGCCAGGGCGTCGATGTGGGTGGTGCCGATGATCGGGTCGCCACCGATGCCGACGGCCGTCGAGAAGCCGATGTCACGCAGCTCGTACATCATCTGGTACGTCAGCGTGCCGGACTTCGAGACCAGGCCGATGCGGCCCGGCTTGGTGATGTCGCCCGGGATGATGCCGACGTTCGACTGGCCCGGGGTGATGATGCCGGGGCAGTTCGGGCCGATGATGCGGGTCTTGTTGCCCTTCTTGCCGGCGTACGCCCAGAAGGCGGCCGTGTCGTGCACGGCGATGCCCTCGGTGATCACGACGGCCAGCGGGATCTCGGCGTCGATGGCCTCGACGACCGCGTCCTTGGTGAACTTCTCCGGCACGAAGATGACGGAGACGTTGGCGCCGGTCTTCTCGACGGCCTCCTTGACGGTGCCGAAGACCGGTACCTCGGTGCCGTCGAAGTCCACGGTCTGACCCGCCTTGCGCGGGTTCACGCCGCCCACGACCTGGGTGCCGTCACCGAGCATGAGCTTGGTGTGCTTCATGCCGGTGGCGCCGGTCATGCCCTGGACGATGACCTTGCTGTCCTTGTTGAGCCAGATAGCCATGGTGTGTTGTGTCCTCGTCCTGAGTGCTTACTTGGCGGCGTGGGCCAGCTCGGCGGCCTTGTCGGCCGCGCCGTCCATGGTGTCGACGCGCTGCACCAGCGGGTGGTTGGCGTCGGTGAGGATCTGCCGGCCCAGCTCGGCGTTGTTGCCGTCCAGACGGACGACGAGCGGCTTGGAGACGTTCTCGCCGCGGTCCTCCAGGAGCTTCAGCGCCTGGACGATGCCGTTGGCGACCTCGTCGCAGGCGGTGATGCCGCCGAAGACGTTCACGAAGACGGACTTGACGTCCGGGTCGCCCAGGATGATCTCCAGGCCGTTCGCCATGACCTGGGCGGAGGCGCCACCGCCGATGTCCAGGAAGTTGGCGGGCTTGACGCCGCCGTGGTTCTCACCGGCGTACGCGACGACGTCCAGGGTGCTCATGACGAGACCGGCGCCGTTGCCGATGATGCCGACCTCACCGTCGAGCTTGACGTAGTTGAGGTTCTTCTCCTTGGCGGCCGCCTCGAGCGGGTTGGCGGCGTCCTTGTCGTGGAGTTCCTCGTACTCGGGGTGGCGGAACTCGGCGTTCTCGTCGAGCGACACCTTGCCGTCGAGGGCGAGGACGTCACCGGAGGCGACCTTCGCCAGCGGGTTGACCTCGACGAGGAGGGCGTCCGACTTGATGAAGGTGTCCCACAGCTTGACGAGGACGTTCACGACCTTGTCCGCGACCTCGGCCGGGAACTTGGCGGCCTCGACGATCTCGCGGGCCTTGGCCTCGTCCACACCGTCGATCGGGTCGATCGGCGTCTTGGCGACGGCCTCCGGACGGGTGGCCGCCACCTCCTCGATCTCCATGCCGCCCTCGACGGAGGCGATGGAGAGGAAGGTGCGGTTGGCGCGGTCGAGGAGGTAGGAGACGTAGTACTCCTCGACGATCTCCGGGGCGGTCTCGGCAATCATGACCTTGTGGACCGTGTGGCCCTTGATGTCCATGCCGAGGATGTCCGTCGCACGGGCGACGGCCTCGTCCGCGGAGGCGGCCAGCTTGACGCCACCGGCCTTGCCGCGGCCACCGACCTTCACCTGCGCCTTGACGACGGACTTGCCGCCGAGCCGCTCGGTGATCGCGCGCGCCGCCTCAGGCGTGTCGATGACTTCACCGGCCAGCACCGGTACATCGTGCTTGGCGAAGAGGTCCCTCGCCTGGTACTCGAACAGGTCCACGCGCTTCCGTCCCTATCAGTGATCTCGCGGTTCGTTGGATGCGTGGGCGTGCCGCGAAGGGCAACGTGACGTCCGCTGTGTCACAAGGGAAGCGCACACGGTGTCCGAGCGCGCGGCATGTCCGTCTCGCAGGTTATCGCCGCTTGCGGGGGCTCCCTAAATCGAGGGTCACACCTGAGCGGTGATACCTGTCACATGATGCCGGGTTCGCTGGCACGGGGTGCCGACATGGGGGGATGCGTGCGGCCTCACCGGGCTGGGGTGAACCCGGTGAGGCCCCCGGTACGGGCCCCTGGAGGCCCCGGACGGCTGATCCCCACCCCAATGGGGACCACCCGTCCGCGTACCGCGGAGGACCGGCCCGGACATGCCGACGGCATTCGGCCGTCCGGGCCGGTTCTCCTCCGCGGAGTCTTCGCGGCCCGTCAGGCCCGCACGCCGTAGTGGCCGTAGTGGTTCGTCAGGTCGTGCACATACCCCGGCGCGGCGTTCTCAGCGGCCCGCCCGGTCCCGTCCACGGCATGCGCGGCCAGCGGCCCGGCGGTGACCCGCGCGGTCCAGCCGAGGTCCCGCGCGAAGGGGCCCGCCTGACGCGTCACGGGCCCGGCGGCACCGGCCACACCGTCCACGAACGCCACCGCCTCACCGGCCACGCCGTACGCCGCCCCGCTCGCGCTGCCACCGACGCCGTCCACGGCCGGCCGCACCGTCCCGGTGACCTGACCGACAGCCGGCCCGACGGCACCGGTGACCTGACCGACAGCCGGCCCGACGGCACCAGTGACCTGACCGACAACCGGCCCGACGGCACCAGTGACCTGACCGGCGGCCGGCCCGACGGCACCGGTGACCTGGCCGGCGGCCGGCTCCACGGCACCGGTGACCCCGGCCTCGAACGGCGGCACCTGCCCGGTCACGCCCTGTGCGAAGGCCCCGGCCCGCCCGGTCACCTCCTGGACGCCCGGCGGCACGGCGCCCACGACGCCGTCCGCGAAGGGCGCCGCCGCACCGGCCACGCCGTACCCGAGCGCCCCCGCGTCCGTCACGGCCTGCCCGGCGACCGGCACCATCCCGTGCACCGCGGCGGCGGCCACCGGCGGCACGGCGGCGGCTGCCGTCTCGTCCACCACCACGGCGGCCGCACCCGGCACCGCCCGTGCGGAGCCCGCGGCCCGCCGCCGCGCATCGGCGACCCTGCCGGCAGCGTACGCCGGGACGCCCGCGACGGCGGCCGTGACCTGCGGGCGGGCGTCCGCGCTGGTGCGGTGGAGCCTGGTCTGTGCGGCGGCCAGCGCCTCCTCCAGCTCGGGGGCGAAGGAGGACAGCGGGCCGAAGAGGTAGTCGATCTCGCCCTGCGGGCCCGGGGCCGGGAGGGGCGTGACCACGTCGGTCGCCCTGGCGGCCCTGGCGGTCGTGCCGCCGAGGAGTCCGTCGCCCCTCTCCCGGGCGTGCACCGCATGCTGTGCGGCCTCCGCACGCCGTGCGCGTGCACCAGCCGCGCGCGCGTCGGGGCGGGCGGCCTCGGCACCCTTGACGGCTTCCTCAGCCGTGGCCTTCCCGGCAGCGGGGGTACTGGCGCCGGTGCCGGGCCGGCCGCCGGCGCGGTCGGCACCGCCGGTGGCGGTCCGGTCGGCGACGCCGGTGGCGGTCCGTGCCTGTCGGTGCGCCTCGGCCGCCGTGTCCGAGAGGGTCCCGGTGGCGGTGTCGGTCAGCCTGGAGACGGTGCCGGGGACGCCCGTGGCGCCTGCGACGTCGGTGACGCCGGTGAGGACGCCGTCGACCGTGCCGACGAGCGCGCCGGTCAGGGTGCCGGAGCCGCTGTCGGTGTCCGGTGCGGAGACCGCGGGCGAGGACAGCTCGTCCGCGCTGGCGGCGGCCGAGCCGAGCGCCCAGACACCGGTCACACCGGCGGCGATGACGATGGAACGGCGGATGTTCTTGTTCATTGCGTGCGTCAGTCCTTCGGAACGGCTGGGAGTTCCGTCCGGGGATCGCCGGGGGATCAGCGAGATCGCCGAGGGATCGGGAAGCGGGTCCCGGACGGACGGGCAGACCTGTCGCGTCCCGCGCCACGGGTCGGTGGCGGGGAGGCCGGCCCTGGCCCTAGCCGGGGAAGAGAGGGATGTCCCGGTGCCGTTCCCGGGTCCCGGGCGCGTCGACACGCGCGGTGGCTCCGGCCAGGAGCCGCACGGGCGCCCGGCCGTCGAGGGCGACGGCGTGCGCGTCGCCGTGCCGGGAGGCGGTGCCGTCGGCCGCCTGCTTGCCGAGCGCGCCGTCCGGGTCCCCGGACGGCGTGGGCAGTTTGGCCGGGGCTCCGGCAGGTGCGGTGGAACAGGCGGTCTGGGTGTGCGCCGGGGCCTGCGCGGTGGCGGGCACGGCACCCGGTCCGTACGTGGCGCCCGACGGACGCACGGGGGCGGCGGCGCGGTGACGGCCGTCGCCCTTGGCGCTCCCGGTGCCCGGCCGGTCGGCCCGGCCGGCCGCCGGCGCCATGCCGCCGGGCCGGTCCGCCCCGGGCGCCGGGGTGACCGGCACGGGCAACTGCTGCGCGGGCAGCGGGTCGGAGACTCCGGGGACTCCTGGCACTGGCAGTCCCGGCACGGGCAGTCCCGGCACGGGCAGTCCCTGCGCGGGCAGGGAGGTGGCCCCGGGCAGCGTTGTGGCCCGCACCTCGTCGAGGGCGCCGGACGTCTCGCGCACGACGGTGCGCACGGGGGTCACGACCCGTTCGGCGACCGCTTCCACCGAGGTGACGGTTCCTCCGACGACGGTCCCGCCGGTGACCCCCTGCACGGAGCTGACGGCCCGCCCGACAACGGCCCCGGACGGGTTCTCCTGAACGGTGGTGACGGCCCGTCCGGCGACAGACCCGTCGGCGACCCTCTGCACGGAGGTGACGGGCCGTCCGACGACGGCCCCACCCGTGACCCCCCGCACGGAGGTGACGGCCCGTTCGGCGACGCCCCCGGCCGTGGTCTCTTGAACGGTGGCGACGGCTCGTTCGGTGACGCTCCCGGCCGTGGCGGGCTTTCCCCCGGTGGGCTCTGCCGTGGCGGGCCTCGCTGTGGCCGGCCCTCCCGTGGCCGTCGAGTCCTCGGCGGCCGGTGCCGTGGCGCTCGGCGCCGTGACGGTCCTTGCGACGCCCTGGTGCCCGGACCGAAGCAGTGGCGAACTCACCGGACCCACAGACGGCGTGCCCTCGGCCGCCTGCGCCTGCGTCCCGCAGAGGAAGCCGAGCGCGAGCAGTCCGCCCACCAGCAGCACCAGTTGGAGCACACGCCGCCCGCCCGCGGTACGCAGCGCGCGCACAGCGGTCCCGAACCGAGCTGCTGTCAGGGGCAAGAGGCGGGCGCTTCCTGGAGTCGGGGTGAAGGCGGCGTAGATACTCGCACGCACGGCCCGAGGTAGCGCAAGCCCCCTGTTACCAATGAGTAGCCATGTCCCTTTCGCCGCCCCGCGTCACGCGGTGTCCGGTATGGGCAGCGGCCGCTTCTCGATCGCCGCCGCCATCACCTCGGGGAACAGGTCGGGCGTGCAGGCGAACGCCGGTGCCCCGAGCGCGGCGAGCGCCGCCGCGTGCTCCCGGTCGTACGCGGGCGCTCCTTCGTCCGACAGCGCGAGCAGGGCCACGAACTGCACCCCGGACGCCTTCATCGCCGAGACCCGCTTGAGCATCTCCTCCCGTATGCCACCCTCGTAGAGGTCGCTGATCAGCACGACGACCGTCTCGGCCGGCCGGGTGATCTGCTCCTGGCAGTAGGCGAGCGCCCGGTTGATGTCCGTACCGCCGCCGAGCTGGGTGCCGAAGAGCACGTCGACCGGATCGTCCAGCTGGTCGGTGAGGTCCACGACCGCCGTGTCGAAGACGACGAGCCGGGTGTCGATCGACCGCATGGAGGCCAGCACCGCCCCGAAGACCGACGCGTAGACCACGGACGCCGCCATCGACCCCGACTGGTCGATGCAGAGGACGACCTCCTTCTTCACGGACTGCGCGGCCCGCCCGTACCCGATCAGCCGTTCCGGCACGATCGTGCGGTACTCGGGCAGGTAGTGCTTGAGGTTGGCCGCGATGGTGCGGTTCCAGTCGATGTCGTGGTGGCGCGGCCGGCTGACCCGCGCGCTGCGGTCGAGGGCGCCGGTGAGGGTGGCCCGGGTGCGGGTGGCGAGCCGCTTCTCCAGGTCCTCGACCACTTTGCGCACCACCGCCCGCGCGGTCTCCTTCGTCGTCTCGGGCATGGCCCGGTTGAGCGAGAGCAGTGTGCCGACCAGATGCACGTCGGCCTCGACCGCCTCCAGCATCTCCGGCTCCAGCAGCAGGGAGGCGAGCCCGAGCCGGTCGATGGCGTCGCGCTGCATGACCTGGACGACGGAGGAGGGGAAGTAGGTGCGGATGTCCCCGAGCCAGCGGGCCACGGACGGTGCCGAGGCGCCGAGGCCCGCCGAACGCTCCCGCCCGCCCTGCGGTTTGTCGCCCTTGCCGTACAGCGCGGCGAGCGTGCCGTCCATCGCCGCGTCCCGGCCGGACAGGGCGCATCCGGTGCCGTCGGCCTGGTCGCCGCCGAGCACCAGCCGCCAGCGCCGCAGCCGCTCGCGCGCCGGGTCGGCGGGTTCCGTCAGCAGGGGTTCGCCGGTCATGCGCCCACTCCCGTCAGGCAGTCGTCGTCGCTCGTCGTGGTGCCGCCGTCCGGGTCCGGGCCGAGCAGCAGCCGCAGCACCGGCAGCACGGCGTCGGCCCGCGCGGTGTCCAACTCGGCGGCGAAGCCGGGCAGCACCGATGTCCTGGCCGTGCGGGCGGTGTCCGCCCCCGGGCCGCGGCGCACCAGTTCCCCGAGGGTTCTGCGCACGCCCGGCTCGTACGCCGAGAAGGTGCGCCGCAGCAGCGGCAGCACGTCGGTGAAGGCGTCCGCGGGGACCCCGGTGAGCCAGGTGTCGACCAGACCGAGCAGCCGTTCGTCGTGGACCAGCAGCATGCCGCCGCCGCCCCCGGCGAAGCCCTCGATCCAGGCCGCCGCGTCGGCCGGCGGGGTGCCCGGCGAGAGCACCAGGCCCATCAGCCGGGCCGCCTCCTCCGGCTCGAGCTCGCCGTCGTCCAGCAGCAGCCGCACCGCCCGCCCGCGGACGACGCCGGGCACGGTGTCCCGGGCGGCCAGGGCCCGCAGCACGGCACGCCACCGGCCGCGCAGGTCGCCGTGGCCGGCGGCCGGTGCGCCGGCCAGGGTCTCCGCGAGGAGGCCCACAGCCGTGTGCACGGCGTCCACGTGGCCGCGCATCTCCAGTGCCGCGTCCGCGTCCAGGGCGGCGCAGGCCGCCGGCAGGCCGACGAAGACCCGCTCGGCCAGGCCCGCCGCGACGCCGGCCAGGGCCCCGGTGTCGGTGCCGCGCACATCGCCGTAGCGCAGCGAACGGACCAGGGCGGGCAGCGCCTGGGCGAGATGGCCGACGTCCGTGTCGAGGGCCGCCCGGTCGGCGAGCACCCGCATCACCACGGGCAGCGCGTCCGGCAGCCCGGCGAGCAGGCATTGCTCGGCGAGGGCGGTGACGTCGGCGAGGGCGCGAGCGGCGAGCGCGTCCGCCTCCGCCTTCGCCGTGGCCGCGGCGAGCACGGTCGTCCCCCACACCCCCGCCTCGGCGACCCGGACCGACAGCTCCGGCTCCCAGCGCAGCCGCCAGGTCTCCCGGAAGGTGCCGGTGCTCCCGCGTGACTCGGCCGGCTCGCCCCAGCCGACGCCGAGCAGCCGCAGCCGGTGCAGCAGCCTGCCCCGGCCGGCGTCGGTGTCCTTGCGCAGGTCGAGTTCCAGCTCCCGCTCCAGCGCCTCCGGCTTCAGCCGCAGCCTGCGCTGCTCCCGGGCGAGGTCGCGCTGCAGGGGCACCGCGGGCGCCGATTCCGGCACCTCGCCCAGCAGGTCGCCGACGACCAGCCGGTCGTGCACCAGCGCCAGCGGCACGTCGGAGCCGTCGCACATCACCGCGCGCACCGCGTCGGTGGTCTCGGTCAGGCCGGGCAGCGGGCGGCCGCGCATCGCCGCGAGGGTCCCGGCGAGCCGCACCGCCTCGATGACGTGCGCGGAGGAGACCATCCGGTCCTCCTCGCGCAGCAGCCCCGCCACCTTGGTGAGCCAGCGCTCGACGGGACGGTCCGGCGCCCGGAACAGGTGCCCGTACCAGCCCGGCGAGTCGATCCCGGCGCCGTAGCCGCTCGACCGGGCCAGCCTGCGGTGTGTCCACGGCACCCAGGTCAGGTCGGTCCTGAGCTTGGGCAGCCCCTTGAGCAGCGCCCGGTCCGCGGTGACGGTGGCCCGCTCCCGCAACGCGGGCACGTGCCACGCGCCGCACACGACGGCCACCTCCGGCCCGAACTCCTTGCGCGCGGCGCGCACCTGGAGCCGCATGTGGGCCTCCCGCACCAGGTCGCGCGGTCTGCCGCCGGCGCCGTAGCGCTCCCGCAGCGCGGCCATGGCCTCCTCCAGCGCGGCGAACGGCGCGAAGGGGTCCAGGGGGCCGGCGCCCCGGTGCTCGACGACGTCCTCCCACCAGCGCTCGGGATCGTCGTAACCGGCGGTTTCGGCGAGCACGGCCAGCGGGTCGAGGCGCAGGTCCCGCTCCGGCTCCTCGTCGTCGTGCGGGCCGGTCCCGGACGGTGTCTCCGGCTCGGTGTCCCAGGCCAGCGTGTGCGCGGCCGGCAGGTCGATGAAGCGGACCGGGACGTCGTGCCCGAGGGCCCAGCGGATCGCCACCCACTCGGGGCTGAACTCGGCCATGGGCCAGAACGCCGAGCGGCCGGGCTCGTCCACGGCGTGCGCGAGCAGGGCGACGGGGGGCCGCATGTCCGGGTCGGCGGCCAGCGCGACCAGCGGGTCGGCCTCGGGTGGTCCCTCGACGAGCACGGCGCCGGGCCGGGCCGCGTCCAGGGCGGCCCGCACCGCGCGCGCCGAGCCCGGCCCGTGGTGCCGTACGCCCAGCAGCAGCGGCCCGGAGCCGTACGCGCCGTCCCGGGCGGCGGTGCCGCTCACGCGCTCACCTCCCGGCAGGCCCGGTAGAAGTCCTTCCAGCCGTCGCGCTCGCGCACCACCGTCTCCAGGTACTCCTGCCAGATCACGCGGTCGGCCGCCGGGTCGCGGACGACGGCGCCGAGGATGCCGGCGGCGACGTCTCCCGCGCGCAGTATCCCGTCGCCGAAGTGGGCGGCCAGGGCCAGGCCGTTGGTCACCACGGAGATCGCCTCCGCCGTGGACAGCGTGCCGCTCGGCGACTTTAGCTTGGTGCGGCCGTCGGCGGTGACGCCGTCGCGCAGCTCGCGGAAGACGGTCACCACCCGGCGGATCTCGTGGACGCCGTCCGGCACGGCGGGCAGGTCGAGGGAGCGGCCGATCTGCTCCACGCGCCGGGTGACGATGTCGACCTCGGCGTCGGGGCTCTCCGGCAGCGGCAGCACCACGGTGTTGAAGCGGCGGCGCAGGGCGCTGGAGAGGTCGTTGACGCCGCGGTCGCGGTCGTTGGCGGTGGCGATGAGGTTGAAGCCGCGGACCGCCTGCACCTCCTGGCCCAGCTCCGGGATCGGCAGCGTCTTCTCGGAAAGGATCGTGATCAGGGTGTCCTGGACGTCGGCCGGGATGCGGGTCAGCTCCTCCACCCGGGCCGTCATCCCCTCGGACATGGCCCGCATCACGGGGCTGGGCACGAGGGCGTCCCGGCTGGGGCCGTGCGCGAGGAGCTGCGCGTAGTTCCAGCCGTAGCGGATCGCCTCCTCCGGTGTGCCCGCCGTGCCCTGTACGAGCAGGGTCGAGTCGCCGCTCACGGCCGCCGCCAGATGCTCCGACACCCAGGTCTTGGCCGTGCCGGGGACGCCGAGCAGGAGCAGGGCGCGGTCGGTGGCGAGGGTGGTGACGGCGACCTCGACGATGCGGCGCGGGCCCACGTACTTCGGTGTGATCACGGTGCCGTCCGGCAGGGCGCCGCCGAGCAGGTAGGTCGCCACCGCCCACGGCGACAGCTTCCAGCGGGCCGGACGCGGGCGGTCGTCCTGGGCGGCGAGCGCGGCGAGTTCGGCCGCGAACGCGTGCTCGGCGTGCGGTCGCAACGCCTGTGCGTCCTGGTTCCCGGACGCCTGCGCGTCCTGGTTCCCGCTCGCGTCGACGGACATCGGTTCCACGGACACAGACATGGCTGAGGCCCCCTCCAGCTCGGCCGGTTCGGATCTGTCACCAACCGTGCACCACCCCACTGACAATCGCCCTGACCTGCACGAACGGGCTCACGAGTCCGATTGTCAGTGGCGGGACCTACCGTCGTTTCCATGACTGAGCAGGGGGTGCGCTGGACCGCGGACCAGGTGCTGGCTCTGGCGCCTGACGCCGCGTCACGCAAGGCGGGAAGCAGGCTGGGCACGGCCGGGCCGTGGTCCGGCACGGGTAGCGGAGAGGGGACGGTGTGGGGGCTGTGCAAGGGCAGCGGCAGCAAGCCGTACCAGACGGTGGTGGACCTCGCGGACGTCACCGGCCCGGCGTACAGGTGCAGTTGTCCGAGCCGTAAGTTCCCGTGCAAGCACGCCCTCGGGCTGCTCCTGCTGTGGGCGGAGGGGGACGGCTCGGTACCGCGGCCGGCCGAGCCGCCGGACTGGGCCGCGCAGTGGCTCTCGGGCCGGCGCGAGCGCGCGGAGAAGAAGGAGACCGGAGACGGTGGCGGTTCGGCCTCCGGGACCGCCGACCCCGGGGCGGCGCGGCGACGGGCGGAACGCCGCGCCGAGCGGGTCACCGCGGGCGCGACGGAACTGGAGCAGCGCCTGGCGGACCTGCTGCGCGGCGGTCTGGCCACGGCCGAACAGGCCGGCTACGCCCTCTGGGAGGAGACGGCGGCGCGCATGGTCGACGCGCAGGCACCCGGACTCGCGGCGCGGGTAAGGGAGTTGGGCGCGATACCGGCCTCCGGCCCGGGCTGGCCGGCGCGGCTGCTGGAGGAGAGCGCCCTGCTGCACCTCCTGGACCAGGGCTGGCTGCGCCACGACCGGCTGCCGGACGCCCTCGCCGCCACGGTCCGCTCCCGGCTCGGGCTGCCGGCCCAGTCGGACGGCCCGCCGCTGCGCGACCGCTGGCTGGTGCTGGCGCAGTACGACACGGCGGACGCGAAACTGACGACGCGCCGGATATGGCTGCACGGCGCCGACTCGGGTCTGACCCGGCTGCTCCTCTCCTACGGCGCGGCCGGCCGGGCACCGGAGCTGTCACTGCCGGTCGGACTGGTCCTGGACGCGGACCTGTCCGTGTTCCCCGGCGCCGGTCAGGCGCGGGCGGCCCTGGGCGAGCAGTACGCGCCGCCCGTGCCCGCCGCTCTGCGCCCACCCGGCGCGACCACCGCCGAGGCGGCGGCGCGCTACGGCGAGGCGCTCCGCGAGGACCCCTGGCTGGACTCGGTCCCGGTCACCCTGGACGGGGTAGTGCCGGCCCAGGACACGGAGGCGGGCGGCGGCTGGCAACTGGCCGACGCGCAGGCGGACTCGGCGCTGCCGCTCACCGAGGCGTTCCGTGCCCGCCCCGGCCTGTGGCGCCTGGTCGCCCTGTCCGGCGGCGCGCCCGTGCGGGTCTTCGGCGAGTGCGGCCACCGCGGCTTCACCCCGCTGACGGCGTGGCCCGGGGGCCCGGGCGACCCGGTGACGCTGTGCTGACCGGGCGGGACCGCCGGCCGGAGTCCGGCGCGGCGCAGTCGAGGACGGAAAGGGAAGGAAACGGCATGGACGGAACGCCGGCCACGCGGGACGGCGAGGCCTCCTGGGAGGAGCTGGTCACCACCGCTCTGCTGGGCACCGACCGGCGCCCGCCGGCGGCGCCCGCCGGGCGGGAGGCCCCGGTGGCCCTGCTGGACGCCGCCGCCGTGGCGACCGTGCGGCGGCGGGCGGGTCTGCGGCCCGGGCGGGCCGCACCGCGGCCGGAGCCCGCCCCGGAGGATCCGCGTCCGGCGCTGCCCGCGGCCGCGGCCCGCAGGCTCGCGACGCTGCTGGCCGACCGCTCCGGCGGCGCGGGCGGCGGCCGTCGGGGCAGCTCGCCCGACCTCATGGAACTGCTCCCGCAGTGGCTGGCGGCGGCCAACGCGCACGGCTACGCCGCCCCTGCCCCGGCGCTGCCCGCGCTGCTGGACGCCGCCCGGGGCCGCACGGACCTGCGGCCGGCGGCGCTGGCGTTCGCCGGGCCGCGGGCGCTGTGGCTGGCCCGGCTCAACCCCGACTGGCGGTTCGCCCTGCGCGCGGCGCCGGGCGGCGGCGCGGCACTGCCCGGCACCGGGGACGGCGAGGCGGTGCGCCGGCTGTGGCAGGAGGGGCTGTTCGCGGAGCGGGTCGCGCTGCTGGGCGCGCTGCGGGCCGCCACGCCCGCCGTCGCACGGGAACTGCTGGAGGGCACCTGGCCCACCGAGCGGGCGGAGGACCGCCTGATGTTCCTCGACTCGCTGCGCGCGGGCCTGTCGGCCGAGGACGAGGCCTTCCTCGAAAGGGCGTTGAGCGACCGCAGCCGCAACGTCCGGGCGACCGCCGCGGAACTGCTGTCGTCGCTGCCCGGTTCGGCGCTCGCCACCCGCATGGCGCGACGGGCCGCGGCGTGTGTGGCCGTGGACCGCACCGCGGACTCGCCCGCGCTCGTGGTGGAGGCGCCGCACGAGTGCGACCCGGGCATGGAGCGGGACGGTGTGACGGCCAAGCCCCCCACCGGCAGAGGCGAACGCTCCTGGTGGCTCGGCCAGTTGGTGGAGGCGGCGCCGCTGGGGATCTGGCCCGGGCGGCTCGGCGGGCGCACCCCGGCGCAGATCGTGGCGCTCCCGGTGTCCGACGGCTGGCAGGGCGAGCTGCACGCCGCCTGGTGCCGGGCGGCGGTGCGGCAGCGCGACGCCGAGTGGTCGAGGGTGCTGCTCGGCTCACCGTCGGCGCCCGAGGCAGGCGGACCGGGTGCGGTGTCCCTGGCGGAGCGGGCGAAGCTGCTGGCCGCGCTCGACGCCGGCGCACGGGCCGAGTGGGTGGCGGGTTTCATCGCGACCCATGGCCTGTCCGAGGCGTTCCAGCTTCTCGGGGTGTGCGCGGTCCCCTGGGCCGCCCCGCTCGGCCGGGCCGTGGTGGACGCCCTCGACATCGCGCGGGACGGGGGCAGTTACCCCTGGAGCTTCAGCGGGGTGATGGGACTGGCCGAGCGGTGCCTGGACCCGGCGGAGGCCACCCGCCTCGACGCTCTGCTCGCGATACCCGACGAGCGGGAGGACGCCTCGCCGGGCGCCGGGGGTTACTGGGCGGAGGCGTTCCAGCGGCTCGTCACCACCCTGCGGCTGCGGGCGGCGATGGCCGCGGAGCTGGCACCGGACGGAACGCCCCCCAGATCCGGCGACTGAGGAGGGGGCTGTTCGGACGCGAAGGGCTCCGGGGGCGACGCCCCGGAGCCTGCCGCACGGCACCGCGTCCGCGGCTCAGCCTCCGGAGGCGGCCGGCTGGCGCACGTTCTCCCGCACCCACTCCACGATCGCCGTGGTGGTCGCTCCCGGCGTGAAGATGCCCGCGACGCCCTTCTCCTTCAGCGGCGCGATGTCCTCCTCCGGGATGATGCCGCCGCCGAAGACGACGATGTCCTCGGCCTCGCGCTCCTTGAGCAGATCGATGACGGCGGCGAAGAGGGTGTTGTGGGCGCCGGAGAGGATGGACAGGCCGATCGCGTCGGCGTCCTCCTGGATCGCGGTGCCGACGATCTGCTCGGGCGTCTGGTGGAGCCCGGTGTAGATGACCTCCATGCCGGCGTCGCGCAGCGCCCGCGCGATGACCTTGGCCCCGCGATCGTGGCCGTCGAGCCCCGGCTTGGCCACAACCACGCGGATCGGACCGGCTGCCACACCCATCACTGCCTCCATCAGAGGATCACGGAAGCGATCGCTTCCGTCCGTAACGACAAGTACCGCACTTTTGGCGCGTCCCGCCACCCGTCGCGAAGTGAACGAACGTTATCTCCAGCATCCCGCAACCGGCAGTTTTACGGTGCGCGGGGAGGGGGAAATCACATAGTGGGACATGAGGGCACGCGGAGGACCGAGCCGCCCCCCGCGTGCCGACTGGAGGTCGGCCAATGAAGGTCACCGGGGTACTGCCGCTCGTCCTCCCGATCTACCGGCGCCTGTGGCCCGGCAGACTGGTCGATCTCTCCATGGCCCTGCTCAAAGCGACCGCGCTGGAGGCGGCCATCCTGGCCGGGCACGTGCTGCTGTACCCGACGGGTTTAACCCCGGAGCGCCGAGGTCCCGCCCGGTCCACCCAGGACGGCACCACCCGGCTGCCGGGCAGGCCCGGCCCGCCGGTCGTCCTGCTGCACGGCTTCATCGACAACCGCTCCGTCTTCGTCCTGCTGCGTCGTAACCTCGCGCGCAGCGGCCGCCAGCGCATCGAGTCACTCAACTACTCTCCGTTGACCTGCGACATACGCATCGCGGCCGAACTGCTGGGCCGACACGTCGAGGAGATCTGCGAGCGCACCGGCAGCAGCCAGGTGGACATCGTGGGGCACAGCCTCGGCGGCCTCATCGCGCGCTACTACACACAGTGCCTGGGCGGCCACGCCAGGGTGCGCACGCTCGTCACCCTCGGCACGCCGCACTCCGGAACCCGGGCCATGCCCCTGGCGAGCGCGCACCCCATCGTGCGGCAGATGCGGCCCGGCTCCGAGGTGATCGAGGCGCTGACCAGGCCTGCGCCCGGCTGCCGCACGCGCTTCATCAGCTTCTGGAGCGACCTGGACTCCGTGATGGTCCCCCTGGAATCGGCCTGCATCGACCACCCCGACCTGGATGTGCGCAACGTCCGGGTGACGGGCATCGGGCACCTCGCGCTGCCGGTGCACCCGGCCGTCGCGGTCGGCATACGGGAGGCCCTAGAGGCCGCGCCCGCCGAGACCCGGCTCACCGACGGCGCGACGGTGGCCTGAGCGAAGCCGGCCGACGGGGGCGCGAACCGGGCCGAGCGGGCTGTGACAGAGCCGCTCCACCGGTTACTCACCGCCACCTGACGTCGAACAAGCCTCGAACACAAAGCCAAGGTCAGGTTCACGACCCCCGAATCACGGCCGAATGCCCGTTTCCGGCCCACCCGAAACCGGCCGACGATTGTCGCGCCCGCATACCGCCGGGTACAGTCGCCGCACTGCTCTGGCAGCCACTGTTGTCGAGGCGAAAGAGAAGTTGGTGAACGACCGTCACCCGTCGGGGACCATGACCACCCCGGCCCCGGCTTCCGACGCCTCCACCGGGCACTACGCGTACGGAACGCAGGAAGCCCAGCACGACGACCTCACCACGTACGGCGGCTATGACGCCACCGGTTTCACGGCCACCACCAGCGGGACCGGCGCCTTCGCCACCGACCCGCTCTTCGGCAGCCTGCCGGGTGACGGCCGGCATACCGGCGCCTACGACAGCACGCAGTGGCAGACCGGTACGGGCCAGTTCACGCGGCACGACCCGTACGCGGCCCAGCAGCACGCGGCCTACGACACGGGCGCGTACGACACCACCGCGTGGACGATTCCCGCGCAGGCCACGGGCGACGACTTCAGCGGCCAGTGGGACGCGAACGCCTGGCTGCAGCACGACCAGCCCGCGGGCGCCGACCAGACCCAGCAGTGGCAGTGGGGCACCCAGGCCTACGACACCGGCGTGTACGACGCCACGCAGTGGAACTCCGACGGCACATCCGTGCCGCACGGGCAGCTCGCGGCGCCGCACGACCAGCCCGGGACCCCGCACGACCAGCACGCCGAACGGTTCGACCAGGCTGCCGGGACGGACGAGTACGCCGGGTACGCCGAGGCCGGCGAGTACCCCGAGGCCGCCGCCGGCGAGTACCCCAAGGCCGCCGCCGGCGAGTACCCGGAGGCCGGCGAGTACGCGGGCACCGGCGAGTACACCGGCGCCGCCGAGTTCGGCGAGTACGCCGAGACCGGTGAGTTCCCGGAAGCGGGCGCCAGGGACGGCGAGCCGGGCGACACGGGCGAACTGCCCGCGGTAGCGGTTCTGCTCGACGACCAGGAGGAGTCCGCTCCGGTGCCCGCGCCCCGCGCGGGCTCCCGCGGCGCGGCGCGTTCCCGGCGCCGTACGCCCCCCAAGCGCTCCGCACTGCTGACCATCGCCGTGCCCTCGGCCTGTGTGATGGGGGTCGCCGGCATCGCCGCCGCCTCCGTCGGCGGCCTGACCGACGACGGAGGCGACTCCTCCGTCACCGCCTCGGACGCGCAGACGGTGAAGCCGTCCGTCGCCAACAGCAAGCTGGACACCCAGCTCAGGACGCTCTCCGCCGGCGCCGACGACTTCGCCGACCGGGCCAGCCGGACGCAGGAACGCATCGACCTCAAGACGCAGCAGGAGCTGCAGAAGAAGAAGGCCGCCGCCGAGGCCGCGCTCAAGGAGCGGCTGCGGCCCAAGTTCGCCATCCCGGTCCTGCAGAAGGGGCTCAGCGCCTACTTCGGCCAGGCCGGTGTGAACTGGATGTCCGTGCACACGGGCATCGACTTCCCGGTCTCGTACGGAACCACGGTGATGGCCGCGACCGACGGCGTCGTCTCCACCAAGTGGAACAGCGCCTACGGCAACATGATGATCGTGACGGCGAAGGACGGCACGGAGACCTGGTACTGCCACCTCTCCAGCTACCGCGTGGCCGCCGGTACCGCCGTCAAGGCCGGCCAGCCGATCGCCTACTCCGGCAACTCGGGCAACTCCACCGGCCCGCACCTGCACTTCGAGGTCCGCCCGGCCGGCGGGGCGGCCATAGACCCGCTGCCGTGGCTGCGGAGCCACGGACTGGACCCGAGCTGAGCATCGGGCACACGCGAACGGGGTGAGCCCCGCCGGTCCGGCGGGGCTCACCCCGTTCGCGTGTGCCGCCCGGCGGGCCGGCTAGAGCTTCTCGACGGGCGCGTACCGCAGCAGCAGCCGCTTCGGCTTGGCGTCCCCGAAGTCGATCGTCGCCTCGGCGTTGCCGCCGGTGCCCTTGACCGCGACGACCGTGCCAAGACCGAACTGGTCGTGCGTGACCCGGTCCCCGACTGCCAGGGCGACCGCCGGCTTCTCGGCCGTGCGCCGGGTGGCGAACCCGGACGCGCCCGACGCCGCGGAGCGGGAACGGGAGGAGGACAGCGACGCCGCGATCCCGGCGGCGGGCCCGGAGGACACCGGCGCCGCGGCTCCGGTCCGCTTCCACTCCAGGTGGGTGGCCGGGATCTCCTCCAGGAAACGGGAGGGCGGGTTGTACGACGGCTGGCCCCAGGCGCTGCGCATCGCCGACCGGGTGAGGTACAGCCGCTCCCGCGCGCGCGTGATGCCCACGTACGCCAGGCGCCGTTCCTCCTCCAGTTCCTTGGTCTGGCCGAGGGCGCGCATGTGCGGGAAGACGCCGTCCTCCATGCCGGTCAGGAAGACCACCGGGAACTCCAGGCCCTTGGCGGTGTGCAGGGTCATCAGTGTGATGACGCCGTCGCCGTCCTCCTCGTCCGGGATCTGGTCGGAGTCGGCGACCAGCGCGACCTGTTCCAGGAAGTCGGCCAGCGTGCCCGCCTCCCCCTCCGCGCGCTCCTGCTCGAACTCCAGGGCCACCGCGGCGAGTTCCTGCAGGTTCTCGATGCGGGTCTCGTCCTGCGGGTCGGTGGAGTTCTGCAGCTCGGCGAGGTAGCCGGTGCGTTCGAGTATGGCCTCCAGCACGGTCGCCGGTCCGGCGCCGGACTCCACGATGGTCCGCAGGTCCTCCATCAGCGTGTTGAACCGCTTGACCGCGTTGGTGGAGCGCGCGGCCATGCCGTAGGCCTCGTCCACACGCTTGAGCGCCTGCGGGAAGCTGATCTTCTCCCGCTGGGCGAGGGCGTCGATCATCGCCTCGGCGCGGTCACCGATGCCGCGCTTGGGCACGTTGAGGATGCGGCGCAGCGGCACCGAGTCCTCGGGGTTCGCGAGGACGCGCAGGTAGGCCAGGACGTCCCGGACCTCCTTGCGCTCGTAGAAGCGGACGCCGCCGACGACCTTGTAGGGCAGGCCGACGCGGATGAAGACCTCTTCGAAGACACGGGACTGGGCGTTCGTGCGGTAGAAGACGGCGACGTCGCCCGCCTTCGCGTCGCCCGCGTCGGTGAGGCGGTCTATCTCGTCGGCGACGAACTGGGCCTCGTCGTGCTCGGTGTCGGCGACGTAGCCGGTGATCCGCGCGCCCTGGCCGGCGTTGGTCCATAGGTTCTTCGGGCGGCGGGACTCGTTGCGCTCGATGACCGCGTTGGCGGCGGACAGGATGGTCTGCGTGGAGCGGTAGTTCTGCTCCAGCAGGATCGTCGTCGCGTCCGGGTAGTCCTCCTCGAACTGGAGGATGTTGCGGATCGTCGCGCCCCGGAAGGCGTAGATCGACTGGTCCGCGTCACCCACCACGCACAGCTCGGCGGGCGGCAGGTCGTACTCGCCGGGCGGTACGTCCTCGTCGTGCTGCCCGGTGCCCACCAGCTCGCGGACGAGGGCGTACTGCGCGTGGTTGGTGTCCTGGTACTCGTCGACCAGGACGTGCCGGAAGCGGCGGCGGTAGTGCTCGGCCACGTCCGGGAAGGCGCGCAGCAGGTTGACCGTCGTCATGATCAGGTCGTCGAAGTCCAGTGCGTTGGCCTCGCGCAGCCTCGACTGGTAGAGCGCGTAGGCCTGGGCGAGGGTCTTCTCGAAGCCGTCGGTGGCCTGGGCGGCGAAGTCCTCCTCGTCGATCAGCTCGTTCTTCAGGTTGCTGATCTTGGCGCTGAAGGACTTCGGCGGGAAGCGCTTGGGATCGAGGTCGAGGTCGCGGCAGACCAGGGCCATCAGGCGCTTGGAGTCGGCGGCGTCGTAGATCGAGAAGGACGACGTGAAGCCGAGCTTCTTCGACTCGCGGCGCAGGATGCGCACGCACGCGCTGTGGAAGGTCATCACCCACATCGCGTTGGCGCGCGGGCCGACGAGCTGCTCGACCCGCTCCTTCATCTCGCCCGCGGCCTTGTTGGTGAAGGTGATCGCGAGGATCTGCCCCGGGTGCACGTCGCGCGCGGCGAGCAGGTGGGCGATGCGGTGGGTGAGCACGCGCGTCTTGCCGGAGCCGGCGCCGGCCACGATGAGCAGCGGCGAGCCGGCGTGGACGACCGCGGCGCGCTGGTTGTCGTTCAGCCCCGTCAGCAGCGCGTCCGCGTCGATCACGGGACGCGGGGCGCCGTCGCGGTAGTGGGCGTCCCGGTCCGGCGGCACGTCGAACTTCCCGCCGAACAGATCGTCCGGAAGGGGCTCCGGGGCGTGATCGTCCTCGGGCGGCGGCGGGGGTTCCTCCGCGTGCCCGCGAGGGGCCTGGAGGTCCGCCAGGAAGCTGTCGTCAAAGAGGCTGCTCATCGCTCTACGAGTCTAGGGGCCCGCACCGACAACCGGTCCCGGCAGTGGAAAGTCGGCGCCCGTGAGGTCCGCGACAGGACACGGCAGCGGCTCGCCGGCCACCTCGCGACGGGTGCGGCCGGGCCGCTCACCCTGCGGAAGCGCCTGGTCACGCCGGTGTGAGACCCACCCCGGGTCACGGAAATGTATCGGACATATGGCACGGCAACCTTCACAGGAGTCACACGAGTTGGCTAGGTTGCCGTCAGGCCGCACGACCCCTACCGGCGAACCTCGCCGGGCCGCGCGGCCTCCGCCGAGTCCGGTGCGCCCCTTCGCGGCAGCCGGAGCCGGGGACCCACCGATCCTGGGGTGAATCGGCCGACTCCCGCCCGGGACGACGCCGTAGGGCAACCCTTCCGAACCACCCGCCCGAACCCGACAGCTAACCCGGTAGGCGGCACGTTGGAAGGAGTCGCCTCCCTTGGCGTCGCACCGCAAGCCGGGTCCTCCGGGGACCCGTGGGACGGGCATCCGCACCCCCGTCCTGGCCACCGCCGCGCTCACCTCCGTGGCCGTCCTGTCCCAGACGGCCGGGGCCGCACCGGCCTCCGCGTCCGCCCCCGCGGGCGACGCCGGGCCGAGCGCGGAGGAGATCGAGAAGAAGATCGACGAGCTGTACCGCAGGGCGGATCCGGAGGAGGAGCCGGCGGCCGTGCAGCGGGCACGCGCCGGGACCCCGCGCCCGGAGGCCGCACGGCGTCCGGGACTGTTCAGCAAGGCCCGCGAAGGACTGGTTCCGTTCACCGCGGCTCCCGAGACGGCCACCTCGCTGCTCGCGGACTTCCCGGAGGACCACTTCGCCCAGAGCCGGCTGATGAACCGGCTGGCCTCCCGGGTGAAGGGCGCGGCGGAGCGCGGGACGCCCCCCGCCCCCGCGGCCGCCGGGGTTCCCGAGGCGCCGGCCGCGGCGTCGTACGACGTGAAGACGGCCAAGGCGGCCGTCCAGCACAAGCTCGCGACGGCGCGCGCGCTGCTGACCCACCTCACGGCACCGGTCACGGCACCGGCCACAGCACCGGATTCGGCTGCGGTTCCGGCTCCGGCTCGGGCCGTGACTCCGGCTCCGGACGCGTTTTCGGCCCCGGCTCCGGCCCCGGCTCCGGCTGCGGTTCCGGCCACGGCTCGGGCTGCGGTTCCGGCCCGGCCTCTGACTCCGGCCGGATCCTCGGTCCCGGCGCCGGCTTCCGCCCCCGCCGCGGAACAGGCGCGCTCCGCCGCGCCGCAGGTGAGCTTGCCGCCCGTCGTCCCGCCGGCGCCCGTCACCAAGGCCGAGAAGGCCATCGCCTTCGCCCGCGCTCAGATCGGCAAGCCGTACGTCGCCGGTGCCAGCGGGCCCGGCTCCTACGACTGCTCCGGGCTCACCCAGGCCGCCTGGAGGGCAGCAGGCGTCGCCCTGCCGCGTGCCGCACGTGACCAGGCGGCCATGGGCACCACCGTCCCGCTCGTCGAAGCGCGCCCGGGTGACCTGGTCTTCTTCGGCGACGACAGCAGCCATGCGGGCCTCCTCACCGGCGACGGGACGATGATCCACGCCCCGCGGCCCGGTGCGTACGTCCGCGAGGAGCCGGTCCACCTGGCCGGCGAGCCGGTCGTCCACCGGGTGGTGCGCCCGGCCTGACAGTGCTCTTTTCGGGCCCCACGCGCGCGTGCCCCACGGGCGGCCGCCCTGCCGCTGCCTAGCATCGGGCGCATGCCCATGCCCGGCTTCCCTGGTCTGCGTACGTGGTGGCAGGGGCGTCCGCCGGCGGCGGGGGCCGCGGTCATGGCGAGCGGCATCGTGTCGGTGGGCCTGCATCTGACGGGTTCCGAGGCGGTTTCCCAGGTCCTCCTGTGGCTGGGCTGCCTCGCCTGGGTGGCGCTCGCCGCCGACTTCGCAGTCCGGCTGGCGACGCAACGGCAGCGGTGGCTGGCCGATGCGAAGAGCCCCGGCGCGCTCACCGCCGTCGCCGCGACGACGGTGCTCGGCACCCGGTCCTCGCTGCTCGGCCGGCACACCGTGGCCGAGGCGGCCCTGGCGCTGGCGGTGCTGCTGTGGCCGGTGCTGCTGGTCCTCGTCGTACGGCACTGGGGGCGGCGCATGCCGAGGTCGGTGTTCCTGTGTTGTGTGGCCACACAGGGGCTGGCGGTGCTGGCGACCACGCTGGCCGCGGCGAAGTCCACGGCATGGCTCGCGCACGCCGCGCTGGTGCTGTTCTGGCTGGGCCTTGCCCTCTACGGCGTGGCACTGCCGCGTTTCGATCCGCGCCAGGTGTTCGAGGGGCCCGGGGACCACTGGGTCCTGGGCGGCGCGCTCGCCATCTCCGCGCTGGCCGGGGCGAAGCTGCTCGCCGCCGACAGCGCCCGGCTCCGCCTGTGGAACGACGACGACCGGACCGTGCTGCGCGATGTCACGGCGACGCTGCTGGTACTGACCCTGGCCTGTTGTGTGGCCCTGCTGGTCGCCGAGGTGGCCAGGCCGCGGCTGCGCTACGACGTGCGTCGGTGGGCGACGGTGTTCCCGGTGGGCATGACGGCCACGTCGACCCTGTCGGTCGGGACGGCCCTGGCCCTCGGGTGGCTGAAGCAGCCCGGCCAGGCGCTGGTGTGGCTGGCGGTGGCGGTGTGGCTGGTGGTCGCGGCCGGTGCGGTGCGCGCAGCCCGCACCGGCCTGTTCAGTGCGGGCTGAGCCTCACGACTGCGGCACGGACCTCACGGCTGCGGCACGGGCCTCAGGTCCACAGCACGGCGATGAAGATGTTCACCATGGTCAGCAGACCCACGAGCCCGAAGACCCGCTTGTCCACCTTCTCCTCGTCGCGCTGGACGTAGACCAGCCCGAGGATCACGATCAGCACGGCCAGCTTCACGCCGATCTTGATGGTGTTGACGTGGTGGCCGTCGGCCTCGTTGAGCCCGACCAGGGCCACGCCGGTGACCAGCATGGTGAACGCGCCGTGCAGCATTCCGGGGACGAACCGGGCCGTGCCCTGGCCCATCGCCTTCATCTGGGTGAGGAAACCGCCGAGCAGCGCGGCGATGCCGATGATGTGCAGGCCGACGAAGAGATGGATGAGTACGTCCATGACCCCGGAGCCTAATGAGGGGGTCCGGGGCGGCCGGCCACCGGGCCCGTCCCACGACCGGATCCGACGCGGATGATCTTGCATATATGCGCCGTATAGCACCACAGGCTTCCCGCAGGCCCCGCAACGCGCGCTTCGGTCACTACGGAGCGTCAAGGCGGCAGCCATGACCCGGCGAGGCGATCACGGACCCGCTCGGCCCGGTCCGTCTCGGTCAGTTCCATACAGTGCGTTACCGGACTGTCACAATGCGCCCTAACGTCCTCCCCCAGGTGACCGGCTTCCCACCGCCGTCCGGGCCAGGGACGGCCGCCGGCCACCTCCGCCGAGAAAGGTCCGGCGGCGGCCCGTTCCCCTGTGCGGGCCGCCGCCGGACACACCGACCGCTCGGCCGCAGAGGTCCCATGGAAGGACGTGACGGTCCAGGTGGCAGCGCACCGAAAGCCCCGACAGCGCTCGCTCGGCGGCAACACGGCCCGTACGGCCGTGACCCTCGCCCTGGCGGGCGCGGCCACCGCGACGGCCTTCGAGGGCACGGGCAACGCCGAACCGCAGCTGACGCCGGCCCAGGTGAAGGCCAAGGTCGACAAGCTGTACCAGGAGGCGGAGACCGCCACCCAGCGGTACGACGGGGCGAAGGAGAGGACGGAGGCGACCCAGCGGCGGCTGAACTCGCTGCAGGACGAGGCCGCCCGCAGGCAGCAGCGGCTCAACACGGCACGCGACGCGCTGGGTTCGGTGGCGGCCGCGCAGTACCGCGACGGCGCGATCGACCCTTCCTGGCAACTGGCACTGTCCAGCGACCCCGACCGGTACCTGGACGGGGCCGCGCTCGCGGAGCGGGTGGACGACCGGCAGGCCGGGGCGGTGGCGCGGGTGCGCGAACAGCTCCGCGAGATCGAGCAGTTACGCGGCGCCGCCCGCGTCGAGCTGAAGTCGCTGCGGTCGCGGCAGGCGGAGGTGCGGCGGCACAAGCAGACGGTCACCGCGAAACTCGCGGAGGCGCGCAGGCTGCTGGCACGGCTCACTCCCCCGGAGCGCACCTGGATCACCGGCGACGCCGCCGGGCACGCCTCGCGCTCGGCCTCCGACGCCCGGGCGGCCCTGGCACAGGCGGGGTCCGTTCCCTCCGGCCCCCGTGCGGCGGCGGCCGTCGCCTACGCCTACCAGAAGCTCGGCAGCCCCTATGTGTGGGGCGCGACCGGACCCAACGCCTTCGACTGCTCCGGACTGGTGCAGGCCGCCTACCGCTCCGCCGGCATCTCCCTGCCCCGCACCACCTACGCCCAGATCAACGCGGGCCGGCGCGTGTCCCGCTCCCAGCTCCAGCCCGGCGACCTGGTCTTCTTCTACTCGGGCATCAGCCATGTCGGCATCTACATCGGCGCCGGCCGGATGATCCACGCCCCCAACCCGTCGGCGCCGGTCCGGGTGGCCCCCGTCGACGAGATGCCGTTCGCGGGGGCGACGCGGGTGACGTGAGCGGCGGCCCGGCGGGTACACCAGCCGGCGCGCCCGTGAGCGGCGGCCCGGCGGGTCACACCAGCCGGCGTGCCGTGGCCCAGCGGGTCAGCTCGTGGCGGTTGGAGAGCTGGAGCTTGCGCAGGACCGCCGAGACATGGGACTCGACCGTCTTGACCGAGATGAAGAGCTGCTTGGCGATCTCCTTGTAGGCGTAACCGCGGGCGATCAGACGCAGCACCTCCCGTTCGCGCTGGGTGAGGCGGTCCAGGTCCTCGTCGACGGGCGGGGCGTCGGTGGAGGCGAAGGCGTCCAGCACGAACCCGGCCAGGCGCGGCGAGAAGACGGCGTCGCCCTCCTGGACCCGGAAGACCGAGTCGACCAGGTCGGTGCCGGTGATGGTCTTGGTGACGTAGCCGCGGGCACCGCCGCGGATCACGCCGATCACGTCCTCAGCGGCGTCTGAGACGGACAGCGCCAGGAAGCGGACGGGCCGCTCGGCGTCGGCCATCAACGCGACGCACCGGCGCAGTACTTCGACCCCGCCGCCACCGGGCAGGTGGACGTCGAGCAGGACCACCTCGGGCCGGGTCGCGGTGATGACCGAGACCGCCTGGTCGACGTCCGCGGCCTCGCCGACCACCTCGACCCCGGTCTCGACGGTCTGCCCGATCTCGGCCTGGACACCGGTGCGGAACATGCGGTGGTCGTCCACGAGCACCACGCGCACGTGCCGTTCACCGGCCGGGCCGGGCCCGGCCGGCTCCGCCGCTCCCGCCGTACCGCTCGCCTCGGTCGCGTCGCTCATGACGTCTTCTCCGCCCTCTCCATCTCCAGTTCGACCTCCGTGCCGCCGCCCGGCACCGCCCGCAGCCGGGCCGTGCCGCCGTTGCGCTCCATGCGGCCGATGATCGATTCTCTGACACCCATCCGGTCGGCGGGTATCGAGTCGAGGTCGAAGCCGGGGCCGCGGTCACGGACCGACACGAACACCGTCCTCCCCTCGACCTCGGCGTAGACCTGTACGGCACCGCCCTCGCCACCGTACTTGGCGGCGTTGACCATCGCCTCGCGCGCGGCCTGCATCTGCGCCCCGGTCCCTTCGTCGAGCGGGCAGTCGCCGACCACGACCACCTCTATGGGCACACCGTGCTTGTCCTCGACCTCGGCCGCGCTGCGCCGTACCGCCTCGGCGACCGTGTCGGGCTCGTCCGCCTCGTCCTTGCCCGTGCCCTCGGGCTTGTACAGCCAGGTGCGGAGGTCCCGCTCCTGGGCGCGGGCCAGGCGGCGCACCTCGCCGGCGTTGTCCGCGTTGCGCTGGATCAGGGTGAGGGTGTGCAGCACGGAGTCGTGCACGTGGGCGGCGACCTCGGCGCGTTCCTGGGCCCGGATGCGCATCAGGCGTTCCTCGGAGAGGTCCTGGGTCATCCGGACCAGGTAGGGCCCGGCGAGCAGGGTGATGCCGACGAGGACGGCGAGCGCGGCCTGGAGGACCGCGCCGAGGTGGGCGGCCGAGCCCTGCATGACGAAGATGGCGGAGACGCCGGCCGTGACCAGCAGGACTCCGACGGCCGCGCGCAGCAGGCTGAGCGTGCGGCGGCGGCTGCCGACCTCCACCCAGCGGGCACGGCGGGCGTTGTCCGCCTGGCGCCACACCAGGGCGACACCGGCCGCGACCAGCACGGCGGGCAGCAGGTAGGCCTTGGCCCCGTTGGTCAGGTTGACGCTGCCCACGAAGACCATGGACACGATGACCATGAGGAGCAGGGCGACGATCTGTCCCTTGTCCGGCTTGCGGGCCACCAGTCTGCGCCGGCCCTCCGGGGAGGTCTCGGTGCCGACCAGCGGCGGCTTGTGACCGCCGACGCCGCCGACGCCGAGCGGTACGAAGAACCAGAACGCGGCGTACAGCAGCGCGCCGAGGCCGTTGGCCATGAACAGGCCTACGAAGGCGAGCCGGACCCAGATGACGGGCAGGCCGAGGTGCCCGGCGAGGCCTCGCGCCACTCCGCCGAGCCAGCGGCCGTCGCTGCTGCGGTAGAGCTTGCGCGGTGGCCGCGGGTCATCGAGGGGCAGTGCTGCGGCTTCCGGCATGGCATCGATGTTCACACGGCCGCGGGGGCGGAGCATCAGGGTCCGCCCCCTAATCTCCCCTGATCTCGGTGCCGGCGGTCCGCGGCGGCCGGCCGGCCCGGGCCGGACCGCCTTCCGGACGGGTCTCCGGGCGGATCTCAGGGTTCGCCCAGGGTCATCCCGACTGCCCTCGCGGCGGACGGACCGTCACCATGGACGCATGACGGATCACGAGCACGCCGCGACGGGTCCGGGACCCGGCCCCGGCCCGCGCCCGGACCCGGGTACCGGACCGACGGATGCCAAGCCCGCCGCGACGGGAGGGACCGGAGCGCCCGGCACGGAGAGGGCCGCCGGCACTGGCGCGGCGGGACGGACGACAACGGCTCAGCAGGAGCGGGAGCAGGACTCGCGGGAGCAGGACGGCGCCGCCACCCCGGGCCGCTTCCGGCGCGACCGCCGGCACAAGATGATCGCGGGCGTGTGCGCGGGGCTCGGACGGCAGACCGACATGGATCCGGTGATCTTCCGGATCACCCTGGCGGTGCTGGCCGCGACCGGTGGCATCGGTCTGATCTTCTACGGCTTCGCCTGGCTGCTCGTGCCGTTTGAGGAGGAAGAGGAGAACGAGGTCCGCAAGCTGCTGACCGGGCGGGTCGACGGGCAGGCGCTGGCCGCTGTGCTGTTCGCCCTCGTCGGCTGCGGCATCTTCCTGACCATGCTGAAGAACGGCGGGGTGCTCGCCTTCGCCGTGGTGCTCTCCCTGCTGCTGGCCGGCGCGGGGTACTGGTCACGGCACCGCGGGGCCCCGGACCCCGATCCGCTCGCCGCACAGGCCGCCGCCGACGCCCCGCCGGAGGCCAAGGCGCCGCCGGTCATCGACATCTACCCCCCGTCCTGGTGGCGGGACCCGATCGTCAAGGACGGCACCCATGTCGGAGGCACCGGGTATCTGTGGGGCCCTTCCGACACCCGCGACCGGGACCTCGCCCCGGCCGTCGACGTCAGGATGGACCTCCCCTGGACGCACCCGGGCTCCGCGCAGCCGGTGCGGCCGGCGGCGCCGCCGAGACCGCGTGGCCCGCGCTGGATCGGCGGCTGGGTGTTCCTGCTCGCCCTGCTGGCCGGCGGCCTGGGCACCGGGCTGACCTGGGACACGCACCCGCTGGGCGTCAGCCTGCAGACCGGCCTGGCCTGGGCGCTCGTGGTCCTCGGCCTCGGCATCGCGCTCAGCGCGTTCCTGGGCCGGACAGGAGCCGGATCGGTGTTCCTCGCGATCCTCACGGCCGCCGCGCTGGCGGGCGCCACGGCCCTGCCGAAGGACATAGCGACCCACTGGAGCCGGACGTCCTGGAGACCGGCCGCTACGGCGGAGGTGCGCCCCGCCTACTCCGTGGGCACCGGTGTGGGCACCCTGGACCTGACCCGGGTCCACCCCGGCAGGGGGCGGACGGTGACCACCGGCGCCGAGGTGGGCGCGGGACAGCTGAAGGTGATCGTGCCGCGGGACGCGACGGTGCGGATGAACATCGACGTGGGCGTGGGCGACATCCGGTTGCCCGGTGAGAGCAGGGAGGACGTGGACGTGAAGCCGGACAGGCACCAGAAGGTGACCCTGTCGCCCGTCGGATCCGCGAAGAGGACCGGCACGCTCAGGCTGGACCTCAGGGTGGGCGTCGGACAGGTGGAGGTCAGCCGTGCTGCGTCATGAGTTCCGGCCGGGAAAGCTGGTCGCCGGCCTCTTCCTCACCGCCGCCGGCGCGGTCTACGCCGGTGACGCGGCGGGGCTGTGGGACACCCCGTGGTTCGTGATCATCCCGCTGGTGGTGGGCGGCCTGTGCCTGGCCGGCGTCAGTACGGCGGCGGCGCGGGGCATCCGCAGACACACCGCGCGCGGCGGTCAGCGGTAGCCGCCCGCGCGGGCTCGTCGCGCGGCGGTCAGCGATAGCCGCCCGTGCGGGCTCGTCGCCGGGACCTCAGGGCCGCGTCGACGGAGAAGTAGGACGTTCCGGCGAGGACGAGGGGCAGCCAGGCCATCAGGTAGGCGAGGTCGTTGCCGTAGTAGTACGGCTTCGAGGCCCAGCTCACGGTCAGCCACAGGCTGAGCGAGATCAGCGCGCCGCCCAGGGCGGCCAGCCGGCCGAACAGCCCGAGCAGGGTGCCGATGCCGACGGCCAGTTCGCCGAGGGCGATGGCGACGCCGAAGCCGACGGGGTTCTTCAGAGCCAGATCGATCAGGGCCGGGATGGCGGCGGAGCCGCGGGCCGCGCGCATGGTGTCACCGATGGAGCCGGCACCGCCGGACTTGAGGAAGGCACTGTCGGTGATCTTGTCCAGCCCGGCGTACACGAAGGTCACGCCGAGGAAGATGCGAAGCGGCAGAAGGGAGTACCGGGTGGCCGAGTCGCGCCAGCCTCGCACACCGTTCAGATCGGAGGCGTACGTGTCCATCCGAGTACTCTGAGTCATCACTGCCAGCCGCCTCTCACCCACCGTGCCGGTACCCCTCGACCGACGATACGTACGGCAGGCGGGAACGGTTCAACTCCCTCCGGGATGCTTGTACTAATTTCCGACTTTCGGGTGTATTCGGAGAGCCGAACCGGAGGAAGCCGGCAGCCCGCGGGCCGGCCTCCTCACCCTCTCACCTCTCACCCCACGCCCCCTCGCTCCGTTCTCCCCTCACTCCGCGATCTGGACGACGCACCGGTTGGTCGCCGCGCCGCCCGCGGTGATCACCTGCACCTCGACCGCGCCGGGCTCCACCTCGGCCGGCACCGGGACGGTCAGGACGGTGTCCGTGGGGTTGCGGAAGCCGCCGGTGACGGGGACCAGGGGGACGTGGACGTCGACGGCGCCGATGCGGACGACCGTGCGGGAGAGGCGGTCGGCGCCGTGAGCGCCGGGCGGGACGAAGCCGGTGCCGCGGATCTCGATGTCGTCGCCGGTGCGGATCGGGCCGTCCAGGTCGCCGGGCTCGCGGGCGCGCACCACGGAGAGGATCACCGGGCGGCCGCCCTCCGCGTACTTGCCGGCCAGGTAGGTCGCGGCGGAGACCAGCACCAGCACCGCGAGTCCCCAGGGCAGGTCGGGGAGCTGGTCGGGGCGGCGGGCCAGCCGGACGGCGGCGAACAGCAGGGCGACGGCGTTGACGGCGACGTACTGGATGTCGGCGAAGGCGCCCCGGCCGGAGTCGTCGGTCAGCAGGTCGGCCGCGCGCGGCCGGTGGGCCGGCACCTTCTGCAGCCGCTGGGCGAGGATGCGCAGGCCGACCACCCGGCGGACCAGTACCGCGATGCCGCACAGCACGGCGAGGACGGTCGCCAGGCCCGCGCCGCGCGCGAGGTCGAGGCCGGCCAGCAGCGCGTCCCGTTCGCCGTGACCGGAGGCGGCGGCCAGCCGGCCCGCGAGCAGCAGGACGGCGTAGATCACGAGGAGGAGCCAGCTCGCGGCCACCGCGCGGGAGGTGGACATGCGGTTGTCCTCGCCGATGAGCGGTGCCAGCACCCCGCCGCGCGCCCGGTGCCGCCAGGAGGCGGCGGCCAGGACGCCCCCGACGGCGAGGGCGGCGAGCAGGGCGGCGGTGCGGGCGCTGCTCCAGCCCGCGCCGATCGCGGTCAGCGACTCGGCGAGCAGCAGGGCGAGGAAGGCGCCCGCCACCGCGTACACGGTGCGCAGCCACAGCCGCGCGAGCCAGGCCTCACCCTCGGCGCGGCCTCGTCCGGCGACCTCCTCGGCACGCTGGGTCAGCTCCTCGGAGACCCACTGGCGGGAGGCGGAGGCCGAGTGGGCCACGGCCTGCGGCAGGCCCTCGCCGGCCGCGAACTCGTCGCGGGCGCGCAGGAACGCGGCGACGGCCCGCCGGTGCCCCTGCCGGGCCCCGTGCGGGCAGTCGCCGCACGCGCAGCCGCCCTCATGGGTGCCGTCTGCACCCGTGCCTTGTCTGGCCTCCTGTACCGCCACGGCCGACGCCCGCCTTCCCCACGACTTCCCGTCCGGGCCGGAGCCGCGCGCAGTGCGCGTTTCCGGCCGCGCAACTCCCCTGCGACGACAGCGAATTGTGCCCCACCCCGGCGGCGGTCCGGGCCGGCCGGTCCGGGCCACGGCGGGTGAACTCCATACCGCCGTGTTGACGCGCCGCCCGGCACCCCGCGCGACACGGATCCGACGAGGATTCGGGGGCCGAGAGCCGACAGCCGGCAGCCGGGATCCCTGCAGCCGGAATCGGGCGGACGAAATGCGGCAGCCGGAGTCCAGCGGCCGGTCCGGTGCCGGTGGCTAGCCGAGCAGATCGGGTTCCCTGCGGCTGATGTCCTGCCACAGGGGCTGGTAGTTGATCCAGGCCACCAGGTCGCCGCCGAGCTGTTCGCGGGTGGCCACGGCGAGCTTGTGGTCGATGAGGACCGGCCGGCCGGCCGCCTTGGCCAGGAGCTGCACCTGGCAGGACCGTTCCAGCGACAGGAACCACCAGGCCGCCGCGTCCACTGAGTCCCCCACGGTCAGCAGTCCGTGGTTGCGCAGCACCAGCGCCTTGCGCGACCCCAGCACGCCGGCGATGCGGCGGCCCTCCTCGGCGTCGACGTTGACGCCGGTGTAGGCGTCGTAAAGCGCCAGGTCCTCGTAGAAGGCGCAGCTCTCCTGGGTGATGGGGTCGATGAGGTCGCCGAGCGCGGCGACGGCCCGGCCGTGCACGGAGTGGCAGTGCGCGACGGCCACGACGTCGGGACGGGCGGCGTGCACCTGGGCGTGGACCGTGAACGCGGCCTGGTTGACGTGGTAGCGGCCCTCGACGACCTGCCCGTCCCGGTTGGCCAGCACCAGGTCGCCGACGGTGACGTGCTGGAACGGCATCCCGAACGGGTTGACCCAGAAGCAGTCGCTGTACTCCGGGTCGCGCGCGGTGATGTGCCCGGAGACCCCGTCCTCGAGTCCGGCGCGCCCGAAGATCCGCAGGGCGCCCGCGAGCCGCTCCTTGCGGTGCCGGCGTTCGTCCTCGACCGAGTCGTGCATCGGCGGCATGGCGAACCGGAGCTGGTCGGTGGGCAGCGGAGGGGGCGGCGTGGGCCCGTGCATGGGTCCTCCAGCGTGGGGGTTTGCGGTACGGGCGGGAAGTTACCGCCGGTCGGCGCAAAAGGGCAGCGCTGGTTGGTAAAGATGACGTGCGCGACGGATACACGACAGAAGGTGTCCGCTTTGCCGGTGAGACTGGCCGCCATGAACTGGGCAGCCTTCACCACCGCCGCACCCGATCTCGCCGCGGTCACCGAGCGGCGCTTCGGCGCCTTCCGGCACCACGTGCTCGCCACCCTGCGCCGGGACGGCTCCCCGCGCACCTCCGGCCTGGAGGCGGACTTCCGGGGCGGCGAGCTGTGGCTCGGCATGATGGCGGGCTCGCTGAAGGCCCTGGACCTGCGGCGCGATCCGCGCTTCACGCTGCAGGCGAACCCGGGCGAGGGCACCGGCATGGCGGGCGGGGACGTGCGGATCGCCGGGCGCGCGTACGAGGTCGGGGAGGGCGGGACCAAGGCCGCGTACGTGGAAGAGGTGGAACCGCCGCAGCCGTTCCACCTCTTCCGCACCGAGTTGACGGAGGTCGTGCGGACCTTCGTCGAGGACGACACGTATCTGGTCGTCCAGGTCTGGCGGCCCGGCGCGCCGGTGCGCACGCTCAGGCGGACCTAGGGTCTCTCGTCCGGATCGGAGGAGAAACCGTGGGCCCCGCCGTCCGGGACCCGCTGCTCACGGGGCGGGGATCACTCCCACTCGATGGTGCCCGGGGGCTTGGAGGTCACGTCGAGGACGACGCGGTTGACGTCCCGGACCTCGTTGGTGATCCGGGTCGAGATGCGGGCGAGGACGTCGTACGGCAGCCGCGACCAGTCGGCGGTCATGGCGTCCTCGGAGGACACCGGGCGCAGCACGATCGGGTGACCGTAGGTGCGGCCGTCGCCCTGGACGCCCACGCTGCGGACGTCGGCGAGCAGGACCACCGGGCACTGCCAGATGTCCCGGTCGAGGCCGGCCGCGGTCAGCTCCTCGCGGGCGATGGCGTCGGCGTCCCGGAGCAGGTCGAGGCGCTCCTTGGTGACCTCGCCGACGATGCGGATGCCGAGGCCGGGGCCCGGGAAGGGCTGGCGCTGCACGATCTCCTCCGGCAGGCCCAGCTCCTGGCCGACCATCCGGACCTCGTCCTTGAACAGCTTGCGCAGCGGCTCGATCAGCTTGAACTCGAGGTCCTCGGGCAGGCCGCCGACGTTGTGGTGCGACTTGATGTTCGCGGTGCCGGTGCCGCCGCCGGACTCGACCACGTCCGGGTAGAGGGTGCCCTGGACCAGGAACTCCACGGCCGGGCCCTCGTCGGCGATGATCTCGGCCTGCGCCTGCTCGAAGACGCGGATGAACTCCCGGCCGATGATCTTGCGCTTCTCCTCCGGGTCGGAGACGCCCTTGAGCGCGGTCAGGAAGCGCTCCTCGGCGTCCACGACGACCAGCTTGACGCCGGTCGCGGCCACGAAGTCCTTTTCGACCTGCTCGGTCTCGCCCTTGCGCATCAGGCCGTGGTCGACGTAGACGCAGGTGAGCTGGTCGCCGACGGCCCGCGCGACGAGCGCGGCGGCGACGGCGGAGTCCACACCGCCGGACAGACCGCAGATGGCGCGCTTGTCGCCGACCTGCTCGCGGATCGCGGCGACCTGCTCCTCGATCACGTTGCCGGTGGTCCACGACGGGGTGAGGCCCGCGCCCCGGTACAGGAAGTGCTCCAGCACCAGCTGGCCGTGCGTGGAGTGCATGACCTCGGGGTGGTACTGGACGCCGTACAGCTTCTTCTCGTCGTTCTCGAAGGCGGCGACCGGCACGACGTCCGTGGACGCGGTGACGGTGAAGCCCTCGGGGGCGGCGGAGCAGGCGTCGCCGTGCGACATCCACACGTGCTGCTCGTCGGGGGTGCCCTCGAAGAGGGTGGAGCCCGACTTGGAGACGTGCAGGTCGGTGCGGCCGTACTCACGGGCGCCGGTGTTGTCGACGGTGCCGCCCAGGAGCTGCGCCATGAGCTGGAAGCCGTAGCACATGCCGAAGACGGGGACGCCGGCCTCGAAGAGCGCGCGGTCGAGCCGGGGGGCGCCCTCCTCGTACACGGACGAGGGGCCGCCGGAGAGGATGATCGCCGCGGGGTTCTTGGCGAGCATCTCCTCGACCGGCATGGTGCTCGGCACGATCTCGCTGTAGACCCGCGCCTCGCGGACGCGACGGGCGATGAGCTGGGCGTACTGCGCGCCGAAATCGACGACCAGGACGGTGTCGGGGGAGGCGGCAGAGGGAGTCGCTGATGACACGGGGTGCCTTCTGGTGGTCGGGCGGGGTCTGTGCTATCGAGTCTAACGGTGCGGGCGGACTCGCCTTCCCCGGACGCAGCCGTGGCATACTGGACGCATGCTCGCGCACTCGACCTTCGTCTTTACCTATGGCACCCGGCCCGCCGGCTGCCATGGTCGTGCTGCTTGAGCGAACCGCCAAGCGACTTACCAGGCGCCCCGGGCCGACAAGGCCCGGGGCGCCTGTCGTTTCTCCGGGTTCTGCCGTTCCGGGGCCTCCACCAGCCACCTTCACGAGGAGCCCCCGCCATGACCACTCTCACCGCGGAACAGACCATCGCCGACGCCCGGGCCCGCATCGACGCGCTGGACGACCGGATCATCGGGCTCATCCAGGAGCGGATGGCCGTGTCCACCGTCGTCCAGGAGACCCGCATCTCCTCCGGCGGCCGGCGGGTGAACCTCTCCCGCGAGATGGAGATCCTCGGCCGCTACCGCGAGGCGCTCGGCAAGCCGGGCACCGCGCTGGCGATGACCATGCTGGAGCTGTGCCGGGGTCGCATCTGAGTTCGGTCCTGGTCTCACCCGTACGGCGCGTGACCGGCCGGCGCGGCGGCTCGTTGAGACCGGTGTCCGTGCCAGCCAGGGGCGGGCCCGAGAGAACCACGCGTGGCTCACCGGAGCGATGAGGCGTACGGGTCGTGCCGTGCGCCGTGGGACCTCGCTCCGGAGAAGTGACCGGACGGCAGGGGACAGCAGCCCGGTCACCCAAGGGAACGGCCGGCTCCGGGGACGCCCGGGGCCGGCCGGCGGAACCCCGGACCAGAGCCCGAGTCCCACAGAGCAGGCGGCGCGACCCCCGGCGCCGCTCCCGGGCACCGGCGCGCCTCGAAGCCGGTGGCGACGGGAAGAGGGCCCCGCGGCTCCAGCCGGCGGGGCCCTTCGCCGCGCCCACCCCCGGGCCGGTGCCCGTCAGGCTCCAGCCGCGCGCCCGTCAGCCCCGTGCAGCCCGTGCCGTCAAGCCCTGGCCCAGCGTCCGTCAGACCCCGGCCCGCTGCCGTCAGGCCCGGCCCCGCGTCCATCAGGCCCCGGCCCGTTTCCATCTAACCCGCGCCCGGGCCACCCCCGCACACTGACCCCACTCCACCCGCATGTGACTCACGCCACAGAATTTCCGGGGCATCCGGAAGCAACCCTTCACCGCCCTCGCGGATCAAACTTGCTGCCGGATCAAGAAGACGGTAAGAGGCGAGGGACCTGCGTTCGGAGGGGGATGCAGGTCCCTCGGCGTCTTCCCGGTCCGGCTACTTCTTCGGCGGCACCGCGGGGATGCCCAGGAACGGCAGCCGGAGCGCGCCGAACGCGTCCGCCGGGACCGCCGGCTCGCGCGGCTCCACGGGCTTCAGGCGCTCGTAGGCCGCCCCCTGCGCGGGGCGCGGGTCCTCCTCGCCCTTGTTCGGCCAGTACGACATGGCCCGCTCGGCCTGCGCGGTGATCGTCAGGGACGGGTTGACGCCCAGGTTGGCCGAGACGGCGGCGCCGTCCACCACCGAGATGCCGGGGTGGCCGTAGAGCCGGTGGTACGGGTCGATCACCCCGGTCTCCGGGGAGCCGCCGATGGGGCAGCCGCCGAGGAAGTGCGCGGTCAGCGGGGTGCCCATCAGCTCGCCGACGTTGCTGCCCGGGAAGCCGTTGATCTCCTCGGCGAGCACGGTGGCGGCCTCGGACGCGGCCTTGATCTGCTTGGGGTTGGGAGCGCCGTGCCCCTGCCGGGCGGTGAGCAGGCCCTTGCCGACCCCGCCGGGCTTCAGATAGGTCGTCAGCGAGTTGTCCAGCGACTGCATCACCAGCCCGATGATGGTCCGCTCCGACCAGCGCCGGTTGGACAGCGAGCGGGCGACGAGCATGGGATGGCGGGCGGCGTTGGCCAGCCAGGCCAGGACACGCGAGGATCCCTCGGCGTAGGGGACCTGGAGGATGGACAGACCGCCCATCGAGTTGGAGCCCTTGCCGTAGCGGACGGGTTCGATGTGGGTGCTGTCGTCGGGGTGGATCGAGGACGTGATGGCGACCCCGCGAGTGAAGTCGGCCCTCCGCTCCCCGGTCGCCCTGCGGTAGCGGCGGTTGTCGGTCTGCGCGCCGACCAGCGCCTCGGAGTTGGTACGGGTCAGCTCACCCAGCCGGGCGGAGAGGCGCGGAAGCTGACCGCCGGCCTTCATCCGGTGCAGCAGCGTCTGGGTGCCGTACGTACCGGCCGCGACGACGACCTTCCGCGCGGTGAACAGCCGTCCTGCGCCCTTCTTCTTCTCGTCCGTCGGCAGTGTCGCGATCGCGTACCCGCCGCGCGAGTCGTCCGTGACGGACACCACCGTGGTCATCGGGTGGACCACCGCACCGGCCTTCTCGGCGAGGTACAGGTAGTTCTCGTTGAGGGTGTTCTTCGCGCCGTGCCGGCAGCCGGTCATGCACTCGCCGCACTCGGTGCAGGCGTTGCGGGACGGCCCGGCGCCGCCGAAGTACGGGTCGTCCACCCGCTCGCCGGGCCTGCCCTGCGCCGTGCCGTCGGCGTCCTTGCCGTCGCCGAAGAACACGCCGACCGGCGCCAGGTGAAAGGTGTCCCCGACGCCCATCCGCTGCGCCGCCGCCTTCAGGTGCACGTCGGAGGGGGTCATGGTCGGGTTGAGCCGCACGCCGAGCATGCGCTGCGCCTGGTCGTAGTACGGCTTCAGCTCCTGCTGCCAGTCGGTGATGTCCCGCCACTGCGGGTCCTCGAAGAAGGCCTTCGGCGGTACGTAGAGGGTGTTGGCGTAGTTGAGCGAGCCGCCGCCCACGCCCGCGCCGGCCAGCACCATCACGTTGCCCAGCAGGTGGATGCGCTGGATGCCGTACATGCCGAGCCGGGGCGCCCAGAGGTAGTTCTTCAGGTCCCAGGAGTTCCTGGGCAGGGTCTCGCGGGTGAAGCGGCGGCCGGCCTCCAGCACGCCCACCCGGTAGCCCTTCTCGGTGAGGCGCAGCGCGGAGACCGAGCCGCCGAACCCCGAACCGATCACGATGACGTCGTAGTCGTACCCGTCCTCGTCCCGGGTCTGGACAGACTTCTCCTGCGACACGTGCTCTCCTCGTCGAGAACGGGCTTGCTGGCGGTGGGGTCGTGGGGGCGTGGCTAACGGAAGCGGAAGGCCTTCATCAGGCGGAGGCTGCGGCTCATGAACCGGGCGTACTGCGCGTCGTCCATCCCCAGCGACGGCGCCATCGGCAGCAGCCGCTGCCGGGCCACCGTCTGGGCCTCGGTGTACTTGAGGATGCCCTCGGAGCCGTGGCGGCGGCCGAGGCCGGAGTCCTTCATGCCGCCCATCGGCGACTGGACGCTGCCGTAGGCGGGCGCGTAGCCCTCGTTGACGTTGACCGTGCCGGTGCGCAGCCGGGAGGCGACGTCCAGGCCGCGCTTGGCCGACTTGGTCCACACGGACGCGTTGAGGCCGTACGGGGTGGAGTTGGCGCGTTCCACCGCCTCGTCCTCGGTCTTGAAGCGGTACAGCGAGACGACGGGCCCGAAGGTCTCCTCCTCGCAGACGGCCATGGAGTCCTCGACGCCGTCCAGGATGGTCGGCTCGAAGAAGTACGGGCCGATGTCCGGACGGGCCACCCCGCCCGTGACCACCCGGGCGCCCTTGGCGACGGCCTCCTGCACATGCCGTTCGACGGTCTTGAACTGCCGCTCGCCGACCAGCGAGCCCATGTCGGCGCCGTAGGCGAGGGAGTTGCCGAGCCGCATGGCCCGGGTGCGGGCGGCGAAGCGCTCCAGGAAGGCGTCGGCGACGGACTCGTGCACGAACAGCCGCTCGATGGAGATGCAGAGCTGGCCGGCCGAGGAGAAACAGGCCCGTACTGCGCCCGCGGCGGCCTTCTCGATGTCGGCGTCCTCCAGGACCAGCATGGCGTTCTTGCCGCCGAGTTCGAGGGATACCCCGACCAGACGGGCGGCGGCGCCCTGGGCGACCTCGCGTCCGGTGCGGGTGGAGCCGGTGAAGGAGACGTAGTCGGCGTGCTTGACCAACTCGGGGCCGACGACCGGGCCTTCGCCGAGCACGACCTGGAAGACACCCTCGGGCAGTCCGGCCTCGATGAGCAGGTCACGGGCCCAGAGCGCGGTGAGGCAGGTCTCGGTGTCCGGCTTCATGACGACCGCGTTGCCGGCCGCGAAGGCGGGCAGCGCGTCGCCCACGGACAGTTCCAGCGGGTAGTTCCACGGGGCGATCTGGCCGACGACTCCGCGCGGGTGGCGCAGTTCGGTGACCTTCGTCAGGGTCGGCATGGCCCCGGCGTGCCGCTTGGGCCGCAGGTAGCCGGGGGCCTTGCGGCCGTAGTGGCGGGCCGCGACGGCGACGGCCTGCACCTCCTCGTGCGCGTGCAGCCGGGCCTTGCCGGTCTCGAGCTGGATCAGGTCGAGCACCTCGGCCTGGCGCTCGAGCACCAGGTCGTGGAAGCGGAGCAGCACGGCGGCGCGCCGGCTCACCGGGGTCCTCTCCCACACGGCCTGGGCGGCGCGGGCGGCATCGAAGGCCTTGAGCACGTCCTCGGGTGTGGACTCGGGCAGGTCGGCCAGCTTCTCGCCGGTGAACGGGGTGTGGTTGGCGGTGCGGCCGGAGCCGACGACACCCTTGGTGAGCTGGGCCACCAGCGTGGGGGTGACCACGTCGGCGGCGGTGCGGACGCCCTCGGGGGCGGGCGCGAGCGGATTGGTGCCGGTGAGGTCCGGGGCCTGCGAGTCCGTCATGACGCGCAGGGTATGCCGCGACGGAGGCTTTGGGTACCCGTCGGTAACGGGGATTCACCGAGTGCTCACACGACGCCAGTGATCACTGGCAGCAAATGCGCTGATCAGCGCGTTGTCAGGTGACGATCATGGTGGGCCGGGTTTTTCCGCGGGTGACGGGCGGGGTGGGCCCGCCGGGTGACGGACGAGGTGGGCCCGCCGGGTGGCGGGCGAGGTGCGGGCGCCGGGCGCGGCTCGGGTCGGGTCGGGTCGGGTCGGAGGCGGCAGTAGGCGGCAGTAGCGGCAGGGCGCCCACGCCGCCCGGGTCAGGGGTGCGGTCCTGCCGTCAGGGTCCGCTGCGGCTCGGGGTCGGTCGGGCGGGCGGCGGGCGTGACCGCGCGGGCCTCAGGCACCGCCGCCACCCCCTCAGGCGCCGCCGCGACCTCCTCCAGGGCCGCCGCGACCTCCTCCGCGGCCGGCCTCGCGTCCGGGTCCGGGGCGTGCAGGCGGTCCAGGAGCGGTCGCAGCGGGCCGGCGTCGCCGCCCCGCACGGCGGTGGCGAGCAGCGCACCGAGGGACCACAGGTCGGAGGCCGGACCGGCGCCGCGGCCGGAGGCGCGCTCCGGGGCGGCGAATCCGGCCGGGACGTCGGCGGCGGGCCCGTCCCCGATCCCGAAGTCGGTGACGACGACCCGCCCGGTGCCGGACTCGATCAGGACGTTGGCGGGCTTGAGGTCCCGGTGCACGATCCCCACGGCGTGCGCGGCCCTGAGCGCCCCCAGCACGGCGAGCCCGACACGGGCGGCCTCGGCGGGCGGCAGCGGCCCGCGCCGTACGGCCTCGCGGAGCGAATCGCCCTCCACCAGCTCCATGACGATCCAGGGCAGTTCGTCTTCCAGGACGACGTCATACAGGGCGACGGCGGAGGGGTGCCGTACCCGGGCCGCGGTCCGCGCCTCCCGGTGGATCCGGTGCGCGATGCGCCGGCTCTCCTCGTCGTCGGCCGGACGCCCGGGCAGCACGGGCTCCTTGACGGCGACGTCCCGCCGCTCCTGCTCGTCCCTGGCCCGCCAGACCGTTCCGGCCGGCCCGGCGCCCAGGCGCGCCAGGAGCCGGTAGCGTCCACCGATCAGGCGTGCGTCGGGCGGGTGTTCGCCGTCTCCACTCATGTCACATGAGTACCGTGCGCACCACGCCCTTGTCGAAGGAGGCCGGGCGCCGGCCCGCCCCGACTCCCGTTCCCTCAGGGCTTCTTGATCTCCAGGTTCGCGATCGCGGTCCTGGCGACCTCCCGGCCCCGGGCGGTGAAGTCGCCCCTGCCCGGGTAGCCGACGGTGAGGCGGTACAGGTCGCCGGAGCCGGTGCGGTAGTAGAAGATGCGCAGTTCACGCGGGCGCGGGTGCTGGGAGTCGTCGGTGGTGAACTCGACGGTGTTCGTGGCGGCCCGCCGGCCCTGGTACGTGGCGCCGTCGTCCGGGTGCGTCCTCGCGCCCTTGGGCATGTCGAGGCTGTAGTCGCCGTCGTTCTTGAACTTCTCGTCGTCGGCGTGCATCTGGGCCACCGCGTTGCTCTTGATCGTGTTGAGCGAGTCCTCCGACTTCCGCGTCAGGTCCAGCACGACCGAGACGCCACCGCTCGGGTCCGTGTACGACACCCAGCTCTGGTCGGAGTCGTCCTTGTCCGGGTGGCCGGGCTCGTAGGTCTCGGGGACGGCGAGGGTGGCCCCCAGTCCGGCGTCCGTGTGCTTCGCCCAGCCGTCCGGCAGCGGCCCCGCGAAGGGGTCGGCGAGGACGAGGTACCCGGCCACCGCCGCCGCGGCCAGGGCGGCGCCCACGCCCAGCCAGGCCTTGCGGCCCAGGCGAGGGGCACGGCCGGCGGGGACGGCGGGCGCCACGCGCTGGGTGGGCTCCGGCGCCGGGGGCTCGGCGGCCGTCTCCAGCAGCACCCGGACCTGGGCGGCCGTCGGGCGGCGGGAAGGATCCTTCTGGAGCAGGCCGTTGACGGCCTCCGCCAGCGGACCGCGCGCGGCGGCGGGCGCGGCCGGGGTGGCGTTGAGGACGGACTGCAGGGTGGCCGGTGTGTTGCTGCGGCGGAACGGGGACACGCCCTCGGTGGCGGTGTAGAGGACGACGCCGAGGGACCACAGGTCGCTCGACGGCCCGGGACGCTGTCCCAGCACCCGTTCCGGCGCGATGTACTCGGGCGAACCGACGAAACCGCCGGTGTCCGTCAGGTTCGTCTCGCCCTCGATCCGGGCGATGCCGAAGTCCGTGAGCACGACCCGGCCGTACCGGCCCAGCAGCACGTTGTCCGGCTTGACGTCCCGGTGCAGCACGCCGGCCGCGTGCGCGGCCTCCAGCGCGCCGAGCACCTCAAGACCGATCCGCGCCGCCTCGCGCACGTCCAGCGTGCCCTCCTGGAGCGCGCCGCCCAGGGTGCGGCCGTGCACCAGCTCCATCACGATCCACGGCCGGCCGTCCACCACCGCGACGTCGTACACGTTGACGACGGCGGGGTGGTCGAGCCTCGCCGCCGCGCGGGCCTCGCGGCGCATCCGCTCGAAGGCGTTGGCGCGTTCGCGCTCGGGAAGGTGGTCCGGCACACGGGGTTCCTTCACCGCGACCTCGCGGTCCACCGTCTCGTCCTTGGCCCGCCAGACCGTACCCATGCCGCCGTGGCCGAGCTTGGCGAGCAGCCGGTACCGGCCGGCGATCAGCCGCCCGGCGCCCGGGTCCTGAGGGGAGGGGACCGCTTCCTGAGCGGCCTGGGACGGTACGGGAGCGGCGGGGGGCGGTGCCTGGTGGGCCGCCTGCTGCGCCGGCTGCCGGGGCGCCGCGGCCCCGTACTGTGCGCCGGGCGGCGGATCAGGCGGCCGCAGAACGAAACTCGTCGTGTCGTCGGCCGTGCGGCCGGCTCCCCCGTCACTGCTCATGGACCATCCATATCGCGCCACCGGCGTCCGCCACCACAGCGGGCACGAACCGGTCACGAAGCCGTGACCGGGCGGGGATCAACGTGCCGTGGCCGAGAAGGTGTCCACAGCCACGTCGAAGTACTCCCGCGCCTCCCGCACCCGTCCGACCGGCGCCGACACCCACACGTCGTACAGCCGGCCGCCCTCCTCCCAGCACAGGTCGTAGGTGTGCCGCGGGCCCTCGGCCGCGCTGAACCCGTCCCAGGTGAACTCCCAGAGCGCGGCCGGGTGTCCGGCGTGCGTGGTGCCGACGACCCTGCCGTCGTGGTAGCCGGGATTGGTGCTGGCGCCCCCCGCCGCTGCCCGGCTCATCACCGCGGCCGGGCCGCCGGCGTCGGGCGGGGAGATCTTGACGCCGAGGCGGAAGGTCTGTCCCGGTGAGAGGTAGAAGACGCGTTCGCCCTGCCGTTCGCGGGTGAAGTCCCGCGGCACGGCGAGCGAGAAGCCGTCCTGGTCGCGGGCGGTGCGGTAACCGGAGGGGGCGGTGCGGGGCCGGGAGGCCGCGGGCGCGCTGCTCGCGGTGACCGCGGAGGACGGCGAGGCGCTGCCGTCCGGCGGGGACGCGGAGCGGCTCGTCGGCGCGGCGGGGCTGCTCGTCGTTCCGCCGGGCGTGCCGCCGCCCTCGCCCTGGTGCAGCAGCAGCGCCGCCGCCGAGACGCCCGCCCCGGCCACCGCGGCCACGAGCAGGGCGGCGATCAGCACCCCGCGCGAGGACTGGCGTGCGGGCGGGGGCTGTTCGGCGGCGGGCGGATCGGCCGGCGTCCGCGGCGGATCGGGCTCGGCCGGCGGGTGGGCGGCCGCGGCCGCCCGGGCCGCGAGGGCGACGAGCCTCGGTGTGCGGGCCGACGCCGGCGGTTCCGGGGCGGCCGGGGTGCGGCCCGTCTCCAGGAACGCCCGCAGCATCCGCTCCGCGTCCGCCGCGTCCAGCCGCCGGTCCGGGTCGCGTTCCAGCAGGCCCCGTACGACGGGCAGCAGTGGCTCGGCCTGGGCGGGTGGCCGGATCTCGGCGGCGACCACGGCGTGCAGGATGCCGCCGAGCGAGTCCCGCCGGAACGGCGACTCGCCGCTGAGCACCGTGCACAGCAGCGCGCCCAGCGACCACAGGTCGGACTCCGGTCCGGTGCGGGTGCCCGACATCCGCTCCGGGGCGGTGTACTCGGGCGAGCCGACGAAGGAACCGGTCTCGGTGAGCGTGGTGGCGCCCGCGACCTGCGCGATGCCGAAGTCGGTGAGCACCACCCGGCCGGTGCCGGACTCCAGCAGCACGTTCGCGGGCTTGATGTCGCGGTGCAGGACGCCGGCCGCGTGCGCGACGCGCAGCGCGCTCAGCAGGTCGGCGCCGATCCGGGCGGCCTCGGCGGCGTCGACCGGGCCCTGCCTGGCGATGCGGTCCGCGAGGGAGCCGCCGTCGATCAGCTCCATGACGAGGTACGGGCGCTCGTCCTGCTCTATGACGTCGTGCACGACGATGATGTGCGGGTGCCTCAACTGCGCGACCGCACGCGCCTCTCGGAAGGTGCGGTCGCGGCGGCGCCGGGCGTCGTCGTCCGGGAGGGAGTCGTCGGCGGCCAGTTCCTTGACCGCCACCAGCCGGCCCAGCACCTGGTCGCTCGCCCGCCACACGACGCCCATGCCGCCGCGCCCGATCCGCTCCTGGAGGCGGTAACGGCCCGCGATCACGCGGAAGTCGTCCCCGTCGGATCCCATGAGGCCCATCATGCCGCACCGGACGCACCCCCTCCGGGGCGGCGGTCGGCCAAGTGTGCCGCCCCCGAGGCAGCCGACGGCAAGAGGTGGTCTCGTGCCCCGCTCCGCCTGGTCCAGGTTCCAGTTCCAGTCTGACGCCTCGGCCCCGAAGACCCGTAGCAGTCGACCCGGTATGCCGACGGCCCGGTGACGCGCGACGGTTCACCGGAACAAGGACGCTCACTTTCAGCCATGATCCGCTTCTAATCGGATTCAAAGCATGCCAAACCGCCGAAACATCCGGGACATCAGAGGTCGAACGGACGGCCGGAATGAAACTTTTGAGTGAACCTTGGAAGGATTATGGTCTCCTCATGGGAAACACCTTGAAGCGCCTTTCCGTTACAAGTGTCGCGACGGTGGCGATATTCGCTGCGGCAACAGTGACCAATGCCAGCGCGGCGAGCGGTGGCGCCTCGTGCTCCACGAACGGCGCCACGGGGAGCATGACGTTCACCAACTGGTCAGACAATTACGTAGACATCAGCGGCTGGGTCAAGGACACAGCTGCCGATGGTCACCATGTAGCGATTCAGTTCATCTCCTCCTCGGGTGGCGGCGGCATCGAAAACCTGGTCCACTGGCCCTGGCGCCACGAGTACGGCGGAAACGGGTCAACTCTTTCCTTCACCACTCACGCCTCGACTAGCGACAACTCCCTCCGCTATGCAGGTGTGCACGTGGCGGTTTGGGAAGGGGACAAAATAGTCGGCAACCTCTATTGCTCTGACTGGGCCTGATCCTCGCACGGCGGTCTGAGCCACCCATAAGACCCGTTCGGCGGAGCTCTTGTATGGAGCTCCGCCGAGGCACGTCAGAAACGATCGGTTTCAGGCGATGGAGAGTCCTGAACTCGCGGACCGCTTCATCCGGAGAGCCGTTCGCTGGATACCCTCACTGCTTCACCGCGCCCTCTCGCCAGCTCTGCAACACTCTCTCGAACTGCTTGCGCGTGGTAGCCCAGTCCTGCGCAGGAGAGGACATGTAGATCGCGTACTCGACCCCGCTCCGGGCGATGTACATGAGATCGACGGCTTGGTACGCCCCGGGGGGACGCAAATCATTGTCCTGCGCCGTCCACTTGTACTCCAGTCGGGATGCTTGCCCGTCACGGTAAATCGTGCGCTGCATGCTCAACTGTTCGTAGTCCACCAACTGCTGGCTCAACTGCTGCCCCAGCTCGGCTTGGTGAGCGTACGGGTCGTCGTAGTCCGGCAAGGTATCGACGGCGATATGCACCAGGTGCTCACCTCCGTCCGGTGAATAGTCGATTTGCTGCAAGCCGTCCTTGCGCTTGATGGAAACCGACCGCTTCCAGCCCGCGGGCAGGCGGAGGCTGAAGCCTACGGGATCGTCGTACTGCTTCCAGCCTGCGGGAACCGTTCCCTTCATCTTCCCCGTCGGGGTGTGGCTCGGCGCTGTGGTGACGGAGGTGCCGCCGTTCGCCTCCGACTTTCCCGGACCCCACTTTTGCAGCACCACGGCCGTGCCTCCGCCGACGATCGCGGCGAAGGCGACCACCATGGCGAGTGTGCGCAACCGGCGGCGCCGGGACGGCTGGACCGGCTGCCCCTGGGGGACGGGCGCGTGTTGCCCGTAACCCGGATCGTACGAACCATCGACCCTAGTGGCCCTAGTCACCGGGGGATAAGGTGTCGCCTTTTGCGCGGCGCTGGGTGTGAAGCCCGTCTGCGCCTCCGGCTGGAAGCGGCCGTGCTGCGCCGGTGCGAACGCCTGTGTGGTGTGCGGCCGGCGGCCCTGCGCGGCCTCGGCGAGCATGCGCTCCGCTTCGGCCGCGCCCGGCCGCAGGGCCGGTTCCTTGTGCAGCAGGGCGGCGATGACGGGGCCGAGCGGACCGGCGTTGCGGGGCTCCTCCGCGTCCTCCTCGACCACCGCCTGCATGGTGCTGAGCGGCGAGGTGCGGCGGAACGGCGAGCGTCCCTCGACCGCCGTGTACAGCGTGGCCCCGAGCGCCCACAGGTCCGAGGACGGGCCGGGGTCGTGGCCGCGCACCCGCTCGGGGGCGAGGTAGTCGACCGAGCCGACGACCTCACCGGTGCGGGTGATGGTGGAGTCGCCCTCTATCTGGGCGATGCCGAAGTCGGTGAGCAGGACCCGGCCGTCCCGGCCGAGGAGGACGTTGCCGGGCTTGACGTCCCGGTGCAGTACGCCGGCCGAGTGCGCGGCGCGCAGGGCCCGCAGCACCCACAGGCCGATCCGCGCGGCCTCGGGGGGCTCGATGCGGCCGCGCTCCTTGACCGCGTCGGCCAGCGAGTGGCCCTCGACCAGCTCCATGACGATCCACGGACGGCCGTCGTGCTCCAGCACGTCGTGGACGGTGACGACGGCGGAGTGGTTGATGCGTGCGGCGGCCCGCGCCTCGGCCCTGGTGCGGGCCAGCAGGACCGCCCGGTCGCTCTCGGAGACGTAGAGCGCCGCGGTCAACTCCTTGACGGCGACCTGCCGGTGGAGCACCTCGTCGTGGGCGCGCCACACCCGGCCCATGCCGCCGCTGCCGATGGAGTCGGCGAGCCGGTAGCGGCCCGCTATGAGCAGGCCCTGCATCTGATTCAACGTTGCCCCGCAATGCTATTGACAGGGTCAGACTAAGGACCGGCCCTCCCCCTGGGAACACGAGGGGTACCAAGGTGACAGTCCTGTGACGGTTGCCGCTTCCGGCGCGCCGACGGGTCCCAACCCCGTTGCGCGCGGCGGGTCTACGGGGTGTTCAGCCGGTGTAGCGGTACGTCGCGGTGGCTTGCTCGTACAGCCGTGTCACCTCGTCGCGCTCGGCTTCCGGGCCGCGGACCTGGACGATGTGGTAGCGGCCGTTCAGCAGGATCGCCATGTTGCGCACGTACCGGTCGCGGCCCTGTCCGTCCGTCCAGGTGAACTGACCCTCGGCCATGGTCCGTCCGCCCACCTCGATCGTCCGCAGGCCGGTGGCCGTGGCCCAACTCGAGTCCCGGTACGGCTGGAGTTCGCGCTCCTTGTCCCGCTGGTAGACCATCGGGTCGCTGCCGTAGGTTCCCGTGCCGTCCCTTCCGGGTACGACGAGCAGCTCGAAGTTCCCGTGGGAGTAGACGACTTGACCGCTGCCGTTCTTCGGCGTGCGGTCCCAGCCCTTGGCGACGGCGATGCGGAAGCCGTCCGGGTCCTTGCGCAGGGTGAATCCGTCGGCGACGGACGGGTCTCCGCCGGTCTGGGTCTCGGCGGCGGGCGCGGACGCCGAGGGCCCCGGGCCGGACGGTCCGGAGGACGGCCGCTCGGTCGGCGAGGGCGCGGTGCTCGCCTCGCCTGCGCTGCCGGTGCGGTCACCGCCGCCCGCGGCGCCGCTCCCGCCCTGCTTGGGCATGAACAGCATCGCGTACGCCACCGCGCCGGCCAGCAGGAGCATGATCAGCAGGAGCAGCAGCCGGCCCAGGCTGCGGGGCGAACGGTCCGGTTCCCGGCCCCGCTTGTGCCGCGCGTGCGGATGCGTGGCGGGCACTCTCGCGCGCCGTCGCCGCACCAGCTCGCCGCGCCGCCGGACGATCGGCAGCCGCTTGGGGTCGGCCGGCGGAACGGGCACCACATGGGATCCGGCGTCCGGCTCGGGCGCCGAGCGCACCAAGGAGCGCAGCCAGCCGCTCAGCTCCTCGAAGTCGGGCCGGTCGGTGGGGTCCTGACGCAGCAGCGACTCCACGACGGGGCGCAGCGGGCCGCACTCCTCGGCGAAGGCGGGCGGCTCCGCGCACACCAGTTGCACCAGCTCGGCCGTGGACTCCTCGGGGTAGGGGGCGTGTCCCTGGACGGCGCGGAAGAGCAGCGCGCCGAGCGCCCAGAGGTCGGTGGCGGGCCCGATCGGCGCGGCGAGCTGCCAGTTCTCGTGCACGGGGCCCGCCTGCTCCGGCGCCCAGCGCTCGGTGACCGGCCCCACCACGGTCATCCGCACCTGCCGGGCCCGCTCGGCGGCGAGCGCGGTGCCGGGGCCACGCCGCACGGCACCGGCACCGGCACCGGCACCGGGATCGGGATCGTCCCAACGCGAGGCCGAGCCGGACGCGCCCACGGGCACCGCCGGGGCGGCACCGAGGGCGGGGGCGGGCGACTGCCCCGGAACGGCGGCACCGTACCCGGCACGGGCGCCTCCCGGCCCGGACGCGGGCGACTGACCGGGGCCGGGAGCGCCGTACCCGGAGGCGGGCGGCTGACCGGGGCCCGCGGCGCCATAGCCGGATGCCGGTGACTGACCGTGGCCCGCACTGCCATAGCCGGACGCGGGCGACTGTCCGGGGCCGGGAGCGCCGTACCCGGAGACAGGTGACTGACCGGGGCCCGCGGTGCCGTACCCGGACGCGGGCGACTGACCAGGAGCCGGCGCCTGTCCCGGAACCACGGCACTGCGGCCGTGGCCGTGAGGGCCGTAGCCGGATGCGGGTGACTGACCGGGGTTCGCGGCACCGTAGCCGGGCGTGGGCGGGTGGCCGGGGCCGGAGGCCGTGTCGTCGCCCGGCGGCAGTTCCGGTCGGGCGGGGTCGCCGGCCGGGCCGGTGCGGGGTGCGGCGCCGTGCCAGCCGGCGCCGGTCACGCCGTGGGGGTCGGCCGTCCGGCCGGGCGGCACGGCGGGCCGGCCGGAGGAGTACGGCGGCTGTGGGGCGCCGGCGGCCCCGGCGTCGCCCTCGGCGGGCGGACGGGCTCCGGGCAGGGCGGCGCGTCCGTTCTGCTGGGCTCCCTGCACCCGGGCCGCGGCCCGGGTTCCCGCACGGTAGGCGGCTATGGCGCCGGCCCGGGCGGCACGGACGTCGTCCCCGCTCTCCAGGGCCCGCCGCCCGGACGGCGGCACCGGGACGCCGGCGGCGGAAGCCGTGCCGGGCGCCGGCAGCCCGCCGGCCGCCCGCGCCTGGATCGCGGCCCGCCGGGCGGCCTCGGGATCGGCGTCGGGGTCCGGGACCGCGGCCGCGGGCCGGAGCGCACCGCCGAAGCCCTGACTCGCCGGGATGCCGGGGGCCCCGGCAGCACCCGGGCCCTCGTGCCCGCCGGGAGCACCCGGACCGCCGTCGGCGCCTGGAGCGCCAGGAGCGCCGGGGAGCTGTCCCGCGGGGGGCCGGGCGTCCGGGGCGCCGACGTCACCGGCCGGACCGTCCGGGGCCGGCACCGGGTCGTAGCCGCACAGCGCCTCCTCCGCCGCGCCGACCGCGAGTCCGGTCAGCATCACCCGGCCGTCGTCGCAGACGAGGACCGTGCGGGCGGTGACGTTGCGGTGCGTCCAGCCGTGGGCGTGCAGCACGCGCAGCGCCATGAGGACGTCGGAGGCGACCTCGGCCGCCCGGTACGGCGTCAGCGGCTCCTCGGCCAGCAGCGCGGACAGCGGCCGGGCGGCCACCGATTCGCTGACGATCCACAGCGAGCCGCCCTCGGCGAACACGTCGAAGACCTGGTCGAGACGCGGATGGTCGGGGATGCGTGCCGCCGCCTGCGCGGCCTCGACGGCACGGCGCACCGCGGGGTCCGAGGGGCGGCGGGTTGCGGTACGGGCGGCGGGGGAACGGCGGGCGCCGCGCTCCCGGGCGGTGAAGCCCTCGGGCAGCCCCTCCGAGTCCAGCACCTCGGCCTCGACGACCTCGGGCAGCGGCACCTGACGGACCAGCACCTCCTGGCCGCTGTAGGTGTCGAACGCCCGGGTCTCGGTCAGCTCGTACTCGTCGGACGGCGGCAGCGGCAGGCGGTACCGGTCGGCGAGCACCCGGCCCGCATAGTCGTCCACGTTGCCTCCCCCGGCCGCCTGGTCGTTCAGATCCGTTCCCCGACGGTCCGTTCCGCATCCACATCCGGCTCCGTACGGTCCGCAACCATTCACGATACGTGCCGGAGGCAACCCGCATTGAGGGGATGCCGGATTCTCACGGAACCGAACCGGGCTCGGTCATGTCACGACTTGGGCTCGAAGGACTTCGTCAGCGTCCGCCAGGTGCGCTCGCGCAGGTCGCCGTCCCAGTTCGCGGCCTTGGCGGTGTACATCAGCGCGTGGCCGAGGTGGTCGTTCACCACGAATCCCCGGTCGATCGTGCGGTACCGGGTGCCGCCGTCGGAGTAGGTGAACTCCCAGTCGGCGGTGTTCCAGCCCCGGTAGCCGACCTTCTCTATCCGGATCCTCTGGTACTGGGAACGCACCATGGAGCGCTCCTGGTTCTTCCAGTCCGCCACCGGGTCGTCCTTGGGCGTGCTGGTCCAGGCGACGAGCAGCTTCTGCCCGTCGGGGCCGGCGTAGCGGTCGCCGGCGGCTCCGGTCGACTGGTACTTCCAGCCCTTGGGCAGCCCGATCGAGTAGCCCTGGCCGCTCTTGTGGGTCGACTCGACGGGCGCGCCGCCGTCGCTCCTGGAGCCGGACGAGCCGGAGCCGTCGTCGCCGGAGGCGCTCGCGCTCGCCGCGTCGGACGAGGGCCCTGTCGAGGGTGGGGTCGGGGTGGTCCCGTCGGTCCGCGTGCCGCCGTCGGCGCCGGCCTTGCCGCTCGCGCCCTTGTCCTCCTTGACGGAGCTGGGGGCGCTCGGCGCGGCACCGCTGCCGCGGTCGTCGCTCCCGCTGCCGCCGCCGAGGACGAGGGCCAGCACGGTGCCGAGCACCGCCAGCGCGACCACGGCGACGATGATCACCAGGGTCCGCCTGGGCACCACGTCGGTGAGCGGCGCCCTGGGCACCGGCCGCGGCGGCAGGTCCGGGGGCGGCACCACGGGCCACCCGGAACGCGGCTTGTCGGCCCCGGAGTTCGGCACGGCCGCGGAGCCCTGCGCGGCACCGGCCTGCCTTCCCCGCGAACCGGCGCCGGCCGTGGCAGCGGAGGCCTGGCCGCGCTCCACGGCGCCGGCGTCGCCCGTGCCGCCGGCGCCTTGAGCCGCCGTGTCGCCGTCGGTCTTCGTCCGGGCGGCCGCCGCAGCGGTGGCCGCCCCGGCCGCCTTGCGGACCGAGCGCAGCGCCCCGCGCAGCTTCTCCCCGGCCTCCTCGCCCCGCTTGCCCTCCGGCCCGCCGGGCTGCGCCGGCAGCGGAACGACACGGGTGGCGTCCATCGACTCCGGCTCGGGCGCGTGGATCACCGCGTTGAGCATGGCCCGGGCGCCGGCGTCGTCGAGCCGCTGCGCCGGGTCCTTGTTGAGCAGTCCGTAGATGACGTCACGGAGCGGGCCCGCGTTCTTGGGCTCCTCGAGCGGTTCGGTCATCACCGCGGTCAGCGTGGCGATCGCCGAGCCCCTGTCGTACGGCGGCAGGCCCTCGACCGAGGCGTACAGCAGGCCGCCCAGGGACCACAGGTCGGCCGCGGGTCCCGGCTTGTGCCCGCGGGCCCGCTCCGGGGAGATGTAGGAGGGGGCGCCGACCAGCATTCCGGTGGAGGTGATGGACGGGTCGCCCTCCACCTGCGCGATGCCGAAGTCGGTGAGCACGACCCGGCCGTCCTCGGCGATGAGCACGTTGGACGGCTTCACGTCCCGGTGCAGGATGCCCTCGCGGTGCGCGGAGCGCAGCACGTCCAGGACGGCGAGGCCGACCTCGGCGGCGCGTCTGGGATCCAGCAGGCCGTCCTCACGGATGACCTCGGCCAGCGACTTGCCCTCGACCAGCTCCATGACGATCCAGGGCCGGTCGTCCTCGTCGACCACGTCGAAGACCGTCACCGCGCTGTTGTTGCGGATCCGGGCGATCGCCTTGGCCTCGCGCAGGGTGCGCGTGATCAGGCGCCGCTTCTCCTCCTCGTCGATGTTCGACGGGAACCGCAGCTCCTTGACGGCGACCGTGCGGCCGAGGGTCTCGTCCTCCGCGCGCCACACCGTCCCCATGCCGCCGCGGCCCAGCACGTCTCCCAGCCGGTACCGCCCGGCGAGGAGACGCCGCTCGTTCTTGTCCTGACGAGTCTCCTGACGGGATGTCCCCGACCGCTCCGCCTCCGACATGCGTCCCCTCATGCAACCCGCCCTGACAGAGCCTCCATTGTCTCTCACCCGACAAGTGGCCGACGCCCAGGGTGCCCGCTGCCACGCCGGGGGCCGCGCACACCGGAACACCCGCCGCACCGGCACCTTGAGTCAGCGTCAGACCATGCGCCTCACACCCCCTCCGGGCCCGGCCGGGTCCCTGCCCGAGTACACCTGCCGAACGCGTTTCATGCACGCCGGCGCCCCCTTGTCCCGCACGGGCCGCACGGCCCCGGCCCGGCCCGGCCGCCCGGACGCGCGGGCGGTGCCACACGCACCCGACCGTGACCCCGACATCCCGGCCACAACTCTCAAGGCCACACCCCCTCCCGCCCGGCGCCCGATGCGCCCTCTCACCCGGTACAACGGCCGGGCCGGCAGCGCGGATCCCGGTCCCGGGTCACCCGTCCGGGTGGTCCGGCTACAGCGGCACGATGTCCGGCGCCCCCAGCCGGGCCGCGTCGGCCGTCAGGTCGTCGGGCTGGAGCTGGGACTCCCGCTCGGCCTCCACCCGCTTCTCGTAGTGCTCCACCTCGCGCTCGATCTGGCCCTTGTCCCAGCCGAGCACGGGTGCCATCAGCTCGGCGGCCTCACGGGCGCTGCGGGTGCCCCGGTCGAAGGTCTCTATGGAGATGCGGGTGCGGCGGGTGAGCACGTCGTCCAGGTGCCGGGCGCCCTCGTGCGAGGCCGCGTAGACGACCTCAGCGCGCAGGTAGTCGTCGGCGGCCTGCAGCGGCTCGCCCAGGGCCGGGTCGGCCGCGATGAGGTCCAGGATCTCCTCCGCCATGGAGCCGTACCGGTTGAGCAGGTGCTCGACCCGCACCACGTGCAGGCCGGTGCGGGCGGCTATGCGCGCCCGGGCGTTCCACATCGCCCGGTAGCCCTCCGCGCCGAGCAGCGGGATCTCCTCGGTGACGCAGTCGGCGACGCGCGTGTCGAGCCCGTGCACCGCCTCGTCGACGGCGTCCTTCGCCATCACCCGGTACGTCGTGTACTTGCCGCCCGCCACGACCACGAGACCGGGCGCCGGATGCGCCACGGTGTGCTCGCGGGACAGCTTGCTGGTGGCGTCGGACTCGCCGGCCAGCAGCGGGCGCAGGCCGGCGTACACGCCCTGCACGTCGTCGCGGCCGAGCGGCACGGCGAGCACCGAGTTGACGTGCTCCAGCAGGTAGTCGATGTCGGCGCTGGAGGCAGCCGGGTGGGCCTTGTCGAGGTCCCAGTCGGTGTCGGTGGTGCCGATGATCCAGTGCCGGCCCCAGGGGATGACGAACAGCACCGACTTCTCGGTGCGCAGGATCAGGCCGGTGGTGGAGTGGATGCGGTCCTTGGGCACGACCAGGTGGATGCCCTTGGAGGCGCGGACGTGGAACTGGCCCCGCTCCCCCACCATGGCCTGCGTGTCGTCGGTCCACACCCCGGTGGCGTTGACGACCTGCTTGGCGCGGATCTCGTACTCGCCGCCGCCCTCCACGTCCCGCACCCGGGCGCCGACGACCCGCTCGCCCTCGCGCAGGAACCCGGTCACGCGCGCCCGGTTGGCGGCCCGCGCGCCGTAGGACACCGCCGTGCGCACCAGGTTGGTGACGAAGCGGGCGTCGTCCATCTGGGCGTCGTAGTACTGCAGGGCGCCGACCAGGGCGTCCTTCTTCAGACAGGGGGCGACGCGCAGGGCGTGACGGCGGGTCAGGTGCCGGTGCAGGGGCAGGCCCCGGCCGTGCCCGCGGGCCATCGACATCGCGTCGTAGAGCGCGACGCCCGACCCGGCGTACAGCCGCTCCCAGCCCTTGTGCTGCAGCGGATAGAGGAAGGGCACCGGTTTGACCAGGTGCGGGGCGAGCCGCTCCAGCAGCAGGCCGCGTTCCTTCAGCGCCTCGCGGACGAGGGCGAAGTCGAGCATCTCCAGGTAACGCAGGCCGCCGTGGACGAGCTTGCTGGACCTGCTGGAAGTCCCCGACGCCCAGTCACGGGCCTCGACCAGGCCGGTCGACAGGCCGCGGGTGACGGCGTCCAGCGCGGTGCCGGCGCCCACCACTCCGCCGCCGACCACCAGCACGTCCAGCTCGCGTTCCGCCATCGCCGCCAGTGCCTCGGCGCGCTGCGCCGGACCCAGAGTCGCTGTCCTCACCGCTGCCTCCCGCTGTCGAACGTCTCGCTCGCGCCGGCCGCATCGGCGGCGGCGCGAAGCCGGTTCATCCCCTCCTCATGCCCAGATTCTGACCGGCACGCCCTGCGTCGGCCACCACGCACCCGCGGCCTGTGGACAACGTGCGCGCAACCACCCGGGAGACACACGAACACAATCCCACATCACGGTCATATTTACTCCTAGTGTGACAGTGCGCTCGTACATGCTGCTCACAGCGGTTGCGCACCTGTTCCGCTTCGGCTACTGGGAAGGACGGCCCACGCCCCATGCCCGCAGACCTCGCCGTTATCGGACTCGGTCCGTACGGCCTGCCGCTCGCCCAGGCCGCCGTCGCCGCAGGCATCCCGACCATCGGGTACGCCACCGGCCCCGAGGCCGGCTCGCTCAGCCCCGCCGAGCTGCGCCGGATGCGCTCCACCGGCTTCCGCCCCGGCACCGACCCGGCCCAGCTCGGCCGCGTGCGCACCGCGGTGATCTGCGCGCCGACCCCGCGCGGCGCCGACGGCGGGATCGACCTCGGCCAGGTCGAGGCGGCCGCCCGCACCCTCGCCGGGCGGCTCCGCCCGCACACCACGGTCATCCTGGAGTCACCCGTGCTGCCCGGGACCACCGACGGGTTCCTGCGTCCCCTGCTGGAGGAGGGCTCCGGGCTCCGCGCCGGGCGCGACTTCCACCTCGCCTACTCGCCCAGCCGGGTGGACCCCGGCAACCGCGACCGCAACCCCGCCAACACGCCCAAGGTCATCGGGGGCCTCACCCCGGCCTGCACCGAGTCGGCCGCCGCCTTCTACGGCCGGCTGACCGACAAGGTGGTCCGCGCGCGCGGGCTGCGCGAGGCGGAGACGGTGCAGTTGCTGGAGACCAACTACCGGCACGTGAACATCGCACTGGTCAACGAGATGGCCGTGCTCTGCCACGAGTTGGGCGTCGACCTGTGGGACGTCGTCCGCTGCGCCGAGACCAAGCCGTTCGGCTTCCAGGCCTTCCGGCCGGGGCCGGGCGTCGGCGGCCACGGCCTCCCCCAGGACCTGACCGGGCACGCGACCCGCACCCTGCGCATGGTGGAACTCGCCCAGCAGGTCAACGACCGCATGCCCGAGTACGTCGTCCGGCGCGCGGCCACCCTCCTCAACGAGCACGGCAAGTCCGCGCGCGGGGCCCGCGTCCTGCTGCTCGGCGTCACCTACAAGCCGGACATCGCCGACCTCCAGGGCACGCCCGCGCGCGAGATCGCGACGCGGCTGACCGAACTGGGCGCGTCCGTGAGCTTCCACGATCCGTACGTGCCCGCGTGGAGCGTGCTGGACCGCCCGATTCCCCGGGCCGACGCGCTGTACGAGGCGGTCGCCGACGCCGACCTGACGATCCTGCTCCAGCACCACCGCACGTACGACCTGCAGGGCCTGTCGGTGAAGGCCCAGCTCCTGCTGGACACCCGGGGCGCGGCCCCCACGGGGGCGGCGCACCGGCTGTGAGAGCGCCCCGGGCGGGCCCCGGTGGCATACGAAAGGCCCAGGGCACGCGAGAGGGCCGGTCACCCCGTGGATGACCGGCCCTCTCGCGTGTGCCGCGGGCTCAGCGGCGGTGCTGGCTGTCCGCGACCGTGACCTCGACCCGCTGGAACTCCTTCAGTTCGCTGTAGCCGGTGGTGGCCATGGCGCGGCGCAGGGCGCCGAAGAAGTTCATGGAGCCGTCGGGGGTGTGGGACGGACCGGTGAGGATCTCCTCGATGGTGCCGACCGTGCCCAGGTCGACCTTCTGGCCGCGGGGCAGCTCCTCGTTGACGGCCTCCATGCCCCAGTGGTGGCCCTTGCCGGGCGCGTCCGTGCCGCGGGCCAGCGGGGAGCCCATCATGACGGAGTCGGCGCCGCAGGCGATCGCCTTGGGCAGGTCGCCGGACCAGCCGACGCCGCCGTCCGCGATCACGTGCACGTACCGGCCGCCGGACTCGTCCATGTAGTCCCGGCGGGCCGCGGCCACGTCGGCGACCGCCGTCGCCATCGGGACCTGGATGCCGAGCACGTTGCGCGTGGTGTGCGCGGCGCCGCCGCCGAAGCCCACCAGCACGCCGGCCGCGCCGGTGCGCATCAGGTGCAGGGCCGCGGTGTAGGTGGCGCAGCCGCCCACGATCACCGGCACGTCGAGCTCGTAGATGAACTGCTTCAGGTTCAGCGGCTCGTGCGAGGAGGAGACGTGCTCCGCGGAGACCGTCGTACCGCGGATCACGAAGATGTCCACGCCCGCGTCCACGACCGCCTTGGAGAACTGGGCGGTGCGCTGCGGGGAGAGCGCGGCCGCCGTGACCACGCCGGAGTCGCGCACCTCCTTGATGCGGGCGCCGATCAGCTCCTCCTTGATGGGAGCCGCGTAGATCTCCTGGAGGCGGCGGGTCGCCTGCTCGGCGGGCAGCTCGGCGATCTCGTCGAGCAGCGGCTGCGGGTCCTCATGCCGGGTCCACAGGCCCTCGAGGTTCAGTACGCCCAGGCCGCCGAGCTCGCCGATGCGGATCGCGGTGGCCGGGGAGACGACCGAGTCCATGGGGGCGGCCAGGAAGGGCAGCTCGAAGCGGTAGGCGTCGATCTGCCAGGCGATCGAGACCTCCTTCGGGTCCCGCGTACGGCGGCTGGGGACGACGGCGATGTCGTCGAAGGCGTACGCCCGGCGGCCGCGCTTGCCGCGCCCGATCTCGATCTCAGTCACGTCTTGGCCTTTCCCTGATGCGTTCAGCGTCTTCCAGTATCGCCGACGGGCAAGGCAACGGCGGCCCCGGAGGTTCCGGGGCCGCCGTGGATGCCCGTCACGCGCGCGCGTGCGTCACTTCTTGTTGCTGTAGTTCGGCGCCTCGACGGTCATCTGGATGTCGTGCGGGTGGCTCTCCTTCAGACCGGCCGAGGTGATCCGCACGAAGCGGCCCTTGGACTCCATCTCCTCGATGGTGGCGGCGCCCACGTAGCCCATGGTCTGGCGCAGGCCGCCGACGAGCTGGTGCAGCACGTTGGCGAGCGGGCCGCGGTAGGGCACCTGGCCCTCGACGCCCTCGGGCACGAGCTTGTCGTCGGACGCCACCTCGGCCTGGAAGTAGCGGTCCTTGGAGTACGACCGGCCCTGGCCGCGGGACTGCATGGCGCCCAGCGAGCCCATGCCGCGGTACGACTTGAACTGCTTGCCGTTGATGAAGAGCAGCTCGCCCGGGGACTCCTCGCAGCCGGCGAGGAGGCTGCCCAGCATCACCGTGTCGGCGCCGGCGGCGAGCGCCTTGCCGATGTCGCCGGAGTACTGCAGGCCGCCGTCGCCGATCAGCGGGACACCCGCGGAGCGGGCCGCGAGGGACGCCTCGTAGATGGCGGTCACCTGCGGGACGCCGATGCCGGCGACGACGCGGGTGGTGCAGATGGAGCCCGGGCCCACGCCCACCTTGATGCCGTCCACACCGGCGTCGATCAGCGCCTGGGCGCCGTCGCGCGTGGCGACGTTGCCGCCGACCACGTCGACGTTCACGCTCGACTTGATCTTGGACATCCAGCCCAGGGCGTTGCTGTTGTGGCCGTGCGAGGTGTCGACGACCAGGAAGTCCACACCGGCCCCGGCGAGCGCCTGGGCGCGCTCCAGCGCCTCGGGGCTGGCGCCGACCGCGGCGCCGACGAGCAGCCGGCCCTCGGCGTCCTTGGCGGCGTTCGGGTACTGCTCGGCCTTGACGAAGTCCTTGACCGTGATCAGGCCCTTGAGGACGCCCTCGTCGTCCACCAGCGGCAGCTTCTCGATCTTGTGCTTCCGCAGCAGCTCCATGGCCTCGGGACCGGAGATGCCGACCTTGCCGGTGACCAGCGGCATCGGGGTCATGACCTCGTGCACGCGGCGGCTGCGGTCGTTCTCGAAGGCCATGTCGCGGTTGGTCACGATGCCGAGCAGCTTGCCGGCGGGGCTGGTGACCGGGACGCCGCTGATGCGGAACTTGGCGCACAGCGCGTCCGCCTCGGCGAGCGTCGCCTCCGGGTGCACCGTGATCGGGTCGGTGACCATGCCGGACTCGGACCGCTTCACCAGGTCGACCTGGTTGACCTGGTCCTCGACGGAGAGGTTGCGGTGCAGCACGCCGACGCCGCCGAGCCGGGCCATCGCGATCGCCATGCGGGACTCGGTCACCTTGTCCATCGCCGCCGAGAGCAGCGGGATGTTCACCCGCACGTTGCGGGAGATGCGGGACGAGGTGTCGACCGCATTGGGGAGCACCTCGGATGCGCCCGGCAGCAGCAGCACGTCGTCGTAGGTCAGCCCGAGTGTCGCGAATTTTCCGGGCACTCCGTCGACGTTTGCAGTCATGACACCTTCCCCAAATGGCCTTGATCGGTGCGGATGTCCATGCTAACGGCAAGGTTCGTCAGCAAATTCCACGTCAGGGCGCCGCTTCGGGCTTCGTATGTTCGTACGGGAACGGGGGCGTGCCCGTTCAGCGGAGGGAGTCCGGGACGCTCCGTCCTGGGGTGTTACTGCTCGGCCAGCGCGCGCAGGCGGCTGAGCGCCCGGTGCTGTGCGACCCGGACCGCGCCGGGTGACATTCCCAACATCTGCCCGGTCTCCTCCGCGGTCAAGCCCACGGCGATGCGCAGCAGGAGCAGTTCCCGCTGGTTCTCGGGGAGGTTGGCCAACAGTTTCTTGGCCCACTCGGCGTCGCTGCTGAGCAGCGCGCGCTCCTCGGGGCCGAGGGAGTCGTCGGGGCGTTCGGGCATCTCGTCCGAGGGGACGGCCGTGGAGCCCGGGTGGCGCATCGCGGCGCGCTGGAGGTCGGCCACCTTGTGCGAGGCGATGGCGAAGACGAAGGCCTCGAAGGGGCGGCCGGTGTCCCGGTAGCGGGGCAGGGCGAGCAGCACCGCCACGCAGACCTCCTGGGCGAGGTCCTCCACGAAGTGGCGCGCGTCGCCCGGAAGCCGGGACAGCCGGGTGCGGCAGTAGCGCAGCGCGAGCGGGTGGACGTGGGCCAGCAGGTCGTGCGTGGCCTGCGCGTCGCCGTCGACGGCACGATGCACGAGCGCACCGAACGCCCCATGGGCCGTGCCCGCCTCGTCGTCGCGCATCGGTCCATGGTGCCCTGCGGCCGTCCGGTCCGTCGCATCGTGCTCGTGGTTGTGCACCGAAGCGTTATGAGCAGGTGCGCCGGCACTCATCCCCTGCGCCCTCCCCTTCCGCTCGACCGACTCGTCCCCGAGAGACTCCACATCTCAAGGATGCGGCATCCGCGCCGAAACGAGCAGCGGGCGTCCGCCGGCCACCTCGTCCGGACCCGTGCGCACGCCCGCCGGCGGCCCGGCGCCGCACGCCTCGCACCCCGGCGGACGCACGGGCGCGAGCGGCGGAACCCGTCCGGCGAACGGCGGATCGCGCCGTCCGACGAACGGCGGATCGCGCGGCGGACCGCCGGGGAGCCGACCGGAGCATCAGGGCGACCGTCACTCACGGTCACCATGCGCGCGTCCCGGGCCGCGACCTCGCTCGAACAGCTGTACATCCGTCGGCCGTACATGCGTCGGCCGTGTACCCAGCGGTCGCGTGACCCCCGGTCGCACCGGCCTCGGGTCGCACCCCGCCCCGTCCGCCGTGCGGCGGACGGGGACCGCCAGGGCCGGCCGGCCGCGGACGTGCGCCGCGGCGCACGTGCTACCGGACCAGTCCCCAGCGGAAGCCGAGCGCCACCGCGTGGGCGCGGTCCGAGGCGCCGAGCTTCTTGAACAGGCGGCGGGCGTGCGTCTTGACGGTGTCCTCGGAGAGGAACAGCTCGCGGCCGATCTCGGCGTTGGAGCGGCCGTGGCTCATGCCCTCCAGCACCTGGATCTCGCGCGCGGTGAGGGTGGGCGCGGCGCCCATCTCCGCCGAGCGCAGGCGGCGCGGGGCCAGTCGCCAGGTGGGGTCGGCGAGGGCCTGCGTCACCGTGGCGCGCAGCTCCGCGCGCGAGGCGTCCTTGTGCAGGTAGCCGCGGGCGCCGGCGGCGACCGCGAGGGCCACGCCGTCGAGGTCCTCGGCGACGGTCAGCATGATGATGCGCGCGCCCGGATCGGCGGACAGCAGCCGGCGCACGGTCTCGACGCCGCCCAGGCCGGGCATGCGTACGTCCATCAGGATCAGGTCGGAGCGGTCGGCGCCCCAGCGGCGGAGGACTTCCTCGCCGTTGGCCGCCGTCGTCACACGCTCGACGCCGGGCACGGTGGCAACCGCGCGACGGAGCGCCTCTCGGGCAAGCGGGGAGTCGTCGCAGACGAGGACGGATGTCATGACCGCCCTCCGCAGCTGATGCACGTCACCTTGAGCCTCCAGGCTGGTAGGGAATCGTCACCTGTGCGGTCGACCGACTCGGACGCCTGCCCGAGCGCTTGTGTTTTCAACCGCCTCCGCACTCTCAACGACGGTCACTCGAAAGAGTTACGGGGCTGCATGCCGTCTTCGGCACTCTACGTGAGGGTCTCGACACGGTGCAGACATGCCCAACGGACTCTCAACTTTTCATCACATCCCATGCCCCATTTAGTCGCTTTTGCTCCCGTTTCTCGGTGTCTGGGGCTAGATTCGCAATGAGTCATATTTTCATCTCCTTAGACCGGAGATGTACGGTCGTTGGCACCGGATCCGCCCAGAACGGCTACAAGGGGTCACGTAATGGCAGATTTCTCCCGCCTTCCCGGACCGAACGCGGACCTGTGGGACTGGCAGCTCCTGGCTGCCTGCCGCGGAGTGGACAGCTCGCTCTTCTTTCACCCTGAGGGCGAGCGCGGGGCGGCTCGGAGCGCTCGAGAGAACTCGGCCAAGGAGGTCTGCATGAGGTGCCCGGTCCGTGCGGAGTGTGCCGCGCACGCGTTGGCTGTGCGCGAGCCGTACGGAGTCTGGGGCGGCCTGACCGAGGACGAGCGTGAGGAGTTGATGGGGCGGGCCCGCAACCGCCTGGTGGCGGCCTCGACCACCAGCGGCGACACCGCCCCTCATCAATGAAGGAAACGTTTCTGCACCCACAGACCACCGGGTGCTTCCCATCCCCACCGGGCACGCCACGCGCGTGCCCGTGACTCTGCCGCCGTGACCGCGTGACTCTGCCGCCGTGACCGTCTGACTCTGCCTCCACGACCGTCTGACTCCGCCGCCGTGACCGTCTGCCTCTCGCCGCCGTGACCGCCCGCCCCGCCGTGACCCCGACGCCCGCCCCGCCGTGCCCCCTACGCCCGCCCCGCCGCCCGGGCCAGCTGCTCCAGCGTCGCCGCCACGGCCGGCACCTGTGCCAGGTCGGGCAGGGTGAGGGCGACGATCTGCCGCCGGACCGCCGGTTCCAGCTCCACCGTGCGCACTCCTCTCGGCCGTACCGACTCCACCGCGAGCTGGGGCAGGACGGCGACCCCGAGTCCCGCGCCCACCAGGCCGGCCACCGCCGGGTAGTCGTCGGTGGCGAAGTCGATGCGGGGCGTGAAGCCGGCCCCCTCGCACACCTCCACGAGCTGGCCGCGACAGCGCGGACAGCCCGCGATCCAGGGCTCACGGGCCAGCTCGCCGATGCCGACGGACTCCGCGCGCGCGAGCGGGTGCCGTTCGGGCACCAGGGCGACCAGGCGGTCGGTCAGCAGGGGCCGCACGATCAGGTCGTCCCACTCCTCGGCGGCGGCCGCGCCCTCGTAACGGAAGGCGAGCGCCAGGTCGCAGTCGCCCTCGCGCAGCAGCTCCACGGATCGCGGGGGCTCGGCCTCCTCCAGGGAGACGCGGGTGCCGGGGTGGGCGGCGCGGAGCGCGGCGAGGGCGGTGGGCACGAGGGTGGAGCTGCCGCTGGGGAAGGAGACGAGCCGCACCCGGCCGGCGCGCAGGCCGGCGATGGCGGCGACCTCCTCTTCGGCGGCGGTGAGCCCGGCGAGGATGCCGGAGGCGTGCCGGACCAGGGCCTCACCGGCCTCGGTCAGGCGCATCTCGCGGCCGCTGCGGACCAGCAGCGGGGTGCCGACCGAGGCTTCCAGCGCCTTCATCTGCTGGCTGACGGCCGGCTGGGTGCAGCCCAGCTCGCGCCCCGCGGCGGAGAAGGAGCCGGTGGTGGCGACGGCGCGCAGGACGCGCAGATGACGGGCCTCGATCACCCTTGAAGCATAAGCCGGGCTTGGGCCCGGCGCCGGAAATCGCGTCGACGCTTTGGGTCCGGTTCCCGTACCGTGCGGCCATGAAGCTTCTCTCGGTCAACGTCGGCCGCCCGCGGCCGGTGCCGTACACGGACCAGCCGCAGGGTGTGACGGGCATCGACAAGCGGCCCGTCGACGGGCTGGTGCGGGTGGCGGCGCCCGGTCCCAAGGGGACCGGCGGGAGCGGGGTGGCCGGGGACGCGGTGTGCGACACCCGCCACCACGGCGGGGACGACCAGGCGGTGTACGCCTTCGCGCGCGAGGACCTCGACGACTGGGAGCGCGAGCTGGGCCGGACGCTGGCCGACGGCTGCTTCGGCGAGAACCTCACCACGGACGGTATCGACGTGTCCGGCGCGTTGATCGGCGAGCGCTGGCGGATCGGTTCCGAGGTGGTGCTGGAGGTTACCTCCGGCCGCATCCCGTGCCGCACTTTTCAGGGCCATCTGGCCGAACGGGGATGGGTGAGGAGATTCACCCGGAAGGGCGCGACCGGCGCCTACCTCCGGGTGATCGAACCGGGCGGCATACGGGCGGGCGACTCCATCGAGATCGTGCACCGGCCGGACCACGGGGTGACGGCGGCGATGGAGTTCCGCGCGGTCACCACCGAGCGGGAACTGCTGCCCCGGCTGCTCGCGGCCGGCGCGGCGCTGCACCCGGAGAGCCTGGCCAAGGCCCGCAAGTACGTCGCCGCCCAGGCCCGCTGAGCGGCCGTCACCGGCGGCGGACGCGCTCGCTCCGGGTCACTACGCTTGGGCCATGACAACGGCTCTGATTACGGGATCGACCGCGGGGATCGGTGCCGCCTTCGCGCGGCGCCTGGCGGCTGACGGGCACGACCTCGTCCTGGTGGCGCGGGACACCAAGCGGCTGCGCGAGCAGGCGACCGAGCTGCACGACCGGCACGGCGTCGAGGTGGAGGTGCTCACCGCCGACCTCGCCGAGGACAAGGGCATCGAGAGGGTGGCCGACCGGCTAGGCGACCGGCGCAAACCGGTCGACCTGCTGATCAACAACGCCGGTTTCGGCAACAAGGGCCGCTACCTCGACGTGCCCATGGCCGACGAGCTGAAGATGCTCAAGGTGCACTGCGAGGCGGTGCTGCGGCTGACCTCGGCGGCCACCGCGGCGATGCGGGAGCGCGGCCGGGGCGGTGTCGTCAACGTGGCGTCCGTGGCCGCCTTCCTGCCCCGGGGCACCTACGGCGCCTCCAAGGCGTGGGTCGTGCAGTTCACCCAGGGCGCGGCGAAGGACCTGGCCGGCAGCGGGGTCCGGCTGATGGCGCTGTGCCCCGGCTTCGTGCGCACCGAGTTCCACGAGCGGGCGGGGATGGGCACGGACAACATCCCCGGCTGGATGTGGCTGGACGCGGACAAGCTGGTCGCCGCGGCGCTGGCCGACCTCGCGCGCGGCAAGTCGCTGTCCATTCCGGACCCGCGCTACAAGGCGCTGATGGGGCTGGTCAAGGTCACCCCGCGCGTTCTCCTGGGCGGGATCAGCTCGCGGACGGGCCGCAAGTACGGGCCCCAGTAGCGAGGGTGGCGCCGCCGTTCCGGTGGGAAAATGGTCGGGTCGGTACCCGACCAGGGGGGCCGGAGGCGGTGACATGACCTTCGTACAGCTCATCGAGTGCAGGACGAGCCGGCTGGACGAGATGAACCGGCTGATGGACGACTGGGTCACCCAGAGCAAGGGGAAGCGCACGGCGACGCACGCGGTGGTCGCGAGGGACCGCTCGGACGCGTCGCACATCGTCGAGGTGGTGGAGTTCCCGTCGTACGAGGAGGCGATGCGGAACTCGAACCTCCCGGAGACCGGCAGAATCTTCCGGAACATGGCCGCCCTGTGCGAAGAGGCACCGACCTTCACCGACCTGGACGTCGTCCGGGACGAGCAGCTGGGCCTGGAGTCCGTGCGGCGGCTCTTCGCGGCCCTGGAGAGCGAGGGCGACCTCCCGCCGCTCAACGACCTGCTGGACGAGGACGTCCACAGCCACGACCCGGTGAACCCGCAGGACACGATCGGGCTGGACAGCGTGCGCAGCGAGTACCGGATGTGGCGGGCCGCCTTCGACTTCGCCTTCACGGTCGACGACGTGCTGGCCCAGGGCGACCAGGCGTGCGCGCGCTGGACCTGGCTCGCGACCCACAAGGGCGACTTCCTGGGCATCCCGGCGACCGGCCGACAGGTCACCATGACCGGCATGACCCTCTTCCGCTTCGACCCCCAGGGCAAGATCACCGAGACCTGGTGGCAGCACGACCAGCTCGGGCTGATGCAGCAGCTGGGGGCGCTGGACGAGCTGGAGCAGTAGGGGACGCCGTCGCGCCGTTCTCCTCGCGCCCCGGCATCAGCCGGCCAGGAGGACGTAGCAACGGGACCAGTGGAGGGTCCAGCCGCCGTCCATCCGGTGACCCGCTTCGCCGACCTGCTCGGTCGCCCGTCGCAGGACGGTGCGCAGCCCGTCCACGGTGCCGGTGTCCGGGGGCTCGTCGCCGGGGACGGACACGGGTTCACGGTAGAAGACGTGGAGTTCTCCCCAGCGGGCTCCGGTGATCTGCAGGACGGGGACGTCGTCCTCGTCGTCGATCTCGGCGTAGTAGCGGATCGCGTCCGATTCCCAGCCCGGCTCGTCGTCGGAGACGTCGGGTTCCTCGTCTTCACCGTCGGGGTCGACGAGGTCGCTCTCGCAGGAGAAGCCGTCCAGGCGCCATGGCCCCTCCACCTCCCAGCGTTCCGTGTCCAGTTTCCTCTGGGCGGCTTCGGTGAGGACGGTGAGGCCCTCGATCGAGTTCGTCCGGAGGTCCGGCGGGAGTTCACCGCCCAGGCCGTAGGACGGATCCTCGCCCATGCCGCCCGGGTAGGTGTTCACGAACTGGAGGACATAGGGGTCATCGTCCTCGTCCTCTGGTCCTCTGCTGTAGTCGATCTTCGCGTAGCGCTCCTTGTCGTCCTCGCAGTGCCAGCAGAGGCCGGGCATGCCGTCGCAGCCGGTATCCGTCTCGTCGTCGGCCTCGTCCGTCTCGTCGATCTCGTCCGTCTCGTCGGCTTCTTCGGTCTCGTCGGCTTCTTCGGTCTTCGAGCGCGCCTCCGCCTGCTTGCTCTCCGGCGCGGGAGCGGGCTGCGCGGGGTTGAGGAAGACCGCCTCCAGCCGGGCTTCTCCGACACGGCTGTTGCCGAGCGATTCCGGCACCCACCTGTCGCTCGCGTCGACCTGTCGTGCCTGCACGGGCAGGTCCCCGTTGCGGTAGAAGGCGATGTCGCTGAAGCTGTCGAGCCACTGGTCGAAGATCTCGTCGGTTCCGGGTCTGCCGAGGCCGGTGCACTCGGCGGTGCGGAACAGCTCCCGCGCGGCAGCGTGATCGATGAGCGGAAGGCCGTCGCAGCCTGGCGCGGTCTCGGAGGGTACGGGCATGTCGAGCAGCCTCCCGGAGTCGTAGGACCCCGGTAGCGCACTGTCGCACCCCGGTGATCTGCGTTTTCCCGCGCACCTCGCGCAGGCCGGCCGACGCCCGGGGCAGCTCGCGCCCGGGTGTGATGTCCCCCAGCGGGCCCAGGTTCGGCGCTGGATCACACGACCGAGCGGGAAGCTAACACCCGTGTCGGTCTCCCGCAAGATCTTCGCGATCCCCTTGCTCCGAGGTCACGATCATGAAATGTTGCGGCTTGAACGATCCGATCGAACGCGGCGGGTCGGAGTGAAGCACCGATCTCCCTGCACGACCTGTAAGGGGGTCTTCGTCCTACAGGAGGCCCTTGTGCACGCCGTCGACGCAGCCGTCATGCCCCGTAACTGGAACCACTACCGGACCGCGGTCGTCACCATCCGGTTCCCGGACGGGACCGTTCACGTCGAACCTCGTCCTGCGGGCAAGGCCGAGGGTGCCTTCCCGGCCGCGGCGGGCGGCGGCATCGTCCATGTGATCACCGCCTGGAACCCCCTGGGCCGCACCGCGTCGGACGACGCCAACGTGCAAGCCCAGTCCCTGCTGCTCGACGAGGTCCACCAGCGCGGTCTCACCTGGTGGCCCGCGGTGGGAGGTGATGCGGGCGGTACGCATCGCGAGGAGAGCGTGGCCGTCGTCGGCATGAGCGACGCCGCAGCGCGCGACCTGGGCCGCCGCTTCGGCCAGGACGCGATCTTCGCCTGGAGTCCAGACGCCTGGCGCGTCCTGACCTGCGGCACCGAGGCCGCCGAGGTGAGCGGGTGGGCGGTCTCCGAGCGGGGCCGCTCCGCAGGTTCCGACAGGCGTTGAGGCAGGTGGAGGAGAGCTGTGGGCATGTACCCGATGCGTACGCCGGATCACTGTCCGCGTTGCGGCAGACGTCTCGCCGGCCCTCCGGCCGAGCGGGTCAAGGTCGACGGCTTCCCGGCCGAGGTGACGTACGCGACCGACCCGGTGTGCGGTGAGCGCTGGCACGTCTGGGACAGGACGTCGCCCCTGCGCCGTTTGGCCAGCCCGCACGTGGAGGGCACGGGCTGCGCTGGTGGGTGAGTATCAGCCGGTATCCGCGGCCACGGTGGCCGGGCTGACAAGACGGGACGTCGAGATCTCCCGGCTCCGCTCCCCCGGCCGCGGCTCACCGGCTCATCGCCGTCTCCCTGCCGATGCGTGACAGCTTCTGCGGATTGCGGACCGCGTACAGGCCCGTGATGCGGCCGGCGTCCAGGCGGAGGGCGAGGACGGTGTCGAGGTCGGGGCCGCGGTGGGCGAGCAGGGCCGGGTGGCCGTTGATCTGGGCGGGCCGGAGGGAGAGGGTGGTGGAGATCCTGGTGAGGAGCCGGATCACCGGGGCGGCGCCCACCACGGGCTCCAGGGCGGCGCGTACGACTCCGCCGCCGTCCGTCAGCAGGACGACGTCCGGTGCGATCAGCTCGAGCAGGCGCCGCGGGTCGCCCGTCTCGACGGCCCGCCGGAACGCCGCGAGCGCCTCGCGGGCGCGGTCCGGTGAGACGGTCTCGCGGGGACGGCGGGCCGCGACGTGGGCCCGGGCCCGGTGGGCGATCTGGCGGACCGCCGGTGGCTTCTTGTCGACGGCCCCGGCGATCTCGTCGTACTCCAGGCCGAACACCTCGCGCAGGACGAACACCGCGCGTTCGGTCGGCGTCAGCGTCTCCAGCACCAGGAGCATCGCCATGGAGACGCTGTCGGCCAGTTCGGCGTCGTCGGCCACGTCGGGCGCGGTCAGCAGCGGCTCGGGGAGCCAGGGGCCGACGTAGGACTCCTTGCGGCGGCGGAGCGTGCGCAGGCGGGTCAGCGCCTGGCGGGTGGTGATGCGGACCAGGTAGGCACGCCGGTCGCGCACCGTGCCGAGGTCGACGCCGGCCCAGCGCAGCCAGGTCTCCTGGAGGACGTCCTCGGCGTCGGCGGCCGAGCCGAGCATCTCGTAGGCGACGGTGAACAGCAGGTTGCGGTGGGCGACGAACGTCCGGGTGGCGGGGTCCGGGCCGGCGGGCGCCCCGGCGGTGTCGTCCCTGTGCGCGCTGTGCTCGGTCATGGCCGGCTCCCCTGTCGGTTCTCGTCCGTCGTCACGCACATGACGCCGCAGGGGTCCGGTCTGTGACACGGCGGCGGGTGGGCCGCGTCACATCGCCGTGCTGTCACAGGGGCCGGGCGGGCGGCGTCTCGTGGTCGTCAGGACGCCGCGGACGATGCGCCGCGGTGCCGCACGAAGTGAGGACAAGGTCATGGAACCCCGTTTCAACCTGCTGCTCGAAAGCCCGACCGCGGCGAAGGTCGTCAAGCGCTTCTACGGCACCTCGCTGGCCCTGGAGGACTCGACGCTGCCGAAGACCCTGCGGGAGCTGGTCCAGCTGAGGGTCGGTCAGCTCAACGGCTGCGGTTTCTGCGTCGACCTCCACACCAAGGAGGCCGCGGCCGCCGGGGAGTCCGCGCTCCGGCTCGGCCTGGTCGCCGCCTGGCGCCACTCCACCGTCTTCACCGGCGCCGAGCGGGCCGCGCTGGCGCTCGCCGAGGAGGGCACCCGGCTCGGTGAGCGGGGCGTGTCCGACGAGACGTGGGCGGGGGTGCGCGAGCACTTCGACGACGACCAGACCGGTGCGCTGGTCTGCGTGATCGCCCTGGTCAACGCGTCCACCCGGATGAACGTGATCGTGCACAACCCGGGCGGCTCGTACCAGCCGGGGATGTTCGACCGGCTGTCGGGCTGACCGGCGGGCGGTCCCGGGGGACGGCGGGGAGCGTTCCGGGAGAGGGCGGAAAAGCGGGAGGCCCGGCACCCCGAAGGGTGCCGGGCCTCATCGCCGGGGTGCCTCAGTGGGCGTGGCCGTGGCCGTGGCCCGCCGCGGCCGGCTCCTCCTCTTCCTTCTTCTCGACGACCAGGGTCTCGGTCGTGAGCAGGAGGGAGGCGATGGAGGCGGCGTTCTCCAGGGCGGAGCGGGTGACCTTGACCGGGTCGATGACGCCGGCCTTGATCAGGTCGCCGTACTCGCCGGAGGCGGCGTTGTAGCCGCTGCCCTTCTCGAGCTCGGCCACCTTGGAGACGATGACGTAGCCCTCAAGGCCGGCGTTCTCGGCGATCCAGCGCAGCGGCTCGACGGCGGCGCGGCGGACGACCGCGACACCGGTGGCCTCGTCGCCGGTCTTGTCGAGGTTGCCCTCGAGGACCTTGACGGCGTGGACCAGCGCGGAGCCACCACCGGAGACGATGCCCTCCTCGACCGCGGCGCGGGTCGCGGAGATGGCGTCCTCCAGACGGTGCTTCTTCTCCTTCAGCTCCACCTCGGTGGCGGCGCCGACCTTGATCACGCACACGCCGCCGGCCAGCTTCGCGAGGCGCTCCTGGAGCTTCTCGCGGTCCCAGTCGGAGTCGGTGTTCTCGATCTCGGCCTTGATCTGGTTGACGCGGCCCGCGACGTCGGCGGAGTCGCCGCCGCCGTCGACGATCGTGGTGTCGTCCTTGGTGACGGTCACGCGGCGGGCGGAGCCCAGCACGTCCAGACCGACCTGGTCGAGCTTGAGGCCGACCTCCTCGGAGATGACGGTGCCGCCGGTGAGGGTGGCGATGTCCTGCAGCATGGCCTTGCGGCGGTCACCGAAGCCCGGGGCCTTCACCGCGACGGCGTTGAAGGTGCCGCGGATCTTGTTGACGACCAGGGTCGACAGGGCCTCGCCCTCGACGTCCTCGGCGATGATCAGCAGCGGCTTGGAGGCACCCGACTGGATGACCTTCTCCAGCAGCGGCAGCAGGTCCTGGATGGAGCTGACCTTGCCCTGGTTGATCAGGATGTACGGGTCGTCGAGGACGGCCTCCATACGCTCCTGGTCGGTGACGAAGTACGGGGACAGGTAGCCCTTGTCGAAGGCCATGCCCTCGGTGAAGTCCAGCTCCAGACCGAAGGTGTTGGACTCCTCGACGGTGATGACGCCGTCCTTGCCGACCTTGTCCATGGCCTCGGCGATCAGCTCGCCGACCTGCTGGTCCTGGGCGGACAGCGCGGCGACGGCGGCGATGTCGGACTTCTCGTCGATCGGGCGGGCCGAGGCGAGCAGGTCGTCGGAGACGGCCTTGACCGCGGCGTCGATGCCCTTCTTGAGCAGCGCAGGGGAGGCGCCGGCGGCCACGTTCCGCAGACCCTCGCGCACCAGCGCCTGGGCCAGCACGGTGGCGGTGGTGGTGCCGTCACCAGCGATGTCGTTGGTCTTGGTCGCCACCTCCTTCACGAGCTGGGCGCCGAGGTTCTCGTACGGGTCCTCGATCTCGACCTCACGGGCGATCGTGACACCGTCGTTGGTGATGGTGGGCGCGCCGAACTTCTTGTCGATGACGACGTTGCGGCCCTTGGGGCCGATCGTCACCTTCACCGTGTCGGCAAGCTTGTTGACGCCGCGCTCGAGGGCGCGACGGGCGTCCTCGTCGAACTTCAGGATCTTCGCCATGACAGCGGGAGCCCTCTCGGAAATCTGTGGGTGAAAAAGGCACTGCGCCCCGGGCGCCCGGCTTCTTATGTGGTCGCGGGGGCCAGGGGCGCAGCGTCAAGCATCAAAAGTGCTCGAGGTGACTTACTTCTCGATGATCGCGAGGACGTCGCGAGCCGAGAGGACGAGGTACTCCTCGCCGTTGTACTTCACCTCGGTGCCGCCGTACTTGCTGTACAGGACGACGTCGCCGACCTTGACGTCGAGCGGCAGGCGCTCGCCGTTCTCGAAGCGGCCCGGGCCCACGGCGAGGACGGCGCCCTCCTGGGGCTTCTCCTTCGCGGTGTCCGGGATGACCAGGCCAGAGGCGGTGGTCTGCTCGGCGTCGAGCGGCTGGACCACGATGCGGTCCTCGAGCGGCTTGATGGCAACCTTGGAGCTGGTGGTCGTCACGGTCCGACCTCCCCCTTCGGAGATCTCACGGGGTTAACTGTCTGAGGTGGCGACCAGGTGGATCCGTCGTCGCGGGTGCCGGACCTGCCCGTCGCGTGTCTGGCACTCTCGTCTGCCGAGTGCCAGAGCCGAGACTATGACCGCGATTAGCACTCGGTCAAGCGGAGTGCCAATGGCGGTGCGGCGCGTCGGCCCCGCCGGGGTGGTGCACGGCGTCGGCGGCGGGCCGGTGACAGGCCGGCGGCGGGCGTGGTCAGGCCAGATAGTCCTCCAGGCGCGCCACGGTCAGGCCCTCCCTCTGGAGGTGGCGCAGCAGGCGGATGGTGCGCTGCGTCAGGGTGGGACCGGCGGCCTCGTCGGGGCCCACGAGGACGATGTCACCGGGGCCCAGGCGGTGCGCGCCGCCGCGGTAGACGATGCCGTCGGACTCCAGGGCGGCCCGCCACAGGACGACGGTGGAGATGCCGCAGCCGCCGGCGGCGCGCAGGGTGGTGGCGTCGTAGGTGCCGTAGGGCGGCCGGAAGAGGCGGGGGCGCACACCGAAGCGGGATGCGAGTCTGTCCTGCTGGCCGCAGATCTCGGCGCGCTGCCCGGCGTACGGCAGTCCGGGCAGCGCCGGGTGGTCGAGGGTGTGGTTCTCGATCGCGGCGCCCACCGCGCGCAGCCGGGCGAAGTGGCCGTAGCCGGGGCCCACGACGCTGTCGGTGAGGAAGAAGCTGACCGGAAGCCGGAGTTCGCGGACCATGTCGACGAACCGCGGGTCCCGCTCGGCGCCGTCGTCGTAGGTGAGGAAGACGACCCGGTCGGAGGTGCCGACGCGGTCCACGACCGGGGGCGGTGCGGCGTCCGTCCGGCGGGTCCCGAGGGGCCGGGCCGGGTGGCTGGGCGGGGTGTCGAGCGGTGCGGTCAGGCCCCAGCGGCGGTACGCCGCGCCGTCGGCCGGGGTGGGCTGCCGCGCGCCCTGGGCCGCCCGCTTGCCCAGCCGCTCGATGGGGTCGACGGACTGGGCGCAGCCGGCGAGCAGGAGAGCCGCGGCGAGCGCGGCCGCCGCGGTCCGCGCCCGTAGCGGCCCGCCCGCCGGCTGCCCCAGGCGCCTCACAGGTAGTCCTCCAGGCGTGCCACGGCGTACCCCTCGCGCGTGACCTTGTCGAGGAACCTGCGCATGTCGTCGACCATCGTGCCGTCCCACTCGTCGCGGCCGCGGAAGTGGGTGAGCACGATGTCGCCGGGGTGCAGGCTGCGGTCCCAGTCGCGGTACTCCCAGTGGTCGACGAAGACCTCCTCGTCCCAGATCGGCGCGTACTTGATCCCGCAGGACTTGGCGGCGCGCAGGGTGTCGCCGTTGTAGTTGCCGTAGGGCGGCCGGAAGACGGTGGGCGCCTTGCCGAACTGCTTCCGCATGACGTCCTGCATGCCGCAGATCTCGTGCCGCTGCTCCTCGTAGGACAGGCCGGGCAGGTACGGGTGGGTGAGGGTGTGGTTGTTGAGGGTGTGGCCCTGGGACTGCATCCGGCGGAAGTAGCCGTAGTCGTTCTTCACCAGGTAGTCGCTGAGGAAGGCCGAGTAGGGGATCTTCAGGTCGCTCATCATGCGCAGGAACGCCGGGTCCTTCTCGGCGCCGTCGTCGATGGTGAGGAAGACGACCTTCTCCCTGGTCGGGACGGTGGTGAAGACCGGGGGCAGGTTCTCCTCGTCCTGACCGTCCACCTCGAAGCCGTCGCGCGGGGTGATCCGCGGCTTGACGGCGGGCGGCGCCGGGGCCGTGAGCGGCACCGCGGCCAGCTTCCAGCGCTGGGCGGCGGCGGCCAGCCGGGCCCGTTCGGCGGCGCGGCGCGCCTCGGGGCTCAGCGCCTGGGCGCCGCCCTGGCCGGCGTTCCGGCTGGGGCCCGGGTGGCCGCCGGGTGCCCGCTCCGGGGAGCCGCAGCCGGCGGCGAAGGCGGCCGAGACCAGGGCGGCCGCCCCGCAGCGGAGGGCGGTCCGCGTGAGACGCGCACGCCTGCCACGTGCCCGCTTTTTGTCATTTTGTACTACTTCTCGCATGGTCTCGGATCCTCGCAGGCCCCGGTGCCGAACCCGGCCCGACACCGCCGCCGGAGGCGCACCGTCCACCGACTGGCCCACAATGACCCGGTGAACGACCTCGCCCCCCTCCTCAGCCCCGAAGGCCGCGCCCTGCTCGACGAGGTGCGCGACACCGACCCCGCGCACGAGCTGGCCGTCGCCACCCGGCTGCGCCGTGAACACCCCGCCGAGCTGGTCTCGGCGGCGCTGGGACAGGCACGGCTGCGGCAGCGGGCGGCGGCGAAGTTCGGGGCCGAGGACGCGCGGCGGATGTTCTTCACCCCGAACGGGGTCGAGCAGTCGACGCGGGCGAGCGTGGCCGCGTACCGCGCGGAGCGGATGAAAGGGCTGGGGGTGACCTCGGTGGCCGATCTGTGCTGCGGGATCGGCGGCGACGCGATCGCGCTGGCGCGGGCCGGCATCCGGGTGCTGGCCGTGGACCGCGATCCGCTGACCGCGGCCGCGGCCCGGGCCAACGCCGACGCCCTGGGGCTCACCGCGCTGATCGAGGTGCGCGAGGCGGACGTGACCGAGGTGGACACCGACGGCTACGACGCCGTCTTCGTGGACCCCGCCCGGCGCGGCGGCCGGGGCCGGATCTTCGACCCCGAGGCCTACTCACCGCCGCTGTCGTGGGCCGTCGCGGCGGCCCTGAAGGCGCCCCGGGCCGCACTGAAGATCGCCCCGGGCGTCCCGCACGAGGCCGTCCCGGCCGAGGCCGAGGCCGAGTGGATCTCGGACGGCGGCGACGTGAAGGAGGCGGTGCTGTGGTTCGGGACCGGGGCGCCGGGTGCCGTGCGGGCCACGCTGCTGCCGGGCCCGCGCACGCTGTCCGGCCGCGGCCTGCCCGATCCCGCGGTGCGCCCGGTGGGGCGGTACCTGTACGAGCCCGACGGCGCCGTGATCCGCGCCCACCTGGTCGCCGAGGTGGCCGAGGAGATCGGCGGCGGCCTGGTCGACGAGACCATCGCGTACATCACCGCCGACGTCCCGCACCCGACCCCGTACGCCACCGCCTACGAGATCACCGACCAGCTCCCGTTCAACGTCAAGAAGCTGAAGGCACTGCTGCGCGAGCGGGAGGTCGGCGTCCTGACCGTGAAGAAGCGGGGCTCGGCGGTCGAACCCGAGGAACTGCGCAGAAAGGTCAAGCCGCAGGGCCCGAACTCCGCGACGGTGTTCCTCACCCGGGTCGCGGGGGCCCCGACGATGCTGGTCGGCCGGCCGGTGCGCTGAGCGCGCCCGCGGCCGCGGCCGCTCAGCCGGCCTCGGCGGCCCGGCGCAGCAGCAGGGCGCGTTCACGTTCGTTGCGGGTGAGGGAGGCCGCGCGTTCGAACTCGGTGCGGGCCTCCGCCGGGCGGCCGAGGCGGGCGAGCAGGTCGGCGCGGACGCTGGGCAGCAGGTGGTAGTCGCGCAGGGCGGGTTCGCCGGCCAGGGCCTCGACGAGTTCCAGCGCTTCGGCCGGTCCCTCGGCCATCGACACGGCGACCGCGCGGTTCAGTTCGACCACCGGGGACGGGGCGCGGGCGGCGAGCAGGGTGTAGAGGGTGGCGATGGCGCGCCAGTCGGTCTCCGCGTAGGAGTACGCGTGCGCGTGGCAGGCGGCGATGGCCGCCTGGAGGGCATAGGGGCCGGGTGCGCCGGTGGCGGTGGCGTCGGCGCGGGCGAGGGCCCGGATGCCGCGGGCGATGAGCATCCGGTTCCAGCGGCGCCGGTTCTGGTCCTTCAGCAGCACCGGTGTGCCGTCGGGGGCGGTGCGGGCGGCGGTGCGCGAGGCCTGGAACTCCAGCAGCGCGGTCAGGCCGTGCACCTCCGGCTCCTTGGGCATCAGCCCGGACAGCAGCCGGGCCAGCCGCAGGGCGTCCTCGCACAGCCCGGGGCGCAGCAGGTCGTCGCCGGCGGTGGCGGCGTAACCCTCGTTGAAGATCAGGTAGATGACGTCCAGCACCGAGCCGAGGCGGGCCTCGCGGTCGGGCCCGTAGGGCACCTCGAAGGCGACGTTCCGGGTCGCGAGGGTGCGTTTGGCGCGGACGATGCGCTGGGCGACCGTCGCCTCCGGGACCAGGTGGGCGCGGGCGATCTCGGCCGTGCTGAGGCCGCCGAGCAGGCGCAGGGTGAGGGCGATGCGGGCCTCGGGGGACAGCGCGGGATGGCAGGTGGTGAAGACGAGCCGCAGCAGGTCGTCGTCGATGTCCTCCGGGTCGGCGGGTTCGAGCGGCGGGGTCGCGGCCGGGAGGTTCCGCCCGATCTCGGCGAGCTTGCGGGCGTAGGTCTCGCGGCGCCGGACCAGGTCGACGGCGCGGTGCCGGGCGGTGGCCATGAGCCAGGCGCCGGGGTTGTCGGGCACGCCGTCCCGGGGCCACCGCTCCAGGGCGGCGACCAGCGCGTCCTGCGCCAGTTCCTCGGCGATGCCGACGTCCCGCACGATGCGGGCGACACCGGCGACGACCCGCGGGGACTCCAGCCGGAAGACGGTCTCGATGGCGTGTGCCGCGGTGGGCTGTGCTTCCACAGCCCACCATGCAACACCCCCGGGCCCCGGGAGCCAAGCACGTCAGCCCTCGGCGATCTCCCGGACCTCACAGGTGACGGTCCAGAAGTCCTCGTGCGTCTTCACGAACCGCTTGGTCCACTCCACGGCCTCGGCCATGTCCTTGCACTGCATGAGCGCGTAGCCGCCGACGACCTCTTTGGACTCGGTGAAGGGCCCGTCGGTGACGGAGACCTTCCCTCCCTCCCAGTGCACCCGGGTGCCCTGGGCGGAGGGGGTGAGCCCGGCGGTGTCGAGCATGACGCCGGCCTTGGTGATCTCCTCGATCAGCTCGCCCATCCGCCGCATCAGTTCCTCACTGGGGCCCTCGGCGGGGGCGGAGGCCTCTTCGATGCGCACGAGCGACAGGTAGCGGGGCATGGTGACTCCTCGGTCCGGGCGGCGGGGCCGTTCCCCGCCGCTCACCCGTGCGTCGAACGGGAGACGCCCGGATCGACAGCCGCGCGGAGATTTCCTGGAAGATCTTTTCCCGGCCGTCCGGACCGGGCGCCGCCGGACATCGCCCCGTACGCCCACTTCACTCGACCGGGTCCCACTTCATGGAGCCGGTGACGGCGGTGCCGATGACCTTGCCCTGCGCCGCGGCGAGGTCGCGCAGCGGCGGGTCGGCGGCGCGGGCGGTGCCGGCGCCGGCCGCCAGCAGGGCCGCGGCGGCGACCAGGGCCGCCAGGCAGGCGCGTAAGGGCGTTCTGGAGGTTCTCATGACCGGGGGGCCTCCGAAAGTTTCGGTCGTGCAACCGATTGACTTCGGAGGAGTGTGGGGGCGCACGCCCCACCCGTCAATACGTCGCCTTCCGGCCGCTCATGTCACCCGGCGGCCGGGGCCGCCGTGCTGCTGCGCACCACCAGGCTGGTCGCCAGCTCCACCCGGGTCGCCGCCCGCTCGTCCTCCGCGCGGCCCAGCTCCAGCACCAGCCGGGCCGCGGCCTCGGCCATCTCGGTCAGCGGCTGCCGCACGGTCGTCAGCGGCGGCCCCACCCAGCGGGCCACCGGCAGATCGTCGAAGCCCACCACGCTGAGGTCCTCCGGGACGCGCAGCCCCAGCTCCCGTGCGGCCTCGAACAGGCCGAGCGCCTGCAGGTCGTTGCCCGCGAAGACGGCGGTGGGACGGTCCGGGCGGCGCAGCAGCTCCAGGCCCAGCCGGTAGCCGGCGTCGTGATGGAAGTCGCCGGTCACGACGAGCGAGGGGTCGACCGGCAGTCCGGCCGTCTCCAGCGCGGCCCGGTAGCCGTCGACGCGGGCCCGGCTGCACATCATCCGGGAGGGTCCGCTGATGGCGCCGATCCTGGTGTGGCCGAGCTCCACCAGGTGGCGGGTGGCGGCGAGGCCGCCCTGCCAGTTGGTGGCGCCGATCGAGGGCACGTCCGGACCCGGGTCGCCCGCCGGGTCCATCACCACGAACGGGATGGACCGGCTGGTCAGCAGCGCGCGCTGGGACTCGTCGAGGCCGGAGAGCACCAGGACCACGCCGTGCGGGCGGCGGGCGGCGACCTGGTCGGCCCAGGTGCGGCCCGGGGTGAGCCGCCCGGCGGACTCGGACAGCACCACGCTCAGGCCGGCGTCCCGGGCCACGTTCTCCACACCCCGGATGACCTCCATCGCCCAGGCGCTCTCCAGTTCGTGGAAGACCAGGTCGATCAGCGGGGACCGGGAGGCCTCGGCGCGCCGGCGCCGGTAGCCGTAGGCGCGCAGCAACTCCTCGACGCGGGTGCGGGTGGCGGGGGCCACGTCGGCCCGGCCGTTGAGGACCTTCGAAACAGTCGGAGCGGAGACCCCGGCCTCCCGGGCGATTTCGGCGAGGGTCGCCGTCTGCGTTTCTGCGGGCTTCGAAGGCTTCATGCCCGCGATCGTATCCCTGCGGGACCTCTTGACGAAGGTGTTCGCTCGCCATAGGTTTCCGGAACATTCGATGCAATGCCCGAAACATTCGTGAGCAGAGTCGAGAGTCCGACCGCCCGAGAGCCCGAGAGTGTGCCGACGAACGGGGTACAGCCCGGCGTCCCGACCCTTCCGACGGGAGTTCCATGACCACCGCTCCTTGGCGCGACCCCGCCCTGCCCGCCGCCGCACGCGTCGACGACCTGCTCTCCCGCATGACTCTCGAGGAGAAGACCGCCCAGCTCTACGGGGTGTGGGTGGGCGCCGCGACGGACGGCGACGGGGTCGCACCGCTGCAGCGCGAGATGACCGCCGATCACGACTGGGACGAGCTGATCACCCGTGGTCTCGGGCAGCTCACCCGCTCCTTCGGCACCGCCCCCGTGGATCCGGCGCTGGGCACGCAGGCGCTGGCCCGCGCCCAGCGCCGCATCGCCGCGGCGAGCCGGTTCGGCATCCCGGCGGTCGCCCACGAGGAGTGCCTGGCGGGCTTCACGGCCTGGGGCGCGACCGCGTACCCGGTGCCGCTGGCCTGGGGCGCGGCCTTCGACCCGGAGCTCGTCGCCGAGGTGGGCCGGCACATCGGCCGCGACCTGCGCTCGGTCGGCGTCCACCAGGGCCTCGCCCCGGTGCTGGACGTGGTCCGCGACCCGCGCTGGGGGCGGGTCGAGGAGACGATCGGCGAGGACCCCTACCTGGTCGGCACGGTCGGCGCGGCCTATGTGCGCGGTCTGGAGTCGGCCGGGGTCGTCGCCACGCTCAAGCACTTCGCCGGGTACGCCTCCTCGGTGGGCGCCCGCAACCTCGCGCCCGTGCGGGCGGGCACGAGGGAGCTCGCGGACGTGACCCTGCCGCCGTTCGAGATGGCGCTGCGCGAGGGCGGCGCCCGCTCGGTGATGGCCTCCTACACCGAGACCGACGGCGTACCGGTCTCAGCCGATCCCCGGCTGCTCGACGAACTCCTGCGCGGCGAGTGGGGGTTCACCGGCACGGTGGTCGCCGACTACTTCGGCGTCGGCTTCCTGCAGAGCCAGCACCGGGTCGCCGAGGACGAGGCCGGCGCCGCCCACCTGGCCCTGGCGGCGGGCGTCGACGTCGAACTGCCCACCCTGAAGTGCTACGGCACCCCGCTCGTCACCGCGGTGCGGGCGGGCCGCGTCCCGGAGTCGCTGGTGGACCGGGCGGCCCGCCGGGTCCTGCTGCAGAAGTGCGAGCTGGGACTGCTGGACGAGGACTGGCGTCCGGAGCCGGACGGCCCCGTCGATCTCGACTCGGCCCGCAACCGGGCCCTGGCCCGCCGGCTGGCGGAGGAGTCGGTGGTGCTGCTCGACAACCCCGGCGGGCTGCTCCCGCTGGCCCCCGACACCCGGATCGCGGTGGTGGGCCCGCGCGCGGCGGACGCGCTGGCGATGCTCGGCTGCTACTCCTTCCCCTCCCATGTGCTCCCCCACCACCCCGGGGTGCCGGCCGGCATCGAGATCCCGACGGTCCTGGACGCCCTGCGCGGTGAACTCCCGGACGCCAAGGTGACGTTCGCCGAGGGCTGCGACGTCCGGGACCCGGACACCTCGGGCTTCGCCGAGGCGGTGGCCCGGACGGCGGAGGCGGACGTGTGCGTGGCGGTCCTCGGCGACCGGGCGGGCCTGTTCGGCCGGGGCACCTCCGGCGAGGGCTGCGACGTGGCGGACCTGCGGCTGCCCGGCGTCCAGGGCGAACTGCTGGACGCGCTGGTCGCCACCGGGGTGCCGGTCGTGCTGGTCCTGCTCACCGGCCGCCCGTACGCGCTGGGCCGCTGGCACGGCCGGCTGGGCGCGGCCGTCCAGGCCTTCTTCCCCGGCGAGGAGGGCGGCCCGGCCCTCGCGGGCGTCCTGTCGGGCCGGGTGAACCCCTCGGGACGCCTGCCGGTGAGCGTCCCGCGCGCGCCCGGCGGCCAGCCCTGGACCTATCTCCAGCCGCCGCTGGGCCTGGCCGGCGAGGTGAGCAGCCTCGACCCGACCCCGCTGTACCCCTTCGGCCACGGCCGCTCGTACACGACGTTCGCCTGGGAGGACTTCACCGGCGACGATGTCACGGAGATCGGCACGGACGGCGCCTACGACCTCTCGGTGACCGTCCGCAACACCGGCGACCGGGCGGGCGCCGAGGTGGTCCAGCTCTATCTGCACGACCCGGTGGCGTCGGTGACCCGCCCGGACGTCCGGCTGACCGGCTACCGGCGGCTGGAGCTGTCCCCCGGCGAGGCCCGCCGGCTGACCTTCCGCTTCCACGCCGACCTGTCGTCCTTCACCGGCCGCACGGGCGCGCGCGTGGTGGAGCCGGGCGCGCTGGAGCTGCGGCTCGGACCGTCCAGCGCGGAGGTGCGGCACACCGCGCGGCTGCGGCTGACCGGGCCGGTGCGGGTGGTCGGGCCCGAGCGGGTGCTGCGCTGCGAGGTGGAGGTGGCCGAGGCGGGGTGAACGCGAACACCCCGTCACCGGATACCGGTGACGGGGTGTCGGATGGAGCGCCGGGCAGGCCTTGCACCTGCATCTCCCCACAGGAAGTGGGGCGTCTTTCCTTGGACCACCAACGCACTGCGTCCTGGCCGGCGTTCCGGCCGTTCGCGTGTGATGATCATAGCGCGAGAACGAGCCCGCGCGCCACCTCAGCCTTCCGCTTCCCCGTCCACCTGCTCGAACCGCCACCGGTGCACCGCCCGCGTCACCAGACCGCCCGCCGGTTCGGGCAGTTCCGGCAGCTCGGCGTCGTAGGGCGCGTCCCACCAGGTGATGACCAGCACCCGGTCCTGCGGGGCCCGGAAGGTCTCCCGGCGCAGCGGCTCGCGGACCAGGTCCTGCGCGCGCGCCCAGTCGAGCAGTTCCGCGCCCCGGCCGGCGGCGGCCCGGGCCTCCCACATCAGGGCGACCGTCACGAGTACAGGTTCTCCTCGCCGGTCCGGTGCACGTGGTCGTGGTTCTGCCCGGGCACGTGCGGGTCGGTCACCGGCAGCGAGGAGTCCGCGGACAGGTCCCAGTCGGAGGCGGCGCGGTTGCGGGAGACCATCTCGGCGCCGAGGGCCGCGACCATCGCGCCGTTGTCCGTGCACAGCTTGGGGCGCGGGACGCGCAGCCGGATCCCGGCCGCCTCGCAGCGCTCCTGGGCGAGGACGCGAAGCCGGGAGTTGGCGGCGACGCCGCCGCCGATCATCAGGTGGTCCACGCCCTGGTCCTTGCAGGCGCGGACGGCCTTGCGGGTCAGCACGTCGACCACGGCCTCCTGGAAGGACGCGGCCACGTCGCGGACCGGCACCTCCTCGCCGGCCGCGCGCCTGGCCTCGATCCAGCGGGCCACGGCGGTCTTCAGACCGGAGAAGGAGAAGTCGTACGCCGGGTCGCGCGGGCCGGTCAGGCCGCGCGGGAAGGCGATCGCCGACGGATCGCCCTCTCGGGCGTAGCGGTCGATGACCGGGCCGCCGGGGAAGCCCAGGTTCAGCACCCGGGCGATCTTGTCGAAGGCCTCGCCCGCGGCGTCGTCGATGGTGGCGCCCATCGGGCGGACGTCGGAGGTGATGTCCTCGGACAGCAGCAGGGAGGAGTGGCCGCCGGAGACCAGCAGGGCCATGGTCGGCTCGGGCAGCGGGCCGTGCTCGAGCTGGTCCACGCAGATGTGGGAGGCCAGGTGGTTCACGCCGTACAGGGGCTTGCCGAGGGCGTAGGCGTAGGCCTTGGCCGCCGAGACGCCCACGAGCAGGGCGCCGGCGAGTCCCGGGCCGGCGGTGACCGCGATGCCGTCCAGGTCCCTGGCGGTGACGCCCGCCTCCTTCAGCGCGCGGTCGATGGTCGGGACCATCGCCTCCAGGTGGGCCCGCGAGGCCACCTCGGGTACGACGCCGCCGAAGCGGGCGTGCTCGTCGACGCTGGACGCGACGGCGTCCGCCAGCAGGGTGGTGCCGCGGACGATGCCGACGCCGGTCTCGTCGCAGGAGGTCTCGATGCCGAGGACGAGGGGTTCGTCAGCCATTGATCTCGGTTCCTTGTACTGGGGGCGGGTCCGCGGCGGGGCCGCTGTCGGGTGCTGTGGTCAGGCGCATCACCAGGGCGTCGACGTTCCCCGGCTGGTAGTAGCCGCGTCTGAAGCCGATGGGCACGAAGCCGAAGCGCTCGTAGAGCTTCTGGGCGGGCACGTTGTCGACCCGGCACTCCAGCATGACCTCGCCGCACTCGAAGGCGGTGGCCGCCTTCAGCAGCTCGGTCAGCAGCCGGCCGCCGAGGCCGGTGCCCTGGTGGGAGCGCGCGACGGCGATGGTCTGGACGTCGCCGACCGCGGTGGCGCCACTGTCGGACGTGGTGCCGTCGTCGGACGTGGCGCCGGTGGCGGCGAGACCCGCGTATCCGACGATCCGGTCGTCCTCCTCGGCCACGAGGTACCGCCGGTTGGCCTCGGCGCCCCGGGCGTGGGCCAGCTCGGACCAGAACATGCCCCTCGACCAGGCGTCGTCGGGGAACAGGTCCCGCTCCAGGCCCAGGACCGGGTCGATGTCCCACCAGCGCATCTCACGCAGTCGAGGCTCTGTCACTTGGGGGTGACCACCTTGTAGTTCTTGGGCACCTGCGCGTCGGGGCGGCGCAGGTACAGCGGGCGCGGCGCCGGCAGGTCCTCGCCCGCGGCCAGCTTCCCGGCGGCGAGCGCGGCGAGGGCGGCGGCGGACACGTGCTCCGGCTCGTGGGCGCTCGGGAACGTGTCCGGGTAGAGCAGCGCGCCGGCGCCCACCGCGGGGAGCCCGGCCACCCGGTCGGCGATGTCGGCGGGGCGGTCGACGGCCGGGCCGGTCAGGCGGGTGCGGGAGTCGGCGTACGTCGCCCAGTAGACCTCCTTGCGCCGGGCGTCGGTCGCCACGACGAAGGGGCCCTTCTCGATGTCGGCGGCGTAGGCGAGGCCGTCCAGGGTGCACACGCCGTGCACCGGGACGCCGAGCGCGAGGCCGAAGGTGTCGGCGGTCATCAGGCCGACGCGCAGGCCGGTGTAGGGGCCGGGTCCGGTCCCGACGACGATCCCGGTGACGGCGTCCAGCTTGAGCCCGGCCTCGGCGAGCACCCGGTCGACGGCCGGCAGCAGCAGCTCTCCGTGCCGGCGGGCGTCCACCTGGCTCGACGAGGCGATGACGTCCGTCCCGTCGTGCAGCGCGACGGTGACGGCGGGGGTGGCGGTATCCAGAGCGAGCAAGAGCACGCGAACAGCCTACGGCTCCCGCGCCGCTCGCATCGCCGTCCCGGTGCGACGGTCACCGACTGCTACGGTTCGTACGAAGTACGACATATGGCATGAAACAGAGGTGGGCGCGCGTGGCAGGGACCAGCTCGGGCATCGTGGCCGGCCTCACCGCGGTGGCCATCGGCGTCGTCGGATACCTCGCCTACCAGGCGCAGGCGACCGTTCCGCCGAACCTGAGCGGCAGGCCGGGACCGAGCGCGGCGTCCGCCTCGCCGACCGGGAGGGCACCGCGCGACCCGCTCCATCCGGGCGCCCTGCCGAGCGGTTCCGGGACGGGTGAACGCGTCGTGTACTCGGTGGACGACGACCGGGTCTGGCTGGTCGACGAGCACAACCTGGTGCGGCGCAGCTTCCCGGTGAACCCCGGCACGGTGGACCCGCCGGTGGGCCGGTACTGGGTCACCTCCCGCTCCAACGCGGTCACCGGGACGGACGGGCTGCCCATCGAGCACGTCGTGCGGTTCACCAGCGTGGACGGGGTGGTGATCGGGTTCAGCGCGGCGCTGCGCGGCGACGCCGACACCGGGGACGGGGTGAAGACGGGGGGCATCCGGGAGCGGCGCGAGGACGGCGACGCGATGTGGAAGTTCGCCACGATCGGAGTACCGGTGGTGGTGATCCGCTGACGCCCGCGGGTGTCGCGGCGGACACCGGCACCTGCGTGCGCGGCGTCGGCGCCCGCCCGGCCGCTCCTGGCGGCACGCGTGCGGGCGGGGCACGGCCGGCCGTGCGGGGCGCTCCGCCCTGCTAGGCGGCGTGGCGCCGGCCCAGGGCCTCGGGGTGCCGCGGCCTGGCGGGCGCCGGGTCGCGCGGGGGACGGGAGACGGCGCGTGCGGCCTCGCAGGACGCCAGCAGCTCACGCATGGTCACGCCGGCGAACACGGGCGGCTCCGTGGGCCGTGGAACGGACATGGACGCCTCCTGAGGTGCGGGGGCGGGCGCACTTAGGTATGCCTGACCGCGGGCGGGACACCATATGACCACGCCCGGGACATCCTGCGCAATATGTTACCGACGCCTTGTCGGAAAACGGCCCGGATCAGGCCGCGAGCGTGCCCAGGTCCGCGCTCGCCCACCGCTCTCCGAGCCCGGTCACGGTCACGTGCCGCACCTCGTCGGTCGTGTCGCCGACGGCCCGGTGGATGACGACCTGGAGCCGGTCCTCGGTCAGCTCCTCGACCTTGCCCTCGCCCCACTCCACGACGATCACCGAGTCGGGCAGGGAGACGTCCAGGTCGAGGTCCTCCATCTCGTCGAGGCCGCCGGAGAGCCGGTAGGCGTCCACGTGGACGAGCGGCGGCCCGCCGCCGAGGGAGGGGTGCACCCGGGCGATCACGAAGGTCGGCGAGGTGACCGCGCCGCGTACGTCGAGCCCCTCGCCGAGGCCGCGGGTGAGCGTCGTCTTCCCCGCGCCCAGCTCGCCGCTGAGCATCACCAGGTCGCCCGCGCGCAGCAGCTTGGCCAGGCGGCGGCCCAGCTCCCGCATCTGCTCGGGAGAGGTGATGGTCAGCCGGGTCTCAGCGGGGTCCTGCGGTGCTGCTGGTGCTGCTGGCTGTTCCATAGCCACTTACGGTAGCCCCTGCCGGCACGGCCCCCGCCCGTGTGAGCAGGTCGGCGAGGCGGTCGGTGACCACTTCGGGGTGCTCCAGCATCACGAGGTGCCCGGCGTCCGGCACGAGCACCAGTTCGGCGTCCGGGAGGAGGTCGGCGATGGCCTCGCTGTGCTCGCTGGGCGTGACCAGGTCCTGCACCCCGGCGAGCACCAGCACCGGGAAGTCGCGGAAGCAGAGCAGCGCCTCGGTCTTGTCGTGCTCGGTGAAGGCCGGATAGAACTCGGCGACCACGTCGATCGGCGTGGACTCGATCATCCGTTCGGCGAAGCGCTCGACGGCGGGATCGACGTCCCGGGAGGCGAACGAGTACCGCTTGATGACCCCGGCGAACAGGTCGGCGGTGGCCCGGCGCCCCTTCTCCACCAGTTCCGCCTGCTGCCCGAGCGCCCTCAGCACTCCGGGGAGTATCCGGCGCACCGCGTTGACGCCGGCCACCGGCAGCCCGAAGTTGACCTCGCCGAGCCGCCCGGAGGAGGTCCCGATGAGCGCCGTCGCGACGACCCGGTCGCGGATCAGCTCCGGGAAGTGCGCGGCCAGCGCCATGATGGTCATCCCGCCCATGGAGTGCCCGACCAGCACGATCGGCCCGTCCGGCACCGCCGCGTCGAGGACGGCCTTCAGATCGCGGCCGAGCTGGTCGATGGTGAGCGGCACGCCGTCCTGGGTCTGGCCCACTCCGCGTCCGGACCGGCCGTGGCTGCGCTGGTCCCAGTGCACGGTGCGCACGACCCCGCGCAGGGCGGCGCGCTGGAAGTGCCAGGAGTCCTGGTTGAGGCAGTAGCCGTGGCAGAAGACGACGGTGACGGGAGCGGGCGCCTTGCGTCCGAAGAGCCTGCGGCGGCGCGGGGAGACGTTCGGACCGAGGTCGGGCTCCACGTCGTCGACCTCGTAGTACAGCTCGGTGCCGTCGTCGGCGTACGCCTTGCCCGGGGTGCCGCGCAGCGTCCCGTAGGGGCCGGCCGAGTCGAGCACGAGCCGGGCCCGGCGGCGCATCCCGCGGCCCACGGTCATCCGCTCGACGGCCACCCCGGCGGCCGCGCCCGCGGCCAGCACGCCTATCGCGGCGCCGGCGAGGCCGGTCGTCCTGCGCCAGTTGCCGGCCGCCCCCGCTGCGGAGACGGCGACGGCCGCCGAGGCGACGGCGTCGACCACGGCCTCCGCACTGCTCTCGCTCACTACCGCTCCTCTTCGCCGTACTGCAGTTCGCTGGGTGGGTGAAACGGGTGGTGCCGGGCTGGTAAAGGTAGTGCTCGGTGTTGTCCGTGTTACCAGTGGGGGCAGGTGTAACCGGGCACGGATTCGGCCGCCCCTTGAAGGGGTTACCCCTCCTGGCGCCCGTTCACATGGACGCGGGGAACACGCGTTCCGATGCGGGTGACGATCTCGTACGCGATCGTGCCGCAGGCCTGCGCCCAGTCCTCGGCGGTGGGCTCGCCGCGGTCGCCGGGACCGAACAGCACCGCCTCCGCACCGGCCTCCGGCTCGTCCCCGCCGAGGTCCACCACGAACTGGTCCATGGCCACCCGCCCCGCGACGGTCCGCCACTTGCCGTCCACCAGCACCGGACCGGTGCCGGAGGCGTGCCGGGGGATGCCGTCCGCGTAGCCGACGGGGACGAGGCCCAGGGTGGTCGCGCCCGGGGTGACGTAGTGGTGGCCGTAACTGACGCCGTGTCCGGCCGGGACGTGCTTGACCAGCGCCAGCGACGCGCTCAGCGTCATCACCGGGCGCAGGCCGAAGTCCGCCGGGGTGCCGATCTCCGGGCTGGGCGAGATGCCGTACATGGCGATGCCCGGCCGGACCAGGTCGAAGTGGCTATCCGGAAGGGTCAGCGTGGCCGGGGAGTTGGCGATGTGCCGCACCTCGGGGCGCACGCCCTGCTCCTCGGCGTACGCCACCATCTCCCGGAACCGCGTGAGCTGGGCGGCGATGGAGGGGTGGCCGGGCTCGTCGGCGCAGGCGAAGTGGGACCACAGACCGGTGACCCGGAGCAGGCCCTCGCGTTCGGCGCGCAGGGCCTCGCCGACGAGTTCGGGCCAGTCGGCGGGCTGGCAGCCGTTGCGCCCGAGCCCGGTGTCGGCCTTCAGCTGCACGCGCGCGGGCCGGCCCGCCTGCCGGGCGGCCTCCGTGACCTCGCGCAGCGCCCACATCCCGCTGAGGGACACGTCGATGTCCGCCTCCACGGCCTGCCGCCAGGGACCGCCGGGCACCCAGAGCCAGCACAGGACGCGGGTGTCCAGACCGGCGGCGCGCAGCGCGAGCGCCTCCTCCGGCGTGGCCGTGCCGAGCCAGGTCGCCCCCGCCTCGACGGCCGCCCGGGCACACGGCACCGCCCCGTGGCCGTAGGCGTCGGACTTGACGACGGCCATCAGGGCCGCGCCCTCGGCCCGGGCCCGCAGGACCCGCACATTGGCTCGCAGGGCGGCCAGATCGATCTCGGCACGGGCCCGCAGAGGCGCGGTCGGCTCAGCAACAGTCTCACTCATGGCGCCCCCAGTCTCTCAGAGGACCACGGCGGCCCCCGGGCGCACCGGCCGGAGCACGGCCGACGGACCCCGACCCGGACGCCACGACACCCCACACGCCGACCGCGACACGCCGCCAGACACCTCCCCGGAACGCACACCGGGCGGGTCGCGTGCCGACCCAGGCACCCCTCAGTCGCCACCACACCGCAGGCAAAAGCCCGCACGCCCCGCGGTCGAACCGCACGAGGACGCCGCCATCAGGCACCGGCACGGAGAGGGTGCACCCCAGGCAGGCAGCACGCCGACGCAAGGCACCCCTCTCACCACCACGCCCCGGCCACCACGCCGTCGGCACATGCCCGCACGGGCCAGCGGCCGAACACCCCACGACCACGCCCCCGCCGGGCACCGCCCCAGAGCGCACACCAGGCAGGCCGCGCGCCGACACCAGCTCCCCTCAGCACCACCAGGCCCCGGCCGCCACCCCGTCGGCACATGCCCGCACGGACCCCGCAGCAAGGCAGCCCACGTTCAGACGGCCCGCCGGGACACCGCCCGAAGGTGCGCACCGGACCGGGGAGCACGGCGACGCGACGCACCGGCTCGGCGTCACCGCCCCGGCCGCCTTCAAGTCGCCGATTGCAGCCGTGCGTTGGGCCACCGGTGGCGGGTGCCCGCCGGACGTGCGCCACCGGTGGCGGGCGTCCGCCGAACCCCCTCCCCCGCGTCGGGTGTTCAGCGCAGGGCGTCCCGGACGTCCCGCCACGCCTCAGGCAGCCGGGCGGCGATGTCGTGGGCCCCGGCCGGGGCACCGGAAGCGGCGAACCGTCCGGCCAGCCCGTGCAGGTACGCCGCCACGCTCCCCGCGTCCAGCGCGGACAGCCCCGCCGCCAGCAGCGAGCCGGCGAGCCCCGACAGCACGTCACCGCTCCCGGCGGTGGCCAGCCATCCCGTGCCCGTGGCGTTCACCCGAGCCGCGCCGCCCGCGCTGTCCGCGACCAGCGTCGTCGACCCCTTCAGCAGCACCGTCGCCCGGTAGACCGCCGCCAGTTCCCGCACCGCGGCCAGCCGGGCCCCCTCGACCTCCTCCCGGCGCACCCCGAGCAGCGCCGCCGCCTCCCCCGCGTGCGGGGTCATCAGCGTCGGCGCCGTGCGACCGCGCACCGCGTCCCGCTCCGCCAGCCGCAGCCCGTCCGCGTCGAGCAGCACCGGCACACCGGTGTCCAGCACCTCCGCCACGGTCGCCGCGTCGTCCCCGGCGCCGGGCCCGACGACCCATGCCTGCACCCGCCCTGCCTTCGCCGGGCCCTGGTCGGACACGAGCGTCTCCGGGAACCGGGCGATCACCGCGTCCGCGGCGGGCCCGACGTACCGCACGGCGCCGGCCCCGCCGCGCAGCGCTCCGGAGACGGCCAGCACGGCGGCGCCCGGGTATCGCGCCGACCCCGCGGCGATCCCGACCACGCCCCGCCGGTACTTGTCGCTCTCCGCCGCCGGCCGCGGCAAGAGCCTTGCCACGTCCGCGTGTTGCAGTGCCTCAAGCTCGGCGGCCGGCGGCAGGACGAGACCGATGCCGACCAGCCGCACGCTCCCGGCGTGCTCCCGCGCGGGGTCGATCAGCAGCGCGGGCTTGTGCGTTCCGAAGGTGACGGTGAGGTCGGCCCGGACCGCCGGGCCCCGCACCTCTCCCGTGTCGGCCTCGACCCCGCTCGGCAGGTCCACCGCCACGACGGCGGCCCCCGACCGCTCGACGGCGTGGACCAGTGCCTCGGCCTCCGGGCGCAGCCCGCCCTTCCCGCCGATGCCGACGATGCCGTCCACCACGAGGTCGGCCCGCCCGATCCACTCCTCGGCGCGGCCGGGCACCGTGACGGACCCGCCCGCGCGGCGCAGGGCAGCGAGGCCGCCCGGATGGGTGCGCTCGGGCGGCGCCAGCAGTACGGCCGTGACGCCGGCGCCCCGCCGCGCCAGCCGGGCGCCGGCGTACAACGCGTCCCCGCCGTTGTCCCCGCTGCCCACGAGCAGCACCACCCGCCGGCCGTAGACCCGCCCGAGCAGGTCGGCGCAGGCTGCCGCCAGCCCGGCGGCGGCGCGCTGCATCAGCGCGCCCTCCGGAAGCCGTGCCATCAGCTCCCGCTCGGCCGCCCTCACCGTCTCCACGCTGTACGCAGTACGCATGGCTTCGAGTCTGCCCCGGAAAGGCCCCCCGCCACACCCGGGATCCCCCGCCGCACCCGGGCCGCTCCGGCCGCTCAGCCCTCGGCGACGACCACGGCCGAGGCGATCCCGGCGTCGTGGCTGAGCGACACGTGCCAGGAGCGCACGCCGAGTTCGGCCGCCTTCGCGGCGACGGTCCCCTTCACCCGCAGCCGCGGCTGCCCGCTGTCCTCGACGTACACCTCGGCGTCCGTCCAGTGCAGCCCCGGCGGCGCGCCCAGCGCCTTGGCCAGCGCCTCCTTGGCGGCGAACCGCGCCGCGAGGGAGGCGATGCCGCGCCGCTCCCCGCTGGGCAGCAGCAACTCACTGTCGACGAACAGCCGGTCGGCCAGCCCAGGCGTCCGATCCAGCGACGCCCGGAACCGATCGATCTCCGCGACGTCGATACCGACCCCGATGATGCTCATGGGCAGACCCTACGGGGCGCGGGTGCGCGGCCGTCGGCCGATCACTCCACCGTGACGGACTTCGCCAGGTTCCGCGGCTGGTCGACCTCGTTGCCCCGGGCCGTGGCCAGCTCGCAGGCGAACACCTGCAGCGGCACCGTGGCCACCAGCGGCTGCAGCAGGGTGGGCGTCGCCGGGATGCGGATCAGGTGGTCGGCGTAGGGAACCACCGCCTCGTCGCCCTCCTCGGCGATCACGATGGTCCGCGCCCCGCGCGCCCGGATCTCCTGGATGTTGGAGACGATCTTGTCGTAGAGGACCGAACGGCCGCGCGGCGACGGCACGACCACCACCACGGGCAGGTCCTCCTCGATCAGGGCGATCGGGCCGTGCTTCAGCTCGCCCGCCGCGAAGCCCTCGGCGTGCATGTAGGCGAGTTCCTTGAGCTTGAGCGCGCCCTCCAGGGCGACCGGATAGCCCACGTGCCGGCCGAGGAACAGCACCGTGTCCTTGTCGGCCAGCGACCGCGCGAGCGCCCGCACCGGCTCCATCGTCTCCAGCACCCGGTCGACCGCGCCGGCGATCCGGGACAGGTCCTTGATGACGGCGCTGATCTCGTCGCCCCACTTGGTGCCGCGCACCTGGCCCAGGTACAGGGCCACCAGGTAGCACGCGACGAGCTGCGTCAGGAACGCCTTGGTGGAGGCGACGGCCACCTCGGGCCCGGCGTGCGTGTACAGCACCGCGTCCGACTCGCGCGGGATCGTCGAGCCGTTGGTGTTGCAGATGGCCAGCACCTTGGAACCCTGCTCGCGGGCGTGCCGGAGCGCCATCAGCGTGTCCATGGTCTCGCCGGACTGCGAGATGGCGATGACCAGGGAGCGCCCGTCGAGGATGGGGTCCCGGTAGCGGAACTCGCTGGCCAGCTCCACCTCGCAGGGGATGCGCGTCCAGTGCTCGATGGCGTACTTGGCGATCAGGCCGGCGTGGAAGGCGGTACCGCAGGCGACGATGACGACCTTGTCCACCTCGCGCAGCTCCGACGGCGTGATCCGGACCTCGTCCAGCGTCAGCGAGCCGGCCGCGTCGATGCGCCCCAGCAGCGTGTCGGCGACCGCCTTGGGCTGCTCGGCGATCTCCTTGAGCATGAAGTAGTCGTAGCCGTCCTTCTCCGCGGCCGACGCGTCCCAGTCCACGTGGTAGGAGCGCACCTCGGCGGGACGGCCGTCGAAGCCCGTCACCGTCACACCGTCCCGGCGCAGCTCCACCACCTGGTCCTGGCCGAGCTCGATCGCCGAGCGGGTGTGCTCGATGAACGCGGCGACGTCGGAGGCCAGGAACGCCTCGCTCTCGCCGACGCCCACCACCAGGGGCGAGTTGCGGCGGGCGCCCACCACCACGTCCGGCGCGTCGGCGTGGACCGCGACCAGCGTGAACGCGCCCTCCAGGCGCCGGCACACCAGCCGCATGGCCTCGGCGAGGTCGGCGCAGGACGAGAACTCCTCCGCCAGCAGGTGCGCGACGACCTCGGTGTCCGTCTCGGAGGCGAGCTGGTGCCCGCGCTCGGCCAGCTCGGCCCGCAGCGCCGCGAAGTTCTCGATGATGCCGTTGTGGACGACGGCGACCCGGCCCGCGTTGTCCAGGTGCGGGTGCGCGTTGGCGTCCGTGGGACCGCCGTGGGTGGCCCAGCGCGTGTGGCCGATGCCCGTCGTGCCCGCCGGCAGCGGCCGGTCGACGAGCTCCTTCTCCAGGTTGACCAGCTTCCCGGCCTTCTTCCCCGCGGCCAGCCCGCCGTCCGCGAGCACGGCGACACCCGCCGAGTCGTAGCCCCGGTACTCCAGCCGCTTCAGACCGGCCATCACGACGTCGAGCGCCGACTGCGGCCCTACGTATCCCACGATTCCGCACATGTGCCGCAGCCTACGGGCGAGCGGCCTCCCGAAAGGGCCGCCGCGTGCCCGAAATCAGAAATTCCCGCCGCGGCACGAACGGCGCGCCCGGCCCGGGCCGCCCGTCGGCGCACCCGCACGTGACGCACCCCACCCCGCACCCCTGTTCAAACTCCGTTAACAATGGACTGTGATCTCACCGGTCTCCCCGATGCCCAGGAGCGCCCACCGGCCCAGGCCGGAGGCGACTCCCTACGTCGACCTCACGCGCGCCGAGTGGAGCGCGCTGCGGGACAAGACGCCGCTGCCGCTCACCGCCGAGGAGGTGGAGAAGCTGCGCGGGCTCGGCGACGTCATCGACCTCGACGAGGTACGGGACATCTACCTCCCGCTGTCCCGCCTGCTCAACCTCTACGTCGGCGCCACGGACGGTCTGCGCGGCGCGCTCAACACCTTCCTCGGCGAACAGGGCTCCCAGTCCGGCACCCCGTTCGTGATAGGCGTCGCCGGTTCGGTGGCGGTGGGCAAGTCCACCGTGGCGCGGCTGCTGCAGGCCCTGCTGTCCCGGTGGCCCGAGCACCCGCGCGTCGAACTGGTGACGACCGACGGCTTCCTGCTGCCCACCAGGGAGCTGGAGGCCCGCGGCCTGATGTCGCGCAAGGGGTTCCCCGAGTCCTACGACCGCCGGGCGCTGACCCGCTTCGTCGCCGACATCAAGGCGGGCAAGGACGAGGTGACCGCGCCCCGCTACTCCCATCTGATCTACGACATCGTCCCGGACAGCCGGCTGACCGTGCGCCGTCCGGACATCCTGATCGTCGAGGGGCTCAACGTCCTGCAGCCCGCCCTGCCCGGCAAGGACGGCCGCACCCGGGTGGGTCTCGCCGACTACTTCGACTTCAGCGTGTACGTCGACGCGAGCGCCGAGGACATCGAGAGCTGGTACCTCAGCCGCTTCCGCAAGCTGCGCCGGACCGCCTTCCAGAACCCGGACTCGTACTTCCGCAAGTACACCCAGGTCTCCGAGGAGGAGGCCCTCGACTACGCCCGCACCCTGTGGCGCACGATCAACAAGCCCAACCTGGTCGAGAACATCGCGCCCACCCGCGGCCGCGCCACCCTCGTCGTCCGCAAGGGCGCCGACCACAAGGTGCAGCGGCTGAGGCTGCGCAAGCTGTAGGTGTGGTGTGACGTGTGCATGGATGCCTGTTAGAAAGGCGCCATGCTGCATCTGCGCCTGATCACCCCGGCCGACAAGACGGACGAGGTGGTGCGGCTGATCGGGACGACCGTCGGCACTGCCCACCTCGTCGTGCTGCCGGGCGCCGCCCGCGACCCCGCCGGGGACGTCGTCCAGTGCGACGTGGCACGCGAGGCGGGCGACGAACTCCTCAGCGCCCTGCAGGATCTGGACCTGGAGCGGACGGGCTCCATCGCGGTGGAGAACATCGACCTGTCGCTGTCCCGGCGGGCCGAACGGGCCGAGGACGAGGCGCCCGGCGAGGCCGCCGACGCGGTGCTGTGGGAGCACCTGACGGAGGCGACCCACGAGGAGTCCACCCTGTCGGTGACCTACGTCGCGTTCCTCATCCTGGCCACCATGATCGCGGCCTGCGGCGTGGTGCTGGACAACGCGGTCCTGATCGTGGGCGCGATGGCGGTCGGACCGGAGTTCGGCCCGCTGGCGGGCATCTCCACCGCCCTGGTGCAGCGCCGCCCGCGCCTCGCGCTGCGCTCGGTGACCGCGCTGCTCGTGGGCTTCGCGGCGGCGATGGCGGTGACGGTCGGCTTCAGCCTGTTCATGGACGCCGTCGGGCTGTTCCACCGCTCCGGGCTGGAGGGCGAGCGCCCCAACACGGCGTTCGTCTACGCCCCCGACGCCTTCTCGTTCGTCGTGGCGGTGCTGGCCGGGATCGCCGGCACCCTGTCCCTGACCTCCGCCAAGTCGGGCGCACTGGTCGGCGTGGCCATCTCGGTGACGACCGTGCCCGCCGCCGCCAACGCGGCCGTGGCCCTCGCCTACGGAGACACCGCCCAGACGGTCGGATCGACGAACCAGCTCCTGCTGAACCTGCTGGGCATCGTCCTGGCCGGCATCCTCACCCTGCTGACCCAGAAGTGGTTCTGGGCCAGGCAGCGGCAGCGCCGGCCGAACGTCGAGAAGGCCTGAGTCACGAAGTCCCGTCCGCCCGCAGGGCGGACGGGACTTTCCCGGCCGGCCTCAGCCCAGGGCCGACTTGACCGCGTCGGCGAGGCGTCCGGCGACGGACCGGGCCTGGTCGATGTCGGCCGCCTCGACCATCACCCGCACCAGCGGCTCGGTCCCCGAGGGACGCAGCAGCACCCGTCCGGTCTCGCCCAGTTCCCGCTCCGCCTCGGTGACGGCGGCGGCGAGGTCGGCGGAGGTCCCCACCCGCGACTTGTCCACGTCCGGGACGTTGATCAGGACCTGCGGCAGGCGCCGCATCACCGACGCCAGGTCCCGCAGGTTGCGGCCGGTCTGCGCGACCCGGGCCGCCAGCAGCAGCCCGGTCAGCGTGCCGTCCCCGGTCGTCGCGTGGTCGAGGATGATGACGTGCCCGGACTGCTCGCCGCCGAGGGCGTAGCCCTTCTCTTTCATCTCCTCCAGCACGTACCGGTCGCCGACGGCGGTCTGCACCAGGTGGATGCCCTCCCGCTCCATCGCCAGCTTGAAGCCGAGGTTCGACATGACCGTCGCGACGACGGTGTCGGAGCGCAGCTCGGAGCGCTCCCGCATCGCCAGCGCGAGCACGGAGAGGATCTGGTCGCCGTCGACCTCTTCGCCGGTGTGGTCCACGGCGAGGCAGCGGTCGGCGTCGCCGTCGTGCGCGATGCCGAGGTCGGCGCCCTGCTCGACGACGGCGGCCTTCAGCTTGTCCAGGTGGGTGGAGCCGCAGCCGTCGTTGATGTTGAGCCCGTCCGGCTCGGCGCCGATCGTGACGATCTCGGCGCCGGCCCGGGAGAACGCCTCCGGCGAGACCCCCGAGGCCGCGCCGTGCGCTTCGTCCAGGACGATCTTCAGGCCGTCGAGCCGGTTCGGCAGGGCGGCGAGGAGGTGGCCGACGTAGCGCTCGAAGCCCTCGTCGTAGGGGCGGGCCCGGCCGACACCGGCTCCGGTGGGCCGCTCCCAGGGCTCGCCGTGCCGGTGGGACTCGTAGACCGACTCGATCCGGTCCTCGAGCTCGTCGGCGAGCTTGTGGCCGCCGCGGGCGAAGAACTTGATGCCGTTGTCCGGCATGGCGTTGTGGCTGGCGGACAGCATCACGCCGAGGTCCGCGCCGAGCGCGCCGGTCAGGAACGCCACCGCCGGGGTCGGCAGCACGCCGACCCGCAGCACGTCGACGCCGGCGCTGGCCAGGCCCGCGACCACGGCCGCCTCCAGGAACTCCCCGGACGCGCGCGGGTCCCGTCCGACCACCGCCGTCGGCCTGTGGCCCTCGAAGGTGCCCGCCTCGGCCAGCACGTGCGCCGCCGCGACGGACAGGCCGAGCGCCATCTCGGCCGTCAGGTCCGCGTTGGCGACACCGCGCACGCCGTCCGTACCGAAGAGTCGTCCCACTTGTCCTCCTGAGGAAGCGTCCATGCTGCCGGGAATCATGGCAGACGCCACGACAACCGATCACACAAGCCTCTGAGCGTCTTGTGTCGTTATACGCCCTTGGGCTGGGATAAACGAACGCCCCGACGGCACAGTGGCGTGCCGCCGGGGCGTTCGGAGTACGAGCAGGCAGCGGTGATCAGCGCTTGCTGTACTGCGGGGCCTTGCGGGCCTTCTTCAGACCGGCCTTCTTGCGCTCGACCGCACGGTCGTCGCGCTTGAGGAAGCCGGCCTTCTTCAGCGGGCCGCGGTTGTTGTCGACGTCGGCCTCGTTCAGCGCACGGGCGACACCGAGACGGAGCGCACCGGCCTGACCGGAGACGCCGCCACCCGCGATACGGGCGATGACGTCGTAGCGGCCCTCGAGCTCGAGCACCTTGAAGGGCTCGTTGACTTCCTGCTGGTGCACCTTGTTCGGGAAGTAGTCCTCGAGGGTGCGACCGTTGATCTTCCACTTGCCGGTGCCCGGGACGATCCGGACGCGGGCGATGGCGTTCTTGCGGCGGCCCAGACCGGCGGCCGGCTGGGGCTCGCCGAAGCGGGAGGCCATGGACTCCGAGGTGTACTCGCCCTCGACGGGGACCTCGGACTCGGTGGTGTAGCTGTCGATGTCAAGCTCTTCGAGCGGCTGCTCGGCAGTGGTCTCGGCCACGATTCTCCTCAGATTCTCTTCAGTCTTAGGGGGTGGCCGGACTTACTGCGCGACCTGGGTGATCTCGAACGGCACCGGCTGCTGGGCAGCGTGCGGGTGCTGGTCACCCTTGTAGACCTTCAGCTTCGAGAGCATCTGACGGCCCAGGGAGTTCTTGGGGAGCATGCCCTTGACGGCCTTCTCGATGGCCTTCTCCGGGTTCTTGTCCAGCAGCTCGTCGTAGCGGACGGAGCGCAGACCACCCGGGTAGCCGGAGTGGCGGTACGCCATCTTCTGCGTCCGCTTGTTGCCGGAGAGGTGCACCTTGTCGGCGTTGATGACGATGACGAAGTCACCAGCGTCGACGTGCGGGGCGTAGATCGGCTTGTGCTTACCCCGGAGGAGGGTCGCCGCAGTGGTGGCGAGACGGCCCAGGACAACGTCCTGAGCGTCGATGACGTGCCACTGGCGCGTCACATCGCCGGGCTTGGGGCTGTACGTACGCACGGTTCGTAGCCTTCGCTTCGAGTGAATGGTCCTAAACAAGGTCACCGAAACGATCACGACAGCCTGGACCGCACGGCGGCGACGCATACCGCGTACGTGGGGTCGCTGGTCATCGGCCCGGTGGACCGGTGTAAGGGCCCGTCCCGTGAGAATGAGCAAGCCAATACACAACGAAGAAGCAGGTTACCTGTACGCCCCCGGACGGGTCAAAACGAGGCATGCCGACGGACAAAGGCGGCATGCCGCCGCTCGCGCTCCAGTATCCCCCGCCCCACGTCTAAGATGCGCCCCATGAGTTACGGGCAGGGGGGACCCCAGTCTCAGTGGGATCCCTGGAAACCTAATTCCCAGCAGCCCTGGAACAGCGGCGGTGACGACGGAACCCCCGACTGGGCCGCGCTCGCCGAGGCCTCCGAGACGCGGAACAAGCGTCGCCGGCTGCTGTTCATCGCCGGCGGCGCCCTCGCCACGATCGGCGTGGGCACGGCCGTCGCCATGGCGGTGGTCTCCGCGAACGGCGACGACAGCGCCTCCGGCAAACCCACCGACCTGCCACCCAGCGCCTCGCTGCCCGGCGGCACCGCCACGGCTCCGTCCTTCGCGCCCACCAGCGCACCGCCGCCGCTGGACCCGAAGGACTTCATAGCCAGCGCCAAGAAGGACACCGCCCCGCTGAGCCCGGAGACGCTGTTCCCGGGCACCCAGCTCACCATGGGCGAGACGGTGTACAAGAAGGGCGCCACCGCCGACACCACCGACTGCGCCTCGGCCGCCGGCGGCAACCTGCCGAAGATCCTCACCGCCAACGGCTGCACCCGGCTCATGCGCGTGAGCTACCTCAACGGCGGCATCGCCGTCACCGTCGGGGTCGCGGTCTTCGACGACGAGGCGCTGGCCGCCAAGGTCAAGTCCCAGGCGGGCAGCAAGAAGAGCCTGGTGAGCGCGCTGGCGGGCAAGGGCGTCAAGAACTTCTGCGACTCCGCGATCTGCCGGACGACCACGAACTCCTACGGCCGCTACGCCTACTTCACGATCAGCGGCTTCACCGACGGCAAGAACGTCACCACCAAGGACACCAAGGTGTTCCGCACCGGCGACGACCTGGCCCAGTTCACCGTCAACCAGATCCACCGCCGCGGCCAGGCGCAGGCCTCCGCGGCGGCGAACCGGTAGCTCAGCAGCACCCCGCCGACGGAAGCGACCGCTTGTTCCGGGCCTCCTTGTTCCGGGCGGCGAGCAGCTCGTCGGCGGGGTAGCCGACCTCCTCCAGGGTCAGCCCGTGCGGCCGGACGACGTGTACCGCGCTGTCCCGCACCCCCGCGGCCAGCACCTTCCCCGGCCACTCCGGCCCCCGGTGCCCGTCCCCGACGAACAGCAGCGCGCCGATCAGCGAGCGCACCATGTTGTGGCAGAAGGCGTCGGCCCGCACGGTGGCCGTGACGACCCCGTCCGCACCGCGCGCCAGGCTCAGCTCCTGGAGCGTGCGGATCGTGGTCGCGCCCTCGCGCCGCTTGCAGTAGGCGGCGAAGTCGTGCTCGCCGACGAGCGCCCGCGCGGCCTCGTTCATCGCGTCCACGTCGAGCGGCCAGTCGTGCCAGAGGACGTGCCCCCGCAGCAGGGGGTCCACCCCGCCGGGGTTGTCGGTGACACGGTAGGCGTAGCGCCGCCAGACGGCCGAGAAGCGGGCGTTGAACCCGGCCGGGGCCTCGGCCAGCCGCCACACCCGGACGTCCTTGGACAGCCGCCCGGCGAGCCGCTTCAGCAGCTTCTCCCGGTGCTCGGCCCACAGTTCGGCGGGCAGGTCGACGTGCGCGACCTGGCCGCGCGCGTGCACTCCGGCGTCCGTCCGGCCGGCCACGGTCAGCTCGTACGTCTCCTTCGACCGCGTCACGGTGCGCAGGGCGTCCTCGATCTCCCCCTGCACGGTCCGCCTGCCGCCGGCCTGCTTGGCCCAGCCGTGGAAGTCGGTGCCGTCGTAGGAGAGGTCGAGACGGATGCGCACGTGCCCGGGCTGTACTTCGTCACTCACACAGGAATCCTCTCAAGTACGCGAAAGCGGGCCCGCCCCGGAGGGCGGACCCGCTTCCCGCTTCAGGCAGGGCCTCAGGCGTCCTTGGACTCCTCGGCGGCGGCCTCCTCGGCCGGAGCCTCGGTGGTCTCCTGCGCCTTGGCCTCGTCCGACTCCTTGACCGCACGCTTGGTGGCGGCCTCGGCCTCGCCCACGGCCTTCTGCTGCACCGTCAGCGCCTCGACCAGCTCGATGACGGCCATGGGCGCGTTGTCGCCACGGCGGTTACCGATCTTGGTGATGCGGGTGTAGCCACCCGGACGGTTCTCGTAGCGCGGGCCGATCTCGGTGAAGAGCGTGTGGACGATGCTCTTGTCCGTGATCACCTGGAGCACCTGACGGCGGTTGTGAAGGTCGCCCTTCTTCGCCTTGGTGACCAGACGCTCGGCGTACGGGCGCAGGCGGCGGGCCTTCGCCTCGGTGGTGGTGATGCGGCCGTGCTCGAAGAGGCTCTTCGCCAGGTTGGCGAGGAGGAGCTTCTCGTGCGCGGCGCTGCCGCCCAGACGGGCACCCTTGGTGGGCTTCGGCATGGTTCTTCTCCTGTGTGTCTGCCCCGGCCGTATCAGGTACCGAAGTCAGTATCCGAGCAGACGGTCGTCTGTCGGAGATCCGGGGTTCACGTTCGACCCCGGAGGGTCCGCGCCCCCGAAGGGGCGCGGGGAACTGCGCGACCAGCCACAGCGGGCCGGCAGCCGCAGAACCGGGCCTCCTCGCGGAGCGCTCAGTACTGCTCGGTCTCCACGAAGCCCGCGTCCGCGTCGTCGTCCGCGCCGAACGCGTCAGCCGCCGCGGTGGGGTCGAACCCGGGGGGCGAGTCCTTCAGGGCCAGGCCCATACCCGCCAGCTTCGCCTTGACCTCGTCGATGGACTTCGCACCGAAGTTGCGGATGTCCAGCAGGTCGGCCTCCGAGCGGGCGACGAGCTCACCCACGGAGTGGATGCCCTCGCGCTTGAGGCAGTTGTACGACCGAACGGTGAGCTCGAGCTCCTCGATCGGCAGCGCCAGGTCGGCGGCCAGGGCGGCGTCCGTCGGGGACGGGCCCATGTCGATGCCCTCGGCGTCGATGTTCAGCTCGCGGGCGAGACCGAACAGCTCGACCAGGGTCTTGCCCGCGGAGGCCATGGCGTCACGGGGACGCATCGCCTGCTTGGTCTCGACGTCGACGATCAGCTTGTCGAAGTCGGTGCGCTGCTCGACACGGGTGGCCTCGACCTTGTACGTGACCTTGAGCACCGGCGAGTAGATGGAGTCGACCGGGATACGGCCGATCTCCTGGCCCACCTGCTTGTTCTGCACGGCGGAGACGTAGCCGCGACCGCGCTCGACGGTCAGCTCCATCTCCAGCTTGCCCTTGCCGTTGAGCGTGGCGAGGACGAGGTCGGGGTTGTGCACCTCGACACCGGCCGGGGGCGCGATGTCGGCGGCGGTGACCAGACCCGGGCCCTGCTTGCGCAGGTACATCACGACCGGCTCGTCGTGCTCCGAGGAGACCACGAGCTGCTTGATGTTGAGGATCAGGTCGGTGACGTCCTCCTTGACGCCCGGCACGGTGGTGAACTCGTGCAGGACGCCGTCGATGCGGATGCTGGTGACAGCGGCACCGGGGATCGACGACAGGAGGGTGCGGCGGAGCGAGTTGCCGAGGGTGTAGCCGAAGCCCGGCTCCAGCGGCTCGATCACGAACCGGGAGCGGAACTCGTCGACGACCTCTTCGGTCAACGAGGGACGCTGAGCGATCAGCATGTGTGGATCAGATCCTTCTTTCGTGGACGCCCGCTATTTGACGCCCGACGGAAACCGCACCCGTGGAAAGTGCGGGTACTGCAAGGGTACGGGCGGTACGCCCCTTACGGAGCAGTACCGCCCGGACCCTGAGAGCGGCCTGGCCTCAGACGCGGCGGCGCTTCGGCGGGCGGCAGCCGTTGTGCGGGGTCGGGGTGACGTCCTGGATGGAGCCGACCTCGAGGCCCGTGGCCTGCAGGGAGCGGATCGCGGTCTCACGACCGGAGCCCGGGCCCTTGACGAACACGTCGACCTTGCGCATGCCGTGCTCCTGGGCGCGGCGGGCGGCCGACTCGGCGGCCATCTGCGCGGCGAACGGCGTGGACTTCCGGGAGCCCTTGAAGCCGACGTGGCCGGCGGAGGCCCAGGAGATCACGTTGCCCGACGGGTCCGTGATGGAGACGATCGTGTTGTTGAACGTGCTCTTGATGTGCGCGTGGCCGTGAGCGACGTTCTTCTTTTCCTTGCGGCGCACCTTCTTGGCAGCGCCCTGACGACCCTTGGGGGGCATCTACAAACTCCTACGGGGAGGTGGTCGGTCCTACAGCGAAGACCGCTGATGAAGCGTTGTCCGCTGAGGACTACTTCTTGCCCGGCTTCTTCTTGCCGGCGATGGCGCGACGCGGGCCCTTGCGGGTGCGGGCGTTCGTGCTGGTGCGCTGACCGCGGACGGGCAGGCCGCGACGGTGACGGAGACCCTGGTAGCAGCCGATCTCGACCTTGCGGCGGATGTCGGCCTGGATCTCGCGACGGAGGTCACCCTCGGTCTTGATGTTGCTGTCGACGTACTCGCGGATCGCGACCAGCTGCTCTTCGGTCAGGTCACGGACGCGGGTGTTCGGGTCGATACCGGTCTCGGCCAGCGTCTGCTGGGAGAGCGTCCGGCCGATGCCGAACACGTAGGTGAGGGCGACCTCCACGCGCTTTTCGCGCGGGATGTCAACACCGGAAACGCGTGCCATTCAATGGCTCCTGGTGAATCTTCGGAGGTCTTCCACAGAACCGGCTCCCCGTCCGCCGTACCAGGTACGGACCAGGTCCCCGGCCTCCGAACCGGGGGTGTCGAGCCGCATGGACTCGGGCTCTGCGTATGAACAAATTCAGCTTGCGTCGCGCGAAACTCTGCGATGGATGCAGAGGGATCGGTCGTGCGTCAGCCCTGGCGCTGCTTGTGGCGCGGGTTCTCGCAGATGACCATGACCCGACCGTGACGGCGGATCACCCTGCACTTGTCGCAGATCTTCTTGACGCTCGGCTTGACCTTCATTGGTGAGGTTCTCCGGGTCAGTGCCATCGCTCCGGGAGGCCCGGGGCTCGGGCAAGATCTACTTGTACCGGTAGACGATCCGGCCACGCGTCAGGTCGTACGGAGACAGCTCCACCACGACCCGGTCGTCAGGGAGGATGCGGATGTAGTGCATACGCATCTTGCCGCTGATGTGTGCCAGGACCTGGTGGCCGTTCTGGAGCTCGACCTTGAACATGGCGTTCGGCAGAGACTCGACGACAGTGCCCTCGATCTCGATGGCACCTTGCTTCTTGGCCACGCTTCGCCCTTCGAATCGACTACCTTGATCGACTCTCTCGCTCACCCTAAGGGCGAGAGGCGAGCGCATGAGGACATGCGGGTGCACGAGAGCCGACGAGTCAGTCTACGTCAGCGCACCCGGAAAAACGAATCGAGAAAGTCTGCCCCGTGCGGGTGGTCCCTATGCAAGGGGATCCGGCGCGGCCGTGATCCCGTGCTCCGCCAGCTTGGCCCTGCCGCCGTCGACGGCCGTCAGCACCAGGGGGCCCTGGTCGGTCAGCGCGACCGAGTGCTCCCAGTGGGAGGACCAGGTGCCGTCGGTGGTGATGACGGTCCAGTCGTCCGAGAGGACCTCGGTGCGGGGGGTGCCGAGGGAGACCATGGGCTCGATGGCGAGGCAGAAGCCGGGGATCAGCTTGGGGCCCTTGCCGCGGCGGCGGTCGACGTAGTTCAGCAGGTGCGGGTCCATGTGCATCTCGGTGCCGATGCCGTGGCCGCCGTAGTCCTCGATGATCCCGTACTTGCCGCCGCCGGGCTTCGGCTGGCGGCGGATGTAGGTCTCGATGGCGCGGGAGACGTCGACCAGCCGGTTGCCCTGCTTCATCGCGGCGATGCCGGCCCACATCGACTCCTCCGTCACCCGGGAGAGCTCGACCAGCTCCGGGGCGTGACCGGAGCCCACGAAGGCCGTGTAGGCGGCGTCGCCGTGCCAGCCGTCGACGATCGCGCCGCAGTCGATGGAGATGATGTCGCCGTCCTTGAGGACGACGTCGTCGGACGGGATGCCGTGGACGACCACGTCGTTCACCGAGGTGCAGATGGTCGCGGGGAACCCGCCGTAGCCGAGGAAGTTCGACTTGGCGCCGTGCTCGGCGAGCACCTTGCGGGCGACCTCGTCCAGGTCCCTGGTGCTGGCGCCGGGGACCGCGGCCTCACGGGTCGCCGCGTGGATGGCGGCGACGACCAGCCCCGCCGCTCGCATCTTGGCGATCTGCTCGGGGCTCTTGATCTGCACCATGGGGGCCTGCGCTCTCCGTCACTCACGTCGGCTGGGTTACGTACACAACAGTACGGCCGCGACGCCCCCAAGGGCGCCGCGGCCGGAAAGGACCGCGATCTACTTGTTCTCGGCCTTCTCGCGCTTCAGCGCCTCGAGCGCCCGCTCGGTGATCTCGTCCACCGGGCCCAGCGAGGAGATCGTGCGGACCAGGCCCTGCGACTTGTAGTAGTCGATGATCGGCTCGGTCTGCGTGTGGTAGACCTCCAGCCGCGTGCGGACGGTCTCCTCGGAGTCGTCGTCGCGCTGGTACAGCTCACCGCCGCAGACGTCGCAGACGCCCTCCTGCTTCGCCGGGCTGTACGTCACGTGGAAGACGTGGGACGAGTCGTTGCGGCAGATGCGCCGGCCGGCGATCCGCTTGACGACCTCCTCCTCCGGGACCTCCAGGTCCAGGACGGCGTCCAGCTTGATGTTCTCGGACTCCAGCAGCTCGTCCAGCGCCTCGGCCTGCGAGACGTTCCGCGGGAAGCCGTCCAGCAGGAAGCCGTTCTCCGCGTCGGGCTGCTCCATGCGGTCCTTGGCCATCGCGATGGTGACCTCGTCGGGTACGAGGTTCCCCGCGTCCATGTAGGACTTCGCGAGCTTGCCCAGCTCGGTCTGCTGGCTGATGTTTGCGCGGAACAGGTCGCCCGTCGAGATGTGCGGGATGCCCAGCTTCTCGGCGAGTCGGACGGCTTGCGTTCCCTTACCGGCACCCGGCGGCCCGACGAGGACGATACGCATCAGCGGAGGAACCCTTCGTAATTGCGCTGCTGAAGCTGGCTCTCGATCTGCTTCACCGTCTCGAGTCCGACACCCACGATGATGAGGATGCTGGTCCCGCCGAACGGGAAGTTCTGGCTTGCCCCGAAGCCCACCAACGCCATTGTCGGTACGAGAGCGATCAGACCCAGATACAGCGAACCCGGCCAGGTGATCCGGTTGAGCACGTAGCTGAGGTACTCAGCGGTCGGTCGGCCAGCCCGGATGCCCGGGATGAAGCCACCATACTTCTTCATGTTGTCGGCGACTTCCTCGGGGTTGAAGGAGATCGCCACGTAGAAGAACGCGAAGAAAACGATGAGCAAGAAGTACGAAGCGATGTAAATCGGGTGGTCGCCCTTGGTCAGGTTCTGCTCGACCCAGGTCTTCCAGCCCGACTTGCCCCCCGCGAACTGCGCGATCAGTGCCGGGATGTAGAGCAGCGACGAGGCGAAGATGACCGGAATCACACCGGCCTGGTTCACCTTGAGCGGGATGTACGTGGACGTACCGCCGTAGGAGCGGCGGCCGATCATGCGCTTGGCGTACTGCACCGGGATGCGGCGCTGGGCCTGCTCGACGAAGACCACCAGCGCGACCATGACCAGGCCGACCAGGATGACCGTGCCGAACTCGATCCAGCCGCCGACCAGGGTGCCCTGCTTCTTGATGGCCCACAGCGCGGACGGGAAGGTCGCCGCGATCGAGATGAACATCAGGATCGACATGCCGTTGCCGATGCCGCGGTCGGTGATCAGCTCACCGAGCCACATGACGACGGCGGTGCCGGCGGTCATGCAGATGACCATCGTGATCGTCGTGAAGATGGCCTGGTCGGGAACGATCTGGCCGGCCACGGAGCAGCTGCCGAACAGGGCGCCGCTGCGCGCGGTGGCGACGAGACCGGTGCCCTGAAGGATGGCGAGCGCCACGGTCAGGTAGCGGGTGTACTGCGTGATCTTCGCGGTACCCGCCTGACCTTCCTTCTTCAGTGCCTCCAGCCGGGGGATGACCACGGTCAGCAGCTGCAGAATGATGCTCGCCGTGATGTACGGCATGATGCCGAGCGCGAAGATCGTGATCTGGAGCAGCGCGCCGCCGCTGAACATGTTGACGAGACCGAACAGGCCCTGGTTGCCGGACGCCTCTTTCACGCACGTCTGGACGGCCTTGTAGTTGACGCCGGGGATCGGGACGTGGGTACCGACCCGGTAGACCACGATGATGCCCAGCGTGAAGAGCAGCTTCTTGCGCAGGTCGGGCGTCCTGAACGCCCGGGCGAACGCGGTGAGCACGGTGCCTCCTGCGACCCCCGCGCAACTGCGTCAAGGGTGACGGTCTTGAGGTTCGACGAATGAATAACGGCCAACTGCCGCTCAGGGTGCCCCATGGGAGCATCCATGGAAAGTGGACAGTGCAGGCCACCTTACCGGCGAGACCACTGCCCTTGGAACGACCGACCGGGGATACCCCTTTTGTGGAGTATCCCCGGTCGGGATCGTTCACGTCATCGAGGCGCCTGAGGGGCTCAGACCAGCTCGGTGACCGTACCGCCGGCGGCGGTGATCTTCTCCTTGGCGGAGCCGGAGACGGCGTCGACCGTCACCTGCAGCGCCACGGAGACCTCGCCCTGGCCCAGGACCTTGACGAGGCTGTTCTTGCGAACGGCACCCTTGGCCACCAGACCCTCGACGGTGACCTCGCCACCCTCGGGGTAGAGCGCGGCCAGCTTGTCGAGGTTCACGACCTGGTACTCGGTCTTGAACGGGTTCTTGAAGCCCTTCAGCTTCGGGAGGCGCATGTGGAGCGGCATCTGGCCACCCTCGAAGCGCTCCGGAACCTGGTAGCGGGCCTTGGTGCCCTTGGTACCACGACCGGCCGTCTTACCCTTCGACGCCTCACCACGACCCACACGGGTCTTGGCGGTCTTGGCGCCCGGGGCGGGACGGAGGTTGTGGATCTTGAGCGGGTTCTGCTCCGCCATGATCAGTCGACCTCCTCGACCGTCACGAGGTGGCGGACGGTGTGCACCATGCCGCGGAACTCGGGGCGGTCCTCCTTGACGACCTGCGTGTTGATGCCCTTGAGACCAAGGGAGCGCAGGGTGTCGCGGTGGTTCTGCTTGCTGCCGATGTAGGACTTGACCTGCGTGATCTTGAGCTGCGCCATGATTACGCACCCGCCCCGGCACGCGCACGCAGCAGGGCCGCGGGAGCGACGTCCTCGAGCGGCAGACCACGGCGGGCCGCGATCTCCTCGGGACGCTGCAGACCCTTCAGGGCCTCCACGGTCGCGTGCACGATGTTGATCGCGTTGTCGGAGCCGAGCGACTTCGACAGCACGTCGTGGATACCGGCGCACTCGAGCACGGCGCGCACCGGACCACCGGCGATAACGCCGGTACCGGGGGACGCGGGCTTGAGCAGGACGACGCCGGCAGCCTTCTCACCCTGGATGGGGTGCGGGATGGTGCCCTGGATGCGGGGGACCTTGAAGAAGTGCTTCTTGGCCTCCTCAACACCCTTGGCGATGGCGGCCGGCACCTCCTTGGCCTTGCCGTAACCGACACCCACGGTGCCGTCACCATCGCCCACCACGACCAGCGCGGTGAAGCTGAAGCGACGACCACCCTTCACAACCTTGGCGACGCGGTTGATCGCGACGACGCGCTCAACGTACGCGGTCTTCTCGGCGGCAGCAGCGCCGCCGTCACGGCCCTTCCGGTCCCGCCGCTCGCCGCCACCGGCACCGCCACCGCGGCGCTGGGGTCCAGCCATTGGAATTACCTCTCTTCGTTTCCGCTAGCTACGGCAGGCTCAGAACTTGAGCCCGGCTTCGCGGGCGGCGTCCGCCAGGGCGGCGATGCGCCCGGCGTACTGGTTGCCACCACGGTCGAACACGACAGCCTCGACACCGGCGGCCTTGGCGCGCTCGGCGACCAGGGCGCCGACCTGCTTGGCCTGCGAGGACTTGTCGCCCTCGCCGCCGCGGACGGACGCGTCCAGGGTGGACGCGGACGCCAGGGTGTGGCCCTTGAGGTCGTCGATCACCTGCGCCACGATGTGGCGGTTGGAGCGGGTCACGACCAGACGGGGGCGCTCCGCCGTACCGGCGATCCGCTTGCGGATCCGGATGTGACGGCGCTTGATCGCGGCGCGCTTGTAGGCGTCGCCCTTGAGGATCTTCTGCCCGTATGCCATGGCTTACTTACCCGCCTTTCCGACCTTGCGGCGGATGACTTCGCCCTCGTACTTGACGCCCTTGGCCTTGTACGGGTCGGGCTTGCGCAGCTTGCGGATGTTGGCCGCAACCTCGCCGACCTTCTGCTTGTCGATGCCCTCGACCTGGAAGCGGGTCGGGGTCTCCACCTTGAAGGTGATTCCCTCGGGCGCCTCGATGGTGATCGGGTGGCTGTAGCCGAGCGCGAACTCGAGGTTCGCACCCTTGGCCGTGACGCGGTAACCGACACCGCTGATCTCGAGCTTCTTCACGTAACCCTGGGTCACGCCGGTGATCATGTTCGCCACCAGCGTGCGGGACAGGCCGTGCAGGGCCTTGCTCTGACGCTCGTCGTTGGGGCGGGTCACCTGAAGGGTGCCGTCCTCGCCCTTGGCGATGTCGATCGGCGCAACGACGGTGTGGGTCAGTTCGCCCTTGGGCCCCTTGACCTTGACCGTACGGCCGTCGATGGTGACGTCCACGCCGGCGGGAACCGTGATGGGGAGCTTGCCAATACGCGACATAGCTGTTTCCTCCGTTCCCTTCCGCTACCAGACGTAGGCGAGGACTTCCCCACCCACGCCCTTCTTGCCGGCCTGCTTGTCGGTGAGGAGCCCGTGCGACGTGGAGATGATCGCCACGCCGAGGCCGCCGAGCACCTTCGGCAGGTTGGTGGACTTCGCGTAAACCCGGAGACCGGGCTTGGAGATCCGCTTGATGCCCGCGATGGAGCGCTCACGGTTCGGGCCGAACTTCAGCTCGAGAACGAGGTTCTTGCCTACCTCGGCGTCCTCGACCTTCCAGCCCGTGATGAAGCCCTCCTGCTGGAGGATCTCCGCGATGTGAGACTTGATCTTCGATGCCGGCATCGTCACGGAGTCGTGGTATGCCGAGTTCGCGTTCCGCAGACGCGTAAGCATGTCTGCGATCGGATCAGTCATGGTCATGAATTGGCCTTCGGCCTCTCTCGCCGGGGTTTCCTGGTGCGCCATCCCTCTCCCCGATCCGAGACGGGACGGGTGCGGCGCGGTGGACCTACGGCGTAGTAAGTCGTACGGGCGCGGCAGACGCCCAACCCCGCAAGCCTACGGCATGCGGAGAAGGGCCTCTGCCGACCCAGATGCTTACCGAGAGCTTCAGCAGACCCCTGTTGAGGGGACTACCAGGAGCTCTTGGTCACGCCCGGCAGCTCGCCACGGTGAGCCATCTCACGAAGGCACACGCGGCACAGGCCGAACTTGCGGTACACGGAGTGCGGGCGGCCACAGCGCTGGCAGCGGGTGTAGCCACGCACACCGAACTTGGGCTTGCGAGCAGCCTTAGCGATCAGAGCCTTCTTCGCCATCTCGCTCACGCCTCCTTGAACGGGAAGCCGAGGTGACGAAGGAGCGCACGGCCCTCAGCGTCGTTGGTCGCCGTGGTCACCACGGTGATGTCCATACCCCGGGTGCGGTCGATCTTGTCCTGGTCGATCTCGTGGAACATGACCTGCTCCGTGAGACCGAAGGTGTAGTTGCCACGGCCGTCGAACTGCTTGGGGGACAGGCCGCGGAAGTCGCGGATGCGCGGCAGCGCGAGCGACAGGGTGCGGTCCAGGAACTCCCACATGCGGTCGCCACGGAGCGTGACGTGGGCACCGATCGGCTGGCCCTCGCGCAGCTTGAACTGCGCGATGGACTTGCGGGCCTTGGTGACGGCCGGCTTCTGACCGGTGATGGTGGTCAGGTCGCGGATCGCGCCCTCGATGAGCTTCGAGTCACGGGCGGCGTCGCCGACACCCATGTTGACCACGATCTTGACGAGGCCGGGAACCTGCATGACGTTCTCGTACTTGAACTCGTCACGCAGCTTGCCCGCGATCTCCTCGCGGTACTTCTGCTTCAGACGCGGAGTGGTGGTGGTCGCCATCAGATGTCCTCACCCGTCCGCTTGGCAACGCGGATCTTGTTGCCCTCGTCGTCGAAGCGGTAACCGACACGCGTGACGACCTTCTGGCCGTCCTTCTCAACGACCAGCTGGACGTTGGAGACGTGGATCGGCGCCTCGGTCGTGACGATGCCGCCGGCCTGCGAACCGCTGGCGGTCGGACCGGCCTTGGTGTGCTTCTTGACCCGGTTGACACCCTCGACCAGGACACGCTCGTCGCGCGGGTAAGCGGCAATGACCTTGCCCTGCTTGCCCTTGTCCTTACCGGTGATGACCTGGACCAGGTCGCCCTTCTTGATCTTCATGCTTACAGCACCTCCGGCGCGAGCGAGATGATCTTCATGAACTTCTTCTCGCGCAGCTCACGGCCGACCGGGCCGAAGATACGGGTGCCGCGAGGGTCGCCGTCGTTCTTCAGAATGACGGCGGCGTTCTCGTCGAAGCGGATGTACGAGCCGTCCGGACGGCGGCGCTCCTTGACGGTGCGAACGATGACCGCCTTGACGACGTCACCCTTCTTCACGTTGCCACCGGGGATCGCGTCCTTGACGGTGGCGACGATGACGTCACCGATGCCCGCGTAGCGGCGACCGGAGCCACCGAGCACACGGATGCAAAGGATTTCCTTCGCACCAGTGTTGTCGGCGACGCGCAGTCGCGACTCCTGCTGGATCACGTCTATCTCCTGTTTGTCTGCCGGTTCCCGGCAGGGGCCTCGGTGAAGAGGACCCCTGCCGAGCCTGGCGGAACTGTCCTGCGGGTTTGCCCGCAGGCGTACTTACGGAAGTCCCCTTGCGGGAACCGCCTACTTGGCCTTCTCGAGGATCTCGACGACGCGCCAGCGCTTCGTCGCGGACAGCGGCCGGGTCTCCATGAGGAGGACGCGGTCGCCGACGCCCGCGGCGTTCTGCTCGTCGTGCGCCTTGAGCTTGTTGGTACGGCGGATGACCTTGCCGTACAGCGCGTGCTTGACGCGGTCCTCGACGGCGACGACGACGGTCTTGTCCATCTTGTCGCTGACGACGAGACCCTCACGGGTCTTGCGGAAGCCGCGGGCCTCTGCAGTCTGCTCAGTCACGTTGCTCTCACTCATCAGGCGCTCTCCACCGTCTCGATGCCCAGCTCGCGCTCACGCATCAGGGTGTAGATCCGCGCGATGTCCTTACGGACGGCCTTGAGCCGACCGTGGTTCTCGAGCTGGCCGGTCGCCGCCTGGAAGCGGAGATTGAACAGCTCTTCCTTGGCCTCGCGGAGCTTGCCCAGAAGCTCCTCGTTGCCCAGCTCGCGCAGCTCGGACGCCTTGGTACCGGCCGACATCACGCTTCACCTGCCTCGCGCTTGACGATCCGGCACTTCATCGGCAGCTTGTGGGCCGCACGAAGGAGCGCCTCACGGGCGATCTTCTCGTTGGGGTACGACAGCTCGAACATCACGCGTCCGGGCTTGACGTTGGCGATCCACCACTCCGGCGAACCCTTACCGGAACCCATGCGGGTCTCGGCAGGCTTCTTGGTGAGGGGACGGTCCGGGTAGATGTTGATCCAGACCTTGCCACCACGCTTGATGTGACGCGTCATGGCGATACGAGCGGCCTCGATCTGGCGGTTCGTCACGTACGCCGGGGTGAGCGCCTGGATGCCGTACTCGCCGAACGCAACCTGCGTGCCGCCCTTGGCAGCGCCGCTGCGCTTCGGGTGGTGCTGCTTGCGGTGCTTGACCCTACGGGGGATCAGCATTTCGGTCAGGCCTCCGTTCCGGTGCTCTCAGCCGGAGCGGCGGCGGGAGCCTCGGCCTTGGGGGCCTCGGCGCCGGCAGCCTGCTGCGGCTTGCGACCGCGCCGCTCGCCACCACGGCCACCACGGGCCGGGCGGTCGGCACCGCCACGGGCCGGGCGGTTACCCGCACGGGCCGCAGCGTTCTCGGCGCGGACCTCGGCGATGTTCTTGACGTCGCCCTTGTAGATCCAGACCTTCACGCCGATGCGGCCGAAGGTCGTCTTGGCCTCGAAGAAGCCGTAGTCCACGTTCGCACGGAGCGTGTGCAGGGGCACGCGGCCCTCGCGGTAGAACTCCGAGCGGGACATCTCGGCGCCGCCGAGGCGGCCGCCGCACTGGATCTTGATGCCCTTGGCGCCGGCCTTCATCGCCGACTGCATGCTCTTGCGCATGGCACGGCGGAAGGAGACGCGGGAGGAGAGCTGCTCGGCGACGGCCTGGGCCACGAGCTGAGCGTCGGTCTCGGGGTTCTTGACCTCGAGGATGTTCAGCTGGACCTGCTTGCCGGTGAGCTTCTCGAGGTCGCCGCGGATGCGGTCGGCCTCGGCGCCTCGGCGGCCGATGACGATGCCCGGACGAGCGGTGTGGATGTCCACACGCACGCGGTCACGGGTGCGCTCGATCTCAACCTTCGAGATGCCGGCGCGCTCCATGCCGGACGTCATCATCCGACGGATGGCGACGTCTTCCTTGACGTAGTCCTTGTACAGCTTGTCGGCGTACCAACGCGACTTGAAGTCGGTCGTGACACCGAGCCGGAACCCGTGCGGGTTTACCTTCTGGCCCATTACCGGGTTCCTTCCTTGCTGCTGACGACCACGGTGATGTGGCTGGTCCGCTTGCGGATCCGGTAGGCACGGCCCTGGGCGCGCGGCCGGAACCGCTTCAGGGTCGGGCCCTCGTCGACGTACGCCTCGGAGATGAAGAGGCTGTCGGCGTCGGTGTGGTCGTAGTTGTGCGCGGCGTTGGCGATGGCGCTGTCGAGCACCTTGCCGACCGGCACGGAGGCTGCCTGCGGAGCGAATCGCAGAACAGCCTGAGCCTCCGTGGCATCCATGCCACGGATAAGGTCCACCACGCGGCGGGCCTTCATGGGCGTAACGCGGATGTACCGCGCCTGGGCCCTGGCTTCCATGGTTGTCCCTCTCAGTTACTTACGTGTCTGAATGCGATCCGCTACTAGCGGCGCTTCGACTTCCGGTCGTCCTTGACGTGGCCCCGGAAGGTGCGGGTCGGCGAGAACTCGCCGAGCTTGTGACCGACCATCGACTCGGTGACGAACACCGGGATGTGGGTCTTGCCGTTGTGCACCGCGAGCGTGTGGCCCAGCATGGCCGGGACGATCATGGAGCGACGGGACCAGGTCTTGATGACGTTCTTGGTGCCGGCTTCGTTCTGGGCGTCCACCTTCTTGATCAGGTGGTCGTCGACGAAGGGCCCCTTCTTCAGGCTACGAGGCATCTCAACCCGTCCTTAGCGCTTCTTGTTCGTCTTGCGGCGGCGGACGATGTACTTGTTCGACGCCTTCTTGGGCGAACGAGTACGGCCTTCCTTCTTGCCCCACGGGGACACAGGGTGGCGACCACCGGAGGTCCGGCCCTCACCACCACCGTGCGGGTGGTCGACCGGGTTCATGACGACACCACGGACGGTCGGGCGAACGCCCAGCCACCGCTTACGGCCGGCCTTACCCCAGTTGATGTTGCTCTGCTCGGCGTTGCCGACCTCACCGATGGTGGCGCGGCAGCGGACGTCGACCAGGCGGATCTCACCGGACGGCATGCGCAGGTGGGCCATCGAGCCCTCCTTCGCGAGCAGCTGCACGGAGGCACCGGCGGAGCGGGCGAACTTGGCGCCGCCACCGGGACGGAGCTCGATCGCGTGGATCGTGGTACCGACCGGGATGTTGCGGAGCGCCAGGTTGTTGCCCGGCTTGATGTCGGCCCCGGGACCGTTCTCGACGCGGTCACCCTGCTGCAGGTTGCGCGGGGCGAGGATGTAGCGCTTCTCGCCGTCGGCGTAGTGCAGCAGCGCGATGCGCGCGGTGCGGTTGGGGTCGTACTCGATGTGCGCGACCTTCGCCGGCACGCCGTCCTTGTCGTGACGACGGAAGTCGATCACGCGGTAGGCGCGCTTGTGTCCGCCACCCTGGTGGCGAACGGTCACACGACCGGCGTTGTTACGGCCGCCCTTGCTGTGCAGGGGGCGGACCAGCGACTTCTCCGGCGTGGACCGCGTGACCTCGACGAAGTCGGCGACGCTGGCGCCACGACGGCCCGGCGTAGTCGGCTTGTACTTGCGGATTCCCATTTCTCAGTCCTCGTCCGATATCGGACGATCCGACCCGCTTACGCGGTCGGACCGCCGAAGATGTCGATACGGTCGCCCTCGGCGAGGGTCACGATCGCCCGCTTGCTGCCCGCGCGCTGACCGAAACCGGTCTTGGTGCGCTTGCGCTTGCCCTGGCGGTTGATCGTGTTGACCCCGGTGACCTTGACGTCGAAGACCGCCTGGACGGCCTGCTTGATCTGGGTCTTGTTGGCGTTCGGGTCGACGATGAACGTGTACTTGTTCTCGTCGAGGAGCGCGTAGCTCTTCTCCGAGACGACCGGCTTCAGCAGGACGTCACGGGGGTCCGTGTACGACTTGCTCAGCGGGGTCTCGACGGTGTTCTTGCCCTCGGTGGCGTGGCGCTTCGCCTTGGCGACGCGCGCGGCCTTGGCGGCCTTGGCGGCCTTCGAGGCGATGCTCGGGTGACGCGTAGCCATCAGGCCTCGCTCCCTTCGGTGTCAGCGGCCTTGGGGCCAGACACGAAGGACTCGAACGCGGCCTGGGTGAAGACCACGTCGTCCGAGACGAGAACGTCGTACGTGTTCAGCTGGCCCGGCTCCAGGATGTGGACCTGGGGCAGGTTGCGGGCGGACAGCCACGCGGCCTCGTCGGAGCGGTCGACGACCAGGAGCAGGTTCTTGCGCTCGCTGATCTTGCCGAACAGGCTCTTGGCGGCCTTGGTGCTGGGGTTCGCGCCCTCGACCACGCCGGAGACGACGTGGATGCGGTTGTGACGCGCCCGGTCGGTGAGGGCACCGCGCAGGGCGGCGGCCTTCATCTTCTTCGGGGTGCGCTGCGAGTAGTCACGCGGCTGCGGGCCGTGGACGACGCCACCGCCGGCGAACTGCGGGGCGCGGGTCGAACCCTGACGGGCGCGACCGGTGCCCTTCTGGCGGTACGGCTTCTTGCCGCCACCACGAACCTCGCCACGGGTCTTCGTCTTGTGCGTGCCCTGACGGGCAGCAGCCAGCTGCGCGACGACGACCTGGTGGATCAGCGGAACGCTGACCTTGGCGTCGAAGATCTCCGCGGGGAGCTCGACGGAACCGGCCTTGTCGCCCGCCGGCGAAAGGATGTCAACAGTGCTCATCGGTTACCTCAGGCCCCCTTGGCCGCGGTGCGGACCAGGACGAGGCCGCCGTTCGGACCAGGAACCGCGCCCTTGATGAGCAGCAGACCCTTCTCCGCGTCAACGGCGTGGACGGTCAGGTTCTGGGTGGTGACCCGCTCGTTGCCCATGCGACCCGCCATGCGGAGGCCCTTGAACACGCGGCCCGGGGTGGCGCAGCCACCGATGGAACCGGGCGAGCGGTGCTTGCGCTGGGTGCCGTGTCCGGCGCCGAGGCCCTTGAAGTTGTGACGCTTCATGACACCGGCGAAGCCCTTGCCCTTGCTCTTGCCGGTCACGTCCACCTTGACGCCCGCCTCGAAGACCTCCGCGGAGATCTCCTGGCCCAGCGTGTACTCGGAGGCGTCCGCGGTGCGGATCTCGACGAGGTGGCGGCGGGGGGTGACGTCGGCCTTGGCGAAGTGGCCCTTGAGGGGCTTGTTCACCTTGCGCGGGTCGATCTCGCCGAAGGCGATCTGGACGGACTCGTAGCCGTCGACATCGTTCGTACGGACCTGGGTGACGACGTTGGGGCCGGCCTTGACGACGGTGACCGGAACAACGCGGTTGTTCTCGTCCCACACCTGCGTCATGCCGAGCTTCTCGCCCAGGATGCCCTTGATCTGCTTAGCCATTCTCAGCTCACCGACCCTCAGAGCTTGATCTCGATGTCGACACCGGCCGGGAGGTCGAGTCGCATCAGAGAGTCAACGGTCTTGGGGGTGGGGTCGAGAATGTCGATCAGGCGCTTGTGCGTGCGCATCTCGAAGTGCTCGCGCGAGTCCTTGTACTTGTGCGGCGACTTGATGACGCAGTACACGTTCTTCTCAGTGGGCAGCGGCACCGGGCCCGCGACCGACGCACCAGTGCGGGTCACCGTCTCGACGATCTTCTTCGCCGAGGAGTCGATGACCTCGTGGTCGTAGGCCTTGAGCCGGATGCGGATCTTCTGTCCCGCCATGGCTACTCAGTAGTCCTGTCTCTCTAACGCTCTGGAACCCGGCGGATTCCTTCTGCTGCCTTCGTTCGTCCGACCCACGCGGTCGGGCGTGTCGCGCTCCCGCTGACACAGATGCCCCTTGTTCGAACATCCCTGCGGGGGAATGCGACGGCCCTTCCGGAACCGCGGACCGGGGACCTCGGGCCCACCGGGCGCCTGGCCGGTGCCGCGCTCACACTTCCCGGAAGATTCCCGTACGTCCGCCCCAGTGCTGCCCGGGGGCAGTTAGGGCGACGAGTACTGTGGGACTCGCTTCCGGTCCTCCCGGCGGGAGGCGCGCAGCATCAACACTCGACCGAGCAACTCGGACAGTCTGCCATATGGGGCGGCGGGCTGGCCAATCGGGCGGAAGAGATTACCCCCGGAGTGACGCACGTCAAACCGCCTCCGCCGCCGCTTCCCGCCCTCACGTGGCCGACGTCACACACCCGAGCGTGGCGAGGGTGGCGGGGAAGTAGGCGCGCATGAAGTTCTCGATGTCGGCGCGGTGGGATTGGTCGGCGAGCTTCACCTGGGGCAGCTGCAGGGTGAGGGTGAAGTAGTTGCCGCCCTTGTTCTTGCACCGTGTCTGAGCGATTGCACCATCGGTCCCCACAACGGTTTTGTAGCTGGAACGAACGCTACGCGGCTCGGTGACCCTGGAGACGGAACCTGTGTCTTCAGCCAGGTACATCAAGTCTGTTGCTACAGGCCGCCATGAGAAGCGGAAGTTCAGGATCACGTCCCTGGACGAGCGAATCAGGCAAGGGGCCGTGATCGCCTCCGCGCGAGAGAAACGGTTGTATTCGCGCCACTCACCAGTCGGAGTGCCGAGCCGGCGGGTGAGCGCCGGGTCGACGGGGGTGCCGCAAATGACCTTGGGGATCTCGCTGACTTCTGGGCGATTGCACGCCACCAGCAGCAGGGCCAGCGAGATGCCAAGGGCAGGCACGCGAACGCTCACTTCTTCACGACTCCGGAGACCCCCGCTGCGTGATCGATGCCATCCCCTGCTGACCTGTTGATCTCTGTCTCCGGGTCGAAGTGCGAGTCCCCGGCTGTCCGGTGCACCCTTGACCATTCATGAGAGAGAGCGATCAGCTGCTGGTTCCTATCTGAGTAGGCCTGAACATTCTCAGCCGTCTGCTTCGCGTCCAGCCTTTCCTGCTCGTCCTCCAGCCACTTCGACGTAACGTAATCGAAGCCCCCCTGCACATCCGCACTGACCACTGGAATGTAACTGATCGCCTTGTCAAAGACAGGCTTTGCCCCAAACTCCGCTGTCTTAGGGTCACCCTGAGCCTGAATCCGGGCCTCCTCCAGGAAGCCGACGGTGCGGCCGGAGCGGCGGAGGGACTCTGCGGAATCCGTGTGATCCCCGTGGATGCCCGACACCAGCGCCTGGTTCAGGCCGCCGTTGAGGGTGCCGTAGGCGTCCTTGTCCTTGGAGATCTGCTTGGTGACCTCGAAGAGCTGGTCCTGCGGCACCGGGGACTTTGAGATGTCGATCTCGCTCATCGAGGCGTGCACCGTCTCACCGTGGTTGACCAGGATCGATGCCATGGGCCGGCGCAGAGACGGGGGGAACGAGTCGCCGCTCTCGGACAGCTGGCTGATCGCGGACCGGAAGACCGCCTCGTTCTGCTTGGTGTGCGGCACGTAGTGCCCGTGCGCGTCGGACGGGTCGATCCCCGTGGCCGCCGCCTGCAGGGCCCTGCCGAGGCCCGCGCGGTCGTCCGCGTCGAGGCCGGCCGCGTAGGTGCTGGTCTTGTCTCCCCCGCGCTCGTGCAGGACCACGTTCCAGTCGCGGTCCTGGACCAGGTACTTCATCCGGGCGTCCGACCCGAGGTAGTCCGCGGCCGTGCGCGGGTCGCGGCTCATGATGTCCAGCGCGCCGTCTACCGGATCGTTGGCGAACCAGCCGCCGCGCCTGCCGCTGTACCCGTGTTTCAGCTGCCAGATCCCCGGGTCCCGGCGCTCCGCCGCGATCATGTCGTCGGTCAGGTCCTCGAGCATCTTCGGCGAGTAGCCGTGGCCCTTGTGCATCAGGGTGACGAGCGACTGGTAGCCCACCGCCTTGTCCATGCGTTCGCCCTGCGCGTCCGTGGCGTAGTGCCCGGTGCCCGCGTGCCGCATGGCGGACCTCCAGCGCCGGTACCAGGCCGAGCCCGTGTCCCTCGTCGCCGTCGCCAGCGTGTCCGCGAGGCCCGACTCGATCGTCGAGTACGTGCCCGTCCCCGGCCCGCCGCGCACGTGGATCAGGTCGTTGAGCTCGTTCGTCAGGGTGATCGTGCCCGCCGCGCCCAGGTCGTCCAGCAGGGTCCGGGAGAACGCCTCGTCGTGGGCATTGTCGCGGAACGTCCGCCGCAGTTCGGCCAGTTCGCGCGGTGACAGGTGTTCGCCCCGGCCGAGTCTGCCGAGCGTCTCCTCCGCGGAGAGCGCCTCGTACCGCTCGACGTCCCCCAGCGCCCGGCCGTTGAAGCCGTGGCCGCCGACCAGCGGGTCGGAGTCGACGACCACGGCCGCGAGGGCGGTCTCGACGCCCGTGTCCGCGTCCGTCACGGCCCGCACCGCCGCGTCGACGCGGTCCTGCCAGGACCGTACGGTCGCCTCGTCCGGCTCCTTGACGTGGGCGGGGTCGGCGCCGACCCGGCCCTGCTCCGAGATCCGCATGCCGGCCGCCCGCGCCTCCTCGCACGCCGCGGTGAGCCGGCCCTTCAGCTCGGTGAACTGGGCGTGCGCGTCCCGGAGCAGCGAGGCGATCGCCTTCGCCTCCGTCTGCGCGTACCGCAGTTCCTTGAGCGTGACGCCGAAACGGCCGTGGGCCGCCTCCGCGCTCATCCCGCTCCAGGCCGGGCCCGTCGTGATGCGGTGGACGTCCCGGTGGTACGCCCGCTCCTGCTCGGCGAACTTCCCCGCCATGCCCTCCCAGCGCTCGGCGGCGCCGGTGAGGGCGGCGAGGTCGGTGCTCATGATCTCGTGGTACGTCGGCATGGCCCGGCGGTTCCCCCGTCAGTACAGGTCGAGCGCGGACGTGCGCCGCAGCGCCGACCCGGCTGCCGCGTCCGAGTTGGTCAGGACCACGTTCGTACTGGTCAGCGCGTCCTTCTCGGCGCCCAGCCGGTCCATCAGGTTCTTCACCTGGCCGCCCCAGGCCGCGTGGGCCCTGCGCAGGGCCGGGGCGGTGAGCCAGCCGTGTCCGTCGCGCGCGCCGAAGGCCTTCACCGCCGCCGCGGTCTCGTCGTCCGCCCACTCGCCGGCCCTGCGGGTGTCCGGCTCGATGTGGTCGTTCAGCGCCCTGGCCGCCGTCCGTTTCTCGGCGGGGGTGGACGCCAGCCGCCCCGCACCCGGGCCGTGGCCGTTGCCGCCGTGGCCGTAGCCGTAGCCTCCTGCCGGACCGTCCACCGCTCGCCCCTCGCCGTATCGACGTCCACCGCCGGTACTTCAACCGGTGGACGCCGATCTTCGTCACGGGGGGTTTCACGGGCAGGGCGTTGACGTCCGGGCGTCGTCCCAGGCGGCGCCGCCGCTCAGCCGGCCCGCCACAGCGCCGGCACCGCCGGGGGCTCCCAGCCGGGCTGCGCCGTGTGGGCCTGGAGGCAGACGTAGCCGCGGCCCGCGTAGGTGACCCGGTCACCGGCCCGGTAGGCGGTGCCCACGGCCCAGGTGCCGCCGGCCGGCGGAGTACCGGTCGGGGTGGGGGTCGGGCCCGGGTCCTGGGGGACGTCCAGCACGAAGTCGAAGGCCGCCTCCCGGCCGCCGTCTCCGTCGCGGACGGTCATCAGCAGCCGGGGGTCGAAGATGGTGTCGGTGTTGTTGCGGGGTTCGTTCGGGAAGTAGAGCTGCGTCGTCAGGACCGGACGGCCCGGAGCCTGCAGTTTGACGTGGATGTGCCGGGTGCGGCCGGGGTAGAGGCCGGGGACGATCGTCGTCAGGGCGAAGGAGCCGCGCGAGTCGGTGTACTGGTGGCCGCGCAGCCGGAACCCGGTGTTGTCGTAGGCGCCGTCGTTGTCGGCCTGCCAGAAGTCCAGCAGGGCGCCGGCGACCGGGAGGCAGGCCCGGCCGAAGACATAGCCGGTCACGGTGAGCCGGGTGCCGGGCATCCCCGGTTCCAGCAGGCTGGTGCGCTGGGGCGAGTTGGGCTTGAAGTACGGGCCCTCGATCTGCTCCGGCGTGGGGTCGTCGCCGTCGTCGCAGGGCGGGGTGAGCGGCACGGACGCGCCGGTGGCGGCGAAGGTGCGGGCCAGGGCCGGGCCGCCGGCGAGCGCGACGGGGATCGCCGCGGTGGCCGCGAGCGCGGCGCGTAAGACGGTTTTGCGGGCGACGTGGCGGGGGCGTTCGGGGTGGGGGAACTGCGTCTCGCTGTCCATGCCTGCTCCTTGTGGGGGCCGTCGGATCGGCAACGAACCTAGGCGCGGGTCCCCGGGGCTTCGATGGACTGGTGGTGGCGACTGTGGTGCTTTCGCCAGTCGCCGGGGCTCGTGCCGGTCTCCCGCCGGAAGAAGCGGCAGAAGTATGCGGGGTCGTTGATGCCGACGCGGGCGGCGACCTGTCGCACCGGTAGGTCGGTGTGGGCCAGGAGCCGCTGGGCCTGGTACACCCGGGCCTCGATCAGCAGCCGGCCGGGGCTGCGGCCGGTGGCCGCGCGCACGGCCTGGGTGAGGTGGCCCGGTGTCACCCCGAGCCGTTCGGCGCACTCCCGCACCGTCCAGGCCGCCGTCTCCCGCCGGACGGTGAGCCGGACGAAGGCCTCGGCCAGGACCGCTGCCCTCTCCGGACCGCCCTCCCCCGCCGGGCTGTTTCCCCGCCCCGGTCCGGTCGCCCGGGCCGAGTCGGCCCCTGGGGACGATCCGCACCGCCGGGGCGGGCCGCCCCGTGGATCCGAACCGGCCGCCCCGGCCGCCCTCTCCCGGCCGACGACCGGCTCGGGTTCGGCCCCGCACACGGACTCGGTGACCCGCCCGGGCCCGGCCGCACGCACCGCCCCGGCGACCTGCCGCGCTTCGGCAGCCTGCTCCGCCCCTGCGACCTGCTCCGCCTCGACTACCTGCATCGTCCGGGCGACCCGCTCCGCGCCGACGACCCGCTCCGCCGCAGCACCCCGCTCCGTCTCGCCGCCCCCATCGGGAACGCCACTCCGCTCCGCCACAGCGCCCCTTCCCGACCCGGCGCTCCCCTCGGCCCCGCCGCCCCTCGCCGACCCGGCGCTCCCCTCGGCCCCGCCGCCCCTCGCCGGCCCGGCGCCTCCCTCGGCCCCAGCGCCCCACCGCGACCCAGCGCCCCACCCCGGCCGGGCGGTCCCCCCTGCCGCGGCGGCAGCCCGCGTCACACCCTCCCTGCCCGGCCCGGTGATCCGCTCCGCCCCCACCGGCCCACCGATCCCCAGCGACCCACCAACCCCCTCCGGCCCACCGACCCCCGCCGCCCGCCGGCCGCCGTTGCTCGCGGCGGCGGCCGTTCGTGTCGTGCGGATGACGAGGACGTGCAGCAGGGCGCGCAGGACGGTCTCGTAGCCGGGAGCCCGCTGCCGGTGCTCCGACGCCAGGTCGGCCATCAGGCGGGCGGTCCGCAGGTCGTCCTCGGCGTCCAGGTCGAACCAGCAGGTGCCGCCCAGCCGCCGCAGGAGCCGGTGGTCGCCGGGGTGGTCGATCAGGAAGTCCTCGGTGAACAGGGCGAGCGTGCCGTCGAGACCCCGCTGGTCCTGCCAGCAGTGGATCTGGCCCGGCAGGATCACGGCGAGCTGCGGGGGCCGCACCGGCCACCGGGCGAGGTCGACGACGTGGGTGGCGGAGCCGGCGGTGACGTGGACGATCTCGTAGAAGGTGTGGCGGTGCGGGTGGTCGGCCCGGGACAGCGGGCCCACCTCGTCGAAGGAGCCCGCCGCGAACGGCGGCGCGTCCGGACCGGTGACCTCCAGTCGGTGCAGCGGCGGCTCTCCGGAGCGCGGGGCCGGGCAGGGGGTGCCGGGCGGGACGGTGGTGCTGCGCATGATCCTCCCCAGAGCAGGTACAGACCAATCGAGGCGGGGTCACGATCCCACAGCGGCGGGCCGGCGACAATCGGTCCCGCGCCGGCGTGGACGAGGTCGGGCCACCGGTCGCACACCGCTCCCGCCACCGGTCCGTACCAACCCCTTGCCCCCTTCTCCCCCGCACCGCAAGCTCCCTTCATGGAACTGGAGTTGCGGCATCTCAGGACCATCCGGACGATCGCGGAGGCGGGCAGTCTGACGCGGGCCGCGACGCTGCTCGGGCTCGCGCAGCCCGCGCTGAGCGCGCAGCTCAGGCGGATCGAACGGGCGCTGGGCGGGGCGCTGTTCGAACGCGGCCGGCACGGCGTGCGGGCCACCGCGCTGGGCGAACTGGTACTGGAACGCACCCGCATCGTGCTGCCCGCGGTGAGCGAACTCCAGCAGGAGGCGGCCCGGTTCGCCCGGACCCGGCAGGAGCCGGAGCGGCTGCGGCTGGGCGGCACGCACGGCCCGTTGCTGGGCGCGCTGGTGGACCGGCTGGCCGAGGCCGTGCCGGGGGCCACCGTGACCACCCGCGCGTCCTGGTCCGAGCGGGAGCTGGCCGGGCTGCTGGCCGAGGGCCGGCTGGACTTCGCCCTGGCCGGCACCTGCGGCTCGGCCGCCCCGCCCGACGCCACGCACCTGGTGTGGCGGGAGATCGCGGTGGACCCGGTGTTCGTGATGCTGCCGGCCGGCCACCCGCTGGCCACGTCCGCCGAGGTGGAGCTGTCCGCGCTGGCCGGCGAGGACTGGGCGGTGGTGCCCGGAGACGGCTGCTTCGCGGACTGCTTCACCGCGGCCTGCGCACGGGCCGGGTTCGCCGCGCGCCGGATGTACGAGACGGACACCGCCTCCTGTGTGCACCTGGTGCAGGTCGGGCGGGCGGTGGGGCTGTGCCGGGCCACGTTCCCGACGACGCCCGGCATCAGCACGCTGCCGCTGGCCGGCACCCCGCTGGTCTGGCGACACGTGCTCGGCTGGCACCCGGCGGCGCAGGCGCCCGACACCGCGGCGACCGTCCTCGCCGAGGCGCGCAGCGCGCACGCCGGGGCGGCGGCGCGCAGCGACAGCTACGCGCACTGGCTCGCGGGCAACGACCTGCCCGCCGGGGCCTGAACACGCCTGCCCGGAAAGCGCGTTCCATAACACCGGGGCAGGGGGTCGGCCGGGTCTTACGCGGGCCGAGCGGCTCTTCCTACGGTTTCGGCACCCCACCGAGACCGAGGAGACCCCCTCATGCTCCACAGACATGCCCGGGCCGCCTGTGCCGCCGTGGCGGCGGCGGGCGCCCTGCTCGTGGCCGGGCTCAGCGGCTCCGCGAGCGCCGGCGTCCGTCCGGCTGCGCCCACCGTCCCCGGCGCGGCGCAGACCCTGCGCACCGCCGACGCCCCGCCCGCCCTGCTGCACGCGATGCGGCGGGACCTCGGCCTGAGCCTGCCGCAGGCACGGCTGCGGCTGGCGAACGAGGCCGAGGCGGGCGCCACCGCGGGGCGGCTGCGCGCGGCCCTCGGCCGGCACTTCGCCGGCGCCTGGGTCCGGGGCGCCGAGTCGGGCACCCTGACCGTGGCGACGACCGACGCCCGGGACGTGGCGGCGATCAGGGCGCGCGGCGCCCGGGCGGTGGTCGTGCGGCACTCCCTGGCCTCGCTGGACGCGGCCAAGGCCCGGCTGGACCGCGCCGCGGACCGGCGGGGCACCACTGACACCCCGGTCTGGTACGTCGACGTCCGCACGAACACCCTCGTGGTGCAGGCGGTGCGCCCCGCTGCGGTGGCGCGCCTGCTGGCCGCGGCCGGGGTGGGCCCGGCCCTGGTGCGCACCTCGAAGTTCGCCGAACGCCCGCGGCCGCTGTACGACCTGCGGGGCGGTGACGCGTACTACATCGACGGCAGCACCCGGTGCTCGATCGGTTTCCCGGTGACCCGGGGCAGCCAGCAGGGGTTCGCCTCGGCGGGTCACTGCGGCCGTGCGGGCAGCACCACCACCGGCTCCAACCGGGTGGCGCAGGGCACCTTCCAGGCGTCGGTGTTCCCCGGCAACGACATGTCGTGGGTGGCGACCAACGGCAACTGGACGGCGACCCCGTACGTCAACGGTTCGAGCGCCCAGGTCACCGGTTCCACGCAGGCCACGGTGGGCGCGTCGGTGTGCCGGTCGGGCTCGACCACCGGCTGGCACTGCGGCACCGTGCAGCAGCTCAACGCCAGCGTGACCTACCAGGAGGGCACCGTCAGCGGCGTCACCCGCACCTCGGTGTGCGCCGAGCCCGGCGACTCGGGCGGTTCCTTCATCTCCGGCAGCCAGGCACAGGGCGTCACCTCGGGCGGCACGGGCGACTGCACCAGCGGCGGCACGACGTACTTCCAGCCCGTCAACCCGATCCTGCAGGCCTACGGCCTCACCCTGAAGACGACCGCGAGCGGGCCCAGCGACCCCGGCAACCCCGGTGACCCGGGCGGCGGCACCTGGTCGGCGGGCACCGTCTACCAGGCCGGCGACACGGTGACCTACGGCGGCGCCGCCTACCGCTGTCTCCAGGGCCACCAGGCGCAGCCCGGCTGGGAACCGCCGAACGTCCCAGCGCTCTGGCAGCGCGCCTGACCCGACGACCACCGCCGGGGGGAGGGGAGGCCCGGGTGCCCGTTGGTGGGCACCCGGGCCTCCCCGGTCCGTCGGCCCACCGGCCTCCCCACCCCGGTGGGCCGACGGCGCGGCTCGGATCCGACAGCTCCGCGGCGGCCCCGGACGGGTGGGCGTCGGGCCGCACCTGTCGGCCGGCAGCGGCTGCGGGACCACCGTGGGGTCGGTGTGCCACATGCTGGAGGCAGCGCCCCGGCGGGACAGCGGGTCGGGCACGCCGGATCTTCTCGTTGCCGACGCCCGCCGGCCCGGACGGCAGCGGCGGATCAGGGGCGGCCGGTCTCCGGGTCCAGGGGGATGAGGTTGCCGGCGCCGAGCACGTCGCCGCGGTCCGGCGAGCGAAGCGAAGCGCGCATCTCACCTACGCCGGGGTCGGAGAAGGAGACGGTCAAGGTGTAGGGCGGCTGACCGGTGACGGTGTTGTGGGCGTCGATCGGCGCCTGCAGCTTCCGCATCACCTCGGCCCCCTCATGGCCGGGGCACAGGGCCCTGACGGGGAGGGCGACCTCGGCCACTCCGCCGTCGCGGGCGCCGACGCGCATCCGGTGACCGGGGCCCGTCCCGGTGGGCTCGTGCCAGGTGACCGGCAGCCCGTGGGCGCCGCCGACCAGCCCGTGCGGACCCTCGATCTCCACCGCGACGCCGTCGCCGAGGGTGCGGGACAGCTCAAGAGGCCGCTTTCCGCCAGGGACGACGAAGAGACTGATGGTGAAGCGGGCGGGGGTGCGGGGGCCCTGCTCGAACCCGTAGGCGCCGAGGACGAGCCGGGGGCCGGGGGCAGGCGTGTCCCGGGGCGGCGGGGAGAGCACGTCCGCCGGCAGCCGGAACCGGTGGTACCCCTCGGCTCCGCAGCGGTCGCCGTCGGAAACACCGCCCCCGGGCAGGGCCACGGCTCGCGCCGGGCCCGGCGCGAGCCGCCCCACCAGCGAAAACAGTCCCTGCTGATAGCTCATGCCGATCACCACGGCGGCCACGGCCAGCCAGGGAACCACGGCCCGCACCTTGTCCAGCACAGCATCCACCTCCGTGACAGTAGTGGGCCCGGCGACGCCGGGCGGAGAGACCCTGGGTACGCGAGACCAGGAAGCTGTCCTTCCGAACACAGCGAAGAGGCCCGTACGACCGAAGTCGTACGGGCCTCTCCGACAGCTACCAGGTCAGAGACCGGGCCGGATCAGTCCAAGATCACTTGTTGATCTTGGTGACCTGGCCGGCGCCCACGGTCCGGCCACCCTCACGGATGGCGAACTTCAGGCCCTCTTCCATGGCGACGGGCTGGATGAGCTCCACCTTCATCTCGGTGTTGTCACCCGGCATGACCATCTCGGTGCCCTCGGGGAGGGTCACGACGCCGGTCACGTCCGTCGTACGGAAGTAGAACTGCGGACGGTAGTTGTTGAAGAACGGCGTGTGGCGGCCACCCTCGTCCTTGGAGAGGATGTAGGCCTGCGCCTCGAACTCGGTGTGCGGGGTGACCGAGCCCGGCTTGATGATGACCTGGCCGCGCTCGACGTCCTCGCGCTTGATGCCACGGAGGAGCAGACCGACGTTCTCACCGGCCTGGCCCTCGTCGAGCAGCTTGCGGAACATCTCGATGCCGGTGACCGTGGTGGTGGTCTTCTCCTGCTTGATACCGATGATGTCCACGGTCTCGTTGACCTTGAGGACACCGCGCTCGATACGGCCGGTGACGACCGTACCGCGACCGGTGATCGTGAAGACGTCCTCGATCGGCATCAGGAACGGCTTGTCGACGTCGCGCTCCGGCTCCGGGATCGCGGTGTCGACGGCGTTCATGAGGTCCAGGACGGACTGCGTCCACTGCGCGTCGCCCTCGAGGGCCTTCAGCGCGGAGACACGGACGACCGGCAGGTCGTCACCCGGGAACTCGTACTCGGAGAGGAGCTCACGGACCTCGAGCTCGACGAGCTCCATGATCTCCTCGTCGTCCACCATGTCGGCCTTGTTCAGGGCGACGACGATGTACGGAACGCCGACCTGGCGGGCCAGGAGCACGTGCTCCTTGGTCTGCGGCATCGGGCCGTCGGTGGCGGCGACCACGAGGATCGCGCCGTCCATCTGCGCGGCACCGGTGATCATGTTCTTGATGTAGTCCGCGTGACCCGGGCAGTCGACGTGGGCGTAGTGACGCGCCTCGGTCTGGTACTCGACGTGCGCGATGGAGATGGTGATACCGCGCTGGCGCTCCTCGGGCGCCTTGTCGATGTTGTCGAACGGGGTGGCCTCGTTCAGCTCCGGGTACGCGTCGTGCAGCACCTTGGTAATGGCGGCCGTGAGGGTCGTCTTACCGTGGTCGATGTGACCGATGGTGCCGATGTTGACGTGCGGCTTAGTCCGCTCGAACTTCGCCTTCGCCACTGGGGTCCTCCTGTGGAGTGGTTCTGTACGCCTTGGTTCGTCGGCGCCAGGTGATCTTTGCTGTTAAGTCCCGGAACCCGGGGCAAGCATCCGCGTTTGCGGCTGTTTGCCCCTTGAGGCTCCGGAGTCAAGCCTAAAGCGTGGGAACGCGGTGCGTTACTCGCCCTTGGCCTTCGCGATGATCTCCTCGGCGACGTTCCGCGGAACCTCGGCGTAGGAGTCGAACTGCATCGAGTAGCTCGCGCGACCCGACGTCTTGCTGCGGAGGTCGCCGACGTAGCCGAACATCTCCGAAAGGGGCACGAGGCCCTTCACGACGCGGGCACCGGCCCGCTCCTCCATGGCCTGGATCTGGCCACGGCGGGAGTTGATGTCGCCGATGACCTCACCCATGTAGTCCTCGGGCGTGGTGACCTCGACGGCCATCATCGGCTCGAGCAGCACGGGGCTGGCCTTGCGCGCGGCCTCCTTGAAGGCCTGCGAGCCGGCGATCTTGAAGGCGAGCTCGGAGGAGTCGACCTCGTGGTAGGCGCCGTCGTGGAGGATGACGCGCACGCCGGTCATCTCGTAACCGGCGAGGATGCCGAACTGCATGGCCTCCTGCGCACCGGCGTCGACCGAAGGGATGTACTCCTTCGGGATGCGACCACCGGTCACCTTGTTCACGAACTCGTACGAGGTGTCGCCGCTCTCGATCGGCTCGATGCCGATCTGCACCTTCGCGAACTGACCGGTACCACCGGTCTGCTTCTTGTGCGTGTAGTCGACGCGCTCGACGGCCTTGCGGATCGTCTCGCGGTAGGCCACCTGCGGCTTGCCGACGTTGGCCTCGACCTTGAACTCGCGCTTCATCCGGTCGACCAGCACCTCGAGGTGAAGCTCGCCCATACCGCCGATGACGGTCTGGCCGGTCTCCTCGTTGGTGTGCACCTGGAAGGAGGGGTCCTCCTCCGCGAGACGCTGGATGGCGACACCCAGCTTCTCCTGGTCGCCCTTGGACTTGGGCTCGATCGCGACCTCGATGACCGGCGCCGGGAAGTCCATGGACTCCAGGATCACCGGGTTCTTCTCGTCGCACAGCGTCTCGCCGGTCGTGGTCTGCTTCAGACCCATGACCGCGACGATGTCGCCGGCGCCCACCGAGTCGATCTCCTCACGCTTGTTCGCGTGCATGCGGTAGATCTTGCCGATGCGCTCCTTGCGGCCCTTGACGGAGTTCAGCACGGCGGTGCCGGACTCCAGACGGCCGGAGTACACGCGGACGAAGGTGAGCTTGCCGAGGTGCGGGTCGCTCATGATCTTGAACGCCAGCGCCGACAGCGGCTCCTCGTCGGACGGCTTGCGCTTGACGACCGTCTCCGGGTCCTTGACGTCGTGGCCCTCGATGGCCTCGATGTCGACCGGGGACGGCAGGTAGCGCACGACCGCGTCGAGCAGGGGCTGGACGCCCTTGTTCTTGAACGCGGTACCGCAGAACACCGGCGTGACGGTGGTGCCGCCGCTCTTGCCGGACGCGATGGTGATACGACGGATCGCGGCGTACAGCTGCTCCACGGAGGGCTCCTCGCCCTCCAGGTACAGCTCCATGATCTCTTCGTCGTTCTCGGCCACGGCCTCGATCAGCTTGCCGCGGTACTCCTCGGCAGCCTCGGTGTGCGTGTCCGGGATGTCGACGATGTCGTACATCTCGCCCTTGGTGGCCTCGGCGGACCAGACGAAGGCCTTCATCGTCACCAGGTCGACGACGCCCTTGAAGTCGGCCTCGGCACCGATGGGGAGCTGCATCACGATCGGCTGCGCGCCGAGGCGGTCGACGATCATGTCGACGCAGCGGTGGAACTCGGCACCGGTGCGGTCGAGCTTGTTGACGAAGCAGATGCGCGGGACGCCGTAGCGGTCCGCCTGACGCCACACGGTCTCGGACTGCGGCTCGACACCGGCGACACCGTCGAACACCGTCACGGCACCGTCGAGCACGCGCAGGGAGCGCTCCACCTCGACGGTGAAGTCGACGTGACCCGGGGTGTCGATGATGTTGATGGTGTGGTCGACATCCTCGAGCGGCCAGTGGCAGGTGGTGGCAGCAGAGGTGATCGTGATGCCACGCTCCTGCTCCTGCTCCATCCAGTCCATGGTGGCGGCGCCGTCGTGGACCTCACCGATCTTGTACGACACACCGGTGTAGAACAGGATCCGCTCGGTGGTGGTCGTCTTGCCCGCGTCGATGTGGGCCATGATCCCGATGTTGCGGACCTTGGCCAGGTCAAGTGAAGTGGTAGCCATAAGGCTTCAGTCTTCTCTCGGTCTCGATGTGGGTAGCGACTACCAGCGGTAGTGCGCGAAGGCCTTGTTGGACTCGGCCATCTTGTGCGTGTCCTCGCGCTTCTTCACAGCGGCACCCAGGCCGTTGGAGGCGTCGAGAAGCTCGTTGAGCAGACGCTCGGTCATGGTCTTCTCGCGACGGGCGCGGGAGTAACCGACCAGCCAGCGCAGCGCGAGCGTGTTGGCACGACCGGGCTTGACCTCGATCGGAACCTGGTACGTGGCGCCACCGACACGGCGGGACTTGACCTCGAGGGTCGGCTTGATGTTCTCCAGCGCGCGCTTCAGCGTGATGATCGGGTCGTTGCCCGTCTTCTCACGCAGACCCTCCATGGCGCCGTAGACGATGCGCTCGGCGGTGGAGCGCTTGCCGTTCAGCAGCACCTTGTTGATGAGGGAGGTCACCAGAGGAGAACCGTAGACCGGGTCGATGATGACCGGGCGCTTCGGGGCGGGGCCCTTACGAGGCATTCTTACTTCTCCTTCTTGGCGCCGTAACGGCTGCGAGCCTGCTTGCGGTTCTTGACACCCTGGGTGTCGAGCGAACCGCGGATGATCTTGTAGCGAACACCCGGCAGGTCCTTCACACGGCCGCCGCGCACGAGCACGATGGAGTGCTCCTGCAGGTTGTGTCCCTCACCCGGAATGTAAGCGGTGACCTCGATCCCGCTGGTCAGACGCACACGCGCGACCTTACGCAGGGCCGAGTTCGGCTTCTTCGGGGTGGTCGTGAACACACGCGTGCAGACGCCACGACGCTGAGGGGAACCCTCGAGTGCGGGCGTCTTGTTCTTCTCGACCTTGTCCTGCCGGCCCTTGCGGACCAGCTGCTGGATCGTAGGCACTACTTCTCCGGTTTCTGTGTGCCGATAGGTAAAGCTAACCTGGAACTTCTCCGACCCACGCGGTCGGGTGTGTCGAATCCGCCGCGCTTCCGCCGCGAGGCGAGAGAGGCACGGATCACGGTGGCCGGTGTCGGCTCCGCGTGCGGTTGAAGGCACGCACGAAAGCCAGGGCACACCCCAGGCACAAGGTCTGAGCGTACCTACCGCACTGACTCCGGTCAAAACAAAAGCAACGGGACCGGGCCCGCAGGCCCCCGCGCCCAGCGACGAGGCCCCCGGTTCAGCGGCGCGGCGCCGTCTGCTCGGCCTGCTCCGCCGTGTCGTGACCGACGAAGTACGTCGGCCGGTTCTGCAGCGCCGTGTATATGCGCGCCACGTACTCCCCCAGCAGCCCCACGCAGATGAGCTGCACCGCGCCGATGAAGAGCACCCCGGTGAACAGGGAGGTCCAGCCCGGGACCGTGTGGTCCAGGACGTGGGCGGAGAGCGTGTACACCATCAGCCCGAGGCAGACCAGGAAGGCGAAGCCGCCGAGCCAGGTGGCCAGCCGCAGCGGGGCCGCCGAGAAACCCGTGACGCTGTCGACCGCCAGCCGGATCATCCGGCCCAGCGGGTACTTGCTGCGGCCCGCCGTGCGCGGGGCGCGCTCGTAGGTCACCCGGCCGCTGGGGAAGCCCAGCCAGGGCACCAGCAGCCGATAGACCCGCTGCTGGTCCGGCAGCGCCTTCAGGGCCTCCACGGCGGCCCGGCTGAGCAGCCGGAAGTCGCCGGCCTGCGCGGGCACCGAGGGGCCTGCCAGACGGCGCACCAGCCGGTAGTAGAGACCGGCCGTCCACCGCTTGAAGCCGGTGTCGCTGGCCCGGTCGGCGCGGATGCCGTAGACGATGTCGAGCCCCTCGGCGCGGGCCAGGGCCAGCATCTCGGGGATCTTCTCGGGCGGGTCCTGCAGGTCGGCGTCGAGGCTCACCACGTAGGCGCCGGCCGCCCGGTCGAGGCCCGCGGTCAGGGCGGCCTGGTGGCCCGAGTTGCGGCGCAGGCCGATCACCCGCAGCTCCGGCCAGCCGAGCCGGAAGGCCGCGAGCAGTTCACCGGTGGCGTCGGTGCTGCCGTCGTCGACCGCGACCAGCTCGTACGGCGCGCCGAGCCCCTCGAGCACCGGGCGCAGCCTGCTGACCAGGGCGGGCAGCGCCTCGGCCTCGTTGAACATGGGTACCACGACGGACAGCTCGATCGCCGGGTCGGCTCCTCCGGTCACCCGCTTCTCCCCCCTGCGCCCCGCGCATGCGACGCTTTGGCCACGCACGAGTGGCCCTTGTGTGATCTTGTGACTGACAGTTCACGACCATCCGGGATGCGGTACGACCTCCTCCCCGGCGGTCGGCCGAGGGGGGAGACCGCAGGAATGAGCACGGCTTCCGGGGACATCGAGGCGGACGCCGTCCTGCCCGGGGAACAGTCCGGCGCTCCGCGCCCGAGCCGCCGGCTCACGCTGCCGCCCGGTGCGCGGCCGTACGTGGCTCCACTCGTCCTGTACTGCGTCACGAAGCTCGTGGGCCTCACCATATTCGCCTGGCTCCTGGAACACGCGGGCGACTACCGCGGGAAGGACCCGCGGTTCGGCGGAGGGGCCCACTGGTGGGACGTGCTGTCCACCTGGGACGGCTGGTGGTACCTGCAGGTCGCCGGGCACGGGTACGCCCCGAAGCCGCTGGAACCGCTGCCCGGCGGCGGGCTGTTCACCGTCAAGCAGAACTCGGTGGCGTTCTTCCCGCTCTACCCCGGGCTGATCCGCACCGTCTCGGAGACCACCGGGCTCGGCCTGTACGGCTCCGGGATCCTCGTGTCGGTCCTGGCCTCCCTGGTGGCGGCCGCCGGGGTCTACGCGGTCGTCTCGGCGCTCGCCGGGGCGCGGGCGGGCACCATCGCCGCCGGGCTGTGGGCCGTGGTGCCCGGGGCGGGCGTCGAGTGGGCCGTGTACTCCGAGTCCCTGTTCGTCGCCATCGCGGCCTGGACCTGCTACAGCGTGATGCGGGGCCGCTGGGTCGCGGCGGGTCTGCTGGCCTTCCTGGCGGGCCTGAACCGGCCCACATCGGCGGCGCTCATCGGCGCGGTCGGACTGGCCGCCCTGGTCACCGTCCTGCGGCGGGACGGCCGGCGGGAGCACGGGGTCGCCGGGCCGGTCTTCGCGATGATCGCGGCACCGCTCGGCCTGCTCACCTACGTCGCGTGGGTCGGGTGGAGCATGGGCGACCTCACCGCCTACTTCACGCTGCAGCGCGAGGGCTGGGCGCACTACTTCGACTGGGGCGCCTACACGGCGGACGTCCTCGGCAACGTGGCCGTCGGCCACAACGACTACCTCTTCGCCTTCTCCGTGCCCGACCTGCTCGGCGTCCAGCTCGTCATCGCGCTGCCCTTCCTGATCGCGCTGATGCTGCGCCGCAAGCCGCCGCTGGTCCTGGTCGCCTACACGCTGGCGGGCGTCCTGACCGTCCTCGGCACCCAGCAGATGTTCGGCAACACCTCCCGCTACCTGCTGCCCTCCTTCCCGCTGCTCCTGGCCCCGGCGGCCGCCCTGAGCCGCCTGAAGTGGCCCTCCCTCGCCGTGTTCTTCACGACCACGGCGGTGGCGTCCGGCTGGTACGCCCACTACGTGATCTTCGAGCTGGGCATCCCGTAGCGGCCCGGAGCCCCTCCGCGAACGCCGAAGGGCGGCCACCCCGTGACCGGGGTGACCGCCCTTCGGTTTCGAGCGGGCTCTCGCCTACTGGTTGTACGGACCGTAGTCGTAGTCCTCCAGCGGAACGGCCTGGCCGGAGCCGGTGCCGAACGGCGAGTAGTCGATGTCGTCGTAGCCGACGGCCGAGTACATCGCGGCCTTGGCCTCCTCGGTGGGCTCCACCCGGATGTTGCGGTAGCGGGACAGACCCGTACCGGCCGGGATGAGCTTACCGATGATGACGTTCTCCTTGAGGCCGATGAGGCTGTCGGACTTGGCGTTGATCGCCGCGTCCGTCAGGACTCGGGTCGTCTCCTGGAAGGAGGCGGCCGACAGCCAGGACTCCGTCGCCAGCGAGGCCTTGGTGATACCCATGAGCTGCGGACGGCCCGAAGCCGGGTGACCGCCCTCCTGGACCACACGACGGTTCTCGGTCTCGAACTTCGAGCGCTCGACCAGCTCGCCGGGCAGCAGCTCGGCGTCGCCGGACTCGATGATCGTCACACGGCGCAGCATCTGCCGGATGATGATCTCGATGTGCTTGTCGTGGATCGACACGCCCTGCGAGTTGTAGACCTTCTGGACCTCGCCGACCAGGTGGACCTGGACGGCACGCTGACCCAGGATGCGCAGCACGTCGTGCGGGTTGGTGGCACCCACGGTGAGCTGCTGGCCCACCTCGACGTGGTCGCCCTCCTTGACCAGGACCTTGGCACGCTTCGAGATCGGGAAAGCCGTCTCGTCGCTGCCGTCGTCCGGGGTGACGACGAGCTTCTTGGTCTTCTCGGTCTCCTCGATCCGCACGCGGCCGGAGGCCTCGGAGATCGGGGCGACACCCTTCGGGGTACGGGCCTCGAAGAGCTCGACGACACGGGGCAGACCCTGGGTGATGTCGTCACCGGCCACACCACCGGTGTGGAAGGTACGCATCGTCAGCTGGGTGCCGGGCTCACCGATGGACTGGGCGGCGATGATGCCGACCGCCTCACCGATGTCGACCAGCTTGCCGGTGGCCAGCGAACGGCCGTAGCACATCGCGCAGGTACCGACGGCGGACTCGCAGGTCAGGACCGAGCGGGTCTTGACCTCCTCGACGCCGCGGCCGACGAGCTCCTCGATGAGGACGTCGCCCAGGTCGGTGCCGGCCGGGGCCAGCACCTGGCCGTCGACCACGATGTCCTCGGCGAGGCAGCGCGCGTACACGGACGTCTCGACGTCGTCCGCCTTGCGCAGCACGCCGTCCGCGCCCCGCTCGGCGATCCGCAGCTTCAGGCCGCGCTCGGTGCCGCAGTCCTCCTCGCGGATGATGACGTCCTGCGAGACGTCCACCAGACGACGGGTCAGGTAACCCGAGTCGGCGGTACGCAGGGCGGTGTCCGCCAGACCCTTACGGGCACCGTGCGTGGAGATGAAGTACTCCAGCACGGACAGGCCCTCACGGAAGGACGCCTTGATCGGACGCGGGATGGTCTCGTTCTTCGCGTTCGACACCAGACCGCGCATACCGGCGATCTGCCGCATCTGCATCATGTTTCCTCGGGCACCCGAGTCAACCATCATGAAGATGGGGTTGGTCTTGGGGAAGTTCTCGTTCATCGCCTCGGCGACCTCGTTGGTCGCCTTGGTCCAGATCGCGATGAGCTCCTGAGTGCGCTCTTCCTTGGTGATCAGACCGCGCTCGTACTGCTTCTGGACCTTCTCGTCCTGCGCCTCGTAGCCGCGGACGATCTCCTTCTTCGCCTCGGGAACGACGACGTCGGAGATGGCCACGGTGACACCGGAACGGGTCGCCCAGAAGAAGCCGGCCGCCTTCAGGTTGTCGAGCGTCGCCGCCACGATGACCTTGGGGTAGCGCTCGGCCAGGTCGTTGACGATCTCGGAGAGCTGCTTCTTGCCCACCGAGTAGTCGACGAACGGGTAGTCCTCGGGCAGCAGCTCGTTGAAGAGCGCGCGGCCCAGGGTGGTGCGCAGGCGGAACGAGTCACCCTGCTGCCACTCGGGCTCGCCCTCCTCGCGCGCCGGCGGGGTCCAGCCGCGCGGCGGGATGGTGCCCACCGGGAAGCGGATGTCGATCGGCGACTGCAGCGCGAGCTCGCCGGCGTCGAAGGCCATGATCGCCTCGGCCGTGGAGCCGAACGCGCGGCCCTCGCCCTTGGTGTCACGCAGCTCGCCGTCGGTGGTGAGGAAGAACAGACCGAGGACCATGTCCTGGGTCGGCATCGTCACCGGACGGCCGTCGGCCGGCTTGAGGATGTTGTTCGAGGACAGCATCAGGATGCGGGCCTCGGCCTGCGCCTCCGCGGACAGCGGAAGGTGCACGGCCATCTGGTCACCGTCGAAGTCCGCGTTGAACGCGGTGCAGACGAGCGGGTGGATCTGGATGGCCTTGCCCTCGACCAGCTGCGGCTCGAAGGCCTGGATGCCGAGGCGGTGCAGGGTGGGAGCACGGTTCAGCAGAACCGGGTGCTCGGCGATGACCTCTTCGAGGACGTCGTACACGACCGTGCGGCCGCGCTCCACCATGCGCTTGGCGCTCTTGATGTTCTGCGCGTGGTTCAGGTCGACCAGGCGCTTCATCACGAACGGCTTGAACAGCTCCAGCGCCATGGCCTTCGGCAGACCGCACTGGTGCAGCTTGAGCTGCGGGCCGACGACGATGACGGAACGCGCCGAGTAGTCGACCCGCTTGCCGAGCAGGTTCTGACGGAAACGACCCTGCTTGCCCTTGAGCATGTCGCTCAGGGACTTCAGCGGGCGGTTGCCGGGACCGGTGACCGGGCGACCACGACGACCGTTGTCGAAGAGGGCGTCCACGGCCTCCTGGAGCATGCGCTTCTCGTTGTTCACGATGATCTCGGGCGCGCCGAGGTCGAGAAGCCGCTTCAGGCGGTTGTTGCGGTTGATGACACGGCGGTACAGGTCGTTCAGGTCGGAGGTCGCGAAGCGGCCACCGTCGAGCTGCACCATCGGACGCAGGTCCGGCGGGATGACCGGGACGCAGTCCAGGACCATGCCCTTGGGGCTGTTCGAGGTCTGCAGGAACGCGGAGACGACCTTCAGGCGCTTGAGCGCACGGGTCTTCTTCTGGCCCTTGCCGGTGCGGATGATCTCGCGGAGCTTCTCGGCCTCCTCGTCGAGGTCGAAGGACTCCAGGCGCTTCTGCAGCGCCGCGGCACCCATCGAGCCGTCGAAGTAGGTGCCGAACCGGTCGCGCAGCTCGCGGTAGAGCAGCTCGTCACCCTCGAGGTCCTGGACCTTGAGGTTCTTGAACCGGGTCCACACCTCGTCGAGGCGGTCGATCTCGCGCTGCGCGCGGTCGCGCAGCTGCTTCATCTCGCGCTCGGCGCCCTCGCGCACCTTGCGGCGCACGTCGGCCTTGGCGCCCTCGGCCTCGAGCTCGGCCAGGTCGGTCTCGAGCTTCTTGGCGCGGGCCTCCAGGTCGGCGTCCCGGCGGTTCTCGATCTGCTGGCGCTCGACCGAGACGTGCGCCTCCAGCGAGGGCAGGTCGCGGGTGCGGCGCTCCTCGTCGACGTACGTGATCATGTACGCCGCGAAGTAGATGACCTTCTCGAGGTCCTTCGGCGCCAGGTCCAGCAGGTAGCCGAGGCGCGAGGGGACACCCTTGAAGTACCAGATGTGCGTGACGGGCGCGGCCAGCTCGATGTGGCCCATCCGCTCACGGCGCACCTTGGCGCGCGTGACCTCGACGCCACAGCGCTCGCAGATGATGCCCTTGAAGCGGACGCGCTTGTACTTGCCGCAGTAGCACTCCCAGTCCCGGGTAGGACCGAAGATCTTCTCGCAGAAGAGTCCGTCCTTCTCGGGCTTGAGCGTGCGGTAGTTGATGGTCTCCGGCTTCTTGACCTCGCCGTGGCTCCACTGGCGGATGTCGTCAGCGGTGGCCAGACCGATCCGGAGCTCGTCGAAGAAGTTGACGTCGAGCACTATGCGTCAATCCCTCTCAGGGTTGAAAGTCTGTGGTCTGAAACGGGGGCCTGGGGGTCGGCGGGGGCCCTCACGGATGAGGGCCCCTGCCGGACTCCCGTCAGACCTCTTCGACGCTGCTCGGCTCGCGCCGGGACAGGTCGATGCCGAGCTCCTCCGCAGCGCGGAAGACGTCCTCGTCGGTGTCGCGCATCTCGATGGACATACCGTCGCTGGACAGCACCTCCACGTTCAGGCAGAGCGACTGCATCTCCTTGATGAGCACCTTGAAGGACTCGGGGATGCCGGGCTCGGGGATGTTCTCGCCCTTGACGATGGCCTCGTAGACCTTCACGCGGCCGGTGACGTCGTCGGACTTGATGGTCAGCAGCTCCTGGAGGGCGTACGCGGCGCCGTAGGCCTCGAGGGCCCACACCTCCATCTCACCGAACCGCTGGCCACCGAACTGGGCCTTACCGCCCAGCGGCTGCTGGGTGATCATCGAGTACGGGCCGGTCGAGCGGGCGTGCAGCTTGTCGTCGACCAGGTGGTGCAGCTTCAGGATGTACATGTAGCCGACCGAGATCGGGTCCGGGAACGGCTCACCGCTGCGGCCGTCGAACAACCGCGCCTTGCCGGTCGGGAGCACCATGCGCTCGCCGTCCCGGTTCGGGATGGTGTGCTGCAGCAGACCCGCCAGCTCGTCCTCGCGCGCACCGTCGAACACCGGGGTGGCGACGTTGGTGCCGGGAGCGACCGAGTCGGCGCCGATGGCCTGCAGCCGCTGGGCCCACTCCTCCGCGAGGCCGGAGACGTCCCAGCCGCGGCTGGCGAGCCAGCCGAGGTGGATCTCCAGGACCTGTCCCGGGTTCATTCGGGACGGCACACCCAGCGGGTTGAGGATGATGTCGACCGGGGTGCCGTCCTCCAGGAACGGCATGTCCTCGATCGGCAGGATCTTGGAGATGACGCCCTTGTTGCCGTGGCGGCCGGCGAGCTTGTCACCGTCGGTGATCTTGCGCTTCTGCGCGACGTAGACGCGCACGAGCTGGTTCACACCGGGGGGAAGCTCGTCGCCCTCCTCGCGGTCGAAGACGCGCACGCCGATGACCTTGCCGGTCTCGCCGTGCGGCACCTTCAGCGAGGTGTCACGGACCTCACGGGCCTTCTCGCCGAAGATCGCGCGCAGCAGGCGCTCCTCCGGGGTCAGCTCGGTCTCGCCCTTGGGCGTGACCTTGCCGACGAGGATGTCGCCGGCGATGACCTCGGCGCCGATGCGGATGATGCCGCGCTCGTCGAGGTCGGCGAGGACCTCCTCGGAGACGTTCGGGATGTCCCGGGTGATCTCCTCGGGGCCGAGCTTGGTGTCACGGGCGTCGACCTCGTGCTCCTCGATGTGGATCGAGGAGAGGACGTCGTCCTGCACGAGGCGCTGCGACAGGATGATCGCGTCCTCGTAGTTGTGACCCTCCCACGGCATGAACGCCACGAGCAGGTTCTTGCCCAGGGCCATCTCGCCGTTCTCGGTGGCCGGGCCGTCCGCGAGCACCTGGCCCGTGATGATCCGGTCGCCCTCGTTGACGATGACCTTCTGGTTGACCGAGGTGCCCTGGTTGGACCGGGAGAACTTGGCCAGGCGGTACGTGATGTACGTGCCGTCGTCGTTGGCGGTGGTGATGTAGTCCGCGGAGACCTCCTGGACCACACCGTCCTTCTCGGCCTTGACCACGTCGCCGGCGTCGACCGCGGAGCGGTACTCCATGCCGGTGCCGACGAGCGGGGCCTCGGACTTAATCAGCGGCACGGCCTGACGCATCATGTTCGCGCCCATGAGGGCACGGTTGGCGTCGTCGTGCTCGAGGAACGGGATCATGGCGGTCGCGACCGACACCATCTGGCGCGGCGAGACGTCCATGTAGTCCACGTCGTCACCGGCGACGTAGTCGACCTCGCCGCCACGGCGGCGGACCAGCACGCGGTTCTCGGCGAACCGCATGTCGTCCGAGAGCGTGGCGTTGGCCTGCGCGATGACGAACCGGTCCTCTTCGTCGGCCGTCAGGTAGTCCACCTCGTCGGTGACCCGACCGTCGACGACCTTGCGGTACGGCGTCTCGACGAAACCGAACGCGTTGACCCGGCCGTAGGAGGCGAGCGAGCCGATCAGACCGATGTTCGGGCCTTCGGGCGTCTCGATCGGGCACATGCGGCCGTAGTGCGAGGGGTGCACGTCACGGACCTCGAAGCCGGCCCGCTCACGGGAGAGACCACCCGGGCCAAGAGCCGACAGACGGCGCTTGTGGGTGAGACCCGACAGCGGGTTGTTCTGGTCCATGAACTGCGACAGCTGGCTGGTGCCGAAGAACTCCTTGATGGAGGCGACGACCGGCCGGATGTTGATCAGGGTCTGCGGCGTGATCGCCTCGACGTCCTGGGTCGTCATGCGCTCGCGCACGACGCGCTCCATACGGGCGAGACCCGTACGGACCTGGTTCTGGATCAGCTCGCCGACGCTGCGCAGACGACGGTTGCCGAAGTGGTCGATGTCGTCCGTCTCGACGACGATCGTGCCGCCGTTGTCACCGGCGGTCTCGGTCTCGCCGGCGTGCAGCTTCACCAGGTACTTGATCGTCGAGATGACGTCCTCGACGGTCAGGACACCCGCGTCCAGCGGAGCGTCCGCACCCAGCTTCTTGTTGACCTTGTAGCGGCCGACCTTGGCGAGGTCGTAGCGCTTGGGGTTGAAGTAGAGGTTCTCGAGCAGCGTCTGCGCGGCCTCACGCGTGGGGGGCTCGCCCGGACGCAGCTTGCGGTAGATGTCCAGCAGCGCGTCGTCCTGGCCCTGGGTGTGGTCCTTCTCCAGGGTGGCGCGCATCGACTCGTACTCGCCGAACTCCTCGAGGATCTGCTCGGTCGTCCAGCCGAGCGCCTTCAGCAGAACGGTGACCGACTGCTTGCGCTTGCGGTCGATGCGGACACCGACCATGTCACGCTTGTCGATCTCCATCTCCAGCCAGGCACCCCGGGACGGGATGATCTTGGCGGAGAAGATGTCCTTGTCGGACGTTTTGTCGATGGAGGAGTCGAAGTAGACACCGGGGGAACGGACCAGCTGCGACACCACGACACGCTCGGTGCCGTTGATGACGAAAGTGCCCTTGTTCGTCATGAGCGGGAAATCGCCCATGAAGACCGTCTGGGACTTGATCTCACCGGTCTCGTTGTTGGTGAACTCGGCGGTGACGAAGAGCGGGGCGGCGTACGTGAAGTCGCGCTCCTTGCACTCGTCGATGGAGTTCTTCGGCGGCTCGAAGCGGTGGTCCCGGAACGTCAGGGACATCGACCCGGAGAAGTCCTCGATCGGGGAGATCTCCTCGAAGATCTCCTCCAGACCGGACTTGGTGGGGACGTCCTGACCGTTCTCAAGAGCCTCCTCGACCCGACTCTGCCAAGCGGTGTTGCCGAGCAGCCAGTCGAAGCTCTCGGTCTGCAGCGCGAGCAGGTTCGGAACCTCGAGAGGCTCCTTGATCTTTGCAAAGGAGATGCGCAGCGGGGCGGTGCTGGCGCCGTTGTTCGTATTCGCGGTCGAGGCGTTGCGCGAGGCGGCCAAGAGGGGGTCCTTCCGAGGGCTCGGACTCACTACGCGCGTACCGGCCCCTCTCTCATACACAGAGACGGAAACCCCAGGTCAGGGAAGCTTCGGTCATCGATGCTCGAGTGAGGGCAGACCCCTGGTGACGGGCAGGGGAAGCTAACAGGCAGCGCAAAGGGTCAGTGTAGCCACTTGGCACACTGATGTCCAGCCCGGGTTTTTCGAGACCCTCGTCGTGCTCAACGCCTTCGTCAACGCCCTCGGCATGTCTGCCCTCAACGCACGTTCATACTGCCCTCTTCGCCGTCGATCCATGCCTCGGATTCGGATCGATGTGACGACGCGTCCTGAGAATTGCGCGCTGCGTGCGGTTCGTCAAGGCCCCCCAGCCCGAACGGGGCAGTCCGGGAACAGGACGAAGATCACCATACCCCTCGCCGGGGCGAGTTCAAGGCGACCCGGGTCACCCTCCGCAACGCCGAAGAGCGACCACCCGGATGGATGATCGCTCTTCGGTGCGTTCGCGTTACAGCCCCTGAAGGCCGCAGTCGGCGCGCAGCCGGGTTACGGGAACCCGGAAGGTGTTACTTGACCTCGACGGAGGCGCCGGCGCCCTTGAGGGACTCGGCGGCCTTCTCCGCGGCCTCCTTGTTGACCTTCTCGAGGACCGGCTTCGGGGTGCCGTCGACGAGGTCCTTGGCCTCCTTCAGACCCAGGGAGGTCAGCTCACGCACGACCTTGATGACCTGGATCTTCTTCTCGCCGGCGCCGGTGAGGATGACGTCGAACTCGTCCTTCTCCTCGGCGGCCTCAGCGGCCGGGGCGCCCGGGGCGCCGGCGGCGGCGACGGCGACCGGAGCGGCGGCGGTGACGTCGAACTTCTCCTCGAAGGCCTTCACGAACTCGGAGAGCTCGATGAGGGTCATCTCCTCGAACTGCGCGAGCAGGTCTTCCTGGCTGAGCTTCGCCATGATGGGCGATCCTTCCACTAATTCGGCAGGTGCCGGATGTACATGAGTGGCGGGCGTACGTTGGCCCGCTGTGACCCCGGCCGCCTCAGGCGGCCCGGATCAGAAAGCGAGCCGAATTACTCGGCACCGCCCTGCTCGGCCTGCTTGGCGCGAAGCGCGTCCACGGTGCGGACGAGCTTCGACGGGAGCGCCTGGAAGAGCGCGGCAGCCTGGGACTGCTTGCCCTTCATGGCGCCCGCCAGCTTGGCGAGCAGAACCTCGCGGGACTCGAGGTCCGCAAGCTTCTTGATCTCGTCGGCGGACAGCGCCTTGCCGTCAAGGACACCGCCCTTGATGACGAGATTCGGGTTGTCCTTGGCGAAGTCACGGAGACCCTTCGCCGACTCCACCGGGTCACCGGTGACGAAGGCGACAGCCGTCGGACCAGCGAAGAGCTGGTCGTCCAGCGTGATCCCGGCCTCGTTGGCCGCAATCTTGGTCAGCGTGTTCTTCACCACGGCGTACTGGGCGTTCTCACCGAGCGACCGGCGCAGCGTCTTGAGCTGCGCCACGGTGAGACCGCGGTACTCGGTCAGCACGGCGGCGTTGGAGCTGCGGAACTTGTCCGTCAGCTCGGCAACCGCGGCAGCCTTGTCGGGCCTCGCCATAGAGCCTCGGCCTCCTTCCGGGTGATTCTGACCGCGCGGACCCGAAGGAGGACTGGGGAAAACGAAACGCCCCGGCGCAGGCGCTCGGGGCGGACTCGACCGGCGGAACGCGCCGGGGCGCGTACGAATCCGGGAGTACTTCCACACTCACCTGCGCGGGTCGTCCACTTTGCAGCGGATCCTTCGGCCACCACACCCTCGTTCGAACGTGCGGCAACGACCAGCGGTCTTTGGCTTCGGTAGGAGAGTACGGGACCGGGGCACCGTCGAGCAAATCGGGCTCCACGGAGCTGCCCCGGTCCTGGTTCGGCGGCCGGTCAGGAGGTGCTGACGCCGCTGCCGGAGGCGGTGCTGCTGCCCGAGACGGTGCCGCCGCCCGAGACGGTGCCGCCGCCCGAGGCGCCGCCGGCCTTCATCAGGTCCTTGAAGTCCTTGGTGTCGGCGGCCGGGGGCGCCTCCGCGGTGACCCGCACGCCGTAGTGGCTGTAGAGAGCCGTGCTGGTCATGGTGCCGGCGGTCATCTTCGCCTTCTCGACCTTCTTGACCAGCAGGTCCTGGTCGTTGACCCAGATGTCGACGGTCTCCGTGCTGACGCCCGCCTGGCTGAGCTGCTTCTTCAGGTCGGAGAGCTGGCGGGCGTCGAGGCCGCTGTTCTTGCCCGCGAGGTCCGCGACGTCCACCGTGCCGGAGTAGTGCGTGGTGGCGACGCCGGAGACCTGCTCCTCGCCGACCTTCTTCACGTCACCGGAGGCCAGCAGCAGCTTCACCGACTGGTTCGGCGTGGTGTTCTGCATCTGGTCCTTCATGTACGCGCCGGAGCCGCCGCCGAGCTTGGCGAGGTCGTCGTAGGCGTACCGGATCCAGTGCTTGCCGCCGGACTGCCGGGCGAACTGCTCGCTCATCCTGGCGTAGTAGGCGTCCGGCAGGTAGCGCGCCTCCATGGAGGAGGTGCCGGCCTTGCGCATCGCCTCCGCCAGCTTGCCGCCGGTGTAGGTGATGGTCAGGTTGCCCTTCATGCCGTCGCCCCAGGCCAGGGCGCCGTTCGCGGTCATCGACATGGTGTCGCCGATGGTGGTGGTGGAGCGGACCTCGGCCGAGTCCGCCTTGTCGGTGGACTTCTCCGCGGAGCGCAGGGCGGCGAGGGGGTTGGCGTGGGTCAGGCTTCTGCCGGCCGCCTTGTCGCCGGAGCTCTCCCCGCCGCAGGCGGCGACTCCGGCCAGCGCGGTGACCACCACGGCGGAGAGGGCCACGCGGCGTGCGGTCGTGCTCTTCATTCGTCCTACCCCCATGCGAGTCCGGTGCCTGCACCGTAGCCCAGGCCGCTGACAGTCGTACGACAGTCCGCACAAAGAAAGGACGGACCCCGCACCTCGGAGGTTGCGGGGTCCGCCCTTTGCTTACGCGTCCGTGACGCGGCTACCGGGTGAGCGGGGGGCTCAGACGGCGGCCGGGTCCTCCTCGACGAGGAGGTTGCGGGTGCGGTTCGAGTCGACCGGGATGCCGGGGCCCATCGTGGTGCTGATGGCGGCCTTCTTGATGTAGCGACCCTTGGCGGCGGACGGCTTCAGACGGAGGATCTCCTCCAGGGCCGCGCCGTAGTTCTCCACCAGCTGGGCGTCCTCGAAGGACGTCTTGCCGATGATGAAGTGCAGGTTCGAGTGCTTGTCGACGCGGAACTCGATCTTGCCGCCCTTGATCTCCGTCACGGCCTTGGCGGTGTCGGGGGTCACGGTGCCGGTCTTCGGGTTCGGCATCAGACCACGCGGGCCGAGGACGCGGCCGAGGCGGCCGACCTTGCCCATGAGGTCCGGGGTGGCGACGACGGCGTCGAAGTCCAGACGGCCCTTCGCCACCTCGTCGATCAGCTCGTCGGAGCCGACGATGTCGGCGCCCGCGGCACGCGCGGCCTCGGCACGGTCACCGGTCGCGAAGACCAGGACCCGGGCGGTCTTACCGGTGCCGTGCGGAAGGTTCACGGTGCCACGGACCATCTGGTCGGCCTTGCGCGGGTCGACACCCAGGCGGAAGGCGACCTCGACGGTGCCGTCGAACTTGGTCGTGGAGGTCTCCTTGGCGAGACGGACGGCCTCGAGCGGGGCGTACAGCTTCTCCCGGTCGACCTTGGCGTCCGCAGCGCGGAGAGCCTTGCTGCGCTTGCTCACAACTGCTCCTGTGGGTTCTGTGAGGAGTCGTGGTACGGGCCGAGCAGGCCCTGCCACGTGCGGCCTTTCAGGGCCGCATGACTACGGGGTGGGGAATCAGCCCTCGACCGTGATGCCCATGGAACGGGCGGTGCCGGCGATGATCTTCGACGCGGCGTCCAGGTCGTTGGCGTTGAGGTCGGGCAGCTTGGTCTGGGCGATCTCGCGGACCTGCGCCTCGGTGATCTTGGCGACCTTGGTCTTGTGCGGCTCGCCGGAGCCCTTCTCCACGCCCGCGGCCTTGAGGATCATCTTCGCGGCCGGCGGCGTCTTGGTGACGAAGGTGAAGGAGCGGTCCTCGTAGACCGTGATCTCCACCGGGATCACCCAGCCACGCTGCGACTCGGTCGCGGCGTTGTAGGCCTTGCAGAACTCCATGATGTTGACGCCGTGCTGACCCAGCGCCGGGCCGACCGGCGGGGCCGGGTTCGCCGCACCGGCGTTGATCTGGAGCTTGATGAGCCCCGTGACCTTCTTCTTCTTGGGAGGCATAGCTCTCCGGGTCCTTTCGATTCGGGTCCTGCCCGCTTCCGGGGACCACCCGGACGCAGGCATACCGCACAACGATAACGGGTATAGATGCGCGGCTGAAAACCGTGCAGGTCAGGCGGACGCCGAGCGCCTGCCTGACCTGCACGGAAGCAGTTCGTCCAGAAAGAACTAGTTCTTCTGGATCTGGTCGAAGGAGAGCTCGACCGGCGTCTCGCGGCCGAAGATCTCCACCAGGCCCTTGACCTTCTTCGAGTCGGGGTTGATCTCGTTGATGGTCGCCTGGAGCGTGGCGAACGGGCCGTCGGTGACGGTGACCGAGTCGCCGACCTCGAAGTCCAGCACCTGGACCTCGACCTTGCGCTGCGGGGCGGGCTTGCCCTCGGCCTCGGCGGCCTCGCGGGCGGCCTTCTCCTCGGCCTCCGGGGCGAGCATCTTGACGATCTCGTCCAGGGTCAGCGGGTACGGGTCGTAGGCGTTGCCGACGAAGCCGGTGACACCCGGGGTGTTGCGGACGACGCCCCAGGACTCGTTCGTCAGGTCCATGCGGACCAGGACGTAACCCGGCAGCTTGTTCTGCTTGATCGTCTTGCGGTCGCCGTTCTTGATCTGGACGACCTCTTCCTGCGGCACCTCGGCCTGGAAGATGTAGTCCTCGACGTTCAGCGAGACGGCGCGCTGCTCCAGGTTGGTCTTCACGCGGTTCTCGTAACCGGCGTAGGTGTGGATGACGTACCACTCGCCGGGCAGGGTGCGGAGCTCCTCACGCAGGGCCTGGACCGGGTCGACGGGCTCCGCCGGCTCCTCCTCGGCCTCCGCGACCGGGGCGGCGGTCTCGTCGTCCTCGACGTCCGCGCCGCCCTCGTCCTCGACGTGCAGGGCGGCCTCCTCGGCCGGCTCCCCCAGTTCGGCCTCGGCAGCCTCGAACTCGTCGCGCTCGTCCGCGCCTTCGACGATGTCGAGCTCGTCGTCCACCGTCTCGTCCGGCTCGATTGCGTCGTTCAGGTTCGGGTCAGACACGATGGCTGCTTCTTCCTGGATACATAGGGGTGGAACATGCGAAAACGGGCGCCGGTACCACGGCGCCCTTCGCTCTGGGCTCAGCCGAAGACGTACTTGGCCGCGTGGTTGAGCCCATAGTCAATCACGGTCACCAGGGCGATCATGATGGCGACGAAGAAGATCACCACGGTGGTGTACGACGTCAGCTGGTTGCGCGAGGGCCAGACGACCTTGCGGAGTTCCGCGACGATCTGGCGGTAGAAGATGGCCAGGCGCTTCAGCGGGCCCTTCTTGCCGCGCTTGCCGCCCTTGCGGTTCTTCTTCGACTCGGGCACCTGGTCCTGAGCATCAGGCGTGTCGATGGAGCCCACGGCGTCCGTCATGCGTCCTCACCTGATCCCGGGTCGTGGCCGTGCCGCGCCCGGTTTCTGAGCCGCACGGCGGTGCATTGCTGTACGTACACGCGCACACATCCTGGCGGTGTGTGTAGCAGGGCCGGAGGGACTTGAACCCCCAACCGCTGGTTTTGGAGACCAGTGCTCTACCAATTGAGCTACGACCCTTTGTGTGTCCCCCAACGTACCGCATCCGGCCGGGTGCTCGGTGTGCACCGGCTGCGTTGCGGCTGCTGAAGGCCAACGAGGGAAGAGTGTACGTGGTCCGGGGCCCGGCGTCGAACAGAAAGGCCCGGTCCGGGGTCCTCCGAGTGAAGATCGTCCAGGCCGGAGGCGGGATTCGGACCCGTGTTCACGCCTCGACCCGATGCTGTTCAGTCTGTGAAACCCGTGTGCCGGGGTCATTTCCGGTCTGGAACGATGGGCGCATGAGCGCTGCAACCCCTCCCACCGAGCGCCGGGTCTCCGCCCGAGTCGGCGCGATCTCCGAGTCCGCCACCCTCGCCGTGGACGCAAAGGCCAAGGCCCTGAAGGCCGCCGGGCGTCCGGTGATCGGCTTCGGCGCCGGTGAGCCCGACTTCCCGACTCCGGACTACATCGTCGACGCGGCCGTCGAGGCCTGCAAGAACCCGAAGTACCACCGGTACACGCCGGCCGGCGGCCTGCCGGAGCTGAAGGCGGCGATCGCGGCGAAGACGCTGCGCGACTCCGGCTGGGAGCCCGACGTCTCGCAGATCCTGGTCACCAACGGCGGCAAGCAGGCCATCTACGAGGCGTTCGCCGCGATCCTCGACCCGGGCGACGAGGTCATCGTCCCGGCGCCGTACTGGACCACGTACCCGGAGTCGATCCGCCTGGCCGGCGGCGTCCCGGTCGACGTCGTCGCCGACGAGACCACCGGCTACCGCGTCACCGTCGAGCAGCTCGAGGCGGCGCGCACCGACAGGACCAAGGTCGTCCTCTTCGTCTCCCCGTCCAACCCGACCGGTGCGGTGTACTCCGAGGCCGAGACCGAGGCGATCGGCCGCTGGGCCGCCGAGCACGGCCTGTGGGTGCTGACGGACGAGATCTACGAGCACCTGGTCTACGGCGACGCGTCCGCCGTGTCCCTGCCGGCGCTGCTGCCCGAGCTGCGCGACAAGTGCATCGTGGTCAACGGCGTCGCCAAGACGTATGCCATGACCGGCTGGCGGGTGGGCTGGGTCATCGGCCCGAAGGACGTGGTCAAGGCCGCGACGAACCTGCAGTCGCACGCCACCTCGAACGTCTCCAACGTGGCCCAGGTGGCCGCCCTCGCCGCCGTCTCCGGCGACCTGGAGGCCGTGGCGAAGATGCGCGAGGCCTTCGACCGGCGCCGCCGGACCATCGTGCGGATGCTCAACGAGATCGACGGCGTGCTCTGCCCGGAGCCCGAGGGCGCCTTCTACGCCTACCCGTCGGTCAAGGCCCTGCTCGGCAAGGAGATCCGCGGCAAGCGCCCGCAGGACACCGTCGAGCTGGCCGCGCTCATCCTGGAGGAGGCCGAGGTCGCGGTCGTCCCGGGCGAGGCCTTCGGCACGCCGGGCTACCTGCGGCTGTCGTACGCGCTCGGCGACGAGGACCTCGTCGAGGGCGTGAGCCGGATCCAGAAGCTGCTGGCGGAGGCGCGGGACTAGTTCCCGCCCGTCCGGGCACCAGAAGCGGGCCGTCTCCCTCCGGGGAGGCGGCCCGCTCCTGTGTGCGGGCAAGACCACGAACGGGGAAACGGCTACCGGTACGGCGGTGACGTGCGGCAGGATCTGGGAATGGAGCGTGTACGTGATCTCTCTGGACTGCCGAAGGCCCATCTGCACCTGCACTTCACCGGCTCGATGCGGCCGGCGACCGTCCTGGAGCTGGCCGACAAGTACGGCGTGCGCCTGCCCGATGCCCTGACCGAGGCCCTGACCAGCGGGGAACCGCCGCGGCTGCGGGCGACGGACGAGCGCGGATGGTTCCGCTTCCAGCGGCTGTACGACGCCGCGCGCTCCTGCCTCAGAGCGCCCGAGGACATCCAGCGGCTGGTGCGCGAGGCCGCGGAGGAGGACCTGCGGGACGGTTCGGGCTGGCTGGAGATCCAGGTGGACCCCACCTCGTACGCGCCCCGGCTGGGCGGTCTGATCCCGGCCCTGGAGATCATCCTGGACGCGGTGGACACGACGTCGCGGGAGACCGGGCTCGACATGCGGGTGCTGGTGGCGGCGAACCGCATGAAGCACCCCCTGGACGCCCGTACGCTGGCCCGGCTCGCGGTGCGGTACGCCGACCGGGGCGTGGTCGGCTTCGGGCTGTCGAACGACGAGCGGCGCGGGATGGCGCGGGACTTCGACCGCGCGTTCCACATCGCGCGCGAGGGCGGCCTGCTGTCGGCCCCGCACGGCGGCGAGCTGGCCGGCGCGGCGTCGGTGCGCGACTGCCTGGACGATCTGCACGCCTCCCGGATCGGGCACGGGGTGCGCGCTGCGGAGGACCCACGGCTGCTGAAGCGGCTGGCGGACCGGGGCGTCACCTGCGAGGTGTGCCCGGCCTCCAATGTCGCGCTCGGCGTCTACGAGAAGCCCGGGGACGTCCCCCTGCGGACGCTCTTCGAGGCGGGCGTGCCGCTGGCCCTGGGCGCGGACGACCCCCTGCTCTTCGGTTCCCGCCTCGCGGCCCAGTACGACATCGCCCGGGAGCACCACAGCTTCACGGACGCCGAACTCGCCGAGCTGGCCCGCCAGTCCATCCGCGGTTCGGCCGCCCCGGACGACGTCAGGGCCCGTCTGCTGGCCGGCGTGGACGACTGGCTGACCGGCCCGGCCGCCTGAACGGGGTGTTCGGCGGGCGGGTGTTGTCAGCGGATCAGCACCTCGGGGCTCGCGCTGCGGGGTGCGTCCGGGGGGTGGCCGGGGCCGGCCGACGCGGTGTCCTGCCCGCCCGTACCGGGCCGGGACGCGCGCGGCGCCGGTCTCATGCCGTCACAGGCTGACGCCGACCGTCACTGGTTCGTTGACCAGCGTCACCCCGAAGGCCTCGCGGACCCCGGCGACGACCTCGCGGGCCAGGGCCAGCAGGTCCTCCGTGGTGGCGTCGCCCCGGTTGGTCAGGGCGAGGGTGTGCTTGGTGGAGATGCGGGCGGGCCCGGTGCCGTACCCCTTGGTGAAGCCGGCCTTGTCGATCAGCCAGGCCGCCGAGGTCTTGGTGCGGCCCTCCCCCGCCGGGTACGCCGGCGGCTCGGCGTCCTCGCCCAGCCGTTCCCGCACGCGCGCGTGGAAGGCGGCGAACTGCTCCTGGTCGAGGATCGGGTTGGTGAAGAAGGAGCCGGCGGACCAGGTGTCGTGGTCCTCGGGGTCGAGCACCATGCCCTTCCCGGCGCGCAGCTTCAGCACGGTCTCGCGGGCCGCGGCGAGCGGCACCCGGTCGCCCGGCTCGACGCCGAGCGCGCGGGCCGCCTCGGCGTACCGGACGGGCGCCGACAGGCCGCCCGCGTCCTCAAGACCGAAGCGGACCCGCAGCACGACGTAGCGCTCGGGGTCGGCCTTGAAGCGGCTGTGCCGGTAGGAGAAGGCGCATTCCTCGTTGGTCAGCGTGACCGTCTGTCCGGCCCGGCGGTCGTAGGCGATCACCTCGGTGACCGTCGCGGAGACCTCCTGGCCGTAGGCGCCCACGTTCTGGATCGGCGTGGCGCCGGCGGAGCCCGGGATGCCGGCCAGGCACTCGATCCCGGCGAGCCCGGCCTCGACGCTGCGGGCGACGGCGTCGGTCCAGACCTCGCCGGCCGCCAGCTCCAGTGTGGTGCCGCGCAGTTCGACGCCGCGCGTGGCGATGCGCAGGGCGGTGCCGTCGAAGCCCTTGTCGCCGATGACCAGGTTCGAGCCGCCGCCGATGATCAGCAGCGGCGTCCCGGTGTCGTCGGCGCGGCGGACGGTGTCGACGACCTCCGCGTCGGTGGTGGCGGTGACCAGCCGGGCCGCGGGGCCGCCCAGCCGGAAGGTGGTCAGCGGGGCGAGGGGGGCGTCGTGGAGTTCCTGCACGGGCCCAAGACTACGAGACACCGCCGGCGGCCCGGCGGCGCCCGCGCTCCCTGCGAGCGGAGAGGGCAGGATTCGAACCTGCGCGGGCCCCGAAGGACCCGACCTCAAGACATGCTCTCGGTCCCCGATGAGCCACTCCGGGCACCTCTCCCAGCTCCCGGCCCGGTCCCCCGCGCCGTTCACGAGTACAACCTTGCCAGCCGCCCCTGACGGCACGCTGACCCCCCGCTGACACGACCGCGCCGCACAAAAGCAAGACGCGCGCAGGCCCGAAAAGCCACACGCGCGTCCCACCTTGCGGAGAGGGCAGGATTCGAACCTGCGCGGGCCCCGAAGGACCCGACCTCAAGACATGCTCTCGGTCCCCGATGAGCCACTCCGGGCACCTCTCCCAGCTCCCGGCCCGGTCCCCCGCGCCGTTCACGAGTACAACCTTGCCAGCCGCCCCTGACGGCACGCTGACCCCCCCCCGCTGACAAGTGCCCGCACGCGCGCGTGGGCCTCGGCGGGAGCCACGTGCGCGTGCGGGCGCGGTGCGCTGTCAGGCGGAGAGCGCCTCGGCGGCCGGTGCGGACGCCCGTCCGGGCCGGCCGGCGGCCTCCTCGGTGTCCGGCGTCCGCCGCCGGCCCGGGACGAGCAGGGCGGCCAGCCCCGCGAGGGCGACCACCGCAGAGCCGGTGACGAGGGCGGGGCGCAGACCGTCCACGAAGTTCTGGGCGCTCGCGTAGCCGCCCTGGGCGGAGAAGATCGACGACATGATCGCGATGCCGAGCGCGCCGCCCACCTCGCGCAGCGCGTTGTTGGCGCCGGAGGCGATGCCCTGTTCCCGCGGGCGGACGCTGGACATCACCAGGTTCGCGGCCGGCGCGAAGTACAGGGCCATGCCGATGCCGCTGATCACCAGGCCGGGGAGCTGGGCCGCGTAGGAGACGTCGGCGGAGACCACGCAGGCCATATAGCCGAGGCCCGCCGCCTGCAGGAACAGGCCGGTGGCGACGACCGGGCGGCCGCCGACGCGGTCGGAGAGGATGCCCGCCACGGGTGCCACCAGCATCGGCATGCCGGTCCACGGCAGCATCCGCAGGCCCGCCTCGGTGGGCGAGTAGCCGAGCACGCCCTGCATGTACTGGCTGAGCAGGAAGATCGAGCCGAACATGCCGACGAACATCAGCAGGCTGGCCGCGTTGATCCCGGCGAAGGCCCGGGAGCGGAACAACCGCATCGGCAGCATCGGGGCGGCGGCGCGGGTGCTGTAGAGGACGAAGCCCACGAGCAGCGCGCTCCCGGCGAACAGGGCGCTCAGCACGGTGGTGTCGGTCCAGCCGTCGGCGGGTCCGCGGACCAGGCCGTAGACGATGCCGAAGAGGCCGCCGCTGGCCAGCACGGTGCCGGGCAGGTCGAGCCGGGCGCCGGTGCCGTGGGACTCGGCGAGGCGCAGCCGGGCGAGCGGCAGCAGGACCAGGCCGAGTGGGACGTTCAGCCAGAAGATCCAGTGCCAGGAGATGTGCTCGGTGAGGCTGCCCCCGATGAGCGGTCCGGAGGCGACCGCGAGGCCGTTGACGGCGCCCCAGATGCCGTAGGCCGTGCCGCGCCGGGCGGCGGGCACGGCGGCGGTGAGCAGGGTGAGGGTCAGCGGCATGAGCACGGCGGCGCCGACGCCCTGGACGGCGCGGGCGGCGATGAGGGAGCCGATGCCGGGGGCCATGGCCGCGGCGGCGGAGGCGCCGGTGAAGACGGTGAGCCCGGCGAGGAAGAGCCGGCGGCGCCCGAAGCGGTCGCCGAGCGCGGCGCCGGTCATGAGCAGGACGGCGAAGGTGAGCGTGTAGGCGCTGACCGTCCATTCCAGGTCGTCCAGCGCGCCTCCGAGGTCCTCGCGGATGGAGGGCAGCGCGGTGGTGACGACGAGGTTGTCGAGGGCCGCCATGAATCCGGCGACGCTGGTGATGACGAGGGCCCATGCGGCGCCCCCGCGTCGTGCGGTCTGCTGTGACATCTCTCCCCCTGAGGGTGTTCCAGCGTTGATTAGTTATTGATTACTAACTTCCGCGCCCGTGAAAGAGGGCCGGTCCCGCCCCCGCCCCGCCCTAGCTACCTAGCTCCGGAGCGGGCCGGTGATCCGGGCCGACGGGTACATCGCCTGCCAGACCCGGTGCCCGGGCGGGAACCCCATGGCGGCGAGGGTGTTGACGAGCATCCCGTACGCCAGGAAGGTCGTGGTCTCGCTGTCGTCCGCGCCGAGCGGCAGGTGGACGGTGTCCCACAGCCGCATCCAGGCGGCCCGCACCGCCTCGCCGAACTCCCGGTCGCCCTCCGCCTCCGCCGCGGCCACCGCGATGTACGTCTGCATCTGCATCCGGAGCTTCTCGGGCTGCTCCGTGATCAGGCGCACGTAGGCGCCGGCCATGGCGTGCAGGGCCTCCTCGCCCTCCAGCCCCTCGGCCGCCCCGGCGAAGACCTGGCAGACGTCCTCCACGCACCGCAGGGACGCCGCGACGAAGATCGCCTTCTTGCCCGCGAAGAGCCGGAAGAGGTACGGCTGCGAGACGCCCACCCGTCTGGCGATCGCCTCGGTGGAGGTGCCGTAGTACCCCTTCTGCGCGAACTCGGAGATCGCCGCGCGAACGACGCTCTCGCGCCGCTCCTCCGCACTCATCCTGGGCATGGAAAGTAAGTTAGTGCTCAATCACTAACTCCGCAAGGGGCGCTACGGCGCGCATGAGGGGCGCCCACCCGTGGTGGACGCCCCTCACTGCCGGCAGCCGGTGCCCTCAGGCCAGTCGCACGACCGCCCGGGACATGCCCAGCACCTTCTGGCCCGCGCTCTTGGCCGTCAGGTCGACCCGCACCGTCCCGTCGCCGAGCTTGTCCGCGACCTTGGCGCTGACCTCGATCACCGCGCCCTCGTCGTCGTTCGGCACGACGACCGGCTTGGTGAAGCGGACGCCGTACTCCACAACCGCGCCCGGGTCACCGGTCCAGTCGGTGACCACGCGGATCGCCTCGGCCATGGTGAACATGCCGTGCGCGATGACGTCCGGCAGACCCACCTCCTTGGCGAACTTCTCGTTCCAGTGGATCGGGTTGAAGTCCCCGGACGCGCCCGCGTACCGCACCAGGGTGGCGCGGGTCACGGGGAAGGTCTGCGCCGGCAGCTCGGTGCCGACCTCGACGTCGTCGTACGCGATGTTCGCGGTCATCGGCTGCCTCACGCCTCCTCGGCCGCACGGGCCACGAGCTTGGTCCAGGCGGTCACCACGTGCTCGCCGGCCTCGTCGTGCACCTCGCCGCGGATGTCCAGGATGTCGTTGCCCGCGAGGGACTTGATGCCCTCGATGGTGGACGTCACCGTGAGCCGGTCACCGGCCCGCACCGGGCGGGCGTAGGCGAACTTCTGGTCGCCGTGCACCACGCGGCTGTAGTCCAGGCCGAGCTGCGGGTCCTCGATGACCTGCCCGGCGGCCCGGAAGGTGATGGAGAACACGTAGGTCGGCGGGGCGATCACGTCCGGGTGACCGAACGCCTTGGCGGCCTCCGGGTCCGTGTAGACCGGATTGGTCTCCCCTACCGCCTCGGCGAACTCGCGAATCTTCTCCCGGCCCACCTCGTAGGGCGCGGTGGGCGGATAGGTCCGCCCCACGAAGGACTGGTCGAGCGCCATTGGCCCGGCACCTCCTGGTCTCAGCAGCGTGTCTGGTCTCAGCAGCCTGTGAAACGACGTGAGGCCGCCCCCCAGCTTGCGGGGGCGGCCTCACGTACGAGCCTGATTTATCGCGTTTCGCGGTGCGCGGTGTGCGCGTTGCAACGCGGGCAGTGCTTCTTCATCTCAAGACGGTCCGGGTTGTTACGCCGGTTCTTCTTGGTGATGTAGTTCCGCTCCTTGCACTCCACGCAGGCCAGCGTGATCTTCGGGCGGACGTCGGTGGCAGCCACGTGAGTGCTCCTAAGACGAACGGATGGACTGATTCAACGCAAAAAAGAGTAGCCGATCGAAGGACCGACCCCGCAATCGGCTACTATCAGTAGCGGTGACCGGACTTGAACCGGTGACACAGCGATTATGAGCCGCTTGCTCTACCGACTGAGCTACACCGCTGTGATGCGATCGGGCCCCGCCTCGCGGCGGGAACCTCTCACACCAGAGCCCCAATACGGAATCGAACCGTAGACCTTCTCCTTACCATGGAGACGCTCTGCCGACTGAGCTATTGGGGCGAGCGATGAAGACATTACACGGTCCGCAGCCGTTCGCCCAAATCCGTATCCGGACCCCCGCCGCACCGCTGTTCCCGGGTTGTCGCGGTCACTCCCGGGACAGTCCGGCCGCCCCCCGGAAGCCCTCTGCGGCGCGGGCCCGCGGCCTTCCGCGACGCGCCCCACGCGCGCGTGGAGACCACTCGTCGCCGCGGGTGACGGGCCTCCCGGCACGGGCGGACCACGCCGGTACGACTATTGCGCTCCTCCGCGCCCCGCCGTGTTCACCGCCCTAGGCTCGACCCACTCCGCGTGATCTTGGGTCCGGCACGTCCGGGCCCCGCTCGCGCGGCCCCGCCCCGAGCCCCCGGTCCGAACCCTGGAGTCCGATGCCCGAGAGCCATCCGCAGCCGCCCCCGTGGCCGTCGAACCAGCCGGGATCCTCCGGCGGGCAGCCCGACCAGGCCGCGGTGCTGCTGTGCGGGGCGCGGCTGACCGACGGCCGGACCGTGGACGTACGGCTCGGCGGCGGGCGCATCGAGGCCGTCGGCACGGCCGGCAGCCTGACCCCGGGCCCGCCCCGGCCGGGCGCCTCCCGCGTGGCCCTCGGCGGCTACCTGCTCCTGCCGGCCCCGGCCGAGCCGCACGCCCACGGCGACACCGCGCTGTCCGCCGAGCAGCCCGGACCGGTCTCGTACGCCCCCGAGGACGTCCAGCGCCGGGCCACGGAGGCGGCCCTGCTCCAGCTCGGGCACGGCGCGACGGCGGCACGCGCGCACGTACGCGTGGGCGACGTGCAGGGCCTGGGCGCCCTCGGTGCCGTACTGCAGGCCAGGCGCTCGCTGCGCGGCCTCGCGGAGCTGACCACGGTGGCGATGCCGCGCCTGCTGACCGGGGTGGCGGGGGCCGACGGGCTCGCGATGCTCCGCGACGCGCTGAAGATGGGCGCGTCGGTGGTGGGCGGCTGCCCGGACACGGACCCGGATCCCACGGGCTATGTGGAAACCGTCCTGGAGGTGGCCTCCGAGCACGGCTGCCCGGTTGACCTGCACACGGACGCCACCGATCCGGCCCGGCTCTCCCGGCTCGCGGCCATGGCGGGCGGGCTGCGCCCCGGCGTGACGATCGGCCCCTGCGCCGGTCTCGCGCGCCTGCCGGCCGACACCGCTTCCCGACTCGCTGAGCAGCTCGCCGCGGCCGGGGTGACGGTGGTGTGCCTCCCCCAGGGCGGCTGCGGCGCCGCGGACCGGCGGGGCGCGGCGCCGGTGCGGCTGCTGCGCGCGGCCGGGGTCCGGGTCGCGGCCGGCAGCGGCGCCCTACGGGACGTCGCCAACCCCGTCGGCCGGGGCGACCCGCTGGAGGCCGCCTACCTCCTCGCCTCGGCGCACGGGCTGCGCCCCGAGGACGCCTACGAGGCGGTCAGCACCGCGGCCCGGGAGGCCCTGGGGTTGCCCGAGGTGCGCGTCGAGGCCGGGTTCCCGGCCGAGTTGCTGGCCGTACGCGGCGACCGCCTGTCCGGCGCCCTCTCCCTCGCCTACAGCCGGATCGTGGTGCACCGCGGCCGGGTGGTGGCGCGCACGAGCGCGGTCCGCGAGTACTGCAACTCGGCGGCGGCGGCCGAACTGGGGCTGCCGCGGCAGGGGCGAGGGGAGCTGTCGTAGGTCGCCCGCTGCCCTTCGGGGTGTCTGCTGCCCTTCAGGGCGTCTGCTGTCCTTCGGGGCGTCTGTTGCGCTTCGGACGTCCACCTTGCCGGCGCGTCCGTCGTCCTGGCGCGTCCACCGTCCTGGCGCCTCCACCGGGGCGCGGCCGCTTGTCGTGAGGGCGTTCGTGCCGTTGGGGTGCTCCTTTCGTGAGGGTGCTCATGTCGTGCGGGCGTCCGTGTCGGTGCGGCGTGCGCTGCCGTGCGGGCGTCCGGAGCGGGCGTGGAGCGACGGCGTCCGGCGCGCCGTTCACCCGTGCGGCGCACAGACCGCTTCCGGCGTACGGTCGGAATCATGCGCATTGTCATCGCTGGTGGTCATGGTCAGATCGCGCTGCGGCTGGAGCGGGTGCTCTCCGCGCGCGGGGACGAGGTCGCGGGGATCATCCGCAAGGCGGAGCAGGGCGACGACCTGCGGGCGGCGGGCGCCGAACCGGTCCTGCTCGACCTGGAGTCCGCTTCGGTGGAGGAGGTCGCGGCCCATCTGCAGGGCGCGGACGCGGCGGTCTTCGCGGCCGGCGCGGGCCCGGGCAGCGGCACGGCCCGCAAGGACACGGTGGACAGGGGCGCGGCGGTGCTGTTCGCGGACGCGGCCGTACGCGCGCGCGTGCGGCGTTTCGTGGTGGTGTCCTCGATGGGCGCGGACCCCGGGCACCAGGGCGACGAGGTCTTCGACGTGTACCTGCGCGCCAAGGGCGAGGCCGACGCGTACGTCACCCGGCAGGATGCCCTCGACTGGACGATCCTGCGCCCCGGCGCGCTGACGGACGAGCCGGGCACCGGTCTGGTCCGCCTGGAGGCCCACACCGGCCGCGGCCCGGTCCCGCGGGACGACGTGGCGGCCGTGCTGGCGGAGCTGGTGGACACCTCGGCGACGGCCGGTCTGACGCTGGAGCTGATCGGCGGCTCGACGCCGGTGTCGGTGGCCGTGAAGTCGGTCGCGGGCAACTGAGGCCGCGGGCCGGCCGTTCACCGACCGTGGAGCCACGGGCCGTTATCGGGCTGGAAGGGCCACGGTCCGTGCACCGACCGGAAGTTGCCGGCCGCTCAAGGGTCAGAAGAGGGGCAGCTGCCCGGGGAAGTCCGGCACGGCGTAGCCGTCCAACGCCGGCTGGACCGCTCCGAGTTGTGCCTGCAGCCGCGACCCGGAGCAGGAGACCAGCTCGGTGTTCTCCCGTCCCCCGGGAGGGTCGTGCCGCGCGAAGCGACCCGCGACGACGGCGATGTCACGGCGGCACACAGGACAGGTTCTGCGACGGGATGCCATGCGGCCAGTGTGCCCGGCGCCGGCGCAGGAGCGGAGCCCGCGCTCGCACCTCCCCCGGCGCCGGGCCGCCGGACCGGGAAGCACCGGTGCGCACCGGGCGTCGCACCGGCCCTGAGCCGTGGTCGCCGTCCCGTTTGGGCGGACATATGTGGGCACTCTGCTGATATGGGCAGCCTCAGTCCGCCCGGAGCGCCGTCCCGGCGGCTGCCACCGGAGGCGGAGAGCGTCGCGCTGGCCCGGCGATTCGTCCGGTCGGTGCTGGACGATGTCCGGCCCGAGTCGGCGTACACCGCCGAGCTGCTGGTCGGCGAGCTGGTGACCAACGCGGTGATCCACGCCCGGACCGAGATCGAGACACAGGTCTGGACGACCGAGGGCCAGGTTCACGTGCGGGTCAGCGACCGGCGGCCGGACCGCGGGCTGGTGCCCCACGAACGCCATCCCTACGCCTGCACGGGCAGGGGCCTGTCCCTGGTGGAGGAACTGTCCACCAGCCACGGCGTGCACAGCAGCGGGGACCGCAAGACGGTCTGGTTCGAGGTGTGGCCGGAGGCGCCCGCACCGCCGGCCTCCGCGTGGGAGACCGTGGCGCCGGCCGAGCGGACCGTCACCGTCGCGCTGAACGACGTGCCGTACGCGCTGTACTGGGCGGCGCAACAGCAGTGGGAGGGGCTGCTGCGCGAGCTGATCCTCGCTCCGTTCGTCGCCGGCCGGGCCGGTGTGACGCCGGACGAACTCGTCGTCGCCCAGGACACCAGCAACATCATCTCCGCTTCCATGACGGCCGCCGTGGAGCAGGAGACCCCCGACAGCTCGACGCTGTCCCTGCTCGTGGCGTTCCCGGTGGACGCGGCCCCGGCCGTGCTGACCCTGCACGCCGTGCTGGAGGCGGCCGACGAGGCGGCGCAGCAGGGCAGCCTGCTCATCCTGCCGACGCTGCCGCAGATCAGGGCCTTCCGCCACTGGCTGCTCGACCAGATCGTCGGCCAGCTCTCCGGGCGGCACCCGACCGCGTGGACGCTGGTCCCCGCCACACCGGGAGCCACCCCGACGGAGCTGTATCCCTGGGACGCGAGCGACATCGAGGCCAGCAGCGTGCCCACCATCGCGGCCGACGACGGCAACCGGATCATCGCGGTGAGCGCCTCGGCGGCGAGCCTGCTGGGCTGGCAGGCCCACGACCTGGTGGGCCGGCGGCTCACCGTGCTGATGCCCGACCACCTGCGCAAACGCCACACGGCGGCCTTCACCTCACTGCTGCTCACCGGCCGGCCGCGCATCCTGGGCCGCTCCATTCCGGTTCCCGCGCTGCACAAGGACGGCCGGCTGATCCCCATCCGCCTGCACATCCAGACACAGGAGGCGATCGACGGGCGCACCGTGTTCGTCGCCCAGCTCACCGCGAGAACGGCTCCGCCGGCCCCGCCGCCCGCTCCTTCGCCCGGCCTGCACAGGACGCGTCCGGCGCCCGGCCCGGTGCAGTTGCCGAGCACCACGAAGAAGGCGAAGCCGGAGAGCTACCAGCGGGCCTCGCCCGAGTGGCTGTCCCTGTTCGCCGGCACCGGCAGGGCGCTGAACAGCACCCTCAGCGTGGAGGAGGGCCTGCGGCGGGTGTGCCACGTGCTGACACGGTGGCTGGCCGACTGGTGCGCGGTGGACCTCGTCGACGAGACCGGGCAGGTGGAGCGGGTGTGCGTCGTCCACCGCGATCCCGAGGTACAGGTCGCCGGGGTGCACCTCGGCAAGCTGCCGCCGGTGTCCAGGAGTACCCGTGGCCCGCTGCCCCGGGTGCTGCGCGGAGCGGGCCCGCTGCTGGTCACCGATCTCCCGCGGCTCGGCAAGCCGCACAACCCGCTGGACGTCCGGCAGATGGAGCTGGTCGAGCAGTTCGGCGGGCGCAGCGCCGTCATGGCTCCGCTGCGGTCCGCGCACCGGGAGGTCCTGGGGGCCCTGACCCTGGTGCGCGTGCAGGACGGGCAGCCGTTCACCAAGGAGGACATCCTCCCGATCGCGGAACTGGTCCGCAGCATCGCCCTGGGAGTGGACAGCGCCCGGCTGCACGGACACAACCAGTCCACCGCCGCGCACCTCCAGCGCGCCCTGCTGCCCGAACTGCCCCGCATCGGCCACCTGGAGCTGAGCGCCCGCTACGTGCCCTCGAACGCCACCGCCGAGGTCGGCGGGGACTGGTACGACGCCTTCACCCTGCCCGGCGGCGACACCGTGCTGGTCATCGGTGACGTGTCGGGCCACGACCTGCGGGCGGCCGTCGCCATGAGCGGCCTGCGCAACATGCTGCGCGGTCTGGCCGTCGACGGCCACGAACCGCCCGGGGACGTGCTGCGCCGCCTGGACCTCGCCAACCAGACCCTCAACCCGCACGCCACCACCACCGCGACCTGCGCCTACGCCGTGGTCAAGGGCCCCGCGGAAGGCCCGTGGCACCTGCACCACTCGTCCGCCGGGCACCTCCCGCCGCTCCTCACCACCCAGGACGGCGACACCCGCTACCTGAACACGGGCAGGGGCCTGCTCATCGGGCTGGACCCCGACCTCCCCCGGGCTTCCGCCTGCGACCCGCTGCCGCCCCACTCCACCCTGCTGCTCTTCACCGACGGCCTCATCGAGCGCCGCGGCGAGTCCCTCGACGACGCGATGGCGCGACTCGGCCGGCACGCCGCCAAGCACGCACGGGCCCCGCTGAACGCCTTCTGCGACGAGCTGATCATCAAGTTCGGCGCCGACACCACCGACGACATAGCCCTCCTCGCCCTCCGCCCCACCCCACCCGCCTGACGGGGCCCGCGTGGCAGAGCCCGGCATTCGGCCCGTTCGCGTCCGAGCCGACCGGCGCCGCGCGGGAGCCGGTCGGCAAGCCCCTGCCGGTGGCGCTGTCGGGCAGCAACGTCCCGGAGGGCGTCCAGTTGGCGCCCGACAGCTGCGTCATGGGACGGTGCACGTCCCAGAGCGGGGAGAACATCCCCATCGGGGACGCGACCACTCGGCGGCAAGTACCGAACATGCGACGCCACACTGGGCATTGACGGACAGTCGGGTTCGCTGGCCGGGCCGGTGACCATCCGGGTCATCGACAAGACGAACGGGTCGCTGCTCAGGGACTGCACGTTCACCTCCGGGAAGAGCGTTCAGCTCCGCCGATTTGGCGTGGCCGGGGTGACGATCCTGCGCTTCGAGTTCCTGGGTCCCCTGAGCACGAGCATGGCCGCGGTGGGCAGCCCGATCGCCTGCCCGTGACCGGCCACCCCGCCCCGCAGGCCTGACCGTCCCGGACCACGACAAAGGCCCCGTGACCTGCTGAACTCGCAGGTCACGGGGCCTTTGTTCCCGTGTGGCGGCGCCAGGATTCGAACCTGGGAAGGCTGAGCCGGCAGATTTACAGTCTGCTCCCTTTGGCCGCTCGGGCACACCGCCGGGGTCGCTGCCCTTCGAACCGTCTTTCGGCGGTGCTCCGTGGCAACGACGTAAACAATACCCGATGCGAGGGGGTGCTTCGCCACCCGATTGATCTCCACCCACCGGGTCCCGGGGTGGCTAGGCTGGTGCGGATGCGGCCCGGCGTCACGCCGGGTTCGGCGGCCGCCGCCACGCACCCGATACGCACCCCGATACAAGGAGCCACAGGACATGGCCGACTCCAGTTTCGACATCGTCTCGAAGGTCGAGCGGCAGGAGGTCGACAACGCCCTCAACCAGGCCGCCAAGGAGATCTCGCAGCGCTACGACTTCAAGGGCGTGGGTGCCTCGATCTCGTGGTCCGGCGAGAAGATCCTGATGGAGGCGAACTCCGAGGACCGGGTGAACGCCATCCTCGACGTCTTCCAGTCCAAGCTGATCAAGCGCGGCATCTCGCTGAAGGCCCTGGACGCGGGTGAGCCGCAGCTCTCCGGCAAGGAGTACAAGATCTTCGCGACGATCGAGGAGGGCATCTCCCAGGAGAACGCCAAGAAGGTCGCCAAGATCATCCGTGACGAGGGCCCGAAGGGCGTCAAGGCGCAGGTCCAGGGCGACGAGCTGCGGGTCAGCTCCAAGAGCCGCGACGACCTGCAGACGGTGATCGCCCTCCTGAAGGGCAAGGACTTCGACTTCGCGCTGCAGTTCGTCAACTATCGGTAGGACGAAGGCACGGTCCGGCGCCGGTCACGCGCAGGAAGGGTGGGCACCGGCCGGTGCCCACCCTTCCTGCGCCCGGTCGCTCCCTGGCGGCCCGCCGCGCCCGGCTCAGTCGCGCGAGTTGCCGAACAGGATGCGGTAGACGATCAGCAGGACCAGTGAGCCGCCGATCGCGGCGGCCCAGGTCGCGCCGTCGTAGAAGTGCTTGCTGATCGGATGGTCCAGCCAGCGGGACGAGATGTAGCCGCCGATGAACGCGCCGGCTATGCCGATGAGGGTCGTGCCGATGAAGCCGCCCGGGTCGCGGCCCGGAAGCAGGACCTTGGCGATGGCTCCGGCCAGAAGCCCCAGGATGATCCAACCGATGATGCTCATGCCGTGAACCTGCCCTCCCGCGCTGTGTCCGCACTCTTGGACCCCTGAGAATCCGGTGAGGATCGGCTGTCGACGCGCGCGTGTTCGTGCCGTGTCGATGAAGAGGACGCCTCGAGTCCATCCGCCGGTTGCGGCGATCAGTAGGGTGCCGCTCATGACAGGTTCCGGCACCGCGCTGCGGCGCACCCTGGGCGTACGGGACGCCGTGGTCGTCGGCCTCGGCGCGATGCTCGGGGCGGGCGTGTTCTCCGCCCTGGGCCCGGCCGCCCGTGCCGCCGGGCGGGGGCTGCTGCCCGGGCTGGCCGTCGCGGCCGTGGTGGCCTACTGCAACGCGATGTCCTCGGCCCGGCTGGCCGCCCGCCATCCGGCGTCGGGCGGGACGTACGTGTACGGCAGGGAGCGGCTGGGCGAGTTCTGGGGGTATCTGGCCGGCTGGGCGTTCGTGGTCGGCAAGACGGCCTCCTGCGCGGCCATGGCGCTCACCGTGGGGGCGTACGTGTGGCCGGGGCAGGCGCACGCGGTGGCGGTGGCGGCCGTGGTGGCACTGACCGCCGTGAACTACGGCGGCATCCAGAAGTCGGCGTGGCTGACGCGGGTGATCGTCGCCGTGGTGCTGGCGGTCCTCGCCGCCGTGGTGGTCGCCTGCCTCACCTCCGGGCGCCTGGACGCGGGGCGGCTCGGTCCCGGTGCCGCGACCGGGTTCGGCGGGGTGCTCCAGGCGGCCGGCCTGCTGTTCTTCGCGTTCGCCGGGTACGCGCGGATCGCCACGCTCGGCGAGGAGGTGCGGGATCCGGCGCGCACCATTCCGCGGGCCGTTCCGCTGGCTCTCGGTATCACCCTCGTGGTGTACGCGGCGGTCGCGGTGGCCGTTCTCGGTGTGCTCGGGGCCGGCCGTCTGGGGCAGGCGACGGCGCCGCTGGCCGACGCGGTGCGCGTGGCCGGGGTGCCGGGGCTCGTGCCGGTGGTCCGGATGGGGGCCGCGGTGGCCGCGCTGGGGTCGCTGCTCGCGCTGGTGCTCGGGGTGTCCCGGACGACGCTCGCCATGGCCCGCGACGGCCATCTCCCCCGTGTGCTGGCCGCCGTGCACCCACGGTTCCAGGTGCCGCACCGGGCCGAACTGGCTGTGGGCGCGGTCGTCGCCGTGCTCGCCGCCACGGTGGACGTACGCGGCGCGATCGGTTTCTCCTCGTTCGGCGTCCTGGCCTACTACGCCGTCGCCAACGCCTCGGCCTGGACGCTGAGCCCGGCCCCGCGGGCCCGGGTGGTGCCGGTGATCGGTCTGGCGGGCTGCGCCGCACTGGCCTTCGCCCTGCCGCCGGCCTCGGTCGCCACGGGGACGGGCGTACTCGCCGTGGGCGTGCTGGCCTACGGCGCACGCCGGTGGTGGGCGAGCCGCGACCACGCCTGACGCCCACGACCACGACCGCCCCGGACGACCACGACCGTGACCGCGATCGCCCCGGACGACCGCAACCGCGACCGCGACCACGCCTGACGCCCACGACCACGACCGCGACCGCCCCGGACGACCGCAGGCCGTTACGGCGCCTCGCGCCCCTGTCCCGAGCGCTGCCAGGCCCCGTCCCGGGCGCTGCCAGGCCCCGTCCGCGACCACCCCTGACGTGCCCGCGCCCGGGAGCCGCGGTCGAGGTCCGCCGTCCGCGCCGCCGGCCGTGTCCCCCGTCAGCCCTCGACCAGGTGTTCCTCGGCGGAAGCCGAGGGCCGGGGCGGGGTGGTGGGCAGGGCCGGGAGGCGGACGGCGCACATCAGCAGTCCGGGTACGACGGTGATGGCCACCATGACCAGCACCGTCGTCGTGTAGCGCTGGCCGGCGAGGAGCGGGCCCGCGACCAGTGAGCCGAGGGGGATGGCGCCCAGCATCAGGGTCCGCATCAGGGTCATGGTGCGGGCGAGGAGCGCCGGTGGCGTCCGGGCGTAGCGGACCACCTGGGAGGAGACCGTGGCGAGGGCGCAGCCGACTCCGAAGACGAGCTGGCCGGCCAGGATCGCGGGCAGGTGGCCGCCGAGGAACAGCAGTAGGCCGGTGCCGGCGAGGAGCTGGCAGGTGCCGATGCGCAGCATCGGCCGGGCCGAGGCGTCGAGGGTGCCGCCGGCGAACGAGCCGAGCAGTTCGGCCGCGGCGAGGCCGGCCACCAGCAGGCCGAGGACGCCGGCGCCGTCCCGGAGCCGGTCGTGGGCCAGCCACGGCTGCATCACCATCAGCATGCCGGCGGCGGTGTTGAGCGCGCTGAACGCGATGGTGATGACCAGCAGGGCCCGGTCCCTGAGCACCAGCCGGACGACCGGCAGCCAACTGCTGCGGGATCCCTCGGCGGCGGTGCCGGACGGCCGGGGCAGCGGGTGGTCCATCCGCAGCACGAACAGCGGGAAGGCGAGGAAGGTGGCCGCGTCCAGCACGAGCACGGCCTGCGCGCCGAGCAGCGGGATCAGCGCGCCGCCGATCGCCGGACCGGTGAGGCTGGCCACGCCCTGGGCGATCGTCTCCAGAGCGGTGCCGGTGGCCAGCCGGTCCTGCGGGACGAGTTCGGGGACGACGGCGGGGGTGATGGCGATCGGGAGGATCTTGAACAGGCCGCAGACGGCGGCGGCCGCGTAGAGCTGCCAGAGGTGGAACAGCCCGCTGAGCGCGAGGAGCGGAACGGCTCCCATGGCGACGCCCCGGCACAGCGAGTCGACGATGAGCAGCGCCCGGCGGGAGAAGCGGTCCACGACCGCGCCGCCCAGCACCCCGCCGACCAGGATGGGCGCGGTGTAGCACAGCCCGAGCAGGGAGAGCGAGGCCGCGCCGCCGTGTGTGACGGCGAGCCAGGCCATCGCGGTCCAGCTCGCCCCGTCGCCGAGCAGGCTCAGCGTGGAGCCGGTCCACAGCCGCCGGAAGTCGGCGATCCGCAGCACGTCGAGGTACTTCCGCATGGCCCTCCTCAGGGCAGCCGGCGCCGCCGGGGCGCCGCTTCCGTGAGCTGTCTCGTCCGCAGGCAGTTCCCGGGAAATCTATCCTGTGACCGTCAACTCGGTTCTACTGATTCGGAGTTGACGGCCAGTTCCCGTACCTCGCGGCCGACACGGGTACGCAGCACTACGCCGGCCCGAGGACCGTCGAGAAGCTGGAGGGTCCGCTCCTGGCTCCAGCCCGCGAAGCGGAACTCCGCGTCGGCGATGTGGACGAGGGGGAAGCTCTGGTCGGGGGCGACGCGCAGCTCGACTCCGCCGGACGTGACGGCGATCTCGGCCTGGACGCGCTCCGGGGCGTCCGGGAACTCCCCCTCCTCCTCCCAGTCGGCGAAGGGCGGCGGCACCTGGAAGCGGCGCGCCAGCCGGCTCGGGTCGCCGGCGTAAGGGGTCTCGGGCCGGTTGAGCAGCACCTCGCCGTGGGCGAAGTACTCCTGCCACCCGGCGGGGAACACCGCCGCCAGCTCCGGCACCGTCAGGCAGTCGACGACCATGTGCACGCGGGACGCGGAACCGGTGTTCTCCACCTTGTGCATCCGGGAGAAGTCGCCGAACCAGAACTCGCCGTGCTGCCACCTGTGCGTCACCCCGTCGAGCACCAGGGTGGCCTCGTGGTGGGTGGTGATGGGCACGTGCAGGCGGGCGACGCCCCAGGCCGGGCCGTACTTGGTGTCGTTGTGCACGTCGCTCACCGCGCCCGGGCCGAGGGCCATCAGCCGGACCGCGCGCAGCGGCGCCGGAACGGCGGCGAGCACCTCGCGCAGGTACGGGGTGCGGGCCAGCCATTCCGTGTCCGCGCACTCCTGGCTGCCCGGCCCGCCCGGGTCGGTGCGGGAGGGGTCGCCGCCGGGGCTGCGCAGCGGCAGGATGCGCCAGTCGACCTCCGCCTGGGCGCCCACCCCGTCCCCGAAGTACCGCTGCAATTTCCACTGGTGTGTGCGGACGGCGTCGAGGTCGGCCAGGAGCCTCGCGGGGTCGAAGCCGGCCGCGAGCCGTGCCGCCTCCGCGGGCATCGTGGGGGCGGCGTTGTCGGTCACGGTCATGCGGTGCCTCCGGATGGGTGCGGGCTGATAGGCCACACGTGCTTGCGGGCGAACCCGACGGTGGCGGCGATCTGCCGGATCCGCTCCCCGGCGACGAGGGAGCCGTGGCCCGCGTCGTAGCGGTAGACCTCGTGTTCCAGGCCGAGGTCGGCGATGCGTGCGATGTAGTTGTCGATCTGCCGGATGGGGCAGCGGGGGTCGTTCTCCCCGGCGATGATCATCAGGGGGGCGGTGACCCGGTCGGCGTAGGTGAGCGGGGAGGAGGCCCGGTAGCGCTCCGGGACCTCGTCGGGCGAGCCGCCGAACAGGGAGCGGTCGTAGGCCCGCAGTTCCTCCATCTCGTCCTCGTAGGCCGCCAGGTAGTCGGCCACCGGCATGGCGGCGATGCCGACCGCCCAGTTCGCGGGGCGGGTGCCGAGGCCGAGCAGCGTGAGGTAGCCGCCCCAGGAGCGTCCGGTCAGGACCAGGTGGCGGGGGTCGGCGAGTCCGGAGGCCACGGCCCAGTCGCGGACGGCTTCGACGTCCTCCAGCTCGGTCAGTCCGGGGCGCCCCTCGATGGCGTCCCGCCACTGGGCGCCGTATCCGGTGGAGCCGCGGTAGTTGACCTGCACCACGGCGAAACCGTGGTCGACCCAGGCCGCGACGGAGGGGTCGAAGATGTCGGCGTCGAAGCCGATGGGACCGCCGTGCACCTCGAAGACGCAGACGCCCGGCGCGGTCCAGCCGGGCGGCCGGGACACCAGGGCGTGCACCGGGCCGCCGGGACCGTCCACCCACACGTCCTCCACCGGTACCGAGGGCGGGCAGGGCGGTCCGGGCGGGCTCAGTACGACACCGGTACCGGTGGAGCGCACCACGGGTGGCGCCGCCGCCGAGGACCAGGCGTACTCGACGGTCCCGTCCGGGCGCACCGTGGCGGCGTCCGCGATCCGGTCGAGCGGGACCCCGATGGAGCCCGGTGGCGTGGGGATCCGGGTGAGCTCCTCCGACCGCAGGTCGTAGCGGTACAGCTCGTCGCGGGCGTGGCGGGTGTGCGAGACGAGGAGGGCGGAGCCGTCCGGGTACCAGTCGGCGGCCGTCTCCCCCGGCAGGTCGAGGGTGATCTCCCGGACCTCGCCGGTGCGCACGTCCCACAGCAGGGGTTCGGCGCGGCCGCGGCGCTCGTGCTCCACCAGCAGGCGGCCGTCCCCGGCGGCGGGCCCGAACGCGCAGGCGGTCAGCCCGAGGCCGGGGCCGTCGTGGAGGTCGGCGACCGTGGTCCCGTCGGTGCGCAGCACGCGGAGCGCGGGGTGGCGGCTGTCGCCGTGCTCGCCGTGGGCGACGGCGATGAGGGTGCCGTCGTGGGACAGCGCGGCCACCCGGGCGTCCGCCTGGTGCGTGTACACGGGCACGGGTTCGGCGCCGGGGCGGCAGACGTGGACCGAGCTGCCGTCCGCGCCGGCGCGGCCGACGACGGCCAGCCCGTCGGCGCCGAGGGCGAGGCCGGCGGGGTAGGCCGGCTCCAGGGTGGTGGCGGGCTCGTCGGGGCCGCCGTCGAACGGCTGGCGCATCCACACCCCGAACTCGCCGCCGTCACGGTCGGCGAACCACCAGATCCAGGCGCCCGAGGGGTCGACCGCGCCCGTCCAGGTGCCGTGCGGACGCCGGGTGACCTGGCGGTGCGTGCCGGCGGCCCGGTCCCAGGCGTACAGCTCCCAGGTGCCTGAGGCGTTGGACCGGTACAGGCAGCGGTCCGGGGCGTCGCGGGCCCAGCGGGGCAGGGTGACGCGCGGTGCGCGGACCCGGGCCTGCCAGCGGTCCTCGCCCGGCTGAGCCGTGGGTGGCGTGCCGGTCACCGGATGACTTCCGCCGGGAGTTCGGCGAGCGTGCGGACGGTCGCCAGGCGCTTGTGCACGGCGGGCCCGGTCGGCCGGATCTCGATGCCGCGTTCGGCGAGCACGGTGAGCACTTCGCGCAGCAGCAGATGGGCGAGCATCGATCCGGTGCAGGCGTGGGCGCCGTATCCGAAGGAGAGGTGGTGATTGGCCTTCCGCCGGAAATCGAGTCGGTCGGGGTCGCTGAATTGTGCCGGGTCGCGGTTGGCCGCGGCGAAAAGCATCAGCATTCCCTGGCCGCGCCGCACCTTGACTCCGGAGAATTCGGTGTCGGCGACCGCGAGCCGGGTGGTGCCCTGGATGGGGGCCTCGAACCGGAAGAATTCGTGCGGCGCCCTTTCCAGGGTTTCCGTGCTGTCGAAAAGGGCTTTCGGCGGCGTTTCGAGCCGGGCGAGGGCGTTCAGCGCGTTTCCGAGCGAGGCGGGAACCGCGGTGAATCCGTTGACGACCAGGGTGCGCAGCGAGTTCATGGTGAGCTGGTGCGGGACGCCCGCCGCGTCGGCCCGGTCGACCAGGTCCCTGACGGGTTCTCCGGCGGACATGCCGGCGACCCAGCCGTCGATGAGGGCGGCCAGTTTGCGCTGGGCGGCGACGCCGGGCTCGCGGGTCTCGGGCACCAGCCCGGAGTCCATGGCGCGGGTGATCGCCTCGGCCACCGGCCGGATCTCGTCGAGGTCGAACTGCGGCAGCCCGACGGCCTCCGGGATGAACCAGCGGGCGAGCGGTTCGGTGAAGGCGGTGATCAGGTTCACCGGGCCGGGCGGCAGCGCGTCGAGCCGGTCGGAGACGTGGGCCCTGACCCGGGCGGCCAGGGCGGGGGACGTCATGTCGCGCAGGGCGTCGGCGAGCACGCCGTAGATGGCCGTGTGCTCGGGCGGGTCGACCGTGTGGACGTCCAGGGCGGGCTCGGGCACGCTCTCGCCGGCCCGGCGCCAGTCGGCGGCGAAGCGCTCGTGGTCCAGGAGCACCCGCTTGCAGTCGTCGTAGGAGGTGAGGACCCAGCTGTCCAGCCGTTCGCTCCACAGCGGGGTGCCGGCCGCACGGAGTTCCGCGTACACCCGGTAGGGGTCGTCCAGGGTGGCCGGATCGAGGGGGTTGTACTCCGTGGTCAACTCAGGCATGGACGTCGCTCCCAGCGGGTCGGAGGGTGACGGGAAGTGTGTCGGGGTAGCGGAGGGTGGCCCGGGGGGCGCGGGTCGGGGCGGCGGCGAGCCGCATCGGCGCCGGCGCCTTGAGCAGGGCGGCCACCAGGGCCCGGATGATGAGGCGGGCCAGGATCGCCCCGGAGCAGGCGTGCGGGCCCCAGCCGAGCGACAGGTGCCGGTTGGGCGTCCGGTCGAGGACGAGGGCGTCCGGGTCGGGGAAGCGCTCGGGGTCGCGGTTGGCGGCGGCGAACAGCGCGAGCACGATCTGGCCGCGCTCGATCACGGCGCCGCCGATCTCGGTGCGTGTCACGCAGGCGCGGCTCGTGCCCTGCACCGGGCCGTCGTAGCGCAGGAGTTCGTCGACGCCGGTCGCGAGCAGCGCGGGATCACGCATGCGTTCGAGCGCCTCGGGGTGCTCCAGCAGGGCGAGGACGGCGTTGGCCGCGGCGCCCACGGTGGTGCTGAAGCCGGCGAGGAACAGCACCCGGACGCTGTTCCACACCGCCTCCTCGGTGACGCCGGCCGGTGCGGCGCCGGCCAGGACCTCGCGCAGCAGGCCCGGGCGGGGCGCGGCGGTGTGCCAGGAGGCGATGAGGTCGTTGATCTGCCGGCGGGCGGCGAGGGCCGGTTCGAGCACCTCGGGCAGGAGGCCGGCGTCCATGCCGCGCACGAGCGCGTCGGACTGGGCGGCGAACGAGGAGACCGGCGGCTCGGCGACGCCGAGGAGGCGGCAGACCGCGGACAGCGCGACGGGCCGGGCCACTTCGGCGGTGAAGTCGAACGACGGCCGGTCTGCGCATCGTTCGAGCGCGGCGATCGCCTCGGCGGCCGCGCGCTCGCCGATGGCGTCGAGGTCCTGGTCGCGGAAGGCGGTGGTGAACAGGCGGCGCAGCGGGGTGTGGTCCGGCGGGTCGAGCTCCTGCATGCTGGCGACGGAGGCGGGGCCGTCGTCGTGCCCGGCGCGGCGCCAGTCCGCCGCGAACGTCTCGGTCTCGGCGAGCACACGGTGGCAGTCGGCGTAGCGGGTCAGCACCCAGGAGTTCAGCCGTTCGCTGAAGAAGACGGGTGCGCTCTCGCGGAGTCGGCGGTACACCGGGTGGGGGTCCGCCACGGTCGCCGGGTCGAGGGGGTTGTATCCGTCCATGCCGTGGCCCCATCAATTCGTTTGACATAGCAGGTGGGTAATGCGTGTCGCCGGCTTCCGGCAGAGCGGCGGCCCGGGTCGTTTAATGACCCGGGCCGCCGTCACGTCTTATCAGTAGGCGTAGCGCATGGCGGCACCTCCAGACGGCTTCGGTTTCACACCGGGGACCCACCGGGCGGCGAGCCAGAGTGAATGTAGGTAGCCGGCATGGCCTCGTCAACGAGACTCGATGACTTCCGGTGACTTTCAACCGGCCCGGATCGCAGTACTTTGTCCAGTTGCCTTCGGCGGCCGTGCAGGTATTTCCCCGGCAATTGCCCGGAGGCGAAAAGGTGGCCGAAACAGGTGGCACATGAATGTTTGACCGACCGCCGGTGACGTCCGCCGGCGGCGCCCGCCGGGCCCCTTTGCGGCGGCGGCGCAGCAGGGGCGGGTGCGTACGGCGGGGCGGACGCGGTCCGGGGGGCCGGCGAGGCCCGCGGTCAAGGGCGAGGAGTGGCCGCCCGGAAAACGCACCCGGAACCTCCCGCGCCCCACCGGCCGCCCGCGCTCACCGGGGACGACGCCGTGGCGGTGCACACAGCCGGAAGCCCCGGTTCCAGGGGGTCGGGGCGGCGCCGGCCGGGCGTCACGCGTGCGGCTTCGGCCGCGTGGTGTCCGAATATGAACGCCCCCGGCCGAAGCGGACCCCTGACGGCGCCCGGCCGCCGGCCGCTGCCTTCGGTCCGGACGGCCGTCCCGCCGATACTGGTGGCAGCCGGCATGCCGACGGTGTGACCTGGGGAGGTACCGACCATGAAGGTGTTCAACCTGCTGCTCAACGTGCTGTGGCTCGTCTTCTGCGGCCTCTGGATGGCGATCGGCTACCTCATCGCCGCGCTGATCTGCTTCGTGCTGATCATCACCATCCCGTTCGGCATCGCGTCGCTGCGCATCGCCGGGTTCGTGCTGTGGCCGTTCGGACGGACCACTGTCGACCGGGCGGACGCCGGGGCCGGCTCGTTCGTCGGCAACGTGATCTGGGTGGTGTTCGCGGGGTGGTGGCTGGCCCTGGCCCATCTGGTGACGAGCATCCCGCTGTTCGTGTCGATCATCGGGATCCCCTTCGGGTGGGCCAACCTGAAGCTCATCCCCATCTCGCTCATGCCGCTCGGGCGGGAGGTCGTCCCCACCGATCAGCGGTTCGGCACACGCTGACCGACTCGGCGGCGACGGCGGCCCCCGGAACGGCCGCGGTGGGGCGGCCCGGTGGAGGCGGCGCCGTGGGGCGCCTCAGCCGCGGCGGCCCACCATCGCCTCGAGCCTGGAGATGCGTTCCGCCATGGGCGGGTGGGTGGAGAACATCCTGGCCAGCCCCTGTCCCGGCCGGAAGGGGTTCGCGATCATCATGTGGCTCGCGGTCTCGATCCGGGGCTCGGGGGGCAGCGGGAGCTGCTGGGTGCCGAGCTCCAGCTTGCGCAGGGCACTGGCCAGGGCCAGCGGGTCGCCGGTGAGCTGGGCGCCGGAGGCGTCCGCCTCGTACTCCCTGGACCGGCTGATGGCCAGCTGGATGAGGGAGGCGGCGAGCGGGCCCAGGATCATGATCAGGAGCATCCCGAACAGACCGGGGCCCTCGTCGTCGTCGGAGCGGCCGATGGGGATCAGCCAGGCGAAGTTGACCAGGAACATGATCACCGAGGCGAGCGCGCCGGCCACCGACGAGATGAGGATGTCGCGGTTGTAGACGTGGCTCAGCTCGTGGCCGATGACGCCGCGCAGCTCGCGCTCGTCGAGCAGGCGCAGGATGCCCTCCGTGCAGCACACGGCCGCGTTGCGCGGGTTGCGGCCGGTCGCGAAGGCGTTGGGCGCCTCCGTGGGCGAGATGAACAGGCGTGGCATGGGCTGCCGGGCCTGCGTGGACAGCTCGCGGACCATCCGGTACAGCGCGGGAGCCTCGAACTCGCTGACCGGGCGGGCCCGCATCGCGCGGAGCGCCAGCTTGTCGCTGTTCCAGTAGGCGTACGCGTTCGTGCCCAGCGCGATCAGGACCGCCACGATCAGTCCCGCCCGGCCGAAGAAGCTGCCGATGACGATGATGAGCGCGGACAGCCCTCCGAGGAGTACTGCGGTCCTCAGCCCGTTGTGCCGGCGGTGCACGGTACGCCCTCCAAGTCGTGCTGCAGGGGAACCCATTGGTCCAGTGGACCCTCCCGCTCTGGTCAACGCCAGGCGGCCGCCGCGAGTTCCCCGGTACGGACGGCGGGGCGCGTCGGCCGTACGGGTGACGTGCTCTTTCGGCCTGCCGCGCGCGTGGGCCACGGGTGCCCCGTACGCGCGTGACGAGTCCTCAGAACAGTCCGGTGGCGGCGAAGCGCAGGACCAGCTGGGGTGCGCCGGAGAGCACCACGCCGAGGACCCCGGTGAGGGCGAGGGCGGCGGTGAGGGGGGCCGGGAGCGGGTGCCGGGCGGGTGCGCCCTCGGGCGCGCGGAACAGCAGGGCCGTCCACTGGAGGTAGTAGAAGAGGGCGATCACCACGTTGACGGCCATGACGACGGCGAGCCAGCCGAGGCCCGCGTCGACGGCGGCCGAGAACACCGTGACCTTGGCGAACAGGCCGATGACGCCCGGCGGGAGCCCGGCGAGGCACAGCAGGAAGAAGGCCAGCAGCAGGGCGGTGGCCGGACTGGCGGCGTACAGGCCGCGGTAGTCGCTGAGCCGGTTGAGGGGCTTCGTACGCCCCACCAGGGCGGCCACCGCGAACGCGCCGAGGTTCACGGCGGCGTACATGAGGGCGTAGGCGACGGTGGAGCCGACCGCCTTCTGCGGGTCCTTCGCGTATCCGGCGGCGGCGATCGGCACGAGCAGGTAGCCGGCCTGGCCGACGGAGGACCAGGCGAGCAGCCGTACGGCGCTGTACGCGCGCGTGGCCTGCTGGCGCAGGGCGCCGACGTTGCCGACGGTCATGGTGAGGGCGGCCAGGACGGCGAGCGCGGGCCCCCAGGCGTCGGCGTAGGAGGGGAAGGCGACCACGGTGACGAGGATCAGCCCGGAGAAGCCGACCGCCTTGCCGACGACCGACAGGTAGGCGGCGATGGGCAGGGGTGCGCCCACATAGGTGTCGGGCACCCAGAAGTGGAAGGGCACCGCGGCGGTCTTGAAGGCGAAGCCGACCAGGGTGAGGACCACGCCGGTCTGGGCGAGGGTGTGCAACTGGCCGTCGACGTGCTGGATGCGCTGGGCGACCTGGGTGAGGTAGAGGGTGCCGGTGCAGGCGTAGACGAAGCTGACGCCCAGCAGGCTGACCGCGGTGGCGGTGACCGAGGACAGGAAGAACTTCAGGGCCGCCTCGGAGGACCGCTTGTCGCCGTGCCGGATGCCGACGAGCGCGAAGGCCGGCAGGGAGGCGACCTCCAGGGCGACGATCAGGGTGGCCAGGTCCCGGGAGGCGGGCAGCAGGGCGGCGCCGGCCGCCGAGGACAGCAGCAGGAACCAGAACTCCCCGGCCGGGATGCGCCGCCGCTCGTCGCCGAGGTTCGTCACCGACAGCAGGGCCGCCAGCAGGGCGCCGCCGAGCACCAGGAACTGGATGACGAGGGTGAAGTGGTCGGCGGTGTAGCTGCACGCGCGCGGGGGGCCGGGCAGGCAGAAGGTGCTGCGGTCGCCGTCGAGGAGCGGCAGCAGCATCAGCGTGGCCACCGCCAGGCCGGCCACGGAGATCCAGCCGAGGAGGGGCTTGCGCGCCTCGGGGAGGAAGAGGTCGGCGACGAGGACCGCGAGCGCCACGAGCGCGGTGACGGTGGGCGGCGCGATCGCGAGCCAGTCGACGGACTGGACCAGCGACTGGGCCGGGGCCTGGGGCAGGGCCAGGGCGCTCATCGGGTGCCTCCTGCGAGGAGCTGCTGCACGGCCGGGTCGGTCAGGCCGAGCAGGGCCCGCGGCCACAGTCCGGCGAGGACGGTGAGGGTGACGAGCGGGGTCCAGGCCGCGAACTCGTAGCCGCGCACGTCGGCGAGGGTGGGCGGGGCCTGCCGCGGTACGGCGCCCATGCAGACCCGGCGGACCACGATCAGCATGTACGCGGCCGTCAGCAGGGTGCCGAACGCACCGATCGCCATGAAGGTGAGGAACGCGGGCCGGCTGAGGCCTGCGGCGGGGCTGAACGAGCCGAACAGGGCCAGCATCTCGCCCCAGAACCCGGCGAGGCCGGGCAGGCCGAGCGAGGCGACGGCGCCGAAGGCGAGCAGTCCGCCGAGGCGCGGGGCCCTGGCGTACAGGGCGGCGCCCGTCTCCTCGGAGAGCGTGTCGAGGTCGGTGGTGCCGGTGCGGTCCTTCAGGGCGCCGACCAGGAAGAAGAGCAGGCCGGTGATCAGGCCGTGGGCGATGTTGGCGAACAGGGCGCCGTTGACGCCGGTCGGGGTCATGGTGGCGATGCCGAGCAGGACGAAGCCCATGTGGCCGACGGAGGAGTAGGCGATGAGCCGTTTGAGGTCGCCCTTCGCGCCCCGCTTGGCCAGGGCCAGGCAGGCCAGGGACCCGTAGATGATCCCGACCACGGCGAAGGCGGCGAGGTACGGCGCGAAGGTGCGGAAGCCGTCGGGCGCGACCGGCAGCAGGATGCGCACGAAACCGTACGTGCCCATCTTCAGCAGAACGCCGGCCAGCAGGACCGAGCCGACCGTCGGGGCGGCGGTGTGGGCGTCGGGCAGCCAGCTGTGCAGCGGCCACATCGGCGTCTTGACCGCGAGTCCGAGCCCGATCGCCAGAACGGCGATGACCTGCACGGACGTGGTGAGCGAGCGGCCGTTGTCAGTGGCGAGTGCCACCATGTCGAACGTGCCCGCCTTGACTCCGATCAAGAGCAGGCCGAGCAGCATGACCACGGAACCGAGCAGGGTGAACAGGATGAACTTCCACGCGGCCCGGGTGCGGCCCTCGCCGCCCCAGCGGGCGATGAGGAAGTACATCGGGATGAGCACCGTCTCGAACGCGAGGAAGAACAGCAGCAGGTCGAGGACGGCGAAGGTGGCGAGGGTGCCGGTCTCGAGCAGGAGCAGCAGGGCGACGAACGCCTTCGGGGACGGGCCCGACGGCGGCTTGAAGTAGGAGTAGAGCGCGCACAGGAAGGCCAGCAGCGCGCTCAGCACCACCAGGGGGAGAGAGATGCCGTCGATGCCGAGGTGGATCCGCACGTCGAGTGCGGGGATCCAGCTGATGTCGGTCGTGGCCTGCATCCTCGACGGATGGCCGTGGTCGAAGCCGATCGCGAGGACGACGACGGCGGCGAGGATCACGCCGGTCACGGTGACACCGTGCCGCAGCACGGCCTGCTCGGGCGACTTCCCCTTCAGCCCGGGCGGGGCCGGCAGGAGAGCGGTGACGGCGCCGAGGAGCGGGCCGGCGACGACGAACGCCAGAAGGAACCGCATCACGGACTCGTTGATATCGATCACGCCTGCTCACGCTCCCGTGGCGACGAGGAGGACGGCGACCGCCAGGACGACGGTGCCGGCGAGCAGCGCGCTCACATAGGTCTGCACATTGCCGGTCTGCGCCCGCCGCACGGCGGCCCCGAGCAGCCGGGGCACGGCGGCCGCGCCGCGTACGTAGGTGTCGACGACCTCACGGTCGAGGAACCGGACGAGGCTCGCGCCGGCCTGGACCGGGCGGACGAACAGCGCCGAGTACACGGCGTCCAGGTGGAAGCCGGCGGCCGCGTGCCGGTGCAGCGGGCCGAGCAGCAGCCGTCCGGGGTCGGCCGGGTCGGGCGCCCGGGCGATGTCGCCGTAGGCGGGCTCGTGACCGGCGATGGCCTCTGCCTCGACCAGTCCGGCGTCGCCCTCGGGGTGGGCGGCGACGGCACCCAGCGGGAACCGGGCGGCGAGCGCGGTGGTGCGCTGCCAGGCTCCGTAGGCGAGGAGTCCGCCGACCACGGAGAGGCCGGTGCCGAGGATGGAGGTGAGGAGGGTCGGGGTGAGGTCGCGGCCGTCGAACCAGCCGGGCAGCGAGCGGTAGGCGAGCCCGCCGAAGGCCAGCGACGGCACGGCGAGGACCCACAGCACCACGGTCATCGTCAGCGGCTGGCGGCCGTGGTCGGGGACCTCGGCGCCCCGGCCGCGGAAGGCCAGCAGCCACAGCCGGGCGGCGTAGGCGGCGGTGAGCAGTGCGGTGAGCAGTCCGGCGACCAGCACGAGCCAGCCGGCCGCGCCGGGGGCCTGGGCGGTGTGCCCGGTGGCCACGTGCTCGGCGGCGCCGAGGACGGACTCCTTGGAGAAGAAGCCGCTGAAGGGCGGGATCGCGGCGAGCGCGAGCAGCGCCACGGTCATCGTCCAGTAGGCGTCCGGGACGCGGTCGCGCAGGTGGCTCATGCGGGACATGGCGGCCAGCGAGTTGGTGCCCGCGGCGTGGATGATCACGCCGGCGGCGAGGAACAGCAGCGCCTTGAAGGCGCCGTGCGCGAGGAGGTGGAAGACGGCCGCGCCGCGGTCTCCGACGGCGAGTGCGCCGGTCATGTAGCCGAGCTGCCCGATCGTGGAGTAGGCGAGTACGCGCTTGATGTCGTCCTGGGCGAGCGCGGCGAGTCCGGAGCCGGTCATCGTGACGGCGGCCATGACGGCGAGGACCACCATCGCGGCCCGTGAGGCCTCGAACAGCGGGAGGAGACGGGCGACGAAGTAGACGCCGGCGGCGACCATCGTCGCGGCGTGGATCAGCGCCGAGACGGGGGTGGGGCCCGCCATGGCGTCGGGGAGCCAGGTGTGCAGCGGGAACTGCGCCGACTTGCCGGCCACGCCCGCGAGCAGCAGCAGGGCGACGAGCGTCGGGTGCTGGACGCGGCCGTCCGCCACGGCGGAGAGGACGCGCGGGATGTCGAACGAACCGGCGGCGGTGCCCAGGGCGAACAGGCCGATGAGGAACGGCACGTCGCCGAGCTTGGTGACGAGGAAGGCCTTCAGGGAGGCGGCGCGGGCCTCGGGGGTCTCCCAGTAGTGGCCGACCAGGAAGTAGGAGCAGATGCCCATGACTTCCCAGCCGACCAGCAGCACGATCAGGTCGCCGGAGTAGACGACCAGGAGCATCGCGGAGGTGAACAGGGAGACGAGGGCGGCGTAGGAGGAGTAGCGCGGGTCGTCGCGCAGGTAGCCGGTCGAGTAGACCTGCACGCAGGTCGCGACGAAGGCGACCAGGACGGCGACGAGCGCGGCGAAGCCGTCGACGTCCAGGGCCAGGTCGATCGGCACCGAGCCGGTGGGCGTCAGTTCGGTGTGGGCCTCGACGGCCAGGCCGCCGCCCTGCCGTACGGCGACCAGCGCGGCCAGCACCAGCGCGGCCGCGGCCGGCAGCACGGCGAGCGGGCGGACGAAGCTCGGGGCGGTGCGGCCGAGCAGCAGTCCGGCGGCGGCGCCGAGGAACGGCAGGAGGGGGACGAGGACGGCGAGGGTGGTCGTGGTCACGCGGTGGCCTCGGTCTTCTCGGCCGCGGAGGCGTCGGTGCCCGGGCCGTCGGTGTCGTCGCCGTGGCCCTCGGCGGTGTCGCGGAGCCTGTCGATGTCGGAGGTGCCGCGGTTGCGGTACACGGCGAGCACGATCGCCAGTCCGATGCCGATCTCGGCGGCGGCGATGGCGATGGTGAACAGGGTCAGCGCCTGCCCGGAGTGCAGCGTCTCCACGGCGGCGCGGCTGAGCCAGACGTCGAAGGCGACCAGGTTGAGGTTGACGGCGTTGAGCATCAGCTCCACGGACATCAGGACCAGGATCGCGTTGCGGCGGGCGAGGACGCCGTACAGGCCGGTGCAGAACAGCAGGGCGGACAGGACGGCGGGATAGGCGAGGTGCATCAGCGGGCGCCTTCCTTCTCGCCGGGGGCGCCGGTCACGGGGGCGGCGTCCGGGGGCGGCTCCGCCGCTGCCGCCTTGCGGGACAGGACGATCGCGCCGACCAGTGCGGCGAGGAGCAGGACGGACAGCGCCTCGAAGGGCAGCACCCAGTGCTGGAACAGGCTCTGGCCGGTCACACGGGTGCTGCCGGCCGCCGGGCCGCCCAGGTCGATCCAGGTGGTGCGGAACGCGTCGACGACCACCCACACCAGGGCTGCCGCCGCCGCGCCCGCGACGGCCAGGGCGGCCCAGCGGTTGCCGGAGTCGGCGTCCGGCGAGTGGCCGATGGGGGCCTTGGTGAGCATCAGGCCGAACAGGAGGAGGACGACGACGGACCCGACGTAGATGAGGACCTGCACCCAGGCGATGAACTCGGCGGTGAGCAGGAGGTACTCGACGGCCAGTCCGCCGAGCGCGACCACCAGCCACAGGGCGGCGTGCACCAGTTGCCGGGTGGTGACGGTGACGAGCGCGGCGCCGAGGGTGACCAGGCCGACGAGGAGGAAGGCGATCTCCACGCCGGTCGGGGACAGGAAGCCGTGCTGGGCTGCGGCGAGGCTCACGACTGCTCCTCCCCCTGTTCGGCGGCCCGCTGGGCGGCGAGCTTCTCGGCGGTCTTGCGGGCCGCGGCGATCTCCTTCGGCTCCTCCGCGCCCGGGTCGAGGGCCGGCGGGGCCGGGACGGTCCACATCCACTCGCGGAGCTTGTCGCGCTCGTGGGTGAGTTCGCGGATGTCGGTCTCGGCGTACTCGAACTCCGGGGACCAGAACAGGGCGTCGAAGGGGCAGACCTCGATGCAGATACCGCAGTACATGCACAGGGAGAAGTCGATGGCGAACCGGTCGAGGACGTTGCGGCTGCGCTCGCGCCCGCCGGGGGCGGCCGGCGGGACCGTCTCCTTGTGCGAGTCGATGTAGATGCACCAGTCGGGGCACTCGCGGGCGCACAGCATGCAGACCGTGCAGTTCTCCTCGAACAGGCCGATCACACCGCGCGTGCGGGGCGGCAGTTCGGGCAGCGCCTCGGGGTACTGCTCGGTGACGGTCTTGCGCGTCATGGTGCGCAGGGTGACGGCCAGGCCCTTGGCCAGGCCGCTGCCGGGAATCGGGGCCATGGCTACTGGATCACCACCTTGACGACGCCGGTGAGGGCGATCTGGGCGAGGGACAGAGGGACGAGGAGGGTCCAGGAGAGTTTCTGGAGCTGGTCCTCGCGCAGGCGGGGGTAGGTCACGCGGAGCCAGATGACGACGAAGGCGAGGATCGCGGTCTTCAGCAGGGTCCACAGCCAGCCCAGGCCCTCGGCGCCCCACGGGCCGTGCCAGCCGCCCAGGAACAGGACGGTGGTCAGACCGCACAGGACGACGATGCCGGCGTACTCGGCGAGCAGGAACAGCGCGAACCGCAGGCCGGTGTACTCGGTGTAGGCGCCGAAGATGATCTCCGAGTCGGCGACCGGCATGTCGAAGGGCGGGCGCTGCAGTTCGGCGAGGCCGGCCACGAAGAACACGATCGCGCCGACGATCTGCCAGGGCAGCCACCACCAGTGGAAGGCGTGCACGATCCCCGGCAGGGAGACGGTGCCGGCGGCCATGGCCACGGAGGCCGCGGCGAGCAGCATGGGCAGCTCGTAGGCGAGCAGCTGGGCCGCCGTACGCAGGCCGCCGAGCAGGGAGAACTTGTTGGCGCTGGCCCAGCCCGCCATCAGCGAGCCGAGGACGCCGACGCCCATCACCGCGAGCACGAAGAAGATCCCGGCGTCCAGCACCTGCCCGACGGCGCCCTCGCCCGGCCCGATCGGGATGGCCAGCAGGACGAGCAGGTACGGCAGCAGGGCCACGGCCGGGGCGAGCTGGAAGACACGGCGGTCGGCGCCGGCCGGGACGACGTCCTCCTTCTGCGCGAACTTCACGCCGTCGGCGACGAGCTGGGCCCAGCCGTGGAAGCCGCCCGCGTGCATCGGGCCGAGGCGGCCCTGCATGTGGGCCATCACCTTGTGCTCGGTCTGGCCCACGATCAGGGGGAAGGTGAGGAAGACGACGAACACGACCAGGAGTCGCAGGACGACATCCAGCACGTCGTTCACCGCGGGCCTCCTGTGGGGTCGTCGGGAGTGGGGGGTTCTTCGTGGCTCCGGGCCCCGGAAGCGTCCTGAGGGCGCTGAGCCGGATGGGCATCCGGAGAGCCCTGGGCATCCTCAGCGCGGTCGGCTTCGCGCTCGGGGGCGCGGTCTGCCTCGCGGGCCGGTTCGGGCTCCGTGGCCTGCTCGGGCTTCGGGGCCTGCTCGGCTTCCGGGTTCGGGGGCTGCTCGGCCTGCGTGGCTCGCGTGGCCTCCGCCGCCTGTGCCTCCTGGGTCCGGGCGGGCTCCGGGCCACGGTCGGCTTCACGGGCCGGCTCGGGCTTCGAGGCCGACTCGGCGTCCAGCTCGGGGGCGGGGTCGGCTTCTCGGGTCTGGTCGGCTTCCGCGGCTCGCTCAGCCTTCGTGGCGTGCTCGGGCTCCGAGGCCGACCCGGGCTCCAAGGCTCGCTCAGCCTTTGCGGTCTGCTCAGCCTCTGGCGCTGACTCAGCCTCCGGGGCTGGCTCGGCCTTCGGGGGCTGCTCGTCCTCGCCTGCTTCCTGGGCGCGCCCCGGTGCCGGGGTGGACTCGGGCCGCTGGTCGAAGGCCGGGCGGGCGTGGTGCCAGGGGGCGTCGCTGCTGCGCGGGGTCGCACTCCGGCGGGCGGCGCCGTCCGGTTCGGCCGGGGCCTCGTCCCGCTGTGAGGCCGAGCCCTCCGAGGCGCTGCGCGCACGGCGCGGCCGGGCGGGTGCCGGTCCGGGCTCGTGGGCCACCGAGGCCTCCGCGGCCGGTCCCTCCGCCGACGCCTGGGCGGCATCGCCCTCGGCCGCGGCCTGCTTGCGCACCGCCGCGTCCTCGGCCGGCGCCGCCGACTGGCTCACCGAGCCTTCACTCGCGCTCCTCGTCCGCCGCGGCCGCGCCCCGGCGCCCGCGGCTCCGCCAGGCCCGGCAGCACCGGCAGCCCCAACAGCCCCGGTGGCACCGACACCTCCTGCGCCCCCAGCCGCTCCGGCGCCCCCGGCGGCCTCGGCAGCCCCGGCGCCCCCAGCAGCCCCAGCAGCCCCGGCGCCCCCAGTAGCTCCAGGGGCCCCAGCGGCCCCAGCAGCCCCAGCCGCGGCCTCTCCGGTCTGGCTGGCGGAGCCCTCCGACGCCGTGCGGGTGCGTCGTACGGGGCGTTCGCCCGCCGCGCGTGCCGGACGTTCGCCCGCGGCGCGTGCCGCGCCGCGGGCCGGGCGGGCCGGGGCAGGCGGCAGCTGGCCCTTCAGCGGGCCCCACTCGTTCGGGTCGGGCACGCCCGGCGGCAGCATCTGACGGCGCTTGGGGCCTCCGTGGTCGGACTCGCCGGGCTCCTTGGCGCCGGGCCAGGCCTTGGCCACCCGGGCGGCGAGGACGAAGTCCTTGCGCAGCGGGTGGCCCTCGAAGGTCTCCGGCAGGAGCAGGTGCTCCAGGCCCGGGTGGCCCTCGAAGACGACCCCGAACATCTCGTGCGTCTCGCGTTCGTGCCAGGCCGCCCCCGCGTAGACGCCGACGGCGGACGGCAGCGCCGGCGCCTCGTGCGGCACGGTCGTGCGGATCAGCAGACGGCGGACCGGGTGGAGCGCCACGACGTGGGCCGAGACGCGAAAACCCGTCCCGGGTTCGTCGACCGCGCTCAGCCAGTCGAAGTAGGTGCAGGCGAGGGTGGTGCGGGCCGTCTCCAGGGCGGTGAGCCAGGCGGACGGCGGCACGTCCACCGTCAGGACCTCGTACGACTCCTCGGCCGTGGCGTCGGGGCCGAAGAGTTCCCCGGCGGGAGCGGGCAGCCAGCCTGCCGTGCTCATCACGCGTCCCCTTCCGGGGCGGGCGCCGGCGGCTTGACCAGGTCGCTCCGCAGCGCGGCCGCGGACGGCCGGGCGGTCCCGTAACGGTGCTCGAGGGACTCGTCCGCGATCTTCTCCTGGAGCTTGAGGATGCCCTGGAGCAGCGCCTCGGGCCGCGGCGGGCAGCCGGGCACGTACACGTCGACCGGGATGATCTGGTCGACGCCCTTGGTGACGGAGTACGAGTCCCAGTACGGGCCGCCGCAGTTGGAGCAGGCGCCGAAGGAGATGACGTACTTCGGCTCCGGCATCTGCTCGTACAGACGCTTCACGGCCGGGGCCATCTTGTCCGTCACCGTTCCGGAGACGACCATCAGGTCGGCCTGGCGGGGGCCCGGCGCGAAGGGGATGACACCGAGGCGGATGAAGTCGTGGCGGGCCATCGACGCGGCGATGAACTCGATCGCGCAGCAGGCGAGGCCGAAGTTGAACACCCACAGCGAGTAGCGGCGGCCCCAGTTCAGGACCACCTTCATCGGCTCGGGGGCGAGCCGGGCGAGGGCGCCAAGACGCTTGGGCTCCGGAAGCAGGACGGGCTGCGCGGCGGACGGGTTCTCCGTACGGGACGGGTTCACGTCCATGCCAGCACCCCCTTCTTGTAGGCGTACAGCAGGCCCACGGCGAGGAAGCCGAGGAAGATGAACATCTCCACGAGGGTGGTCGCGCCGTAGCCGGGGGCGGCGAACACCGTCGCCCACGGGAACAGGAAGATCGAGTCGACCGCGAAGATCACGTAAAGGAAGGCGTAGACGTAGTAGCGGACCTGGGTGTGGGCCCAGCCCTCGCCGACGGGGTCGACGCCGCATTCGTAGGTGAGCAGTTTCTCCGGGGTGGGCACCACCGGGCGCAGCAGCCGGCCGGCGCCGAAGGCGACCGCGACGAAGAGCACGCCGACGAGCGCGAGCAGCCCTACGACCGAGTAGGACCGGAAGTAGCCGGCCGCGACGTCCGCCGCGGCGACCGTCGAGTCCCCCAACGTCTCCCGCACCGTCCGCCTCGCTCCCTGACCTCGTGACCTTGGTGAACCCGGCGCAGTGGCCCCTGCTGCTGCGACCTGATTCGAGGATCTGTACGCACGGGAGTCTAGGCCCTGATAAAGACACGGTAAGCAGCCCGTCACGGCGTGAGACGCGAGGACCGGGCGAGGGGTGGGGTTTTCCCCAGGGAACGGGGGCGGTGGGCCGCATGGCACAAGGGGCGCCGGGCACGGCAGGCTGGCCCGCATGACCGCTTCCGCCTCCGCCGCAGGCCGGACCGAAGGCTCCGACCGTCTTCCCGCCGACCGCCTTCCGCCCGCTCGTGTCGCCCTCGACGCGCGCACCTGGAAGGAGATCTCGCACCTCCTGCTGAACCTGCCGATGGCGGTGTTCGGCTTCACGTACGTGTTCACGGCGGTGCTCGTCAGCGGCGTCCTCACCCTGACGGTGATCGGGCTGCCGCTGCTCGCGGTGTGCCTGCTGGGCGCACGGCAGCTCGGCAAGCTGGAGCGGTTCCGGTCCCGGGCGCTGCTCGGGGTCCGGGTGGACGAGCCGTCGCCGCTGCCGATCGCCCGGGGCGGCGGGGTGCTGCAGCGGCTGTGGCTGGCGCTGAAGGACCCGGTGGGCTGGCGGACGTTGCTGTACGACCTCATCCGGCTGCCCTGGGGGATCCTCACCTTCTGCACCGTGCTGGTCTCGCTGTTCGTGCTGTGGCCGGTGCTGCCGTTCATCGCGCGGGGGCTGTCCAACGTGGACCGGGCGATGGTGCGGGGGCTGCTGTCGCCCTCCGACGAGCTGGAGCGGCGGATCGCCGAGCTGGAGTCGGACCGCGGGGTCGTGGTCGACACGGCGGCCGCCGACCTGCGCCGTATCGAGCGCGACCTGCACGACGGGGCGCAGGCCCGGCTGGTGAACCTCGCCATGGGGCTCGGCCTGGCGAAGGAGAAGCTGCTGGAGGATCCCGACTCGGCCGCCGCGATGGTGGAGGAGGCGCACGGCGAGGTGAAGCTCGCCCTGCAGGAGCTGCGCGACCTGGCCCGGGGCATCCACCCGGCGGTGCTGACCGACCGCGGCCTGGACGCCGCCCTGTCCTCCGTCGCCTCCCGCTGCACGGTGCCGGTGAAGGTGACGGCGGACCTGCCGACCCGGCCCGCGGCGGCCATCGAGGGCATCGCCTACTTCACCGTCTCCGAGCTGCTGCAGAACATCAGCAAGCACAGCGGGGCGCACTCCGCCGCGGTGGACGTCTGGCGGAACGAGGACCGGCTGCTCATCCAGGTCCGGGACGACGGCCGCGGCGGCGCCCGGCTGGAGAGCGGCAGCGGCATGCGGGGCCTGGCGGAGCGGCTGGGCGCGGTGGACGGCCTGTTCCTCGTCGACTCCCCGGCCGGCGGCCCGACCGTGGTCACGGCGGAGCTGCCCTGGCGGGACCGCCAGGAATAGCCGGCCGCCCGCACCGACCACCGGACCCGCCCGCACGACACCACCCGCACCGACCGCCGGACCTACCCGCACGGCACCACCCGCACCGACCGCCGGACCTACCCGCACGACACCACCCGCACCGACCGCCGGACCTACCCGCACGACACCACCCGCACCGACCGCCGGACCTACCCGCACAGCGCCACCCGGTCCTCGCCCGGCCCCCGCCGTCTCACGCCACCGGGCCCAGCCGCATCACCCCCCGCGCCACGACACACCGTCGCGCCACCCGGCCCCCACCCCCGTGGTGGGGAAAACCCCCGGTCCAAGACGCCGACGGCCTCCATGTCACCGGGGGCCGCGGCCCGCCACTCTGGAGACACGGCCGCAGCAGCGCCGCCAGGACGAGGAGAACGGACGACACCGATGGCCACGGAGTACGGACAGGGGTACGGGCGGGGACACGGGCACCTCGCCGGATCCGGCTTCCCCGCCCACGACGGGGAACGGCGGCACCGGCTGCCCGCCGCGCTGCGGGCGCCCGTGGAGGCGCGGAGCTGGCGCGAGCTCGGCCATGTGCTGCTGGGCCTGCCGGTCGCGGTCGTGCTGTTCTGCTGGACGGTCACGATGGTGTCGCTCGGCGCCGGCCTGCTCATCACCTTCCTCGGGGTCCCGGTGCTGGCGGCGGGGCTCGCCGGCTGCCGCGGCTTCGGCGTACTGGAACGCACGCGCGCGCGTGCGCTGCTGCGCGTGGAGGTGGCGGACCCGGAGCCGTTGCGGACGGCCAAGCCGGGGGCGTTCGCGTGGATGGGCGCGGTGCTCAAGAGCGGCGCTTCCTGGCGGCACCTGCTGTACGCGCTGGTGCAGTTCCCCTGGGCGGTGTTCTCGTTCGTCGTGGCGGTGACCTTCTGGACCGCCGGCTGGTCCCTGCTGACGTATCCGCTGTGGTTCTGGGTGTTCCCGATGTACGCGGGCCAGGGCGGCCTGCAGCTCTACGGCGACGCGCACCACAGCGTCTACCTGGACAACTCCTTCGAGATCGGCGTGACGGCGCTGGCGGGTCTGTTGTTCACCCTGGCCACGCCGTGGGTCGTGCGGGGGCTGACGACGGTGGACGGGCTGCTGGTGCGCGGGCTGCTGGGGCCGTCACGACTGTCGGCACGGGTGGTGGAGCTGGAGTCGGACCGGGGTGTCGTGGTCGACACGGCCGCCGCCGACCTGCGCCGCATCGAGCGCGACCTGCACGACGGGGCGCAGGCCCGGCTGGTGAACCTGGCGATGGACCTGGGGCTGGCGAAGGAGAAGCTGCGGGAGGACCCGCGGGAGGCGGCCCGGATGGTGGAGGACGCGCACGGCGAGGTGAAGACGGCGCTGCAGGAGCTGCGCGACCTGGCCCGGGGCATCCACCCGGCGGTGCTGACCGACCGTGGCCTGGACGCGGCCCTGTCCTCCGTCGCCTCCCGCTGCGCGGTCCCGGTGCGCGTGGAGGTCGATCTGCCGGCCAGGCCCGCCCCGGCGATCGAGGGCATCGCCTACTTCACCGTCTCCGAGCTGCTGCAGAACATCAGCAAGCACAGCGGGGCGCGGTCCGCTTCGGTCGACGTCTGGCGGAACGAGGACCGGCTGCTCATCCAGGTGCTGGACGACGGGGTCGGCGGCGCCGACGCCGCCCGGGGTTCGGGCCTGGCGGGGCTGGCCGGCCGCCTGGACGCGGTGGACGGGGTCCTGGTCGTGGACTCGCCGGCGGGCGGCCCGACCCGGGTGATCGCCGAGCTGCCCTGGCGCGGCTGAGCGGACGCGCCGGGGCCGGACGGGTGCGCGCGCCGGGCTGTTTCCCCCGGTCCTGCGCGCGCCGGCCCGAATGCTGGAATGCTTGACCTTCGTACGGGACGCCGTCGGAAGGTCGGGCTGTGGGGGGCCGGGAGATCGTGGAGAACAGGGTGCGTGTGGTCATCGCCGAGGACTCGGTGCTGCTGAGAGAGGGGCTGACCCGGCTGCTGACCGACCGCGGGCACGACGTCGTGGCCGGCGTCGGGGACGCGGAGGCGCTGCTCAAGACCATCGCCGACCTGGACGGGCAGGGAGAGCTGCCCGACGTGGTGGTGGCGGACGTGCGGATGCCGCCGACCCACACCGACGAGGGGGTGCGGGCGGCCGTACGGCTGCGCCGGACGCACCCGGGGCTCGGGGTGCTGGTGCTGTCGCAGTACGTGGAGGAGCGGTACGCCACCGAACTGCTGGCCGGTTCCAGCCGGGGCGTGGGCTACCTGCTCAAGGACCGGGTCGCGGAGGTGCGGGAGTTCGTCGACGCGGTGGTGCGGGTCGCCGGGGGCGGCACGGCGCTGGACCCGGAGGTGGTCGCCCAGCTCCTCGGGCGCAGCCGCAAGCAGGACGTGCTGGCCGGGCTCACCCCGCGCGAGCGGGAGGTGCTGGGGCTGATGGCGGAGGGCCGGACGAACTCGGCGGTCGCCCGGCAGCTCGTGGTCAGCGACGGAGCCGTGGAGAAGCACGTCAGCAACATCTTCCTGAAGCTCGGGCTGTCCCCGAGCGACGGCGACCACCGGCGTGTTCTGGCCGTTCTCACCTACTTGAACTCATGACCGGCTGACACTGTGTCAGCCGGGTGTCAGTCCGTCCGGCTTCTGTGGAGACGGGTACCCGGGTGGCGGAGGGCCGGAGGAGGGAACCGTGGAAGACGCACAGTCGCGGCGAGCCGCTCGGCCAGGGCTCCGGCGGCGCGAGGAACCATGACAATCCAGTGCTCCGGGCCGTCCCGGAACGCGGTCCATCATGCGGATGGCCGCCGGAGGGCGACCCCGAGCGACGTAGGGTTGATTCTGGGATGGTCCGTGGGACGGCCATTCCCGGACAGCCGCCTCGAAGGAGGTCCAGTTCAGTGACCAGCCAGGTCAGCAGCCCAGCGGAGCAGGCCGACACGCCCGTCGTGGGAGAGCAGCGCAAACCGGGCGGAGCGAAGGACGTGCGGCGCCTGGACCGGGTGATCATCCGGTTCGCGGGGGACTCGGGTGACGGCATGCAGCTCACCGGTGACCGCTTCACCTCGGAGACCGCGTCCTTCGGCAACGACCTCTCCACCCTCCCCAACTTCCCCGCCGAGATCCGCGCCCCCGCGGGCACCCTGCCCGGCGTCTCCTCCTTCCAGCTCCACTTCGCCGACCACGACATCCTCACCCCGGGCGACGCGCCGAACGTGCTGGTCGCGATGAACCCGGCCGCCCTGAAGGCCAACATCGGCGACCTGCCGCGCGGCGCCGAGATCATCGTCAACACGGACGAGTTCACCAAGCGCGCCCTGCAGAAGGTCGGGTACGCCGCCTCCCCGCTGGAGGACGGCTCGCTCGACGGCTACCACCTGCACCCGGTGCCGCTGACGACGCTCACGGTCGAGGCGCTCAAGGAGTTCGACCTCTCCCGCAAGGAGGCCGAGCGCAGCAAGAACATGTTCGCCCTCGGTCTGCTCTCCTGGATGTACCACCGGCCGACCGAGGGCACCGAGAAGTTCCTGAACAGCAAGTTCGCCAAGAAGCCGGACATCGCGGCCGCGAACATCGCCGCCTTCCGGGCGGGCTGGAACTTCGGCGAGACGACCGAGGACTTCGCGGTCTCCTACGAGGTCGCGCCGGCCGCCAAGGCCTTCCCGGTCGGCACCTACCGCAACATCTCCGGGAACCTGGCCCTGGCCTACGGCCTGGTCGCCGCCTCCCAGCAGGCGGACCTGCCGCTGTTCCTGGGTTCGTACCCGATCACCCCGGCCTCGGACATCCTGCACGAGCTGAGCAAGCACAAGAACTTCGGCGTGCGCACGTTCCAGGCGGAGGACGAGATCGCGGGCATCGGCGCGGCGCTGGGCGCGGCCTTCGGCGGCTCGCTGGCGGTCACCACCACGTCCGGTCCCGGCCTCGCCCTGAAGAGCGAGACGATCGGCCTGGCGGTGTCGCTGGAGCTGCCGCTGCTGGTGGTCGACATCCAGCGCGGCGGCCCGTCGACCGGTCTGCCGACCAAGACCGAGCAGGCGGACCTGCTGCAGGCGATGTTCGGCCGCAACGGCGAGGCCCCGGTCCCGGTGGTCGCCCCGAAGACCCCCGCGGACTGCTTCGACGCGGCCCTGGAGGCGGCCCGGATCGCGCTGACCCACCGCACTCCGGTGATCCTGCTCTCCGACGGCTACCTCGCCAACGGCTCCGAGCCCTGGCGCATCCCGGACCTGGACGAGCTGCCCGACCTGAGGGTCCGGTTCGCCACCGGCCCGAACCACACCCTGGACGACGGCACCGAGGTGTTCTGGCCGTACAAGCGCGACCCGCAGACCCTCGCCCGGCCATGGGCGATCCCGGGCACGCCCGGTCTGGAGCACCGGATCGGCGGCATCGAGAAGCAGGACGGCACGGGCAACATCTCCTACGACCCGGCCAACCACGACTTCATGGTCCGCACCCGCCAGGCCAAGATCGACCGCGTCGAGGTGCCGGACGTCGAGGTCGACGACCCGGACGGGGCGCGCACCCTGGTGCTGGGCTGGGGTTCCACCTACGGGCCCATCACGGCCGCGGTGCGAAGACTGCGTGCCGCCGGCGAGGCCGTCGCACAGGCCCACCTGCGCCATCTCAACCCCTTCCCGCGCAATCTGGGCGCGGTGCTCGAGCGCTACGACAAGGTCGTGGTCCCCGAGATGAACCTCGGGCAGCTGGCCACGCTGGTCCGGGCGAAGTACCTGGTCGACGCCCGCTCGTACAACCAGGTCAACGGCATGCCGTTCAAGGCGGAGCAGCTCGCCGCCGCGCTGAAGGAGGCCATCGATGACTGACGCCACCAACGGGCTGCTGCAGCTGGTGCCCAAGGCCGAGGCGAAGCAGTCGATGAAGGACTTCAAGTCCGACCAGGAGGTGCGCTGGTGCCCGGGCTGCGGCGACTACGCGATCCTGGCGGCGGTGCAGGGCTTCATGCCCGAGCTGGGGCTGGCCAGAGAGAACATCGTGTTCGTCTCCGGCATCGGCTGCTCCTCCCGCTTCCCGTACTACATGAACACCTACGGGATGCACTCCATCCACGGCCGGGCCCCGGCCATCGCCACCGGCCTCGCCTCCTCCCGCCGCGACCTGAGCGTGTGGGTGGTGACCGGTGACGGAGACGCCCTCTCCATCGGCGGCAACCACCTCATCCACGCCCTGCGCCGCAACGTCAACCTGAAGATCCTGCTGTTCAACAACCGGATCTACGGCCTGACCAAGGGCCAGTACAGCCCGACCTCGGAGATCGGCAAGATCACCAAGTCGACGCCGATGGGCTCCCTGGACGCGCCCTTCAACCCGGTCTCCCTGGCGATCGGGGCGGAGGCGTCCTTCGTCGCCCGGACCATCGACTCCGACCGCAAGCACCTGACCGAGGTGCTGCGCGCGGCCGCCGACCACCCGGGCACGGCGCTGATCGAGATCTACCAGAACTGCAACATCTTCAACGACGGCGCCTTCGACGCCCTGAAGGACAAGCAGCGGGCCGAGGAGGCGCTCATCCGCCTGGAGCACGGGCAGCCGATCCGGTTCGGGTCCGACGGGGAGCGCGGCGTCGTCCGCGACCGGCTGACCGGGGACCTGAAGGTGGTGACGGTGACCGCGGAGAACGAGGCGGACGTCCTGGTGCACGACGCGCACTCGGCGTCCCCAACCACCGCCTTCGCCCTGTCCCGGCTCGCCGACCCGGACACCCTGCACCACACCCCGATCGGCGTGTTCCGCTCGGTCGAGCGGCCCGTCTACGACACCGAGATGGCCGAGCAGCTCGACACGGCGGTCGAACAGCACGGCAAGGGCGACCTGGCCGCCCTGCTGGCCGGCGGGGACACCTGGACGGTCGTCGGCTGAGGACCGTCGAGCTCGCCTGCTAGGAGGCCCGGGACCTGAGGTCCCGGGCCTCGTCGTACGCCAGCCGGGCCTGTTCCACCTCGTCCATGCGCTCATGGGTCCACCGGGCGAGGGACCGCACCTGCCGCGCCGCCTCCTGGCCGAGGCCGGTGAGCGAGTAGTCGACGCGGGGCGGGATCACCGGCTTGGCGTCCCGGTGGACCAGTCCGTCGCGCTCCAGGGTCTGCAGGGTCTGGGTCAGCATCTTCTCGCTGACCCCCCGGCCGCTGTATGTGCCGATGGCCCGGCGCAGCTCGCTGAAGCGGTACGGCCGCTCCAGCAGCTCGATCAGCACGAGGACGCCCCACCGGCTCGTGACGTGTTCGAGGACGAGCCGGTAGGGGCACTGGGCCTCGGCCTCGGCGGCGGTCACCCGGTTACTTACTGTCATGCCAGTACCTTACTTCAAAGTGGGTACTTTCGTTTGGTTAGCGCCCGCCCTAAGGTCAGTGGCAGACGTTCGGAGTCACCGACGGACACACCCCCAGGGAGAGCGCACATCATGAGCATCGTCGTCACCGGAGCCACCGGACACCTCGGCCGTCACGTGGTGGAGCAGCTGCTGGAGAAGGTCCCGGCCGGAGAGATCACCGCCGTCGTGCGCGACGAGGCGAAGGCCGCCGGGCTCGCCGCCCGCGGGGTGCGGCTCGCCGTCGCCGACTACAACGCGCCCGAGACCTTCGACGGCCTGTTCGCGGCCGGCGACAAGGTCCTGCTGATCTCCGGCAACGAGTTCGACAAGGGCCGGGTGCAGCAGCACCAGGTCGTGATCGACGCCGCCCGCGCCGCCGGCGTCGCGCTGCTGGCGTACACCAGCGCCCCCGGCACCCTCAAGGCCGCGCTCGCCGACGACCACCGTGCCACCGAGGAGGCGCTGCTCGCCTCCGGCCTGCCCTACAGCCTGCTGCGCAACGGCTGGTACCACGAGAACTACACCGAGAACCTGGCCCCGGTGCTGGAGCACGGCGCGGTCGTCCAGGCCGCCGGCGACGGCCGGGTCTCCTCGGCCTCCCGCGCCGACTACGCGGCCGCCGCGGTCGCGGTGCTGACCGGCGAGGGCCACGAGAACTCGACGTACGAGCTGGGCGGCGACGAGGCGTGGGGCTTCGCCGAGTACGCGGCCGAGCTGAGCCGGCAGACCGGCCGGGAGATCGCCTACACCCCGGTCCCGGTCGAGACGCTCGAGTCCGTCCTGACCGGCGCCGGGCTGCCCGGCCCGCTGGCCGCGGTGCTGGCCGGCGTGGACGCCTCGATCGCGAAGGGCGAACTGGTCGTCCCCGGCGGCGACCTCTCCCGCCTGGCCGGCCGCCCGACCACCCCGCTCGCCGAGGCCGTCGCCGCCGCGCTCAAGGGCTGACAACCGCTGGGCCGACAACCGCTGCGGCGCCTCCCGTCCGACCGGCGCGAACGTCTGTCATGACCGTATGGCGATACGGGCATGACAGACGGGCCGGCTCGGCGCTACCTTCTTCCTCGCACGAGTGGGTGAGGCGACAAGGAGGGGCCCATGGCCGGGACGTCCACAGGAGAGCACCGGACAGGCCTGGTGAACGGTTTCGCCGCGTACGGGATGTGGGGCCTGGTCCCGCTGTTCTGGCCGCTGCTGAAGCCCGCCGGAGCCATGGAGATCCTGGCCCACCGCATGGCGTGGTCCCTCGTCTTCGTCGCCGTCGCCCTGGTCTTCGTACGGCGCTGGGCCTGGGCCGGGGAGCTGCTGCGGCAGCCGCGGCGGCTGGGGCTGGTGGTGGTGGCCGCGGCCGTCATCACCGTCAACTGGGGCGTCTACATATGGGCCGTGAACTCCGGCCATGTGGTCGAGGCCTCCCTCGGGTACTTCATCAACCCGCTGGTGACCATCGCGATGGGCGTGCTGCTCCTCAAGGAGCGGCTGCGGCGCGCGCAGTGGGCCGCGGTCGCGGTGGGCGCCGCCGCCGTCGTCGTCCTGACCGTCGGCTACGGCCGCCCGCCGTGGATCTCCCTGTGCCTGGCGTTCTCGTTCGCCACCTACGGCCTGGTGAAGAAGAAGGTCGGCCTCGGCGGCTTCGAGTCGCTGGCCGCCGAGACCGCGGTCCAGTTCGTGCCCGCGTTCGGCTATCTGGTCTGGCTCGGCGTGCACGGCGGCGCCACCTTCACCACCGGCGGCACCGGGCACGCCCTGCTGCTCGCCTCGACGGGCGTCGTCACCGCGCTGCCGCTGGTCTGCTTCGGCGCTGCGGCGATCCGGGTGCCGCTGTCCACGCTGGGACTGCTGCAGTACCTGGCCCCGGTCTTCCAGTTCCTGCTCGGCATCCTCTACTTCCACGAGGCGATGCCGCTCGAGCGCTGGGCCGGCTTCGCGCTGGTGTGGCTGGCGCTGGTCCTGCTCACCTGGGACGCGCTGCGCGCGGCCCGCAGGCCCCGGGTGGTCGCCGTGTCACCGCTCGTCGAGGCCCCGGACCCGGCCCGGACGGACGTGCGCCGGGTCGGTTGACCCGAGTGCCCGTGCGGGTGCGCGCGGGCGGCTATAAGTGGTGAGCATGTCGACATCAACGCCGTCATCCGCATCCGCTCCCGCCCCGCTGCACTGGAAGATCGTCATCGACGCGGCCGACCCGCACGCCCAGGCGGACTTCTGGGCGGCCGCGCTGCACTACGAGCCCGAGGACAACAGCGCGCTCGTCGAACGGCTGCTGTCCTTCGGCGCGCTGACCGGTGAGGCCACCGTCGAGTACCACGGCCGCCCCGCCTTCCGGGACCTGATCGCCGTACGGCACCCCGACGACCCCTGCGACCCGGACACCGGCACCGGGCTGGGCCGGCGGCTGCTCTTCCAGCGCGTCCCGGAGCCGAAGACCGTCAAGAACCGGCTGCACATCGACGTGCACGCCGGCGCCGGCCGGCGCGCGGACGAGGTGGCCCGGCTGACGGCCCTGGGCGCGCGGGTGCTGCGCGAGGTGAAGGAGCCCGGCGGCGAATGGGTGCTGATGGCCGACCCGGAGGGCAACGAGTTCTGCGTCGCGTGACCGCCCGAGGCCGGGCGGCGCCGGCTGGGGCCTGTCTGACGATTCGCGTCGGATCGGCCCGCGGCGTCCGGTGCCGTGCATCGCAAGGCGGAGGGCCGCCCTCGTACTGGACGCACCTGGGCGCACCCGACAACGCGGCGAGGTGCGGCGCCGGGCGTCGCGGGCCCGGCGGGAATGGTCGGACAGGCCCTAAGGCCGCGCCGCCGCGGCCGCGCGGTCGGTCAGGCGGACCATGCGCGAGCGTGCCGATTCCAGGGGCTCCGGGTCGCCCGCCGCGGGCCCCGGCTCGGCGGTGAGGGCCGTCCACAGGTCGATGAGGTCGCGGCCGAGCCGCAGCCCCTCCTCCGGGTCGCGCACCGCGCGCCAGGCGGTGGCGGCGCTGCGCACGTTGCCGTAGGCCGCCTCCGCGTCGCACGCCTGCCGGCGCAGCCGGGCGAGGTCGAGCGAGAGGTGGAAGGAACGCACCGGGTCGCCCGCCAGGTAGGCGATGTAGGCGGTGAGTTCGCCCAGGTGCAGCACCTCGGGGTGGCGAGGGCCCAGTACGGCGGACGCCTCGGCGACGGTGCGGTCGGCGAGCCGGGCCGCCGCCTCGATGCGGCCGTCCCGGACGGCCTCGTTGATCCGTGCCATCGGCTCGGTGAGCAGTTCGGCGCCCTCCGCGGTCTCGGTCACGGGCGTGTCCCCGAGCACCTCCTCGGCCACGGCGTCGAAGCCGCGGGCGGGGGTGGGGGTGAGGGACGAGGCCGGGACGGGCTCGGGGTCGTGCAGGAGCGCGTTCGGGCCGCCCGCGCGCGCCCCCGGGATACCGGTGGGCGCCTCAGGGATACCGGCGGGCGCCTCAGGGACCGCCCGCAGGGGCGCGGAGACGGCCGGCTCGGGGTGCCGCACCGGCGCGGCGGGCGGCTCCTCGGGGCGCGGGGCCGGCACCGGGACGCCCGGCTCTGGACGCCGCACCGGCGCCGGGGGCATCGTCCGGGGGCCGTAGGCGGGGACGGGCGCCGGCGTCCGGGCGCCGGCGGCGGTCAGCGCCCCGGACACACCGTCCATGACCGGCGGCGGCCCGAACCGCCCCATCGGCGCCTGCTCCCGGCCGGAGCCCGTCACGGCCGGACCGGAGCCCGCCACGCCCGCAGCGGGCGCCACCGATACGGGCACCACTGCGGCCGGTTCATCCGCGGCGGACCGGGCGGTGGTGCGCACCGGGTCGCCCGCCATCCTGCTGGAGCCGTCGGCCGAGACCTCGAGCGGGACCACGCATCCGGCGCGGTCGTCCTGGATCGTGGCGCGTATCGGGGCGCCCAGGCTTATCGCCAGGCGCTGGAGGTGGTTCAGCACGGCCTGCTGGATCTCCTGGCCCGGTTCCGCGACGACCGCCGTCCCGCCCACCGAGGCACTGCCCGTGCCGGTCACCCGCACGGCCACCACCGCGGGGTGTGCCACGGGCTGCTGTGCCCGCTTCTTCTCGAAGCTGAGTCGAGACATCGGTTCCCTCACTCCCCCGGCGCCACGATCCGGTCCGTACGCGTCCTGCCGACCAGTGTGTCCGTCCCGGTCCGGCTCCCGCGTCACCGCGACGTCACAGCATCGCACCAGCCGCGGCGCGACGCGGCCGCAACCGGCTCTTGAAACAGACTGCTTGCGTGTGCATAAAATGCACACGCCCTTATTCGCGGTGCGACACCAACCACTCCGGGGGACCCATGAGCCGCCGTTTCCTCTTCGTCCTGGGCAGTGCCCGCCTCGACGGAAACACCGAACTGCTGGCCCGCGCCGCCGCCGAACAGCTTCCCGGCGACGTCGAGCAGCGCTGGATCCGCCTCACCGACCACCCGCTGCCCGACTTCACGGACCTGCGGCACGACACCGACCACGTACGGCCGGCCCCGGACACTCCGGCCGGGCTGCTGCTGGACGCGACCCTCGCCGCCACCGACCTGGTGATCGCCTCCCCGCTGTACTGGTACTCGGTGTCCGGTCACACCAAGCGGTACCTGGACCACTGGTCGGCCTGGCTCCGCACGCCGGACATCGGGTTCAAGGAGGCGATGGCGGGACGCACCCTGTGGGGCGTCTCGGTGCGCGCCGACCGGGAGCCGTCCGTCTCCGACCCGCTCGTCGGCACGCTCAACAACTCGGCCGCCTACCTGGGGATGCGCTTCGGCGGTGTACTGCTCGGCAACGGCACCGCGCCGGGTGACGTGGCGAAGGACACCGACGCGCTCACGCGCGCGAAGACGTTCTTCGCAGGCGGGGCGCCCCTCGCCCGTTTCCCGTACCAGGAGTCCTGAGCCGCCCTGGGGCTTGCCTGAAAGGCCCTAGGCGCTGATGTCCTTCGTCGTGAACCGCGCCCAGGCCGCCGAGCCGAACACGGCCGCGTACAGCGCCTGTAGCCCGAGGTTGCGCACCAGGTCGTCCCAGTAGACGGGTTCGCGCATCAGGTCGGCGAAGGACAGCCAGTAGTGCGAGAAGAAGTACGGCCGCAGGGCGTGCAACTGGGGTATCTGGTCCAGGATCTGAACGGTGATGAGCAGGCCCACGGTGGTCGCCATGGCGGCGATGCCGCTGTTGGTCAGGGTGGACACGAACAGGCCGAGCGCCGCGATGCCGACCAGTGAGGCGGCGACGGCCAGCGCGATCAGCAGCGCCCGGCCGAGCCCCTCGGCGAAGGTGATGCTCGTGCCGGAGATGGTCGTGAGGTCGCCGAGCGGGAAGAGCAGCGCGCCGACGGCCAGCGCGGACACCGCCACGACCAGGGTGGCCAGCAGGCAGAAGGCCATGACCGTCGCGTACTTGACGAGCAGCAGCCGGGTGCGGCCGGCCGGGGCGACCAGCAGATAGCGCAGGGTGCCGGCGCCGGCCTCACCGGCGATCGCGTCGCCCGCGACGACGCCGACCGCCATCGGCAGGAAGAACGGCAGGGTCGCGGCGAGCGCCGTGAACACCAGGAACAGGCCGTTGTTGGTGATCTGGGCCATGAACGCCGGCCCCTCGCCGCCACCGCCCGCCCTGGACCCGCCGCGCGTCTCGATCCGCACCGCGATCCCGACCAGCACCGGCACCGCCGCCAGCACCGCGAGCAGGGCCAGCGTGCGCCAGCGGCGCAGGGTGGTGACCAGTTCGCTGCGCAGCAGCCCGAAGGTCCACAGCGGACTCGTCCGGCGTCCGGCCGGCCCCGGGAGCGCCTCAGCCCGCGACATCGAAGCCCTCCCCGGTCAGCGCCATGAACGCGTCCTCCAGCGAGGCCCGTTCGAGCGTGAAGCCCCGTACCCGCACGCCCGCCGCGACCAGGGCCGCGTTCAGCTCCGCGAGGTCCCGCTCGGGCGGCTCGCCGGTCACCCGGTCACCGTCGGCGACGACGTCGGCGACGCCCTGCTCCTTCAGCACCCGGGCCGCCTCGGCGGGGTCCGGCGTGCTCACCGCCAGCCGGCCGCGCGCCCCGGCCGCCAGGTCGGCGACCGCGCCCTGGGTGAGCAGGCGGCCCCGCGCCATCACCGCCGCGTGCGTGCACACCTGCTCGATCTCGTCGAGCAGGTGGGAGGAGAGGAACACGGTCGTGCCGTCCGACGCCAGTTCCTTCACCAGGGTGCGTATCTCGCGCATGCCCTGCGGGTCGAGCCCGTTGGTGGGCTCGTCCAGCACGAGCAGTCCGCGCGGCTGGAGCAGGGCGGCGGCCAGGCCCAGGCGCTGCTTCATGCCGAGCGAGTACGCCCTCGCCTTCTTGCCCGCCGCTGCCGTCAGGCCCACCCGGTCCAGGGCGGCCCCGACCCGGGCGCGCCGGGTGCGCGGATCGGCCGTCGGGTCGGCGGCGTCGTAGCGCAGCAGGTTGTCCCGGCCGGAGAGGAAGCCGTACAGGGCCGGGCCCTCGATCAGCGCGCCGACCCTCGGCAGGACGGTGCGGGCGGCCCGTGGCATGGGCCGGCCAAGGACGCGGGCCGTGCCCGAGGTCGGCTCGATCAGCCCCATCAGCATGCGGATGGTGGTGGTCTTGCCGGAGCCGTTCGGGCCGAGGAAGCCGAAGACGCTGCCCGCCGGGACGGTCAGGTCGAGACCGTCGACGGCGAGCTGTCCGCCGCGGTAGCGCTTGGTGAGGCCGCGCGTGGCGATCACGTGCTCCGGCGCGTCCCGTGGATCACGCTCCGCGGCGGACGGTCCGTCCATCGGCTCCCCCTCGGTGCCGCTCCTGCCCTGCCCCTGCCCGGGGAGGGATCACTTCCCCGTGTTCGCCGCCTTCACCAGCGCGTCCTTGGTCACCGCGCCGGCGTACACCTTGCCGTCGTCGGTGATCAGGGCGTTGACCAGGCGGGTGGAGAACACCGTGCCCTTGCCGAACTTGCCGGAGACCTGGTCGCCGAGCGAGCCGAGGAAGCCGCCGAGCGCGCCGCCCTGGCCGCCGCCCCGGCCGCCGGACGGCAGGCCGGCCCCGCCGCCGGTGTCGAAGCTCGCGACCGACGTCCAGCCCTTGCCGAGCACGGTGGCGCCGTTCATGCCCTTGGCGAGGTCCTCACCGCCCTTGGTGGCGTGCTCCCGGGTGTGCTCCGGCGCCTCGGCGCCCTTCTTCTCCTCAGCGCCCTTCTTCTCCTCGGTGACCTTCGCGCCCTTGGGCGGGGTGAAGTCGAAGGTGGAGGCGGCCGGCGCGGCGAAGGAGACCTGGGTGAAGCCCGCGTCGAGCACGGCGGCGCCACCGCTGCGCGGGGTGAGGGTGAACTTCAGCGGCAGGCCGGTCCGCGCGTCCACGGCGATGCTGATCGCGCCGACCGTGGTGCCGGACTGCCTGGGCTTGATCAGCAGCTTGTAGGCGTCGCGGCCGGCGACCCGCGCGGTGCCGTCGACGGTCACCGACGTGGTGTCGTCGACCGCCTTCAGGGCCTCGTCGGCGAAGCCCTTGGGCGTGGCCGGCGGCTGATCGGCCCGGTGCCGCCCTCCGGTCTCGGCGCCGGTGGAGTGGTAGACCTCGTTGCTCTTGCTGTCGTAGCCCCAGACGTCCTTGCCGTCATGGACGAGGCTGTACTCGGAGCCGCTCTCCAGCAGCGACAGCTTCTGCCGGTCCGGTCCGTCGGCGGCCACGCGCAGCGTGTGCGTGCCAGAGACCAGCTCGGTCAGCTTGGACTGCGGGTCGGCCGAGGAGCCGTCGCCCTTGCCCCGGGCCGCGCCGGACACCAGTCCGCTCTCCAGGCCGCCGAGGTCCGGCAGACCGAGGTCGGTGCTGACCTTCACCGTGCCGGAGAGCCGCTGCACGTCCGATTTGGCGATCTTGTCGATGAGCTGCTGCGCGGTGATCTTCGGCAGATCGGGGTCACCGGAGTCGGCGAGCGCCGGAACCAGCCCGATCGTGGCCGCCGCCACCCCCACCACCGCGACCGGGACCACATACCGGGCGGCCTTGCGGCGTCCGGTGGGCAGGTCCTCGTCACGCGCGGCGGCCGTTGCGTCGTCGGATTCGTACGGTGCCATCTGTGCCTTACCTCCGTCGTCGGCGGCGGCTGTCCCCACACTGGTCCACCTGAGCCGCCATTCTCACCCGAATCGGTGAGGAGTGGTGATTTCCGTGGTCTCCATATGACCAAATCGGCCGTGAGGAGGCGTCAGACCACGGCACCAACTCCGTGTACGCCTGCGGTATGACACCCGAGGGCGGTGACTCCCCCGACCCGTAGGGGTCGTGCGGGAGTCACCGCCCTCGGTCCGTGTACGGGGGGCTCAGCCGGCCCGGTGCACCACCGCGTCGCACAGTTCGAGCAGCGCCGCCTTGGAGTCGCACTCCGGCAGCGGGGCCAGCGCGGAGCGCGCCTCCTCCGCGTAGCGGACGGTGTCGCGGCGGGCCTGCTCCAGCGCGGGGTGCGCGCGGAGCGCGGTCAGCGCCTCGTCGAGCCGGGCGTCGTCGCCGAGGTCGGAGTCCAGCAGCTCGCACAGCGCGATGTCCTCGGGCAGCCGCAGGCGGGCGGCGCGCTCGCGCAGCCGGAGCACGGGCAGCGTCGGGATGCCCTCGCGCAGGTCGGTCCCCGGCGTCTTGCCGGACTCGTGCGAGTCGGAGGCGATGTCCAGGACGTCGTCCGCGAGCTGGAAGGCGACCCCGAGCCGCTCGCCGTACTGGGTCAGCACGTCGACGACCGTCTCGTCGGCGCCGGACATCATCGCGCCGAACCGGCAGGACACCGCCACCAGGGAGCCGGTCTTGCCGCCGAGCACGTCCAGGTAGTGCTCGACCGGGTCGCGTCCGTCCGAGGGGCCCGCGGTCTCCAGGATCTGCCCGGTGACCAGCCGCTCGAACGCGAGGGCCTGCACGCGGACCGCCTCGGGGCCGAGGTCGGCGAGGATCTGGGAGGCGCGGGCGAACAGGAAGTCGCCGGTGAGGACGGCGACGGAGTTGCCCCAGCGCGTGTTCGCGCTGTCCACCCCGCGCCGCACGGCCGCCTCGTCCATGACGTCGTCGTGGTACAGCGTGGCCAGGTGGGTCAGCTCCACGACCACGGCCGACGGCACGACGCCGGGCGCGTACGGGTCGCCGAACTGCGCCGCGAGCATCACGAGGAGCGGCCGGAACCGCTTCCCGCCGGCCCGTACGAGGTGCTGCGCGGCCTCCGTGATGAACGGGACCTCGCTCTTGGTGGCCTCGAACAAGCCTTCCTCGACAGCCGTCAATCCGGCCTGGACATCGGCTTCCAGAGCCTGGTCCCGCACGCTCAGCCCGAACGGCCCGACGACGGTCACGAGGGGTCTCCTGTCTGCTGGTGTCTGCTGGCGATTACGCGGTTTGTCGATAGGTCGCTGCCCTCACTCAAGTCAGCGTATCCGGTCCTGTTTCGATCACCGAGGGCGCCCACCGGTCCGGCACGGACGGCACGGGACCACGGCCGGCGCAGCGCCGACCATCCGATAATACGGACATTCAGCGCCTTAATACCCCTTTTGGAACGCAGCCAAATCAGCCACGGACTATCCGGCGGGGCGCACCGCCCCGATTCGCCGCCACGGTCAAATCCCCCATGTCTGATTTGGAATACTTTGCTATTTCGTGAGTTGGGTCACGCGCCCCGACGGGCCCGCCAGGCCCGGCCAGCGGCCGGTCCGCCCTTGCGCCGTCGGCCAGTTGAGCATTGGCAGTCGCAAAGGATCAAGCGCCCAAAATGGAACAGAACAAGGTCAACTTGGCCTTTACGTGAATCCAACACTTGTTCCGGACATGTGCTCTCGCATACGTTCCCGGCCAGTCGAGCGGAACGCCGAATCCTGCCGCCGCCCGACACCACCCATCGACGAACTCATTCGTACGGCAGGAGCGGGGGACCCAGGTAAGTTCGCCGGACCGGACGACGCGTGTCGTCACCGGAACGGCAAGGGGTGAAGCCGTGCCGCCCAGAGCGGCACGGCCGGGCACCTCCCCGCCCGAACCCGACAGCTCACCTCGCAGGCGACGGAGAGGAACTTCGCCATGCCTGCTGCCGCTCAGAACCGCCGCTTCCGCACCGGCCGCCTCGCCCGCAAGCTCGCCGTGCTCGGCACCGGCGCCGCCGTGCTCGCCCTTCCGGTCGTCGGCGCCACCAGCGCCTCCGCGGCCGACTCCACCAGCTCGTCCGGCACCACCGTCGCCGGGTACCCGAACAACCTCGACGGGTGGATCCGCGAGTCCCTCGCGATCATGGCGGAGAAGCACATCCCGGGCACCTACGACGGCATCCACCGCAACATCATCCGGGAGTCCTCGGGCAACCCGCGCGCCATCAACCTGTGGGACTCCAACGCGGCCAAGGGCATCCCGTCCAAGGGCCTGCTCCAGGTCATCGACCCGACCTTCAACAGCTACCACGTGGCCGGGACGTCCTTCGACATCTACGACCCGGTCGCGAACATCACCGCCGCCTGCAACTACGCGGCCGCTCGCTACGGCTCCATCGACAACGTCTTCGGCGCCTACTGACCGGCCCCCGCGGCGGGCTCCCCGCCGCGGTCCCGGTCAGTGGGCCGGGAAGAGTCCCTCGAGGACGACGGCGACGCCGTCGTCCTCGTTGGACGTCGTGACCTCGTCCGCGACCGCCTTGAGTTCGGGGTGGGCGTTGGCCATGGCGACCCCGCGGCCGGCCCAGTCGAACATGGGGATGTCGTTGGGCATGTCCCCGAAGGCCAGCGCCTGTCCGGCGGCGATCCCCAGAAGGTCGGCGGCCAGCGCGAGCCCCGTCGCCTTGGTGACCCCGCACGGCTGGAGCTCCACCGTGCCCGGCCCCGACATGGTGACCGTGGCCAGCGAGCCCACCGCCGCGCGCGCGGTCGCCGCCAACTCGTCGTCCGACAGCGTGTGGTGGCGCAGCAGCACCTTGCTGATGGGCTCGCGCCACAGGTCGTCGCGCCGGCCGACCCGCACGGCGGGCAGGGTCGGGTGGGGCATCAGATACCCGGGTTCGATCAGGGTGAGCCCGTCCACGCCGTCCTGGTCGACGGCCGCGAAGACCTGCCCGACCTCGGCCTCGATCTTGCCGAGCGCGGTCTCCGCCAGTTCCCGGTCGAGCCGCACCGACCACAGCAGGCGCCCGGTGCCGGCGTCGTAGACCTGCGCCCCCTGCCCGCACACCGCGAGCCCCGTGCAGCCGAGGGCGGTCAGCAGCGGCCGTACCCGGGGAGCCGGCCGGCCCGTCACCACCAGGTGCCGGGCGCCGGCCCGCGCCACCCGCTCCAGAGCGGCGAGCGACCGGTCGGAGACGGTGTCGTCGCCGCGCAGCAGCGTCCCGTCCAGGTCGGTGGCGATCAGTGCGTATGCGGGGGGTGCGGCCATGATCAGAGAATACGGATCACGGCGCCCCGCCGACTCACCTGGATCTTCACGGACTTGGGGCCGCGGCCGCGGTCCGGAGCCTCCCGACCCGCCTCGGAAGGCGCGCCCACGCCGTCCCCGGCCCCGCGCCGCTGCGCCCGCCCCGCCCCCGGGCCGCCCCCACCTCGTCCGTGTCCTCTTTCCGGACATCGGCCGGACACCCCTGTCGGCACTGCCCAAGACACCGGTCCCGGCCGTAACGTGTGGCGCGATCACATGGAACGCATCGCCATGCATGGCCCGGATGAGAGTGAGGCAGCACCCCATGCCCCCCTTCGACGTCCCCGAGGGCGACCCCTTCGGCCCGCACAACCTTCCCTACGGTGTGTTCTCGCCCTCCGGCAGCACGGAGCGCAGGGTCGGCGTCCGGCTCGGTGACCACGTCCTCGACGCGGGCGCCGCGGCCGCCGCGCTCGGCTCGCCGTACGTCTCCCTGCTCGCGCAGGCCACCCTCAACCCGCTGCTGGCGGCCGGCCGCACGGCGTGGTCGGACGTGCGGCGCGCGCTGACGGCGTGGGTGACGGTCCCCTCGCACCGGTCGGCGATCGAACCGCACTTCCACCCCCTGTCGTCGGTCACCCTCCACCTGCCGTTCGAGGTCGCGGACTACGTCGACTTCTACGCCTCCGAGAACCACGCGCGGAACGTCGGCCGGATCTTCCGCCCGGACGCCGAGGACTCCCTCACCCCCAACTGGAAGCACCTGCCGATCGGTTACCACGGCCGCTCCGGAACGGTGGTCGTCTCCGGCACGGATGTCGTACGGCCCTCGGGGCAGCGCAAGGGCCCCGGCGACCCGGCGCCGGTCTTCGGGCCATCGATCCGGCTGGACATCGAGGCCGAGGTCGGCTTCGTGGTGGGCGTGCCCTCCGCGCAGGGCACGCCCGTCGCGCTCGGCGACTTCCAGGAGCACGTCTTCGGCCTGTGCCTGCTCAACGACTGGTCGGCGCGCGACATCCAGGCCTGGGAGTACGTCCCGCTCGGCCCCTTCCTCGGCAAGTCCTTCGCCACCTCGGTGTCGGCGTGGATCACTCCGCTGGAGGCGCTGGAGCACGCGCGTGTGGCGCCCCCCGAGCGCACGCACCCCCTGCTGCCCTACCTGGACGACGCCGCCCCGGGCATCGAGCCCGGCGGCTACGACCTGCGGATCTCCGTCGCGATCAACGGTCACACGGTGGCCGAGCCGCCCTTCTCCACCATGTACTGGACCGCCGCCCAGCAGCTCGCCCAGATGACCGTGAACGGCGCTTCGCTGCGCACCGGCGACCTGTACGGCTCGGGCACCGTCAGCGGCCCGGAGGAGCGGCAGCGCGGCTCGCTGCTCGAACTGACCTGGAACGGCCGCGACCCGCTCGAACTCCCCGACGGCAAGCGGGCGTTCCTGGAGGACGGGGACGTGGTGACGCTGTCGGCCTGGGCGCCGGGGCCGGACGGCGGCCGGGTCGGGCTCGGCGAGGTCAGCGGGCGGATCGTGTCCGGCTGAGGCACCGCCCGCGGGCAGCGGAGCGACCGGGTGTCCGAAAAGGCCGGGCGAGGCCGCCTCGACGCGGACGATCCCCCGCGGACACCTGACTCACGGCCCGTGTCCCCGTCATACTGACGGGGACACGGCACCATCCGACGGGCCTTCGGCGCGTCCCCGGCACCACCCGACACCCGCATCTCTGCGACCAGGAACCGGAGCCCCGGCATGACGGTCTGCCTGCTCCTGCTGAGCGTCGTCGCCCTGACGGCCGCCGTACCGGCGCCGCGCGCGCTGACCCGGGCCGACTGGCCCGAACGGGAGCCCGTGGTCGCCCTGTGGGTGTGGCAGTGCCTGGTGGCCACGGTCCTGCTGTGCTGCCTGACCGCGCTGGTGCTGGGCGCGGCGGCCGTCTTCCGCACCGTCCGCGACCATGTGTTCGCCCCGGCGCCGCCCGCCGTCACCGCCGCCTACGACCTGACCGCCGCACCGGTCTGGGCGGTGGCCCTCACCGTGCTGCTGGCCTGCGGGGCCGCCTGGACGACGGCCATGCTCGCCCGGGAACTCGCCGAGGTCCGCAGGCGCCGCGGCCAGGCCCGGGCCCACCTGCGGGAACGCGCGCCCGATCTGCCCGCGGGGCTGCCGGCGGCACGCGGCCCGATGCTGGTGCTGGAGGACGAGTACCCGGACGCCTGGTGGATGCCCGGGCACCCGCCGCAGCTCGTCGTCACCACCGGGGCGCTGCGCCGCCTCACCGGCCGTCAGCTCGACGCGGTCCTGACCCATGAGCGCGGCCACGCCCGCGCGCACCACGACTGGCTGCTCCATCTGTCCACGGCGCTCGCCACCGGCTTCCCGCGCGTCCCGCTCTTCGCCCACTTCTGCGACCAGACGCATCGTCTGGTCGAACTGGCCGCCGACGACACCGCCTCCCGCCGCTGCGGCCACCTCACCACCGCCCTCGCGCTGATCGAGCTGAACCAGCACCGCGGCGTCCTGTCCTGCGCCTCCAGCCACCGGCTGCTCGGCGAACGCGTCGACCGGCTCCTTCAGCCCCCGCCGCGGCTGCTGCGCAGGCACCGGGCGCTGACCACCACGGTGGCCGCGCTGGTGCCGTTGCTGCCGCTGCTCATCACCTTCGCCCCGGGGCTGACGGCGCTGTCCTGACCGCTCCCGCCGCCGCTACATCCAGTCCTCGGGCTCCGGCTCCTCCACCGGACCGGCCCAGTGGTCCTCCCCGGCATCGCCGGCCGGGGCGGAGGTGCCGGCCGGGGCGGAGCCGTCCAGGGAGTTCAGCACCTCCAGCACGCCCTCCCCGTAGGTCGCCAGCTTCTTCTCGCCGACGCCGCCCACCGTGCCCAGCTCCCGCACCGAGCCGGGGCGGAGGGTGACGATCTCCCGGAGCGTGGCGTCGTGGAAGATGACGTACGCCGGGACGCCCTGCTCCCGGGCCTGTTCGGCGCGCCAGGCGCGCAGGGCCTCGAAGGCGGGGAGGAGTTCGGCGGGCAGCTCGGCCGCGGTCGTTCTGGCCTTGCGCTCGCCCCTGCCGGAGGAACCGGCGCGGGCGGCGGCCGGTTTCTTCGGCTCCTTGCGCAGCGGCACCTCCCGCTCCCGGCGCAGCACGGTCCCGCTCGCCTCGGTGAGCACGAGCGTGCCGTACTCCCCCTCGACCGCGAGCAGCTCCTGGGCGAGCAACTGCCGGATGACGCCCCGCCATTCGCCGTCGGTGAGGTCCTGGCCGATGCCGAACACCGAGAGCTGGTCGTGGTCGAACTGGATGACCTTGCCGGTGCGCTTGCCGAGCAGGATGTCCACGATCTGCACGGCGCCGAACTTCTGCCCGCGCTCGCGCTGCAGCCGCACCACCGTGGAGAGGACCTTCTGCGCGGCGACCGTGCCGTCCCAGGTCTCCGGCGGAGTGAGGCAGGTGTCGCAGTTGCCGCATCCCTCGGCGGGGGGCTCCTGGCCGAAGTAGGCGAGGAGCTGCCCGCGCCGGCAGCGGGCGGTCTCGCACAGGGCGAGCATCGCGTCGAGGTGGGCGGACGCACGGCGGCGGAACGCCTCGTCGCCCTCGCCGGACTGGATCAGTTTGCGCTGCTGTATGACGTCGTTGAGTCCGTAGGCCATCCAGGCGGTGGAGGGCAGGCCGTCACGGCCCGCACGGCCCGTCTCCTGGTAGTAGCCCTCGACGGACTTGGGCAGGTCGAGGTGGGCGACGAAGCGTACGTCCGGCTTGTCGATGCCCATGCCGAAGGCGATGGTCGCGACCACGACCAGGCCCTCCTCGCGCAGGAACCGGGACTGGTGGGCAGCGCGCGTGCCCGCGTCCAGGCCCGCGTGGTAGGGCACCGCCTCGATGCCGTTGGCGCTCAGGAACTCGGCGGTGCGCTCCACCGAGTTGCGGGAGAGGCAGTAGACGATGCCGGCGTCGCCCTGGTGCTCCTCGCGCAGGAAGGCCAGCAGCTGCTTCCTGGGGTCGGCCTTGGGCACGATCCGGTACTGGATGTTGGGCCGGTCGAAGCTCGCCACGAAGTGGCGGGCGTCCGGCATGCCGAGCCGCTGGGTGATCTCCTGGTGGGTCGCGTGCGTGGCCGTGGCGGTGAGCGCGATCCGCGGCACGTCCGGCCAGCGCTCGCCGAGCAGGGAGAGGGCCAGGTAGTCGGGGCGGAAGTCGTGGCCCCACTGGGAGACGCAGTGCGCCTCGTCGATGGCGAAGACGGAGATCTTGCCGCGGGAGAGCAGGTCGAGCGTGGCCTCCACGCGCAGCCGCTCCGGGGCCAGGTACAGCAGGTCCAGCTCGCCCGCGAGGAACTCGGCCTCGACCATGCGCCGCTCGTCGAAGTCCTGGGTGGAGTTGATGAAGCCCGCTCGCACGCCGAGCGCCCGCAGGGCGTCCACCTGGTCCTGCATCAGCGCGATCAGCGGTGAGACCACCACGCCCGTACCTGGTCTGACCAGGGACGGGATCTGGTAGCACAGCGACTTGCCGCCACCGGTCGGCATGAGCACGACGGCGTCGCCGCCGGCCACCACATGCTCGATGACCTCTTCCTGCTCGCCGCGGAAGGCCTCGTACCCGAAGACCCGGTGCAGTGTGGCCAGCGCCTCGCTCGCGGCCGCGTCCGGCCCTTCGGTCACCGCCTGCATATAGCTGATCCCGCCCGTCGTGCTCATCGTCCGGTCCCCCGTGTCCTGTCTTTTGCGTCCCCCGTGCGTCGTCGTGGCTCGACCACTGCCTCCACGATAGGGGTCCGCGCCGACAGTGCCGGAAGTTGTCCACAGATGCGCATGGTTTGTCGTATCGGCTCATCGGGTGCGGTCCGGCGGTCGGCGCTGAACCGAACGGGTGCTTATCGGCGGCCGCCCATCGACCCATCGGGTGCTTCTGGGGGGCCGCCCGCCCCGGCACGGGATAAGGCTGCTGGAGCGGGCCGGGAGGAGGCTCGCCCGCCAACGGATCACGTCGCGCTCCCCGAGGGGTCGCGATTCCACCCGCGCCCGCCCCTAGGAGCCCCGCCTTATGATCGCTCGTTTCGCAGGAGCCGCCCTCACCCTCGTCGCGGCCCTCGCCGTGCCCGCGTCCGCGCCCGCTCACGCCACCGGTCTTAACCCCGCCGTCGAGCAGCAGCTCGGGGAGGCCTACGCGGCCACGGCGCGGTACGGCTACACGCCGTTCGCGACCGCGGACGGCTACCGGGCCCGCGTCTGCCTGGCCCGCGCCCAGGGCGGCATGGGCTTCCACTACTTCAACGAGTCCCACTTCGGCTCGCTGGACCCGACGCGGCCGGGCGCGCTGCTCTACGAGGACGCCGGGCACGGCGAGCGCCGGCTCATCGGCGTGGAGTGGGTCGTCCCGGTCACAGGCAAGAACATGAAGCGGCCCCGGCTGTTCGGGCAGGACTTCCAGGGCCCGATGCCCGGCCACTACCCGGGCATGCCCACCCACTACGACCTGCACGTGTGGCTGTACAAGCAGAACCCCAACGGCCTCTTCGCGCAGTGGAACCCGCGGGTGACGTGCCCCGCCTCGGCCGCGCAGGACATGAAGGGTATGAAGGGCGCGAACGGTACGCAGGGCATGAGCAGCATGAAGGGCACGCAAGGCACGCAGGGCACACAGGGCACGCAGAGCACACAGGACTCGCAAGGCATGCAAGCCATGCAGGGCATGCAGGGCATGCAGGACGCGTCGGGTCGCTGACATGCGACGGCCCCGGTTCCTCACCTGGAGAAACCGGGGCCGCGGGACAGCGCCTCAGCGGACGAACACGCCCGCCTGACTCGCCAGGTCCAGGAAGTACTGCGGCGCCACGCCGAGCACCAGCGTGACCGCCACGCCCACCCCGATCGCCGTCATGGTCAGCGGCGAGGGCACGGCCACGGTCGGCCCCTCGGGCCTGGGCTCGCTGAAGAACATCAGCACGATCACCCGGATGTAGAAGAACGCGGCGATCGCCGAGGAGATCACACCGATCACGACCAGCGGGGCCGCACCGCCGTCCGCCGCCGCCTTGAACACGGCGAACTTCCCCGCGAAACCGGAGGTCAGCGGGATGCCCGCGAAGGCCAGCAGGAACACCGCGAACACGGCCGCCACCAGCGGGGAGCGGCGGCCGAGCCCCGCCCACTTGGACAGGTGGGTGGCCTCGCCGCCGGCGTCGCGCACCAGGGTCACCACCGCGAAGGCGCCGATGGTCACGAACGAGTACCCGGCGAGGTAGAACAGGACGGACGACACGCCGTCCTTCGAGGTCGCGATGACACCGGCGAGGATGAATCCGGCGTGCGCGATGGAGGAGTACGCCAGCAGCCGCTTGATGTCGGTCTGGGTGATCGCGACGATCGCGCCGCCCAGCATGGTGACGACGGCCACCGCCCACATGACCGGCCGCCAGTCCCAGCGCATGCCCGGCAGGACGACGTACAGCAGGCGCAGCAGCGCGCCGAACGCAGCGACCTTGGTGGCGGCGGCCATGAACCCGGTCACCGGGGTGGGCGCGCCCTGGTAGACGTCGGGCGTCCACATGTGGAACGGGACGGCGCCCACCTTGAACAGCAGACCCATCAGGATCATGGCGCCGCCGATCAGCAGCAGCGCGTCGTTGCCCATGGTGCCGGCGAGGGCCGGGTCGACGTTGGTGACCGTGCCGTCGACGACCTGCGCGATGCGCCCGTACGACACCGAGCCGGCGTAGCCGTAGAGCATGGCGATGCCGAACAGGGTGAACGCGGAGGCGAACGCGCCGAGCAGGAAGTACTTGACCGCGGCCTCCTGCGACATCAGCCGCTTGCGGCGGGCGAGCGCGCACAGCAGGTACAGCGGCAGCGAGAAGACCTCCAGGGCCACGAACAGCGTCAGCAGGTCGTTGGCCGCGGGGAACACCAGCATGCCCGCGATGGCGAAGAGCAGCAGCGGGAAGACCTCGGTGGTGGTGAACCCGGCCCGGACGGCCGCCTTCTCGCTGTCGCTGCCGGGCACGGACGCGGCCTGCGCGGCGAAGGAGTCGACCCGGTTGCCGTGCGCCTCCGGGTCCAGGCGCCGCTCGGCGAAGGTGAACAGGCCGACCAGGCCGGCCAGCAGGATCGTGCCCTGCAGGAACAGGGCCGGTCCGTCGACCGCGATCGCCCCCATGGCCGCGATGTGCGCCTTCGTGGTGCCGTATCCGTTCGCCGCGAGGGCGACGACCGCGGCGAAGGCGGCGCACAGCGCCACGACGGACACGAACACCTGCGCGTAGTAGCGGGACCTGCGCGGGACGAACGCCTCGACGAGCACCCCGACCAGTGCCGCACCGACCACGATCAGGGTCGGGGACAACTGTCCGTATTCGATCTTCGGCGCCGGGATCTTCGAGATCGGGGCGGCCGCGGTTGTCCACAGGCTGTGGACGGCTGTAGCGCTCACTTGGCCGCCTCCACCTCGGGCTTGGGGTCGGTTTTGTGTACGTCGGACATGGTCTGTTTGACCGCCGGGTTGACGATGTCCGTGACGGGCTTCGGGTAGACCCCGAGGAAGATCAGCAGCACGATCAGCGGGGTGACGACCACCAGTTCGCGCACGCGCAGGTCGGGCATGGCCGACACCTCGGGTTTCACCGGGCCCGTCATCGTCCGCTGGTACAGGACGAGGGTGTAGAGCGCGGCGAGGACGATGCCGAAGGTGGCGATGACGCCGATCACCGGATAGCGCGTGAACGTGCCGACCAGCACCAGGAACTCGCTCACGAACGGGGCGAGTCCGGGCAGCGACAGAGTGGCGAGGCCGCCGATCAGGAAGGTGCCGGCGAGCACCGGGGCGACCTTCTGCACGCCTCCGTAGTCGGCGATGAGCCGGGAGCCGCGCCGGGAGATCAGGAACCCGGCGACCAGCATCAGCGCGGCCGTGGAGATGCCGTGGTTGACCATGTAGAGCGTCGCCCCGGACTGGCCCTGGCTGGTCATCGCGAAGATGCCCATGACGATGAAGCCGAAGTGCGAGATCGACGCGTAGGCCACCAGGCGCTTGATGTCCCGCTGGCCGACGGCGAGCAGCGCGCCGTAGACGATGCTGATGAGCGCCAGTACCAGGATGACGGGCGTCGCCCACTTGCTGGCCTCCGGGAAGAGCTGGAGGCAGAAGCGGAGCATCGCGAAGGTGCCCACCTTGTCGACCACCGCCGTGATGAGCACGGCGACCGGGGCGGTGGACTCCTGCATGGCGTTGGGCAACCAGGTGTGCAGCGGCCACAGCGGCGCCTTCACCGCGAAGGCGAAGAAGAAGCCGAGGAACAGCCAGCGCTCGGTGCTGGTCGCCATGTGCAGCGAGCCGTTCGCCCGCGCCTGCGCGATCTCCTGGAGGCTGAAGTTCCCGGCGACCACGTAGAGGCCGATCACCGCGGCCAGCATGATCAGACCGCCGACGAGGTTGTAGAGCAGGAACTTCACGGCCGCGTACGACCGCTGGGTGGAGGCCGCCGCCTCACCGTGCTCGTGGGCCCGGTCCCCGAAGCCGCCGATGAGGAAGTACATCGGGATCAGCATGGCTTCGAAGAAGATGTAGAAGAGGAAGACGTCGGTGGCCTCGAAGGAGATGATCACCATCGCCTCGACGGCCAGGATCAGCGCGAAGAATCCCTGGGTGGGCCGCCAGCGGCGGCTGCCGGTCTCCAGCGGATCGGCGTCGTGCCAGCCGGCCAGGACGATGAACGGGATGAGCAGCGCGGTCAGGGCGAGCAGCGCCACCGCGATGCCGTCCACGCCCAGTTCGTAGCGCACCCCGAAGTCCGCGATCCAGGCATGGGACTCGGTGAGCTGGTAGCGGCCGCCGTCCGGGTCGAAGCGGACCAGGACGGTGATCGCCAGGGCGAGCGTGGCGAGCGAGACGATCAGCGCCAGCCATTTGGCGGCGGTGCGCTTCGCGGCCGGTACGGCGGCCGTGGCGACCGCCCCGAGGGCCGGGACCACCGCCGTCGCTGTCAGCAGGGGAAAGGACATCGGTATCAGACCGCCCTCATCAGCAGGGTCGCGGCGACCAGGAGTGCCGCGCCGCCGAACATCGAGACCGCGTAGGAGCGGGCGAAGCCGTTCTGGACCCGGCGCAGCCGTCCGGACAGACCGCCGAAGCCGGCCGCCGTGCCGTTGACGACACCGTCGACCAGGGTGTGGTCGACGTACACCAGGGAGCGCGTGAGGTGTTCGCCGCCGCGCACCAGGACGACGTGGTTGAAGTCGTCCTGCAGCAGGTCGCGCCGGGCGGCCCGGGTGAGCAGCGAGCCGCGCGGGGCGACCGCCGGGACGGGCTTGCGGCCGTACTGCGCCCAGGCGATGCCGACGCCGACGACCAGGCAGACCAGGGTCGCGCCGGTGACCGTCGCGGCACTGACGGGCGAGTGGCCCTCGCTGTGGCCGGTGACCGGCTCCAGCCAGTTGAGGAAGCGGTCGCCGAGGTGGAAGAAGAAGCCGCCGAAGACGGAGCCGACGGCCAGCACGATCATGGGGATCGTCATGATCTTCGGGGACTCGTGCGGGTGCGGCTCCGCGTGCTCGCCGTGGTGCTCGGCGACCGGCTCCGCGCTGGGCGCCTCGGGGGAACGGGTGGGCTGGTGCCTCCAGCGCTCCTCCCCGAAGAACGTCATCAGCATCACGCGCGTCATGTAGAAGGCGGTGATGGCCGCGCCGAGCAGGGCCACGCCACCGAGGATCCAGCCCTGGGTGCCGCCCTTGGCGAAGGCCGCCTCGATGATCGCGTCCTTGGAGTAGAAGCCGGACAGGAACGGGAAGCCGATGATCGCCAGGTAGCCGAGGCCGAAGGTGACGAAGGTGACCGGCATGTACTTGCGCAGGCCGCCGTACTTGCGCATGTCGACCTCGTCGTTCATGCCGTGCATGACCGAACCGGCGCCGAGGAACAGCCCGGCCTTGAAGAAGCCGTGGGTGACCAGGTGCATGATCGCGAAGACGTAGCCGATCGGGCCGAGGCCCGCCGCCAGCACCATGTAGCCGATCTGCGACATGGTCGATCCGGCCAGCGCCTTCTTGATGTCGTCCTTGGCGCAACCGACGATCGCACCGAAGAGGAGCGTGACGGCGCCGACCACGGTGACGGCCAGCTGCGCGTCGGGCGCCGCGTTGAAGATGGCGCCGGAGCGGACGATCAGGTACACGCCCGCCGTCACCATCGTCGCGGCGTGGATCAGGGCCGAGACCGGGGTCGGGCCCTCCATCGCGTCCCCGAGCCAGGACTGCAGCGGGACCTGGGCCGACTTGCCGCACGCGGCGAGCAGCAGCATCAGGCCGATCGCGGTGAGCCGGCCCTCTGAGACGTCACCGGTGTGGCTGAGGACCGGTCCGAAGGCGAAGCCGCCGAAGGTGGTGAACATCAGCATGATCGCGATCGACAGGCCGATGTCGCCGACCCGGTTGACCAGGAAGGCCTTCTTCGCGGCCGTCGCGGCGCTGGGCTTGTGCTGCCAGAAGCCGATGAGCAGGTACGAGGCGAGGCCGACGCCCTCCCAGCCGACGTACAGCAGCAGGTAGTTGTCGGCGAGGACCAGCAGCAGCATCGCCGCGAGGAACAGGTTCAGGTAGCCGAAGAAGCGGCGGCGCCGCTCGTCGTGCTCCATGTACCCGACCGAGTAGAGGTGGATGAGGGAGCCGACGCCCGTGATCAGCAGCACGAACGTCATCGACAGCTGGTCCAGGCGGAAGGTGACGTCCGCATGGAAGTCGCCGACCGAGATCCACGTCCACAGGTGCTGGGTCAGGGTGCGCTGTCCGGCGTCCTTGCCGAGCAGGCCGGCGAAGAGGACCACGCCGATGACGAACGAGGTGGCCGACAGGAGCGTGCCGATCCAGTGGCCCACGGCGTCCAGCCGCCGGCCGCCGACCAGGAGGACGGCCGCTCCGAGCAGGGGCGCCGCGATGAGCAGCGCGATCAGGTTGTCCACGATTCTTCCGACCCCTTACAGCTTCATCAGGCTGGCGTCGTCGACCGAGGCCGAGTGGCGGGTACGGAACAGCGACACGATGATCGCGAGGCCCACCACGACCTCCGCGGCGGCGACGACCATCGTGAAGAAGGCGATGATCTGGCCGTCGAGATTGCCGTGCATCCGGGAGAAGACGACGAACGCGAGGTTGCAGGCGTTGAGCATCAGCTCGACGCACATGAACACGACGATCGCGTTGCGCCGGATCAGCACCCCGGTCGCGCCGACGGTGAACAGCAGGGCCGCGAGGTAGAGGTAGTTGACCGGGTTCACTTCGACGCCTCCTCGGGCCGCTTGAACGTCGCCGGCTCGATCGCGGTCCGCTCCAGACGCTCGGCGGCGCGCTGCTCGAGGGCCCGCAGGTCGTTGAGTGCCTCCGCCGACACGTCGCGGATCTGCCCGCGTTCGCGCAGCGTCTTGTTCACGGTCAGCTCGGAGGGGGTGCCGTCGGGCAGCAGGCCCGCGATGTCCACGGCGTTGTGCCGGGCGTAGACGCCCGGTGCGGGCAGCGGCGGGATGTGCCTGCCTTCCCGGATGCGCTGCTCGGCCAGCTCGCGCTGGGTCCTGGCCCGCTCGGTGCGCTCGCGGTGGGTGAGCACCATCGCGCCGACGGCGGCCGTGATCAGCAGGGCGCCGGTGATCTCGAAGGCGAAGACGTACTTGGTGAAGATGAGGGACGCGAGGCCCTCCACGTTGCCGTGCGCGTTCGCCTGGCCGGTGCCGTTGAACTCCTTCAGCGAGGCGTTGCCGATGCCGGCGAACAGCAGCACCCCGAAGCCGGCCCCGCACAGGAGGGCCAGCCAGCGCTGGCCCTTGATGGTCTCCTTCAGCGAGTCCGCGGCCGTGACGCCGACGAGCATCACCACGAACAGGAACAGCATCATGATCGCGCCGGTGTAGACGACGATCTGCACGATGCCCAGGAAGTAGGCGCCGTTGGCGAGGTAGAACACCGCCAGGATGATCATGGTCCCGGCGAGACAGAGGGCGCTGTGCACGGCCTTCCTCATCAGCACGGTGCACAGGGCGCCGATCACCGCGAACGTGCCGAGGACCCAGAACTGGAAGGCCTCACCGGTGGAGGTGGTGTAGGCGGCGAGCTGCTGTGCGCTCATCGTCCGATCACCTTCTCGGACGCCGGTTCGGTCTCGCCGAAGGTGCTGTCGCCCTCCTGCACCACCTCGCCCTTGGAGACGGCGGTCTGGCGCACCGTGCCCGGCGCGGCCTCCGTCACCAGGCCCCGGTAGTAGTCCTGCTCGTCCGTACCGGGGAAGATCGCGTGCGGTGTGTCGACCATGCCCTCCTCCAGACCGGCGAGCAGCTGCTCCTTGGTGTAGATGAGGTTGGCGCGGCTGGAGTCGGCCAGTTCGAACTCGTTGGTCATCGTCAGCGCGCGCGTGGGGCACGCCTCGATGCACAGGCCGCACAGGATGCAGCGGGCGTAGTTGATCTGGTAGACGCGGCCGTACCGCTCGCCCGGCGAGTAGCGCTCCTCGTCGGTGTTGTCGGCGCCCTCCACGTAGATGGCGTCGGCGGGGCAGGCCCAGGCGCACAGCTCGCAGCCGACGCACTTCTCCAGGCCGTCCGGATGGCGGTTCAGCTGGTGCCGTCCGTGGAACCGCGGAGCCGTGGTCTTCTGCTGCTCCGGGTACTGCTCGGTGAGCCGCTTCTTGAACATGGCCTTGAAGGTCACGCCGAAGCCGGCCACGGGATTCTGGAAGCCGGGCTTGCTCTGCCCGGACTCCGTTGGCTCCTCAGCCATCGGACGCCTCCTTTCCATCCGAAGATCCGTCACTGACAGTGTCCGGCCCGCCACTGACAATCAGCTCCCGCTCCCGGCGCGGGCGGCGCCTGGGCACGGGGGGCAGCTCCTGGCCGGGCAGCGGCGGCACGGGGAACCCGCCCGCCATCGGGTCGAACCCGGGCTGCGGGGCGGCGGGCCCCTCGTCCTTCCTCGCCTTCTCGCGGAACATGTCGGCGACGAAGGAGAGCAGCAGCAGGGCGATGACGCCGCCGCCGACGTAGAGGGCGATGTCGGCGAAGCCGTAGTTCTCGTTGCGCAGCGCCCGCACGGTCGCCACGAGCATCAGCCAGGTCACCGAGACCGGGATGAGGACCTTCCAGCCGAGCTTCATCAGCTGGTCATACCGGACCCGGGGGAGCGTGCCGCGCAGCCAGATGAAGAAGAACAGCAGCAGCTGGACCTTGACGACAAACCAGAGCAGCGGCCACCAGCCGTGGTTCGCGCCCTCCCAGAAGCCGCTGATCGGCCAGGGGGCGCGCCAGCCGCCGAGGAAGAGGGTGGTCGCGACGGCCGACACGGTCACCATGTTCACGTACTCGGCCAGCATGAACATCGCGAACTTGATGGACGAGTACTCGGTGTTGAAGCCGCCCACCAGGTCGCCCTCGGACTCCGGCATGTCGAAGGGGGCGCGGTTGGTCTCGCCGACCATCGTGACGATGTAGAGGATGAAGGAGACCGGCAGCAGCAGGATGTACCAGCGGTCGTGCTGCTGCTCGACGATGGCCGACGTCGACATCGACCCCGAGTAGAGGAACACGGAGGCGAACGCGGCGCCCATCGCGATCTCGTAGGAGATCATCTGCGCGCAGGAGCGCAGGCCGCCGAGGAGCGGGTAGGTGGACCCGGAGCTCCAGCCCGCCAGCACGATGCCGTAGATGCCGACCGAGGCGACCGCGAGGATGTAGAGCATCGCGATCGGCAGGTCGGTGAGCTGCATGGTGGTGCGCGTGCCGAAGATCGAGATCTCGTCGTCGGCCGGGCCGAAGGGGATCACCGCGATCGCCATGAAGGCGGGGATGGCCGCGACGATCGGTGCGAGGACGTAGACCACCTTGTCCGCGCGCTTGACGATGACGTCTTCCTTGAGCATCAGCTTGATGCCGTCGGCGAGCGACTGGAGCATGCCCCAGGGGCCGTGCCGGTTGGGGCCGATGCGCAACTGCATCCAGGCGACGACCTTGCGCTCCCAGACGATGGAGAACAGCACGGTCACCATCAGGAACGCGAAGCAGAAGACGGCCTTGACGACGACCAGCCACCAGGGGTCCCGGCCGAACATCGAGAGGTCTGCAGCCGCGAGGTACGGGCTCATGCCTCCACCTCCTTGGGGGCCTGTTCGGCGGGCGCCGCCGGGCCGATACGGACGAGGTCGCCGGGCTGCGCACCGGTGTCGGAGGCGACGCCCGCGCCGGCGGAGTTCAGCGGCAGCCACACCACCCGGTCGGGCATCTCGGTGACCTGGAGCGGGAATTCGACGACGCCGCGAGGGCCGGTGACGGCCAGGACACCGCCCTCCGCGACACCTGCCTCGGCGGCCGTGGCCGCCGACACGCGCGCGCGTGCCGCGTGCCGGGTCCCGGCGAGGGCCTCGTCGCCCTCCTGCAGGACGCCCTGGTCGAGCAGCAGCCGGTGCCCGGCGAGCACCGCCTCGCCGACGGCCGGGCGGGGCAGCACGCCCGCCCTCTCCAGGGGGTCGGTGGCCCGCGGGCCGTCCCAGGCGCCGAGCCGGTCGATCTCCGCGCGCGTGGTGCGCAGGTCCGGCAGGCCCAGGTGGACGTCCATGGCGTCGGCCAGCATCTGCAGCACCCGCCCGTCGGTGGGGGCGAGGCGGCGGGTCATCTGGTCGGGCTTGAGCGCGGCCTCGAAGAAGCGCACCCTGCCCTCCCAGTTCAGGAAGGTGCCCGCCTTCTCGGCGACAGCGGCGACCGGCAGGACCACGTCGGCGTGCTCGGTGACCTCGCTGGGCCGCAGTTCCAGCGACACCAGGAAGTCCACGCCGCGAAGCGCCTCACGCGCGCGTGCCGGGTCGGGCAGGTCGTCGACCTCCACGCCGGCGACGACGAGCGCGGACAGTTCGCCGGTGGCGGCCGCCTCGATCATCTGGTGGGTGTCGCGGCCGTGACGGACGGGCAGTTCGGCCAGTCCCCAGACCGCGGCGACCTCCTCACGCGCGCGCGGGTCGGTCGCCGGGCGGCCGCCCGGCAGCAGCGACGGCAGCGCGCCCGCCTCCAGGGCGCCGCGCTCGCCCGCCCGCCGCGGGATCCACACCAGTCGGGCGCCGGTGGCGGCGGCCGCGCGGGCGGCGGCGGTGAGGCCGCCGGCGACCGAGGCGAGCCTCTCCCCCACGACGATCACCGCGCCCTCGGCGCGCAGGGCCTCGCCGGCCTGCGCGCCGAGTTCGTCGAGGCCGACGCCGCTCGCGAGGGCGTCGAGCCACTCGGTCTCGGTGCCGGGCGCGGCAGGCAGCAGGGTGCCGCCCGCCTTCTCCAGGCCGCGCGTGGCGTGTGTGGCCAGGGCGAACACCCGCTGCTTGTGCTTGCGCCAGGCCTTGCGCAGCCGCAGGAAGACGCCGGGCGCCTCCTCCTCCGACTCGAAGCCGGCGAGCAGGACGGCGGGCGCCTTCTCCAGCGCGGTGTACGTGACGCCCGTGCCGTCGAGGTCACGGCCGCGGCCCGCCACCCGGGCCGCGAGGAAGTCGGCCTCCTCGCCGCTGTGCACGCGCGCGCGGAAGTCGATGTCGTTCGTGCCGAGCGCGACCCGCGCGAACTTGCTGTAGGCGTAGGCGTCCTCGACGGTCAGCCGGCCGCCGGTGAGGACTCCGGCCCGGGAGCGGGCGGCGGTCAGGCCGCGCGCGGCCGTCTCCAGGGCCTCCGGCCAGGAGGCCGGTTCCAGGACGCCTTCGGCGTTGCGCACCAGCGGGAGGTCGAGGCGGTCCTTGGCCTGCGCGTACCGGAACGCGAAGCGTCCCTTGTCGCAGATCCACTCCTCGTTGACCTCCGGGTCGTCGGCGGCGAGCCGCCGCATGACCTTGCCGCGCCGGTGGTCGGTGCGCGTCGCGCAGCCGCCCGAGCAGTGTTCGCACACCGACGGCGAGGAGACGAGGTCGAAGGGCCGGGAGCGGAAGCGGTAGGCCGCCGAGGTGAGGGCGCCGACCGGGCAGATCTGGATGGTGTTGCCGGAGAAGTACGACTCGAACGGGTCGCCTTCACCGGTGCCGACCTGCTGCAGCGCGCCCCGCTCGATCAGCTCGATCATCGGGTCGCCCGCGACCTGGTTGGAGAAGCGGGTGCAGCGGGCGCACAGCACGCACCGCTCGCGGTCGAGGAGCACCTGCGTCGAGATCGGCACGGGCTTCTCGTAGGTCCGCTTGCGGCCCTCGAAGCGGGACTCCGCGTTGCCGTGCGACATGGCCTGGTTCTGCAGCGGGCACTCGCCGCCCTTGTCGCAGACCGGGCAGTCCAGCGGGTGGTTGATGAGCAGCAGCTCCATCACGCCGTGCTGGGCCTTCTCCGCGACCTGCGAGGTGAGCTGGGTCTTCACGACCATGCCGTCGGTGCACGTGATGGTGCAGGACGCCATGGGCTTGCGCTGGCCCTCGACCTCGACGATGCACTGGCGGCAGGCGCCGGCCGGGTCCAGCAGGGGGTGGTCGCAGAACCGCGGGATCTCGATGCCGAGCTGCTCGGCGGCCCGGATGACCAGGGTGCCCTTGGGCACGCTGGTCTCGATGCCGTCGATCGTCAGCGTGACGAGGTCCTCCGGCGGGACCGCCGCCTCTCCCCCTCCGGAGGGAGCACTGGTGGTCACGGTCATGCGTTCACCTCCGGGCGGTCCGCCCAGGCCGTCGACTTGGCCGGGTCGAAGGGGCAGCCCCGGCCCGTGATGTGCTGCTCGTACTCCTCGCGGAAGTACTTCAGCGAGGAGAAGATCGGGGATGCGGCGCCGTCACCGAGGGCGCAGAAGGACTTGCCGTTGATGTTGTCGGCGATGTCGGCGAGCTTGTCGAGGTCGGACATGGCGCCCTTGCCCGCCTCGATGTCCCGCAGCAACTGCACCAGCCAGTAGGTGCCTTCGCGGCAGGGGGTGCACTTGCCGCAGGACTCGTGGGCGTAGAACTCGGTCCAGCGGGTCACCGCCCGCACCACGCAGGTCGTCTCGTCGAAGCACTGCAGGGCCTTGGTGCCGAGCATGGAACCCGCGGCGCCGACCCCTTCGTAATCGAGGGGGACGTCGAGGTGCTCGTCGGTGAACATCGGGGTGGAGGAGCCGCCCGGGGTCCAGAACTTGAGGCGGTGGCCGGGCCGCATTCCGCCGCTCATGTCGAGGAGCTGGCGCAGTGTGATGCCGAGCGGCGCCTCGTACTGGCCGGGGCTCGCGACGTGGCCGCTGAGCGAGTAGAGCGTGAAGCCCGGGGACTTCTCGCTGCCCATCGACCTGAACCAGTCCTTCCCGTTCTTCAGGATGGCGGGAACCGACGCGATCGACTCGACGTTGTTCACAACAGTCGGGCAGGCGTAGAGCCCTTCGACGGCCGGGAAAGGGGGACGGAGCCGCGGTTGACCACGGCGGCCTTCGAGCGAGTCGAGCAGCGCGGTCTCCTCACCGCAGATGTACGCGCCGGCGCCGGCGTGCACGGTGAGTTCGAGGTCGAGTCCACTGCCGAGGATGTTCTCGCCGAGGTAGCCCGCCGCGTAGGCCTCGCGCACGGCCTCGTGCAACCGCCGCAGGACGGGGACGACTTCACCACGCAGGTAGATGAAGGCGTGCGACGACCGGATGGCGTAGCACGCGATCACGATGCCCTCGATGAGGCTGTGCGGGTTCGCGAAGAGGAGCGGGATGTCCTTGCACGTCCCGGGCTCCGACTCGTCGGCGTTGACAACAAGATAATGCGGTTTTCCATCACCCTGGGGAATGAACTGCCACTTCATTCCCGTCGGGAATCCCGCGCCGCCGCGCCCGCGCAGACCGGAGTCCTTGACGTACGCGATCAGGTCGTCCGGCGACATGGCGAGCGCCTTGCGGAGCCCCTCGTACCCCTCGTGCCTCCGGTAGACGTCCATGGACCAGGAGCGGTCCTCGTCCCAGAAGGCCGACAGCACGGGTGCGAGCAGCTTCTCGGGGCTCATGTCCTTGAGGTCGGGTGCCACGGTCATCACTCCCCCTCCTCGGCGGCGGGCCCTGCCGGGTGGGCCGGGTCGGAGGCCGATGTCTGCTGCGGCGCGTCATGGGAGCTGAGGTGCTCGGCCGTCGACGGCCGGTGCGCCCGGTCCTGCGGTTCGTCGTGCGGACCGCCGTCCCGCGGATGAACCACGCGCGCGGGTGCGGCCTCTCCCTTCGCCAGGCGGAGGCCCACCAGCGACGCCGGTCCCGCGCTGCCGCCCTCCTCGACGGCCCCGGGGCGCTCGTCGGGGAAGCCGGCCAGGATCCGCGCGGTCTCCTTGAAGGTGCACAGGCGCGCCCCGCGCGTGGGCTGTACGGGCCGCCCCTCGCGCAGGTCGTCCACCAGGCGCTTGGCGCTGCCGGGGGTCTGGTTGTCGAAGAACTCCCAGTTGACCATCACGACCGGCGCGAAGTCGCAGGCCGCGTTGCACTCGATGTGCTCCAGGGTGACCTTGCCGTCGTCGGTGGTCTCGCCGTTGCCGACGCCCAGGTGCTCCTGGAGGGTCTCGAAGATCGCGTCGCCGCCCATCACCGCGCACAGGGTGTTGGTGCAGACGCCCACCTGGTAGTCGCCGGAGGGCCTGCGCCGGTACATGGTGTAGAAGGTGGCCACGGCGGTGACCTCGGCCGTGGTCAGGTCCAGCATTTCAGCGCAGAACCGCATGCCGGTGCGGGTGACGTGACCCTCCTCCGACTGCACGAGGTGGAGCAGCGGCAGCAGGGCCGAACGGGAGTCGGGGTAGCGCGCGATCACCTCGCGTGCGTCCGCCTCGAGCCGGGCGCGGACGTCGTCCGGGTACGCGGGCGCGGGCGGTTGGGGCATGCCCAGGCTGACGCCACGCTCCGAAGAACTGGTGGTCACCGGTCGACGCCTCCCATCACGGGGTCGATGGACGCGACGGCGACGATGACGTCGGCGACCTGGCCGCCCTCGCACATCGCCGCCATGGCCTGCAGGTTGGTGAAGGACGGGTCGCGGAAGTGGACCCGGTAGGGGCGGGTGCCGCCGTCGGAGACGGCGTGCACGCCGAGTTCTCCCTTGGGGGACTCGACGGCCGCGTAGGTCTGGCCCGGCGGAACCCGGAAGCCCTCGGTGACCAGCTTGAAGTGGTGGATCAGGGCCTCCATGGAGGTGCCCATGATCTTCTTGATGTGGTCCAGGGAGTTGCCGAGTCCGTCCGGTCCCAGGGCGAGCTGGGCGGGCCAGGCGATCTTCTTGTCGGCGACCATGACGGGGCCGGGCTGGAGCCGGTCCAGGCACTGCTCGACGATCCCGAGCGACTGGCGCATCTCCTCGAGGCGGATCAGGAAGCGGCCGTAGGCGTCGCAGGAGTCGGCGGTCGGGACCTCGAAGTCGTACGTCTCGTAGCCGCAGTAGGGCTGTGTCTTGCGCAGGTCGTGCGGCAGGCCGGTGGAGCGCAGGATCGGGCCGGTCGCGCCGAGGGCCATGCAGCCGGCGAGGTCGAGGTAGCCGACGTCCTGCATGCGGGCCTTGAAGATGGGGTTCCCGGTGGCGAGCGCGTCGTACTCGGGGAGGTTCTTCTTCATCTTCTTCACGAACTCGCGGATCTGGTCCACCGCGCCGGGCGGCAGGTCCTGGGCGAGTCCGCCGGGGCGGATGTACGCGTGGTTCATCCGCAGGCCCGTGATGAGCTCGTAGATGTCGAGAATCATTTCACGATCACGGAATCCGTAGATCATGATCGTGGTGGCGCCCAGCTCCATGCCGCCGGTGGCGATGCACACCAGGTGGGAGGAGAGCCGGTTCAGCTCCATCAGGAGCACCCGGATGATCTCGGCGCGCTCGGGTACCTGGTCCTCGATGCCGAGGAGCTTCTCGACGGCGAGGCAGTAGGCCGTCTCGTTGAAGAAGGACGTCAGGTAGTCCATGCGCGTCACGAACGTGGTGCCCTGCGTCCAGGTCCGGTACTCGAGGTTCTTCTCGATGCCGGTGTGGAGGTAGCCGATGCCGCAGCGGGCCTCGGTGACCGTCTCGCCCTCGATCTCGAGGATGAGACGGAGCACTCCATGGGTGGACGGGTGCTGGGGACCCATGTTGACGACGATGCGCTCGTCGTCGGCGCGGGCCGCGGACTGGACGATCTCGTCCCAGTCGCCACCGGTGACCGTGTAGACGGCGCCCTCGGTGGTCTCGCGGGCCGATGCCATCGAGGAGGTGGTCCCGGAGGGACTCGACGAGGGGCGCTGGCCGGGCGACGGGTTGGTAGTGCTCACGAGTACGACCTCCGCTGGTCCGGAGCCGGGATCTGGGCGCCCTTGTACTCGACGGCGATGCCGCCGAGGGGGTAGTCCTTGCGCTGCGGGTGGCCCTGCCAGTCGTCCGGCATCATGATCCGGGTCAGGGCCGGGTGACCGTCGAAGACGATCCCGAAGAAGTCGTAGGTCTCGCGCTCGTGCCAGTCGTTGGTCGGGTACACGGAGACCAGGGACGGGATGCGCGGCTCGCTGTCGGGGGCGCTCACCTCGAGGCGGATCAGCCGGTTGTGGGTGATCGAGCGCAGGTGGTACACGGCGTGCAGTTCGCGGCCCTTGTCCTGCGGGTAGTGGACCCCGCTGACGCCGGTGCACAGCTCGAAGCGGAGCGCGGGGTCGTCGCGCAGGGTGCGGGCGACGCGGACCAGGTGCTCGCGTTCGATGTGGAAGGTCAGTTCGCCGCGGTCGACGACCGTCTTCTCGATGGCGTTCTCCGGGAGGAGTCCCTGTTCCTCCAGGGCGCCCTCGAGCTCGTCGGCCACCTCGTCGAACCAGCCGCCGTAGGGCCGGTTCGCCGGTCCCGGGAGGCGGACCGAGCGGACCAGGCCGCCGTAGCCGGAGGTGTCGCCGCCGTTGCCGGCGCCGAACATGCCGCGCTGGACGCGGATCTCCTCGCCGCCCTGGCCGCGCTGGCCGGGGAGGTTGGAGCCGGCGAGGTCCTTCTCCGGGTTCACCCCGTCCGCCGGCCCGTTGGCGCCGTTGGCACCGTTCGCGTCGCTCACCGCAGCAGCCCCTTCATCTCGATCGTGGGCAGGGCCTTGAGCGCCGCCTCCTCCGCCTCGCGGGCCGCTTCCTCGGCGTTCACGCCGAGCTTGGCGGACTGGATCTTCTGGTGGAGCTTGAGGATCGCGTCCATCAGCATCTCGGGCCGGGGCGGGCAGCCGGGGAGGTAGATGTCGACCGGGACGATGTGGTCGACGCCCTGGACGATCGCGTAGTTGTTGAACATGCCGCCCGAGGAGGCGCAGACGCCCATGGAGATCACCCACTTGGGGTTGGGCATCTGGTCGTAGACCTGCCTCAGGACCGGCGCCATCTTCTGGCTGACCCGGCCGGCGACGATCATCAGGTCCGCCTGGCGCGGCGACCCGCGGAAGACCTCCATGCCGAAGCGCGCGAGGTCGTAACGGCCGGCGCCCGTGGTCATCATCTCGATGGCGCAGCAGGCGAGGCCGAAGGTGGCCGGGAAGACGGACGCCTTGCGCACCCAGCCCGCGGCCTGCTCGACGGTGGTCAGCAGGAAGCCGCTCGGCAGTTTTTCTTCGAGTCCCATGTCGTTAAAGGCCCCTCAGTCCCATTCCAGGCCGCCGCGCCGCCATACGTACGCGTACGCGACGAAGACGGTGAGCACGAAGAGCAGCATCTCCACGAGCCCGAAGATCCCCAGGGCGTCGAAGGTGACGGCCCAGGGGTAGAGGAAGACGATCTCGATGTCGAAGACGATGAAGAGCATCGCCGTCAGGTAGTACTTGATGGGGAAGCGCCCGCCGCCGGCCGGCGTGGGGGTCGGCTCGATACCGCACTCGTAGGCTTCGAGCTTGGCGCGGTTGTACCGCTTCGGACCGATCAGCGTGGCCATGACCACGGAGAAGATCGCAAAGCCTGCCCCGAGGGCTCCTAGTACGAGGATGGGCGCATACGCGTTCACCGCTCCTCGCTCCTCTCAGTCGGCACTGACTGCTGGCGGTTGCACTGGGCTCACATCGGCCTCACCGGTCCCACGAACCACGCTCGTCCCGGGCGAAGATCGAGAACATGTGAAGCAGGTCACAAGCCCAACTGCCTCGCATCTTATGCCTGCCGCTCTGTGATCTGCGACACGGGGTATTACACAACCTTTGTGATCTCCACCACCTGACGAAGGATCATGAAGTCGGATGATGGGTGATCTTCGTACGCGAAGCGTCCAGCTGATCACCAGAAGTGACATTTTCGCTCGTCGCCGCAGGTGAGGAGGGGCGTCTCAATATCAAGAGAGTTCCGCTGCATGCAAATTGGCTCTGGACACCACGCCCTGATAGAGGACGTCGTTCACACATCAGGGGGAGGTCCGGGGCGAGGTGTGGACGCGGGGCGCTGCGTGCACGCGTTCACGAACTCCCGTCCGCACCCCGCCCCCACCCCCTCCACCTCCCGCCCGCGCGGGACGTCGCTCCTCGGGTAACCGTTCCGTGACCTCCGCCACATTGATGAGAGGTGCCTGAGAACGGGGCTTGGCCAACGACCCGAACGAGTGGTAGGCGCAGGGCAATTCGGACGTAATGATCAAAGACCGTGATCAAGGGCTTGATCGCGGGCGTCCACAATGTCCGTTACGGCGTCAATAAAGAGACTCGCGCAGGCCTTTTGGGGCCCCGATTGAGCAACTGTGGCGCACCACACGTTTCTTGAAGATATGAAGGAGCCCCTGGTACCGGTTGTTCCCATGTCCCACACCGCTCACATACGCAGCCACCGGAAGCCCCGCCGCAGCGCGTCGACCCTCGCGATGCGGGCCGGAGTCGCCGGTGGCGTCCTCAGCACCCTGGCAGTCGCCGGGGCGGCCGGATCGGCGAACGCGGCCGAGCCGGTGACGCAGACCCTCGAACTGCCCACGCTGACGGCCGACCTGGCCGCTCAGGTCGCCCAGTCCGCCGACGCCACTCAGCAGGCGGCGGCCAACTACGAGCTCCAGGCCGAGCGTGACGCGGCCGCCGCGAACGCCGCGAAGCAGGCCAAGTCGGACCTCGCGGACGCCAAGCACAAGGCCGCCGTGGCCAAGAAGAAGGCTCAGGAGGCCGCCCGCAAGGCCGCCGCCGAGCGCGCCGCCCGCAGCGCCGAGCGCCCGACGCTCACCACCACGGCGAGCACCGGTGTCTCCACGAGCACCAGCACGTCCACGTCCACGTCGACCGCCACCGGTTCGGCGGCGGCCGTCATCTCCTTCGTGAAGGCACAGGTCGGCAAGGCCTACGTCTCCGGCGCCACCGGCCCCTCGGCGTACGACTGCTCCGGCCTGGTGCAGACGGCCTTCAAGCAGGTCGGCATCAGCCTGCCGCGCGTCTCCCAGGACCAGTCGACCGCCGGCACCCAGGTGTCGCTGAGCAACCTCCAGCCCGGCGACATCCTCTACTGGGGCGGCGCGGGCAGCGCGTACCACGTGGCGGTGTACGTCGGCGACGGTATGTTCGTCGGCGCCCAGAACCCCTCCAGCGGCGTCCAGGAGAAGCCGCTGTCGTACGACCCGCCCACCGGCGCGGTGCGGGTGCTCTGAGCACACCGTCACCACGATCCACCCAGGAAGGGCCGCGGCCGCTCGGAGGCCGCGGCCCTTCCTGTTCCCGTCCGGCCGGCTCGCGTCCGGCCCGCTCCCGTCCGGCGGGCCTCCGCGCGGCCCCCTCACGGCTCCGTGAGAGCGGTGAAGGCGGCGGAGGGGCGCCGGGCCCCGCCGGGGGCGGGCGGCCGCCCTGGGGCCCTGGACGGACGATGTCGCTGCCGCCCGGCGGGAGGAAGGCGTGCGAAGGCGGCCCGGCGGACGAGGTCCTCGTCCGCCGGGCCGCCGGTGTCTTCGCTCCCGCGCCCGGCCGGTCCCGGGCGCGGTCGCTCACGCCTTCGGCGCGACCCTGCTCAGGCCGTTGATGATGCGGTCCATCGCGTCGCCGCCCGTGGGGTCGGTGAGGTTCGCCAGGAGCTTCAGGGTGAACTTCATCAGGACGGGGTGGGTCAGACCGCGCTGGGCGGCGATCTGCATGACCTTCGGGTTGCCGATGAGCTTCACGAAGGCGCGGCCCAGGCTGTAGTAGCCGCCGTAGGTGTCCTTGAGGACGCGCGGGTAGCGCTGCAGGGCGATCTCGCGCTGGGCGGGCGTCGCGCGCGCGTGGGCCTGCACGATGACGTCGGCGGCGATCTGGCCGGACTCCATCGCGTAGGCGATGCCCTCGCCGTTGAAGGGGTTCACCAGGCCGCCGGCGTCGCCGACCAGCAGCAGCCCCTTGGTGTAGTGCGGCTGGCGGTTGAAGGCCATGGGGAGGGCGGCGCCGCGGATCGGCCCGGTCATGTTCTCGGGGGTGTAGCCCCAGTCCTCCGGCATGGACGCGCACCAGGCCTTGAGGATCTCGCGCCAGTCCAGCTCCTTGAAGGCGGCGGAGGTGTTCAGCACGCCGAGGCCGACGTTGGAGGTGCCGTCGCCCATGCCGAAGATCCAGCCGTAGCCGGGCAGCAGGCGCTCCTGGGAGCCGCGCCGGTCCCACAGCTCCAGCCAGGACTCCAGGTAGTCGTCGTCGTGGCGCGGGGAGGTGAAGTAGGTGCGTACGGCGACGCCCATCGGGCGGTCCTCGCGGCGGTGCAGGCCCATCGCGAGGGACAGCCGGGTGGAGTTGCCGTCGGCGGCGACGACGAGCGGCGCGTGGAAGGTGACCTCGCGCTTCTCCTCGCCGAGCTTGGCGGTCACCCCGGTGATGCGGCCGGTGCGGTCGTCGACGACGGGGCCGGAGACGTTGCAGCGCTCGTAGAGGCGGGCGCCGGCCTTCTGGGCGTTGCGGGCGAGCTGCTCGTCGAAGTCGTCCCGCTTGCGGACGAGGCCGTAGTCCGGGAACGACGCGAGGTCGGGCCAGTCGAGCTGGAGGCGGCTGCCGCCGCCGATGATGCGCAGGCCCTTGTTGCGCAGCCAGCCGGCCTCCTCTGAGATGTCGATGCCCATCGCCACCAGCTGCTTGACCGCGCGCGGGGTGAGGCCGTCGCCGCAGACCTTCTCGCGCGGGAACTCGGTCTTCTCCAGCAGGAGGACGTCGAGTCCGGCCTTGGCGAGGTGGTACGCGGTGGTGGAGCCGGCCGGCCCCGCGCCGACGACGATCACATCGGCGGTGTTCTCGGAGAGGGGCTCAGTCACGACGGTCACGGCGGGATCTCCCCAAGTTCGGATTCTGACGTGCCGACCGGCACTGGACATGGGCAGTCTATTCAGCAGTACTGATCACCCGGCTGAAGGGCTGCCCCGTGAACCGAGCTCTCCCCGCTGTACGGCTGCGTGTGCCCACCGACGAGGACGCGTTCTCCTGGCACCGGGTCTTCGACGACCCGGAGGTCATGGAGTTCCACGGGGGCCGCTCCGCCGAGGTCTCCGTGTACGAGGAGCTCACCGCGCGCCAGCGCCGGCACGACGCGGAGCGGGGGTTCTGCCTGTGGTCGGTGCTGGACGACGAGGGCGGTGTCGTCGGCTTCACCGGCGCGCAGCCCTGGCCGCACGCCTGGGGACCCGAGGGCGAGATCGAGATCGGCTGGCGGCTGGGCCGGGCGCACTGGGGGCGTGGGTACGCCACGGCGGCCGCAGAGGAGACGCTCGACCGACTGCGGGCGGCCGGGGTGGCGCGGGTGGTGGCGATGGTCGACGCGCGCAACGAGCGCTCCATCGCGGTCACCCGGCGCCTGGGCATGCGGCTCGCGGAGACGTTCACGACGCCGGCCTCGGCACGGCGGGGGCACTGCTACCGACTTGATCTGTGACGCAGAGTAATCAAGTGTCACAGAAAGCCACATGTCGCTTCCGGGTGACCCGCGCCCGCGTTACCCTTCCAGTACCGCTGGGGGTGACATCTGTGCGTATAACACCCAAAACGCCCGACGCGCGCGTTCCCCGTCTGGTCGGCCTGATGGCCATGGACGCGCGCGAAACGGCCCAGGCCCGAGGGCTGTTCCTCAACGCGCCGGACCGCCCGGACTTCCGGCACACCGTGGTCGACTACGTCGTGCGCCAGTATCCGCAGCCCGGCGCCGAGGTGCCGCCGGACTCCGTGGTGTACGTGTGGTTCGACTTCGGTGAGGGCGAGGGCGGCGGAGGCGTGCGCGAACCGCGCGTCCCGCGGCCGCCCTCGGGCGGACTGCGACGCGAACTGGGCGAGCCCGGGAACGCCTTCGAGATGATCGACCGGTGAAACGACGGTCGCGCGCCCGGGAGGCTCAGCTCTCCTTGAAGCCCCGGTGCAGCGCGACCACACCGCCGGTGAGGTTGCGCCAGGCCACCTTCGACCAGCCCGCCTTCTGCAGCCGCTCGGCGAGGCCGGCCTGGTCGGGCCAGGCGCGGATGGACTCGGCGAGGTAGACGTAGGCGTCGGGGTTGGAGGAGACCGAACGGGCCACCGGCGGCAGCGCGCGCATCAGGTACTCGGTGTAGACGGTCCTGAAGGGCGCCCAGGTGGGGTGCGAGAACTCGCAGATCACCACGCGTCCGCCGGGCCGGGTCACCCGGTACATCTCCCGCAGCGCCGCGTCCGTGTCCTGCACGTTGCGCAGCCCGAAGGAGATCGTCACGGCGTCGAAGGTGTCGTCCCGGAACGGCAGCCTGGTCGCGTCGCCCGCCGTGAACGGCAGCCAGGTGTGCTTCTTCTTGCCGACCTGGAGCATCCCGAGGGAGAAGTCGCACGGGACGACGTACGCGCCGGTGCGCGCGAAGGGCAGCGAGGAGGTGGCCGTGCCGGCCGCGAGGTCGAGGACCTTCTGCACGGGGCGCGCGTCGACCGCCTTCGCCACCTCCTTGCGCCAGCGCCGGTCCTGGCCGAGCGACAGCACGTCGTTCGTCAGGTCGTAACGTTCCGCCACGTCGTCGAACATCGAGGCGACTTCGTGCGGCTGCTTGTTCAGGGAGGCGCGGGTCACCCGCCCATTGTTGCAGCCCGCCCTGCCGGGACCGGTCGCGGCGTCCTCTGCGGCCACGTCCGCCACCCGGCCGCAGGCCAGGACGGACACGGCGAGCAGGACCCGTCCGGCGCGCGCACCCCGGCCCGGGAGACCGCGTCCGGGCGTCAAGGGAGGCGGTTCGCCGGCCGAGGCCGGTCAGCGGCCGCGGTACACCAGCCGCCCGCCGATCACGGTCGCCACGCAGGTGCCGGCGCCGCGCCGGACCAGTTCGGCGCGGTCGGCGACGTCGAACACGGCGAAGCGGGCGGGGCCGCCCGGCACCAGGCCCGGCAGCAGGATCAGCGGGACCGGGGACAGCGACGCCGGGCCCGGCAGACGGTCCGGCCGCCGCCCCACCGCGAGCCCGGCCCTGCGCACCGCGTCGACCGCGGCCCGCGACCGCAGCTCCCCGGCCACCGCCACCGTGCCGTGAGCCAGCATCCGCTGCACCCCGCGCCGCGCGCTCGCGCCGAGGCGTGCGGGGTCGGCGCTCAGGATCGCCCGCGCCCGCGCTCCGGCGACGGGCGCGGTGCCGAACTCGTCGGCCTCGCGCGGGTCGGGGTGGTAGGTGGCCTCCAGCAACTCCGGGCCGTAGGGGTTCAGCAGTCCCGGGGTGAGGATGCCGGGCCAGCGCCGCACCCTCGCGCGGGGTTCGGCGGCGGCCAGCTCCTCGTACGGGCCGACGCCGACGACGGACGCCCCGTCGATCAGGACGGCGGCCTCCGGGGACCCCTCGGCGAGGTGGAGTGTCAGCACGACGCGGTCAGTTGGACGCCAGCAGCTTCAGTTCCGGGTGGGCCGTGCCGCCGGCGATCGCCGTGGAGGAGATGTGGGAGACGACGCGGTCGTCGACCGGGTCGTTCGCCGGGTCCTCGTGCACGACGAGGTGCTCGTACGTGGTGGCGCGCTGCGCCGGGACGCGGCCGGCCTTGCGGATGAGGTCGATGATCTCGAGCCGGTTGGAGCGGTGCTTGGCGCCGGCGGAGGAGACCACGTTCTCCTCCAGCATGATCGAGCCGAGGTCGTCCGCGCCGTAGTGCAGGGAGAGCTGGCCGACCTCCTTGCCGGTGGTCAGCCACGAGCCCTGGATGTGCTGGACGTTGTCCAGGAAGAGGCGCGCGATGGCGATCATCCGCAGGTACTCGAAGAGGGTGGCCTGGGTACGGCCCTTCAGGTGGTTGTTCTCGGGCTGGTACGTGTACGGGATGAAGGCGCGGAAGCCGCCCGTGCGGTCCTGCACGTCGCGGATCATGCGCAGGTGCTCGATGCGCTCGGCGTTGGTCTCGCCCGTGCCCATGAGCATGGTGGACGTCGACTCCACGCCCAGCCCGTGCGCGATCTCCATGATTTCCAGCCAGCGCTCGCCGCTCTCCTTCAGCGGGGCGATGGCCTTGCGGGGCCGCTCGGGCAGGAGTTCGGCGCCGGCGCCCGCGAAGGAGTCCAGGCCCGCCTCGTGGATCCGGGTGATGGCCTCCTCCACCGGGACACCGCTGATCCGGGCCATGTGCTCGACCTCGGAGGCGCCCAGCGAGTGGATCACGAGCTGGGGGAAGGCGTCCTTGATGGCCTTGAAGTGCTTCTCGTAGTACTCGACGCCGTAGTCCGGGTGGTGGCCGCCCTGGAACATGATCTGGGTGCCGCCCAGCTCCACGGTCTCCGCGCAGCGGCGCAGGATGTCGTCGAGGTCGCGGGTCCAGCCCTTGTCGGTGTCCTTGGGGGCCGCGTAGAAGGCGCAGAACCTGCATGCGGTGACGCACACGTTGGTGTAGTTGATGTTGCGCTCGATGATGTACGTGGCGATGTGCTCGATGCCCGCGTACTTGCGGCGGCGCACGGCGTCGGCGGCGGCGCCCAGCGCGTGCAGCGGGGCGTCGCGGTAGAGGACGAGCGCCTCCTCGGGGGTGATCCGCCCACCGGCGGCGGCACGATCGAGGACGGACTGGAGGTCGGCCTTCTCGGACACCGGGGGTCCCTTTCGTCAAGGGTTGTGGACGGACCGGACCAGCCTACGCCAGCCGCTCGGGCCGCCCGGCGTCAGGCCGCGTAGGCGCCGATCAACAGCCCGGCGAAGGCACCGGCGATGAGGAACGGCCCGAACGGGATGGCCGTCCCGCGGCCCGCTCGCCGGGCGAGGACGAGCGCCCCGCCGTAGAGCGCGCCGAGCAGGAACCCGGCGAAGGCGCCGAGCAGCAGGACCGGCCAGCCGTACCAGCCGAGGACGGCGCCCATGCCGAGCGCGAGCTTCACGTCGCCGAAGCCCATGCCGGACGGGTTGACCAGGAACAGCACGAGATAGCCGCCGCCGAGCGCGAGCGTGCCGTACAGCGCGGTGAGCCAGTCACCGGCGTGTTCCGGCAGCAGGGCGACGAGGGCGAGCAGGCCGGGCCCGGCCGCCGCGAGCGGCAGGGTCAGCGGGTCGGGCAGCCGCCGCACCCGCACGTCCACGGCGGCCAGCAGCACCCACACCGGCGCGAGCAGCAGCCAGACGCCCAGCTCGGGCCGGGTACCGGTGGCGGCGGCAAGGACGGCGCAGGCGAGGGCGGTGACGGTGACGAGGAGCCCGGTGGAGGGTGAGTAGGGCGCGTTCGCCGTCTCCTGAGCCCCCGTCGCCTCCGGCGTCCGCGCGGCGGTCTGGGCCTCGGACGCCTCCGCCGGTGCGGGCGCCTCCGCCGGTGGCCACGCCCCGCCCCGTTCCCGTTCCGTTCCCGCCGCGCACCGCCCGCACCGCGCCCGCCCGAGCCATCCGCGCATCGGGTGTCCCCGCGCGCACCGCGCCCGCCACGGCTCGCCGGCCGGGACCGCGAAGCGGAAGGCGGCCCGGGGCAGCAGCGCCCCGGCCGCCGCGCCCCACAGCGCGGCGGCGAGGACCAGTTCCTGTGTGCTCGGCCCTGCGGTGCCCATCCGCTCTCCCTCCCGGCGTCGGCGCCGTTCGCCTCAGCCGACCTTCGCCATCCGGGCCACCGGATCGCCCTCGGCCGAGCTCTCCGCTGAGTAACGCAGGTCGTCGCCGACCGGCGTCAACTCGACGGGGTGCGGCGCCGGGTCGCAGCCGGCGTGGTTGGACCGGGCGCCGACCGAGGTGGCCACGATCCGGGACGGCGTCACCTGTTTCAGGGTGAGGATGTCGGTGCAGACCCCGCCGAGCTGGTCGGTCTGCCGCAGCCGGCCCAGTTCCCCGCCCACGGCCGCCTTGTGCACGGTGAGCCGGAAGGTGCCCATCGGGAGGCTGCCGCCCAGCCCGCTGGCCTGGCCCTCCCAGGTGCCCAGGTAGCGGACCGGGACCGCGCCCGCCGTGCCGCCGGTCGCGTCGGGCGCCTCGGAGGCCTGGGCGCCGGCCGAGCGGGAGGAGTGCGGTGCGCTGCCCGCCGTCTCGTCCTCGCTGCCGGTCCACGGCCGCAGCAGCGCCCCGAGCCCGATCGCCGCCGCGGCCGTAGCGCCCGCCACGGCCAGTGCGACGGTGCAGCTCACCCGGCGTCCGCGCCCCTTCTCCACGGGTGTGGAGGCCGCCGCCACGCTCACCGTGACCCGGCCGGGGACCGGCGGCGCGTCGCGCGGCCCGGAGGTGGCCGGCTCCAGGCCCCCGGCGCCGTGCCGCGCGGCGGACGCTCCCGGGAAGCCGTCCGGCGCCCCGGCCGGCGGAGCGCCGGGCGGCGGGGGCGGAGTCATCGTGGGGGGCGGTCCGAAGCCGGCCGGTGCCGGCGCCGGAGGGTCCGCGGACGGAGTCCCGCCGGAACCGGACGCGCCCGTGCCGTCCCCCCGGGGCGCGGGCCGGACGGCCTCCGGAGTCCCGCCGACCGAGGGGCTGCTGAAGCCCACCGGGCCGGACGGAGCGGTCCCGGCCGTCTCCAGGTTGAGCAGGCTCACCGCGCTCCGGCTGACCTGCTCCACCAGCGCGCCCGGCAGCCAGCCGCCGGCGACCAGGCGGGCGGCGCCCTCGGGAGCGAGCCGGCGCGCCAGTTCCGCGGGGGCCGGCCGGGCGGCCGGGTCCTTCGCCAGGCAGGCGGCCGCCACCTCGCGCAACTCGCCGGTCAGACCGCCCAGTTCCGGTTCCTCGTGGACGACCTTGTACAGCAGCGCGGCCGAGGAGTCGCCGGGAAACGGGGGCTCACCGGTCGCCGCGTAGGCCAGCACCGCGCCGAGGGAGAAGACGTCGGCCGCGTGGGTGACCCCCTTGCCGAGGATCTGCTCGGGGGACATGTAGCCGGGCGAGCCGACGGAGACGCCGGTCGAAGTCAGGGACGCGGTGCCCGCCGTGGCCCGGGCGATGCCGAAGTCGATGAGCAGCGGGCCGTCCAGGGTCAGCAGCACGTTGGACGGCTTCACGTCCCGGTGCACCAGGCCCAGTTCGTGGACGGCGGTGAGCGCCTCGGCGAGGCCCGCGCCGAGCGCCCGTACGCTGCGCGCGGGCAGCGGGCCGCCGTCCGTGACGGCCGCGGCCAGGGAGGGGCCCGCCGCGTAGGCGGTGGCGACCCAGGGCACGGCGGCCTCCGGGTCCGCGTCAAGGACGGGCGCGGTCCAGGCGCCGCCGACCCGGCGGGCGGCCTCCACCTCCCGCCGGAAGCGGGCCCGGAACTCCTCGTCCAGCGCGAAGTGCGGATGCACGATCTTCACCGCGACCGTGCGGCCGCCCGCGCTGCGGCCCAGGTAGACCCGGCCCATGCCGCCCGAGCCGAGCCGGCCGAGCAGCCGGTAGGGCCCGACGGCGGCCGGTTCGTCGGCTCCGAGCGGCTGCATGGCGTGCACCTCTCCCCCGTAGCGCCTTCCCCCGGCAACGCCTCACTGCCCGCAGCGTAGTGCCGTGGCGATTACGGCTGAAGCAGATCCACCTTCACGTCCGCCGGGAAACCGGTCGTCGGGCCGACCCGGCGGGCGAACTCCGTGACCGCCGCGAGCTGCGGCCCGCCGAAGCTGAAGTCGAGGGTGGTGAAGTACTGCTCCAGGGTCGCCTCGTCGAAGGACTCCCAGCGGGCGGCCTGTTCGGCGACCTTGCCGACCTCCTCCAGCGAGAGGTTGCGGGAGGAGAGGAAGGCCTCGTGGACCTTGCGGGTGATGAACGGCTCGCGCTCGGCGTAGTCGCGGCGGGCCGCCCAGACCGCGAAGACGAACGGCAGCCCGGTCCACTCCTTCCAGAGCGCGCCCAGGTCGTGCACCTCCAGGCCGAAGCGGGGGCCGTCGATCAGGTTGGCGCGCAGGGCGGCGTCGCCGATCAGGACGGCGGCGTCCGCCTCCTGCATCATGAGGCTGAGGTCGGGCGGGCAGGTGTAGTAGTCCGGCTGGACGCCGAAGCGTTCCGCCAGCAGGAGCTGGGCCAGCCTGACCGACGTGCGCGAGGTCGAACCGAGGGCGACCCGGGCGCCGTCCAGCCGGTCGAGCGGCACCTGCGAGACGATCACGCAGGACATCACCGGGCCGTCGCAGCCGACGGCGATGTCCGGGAAGGCCACCAGATCGTCCGCGTTGCGCAGGAACTCCACGAGGGTGACCGGCCCGATGTCGAGGTCGCCGCGCACGAGCTGCTCGCTGAGCTTTTCGGGGGTGTCCTTCGTCAGCTCGAAATCGAGGAGCGTGCCGGTTCTCGCGAGCCCCCAGTAGAGGGGCAGGCAGTTCAGGAACTGGATGTGGCCGACGCGCGGCCGGGTGCGAGAAATGTCCACATCGCGAGACTAGACCCCGTGCGGTACGGTGCTGAGACCGGCCCCACCGTCAACCCACCCGAGGGGACGTTCAAACATTCGGGTGAAGTGATCTTGACCTCTATTGCTTTCGGCTGCCCGCGTGCTAGGCTCGCCGCAAGTTGCAGTTTGGTTTCCCTTGCAGTACAGAGCCTGCGGAGCATGTGACCGCGGGCTCTCGTCGTTTTCAGACGAATGCAGTTGTGCAGCACCGTTTCGCACGTGCAGGTTCTGGAGCAGGGCAACCCTTTTGAGCCCAAGGAGGGCTTATGGCTACCGGAACCGTGAAGTGGTTCAACGCCGAAAAGGGCTTTGGCTTCATCGCCCAGGAGGGCGGCGGCCCCGACGTCTTCGTTCACTACTCCGCGATCAACGCCAGCGGCTTCCGCTCGCTCGAGGAGAACCAGCAGGTGAGCTTCGACGTGACGCAGGGCCCGAAGGGTCCGCAGGCGGAGAACGTCACCCCCGTCTGATCACTGCCTGATCGCAGAACCTGAGTGCAGTACCCAAGGAGCCCCACGCCGTACGGCGACGGGGCTCCTGCCTTTTCCGGGCCGGCCCTTTCGTAAATTCCGGGTGAATTGCCGGTGCGTCCGGCCGTTGTGTGTGCGCCGCGGGCCGGACCGTGCCCCGGGGGCGCCGAGAACGGCCGGTCAATCACCGGAAGACAATTCGCCCCCGTCCGCGGTGTTCCCGGCTGCGGCCCGGCCATGAACGGGCGACCGGGACTTTTCCACCCCCGCCCGCGCCTTCCACGACACCGTCGCCCCCGACCGCACCGGCCGGCTCCAGCGCCCGCTCGCCGACTGCCCGCCGGACCGGGCTCCGCTCGCCCCCCCAGCCGCCCGCGCCGGGTCCCCTCCCACCCGCGCCGGGTCGCCGCCCGTCGGCGGGCGGATGCCGCTCGCCCTCCGGACCGGGAAGGAGCCGCCGCGGCCGGACCGAGCGCATGACGCGACTGTCCGGGAAGCGGGGGTGCGCCCCCCGTTCCCGCTGCACCGGTATCGGGGATCCCCCTCCTGCCCAGGAATCCCCGCAGGTCACAAGGCACGTTCGAGGGTGACTCAGACGCCCGGGGAGCGGTTGAAACCGGGAGTACCGGGAGCGCGACCTGTGCCGGTAACCGGCTGGGACGGTATGGGGATCGGCTCCCCCGAGCATCGGTTGCGGCGCCAGGGAGAAGCCCGGCGACCGGATCACGATCCGTCTACCCAGGGGGAGTCACAACATGCGCACCATCGCACTGCGTACCAAGACGGTTCTGGCCGCACTCACCGGCGCCGGTGTTCTCGCACTCGGTACCGCCGCGGCCGTTCCGGCGACCGGTGTACAGGATGCCCTGGTGCGCGTCGCCTCCGGCTTCACCCTCCACCAGGCCGACGCCCCGGCCCTGGCCAACGGACACGGCCCCGGCTTCGCCCAGGGCTGACCCCCGCACGCTCCGGCGACCGACGGCACCGGCCGGGCCCCACCCCGGCCGGTGCCGTTTCGCATGCCACGGCCTCCCGCATCATCCGGCCGGCCCCGGCCCCACGCGGGCGGTGCCGGCTACAGGCGGCGGCCCTCCGGGCTCACGCCCATCGCGTCGAAGAGTTCCTCCGCGGCCCGCTGGTGGGTGTGGGCCGTGGGCTCGTCACCCAGTGCGCGGGCGGCTTCCGCCTGGCCCAGCAGGGCGCGGGCCATCTCGATGCGGTAGCCGAGGCGGGAGGCCAGTTCGTAGGCGTGGCGGTGCAGTTCCATCGCCCGCTCGGGCGCGCCGCGCCGCAGGTGGACGAGCGCGACAACGTTGACCACGGACGCCTGACGCAGCGCCGTGCCCTCGGCGGAGACCAGTTCCAGGGCCCGCTCGGCGTGTTCGGCGGCCGAGCGCACCTCGCCGAGCCGCTGGCAGACCTGCGCCCAGTGGGCGAGGACGACGGCGACGTTGGCCGGCTTGCGGGACTCGTCGCACAGTTCGAGGGCCTGGGCGAGGCAGGCGCGGGCCCGCTCGTCCTCGTCGGTGCCGAGGTGGGCCAGGGCCAGCCAGGTCAGCGAGGCGATCTCGTTGCTGCGGTCGCCCAGGCTCCGGTTCAGTTCGGTGGCCCGGGCCGCGTACCGGGCGCCCTCGGCGTAGTTGCCCGACCAGGTCTCCACCGTGCTGAGGTTGTCCAGGGCCTGCGCCTCCATCCGGGCCGAGCCCAGTTCCTGGTGCAGGGCGATGCCCTGGACCAGGTAGGTGCGGGCCTCGTCGAAGTTGCCGAGCGCCCCGTGCAGCAGGCCCAGGACGTCGATGCACATCGCCTCGCCCCGGCGGTCGTCGGCGGCGGTCAGCTCCAGGGCCTCCTGGGCGGTGGTGATGCCGTCCTGGAAGTCGCCGAGCCACCAGTGGCCCACGGCCAGGTTGCCCAGGCTGATGCTGAGCAGCGCCGGGTCGTCGAGCTGCCGGCAGGCGCCGACGCCGATCCGGCCGACCACCCGGTACTCCTCGTAGTCGCCGCGCAGGTCGAGGTAGAAGAGCAGATTGCGGGCGAGCAGCGCGGCGTAGCGGTGCAGGCCCCGGGTGCCCGCCTGGGTGGCGACCGCGAGCAGCGCGTCGTACTCGCGGTCGAACCAGCGCAGCGCCCCCTCGTCGCCGTCCAGCCGGGGCAGCTCGGGGCCGCCGGAGGCGGGCGGGTCGCCGTAGCGGCTGCGGCCCGGGAAGAGGGTCTCGCAGGCCATGTCGGTGGCGAGCGTGTAGTACGACACCAGCCGCTCGACCGCGGCCTCCTCGTCGTCCTCGGCCTCCCGCACGCTCATCGCGTAGGTGCGCACCAGGTCGTGGAAGCCGTACAGACCGGCCTCGTGCTGCTCCAGCAGGTGGGCGTCCAGCAGCAGTTCGAGGGCGTCCTCGGCGTCGTGGACGCCGGCGCCGAGCAGCGCGGCGGCGGAGTGGACGTCGATGGTGCTGCCCGGATGCAGCCCGAGCAGCCGGAACGCGACCCGCTGGTCCTCCTCCATCGCCTGGTACGACAGCCGCAGCGTGGCCTCGACACTGCGTTCCCCGGCGCTCAGTTCGCGCAGCCGCCGGGTCTCGTCGGCGAGCCGGTCGACCAGGTACCGGACGGTCCAGCGGGGCCGGTTGCGCAGCCGGGCGGTGGTGATGCGCAGGGCGAGGGGCAGGCCGCCGCAGAGGTCGGCCAGCTGGGCGACGGCGTCGGGTTCGGCGGCGGTGCGTTCGTCGCCGAGCATCCGGTTGAGCAGGGTGGTGCTGTCGTCGGCGGAGAGCTGTCCGAGCGAGAGCCACTCGGCGGCGTCCAGGTCGAGCATGCGCACCCGGCCGGTGAGGATGGCCAGGGAGTCCTCGGAGGCGGGCAGCAGTGGCCGGATCTGGGCGGCGTCGGCGGCGTTGTCCAGCAGGATCAGCAGCTTGCGCTGCGAGGAAACGCTTCGCCACAGGGCCGTGCGTCTCTCCAGGTCATCGGGGATGCGGTCGTCCGCGACGCCCAGGGTGCGCAGCAGCGAGTGGAGCACCGCGCCCGGCTCCTGCGCCTTCTCGCCGGGGCTGAATCCGCGCAGGTCCACGAAGAGCTGGCCGTCGGGGTAGTCGGCGGCGAGCTGGTGGGCGGCGTGCACCGCGAGCGCGGTCTTGCCGCTGCCGCCCATGCCGTCCACACCGACGATCCGGGCGCGCTCACCGGTCGCACCCCGGCCCACCTTCAGCAGCCGGGCCAGTTCGGCGTCCCGGCCGGTGAAGTCCGGCAGGTCGTACGGCAGGGTGCAGGGCGCGGGCTCGGACCCGGACGGCTGGGCCGCCGGCGCCGGTACGAGCAGGGCGGCGCGGTCGGCCACCGACTGCGGCACCCGGGGGGCAACCTCGGGGCTGTCGCGCAGGATGGCCTCGTACAGCCGGGTCAGTTCGGCGCCCGGGTCGATGCCCAGCTCCTCGACGAGGAGTTCACGCATCCGGCCGAACTCCTCCAGCGCCTCCGCCTGCCGCCCGGCCCGGTACAGGGCGAGCATCAGCCGGCCGCGCAGGGTCTCCCGCAGCGGGTGCGCGGTGACCAGTTCGCGCAGCGGCCCGACCAGGTCGCCGGACTGGCCGAGTTCGAGCTGCAGCTCGAAGTACTGCTCGGCGACGGCCATGTGCCGTTCCTCGAGGGCGGCGGAGGCCGCGGAGATCACCGGGCCGCCGGCGCCCGCCATGACCGGGCCGCGCCACAGGTCCAGGCAGGCCCGCAGGTGGTCGACCGCCTCGGCGGGCCGGCCCGCGGCCACCGCCTGCCGCGCCTCACGGGCGCGGCGGCCGAACTCGTGCAGGTCGAGCTGCTCCTCCTCCAGCACGGCCCGGTATCCGGCGCCGTCGGTGACGATCAGGGACGAACCGCCGGGGATGCGGGTGCGCAGCGCGGCGACGGCCTTGCGGATCTGGTGGCCGGCGGTCTGCGGCGGCTCGTCGTCCCAGGCGGCGGTCACCAGCCTGGGCATCGGAACCATCCGCCCCGGCTCGAGTAACAGCGTGACGAGCACCCGTTCCTGCGTGGGGCTGCCCAGTCTCAGCCGCCGGTCGCCGTGCCACCCTTCCAGCGAGCCGAGGATGTTGAAGCGTACGACAGGCAGAACGGATGCCGCCGACTCCACTGAACCCGTCCCCCCGCCCCGTCGTACCGCTCAGCCCCCTGACGTTCGGGCCAATCCTAGGCTGTACCCCGAACCTGTCATGTCGGAAGACGACTTCACGTTACAAGGGTTATCCCTAGGTCCGCGTCAAAAGCCAAACCATCTTCAGGCAAGCTGCAGGAGAACGGACCGGGTATCGCCGGCCAATGCCGGATCGTGGCACAGGATGGCGCTCTCCACCTGGCGCAGCGCGGGGGACGGCTGGATGCCCAGTTCGTCGTCGAGGTGGCGGCGCATCCTGCGGAAGACGTCGAGCGCGTCGGCCTGCCGTCCCGAGCAGTACAGGGCGATCATGAGCTGCTCGCAGAACCGCTCCCGCAGCGGGTGGTTGGTGTGCGCCTCGGTCAGCTCGGCGAGGACCGCCGCGTGCCGGCCGAGCTTCAGCTCGGCGTCGAAGCGCAGTTCCATGGCCCGCATCCGGTACTCCTCGAAGCGGGCGCCCGCGAGCTGGCACAGGGTTCCGCAGGCGAACCCGCCGAAGACGGGGCCGCGCCACAGCGCGAGCGCGTCGCCGAGCAGCCGGGCGGTGTAGGCCGCGTCGGCGCGGGACGACTCGGCGTGCCGCACGGCCCGGACGAACTCGGCGGCGTCCAGTTCCCCGTCCCCCACGACGAGCCGGTAGCCCGAGGGGTGGATGGTCACCCGGGAGCCCGCCCGGCCCGGTTCCAGGCCGCGCAGCTTGCGGCGCAGCCGGCTGATGTGCGCCTGCAGGGCGTTGGCCTGGTTGTCCGGTACCGAGTCCCCCCACATCTCCTCGACCAGGCTCTCCCCCGACACCGGCTGGCCCTCGCTGATCAGCAGGGTCTGCACCAGGGTGCGCTGCAGGTCGCCGGAGATCTCAGCAGGTCCGGACACGGTACGGACCTGCAGCGCACCGAGGATCGAGAACTTCAGCATCCTGACTCCGCCTCCCGTTGATGCCGCTGGCGTCGTCGTCCTTCTTCCGGCGACGTATCAACAGTGCGGGGCGGAGCTACCGGATCGTTACCGATCCGATCCCGGCCGGGTGTCGTCCCCGAGGACCAGCGCCCGCAGGGAGGCCATGCGCCGGGCCGCCACGTCGGGCGAGTCGGCGCCGATCACCAGGTGGCCGGGGTGCGGCGCGTCGGGCGGCGAGACGTGGCGGACGTGCGGCAGGCCGCCCACCTCCGCCTCCGGCAGCCGCCACGGCGGGCGGATCAGCGCGGCGGCGGCGAAGCGGTTCGGCCGCACCGTGTCGACCAGCCGCCCGGCCAGCACCTCCACCGCCCCGGCCGCCAGGTCGAGTCCGCCGGCCGCCTTGACCAGTTCCGGGACCGGGTCGTCGGGGAGACCGGCCCGGCACCCGGTGATCACCGGGCCGCGCGAGGTGAGGGCGACGCTCGAATGGGCCGGACCGTACTGGTACCCGGTCAGGTCCAGCAGCGCGGTCACCACCGCGCGCACCTCGGCGGCCGTGTCGGCGGTCAGCGGGGCGGGGTGGAGGAGGCCGTAGGGCGTGCGGGCGACGATCGCGACGGCCTGGTGCATGCCGTGCACGCTCAGCGTCTCCACGGTCAGCCGCAGGTCCGCGGGGGCCACCTCGGTGCCGCCGGGCGAGAGCCGGTTGTCGCGGACCAGGCGCTGCACCGCGGCCGGGTCGGACAGCACCACCAGGGCACGGGCCGGGTTGACGCACAGCCCGGCCTCGGCGGCCTCGGCGAGCGGCGCGCGCAGCGCCTCCTCGTCCGTGGCGTCGGCGCGTATGGAGCGCACTTGGACTCCCGCGCGCGCGGCCTGGCGCACGAGTCGCTGGTCCGGGTTCAGCAGGAAGATGCGGCGGACGTCGTTGTCTTCGTTCATGCCTCTGCTCGGGGGACGAAGTAGGCGGGGGTGGAAAGGCAGGCTACGAGCGGCCGATACCGATCCGGTCCCGGCCCGTTCCCGAGGTGGTGCCAGTGCCCGCAGTGCGTGCTCCTGCGGGGGCTGACGGAACGCGGACACCATGGAACCCCTTTCGTACGCTACCCGTTCCCGGGCACTTGCCGGGGGCGGATTCACGGCATGGACGGAGCGGCCGGTCAGCCCCTCCGTCCGGCTGTTTCCCCGCCCGGCGCGCCGGACGCGTCAGCGTGCGTAGAGGTCCTCGATCTCGCGGGCGAAGTCCCGCATGATCCGTTCCCTGCGCAGCTTCATCGAGGGCGTCAGATGACCGGCCTCCTCGGTGAAGTCCACGGGCAGCACGGCGAACCGGCGGATCGACTCGGGGCGGGACACCAGCCGGTTGGCCTCGTCCAGGGCCCGCTGCAGCACGGCCTCCAGCTCGGCGTCGCCGACCAGGAGCTCCGGCGGCACCGGGTGCCTGCCGATCATCTGGCGCCAGTGGGTGATGCCGTCGGGGTCGAGGGTGACGAGGGCGGTGACGTAGGGCCGCCCGTCGCCGACGAGCATGACCTGGGAGATCAGCGGGTGCTGGCGCAGCCAGTTCTCCAGCGGCGCCGGGGCCACCGACTTGCCGCCGGCCGTGATCAGCAGTTCCTTCTTGCGGCCGGTGATGGTCAGGTAGCCCTCGCCGTCCAGCTCGCCTATGTCGCCGGTGTACAGCCAGCCGTCCCGGGTGGCGGGGACGACCCCGCCGGCCTGCGGGTCCCAGTAGCCGCGCAGCACGTGGTCGCCGGCGAGCAGGATCTCCCCGTCCGCCGCGATCCGCACCCGGGTGCCGGGCAGCGGCCAGCCGACGGTGCCCAGCCGGGGCTTGAGCGGCGGGGTGACCGTGGAGGCGCCGGTGGTCTCGGTCAGGCCGTACCCCTCGAAGACCTCGATCCCGGCGCCGGCGTAGAAGGCGGCGAGCCGCCGGCCGAGCGGTGAGCCGCCGCAGATGACGTACCGGACCCTGCCGCCCATGGCGTTGCGGATGCGCCGGTAGACGAGCGGGTCGTAGAAGGAACGGGTCGTGCGCAGGGCCCGGTTGGGGCCGCCGCCGGCGCCGGTCTGCCGGGCCTCCAGCGCCTCGCCGTACCGCACGGCCACCGTGGTCGCCCGGTCGAAGGCGCCCGCCCGGCCGCCCTCCTCGGCCTTGGCCCGCGCGGAGTTGAAGATCTTCTCCAGCATGTACGGGATGGTCAGCAGGCAGGTCGGCCGGAAGGCGGCGAGGTCGGGCAGCAGGTCCTCGGCCTTCAGGCTCGGCGCGTGGCCGAGCCTGACCCGGGCGCGTACGCAGGCGATCGCCACCATCCGCCCGAAGACGTGGGACATCGGCAGGAAGAGCAGCACCGACGCCTCCTCGGCCGACCCCGCCCGGAAGACCGGGTGGAGCAGTTCGATGGCGTTGTCGACCTCGGCGAAGAAGTTGCCGTGCGAGAGGGCGCAGCCCTTGGGGCGCCCGGTGGTGCCCGAGGTGTAGATGAGCGTGGCGAGGGTGTCGGGGCCCAGCATGCCCCGGCGTACGCCCACTTCGCCGTCCGGCACCTGGCCGCCCGCCTCCGCCAGCCGGTCCACGTGCCCCTGTTCCATCACCCACAGGTGTCCCAGGTCCGGCAGCCGCTCCAGTTCGGGGCCCATCGCGGCGGCCTGGGCGGTGGTCTCGGTGACCAGGGCGACCGCGCCGGAGTCGTGCAGGATCCAGCGGGTCTGGAAGACGGAGGAGGTGGGGTAGACGGGGACCGTGACCAGGCCGGCCGCCCAGGCGGCGAAGTCGAGCAGGGTCCACTCGTACGTGGTCCGGGCCATCACGGCGATCCGGTCGCCGGGCATGAGCCCCTCGGCGATCAGGCCCCTGGCCACGGCGAGCACCTGCGCGGCGAACTCTTCCGCCGTCACGTCCGTCCAGCGGCCGTCGGCCGCCCGGCGGCTGAGCACGACGGCGCCGGGCTCGGCCTCGGCGTTGTCGAACGGCAGGTCGGCGAGCGAGCCGTGCCGCACCGGCGGCGCGAACGGCGGGACGTACGCCTCCCGTACGGCGCCGTCCAGCCGCCGGGTCTCGGGCGCCACCAGGACCGGCAGGCCGTCGTAGTCGGTGGCCTGGACGGGGGCGCCGGAGGAGACCGGGGCGCTCGGGTACGGGGTGGACACGGGGCGGCTCCTCGGGCGTGCAGCGGAGAACTGCTTGCTGCCTGACGTACGTGCCTCGGGCGGCGAGGCGTTCACCGGCCGCGGTCCGCTGTAAGGGGTTACCGGCGGTCAGGCTGGTGATCGTACGGGTCGGCTGTGGGGGGCTTGTGCGGGTTCCGGGATGGTACGGGGACGGGGGTGTGCAACCTCGAAGATCATGTGAGGGACGCTCATGTTCGCCGCGTCACACCCGCCGCCGGCGCCGGCCACGGGCCGCGGTCGGTGGTCCCACGGGCTCACGGAACCGCGGACTCGCTGGCTCACGGACACACGGACACACGGACACACGGGCATACGGGCTCACGGGCTCGCCGATCACCGCGACGCGCCGCACCCGGGGCGGCTCGGACGGGGTTGCGAGGGGACTCATCTCGACCTGCCCCTCAGCCGTGACATAGGCTTACCTCCGGTAACCTTACTCCAGAGTAAGCAACTTCGACCGAGTCGCACGGGAGTTGGACGTGGCCGACCGCTACCTGAGCTTCGCCGGCACGGCGCCGGGCCGTTTCCTCACCCGGCGCCTGGGCCTGCCCCAGCCGGCCGAGCTGCGCCGCTGGTCCGCCGAACACCCCTCGCTGGACGGCCCGTTGCTGCATCTGACGGCGGGGCCCTCCGCCCTGGACCTGGCCCCCGTGCTCGCCCGCACCGGACTCACCGCCGGCGACCGGGACCCGGCCGCCGTCGTTCTGGACGCCACCGGCGTACGCGACGTCGGCTCGCTCGCCGAGGTGCACGCGGCCCTGCATCCCGTCGTGCGCTCCGTCGCGCCGAGCGGCCGGGTCCTGGTGCTGGGCGCCCCGCTCGACCCCGCCGACCACCACCAGGCCGCCGCCCAGCAGGCCCTCGAGGGGCTCACCCGCTCGCTCGGCAAGGAGATCGGCCGGGGCAGGACGGTGAACCTGGTCCGGCTGACCGACGCGGCCGCCGCCGAGTCCACCCTGCGCTTCCTGCTCTCGCCCAGGTCGGCCTACGTCAGCGGCCAGGTGGTCGAGGTGGGCGCCGGACCGGCCACCGCACCGGCCGACTGGGCGAAGCCGCTCGCCGGGCGCACCGCGCTGGTCACCGGCGCCGCGCGCGGGATCGGCGAGGCCGTCGCCGGCACGCTGGCCCGGGACGGCGCCCATGTCGTCGTGCTCGACGTGCCCGCCGCCGAGGCGGACGCCCGCCGGGTCGCCGACCGGCTCGGCGGCACGGCCCTCGCCCTCGACATCACCGCCGACGACGCGGGCGAGCGCATCGCCGGCGCCCTCCCCGACGGGCTGGACGCCCTGATCCACAGCGCGGGCATCACCCGGGACCGGCGCCTGGTCAACATGCCCGCGGACCGCTGGAGCACGGTGCTGGAGGTGAACCTGGGCAGCGTGCTGCGCACCACGGACGCCCTGCTCGCCAAGGGCGCGCTGCGCTCCGGCGGCCGGATCGTGGCCACCGCCTCCATCGCCGGGCTCGCGGGCAACGCGGGCCAGACCAACTACGGTGCGAGCAAGGCGGGCGTCGTGGGGCTCGTACGGTCCCTCGCGCCGCGCGCGCTGGCCGAGCACGGGGTGACCGTGAACGCCGTCGCGCCCGGGTTCGTCGAGACCCGGATGACGGCCGCGATCCCGCTGTTCATCCGGGAGGCCGGCCGCCGGATGAACTCCCTCGCGCAAGGAGGCCTGCCGGCCGACGTCGCCGAGACCACCGCCTGGCTCGCCCACCCGGCCTCCGGGGCGGTCAACGGCCAGGTCGTCCGCGTGTGCGGCCAGAGCCTGCTGGGAGCGTGAGATGACCGCCGTCACCCTGTCCGCCGCCCCCGCGCTGGCCCCGTCGCTGGCCCGCGGCGCCCTGCGCTCGCCCTTCAAGCGCCCGTCCCCGGAGGCGGACTTCCCGCGCGCCCGCCTGGTCCTGCCCGGCCTGCGCGTCGACCTCGCCCGGCTGGCCGCCTACGAGCGGATCTGCGGCTTCGCCCCCGGCGCCGCCGGCGAGGCGGACGCCCTGCCCGTCACCTACCCGCACGTCCTCGGCTTCCCGCTGGCCATGCGGCTGATGAGCGGGCGGGACTTCCCGCTGCCGCTGCTCGGCCTGGTGCACACCTCGATCGGGATCGTCCGGCGCACCGGCCTGCCGGCCACCGGTGAGTACGAACTCGCCGTGCGCGTCGCCGGGCTGGCCCCGCACCGGCGCGGCACCGAGGCCACGGTGGTCACCGAGCTGCGGGCCGGCGGGGACGCCGTGTGGGAGTCGCGCAGCACCTATCTCGCCCGGCACCGGACCGGCGGCGCGCCCGAGGAGCGCGGGCCGGACGCGGAGCGCGGGGAACCGCGGCCGCCGCTCGCGGTGGCGGGCCGGTGGCGGCTGGCCGACGACCTCGGCCGCCGGTACGGCGCCGCGTCCGGTGACCGCAACCCCATCCATCTGCACCCGCTGACCGCCCGCCTCTTCGGTTTCCCGCGCGCCATCGCGCACGGCATGTGGACGGTGGCCCGCTGTCTGGCCGCGCACGGCACGCCCGAGGCGGCCCGGGTCGAGGCCCGGTTCCGCGCGCCGGTGCTGCTGCCCGGCACCGTGTCCTACGGCACGGACGGCGCCGGCCGGTTCGAGCTGCGCGGGGCCGGGGACCGGCTGCACCTGACCGGCGAGGTGGGGCCACTGACGCCGTAGGGCCCCGGCGGGTCCGGGTCCCTCAGTCCTCCTCGGACCGCGGCGGGCTCCAGGGCCGCCCCTGCATCAGGTTGCCCAGGCCCGCCCAGGCGAAGTTCATCAGGGTGGCCGCCGCCTGGCGTGCCGTGGTGCTGGGGGTGGCGTTCGCCCAGGCGGCCAGGGACTCGGCGGCGCCGACCAGGGCCTCGGCCAGCCCGGCGACCTCGCGCTCGGCGAGGTCCGGGTCACGGTGGGCCTCGCGGGCCGCGACGGCGATCAGCCGGGTCACGAACGCGACGATCTCCTCGCGCATCGCGGTGACCTCGGCGGCGAACGTCTCCCCGTGGGTGCGGGCCTGGAGGTGCAGCACGGCCCAGCCGTCGGGATGCTCGGCGGTGTGCGCGAAGAACGCCTGGAGCCCGTCCCACAGCTGGCGGTCGGCGGGCAGGTCACCGCGCACGCCGGTGCGGACGGCGTCGGACAGCGCCGCGGCCTCGCGGCGGATGCACGCGGTGAAGAGTTCTTCCTTGGAGTTCAGGTAGAGGTACACCAACGGCTTGGACACGCCCGCCAGGTCGGCGATCTCGTCCATGGACGCGGCCATGTACCCGCGCCGGCCGAAGATCCGTACGGCGGCGTCGAGCATCTGCTGCTCCCGCACCGCGCGCGGCATCCGCTTGGTCTTCACGGCACCCATGGGGAGAAGCCTAGTTGGGCCGCCGGGGCCGTCCGGCCCGTAAGCGGCGGCCGCGGCCTCAGGAGGCCTGGCTGTGCGCCCGGGTGCTGTCGTCCGCCACGTCCTCCTGGCTGCGGTTGGACTCCAGGTTGGCCTTCATCCGGTCCACCTTGCTGACGATCTGCACCGAGGCGCGGTCCCGCTCCCGGCGCAGCACCACCCAGCTGATCGGCGCCGACAGCACCAGCGCGAGCAGCAGCACCCACAGGAAGTTGGAGTCGCCGAAGCCACGCGGGAAGATGCCGGAGTAGACGGCTCCCCAGACGACCACGAGGCAGCCGGCGAAGACGCCGAGGCGCATCAGCGAGTAGCGGAGCATCTCAATCCACTCTTCTGTGTCGTACGGTCCGAAATCCCATGAGGAACTCCGTCCAGTGAAGCACGTCCGGCGGCCGGTCCTCCCGGCGGGTCTCGGCGTCAGGCGAGTGGCAGCAGCATGATGATGTCGTCGCGGTGGTCGTCGGGGGCGACGCGGATGGCGCCGGGCACCCGGCCGACCTCCTTGTAGCCGCAGGCGGCGTAGAAGTGCTCCAGGCCGTGGCCGCCCCGGCAGCCGAGCCGGATCGCGTCGATGCCCGGGAAGCCGCGGACCGCTTCCTCGGCGGCCGCCATCAGGTCGCGGCCGTACCCCTTGCCCTGGTGCCGGGGGTGGACCATCACGGTGTACAGCCAGACCCAGTGGGTCTGCAGCCGGTGCGTGTTGAAGGAGACGAACGCGGTGGCCGCGACCTCGCCCGCCTCGTCGTGCCCGACGAGCAGCCGCATGCCGCCGCCGCCCAGCGCCGCGAGCTGCTTCACCAGCGCCGGGCGTATGTCGTCCCGCGTCACCGGGGCCACGAACCCGACGGCTCCGCCCGCGTTCGTCACGTCCGTCCACAGGGTGAGCAGACCCTGGTGGAGGGCAGGGGTGATCGCGGGATCGAGGGTGAAGGTAAGGGGCATAGGGCCAGTGTATCTATTACTTCGCCAGGGCTCGGGCGGCGGTCCTCAGGTCGGCCACCAGCCCCTCGTACGCCGCCTCGCGGTCCTGGTCCCGGGCCCGCAGCACCGACGACGGATGCACCGTCGGGAGCAGCCGCCGCGGCCGCCCGTGGATCTCCCGCTCCAGCAGGGTGCCGCGCACCTCGCCCACCCGGAACGACGAGCCGAGCAGCGCCTTCCCGGCCGTGGCGCCCAGCACCACGACCAGCTCGGGCTCCACCAGGGCCAGCTCGGCCGCGAGCCAGGGTCCGCAGGCCGTGGTCTCACGCAGGCTGGGCGCCTTGTGGATCCGCCGCTTGCCCGGTCCGGACCGGGTGAACTTGAAGTGCTTGACGGCGTTGGTGACGTACGCGTCCGCCGGGTCCAGACCCGCCTCCGCGAGCGCGCGGTCCAGCAGCCGACCGGCGGGGCCGACGAACGGCCGGCCCTGCCGGTCCTCCTGGTCGCCGGGCTGCTCCCCGACGAGCATCACCCGGGCGCCGGCCTCGCCCTCCCCGAAGACGGTCCGGGTGGCGTCCCGGTGCAGGGGGCAGCCGCGGCAGCCGGCGGCGGCGCGGCGCAGCGCGTCGAGCCCGGCTCCGTCCGGGACGAAGGGGGCGGCGGTGTACCGGTCCTCGGGGCCGGTGCTGCTCGGGCTCATGGCCCCCGGGTACCCCGGGGGCCGGAGCCGGCTCAGATCCGCATGGCCTGCGGGGACTCACGGCGCAGGGGGTCCGGGCCGTCGTACTCGCGGATGATCTCGTAGCGGGTGTTGCGCTCCACCGGGCGGAAGCCGGCGTCCCGGATCAGGTCGAGCAGGTCCTCGCGGGTCAGCTTGTTCGGGGTGCCGTAGTTGTCGGCGTCGTGGGTGATCTTGTACTCCACCACCGAGCCGTCCATGTCGTCGGCGCCGTGCTGGAGGGCGAGCTGGGCGGTCTGCACGCCGTGCATCACCCAGAACACCTTCACGTGCGGGACGTTGTCGAACAGCAGCCGGGAGACGGCGAACGTCTTCAGCGCCTCCGCGCCGGTCGCCATCTGGGTGCGCGCCTGGAGCCGGTTGCGGACCTTGCCGTCCTTCATGTCCACGAAGTCGTGCTGGTAGCGCAGCGGGATGAAGACCTGGAACCCGCCGGTCTCGTCCTGCAGTTCACGCAGCCGCAGCACGTGGTCGACGCGGTGCCGGGGCTCCTCGATGTGCCCGTAGAGCATGGTGCACGGGGTCTTCAGGCCCTTCTCGTGCGCCAGCCGGTGGATGCGGGACCAGTCCTCCCAGTGGGTGCGGTGGTCCACGATGTGCTGCCGGACCTCCCAGTCGAAGATCTCGGCGCCGCCGCCGGTCAGGGACTCCAGGCCGGCGTCGATCAGCTCGTCGAGGATCTCGGAGGCGCTGAGCCCGGAGATGGTCTCGAAGTGGTGGATCTCCGTGGCCGTGAACGCCTTCAGCGACACCTCCGGCAGCGCGGCCTTCAGCTCCCGCAGCGAACGCGGGTAGTACCGCCACGGCAGGTTCGGGTGCAGGCCGTTGACGATGTGCAGCTCGGTGAGGTTCTCCGACTCCATCGCCTTGGCGAGCTTGACCGCCTCCTCGATGCGCATCGTGTACGCGTCCTTCTCCCCCGGCTTGCGCTGGAAGGAGCAGTAGGCGCAGGAGGCCGTGCACACGTTGGTCATGTTGAGGTGCCGGTTGACGTTGAAGTGGACCACGTCACCGTTCTTGCGGGTGCGTACCTCGTGGGCGAGACCGCCGAGCCAGGCCAGATCGTCCGACTCGTACAGCGCGATGCCGTCCTCACGGGTCAGCCGCTCACCGGAGCGGACCTTCTCCTCCAGCTCGCGCTTGAGCCCGACGTCCATGCCAACACCTTTCTCCGACAGCCCGACCAACGGTATCCCTAGACCTCTTCGGGCAGCTCGCCGACCCGGTTCTCCCACTTCGTGGACAGCACGATCGTGGTCCGGGTCCGGGAGACGCCCTTGGTGCCGCTCAGCCGCCGGATCGTCTTCTCCAGCCCGTCCACGTCCGTGGAGCGCACCTTGAGCATGAACGAGTCGTCGCCGGCGATGAACCAGCAGTCCTCGATCTCGGGCAGGTCCCGCAGCCGCTGCGCCACGTCCTCGTGGTCGGCGGCGTCGGACAGCGAGATGCCGATCAGCGCGATCACGCCGAGGCCGAGGGAGGCCGAGTCCACGGTGGCGCGGTACCCGGTGATGACACCGGCCGCCTCCAGCCGGTTGATGCGGTCGGTGACGCTGGGTCCCGACAGGCCGACGAGGCGCCCCAGCTCCGCGTAGGAGGCCCGGCCGTTCTCCCTCAGGGCCTGGATGAGCTGCCTGTCCACCGCGTCCATGCGATCGAAACCTTCCGCTGAAGAGTTCCCGAAGTGATGAGAGGTACTGCGACTTGCTCCGCTACCGGCCCGCTGTGCCGCCGCCCAGCTCGCCCTTCCAGCGCCGGTACAGGCCGTGTCCGACGCCCGCCGCGTCCAGCACCCGCCCGGCGACGAAGTCCACCAGGTCCTGGATGTGGGTGGCGCCCGCGTAGAAGGCGGGCGAGGCCGGCACCACGCTCGCGCCCGCGTCGTCCAGCGCCACGAGGTGCCGCAGGGTCTGGCCGTTCAGGGGGGTCTCCCGCACGGCCACGACGAGCGGCCGGCGTTCCTTCAGTGTGACGCTCGCGGCGCGCTGCAGCAGGTCCTTGGAGAGGCCGAGGGCGACGCCGGCGACACAGGCCGTGGACGCCGGGACGATCAGCATGCCGCGCGCCGGGTACGACCCGGAGGAGGGCCCCGCCGCGAGGTCACCCGCGCCCCAGTACCGCACCCCGCTGACGTCCGCCTCGAACGTCCCCGGCTTGCCGTCGGCCCCGCGGGCCAGCCACTCCCGCAGGTCCTCCTGCCAGTGCGCGTCCCGGAACGAGATCCCCGTCTCGTCCAGCAGCGTCAGCCGCGAGGCGCGGCTGACCACCAGGTCGACCGCCTCACCGGCGTCCAGCAGCGCCCGCAGCACGGCTGCCGCATACGGCGTCCCGGAAGCTCCGGACACCCCCACGATCCAAGGCGCGCGCTGCGATTCTCCTGCGTTCACACCTTGAGCGTACCGGCGGACCGAACCGCCTTCAGGGCGGGTCGGCCCGACCGCGGCGCAGGCGGGACTTTGCGGACACGACCTAGACCGTCAGGCCCCGCACCAGCAGGTCCAGCAGCGCGCACACGAACAGGGCGATGCCGATGAAACCGTTGACGCTGAAGAACGCCCTGTTCAAACGGGACAGGTCGTGCGGGCGGACGATGGTGTGCTCGTAACCGAAGGCGCCGGCCACGACGATCAGGCCCAGCCAGAAGAAGGCGCCGGCGTCGGTGGCGAGGGCGTACCAGACGAACAGCGCCGTGGTGACGGTGTGACAGGCGCGGGCGCCCCAGATGGCAGCCGGGATGCCGAAGCGGGCCGGCACCGACCTGACGCCGATCGCACGGTCGGTCTCGACGTCCTGGCAGGCGTAGATCAGGTCGAAGCCGCCGATCCAGACGCCGACGGCCAGACCGAGGATCACCGCGTTCCAGGACCACTCGCCGGTGATCGCCAGCCAGCCGCCGACCGGGCCCATCGCCTGGGCCAGACCCAGGATGGCCTGCGGGAAGTTCGTGAACCGCTTGCCGTACGGGTAGACCACCATCGGGATCACCGCGATCGGCGCCAGGGCCAGGCACAGCGGGTTCAGCAGCGCCGCCGAGCCCAGGAAGACCACGAGCGCGACCAGCGCGCCGGTCCAGGCGTGCCGCACCGACATCGCGCCGGTGACCAGTTCGCGGTGGGCCGTGCGCGGATTGCGGGCGTCGATCTCGCGGTCGATGATCCGGTTGACCGCCATCGCGAACGTGCGCAGGCCCACCATGCAGACGGTGACGAGCAGCAGCCGGACCCAGTGGATGTTCCGGTCGAGCTGGAACATCGCGGTGAGGGCGGCGATGTAGGCGAAGGGGAGCGCGAAGACCGAGTGCTCGATCATCACCAGGCGCAGGAACGCCTTGGTGCGTCCCGGCCGCGGAAGTGCCGCGGAGGCGCTGCTCACAGGCCGTACTCCTTCCAGCGGCGGTCCACCAGGGCCGCCGTATCCGGGTCCGACAGGACCATCTCCGGCCAGCCGCCGTCACGGGTGTAGCCCTCCTCGGGCCACTTGCGCGTGGCGTCGATGCCCGCCTTGCCGCCCCAGAACTGCTGGTAGGAGGCGTGGTCCAGGTGGTCGACGGGGCCCTCGACGACCGTGAGGTCGCGGGCGTAGTCCGTATTGCCGAGGGCGCGCCAGGCGACCTCGTGCAGGTCGTGCACGTCGCAGTCGGCGTCCACGACCACGATCAGCTTGGTCAGGGACATCATGTGCGCCCCCCAGACCGCGTGCATCACCTTCTGCGCGTGCTTGGGGTACTTCTTGTCGATCGAGACGATCGCGCAGTTGTGGAAGCCGCCGGCCTCGGGCAGGTGGTAGTCCACGATGTCCGGGACGATGATCTTCAGCAGCGGCAGGAAGAAGCGCTCCGTGGCGCGGCCGAGGGGGCCGTCCTCGGTGGGCGGCCTGCCGACCACGATCGACTGCAGCAGCGGCCGCCTGCGCATCGTCACGCAGTCGATGGTCAGCGCCGGGAAGGGTTCCTGCGGGGTGTAGAAGCCGGTGTGGTCGCCGAAGGGGCCCTCGGGCAGCATCTCGCCGGGTTCCAGCCAGCCCTCCAGCACGACCTCGGCGTTCGCCGGGACCTGGAGCGGGACCGTCTTGCAGTCGACCATCTCGATCCGCTTGCCCGCGAGGAACCCCGCGAAGAGGTACTCGTCGATGTCACCGGGGAGCGGGGCGGTGGAGGCGTAGGTCACGGCGGGCGGGCAGCCGAAGGCGATGGCGACGGGCAGCCGCTCGCCGCGCCGGGCCGCCACCTGGTAGTGGTTCCGGCTGTCCTTGTGGATCTGCCAGTGCATGCCGATGGTGCGCTTGTCGTGCCGCTGCAGCCGGTACAGGCCGAGGTTGCGGACGCCGGTCTCGGGGTCCTTGGTGTGGGTCAGGCCCAGGTTGAAGAAGGAGCCGCCGTCCTCGGGCCAGGTGAACAGCGCCGGAAGCCGGTCGAGGTCCACCTCTTCGCCGTGCAGCACGACCTCCTGCACGGGCGCGTTGTCCGGCTTGACCTTCCTCGGCGGCACGTGCGCCATCGCGCCGAGCTTGCCGAACGCCTCGCGCACGCCCACGAACCCGTGCGGCAGCTCGGGCCGCAGCAGCCCGCCGATCTTCTCGGAGATCTCGCCGTACGACTTCAGGCCGAGCGCCTTCAGCAGCCTCCGGTCGGTGCCGAAGACGTTCATCGCGAGGGGCATCGCCGAGCCCTTCACGTTCTCGAACAGCAGCGCCGGGCCGCCCGACTTCTGGACCCGGTCGACGATCTCCCCGACCTCCAGGTACGGGTCGACCTCGGCCTTGATGCGCTTGAGGTCTCCCTCGCGCTCCAGCGCCCTGAGCAGGGAGCGAAGATCGTCGTAAGCCATGTGCCCAAGTATCGCCGACGTACCGCTGCGTCCCGCGCCCGCCCCTGCCCGGCCGGGGGTCCGGGGAGCCGGTCCCGGGACCGGCGCGGCCGTCACCCGATAGCCTGGGCCCGTCACCGGGGCCGTCCCACACCCTTCGGGAGATCGCACGTCATGCTCAGGTATCTGCCCGCCCTGCTGGTGCTGGCGCTGTGGATCTACGCCTTCGTCGACTGCCTGAACACCCCTGAGGAAGAGGTGCGCCACCTGCCGAAGGGCGCGTGGCTGCTCGTCGTCCTGGTCTTCGGCTGGGTGCTGGTCGGCCCGGTCGCCTGGCTGATCACCGGCAGGGTCCGGCAGCCGGCCGGCGCGTCCCCGGGCGGCTCGGGCTGGGTCGCCCCCGACGACAACCCCGAGTTCCTGAAGTCCCTCGAACGGGACGACCCCGGGAACGACTGAGCCGCCGCACCCGGGGCCGCTCGTCGCCTCGGACGGCCCCGGGCCGGGGGCGGATCCGGCGGGCCGTCAGGTGTGGGCCCAGCTCTGCGAGGCGGTCCCGGACTGGCAGGGCCTGCTGGCGACGCCCCCGCCGAAGGCCAGGTCCAGGCAGGCGCCGTTGAACTCGCTCTTGAGGGTGCCGCCGGAACCGGTACGCCACAGGTCCGGGCTGCCGCCTGAGGCACAGTCACCGGTGACGACGGTCTGGCCGACGAAGTTGGCCCGCAGGCACGCGCCCGACCGGTTGACGACCTTGACCGTGCCGTTGCCAGCGCTCCTGAAGGTCCAGTAGGCGCCGGAGCCGGAGCAGGCGCCGACGTCCGTGGCGCCGTAGACCTGGACCAGACACTTGCCGTTCTCACCGTTCTTGAGGCGGAAAGCGCCCTGACCCGGGGCCGTGGAGGCGCCCCCGGACGAGGAACCGCCGGAGGACGACCCGCCCGACGAGGAACCGCCGGAGGACGACCCGGACCCGCCCGACGAGGAACCGCCGGAGGAGGAGCCGCCGGACGAGGAGCCGCCCGCGGAGGAGCCGCCGGACGAGGAGCCGCCCGTGGAGGAGCCGCCGGAACCGCCGGAGCCGCCGCTGCCACCGCCCGGACTCCCGCCGCCGGCGGCCGCGTCGCCTCCACCGGTGCCGCCGCCGCTGCCGCCGCCGGACGAGCCCGAGCCGCCGGAGCCGCCCTGCGGGTCCTCGCCGCCCTCGTCCCGCCCGCGTCCGCCGTCCGCCTTCTTCCTGCCGGACGGGCCCGCCGAACGCCCGCCGTCCGGCTTCCCGCTCGCGGAGGCACTCGCGGAAGCGCTCGCGGAGGCGGACCGGTCCGGCGCCGAAGGACCTGCCGCCGCCGGCGCCGAGGCTCCGGGCCTGCCGCCGGCGGCCGCGTCGCCGGAGCCGGAGGCGTACGGGACGAGCTGGAAGGCCAGGGTCGCCGCACCGGCCACGACGACCACCGGGACGACCACCGCCAGCAGACGGGTGCGCCGCCGCCGCTCCTCGCGGCCGGGCCCGGGCGCCACGACCGCCTCGGGCACCGGCCCCGGCTCCGGCTCGGTGCCGGGGTCCGCCTCGGTGCCGGGGTCCGGCTCGGTCACCTCCGGCACCGCCGCCGCGAACGCCGCCCGCCCGGCCAGGGGCGCCATGAGGGACGCGGGCCACAGCGGGGGCTCGGACGGCCCGCGGCCCGCGGCCAGTTCGAGGAGCCCGGCGGCCGTGGGACGGCTGCGCGGGTCCTTGTCCAGGCAGGAGGCGACCACGTCGGCCAGCTCCGCGTCGGCCTCGCGCAGCCCTTCGAGGTCGGGCTGCTCGTGCACGATGCGGTACAGCACGCCGTGCCCGGACTCGTCCCCGAACGGCGGTCGCCCGCTGGCCGCGTAGGCCATCACGGAGCCCAGCGCGAAGACGTCCACCGCCCCGGTCGGCCGCCGCGCCCCGGAGGCCTGTTCCGGGGACATGTAGGCGGGGGTGCCGACCACCATGCCGGTGCGGGTGAGCTGGCTCTGCTCGGCGGCCCGGGCGACCCCGAAGTCGATGAGGGTGACGCCGTCCAGGGTCAGCATGACGTTGGACGGCTTGACGTCCCGGTGCACCATGTCCAGTTCGTGCACCGCCGCGAGCCCCGCCGCCGCCTCCCGCAGCAGCAGCCACAGCGCCTCGGGCGGCAGCGGCCCGCCGTGCGCCTCCAGGGCCTCGCGCAGGGTCAGCCCGGGCACGTACGCGGTGGCGAACCACGGCGGCCGCGCGGCGCGGTCGCCGGCCAGCAGCGGCGCGGTGGCCCTGGCGGGGAGCCGGGCGAGGTTGTCCAGCTCGTGCCCGAAGCGCCGGACGAAGTCCTCGTCCTCGCCCACCACGGACGGCAGCACCTGCTTGACGGCCGCGTACCGGCCCTCGTGCACGCCGAGGTAGACCCGTCCCATGCCGCCGGACCCGAGCCGCCCGACGAGCGGGATCGGGCCGATCCGCCGGGGATCGCCGGCTTCCAGCGGCTCGACCCCGTTGTCTTCCCCGTTCAACGCGTTCCCCCTGCGTGCTGCGTCATATGTTCGGAAATCCGGTCTCGGGTGTGAGGATGGTGCACCGGTGCGGTGCACCACCACACTGTTCCAGAAAACGTTTCTAGAAAAGTATTCCAGAATGAGCCGCAAACAGCAGCGGGGCGAGGCCACCGTCGAACACCTCCTGGACGCCGCGCTGCGCGTGTACGCCGAGGCGGGCGACCAGGGACTGACGGTGGGCGCACTCACCCGGGCGAGCGGCGTCAGCCCGGGCAGCCTCTACCACCACTTCGGCAGCATCGACGGCCTGCTGAACGCGCTGCTGACGCGCTGGCTCGGCCGGCTGCTGGCGGAACTGACCGGCGCCCTCGAGGGCACCCGCACCGCGCACACCGGCATCCGCGCCCTGGTCGGGGCCTACCTGGGCTTCGTCCAGACCCATCGGGACGCGGCCCTGCTGCTGCACTCCGCCTCCGCCGACCGCCGGGGCATGGCGGACGGCAAGGAGATCCGCGACGCCCAGGAGGCCCGGCTTTCGCCCCTCGCCCAGTGGGCGCAGGGACACGTCGACTCCGGGGAACTCGTCCCGCTCGCGCCGCCCCTGATCGAGTCGCTGATCCTCGGACCGGTCACCGCGGTCGCCCGCCGCTGGCTGTCCGGCATCGACGACGTCGACCTGGACGAGGCGGCCCTGCTCCTGCCGGACCGCATCTGGCGCGCGGTCGCGGCGGAACCGCGCTGAGGACGGGCGCGGCGGCCTTGGCGGTCGCGGACCCGGGCCCGCGACGGGGTCAGGTGTACTGCCCCGGAAGGGGCTCCGCAGGCTCCTGACCGGGCGGCGGGGGCGCGGACCCCAGGTTCCCGATCAGCCGTTCGAACCTGGTGCGCCAGGCGGCCTCCGACTGGCCCTCGCCCTGGAACTCGTGGGTGAAGCGCAGCACGCAGCCCGACTGCCGCTCACGCTCCAGGTGGAACCGCAGCCGGCCGCCCGCCACGGTGTACTCGGCGACCCGGTCCACGTCCCAGGCGGTGACCCGCCCGGCGCCCAGCTCCCGGAAGGCGACCTCCCCGTCGAGTCTGGGCTCGAGAACGTCGACGGCGGTGAACCAGCCCGCGAGTCCCGCGGGCGTGGCCACCGCCGTCCAGACCTCTTCCATGGTCCTCGGGAGCCGCACCAGGAAGTGGAGTATGTGCGTGTTCCCGTGCGTCTGGCTGGTGCCCTGTTCGATGGAACCGCTCATGGCACCAGTGTCACCGACCGGGGCGTCACACGCCCGCGTAGGAGTGCTTGCCGGTGACGAAGATGTTGACGCCGTAATAGTTGAACAGCCAGCAGCCGAAGGCGATGAGCGCCAGGTAGGCGGCCTTGCGACCCTTCCAGCCGGCCGTGGCCCGCGCGTGCAGGTAGCAGGCGTAGGCGATCCAGGTGATGAAGGACCAGGTCTCCTTGGGGTCCCAGTTCCAGTAGCGGCCCCAGGCGTCGCCCGCCCAGATCGCGCCCGCGATGATCGTGAACGTCCACAGCGGGAAGACGGCCGCGTTGACACGGTAGGCGAACTTGTCCAGCGAGGCCGAGGCGGGCAGCCGCTCCAGCACCGAGCGCGCGAAGCGGCCGGGCGTGCCGCCGGACTCCAGCTTGTTCTCGTAGGAGTCCTTGAAGAGGTACAGGATCGTGGCGACCGCGCCGACGTAGAACACCGCGCCGCAGAAGATCGCCGTGGAGACGTGGATGTACAGCCAGTACGAGTGCAGCGCCGGGACGAGCTGGTCGCTCGCGGTGTACAGCACGGTCACGGCCAGACCGAGGTCGAGCAGCACCGTGGTGATCAGGAACAGGCCGAGCCAGCGCACGTTCTTCCTCAGCGCCAGCAGCGTGAGGTACACGCCGACGGCCACCGTGGAGAAGGTGATGTTGAACTCGTACATGTTGCCCCACGGCGCCCGCTCCACGGAGGCCGCGCGGGCGACGACGCCGCTGAGCTCCACCAGGAAGGCGAGCACGGTGAGCGAGATGGCGATCCGGCCGTACAGGTCGCCCTGCTCGTCGCCGCCGTGCGCGCCCGGCCCGTCCGGCACGTCCCGGGCGCCGGAGGCGGAGCGCACGACGACCTTCGGCCGCTCCAGTACGGCGGTCCCGCCGGCGCTCTTGACGGTGACGGCGGGCGCGCCCGCCCGGCGCTCGCCGCCGCCGGCGGCCGTGGCGGTCAGCGCGGCGGCCGTGCGGCCGACCTTGCTGCGGCTGCCGAACAGCCACTCGGCGATGTACGCGAAGAAGGCGAGCGTGTAGACGGCCATGGACGAGTAGATCAGCGTGTTGCTGATGCTCGCCAGGTGTTCGTTGGTTGCGGCGGCGAGATTCACTTCTCAGCCCCTTCGGCAGGTCCAGCGGGGGATGGGGTGGAGTCGTCGGGGTCCGGTGCCCCCGGCGCCCGGTCGTAGAGGTTCGCGGCGAGGTCGCCCAGTTCCTCGGGCAGCTTGGCGGACTCGCTGCGGCCGAGCCCGGCCATCTCGACCACGGTGACGCCGTCGGCGCCGCGCACCGCGCGCACCCACACACGACGGCGCTGGATGAACAGGGAGGCGGCCAGGCCGAAGATCGCGCCGAGCGCGCCGACGAGCGCCCAGCCGCCGCCCGGCTCCTGGACGATCTCGAAGCCGGCCCACTCCTTGACGTCCTTCTCCAGCGTGATCGAGCCGGCGCCGTCCGGGAGCTTCAGGGTCTGCCCCGGCTTGAGGTTGCCCCGGAGCTGCCGGCCCTGGGCGTCCTTGAAGCCCTTCATGTGGGTCTTGTCGAGCTGGTACACGCTCTGCGGGATGCCCGAGTTGACGCCGAGGTCGCCGTGGTACGGCTCCAGGTTCAGCACGGGGTTCAGCAGCGCCGGGAACTGCGAGAGCACCGAGGCGCCGCCGCCGTAGGTCGGCAGGAAGAAGGCCCGGACGCCGAGCTGGTCCTTCTTGCCCTGGGCGTCGCGGTAGCCGTCCATCACCTTGATCACGCCCTGCGAGGTGACGTTGCCGTCGAGCGGCAGCAGCGGCACGGCGTCCTGGTAGACGACCTCGCCCTTGCCGTCGCGGACGGTGATGACGGGCGCGTAGCCGTGGCTGACGAGGTAGACCTTGGCTTCGCCGATCTTCAGCGGCTCGTTGACCTTGACGGTCGTGGAGCGCTCCTTGCCGTCGGCGCCCTCGCTGTAGGCGACCTTCGCCTGGAAGGTGCGCGGGGTGCCGCGGTTGGGTCCGGTCAGCTCGTAGGTGCCCTTGAAGTCCTTCAGGCTGAAGCTGAACGGCGACAGGTCGTCGGTGGTGAACAGGCTGCCGGACTTGAAGTCGTCGTACATCGGCAGGGCGTTGGAGAAGCCGTCGCCCTCGACCATCAGCTTGGTGCCGTCCGACTTGTACATCTGGCCCGAGGCGAAGGCGACCAGCAGCACGATCAGCGCGATGTGGAAGACCAGGTTGCCCAGCTCGCGCACGTAGCCCTTCTCGGCGGCGACGGCGTCACCGGCGACGTGGGCCCGGAAGCGGCGCCTGCGCACCAGCGCGAGCGCGGCCTCGCGGACCTGCTCGGGGTCGGCCTCGGTGCGCCAGGTGGTGTAGGCGGGCAGCCGGTCCAGGCGCCTGGGCGCGCCCGGCGGACGGCCGCGGAGCTGGCCGACGAACTGCCAGGTGCGCGGGACGATGCACCCGATGAGGGAGACGAACAGCAGGATGTAGATCGCGGAGAACCACACCGAGCTGTAGACGTGGAAGAGGCCGAGCTTGTCGTAGACCGGCGCGAGCGTCTTGTGGGCCGCGCGGAACGCGTCGACCTTGGTGGCGTCGGCGCCGGTCTGCGGGATCAGCGAGCCGGGGATCGCGCCGAGCGAGAGCAGCAGGAGCAGCAGCAGCGCCACCCGCATGGAGGTGAGCTGCCGCCAGAACCAGCGGGCCCAGCCGATGACCCCGAGGCCCGGCAGGCTCACCGCCTCCTCCTGCGGAGCGGTGGACAGCCGGGAGCCGGCCGCCCCCAGTTCCTCCTGCTCGCGGCCCTTGTCGGTTTCGGTTGTGCTCATCGATCAGATCCCCACAGTGAAGCCGTCGGACCAGCTCTGCATCTCGTTCACCAGGTGGTCCCAGGCCCCGGTCAGCAGCAGCACACCGGTCACGATCATCATCGTGCCGCCGGCGCGCATCACCCAGACATAGTGGCGCTTGACCCAGCCGAAGGCGCCGAGCGCCTTGCGGAAGGCGACCGCGGTGAGGACGAAGGGCACGCCGAGGCCCAGGCAGTAGGCGACGGTCAGCACGGCACCGCGGCCGGCGCTCGCCTGTTGGGACGACAGGGCGACGACGGAGGCGAGGGTGGGGCCGATGCAGGGCGTCCAGCCGATACCGAACAGGGCGCCGAGCACGGGCGCGCCCACCAGGCCCGTGGCGGGTCGCCGGTGGAAGCGGAACTCACGCTGGGTGAGCCAGGGCATCAGCCCCATGAAGAACACGCCCAGCAGGATCATGAGCACGCCGAGCACCTTGGACAGCGTGCCCTTGTACTCCTGCAGCGTGGCCCCGAAGAAGCCGAACAGTGCCCCGCCGGAGACGAACACGGCCGTGAAGCCGAGCACGAACAACGCGGCGCCCGCCGCCATCCGGCCCCGCCGGGCCTCCTGCAGGTCGGCGCCGGTGACGCCGGTCACGTAGGACAGGTAACCGGGGACGAGGGGCAGCACGCACGGGGAGAAGAACGAGACGAGGCCGCCGAGCACCGCGACGGGCAGGGCCACCAGCAGGGCGCCGTTGAGGACGGTCCCGTTCCGGCTCGTCACCGCTGCGAGGGTCAGGAGGTCGCTCACGTCACTTCTCCGCGAGGACCGGCTTGAGCATCTTCAGCAGCGCCGTGTCGTCGAGCGCCTCCAGCGCCCGCGCGGCGACCTTCCCGTCCTTGTCGATGACGAGCGTGGAGGGGATGAGCTGCGGGTTGAGCGTGCCCTTCTTGAAGCGGAGCATCAGCTTGCCGGTCGGGTCGTACAGGCTCGGGTAGCCGATCCCGTGCTCCCGCTCGAAGGCGAGCGCCGGGGTGGTGCTGGTGTCGCGGGTGTTGATCCCCACGAACTGCACGCCCTTGCCCTCGTACGCCTTGGAGACCTTGGAGAAGTACTGGGCCTCCTCGCGGCACGGCCCGCACCAGGAACCCCAGACGTTGACGACGACGACCTTGCCCTTGTAGTCGGCGATGTCGAGGTTCTTGCCGTCGAGGGTCTTGCCCGACAGGTCGGGCGCGGCGGAGCGCTTGCCCTGGGCGGCGGTGTCGATGCCGTTGTTGCCGGTGACGAAGTTGGTGTTGCCGCCTCCGCCGGAGGTGCCGCCGTTGCCGCACGCGGACAGGGTCAGGGCCGCGACGGCGGCCGTGGCGCTGAGCAGGAGGGCGCGGCTACGGGTACTCATGTGAAAAGTTTCGCATGCCTGTTCCGGCGATCTCGCGCACCCCCCTGTCGGGTGGAAAACCGCATTTCAGGAGCTATTTACACGGGACATCACGGGCGATTCCTCACGCGGTGGCGCCCGCGGTCGGCCTGGCGTCCCGCAGGAACTCCTTCCAGCCCCCGGCGGGCCGCTGCCCCACCTCCAGGGTGCGCAGCCGGGCGAGCACCTCGGGCTTCTGCGCGTCCATCCAGTCCACGAACTGCCGGAAGGAGACCAGCCGGACGTCCCCGCCCTTCTCCTTCTCGCGCGCGATGTGCTTGAAGGCCTGCTCCACGGCGTCCATGTAGATGCCGCCGTTCCACTGCTCGAAGTGGTTGCCGATGAAGAAGGGTGCCCGGTTGGTCCCGTATGCCCGCTCGAAGCCCTGGATGTAGGCCTGGGCGGACTGGGCGCGCCAGCGCGGGTGGTTGTAGGCGGGCGCGTTGGTCGAGTTGACGGACTGGTTGGCGAGCATGTTGTAGTCCATGGACAGGACCTCGAAGGAGCGTCCGGGGAAAGGTATCTGCTGCAGCGGCAGGTCCCAGATCCCCCTCCGCTTCAGCGGCCACACCTGGCGTCCGCCCGGCGAGGAGGCGTCGTAGCGCCAGCCCAGCTCGCGGGCGGCGGGCAGCAGGTTGTTCTGGCCGAGCAGACAGGGGGTGCGGCCGCCGGTCAGCTCCTTGTCGTAGTCGAACGGCAGCGGCGGCAGGTCGGTCCAGCCGGTGTTGGTCCGCCACTCCTTCACGAAGGACGTGGCCTGCCGTATCTCGCTCCGCCACTGCTGCGGCGTCCAGTTGCCGACCGAGCCGGAGCCGGCGCAGAAGTGCCCGTTGAAGTGGGTGCCGATCTCGTGCCCCTCCAGCCAGGCCCGGCGCACGTTGGCCAGGGTCGACCTGATGTGGGGGTCGCTGAGGTAGCCGATGTCGGAGGCGCCGCGCGGGTTGTTCGGGGGGTCGTAGAGCCGCTTCTTCGACTCCGGCAGCAGATACAGCCCGGAGAGGAAGAACGTCATGCTCGCGCCGTGTTCCCGGGCGAGGTCCAGGAAGCGCGGGAAGAGACCGTTGCCGACCTCGCCGGCGCCGTCCCAGGAGAAGATCACGAACTGCGGGGGCGTCTGGCCCGGCTCCAGCGGCTCGGGCTTCGCGGGCTGGTGCGGCTGCCGGCCGGTGAACGAGGTGGAGCCGTCGCCGATGGGCCGGGCCGGACGCGCCGTGCTCCCGCCCTTGCCCGCGCCGCCCCCGCCGCCGCCCTCGTGGCCGGAACCGGACCGGGGCCCACTCTCGTCCGAGGACTTGAGGCTCCCGCAGCCGGCCAGCGAGGCGGCGGCCGCCGCGCCCGCGCCGAGGCCCAGCGCTCCCCTGCGGGAGAGCATCCGGTCGGTCCGGGAGAAGGTGCGCATGGAGATCCCCGATTCGTCACGCCTGCTGGTGGTCACCCAGTCAGAGGGCGTGACGCTCGGGGAGGTTCCGGTACTTCTTTGTGCTTTTCGTAACAGGCCCGGCAAAAGGGTGGCCCGGACCGCGGTTCAGGCTCCGAAGGCCTTGCCCTGCGCCGTCCCCTTGCCCTTCTGGGGCTTGGCGCCGGCCCGCAGGTGCGCCGGGACCAGGTCGATGGCGGGCTCGGAGTAGCCGACGGAGACGATCCGGTCGCCCTGGAAGGTGAAGGTCGTCAGCGACGCCAGCGTGCACTGCCGCTTGCGCGGGTCGTGCCACAGCCGCCGCTTCTCGACGTACGACCGCACGGTCCAGATCGGGAGCTGGTGGCTGACCAGCACCGCCTCGTGCCCGCGGGCCCGGTCCTTGGCGGTGTGCAGCGCGCCCATCATGCGCACGACCTGGTCGATGTACGGCTCGCCCCAGGACGGCCGGAACGGGTTGACGAGGTGCTTCCAGTTGTCGGGGTTGCGCAGCGCGCCGTCCCCGACCCCGAAGGTCTTGCCCTGGAAGACGTTGTCGGCCTCGATGAGCCGGGCGTCGGCGGCCAGTTCCAGACCGTGCGCCTTGGCGATCGGGGTGGCGGTCTCCTGCGCGCGCTCCAGCGGGGAGGCGCAGACGTGCGTGACGTCCCGGGTGGAGAGGTGCTCGGCGACCCGGTCGGCCATCTTCCGGCCCAGCTTGGACAGGTGGTAGCCGGGCAGCCGCCCGTAGAGGACGCCGTCCGGGTTCTCGACCTCGCCGTGCCGCATGAGGTGGACGACGGTGATGTCCTGCTCGCTGCCGTTGGTGCTCGCGCTGCTGCTCATGCTGCCGTGGCCTCCGCGGCCGCTCGGGCCGCCGCCGGGAGGGCGTCGGCGATCTTCTGGATGGCCCGCTCGTCGTGGGCCGTGGACACGAACCAGGACTCGAAGGACGACGGCGGCAGGTAGACGCCGTTCGACAGCAGCGAGTGGAAGAAGGCGGTGTAGCGGAACGACTCCTGCCGCTTGGCGTCCTCGTAGTCGCGCACCTGCCGGTCGGTGAAGAACACCGAGAACATGTTGGAGGCGGTCTGCAGCCGGTGCGCGACGCCCTCCTTGCCAAGCGCCTCGGTGACGAGGTTCTGGATCTGCGTGGAGACGGCGTCGACCGTCTCGTACGCCGCGTCGTCGAGCAGCCGGAGCTGGGCGAGCCCGGCGGCGGTGGCGACGGGATTGCCGGAGAGGGTGCCGGCCTGGTAGACGGGGCCCGCGGGCGCGAGGTGGGCCATGACGTCGGCCCGGCCGCCGAACGCCGCTGCGGGGAAGCCGCCGCCCATGACCTTGCCGAAGGTCATCAGGTCGGGCTTGACCCCGTCGACGCCGTACCACCCGGCGCGGCTGGTCCGGAACCCGGTCATCACCTCGTCGGAGATGTAGAGGGCGCCGTGCCTGCGGCACGCGTCCTTGAGTCCCTGGTTGAAGCCGGGCGCCGGCGGCACGACGCCCATGTTGCCCGGCGAGGCCTCGGTGATCACGCAGGCGATCTCCCCCGGGTGCCGGTGGAAGGCCTCCTGCACGGCCTCCAGGTCGTTGTACGGCAGCACGATCGTGTCGCCGGCCTGGGCGCCGGTGACACCCGGCGTGTCCGGCAGCGCGAAGGTCGCGACACCGGACCCGGCGGCGGCCAGCAGCGAGTCCACGTGGCCGTGGTAGCAGCCGGCGAACTTGATGACCTTGGAGCGCTGGGTGAAGCCGCGGGCGAGCCGGATCGCCGACATCGTCGCCTCGGTGCCGCTGCTGACCAGCCGCACCTCCTCCACGGGCTCGACCCGCGCGACGATCTCCTCGGCGAGGGCGACCTCGCCCTCGCCCGGGGTGCCGAAGGAGGTTCCGCGGGCGACGGCCTCCTGCACCGCGGCGATCACCTCGGGGTGCGCGTGGCCGAGGATCATCGGCCCCCAGGAGCACACGAGGTCGACGTACTCGCGTCCGTCGGCGTCGGTCAGGTAGGGCCCCTTGCCGGAGACCATGAACCGGGGCGTGCCGCCCACGGCGCGGAAGGCGCGCACCGGCGAGTTCACGCCGCCCGGCGTGACGGCCGACGCACGGTCGAAGAGCGCCTGCGACGCGGGCGCTTCGTAGGGATAGGGCAGTTCGCTCATGGCGCTCATGACGTGCGGCTTCTCCGGCATCTCGGACTCCGGTTGCGTGGTGACCACCTCAGGGTAGGCCGCCGTCCGGGGGGCGAGCGGCCGACCTCCGGGTCACAGCCGCGCCATCTGCGAGACTGAGAGCTGATACACACAGCTCATACGGCACGTAGTGATCAGTGACCGGGAGGAACCCGCGGACTGGTGTTTCGCCGCACGTTTCGGCGGGCGGCCGTGGGGGAGGTCACTGACACGATGATCGGGTTGCGCGGCGGGGGCCACGCGTCCTAGAAAAGCAGTCGGGTGGAGATATGCATCGCGGTGGCGGACTGGGCGAGGGGACTGACGACCTGGGTCCTCGACGCGCCCGGCGGGGAAGGCACCGGCGCGAGGTGGAGGAAACGACCGAGGCACGTCAGGCCGACGCACATCAGACACAGGGTGTACCGGGCGAGCCCGAGCGGTACGACCGGCGGATCGACCGGTCACGGGCGGTAGGCAGGAATGGTGGTCGGGTGGGGGTGACGTACAAATACTTCGGCGCGCCGGACGGCGCGACCGCGGCCCGCGTCCCCATCTCGATGCGTCCCGAGGAACTCGGCGGCGACGAGCTGGGCATGAACGGCATGTTCACCAAGATCAAGCCGGAGACGATGGCCGCCATGGTGCTGACCGGCATCGAGGGTGTCCCGCTGCACAAGGTGCCGCCCCTGGAACTGGTCGTCCTGCACCCCGACTACGCCGTCGTCAAGCTGCCCATGACGGTCGTCGACCCCCTGCGCGGCATCGGCGAGGAGGCCGTGGGCGCGGCGGCGTTCATCTGGTCGACGGTCCCGGACCGGGGCGGCCCCCGGGACGCGTTCAACGTGTACCAGTTGCTGCACGAGTGGCAGGACTTCTCGCACCGGCTGCACGAGGCGGGGCATCAGCCGTACTGCCTTGTGTGGCCCTGACCTGGGGTTTCGGTGGGTCCGGGCGGGGCTTTCGGGTCCCGCTCTCGCTAGTGCCCGAGGTGAGCCGTCAGGCGGCCAGGACACATAGGGGGCACATGGGTTTCTCCGGGGGCACTGGGGTGCCCTGAGCCTCTGCTGCCGGGGCTTCGGTGAAGACGTCGTCTGTCGCCTTGCGGGCCCGCGTCTCGCTGGACGGCGGCAAGTGCGTGTACGTCCGGAGCGTGAAGCCCGGGTCCGAGTGGCCGAGGTACTCGGAGAGCGCCTTGATGCTCTCCCCCGCGTCTAAAAGCACGGAGGCGTAGGCGTACGCGTGCCGGAGGGTGCATCCCGTCTTCGGGGGCGCCGCCTTGGGGTACCTCGCCCCGCGTTCGCGGAGAGGGATCACGCTGGCGGCAGCCGGCCTGCACTGGCGGCCTCACACCCGCGAGGCCGCCAGTGGGTGGGAAGACACCTCTCTCGTCCGCTTCCAGTTTGCGAGTGACGGAGGGCGTCACCGCGCCGTGCTGACCAGAGGCTCCAGCAACTCCAATGCTTCGTCCCAGCGGAAGCGTTCCGCCGCGCCGCCAGCCCTCGGCCGGTGCGGTTCGCATGAGCCGATCAGAACACCCATGCCCCGCAGCCGGTCCAAGCTCTGCTGGTAGGCGGGATGGGCGGCCTGAGCGGAGTTCAGGTAAGGCAGCACCGCAGTCGGGATGTCCATGCCGTACGCCTCGCACAGGATGCCCAGGGCGAGGGTGTCGGAGATCCCGGCGGCCCACTTGTTGATCGTGTTGAAGGTGGCGGGAGCCACGGCGATCGCGTCCGCCGGGGGCAGGGGGCGCGGGTCTCCCGGTGAACGCCAGGCGGAGCGGATCGGGTAGCCGGTCTGTGCCTCGATCGCCGTAGCGTCGATGAAGCCAAATCCCTGCGGTGTGGCGATGACGCCGACATCCCAGTTCGCCTCCTGGGCGGCCGTGATCAGCTTGCCGACGTCACGGGCCACGCCTGCCGCGCACACGACGACGTACAGGAAGGGCTTCTTGTCCGGGGCAGTCGGTTCGGTCACGCGGGGACTCCCAGTTGGCGGCTGAAGTGGTGCAGTTCCGGCAGGGTACGTCGGCGGTCGCGGGCGGCCATGTCGGCGACCAGGTTGCGGACGTCGGGGCGGCGGATGTCCTGGGCGGCGCAGGTCTCGGCGATGCGCAGGGCCTGGTAGCCGTCGGCGAGGCGGCCCTGCTGGCTGTAGGCGCGGGCCGCCTCGACCCATAGTGCGGCGCGGCGCTCGGGGACCGGGATGTGCCGACGCATGAGGGGCCGGGCCGCCTGAAGGGCGAGGCCGGCGTCACCGAAAGCCACCAGAGCGCTCAGCTCGTGCAGGGCGACATTGGTCGGGCTGAAGGTGGCCCAGGCGTCGGGCCGGTCAAGAGTGACGTAACGCGAGACTTCCTTCGCCTCACTGAGGAATTCCTTCGTGGCCGCGCGGTCACCGCGACTGCTGGCCGCGGTCACACCGCGCAGGAGCAGCAGTCCCACGGCGGCGAGGTACTTCGGTGAACGCCGGTCGTAGGAGCCGGTGAGCTGGTCAGCGGTGTGCCGGACCAGAGTGACGGCCTCTGTGGCGTGCTTCTCGCGGACCAGAACGTGGGCCTGGACACGGACGCTGGAGGCGAGGACCACCGGGTCCCCCGAGCGTTCGGCCTCGGCCATCGCCCGGCCGACGGCGAGCCAGGCGTTGCCTTGGTCGTGCTGCTTGAGCAGCAGGCTCGTCGTCGTCTGGTAGGCCGTGGCCAGGAGCCGGGACACCGTGTCCCTGTCCGTCGCATCACCGGCCGCCAGTCGCAGGTCGGCGATCAGGCTCGGGAGGGTGCGCTCCAACTCCGTGTAGTGGCAGGCGTGGAAGAGCCTCAGTGCTGATCCGACGCGTTCGTACAGGACGGCCGTGTCCTGTGGGCCACCGGTGCCCGCGGGGCCTGGACCGGGCAGGAGGGTCTGGACGAGGGCGGTGTGCGAGGCCGAAGAGCCGGCCGGGGCCGCGAGCGCTGCGATGCTCGCGGCGAGGAAGGTGCGGCGGTGCATGTCGTCAGCTTCTTGATCGGCGGCGGAGACGTCCTGAGATGGGGTGGCGAGGCCCAACTCAAGAGGTGGGATGTTCAGTTCCTGCGCGATGGCGCGTAGTACGCGGATGGCCTCCGTGCCGCGACCGCTCTCCAGACGGCTCACCTTGGACTGGTGATATCCGAGCGCTGCGGCCACGTCGTGCTGTGAACGCCGCTGTAACACCCGCGCCCGACGGATCCGTTCTCCGATCCGTCTCGCTTCCCCATGCGCGTCGGCCATCTGCCACGGCTCCTTCCGCCGTCGCTGATCCTGCCTGCCCAATCGAGCATAGATCAGCCGTAGTTGGCGGTGATGCAGCTCCTGCATAAGTCATGCAGCGCCCGCGTCAGGGCTCCCCACTCACGGCGACGGACTGGTTGCTTGGTGTGGCCCCACCTACATCGGGAGGCCGCTCATGGAAGCGCACCAGCTCGCTCTTTCCCTACCCGCGACGCCCGCCGCAGCAAGCCAAGCTCGGCACCAGGCCGTGGACGCCATAGCGGGCTGGGGCTCGGGACTGGGCGCCGAGGTGGTGCACACAGCCGAACTGCTGGTCAGCGAGCTCGTCACCAACGCGGTCCAGTACGCCGGCACCGGATCCGTCTCGCTTGCGGTCTGTCTCGACGAGGCCGTCCTGCGGATCGAGGTATGCGACACGAGCCCGGTCCTGCCCCAGCCGGCTCTGCCCGACGCGGACAGCGAGGGCGGCCGGGGTCTGTTCCTCGTCGCCGCTCTCGCCGACCGGTACCACGCCGAACCGACGAAGAACGGCAAGTGTCCCACGGGAGTCGGTGCGGGCGGGACCTTGAGGGTCCCGCCCTTGTCGTGTGCCGGGAGACCCGGCGCTTCCGCGGAACGCGGCTTCGGCGTCGGCCGGGCGGCCGTGGGTGACCGTGACCGAGGGTGACCTCCGCGTGCCGTCCGTGGGCCGGGAACGCTCCTCGGCCGTGGTTCGTCTACAGTCCGATGGACGGTCTACTTACCTGTAGTCACTCGGTCCCGGCCCTTGCCCGCGGCACGGCGGCAGTCGGAACCCCGGTACGGCGGCTCGCCACCGGGCGCCCGGGGCGCTTCGCCGCCGGCCTCGTGCACTCCTGAGAGGCGGCGGATTCATGCGCCCCAAGATCCTGGTGGTCGAGGACGACCACGCCCTGCGGGACGTGCTGCGCCGCGGGCTGCGGGACGAGGACTTCGAACCGGTCCCGGCGGCCGACGGCGCCACCGCGCTGCGGCTGGCCACGGCCGACATCTCGGCGGCCGTGCTGGACGTCGGGCTGCCCGACTCGGACGGGCGGGACGTGTGCCAGGCCATGCGTGCCAACGGCTTCCTCGCCCCGATCGTCTTCCTCACCGCCCGGCACCAGCTCACCGACCGCCTGTCCGGGTTCTCCGCCGGCGGCGACGACTACCTGCCCAAGCCCTTCCACCTCGCCGAACTCGCCGCCAGGCTGAGGGCCGTGCTCAGGCGGACGGCCGGCCCGCCGGTGGCCGGGGTCGGCGACCTGGTCCTGGACGCGGTGGACCACAGCATGACCGTGCACGGCGCCCGCGTCACGCTGTCCCCGACCGAGTTCCGGCTGCTGGCCACGCTCGTCGCCGCGGACGGGACCCTCGTACGCCGCCGCGACCTGGTGCGGGCGGGCTGGCCCGAGGGCGCGCAGGTCAGCGACAACACCCTGGACCAGTACCTGAGCCGGCTGCGCCGCAAACTGCGGGAGGCCGGCAGCGGCCTGACCCTCGACACGGCGCGCGGGATCGGCCACCGCCTGTCATGAACCGGGTCCCGCGCGCCCTGCGGCGCCTCGCCCCGCGCACCCTGCGCGGCCGTCTCTCCCTGGTGGCGCTGACCACGGCGGCCCTGCTGATGACGATCCTGACCGTGGTGTTCAACGCCGTGATGGACCGGCACCTGCAGCACCAGGCGGACGACGAACTGCGCAACCGGGCGGCGGCGGTGGCCACGACCGTCGACACCTCCGGAGCCCGGGTGCGGATCCTGGAGACCGTCAACGACCGCCTGCTCGACGCGAACGTGTGGATCTACGCGGGGACGCGTCTGCTCGAGCAGCCGCCGTCCGCCGCGGCCGGCGGCCCGCCGGCGCTGGCCGCCGACCGGCTGGCCGCGCGGCGCGGTCAGGCCTGCACGACCGTGGGGGCCCACGGCCGCGGGCCCGTCCGGCTGTGCGCCGAGCCCGTCCACGGCCGCCGCGCCACCGCCACCGTCGTCACCGCCCTGGACCTGACTCCCTACCGCAGTTCGGCCGGCACCCTGCTGCTGGGGTCGGTGGTCCTGGACGTCGTGATGCTCGGCTTCACCTACGTGCTCACCCGGCTGTCGGTGGGCCGGGCACTGCGCCCGGTGCGGACGATGACCGACCAGGCCACGCAGTGGAGCGCCGTGGGCTCCGACGAGCGCTTCGGCACCGAGGACCACCCGGCCGAGCTCGCCCGTCTGGGCGCCTCCCTGGACGCGCTCCTCGACCGCATACGCACGGTGCTGCGCCACGAGCGGCAGCTGACCGGGGAGCTGTCCCACGAACTGCGCACGCCGCTCACCCGGATCATCATGGAACTCGACTGGTGGCGGGCCCGGCCCCGCACGGCCGCCGAGACCGGCGCAGCCCAGCAGGTGATCGCCGAGGCCGCCCGGTCCATGCGCACCATCTGCGACACGCTCCTGAACGACGCCCGCGAGAACGCGCTGCCCCCCGCGGCGGTCCCCGGGACGACCGACGTCGTGCCCGTCCTCGACCGCCTGCTCCAGCGCCTCGACACGCCGGCCCGGGTGCGGACGGCGGTGGAGGCGGACGCGGCCGTACTGGAGGCGGGGGTCGCCCCCGCTCTCCTCGAACGCATCCTCAGCCCACTGCTCGCCAACGCCGCCCGCTACGCCCGCTCGCACGTGACCGTGTCCGCGCGGCGGCTCCCCGGCGGTGTGCGCATCGACGTCGTCGACGACGGCCCCGGTGTGCCGGAGACGTTCGCGGGCGAGCTGTTCCAGCCCGGCCGGCGCGCCGATCCGGGCGACGGTCACGACGGCGCGGGCCTGGGACTGCCGCTCGCGCGGCGCCTGGCCCGTGCCGTCGGCGGTGAGGTGTCCCACGACCCCGGGCACGGGCCCGGGGCCAGGTTCACCGTCAGCCTGCCCGCCGGGTGACCGGGCCGGGCTCCTCCCCCGCCGGCCGGGCGGCGGACCGGCGCTCCCGTACCTGGGCGTACCCCATCAGCGCGAACAGGACGGCGAGGAGCACGGCGGACGAGCCCGCGGTGCCCAGGTCCAGGCCGCCCTTGGCGACGGGTTTGGTGAGGAAGTCGCCCGCGGTGGCGCCCAGCGGGCGGGTGAGGACGAAGGCGAACCAGAACAGCAGGACGTTCGGCACCGCGGGCACCTTCATCAGCGCGAGGAGCACGCCGAGCAGCCCGGTCACCAGCAGCGCGCCGCCGGCGTAGCCGAGGCCGGAGCTGTCGGAGAGGAAGTCGCCCATGGAGGTGCCGAGGGTGTTCGACACGAGGATCGCCGACCAGAACAGGGCCTCGCCCCGGAAGGAGACGATGTCCCGGATCTGGAACGTCATCCCGCTCAGCTTCCAGACGGTGAAGATCACCAGCAGGATCGAGACGAGGATGGCCGCCCCGGTGGGGTAGCCCAGGCCGAGCCCCTGCGGGCCCCAGCCCAGCCTGGTCGCGCCGGCCGAGAGGTACTTGGCGCTGGCGTCGCGGTTCATGAAGTCGGACATCGTGGTGCCGGCCATGCTGGTCGACAGGATCACGGTCCAGTAGAAGAACGGGTTGTAGCGGCTGGAACGCAACTGGACCACCAGCGTCACCACGAAGACCAGGAACAGCGCGATCGTCGTGAGGAAGTAGCCCAGCTTCAGGGTCTGTGCGAAGAGGTCACCCGCCGTCTCGCCCAGGGTCGTCGCGGCGATCTTCATGATCCAGAACGCCAGCGTGACCTCGGGCAGCTTCTTCATCACCGACTTGGTCGTGTTCGACGCGCTCGCCACGTCGAGGTCGGTGAGGACCTCCGAGTTCTCCAATGCGGCTCTCCTGTCCGGTCGAAACGACAGGGCGCTCGCCCCCGGGAAGTGGGACGAGCGCCCTGTGAGATCCAGCCGGCCGCCGGCGGCGGCCGTGATCCCGACCGTGGCACGAAAAGCCTGAACGCATCCTGAACGCGCGCGGCACGGCGGTTCGGCCCCCGCGCCGGGCGGCCGGGCCCGGCCCGGTGGCGTCCTGCTGATACGGGAACCGTCCGCCCGCGACGATCGTCTACAGTACCGTAGACAGTCTACGGTACTGTAGACGACTGGCGTGTCAGCGCGCCCGGAGAGGACTCATGCCGATGACCACATCCGTGGCCCTGTCGACGCAGCTGGCGGTGAATCCGCTGGACGCGCAGTCGCTGCTTGCCGCCTTCGGCGTGCTGGGCGTCGGCGTCGTGATGTTCGCCGAGACGGGCCTGCTCGTCGGGTTCTTCCTGCCGGGCGACTCCCTGCTCTTCACCGCCGGTCTGCTGTGCACCGGCTCGGGGCGGCACGGCGTGCACCTGTCGCTGGGACCGCTGCTGGCGGCCGCGGCGTTCGGCGCGCTGGCCGGCGCCCAGTGCGGCTACCTGATCGGGCGCCGGGCGGGCGGTGCGCTGCTGGCGCGCAGCCGCTCGGCGCGGCTGCGCGAAGGCGCGGAGCGGGCCGAGGAACTGCTCGGGCGCTACGGGCACGCCAAGGCGATCTTCCTGGCCAGGTTCGTGCCGGTGGTGCGGACCGTGCTCAATCCGCTGGCGGGGGCCCTGGAGGTGCCCGCCCGGACGTTCGCGGTGTGGCAGGTGGCCGGCGGCCTGGTGTGGAGCCTCGGCCTGACCCTGGCCGGCTACGCGCTCGGTTCCTCGATCCCGAACGTGGACCGCTATCTGCTCCCGCTGGTCGCGCTGATCGTCGTGGTGTCGCTGATTCCGCTCGCCTCGGAGTTGTACCGCGGCCGCAGGCGGGCGCGGGAGAAGGAGGTTCGCGGATGATCCTGGCATTCGACGGGGCGTCGATCGACGGCTCCGCCTATCGGGACGTGACGGATCTCGCCCAGCACGCGCCGGGCTGGCTGGACACCGCGGTGACGGTGTGGTCGGACTACGGGCTCGCGGTGTTCGCCCTGCTCATGCTCCTCGGCTGGTGGCGGGCCCGGCGGACCGGGGCGGCCACTGCGGTGACCGCGCTGGCCGTTCCGGTGATCGTGGTCCTGGCGTACGGCGTCAACGCCGCGCTGAAGCTGGCCGTGCACGAGGACCGCCCGTGCCAGAGCCTGCCGGTGAGAACCCTGGAGGCGTGTCCGGCGCCCGGTGACTGGTCGTTCCCCAGCAACCACGCGGCGATCGCGGCGGCCGCCGCGGTGGCGCTGCTGTTCGTCTCCCGGCGGCTGGGCGCCGTCGCCTGCGTGGCGGCGGCCGCCATGGCGGCCTCCCGGGTCTGGATCGGCGTGCACTACCCGCACGACGTGGTCACCGGGCTGGTGGTCGGCGGACTCGTGGCGCTCGCCGCGATGCTCCTGCTCCGGCGCCGGTCCGGAGAACTGGCCCGCCGGATGACCTCGGCGGCGCCGCTCCGTCCCCTGCTGTCGGCCCCGTGAACCGCGAGGACACCGCCGAACTGGCTGGCAGCGCCGGCCTCGGCGCGTGGGTGGCGTTCGCCGTGCTGGCCATGGTCATCTTCGGCCGTGGCGGTTCACCGCTGTGGCTGGACGACGGCTTCCTCGCCTGGGCGACCGCCCACCGCCCCGAGGCGGCCGTGAGCCTGGCACGGGGCGTGACCGCCACCGGCACCGGCGTCGTCCCCTACGTCCTGGTGGCCGTGGCCGGCGTCGTGGCCGGACGCACCGCGCGGCAGCGGCTGCTCGCGGCCGCCCTCTGCCTCGCCTGTCTCGGACTGGGACAGGCGCTGCGGTACGGCGTGATGGAGCTGGCCCACCGGCCGCGCCCGCCGCACCTGGACTGGGCGACGCACGCGAGCGGCTGGGCGTTCCCCTCCGGGCACACCACCACCGCCGCCCTGACCGCCGGGACGCTGGTCGTCGCGCTGACCCTGCGCGCCCCGCGCGGCGGTACGGCGCTGCGGATCGCCGTCGCCTGCTGGGGCCTGCTGGTCGGGCTGTCCCGCTGCTACCTCGGCGTGCACTGGCTCAGCGACGTCCTGGGCGGCTGGCTGTTCGCCGCCGGCTGGCTGGGAGCGTGCGGGTGCGCGGCCGTCCGCCTGCTGCCGGCGTCCGCCCTCGCACCCCGGGCCAGCGCTCCGGACGCCGGGCGGCGGGCGTAGTACCCCGGTACCACCCGCCCCGCGGGCTTGGGCCCCCGGTACCACGGAAAACGGACATCCCGGACCTAGCGTGGCCAGGGAGGCGTCGGGCGTTCCGTGCGCCGCACCCCGAAAGAGGGAACGCGAATGATCGAGGCACAACGGCTCACCAAGAGGTACGGGGAGAAGACGGCCGTCGACGGTCTGGAGTTCACCGTGCGGCCGGGCACCGTGACCGGCTTCCTGGGGCCCAACGGCGCGGGCAAGTCCACGACGATGCGGATGATCGTCGGTCTCGACGCGCCGACGAGCGGCTCCGTCGCGGTGAACGGGCAGCGCTACGCCCGCCACCGGGCGCCGCTGCAGGAGGTCGGCGCGCTGCTGGAGGCGAAGTCGGTCCACCCGGGCCGCTCGGCCCGCAACCACCTCAGGGCGCTCGCGCTCACCCACGGCATCCCGCGCCGCCGGGTCGACGAGGTCGTCGAACTGGCCGGTCTCGGCAGCGTCGCGGACAAGCGGGCCGGCTCCTTCTCCCTCGGCATGGGACAGCGTCTGGGCATCGCCGCCGCGCTGCTGGGCGACCCGCTGACGGTGATGCTGGACGAGCCCGTCAACGGCCTGGACCCCGAGGGCGTGCTCTGGATCCGCAACCTGCTCACCTCCCTGGCGGCGGAAGGGCGCACGGTCTTCGTCTCCTCGCACCTGATGAGCGAGGTGGCGCTGGTGGCGGACCACCTGATCGTCGTGGGGCGCGGCCGGCTGCTGGCCGACACGACGGTGCGGGACCTGGTCCGCGAGGCGGGCGGCGACAGCGTGAAGGTCGCGACGTCCGACCCCGCGCGGCTGCGGGACGCGCTGGCCGGGCCGGGCGTGGAGATCACCGGCCGCATCGGCTCCGAGGAACTGCAGGTGACCGGGCTGTCCGCACGCCAGATCGGGCTGACGGCCGCCGAGCACGGCATCGCGCTGTTCGAGCTGACCGGGAAGACGGTGTCACTGGAGGAGGCGTTCATGGAGCTGACCAGGGACGCCGTGGAGTACCACGGCTCCACCGGCGGCGCCGGGACCTCCGGGAGCGCGGCATGAGCACCGTCACGGCGCACCCCGGGACCCCCGGCACCCCCGAGACCCCCGGCACGGCCCCGGCCGCCCGGACCCGGCCCGTCTACCGGGTGACCGGCCGGCGCGTGCTGTCCGCCGAGTGGGCGAAGCTGTGGTCCCTGCGCTCCACCTGGATCACCCTCGGCCTCGGCCTGCTGTTCCTCGTGGCCTTCGGCGTGATCGCCGCGAACCACTACAAGGCGGGCCCCGGCTCGGGCGGGCCCAGCGACCGCGACTTCGCCACCGCGACGGCGCTGAGCCTGTCGCTGTTCGGCACCAACTTCGCCCAGCTGGCCCTCGGTGTGCTCGGCGTGCTGGTGACGGCGGGCGAGTGGTCCACCGGGACGATCCGCTCGACCCTGGCCGCGGTGCCGCGCCGGCTGCCCGTGCTGTGGTCCAAGGCGGCCGTGTTCGGGCTGGTCGCGCTGGTGGTGGCGACCGTGGGCGCGTTCACCGCCTTCCTCGTCGGCAGCCGCATCGTCTCCGGCACGCCCGCCGCCCTCACCCTCGGCCACGCCGGTGTCGTACGCGGTCTGCTGGGCGCCGGGCTCTACCTCGGCCTGGTCGGCGTGATCGGCGTCGCCCTGGGCGCGCTGCTGCGGTCGGTCGCCGGCGGCATCTCGGTGCTCGTGGCCGGCCTCCTGCTGGTGCCCGGCCTGATCACCCTGCTGCCCAGCTCGTGGCAGGGGCACATCAACCCCTACCTGCCGAGCCGCGCGGGCGAGTCCCTCTTCGCCCTGACCCACGGCTCGGCCACCCTGTCCCCGGGCGCCGGACTCGCGGTCCTGCTCGGCTGGACGGCCCTGGTGCTGGCCGGAGCGGCCTGCCGGCTGCTGCGCGGCGACGTGTGAGCGGCGGCCGGCCGCGTCATCGGCGGTGACCTCGGTGGCCTCCGACGATCTCAGCGGCACGGAGCCGCTGGTCGCCCGGCTCGGCCGGGCCGGCCAGCGGCTCCGGCACGCCGACCGGGCCCGTCCGTGGGTGCTGGACACCGCGGTGGTGGTCCTCGTCCTGCTGCTGTTCTGCCTGCCGGACCTGCTGCACGCGGTCGGCGGGGACGGTCCGCACCGCTTCCGCGCGGCGTTCACCCGGTTGTCCGCGGCCGGTACGGCGGCCGCGCAGGCCGGGCTGGTGCTGCCGCTGCTGTGGCGGCGCCGGGCGCCCGCCGTCGCGTTCGGCGCCGTCACCGCCGTGTTCGTCCTGCAGTGGTCGATCGGCGTCGCGCTCCGCGCGGACGTCGCCCTCTTCGTCGCCCTGTACAGCCTCGCCCTGCACGGGCGGCTGCGGCAGCTCCCGTGGGCCTGTGCGGCCCTGGCGGGCGCGCTGGGTCTGGTCGCGGTACGCGTGTCGGTGGCGGTGCCGGCCGGGGACGCGCTGTTCTTCCTGCTCAGCACGGCCACCGCGGCGCTCGCGCTGGGCCTGATGATCCGCATCCGGCGGGCCCAGCTCGCCGGGCTGCGCGAACGCGCGGCGAGGCTGGAGGTCGAACGCGACCAGCGCGGCAGACTGGCCGTCGCGGCGGAGCGGACGCGGGTGGCCCGCGAGATGCACGACATCGTCGGCCACAACCTGTCCGTCATCATCACCCTCGCCGACGCGGGCGCCTACGCCACCGCCGCCGCCCCGGAGCGGGGGCAGGAGGCCCTGCGTCTCATCGGCGACACCGGCCGGCAGGCCCTGAGCGAGCTGCGCCGGGTGCTCGGCGTGCTGCGTGAGGCGGACGGCCCGCGGGCCGGGCCCGAGCTGAGCCCCCAGCCGGGCCTCAAGGACGTCGACGCGCTGTGCGAGGGGGTGCGGGCGGCCGGCCTTGAGGTCGTCTACCGTACGGCCGGTGACGTCGACTCGCTCGACAGCGGGGTGCAGCTCACGGTCTACCGCATCGTGCAGGAGGCTCTGACGAACACCCTGAAGCACGCCGGCGCCGGGTCCCGCGCGAACCTGTCGGTCGTGGTGGCGGACGCCCGGCTGACGATCGCCGTCCAGGACTCGGGACCGCCCGCTCCGGCCGGCCGGGCCGGTCCGGCGAACGAGGAAGGACACGGCCTGGTGGGCATGCGGGAACGCGCGGCTCTCTACGGCGGGCACGTCAGCGCGGGCCCCGCGGGCCCGGGCTGGACGGTGCGCGCCGTCCTCGACCTCACGCCTCGGGGAGGTTCCGGATGACCACCGTGCTCGTCGTGGACGACCAGCCGCTCCAGCGCTACGGCTTCCGCATGCTGCTGGACTCCGTGCCGGGGACGGAGGTGGTCGGCGAGGCCGCGCACGGCGCCGAGGCGGTGCGCAAGGCCGCCGGGCTGCGCCCCGACGTGGTCCTCATGGACGTACGGATGCCGGGCATGGACGGCATCGAGGCGACGCGCCGCATCGTCGCCACGGGCGACCGTTCGCGGGTCCTCGTCCTGACCACCTTCGACCTCGACGAGTACGTGTACGCGGCCCTGCGCGCCGGTGCCAGCGGCTTCCTGCTCAAGGACGCCCGGCCCGACGAACTGCTCGCGGGCATCCGGGCCGTGGCCGCGGGCGACGCGGTGATCGCGCCGACCCTCACCCGCCGCCTGCTGCACGAGTTCGCCCGCCTCGTACCGCCCGGCGCGGACGGCACGGGCGGGGACGCCCGGCTGAGCGCCCTCACCGACCGCGAACGCGAGATCCTCGTCGCCGTCGGCAAGGGCTGGACCAACAGCGAGATCGCCGCGCGTTTCGTGCTGTCGGAGTCCACGGTGAAGACGCATGTCGGCCGCGTCCTGTCCAAGATCGGCGCCCGGGACCGGGTACAGGCGGTGATCTTCGCCTACGACCACGGCCTGGCCCGGCCGCACGCCGGCTGACCCGCCCTGCCGCCCCGCCGCGCGGACGGCGGTGCGTCAGCTGCCGGCGCGCGGCGGGGCGCTAGCCGCACCGTCCGGTGCCGGCCGGAGACGGGCGGCCAGGGCGGCCGCGAACTCCTCCGCGCGGGAGAGCTGGGTGCGCAGGTCCTCGACCCGGCGCTGGGCGGCCTGCTCGAAGCCGCGGATGCGGTCCAGCAGGGCCTCGCGCTCCGCCGGCGGCAGTTCGCCGCCCGAGTCGAGGCGGTCGGTGGCCTCCAGCAGGGCGCGCATCTCGTCGAGGGTGAACCCGAGCGGCTTCATGCGGCGGATGACCATCAGGCGGGCGACGTCGGCCTCGGTGTAGAGCCGGAAGCCGCCCTGCGAGCGGGCGGACGGGGTGACGAGACCGGTGTCCTCGTAGTGCCGGATGGTGCGCAGCGACAGCTCGGTCCGTGCGGCGACCTCGCCGATCTGCATGTGCTCGCTGCTCACGCGGGGGAGCCTTCCTCGTCTGCCGCCGCGGCCGCGGACGGCCGCCGGGAATCTCTACCCTAACGTCAGGGTAGAGTTGCGCGGTGCCCGCGCGACCCTTAGCCGCGCAGCGGCGCCGGGCGCGGGACACCGTCCCGTGACCGTACAGCCATTCGGACAGCCGGGGCCGACGAAGCCCCCGGCGCGGACCGGCCGGCGGAAGAGAGCGTGCGCGTGTTCTCCATGCCCGGCGCCGACCGCCCGCCCTGCCCCTCAGCCGCCCGGCGCCGACCGCCCGCCCTGCCCCTCAGCCGCCCGGCGCCGACCGCCCGCCCTGCCCCTCAGCCGCCCGGCGGCGGCCGGTCACCCCGGCTCGCGCCACCGCCATGGGCGTCTTCGCCCGGCGCGTCGCCCACCTCGCCGATGTCACCGCCGTCACCGGTCCCGACGGCGCGAGCGTCGTCTACCGGGTGACGGGCGCGCTGTTCTTCGCCTCCTCCAACGACCTGGTCGGCCGGTTCGACTACGCGGGCGATCCCGGGCGGGTCGTCGTCGACCTGTCCGCCGCGCACATCTGGGACGCCTCCTCCGTCGCCGCACTGGACGCCGTCGAGGCCAAGTACGCCCAGCGCGGCAAGAACGTGGAGATCGTCGGGCTGAACGAGCCCAGCTCCCGGATCCACGGGTCCCTCAGCGGGGAGCTCGCGGGCGGTCACTGACCGGCTCCGGCCGTCCGGCCCATCCCGCGCGCTCACCCGTCCGGGGTACCCACCGCCGCTCCCGCGTGTGTCCGCGACCGGCGGCGGGCGAGTGTGCGCACCGTGGGGCGTACGGAACTGGGACCACGGTGAGGGGCAGATGATCGTATCGGTGGTGTCGATGCCCGGAGGGGCCACCACGCGTACGGACCTGGCGGCGGCGCGCGAGCGCCTGGCCGCCTCCGGTTTCCTGCTGGTCGACGTCCAGCTCGGGGCCGAGCCGGCCGACGACGAGAACACGGTCGTCAGCGGGCTCGGCCTGGAGTCCGAGTGCCCGCCGTGGTTCGGCAGGGCGGGTGAGCCGGTGCGGGCCCAGTTCCTCGGCGACCGGGCCGCATTCGTCGTGCCCGTCGTGCAGGGCCGCCGGATCGTCCACATCCACGTCCTGGCGACGGAGCGGCACCTGCTCACCCTGCACCGGGGACCGGCCCGGCCGATGGAGAACCTCGTGGCCCGGCTCGGCGAGGAGAACCCGCCCGACACGGCGGCCCTGCTGTTCCTGCTGCTGGAGGAGGCCCTGGACACCTTCCGCCGGGCCGCGGTGGCGGACCTGCTGAAGGTGGAGGACCTCGAGGACGAGATGTTCGACCGGCGGCGCCCCGACCAGGTCTACCGCCTGGCCCGGCTGCGACGGCGCGCCGGGCTCCTGCACCGGTTCCTGCTGCCGTACCTCCAGGCGACGGACGAGGTGATCATGCGCAGGATGCTCAACCGCGACTTCCCCGAGGAGCGCCAGCGGCTCGCCCGGGACTTCCAGCACGCCGGCCGGCTGGTGCTCAGCGACATCCAGTCACTGCAGGAGGCCACCCGGCGCGCCTTCGCCAGCTACTCCTCGCTGGTGGTGGGCGAGCAGAACGGCGTGATCAACCGGCTTGCCATCGTGTCCACGATCTTCCTGCCGCTGACGTTCCTGACCGGCTACTTCGGCATGAACTTCAGCTTCCTCACGGACGAGATGGAGAGCAGGGCCGTCTTCTGGCTGCTCGCCGTGGCACTGCAGGTGGTGGTCCTGGGCGCCGCCCTGTACGTGCTGCACCGCACCCACCTCTGGCGCAGGCTGCGGGACGACGAGGGCACACAGGAACAGTGAGCGCGGCGGCGCCCCGGTGGGGCCGGACCGGGCCTCAGGGCTCACGCGGGGGCGATGGAGAAGCTGCGCCAGGGACCGGCGGTTTTGATCACCTCGTCCGAGCCCTGCATGTTCAGGTAGGTGCTCGGCCGGCCCTTCGGCGCGGTGCAGTCGGGCGTCGTGTACAGCAGGATGCTGTTCTGCGTGGAGTTTTCGACGCGGGTGACGTCCGCCTTGAAGCGGTGGCACCCCTCGTTCGACGGGTTCGTGAAAGCCTGCACCGTTCTGCCCCCGTTGTGCCCGGTGATCGTGCCGACGGTCTGGTCCTGGCAGGCGGCCAGCCCCACTCCGGACAACGCGACGCAGGCGAGCGCGGCCAGCGGACGTGAAACGCGCATCGGTCCTCCCGTGTGTACGGAGACCCGGTTGGAAGGTGTTTCCCGCCCCTCCCCCACTATCCGCCAGAGCGGACGGCCCCGCCTGGCGAGGGCGCGGCCGCCCGCACTGGCGGAACCGGCGGTCCGCCAGAGCGCGCACACGACGCGGCGCGGGCCGCCGGGCGATAGTGGTGGGGTACCGGCAGCTACCCACCGCGCCCTCCAGGAGGCACCTTGCCCGGACCGGACGGGGGTTCGCGGGTGGTGGTCGTGATGGGCGTGTCCGCGTCCGGGAAGTCCACCGTCGGAGCGCGGCTCGCACAGCGGCTCGGCGTGCCGTTCCTGGAGGGCGACGACCTCCACTCCGCCGCGAACCGCGCCAAGATGGCGTCGGGGCGCCCCCTGGACGACGCCGACCGCAGACCCTGGCTGGCGGCGCTCACGGAGTGGATCCGCGCCGCCGCGTCGAACGGGCACGGGGGCGTCGCCTCCTGCTCCGCGCTCAAGCGCGCGTACCGCGACCAGTTCCGGCGCACCGGGGCCGACCTGTGGTTCGTCTACCTGGCGCTCGACCGGGAGGCGGCCGCGGAACGCATCATGCGCCGGACCGGGCACTTCATGCCGCCGGAGCTGCTCGACAGCCAGTACGCCGTCCTCGACCCCCTGCAGCCCGACGAGCCGGGCGTCACCATCGACGCGTCCGGCGACCCGGCCGGGGTCATGAGGGCGGCGCTGCGGGCCACGTGCGGGCCGGAGCACTAGGCGATCCGGACGTAAGGCCCTGAGGCCCGGGTCAGCCCTCGTCACCGGCGCCGGTGCCGCGCAGGTCCGCGTCGGTGGGGCTCTCCAGCTCGCCGTGCACGGGGCCGTCGCGCCTTTCCGGGGGCCGGTACGGAAAGGGACGGGTCAGCCGCCGGTGGCGAAGCCGGGGAACAGGGTCATGCCGCCGTCGACGTACAGCGTGGTGCCGACGACGTAGTCCATGAGGTCGGAGGCCAGGCCGACGACCGCGTTGGCGATGTCCTCGGGCTCGCCGACCCGGTCGTAGGGGATCAGCCGCAGCAGGTCGCGCTCCGCCTCGGCGGTCTGCCAGGCGTCGCGGTTGATGGGGGTCTTGATGGCTCCGGGTGCGACCGCGTTCACGCGGATCTTGTGCGGGGCGAGTTCCTGCGCGAGGGTCGCCATCATCATCTGCACGCCGCCCTTGGAGGAGGCGTAGTTGACGTGCCCGGTCCACGGGATGAGCTGGTGCACCGAACTCATGCAGATGATCTTCCCGGCCGCCCGGGACACCTCCGGGACCACTCCGCGGCGCAGGAACTCCCGGGTCGCCTCGCGGGCGCAGAGGAACTGCCCGGTGAGGTTGACGTCGATGACCTTCTGCCACTGGGCGAGGGTCATGTCGGTGAGGCGGGCGTCGCGTTGCAGTCCCGCGTTGGCGACCAGGATGTCGATCGTGCCGAACTCCTTGACCATCCGGTCGGTCATGGCGACGACCTGGTCCTCCTTGGAGACATCCGCCTCGTACGCGGCGGCCTCGACCCCGAAGGCGGTGATCTCCTCGACCACCTGGTCGGCTTCCTCGCGGCCGGCCACGTAGTTCACCACGACGTCGGCCCCGGCCCGGCCCAGGGCGACGGCCGTCGCCCTGCCGATCCCGGAGTTCGCGCCGGTGACCAGCGCCTTCTGGCCCTTCAGCAGTTGGGCGGGGATCACGCCCCGCGGTGCGCCCTCGGTGGAACTCACGATGCCCTAGCTCCTTGCCTGCGTGCCCGGACCCGCCGGGCCGGTGAGGCCCGGAGGCTGCGCCGTCAGCCAAGCACCGGGGGGCCGGGGCGGCAGCCCGGGGCGGACCGCGTTGCGCTGCGCGGCGGAGCATCTTCGCCCGGTCGGCGGCGTGCTCGCGCGGGCGGCGCTCAGCCCAGCCGCTGCAGCAGGTGGTCGCCCACCCGGAGGGCGTTCGCCATGGCCGCTCAGGGACCGCGGACACCACCCGGCGCCTCCGGCCGTTGCAGCACTCGCCCGGGGGCCCCGCACGCCCACCCGGCAAAGCCCGCCGGAGTGCCGCTCGACGTGCGGGCCGTGGCGGCGGCCCCTTCACTGGGAGGACAGCCCGTTGCGCGAGTCGCCGGAGGCGGACCATGACAAGCAGATGGACACGGACAGCGGCGGGCGCGGTCCTCGCCGGGGTGGTCGCGGTCGCGGCGGCGGGGTGCTCCGACGGCAACTCGGGGAACACGTCGCGCGCCGCCAGCAAGGCGGCCTCGGCGGCCTCCTCCGCCGCCTCCTCGCTCGCCTCGAAGGGCGCGGACGCGCTGGCCGCGGCCTCCGCGGAGGCCCGGCAGAAGCTCGACGGCGTGAAGAACGGCGTCAAGGCCAAGGACGATGTCACACTCGGCACCCCGGCCACCGGCGCCGACGGCCGGGCCGCGGTCAAGGTGAGCGCGAGGAACACGGCGTCCTCGGCCAAGTCCTTCGCCGTGCAGGTCAACTTCACCGACAAGAACGGCAACCTGCTGGACGTCACCGTGGTGACCCTCAAGGACGTGGCGGCCGGCTCCACCGGCGACGCCACCGCCCAAAGCCACCGCAAGCTGACCGGCGACGTCCACGCGGTGGTCAACACGGCGCTGCGCTACTGACGCCGGACCCGGACGACCGACCGGGCCGGCCCCTACCGCGGCCGAGGCCCGTGTCCGCCCCGGCCGCGGTAGGGGCGCCGGGCGTGGCCGGCGGGCCTCGTGCGACGGCGGGCGGGCGCGCGGCCATATCGTGGGTCCCGGCACGCCAGCCACACACGTCCGTTCTTCGGGGGACACCATGCGGGACACACACACCGAGCCGGCCCCGGCCGCGCGGCTCGCCGTACGCGGGCTGGCCCCGACGCTGACCGTGCTCGTCGTCAGTCTCGTCGTCGCCGCCGTGGGCGTCTACGAGCTCTGCGGTTTCGGTCTGCACAGCCTGGACCGGCGTCCGCACCTGTTCAGCGACGGCCTCGCCACCGGCGGGGTGATCGTCGCCGCGGTGGCGGCCGGCGCCGCGGTGGGCAACCTCGCCTGGACGCTGGCGGCGGCCCGGCGCGGCGCGGACGCGTCCGGATGAGAACCTGTGCACCCGATGTGCACACCTTTGCACTCGCGTTACCCTACGGGTTGTAGGGTCGGCCTCGGCCCGTCCCCTCTCCCAAGGTGCCCGTCACCATGCCCGCACGACAGCCGAGCCCGGCCTCCCCGCAGGCTCCCGCCCAGCGCAGCGACCCCCGCCCCGGCGCCCCCGCCCCGTCCGCCGGCGACGACCGGCTGAGGAAGCGGGCGGCGGCGGCCACCGTCTGGTACCTGCGCCTCATGGCCGCGCTCAACATCCTCGCGGTGCTCTCCCTGCCCTTCCGCGAGGAGGTGCACGAGCACAACGTCGGCTCGTTCTTCACGCCCTACCTGGCCACCGCCGGCCTGGTCTCCGCTTTCCTCGCCCTGTTCCTCGCGGTGGTGATGCACCGCCGCAAACGGGCCGCCTGGTTCTTCAACCTCCTCCTCGCCGGCCCGCTGCTCTGCCTCTACGCCCTCGCGCTCACCCGCGCCCCCTACCGCGAGCACGTCTTCAACTGGCTCTCCGTCGCCCTCACCGCCCTGTTCGTGGCGGCCCTGCTCGTCGGCCGGCGCGAGTTCGACGCCATCGGCGACCGCTCCAACCCGCGCCTCGCCCTCGCCGTCGGCGCGGGCGGCGCCCTGGTCAGCGCCACGCTGGGCACGCTGCTGGTGCACGAGACGAACCGGATCCCCGGCGCCGCGCTCAAGGAGGAGATCTCCTACACGCTGCTGCGCGGGGTCAGCGTGGGCCCGCTCGCCGACCGCGTCGACACCGTGCTCGCCCCCCGCTGGGCGGACATGACCGTCAACGTCCTGATGGCCGCGACCTTCCTCCTCGTCCTCTACGCCTGCTTCCGCGCCCCGCGCGGCGCCTGCCTGCTCGGCCCGGAGGACGAGCGGCGCCTGCGCGACCTGCTCGCCAAGCACGGCGAACGCGACTCCCTCGGCTACTTCGCGCTGCGCCGGGACAAGGCGGCCGTCTTCTCGCCGAGCGGCAAGGCGGCCGTCACCTACCGCGTCGTCGGCGGCGTGAGCCTCGCCTCCGGCGATCCCATCGGCGACCCCGAGGCCTGGCCCGGCGCCATCGACGCCTGGCTCGCCGAGGCCCGCCGGCACGCCTGGACCCCGGCCGTCATGGGCGCGAGCGAGGAGGCGGGCACCGTCTACTCCCGGCACGGTCTCGACGCCCTCGAACTCGGTGACGAGGCGATCGTCGAGCTGGCCGACTTCACCCTGGAGGGCCGCGCCATGCGGGCGGTCCGCCAGGCGCACAAGCGGGTCGGCCGGGCCGGGTACACCGTCCGCATCCGCCGCCACGAGGACATCCCCGACGACGAGATGGCCCTGCTCGTCGACCGCGCCGACCACTGGCGCGACGGCGCCACGGAGCGCGGCTTCTCCATGGCCCTGGGCCGCCTCGGCGATCCCGGCGACGGCCGCTGCGTGATGCTGGAGTGCCGCGACGCGGACGGCGTCCCCCGGGCCCTGCTCAGCTTCGTCCCCTGGGGCGGACACGGCCTGTCGCTGGACCTGATGCGCCGGGACCGCGCCTGCGAGAACGGCCTGATGGAGTTCATGGTGGTCGAACTCCTGCTGCGCGCCGAGGAGATGGGCGTCCAGCGGGTGTCCCTGAACTTCGCCATGTTCCGCTCGGTCTTCGAACGCGGCTCCCGCCTCGGCGCTGGTCCGGTGCTGCGCCTGTGGCGCTCGGTCCTCACCTTCTTCTCGCGCTGGTGGCAGATCGAGTCCCTGTACCGCGCCAACGCCAAGTACCGTCCGCTGTGGGAGCCCCGCTTCCTGCTGTTCGCCAAGAGCAGCGACATCCCCCGCATCGGCCTGGCCAGCGCCCGCGCCGAGGGCTTCCTCACCCTGCCGGGGCTGGGGAGCCGCTCGTAGCGCCGTCGGGCCCTCCGCCGCCCTGCCGGGGCGTGCCCGGTGGGGCGCGTCCCGGCGCCCGGGCGGGCGCGGCCCGGTCCGTCTCGGAAACGTTCCTGCTCAGCCGGCCTGCGGGGGCGGGGACCACACGCCCATCCACTGCTCGGCGCCCCAGGCCTCGAACCGCTGCACCTCGGTGAAGCCCAGCTTCACCGCGAGGCGCATCGAGCGGTCGTTGGCGGTCTGGGTGCAGAGCACCACCGGCTCGCCGGGAAGCGCGCCCGCGAACCAGCCGAGCGCCGCCGCGCACGCCTCGGCGGCGTAACCGCGGCCCCATGCCCGCGGCAGGAACAGGTAGCCGATCTCCGACTCCGCGACGTCACGGCGGGCGTTCCCCGAGCCGTTCGTGCCGTGGGGCTTCAGCTCGACCATGCCGATCATCGTTCCGCCGGCCTCGATCACGAAGAGGCCGGGGCGCCTCTCGGGCGTCCCGGGCATCGCGCGCTCGCACTCCTCGCGCGATCGAGGACCACCGAGGTAGGTGTGCACCTCAGGCGAGGTGAGCAGCTCGACGAACGGCCCGCGGTCCCGGGCCTCGGGCTCGCGCAGCACGAGCCGTTCGGTCCTGATCGGGGCGGGCGGCCAGACGGCGGATCCGGGTTCGGGCATGGCGGGCAACCTACCGCACGCGCGCCGTCCGGCGGGGGGCGCTCACCCGCTTCCGTCCCCCGTCGTCCCGCCGCCCACGGAGAAGCCGATGACCGCTCCGCCGCCCTCCCGGCGGTAGGCGAACGGCGCCCCGCCGTGGGCCATGGCGACCTCGCGGACGATGGACAGGCCCAGGCCCGAGCCGGGCAGGGACCGCGCGTCGGCGGCCCGGTAGAAGCGGTCGAAGATGCGGATCAGATCGCCCTCGGCGATGCCCGGCCCGCGGTCGAGCACCTCGACCCGGACCGTTCCCGGGCGCGCCGGGCCGGTGAGGGCGATCTCGATCGGCTCCTTGCCGCCGCGGTCGAACTTGGCCGCGTTCTCGACCAGGTTGGACAGCGCCCGCTGGAGCATCCCGGGCCGCCCCTCGGTACGCGTGTCGCCGCTCGCCCGCAGCACGATCTCCCGGCCGGTACGGCGCTTGGCCAGCCCCATCACGTCCTCGGCGATGTCGGCCAGGTCCACCTGCTGCGGCGGCTCGCTGTCGGACTGCCCGGCCGCGAGGTCGACCAGCTCGTTGACCAGGTCGGTCAGCTCCCGGGCCTCCTGGGAGAGATCGGCGACGAGTTCCTCCCGGCTGTCCGGCGGCAGTTCGTCGATCCGGCGCAGCAGCGAGATGTTGGTGCGCAGCGAGGTGAGCGGCGTGCGCAGCTCGTGTCCCGCGTCCTGGACCAGCCGCCGCTGGTCCTCCTCCGACTGGGCGAGGCGGCCCAGCATGCGGTCGAAGGCGCGGCCGAGCCGGCCCACCTCGTCCAGCCCGGTGACGGGCACCTCGATGCCCAGCCGGCGGGTGCGGGCCACGTCCTCGGCGGCCGAGGTGAGGACGACCAGGCGCCGGGTGATCCGGCGGGCCAGCCACCAGCCGAACAGGCCCGCCGCGACCACGACCGCCGACATCAGGATCAGCGTCCGCTGCTGCAGCGCCCGCAGCAGGTCCTCGGTGTCGCTGAACTCCTGGGCGACCTGGACCGCGCCCTTGCCGTGGCCGAGCGAGACGGTGGCGACGCGGAACAGGTCCTCGCCGACCCGGACGTCCTTGTGCTCGACCAGCCGGCCGGCCCTGCGCGCCCCGGAGACGGCCCGGTCCCGTGCGGTGACCGGCAGCACCGGGCTGCCGTGGTCGACGATCTCGCCCCGCGCGCCCAGCACCTGCACATCGGTCCGGGCCGGCCGGACCAGGTCGTGGCCGGGCCGGGAGGAGGAGAAGTCCTCCGGGACCATCTCGTGCTGGCGCACCTCGTCCCGTACGTCGGAGACGACCTGGGTGAACACCGACTGCTGGTCGACCCGGACCAGGCGCGCGGCGGAGCTGTAGGACAGGATGCCGACGAGGATGGTCACGGCGGCGGTGACGGCCGCGAAGGACACCGCGAAGGTGGTGCGCAGGGAGATCAGTCTGGGCCGGGGCCCGGCCCCGGGCCGCCGGCCGCGCGCCACTAGTCCTCCCGCAGCACGTAGCCCACGCCCCGCACGGTGTGGATCAGCTGCGGGGCTCCGGGCTCGTCCAGCTTGCGGCGCAGGTAGCCGACGTAGACGGCGAGGTTCTTGGAGCCGGGTCCGAAGTCGTAGCCCCAGATCCGGTCGTAGATGGTGGAGTGGTCGAGCACGATCCCGGCGTTGCGGACCAGCAGTTCCAGCAGTTCGAACTCGGTGCGGGTCAGCTCCAGCTCGCGGCCGCCCCGCCAGGCGCGGCGGGCCTGCACGTCCATCCGGATGTCCGCGGCGCCCACCTGCCGGTCGGTGGTCTGCACGTCCCGCCCGGCGTCGGCGGCGGGCGTCGCGCCCGCGCCGCCCGCCGGCACCGGGCTGGTGCGGCGCAGCAGCGCCCGCAGCCGAGCGAAGACCTCCTCGACGTCGAACGGCTTGACCACGTAGTCGTCGGCGCCGGCGTCCAGACCGGCGATGCGGTCGGCGGTCTCCACCAGGGCGGTGAGCATGAGGATCGGGGTGCTGTCGCCCTCGGCCCGCAGCACCCGGCAGACCTGGAGCCCGTCGATGCCCGGCATCATCACGTCCAGCACCAGGACGTCCGGCGGGGTCCGGTGCGCCTGGGCCAGCGCCTCGACCCCGTCGGCGACGGCCGTCACCTCGTAGCCCTCGAGCGTCAGGGCACGCTCGAGGGCATGACGGATGGCACGGTCGTCTTCGGCGAGCAGCACAGTCTGGGGCACCTTCCCAGTCTGCCAAGGCCCCGGGCGGTTCCGCCGGGCCCGCGGGCCGACGATCACCCTTTTTACCGCGCTCTCACCGTCACAGCGGCGCACCTTGTCAGGCGCCGGCGACGCCGAGCCGTGCGAGCTGCTCGGCGAAGGGCACGACCTGCGGTGCGTCCTCGGCGTCCGCCCCGGCCGCGGACAGCCCGGTCATGAGCCCGGCCAGCTCCCCGGCCGCCCGCTCGACACGCTCCGCCAGCCCCTCGGCCCCCCAGTCCTCCGAGGCGGCGTAGACGCCGGTGGGCACCACCACGGCCCGCAGGTAGGCGAACAGCGGCCGCAGTGCGTGCTCCAGCACCAGCGAGTGCCGTCCGGTGCCCCCGGTCGCGGCGATCAGCACCGGCTTGCCGGTCAGCGCGTCCCGGTCCAGCACGTCGAAGAAGGACTTGAACAGTCCGCTGTACGAGGCGCTGAACACGGGCGTGACGACGATCAGTCCGTCGGCCCCCGCCACCGCCTCCTGCGCGGCGGCCAGGGCCTTCCCGGCGAACCCGTTGGTGAAGTTGTGCGCGATCTCGACCGCGAGGTCCCGCACCTCGACGACCTGAACGTCCACCGGTGCGCGCCGGTCCACGGCGGCGGCCAGCCGGTCGGCCAGCAGCCGGGTGGAGGAGGGGACGGTCAGTCCCGCCGAGACGACGACGAGCCTCATGGTGTCCTTCATACGGCGGCCGCCTCCTTCGTGGTGAGCAGCGACTGGTGGGTCGGCGCCTCCGGCACGTCCGCCGGGCGCCCCTTGGCGAACTCCTCGCGCAGTACGGGCACGACCTCCTCGCCCAGCATGTCGAGCTGTTCCAGCACCGTCTTCAGCGGCAGTCCGGCGTGGTCCATCAGGAAGAGCTGGCGCTGGTAGTCGCCGGCGTACTCGCGGAAGGACAGCGTCTTCTCGATCACCTGCTGCGGCGAGCCCACCGTCAGCGGGGTCTGCTCGGTGAAGTCCTCCAGCGAGGGGCCGTGTCCGTACACCGGCGCGTTGTCGAAGTACGGGCGGAACTCCCGCACCGCGTCCTGCGAGTTGCGGCGCATGAACACCTGGCCGCCGAGTCCGACGATCGCCTGCTCGGGCGTGCCGTGCCCGTAGTGGGCGTAGCGCCTGCGGTACAGCTCGACCATCCGCTTGGTGTGGTCCGCCGGCCAGAAGATGTTGTTGTGGAAGAAGCCGTCGCCGTAGTACGCGGCCTGCTCGGCGATCTCCGGGGAGCGGATCGAGCCGTGCCAGACGAACGGCGGCACGCCGTCCAGGGGCCGCGGCGTGGCGGTGAAGCCCTGCAGCGGGGTGCGGAACCTGCCCTCCCAGTCGACGACGTCCTCGCGCCACAGCCGGTGCAGCAGGGCGTAGTTCTCGACGGCGAGGCCGATGCCCTCCCGGATGTCCTTGCCGAACCAGGGATAGACCGGGCCGGTGTTGCCGCGCCCCATCATCAGGTCCACGCGCCCGTCGGCCAGGTGCTGCAGCATCGCGAAGTCCTCCGCGATCTTCACCGGGTCGTTGGTGGTGATCAGGGTGGTGGAGGTGGAGAGGACGAGCCGCTCGGTCCGCGCGGCTATGTAGCCGAGCATGGTCGTCGGGGACGAGGGCACGAACGGCGGGTTGTGGTGCTCGCCGGTCGCGAAGACGTCGAGCCCGACCTCCTCGGCCTTGAGCGCGATGGCGACCATGGCCTTGATCCGCTCGCGCTCGGTCGGCGTCCGCCCCGTGGTGGGGTCCGGCGTGACGTCGCCGACGGTGAAGATCCCGAACTGCATGGCCAGCCTCCCAGGTTGTTTATCGTTCAACTATAGCCCTGGAACGGCCCCCGGTCCGCCACTATTCCCCGCCCCCGGACCCCCCGGCCGGCTCAGCCACGCCGCTCGCGCAGCCGCGCGATCTGCTCCGCGCCGAACTCCACCGTGCGCTCCATGTGCCGCACGATCACCGCGAGCTCGCCGTCGTCCAGCTCGTCGAAGAGGGAGAACCAGTCACCGGCCAGCGAGTCCCACAGCCGCCCGAACTCGGCGATCCGCTCCGGCACGGTCACCACCAGCACCCGCCGCCGGTCCACCTCGTCCCGCCGCCGCACGACGTACCCCGCCCGCTCCAGGCGGTCCACCAGCCGGGTCGCCGACCCGGTGGTCAGCCCCGTCAGCTCCGCGATCCGGCCCGTGGTGACCGGCGCCTCCTCCAGCGTGAGCAGGTTCAGGCACTGCAGATCGGTGGGGTGCAGCCCGATCCGGTCGGCCACGGCCTGGTTGAACAGGGCGTACGAGGCCATGTACCGCCGGGAGACCACGGACAGCTCCGCCAGCAGCCCGGACCGCCCGGTCGCCTTCCCGGCCATGCCGCACTCCCCTTGTCGTCCGCGTGGTCCAGTGATCGTACGGCCACGCGGCCGGGCGCTCAGAAGGCGTACGCGTCCCCGGTGCCCAGCACCAGCACCGTCAGCCGGTCGTTCGTCCGGTCCCGGTCCACGGCGCCGCCGAGCCAGACGGTGTCCACCTCCAGCGTCACCTCCGACGGCCGCCGCGCCAGCCGCACCGACACCGTGAGCCGCTCACCCACCGCGTCCGCCGCCAGCGCGCCGATCCCGCACACCACCGACCTCTCGTCCGTGCGCGCGCACCCCGCCGGCAGCCGCTGGTCCCCGGCCGGCGGCACCGACCAGCGCAGCAGCACGCTCGCGTCCGGCGCCGCGGCCGGGCCGGCGTTGCGCGGGGTGACGGAGACCTCCACCCGGTCCCCCGTCAGCACGGCGCTCCCGTGCAGCGTCAGATCGGCCTCGGGCGCCGGCGCCGCCCCGGCCGGCCCGGCGCCGGCCACCACCAGGACGCCGCACACGCCCAGCACCCACGACCTCACCCGCATGCCCTGCCTCCTCGCGCCCGGCGCCCGTACCCGCCGTACCGATCTATCCCACGGAAACCGGCCGGCAGGCGCCCTCCAACAGGTGACGCGGCACGCCCGTGCGAAGCTGCCGTCATGCTCGTCCTGCGCTCCGCCGCCCTCTTCGTCGTCGCCGCCCTCTTCGAGATCGGCGGCGCGTGGCTGGTGTGGCAGGGGGTGCGCGAACACCGCGGCTGGCTCTGGATCACCGGCGGCGTCCTCGCGCTCGGCGCCTACGGGTTCGTCGCCACCTTCCAGCCGGACGCCCACTTCGGCCGCATCCTCGCCGCCTACGGCGGGATCTTCGTGGCCGGGTCGATCCTGTGGGGCGTGGTCGCCGACGGCTACCGCCCGGACCGCTGGGACATCACCGGCGCGCTGGTCTGCCTGGCCGGGATGGCGGTCATCATGTGGGCGCCCCGGAACGGCGGCTGAGGGCTCACTTAGGCTGGACGGAACCGACCCGCCGCAGCCCCAGGAGCAGCCCATGGCCACCGCAGCCCCGTCCGCCGCCTCCCGCATCGCCGTCGTCACCGGTGCGAGCAGCGGTATCGGCGCCGCCACGGCCCGGCAGCTCGCCCGGGCCGGCTACCGCGTCGTCCTCACCGCCCGCCGCAAGGACCGCATCGAGGCGCTGGCCGAGGAACTGACCGCGGCCGGGCACTCGGCGGCCGCCTACCAGCTCGATGTCACCGACCGCGCGGCGGTCGACGAGTTCGCCACCGCCTTCACGACGATCGGCGTCCTGGTCAACAACGCCGGCGGCGCCCTCGGCGCCGACCCGGTCGCCAGCGGCGACCCGGCCGACTGGCGCACGATGTACGAGACCAACGTCATCGGCACCCTCAACGTCACCCAGGCGCTGCTGCCCAAGCTGGAGGCGAGCGGCGACGGAGTGGTGGTCGTGGTGTCCTCCACCGCCGGTCACGGCACGTACGAGGGCGGCGCGGGCTACGTCGCCGCCAAGCACGGCGCCCACGTCCTCGCCGAGACCCTGCGCCTGGAGATCGTCGGCAGGCCGGTCCGCGTCGTGGAGATCGCGCCCGGCATGGTGAAGACCGAGGAGTTCGCCCTGACCCGCTTCGGCGGCGACACCGACCGGGCGGCGAAGGTCTACGAGGGCGTGGCCGAACCCCTCACCGCCGACGACGTGGCGGAGACGATCACCTGGGCGGTCACCCGCCCCAGCCACGTCAACGTCGACCTCCTCGTGCTGCGCCCGCGCGCCCAGGCGTCCAACACGAAGGTGCACAGGGAGTCGTGATGCCCGAAGAGGACGCGCTCGAAAAGCGCCGCCTGGCCGAGGAGACGAGGAACGAGCGCCAGGTCTGGTACTTCCTCGCCTACTTCCTCTTCGGCATCCACTTCGTGGCGTTCGTCATGATCTACGCCGTACGCCACGCGAAGTAACCCGCGCCGCACCCGCCCCGGAGGCCCCGTCGCCGCCGACGGCGGAGCCCTGTCCCGGGGGCCCGGCTGAGCGGGCGTCGTTCCCGGCCTGCGAGCGTGCAGCGCACCTCACTCGTACGAGGGATTCCGATCGAGCAACCGATCACCGTGCGAACCCCCGATCTAGGCTCGCGCCACGTGATCGAACGAAAGTGCAGGTTTCCCTCGTGGCTCAACGCAAGCCCAGCGCACACGGGTTCATGGATCTCAGGACCCCCGAGTACGCCTACATGTTCGGCTTCCTGCAGGCGGACGGACACCTGTCTCAGGGCGCCGGCCAAAAAGGGAGTCTGAGCGTCGAACTCTCCGTTCGGGACGTCGGCCTTTTACGCATGTTCCAAAAGCTCACGCCCTACTACAGCAGCATCACCGAACGCACCCGATCCACCAATTACGCCGCGACTCACACCTCGGCGACCTGGACCGTCTGCTCCCTGGAGGCCAGAACCACCCTCAACGCACTCGGCCTGCCCTACGGGCGCAAGTCAAAGACGATCGCTCCCCCGCTGGGCGAGTTTTCCCACCGCGACTATCTGCGCGGTCTGATCGACGCCGACGGATCAGTCGGCTTCACCAGCAAGGGGCTTCCATTCGTCTCGCTGACCACGGCCAGCAGCGCCATGGCGTCCTTCCTGCGTGACCACAGCAGGGAAGTCACCGGAGCGGAGCGCAGCCTCAGGCGCAACACTCGCGACGACATCTACAACGTTCTCTACACGATGGAGCCGGCCCAGCGTCTGGCCGCCGACCTCTACCGTCCCGGCTGCCTGTCCCTTGAGCGCAAACGCAAAGCTGCCGAATCGCTTGCGGCCTGGAAGCGTCCCGCAGGCATGAGGGCCGCGTGTACCCGGCGCCGCTGGACCGAGGCCGAGGACCGGGTCCTGCTGAGCCTCGACGACGCCGAGAGGGCCGCCGAGGTACTCGGGAGGACGATCAGAGGCTGCGGCCTCCGCCTCTGGCGCCTCCGCACCGGACAAGGCGCCGGAGCGACCCGTCAGTAAGCCCCGGACCGAAGCGTCGATGAGCCCGCGAGTCGCCCCGGACACCCATTGGGGACGGCTCTCGTGTCAGCCCTTCACGCACAGGAACTGCTTCAGCTTCGCGACGACCTGCACGAGGTCACGCTGCTGCTCCATGACTTGCTCGATGTTCTTGTAGGCGCCCGGAATCTCGTCCAGCACACCGGAATCCTTACGGCACTCCACGCCCTTCGTCTGCGCCTCGAGATCCCCCACGGTGAAATGCCGCTTGGCGGCATTGCGGCTCATACGCCGGCCGGCGCCGTGCGAGGCGGAGTTGAACGCCTTCTCGTTGCCGAGCCCCTTGACAATGTACGAACTGGTGCCCATCGAACCTGGGATGATCCCGTACTCGCCGGAGCCGGCCCGGATCGCGCCCTTGCGGGTGACCAGCAGGTCCATGCCCGCGTACCGCTCCTCCGCCACGTAGTTGTGGTGGCAGGAGATCTCCGGCTCGAAGACCGGCTTCGCCTTCTTGAACTCCTTGCGGACCACGTCCTTCAGGAGCGCCATCATCAGCGTGCGGTTGTACTTCGCGTACTCCTGCGCCCAGAACAGGTCGTTGCGGTAGGCCGCCATCTGCGGGGTGTCCGAGACGAAGACGGCGAGGTCTCGGTCGACCAGGCCCTGGTTGTGCGGGAGCCGCTGGGCCACGCCGATGTGATATTCGGCCAGTTCCTTGCCGATGTTGCGGGAGCCCGAGTGGAGCGTCAGCCAGACAGCGCCATCGGAATCAAGCAGGAGTTCGACATAGTGGTTGCCGCCGCCAAGCGTCCCCATCTGCTTGACCGCTCGCTCCTCGCGGAACCTCACCGCCTCCGCGATCCCGCCGAACCGCCCCCAGAACTCGTCCCAGCCCGCGGTGGCGAGTCCGTGGAACCGCCCCGGCTCCACGGGGTCGTCGTGCATCCCCCGCCCCACCGGAATCGCCTGCTCGATCTTCGACCGCAGCCGGGACAGGTCCCCCGGCAGGTCATTGGCGGTCAGCGAGGTGCGCACCGCCGACATGCCGCACCCGATGTCCACTCCCACCGCGGCCGGGCACACCGCGCCCCGCATCGCGATGACCGAACCGACGGTCGCGCCCTTGCCGTAGTGGACGTCCGGCATCACGGCCAGGCCCTTGATCCACGGCAGGGTGGCGACGTTCTTGAGCTGACGCAGGGCCACGTCCTCCACCGTCGCGGGATCCGTCCACATCCGGATCGGCACCTTCGCGCCCGGCATCTCCACGTACGACATGGGTTCCTCATTCCCCCGAGAACAACAACAAAAGGCTTTAAGGGCAACAGAACGCAAAAGCGGCGACAAGGTCCACGAAAAGGGACAGGGGGCCGTCGTTCACGGCAGTGCGTGCGGTACACATTGTCTCCAGGCAGCGCCCCGCGGCGGCAAGCGAATAACCAGCGGGGACACTGAGCGCACCAGCGAGCAGAGACCGTCGAGAGGAGCCCGACCGTGCAGCGGAAGGCGTATGTGACCGGCACCGCCGCCCTCCTCGTGGCGCTGCTGGCCGGCTGCACGAGCGGTTCGGGGGACGACGGGCCCACCGACGACGCCAATCCGGGCACCGCCGGCACGGCCACGCCCGCCGCCCAGCCCGGCAAGTACCGCAGCCTGCCCGAGCCGTGCGGGGTCCTCGGCCACGACGCCCTCGACACCCTGCTGCCCGGCATCGCGCAGATCGCCGACCCGGACCAGCGGGAGAAGGCCTACCAGGGCGAGGCGACGCTCACCTACAGCACCGACCGCAAGGTGGGCTGCCGCTGGAAGGCGTCGTCCGGCGCCGCCACCGACCGGCTCGCGGTCGACTTCGAGCGCGTGGTGTCGTACGACAACGCGGTCAGCGACGACGACCAGGCGCAGAAGCTGTTCGAGGAGCAGGAGACGGCGGCCGACCTGCCCGAGCCGACCACCCCCGTCCCGGCCACCTCCAACCCCACGGCGAACACGCGCGACGACGCCTCCCCGTCGGGCTCCGGGTCCCCTGCCGCGTCCGCCCCGGAGTCCTCCGCCACCTCCGCCACCTCCTCCGCCTCCTCCGCCTCCGGCGCCGCCGGCGCCCCGCCGGCCGAGCTGCAGCCGCGCGTGCTGCCCGACCTCGGTGACGAGGCGTATCTGGACGACCAGCTCAGCACCTCCGGCTCGACGGCCGAACAGCGAACGGTGACTGTGGTGTTCCGCACGTCCAACGTCGTCGTCACCATCGAGTACGAGGAGCAGCCGATGGCGACGGGAACCGTCCCGGACAGCAAGGAACTGCAGGACAGGGCCCGGAATCTGGCCTCCCGGCTGGCCGACGCACTGGGCGGATGACGCCCCCGGCGGGCCCCCGCGCCGCCGCCCGTGAACGGGGTGAAGGCGAACCGCACAGCTCCTCCACCGCGTACCGTGGGGCCCCGCAGGAACCCGCACGAACACCGAGTGTCACGAGTGAAGGAACCATGCAGCGAGCAGCCCAGCGAAACGTCCGTGCCCACGACCAGCGAGCCAAGCGTCTGCGCCGCGCCCTTGTCTGCGCAGCGGCCGTTCCCGCGGTGCTGATCACCGCCGCCTGCTCCTCCGACTCCGGCGACTCCTCGGACAAGGCCGGCGACAGCGGCGCGACGCGGACCACCGGGAGCTCCTCGGCGACGCCGTCGGCGAGCGCCTCCCCGACCGTGCAGGCCGCCGCCTACCGCAAGTTGCCCGATTCGTGCGCGGTGCTGTCCAAGAAGACCCTCACCGATCTGGTGCCCAAGGGCGCCAAGTCGGGCAAGGAGGGCAGCAGCGACGACACCACCACCCGTGCCTCCTGCTCCTGGAGCAGCCTGGACAACAACGGCGTCAAGGGCTCGCAGTTCCGCTGGCTGAACGTCTCCCTGCTGCGCTTCGACTCGGACGCCGCCCGGGGCTCCGGCGACGAGCAGGCGCACGCCTACCTCGCTCGGCAGGTCGAGGACGCCAAGGCCGTCTCGGGTGCGAAGAACACCAAGTCGGAGCCGGTCGCCGGGACGGGCGCCGAGGCGACGCTGGTGCGCTACGACCTGAAGAAGAAGGAGGGCACCTTCAAGCAGCAGACGATGGTCGCCCGGGTCGAGAACGTCGTCGTCACGCTCGACTACAACGGCGCCGGTCTCGCGGGCGAGAAGACCCCGAGCGCCGACGACCTGTCGAAGGACGCGCAGAAGGCCGTCAAGGAGGCGGTCGCCTCCGTCTCGGCCGCCAACGGCAAGGGTTCCGGCACCGGCACGTCCTCGGGCGGGTCCGCCTCCCCGTCCGCGAGCACCTCGAAGTCCCCGTCGAAGCAGGCGTCCAAGTCGCCCTCATCCAGCGCTTCTCCGTCCAAGTCGGCCGCGAAGAAGGACTGACCCGCGTCACGTGCGCCGCACACGTGTGCCACCCTGTTGCGCGCAACAACACGCAAGGGGAGGGGAGTACGAGTGGCCGCGCCAATGCAGCTGACTCGGATGCACCGCATACTCATCGGCGTGGTCGTGTCCGGCGCGCTGGTCATCGCCGGCATCGGCTTCGCCGGCTCGTACGCGGCCGTCCGTGAGCTTGCCGTCAAGAAGGGCTTCGGGAACTTCTCCTACGTGTTCCCGGTCGGCATCGACGCGGGCATCTGTGTCCTGCTCGCCCTGGACCTGCTGCTGACCTGGATCCGGATCCCCTTCCCGCTGCTGCGCCAGACGGCGTGGCTGCTGACGGCGGCGACGATCGCCTTCAACGGCGCCGCCGCCTGGCCGGACCCGCTGGGTGTGGGCATGCACGCGGTGATCCCGATCCTGTTCGTGGTCTCCGTCGAGGCGGCCCGGCACGCCATCGGCCGGATCGCGGACATCACGGCGGACAAGCACATGGAGGGCGTCCGCCTCACCCGCTGGCTGCTCTCCCCGGTGCCCACGTTCCTGCTCTGGCGCCGGATGAAGCTGTGGGAGCTGCGCTCCTACGACCAGGTGATCAAGCTGGAGCAGGAGCGCCTGGTCTACCAGGCCCGTCTTCGCTCCCGCTTCGGCCGGGCCTGGCGCCGCAAGGCCCCGGTCGAGTCGCTGATGCCCCTGCGTCTGGCCCGCTACGGCGTCCCGCTCGCGGAGACGGCACCGGCGGGCCTCGCGGCGGCGGGCATCGAACCGATGCTCCTGCCGCCGGTCCCGCAGCCCCAGCCGCAGCCCCAGCCGCAGCTCACCGCGGCCCAGGACGCGGTGCCCGCGGCCGCCCAGGCCGCCGGGGCCGCGCCCGTCCCTAAGCAGGCGGCGCCTCCCGGGCAGCGGCGGCCCGAACCCCCGGTGGACGAGGAGAGCCCCTGGTTCCAGGCTCCGCGCGAGGTGGACTACCACGGCGGCTACGACCCCGCGTACGACCTCGTGCCGGACCCCCAGTACGTCCCCGAGGAGGAGTACGAGGGCTGGTACGAGGAGCAGCCGGCGGAGCAGTTCCAGCAGCCCTCCCCCGAGGACACCGGCAGCTTCCCGATCCCGGTGAACGCCACCCGCACCCGCGAACTCGGCGAGGGCGGCGGCGCCCCGGAGCCGGACGAGGACGCGTACTACCAGATCTTCCGGCAGTCGATCGACGGCAGCTACCCCACGCCCCGCGTGCTCGGCGACAACATCGAGGCGACCTACGGCAACACGCTGAGCCCGGGCGCCCTGAAGGAGCTCGCGGAACGCTTCCAGCAGCGCCACTCGGCGGAGCTGGAGGAGGACCACATCGCCTGACGGCACGGCGGCGCCTCCGGACGACGGAGGAAGCCGCACGGTGAGGAACGGAGAAGAGGGGCCCTCGTGATGAGGGCCCCTCTTTCGCGTCGGACGTGTCCGGCCGCTTCCGCGTTACTCCCCGAGCAGGGCGCGCACCCGCTCCTGTCCCACGGCCAGCAGCAGCGTGGGCAGTCGCGGCCCGGTGTCCCGGCCGACCAGCAGGTGGTACAGCAGGGCGAAGAACGTCCGCTGGGCCGTCTTGATCTCCGGCGGCAGTTCCTTGGGCGTGGCGTCGGCCGCGAACCCGGCCTGCACCTTCGGCACGCCGTAGACGAGGTGGGTCAGCCCGTCGAGCGACCAGTGCTCGGCGAGCCCGTCGAGCAGCAGCCGCACCGACTGCTGGGAGGCCTCGTCGAGGGACTTCAGCAGCTCGGCGTCGGGCTCGTCGCGGACGATGGTGCGCTGGTCGGCGGGGACGTGGGTGTTGATCCACGCCTCGGCCTTGTCGTACCGGGGCCGTGCCTCGTCGAGCGAGGCCAGCGGCTGCTCGGGGTCCAGCTCGCTGAGGATGCGCAGCGCCTGGTCCTCGTGCCCGGCGGTGATGTCGGCGACGGACGCGAGCGTGCGGTACGGCAGCGGGCGCGCGGTGCGCGGCAGCTCACCGGCGGCGGTGCCCACGGCCCGCGTGTACGCGGCCATGTCGCCCGGCAGCGCGGAGCCGTCGGTCACCTTGGCGGCCAGCTTGTCCCACTCGTCGTAGAGCCGCTGGATCTCCTGGTCGAAGGCGATCTTGAAGGACTGGTTCGGCCGGCGCCGGGCGTACAGCCAGCGCAGCAGCTGCGGCTCCATGATCTGCAGCGCGTCGGCCGGGGTGGGCACGCCGCCGCGCGAGGACGACATCTTGGCCATGCCGGAGATGCCCACGAAGGCGTACATCGGGCCGATGGGCTGCTCGCCGCCGAAGATCCCGACGATCTGCCCGCCCACCTGGAAGCTGGAGCCCGGGGACGAGTGGTCGACGCCGCTCGGCTCGAAGATCACGCCCTCGTAGGCCCAGCGCATCGGCCAGTCGACCTTCCAGACCAGCTTGCCGCGGTTGAACTCGCTCAGCCGGACCGTCTCGGCGAAGCCGCAGGCGGTGCAGGTGTAGGCCAGCTCGGTGCTGTCGTCGTCGTAGGAGGTGACCGTCGTCAGGTCCTTCCCGCAGTTGCCGCAGTACGGCTTGTACGGGAAGTAGCCGGCCGCGCCGGAGCTGCCGTCGTCCTCGGCGGCGGCGCCCGAGCCCTCCTCGGCCTCCAGCTCCGCCGCGTCCACCGGCTTCTGCTGCTTCTTGGCCGGGGCCTTCTTGGTGCGGTACTGGGCGAGGATCGCGTCGATGTCGCCGCGGTGCTTCATCGCGTGCAGGATCTGCTCGCGGTAGACGCCGGAGGTGTACTGCTCCGTCTGGCTGATTCCGTCGAACTCCACGCCCAGCTCGGCCAGCGAGGCGACCATCGCGGCCTTGAAGTGCTCGGCCCAGTTCGGGTACGACGACCCCTTCGGCGCCGGCACCGAGGTCAGCGGCTTGCCGATGTGCTCGGCCCACGACTCGTCGACGCCCGCGATCCCGGCCGGGACCTTGCGGTAGCGGTCGTAGTCGTCCCAGGAGATCAGGTGCCGGACCTGGTGGCCGCGGCGGCGGATCTCGTCGGCGACCAGGTGCGGGGTCATGACCTCGCGCAGGTTGCCCAGGTGGATCGGGCCCGAGGGGGAGAGCCCGGACGCGACGACGACCGGTTTGCCCGGGGCACGGCGCTCCGACGCTTCGATGACCTCATCCGCGAAACGGGAGACCCAGTCGGTGGTCTCGGTGCTCTGAGCCACGATCGGCACGTCCTTCTTTCTGAACGGGTGACACTCCATTGTCACAGACCCGCATGCGACGGGGAAAACCCCTTTGCCCCCCGTGGGATACTGGCCGGGTCTATCCATCCCCACGAGGAGAACGGCACCCCTTCCTATGGCCTCGGTCACGTCCCTCAGCGATTCCGTCCAGCAGCGCCTCGCGTCCGCCCTCTCGGCCACCCTGCCGGAGGCCGCCGGCGCGGACCCGCTGCTGCGACGAAGCGACCGGGCGGACTTCCAGGCCAACGGCATCCTGGCGCTGGCCAAGAAGGCCAAGGCCAACCCGCGGGAGCTGGCGGCCCAGGTCGTCGCCGGGGTCGAGTCGGGCGAAGTGATCAAGGACATCGAGGTCTCCGGGCCCGGCTTCCTCAACATCACGGTCTCCGACCGGGCGATCACCGCGAACCTGGCCGCGCGGTACGCGGACGACACCGGCCGCCTCGGCGTGCCGCGGGCCGCGAACCCGGGCACGACGGTGATCGACTACGCCCAGCCGAACGTGGCGAAGGAGATGCACGTCGGCCACCTGCGCTCCGCGGTGATCGGCGACTCGGTCGTGCAGCTCCTGGAGTTCGCCGGGGAGAGCGTGGTCCGGCGCCACCACATCGGCGACTGGGGCACCCAGTTCGGCATGCTCATCCAGTACCTGGACGAGCACCCGCACGAGCTGGACCACAAGGACTCCCAGGTGAGCGGCGAGGAGGCGATGTCGAACCTCGACCGCCTCTACAAGGCCGCGCGCAAGCTGTTCGACTCCGACGAGGAGTTCAAGACGCGCGCCCGGCGCCGGGTGGTCGACCTGCAGGCGGGCGACCCGAAGACCCTCGCCATGTGGCAGCGGTTCGTGGACGAGTCGAAGATCTACTTCTTCTCCGTCTTCGAGAAGCTGGACATGGAGATCCGCGACGCCGACATCGTCGGCGAGTCCGGCTACAACGACATGCTCGCGGAGACCTGCCGGCTCCTGGAGGAGTCCGGTGTCGCGGTCCGCTCCGAGGGCGCGCTGTGCGTCTTCTTCGACGACGTCAAGGGCCCGGACGGCAACCCGGTGCCGCTGATCGTGCAGAAGTCGGACGGCGGCTACGGCTACGCGGCGACCGACCTGTCCGCGATCCGCGACCGCGTGTTCAACCTGAAGGCGAACACGCTGCTGTACGTCGTCGACGCCCGTCAGGCCCTGCACTTCCGGATGGTCTTCGAGACCGCCCGGCGGGCCGGCTGGCTGAACGAGGACGTCAAGGCGCAGCAGCTCGCGTTCGGCACCGTCCTCGGCAAGGACGGCAAGCCGTTCAAGACGCGTGCGGGCGAGACGATCCGGCTGGTCGACCTGCTGGACGAGGCGATCGACCGTGCTTCGGCCGTGGTCCGGGAGAAGGCCCAGGACCTGTCCGAGGAGGAGATCGCCGAGCGCGGCGCGCAGGTGGGCATCGGCGCGGTGAAGTACGCGGACCTGTCGACGTCGGCGATCCGGGACTACAAGTTCGACCTGGACCAGATGGTCTCGCTCAACGGCGACACCAGCGTGTACCTGCAGTACGCGTACGCGCGTATCCAGTCCATCCTGCGCAAGGCCGGCGAGGTCCGCCCCGTGGCGCACCCGGAGCTGGAACTGGCGCCGGCCGAGCGCGCTCTGGGCCTGCACGCGGACGCGTTCGCGGAGACGGTGGGGGAGGCGGCCGCGGAGTACGCACCGCACAAGCTGGCCGCGTACCTGTACCAGCTCGCCTCCCTGTACACGACGTTCTACGACAAGTGCCCGGTGCTGAAGGCCGAGACGCCGGAGCTGGTGGAGAACCGACTGTTCCTGTGCGACGTGACCGCCCGCACCCTGCACCGGGGCATGGCCCTGCTGGGCATCAGGACGCCCGAGAAGCTCTGACGGCCGGTCCGGCGTCGCGGCGGCCCGTCCTCACGTCGAGGGCGGGCCGCCGCGCTGTCCGCCGGCCCGGGGCGCCGTCCGGGGCGTGACGAACTCGCACCACACCAGCTTGCCCGGCGCCCGTTGCCCGACGCCCCACTTGTCGGCCAGGGACGAGACCAGCAGCAGTCCGCGTCCCCCTTCCGCCTCGTCCTCCCCGGCGTCCTCCGCGACCCGCGGGACGCCGGTCCCGCTGTCGTGCACCTCGGCCCGTACGACCGTGCCGTCGTACCGCAGCCGCAGCAGGAAGCCCCGCCCCGGCGGCACCCCGTGCACCAGTGCGTTCGTGGCCAGCTCGCTCACGCAGAGCGTCACGTCTTCCGCCCGCCGCCATCCGGCGAGCCCCCAGTAGGCCAGCGACCACTCGGTGAACCGTCTGGCGGCGGGCACCGAGCGGCGGTCCCGGCCGTAGAACTGGTCACGCTGACGGGCGAGTTCGGTCTGTGCGTTCACGGGACGAAGATCGCGCAGAGTGACTACTGTTGTTCAGTGGGTGATCCCGTACAACGTGTTTGTACGGGTTGGTACGGGGTCGTGTACGGCCCGGGCTGGGGAGTTCAGCGGTATGACGTCTGCACGGAGGAACCACTCGGCCATGCGGATGCTGGGCCGTCAGCTCGCCACCGCACGCCGGGCGGCGGGGCTGAGCCAGTCGGGCCTGAGCGCCGCGCTGAACATCAACGAGGAGACGATCGCGTCGATCGAGCAGGGCCGGCGCACGCTGAAGCCGGACATCGCCGAGATCCTCGACGACTTCCTGGGCACCAAGGGGACGCTGGCCGCGGGGGTGGCCAACCTGCCCGAGGTCGACCAGTTCCCGCTGTGGGCCGAGGAGTACATGGACCAGGAGCGGGTGGCCATCGCGTTGTCCTGGTACGACGCGCTGGTGGTACCGGGGCTGCTTCAGACCAAGTCATACGCTCGTGCGCTCCTGAGCGGTCGCGTCCCCGCTTACGACGCCGACGAACTGGAGACAAAGGCCGAGGCCCGCGTGCAGCGACGGAACATCCTGCACCGCAAGGAGCCGCCCACGCTGAGCTTCGTGATCTGGGAACCGGCCCTGCGCTGGCCGACCGGAGGCCGGCAGGTACATCAGGAGCAGTTGCAATTCATGCGCGAATACTCCGAGTTGCCCTGCCTCTCGCTGCAGGTGCTGCCACTTGACCGTGCTCACCACGCGGGCGACGCAGGCCCCTTCACGCTCTTGGAGACACCCGATCACCAGCACCTGGCCTACACCGAATCCCAACGCGGCAGCCAGTGGGTTTCCGACCCTGACGAGGTGTCCATCCTGGCTCGCAAGTATGCAATGCTGCGGACTCAGGCCCTCACCGTCGAGGACTCACGAAGCCTGCTGGACCGTCTGCTAGGAGAGCAATGAACACCGCACTTCAGTGGTTCAAGTCGTCCTACAGCAGCAGCGAAGGCGGCCAGTGCCTCGAAGTCGCCGCCACCCCCCAGGCGATCCACGTCCGCGACTCCAAGCAGCAGCCCGCCGAAGAGCACACCCTGCGCCTCTCCCCCGCGACCTGGGCCGCCTTCACCGCGTCCCTGAGGTGACGTCGCCGGTCAACGGCGTTGTCAGTGGGCGCCCTTACAGTCACCGGCATGGCGACTCTTCCCAACCCGCTGCCCTCTCTGGCGACCGACCCCAGCGGACGTTCCCTCGGTCTGCGGCTGCCGCCCGGCAGGCTGGTGGACACGACGGACGACGGCCCCTGGCACGAGCCTCTGCTGTGGCACGCGGAGAAGCAGGCCGCGCCCGGCACCTGGGCCGCGCTGGGCGCGCCCGCCTCCCGGGCGGGTCTGCTGCCGGTCATCGTGGAGCTGGGCGGGCCTCAGGGCGGACCTGACGGCTGGGAGCTGATGCCCGGCGACATGTCCTATCCCGGGGATCACGACGCGGAGGACGTCCTCGCGGAGTACTGGGGCGGCGAGGGGGCGGAGGACGGCCCCGAGGACGAGCCGCGGGCGGCGTTCGGCGAGGAACTGGCCGAGCTGCTGGAGCCGTTCGGTGCGCACTGGCCCGGGCTGGCTCCGGCCGGCACGCTGACCGCCGACCCGGGCACGAGGGCCGCCCAGGTGGCCGACTCGGTGGCCGCGGGGACCTGGCTCAGGGACGCGCGCCTGGCCCTCGTGCCCTCCCGGCGCTCCGCCGACATCCCGGCCGCCATCGGCTGGACGGGTCCGCTCAACCACGAGAACGACGTGGCGCGCCTGTGCGCGGTCCTGCGCTCCTGGGAGGACCGCTTCGGCATACGCGTCGTCGCCCTCGGCTTCGACGTCCTGGTGGTGTCGGTGGCCGCCCCGCCGAGCACCCTGGCCGACGCGGAGGCCCTGGCGGCGGAGCACTTCGCCTTCTGCCCGGACAACATCGCCCAGGGCGACGCGGGCGGCCTGCGCGCCTACGCCAAGGCCCTGGTCGGAGAGCCCAGCTGGACCTTCTGGTGGGACTGACCTGCGGCGCTCCTCACCGGGTCACCGGGCGAGCCCCCTGCCCGGCCTCCGCAGCCCTTCGGTGATCTCGTCCGGCGTCTGCGTCACGAAGCAGAGCCGGAGAGTGGAGCGGTCCCGGCCGCCGGCCCGGGCATGCCCGAGGCCGCCCGGACATCGTCGGCCGGGCGGCCTCGGGACGGCGAGAGGGCGCGGCACGCGTGCCGCGCGCCCGGCGTCAGACGAACGCCGGGGCTTCCGCCTTCGGGTTCGGGCCGTACTTGTTGGCGCCGGCCTCGCTGTCCAGGCAGTAGAAGACCAGCAGGGTGATGGGGCCGACGAGCGGGATGATGCCGAACAGGATCCACCAGCCGGAGCGGCCCGTGTCGTGCAGGCGGCGCACCGTCACACCCCAGGTGGGCAGCAGGAAGCCGAGGGCGACGATGCCCGCCACGGCCATCAGGGCCGGCGTCTTCGTCGCGGCGCCGAGGACGCCCAGCACGATGTAGATGAGGTACGCGAAGAGCGCGAACAGCCAGAACTCCTTGCGGCGCGCGCGCCCGCTGAAGACGGCGTACTTCTTGAGTGCGGCGAGGAACCAGCTCATGACATCCCCCCAGGGATCGACGTTCAGCCCCTCCGGGAACGGATCGGGCCAGCGCAGAGATTAGGGGGTTGGCAGGAGCGCGTCATAAGCACCGGAGATGCGCTGCCCGGCGGCTTCAAACATCGCTTTCAGGACAGAAACACCCATGATCACGGAGCGTCCGCCGAATCGTCACCGGACATTCCCGGAACCGCGCTCGTTCCGTTGCCGAAACGACAGCACACCGCAGCCGGGCCGCCGCCGTTTCGGTACCGGAACGATCTCCAACCGTGTCCGTCAGCGCAGCTTTCGCGCCACCTCGGTCGCCCAGTAGGTGAGGATGCTCCGCGCCCCGGCCCGCTTGATGCCGGTCAGGGTCTCGAGGATGGCGCGGTCCCGGTCGATCCAGCCCTTCTCCGCGGCGGCCTCGATCATCGAGTACTCGCCGGAGATCTGGTAGGCGGCGACGGGCACGTCCACGGCGTCGGCGACCCGGGCGAGGATGTCGAGGTAGGGACCGGCCGGCTTCACCATCACCATGTCGGCGCCCTCGGCGAGGTCCAGCTCCAGCTCGCGCAGCGACTCGCGCCAGTTGGCGGGGTCCTGCTGGTACGTCTTGCGGTCGCCCTGCAGCGAGGAGGCGACGGCCTCGCGGAAGGGGCCGTAGAAGGCGGAGGAGTACTTGGCGGTGTAGGCGAGGATGGCGACGTCCTCCCGGCCGATCTGGTCGAGCGCGTCCCGCACGACGCCGATCTGGCCGTCCATCATCCCGCTGGGCCCGACGACGTGGGCGCCCGCGTCGGCCTGCACCTGGGCCATCTCGGCGTACCGCTCGAGCGTGGCGTCGTTGTCGACCCGGCCCTCGTCGTCGAGCACCCCGCAGTGGCCGTGGTCGGTGAACTCGTCCAGGCACAGGTCGGACATGACGAGCAGGTCGTCGCCCACCTCGGCCCGCACGTCGCGCAGCGCGACCTGGAGGATGCCGTCCGGGTCGGTGCCCACCGTGCCCAGGGCGTCCTTCTTGTCGTCCTCCGGCACGCCGAACAGCATGATCCCGGAGATCCCGGCCTCCACCGCCTCCAGCGCCGCCTTCTTCAGGCTGTCGCGGGTGTGCTGGACGACCCCGGGCATGGCCGAGATCGGCACCGGCTCGCCGACGCCCTCACGGATGAAGGCCGGCAGGATGAAGTCGGCGGGGTGCAGTCGCGTCTCGGCCACCATCCGCCGCATCACGGGCGAGGTCCGCAGCCGGCGGGGACGCGTACCGGGAAAAGATCCGTACTTCGTCATGCCTTCTACGCTACGCCCGCCGCACGGGCACCTTTGCCGACGAGACGTCGGAGCCGGGCCCGTGGGAGCGCGGCGGCCGGGCGGGTTCCCCGCCCCGCCTCGGGGAAGGCCGCAGGACGGGGAACCCGTCAGTGGATTCCGGGCGACGGCGGCCGCCGGATGCGCCTTCGCGGGACCGGTCGGCGCCGGTGCCGCGCCGGTCAGCGCAGACGGGCGCCGGCCTCGCCGAGCAGGGTGTGCCAGGCGCGCATCCGCGCCGCGGCCCCGCCGTTCAGCAGCAGGTCGACCGCGCCGCCGCCCGCGGCCGACGGCGGCCGGAAGGCACTCACCGCCGCCTGCTGTCCGGCACTCGGCCCGGGCGACACGGCAGCGCCCCGGCCGACCAGGGCGTAACGCCTCCCGCCGGCATCGACCAGCAGGGTCCCCAGCCGGGAGATCCGGCCCCCGACCTCCCGGGGGTCCTCCTGGAAGACCACCCGACCGTCCCGGTCCTCGGCACGCAGCACCCCCGGCAGCAGGCTCAGCAGCACGGGCACGCACCGCGCCCCGTTCCACAGACTCCGACGCCAGTAGACGATCCCCGCGTATCCGGTGTCCTCACTCATGCGCCCGATGATGGCATGCGCGCAACACGCCGGGCAGCGTGCGGTGCGCGGCGGTGCACGACGACGGGGCGCGCCGAGCGGCGCGCCCCGTCACCTCACTGCCTCAGCCGCTCAGGTCGTCGAGCGACGCCTGCGCGCACCCGGGCGCCGCTCGCTCGGCCGGGTCACCGGGTCCCCGGACTCCAGGGCGGCCGTCCGGCGCTTCACGCCGAAGTCGGCCAGCGCCTCCGCCAGCTTGTGGACGGACGGTTCCGGAGCCATGACGTCGACGCGCAGGCCGTGCTCCTCGGCCGTCTTGGCCGTCGCGGGGCCGATGCAGGCGATCACCGTGACGTTGTGCGGCTTGCCGGCGATGCCCACCAGGTTCCGCACGGTCGAGGACGAGGTGAACAGCACCGCGTCGAAGCCGCCGCCCTTGATGGCCTCGCGGGTCTCCGCCGGAGGCGGCGAGGCCCGCACGGTCCGGTAGGCCGTGACGTCGTCGACCTCCCAGCCCAGCTCGATCAGACCGGCCACCAGTGTCTCGGTGGCGATGTCGGCCCGGGGCAGGAAGACACGGTCGATCGGGTCGAAGACCGGGTCGTACGGAGGCCAGTCCTCCAGCAGACCGGCCGCCGACTGCTCGCCGCTCGGCACCAGGTCCGGCTTCACGCCGAAGGCGATCAGCGCCTTCGCGGTCTGCTCGCCGACCGCCGCGACCTTGATGCCCGCGAAGGCACGGGCGTCGAGACCGTACTCCTCGAACTTCTCGCGCACCGCCTTGACCGCGTTGACGGACGTGAAGGCGATCCACTCGTACCGGCCGGTGACCAGGCCCTTGACCGCGCGCTCCATCTGCTGCGGGGTGCGCGGCGGCTCCACCGCGATGGTCGGGACCTCGTGCGGCACGGCGCCGTAGGACCGAAGCTGGTCGGAGAGCGACGCCGCCTGCTCCTTCGTGCGCGGCACGAGCACCTTCCAGCCGAACAGCGGCTTGGACTCGAACCACGACAGCTGGTCGCGCTGGGCGGCGGCACTGCGCTCGCCGACCACGGCTATCACGGGCCGGCCGCCGTCCGGGGACGGCAGCACCTTCGCCTGCTTCAGCGTCTGGGCGATGGTGCCGAGCGTCGCCGTCCAGGTGCGCTGCCGGGTCGTCGTACCGGCGACGGTGACGGTCAGCGGGGTGTCCGGCTTGCGGCCCGCGGACACCAGTTCGGCGGCCGCCGCGGCCACCGAGTCCAGCGACGTGGAGACCACCACCGTGCCGTCGGAGGCGCCCACCTCCGTCCAGCAGCGGTCGGAGGCGGTCCGGGCGTCCACGAACCGGACGTCCGCGCCGTGCGGGTCGCGCAGCGGCACACCGGCGTACGCGGGCACCCCGACGGCGGCCGCCACGCCCGGCACGACCTCGAAGGGCACACCGGCTGCCGCGCAGGCGAGCATTTCCTCGGCCGCGTACGTATCAAGTCCCGGGTCCCCGGACACCGCACGGACGACCCGCCTGCCGCCCCGCGTGGCCTCCATGACAAGATGAGCGGCATCCCGGGCAGGAGTCGGGACCGCAGCGGTTGTTGACGCGCCGTCAACGACCGTGAGCTGCGGCGCGCCCGTGCCCGGTGGTGACACCGAGGAGGAGTCCGCGTCCATCGGCACGACGGACACGCCCTGCCGGGCGTGCGTCCGGATCACGTCGAGCACGTCGTGCTCGGCGATCAGGACGTCCGCGTTCGACAGCGCCTCCACGGCGCGCAGAGTCAGCAGTCCCGGATCCCCGGGTCCGGCACCCAGGAAGGTGACGTGCCCGTGTTCCAGGCCGGTGGGAAGGGTGGTGGGGCTCAATGTGCTCGCTCCCCCATAAGACCGGCCGCGCCCTGGTCGAGCATCTCGGTGGCGAGTTCGCGCCCGAGTGCCATCGCCTGGTCGTGCGTCTGGGGCACGGGACCGGTGGTGGACAGCTGCACCATGCGAGTGCCGTCGGTCGTGCCGACGACGCCCCGCAGGCGCATTTCCTTGACAATCTGCCCGTCGGCCCGGGGGGCCTCCCGCTCCAGCGGAGCCGAGAGCGGGGGCAGGTCGGCCAGCGCGCCCACAGGGGCGCTGCAGCCGGCCTCCAGGGCGGCGAGCAGTGACCGTTCGGCGGTCACGGCGACCCGGGTGAACGGGTCGTCGAGCTCGCCCAGCGCGGCGAGGAGGTCCGCGGCGTCCGCGGTGCACTCGATCGCCAGGGCCCCCTGGCCGGGGGCGGGCAGAACCGTGTCGACCGACAGGAAGTCGGTGACCTCGTCGATCCGGCCTATGCGGTTCAGTCCGGCGGCGGCCAGGACGACCGCGTCCAGCTCACCGTCCCGCACGAAACCGATCCGGGTGTCGACGTTGCCGCGTATCGGGACCGTCTCTATGTCCAGTCCGTGTGCGCGGGCGTACGCGTTGAGCTGCGCCATGCGGCGCGGGGCCCCGGTGCCGACGCGGGCGCCGCGGGGCAGGTCGGTGAACTTCAGCGCGTCCCTGGCGACGAGCACGTCGCGCGGGTCCTCGCGCACCGGTATGGCGGCCAGGACCAGTTCGTCGGGCTGCGTGGTCGGCAGGTCCTTGAGCGAATGAACCGCGAAGTCCACCTCGCCGCCGAGCAGCGCGTCGCGCAGCGCCGCGACGAACACGCCCGTGCCGCCGATCTGGGTGAGGTGCTCGCGGGAGACGTCGCCGTGCGTGGTGATCTCGACCAGCTCGACGGCGCGCCCGGTCACCCGGCGGACGGCGTCCGCCACCTGCCCGGACTGGGCCATGGCGAGCTTGCTGCGCCTGGTCCCCAGCCTCAAAGCCTTCTGTGTCATGCCGGTCGGTCCTTCTCGTCTGTGCTGTCCACGGCCCGGGAGACGGCGGCCACCGTCTCGGGGTCGAGGTCGAACAGGGTGCGCAGCGCGTCCGCGTACCCGGCGCCGCCGGGCTCGGCCGCGAGCTGCTTGACCCGTACGGTCGGCGCGTGCAGCAGCTTGTCCACGACCCGGTGCACGGCCTGCCGGATCTCGCCGCGCTGGCGTTCGTCCAGGCCGGGCAGGCGGCCGTCGAGCCGCGCGATCTCACCGGCGACGACGTCGGCGGCCATGGTGCGCAACGCGACCACGGTCGGCGTGATGTGCGCCGCCCGCTGTGCCGCGCCGAAGGCCGCGACCTCGTCGGAGACGATACGCCGCACCTGGTCCACGTCGGCGGCCATCGGTGCGTCGGCGGAGGCGTCGGCGAGGGACTCGATGTCCACAAGACGCACCCCGGCCAGCCGGTGCACGGCCGCGTCGATGTCGCGCGGCATGGCGAGGTCGAGGAGGAACAGGGCCGGGGCCGGACGCGGGATCACGGCGACCGGTTCGGGCCTGCGCAGCTCGGGGATGCGGCCGACGCTGGCGGCGGTCGCGGCGAGCGCGGTGATCAGCTCGGCGTCGGCCTCGGGGCTGCGCCGGGCGGTCTCCCGGCGGTCCACGGCGCCGCCCGCGACCCAGGCCCCGTGCTGCTCCAGGGTGGCCGCGTCCAGGCCGGCCACGGCGGCCTCGCCGTGCACGGAGAAGCCGGTCGAGCCCTGCACGGCGGCCAGGTCGAGCGGGCAGTTCTCCTCGGTGGCGCCGGCCGTGCCGGTGGCGGGCGAAGGCGCGGTCCCCGCGGAGGCGCGGGCGGCGTCGTCGGCGGTCTCGGCGGCGTCGCCCCCGGTCCGGCCCTCGACCGCCTGCGCGACCGACTCGGCGGTCAGCACCAGGCCCGTCGCACCGGTGCAGGAGACGACGACGTCGGCACGTGTCAGCTCGTCCGGCACGGCGGCCATCGGCACCGCGCGCGCGGACACCGCGGTGTCGTCGCCCTCGGTGAGTATCCGGGCGAGGCGCTCGGCGCGCTCGAAGGTGCGGTTGGCGACGACGACCTCGGCGACCCCGGCACGGGCGAGCGTCGCGGCGGCCAGCGAGGACATCGACCCGGCGCCGATGACCAGCGCCCTGCGCCCCGCGGCCCATTCCTCGACGGCGCCGCCGACGGCGAGCTGCTCCAGGCCGAAGGTCACGAGCGACTGGCCGGCGCGGTCGATGCCGGTCTCGGAGTGGGCGCGCTTGCCGACCCGCAGGGCCTGCTGGAACAGGTCGTTCAGCAGCCTGCCCGCGGTGTGCAGCTCCTGGGCGCGGGCCAGGGAGTCCTTGATCTGGCCGAGAATCTGCCCCTCGCCGACCACCATCGAGTCCAGGCCGCAGGCCACCGAGAACAGATGGTGGACGGCCCGGTCCTCGTAGTGCACGTAGAGGTACGGGGTCAGTTCGTCGAGGCCGACCCCGCTGTGCTGGGCGAGCAGCGTGGACAGCTCGGCGACACCGGCGTGGAACTTGTCCACGTCGGCGTACAGCTCGATGCGGTTGCAGGTGGCGAGCACCGCGGCCTCGGTGGCCGGTTCCGCGGCGACCGTGTCCTGGACCAGCTTGACCTGGGCGTCCGCGTTCAGCGCGGCCCGCTCCAGCACGCTGACCGGCGCGCTGCGGTGGCTCAGCCCGACGACGAGGAGGCTCATGCCGGCATCACGGCGGGGACGTCCCCGTCGGGTCCCTGGTCGCTGGAGGTGTCACGGGCGGTGGCGGCGGGCCCGGCGCCGTCGCCCGCGGCGGTCTCCTCGCCGGCCTTGCGCTGCTCGTGGAAGGCGAGGATCTGCAGCTCGATGGAGAGGTCCACCTTGCGCACGTCGACGCCGTCCGGGACGGACAGCACGGTCGGCGCGAAGTTCAGGATCGAGGTGACACCGGCGGCCACGAGCCGGTCGCAGACCTGCTGGGCGGCGCCGGCGGGGGTCGCGATCACGCCGATCGAGACGCCGTTGTCCTTGATGATCTTCTCGAGTTCGTCGGTGTGCTGCACCGGGATGCCGGCGACCGGCTTACCGGCCATCGCGGGGTCGGCGTCTATCAGCGCGGCCACCCGGAAACCACGCGAGGCGAACCCGCCGTAGTTGGCGAGGGCGGCGCCGAGGTTGCCGATACCGACGATCACGACCGGCCAGTCCTGGGTCAGGCCCAGTTCCCGGGAGATCTGGTAGACGAGATACTCCACGTCGTAGCCGACACCGCGGGTTCCGTACGAGCCCAGGTACGAGAAGTCCTTGCGCAGCTTCGCGGAGTTGACCCCCGCCGCCGCGGCCAGCTCCTCGGAGGAGACCGTGGGCACCGAGCGCTCCGACAGTGCGGTCAGCGCGCGGAGGTACAGCGGAAGCCGGGCGACGGTGGCCTCGGGAATCCCTCGGCTGCGGGTCGCCGGTCGGTGAGTTCGGCCAGTTGCCACGGTGCTCCTGCGGGTAGAGCGGGGCTGCAGGCGGTCATACGTCCCCAGACCGCCCCGTCCCCTGCAGGCTATGCCTTTGTGAACGCGTGCACAAAGATGGTGTCCGATTTGCCCGGCCAACGTGACCGGGGTCACGCATGTCATTCGTGGGGGCAAAACCTCGACACTCCTCGTGAATCCCGCCCCCGAGACCAAATCTCCAACGATCCTAAGCGACCTCCGTACGCTTGTTGTACCAGTCGGTCAGTTTCCGGCTCGGCCGCCGGTCAGCTCCCTGCGCAGCCGAACCTCGTCTACCCGCCAGAACGTGTGCTGGCTGCCGTCGACGAGGACCACCGGGATCTGCTCCCAGTACTGGTCGTGCAGCCGCGGGTCCTGGGTGATGTCCTTCTGCTCCCACGGGACGCCGAGTTCCCCGCAGACCTTCTCGACCACGGCCTGCGCGTCGTCGCACAGGTGGCAGCCGGGCTTGCGGATGAGCGTGACCAGTCGTTCCCGGGGGGCGGCGTTGCGCCGGAAGAGGGGGCTCATACGGGCCATTCTCGCCCCTCGTCAATGACCCGGTCGCGCAGAGTTCACACCCTTCGAACCCGGCGGCTCCGGAACCTCCCGACGAACTGGCTATGCTCACGCCATGGCCGCTCTCGGATGGCTCACCCCCCGTAGGCGCTCCGCCACGGCGCGGAGCGTGTTGGCAGGCGAGGCCTCGGCTGAGGCCGCCCGCAAGTCCTCGCGGGAAGCCCCGCCGGCCGCCGTACCGGAACCGGTGTTCCCGGTCCTCGGCGACGACAGGGCCGCCGCCTTCTTCGACCTCGACAACACCGTGATGCAGGGCGCCGCGCTCTTCCACTTCGGACGCGGGCTGTACAAGCGGAAGTTCTTCGAGACCCGCGACCTCGCCAGGTTCGCCTGGCAGCAGGCCTGGTTCCGGCTGGCCGGCGTCGAGGACCCCGAGCACATGCAGGAGGCCCGCGACTCGGCGCTCTCCATCGTCAAGGGCCACCGGGTCGCCGAGCTGGAGACCATCGGCGAGGAGATCTACGACGAGTACATGGCCGACCGCATCTGGCCGGGCACCCGGGCGCTGGCCCAGGCGCACCTGGACGCCGGCCAGAAGGTGTGGCTGGTCACCGCGGCCCCCGTGGAGATCGCCCAGGTCATCGCCCGCCGCCTCGGCCTGACCGGCGCGCTGGGCACGGTCGCGGAGTCGGTCGGCGGCGTCTACACCGGCAAGCTGGTGGGCGAGCCCCTGCACGGGCCGGCCAAGGCGGAGGCGGTACGCGCGCTGGCCGCGGCGGAGGGCCTGGACCTGTCCCGCTGCGCCGCCTACAGCGACAGCCACAACGACATCCCGATGCTGTCGCTCGTGGGCCACCCGTACGCGATCAACCCCGACGCCAAGCTGCGCAAGCACGCCCGCGAGCAGGACTGGCGCCTGCGGGACTACCGCACCGGCCGCAAGGCCGCGAAGGTCGGCATCCCGGCGGCGGCGGGCGTCGGCGCGGTCGCCGGCGGCACCGCCGCGGCCATCGCCCTGAGCCGCCGCCGCCGGTAGCGGCCGCGGGCCGCCGGCCGCCGCGCGACCGGCCCGCGGACGACGCGGACCGCGGACGACGGCGACACGCCTGGATGGTGCGGCGAACCCCGGATTATGCCGCCCGGTCCCCGTAGACCCCGCACTTCGCCGAAACATGCCCTTTTCCGATCGCCAACCGATCACGTTGTGACGCCTGAGAGACCGTCAATCGGTAACAGAAGCGACGCAATCGACAGTTTGAGCAACTCGGTGTAGCAGTGCCTGCACGAAGCGTTATTCTCCTCAGACGCAATCCGGTACCCCTCCGTCGCTACGACGGGTGAACGGTTCCGCACTGCACGTGATGGAAGCTCTGCCTCTGGGAGTCCCGTGTACCCACACGTCGGGGTTGACGCCTCGGGCCTGGCTACGCTGCGCGCGACGGTCGCGGCGGTCAAAGAGACGCTGCGCGGCGTAGTCCCCACCGCGTACGCCGTCCCCGCCTTCGCCACCGCCGCCCCCCTGGGCCCGTGCTACGCACTGGCCGAGGGCAGCGCCGCGGTCGGCAGACGCGGCCGCGCGACCGGCGCGGCCACCACCCGCCGCCCGGCCGCGGACAGCGACAGCGCCCGGATGATGGACCTCGTGGAGCGCGCCCAGGCCGGCGAGGCCGAGGCCTTCGGCCGCCTCTACGACCAGTACAGCGACACGGTGTACCGGTACATCTACTACCGGGTGGGCGGCAAGGCGACCGCCGAGGACCTGACGAGTGAGACCTTTCTGCGGGCGCTCCGCAGGATCGGCACCTTCACCTGGCAGGGCCGCGACTTCGGCGCCTGGCTGGTGACGATCGCCCGGAACCTGGTGGCGGACCACTTCAAGTCCAGCCGGTTCCGGCTGGAGGTCACCACCGGCGAGATGCTCGACGCCAACGAGGTCGAGCGCTCTCCGGAGGACTCCGTGCTGGAGTCGCTCTCCAACGCCGCGCTGCTGGACGCCGTGCGCCGGCTCAACCCCCAGCAGCAGGAGTGCGTGACGCTGCGCTTCCTGCAGGGCCTCTCGGTCGCCGAGACCGCCCGGGTGATGGGCAAGAACGAGGGCGCCATCAAGACCCTCCAGTACCGCGCCGTGCGGACGCTCGCCCGGCTCCTGCCGGACGACGCCCGCTGACGCCGAACACGCTCAGCCATCATCAACTAACGTCGAGTTGACGCCCGTTGACTTTCCGACCCGATCCTCCGCCGTCCGTAACCCAAGTGCCGGACCGCTCGTTGTGCGGGATACAGGCTCCCTGTGGTCACGCCCTGGCCGACCCCTCGCTCGATCGTGTGGAAGAGGTCGTGGGCGTGCAACCCTCAGGACCCCCTGGGGAGTCGACCGTCATGACGAGAGGAGGTGCCGCCAGTGATCGCGAACGTATCGGCGCACCGGCGGGCGAACGCCTTCGCCCAGGCCCTGGAGGAGCAGTCCGACCGGGACACGGCGGCCGAGCAGTCCGCACCGGCGGGATCGCCGCCGACCACCGAGGAACAGTCCGAGCGGGGCGAGCTCCTGGCCCTGGCAGCGGACCTCGGCGCGCTGCCAAGGCCGGAGCTGGACCCCGAGGTCAAGGTCGTCCAGCGCGCCCAGCTCGTGGCCGCGATGGAGGCCATGCTCCAGGAGGGCGGGGCGGCGGACACAGCCGTACCGGAGCAGCGCTCGCGCGGGCGCGGTGCGCACCGGGCGAGCCCGCTGGGCAAGCTCCGGCCGCGTTCGAAACTGACCAAGGGGCTCGCGGCCGGCGGACTGAGCGTCGGCGTGGCCGCCGGGGCCTTCGGCGGAGTCGCCGCCGCGAGTTCCGACGCGCTGCCCGGTGACTCGCTCTACGGCCTCAAGCGGGGCATCGAGGACTTCCGGCTCAACTACCTGAGCGACGGCGACGGCCAGCGCGGCCAGACGTACCTCGACCAGGCCTCCACCCGGCTGAACGAGGCCCGCCGGCTGATGGAGCGCGGCCGCGGCGGCCAGCTCGACCACGAGTCCATCGGCGAGATCCGCCGCACCCTCGCCGGGATGCGGAACGACGTCACCGAGGGACACCGCCTGCTGCACGAGGCCTACGAACGGGACCCGGACTCGCTCGGCCCGATCCAGGCGCTGTCCAGCTTCTCCCAGTCGCACCGGGACGCCTGGAGCGCGCTGAGCGACAGGCTGCCCCTGCAGCTCGGCGACGTGAAACAGGAGGTGTCGTCGGTCTTCGACGCCATAGACGAGGAGGTCGCCCCGCTGCAGTCCCTGCTGCCGCAACCGCCCGCGTCGACGAGCGACGGCAAGCGGCAGGGCTCCGGCAAGGCGTCCACCGGCGCCACCGGCAGCCAGCACCCGACGGCGCCCAGCAGCGGCGGCACGCCGTCCGCGGGGGAGCACACCAGCTCCGGCACCCCCACCGGCCCGGCCACCCACGACAGCGGCGGCGGCCTGATCGGGGGCGACACGGGCGGCCTGCTCGACCCGCCGAAGCTCGGCGGCGACGGTGGTTCCCCGACCACCGGCAAGCCCCCGACGAGCGCGCCGGACGTCACGCTTCCACCGCTCCTCCCGGGCCTGCTGCCCGGTCTGGGCATCGACAGCCAGAACGCGGACTAGCGCGGACCAGCACCGACCAGCGCGGTACGACAGCGACGGGGGCGCCCCTATCCGAGCAGGGGCCGCCCCCGTCGCCGTACCCGGTGGACACCGCTCAGAAGAACACCGACCGCCGCTGCACCAGCAGCTTGTACAGCGTGTGCTGGATCTGCTCGCGGACCTGGTCGGTCAGGTTGAACATCAGCATCGGGTCGTCGGCCGCCTCCGGCGGATAGCCGTCCGTGGGGATCGGCTCGCCGAACTGGATGGTCCACTTGGTGGGCAGCGGGATCGCCCCGAGCGGCCCGAGCCACGGGAAGGTCGGCGTCAGCGGGAAGTACGGGAAGCCCAGCAGCCGCGCCAGGGTCTTGGCGTTGCCGAGCATCGGGTAGATCTCCTCGGCGCCCACGACCGAGCACGGGATGATCGGCACCCCCTGCCGCAGGGCCGTGGAGACGAAACCGCCGCGGCCGAAACGCTGGAGCTTGTACCGCTCGCTGAACGGCTTGCCGATGCCCTTGAAGCCCTCCGGCATCACGCCGACCAGTTCGCCCTGCGCCAGGAGCCGTTCGGCGTCCTCCGCGCAGGCGAGGGTGTGGCCCAGCTTGCGGGCGAGTTCGTTGACCAGCGGCAGCACGAAGACCAGGTCGGCTGCCAGCAGCCGCAGGTGCCGGCCGGCCGGGTGGTTGTCGTGCACGGCGACCTGCATCATCAGGCCGTCCAGCGGCAGCGTCCCGGAGTGGTTGGCGACGATCAGCGCCCCGCCCTCGGCCGGGATGTTCTCGACGCCCTTCACCTCGACCCGGAAGTACTTCTCGTACACCGGCCGCAGCAGCGACATCAGGACCTGGTCGGTCAGCTCCTCGTCGTAGCCGAAGTCGTCGACCTCGTAGTCCCCGGTGAGCCGGCGGCGCAGGAACGCGAGGCCGCTCGCGACACGCCGCTCCAGTCCGCCGTCGTCGTCCGGCCGGCCGGGCGGCCGGCCCTTCCCGGTCACCGGGACGTCGTCCTGGGCGGCCGCCGAGGTGGGCAGGGGCTGGACCTCGCGGACCGGACCGGCCTCCCCGGCCGCCCCGCGCCGGTTGCCCGTGCCGCGGCGCCGCGCGGACCGCTGGGCGGCGCTCCCGCGGGACCGGTCGTCGTCGAACGGAATGACCTTGGCGTCCGCCATCGTTGCTGCGCTCCTCAGTTGGCGCTCTGCGTCGGGAGGTGCCCGCCGCCCTTGGCGGCGAGCGCCGCGACCCGGTCCACGGCCCCCGCGAGGGCATCCGGCGGCAGCAGGCCCGGGCCCTGGCCGCTCGCGAAGTCCGCGAAGGCCTCCGCCGTCGTGTACTTCGGCTGGAAGCCCAGCGTCTCGCGCATCTGGTCGGTGGCCACCACCCGGCCGTGGGTGAGCAGCCGGATCTGTTCCGGTGAGAAGTCCGTCATCCCCAGCGTACGCACCAATGAGCCGGCCCAGGTGACGGCGGGCAGCAGCAACGGGACCGTGGGCCGCCCGAGCCGCCGCGAGCACTGCGAGAGCAGCAGCACGCCGTCCCCGGCGATGTTGAAGGTGCCGCTGTTCAGGGTGCCCCGGCGCGGTTCGTGGGAGGCCAGCCGCAACACGTCGATGACGTCGTCCTCGTGCACGAACTGCAGCCGCGGGTCGTAGCCGAACACGGTCGGCAGCACCGGCAGCGCGAAGTACGCGGCGAGCGGGGTGTCGGCGGCCGGCCCGAGGATGTTGGCGAAGCGCAGCACGCACACGGCGACGTCCGGCCGCCGCCGCGCGAACCCGCGCACGTACCCCTCGACCTCCACCGTGTCCTTCGCGAACCCGCCGCTGGGCAGCGCCTTGGCCGGGGTCGTCTCGGTGAACACGGCCGGGTCGCGCGGCGCCGACCCGTACACGTTGGTGCTGGACTTCACCACCAGCCGCCGCACGGTCGGCGACTTCTGGCAGGCGCCGAGGAGCTGCATGGTGCCGATGACGTTGGTCTCCTTGACCGTGGCCCGGCTGCCGCCGCCCAGCGCGGTTCCGGTCACGTCCAGGTGGACGACCGTGTCGGCGCCCGTCTCGGCGAGCACCCGGGCGATGCCGGGCTGCCGGATGTCGGCCTGGATGAAGTCGGCTCCGCCCAGGTGGTGCGCCGGCGGCACCGCGTCCACGGCGATCACCCGGTCCACGTCCGTGTCACGCTGGATCCGCCGGACGAACCGGCCGCCCAGCTGCCGGGCCACTCCGGTGACGAGCACGACCTTGCCCAAGATCAGCGCCTTCCTTCCCGACCTCGTGCGGAAACCGGTCCCTGCCGCGTTCCCCGTGTCGGCAAACTTAGCGGTTGGATGTTGCGCTGTGATGGCCACCCGATGCGCGTGGTGACCACTTTTCCCCAGTCGGAATATGCCGCGGCCTCCTGAGCCCGGCCGGCGCCGGCTCCGGACACGACTGTGGCCCCCCGCCTTTTCCAGGCGGGGGGCCACAGAACACGCTCTCGCGGTGCCGCTTACTTCTTGTTGCGGCGCTGAACGCGCGTGCGCTTGAGCAGCTTGCGGTGCTTCTTCTTGGCCATCCGCTTGCGCCGCTTCTTGATAACAGAGCCCACGACTACCCTCGCTCACTTCTCATCACTCGGTTGTTTGGGCGCCATGGGCCCACACGACCTACGAGGGGTCAGCCTACCCGGTCGAGCGCCGAGCTTGTAATCGAGGGGTTGCTCGGGGTCTCCCCGAGCGCCGTCAGGCCGTCTCCACCCCCACATAACTCTCGCGGAGGTACTCGTGTACCGCTTGCTCCGGGACGCGGAAGGACCGCCCGACCCGGATCGCGGGCAGATGACCGCTGTGCACCAGCCGGTACACGGTCATCTTCGACACTCGCATCACCGAGGCGACTTCCGCCACGGTAAGGAACTGAACCTCGTTCAGAGGCCTTTCGCCAGCTGCAGCCATGACACACCTGAACCTTCCGCACTCGACGGCCACCGGCTTCCCCTTCCGGTGACTCTTCGTCGTTGCGTGCTCACTCCCCAATGTAGGGGCGCATGATGCGAGTGGGGAAGAGGTGCACCCATCGTCGGCTACTGTGACAGACAGGCTCGATTGAGTACGTAGCGGGCCAGCGGCAGGTAGTGACCAGACGGCATCCCGTCGTCAACCGGAACGGCCACGGACACGGCCCCCTGCGCCTCCCCCACGAACAGCGCCGGATCGTCGGTGTCGGCCAGGCCGATCGCCTCGAACCCGAGCTGACCAGCACCGCAGACCCAGCCGTGGTCACCGATCACCAGCTCGGGCAGCGGTCCGCCGGCCTCCGCGGCCGCGGCCAGCGCGACCCGAACCGGCAAGGGTGAGTGGCAGTGCGCACCCGGCTCACGACCGGGGCGCCCGCTCCCCGGTTCCCGCACCAGGCCAACCCCGCGGACGTAGTCGACGCGGTGCGTGCGTAGACCGAACCGGGTCAATATGTCGACACAGCGACCCTGCGCCGGGGTGAGCACCTCACATCCCGCCGCCGACAACGCGTCCGCCAAGCGGCCGTAGAACCCGAGCAGCCGGTGCGGATGCCCGGTGCCCAGCAGCACCGGCGCGCCCCGCCGGGCCACGCTTCCGATCCGCTCGGCGAACGCGTCCAGCGCGGCCAGCGTCCGTTCCGGATCGATCACGTCCGGGCCGGCGGTGTACCGGGGGTCGGCCGAGACACCGCACCTCCGCACCATCAGGGCCAGCAGCTCCCGCTGCCCCCAGGGCGCCTCGGGGTCGATTCCGATCAGCACCCGCGGATCGCGGGCCGCGAACAGCCGGTACCGGCGCAGACTGACCTCACGCGAGGTCCCGATCTCCCCGGCCAGCCGGGAAGCCAGCAGATGCGCGCGAAGGCCGTCGACGGTCAGCACGGGTGCGATGGTGACGCACTCGGCGGCGACGCGGAGGCGGAACGGCGGAACACCGCACGGTCGGCCCAGCGGGCACCCCGGACGCTCAGGGCAGCAGCCCGCGCAGCGGAAAGGCCGAGCGGCGGGTGGCCAGCACCGCCTGGTCCAAGCGGTCGGCGGGGTCGTAGCCCGACTCCCACGACGCGTGCGACACCGGCCACCGCCCGTCGGTCATCCGCCGCGGGGCCGGCTGCCGGGTCCGTGCGAACACCTCCTGCCGCCACTCCTCGGGGATCACCGCCGCCGGATCGACCTCCCGTCCCGCCGCGATGCCCACCAGGTGCGTCCACGACCGCGGCACCACCTCGACCACCGCGTAACCGCCGCCGCCCAGCGCCACCCACTTCCCGTCCGCGTGCTCGTGCGCCAGCTCGTGGCACGCCACCTGCACCGCCCGCTGCGCGTCCAGCGACACCGCGAGGTGGGCCAGCGGATCCTCGAAGTGCGTGTCGGCCCCGTGCTGGGAGACAAGCACCTGCGGCCGGAACCCGGCGAGCAGTTCCGGCACCACCGCGTGGAACGCCCGCACCCATCCCGCGTCCCCGGTGCCGGCCGGCAGGGCCACGTTCACGGCCGTGCCCTCCCCCGCCCCAGCGCCGGTCTCCTGCGGCCACCCGGTCTGCGGGAACAACGTGCGGGGATGCTCGTGCATCGAGATCGTCAGCACCCGCGGGTCCTCCCAGAACGCCGCCTGCACCCCGTCCCCGTGGTGCACGTCGACGTCCACGTAGGCGACCCGCTCGACGCCCAGCTCCAGCAGCCGCGCGATGGCCAGCGCCGCGTCGTTGTAGATGCAGAACCCCGACGCGCCGCCCGGCATCGCGTGGTGCAGCCCGCCCGTGAAGTTGACCGCGTGCAGCGCGTCCCCGCGCCACACCGCCTCCGCGGCCCCCACCGACTGGCCCGCGATCAGCGCCGACACCTCGTGCATCCCGGCGAACGCCGGGTCGTCCTCCGTGCCGAGCCCGTACTCCCCGCGGGCCGAGCGCGGATCGGCGGACGCCGCCTTCACGGCCTCGATGTAGTCCGGGCGGTGGACCAGCCGCAGCGTCGACTCCCCGGCCGGTTTCGCCGCGACGACCCGCAGCTCCCGGTCGAGCCCGAAGGCGCCCACCAGCTTCCGGGTCAGCTCCAGCCGGACCGGATCCATCGGATGGCCCGGGCCGAAGTCATAGCCCGTTACTGCCTCGTCCCACATCAGCTGTGCGCGGCCGCTCATGCCCGCCACCGTATCGGTCCGGTTGAGCCGCGAACGACCTGGCGTACACGAGGGTCACCAGCACCAGCGCCATCGGCACGAGCATCGCCCCGCGGTAGCTCCAGGCGTCCCCGAGCGCGCCCACCAGGGGCGAACCGACGAGGAAACCCACGTAGTTGAAGATGTTGAGCCGTGCGATCGCCGCGTCCGAGGCGCCCGGGAACAGCCGGCCGGCCGCCGCGAACGTCTGCGGCACCAGCACGCACAGGCCGAGCCCCAGCAGGGTGAACCCGAGCATCCCCAGCCACGCGTCCGGCGCGACGGCCACCACCGCGAACCCGCCCGCCGCCACCAGCGCCCCGAGCCGGACCACCGCGGCCGCGCCGAACCGCCGTACCCCGAAGTCCCCGATCGCCCGCCCGGCCAGCGTGGTCACCATGTACACGTTGTACGGCACGGTCGCGAGCTGCTCCGAGCTGCCCAGCACGTCCTTCAGGTACTTCGCGCTCCAGTTGGAGACGGTCGAGTCCCCGATGTAGGCGAACGTCATGACCAGGCACAGCGGCAGCAGCAGCTTGAAGACGACGCCCCCGCCCGGCCCGGCCTGCCGCTCCGCCGCGGGCTCCGCGACCGCGTCGACGTACCACCGGCTGCCCACCAGCGTCGCCGGCAGCAGCACCGCCACCACCGGCAGGTACGACACCCACAGCGCGAGGTGCCAGTGCGCCCCGGCCCAGGCGAGCGAGGCGCCGACGATGCCGCCCAGGCTGTAGGCCGCGTGGAAGCTCAGCATGATGCTGCGCCCGTAGGTCCGCTGCAGACTCACCCCGAGCATGTTCATCGAGGCGTCCAGCGCGCCCACGGCCAGCCCGAACACCCCGAGGGCCACCGCCACCCCGGCCATCCGGTCGCCCGCCCCGACGCCGACAAGGGCCAGCAGCACCACCGGCTGCGACCAGCGCAGCAGCCGGCTGGGCCGTATCCGCTTCACCAGGTGCTCGGTCGCCACGCTGCCGGCTCCGGCGAGGATCGGAACGGCGGCCAAGAAGACCGGCAGCAGCGTGTCGGAGATCCCGTAGCGGTCCTGGATGGCCGGGATGCGCGTCACCAGCAGGGCGAACGCGGCGCCCTGGGCGAAGAAGCCGAACGCCAGCGAGGCCCTGCCGCGCCGCAGCACATCAGTCATGGCGGCGAGCGTAGGGCCCCGGGCTACCTGTGGGTAGATCCAGCCAAAGATGAATCTCGTTCAGCTTCCCCGTCCGCCGGTGCGGTTCAGGCGGCGACGGCGAGACCGTGCCGCGGACCGGCCCCGCCGGCCTCCGTCCCGCCCGCGTCCGCTCCGGCGCCGCCCGTCCTGGCCTCGGCGGTCAGCAGCCGCGCCATCGGCTCGGCCGCGAGCCCGCCGCCGACGACGAACGCCGCCGTCAGCACCACCGCGATGACGACCGTGCCGAGCCAGACCATGGTGTCGACCGGGACGGTGTAGGCGCCGACGACCCGTGCGACGCACTCGAGCAGCAGCGCGGTGCCCCACACCAGCGAGAAGGTCCGCTCCTTGCGGCGGAAGGCCTCCGAGCCGGCCGCCGTCCCCCCGGCCAGCCGATCCCAGGCGGCCTCACGGGCCGCGTCGCCCTTGACGAGGAAGGGCTTCATCCCGGCGGTCATGGCCGGCTTGCCGAGCGCCACCGAGACGAGGATGCCGATCGCCAGGGCGCTGCTGACGGCGCCGTCCTTGGCGAGCATCAGCCGCGGGTCGCCGGACACGAAGCCGGCCACCAGGCTGACGACGTTCACCACCAGGGTGAGGAGGGCGAACGCGTTGGCCGTCCGCTCCCTGACCACGCTCCACACGGTCCGCACCGCGGGCACCACGCTGCTCCAGGCGAGCGCCCCGAAGGTGCCCATCCCGAGAGCGCCCTTGAGGAGGTAGTACGAGCCGATCGGCAGCGCGACGTCCACCAGCAGCGGCTCGAAGGTCCGCAGTCTGCCCGTGCGCTGCCCGCGGCTCGGGTTCTCGGTCCGGTCCTGGTTCCCCGTGGTCTTCGTCATGCTCCAAGGTTCGCCGCCGGGCGGGGCCCGGCGGTAGGAACGATCGTCCGTAGGTCCGCATGACAGATGTCAGGCACCGGCCGGTGGCGCCCGTCATACCAGCAGGTCAGCCAACTCGCCCATGCTGGAGAAGAGTTGACCGGCGCCGCTGAGCCGTTCCGCCGGGGTCATCGCGGTGAACCCGTACACGTCCATCCCGGCCGCCACGGCCGCCTGGACCCCCAGCGGGGAGTCCTCCACCACCAGGCAGGCCTCGGGGGCGGCGCCCATCCGTTCGGCCGCGTACAGGAAGAGGTCGGGGGCCGGCTTGCCCCGTCCGACGTCCTGGGAGCTGAAGATCCGGTCCTCCGTGAACCAGCGGTCGAGTCCCGTCGTCCGGTGGCCCACCCGGATCCGCTCATGGCTCCCGGACGACGCCACGCAGTACGGCACCCCGTCCGCGGCCAGCTTCTCCAGCACCCCGCCGGCGCCGGCGACGGGCCGCAACTCCCGCTCGAACGCGGCGAACACGCGAGCGTGGAAGACGTCGTCGAAGTCGTCCGGGAGCCGCTCCCCCGTCCGTTCCAGGACAAGGTCGTGGATCCGGTGCATCGCCGACCCCATGTAGTCCCGGATGGAGTCCTCGTACGTCGTCGGGTGCCCCAGCTCCGTCAGATAGGCGGCCAGGAGCCGGTTGGAGATCGGCTCGCTGTCCACGAGGACGCCGTCGTTGTCGAAGATGACGAGGTCGTAGCGCATACCCAGACCCTAATGGACCCTGAACGCAGAAAACCCCCGCATCTTTCGATGCGGGGGTTTTCCCAATATTTGTTCGGCGGCGTCCTACTCTCCCACAGGGTCCCCCCTGCAGTACCATCGGCGCTGTGAGGCTTAGCTTCCGGGTTCGGAATGTAACCGGGCGTTTCCCTCACGCTATGACCACCGAAACACTATGAAACTGTCAAGCCAAACCATGTGTGGCACATGGGGCTGTTCGTGGTTTCAGAACCAACACAGTGGACGCGAGCAACTGAGGACAAGCCCTCGGCCTATTAGTACCGGTCACCTCCACCAGTTACCTGGCTTCCAGATCCGGCCTATCAACCCAGTCGTCTACTGGGAGCCTTACCCCAT
>NZ_BJTV01000002.1:0-124644 GCF_007176755.1 Streptomyces sp. 1-11
GAGCGGCGGCCGGCCCGCCTTCGAGGTCCGCGCCGTCCTCGCCGCGACCCTCTCCCCCGCCTGGGGCGTCTACAGCGGCTACGAACTGTGCGAGAACACCCCGCTCAGGGAAGGCAGCGAGGAATACCTCGACTCCGAGAAGTACCAGCTCAAACCCCGCGACTGGGAAGCCGCCGCACGCGAGGGCCGCACCATCGCCCCCCTCATCACCCGCCTCAACGCCATCCGGCGGCAGCACCCCGCGCTACAGCGTCTGCGGAACCTCCGCTTCCACCGGACCGACAACGACAACGTGCTCGCCTACAGCAAGAGCACGGGCCCGGACACGGTCATCGTGGTCGTCAACCTCGACCCGCACCACACCCAGGAGGCCACGGTCTCGTTGGACATGCCGCAACTCGGCCTGGACTGGAACGCCGCCCTGTCCGTGCACGACGAACTGACAGGTGAGAGCTATCACTGGGGCAGGACCAACTACGTGCGCCTGACGCCCGGCCGGACGCCGGCGCACGTGCTCCACGTCGGGCGATCGACGCCCCAGATCGGAGGGCCCTCAGCGTCATGACTGTCAACGACCCCGTGCCGGACACTTTCGAGGACACTCCCGCGAAGGACCGGGATCCGGAGTGGTTCAAGCGCGCCGTCTTCTACGAGGTCCTCGTCCGCTCGTTCCACGACAGTGACGGCGACGGCATCGGCGACCTGAAGGGCCTGACCGCCAAGCTCGACTACCTCCAGTGGCTCGGCGTCGACTGCCTCTGGCTGCCGCCCTTCTTCAAGTCCCCTCTGCGGGACGGCGGTTACGACGTCTCCGACTACACCGCCGTACTGCCCGAGTTCGGCGACCTGGCCGACTTCGTGGAGTTCACCGACGCGGCGCACCAGCGCGGCATGCGCGTGATCATCGACTTCGTCATGAACCACACCAGCGACCAGCACCCGTGGTTCCAGGAGTCCCGCAAGGATCCCGGCGGCCCCTACGGCGACTTCTACATGTGGGCCGACGACGACAAGGGCTACGAGGAAGCACGGATCATCTTCGTCGACACCGAGGCCTCCAACTGGACCTTCGACCCGGTGCGCGGCCAGTACTACTTCCACCGCTTCTTCTCGCACCAGCCGGACCTCAACTACGAGAACCCGGCCGTCCAGGAGGAGATCCTGGCCGCCCTGAAGTTCTGGCTGGACCTGGGCATCGACGGGTTCCGGCTCGACGCGGTCCCCTACCTCTACGCGGAGGAGGGCACCAACTGCGAGAACCTGCCGGCGACGCACCAGTTCCTCAAGCGGGTCCGCAAGGAGATCGACGCCCAGTACCCCGACACCGTGCTACTCGCCGAGGCCAACCAGTGGCCCGAGGACGTCGTCGACTACTTCGGCGACTTCACCTCCGGCGGCGACGAGTGCCACATGGCCTTCCACTTCCCCGTCATGCCGCGCATCTTCATGGCCGTGCGCCGCGAGTCCCGCTACCCGGTCTCCGAGATCCTCGCCAAGACCCCGGCCATCCCGTCGAACTGCCAGTGGGGCATCTTCCTGCGCAACCACGACGAGCTGACCCTGGAGATGGTCACCGACGAGGAACGCGACTACATGTGGGCGGAGTACGCCAAGGACCCCCGCATGCGCGCCAACATCGGCATCCGCCGCCGGCTGGCGCCGCTGCTCGACAACGACCGCAACCAGATCGAGCTGTTCACCGCCCTGCTGCTGTCGCTTCCTGGCAGCCCGATCCTGTACTACGGCGACGAGATCGGCATGGGCGACAACATCTGGCTCGGCGACCGCGACGCCGTCCGCACCCCGATGCAGTGGACCCCCGACCGCAACGCCGGCTTCTCCAGCAGCGATCCCGGGCGCCTCTTCCTGCCCACGATCATGGACCCGGTCTACGGCTACCAGGTCACCAACGTCGAGGCGTCCATGTCGTCGCCGTCCAGCCTGCTCCACTGGACGCGCCGCATGATCGAGATCCGCAAGCAGAACCCCGCGTTCGGACTCGGCTCCTACACCGAACTGCAGTCGTCCAACCCCGCGGTCCTGGCGTTCCTGCGCGAGTACGGCGACGACCTCGTGCTGTGCGTCAACAACTTCTCGCGGTTCGCGCAGCCCACCGAACTCGACCTGCGGGCCTACGACGGACGGCACCCGGTGGAGCTGATCGGCGGGGTGCGGTTCCCGGCCATCGGCGAACTGCCCTACCTGCTGACCCTCGCGGGCCACGGCTTCTACTGGTTCCGGCTCACCCGAGTCGCATCCCGCATCGGCCGCCGCCGCTGAGCGCCCGGCGCCGAGGAAAGGACGCGTCACCATGCCGAAGACCATCACCCTCCGACCGAGAATCGCGGCCGGGTCCGGGGCCGACCGGCCGCTGGCCTCGCTCGGCGGGCTGCTGCGCGAATGGCTGCCCGAGCAACGCTGGTTCGCCGGCAAGGACCGGCCCGTCACCGATCTGTCGGTACTGTCGGTGACCGAGCTGTTCCCCGGGTGCCTGCACCTGCTGGTGCACGCCTCGCACGCGCCGGTGCCCGCGCCGGGCGGCACTCCCCCGCCCGGCGACTGCTACCAGCTGCTGCTCGGGATGCGCGAGCACGTCACACCGCGGCTGGAGCGGGCGTTCATCGGCCGGGCCGGGGAGGGACCGCTGGCCGGGCTCGCCGTCTACGACGCGCTGCACGACCCGCGCTCCGCCCATCTGCTGCTGGAGCGGCTGCGCCACCCCGGATCGGCGGGTCCGCTGTGCTTCGAGACCGCCCCCGCGCTCGAGCTGCCCGGCGGGCTGCCGCCGCGGCTCCTGGACGCCGAGCAGTCCAACTCGTCGATCGTCTACGGCGACGCGTACATCCTGAAGCTGTTCCGCCGCATCCAGCCGGGCGTCAACCCCGACCTGGAGGTGCCCGGCGCGCTGGCCGCGCAGGGCTGCGCCCGGGTGCCGGCGCCGGTCGCCTGGTTCAGCACGACCGCGCCCCGGCCGGCCACGCTGGGCGTGCTGCAGCCGTTCCTGCCGGACGCGACCGACGGCTGGACGCTGGCCCTGCGCGCACTCGCGGCCGACGACGACTTCACCGCCGAGGCCCGCGAACTGGGCGGGGCCATGGCCGAGGTGCACCTGGCGCTGGCCGAGGCCTTCCCGCCCGCGGGGCCGGGCGAGAACGGGCGCACGGCCGAGGCGATGTGCGCCCGGCTGGACGCCGCCGCGCACGCCGTGCCGGGCCTGCGGCCCTACGTCCCCGGGCTGCGGGCCGCGTTCGGCGCGCTGGCCACCTGCGACACCGGGCCGCCCGCCCAGCGCATCCACGGTGACCTGCACCTCGGCCAGGTGCTGCGCGCCGGACGCGACTGGTTCGTCATCGACTTCGAGGGGGAGCCGTCCCGGCCGCTCGCCGAGCGGCGGGCCGCGCAGTCCCCGGTGCGGGACGTGGCCGGGATGCTGCGCTCCTTCGACTACGCGGCCCGGCAGCGCCGCCCCTGGCGTCCCGAGTGGGCGCGCCGCTGCCGGGAGGCGTTCTGCGCGGGCTACGCGGCCCGCGCCGGCTGGGACCCACGCAAGAAGCACGCGCTGCTGCGCGCGCACGAGACGGACAGGGCGGTCTACGAGGTGCTGTACGAGGCGAGACACCGGCCGGACTGGCTGCCGGTACCGATGGCGGCGATCAAGCGGCTCGCCGTGTGGGGAGGCTGACGTCATGGCACTGCGCGACACCGTGCCCCCCGAGTCCGCCGGGCCCGGCACGGCCCCGCCGCTCGACCCCGCGGAGCGCGACCGGCTGCTGGGCGGCGCGCACCACGATCCGCACGCCCTGCTGGGCGCCCACCCGGTGCCGGGCGGCGTCCTGTTCCGGGCGCTGCGCCCGAACGCCCGTACCGTGAGCGTCGTCGTGGACGGCGAGCGGCGGGACCTCGTCTCGGAGGGCGGCGGGCTGTTCGCCGCCGTGCTGCCCTTCGCGGAGATCCCGCCCTACACGCTGCGGGTCGTGTACGACGACGGCGAGCAGGAGGTGCACGATCCGTACCGCTTCCTGCCCGCGCTCGGCGAGCTGGACCTCCATCTGATCCGCGAGGGCCGGCACGAGCACCTGTGGCAGGCGCTCGGCGCCGAGCCCATGACCCACCAGGACGTGACGGGCACCCGCTTCACCGTCTGGGCGCCGAACGCCCAGGGCGTGCGGGTCGCCGGGGACTTCACGTACTGGGACGGCACGCAGTACCCGATGCGCTCGCTCGGCGCGTCCGGCGTGTGGGAGCTGTTCCTGCCCGGCATCGGCGAGGGGGCGCGGTACAAGTTCGAGATCACCTCGCGGTACGGCGCCCGGTTCCTCAAGGCCGACCCGATGGCGCGCCGTACCGAGGCGCCGCCCGACACCGCCTCCGTGGTGACGGCCGCGCACCACGAGTGGGGCGACGGGGACTGGATGACGCGGCGCGCCGGCACCCGGGTGCACGAGGCGCCGTTCTCGGTGTACGAGGTGCACCTGCCGTCCTGGCGGAAGGGGCTGACCTACCGCGAGCTGGCCGAGCAGCTCCCGGCGTACGTGAGCGACATGGGCTTCACCCACGTCGAGCTGATGCCGGTCATGGAGCACCCCTACGGCCCCTCCTGGGGCTACCAGGTCACCTCGTACTACGCCCCGACCGCCCGGCTCGGCACCCCGGACGACTTCCGGTACTTCGTGGACGCCTGCCACCGGGCCGGGATCGGCGTGATCATGGACTGGGTGCCGGCGCATTTCCCGAAGGACGACTGGGCGCTGGCCGCCTTCGACGGGGACCCGCTGTACGAACCCGGGAACGACCAGCGCGCCACGCACCCGGACTGGGGCACCTTCGTCTTCGACTACGGGCGCACCGAGGTGCGCAACTTCCTGGTCGCCAACGCGGTGTACTGGTGCGAGGAGTTCCACATCGACGGGCTCCGGGTGGACGCCGTCGCCTCCATGCTCTACCTGGACTACTCCCGTGACTCCGGTCAGTGGACGCCGAACGTCTTCGGCGGGCGGGAGGACCTGGACGCGGTCGCCTTCCTGCAGGAGATGAACGCGACCGTCTACCGGCGCTGCCCCGGCGTGGTGACCATCGCCGAGGAGTCCACCGCCTGGGACGGGGTGACCCGGCCGACGGACAGCGGCGGACTCGGCTTCGGGCTGAAGTGGAACATGGGCTGGATGCACGACTCGCTGGAGTACATCCAGAAGGAGCCGGTGCACCGCAAGTACCACCACAACGAGATGACGTTCTCGATGGTGTACGCCTACACCGAGAACTACGTGCTGCCCATCTCGCACGACGAGGTCGTGCACGGCAAGCAGGCGCTGGTGTCGAAGATGCCGGGCGACTGGTGGCAGCGGCGGGCCAACCACCGCGCCTACCTGGGCTTCATGTGGGCCCACCCCGGCAAGCAACTGCTTTTCATGGGGCAGGAGTTCGCGCAGGGCGGCGAGTTCTCCGAGGCGCACGGGCCCGAGTGGTGGCTGCTGGACCCGGAGTACTGCGCGGCCGGTGACCACCGCGGTGTGCAGGACCTGGTGCGGGACCTGAACACGCTGTACCGGGACACCCCCGCGCTGTGGCGCCGGGACACCGACCCGGGCGGCTTCCGCTGGGTGCTGTGCGACGCGGCCGACGACAACGTCTTCGCGTTCCTGCGCTTCGACACGGACGGGTCCCCGCTGCTCTCGGTGTCGAACCTCTCCCCGGTCGTCCGGCAGGACTACCGCCTGTGGGTGCCGGAGGAGGTCCCGGCCTGGTCGGAGGCGCTCAACACCGACGACGTCCGCTACGGCGGCGGCGGTGTGGGCGTCGGCGCCCCCGGGGCGCTCAAGCCGGAGGACGGGTCCCTGCGCCTGACCCTGCCGCCGCTCGCCACCGTCTGGCTGCGCCCCGAGCGCTGACCGGCAGGTGTCGACCGCCGCCCCAGGGGCAGTCGGGGTCGTACAGACTCGGCTACCGCCCCTGGGGCGCGGACGGAAGGACGGCACGGCCTTGCGCACGGTGGGAGTGGAGGAGGAGCTCCTCCTTGTGGACCCGGACAGCGGCGAGCCAAGGGCCTTGTCGGCAGCCGTCCTCGCCCGGGCCGCTCAGGACGATCCCGGACAGGACGTCTTCGAGAAGGAGCTGTACGGGCAGATGCTGGAGTTCGCCACGCATCCGCAGTCGGACATGGCGGCTCTGGGCGAGGAGATCGTGCGCTGCCGCAAGGAGGCGGGCCGGCACGCCGGGGAGATCGGCTGCGCGGTCGCCGCGCTCGCCTCCTCCCCGCTTCCGGTCAGCCCGTCGATCAGCATGAACGACCGCTACCAGTGGATGGCCGGGCAGTACGGCATCGCCACCCGGGAACAACTGGTGTGCGGCTGCCACGTGCACGTGTCGGTGGAGTCCGACGAGGAGGCGGTCGCGGTCCTGGACCGCATCCGGCCGTGGCTGCCGGCGCTGACCGCGCTGAGCGCCAACTCGCCCTACTGGCAGGGGCGGGACACCGGGTACGCCGGGTACCGCAGCCAGGTCTGGGGGCGCTGGCCGTCGGCGGGGCCGACGGAGCTGTTCGGCTCGGCCGAGCGGTACCACCGCCGGGTGAGGGACATGGTGGAGACCGGGGTCATCCTCGACGAGGGCATGATCTACTTCGACGCCCGGGTGTCTGCGAACTACCCGACCGTGGAGGTGCGGGTGGCGGACGTGTGCCTGCGCGCGGACACCGCCGTCCTGGTCGCCACGCTGACCCGCGGCCTGGTGGAGACGGCGGCGCGCGAGTGGCGGGAGGGCCAGCCGCCGGCCGACCACAGTGTGAGCCTGCTGCGGCTGGCCGCCTGGCAGGCCGCCCGGTCCGGCCTGGACGAGAACCTGCTCGACCCCCGCACCATGCGGCCCCGCCCCGCCACCGAGGTGCTGCGGGCGCTGCTGGAGCACACCTCGGACGCGCTCGCCGAGAGCGGGGACGCGGACCGCGCCGAGGAGGCCGTCGCCGGGCTGCTGCGCCGGGGCAACGGCGCCCGTGAGCAGCGGCTGCTGATGGAGCGCGGCGGCAGCCTGCGCGACGTCGTCACCGAGTGCGTGCGCCGCACGCAGGACTGAGCGGCCCGGCCGCGGGGCGGATGTCACCCGCCCCGCGGCCGGCGCCGCCCCTCCTCCGGCCGGTCAGAAGATCAGGCTGAGCGCGTAGGCCAGGAAGAAGGCCGCGATCACGACGACGAGGACGAGGATCAGCGTCAGCGGCGCCTTGCCCCAGCCCTTGGCCGTGCTGTGCGTCTCCCGGGGCCCGGCCTCCGGCATGCTGCTCTCGGCGGGCGGCGTCTCGCCGGGCGGGACTCCGCCTCCGGGCTCCAGCCCGGTGGTCCGCTCGGGCTCCGGATCGGGGTTCACATGAGTCATGTCTGCCGAGTCCCCCGGACACGCCCAGATCATCACCCGATCACGACTTGCCTGATCCGGGCCCCGAAACCGCTTCCCTGGGCTACATTCGAGCACCGCCGGCACCGAGCCGACCGGCGCAGTCACCCTCCGTGAACCCCGGGAGCAGCGCATGCGCGACGACGCCCTCGCTCCAGCAGCCGCACGCCCGCTGACCGGCGGGCTCGCCGACAGCGTCTTCGAGACCGCGGAGCGCACCCCGTCCCTGCCGGTCCTGGCCCGCCGTTCGGACGCGGCGCCCGGCGGCTGGGAGGAGGTGACGGCGGTCGAGCTGCGGGACGAGGTGACCGACCTGGCCAAGGGCCTGGTGGCGGCCGGGATCTCGCCCGGGCACCGGGTGGCCGTGATGGCCCGCACCCGGTACGAGTGGACGGTGTTCGCCCACGCGCTGTGGACCGTCGGCGCGGAGGTCGTGCCGGTGCATCCGACGTCGTCCCGGGAGCAGGTGGAGTGGATCCTGCGGGACGCCGGGTGCGTGGCGGTCGTGGTGGAGGACGAACAGGGCGCGATGACGGTCGGGACCGTGTGCGCGGGGCTGCCGCGGCTGCGGCACGTCTGGCAGCTCGACGCGGGCGCCCTGAGCCGGCTGTCCGAGCAGGGCGCGCCCGTACCGCTGACCACGGTGGAGTCGCTGCGCCGGATCGTGCTGCCGGACGCGACGGCGGCCGTCGCCTACACCTCGGGCACCTCGGGCCGTCCGCTGGGCTGCGCGCTGAGCCACCGGGGCCTGGCCTACCCGTGCGACACGCTGCTGGCCGGCTGGCTGCACACCGCCGCGCCGCCGGGCGAGCAGCCGTCGGTCCTCGCCTTCCTGCCCTTCTCCCATGTGTACGGCATCATGATCCAGCTCGTGTGCCTGCGCGGCGGGGTGCTGATGGGGCACGAGCCCGACATGACCGGGGCCGCCCTGGCCTCGGCGCTGCGCACCTTCCGGCCGACGTACCTCTACGGCGTGCCGTCGGTGTTCGAGAAGCTGTACAAGACTTTCCTGCGGACGGCGCACCAGGCGGGCCGCGGTGCCCTGTTCGAACGGGCGGCGCAGACCGCGCGGGACTTCGCCGGGGCCCAGGAGCGCAAGCGGCTCGGCCGCGGGCCGGGCCCGGGCCTGGACCTGCGCCTGCAGCACGCCCTGTACGAGCGGACGGTGTACCGCAGGCTCCGCGACGCGCTCGGCGGCCGGGTGCTGCGGGGCAGCTCGGGCGGCTCGTCGCTCAGCCGCGAGCTGTCCCTGTTCTACGAGGGCATCGGCCTGCGCATCCACGACGGCTACGGTCTGACCGAGTGTTCCGGCGGGATCACCATGCAGCCGCTCGGCCGGGAGAAGTCCGGGACCGTGGGCCGTCCGCTGCCGGGGACCGAGGTCCGGATCGCCGACGACGGGGAGATCCTGGTGCGCGGCCCGTCGGTGTTCCAGGGCTACGTCGGCGACGAGGGGCGTACCCGGGGCGCGCTGCGCGGCGGCTGGCTGGCCACCGGGGACATCGGCCGGCTGGACTCCGAGGGCTATCTGACGATCACCGGCCGCAAGAAGGACGTCCTGGTCACCAGCGGCGGCAAGAGCGTGGCGCCGCAGCCGCTGGAGGAGCGGCTGCGGCTGCACCCGCTGATCCACCAGGCGGTGGTGGTGGGTGAGGACCGGCCCTGCGTGGGGGCCCTGATCACCCTGGACCCGGAGTTCCTCGCGCACTGGCGGGCGGCGCTGGCGCTCCAGGGCGACGCGCCGGGCCGGGAGGCACGCGAGGAGAACGCGCTCATGGAGGAGATCGCGCGGGCCGTCGCCTCGGCCAACAGCGCGGTGTCCCGCGCGGAGTCCATCCGGGTCTACCGAGTCCTGCCGGAGCCGTTCGCCCCGGACAACGGTCTGCTGACGCCGTCGCTGAAGCTGCGCCGCGACGCCATCGCACGGCACTACGCCGCCGAGATCGACGCGATGTACGAGGCACGGTCCCGGACGGCGCGGCGGCCGTCCGTGCGGGAGCCGGCCGACTGGGACGAGCCCGACAGCGTCTTCCGCTAGAGTGCGCGGTCCGCCCGGGCGTCCGGCAGGGCGGAAGGTGCCCGCGGGGCGCCGGGCGACCAGAGGGACGGATATCCCGCCGTGCTGAGGGAACCCGCAGCAGGGACCGACCAGGACTAGACCGCGCCGGTCGGACAGGGCCGAGGCCCCGTCCGACCGGGGCCCGGGGATTTCGATGTCGACGGAGCCGCGTTGGGACGACACACCGCCCTCGGAGGAGAGGTACGAACGCGCCTACTCCTTCCCGGGTGAGCTGCGCAACGTCACGGGCGCCCGGCTCGCCGCCGAGGAGTTCCTGGGCGATCTGGCACGGCACGCCCCGCCGGCCGCGCCGGAGTACTGGGACGACATCCTCCTCGTCGTCACGGAGCTGGCGGCCAACGTCATCCAATACGCTCCCGGGCCGTTCGGCCTGCACATGCGCCGCACCTTCGACGGGGTGCACGTGACGATGCACGACACCAGCACCACCCGGCCCGAGCCGCGGCCCTTCCATCCGGACGCGGGCGGCGGCGGCATCGGCTGGCACCTGGTGCACACGCTGTGCGACCAGGTGAGCGTCGTGGTCCAGGACCGCGGCAAGGACATCCACGTCTTCCTGCCCTGGTGACGGCCGGACCGGTTCACGGGCGCCACGTGTAAGCGCGCGCCATCCGGATACTCCGGCTCCGCGGGGCGCCGGTGCCCCCACCCGTTCGTCTGCCTGCCGCGCCCGGCTGGCGGAACGGCCCTAGTCGCGATGGGATCGCGATGGTGACAGCGATCCGGGGCAGGCGAACGACGTCAGGTCGAACCGCCTGGAGCCGCAGAGAGGGATGGACACCGTGACACGACCCAGGATCCTGGTGGTTGGCGCAGGCTTCGCAGGAGTCGAGTGCGTCCGCCGCCTGGAGCGGAAGCTCACCCCCGACGAGGCCGACGTCACGCTGGTGACGCCGGTCTCCTACCAGCTCTACCTCCCACTGCTGCCTCAGGTCGCCTCCGGCGTGCTCACGCCGCAGTCGATCGCCCTGTCGCTGCGCCGCAGCCGGAAGTACCGCACCCGGATCATCCCGGGCGGCGCGATCGGCGTCGACCTGAAGTCGAAGGTCTGCGTCGTCCGCACCCTCACCGACAAGATCGTCAACGAGCGGTACGACTACATCGTGCTGGCGCCGGGCAGCGTGACCCGCACCTTCGACATCCCGGGGCTCACCGAGCACGCCTTCGGGATGAAGACCCTCGCCGAGGCCGCCTACATCCGCGACCACGTCATCTCGCAGCTCGACCTCGCGGACGCCAGCGACGACCCGGCCGAACGGGCGGCGCGGCTGCAGTTCGTGGTGGTCGGCGGCGGCTACGCGGGCACCGAGACCGCGGCCTGTCTGCAGCGGCTCACGCACGCGGCCGTACGACGCTACCCGCGCCTGGACCCGAGCCTGATCAAGTGGCACCTGATCGACATCGCGCCGAAGCTGATGCCGGAGCTGGGCGACAAGCTCGGCCGCAGCGCGCAGGAGATCCTCAAGCGGCGCGGCATCGAGATCTCGCTGGGCGTGTCGATCGACAAGGCCGGCCCGGAGGAGGTCACCTTCACCGACGGCCGGGTGGTGCCCACCCACACCCTGATCTGGACGGCCGGCGTGGTGGCCAGTCCGCTCATCGCCACGCTCGGCGCGGAGACGGTCCGGGGCCGGCTGGCGGTGAACGCCGAGATGAACCTGCCCGGTCAGGACGGGGTGTTCGCGCTCGGCGACTCGGCCGCCGTCCCCGACGTGGCCAAGGGCGACGGCTCGGTCTGCCCGCCCACCGCCCAGCACGCCCAGCGCCAGGGCCGCAAGGTCGCCGACAACGTCATCGCGGCGCTGCGCAACCAGCCGCTCCAGCCCTACGTCCACAAGGACCTGGGTCTCGTCGTCGACCTGGGCGGCAAGGACGCCGTGTCCAAGCCGCTGGGCATCGAGCTGCGCGGTCTCCCGGCCCAGGCGGTGGCCCGCGGCTACCACCTCGGCGCGCTGCGCACCAACGTCGCCAAGACCCGGGTCGTGACCAACTGGATGCTCAACGCGATCGCCGGCGACGACTTCGTGCGCACCGGCTTCCAGTCGCGCAGGCCGGCCCGGCTGAAGGACTTCGAGTACACGGACTCCTATCTGACGCCGGAGCAGGTCCGCGCCCGGGTCGAGGGTCAGACCGCGGGCAGCCCCTGATGTGACCGGGATCACCGTGGACCGCCGATCATTCCCCAGCGGATCGGCGGTCTCACACGGTGATCAGGAGACATCGACCAAGGGACACCGGCATGACCGAGAAGACCGTGAAGGGCCCGGCGAGCTACTTCCCCGCCATCGAGAAGAAGTACGGCCGTCCGGTCGGCGAGTGGCAGGAGCTGATCCGCTCCTCGCCGCTGACGAGGCACATGGAACTGGTCGCCTGGCTGAAGGACGAGCACGGTCTCGGGCACGGCCACGCCAACGCGCTGGTCGCGCACACGCTGGCCGGGGGCGAGTAGTCCAGGTCCTCGTGCCATGCTGGACCGTAGATCAAGTTCTGGCACGGGAGAGAGCGCGGCGGCGTGAGGCGAGCGGTTCGGTCGGGGTGGGCAGGCATGTGGGACCGGCTGGCCGCGTCCGACCCGGGACTGCTCCGGCTCACCGCGGGCCTGCGCACGGTGACCGCCATCGCCCTGACCCTCGCGGTGCTCGGCGTGCTCGGGGTCCCGGTGCCGCAGCTCGTCGCGGGGGCCATCGCGGCGATGGTCGCGACCTTCGCCATCCGGGAGAAGCAGCGTTCCCAGCAGGCCGTCACCCTCGCGCTGGGACTGCCGGTGGCGCTCGCCTCGGTCTCGCTGGGCGCGCTGCTCAACCAGCGGGTCGTCGCGGGCGACCTGTTCTTCGTCGTGCTGATCTTCTGCGCCGTCTACGGCCGAAGGTTCGGCGACCGGGGCACGGCGCTCGGCCTGGTCGGCTTCCAGGTCTACTTCATGTCGCTGTTCGTGCACGCGACCCCGGCCGCGCTGCCCGCCCTGTACGCGGTGATCTCCGTGGCGTTCGGCTGCGCCGCCGTGGCCCGCTTCGTCCTGCTGCCGCAGACCCCGGCGGGCACCCTGGACCGGCTGCGGCGCGCCTTCCGCGCCCGGCTGGGCCAGCTCTTCGGCACCCAGCTCGAACTCCTGGACGCCGGCCCCGACGACGTGGACAAGGTGCTCGGGGAACTGCGCACGCGTACCGCGCGGCTGCACGAGACGGCGCTGATGATCCAGGGCCGGCTGACGGACGGCACCTCCGACGAGGCGACGGCGCGGCTGCTGCAGCGCCGGATCGCCGACGCCGAGATCGCCGCCGAGCGGCTCGGGCTGCTGCTGCTGACCGCGCGCAGCGCCGAGCGGACCGACACCCTGACCCTGCACCTGCCCGGCGCTCCCCTGCCGTCCGGCGGCGAACTGCCGGTGCGGGACGGGGCCACCGCGCAGTTGCGGCGGGACCTGGCGGCGCTGCGCCTGCTGGTGCTGCGGCCGGCCGGCGAGGCGTCGGGCACGGCGCTGGCGCACGTGCGCAACCGGCTGCTCGGCTACCGCGAGGAGGAGAACCTGCCGAAGGCCTCACCGGCCGTGCAGGACGTCTTCCGGGGCATCGGCGAGGCCGGGCGGGCCGTGCTCGGACTGCGGATCGCCCTGGACGGGCCGCAGGACGAGTCCGACGACTCCCCGGCGACGGCCCGCTCCCGCGAGGAGCTGGACGCCGAGGACGCGGCCATCGGGGGCAGCGAGGAGGCCGAGGCGGAGAAGCCGGAGCCGGACGGGCTGGGACGGCCCACGACCAGGGCCGCCGTTCAGGTCGCGGTCGGTTCCGCGATCGCCATCGCCGGCGGCGAACTGCTGTCCAGCCAGCGCTGGTACTGGGCGGTGCTGACGTGCTGGATCGTGTTCATCAACACCTCGTCCACCGGCGAGATCCTGGTCAAGGGCTACCGCCGGCTGCTCGGCACGGTGCTCGGCGTGGTGGCCGGCATCGTGCTCGCGGGTCTGGTCGGGAACCACACGTGGACGGCGTTCGCGCTGGTGCTGCTGTTCGTGTTCGCGATGTTCTACACCGCGCCCCTGTCGTACACGCTGATGTCGTTCTTCGTCACGGCGATGCTGGGGCTGCTGTACACGCTGCTGAACACCTACAGCCTGTCGGTGCTGGTGCTGCGGGTGGAGGAGACGGCGCTCGGCGCGGCCTGCGGGGTGATCGCGGCGGCGGTGGTCCTGCCGATCCACACCGACCGGCGCACCAACGACCTGCTCGTGGACGTGCTGGAGAAGCTGGCGGAGGTCACCCGCGCCGCGTCCGACCAGCTCAGCGGCGGTCCGCCGGTGGACCTGGTCGACAAGGCCCGCGAGCTGGACCAGGCGCTGGCGGACCTGCGGGCCGCAACCCAGCCGCTGACCCACCCGGTGACCCCGATGCGCTCACGCCGCGACACCGCCCGGTACGTCATGGCGCTGCTGGAGACCTGCGCCTACCACGCCCGGTCCCTCGCGGCCACCGCCGAGCTGCTGCCCACGCACCCGTCCATCGCGGCGGATCCGCGGCTGCGCACGGCGGGCCGGCGGATCGTGGGGAACATCGACGCGATCGCCACCCACGTGGCGGACCCGCGGTCCGCGGCGACGGTCGAGACCGGCCCCAGCATCGCGTCGCTGCTGGAACCGGGCACCCTGCGCAGTCCGCGCTACGGCCGGGTGACGGACCGGGTGCTGCGTCATCTGCAGCGGCTCGACGAGGCGGTGTCCGGCCTCGGCCGCCCGCTCGGCGTCACGCCGGAGCCCCGCGGTCGGTGACCGGCGCGCAGGGACCGGGCCCGTCGGCGCGGGCCCGGTCCGGACCGGGGGGTCACCGGGGTGTCACCGCGGCTTCCGCACGCCCCGCTGGCCCAGCACCTCGTCGCGTACCCGGGCGCAGCTGCGGCTGATGAGCCGGGAGACGTGCATCTGGGAGATGCCGAGCCGGTCGGCGATCCGGCTCTGCGTCATGTCCTCGAAGAAACGCATGTAGAGGATGGCCCGCTCCCGTTCGGGCAGCCGGCGCAGTCCCTCCTTGGCGGCCTCGCGGTCGACGACGACGTCGAACGCGCCGTCCGCCGCGCCGAGCGTGTCGGCGAGGCTGTAGCCGTCGTCGCCGCTGGAGAGTTCGGCGTCCAGGGAGAGGGTGCTGAAGCTCTCCAGCGCCTCCATGCCCGCGGCGACCTCCTCCTCGGTGAGGCCGGTGTGGGCGGCGATGTCGGCGGAGGTCGGCTCGGGGGTGCCGGGGTTCTGGGTGAGCTCGCGGCGGGCCACCCGGACCCGGTTGCGCAGCTCCTGCACCCGGCGGGGCACCCGGAGCGCCCACATCCGGTCCCGGAAGTGCCGCTTCACCTCGCCGGTGATGGTCGGCACGGCGTAGCTCTCGAAGGCTCCCCTGGACGGGTCGAACCGGTCGATGGCCTTGACCAGTCCGAGTGCGGCCACCTGCCGCAGGTCCTCGACGGCTTCTCCGCGGTCGCGGAACCGGCCCGCTATCCGGTGGGCCATGGGCAGCCAGGCGGTCACCAGCTCGTCGCGCACCGCGTCCCGCTCGGGCCCCTCCTCCAGCTCCGCCAGCCGGGCGAAGAGGGCCGCGGTGTCGGGGGCGTCGTCGTGCGTCCGCCGCCCGGACGCGGGGGTCGCGGCGGCGGCGGTGGTGGCGGTGCCGGGGGTGCCGGAAGGGCTTGTCGAGATGTCGGTCAGCATGCGGAATCGCTCCTGAACGTGGTTTCAGGGCATGGGAGGGAACCGCGGTTCCCGAGTCCTGGCCCGAACGGTGCTGTCAGGGTTCGCCGCGGGATGGGTGTCCGGCCCTCCGGAGGGGGGGCCTGCGGCGATCACATCCCGCCGGGCGCGCGCCTCCGGTCCGAAGCACGAGGTTCCGTCTGCCCCTGCCCATGTATGGCAAACGCCGCTAACGGAACTTCTCCTACCGTTCTCAGTGGAGCGGTACGACGGCGGTGATCCGCTTGCCTCCGCGGGGCAGCCCAGCCACGCTGACGTCGCGGGCCAGCAGGCACACGATGGGCCAGCCGCGGCCGCCGAGCCGGTTGCGGCCCCGCTCGTCCACGGGGGCCTCGACCACCGGGACGTCGTCGCTGCGGTCGCTGACCGACACGCTCACCCCGGCGCTGTCGACGTCGACGTCGAAGCCGGTGATGCCGCCGCCGTGCAGGATGGCGTTGGTGGCGAGTTCGGAGGTGACCAGCAGGACGTCGTCGAGCGCGTCGTCGTCGCAGGGGATGGCGCGGGTCCTGCACCGCTCGGCCACCACGCGCCGGACGGTCCTGCGGGCGTCCACCGGGCGGCACGGCACCGGCCGGTGCGGCCGGCGGAGTTCCGCCGGGGAGTCGGTCCTGTGCGTCTCGCGCATCCCTTCCCTCCCTCGGTTCTGCCCGGATCGGGTCTCTTGTGTCGGCTCACCCCTGCGGGCGCGCTCAAACACCCTGGGTGGCGTTGTCATCACCCGGCGCGTGCCGGGTAGGCGGACGGTATGACGGATGTCGTGGACGCGGACGAACTGCTGCGGCGGATCAGGCGGGGCAGGGACCGGGCCGCCGAACAGGAACGGGCCTGGCGGGAGCAGGCGCAGGGCCTCACGGCGACCGATCCGGAGGGGGCGCGGGAGGCGTCCGTCCGGGCCGGGGCGTACGAGGCGGTGCTGCGGGTGCTGGAGGAGATCGTCGACCCGGGCGGAGTGCCGGCGGAGCGGCCGGGGGTGAGACAGGTCACCTGACCCGCTCCCGATTGGGTGAATGGCGCGGAGATGGTTTATCGTTCATACATACGTGGTGACGGGGTCGACCGGAACCGTCCTCCATCACCACCGCGTACGGCCCTGGCTGGCCTCCCCCGTCCAGCCAGGGCTTTTTCATGCCCTCAGGCACGGCGCCCGGCCGGGATCCGTTCCTTCGAGGTGCCCGGGACGGCGGCAGCGGCTGAAATGAACTTGGGGAACACACCCCGACCGTCGTCGGCGAGGAGTCCCGCGCCATGACCAAAGCGATAAAACTGCTGACCGCCCTGCCGCACGCGCAGCGTGAGCGGCTGATGGAGCTGGCCAAGGAGGTCTCCTTCCCGGAGGACTCCCGGATCTTCGAGCCGGGCGGCACCGCCGACCGCTTCTGGGTGATCCGCTCGGGCGCGGTCCATCTGGACCAGCAGGTCACGTCCCGGCAGCGGGTCACCGTGGCCACGCTGGGCGCGGGCGACATGCTCGGCTGGTCCTGGCTGTTCCCGCCGTACCAGTGGGACTTCGGCGCGGTGGCCTTCAGCAATGTGCGCGCCTACGAGTTCGACGGGCCCTCCGTGCTCGCGCTGAGCGTGGAGGACCCGCTGCTCGGGCTGTCCCTGGTGCGCACGGTCGCGGAGATCCTCGCGCACCGGCTGGAGACCACCCGCGGCAAGCTGATGGACCAGTACGCGGTTCGCAGGCGCGGACCGCTGTGAACCGCCCGCAGGCGCGGACCGCTGTGAACCGCTCGCGGGCGCGGACCGCTGTGAACCGCCGGGCGGGCCGCCGCGGGGGCGGCCCGGGCCCGGCGCGTCAGATCCGGTAGCGGCGCAGGGCCGGCACCGCAGCGGCCAGCGCGAGCATGACCACGACCACCAGCGCGCCGCCGCCCGCCACCGCCGCCCTGGGGCCGAACGCCGAGCCGGCGGTGCCGTGCAGCACATCGGCCAGGCGCGGGCCGCCCGCGACCACCACCGTGAACACGCCCTGCATCCGGCCGCGCATGTCGTCGGTGGCGGCGGACAGCAGGATGGCCCCGCGGAAGACCATGGAGATCATGTCGGCGAGACCGGCGAGGGCGAGGAAGGCGACGGCCACCCAGAGGTTGCCGCTCAGCCCGACCCCGGCGATGGCCGCCCCCCAGGCGACGACCGCGCCGATGACCATCCAGCCGTGCCGCCGCGCCCGTGAGAAGACGCCGGAGAACAGTCCGCCCAGCACCGCGCCGACCGGGATGCCCGCGAAGAGCACGCCGAGCGCCAGGCCCTCGCCCCAGGAGGCGTAGGTCTCCGCGGCGAGCTGCGGGAACAGGGCCCGGGGCATGCCGAAGACCATGGCCACGATGTCGGCCAGGAAGGACAGCAGCAGCACCTTGCGCGTGGAGATGTAGCGGAAGCCGGCCGCGATCTCGCGCACGCCCGCACGCCGGGTTGGCCGATCGCCGAGCGGGGGCAGCGCCGGCAGCCGGAACACCGCCCAGACGGTGAGGCACAGGGCCAGCGCGTCGATCAGGTACAGCTCGGGCAGTCCGATGACCGGGATCAGCACGCCGGCCAGCAGCGGTCCCGCGACCAGGCCGGTCTGCATCACGGTCGAGCCGAGCGCGTTCGCGGCGGGCAGTTGGGCGGCCGGCACCAGACGGGCGATGGAGGCGTTGCGGGCCGGGGAGTTCAGGCCGAAGAAGGCCTGCTGCAGCGCGAGCAGCAGCATGAGCACGACCACGGAGTCCAGGCCCGTGACGGCCTGCGCCCAGAACAGCACCGAGGTCACGGCGATGCCGGTGTTGGTGACCAGCAGCAGCTTGCGCCGGTCCACGGTGTCGGCGACCGCGCCGCCCCACAGCGCGAACAGCACCATGGGCACGAGACCGGCGAGGCTGGCGTAGCCGACCCAGGCCGAGGAGTGCGTGATGTCGTAGATCTGCTTCGGCACGGCGACGGCGGTCAGCTGGCTGCCGACGGCCGTGACGATGGTCGACGACCACAGGCGCCGGAACGCCGGTATGCGCAGCGGCCGGGTGTCCATGGCCCAGCGGCGCCAGCCGCGCCCGGGCGGGGCCGGCGCGGCCGGGCTGTCACTGCCGGTGTCGCCGGGGCCGGCGCCGGTGCTCCTCGGCCCGGCGCCGTCGCTCGCCGGCCCGGCGCCGTCGGTCTTCGGTTCGGTGCCGCTGCTTTCGCTCGTGTCCACGGGGTTCCTGGTCGCTCGTCAGGGTCGTTGAGAGGTTGCTCGATACATCTTTCGATGCGAGGGCAACTATCGCAGGAACTCCCGTGCCGTCCGACTCCTCCCCGCCGCTGTGCTCAGCCGCCGCAGATCCAGCGCAGCGGGCCGCGGTGGGTGGCGAGGGAGCCGAGCAGGAACTCGGTGCGCCGGCGCGCGCCCCGCGGGTCCTCAGGGCCGCGGTCCGCCGAGCCGGCCGGCCGCGCTGTCCAGCAGCATCTCCAGCGCGGTCGGGTAGGCGCTGGTGACCATGCGCCTCGCCAGCAGCGGGGCCGCCTCGGCGATGCGGGGGTGGGTGGCGCGGGGCAGGCGGGCGTAGGTGGAGTGCCACTTGTCCTCGTCGGCGCGCTGGGAGGCGCTGGGCAGGGCCAGTGACGCGGCGTCCAGGGCGGCGAAGGCCAGGGTCTGGTCGATGAACGCGTGGTAGACGCGCACCGTCTCGGCCAGGGAGAACCCGGCCGAGCGCAGGACGTCCAGCACCGCCTCGTCGGCGGCCAGTTCGTGGGCGCGGCCGGTGACCCGGCTGGCGGTGAGCAGGGCGGCCTGCGGGTGCGCGACGTACACGCCGTGGATGCGCAGCCCGATCGTCCGCAGGTCGGCCCGCCACTCGCCGGTCGGCCGCCAGCCGGCCAGCGCCTCGCCGATGAGCGCGTCGCCGATGGCCAGGGTCAGGTCGTCCATGCCCCGGAAGTACCGGTACAGCGTGCTGGGATCGCAGTCCAGGGCGAGACCGAGACGGCGGGCGGTGAGCCCGGTGCTGCCGTGCTCCCGCAGCAGCCGGAGCGCGGTCGCGACGATCAGCTCCTCGGACAGCACGGTGCCGCCGCGGGTCGGACGGCGCCTGCGGCGCCTCTCCTCGGGCACGACGGGTTTGGGCACGGTGCTCGCCTCCTGCCTCCACGGCGCTTATGCCAACGCCATTGACCTTACGCCACCGTCCGGCGTTGGATTCCCGGCAAGGCGCGCCTGCCTCGATGTCCCGTTCCGTTCGTGACCGTTCTCGTCCGTGTCAGGCAGGAGTTTCTCGTCATGCGTGTACTGCTCGTGGGAGCCGGTGGTGTCGGCACCGCCATCACCCGGATCGCGGCCCGCCGTCCGTTCCTCGACCTGATGGTGGTGGCCGACTACGACCCCGCCCGGGCCGAGGCGGCGGTCGCGGCCCTCGGCGCGGCCGGGGACCGCTTCCGCGCCGAGCGGGTGGACGCGGGCGACGAGGCCCAGGTCGCCGCCCTGCTCGCCCGGCACGGCTGCGACGTGCTGCTCAACGCCACCGATCCGCGGTTCGTCATGCCCCTGTTCCGGGCGGCGCGCTCGGCCGGGGCGACCTACCTCGACATGGCGATGTCGCTGTCCCGTCCGCACCCCGAGCGGCCGTACGAGGAGTGCGGGGTCAAGCTGGGCGACGAGCAGTTCGAGCTGGCCGGGGAGTGGGCGGAGGCGGGCGCGCTCGCCCTGGTCGGCATGGGCGTGGAACCCGGTCTGTCCGACGTGTTCGCCCGCTACGCCGCCGACGAACTCTTCGACACCGTCGAGGAGATCGGCGTCCGCGACGGCGCCGATCTCACCGTGGACGGCTACGACTTCGCGCCTTCGTTCAGCATCTGGACCACCATCGAGGAGTGCCTGAACCCGCCGGTGGTGTACGAGCGCGGGCGGGGCTGGTTCACCACCGCGCCGTTCAGCGAGCCCGAGGTGTTCGACTTCCCCGAGGGGATCGGGCCGGTGGAATGCGTGAACGTGGAGCACGAGGAGGTGCTGCTGATGCCTCGCTGGGTCGGCGCCGACCGCGTCACGTTCAAGTACGGGCTGGGCCGGGAGTTCGTCGAGACGCTGAAGACCCTGCACCTTCTGGGACTTGACCGCACCGAGCCGGTGACGGTGCCGGGCCCGGACGGACCGGTCGCCGTCTCGCCGCGCGACGTGGTCGCCGCGTGCCTGCCCGACCCGGCGACGCTGGGCGAGCGGATGCACGGCAAGACCTGTGCGGGCACCTGGGTGCGCGGCACCAAGGACGGGGCGCCGCGCGAGGTGTACCTGTACCACGTGGTCGACAACCAGTGGTCCATGGCGGAGTACGGCTGCCAGGCGGTGGTGTGGCAGACGGCGGTCAACCCGGTCGTCGCGCTCGAACTCCTTGCGACCGGCGCCTGGTCGGGGACGGGCGTCCTCGGCCCGGAGGCCTTCCCCGCCGGCCCGTTCCTCGACCTGCTGACCGCGTACGGCTCCCCCTGGGGCATGCGCGAGCAGTGACCGGAACGCGGCCCGCCGCCAAGTCCCGCGCAAGCTCCCTGTTTCATGCCGTCCTGACCGGTCACCCGAAGTGGAAGCACGCATTCGACTGGCACGGACGACTACGACCGGAGGAGACTTCGATGTACAACTGGCGCGAACATGCCGCGTGCCGTCATGAGGACCCCGACCTGTTCTTCCCCATCGGCACCACCGGTCCTTCGCAGGTGCAGGCACAGCAGGCGAAGGCGGTGTGCGGTCGCTGCCCGGTGCGGGAGCAGTGCCTGGACTGGGCCCTGGACACGGGCCAGAGCATCGGCATCTGGGGCGGCACCACCGAGGTGGAGCGGCGCGCGCTCAGGCGCCGCGTCCGGTCCCGGCAGCGCTCCGGCTGAGCCGGCCCCGCCGCCCCGGCCAGCCCGGGCCCCGGCGTCCGTCCCCGGTCCCGCGAGGCCCCGGCGGCGGACGCCGGGGCCTCGTCGTGCGGCGGGGCGGGCCCGGTCGTACGGAGACGGGCCCGCCCCGGCGGCCCGGCCCTAGGGCCGGGCCGGCTTGCCCCGCTCGTACAGCCAGGTGCGGAACAGCGGGTCCAGGTCCTTGCCGGAGACCCGCTCGGCGAGCCGGGTGAACTGGGCCGTGGTGCCGTGCCCGACGCGGTGGCCGGCCGCCCAGGCGCGCAGGATCCGGAAGAAGTCCCGGTCGCCGACGGCCCGGCGCAGTTCGTGCAGGGTCATCGCGCCGCGGGCGTAGACGGGGGTGTCGAAGATGTTCTCCCCGCTGCCCGGGTCGCCGGGCGGGAAGGCCCACAGGCGGTTGCTCGCGGGGCGGGCGTAGAGGTCGTCGAACGCCTTCTGCGCGCTGTCGCCGCCGTGCTGTTCCGCGTAGAGCCACTCGGCGTAGGTGGCGAAGCCCTCGTTGAGCCAGATGTCCTTCCACGCGGTCAGCGAGACCGAGTCGCCGAACCACTGGTGGGCGTTCTCGTGGACCAGGGTGCTCACGTCGGGCGCCGAGTCGTAGAGGGGCCGGCTCTGGGTCTCCAGGGCGTAGCCGACGTCGGGCGCGTGGTCGACGAGCGAACCGGCGGCCTTGAACGGGTAGGGCCCGAACAGCTTGCTCTCCCACTCCAGCACGGAGGGCAGCTTCTTCAGCACGGGCGCCGCCGCGCGCGCCTCACGCGGGTCGACGGCGTTGTACACCTGGACGCCGTCGTGCGTGGTGTACCGCTCGACCTGGAACTTCCCGACGGTGGCGGTGGCCAGGTAGGCGGCCATGGGCTCGGCCTGGTGCCAGCGGAAGGTGGTGCGGCCGTGCGCGGTGCGCGTGCCGCGCAGGACGCCGTTGGCGACGGCGGTGCGCCCCTCCGGGACCGTGATCGTGAAGTCGTACGACGACTTGTCCTTGGGGTGGTTGTTCGCCGGGAACCAGGTCATCGCGCCCTGCGGCTCGCCGGCGACGAACGCCCCGTCGTCGGTGGGGATCCAGCCGTCCGCGGAGCCGTCCGGGTCGGTGACCGGCCCGGGGGTGCCGTGGTAGGAGACCGCGACCTTGAACTCCTGGCCCGCGCGCAGGGCGTGCCCCGGGGTGACGACGAGTTCCTGGCCGTTGCGGCGGAAGCCGGCGGAGTGGCCGCCGACGGTGACGCCGGTGACCTTCAGGCCCGAGAGGTCGAGGTCGAAGCGGGTGAGCCGCTGTGTGGCGCGTGCGGTGAGGACGGCCTTGCCGTCCAGCCGCCGGGAGGCGGTGTCGTAACGGAGCGTCAGGTCGTAGTGGCCCACGTGGTAGCCGCCGTTGCCGCTGAGCGGGAAGTAGGGGTCGCCCGCGCCGGCCGCGCCGGTCGTGCCGGCCGCCGCGGGGCCGGCCGCCCCGAGCAGCGCCGCCACGGCGACGGGGACGGTGGCGAGGACCGCCTCACGGCGGAGAACTGCGGTGCGTCGGCCGGGGACCTGTCTGCGCGGTGGCCTCACGGGCGCTCCTCCAGGGGGGTGACGAATGATCGTTTCGGCACAGACTAGGCGCGGTGCCGACCCGGTTTCGCCCTCATTCCGGTCAAGTCACGCCGCGTCGCCGCCCGCTGGGACGCGTCCGCGGCAGTACTCTCGCAGCACCGTCCGCGACCCGAGAGGGGCCCCACCGTGAGCGTGCGCGTGCGCCGGATCTACGAACCGCCCGAGGCGGACGACGGACTGCGGGTCCTGGTGGACCGGCTGTGGCCGCGCGGAGTGTCCAAGGACGAGGCCCGGGTGGACGAGTGGCCCAAGGGGCTCACGCCCTCGAACGAACTGCGCACGTGGTTCCACTCCTCGCAAGGCTCCTTCGAGGAGTTCCGCAGCCGCTACGAGGCCGAACTCGCCGCTCCCGAGGCCGCCGCCCTCCTCGACGGGCTGCGGCGCTCGGCGCACGAGGGCGAGATGACGCTGCTCACCGCGTCCAAGGCGCCGGAGCGCAGCCACGCCTCCGTGCTGGCGGAGTTGCTGCGGGACTGAAGGCCCGGCCCCGCTGCGTCCGCCGGCTCGTCCTCAGCCCGTCTGCTTCGCCGCCGCCCGCCCCGCCGCGCGGCCCGAGAAGAGGCAGCCGCCGAGGAAGGTGCCTTCCAGGGCGTTGTAGCCGTGCACTCCGCCGCCGCCGAAGCCCGCCACCTCGCCCGCCGCGTACAGCCCCTCGACCGGTGCGCCGTCGGCGCCGAGCGCCCGGGAGTCCAGGTCGGTCTGGATGCCGCCGAGGGTCTTGCGGGTGAGGACGTGCAGCTTGACGCCGATCAGCGGACCCGCCTCGGGATCCAGGATCCGGTGCGGGGCGGCGACCCGGCCGAGGCGGTCGCCGATGTAGCGGCGGGCGTTGCGGATGCCCTGGACCTGCGAGTCCTTGCTGTAGGGGTTGGCGAGCTGGAGGTCGCGGTCCTCGATCTGGCGGCGCACCAGGGCCGCGTCGAGCAGCGGTTCGCCGGTGAGCCCGTTCATCTTCTCGACGAGCTGTTCCAGGGTGTCCGCGGTCACGAAGTCGGCGCCGTTGCGCAGGAACGCCCGCACCGGCGCGGGGGCGCCCTTGCCGAGCAGCCGGTCCCGCAGCACCGCCTTGCGGTCCTTGGCGGTGATGTCGGGGTTCTGCTCGGAGCCCGAGAGCGCGAACTCCTTCTCCACGATCTTCCGGGTGAGGATGAACCAGGAGTGGTCGTGGCCCGCGAGGTCCTCGGTGGTGCGCAGGTGCCTCAGCGTGCCCAGGGTGTCGTAGCCGGGCAGGCACGGGTCGGGCAGCCGGCGGCCGAGCGCGTCGAACCAGAGGGAGGACGGGCCGGGCAGGATGCGGATGCCGTGGCCGGGCCAGACCGGGTCCCAGTTCCGGATGCCCTCGGTGTAGTGCCACATCCGGTCGCGGTTGACCAGGCGGACCCCGGCGGCCGCGCTGATGTCCAGCATCCGGCCGTCGACGTAGGCGGGCACGCCGGTGACCATCTCTGCGGGCGGGGTGCCGAGCCGTTCCGGCCAGTACCGGCGCACGATGTCGTGGTCGGCGCCGATGCCTCCGGAGGTGACGACCACGGCCTGGGCGGTGAGTTCGAACTCGCCCGCCGCCTCGCGGCTGGAGGCGACGCCGCGCGGGGAGTCGTCCTCGGCGAGGACCGTGCCGCGCACACCGCGCACGGCGCCGCCCTCGGTCACCAGCTCGTCGACCCGGTGGCGGTGGTGGAAGGTGAGCAGCCCGTCCCGGGCGGCCTGCCGGGCGTAGCGGACGAAGGGTTCGACCACGCCGGTGCCGGTACCCCAGGCGATGTGGAAGCGGGGCACGGAGTTGCCGTGCCCACCCGCCCGCAGGTCGCCGCGTTCGGCCCAGCCGACCGTGGGCAGCAGCGAGATGCCGTGCCCGGCGAGCCAGGAGCGCTTCTCGCCGGCCGCGAACTCGACGTAGGCGCGGGCCCAGCGCGCGCCCCAGGAGTCCTCGTCCTGAAGGCGGTCGAACCGCGCGCTGCCCTGCCAGTCGCTCCAGGCCAGCTCCACCGAGTCCTTGATGCCCAGGCGGCGCTGCTCCGGGGAGTCGACCAGGAACAGCCCGCCGAACGACCAGAACGCCTGTCCGCCCAGATTGCGGGCGTTCTCCTGGTCGAGCAGGGCGACCCGCCTGCCCCGGCTGGTGAGTTCGTGTGCCGCGACCAGGCCGGCGAGGCCCGCTCCGACGACGATGACGTCCGCGTCCATGGCGGCCATTGCGTCCTTGTCCTTCCGTCCGCGACTCATTCGGGTACCCGTCCCGTGGCGCCGCTGCCGTCGGTCAGCAGGGCGGTGAGCAGTTGTTTCAGCCAGCGGCGTGCGGCGTCGACGTCCTTGTCCAGCAGGAGCTGGGTGGTGACGCCGTCGTAGGCCGCGACCACCGCGCGGGCGGCGTCCTCGGCTCCGCCGAGCGCGGCGGGCAGCCCGGTGCGGCCCCCGGCCCGGCCGAGCCGGTCGGCGACGGCCTCGCGCAGCCGGGTCCGGTGGTCGAGGAGTGCCTGGGCCACGGCCGGCTCGCGGGCCGCGTGGACCAGGAAGTCGGTCTTGACCAGCAGCCAGTCCACGTCGAGCAGCAGCACCTCTGTGACCCGGTCCACCGAGGCCGGGACGTCGAGGCCGGGCCCGTCCTGGGCGAGCGCCTCGGCCACCTGGCCGGCGATGAGGTCGGCCCGCTCCCGGTAGAGGGCGAAAAACAGCTCGTCCAGGGTGGCGAAGTTGGAGTAGAAGGCGCCCCGGCTGTAGCCGGCGGCCTCGCAGACCTCCTCGATGGAGACGCGCCCGAACCCCTTGGCCGCGAAGACCGCGAAGGCCGCGTCGAGCAGGTTCGCGCGGGTCCGGGCCCGCCGTCTGGTGACGCGCGGGGCCGGCTCGTCCTTGACCGTCATGACGGGACCTCCATTTCGATACGGGAACGTATCCGATACACCGGTGTATGGAAAGAGCCCGGGAGTCGGCACCGGTCGGCGTCCGGCTCGTCATGGAACATACTTTCGATTACGGAGTACGCTGGGCTCATGGCCACGCACCTCCAGGGCTCCCTGTTCGACCAGACCGACGAGCTACGGCTCGGCCCGCTCGACGGGCTGCGCCGGACCGAGCTGGGCCACGGCGCCTGGATCGACATGCTGCCGGGCTGGCTGAGCGGCGCGGACGCCCTGTTCGAAGAGCTGGCGGCCGGGGTCCCCTGGCGGGCGGAGCGCCGCAAGATGTACGACAACGTGGTGGCCGTCCCGCGGCTGCTCGCCTTCTACGCGGCGCACGACCCGCTGCCGCACCCCGTGCTCGACGAGGCACGGGGCGCCCTGTCCGCCCGCTACGCCGAGGAGCTCGGCGAGCCGTTCACCACCGCCGGGCTCTGCTTCTACCGCGACGGCCGGGACAGCGTCGCCTGGCACGGCGACCGGATCGGGCGCGGCGCCCGCCAGGACACGATGGTCGCGATCCTGTCCGTCGGCGCGCCCCGGGACCTGCTGCTGCGGCCCGTCGCGGGCGGCGGCCCGGCCGTCCGGCGTCCGCTCGGGCACGGCGACCTCATCGTGATGGGCGGATCCTGCCAGCGCACCTGGGAGCACTGCGTGCCCAAGACCGCCCACGCGGCGGGCCCGCGGATCAGCGTCCAGTTCCGGCCGCACGGGGTGCGCTGACGCGTCCGGCGGGCCCGGGAACGGGCGTCCCGCCGACCGGAGGCGGGCCTTAGGGTTCCTCCCATGGCATTGCAGATCAGCGCCACGAACCCGGAGCACCCGGCGGTCCTGCTCGAACTGCCCTGGGACGTGCCCCTGGAGAAGTGGCCCGAGGAGTACCTCGTACCGCTCCCCCGGGGCATCTCCCGGCACGTCGTGCGCTACGCCCGCGCCGGCGACGAGGTGATCGCCGTCAAGGAGCTGGCCGAGCGGCCCGCGCTGCGCGAGTACGGGCTGCTGCGCGACCTCGACCGGCTGGGCATCCCGGCGGTGGACCCGCTCGCCGTGGTCACCGGCCGCACCGACGGCGCCGGCGACCCCCTGGAGCCGGTGCTGATCACCCGGCACCTGCGCGGCTCGATGCCGTACCGCTCGATGTTCGAGACCACCATGCGCCCGGCGACCATGCACCGGCTGATGGACGCCCTCGCGGTGCTGCTGGTCCGGCTCCACCTGAGCGGGTTCGCCTGGGGCGACTGCTCGCTGTCCAACACCCTGTTCCGGCGGGACGCGGGCGCCTACGCCGCGTACCTGGTGGACGCCGAGACCGGCGACCTGCACCCGCGGCTCAGCCCCGGGCAGCGGGACTACGACCTCGAGCTGGCCCGGGTGAACATCAGCGGGGAGCTGCTGGACCTGGAGGCCTCCGGGGCGCTGCACCCCTCCGTGGACCCGGTCGAGTTCGGGCACGAGATCTGCACCCGCTACGCCGGGCTGTGGCAGGAGCTGACCCGCACCTCGGTGTACCCGGCGGGCAAGTACCACTACATAGAACGCCGGATACGCCGCCTCAACGACCTCGGCTTCGACGTGGCCGAGATGCAGATCGAGCACTCCGCCGGCGGCGACACGGTGACCTTCGTGCCCAAGGTCGTCGACGCCGGCCACCACCAGCGCCAGTTGCTGCGGCTGACCGGCCTGGACGCCGAGGAGAACCAGGCGCGGCGGCTGCTCAACGACCTGGAGAGCTGGATGGCCACCCAGGACGACCACGCGCCCGGCGATCCCCTCGCCGCCCGCCCCGAGGTGCTGGCCCACCGCTGGGTCCGGGACGTGTTCCGGCCCACCGTGCGCGCCGTGCCGCCGGAGCTGCGCGGCTCCATGGACCCGGCCGAGATCTACCACGAGCTGCTGGAGCACCGCTGGTACCTGTCGGAGCGGGCCCAGCACGACATCGGCCTGGACACCGCCGTCGCCGACTACATCGCGAACGTCCTGCCCAGGGCCCGTACGACCCTGGAGCCGACGACGCCGCAGTAGGTCACTCGTGCGGGACCACGGCCACCGGGCACTCGGCGTGGTGCAGCACGCCGTGCGCCACCGAGCCGATCCGGGCGCCGACGGCGCCGCGGCGGGCCCGCCGGCCGACCACCATCAGCTGGGCCCGGCCGGCCACCGACAGCAGCACCTGCCCCGCGCTGCCCATCTCGACGTGCTCCGCGACGGGCACCTCCGGGAACCGCTCGCGCCACGGGCGCAGCGCGTCGGCCAGGGCCTTCTTCTCGTACGGCTCCAGGCCGCCCGCCTCGTCCAGGAGCTTCAGCGAGCCCGGGCTGTAGGCGAAGACCGGCGGCAGCGTCCAGGCGCGGACCGCCCGGACGGTGGCCCCGCGCTGGGCCGCCGTCTCGAACGCGAACCGCAGCGCGGCGGCGCTGTCCTCGGGGCCGCCGTGCTGGCCGACCACGACCTCGCGCCCGGCGGCCTCCGCCGCGGGCCGGTCGCCGGCCCGTACCAGGACCACGGGCCGGGCCGTCTCGGCGATCACCTGCCGCCCGACCGAGCCCAGCAGGAAGCCCATCACCGCGCCGTGCCCGCGCGAACCCAGCACCAGCAGCTCGGACTTGGCGGCCGCGTCGGTCAGCGCGTCCGCGGCGCCGCCCTCGAGCAGGTCCACGTCCACCCGGAGCTCCGGGTGCCTGCCGAGGACCGCGCGCACGGACTCCCGCAGCCCTTCGGAGACCCAGCCGTGCTGGGTGTCCCAGTCGGCCGTGGCGAGCGCCTCGGCGTAGTGCCAGGCGTGCACCACGCGCAGCGGCAGCTCCCGGCGCACCGCCTCCCTGGCCGCCCAGTCCAGCGCGGCCAGGCTCTCCTGGGTACCGTCCACCCCTGCCGTGATCGGGCGTGTCATGCCTCGGGCCTCCTCGTCGTCCGCTTCCTCGTCCGCGGGTCCAGTCTCCCCCACGTGCTGATCATGTCCTGCGCCTGCCCGCGAAGGGGCGGCCGATGAGCGCTCCCGCCCGATCCGGGCGGTCGGCGCCGTACGGCGCGGCGAACCCGGGCGATCGAACATACGATGGGCGGGAACCGGTGCGGCGGCCGAATCGGCGCCGTCCCGGTGATCCGAGCACGGGGTGGGAGAGGCATGGCACAGGCCGCCGACACAGCGCGGACCGTCATCCTGACAGTCGACGACGATCCGGGGGTCTCCCGCGCCGTCGCCCGCGACCTCAGGCGGCGCTACGGCGAGTCGTACCGCATCGTGCGCGCGGAGTCCGGCGAGTCGGCGCTCGAGGCGCTGCGCGAGCTGAAGCTGCGCGGGGACCTGGTGGCGGTGATCCTGGCCGACTACCGGATGCCGCAGATGAACGGCATCGAGTTCCTGGAACAGGCTCTGGACGTGTATCCGGGGGCCCGGCGGGTGCTGCTGACCGCGTACGCGGACACCAACGCGGCGATCGACGCGATCAACGTCGTGGACCTGGACCACTACCTGCTCAAGCCGTGGGACCCGCCGGAGGAGAAGCTCTACCCGGTCCTGGACGACCTGCTCCAGGCCTGGCGGACCAGCGCCTACAAGCCGGTGCCCAGCACCAAGGTCGTGGGGCACCGCTGGTCGGCCCGGTCCTCGGACGTACGGGAGTTCCTGGCCCGCAACCAGGTGCCCTACCGCTGGTACTCGGTGGAGGAGCCCGAGGGGCGGCGGCTGCTGACCGCGGCCGGGCAGGACGGGCAGCGGCTGCCGCTGGTGATCACTCCCGACGGTACGGTCCTGGTCGAGCCGGAGGCGCCCGAGCTGGCCGCGCGGGTGGGCCTGGCGACGACGCCGACGGCCGACTTCTACGACCTGGTGGTGATCGGCGGCGGCCCGGCTGGGCTCGGCGCCGCCGTGTACGGGGCCTCGGAGGGCCTGCGGACGGTGCTCGTGGAGCGGTCCGCGACCGGCGGGCAGGCCGGGCAGAGCTCCCGGATCGAGAACTACCTGGGCTTCCCCGACGGGGTCTCCGGCGCCCAGCTCACCGACCGGGCGCGGCGGCAGGCGGCCAAGTTCGGCGCCGAGATCCTGACCACGCGCGAGGTGACGGGCCTGGAGGTCAACGGGGCGGCCCGGGTGGTGCGGTTCGCCGACGGCTCGGCGATCGCGGCGCACAGCGTCATCCTGGCGACGGGTGTGCAGTACCGGCGGCTGCAGGCCGAGGGCTGCACCGACCTGACCGGCTGCGGCGTGTTCTACGGCTCCGCGCTGACCGAGGCCTCCTCCTGCCAGGGACACGACGTGTACATCGTCGGCGGCGCCAACTCGGCGGGCCAGGCGGCGATGTACCTGTCCCGGTTCGCCAAGTCGGTGACGCTGCTGGTGCGCGGGCCCGACCTGTCGGCGTCGATGTCGCACTACCTGATCCAGCAGATCGGCGAGGCGCCGAACATCTCGGTGCGCGGCCACACGGTCGTGGACGCCGCGCACGGCTCCGGCCGGCTGGAACAGCTGACCCTGCGTCACCTGAGCAGCGGGGAGACCGAACGCGTCGACGCCCAGTGGATGTTCGTGTTCATCGGGGCCGCCCCGCTGACCGACTGGCTGGACGGGACGGTGCTGCGCGACGCACGCGGGTTCATCCTGGCCGGACCCGACCTGACGGCCGACGGGCGCCCGCCGGCCGGCTGGGAGCTGGACCGGGCGCCGTACCACCTGGAGACCAGCGTCCCCGGCGTGTTCGTGGCGGGCGACGCCCGCGCGGAGTCCGCCAAGCGGGTCGCGTCCGCCGTCGGAGAGGGAGCCATGGCCGTCATGCTCGTCCACCGGTACCTGGAGCAGTCGTGAGCGGGCAGCCGGTGCCGTGCAGCCCCCGGGAGATCGGCTCCCTGTTCCTGTTCGAAAAGCTGGCGCCCGAGCAGCTCGGCCGGCTGTGCCGCGAGGGCCGGGTCGAGCTGTTCCAGCCCGGTCCGGTCTACACCGAGGGCGACCCCGCCACCTGCTTCTACGTGATGCTGGAGGGCACGGTCGTGCTGTCGCGGCGGGTCGGCGGCGACGACGTGGAGGTGTCGCGCACCTCGCAGCGCGGGGTGTACGCGGGCGCCATGCAGGCGTACCTGGGCGACCGGGTGCGGCAGGTGTACAACAACTCGATGCGGGTGACGGAGCCGACGCGGTTCTTCGTGCTGCCGGCGGACGTCTTCGCCGAGGTCATGAGCGAGTGGTTCCCGATGGCCACGCATCTGCTGGAGGGCCTGTTCTTCGGCTCCAAGAGCACTCAGGCGGCCATCGGGCAGCGCGAACGGCTGCTGGCGCTCGGCTCGTTGTCGGCCGGGCTCACGCACGAGCTGAACAATCCCGCCGCGGCCGCCGTCCGGGCCACCTCGACGCTGCGCGAGCGGGTCGCGAAGATGCGGCACAAGCTCGCGGTGATCGCCGAGGGCCCGTTCTCCCGGGACGCGCTGGCGAGCCTGATCGAGATCCAGGAGCGCACCGCGGAGCGCGTCGCCAAGGCGCCGGCGCTCAGCCCGCTGGAGGCCTCCGACCGCGAGGACGCGCTCGGCGACTGGCTGGAGGACCACGGCATCGACAACGGCTGGCAGCTCGCGCCCACCTTCGTCCAGGCCGGGCTCGACGTGGACTGGCTGGAGCAGGTCGCGGCGGCCGTGGACGCGGAGATCCTGCCCGGGGCGGTGGGCTGGCTCAACTACACGGTCGAGACCGAGCTGCTGATGAGCGAGATCGAGGACTCCACCACCCGGATCTCGCACCTCGTGGACGCCGCCAAGCAGTACTCGCAGCTCGACCGGGCCCCTTACCGGGTCGTCGACGTGCACGAACTCCTGGACAGCACGCTGCTGATGCTGTCCGGCAAGATCGGTCCGCGCATCGAGGTCGTCAAGGCGTACGACCCCGCGCTGCCGCAGGTCCCCGGCTATCCGGCGGAGCTGAACCAGGTGTGGACCAACCTGATCGACAACGCGGTGTGCGCCATGAACGGCGCCGGCGGGCAGGGCACGCTCACCGTGCGGACCGCGCTGGACGGCGAGCAGGCGCTGGTGGAGTTCCGGGATACCGGGCCCGGGGTGCCGCCGGAGATCAGGAGCCGGATCTTCGACCCGTTCTTCACCACCAAGCCGGTCGGCCAGGGCACCGGGCTCGGCCTGGACATCTCCTGGCGGATCGTGGTGAACAAGCACCACGGCACCCTGCGCGTCGAGTCCGAGCCCGGCGACACCCGCTTCCAGGTGCTGCTGCCGTTGACCGCGGGCACACCCGAGGAGCGGTCCGCCCTGACGAACCCCGAGGAGACAGCATGAGCGGCGAGTCCGCCATCGACCCGAACGTCCCGCCGAGCGGCGCCGGCTGCGTGGAGTGCGACGCGGCCGGCGGTTGGTGGTTCCACCTGCGCCGGTGCGCGGCGTGCGGGCACATCGGTTGCTGCGACGACTCCCCGTCCAAGCACGCCACCGCCCACCACGAGGCGACCGGGCATCCGGTGATCCGCAGCTTCGAGCCGGGCGAGGGCTGGTTCTGGAACTACGACACGGGCGAGCTGTACACGGACGGTCCCGAACTCGCGCCGCCGGCCGCGCACCCGGCCGAGCAGCCGGTGCCGGGTCCGGCGGGGCGGGTGCCGGCCGACTGGGCCGAGACGCTGCGCTGAACCCCACGCGGCGGGGCCCTGGTCAGCCGGGCCGGGGTCCGCGCGCGCAGTCGAGGGTGTGCGGGCCGACGGCGTCGGCCAGGGCCCGCATGCCCGCGTCGTTCAGGTGCAGATGGTCGCCGTCGTCGTAGGCGGGGAGCAGGTGCCCGGGCGCGCGGGGGCTGCGCAGGACACGGTCGAAGTCGACGACGGCGTCGAACTCCCCGCCGGTGCGGACGAACCGGTTGACGTCCTGGCGCACCGCCTCGGCGGCCGGGTCCCACTCGGGCCGGCCCGCGAACGGTGCGACGGTCGCGCCGACCACGCACAGCCCGGCCGCGTGGGCCCGCCGCAGGATCGTCCGGTATCCGGCGATCAACCCGGCGGCGGTGACCCCGGTGTGGGCCCTGACGTCGTTCACGCCCTCGAACAGCAGGAGGGTGCGCGCGCCGGGCTGGGACAGCACGTCGCGCTCCAGCCGGTGCAGGGCGCCGGGCCCGGCGCCGTCGCTGAGCACCTTGTTGCCGGACATCCCCTCGTTGGCCACGCCCTTGACGTGCGTCGCGGCCGGGCGCAGGCGCCGGGCGAGGTAGTCGGTCCAGCGCCGGTCGAGCCCGGGGGTGGACTGCCGGCCGTCGGTGAGGGAGTCGCCGAGCACCACCACGGCGCCGGTCGCGGGATCCGCGGGGCGTACGGAGACCGCGTCCAGGTACCACCAGGAGCCGGTGGTACGGGCCCAGTTCGCCCCGCTCGTCTCGGCGGTGTGGTCGCCCTGGGTGACGTACGACGTCTGCAGCGCCAGGGTGTGCCCGGTGGCCGGGCCGGCCGCGCCGGGGGTGTGCAGGCTGACGGCGAGGTCGGCCCCGGCCGGGACGGAGCCGGGCAGCGGGTCGCTCCAGGCGACCGCGCCGGCGGGCAGGGTGACGGTGCGGGCGCCGCCGAAGGTGAGCGGCCGGTCGCTGCCCGGCACCAGCGCCGCGCCCTTGCTCCGCAGGCCCGCGCGCACGCCGTCCAGGGTCAGGGGGCGGTCGCCGAAGGCGTTGGACAGGCGCACGCGCAGCCCGCTGCCGGCGACGCTGGTGCGCACGATCAGCCGGTAGCCGCGGCCGGGCGTGCCCTCGCCGAGGCGGCCGGCGCTCGCCGCCCAGGTGACCACCTGGGCGTCCCGCCCGGCGGGCTCGGGCGCCCCGGTCGCCGCCGGCACGGGCGCCCACTGGCAGGCGAGGGTGAGCAGCGCCGCGGCCGCAAGGCGCCGGACGCGGGCGGACCGGCCGGTCACCGGAGCCGCTCCTTCGCCCCGGCGGGCCCGCCGGGCTCCGGGCGCGCCGGCCGGGAGGTCTCTGCGGGTACCACGGTTGTCATGGTCCCGCCGCTGCCGCCGCGCCGCCACCGCGGCGGGCGGCAGCGGCGGGACGTGCGGATGCCCCGCGCGGGGCGGGGCATCCGGTGGTGCGCGGTGCGGACGTCCGTCAGTGGCGGGCGGCCGGGGTGTTGGCGGCGGTCACGTTGACCGCGGCCCACGCCTTGCTCACCGTCTTGTACTCGGTGCTGGTCGAGCCGTACAGGTCCTTGGCCGCCTTCAGCGTCGCGACGCGCGCGCCGTGGAAGTCGGTGGTGGAGACCATGTAGCGGGTCAGCGCACGGTAGAAGATGGCGGTGGCCTTGGTGCGGCCGATGCCCTTGACCGTGGAGCCGTCGTAGGTCGGCGAGTCGTACGTGACGGTGCCGATCTTCTTCTTGCCGCTGCCCTCCGCGAGGAGGTAGTAGGCGTGCGAGGAGACGCCGGAGCCGGCGTGGACCTCGGTGTAGTAGGTGTCCTGCGACCAGTAGTCGATCGTGCCCTCGAGCTTGTCGAGCGAGGGGTGGTCGAGGCGGCGCAGGAACTTCTGGTCCAGGCCCAGCTTCTCGCCGACCAGGTAGTCCGGCGTGTCCTTGGCGTTGTTGGCGTAGAACTCGACGTTGGAGCCGAAGATGTCCGCGAGCGACTCGTTCAGCGAGCCGGGCTCGCCGTACTGGTTGCCGTCGGCGTCGACGTAGGTCGGCTGCAGGTCGGCGGTCGCCTCCACCACGCCGTGGGTCAGCTCGTGACCGGTGACGTCGAGGACGACGAGCGGCTTCTTGAACATCTGGCCGTCGCCGTCGCCGTACAGCATGCAGTTGCAGGTCGGGTCCCAGAAGGCGTTGGCGACCTTGTTGCCCCAGTGGACCATTCCGCGGGCGGCCTTGGAGTTGTTGGCTATGCCCTTGCGGTTGAAGGTCTTCTTGTAGAAGTCCAGCGTCTTGGTGATGCCGTACTGCGCGTCGGCCGCGGCGCTGGCCCGGCTGGTGGTCTTGCCGTTGCCCCACACGTTGGTGGTGTTGGTGAACTTCGTGCCCGCGCCGAAGGACTCGGTGTACCTGCCCTTGGCGTCGCGGGTCTCGGTGCCGTACCGGTTGGGGTCCTTGAGCTGGTAGTGCCCGCGCGAGGTGGCCGTGGTGGTCAGGCCGACACTGCCCACGAAGAGGGTCTTGCCGGTGCCCTTGGCGGTCGCCGGGTAGCGCACGGCGCCGGAGACGCCGGAGCCGAGCAGGCCGGCCCCGGTGGAGGAGCCGACGCCGGTGGCCGGGTCGGCGCTCTGGCCGCTCCTGCGCAGCTTGGCGAGCAGCTTCGGCGACAGGAACTCGTCGGCGACGGGCGTGTTGCTGCGCACCTTGCCGGTGACGGCGTCGACGACGACGGTGCTCGCGCTGTCCTCGTCGGTGACGGTGACCTGGTAGGCGAGGGCGGCGGAGCCGCCGCGGGCGTCCACCACCAGTTCGGCGCCGCCGGCCTCGCCCTTGGCGGCGCGGGCGGCCTTGGCCGCGGCCTGAGCCGCGGTCAGCTGCGGCTGGGCGGCGGCCGGCTTCACGGCGTGCGTGGCCGCGCTGGTGACGCCCGTGTAGGCGAGCCGCCGGTCGAGGTGGACGACGAGGTCGCCGCCGAGCACCGGCATCCCGTTGTGCGTGCGGACGAAACGGACGTGGCGCGCGCCCTCGGGGTCGACGAGCACGTCCTGGGCGTGGAGTTCGTCGCCCTGCGCGACCCCCGTGGCCGCGGAGTGCGCGAAGGCCGCGGCGTTCGCCGCCTTCACCACCGCCGTGGCGGTGGTGGCGGAGGACGCGGCGGAGTGCTCCACGGAGGCGGAGGGACCCGCGAAGGCCGTGCCGGCCAGACCTGTGGCGGCGGTCGCCACCGCGACGGCGACAGCCGCGGTGCGTATGTGCGGTCTACGCAATCTGATCAGGGTTCCTTCGTTCACAGGCGGCGGGTTTCCCCAACCGCCCTGAGGCGTGGCGCGGTTGGGCGCCACGGGGGGCTGGTCGGGCCCCGTGTCGCAACCCTTGCGGATCAGTCATGCGCACGTAAAGGCGGAATGATCCATTTCGCGGTCTTCTATGACAATCCTTTACGAATGCCCGCCACAGGGTGATCGCGAGAGGCCCGCTGTGTGTCGACTGTGGAGACGCTGCCGCAATCCCCTAGGTTGCAGGGCGGAATGTGACCGATGTCGCATCGCGAGCCGCGAGGACGGGAGTGAGCCGGATGGTTCCAGCAAGCGTGGGCAGGGGCGCGGTGCTCGGAGCGGCCGTGCTCTCGCTGCTCACGGTCCCGGCCCGGGCCGCGACCTTCGAAGCGGACGCCCACGCGGCGGCGGCGCTGCCCGCGCCCGACGTCACGGGGCTCGACTCGGTGCTGCACTCGGTGGTGGACCAGGGCGCCCCCGGCGCACTGGCGCGCGTCGACGACGGCGACGACTCCTACCTGGTGGCCCGGGGCTTCGCCGACCGGAGCACCCGTCAGGCCATCAGCGCCGCCGACCGGTTCCGCATCGGCAGCGTCACCAAGTCCTTCTCGGCCGTGGTCCTGCTGCAGCTGGCCGACGAGCACAAGCTGGACCTGGACGCCCCGGTGAACCGGTACCTGCCCGGGCTGCTGCCGGACGACCGGATCACGGTCCGGCACGTGCTGAGCCACCGCAGCGGCCTGTACGACTACAGCAACGACATGTTCGCGAGCAGCGTCTCCGGCTTCGAGGCGGTCCGGAACAAGGTCTTCGGCTACCGCGACCTGATCGCCCTGTCGCTGAGCAAGCCCCGCACCAACGCGCCCGGCGCCGCCTACTCGTACTCGAACACCAACTACGTCGTGGCCGGCCTGCTGATCGAGAAGCTCACCGGGAAGCCCGTGCGCGACGCCTACGAGAAGCGGCTCATCACCCCGCTCGGGCTGCGCGACACGTTCTACGTGCACCCGGACACGAGGATTCCCGGCCGCCACGCCCACGGCTACCTCACCCCGGACTCCGCCGGCGCGGAACTGGTCGACGCGACCGACCAGACGGCGTCCTGGGCACAGAGCGCGGGCGCGCTCATCTCCAGCGCCAGGGACCTGAACACCTTCTACTCGGCGCTGCTGCGCGGCAGGCTGCTGTCCGCCGCCCGGCTGGCGGAGATGGAGCGCTTCACCCGGGTCGACGGCACCACCTCGTACGGGCTCGGGCTGCGCCGCCGCGACCTCTCCTGCGGCGTCTCGGTGTACGGGCACACCGGCGCGGTGCAGGGCTTCTACACCTACGCGTTCGCCTCGAAGGACGGCAGCCGGAGTCTCACTGCCGCCGCCAACACCTCCAACAACGCGAAGGTGCTGGGCACGCTGGCGGGCGCGCTGGAGTCGGCGTTCTGCGGGGAGGGCGCCGGCAAGGGCACGACGGGCAGGGCGGCGCGCGTCCCGGCCGCCGCGGAGCGGGACTCGCGGCAGTGAGGGGCCGGGCGCCCGAAGGGGCGGGCGAGGGAACCCCGTCGCCGGGCGGGCACGTTCCGTGATCTTGGCGGAACGAGTTCGTCCGGGACACCATGCCCGGCATGAAGGGTTCCCTCTTTTCCAGTGAGCACATGGTGCAGCCGGCCGTCGAGGCCGGCATGACCGTCGAGAACGCCAAGTGCATCAAGTACGCGGTCGACGGCGAGATGCACGCCCGCCAGGGCGCGATGATCGCCTACCGGGGCGGCCTCCAGTTCGAGCGCAAGGGCCAGGGCGTCGGCGGGATGCTCAAGCGCGCGGTCACCGGCGAGGGACTGCCGCTGATGGCGGTGCGCGGACGGGGCGAGGTCTGGTTCGCACACGAGGCGCAGAACTGCTTCATCGTCGAGGTCGAGCCCGGCGACCAGTTCACCGTCAACGGCCGCAACGTGCTGTGCTTCGACGCCTCGCTGGCGTACGAGATCAGGACCGTGAAGGGCGCGGGCATCACCGGCGGCGGCCTGTTCAACAGCGTGTTCAGCGGACAGGGCCGGCTCGGCCTGGTCTGCGAGGGCAACCCGCTGGTGATACCCGTCTCGGCTCAGTACCCGGTGTACGTCGACACCGACGCGGTGGTCGGCTGGTCCGCGCACCTGCAGACCTCGCTGCACCGCTCGCAGTCCATCGGCTCGATGCTGCGCGGCGGTTCGGGCGAGGCGGTGCAACTGATGCTGCAGGGCGAGGGGTTCGTCGTGGTGCGGCCGAGCGAGGCGACGCCGCAGAAGGTGCAGCAGCACTGACGCCCCGTCGAGTGATCTTCGCCGCACGGGCAACCCAGCCTTCGGCGCCGGCGTCTTGACCCACGACAGACCGTGCCCCGGCCTGCGGGCCGGGGCACCTTTCCGATGTGCTATACACTCCGTGTATACACTTCGTGTATAGAAGGGCACACATGTACGGCAAGGCCTTCGCCCCGGAGTACCAGGGCGCCCTGACCACCCTTTCCGTGAACTCCTCGCTGGTCGACGTGCTGGCCGAGGGCACCGAGCGGCTGCGCGAGGCCGAACGGTCCGGCCTTCCGGGCGAGGTGGCCCGCTGCGGGCTCGCCGTCGCCGAGGCACAGCGCCGGCTGGGCCGGGTGCGGGAGGCGGACCGGGCCTGGAAGGCGAGCTACCGCGCAGCACGGAACGCGGGTGACACGGCCGCGATGGCGTGGGCGCTGTGGAGCGGCGGCACCCTGGCCCGGCAGCGCGGGGCGTTCCCGCTGGCCTGGCGGCTGCTCGGGCTCGCCGCCGAACTCGGCGAGCGGGGCGGCGACATCGTGGTCCGGGGCTACTCGCTGGCGGGTCTCGCGGAGACCGGGCGCATCCAGGGCGACTACGAGGCGGTCGGCCGGCTGCACGAGCAACTGCTCGCCGAGGCCCGCAGGCGCGGGGAGGCCCGGCACACCGTGTGGGCGCTGGAGGGCATCGCGCAGATGCACCGCAACACCGGCGACCACGACCGGGCGTACGCGCTGTTCGAGGAGGCGGCCCGGATAGCCGAGCGGGCCGAGGACCGGCGCGGCCACGCCTGGGCGCTGCGCGGCCTCGCCGACATCGTCTCGGTCCGCGACGGCGACACCGCGCGGGCACTGGAACTGCTGACGCGGGCGGAGACCGCCTGCCGGGCGATGAACCTCTCCAGCGCGCTCGCCTACAACCACAAGATGCGCGGCAACGTCCTTTACCGCGCGGGCCGTTACGCCGAGGCCCGGGAGCTGTACGAACTGGCCCTGGAGGAGTTCCGGGCGATGAGCGAGCCGCGCGGCGAGGCGCTGTCCCGGCTCGGCCTCGCCAAGTCGCTGGCCCGGCTGGGCCGCGACCGCGCCGAGACGGCGGCCGAACTCGCCGAGCTGGCACGGGTGCTGGAGCGGGCCGGACTGCGGCACGCGCGGGAGATGGTGGCCCGGGCGCAGCGGGAGTTCGGCGTGGACGCGGAGGCCGCGCGGTGAGCGCGCTCCCCCCTGCGGTGCAGGCGCCTCCTACGGCCCTGGACACCCTCCACCGCTGCCGGACGCTGGTGCGGCCGGCTCTCGCGGCGGCGGTGGAGCGGCTGCACCCCTGGTTGGCCGAGATCGCCGCGTACTCCTTCGGCTGGTGCGAGGTCGGCGGCGCACCCGCCGCCGCACCGGGCGGCAAGGGAGTGCGGCAGGCGCTCGCGGTGCTCGGCGCGGAGTCGGCGGGCGCCGACGGGCGGGCCGGGATCCCGGCGGCGGTGGCGGTGGAACTGGTGCACGCCTTCTCGCTGCTGCACGACGACATCATGGACGGCGACGCCACCCGGCGCCGCCGCCCCGCGGTGTGGAAGGCGTACGGCACCGGGCCGGCGGTGCTCGCCGGGGACGCGCTGTTCGCGCTGGCCGTGCAGACGCTGGCCGCCGCGCCCGGCGGTCCCGGCGCGGTGCGGCTGCTCTCCGCCGCCCTGGCCGACCTGGTGCGCGGGCAGGCCGACGACCTGCTGTTCACCGCCCGGCCCTGCGCCGGCCCGGAGCGGGTGACACCCGGGGAGTACCGGGCGATGGCGGAGCACAAGACGGGGGCGCTGCTCGGCTGCGCCGCCGCGCTGGGGGCCGCGCTCGGCGGAGCCGGGGAACGGGCCGTCACCGCGCTGGACCGGGCGGGACGGCACCTGGGCGTCGCCTTCCAGCTCGTGGACGACGTGCTGGGCATCTGGGGCGACCCGGAGGTCACCGGCAAGCCCGTGGGCGGCGATCTGCGCGAGGGCAAGAAGACCTTCCCGGTGCTGTTCGCGCTCGGCACCCCCGCGGCCCGCCGCCTGCCCGCGCTGCTCGGCCCCGCGGGGTGCGCCGAGGAGGCGGCCGCGCTGATCGAGGAGGCGGGCGGCCGGACGGCGGCGCTGGCCGAGGCCCGGGCCCGCACGGCGCTCGCGCGGGAGCTGATCACCGGGCTGCCCGGCACCGGGGCCGCCGGGGAGCTGCTCGGCCTGCTGGACCACCTGGTGGACCGCGACCTGTGAGGGTTGACCTCGCACGCGTGCGCGGGTGAGGGTTCCCAGGGCGCGGTCCCAAGCCCCGCGCCGGGAAGGTGAACGACCTTGACCAGCCTGATCGGTCTCCCGGACATCGAAGCCGCCGCACGGCGGATCGCCGGCCACGTCGTGCGGACGCCGACCGTGCCCAGCCCCGGGCTCGCGGACCTGCTCGGCGCCCCGGTCACCGCGAAGCTCGAACTGCTCCAGCGCACCGGCTCGTTCAAGGCACGCGGCGCGACGGCCAAGCTGCTGTCGCTGGGCGAGGCCGAGCGCGCGGCCGGCGTGGTGGCGGTCAGCGGCGGCAACCACGGCATCGCGGTCGCGGAGATGGCGGCGGCGCTGGACGTGAAGGCGACCGTGGTCATGCCCCGCACCGCACCGGCCCGCTCCATCGCTCTGGCCGAGGACGCGGGGGCGTCGGTGCGGCTGACCGACGGCATGGACAGCGCCTTCGAGCTGGTGCTGGAGCTGCGGGACGAGGGACTGACCCTCGTCCACCCGTTCGACGATCCGGTCGTGATCGCCGGGCAGGGCACCGTGGGGCTCGAGCTGGCCGAGGACGCCCAGGGTTCCGACGGGCCGACGGACGTCCTGGTCAGCGTGGGCGGCGGCGGCCTGATCGCCGGGGTGGCGGCCGCGCTGCGCGCCCGCTGTCCGGGGGTGCGGGTGTGGGGCGTGGAGACGGAGGGCGCCGAGGCCATGTCCGGCGCGCTCCGGGCGGGCGGGCCGCGGCAGGTGCCGGTGTCCTCGCTCGTCACCACACTGAGCGCGCCGTCCGTGTCCCAGCTGACGTACGACCATGTGTCGGCGCTGGTGGAGGAGGTCCTGGTGGTGCCGGACCGGGAGGCGGTGCGGGGCTGCCTCGACCTCGCCGACCGGGCCAAGCTGTGGACCGAGCCGGCCGCCGGCTGTCTGCTGCCGGCGGCCCGGCGGGTGCTGTCCCGCGTCGGCGACGGGGCCCGGCTCGGGCTGGTGGTGTGCGGGGGCAACTCGGCGCCCGGGGAACTGTTCGGCTGGGCGGACCGCTTCGGGCTGCTCTGACGCACGTCCCGGCGCAGCCGGTGAACGCGCTGCACACCCGGGCGTCTACCGTCGGTAACCCGCAGGTCGATGCCCGGGCACGGCCCGTCTTCGTAAAGCCGCCGGCACGGTCGGCACGTTGAATAAAAGGCAGGAATGCGGCCGGGGTCGCGGATCCTTTGAACGCACCCCGGCGCGCCCCGCGTACCTCTGGGCAAGTCGAGTCGGGGTCCCAGCGAGGTATGACGATGGACGAGGCGCACGTCTCCGCACACGAGCCGGTCGCCGGCCGGTACCGGCTCCTGGACGTCCTCGCCCGCGAGACGAACCGCCTGTGGTGGTACGCCGAGGACCTGACGACCGGCCGGCCCCGGCTGATGGCGCGCACCGAGCTGCCGGACGCCGGCGCGGACACCGCGCGCCGCGTGGCGGCCCGGGTGGTGCGCACTTCCGAGATCATGCGGCTGCTGTGCCCCGGGCGGGTCGCCACGGTCGTCGACGCCGTCGTGGAGGCGGGCGCCCTGTGGACGGTCACGGACCGGATCGAGGGCACGCCGCTCGGCGAACTCCTGGACCGGGAGGGCCCGTTGCATCCGGTCCGGGCGGCACGGCTGGGCCTGGAGATCCTCGACGTGCTGCAGTCGGCGCACGACGAGGGCATCACCCACGGCGAACTGAGCCCCGGTCAGGTCTTCGTCCGGGACAGCGGCCCGGTCCTGGTGGCCGGGTTCGGCCTGGCGGGCGCGACGCCGGCCCCGCGGCTGACGGCGCCGTCGTACGCCTCGCCGGAGCAGGCCCGCGACGAGCGCGTCGGACCGGCCGCCGACCTGTGGGCGCTGGGCGCGCTCCTCTACACGATGGTCGAGGGACGGCCGCCGTTCCGCGACCGCGGCCGGCCCGACGCCACCCTGAGGGCCGTGGACCGGCTGCCGCTGCGGACCCCGCTGCGCACCGGCCCGCTGACCCGGGCCGTCCAGGGGCTGCTGCGCAAGGACTCCCGGGACCGGCTGAACCGGACCGTGCTCCGGGACGCCCTGACGCGGGCCCTCGACGCGGACTGCGAGGCCGACCGGCGTCCCGCGCCCGCGCCCCGGCCGCGCGGGGCCTGCGCGGCCGTACGGCACACCGCCCCGGCGCCGGGCAGGCTTCTGCTGGTGGCCGGTACCGCGCTGGCGGTCGTCACCGTCGTGGCCGGCGTGCTGGCCGCGACACACCGGCTGCCCGGCGCCTCCACCGCGGCCGCGCCCTCCCGCACCACCGCCACGGCCGCCCCGCCGCCCGGCCGCACCGGTGACGGCGCTCCCGGCGGCGCCACGAGCCCCGCCCCCACCAGGTCGCCCGCCCTGCCCGCCGGGTACCGCCCCTACACCGCTCCGGAGGGCTTCTCGGTGGCCCTGCCGGACGGCTGGCGACGGCTGACCACCGCACGCGCGGCCGACCACGCCTACCGCGTCACCTTCGGCGCCGGCCGCTCCCCCGCTGGCGGCGCCTCCCCCACCCTGGCCGTCACCTACAGCGAGCGGGTCGGCCCGGACCCGGTGGCCGTCTGGCGCGACCAGGTCGAACCCGAGCTGGCACGGCTCCCCGGCTACCGCCGCGTCGGCGCGGTGCGGGCCCTCACCTACCGGACGCACCGGGCCGCCGATCTGGAGTGGCTGGCCGGCTCCGGCCCGGCCCGGACGCACACGCTGGGGCGGGGCTTCCTGCTGGGCGGCGGGCGCGGCTTCTCGCTGCGGTACACCGCGCCGGCCACGGCCTGGGGCGACTCCGCGGGCACCGTCGCGCTCCGGACGTTCCTGCGGACCTTCCGCGAACCGGGGCACTGACCGGCGCCCGGGCCGTTATCCGTCCGCCGGCCCGGGAACTCGCGTCCTATGGTGCAAATCGGATACACGATGATGACCGAGCAGGCCGGCCCCCGGGACCTGGTGGACCACGTGGTACGGGCCGAGGAGGCGGGCTTCGACTTCTCGGTGACCTCGGACCACTACTTCCCGTGGCTGCGCGCCCAGGGCCACGCCCCGTACGCGTGGAGCGTGCTCGGCGCCGCGGCGCAGGCCACCTCGCGGATCCCGCTGATGACCTACGTGACCTGCCCGCTGCTGCGCTACCACCCCGCCGTGGTGGCGCAGAAGGCGGCGACCATGCAGCTGCTGTCCGAGGGCAGGTTCCGGCTCGGGCTCGGCGCCGGCGAGAACCTCAACGAGCACGTGGTGGGCGGCGGCTGGCCCCCGGCGGACGTGCGCCACGAGATGCTGCGGGAGGCGATGGAGATCATCCGCTCGCTGCTGGAGGGCGGCCACGTCACCCACCACGGCACGCACTACGACGTGGAGTCGGCGCGGCTGTGGGACCTGCCGGAGCAGGCGCCGCCGATCGGCGTCGCGGTGTCCGGCGAGCAGTCCTGCAAGCTCGCCGGGGACCTCGCCGACCTGGTCATCGCCACCGAGCCGAAGAAGGGGCTGCTGGAGGCCTTCGACCGGCACGGCGGCGCGGGCAAGCCCCGCGTGGGCCAGCTCCCGGTGTGCTACGACCCCGACCGGGACGCCGCGGTCAAGCGGGCCCACGCCCAGTTCCGCTGGTTCGGCCTGGGCTGGAAGGTGAACGCCGAGCTGCCGCACCCGGACTCCTTCGAGGCCGCGACCCAGTTCGTGACCCCGGACGACGTCTCCTCCGCCATCCCGTGCGGCGACGACCCGGACGCCTTCGTGGAGGCCGTACGGCCGTACGCCGAGGCCGGGTTCGGGGAGATCGCCCTGGTGCAGATCGGCGGCGACTCGCAGCCCGAGTTCCTCGACTGGTCGGCGAAGACCCTGCTGCCCGCCCTGCGCGAGGCGTTCGCCTGACACGGCACTTGCGGACGCGCGGGGAGGCGGCGGGGATTCAGCCGCACGGATGAGCATTTCCGGGCCGTACGGGGTACTAGAGGTCCCTACGCCCATCGCTTCCGGAGGACCTTGCGTGAACCGCTTCGTGCACAAGACCCTGGTGGTGCAGCTCCAGGCGGAGGGTACCGCCCGGTGTCCGGTGCTCGCCCACCTGAGCTACGACGCCGAGGACCCGTTCGCCGTCACCGCCGCGTTCGGCCACGACGGCCGGGTGCTGGCCCGGTGGCGGCTCGACCGGGAGATGCTCCTCGACGGGCTGGCCGGCCCGGTCGGCATCGGCGACGTGCGGCTGCGGCCGGTCTCCACCGGACGGTGGCGCGAGCTGCGCATGGAGTTCCTCGGCGACTACCGGGCCGACGGCGGCCGCCACCACGCGGTGGTGTACGCCTGGGCGCCCGCGCTCGCCGCGTTCCTGCGGCAGACCCACGAGCTGGTGGCGCGTGGTCAGGAGGAGGTCCGGATGGACGACTTGCTGGCGGAGATCCTCTCCACGGGCTGAGTGGCGGGCCCGGGCGCCCTGAGTAGCCGTACTCATGTCCGCGCCCGCCCGCCGGCCGCACGATGGGGCTCCTTCGACCGCCACGTCCCCTGGCAAGGAGCCCCGCCATGACCGCAGTGCGCCCCGCCCCGGTCCCCTCGCCGCGCCGTGTGCCGCCCGCCCTGTTCGCGGTCGTGGTGGCCGTGGGTCTCGCCGTGTCGGCGTGGGGCGTGCGCGACCGCACCACCTGGCTGCTGGAGACGTTCTGGGTGCTGGCGGGGCTGCCGCTGGTGGTGCTGGTCTGGCGGCGCTTCCCGCTGACCGGCCTGCTCTGCGGGCTGCTCGCCGCGCACGCCCTGGTGCTCGCCGTCGGGGGCCACTACACCTATGCGCGGGTGCCGGTGGGCGACTGGGTCCGTGACGAGTTCGGTCTCTCCCGCAACCCGTACGACCGTTTCGGCCACCTGATGCAGGGCTTCGTCCCGGCCGTCCTGGTGCGCGAACTCCTCGTGCGCACCTCACCGTTGCGCGGCAGCCGCTGGCTGGCCCCGCTCACCGTGTGCGCGTGTCTCGCCTTCAGCGCGTCCTTCGAACTGCTGGAGTGGGCGGCCGCCGAGATCGGCGGGCACGGCGCGGACGCGTTCCTCGCCACCCAGGGCGACGTCTGGGACACCCAGTGGGACATGTTCTGCGCCCTGATCGGGGCGGTGCTGTCGCTGCTGCTGCTCAGCAGGGTGCACGACCGCCGGCTGGCGGCACTCGAGGCACCCGCCAGCGGATGAGCGGCGGCGAGTGAGCGGGCCGGTCAGCCGTCGATGCGGCCGGTGTGCCGGCGGCGAGCCCACAGGGGCAGCCCGTACCAGCAGACCAGGTACCAGGCGACCACACCGGCGACGAGGTAGGGCACGTAGCCGTTGTGGGTGGCCACCCGGAGGATCAGCAGCAGCGACGAGGTCATCGTCAACAGCAGCAGGACCAGGCCCACGAAGGTCAGCCGGGAGGCGATCCGCACCGCCTGCGGCTTGACCCGCCGGCCGGAGACCAGGCGGTGCAGCGACACCGGCCCGATGAGGGCGCCGGTCGCGCAGGCGCCCAGGACGACCGTCACGATGTAGATGACCTGGTCGGCGTGGGCCAGGGTTGCGTACTTCTGCTGGAAGACCACGGTGAGCAGGAAACCGAAGAGGATCTGCACACCGGTCTGGGCGACGCGGACCTCCTGGATGAGTTCACCCCACATCCGGTCGGCCCGCTCCTCCTCGGTCTCGTCGCGGCCGGTACGCCGCCCCTCCTGTTTCATGCGATCCGTTTATCCGGGTGAACGTCCGCTCAAACGGACGGTTTCACGGCGGCTACCAGCGGTGTTCGACCTGCTCCCGGATCCGGCGGTCGTACAGGTCGCGGATCGCCGCGTGCGTCTCGGCGGAGAGCGCCGGCAGCTTGGCGGCGGCCGCGTTGGCGCGGGCCTGCTCCGGGTTGCGGGCGCCGGGGATGACCGTGGTCACACCGGGCTGCTCGATGATCCAGCGCAGGGCGAGCTGGGCCGGGGTGAAGCCCTCGGGGGCGAGCGCGGCGAACTCGGCGGCCGCCTCGACGCCGGTCGCGTAGTCGACGCCGGAGAAGGTCTCGCCCTGGTCGAAGGCCTCGCCGTGCCGGTTGTAGGTGCGGTGGTCGTCGGCGGCGAAGACGGTGTCCCTGGTGTACTTGCCGGACAGCAGGCCGGAGGCGAGCGGCACCCGCGCGATGATGCCGACGCCCGCCTCGCGGGCCGCCGGGAGCACCTCCAGGAGGGGCTTCATGCGGAACGGGTTGAGGATGATCTGCACGCTCGCCACGTTCGGCCGGGCGATCGCGGTGAGCGCCTCGGCGCAGGTCTCCACGCTCACGCCGTACGCCGCGACGCGCTCCTCCGCCACCAGCGTGTCGAGGGCGTCGTACACCGCGTCGGAGGAGTAGACGGCGGTCGGCGGGCAGTGGAGCTGGACCAGGTCGATGCGGTCGACGCCGAGGTTGCGGCGGGACCGGTCGTTCCAGGCGCGGAAGTTGTCCAGCACGTAGTTCTCGGGCGTCTGCTCCAGCCGGCGGCCCATCTTGGTGGCCACGAGCACATGCAGGTCGGGCCGGCCGCGCAGGAAGCCGGCGATGGTCTCCTCGCTGCGTCCGTCCCCGTACACGTCGGCCGTGTCGAAGAAGGTGACCCCGGACTCGGCCGCCGTCTCCAGGACGGACAGGGCCTCCTTGTCGTCCACCTCGCCCCAGTCCGCACCGAGCTGCCAGGTGCCGAGTCCGACGACCGACGCCCACTGTCCCGACCTGTCGATTACGCGTTCGTCCATACCGTCCAGTCTGTCATCCGGCCCGGCGGCCCGGCGGACCGGGTGGTTCCGGCGCGGCCCGCGCCTGCCGCACCGGGGCCGCCGGGGTGCCGGACCGGTGGGGCGGGTCCGGCCGGGTCAGGGCGTCAACTGGGCCTGGACGAGCGGGCCGTAGCGGTCGGCGACGGCGTCGAGGTCGGTCCCGCGCAGGTGCGGACCGCGGGCGACGCCGTACATCACGCCCAGGCCCAGCAGGCCCGCGACGGCGAGTTCGGCGCGCAGTCCCGGGTCCGGGCCGGTGAGCCGGGCGGCGAGGCGTCCGGTCACCTGGGCGCGGAAGTTGGCGCGCAGCACCTCGCCGTGGTCGCCGTGCAGGGGGGCGAAGGCGATCCGCAGCAGCGGGTCGGCGCCGCGGTCGCGCTGGCTGGCCAGGACGTGCCGGACCATGTGCCGGCCCAGTTCCTCCAGGGGCGCGTCGAGCAGGTCGTCGGCGTCGGTGTCGAAGGACATCACGCGGGCGAACAGGGCGTCCTTGTTGCCGAAGTACTTGAGGATCAGCGGCGGGCTGACCCCGGCCCGCTCGGCGACCGCCCGGAGGGTGATGTCGGCGTGCGCGTGGCGGGCGAGGAGGTACCGGGCGGCCTTGAGGATGGCCGTCCTGGTGGCCTCGGCGTCGCGCCGGGCGGGCGCGGCCTCACCGGGTGCGGACGCGGGTCCGCGGGGCGCGGGGGCGGTTTCGCGCGGTGCGGGGGCGGCTGCCCGGGGGCCGGATGAGGTGCTCACGCCCTCATGCTCCCTCCATCGCTCCGTCGCGTGCGCCCCGGGTGGCGCCGCGGGCGCGCCGGATGCCGCCGGAGGGCCCGTCGCCGGGTATGGACAGGGCGGCCGCGCAGGCGACCAGGGCGACGGCGCCGGCCATCGTGAACGCCAGCAGGTAGCCGTGCAGGGTGGCCACCGGGACGCCGCCGACGAGGCTGGTGTGGTGGACCAGGACGGCGGCGACGGCGGCGCTGGAGGTGGCCTGGCCGATGGTGCGCATCAGGACGTTGACGCCGTTCGCGGAGGCCGTCTGGGCGGCCGGGACGGCGCGCAGGATGAGGGTCGGCAGCGCGGAGTAGGCGAGGGTGGTGCCGGTGGCGACCACCGTGGCGCCGAGGATGATCATCCACAGGTCGCGGCTGTCGGCGATGCGCAGCGCGTAGCCGCAGGCGATGACGGCGGCGCCGAGGGCGAGGGTGATGCGCGGGCCGCGGGAGGCCGAGATGCGGGCGGACAGCGGCGAGAAGAGCAGCATGGTGACGCCGCCGGGCAGCAGGCACAGGCCGGTGGCGACGATCGACAGGCCGAGGCCGTAGCCGGTGGCCTTCGGCGCCTGCACGAGCTGGGCGGTCACCAGTGAGTTGGCGTAGAAGGCGAACCCGGTCAGCATGGCCGCCACATGGGACAGGCCCACCCGTGGCCGGGTGACCAGGCGCAGGTCGACCAGCGGCCCGGCGGTCCGCAACTGCCACCACCACCACAGGACGAGGATCGCGGCGGCGGCGAGGAACAGTCCGAGGACGCGGGGGCTGCCCCAGCCCCACTGGCCGCCCTGCGACACGCCGAGGAGCAGGCTCACCAGACCGGCGGCCAGGCCCAGCGCGCCGAGGACGTCGAAGCGGCCCGGCTCGCGCACCGGGGACTCCTTGACCGCCCACCAGGTCGCGGTCACGCCGAGCGCGCCGAGGACGCTGGTCAGCCAGAACATGGTGTGCCAGTCGGCGTACTGCACCACCAGCGCGGCCAGCGGGAGGCCGAGCGCGGCGCCGATGCCGACCGTGGAGCTCATCAGCGCGACCGCCGAGCCGCGGCGCTCCGGCGGCAGTTCGTCGCGCAGGATGCTGATGGACAGCGGTACGACGGAGGCGGCGGCGCCCTGGAGCGCGCGGGCCGCGATGAGCACGCCGATGTCGGCGGACAGGGCGCACATCACGGAGCCGGCGGTCATCAGGGCGAGCGCGCCGATGAGCACCCGGCGCTTGCCGTACATGTCGCCCGCCCGGCCGAGCACGGGGGTGAGCACCGCCCCGGAGAGCAGGGTGGCGGTGACCATCCAGGAGACGGCGGCCGCCGACGCCCCGGTGAGCCGCGGCAGGTCGGGCAGCAGCGGGACGACGACCGTCTGCATGACGGCCATGAGGATGCCGCCCGAGGCCAGCACGGGGATGGTGAACCGGTCCCGCAGCCGGGTCGGTGCCGCGCCGGTGCCGGACTGGGACGTCGGTGCTGACTGGGTCATCGGCGCTCCTGCGGGCAGCGTGAAGACGTTGGTGAATAACAATTCACCTTAACGAGTGAATGGCCATTCACCAACGTCTGCGGCTCAGCGCCGGTCGGCCGCCGCCCGGGCGTGCAGGGCACGGGCGGCCCGGGGGCCGAGCCAGCGCTTGAGCCTGCGCAGCACCTCCAGTTGGCCGGCCGCCTTGTCGATGCCGTAGTAGAGCTGCGGCGGCACGTGGGGCAGCAGCGGGGAGTGACGCTGGCCGAGCAGGGCGAACATCCGGTGCGGAGGCAACTGGACGTAGCGCGGCAGGTTCTCGTACCACTGGGCGCTGTAGCGGGCCGCGCTCTGCGCCGAGAGCAGTTCGGACCTGCGCTGCCGTTCGTAGGCGGTCAGCGCCTCGGACAGCGAGGCGTGCCGGCGCAGGGAGCCGGCGAGGCACATGGCGTCCTCCAGCGCGAGGGTGGTGCCCGCGCCGATGGAGTAGTGCGTGGTGTGCGCGGCGTCGCCGAGCAGCACGACGTTGCCGTGGTGCCAGGTGCGGTTGGTGAGGGTTCGGAAGGCCGGCCACGGCGCGCCGCCGCCGGCCGGGGCGCGGTCGATGAGGGGGTGGCCGTCGAGCACGCCGGCGAAGAGCTTCTCCAGCAGCGCGAGCCCCTCGCCCCGGTCCGCCCGGTCGAGGCCGAGTCCGGTGAGGGTGTCCGGGGCGCACTCCACGACGCAGGTGCTGTGGTCGTCGCTGTACTTGTAGCCGTACGCCCAGATCCAGCCGTGCCCGGTCTCCACGAAGGCGAAGGTGAAGGCGTCGAAGACCTTGGTGGTGCCCAGCCAGACGTAGCGGTTGCGGCCCTCTTCGAGCCGGGTGCCGAAGTGGCCGGCGTGCCGGGTGCGCAGCGCGCTGTGGACGCCGTCGGCCGCCACGACCAGATCGGCCTCCGGCACGGCGGCGGCCGGGACCTCGCTGGTGTACTCCAGCCGCACGCCCAGGGAGCGGGCGCGCCCGGCCAGGATCTCGAGCAGGCGGTGGCGCCCGATGCCGTGCCCCTCGTCGCCGGGCTGCCGGGCGGTCCGGCCGTGGATGTGGGCCACGCCCTCGTTCCAGCGCACCGAGCTCTCCTCGATCGCCGCCGCGGACTCCGGGTCGTGTGCGTGCAGCCGGTCGAGCAGCCCGCGCCAGTAGGTGACGCCCCAGCCGTAGGTCGACCCCTCCGGGTCGCGCTCGTGGACGGTGACGTCGTGGGACGGGTGCTGCCGCTTGAGCAGGATGGCGAGGTACAGGCCCGCGGGCCCGCCTCCGACACAGACGACCTTCACGCGCACACCCCTGACGATTACTCAACGTGCTCGGACGAGACCGCAGGGTAGCAGTGGCTCGCCCGTGGGGGCGGGTCGGCGGATCGCGTCAGCCTGGCGCGGTGACGCGCGCCACTCGGGCGGCCCATCCACGGGAAGGAACACCGCGTTCGCGCCCCCGGCCGCAAGGAATTGCCTGTTCCGCGACCGGACGGCCCACCGCGACAGCAAGATCACCTTGGTTCAACCTTGCACGATGTGTAACCAATTGTCCTGATCGCAGCCAACCGCTTCCGGATGATTTCACCCTCCTGCGCGAGGCCCGATAGGCATGCGGGGTCACCACTCACTCCCCTCGCAGGAGAACCCGCATGCCCGAACTCACCCGGCGCCGCGCGCTCACCACGGCCGCCGGCCTCACCACTGCGGCCGGTCTCACCACTGCGGCCCCGGCCGCCGCACTCGCCGCGCCCGCCGCGCGGGCCGCCGAACACCACCACGGCGCGCCGGAGCCCTTCGACGAGGTCTACAAGGGCCGGCGGATACAGGGCCGTCCCTCGGACGGCGGCGGCGCCCACCACGAACACGGCGGCGGCTACGCGGTGTTCGTCGACGGCGTGGAGCTGCACGTGATGCGCAACGCCGACGGGACCTGGATCAGCGTGGTCAGCCACTACGCCCCGGTGCCCACCCCGCGCGCCGCCGCCCGCGCCGCGGTGGACGAGCTGCGGGGCGCCACGCTGCTGCCCTTCCCCGCCAACTGACCGCCCCCGCAGGCACACCCGGAGCACCGCGCACATGACCGTACGCAAGAACCAGGCCGATCTCACCGCCGACGAGAAGCGCCGCTTCGTCGGCGCCGTCCTCGCGCTCAAGCGCGACGGACGCTACGACGAGTTCGTCCGCACCCACAACGGCTTCATCATGTCCGACACCGACACGGGCGAGCGGACCGGGCACCGCTCCCCGTCCTTCCTGCCCTGGCACCGCAGATTCCTGCTGGACTTCGAGCGCGCCCTGCAGTCGGTCGACCCCTCGGTGGCGCTGCCGTACTGGGACTGGAGCACCGATCGCACCGTCCGCGCCTCGCTGTGGGCGCCGGACTTCCTCGGCGGGACCGGGCGCGCCTCGGACGGCCGGGTGACGGACGGCCCGTTCGCCGCCGCCACCGGCGACTGGCCGATCAGCGTGCGGGTGGACGGCCGTACGTTCCTGCGCCGCTCGCTCGGCGCCGGCGTGCGGGAACTGCCCACGCGCGCGGAGGTGGAGTCCGTGCTGTCGATGACGGCGTACGACGCGATGCCGTACAACAGCGCCTCGGACGGCTTCCGCAACCACCTGGAGGGGTGGCGCGGGGTGAACCTGCACAACCGGGTGCATGTGTGGGTCGGCGGCCAGATGGGCACCGGCGTCTCGCCCAACGACCCGGTGTTCTGGCTGCACCACGCCTACGTCGACAAGCTGTGGGCCCGGTGGCAGCGCGGGCACCCGGACGCGGGGTACGTGCCGGCGGGCGGCACGCCGGACGTCGTCGACCTGAACGAGACGATGAAGCCCTGGAACGACGTGCGTCCGGCGGACCTGCTGGACCACACGCGGTTCTACACCTTCGACACGCTCGACCGCTGACGCCCGGCGCGGACCGCGGGGCCGCCGGTCAGGCGTCCGCGGTGCGGCACTCCGGGTGTCCCCAGCCCTGCGCGTTCTTGGCGATGGACTCGCCGGCCGCGTAGGAGCGGCCGCACAGGCAGCGGCCGGGGAACTTCGCCTTGATCGTGCGGGAGGAGGAACGGGCGGCGGCACCGGCGCCGGCGCGGCGGGGCGCCTTCTTCCGTGCGGCCCCGGCCGCCGGCGTGTCGGGCGAGGGCGGGGGCTCGGGCGAGCCGAGGGCGCTGCCGGCCGCCTCCTGCACGGTGGCGGCCTGGCTGGCGGCGCGGTCGGCGAAGTCGTTCAGCGGGTCCCCGTCCACCTGGTGGGCGGGGACGTAGCGGAACTCGACCGACCGGCCGTCGAGCAGCGCGTCGATGCGCACCACGAGCTCCTGGTTGGCGACCGGCTTGCCGGCCGCGGTCTTCCAGCCGTTGCGCTTCCAGCCCGGCAGCCAGGTGGTGACGGCCTTCATCGCGTACTGGGAGTCCATCCGGACCTCCAGCGCGACGTCCGGGTCGACGGCGGTGAGCAGCCGCTCCAGAGCGGTCAGCTCGGCGACGTTGTTGGTGGCCCGGCCGAGCGGGCCGGACTCCCAGCGGGCCGCGGTCCGCTCGTCGTCGGAGACCACCCACGCCCATCCGGCCGGTCCCGGGTTTCCCTTCGAAGCCCCGTCGCACGCGGCCACCACACGTTCACGCATACGGCCGATCATGCCACGCCCGCGGCCACCGCCGGAGCGGGTCCCTCCCGGCCGCGGGTCAGTCGTCGTCGAACCCCGGCATCTCGCCCTCGGTGGTCCGGATGTCGATCACCGAGAAGTTGGCGCCCTGCGGGTCGCTGAGCGATGCGAACCGGCCGAACGGGCTCGTCATCGGCCCGAAGTGCAGGACGGCGCCGAGATCGACCGCCCGGGCCACGGCCGCGTCGCAGTCGGCGACGGTCCAGTAGACGTTGATGTAGGAGGGCACCTCGGGCGGGAAGTCGTCGGTCATCCGCATCCGGCCGAGGACGGTCTCCTCGCCGAGGTCGAACGTGCGGAAGTCGATCGCGTCGTCCGCGATCCGCTTCGCCCGGTACGGGAAGACGGCGGTCAGGAAGGCGTCCGTGCGCTCGGGGTCGCGGGTGAAGACCTCCGCCCAGCAGTAGGCGCCGGGCACCGCGGTGGCGTCGAAGCCCTCGTGGCTGCCCGCCTGCCACACGCCGAACACGGCGCCGCTGGGCTCGCGGGCCAGGCACATGGTGCCGAACTCGCCGACCCGCATCGGCTCCATCAGCACCTCTCCGCCGTTGTCCCGGATCCGCTCCGCGGTGGCGGCGGCGTCCGGAGAGGCGAAGTACAGGCACCACTGGGGCTGGCCCTCCTGCCCCGGCATGGGCGGCACCACCGCGGCCACCGCCTGGTCGTCGGCGTAGGCCTGGGTGTAGTTGCCGTACGACGGCGACGACTCGCCGAAGGTCCAGCCGAGGACCTCGCCGTAGAAGGTCCGGGCGCGCTCCAGGTCGCCGAACATGGCATCGGCCCAGCAGGGCGTTCCCTCAGGTTGCACGGCCATGGTGGCAGCCCTCTCCGCTCGGCCGGTCGGCGCCGGTCCGCCCCTGCACAGAACGCTAGTCATCCCGCGCCCGGCGCGCTCGCCGGGCGCGGGACACCGGCCGGCCTACTCCCCCGCGTACGCCTTCTCCAGCGCGGCGACGTCCAGTTTGCCCATGCTCATCATGGCGCGGGTGACGCGCTCGGCCTTCTCCGTGTCCGGTTCGCAGACCATGTCGATCAGCCGGTCGTAGACGACCTGCCAGGAGACGCCGTAGCGGTCCTTGAGCCAGCCGCAGGGGCCGCCCTCGCCGCCGTTCTCGGTGAGCCGGCTCCAGTAGTGGTCGATCTCCCGCTGGTCGGAGCAGTGGAGCTGGAACGAGATCGCCTCGTTGAACGTGAACTGGGGTCCGCCGTTGAGCCCGACGAACCGCTGCCCGTTGGCCGTGAACTCCACGGTCATCACCGCACCGGCCTGTCCGGGGCTGCCCTCTGGGTAGCGGCTGATCCGGCCGACGCTCGAGTTCTTGAAGACCGAGACGTAGAACTCGGCCGCCTCCTCTGCCTGGCCGTCGAACCAGAGACATGTGACGAGTCCGTCGGTGTTCATGGGTACCTCCCGGGTGTGGAACGCGGTCACCCATGACGACCGGTGCGCCGCGCGGAACTCATCGGCGGCGCGGCCGGACCACCCCCGCGGGTGAACGGGACCCGTGCTCCGCCCGGGTGAACGTGGCCCGCGATCCGCGGGACCGGACGGGAGCCGCGCCTAGCATCCCGATCATGACCTCCTCGCCCGCCGAGAGCATCCGGCCCTTCAGCCTGTCGGTCCCGCAGAGCGACCTGGACGACCTGCACGACCGCCTGGACCGCACCCGCTGGCCCGCCGAGCCGCCGGCCCCGGGCTGGGAGTACGGGGTCCCGGCCGGCTATCTGCGGGAGCTGGCCGAGTACTGGCGGCACAAGTACGACTGGCGCGCCGCCGAGGCGCGGCTGAACGAGTGGCCGCAGTTCACCACCGTCGTCGACGGAGCCCGGATCCACTTCGCGCACCTGCGCTCCCCGGAGCCGGACGCCACCGCGCTGATCCTGACCCACGGGTGGCCGGGCTCCGTCGTGGAGTTCCTCGACGTGGCCGGGCCGCTCGCCGACCCGGTGTCCCACGGCGGCGACGCGGCCGACGCCTTCCACGTCGTCGTGCCCAGCCTGCCCGGCTTCGGGCTGTCCGGGCCCACCACGGAACCGGGCTGGGAGGCCGGGCGGGTGGCGGACGCCTGGGCTGAGCTGATGCGGCGGCTCGGCTACGAGCGGTTCGGCGCCCAGGGCGGCGACTGGGGCGCCGCCGTCTCCCGCGAGCTGGGCCGGGCGCACCCGGACCGGGTGACCGGCGTCCACCTCAACCTGCTCCCGGGCGCCCACGCGGCCACCCGGCCGAGCGAGGAGGAGCTCGGCGCGCTCGGGCCGCGGGAGCGGGAGAACGCGCTCAGGTCCTGGCGCCGCTGGGAGGACTGGACGCGGGAGGGCACGGGGTACGTCGCGCTCCAGTCGACGCGCCCGCACACCCTCGCCTACGCCCTGACGGACTCTCCGGTCGGCCAGCTCGCCTGGATCGTGGAGAAGTTCCGGGAGTGGACCGATTCCCGGGACCTGCCGGAGGAGGCGGTCGACCGGGACCGGCTGCTGACCAACGTGATGCTGTACTGGCTGACCGGTACGGCCGGTTCGTCCGCCGGGATCTACTACGAGCGCGCGCACGCCACCGGCCGTACCGCCAGGCCCGCCGAACCGTCCCCGGTGCCGACGGCCGTGGCCCTGTTCCCGGCCGAACCCCAGCTTCCGCTGCGCCACCGGGCGGACCGGACCGAGAACATCGTGCGGTGGACGGAGTTCGACCGGGGCGGGCACTTCGCGGCCATGGAGGAACCGGACCTGCTCGTGGACGACGTCCGGGCGTTCTTCCGGCAGCTGCGGGAAGAGCCGGCCGGCTGACCGGGGCCGGGCCGGCCGGGCCCCGGGCGGTCCGGTCAGGCCGCGAGGAGGAGCCCGGCGCGCGGCGCCCGGTGCGCGATGCGCTGAGCCGTGCTCGTCCGGCGTACCAGCTCGGACCGGGTGCGCGACAGGAGGTCGCCGAGGTCGAGGCCCAGGGCGCGGGCGGCGGCCGCGAGGACCTCGGAGGAGGCCTCCTTGCGGCCGCGCTCGATCTCGGAGAGGTAGGGCAGGGAGATGCGGGCGGCGTCGGCCACGTCCCTGAGCGTGCGCTCCTGGGCCTGCCGCTCGCGGCGCAGCACGTCCCCGACGAGGTCGCGCCACAGCGGCTCCGCGGGCGCCGGCCGCGGCGCGCCGGGGCGGGCGGACTCCGTGCTGCCGCGCTCGGCGCGGCCGGGTCCGGGGCGGAGGGGGATCACGCGGGCTTCGTCGCTCACCTTGTCGCTCACCCGGTCAGACTAGGGGCCGCCGCCGTCCGCGCGGCCGGACTCGCCCCGATTACCCCAGGGGCGAAATCCCGGAATCCCGCAGGCATGCATCCGCCATCCGGGGGTACCCGGCGCGTGAGCAGGCATGCGTCCCCGGAATCCGGGTATGCGGGGGAGACGCCACATGGGCAGGGATCGGACCACAGTCCGATGCGGCAGGCTCGAACCGTGACTGACGTGGGGAGAGGTAATGAAAACCGCCGGGATCCGGTCGGAGGCAGAGGCCGTCGAGAGGACCGAGCAGGACAGGACGGCAGAGGGGTCGCTGCCCGGTATCGCGGATCCCGCTGCCGTCGCGCCCCGTGACGCCCGGGAGCTGTCCCGCCAGTTCTTCCGCCGGCTGACGGAGCTGGAGGAGGGCACGCACGAGTACCAGTACGCGCGCAACACCCTCATCGAGATGAACATGTCGCTCGTGCGGTTCGCCGCGGGCCGTTTCCGCAACCGCGGCGACGACATGGAGGACATCGTCCAGACCGGCATGATCGGCCTGATCAAGGCCATCGACCGGTTCGAGCTCGCGCGCGAGGTCGAGTTCACCTCCTTCGCGCTGCCGTACATCGTGGGCGAGATCAAGCGGTTCTTCCGGGACACCACCTGGGCGGTGCACGTCCCGCGGCGGCTGCAGGAGATGCGCGTCGAGCTGGCGCGGGCCCGCGAGGAGCTGTCGAGCCGGCTGGACCGGGACCCGACGGTCGCCGAGCTGGCCACTCTCATGAACATCTCCGAGGACCAGGTGGTCGAGGCCCAGCTCGCCTCCAACGGCTACAACTCCGCCTCCCTGGACGCCGCGCTCACCGGCGACGGACCGGAGGACGGCGAGGCCGTGCTCGCCGACTTCATCGGCGTGGAGGAGGAGGGCCTGCGGCTCGTCGAGGACTTCCACGCGCTGGCCCCGCTCATGCACCAGCTCAGCGACCGGGACCGGCAGATCATCCACATGCGGTTCGTCGAGGAGGCGACCCAGGCGGAGATCGGGGAGCGGCTGGGCTGCTCCCAGATGCACGTGTCCCGGCTGATCAAGCGGATCATCACCCGGCTGCGCCAGGGGATGCTCGGCGAGCTCGGTTGCGCCTGACAGAACGCCACTACGTGAGCCCGGGCGCCTGGCGCCCGGGCTCACGTTTGTCATCCACCGGGACCGTCGCGGGGGCCCGTGTCCGAGGGGGTGTCCGGGGGTCCAGGGATCCGGGCCGGGGGCGCCGGAGGTTCACCGCTTCAGCTCGACCCGCGCGCACACCCGCTTGCCGACGGGTACGCGCTCCACGGTGACCTGCGCCGCCACGGCGTGCACGATCTCCAGACCGTGCCGGCCGACGCGCTCGGGGTTCTTCGGATAACGCCGGGGCAGGGTCGCGCTGCTGTCGTAGACCGCCACCGTGACCGCCGCGTCCGTGCCCTCCAGCTCCAGGATGTACGGGCCGCTGCTGTGCCGGTCCGCGTTGGTGACCAGCTCGCTCACGACGAGGAGCAGCTCACCGTCGGTGCGGCCGTCGATGCCCGCGCACCACTCGTGCCTGAGCTGCTCCATGAACTGGGCCGCGAAGGCGCGGGCCTCTGCGATGCAGCCGGGTTCGCCGGTGTAGTGCGCCGCCCGTCTCAGCGGCTCCACGGGTACGTCGAAACCAGTCGGTATCACTGCCCCGCCCAGGTGCTCGGTCATGCATGTCTCTCTCGGAAGGCCCGATCCGGCCGGTCAATGGTGCACATGTCCTCGTACCCAGAGCCGGGCCCGGCAGTCCCCCGGATGCGTTCGCCCACCGCGCACAGCCTGTCATGCCCGCTGATCACACCGCCGCCCGGGCCCCGGCGGGCCGTGAGGGCGCCGGACGGCTCATGCCGGCGGGCGGAGCGTGGCGGTCGTGCCTAGCCTGGCAAGGGTGAGCCCTGTGACCGCCGACGCGCCGCCCGCCGCCCGGCACGGCTGGCTGCGGGCGCTGCTGACGGTGCTGTCCGGGCTGGCCGCCATGTTCGTCCTCGCGGCGCTCGGGCTGTGGGCGGCCGGCGCCTCGCACCTGCCCGACGGCGCGTTCGCGCGGGTCGTCGTCGCGACCGTGGTGACTGCGGTCGGCGGCACCCTCGACCTCACCGGTGACGCGGGCCCGCTGGCGCGGACCCGGGCCGGCCTCACCGTCATGCCGCTCTCCGTCACCCTGGCCGGCGCCCTGCTGATCGGCGCCGGGTTCCTGCGTCCGCTGCGGCACCGGGCGGTCGCCTCGGCCAGGGAACTGGCCGGCTGGGCCGCCCGGCTCGCGGTGCTGTGGCTGCTCGCGCTGGTCGGCCTCGGCCTCGCCGCCCGCCAGACCTTCGCCGTGAACGTGGGCAACGGCGTGCTCAGCGACCTCACCGACCTGTTCGGCGGGGCGCCGACGATCGGCTTCGCCGCGAACGTGCCGCTGACCGTGCTGTTCGGGCTGCTGTGGCTGGCCGGCGTGCTGCTGCTCGCCCTGCTGGCCGCACCCGGCGCGCCGCTGCCCGCACGGCTGCTGCGGCTGAGCGGACCGGTGCGCCCGGCCGCCCACGCCATGATCCTGCTGCTGCTCGGGTACGTCGCCGTGGCGCTCGTGGTGGCCCTGGTGTCGGCGGCGACCCGCGGGCATCCCGCCGAGACGTTCGCGGTGATCCTGCTCGGCCTGCCCAACCTGGCCTGGCTCGCCCTCACCCTGGGCCAGGGCGCCACCTGGCACGGGCGGGTGGACGGCCCGTTCGGACTGCCGATGCCCCCGGTGCTGGACCACGTCCTGCGCACGCCGGACATCTCCACGCTGAACCTGCGCACCCTCACCGAGTACGACAGGGGCATGTGGTGGCTGCTGGTCGCCCAGGTGGTGCTGACCTCGGCGGTGGCCGTCGTGATGGCGGCACGGTGCCCGCCCGGGGTCCGGGCCTGGCAGCACGCGGTGCGGCTGGCCGTCGCTCTGGCCCTGACCGTCCTGATGGTCTGCCTGCTCTGCCGGATCTCGGCGCATTACGGCCTGTCGCTGCTCGGCATCGGGGATCTGGGCGGCGGCCTGTCCGGGGAGCTGCTCCTCAGGCCCCGGCTGTGGCAGGCGGTGGGCCTGGGCGCCCTGTGGGGGCTGGTCCTCGGCTTCCTGGGCGCCCTGCCCACCCGGCGGACGCTCCGGCGGGGCCGGGTCGACACGCCCGGGGAGCCGGCCGGACCGAGCGCGTCACCAGGGCCGGGTCCGCCGTAGCCGTCATCGGGCCGCCCGTCTGCGCATCACGGCGGGTTCCTGCCGGCGCAGCAGCAGGGCGACCACCACGCCGTAGGCGATGGAGAGCACCAGCAGCATGCCCAGGTCCAGCAGCCAGATCCCGGTGGAGTGCCGGAACAGCGGGTCGGAGGTGGCGGTGCCGGGCGCGATCCGGGCCAGCCCGAGCGTGCCGGCCATGGCGCCGAGCGCCCAGCGGGCGGGCACCAGCCAGGACACTTCCTCGAGCCCGAGCACCCCGTGCAGCGGCAGCAGGGCGCCGCAGAAGACGACCTGGACGATGGCGAGCAGCACCAGCAGCGGCATCGTCACCTCCTCCTTGCGCACCACTGCGGAGATCAGCAGGCCGAGCATCATCGCCGAGAAGGCCAGCAGCGCGACGGCGACGGTGATCTCGGCGAGCGGTGGGAGCAGGACGCCCCGGCCGCCGGGGGCGTTCAGGTCGACGCCGAGCAGGGCGACCTGGGTGAGGACGACGGCCTGGACCACCGTGACCGTGCCGAGCACCACCACCTTGGACATCAGGTAGGCCGTTCTGGGCAGGCCGACGGCGCGTTCGCGCCGGTACACCGCCCTTTCCTTGACGAGTTCGCGCACCGCGTTGGCGGCTCCGGTGAGGACGGCGCCGACGCACAGGATGAGCAGCGTGTTCACCGCGGTGTTCTGGGTCAGCCGGCCGCCCGCCAGCGCCCGGGCCATGGCGCCCATGACGAACGGCAGCGCGATCATCACGGCGAGGAAGGTGCGGTCGGCGGCGAGGACGGCGGTGTAGCGGCGGACCAGGGTGCGCAGCTGGGCGCCCCAGCTGCGTGGGTGGAGCCCGGGCACGGGGACGGCCGGTGCGGCGGACGGCAGCGGGGGCTGGGGGGCGGCGTCGGTGACGTACTGCCGGTGGAACGGGGAGCCGCCGTACTCCCCCGCCCAGTCGCGGTCCTGGTCGCGGTCGAAGGCCTCGAAGGCCTCCGGCCACTGCTCGAAGCCGAAGAAGGCGAGGGCGTCGGCGGGCCGGCCGTAGTAGGCGACCCGGCCGCCGGGGGCGAGCACCAGCAGGCGGTCGCAGACGTCGAGGCTGAGCACGCTGTGCGTGACGACGATGACGGTGCGGCCGTCGTCGGCCAGGCCGCGCAGCATGTGCATGACCGACCGGTCCATTCCCGGGTCCAGTCCGGAGGTCGGCTCGTCGAGGAAGAGCAGCGACGGTTTGGTCAGCAGCTCCAGTGCCACGCTGACCCGCTTGCGCTGGCCGCCGGACAGGCTGTGCACCGACTGACCGGCCCGCTTCTCCAGGCTCAGCTCGCGGATCACCTCGTCCACCCGGGCCCGCCGTTCGGCCGGCGCCGTGTCCCCGGGGAAGCGCAGCTCGGCGGCGTAGGACAGGGCGGCGCGCACGGTGAGCTGGGGGTGCAGGATGTCGTCCTGCGGGACGAGGCCGATGCGCCGGCACAGTTCGGCGTAGTCGTGGTAGAGGTCGCGGCCGTCGTAGAGCACGGTGCCGTGGTCGGCGGGCCGCTGCCCGGTGAGGGCGCCGAGCAGCGTCGACTTGCCGGAGCCGCTCGGCCCGACCACTCCGAGCAGGCACTTCTCCCCCACCGGGAAGGAGACGTGGTCGAGGATGACCTTTTCGCCGCCGTCGACGGTGACGGTGACCGTGAGGTCCTGCACGTCGAGCGAGACCTCCCCGGTGTCGACGTACTCCTGCAGTTCGTGGTCGACCAGGCAGTAGGTGACGTGGCCGATGCCGACGAGGTCGCCGGGGCCGATCGTGGCGCGGGTGACCGGGGTGCCGTTGAGGTAGGTGCCGTTGTGGCTGCCGAGGTCGGCTATCTCGTAGCTGCCGTCGGTGTGGTGCCGCAGCTCGGCGTGGTGGCGGGAGACGGTCAGGTCGTCGACGACGAGGTCGTTGTCCTCGCCCCGGCCGATGCGGACGGTGCGCACGGGCAGCGGACGGACACTGCTCGGGGCGCGGTAGGTGTGGGTGAGCTCGGGGTGCGACACGGTGGCGGGGCCGTGCTCGGCGTGCTCGTCGTGTTCCCCGTGTTCCTCGCGTTCGTCGCGCCCGGCATGCCCGGTGTTTTCGGACGGGCCCACGGGGACCGCGCGGGGGCCGTCGGAGGGGTTGCCGAAGCGGATGACGGTGCCGGGGCGGACGTCCCACTCCTCGATGCGGCGGCCGTCGGCGAAGGTGCCGTTGGTGCTCTGCGCGTCCCGCAGCGTCCAGCGGTCGCGGTCGCAGTGCAGCACCGCGTGGTGCCACGAGACCCGGTCGTCGTCGAACACGATGTCGCTCAGCGGGTCACGCCCGACGAGGTAGTCCTGCCCCGGGTTCATCACCGTGGAGCCCACGTCGGTCTCGAGCACGAGTTCGGGCGCCGTCGGGGCGATTGGCCGCTCCGCCATGTCCAAAATTGTACCGATTAGCCCATCCGTGTGCCCGGGCGGCCCACCCCCTCGACCCGGGCGGCCGGCGTCGCACGGGCGGGCGCCCCGGCACGGGTCAGGCGACGGGCATGACGAGCGCCGGGAGGGTGCGCTGCATCCGCAGCGCGTCCACCGACTCGGCGAGCAGTTCGTACTCGGTGGTGTCGTCGCTGGCGGCGATCCGCACCAGCCGCCCGCCCGCCAGTTCGTCCGCGATCAGCTCCTGCCGGGCGTCGTCCGCGCACCAGGCGCGCAGCAGGGCCGGCACGTCGGCCACCGTGTCCGCCACGGGGACCAGCGCGGCCGCCGGGAAGGCGGAGTCCTGGGGGCTCGGGTCGAGCCGCTCGGCGATCCAGGACGCCCGGTCCCGCAGCCACCACAGGGCCAGTGCCAGCGTCGGCGCGCGATAGGTGCCGAGCGGGACGCCGATGCGCCGCCCGTCGCACATGCCGTACGCGGTTACGTGGCACAGGAATTCGTCGTGCACGATCACTCCCCCGTCGCCTCGCTGGTGTGCCGGCCGGCCCTCGCTCTCCGTGCGGCTCCTGTGCGGTGAAGTGCCCCTGACATTCGAGTATCGCCACTCATGAAACACTGTCACCATTACTTTCCGGCCAGTCTCCTGGCATATTCACCGCGTTCTCTGGCCGAAATACCACGGGTATACGAAGGCTCGTCATTACCCCGCAGGTAATCGACCCGCCACGCGCCGCTCGGGCATGGTGGTCACACCGGATCGGCGAATCCCGGATCCGGTTCCTGACCAGCGATTACGACCTCGATGGAGGCTGATTCACCATGTCCGCGAACTACGAGAGCGCCGTCGCCCGTTACTTCGAGGCCTGGAACGCCACCGAGCCGGAGGCGCTGCGCAAGGCGGTCGCCGCGGCCTGGACGGAGGACGGCGGCTACACCGACCCGCTGGCCGAGGTGCGCGGTCACGAGGGGATCGCGGCCGTGATCACGGCGGTCCACGAGCAGTTCCCCGGTTTCGTGTTCCGTCCGCTCGGCGCGGTGGACGGGCACCACGACATCGCCCGCTTCGGCTGGGAGCTGGTCGACGAGGCGGGCTCGGCCCCGGTGGCCGGGTTCGACGTGATCACCCTGGACGGCGAGGGGCGCATCCGGCAGGTGCTGGGATTCCTGGACCGGGTGCCCCCGATGGCCTGAGACTGGGCCGGTCACGACATCAAGCGGAATTCGGTGCCCGGAATTCACGGACGCACCGCGGCAGCGTGCGCGAAAAGCGCGGAAGCGGCGGCCGGACCCGTCAGGTCCGGCCGCCGCTTCCGGCGTTCCCAGCCATTGACCAACGGCTGTCTTCAGCCGCCCGTCACAGCTGTCTTCAGCCGTTCACCACGGCTGTCTTCGGCCGTTCACCACCGCTGTCTTCGGCCGTTCACCACGGCTGTCCTCGGCCGTTCGCCGCGGCTGTCCTCGGCCGTAGCGAACCGCTGTTCTCAGCCCTTCGTCAGGGCGTCGATGCGCGCCAGTTCCTCGTCGTCGAAGTCGAGGCGGCGCACCGCCCCGACACTGTCCTCGAGCTGCCCGGGGCTGCTGGCGCCGACCAGCGCGGAGGTGACCCGGCCGCCGCGCAGCACCCAGGCCAGGGCGAGCTGCGCCAGGGTCTGGCCGCGGGACTCGGCGATCTCGTTCAGGGCGCGCAGCCGGCCCACCAGGTCCTCGGTGACGGCGTCGGAGTTCAGGAACGGGCTGTCGCTCGCGGCCCGGGAGTCCTCCGGGATGCCGTCGAGGTAGCGCCCGGTGAGCAGGCCCTGCTCCAGCGGGGAGTAGACGACGGAGCCGGCCTGGAGTTCGTCCAGGGCGTCCAGCAGGCCCTCGTCCTCGGGGCGCCGGTCGAGCATCGAGTAGCGCGGCTGGTGGACGAGCAGCGGGGTGCCGAGACCGGCGAGGATCCGGGCGGCCTCACGGGTCTGCTCGGCGGAGTAGTTGGAGACGCCGACGTAGAGCGCCTTGCCCTGCTGCACCGCCGTGTGCAGGGCGCCCATCGTCTCCTCCAGGGGAGTGTCCGGGTCGAAGCGGTGCGAGTAGAAGATGTCGACGTAGTCCAGGCCCATGCGCTGCAGGCTCTGGTCGAGCGAGGACAGCAGGTACTTGCGCGAGCCCCATTCGCCGTACGGGCCGGGCCACATCAGGTAGCCGGCCTTGGTGGAGATCACCAGCTCGTCGCGGTACGGGGTGAAGTCGGCCTTCAGGGCCTCGCCGAGCGCGGACTCGGCGGCGCCGGGCGGCGGGCCGTAGTTGTTGGCCAGGTCGAAGTGGGTGACGCCCAGGTCGAAGGCGCGGCGCAGGATGGCGCGCTGGGTCTCGGCGGGCCGGCCGGGCCCGAAGTTGTGCCACAGGCCGAGCGACAGCGCGGGGAGCTTCAGGCCGCTGCGTCCCGTGCGCCGGTAGGGCATGTCGGCGTAGCGGTCGGGGTGTGCGGTGTACAACGCGACTCCAGAGGGGTTGGCACAAGATCTACCAGTTCCACTCTTCACCGAACGGCGGGCAGCGGTCCAACAGGAGAATCCGATGGTATTCAGCGGATAGGGTTCTCAATCATGGAACTGCGCCATCTCCAGCACTTCGTCGCGGTCGCCGAGGACCAGCACTTCACCCGGGCCGCCGAGCGGCTCATGGTGTCCCAGTCCGGCCTGTCGGCCTCGATCCGGGCGCTGGAGCGGGAGCTGCGGGCGCCGCTGTTCGTGCGGACCACCCGCCGGGTGACGCTCACCGAGGCGGGGCGTGCGCTGCTGGCGGAGGCCGAGCGGATCCTCGCGCAGGTGCGGTCGGCGCACGAGGCGGTGGCGGCGGTGCAGGGCGTGCTGCGCGGCACCCTGGCGCTGGGCACCGAGCAGTGCATCGCCGGGGTGCATGTGGCGGGGCTGCTGGCGGCCTTCCGGCGCCGGCATCCGGACGTGGAGATCCGGCTGCGGCAGGCGGGGTCGGGGGAGCTGGCCGAGGAGGTGGCCGCCGGGCGACTGGACCTGGCCTTCGCCTACCGCACCCAGGCGGACAGCGACCAGCTCCGCTCGGTGTCGCTGACCAGCGAGCCCATGACGGTGCTGTGCCACCCGAGCCACCGGCTCGCCACGGCGGGCGCGGTGCCCGCTCCCGACGACCTGTCCGGCGAGGTCTTCGTGGACTTCCACCCGGACTGGGGCCCGCGCCGCACCACGGACGCCGCCTTCGCCGCGGCCGGTGTCCGGCGCACGGTCGCGCTGGAGGTGAACGACGTGCACAGCCTGCTGGACCTGGTCGACGAGAACCTCGGCATCGCCGTCGTCCCACGGCACTTCCGGCACAAGCGTCCCTCGCTCGCCGCACTGCCGGTGAAGGGGGCGGTCGAGGCCGAGTACGAGACCGTCGCGCTGCTCCCGCCGGAGCGGGCCACCAGCCCGGCGGCCCGCGCCCTGGTCGCCCTCCTGGAGCCGGACGGCGCGACTGACTGAGGGCGGCGCGCCGGTGCCCGGCCGGCCGGTAGCGGGCGCGTGGACGGGCGCGATGCGCGATGGTGGACGTCATGCATGCCAAGGACATCCTCATCGACGGCTACGGCCGCATCCAGGAAGAGGTCCACGCCGCCCTCGAGGGGCTGGGACCCGACGAGCTGCACTTCCGTCCCGCGCCCGACGCCAACTCCGCGGCCTGGCTCGTCTGGCACCTCACCCGGGTGCAGGACGACCACGTCGCCGACGCCTTCGGCCTCGACCAGGTGTGGCTCTCCCAGGGCTTCGAGAAGCGCTTCGGCCTCGACCTGCCCGCCCACGACACCGGTTACGGCCACGGCCCGGCGGAGGTCGGGAAGGTGCGGGTCGAGTCGGCCGGAGCGCTCACCGGGTACTACGACGCCGTGCACGAGCAGACGCTCGGTGCCCTGCGCGGCCTGGCCGCCAAGGACCTGGAACGGATCGTGGACGAGCGCTGGGACCCGCCGGTCACACTCGGCGCGCGCCTGGTGAGCGTCCTGTCCGACGATCTCCAGCATGTCGGACAGGCCGCCTACCTGCGGGGGCTGAGTCAGAGCGCGGCCGCGTAACCGGGCAGGACCACGTCCTCGATGAGCGCCCTGCGCTCGTCGAACGGGATGAACGCGCTCTTGACCGCGTTCACCGTGACCGTGCGCAGGTCCTCCACCGTCCAGCCGGCCTCCTCGACCAGCAGGGACATCTCCCGGGTCATCGTCGTCCCCGACACCAGCCGGTTGTCGGTGTTCAGGGTGACCCGGAAGCCGAGGTCCTTGAGCGCGGTGATCGGGTGCTCGGCGATCGAGGCGGCGGCGCCGGTCTGGAGGTTGGAGGTCGGGCACATCTCCAGCGGGATCCGCCGGTCGCGCACCCAGCCGGCCAGCCGGCCGAGCTTGCCGTCCACGATGTCCTCGGTGATGCGCACGCCGTGCCCGATGCGCTGGGCGCCGCACACCTGGAGGGCCTGGTGGATGCTGGGCAGGCCGTGCGCCTCGCCGGCGTGGATGGTGAACGGGACGCTCTCGCGGCGCAGGTGCTCGAAGGCGTCCAGGTGGTCGGCGGGCGGGAAGCCGTCCTCGGCGCCGGCGATGTCGAAGCCGACGACACCGGCGTCCCGGTAGGCGACGGCGAGGTCGGCGGCCTCGCGGACGCGGTCGAACATCCGCATGCCGCAGAGCAGGGTGCCCACGCGCACCGGGGTGCCCGCCGCGGCCGCCTTGGCCATGCCCGCGGCGAGGCCCTCCTGGACCGCCTCCACGACCTCGCTCAGCGACAGCCCGCCCCTGGTGTTCAGCTCGGGGGCGTAGCGGACCTCGGCGTACACGACGCCGTCGGCGGCGAGGTCGAGGACGTACTCCTCGGCGACCCGCAGCAGGCCCTCGCGGTTCTGCATGACGGCGAGGGTGTGCTCGAAGGTGGCGATGTAGCGGACCAGGTCGCCGGAGTTGGCGGCCTCGAAGTACCAGGCCGCCAGCTCGTCGGGGTCGGTGGCGGGCAGGGTGTGGCCGACCGCGGCGGCGAGTTCCACGACGGTGGCGGGGCGCAGGCCGCCGTCCAGGTGGTCGTGCAGGACGGCCTTGGGCAGGCTGCGGATGACGTCGGCGTCTACGCGCGTAGCGGTCATGGTGGTTCTTTCCTCGGGCGGATGGTTCGAAGTGCGGGGAGGCGGGCGGCGGGTCAGCCGGCGGGCTGCAGCAGGTCCCAGCGGTTGCCGTACAGGTCCTGGAAGACGGCGACCGTGCCGTACGCCTCGTGCCGCGGCTGCTCCAGGAAGGTGACGCCGGCGGCGGCCATGCGGGCGTGGTCGCGGGCGAAGTCGTCGGTGTGCAGGAAGAAGCCGACGCGGCCGCCGGTCTGGTCCCCGGTCCGGGCGCGCTGCCGCTCGTCCTTGGCCCGGGCCAGCAGCAGGCCGGTGCCCTGACCCGGTGCGTCCGGCTCCACGACGACCCAGCGGGAGCCGTCCGGCCGGGGCTCGTCCTCGGCCAGCCGGAACCCGAGGGCGCCGGTGTAGAAGCGGATGGCCTCGTCGTAGTCGTCCACGACGAGGGTGACCAGGGCAACGCGTCGCATCGGGGCCTTCCGGTGGGGTGGACTGGCGGGTGAGGTTATACGTAAAACCCAGCGAGCGCCAGTCACCGCCGCACAGGCGGGGGAACGCTGCCCGGCGGGACCGCCGGCCGGCGGTGCGGTTACGGGCTCTGATCGCCCTGGGCGACCTCGACCCGGTGGTGGACGTCGGCCAGACCGGCCGCCGAGGCCACGCAGGAGACGGCGGTGCAGGCGAGGAGCAGCGCGGCGACCGCGCGGCCGGCCCGGCCGGGGGCGCGCCCGTCGGCCAGCAGGGCCCGGACCCGCAGCGGGACGGGTCCCGCCGTCGCGCCCGCGGCGAAGGCGGGCCGCTCGGAGCGGCCGGCCTGGCCGGCGAGGGCGGCGCGGGCGATGGCGCGGGCGATCAGCCGCCGGTCCCCGACCCGGACCGCGGCGGCCTCGTCGGCGGCGCGCTCCGCGGCGAGCCGGATGGAGTCGCGGACCGGGCGCAGGGCCGGGTGGCAGTGTGCCGCGAGCTCGGCTGCGGCCAGGAAGTAGTGGTGGCCGCCCTCGTTGTGCGCGCGCTCGTGCGCGAACAGCGCCTCGCGCTCGGGGGCGTCGAGGCAGCGCAGCATGGCGGTGGTGACGACGATGCGGTGCGGGCGGCCGGGCAGCGCGTAGGCGTCGGGGCGGACGGAGTCCACCACGCACAGGTCGCCCGCCGCGGGCCCGCGCCCGGCCTCGGTGCGGGCGGCCCGGAAGGCGCGGGTCTGCCGCAGCACGGAGCGGGCCAGATTGTGGGCGCACACCGCGAGGGCGCCGACGGAGAGCGCGGCGGCGGGCAGGACCAAGAGGTCGGAGGCGGTGTGCAAGGGGTGGATCAGCTCGCCGAGCGCGGCGAACAGCGGCAGCTTGAGCAGGCCGGTCAGCAGGAAGAGGCCGAGCGCGCCCACCGAGCAGCCCGCCAGGACGACCGCGGACGCGGTGACCGCCCACAGCGCGGCGACCGGGGCGAGCCGGTCCAGCGCCCGCCGGGCGAGGGCCGGCAGGGCGAACGGCAGCAGCAGGGGCAGCAGCAGCAGTACGGTCATCGCTCGCCGGGTTCGAGCAGGTCCCGCAGGATGCGTTCGTCGTCGGGGCTGAGCTGGGCGACGAAGCGGGCGAGGACGGTCTCCCGGTCGCTGTCCCGGTCGAGTTCGGTGTGCATGCGGCGCGCGGTGAGGCCCTGGGCGTCCTGCACCGGGAAGTAGGCGTAGCCGCGCCCGTGGCGGTGCCGGGCGACGACGCCCTTGTCGTGCAGCCGGGTCAGGATGGTGGTGACCGTCGTGCGGGCGAGGCCGGTGCCGAGGCCGCGCTGCACCTGACCGGGGGTCTGGGGCGTGCCGGCGGCCCACAGGGCGGCCATCACGCTCGCTTCGAGTTCGCCGGCCGGCCTGCGCGCGTCCCTGGCGTCGGTCATCGGATCGTTCCTCACCCCGTCCTCCTCCGCGGCCCACAGGACCGGCGACGTCATTGTAGTCAACGGCCCTCGCACCCGTACCGTGGCCGCCCGCGCGCGGCCGCCGCCACTGGCGCCGAGGCGCCGGCGGCGCCGAGGCGCCGGCGGCGCCGAGGCGCCGGCGGCGCGTCCCGCGGTCAGGCGGCCCGGTCGCGGGCCGCGCCGAGCCGGGCGGCCTGCTCCCCGGTGAGGCGCAGCGCGCCGGCGGCGACGTTCTGCACGAGGTGGGCGGGGTCGCCGGTGCCGGGGATCGCCAGCACGTGCGGGCCCTGGTGCAGGGTCCAGGCGATGCGGATCTGGGCGGGGCTCACGCCGTACGCCCGGGCGGTGGAGAGGACCGCGTCGTCGTGGGCGGCGGTCGCGCCGTGCTCGCCCGCCGCGCCGGCGACCGCGTAGAACGGGACGAAGGCGATACCGCGCTCGCCGCACAGGCGCAGCACCTCGTCGCCTGCGGGGTCGGGCCGGTCCACCGCGTACCGGTTCTGCACGCACACCACCGGGGCGATCTCCAGGGCCTCGGCGAGGTGCCGCGGCTCGACGTTGGAGACGCCCAGGTGGCGGACCAGTCCCGCCTCGCGCAGTTCGGCGAGGGCGCCGAAGTGCTCGGCGATCGAGTCCTGGCTCTGGCGGCGGTAGTTGACCACGTCGAGGTGGTCCCGGCCGAGCTGGCGCAGGTTCTCCTCGACCTGTCCGCGCAGCTGGTCGGGGCGGGCCGCGGTGCCCCACTCGCCCTGCGGGTCGCGGTGCGGGCCGACCTTGGTGGCGACGACCAGGCCGTCGGGGTACGGGGACAGCGCGGTGTTGATCAGCTCGTTCGCGGAGCGCAGGGAGGAGAAGTAGAAGGCCGCCGTGTCGATGTGGTTCACACCCAGTTCGACCGCCCTGCGCAGCACGGCGAGCGAACGCTCACGCTCGCTCGGGGTGCCGTGGTGGAAGGCGGCGCTGCCCGTCAGGCGCATCGCGCCGAGACCGATGCGGTGGACGGGCAGGTCGCCCAGGCGGAAGGTGCCCGCGGCGTCGGCGGTGATCGTTTCGGGGGTCATCGGCGGAGTCTCGCACGCGGCGGGCTCCAAGGTCACCGCGATTCCGCGCCACCGCCCGCCCCCGGGCTCCGCCGCAGCGTCCGGGGTCCGGGGTCCGCGGTACGGCGCGGTCCGCGGTTGCGCCGGACGGGTGCTCCGCGGTCGCCGGGCGGGCCGGGCCTCTGCGCCCGGCGCCCGCCGCGGGCGGCCGCTGCGGGCGGCCCGGGTCAGTCCTCGTCCTGGCCCGGCACCACGACCAGGAAGGCGTCCGACTTCAGGTCCATCACCACGGTCGCGGCCTCGCCCTGGGCGCGGCGTGCTGCCGCGTACTCCTCCGCGGGCCACGATCCGCGGGGGGATCCAGCGGGAAATCGCTCCAGTACCTGCGCGCTCATGGCGGCTCACACCTCCTGCGTCGGGGCCCGGTCCGGGCTGTCAGCGGCCCGTACTGTGCGCCTGCCCGGGAAGGGCGCCCTCATGTCCGCGCATCCGTGCGGCGTCTCCGCGTCGAAGAGCCGGACGGGGGGAACTCGGTAGCACCCCCCGACCGGCGGCACGAAGGGCGGAGACGAATGGACGGCGACGACGTGAAGGGCGGTGCCCGCTGCCTGGTGACGGGCGGCACGGGGTACATCGGCGGCCGGCTCGTCCCGGAACTCCTCGCCGCCGGGTACCGGGTCCGCTGCCTCGCCCGCTCCCCGGGCAAGCTCCGCGACCATCCCTGGGCCGGCGACATCGAGGTGGCGCACGGCGACGTCACCGACGCCGGCTCCGTCGCGGAGGCCATGCGGGACGTCGACGTGGCCTACTACCTGGTCCACGCCCTCGTCACCGGCGCCGGTTTCGAGAAGACCGACCGCGAGGCGGCCCGGATCTTCGGCGAACAGGCCCGGGCGGCCGGCGTGAAGCGCATCGTCTACCTGGGCGGGCTGACCCCCGAGGGCGTGCCGGAGCACGAGCTCTCCCCGCACCTGCGGTCCCGCGCCGAGGTCGGCCGCATCCTCATGGACTGCGGGGTGCCCACCGCGGTGCTGCGCGCGGCCGTGATCATCGGTTCCGGCTCGGCCTCGTTCGAGATGCTGCGCTACCTCACCGAGCGGCTGCCCGTCATGGTCACCCCGAGCTGGGTGCACACCCGCATCCAGCCCATAGCCGTACGGGACGTGCTGCGCCTCCTGGTCGGAAGCGCGCATCTGCCCGCGGAGGTGAACCGGACCTTCGACATCGGCGGCCCCGACGTCCTCACGTACCGTGAGATGATGGTCCGCTACGCGGAGATCGCGGGGCTGCCGCGCCGGGTGATCCTGCCCGTGCCGGTCCTCACCCCGACGCTGTCCAGCCACTGGGTCGGCCTCGTCACACCGGTGCCCGCCTCCATCGCCCGGCCGCTGGCGGAGTCGCTGCGCCACGAGGTGGTCTGCCACGAGCGCGACATCGAGGGCTACCTGCCGTACCCGCCGGGGCGGCCGCTGCCCGTCGACGAGTCCGTACGGCTGGCGCTGCAGCGGGTGCGCGACGCCCAGGTGGTGACCCGCTGGACGTCGGCCTCGGTGCCGGGAGCGCCGAGCGACCCGCTGCCCACCGACCCCGACTGGGCGGGCGGCAGCCTGTACACGGACGTCCGGGAGGCCTCGGTGGACGCCCCGCCCGAGGCGCTGTGGCGGGTCGTCGAGGGGGTGGGCGGCGAGAACGGCTGGTACTCCTTCCCGCTCGCCTGGGCGCTGCGCGGCTGGCTCGACCGGATGGCGGGCGGGGTCGGACTGCGCCGCGGCCGCCGGGACGCGCAGCGACTGCGGGTCGGCGACTCCCTGGACTTCTGGCGGGTGGAGGAGATCGTGCCGGGGCGCCTGCTGCGGCTGCGCGCCGAGATGCGGCTGCCGGGGCTGGCCTGGCTGGAGATGTACGTGGAGCCGGAGGGCACCGGACGCAGCCGGTACCGGCAGCGCGCGCTGTTCCATCCGCACGGGCTGCTCGGCCAGGCCTACTGGTGGGGCGTCTCGCCGTTCCACGCCGTGGTGTTCGGCGGGATGGCGCGCAACATCGCCCGCGCCGCCGCCACCACCGCCCCGCTCCCCCGGCGTCGGGAACGGACGCCCGCGCGCTGACGCCCCGCATCCACCGGGCGCCGCGGAACGGAAGCAAGCAGCGTCCGCTGCCCGACCCCACGCCCCGACGCCCCGGAGCCGCACCATGAACGTCTCGGTCGTCCTGTTCACCGCCGACCTGCGCCTGCACGACCATCCGCCGCTGCGGGCGGCGCTGGACGGCACCCGGCACGTGGTGCCGCTGTTCGTGCGGGACCGGGGAGTGGACGAGGCCGGATACGCGGCGCCCAACCGGCTGGCGTTCCTCGCCGACTGCCTGCGCGACCTGGACGCGGGGCTGCGCCTGCGGGGCGGCCGGCTGGTGCTGCGCTCCGGCGACCTGGTCGAGGAGGTGTGCAAGGTGGTCACCGAGGCCGACGCCGACGAGGTGCACATGGCCGCCGACGTGAGCGCCTACGCGCACCGCCGGGAGGAGCGGCTGCGCCGGGCCCTGGAGGCCGACGGACGCCGGCTGCACGTGCACGACACGGTGACCACGGCGCTGACCCCGGGGGCGGTGACGCCCGCCTCCTCGGACCACTTCGCGGTGTTCACGCCGTACTACCGGCAGTGGTCGAAGGCGCGGCTGCGCGACCCGCTCGGCGCGCCGCGCGCGATCCGGGTGCCGGAGGGCGTCGGGTCCGAGGAGCTCTTCTCCCGGGCGGGGGTGGCGGGCGTGTCCGAGGGGCTGGCCGAGGGCGGGGAGGTGCTCGGCCGCAAGCTGGTCACCGCCTGGCTGCGCCGCGGTGTCGAGCGGTACGAGGAACGGCACGACGACCTGGCCGGCGACGGGACGAGCCGGCTCTCCCCGCACCTGCACTTCGGCACCCTCTCCCCCGTGGAACTGGTGCACCGCGCCCGCCGGACGGGCGGGCCGGGCGCCGAGGCGTTCGTACGACAGCTCGCCTGGCGCGACTTCCACCGCCAGGTGCTGGCGGCCCGGCCGGACGCCTCCACCGCCGACTACCGGCCCAAACACGACCGCTGGCGAACCGAGCGGACGGCACGGGAGGACATCGAGGCGTGGCGGGAGGGGCGTACGGGTTATCCGATCGTCGACGCCGCGATGCGGCAGCTCCGGCACGAGGGGTGGATGCACAACCGCGGCCGGCTGCTGGCCGCCAGTTTCCTGGCCAAGACGCTCTACGTGGACTGGCGGGTGGGCGCCCGGCACTTCCTCGCGCTGCTGGTCGACGGGGACGTGGCGAACAACCAGCTCAACTGGCAGTGGATGGCCGGCACCGGCACGGACACCCGTCCCAACCGCGTCCTCAACCCGGTCACCCAGGGCAAGCGGTACGACCCCGACGGGGCGTACGTGCGTCGCTGGGTGCCCGAACTCGGGCCGCTGCGCGGGGCGTCGGCGCACGAGCCGTGGAAGCTGACCGGGCCGGACCGGGCCGCGCTGGACTACCCGGACCCGGTCGTCGATCTCTCCGAGGGCCTGGCCAGGTTCAGACGGGCCCGCGGCCGTGAGGACTGAGGACGCGGCGGCCGCCGGGTCCGGCGCGTGCAGACCCTACACATCAGGAGAAAACGGGGGCAGAATGCGGAGGAGTGGCGCATATCGACCTAGGTGTGATCGTGAACCATGTGTGATCGGCACGCCGGCGGTCTTCCCCGTGGCAGCGGGTGCCGGTACCGCCGCGAGGAGCGCCCCGCGAGCGTAGAGAGGCCGGCCACAGAGAGACCGGCCGTTGGGAGAAGGGTTCCCCGAGTACGGACGCGAGGGAAGGAGGACCAGGCGAAAAGCGAAGGACACGAAGAATGCGGGGCCGGTCCGCCCGGGCGGACCGGCCTCCCCATGTCACCGGCCTCCCCATGTCACCGGCGGCTCGCGCCGCCCGGTGGCGTTCAGCCCGCTTCCAGGGCCGTGCCCTCCTCGGCGGTCCGGTCCGTGGCCTTCTGGGCGTCGTCGGGCTCCTCGGCCTCCTGGGGACCGAACGGCCACGCCCGCTCCAGCCGTGCCCAGACGAGGAAGGCGGCGCAGCCGAGGGCCAGCCACGCCAGGGACCATTCGACGGGATGGCGGCCCGGTGAGTTCTCGTCGGCGTAGCCGTAGATGACGCACCAGCCCGTGAAGGCGATGACGGCGGGCAGCGGGTAGAGCCACATCCGGTAGGGGCGGCTCAGTGCGGGCCGGCGTCTGCGCAGCACGGCCAGGGCGATGATCTGGGCCAGCGCCTGGACGATGACCATCACCGTGGTGAGGAGCTGGATCAGGGTCGCGAGGTCGGTGTGCCGGCCGATCAGGAAGCCGATCGCGGTGATCACGCCCATGGTCGCCAGACCCAGCGCCGGGAACCGGTGCCGGGCGTGCAGCCTCGCGTACGGCCGGAAGAAGACCCGGTCGCGGGCGGCGTCGCAGGGCACCCGGGAGCCGCCCAGCAGGCCGGTGAAGACCGACGCGAAGGCCGTGACGAGGATCAGCACCGTGACGGCGTCGGCGGCCCCCCTGCCCCAGGTCCGCTCCAGCACGGCGGAGGCCACGGAGGTGGAGGCGATGTCGTGCGGATCGGTCATGCGGTGCCAGTCGACGACGCCCAGGGTGCCGATCTGCAGCAGCAGGTAGATGGCCATGATGCCGAGGATCGACAGGACGATGGAGCGCGGCAGGGTGCGGCCGGGGTCCTTGATCTCGGCGCCCATGTAGGCGGTGGTGTTGTAGCCGAGGTAGTCGTAGATGCCGATGGTCAGGCCCGCGGCGAAGCCCGGCCAGAAGTGGCCGGAGGTGACGTCGAGGGCGTGCCCCGGATAGGTGAAGGCGAGGTGCGGACTGAAGCCGGTGGCCGCGGCGGCGATCACCAGGAGCACCGAGGCGATCATCACGGCCCACATCACGGCGGTGATGCGGGCGATGTGCTCGATGCCGCGCCAGAGCAGGGCCACGACCAGGGCGATGACGCCGAGACCCACGAGGTCGCCGGAGGTTCGGCCGAGGCCGGGGGCGAGGTAGCCGAGGTACTGGACGAAGCCCACCACGCCGGTGGACATGATCAGCGGGACGAAGAGCATCGCCGTCCAGACGAACAGGAACGGCAGCAGCCGGCCGGTGCGGTGGCGGAAGGCCTGGCGGAGGTAGACGTACGTGCCGCCCGATCCCGGCATGGCGGCGCCCAGTTCGGCCCAGACCAGCCCGTCGCACAGGGCCAGCACGGCACCGGCGACGAAGCCGAGGACCGCCTGGGGTCCGCCGAACGCGCTCACCATCAGCGGGATGGTCACGAACGGCCCGATGCCGCACATCTGGCTCATGTTGATGGCCGTGGCCTGGAACGGGCCGACACGGCGGACGAAGCCGCCCGGGGGCCGCGGACTGCCGGACATGGGGACTCCTCACGCGACGGGCGTGCGGACCGCGCGGCAGCGGCCCGCCCGGCCGGGCCGGCCGGCGGATGAAGTTGTGCGGCCCCGCGACGCCGGACGGGCGACAGCCGAGCGGTTCGCGCCGTCCGCCGGGGCGGGCGGGGCCTACGGTCGTCGACGCGGCCCGTGCCGCGCACGACCTCGAGCCAGGTTAGTGACGTTTCCTCACCGGGCTCCTGACTTCACGAGGCTGGAGACCGCCGTGTTCCCTCGCCCCGCCCCCGGACGCCGCCCGGTCACCGCGGCCCTGCTGCTGAGCCTCGTCGCCCTGCTGCCGCCCGGCGCGCGGGCCGCGGCGGCGGACCGGAGCCCGGCGCCGCACCAGCCGCCGGCCGCGGTCACCCAGGTGCCCTCGGCGGCCGGCTCCGCCACCCCGCTCGCCGGGTACGCGATCCAGTCGACGGCGAAGGTGAGCGACCCGGCGGCGGCCGTCTCCTCCCCCGGCTACCCGGCCGCCGGCTGGCACCCGGCGGGCCCCCGCTCCACGGTGCTGGCCGCCCTGCTCGCCGACGGCGTGTACCCGGACCCCTTCCACTCCACGAATCTGCGGAAGATCCCGCGGAAGGACTTCGACGTCTCCTGGTGGTACCGGTCCGATTTCACCGTCGAGGACACCGCCCGCCGCACCCATCTGGACTTCAGCGGGGTCGTCTCGGCGGCCGACGTCTACGTCAACGGCCACGCGGTGGCCGCGGCGGCGGACGTGACCGGCGCCTACACCCGCCACGAGCTGGACATCACCTCGCTGGTGCGGCCCGGCGCCAACACCGTCGCGTTCCGGATCCGGCCCAACGATCCGGACGCCGACCTCACCATGGGCTGGCTGGACTGGCTCCAGCCGCCGCCCGACCGGAACATGGGCATCGTCCGTGACGTCCTGGTCCGCCGGGGCGGCCCGGTGGCGCTGCGCGACGCGCACGTGGTGACCCGGCTGGACGTGCCGTCCCTCGCCACCGCCGACCTGACCGTGAAGGCGCGGGCCCGCAACGACTCCGCCGAGGCGGTCACCGCCGAGGTGACCGGGCGCGTCGCCGGGGCGGTCCTCACCCGGAGCGTGCCGCTCGCCCCGCACGAGACGAAGACCGTCACCTTCTCCCCCGCCGACACCCCCGGGCTGCGCCTGGCCTCCCCGCGGGTTTGGTGGCCCGCCGGCATGGGCGGCCAGCCCCTGTACGACCTGGACCTCACCGCGTCGGTGTCCGGCACGGCCTCGGACACCGCCCACGAGACCTTCGGCATCCGCGACGTGCAGGCCCCGCTCGACGCCGACGGCGCCCGTGCGTACCGGATCAACGGCCGCCGGCTGCTGATCAGGGGCGGCGGCTGGTCCCCGGACGAGTTCCTGCGCTGGGACCCCCGCTACGTGGCGGACCGGCTCGACCAGGCCCTCGACCTCGGGCTGAACACCCTGCGCCTGGAGGGCCACCTCGAGCCCGACGAGTTCTTCGGCCTCGCCGACCGCAAGGGCCTGCTCGCGCTGCCCGGCTGGGAGTGCTGCGACAAGTGGGAGGGGAACGTCAACGAGGACGGCTCCGGCGAGAAGTGGACCGAGGCGGACCACCGGGTCGCCAAGGCGTCCATGGCCGCGGAGGCCGCCCGGCTGCGCGGCCACCCGAGCGTGATCTCGTTCCTGATCGGCAGCGACGCGGCCCCCGACGCGACGATCGAGCGGGAGTACCTGGACGCCCTGAAGGCCGCCGACTGGCCCGACCCGGTGATCCCGGCCGCCTCCGAGAACTCCTCACCGCGACTCGGCCGCTCGGGGATGAAGATGACCGGGCCGTACGACTGGGTCCCGCCCGGCTACTGGTACGCCAAGCGCGAGGGCGGGGCCACCGGCTTCAACTCCGAAACCAGCGCGGGCCCCGACATCCCGACGCTCGACACCCTGCGCCGGATGATGACCCCGGCCGAGCTGGACACCCTCTGGAAGGACCCGGGCGCCCCGCAGTACCACCGCTCGCCCTCCTCCGTCTTCGGCACCCTGAAGATCTACGACGCCGCCCTCACCGGCCGCTACGGCGCGCCGAAGGACCTGGCCGACTACGTCCGCAAGGCGCAGCTCGCCCAGTACGAGAACGTCCGCGCCCAGTACGAGGCCTACGGGCGCAACGCCACGGACGCGGACAGGCCGGCCACCGGGGTGGTCTACTGGATGTTCAACAGCGGCTGGACGTCCCTGCACTGGCAGTTGACGGACCGTTATCTGGACCAGAACGGCGCCTACTTCGGCGCGAAGAAGGCGAACGAGCCGCTGCACATCCAGTACTCCTACGACGACCGCTCGGTCGTGGTCGTCAACGGCCGACATGGTCCGGCGGGCCGGCTCACCGCCCGGGCCACCCTGTTCGACCCCGACGGCACACAGCGGTACGACCGGTCCGCGGGCGGGGTGTCGGTGGACGGCGACGGCGCGCGCCGCACCGCGTTCACCCTGCCCGCGTCGGTGAGCGGCCTGCCCCGGACGTATCTGCTCAGGCTGACCCTGACCGACGGGGACGGCCGGGAGGTGAGCCGGAACGTCTACTGGCTCTCCACGGCACCGGACACGCTCGACTGGGCGCACACCGACTGGTACCATACGCCGGCCACCCGCTACGCCGACCTCACGGGACTCGCCGCGATGGAGCGGGCGCCGGTGGAGGCGACGGCGGCGACGACGTCGTCCGGCGGCACGTCCACGACGACGGTGACCCTGCGGCGCCCGGGGAGCGGACGCACGCCGTCCCTGTTCACGGACGTCCACCTGGTCGACGACCGGGGCCGGCCCGTGCTGCCGGTGCGGTGGTCGGACAACGAGGTCGGTCTGTGGCCGGGCGAGTCGGTGACGCTGACCGCCGTCTACCGGACCGCGGACCTCAGGGGCTCGGCGCCGCGTGTGCGGGTGTCGGGCTGGAACACCCCGGAGCGGACGCTGCCGGCCGGCTGACCGGGCGGGGGCGGACCCGGACGGGCCCGCCCCCCGGGGTTCAGCTCACGTCGAGCGCGGTGTCGTCGATGACGAACGACGTCTGCTTGGTGGAGCCCTCGGTGCCGGTGAACTGGAGCTTGACCGTCTGGCCCGCGTAGCCGGTGAGGTCGAAGGTGCGCCGGGTGTAGCCGCTCGCCGCGTTCAGGTTCGAGTAGGTGGCGAGGGTGGAGAGCACGGTGCCACCGCTGTTGAGGACCTGGGCCTTCAGGGTGTCGTAGGCCGTGGAGGTGGTGGTCTCGGCGGTGTCGATGTGGAGGTAGAGGCTCAGGGTGGCGTTCGCGCATCCGGCGGGGACGGTCACCGTCTGCGCGAGGGTGTCGGTGTGCGCGGAGCCGTAGCCGCCCAGCCAGGCCTTGTAGGAGCCGGTACGGGCGGCCTCGCCGGAGTCGTTGGTGATGACGCCGCTGGACGCGGTCCAGGAGGTGGCGCCGGACTCGAAGCCGTTGTTGCCGAGGAGCTGGGCGGCGGTGCAGGTGCCGGTGCCGCCTCCGCCTCCGCCTCCGCTGGTGCCGGAACCGGCCAGCCAGGCCGTGGCGTTGAGGGCGAGGGCCGCGTTGGTGGCGCCGGTGTCGTTCCAGCCGTCGTACAGGGTGTTCCCCGACTGGCCGGTGCCGTCGTCGATGGGCGAGCTGTCGCCCCAGAAGGCGACCCGGCCGCTGCCGAAGGTGCTGGTGAGGAAGAAGGCGCCGGTGTTGCCCGAGTAACCGGTGCGGTAGAGCAGGCCCTTGACGCTCGCGTTGTCCGCGGGCTTGAGGGTGGCCGTCGTGCCGCTGGCGATCAGGCTCTTGCTGACCGTGCCGAACGAGCCGTGCAGGACGGGGTCGGTGCTGTCGCTGATCGCCGAGGGGTAGTCGGAGCTGATGCTCAGCGAGTCGATGGAGAAGCCGAACGGGTCGGTGGAGTCGACGCTGTTGTTGGTCATCAGGTCGTTGAGGATCTCGACCGCGTCCTGGCCGTCGTTGTTGCGGTCGGCGCCGGTGTGGTCGGAGATCATGAACAGGCCGCCGCCGTTCTTCACGAAGTTCATGATCGCCGTCTTCTCGGCGGTGGTGAACAGCGTGTTGGGCTCGGGCAGCACCAGGGTGTCGAAGTTCGACAGGTCGGTGGCCGACGACCCGCCGTAGCTCAGGCCGGAGCCGGAGGGCAGGGTCTTCAGGCTGTACCCGCCGGCCTTCTGCAGGGCCACGCCCCAGGAGGACAGGGCGCCGGTCCAGTCCGTCTCGGCGGACGGGGTGGCGTCCTGGCCGAGCGGGTCGGGCTGGCTGGTGGAGATGATCCAGTCCGCGTTGCCCGCCGTCTCGGCGTGGGCGTTGTCGAACAGGATCCGGTGCGTGGTGGCCGCGTGGGCGGGGGCGGGTGCGGCGCCGATCTGCCAGGCCGCGGCGGTCACGAACAGTCCGAGTCCGGCCAGGGCGGTGGTGAACGGGCGGAGGGATCTCCTCGATCCGAACATCCGGCGAACCTCCATGGGAGTGGGGAGAGGCGGTGGGGGCGCCTTGTCTGCGCGCGTAGAGCACGCATGAGGGTTCTACACGCGTCGATCGATTGAAAGGTACATGGCACAAAGGTCCGGTGAACAGAAAGTCCCGGCAATGACCGCGTCGGCGTGCACGCGGTCGCAGCGGGCAGACGGCCCTTCGGCGGGGGACGGGAACGGAGGGGTTGACATGGAGATCTCAGGCATCCTCAGTGCCGTCGTCATCGGCATCGTCATCGGCGTGCTGGGCCGGCTCGTCGTACCCGGTCGCCAGCACATCGGCATCCTGTGGACCATCGCGGTGGGCATCGTCGCCGCGCTGGTGGGCTCGGCGATCGCCGCCGGGATCGGGGTCGCGGACACCAAGGGGCCGGACTGGATCGAGTGGTTCATCCAGATCGCCCTGGCGGCCGTGGGCGTGGCCGCGCTGGGCCGGGCGATGGCGCGTCGCTGAGCGGCGGTTCAGCCCTCGTACAGGTAGGGCGTCGTGGTGGTGAGCGCGTGGAAGCCGAGGCGCTCCAGGATCGGGCGGCTCATCGGCGAGGCGTCGACCTGGAGGTAGCGGCAGCCGTGGGCGGCGGCCACGCGGGCCCGGTGGGCGACCAGGGCGCGGTAGACGCCCCGGCCCCGCCAGGCCGCCACGGTGCCGCCGCCCCACAGACCCGCGAAGCGGGCGCCGGGCAGCAGTTCCATGCGGGCCGAGGCGACCGGCTCGGACCCGGCGAGCGCCACCACGGCGACGACCGTGCCCGGGTCGTCGGCCAGCCGGGCCAGCAGGCGGTGGCGCAGCCGGGTGCCGTCGGTGCCGAAGGCCGACTCGTGCGCCCGGACGACGAGGTCCACGCCCGCCGCGTCGGTGGCCTCGACGATCTCGATCCCGTCCGGTGTGCCGGGGGCCGGGGCCAGTCGGCCGGTCTCGGCGACCAGCAGCGTCTCCTCGGGCTCGGCGCGCAGGCCCGCCGCGGTGAGGCGGGCGCCGAGATCCGCCGGCCCGTCGTGGCCGTACAGCTTCCACTCGAAGTCCAGGCCCAGGCCGGTGAAGTGGGCGATCTGCTCGCCGATCACCCGGTCCGCCGTCGTCTCGTCCAGGGCGGACCACAGCACGCCGTTCCAGGCGTGCGCGTCACCGGTCTGGCGCACCACGGCGCCGACCCGTTCGATCCGGCTCGCCGGCCCGTCGGGGCGGGCGCCCTCGCGCATGTCCCGGTCGTACAGGGCGAGCACCGCGGCGTGATCCATGATCTCAGTCCAGCATCGGCCCTCACCCGGGGGCAACGGGATTTTCCGTTCGCCCGGAAGCGGCGCGGCCCGTAACCTGCGACGCCGGGGGCTGTCGGCACAGGAGGTTCCGGAGGGTCATGGTGAAGGACAGTGAGCTGCGCCATCTGCGCCGCTGCGTGGAACTGGCGCGCGAGGCGCTGGAGTCCGGTGACGAGCCGTTCGGTTCGGTGCTCGCCGCGGCGGACGGCACGGTGCTCGCCGAGGACCGCAACCGGGTGGCCTCCGGCGACCGCACGCGTCATCCCGAGTTCGAGCTGGCCCGCTGGGCGGCCGCCCGGATGAGCCCGGCGGAGCGCGCGGCGGCGACGGTCTACACCTCGGGCGAGCACTGCCCGATGTGCGCGGCCGCGCACGCCTGGGTGGGGCTCGGCCGCATCGTCTACGTCGCCTCGTCCGAGCAGCTCACCTCCTGGCTGGCCGCCCTCGGGGTACCCGCGCCGCCGGTACGGGCGCTGCCGGTGCGGGAGGTCGCCCCGGAGGTCGTGGTCGAGGGACCGGTACCCGAACTGGCCGACGAGGTACGCGAACTCCACCACCGCTTCCACGCCGCACGCGGCTGAGCCGGGCCGCCGCGCCGCGCTCACCCGGCCCCGCGCTCATCCGGCGCCGCACGCGGGCCGGGTGCCGCTGGGGCCGGGTGCCGCTGAGGGCGGATGCCGCTCAGGCCGGGTGCCGCTGAGGGGCGGGCGGAACGCCGGGCGGGGGCCTCGGGTCAGCCCAGTTCCAGAGTGGTCACGCCGAACACGCGTTCCTGGGCGTGGGCGCGGACCGGGCCGGTGTACATGCGGGCCGTCTCGAACGAGGGGCTGAAGCCGGCCTCCTCCACCAGCGCGAGCGCGGCGGTGTTCGGCTCGGGCACGTCGACGGCGACCTCCAGGCCGGCGGCGCCGGCGGTGAGCGCGGCGAACAGTGCCCGGGCGTCGTCGGCGGTGTCGGCGAACAGCGGGCCGATGCGCAGGGTGTCGTGGCCGGGGCGGATCACTCCGTAGCCGGTGAGCCGGTCGCCGTCGTGCCGGACGAAGGCGCGGTGGCCGGGGCCGGTGAGCCACGCGGCGAGGAACCGGGGGCGGTCGGCGGGCGTGCAGAGGGCGTCGTACGCGGTGACGGCGGGCAGGTCGGCGGGGCCCGCGGGACGGACGCCGGCCGCCGGTCCGCCGCCGGACGCGACGCCGGTGAACCGGACGGTGCGGTGGGCGAATTCGAAGCCGGACCGACGGTAGTTGTCCTGCTGGGCGACGACTCCGTCCAGGCCGACGGTGCGGTTCCCGGCATGGGCGAGGGCGGTCTTCCAGGTGGTCAGACCGTGCCCGTGGCCGCGCAGGTCCGGGCGGACGAGGTAGCAGCCGAGGAAGGCGTAGTCGGGGCCGTGATTGACGACGGAGACGGCCGAGACGGGCTCCCCGTCGATCTGGCCGAGGAAGAAGCCCTCGGGGTCCTGGGCGAAGAAGGCGGGCCCGTCGGACAGCCCGGGGTTCCATCCCTCGGCCGCCGCCCACCCGCTGATCACCGGCCAGTCGGCGAGCGTGGCCTGGGTGACGACGAGGTCCTGCGGGGCCGGTGAGGTCATCGGTGCGCTCCACTGTCCGTGAGGTCGGGCTGCCGTACGGCGCGGTGCTCGGCCGCGCACCGGGCATCCTTGCCCATCGCCACGGGCCCGCGCCATGCCGGGACCGGCCGGTGCGCGGTTCCCGGCACGCTTTCGGACAGCGGCGCTCGGGCCGGGACAGCGGTGAGCCCCACCGGGCCGGCGTCCGGTGGGGCATGCCTGCCGCTGGGGTCAGCGCATGCGGCTCGGCCGGAAGCGGCGGTACAGGACCGTCCCGGTGAGCAGCAGGGCCGCGCTGCCGGCGACCGCGGGTGCCGTCATGTCCGCTCCGGTGTGGGCCAGGGTGGCCACGGACTGCGCCGGGGCGGCCTGCCGGGTGTGCGGGGCCGGGTGGGACTTGACCGGCGTCGTGCGCACCGGCTCCGGCGTGGTGGTCTCCGGCGTGTCCGAGAAGTGGTTGCCGGAGTGGTTGTCCACCGCCGGGTTGCCCACGCCCACCACGTTCACCGAGTTGCCGGTCACGTTCACCGGCACGTGCACGGGGAGCTCGATGGTGTTCCCGGAGATGACTCCCGGCGAGTCCTTGCTGCCGCCGTGCGCGTAGGCGCCGCCGTGGGTCGAGGAGGAGCCGGCCCTGTGCGAGCCGCTCTTCTTGTCCCCGTGACCGCCGTTCTCGCAGGCGTTGCCCGCCGAGGGGTTGAGCAGCCCCACGACGTTCACGGTGTTGCCGCACACGTTCAGCGGGATGTGCACCGGGACCTGGATGGTGTTGCCGGAGATCACCCCGGGCGAGCCGGTCGCCGCGCCGTCGGCGGAGGCCCCGTCGGCCGCGAACGCAGCGGACACCGGCATCGCCACGGCCATCGCACCGGAGGCGGCAACGACAGCGATCACACCGTTTCGGGTAGCCCGTCTCATGGATTTCCCTGCTTTCTAGACATCGTCGCGGGCACTTGCCCACACCGGATAGAACGCAGCCGGACCATCGGGGTTATGGCGTATCAGTCTTTCACCCCATTGGGCGACATGATCTTTCGAGTCGCACGTAAAGTTTCGAATGGGCATCGATCAGCGCGAAAAGTGCGAACAATAGATCATCGACAGTGGTGCCGCTCGCCCGGAGGCGGCCCTTCCGTACCCCGCTTATGGTGAGCGAGGGCGCCGCCCGGTCCCCGTCGGGTCGCCCCCCGGGAGGCGAACGATGCTGGCCAAGCTGTCCACCCGGCCCGCCGTGCGCAAGTGCGCGGGCGCCGGCGCGCTGACCCTGACGCTGCTCGGGTCCGGGCTGCCCGCGGCGGCGGCCGACGAGCCGCGGCCCGGGCTGTCCCGCTTCTACAAGCAGAAGATCGCGTGGACGGCATGCGACGGCGCGGGCGTGCCGCGAGACCTGCAGTGCGGAAAGGTGACCGTTCCGCTCGACTACGCCCACCCCGGCGCCGGCACCCTCGACCTGGCGCTGGCCCGCTACCGGGCGACGGGCGCCTCGCGGGGCTCGGTGCTGTTGAACTTCGGCGGCCCGGGCGGCTCCGGCGTCCACGAACTCGCGACGGGCGGCAAGCAGTTCATGGACCTCACCAACGGCTACGACGTCGTCACCTTCGACCCGCGGGGCGTCGGCCGCTCCTCCCCCGTGAGCTGCGGCGAGGGCGGCGACCAGACCTCGGTGGCGACGGGCCAGAACCTCGACATCAGCCGGCCCCTGCCGCTGCTGAAGCGGCTGCGGCAGGCCGCCGACCAGTGCGCCCGCAACTCCGGCCCGGTGCTCGCGCACATAGGCACCGTGGACGCCGCCCGCGACCTGGACGTGATGCGCCAGGCGCTCGGCGACGGCAAGCTCAACTACCTGGGTTTCTCGTACGGGACGCGGCTCGGCGCGGTGTACGCGGCGCAGTTCCCGCACCGGGTCGGCCGGATGACCCTGGACGGTGTCGACACGCTGACCGAACCGCTGTCCGAACAGGGCGTGGCGGGCGCCGAGGGGCTGCAGACGGCTCTGGACGACTTCCTGGACTGGTGTACGACCGACATAGCCTGTCCGTTCGGACGGGACCGGCGCATGGCCGGAAGCCAGGTGGTCCGGCTGGTGCGCTCGCTGGACCGGGACCCGGTGCCCACGGACTTCGGCGGCTCCTTCTCCGGCCAGGACCTGGCGGGGGCCATCGGTTCGGCCCTCTACAGCGAGGAGCTGTGGCCCACCCTGGAACGCGCGCTCGCCTCGCTGGTGGACGACGGCGACACCCGGGGCGTGCTCGGCTTCTCCGCCGGCGCCTTCTGGCCGGGCGGCGGCTTCACCCCGCCCGTCCGGCGGCCCGGCGGGGACGGGATACGGGCGGCGGGCGGCCGGCACGGCGGCCTCGTGGACTCCGCCGACGTCCCGGCCGACAACCTGCCGGCCGCGCTGCTGGCGATCAACTGCGCGGACGACCCCGACCGGCCCTCCGACACGCAGCTCACCAAGGACCTGAAGAGCCTGCGGGCCGCCTACGACCAGGCCTCACCGGTCTTCGGCCGGTTCAAGCTCACCCAGCTGCTGATGTGCTACGGCCGCCCGAAGGGCACGTCCTACATCCGCGACCGGGTGAAGGACGTCGACACCGCGAAGCTGCTGCTGGTCGGCACGCGCGGCGACCCGGCGACGCCGTACCGCTGGACCGAGGAGACCGCCCGGCGGCTCGGTGCGGCGGCCGTCGTGCTGGACAACAGGAGCGACGGGCACACCGGTTACTCGTCGTCCAGGTGCGTGCACCGCAAGGTCGACGACTTCCTGCTGTACGGCTCGCTGCCGGCCGACGGCAGTTCCTGCCCGGCGGACCGGCGGGTCCGCACCTCCACGCCCGGGCCGCCCGGTGACGGCGGACCTGCGGCGAACGGGTGACAGGGGCGGTCCGGGCGCAACCTCCGGGCCGCGCGGACCGTCACATCCGACGAGGCGGGCCCCGGCCCGCCGTGCCCGCACCTGACCAGGACAGGGGAGCCCGCCATGCGCATCCGAGCCGCCGCCGTACCCGTCGTCTGCGCCGCCGCCGCGCTGCTGTGCGCCGCGCCGCCGAGCCAGGCGGCCGCCCGCCAGGCCGGGCCCGCCCGTTGCGCGGAACGGGTGCTGACCGTGCGGGCGAAGGCCGCGCCCGCCGATCCCTCCGTGCTGCGGGTGTCCGTGACCAACCGCGGCGGCCGTGCCTGCGCGGTCGACCGGGTGCCCACCATCACGTTCGGTGATCTGGACGGGGCCGCGCTGCCGGTGCCCGTGGGCGGCAGCGGCGTCTACGCGCTCAAGGCGGGCAGGACGGCGTACGCGGCCGTGCGCACGATCGCCGACTTCGCCGACCCCGAGGCCCGCCGGACGGGCTCGGTGTCGGTGGCCGCTTCGGCCTCGCACTGGGGCCGCTCCTTCACCGCCGCCCAGCTCGGCACCGGCGGCGAGGTGCTGGTGTGGGAGCCGGTGACGACGTGGTGGCAGCCGACGGCCGCGGCCGCCGACCGCGCCCTCGGCGTCGGCTGAGGCGGCCCGGGCGCGCGCCCGCCAGGCGGTGACACCACGACCGCGTCACCGCCCCGGCGCCCGCACGCGCCCCGGCCCCGGCGACTAGGCGGACTCCGCGGATTCCGCGGGCTTCGCGGTGCCCTCGGGCGCCGGGGACGCCGCCGACTCGGCGGGCACCTCCGGCCCAGGCGGCTCCTCCTGCCCGGGGGACTGCGCGGGACGAGGGTTCCGCTTCGGGTCCGGGGCCAGGAACGCCTCCAGGGCCGCGGTGAGTTCGGCGGGCTTCTCCACGGGCAGTTCGTGGCCCGCGTCGATGATGCGGACGACCGCGTCCGGGTAGGCCTTCGCCAGCCGCAGCATCTGCCGTACGGGGAGCTGGATGTCGTGGTAGCCGTGCACCATCAGGGTGGGCGTGCGGATCTCGCCGGCCCGGTCCAGGACGTCGAAGGCGCGCATGGCGCCGTACAGCGTCATGACGACCTCGCGCGGGGTCGCGGCGGAGGCGCGGATGTACTCGCGGACCTCCTCGCGGGGATGGCCAGGCGCGAAGGCCCGCTGGATGTTGGCGGCGATGAACATTTTGTACGGCGCCAGCGTGGAGGCCGCCATGAGCAGTCCCCGGCCACGGCTGTACGTCATCCGGCCGATGGAGTTGACCAGCACCATCCGTTCCACCCGCTCGGGGTGGGACAGGGCGATCGTCTGCGAGATCATCCCGCCCATGGAGTGGCCGACCAGCACGAACCGCTCGACCCCGAGGTGGTCGAGGAGCGCCAGCACGTCCGCCGCCAGCTCCGCGACCGTCCGCACCCCGGCGCCGGTGCTCTCCCCGTGCCCGCGCAGGTCAAGCCGGATCACCCGCCGGGCGGGCGAGAAGTGCGCCGCCTGGTGGTCCCAGCGGTGCCGGTCCGCGGTCCAGCCGTGCACGAACACCAGGGGCACGTCCGCGCCGTCGCGGGGGCCCTCGTCGTCGTACGTCAGTACGGCGCCGGCGACGTCGAACTGCGGCATGGGGGCCTCCTGGGGCGCGGTCGGGGCGAGTCCGGTTACTGACGGGTACGGTAACCGGCCGTGCCGTCGGCCGTCACCGCCCTTCGCGGGTGAATGTCAGCGGTGTGCGCCGAGGAACTCCAGGACGTGCCCGAAGACGTCCAGCGCGGCGCCGCGGCCCAGGAACGGGTCGAGGTGGCCGTAGCCGGGGATCTCGGTGTAGGAGACGTCGAGCTGCGGCTGCCGCCGGGACAGCACCTCGTGGCAGAGCTTCTGGGAGTCCAGCCACAGCCCGTTCTCGCTGCCCGAGAGCAGCAGCACCGGGGTGTCGATACGGCCTGCCGCGTCCAGCGCGTTGGGCGGCAGCGCCCGGTAGCGGTGGTCGGTGTCGTGCCAGCGGACGACGGTGCGGGCCAGCTCGATCCGGCGCAGGTGGGGCAGGATCCACAGCGGGGCGGGACCGAGCAGTTCGGCGAGCCGGTCGTGGGTGGCCGGGTCGAGGTTCTCGTGGACGAACAGGGAGGCGCCGGTTCCCCAGGCCGAGTTGTGCAGGATCTGGCAGGTCGGGTCCGGGCAGGCCGCCTTGCGCGAGGCGAGCGCGAACAGCGGGGTGTACTTGGACCACAGACCCACCTTGCGGATGTCGACGGGGATGTGGTCGATCCGGGTCTTCAGCAGCTCCCCCGCCACGGACATCCGCAGCGAGGTGCGCCCGGCCAGCTTGGGCGTGAGGAAGACCCCCTGCGACACCACTCCGGCCAGCCCCGGCACGAGGCCGGCCGCCATGCTCATCGACAGGGTGAGCGAGCCGATGCAGTGCGCGACCACGAACAGCGGCCGGTCGCCGATGCGTTCACGGACGCGGGCGACTGCCCCGGGGATGTCGTACAGGGCCACGTCGTCGTAGGTGTAGCGGCCCCCGGTCTCGTTGTACGGGAGCCGGCAGCTTCCCCGCCAGTCCAGCAGCCAGGGCTCATAGCCCTCGTCGAGCAGGACGTCGACGAGGTTGCGGGTCTCGGGCAGCAGGAACATGTCGGCGGAGGCGGTGTGCCCGTGCAGCAGCAGAACGGCCGGCCGGCCCGGGTCGCCGGGACCGATCCGGGTCAGACCGAGCCGGACGCCGTCGTCGGCGCGGAACGGGATCTCCTCGACGTGGGCCGGGTCGAGGCGGTGGCGCAGCGGGCGCGGCGCCGCGCCGGTGCGGACCTTGCGGAGCGCCGGGCGGGCCGCCTTGGCGGTGGTGGTCCTGAAGATCATCGGTTGTGCTCCGTGGGGGTCGGGGTCCGGCGCAGGTCGAGCAGGTCGGCGGCGGCCCGGGCGAACGGGGCGACGAGTCCGCGGCCCATCTCCAGGCCGAACCAGGCGAGCCAGGTGAGCTTGGCGGCCCGCTTCTCCTGGCCGGTCAGGCGCGGGTCGACGCGGATGCCGTCGATCTGGTCGCGGACGTAGGAGCCGGCGGGCACGACGACCTCGCCGAGCAGGCTCGCCGCCTCACCCTCGCGGCCGATCTCGACGGTCAGCGCCCGGGTCTGGCGCCAGAGGTCCCGGCGGGCCCGCGCGTACTTGCGGCCCTCCAGCCACCACCGGCCGCCGTCCGCGTCGCGCAGCCTGAGCCGGTAGCGCAGGAGCTGGTGCCGCATGCCGTGCTGCTGCGGGATGCCCTCCTCGGGGCGCACCCACAGGTCGCCGCGTTCCACGGTGAGCGGTTCGGGGTGCAGGGCGGAGCAGGTCACCTGTCCGCTGACGTCCACCCGGCGCTCCTTGACCAGTTGGTACATGCTCGCGATGGACAGCGTGAGCGCCATCGAGCAGGGGGTGGCGGCGGTGGCGCCGACCGGTCCGACGGTCCCCTCGGTGGTCTCGGAGAACCACAGGTAGGGCTGGTCGTCCTTGTGCGGCAGCCGGGCGAGGCCGTCGCCGGCGAGCTTCTCGAAGGTCTTCAACTGGTCCTGCGCGTCGTAGCGGGCGGCGGGTGCGAGGCCGAGGGCGGCGACCAGGGCGTCGGTGCGGGCGGCCTCGGCGGCCGGGCCCTTCAGGGTGGCCTCGCACAGCTTCAGGGCGGTGGGGCTCTGCAGCACCCGGGAGAGGAAGCCGAGTTCGGGTACGGGCTCGGCCTGGAGGCGGGCGAGGGTGGCGGTGCGCCACTCGTCCCAGTCCTGGACGCGTACGTGCATGCCGCCGAAGGCCATGTCCCGTACGACGTCGTCGAGGGTGTTGGGCACGCCGGTGAGGTTGTAGTCGAAGCCCCACGCGTCGGGTTCGCAGATCGCGGCGACGGCGACCCGGCTGACCCAGTCCACCGGGGCGGCGTTGAGGTGGCGGAACGCCGGCACGGTGCGGAAGCGGCCGAAGGCCGATATCAGGCCGCTGCTGAGGTCCTGCGCGTTGTAGGCGCCGGTCTTCGTGTGGCCGCCGATGCCGCCGGGGCGGAGCGCGGTGACGACCAGGCCGTGGTCGCGGGCCCGGCGCAGGGCGACCTCGGCGGCCCACTTGGACTGGTCGTAGCCGGAGACGAGCCGGTCGATGTGGGCGAGCGGGTCGTCCTCGCCCATCGAGGTGATGCCCACCTCGTTGAACACCGCGATCGACGAGATGTGGTGCAGCGGCTTGGGGCGTCCGGTCGCGGCGAGTTCGGCGAGGGTGAGCGCGCCAAGGACGTTGCTCGCGCGCAGCGACTGGTAGCCGCGCAGGAAGTCCACGGCGGCCGCTACGCCGACGACGCTGTCGAGTTCGTGCGCGAGGGTGTGCCAGCGCTCGTCGGTGAGGCCCAGACGCGGGCGCCGGATGTCGCCGGGCAGCACGGTGATCCGGCGGCGGACCTCGGACGACCACGGCAGCCGGTAGCCGCGCAGCTGCTCGCCGAGCCGTGCGGTGGCCGCCGCCTCGTCCTCGGCGCGGACCAGGCAGTACACGTGGGCGTCGCTGTGCCGCAGCAGGTCGAGCAGCATGTGGCTGCCGAGGAACCCGGTCGCTCCGGTCAGCAGGACCCGGCGGGGCGGCACCGGCTCGGGCACGTCGGTGAACGGCAGCCGGTCGGCGAGGGCGAGGTCGGCGAGTATCTGCTCGAGGTCCTCCGGACGCGCGCGGGAGTACCGGTCGCCGTCGGCGCGGTACCCGCCGCCGGGCAGGGCGGGCGGGGTCCGGTGTGCCGGGACCGGCAGGGGGCGGCTGGCGGGCGTACGGGCCGGCGCGGTCCCGGCGCCCGTGCTGGGCGCGGCCGCGCGTGCGGTACGGGCGGCCTCGGAGGCGGCGGAGGACGGGGCTGCCCCGGCGGGGGTGCCGTCGGGGGCTGCCCCGGGGCCGGCGGCGGGGACGCTGAGAGCCCGGGCGTCGCCGGAGGGCGTACCCGGGGCGGCGGGGGCGGCGTCGGGGACGGCCATGGATCCGGCGGGGGCGCCCGGGGGCTCCGTGGCGGCCGAGGGCATACCCGGCGCGGCGAGGGCGGCATTGGACACGGCCATGGCGGAGGGCGTACCTGGCGCGGCGGGGGAACCGTCGGGGACGACCATGGTCCTGGCGGGGGCGCCCGGGGACTCCGTGACGGCGGAGGACGTGCCCGGCGTGGGCAGTTCGGCGGCTTCCGCGCCGGGTGCCGGTGTGGGGACGCCCGGTGTGGTGGCCGGTGTGCTGCCGGGGGCTTCGGTGGTGGGCGATGGTGTGGGCGCGGTGCCCAGGAGCGGCAGCCAGCGGCGGGCCAGGCTGCGCGGGCGGGCGTCGGCGAAGACCTCGTCGAGGTCGACCTCGATGCCCAGTTCGCCCTCGAGTTCGGCGATCAGTTCCACCGCGCCCACGCTGGTGCCGCCCGCGTCGAAGAAGTCGGCGTCCGGGTCCAGCCGGCCGGCGGGCAGATGGCGGCCGGCCGCGTTGGCGACGGTGGCGGTCAGACCGTCCAGGTCCGGCGCCGGGGCCGGCGGCGGCTCGGACCCGGCGCCCGCCGCGCGCACCTTGGCCAGCAGGCCGGGCACGTCGAGTCCGCCGCCGCCCCGCTCGATCGACTCGGCGATCGCCTCGTTCACGTCACGCATGAGAGTCCTTCGCGTTGTGCTCGGTCTTGTCGCTCACTGCTGCTCCCAGGAGCGGAACGCCCGAAGGTGCTCGGGCGTGACGACGACGTCCAGCCGTGCGTCGTCGGGGTCGCCGCCGCCGAGTGCGGCGAGCAGCCGGCGGGCGGGTGCGTTGCGCGGGGTGCGCTCCGCGGTGAGCCGGACCTTGGCGCAGCCCAGCTCGCCGGCCCGGTCGGCGAGCCAGGCGAGCAGCCGTTCCTCGACCCCGCGGCCGAGGGCGCGGCAGCTCATCGGCCAGCCGAGGACGTCGAGCAGGTCGCCGTCGACGGCGACCGCGAGCAGCGCGATCTGGCCGTAGTCGCCGAACCGGTCGCGGGCCGCCGCCGTCCACACCTCGCCCCGTTCGCGCCACCGGGTGAGGTCCCCGCCGTCGGCGGAGCGGGCGCGCAGGGTGAACTGGTTGGTGCGGCGCACCAGTTGTTCGCCGCGTTCGACGTCGGCCGCGGTGAGTTCGCGGATGTCGACCTCCAGCTCCAGCCGGTCCAGGAACTCCTCGAACCCGGCGCCCGCCCGTACGGCGTCCCTGGCGCGTTCGGCCTCGTAGAACCCGGACCTGAGCGTGTCCTCCGCCGTCGCCGCGGCCGGGACGAGGGGCCACAACCGGTCGAGGAACGCGTCGAGTTCACCGGCCGGCGGGCAGGTCACCGACAGCACCTGCGGGAGCGCCGAGCGCATCCTGGCGATCTCGGCCGGGTTGTCGTCGAGGAACAGGAAGCTGTCCAGACCGAGGCTCAGGGTGCGGGCCGCGTCGGCGAGGCGGGCGGGCTTGGGCTCCCAGGCGGCCGAGATCACGCTGAAGTGCTCGGCCTTGAGCGGGCTCTCGGGCCGGTCCAGGACCGCGCGGACGGTGGCCTCGTCGTTGTTGCTGACCAGGGCCAGCAGCGCGCCCGCCGCCCGCCACCGCAGCAGCCTGCGGGCGAGCGCCGCGCGGGGGCCGGTGAGGTCCACCGCGTCCGGGCCGGCCTCGCCCGCCACGCCGCCCCACAGGGTCTCGTCGCCGTCCACGGCGATCACCTTGGGCGCGGGCCGCAGGGCGACCCGGACCACCTCCGCGAGGCGCAGGGCGACCGCGGCCTGGAAGTCGGGGGTGAAGGGCAGGTGGGCGAGGCGTTCGGTGCGCTCGTCGAAGCGCCGCTCGACGGCGTGGTGGCGGGTCCACTCGTCGGGGCCGAGCACCGCGATCCCCGGCGACCCGGCCAGGTCGGCGACGACGCCGCGCTCCCATTCCAGGAGCCGGTCGGCGCCGCGGGCGCTGGGCAGGATGCCGACGACGAGGGGCCGGCGGGTGCGCTCGGCGAGGGACTTCAGGGCGGCCGGGTAGGCGTGGCGCAGTTCGGCGAGGAGGGTGTCGTCCACCGGGCCGAAGCGTTCCAGGTCGGCGGCGCGCAGCAGGACGACGCCCACCGAGGTGGCCGGGTCGGCGAGGACGCCCGACGGGTCCTGCAGGGCGGCCAGCACCTGGTGGTACGGCGCCTCGGCGGCACTCGCCCGCTCGTCCTCCAGGGCCGCCTCGCACATCAGGGGCAGATGGCCGAGCGCGAAGGTGGCGGCCAGGGCGAGACGGGGTCCGGCGGGCGGCTCGCACTCGCGCCCGCGCACCGGCTCGGTCCCGCTCTCGCGCGACGGGTCGGGCCAACTCCCGTGCTGCGGCTCGGTCCCCTTCTCACGCTGCGGTTCAGGCAGAGTCCCGTGCTGCGGCTCGGGCCGCCGCTCGCGGACCGGGCCGGTGGCGTCCTCGGTGGTCCGGGTGAGCAGGCGGAGGAAGTCCTCGCCCAGCCGGGCCGCCGTGTCCGCGTCCAGGATGTCGAGGTTGTGGTCGAGGCGTACGGTGCCCGCGTCCGGGGTCATGGTGACCATCAGATCCAGGTCGGTGTGCCCGACACCGGCGGGCAGCACCTCCAGGTGCTTCAACTCGCCCGAGAAGCGCACGTAGTTGAAGTAGACCTCGACGAGCGGCGCGTTGGCCCGGTGCAGGCCCTGCCGGGCGAGGGTGGCGAGCGTGTCGGAGAACATGGCGCCCTTCGCCAGGAGTTGCCGGAGCCTGCGGTCGGTGCGCAGCAGCACGTCCGCGATCCGCTCCCCCGCCTCCGCCTGCGCGGGGAACGGCACGGGGACGCCGAAGAAGCCCACCGCGCCGAAGGCGTCGGCGTGGATGCGGGTGTCCACCGGCACCGCGAGCACGAACCGCTCCCGCTCCCGCAGCCGGGCCAGCAGCACGGTGAGGGTGCCGAGGCAGTAGGCGGCGGGGGTGACGCCCAGGCCGCCGGAGGCGTCCGCGACGCTCCGCATGAGCCCGTCGGGGATGCTGACGGTGACACTGCCGGACCGGTAGGAGCGGGTGTCCGGGCGCGGACGCGCGAGGGTCAGGTCGAGCCGTTCGGCGCCCCGGAAGGCGGCGCGCCACTCGTCGCCGGGGCCCTCCCCGCCGCCCTGCTGGGCCTCGATCAGCAGGTCCACGTCGCGGTTGGTGACGGTGCCGTCCAGCGGGCCGCCGGACAGCTCGGCGTCGATCTCCGCGGCCACCAGCAGCAAGGACTGCAGATCGCTGACCGCGTGGTGGGCGCCGAACAGCAGGACCTGGCCGCGCGGGCCGCCGTCGGCGAGCTCGAAGCGCCACAGCGGCGGAGCCGCGAGGTCGAACCGGGGCTCCAGCAGCAGCCGCAGCCGCTCGGCCGCGTCGATGTCCGTGCCCTCGGTCCAGCGCAGCGGCGGCGCGGGCAGTTCCCGGTCCACGCGGAGCTGCCGTCCGCCCTCGGCGCCGGTCACGACGGCCGTGCGCAGGGCGGCGTGCCGGGCGACGAGGCGGTCCAGGATGCCGGTGAGGTGCTCCCGGGTGACCGGGGTGGTGAGCCGGACTGCGAGGCCGACACCGTGGGCCGCGTGCGGCATGCCGGGCTGGGCGCTGCGCAGGAGGCGTACGACGTCCCGGGTGGCGGGCCGCAGTTCGGTCTCCGGCACCGGCCGCGCGGCGGCGCCCTGTTGCGCACCGGCCGGTGCGGTGCGCTCGGGCAGTCCTTCGCCGAGGGCGCGGGCGAGGCCGCGGATGTCGGCCGCGGAGAACACGTCGGCGGCGGGGAGTTCGACGCCCAGCTCGCGGGCGAAGGCGTTGCGCAGCCGGACCAGCATCAGCGAGTCGAGGCCGAGTTCCTTCAGGGCGGTGGTGGCGAACACGTCCACCGCGCCGCCGGAGACCTCGCCGACCCGGGCCCTGACGTAGGTCTCGAGCCACTCGGCGCGCTCCTCCCCGGTGGCGGCCGCGAACACCCGCCGTACGAGGTCGTCGCCGTCCGCGCCGGTGGCCGGGACGGTCACCAGGTCGGCGAGCAGGGGCCGGCCGCGGGTGGCGTCCGGGTCGAGCGCGAGCAGTTCCATGTCGAGTGCCATCGGGGCGAGTTGGCGGCGGCCGGTGTCCAGCACCCGGTCGAACAGTTCGCCGCCGTCCTGCGGGGAGAAGGCGATGAGGCCCGAGCGGCCGGTCTCGGCGGCCCGGGTGCCGGACCCGGCGACCATGCCGACCCCGCTCCAGGCTCCCCAGTCCAGGCTGAGCGCCCGCCGGCCGCTGCGGGAGAGGTGGTGCGCCCAGGCGTCCAGGAAGGCGTTGGCCGCCGAGTACGGGCTCTGTCCCGCCGAGCCGAGCAGCCCAGCGGCGGAGGCGAACAGCACCAGGCTGCCGGCCTCGGGGACGAGTTCGGTGAGCAGGGCGGTGCCGAGCACCTTGGGCGCGAGGACGCGCAGGACGCGTTCCTCGGTGAGGTTGGCCAGGGTGGCGTCGTCGAGGACACCGGCCGTGTGCACCACGGTGGTGATCGGGCCGGCCGCACGGCGTACGGCGTCCAGGGCGGCGGTGAGCCCGTCGCGGTCGGCGACGTCGGCGCGTGCCAGGTGGACAGCGGCCCCGCGCTGTTCGAGGCCGGCGATCCAGGCGCGGGCGGCCGCGTCCGGGGTGCCGCGGCCGAGCAGGGCGATCCGCCGGACGCCCCGGCCGACCAGGCGTTCGGCGACGACCCGGCCGAGCCCGCCGAGGCCACCGGTGACCAGGTGGACGCCGTCGGCCTGTCCGCGGTGGCCGCCGTCGTCGGGCCGGGTGCGGGCCAGCCGCGGCACGAGCCGGCCGGTGTCGCGCAGGGCGACCAGGCGTTCGTCGTCCGCGTGCCACAGCTGCGTCCACAGCCGGTCGGCGCCGCCTTCGGCGGGCAGGTCGACCAGGGTGATGGCGAGTTCCGGGTGCTCCTGGGCCACGGCGAGGGCGAACCCCCAGGCGAGGGCCTGCTCCGGGTGGGTCACGGCGGTGCTGTCACCGGCAGTGCTGTCACCGGCGGCCTGGCTGCCGCGTACGACGACGAACAGGCGCGGGGTGCCGCCCCGCGGGCGGTCGCGGCCGGTGACGGCCCGGACCAGGTGCAGTGTGGTCAGGCAGCACAGCCGGGCCGCTTCCTCGGCGTCGCGGCCGTCCGTGACCGGCGGGGCGTCGAGCGCGGAGAGCTGGACGATCCGCTCGGGCGGAACGCCCCCGAAGGCCTCGTCCAGGAGCCGGGCGAGCTGCGCGGGGTCGGCCGGGTCGAGGACGTGGCGGCCGGGGGCCTCGACGGCGTACTCGGCGCCGCGGCGGGCGACGACGCAGGGCGCCCGGCCGTCCAGCCGGGAGGCGAGTTCGTCGGCCGTTCCGCCGTCGTCGGCGAGGATCAGCCAGCCGCCCTCGCCGGGCGGTTCCTGCGCCTCCGGGCGGGGCTGCCACCGGGTCTCGAAGAGGGCGCCGTCCAGCGGCGACAGCGCGGCGAGCCGGAACTCGTCGACGGCCAGGACGAGTCGGCCGTCCTCGTCCCACAGGCGCAGGTCAAGGGTGGCCGTGTCGCCGTCGACCGAGCGCAGGTCGCAGCTCACCCAGGCGGGCGCGGTTCGCGTACCGCTGTGGTGCACGAGGCCGGCGCCGGCGGGGACGAAGGCCCGGCCGGCGGGCGCCGCGGCGGGCAGGGCCGCGCTGTGGAAGGCGGCGTCCAGGGTGGCCGGGTGCAGCAGGTGTCCTGCGGCGGGCCGGGTGGCGAGGCGGGCGAGGGCTGCCGTGCCGCCGTCCCGGCGGCCGTCCTCCAGGCCGCGGAAGGCGGGCCCGTACTCGATGCCCAGGGCGGCGAGGCCCGCGTAGAGGGCGCTCACGTCGACCCGCTCCGTGCACCGGTCGCGCAGCGCGGCCAGTCCGGGACCGTCGGCCGGCGCGGTTTCCGGGGCGAGGGCGACGCGGCCGGTGACGTGCCGCTGCCACTGCCGCCGGCCGGCCGGGGCGGAGGAGACCGTGAAGTCGCGGTGGCCGTCCTCGGCCGGGCGCAGCGCGAGTTGCAGCCGTACGGGCCGGCCGGCGTCCAGCCGCAGCGGCTGGACGAAGCGGACGTCGGTCAGCCGCACGCCGTCGTCCTCGGCCGCGAGGCCGGTCGCGGCCTCCAGCGCCATGTCCAGGAGGGCGGCGCCCGGCAGCCACACCTCGCCGGTGATGCGGTGGTCGGTGAGGTAGGCGAAGCGGCCGTCGTTCAGGTCGATCTCGGTCTGGAAGAGGTCCCGGCCCGGCTCGTCGCTGGCCTGGACGTGGGCGCCGAGCAGCGGCGAGCCGCCCGAGGCGGCGTCCGACCGGATGGGGGCGAGCCAGTGGCGTTCCCGGGCGAAGGCGTAGGTCGGCAGGTCGGCGCGGCGGCCGCGCGGGTGCAGCGCGGTCCAGTCGGGTTCGTACCCGGCCGTGTACAACTCCCCGAGCCTGCCGAGGAGTACGTCGTCCCCGTCGCGGCCGCGGCGCAGCGAGCCGATGCCGGACGCGCCGGCGCCGGCCTCGGCCGCGACCGACTCGATGGCCGCGGTGAGCGAGGGGTGCGGGCTGAGTTCGACGAAGTGGCGGTAGCCGTCGTCCAGCATCCGCCTGATCGTGTCCGCGAAGCGGACCGGCCGGCTCAGGTTGTCGTACCAGTAGGCGGCGTCCAGGCGGTCGCCGGGGACCGGTCCGGCCAGCACCGACGAGTAGAAGGGGGTGGGCGCGAGGGCGCCGCGGACGCCGGCGAAGCGGTCGAGGAGTTCCGCGCGCAGGGGTTCCATGAGCGGGGTGTGGGAGGCGAACGGCGTGCTCAGCACCCGGGTGGCGACGCCTCGTCCGGCGAGTTCCCCGCGCAGCGCGGTGAGCGCCTGCGACTCGCCGGAGACGGCGGTGGCGGCGGGGCCGTTGACCGCCGCGACGAACAGCTTCCCGGCGTGCGGCCGCAGCAGGTCCTCGACGTCGGCGGGCGGCAGTTCCACGGCGAGCATGCCGCCGCGGCCGACGAGCGGCACGACCGCCTGGGCCCGGCCGGTCACCGCGGTCACGGCCTCCTCCAGGGTGAGGGCGCCCGCGACGTAGGCGGCGGCGATCTCCCCGAGGCTGTGGCCGACCACGGCGTCCGGGGTGACGCCGAGTTCGCGCCAGGCGGCGGCGAGGGCCGCGTTCACGGCGAACAGGACCGGCTGCAGGTACTCGGTGCGGTCGAGCGGGGAGAACTCCTCCGGTGCGCGCAGCACGTTGAGCACCGACCAGCCGGCCTGCCGTTCGACGGCGGCGTCGATCCGGGTCAGCTCGGTCCGGAAGGCCTCCGACCGGGACATCAGCCCCAGGCCCATGCCCGTCCACTGGCCGCCGTGTCCGGCGAAGACGAAGGCGACCTTGCCGGACTGGTCCTCGCGCGGCGCGGGCACCGGCTTGCGGCCGCTGCCCAGTGCCTTCAGCGAGGAGAGCAGTTCCTCCCGGCCGTCCGCGACGACCGCCGCGCGCCACTCGAAGTGGCTGCGGTGCCGGGCCAGGGTGTGGGCGACGTCCGGCAGGGCGGTGCCGGCGGCGACGTACCGGGCGAGCCGGGCGGCCTGTCCGCGCAGCCCGGCCTCGCTGCGCCCGGAGAGCACGAACAGCCGCCTGCCGTCCGGGGCTTCCGGTTCCCCGGCGGGCGGTGCCGGTGCCTCCTCCACGATGACGTGGGCGTTGGTGCCGCTGATCCCGAAGGCGCTGACGCCGGCCCGCCGCACCCGCTCCCCCGTCTCCGGCCAGGCCACCGGCTCCTGGAGCAGCCGCAGCCCGCTGTCCTCCCACTCCACGTGCCGGCTGGGCGTGCCGGCGTGCAGGGTGGGCGGCAGGGTCCGGTGCCGCAGTGCCTGCACCACCTTGATGAGTCCGGCGACGCCCGAGGCGGCCTGGACGTGACCGATGTTGGACTTCAGCGATCCCAGGTACAGCGGGCGGCCGCCGGGCCGGGACCCGGCGAAGACCTCGGCGAGCGCGTTCGCCTCGATCGGGTCGCCGAGGCCGGTGCCGGTGCCGTGGGCCTCGACGTAGTCGATGTCGGCGGGGCCGAGTCCGGACTGCTCCAGCGCGCGGCGGACGACCTGGACCTGGGCCGGTCCGTTGGGCGCGGACAGGCCCTGGCTGCGGCCGTCCTGGCCGACCGCCGTGCCGCGCAGCACCGCCAGCACCTCGTCGCCGTCCCGGCGCGCGTCGCCGAGCCGCTTGAGGACGAGCATGCCCGCGCCCTCGGCCCAGATGGCGCCGTCGGCGTCGTCGGAGAAGGCGCGGCAGCGCCCGGTCGGGGAGAGCCCGCGCAGCCGGCTGAACTCCACGAAGGTCTGCGGGGTCACCATCAGGGTCACCCCGCCGGCCAGCGCCAGGTCGCACTCGCCCGCGCGCAGCGCCTGGGCGGCGAGGTGGGTGGCGACCAGTGACGAGGAGCAGGCCGTGTCCACGGTGAGCGCCGGGCCGTGCAGGCCGAGCGCGTACGCCAGGCGGCCGGAGGCGACGCTGAGCGCCGAACCGGTGCCCACGTAGCCGTCGAGCTGGTCGAGGCGGGAGCCGGCCAGGTAGTCGCTGCCGAACATGCCGACGTAGACGCCGGTGGTGCTGCCCGCGAGCCGGGCGGGCACGATGCCGGCCCGCTCCAGCGCCTCCCAGGCCGTCTCCAGCAGCAGCCGCTGCTGGGGGTCCATGGCGGCGGCCTCCTTCGGGGTGATGCCGAAGAAGCCGGCGTCGAAGGACTCGATGTCGTCCAGGAAGCCGCCCTCGCGGGCGTAGGACTTGCCGGGGGCGTCCGGGTCGGGGTCGTACAGCGCGTCGACGTCCCAGCGTCCCGCCGGGAACGGCCCGACCGCGTCCCGGCCTTCGGCGACCAACCGCCACAGGCCCTCCGGGTCGGTCACCGAGCCGGGGAGCCGGCAGGCCATGGACACGATCGCGACGGGTTCGCCGGTGGCCGGTTCGGTCCGGTGCGTCCGCTCCGGTGCCGGTGCCGGCTTCGGGGCGGCGTCGCCGAGCGCGTGGGCCAGCAGGTACTCGGCCAGCCGGTCGGCGGTGGGGTGGTCGAAGAGCAGGGTGGCGGGCAGCCGGACGCCCAGCCGGGCGGCGAGGCGGTTGCGCAGTTCGACGGCGGTGACGGAGTCCATGCCGAGGTCGCGCAGCGGCCGGCCGGGGTGCACGGACTCGGCGGAGCGCAGTCCGAGGGCGCGGGCCGCCTCCTCACGGACCAGGGCCAGCACGCGTTCGGCGCGCTCGGGTGCGGGCAGCCCGGCCAGCCGGCCGGCCAGGGCGTGGCCCGCCGCGGCGCCGGTGCGGGGCGCGGGCAGCAGCGAGCGCCACAGGGCGGTGCCCGCGGCGTCCGTCGTGCGCAGGCGGGGCAGGTCCAGGGCCCAGGCGATCAGGTGCGGGGTGTCGCCGCGCAGGGCCAGTGCCACCAGGTCGCGGCCCTGCTCCGGGGTGAGGGCGCGGTGTCCAAGGCGGGCCATGCGGTCCAGGTCGGCGTGGGCGGCGGCGAGGCCCTCGCCGGCCCAGGCGCCGAAGGAGAGGGAGAGGCCGGGCAGGCCCGAGGCCCGCCGGTGGTGGGCGAGCTGGTCGAGGAAGACGTTGGCGGCCGCGTAGTTGCCCTGGCCCGGGTTGCCCACGACACCGGCGGCCGAGGACACCAGCAGGAACAGGTCGAGACGGGCGCCGGCGGTGAGCCGGTGCAGATGGGCGGCGCCGTCGGCCTTGGGGCGCAGCACCCGCTCCAGCCGCTCGGGGGTCAGCTCGTCGATCACGCCGTCGTCGAGGACGCCGGCGCAGTGGACGACACCGCGCAGCGGGAACTCCTCGCCCACCGCGTCGAGCACGCCGGCGATCGCCGCCGGGTCGGTGACGTCGCAGGCGACGACCTCGGCCCGCGCGCCGAGCGCGGTCAGCGCCGCGACGGCCTCCTCGGCGCGCGGGTCCCCGGCGCCGGCGCGTGCCGTCAGCAGCAGCCTCGGCACCCCGCGTTCGGCGAGGAGCCGGGCGATGTGGCCGCCGACGGCGCCCAGACCGCCGGTGACGAGGACGGTTCCGTCGGTGGGCACCGCGGCAATCCGGTCCCGGGCGGGTTCCCGCGTGCCCTCGTCCGGCCGCCGCCCGGGGCCCGCCGGGCGCGCCCGTACCAGCCGGGGCGTCAGCAACTCGCCGTCCCGCCAGGCGAGTTCGGGCTCGTCGGCGAGTCCGGCGGCGGCCCTGAGCGCGGGTGCGGGGTCGGCTGCGTCGTCGAGGCCGAGGTCGAGCAGGGTCAGTCCCAGGTCCGGGTGTTCGGCGCGCGCGCTGCGCACCAGGCCCCACAGCACCGACTGGGCGTACCCGGGCACCTGGTCGCCGTCGGCGGCGGCGATCGCGCCGCGGGTCACCCACATGGTCCGCGCGGGCGCCTCGCCCTCCGGGAGCGCGATGAGCCGCCGCAGTTCCGCGAGGGCACGGGCGGCCGTCTCGTGTGCGACGGCGGCCGGTTCGGCGTCCGGCGCGGGGCGCGGCCAGAAGCGTACGGCGAGGGGGGCGCGCCCCTCGGCGCCGGGCAGGGCGTGCCGGGCGGCCTCGGCCAGCGGGTCGGCGGGGTCGCCGGCCACGGCCCAGGTGAGGCCCGGCGGCTCGGCGGACCGCTCGCCGGCGGCCGTCCACGCCACCTCGTACAGGTGCCGCGCGCTCTCCGAGCCGGCGTCGAGGTCGGCGGGGTCGGCGGCGCGCAGGCGTACGGCCTCCAGGCGTCCGGCGGGGAGGCCGTCGGCGTCCCACAGGGTGACGTCCAGGGTGACGTCGGTGCCGGTGCCGCCGGTGCGCCGCACCCGCGCGGTCAGGTCGCCGGCGGCGCCGGCCGGCAGGGTGCAGCGGCCCACGGCGACCGGGAGCAGGGCTCGCCGTCCGGCCGGGCCGAGCGCGGCCGTCACCTGGAGGGCGGCGTCCAGCAGGGCGGGGTGCACGGGGTAGGGGTCGGCGGCGTCGCGGGCGTCGGCCGGCAGCGACAGACGGGCCAGGAGTTCCCCGTCGCCGGTGACGACCGCCGACCGTACGCCCTGGAAGGCGGGCCCGTAGCCGAGGCCGAGCCCGGCCAGCCGGTCGTAGGCCCCCTCGGTCCAGGCCTCTTCGGCGGTCTCCGGCCACGTGGGCGGCCGCTCCGGGGTGAGCGGGGCAGAGGGGGCGGCGGAGGCGGTGGCGTGCGGGGTCCAGCCGGGGGCGTCCTGGCCGCGTGGGCGGCTGTGCACGGTGATCTCGGGCGCCTCTCCGCCGGTGACGACCTCGACGGAGACCTCGACCGTGCCGGTGCCGGGCAGGACGAGCGGGCCGACCAGCAGCAGGTCGGTGATGTCGGCGGGCTCGTCCGGGCGGGCCACGGCGAGCGCGGCACGGCACAGCTCCAGCAGGGTGGTGCCGGAGACCACGGTACGGCCGAAGACGGTGTGGTCGGGCAGCCAGTCGGCGGTGGCCGGGGACCACTCGCCGCGGAAGGTCCAGCGGGTCTCGTCGGCGGACTGGAGCTGTACCCCGAGCAACGGGTGCGCGGCGCGGTCGAACAGACCGGGGCCGCCCGCGCCGGACTCCGGCTCGGTCCAGTGGCGCGGCAGGTCCCAGGCGTAGGTGGGCAGGTCGGCGGCGGCGCCGTCGGGGACCAGGCGGCGCCAGTCGATCCGGCGTCCGTGGACGTGGAGTTCGGCGGCGGCCCGGTCCATGCAGGCGGGGCCGTCCTCGTCACGGCGCAGCGAGCCGACGGCGGCCGGTTCCAGGCCGGTGTCCTCGCCGAGGGTGCGCAGCGCGGTGAGCAGGGCGGGGTGGGGGCTGAGTTCGACGAAGTGGCGGTAGCCGTCGGCGAGCATGCGTTCGACGGCGGGTGCGAAGCGGACCGTCTCGCGCAGGTTGGTGTACCAGTAGCCGGCCTCCAGTTCGCCGGTGACCGGTTCGGCGGTGACCGTGGAGTACCAGGCGATGTCCGTCGGGCAGGTGACGACGCCGTCGAGTTCGTCGAGGATCCGCGCGCGCACGGGCTCGACCCGGTCGCTGTGCGAGGCGTAGTCGACGTCGAGGCGGCGGACGAACACCTGGCGTGACTCGAGTCCGGTGAGCAGGGCCTCGAGCGGTTCCACGGCGCCGGCGACCACGGTCGCCCGGCCGCTGTTGACGGCGGCGACCGAGGCCCCGTCGCCGAGCAGGGGCTCCACCTCGGTGTGGGGCAGCGCGACGACGGCCATGCCGCCGGTGCCGGCCAGGCCGGTCAGGGCCTGGCTGCGCAGGGCGACCACGGCGGCCGCGTCGTTGAGGCTCAGGGCGCCGGCGACGCAGGCCGCGGCGACCTCGCCCTGGCTGTGCCCGATCACGGCGTCCGGGAGCACGCCCCGGGCCCGCCACACGGCGGCCAGCGACACCATCACGGCGAACAGGGCGGGCTGCACGACGTCCACGCGCTCCAGCGGCGGGGCGCCCGCCTCGCCCCGCAGCACGGCCGTCACCGACCAGTCGGTGAAGGGGCGCAGGGCGGCGTCGCAGCGGTCGAGTTCGTCGGCGAACACGGGGTCCCGGTCCAGCAGGTCGCGGGCCATCCCGCTCCACTGGCTGCCCTGTCCGGGGAAGACGAAGGCCAGCTTGCCGCCGGGGGCGGCCTGCCCGGGTCCTATGACGCGGTCGGGGTCGGGCCGCCCGCCGGCGAGGGCGCGCAGGCCGTCGAGGAGTCCGGCGCGGTCGGGCGCGTGGAGCACGGCGCGGTGCTCGAAGTGGGTGCGGTGGTGGGCGAGGGTCGCGGCGACCGCGGACAAGGACAGCCCGGGCCGCCCTTCGAGGGCCTCCAGCAGCCGCGCGGCCTGTCCCCGAAGCGCGGACGGGGTCCGGGCGGAGAGGGGGAAGAGGGCGGGCGCGGGGGGCTCGGCGGGGGTGGCGGAACCGGGCGGATCAGCCGGGGCGGGGGCGGCGGAACCGGCTGGATCGGGGGTGGCGGAACCGAGCGGATCAGCCGAAGCAGAACCGGCTGGATCGACCGGGGCCGGGGTGGCGTGTTCGGGCGAGGCGGGGGCGACTGAACCGGCCGCATCCACCGCGGCGGAACCGGCACGATCGGCCAGGGCGGAGTCCGCCGGATCAGCCGAGGCGGAGGCGGCCTGTTCGGCCGAGGCGGAACCGGCCGGATCGACAGCGGCGGAACCGAGCGGATCAGCCGAAGCAGAACCGGCTGCATCTGCCGAGGCGGGGGCGGCATGTTCGGCCGGGACGGGGGCGTCGGAACCGGCCGCAGCCACCGCGGCGGAACCGGCACGATCGGCCAGGGCGGATCCCGCCGGATCGGGCGAGGCGGGGTCGGCGGACCCGGCCGGATCGGTCGGGGTGTGCGGCGCCTCCTCGATGATCACGTGCGCGTTGGTGCCGCTGATCCCGAAGGCGCTGACGCCCGCCCGGCGTACCCGGTCCGGGTCGCGCGGCCAGGCGAGCCCCTCCGCCGGGACCCGCAGTCCGGTGCCGGACCAGTCGATGTGGTCGGTGGGCCGCTCGGCGTGCAGGGACGCCGGTATGTGCTCGTGCCCCAGCGCGAGGACGGTCTTTATGACGCCGCCGATGCCCGCGGCCGCCTGGGTGTGGCCCATGTTGGACTTCAGCGAGCCGATGCCCAGCGGCCGTCCGGCCGGGCGGTCCGGGCCGAACACGTTGGCCAGCGCCCTGAGTTCGATGGGGTCGCCGAGCCGGGTGCCGGTGCCGTGGGCCTCCACGTAGTCCAGGTCGTGCGGGCCGAGTCCGGCGGCGTGCAGGGCCGCTCGCAACACCCGTTCCTGCGCGGGGCCGTTGGGAGCGGACAGGCCCTGGCTGCGGCCGTCCTGGTTGATCGCCGAGCCCTTGACCACGGCCAGGATCCGGTCGCCGTCCCGGCGTGCGTCGGCGAGCCGCTTGAGCAGCACGAGTCCGCAGCCCTCGGCCCACACCACGCCGTCCGCGTCGGCGGAGAAGGGGCTGCACCGCCCGGACGGTGACAGCCCGCGCAGCCGGCTGAACTCGACGTGCCCGCGCGGGGTGACCAGCAGGGTGGCGCCGCCGGCGAGAGCGAGGTCGCACTCCCGGCTCGCCAGGGCGCGCGCCGCCAGGTGCAGGGCGACCAGCGAGGAGGAGCAGGCGGTGTCCACGGTCACCGCGGGCCCCTGCAGGCCGAGGGAGTAGGCGATGCGCCCGGAGGCCACGCTGGCCGCCGAGCCGGTGCCGACGTGTCCGTCGAGCTGGCCCAGCGAGGCGCCGGCGAGGTAGCCGCTGTCGTACAGCCCGAGGTAGACGCCGGTGAGGCTGCCGTTCAGCGACTCCGGCACGATGCCGGCGCGTTCGAACGTCTCCCAGGCGGTCTGCAGGAGCAGCCGCTGCTGGGGGTCCATGGCGGCGGCCTCGCGCGGGGAGATGCCGAAGAAGGCCGCGTCGAAGCGGTCGATGCCGCCGTCGAGGAAGCCGCCGCGCAGGGTGTAGGCCTTGCCGGCGGCCTCCGGGTCGGGATCGTGCAGGCCGCTGGTGTCCCAGCGGCCTGGCGGGACCTCGCCGACGGCGTCCCGGCCGGCGTCCAGCAGCCGCCACAGGGCCTCGGGGTCGTCGGCGCCGCCGGGGAAGCGGCAGGCCATGGCGACGATGGCCACGTCGTCGCCGGAGCCGGTGCGGCCGGGGCCCGGGACGGCGTCCGGGGCCGGAAGGTGTGCCCGAGACGGCGCGAAGACGGCCGCCGCCACGGCGTCGATCGTGGGGTGGTCGAAGACGAGGGACGGTTCAAGGGGCCGCCCGGTCAGCGCGCCGAGTTCGGCGGCCAGGGTGACCAGATGCCGGGATCCCAGGCCGAGTTCGGCGAGCGGCCGGTGCGGGTCGAGGTGGGCCGGGTCGGTCCCGGCGGCCTCGGCGACGGCCGACACCAGCCAGGCCCGGACGCCCTCGGAGGTCGTCAGGGACGGCTCGGGGGTGTGCTTCGGGGACTCGTTCGCAGGCATCTGGGCAGGTGTCCTCGTGAACTCGGGCTCAGGCTGGGCTCCGTACCGGCGCCGGGTGCGCGGTACGGCGAAGGGTGCGCGAGGGCGCGGCCGGCGGCGTGCCGGGCCGCCGGCGCCGCTGTGGACGCGCCGGCGGCGGGCGGTGTCACACGGCGGGCTCGGTCACCACGGCGAGCGTGCCCTCCAGGTACGCCGCCCGGGTGGCGCGGCGCTGGATCTTCCCGCTGGACGTCTTGGGGATGGTGCCGGGCCGGACCAGCACGACGTCGCGCAGCGACACGCCGTGGGCCTCGCCGACGGCGCCGCGGATCACGTCGGTGATCTTCTGCGACTCGCCGGCGTCGTCCGGCGCGACCTCGGCGACGATCACGGGCCGTTCGCCGTCCGTCCCGGCGTCCACGGAGAACGCGGCGGTGCAGCCGGGGCGCAGCGCCGGGTGGGTGAGTTCGGCGGTCAGCTCCAGGTCCTGCGGGTAGTGGTTGCGGCCGTCGATGACGATGAGGTCCTTCAGCCGGCCGGTGACGAACAGCTCGCCGTCGCGCTGGAACCCGAGGTCCCCGGTGCGCAGGAACCGGCCCTCGCGCCCGGCGAGTTCGGCCCGGAAGGTCTGGCGGGTGGCGAGGGCGTTGCGCCAGTAGCCCTTGGCGACGCTGGCCCCGCCGACCCAGATCTCGCCGGTCTCGCCCTCGGGCAGCTCCTGCCCGCTCTCGGGGTGGACGATCACCATGGTCACTCCGGGGCCGGGCCGGCCGCAGCCGACGGCGGCCGCGTCCGCCTCGCCCGCGTTCGGGGCTCCGTCGCCGGCGGCGAGCAGGGTCGGCGCGGTGCCCACGGTGGCGCCGGTGACCATCAGGGTGGCCTCGGCCAGGCCGTAGCAGGGGTAGAGGGACTCACGGCGGAAGCCGGCCGCGCCGAAGGTGTCGGCGAACCGGCGCAGGGTGGCCGCGCGCACCGGCTCGGCGCCGTTGAAGGCGACCCGCCACGAGCTGAGGTCCAGGCCGTCGAGCAGCTCCGGGTCCGCGTGCTTCAGGGCGAGTTCGTAGGCGAAGTTGGGGCCGCCGCTGGTGTGCGGACGGTAGCGGCTGACGGCGGTGAGCCAGCGCGCCGGCCGCTGCAGGAAGTGCAGCGGCGAGAACAGGGTGGCGGTGGCTCCCAGGTAGAACGTGTTCAGGACCGGTCCGATGAGGCCCATGTCGTGGTAGACCGGCAGCCAGCTCACGAACAGCTCGTGGTCGTGGGCGGCCGTCGCCTCGGGTGTGTGGCCCATGCGCTCGGTGATGACCGCCTCGTTGTCCAGCAGGTTGCCGTGGGTGACGGCGACCCCGCGGGGCGCGGAGGTCGAGCCGGACGTGTACTGGAGGAACGCGACGGTGTCCGGGGTGAGTTCGGGTTCGCGCCAACCGGCCGCCAGCTCGTCGGGGATGTCCTCGGTGGCGACGCGGGCGATCCGGCCGAGCTCGGGCAGGTGCTCCGCCATGCCGTCGAGGGCGGCGAGCACGCCGCGGTCGCCCAGCACGACCTTGGCGTCCGCGTCCGCCATCAGGCGCTTCATCCGGGTCAGCGCCCGGTGGTTCTGCGCACGGCCCTGCGGGGGCACTCCCGGTACGGCGATCACGCCGGCGGCGAGGCACCCCAGGTACGCGCAGACGAAGTCGAGGCCGGGCGGGTACAGCAGCATGGCCCGCGAGCCGGCCAGTCCGCGCTCCTGGAGCCAGGCGGCGACGGCGTGGGCGCGTAAGGCCAGCCGGTGGTAGGTGAGTTCCTGGATCTCTCCGTCGCAGTCACCGGTGACGAGGTGACGGTAGGCGGTGCGCTCCGGGTGGGTCGAGGCGTGCGTGGTCAGCAATTCGACCAGGGATCGTGCCATGGGACGAGTCTCACCTGTCTGAATAGGTGGCGAGGAGACAGGAGTTCGGCGCGCGGCGTCACGCGCACGTCCTTGAGCTCGCGGCAACCCGGCACCGTTGCCGGGTCGTTGAACTCGACCCTCCGCACAGGCCGTCGCGGTCCGACGGCTCCTCGCGGTCCCCCCGCAGCAGTTGCTACCGACGAGTCGCACCATAGCAAGTCTGTTCGGCCGAAATGCCGACTGTGCGTAAACGGTTCGTATCGAAGCCCGTCCGCCGGGACGGCGGCGACGGCGACCGCGTGAACGGACGCCACCGGAGGGCCGCGCCGCACACCACGGAGGCCGGCACGGCCGGCGACGAGGGCTTCTCACGATGCGCGCACAGCTCACCACACAGCGCCACCGGGATGACCCGTTCAGCCCAAGTGCCGGATATGTGAAACCGCCCTATCGTTCTGTCATGGAGCACGCACTGAGTCCCGCAACCCTCGCCGAACTGCGGCGCCCGCGTCCCTACCCGGCGGTGTCCGTCCTGACACCGACGCACCGCCGCGAACCCGAGAACGGCCAGGATCCGGTCCGGCTGCGCAATGTGGTCGCAGAGGCCAAGAAGCGGCTGGAATCCGACCCCTCGGTCACCCGGGAGCGGCGCGCCGAGGTCGTGGCCCAACTCGACCGCGCGCTGGCGGAAGTGGATCTGGCGCACGCCGAGGACGGCCTGGTGATCTTCGCCGCGCCGGGAGAGCACCAGGTCTGGTCGCTGTCCCGCACCGTCCCCGAGCGGGTGGTCCTCTCGGACACCTTCCTCACCCGCAACCTCGTCTCCGCGCAGGTCGCCGAGCGCCCCTTCTGGGTCATGTCGGTCTCCGCCGACCGCGTCACGCTGTGGAGCGGCGGTGAGGACCGGGTGGTAAAGAACCGCGCCGGCGGCTTCCCGCTGATCCGCAGACAGGAGAACTTCGACGCCGAGCGCGAGATGCGCCGCGGCGACCTGCCGAGCACCTTCACCGACGAGGGGACGCGCCAGTTCCTGCGCGAGGCCGACGCCGCGATGGCCACGATGCTGCGCGACGAGCCCCGTCGGCTGTACATCACCGGCGAGGACGCGGCGCTGTCGCTGCTGGACGAGATCGGCGGGGTCGCCAAGTGCGCCGTCCACGTGCCGCACGGCGGACTGGCGCACGCCGGGCCCGAGGCGGTGTGGCAGGCCCTGCAGCCCGTCCTGCGGGAGGAGGACTGGAAGGGCGCCGACCTGGTGGTCGGTGAACTGGTCGCGGCCCGGGGCCGGCGGGCCTTCGCGGCCGGGGTGGACGAGCTGTGGCAGAACGCCCGGGAGGGCCGCGTGCGGCTCCTCGCGGTGGAGGAGAACTACCGCACGGTCGTCCGCGACGACGGCGACCACCTCGTCCCGGCCGAGCCCGGCGACCTGGACGCCCGTGACGACATCGTCGACGAGATCGTCGAGCAGTGCCTGGAGACCGGGGCCGACGTGCGCTTCGTCCCCGACGGCACGCTGGGCGACGCCGGCGGGATCGCGGGGGTGCTGCGGTACTGAGGCGGGGCCGCGGTACCAGGCGGTGCCGCGGTACTGACGCGATGCCGCGGTGCCGAGGCGGTGCCGCGGCACACATTGGCGCCCCGGACAGCGCTCGTCAGGCGGCGTACGCTACGGCGTGATCGCCGGCGAGAGGGAGCGCGCGCATGGGGGACCTGCTGGGTGTGGCCGTACTGGGCGCCGGGCACATGGGCGCCGACCATATACGGCGACTGGATCGGGTGGTCAGCGGCGCCAGGGTGGCCGCGGTGGCCGACCCCGACGCCGAGCGGGCCCGGGATGCGGTCGCCGGCATCGACGGCGTCACCGTCCACACGGACCCGGCGGGGGCGCTGGAGGCCCCCGGCGTGGACGCCGTGCTGATCGCCTCCCCCGGGCCCGCGCACGAGGATGCGCTGCTGGCCGCCTTCCGGCGGGGCCTGCCGGTGCTGTGCGAGAAGCCCATGGTCCCGGATCCGGCGGGTGCGCTGCGGGTGGCGGAGGCCGAGGCCCGGCTCGGCCGCCGGCTGGCGCAGATCGGCTTCATGCGCCGCTACGACGCCGAGTACCTCCGGCTGAAGTCGCTCCTCGACGGGGGCTCCCTGGGCCGTCCGCTGATGCTGCACTGCACGCACCGCAACGTCTCCTCGCCCGGCCACTTCACCAGCTCCATGCTGATCAACAGCTCCGTGTCGCACGAGATCGACGCGGCCCGCTGGCTGCTCGGGCAGGAGCTGACGGCGGTGACCGTGCTGCGTCCGGCGCCTTCGGCGGGCGCGCCCGCGGGGCTGGCCGATCCGCAGTTCGTGATCTTCGAGACCGAGCGCGGCGCGCTGGTCGACGTGGAGGTGTTCGTCAACTGCGGCTTCGGTTACCAGGTGCGCTGCGAGGCCGTGTGCGAGGCGGGCAGCGCCCGGATCGGCGAGGAGCACACCATGGTCGTCACCACCCGGGGCACGGCGGGCGAGGAGGTGGCGCAGGACTACCTGGTCCGGTTCGCCGGCGCCTACGACCGCGAGGTGCAGGCGTGGGTGGACGCCACCCGGCGCGGCGAGGTCACCGGTCCGGACGCCTGGGACGGCTACGCGGCCTCCGCCGTCGCCGAGGCCGGGGTGCGGGCGCTGGAGACCGGTGGCCGGGTGGCCGTCCCGCTCGCCCCGCGCCCGGACCTGTACGCCGGCGCCGGCCGCTGACCCGGCGTTCAGACCCCGTCGAACAGGCTGCTCAGTCCCCGCTCCACGACCGCCGCCAGGTCCTCCTGCCCGGCCGGCACCAGGGCGTGGCTGTCCAGCAGGAAGCGGCGCAGCGCCGAGGTCGGGAACTGCACCAGGGCGAGGCCGCTCGGCGAGTGGAACTCCAGCACCGTCCGGCCGCGGCCGTGCGGCCATATCCGGACGTCGCCGTGGCCCGCCGGGGCCCGCAGTCCCTGCTCCAGCAGCGAACGCGCGAAGGTCCAGGTGACCTCGTCGCCCACCAGGGTGGCCTCGGGCGGGAAGTCCACGAAGACGGCCAGTGGATCGTCCGCCGTGTAGCGCAGGGTGGCCGACACCGGCAGCTCCCGGTCCTCGGCCGTGATGAGACGGGCGTGGGCGTGCTGTTCGACAATGAGGTCCATGCAATTAAGGAGTCCGCGAGGGCCTTTCACAGGACGTCAATTCCGGACAGAATTGATGCGCGTCGAACAGCGTGCGCCGCGTTGGAACACCAGAACGTCGAACACCCGGTTGAGCGCGACGCATGAACCCGCCGCCATGACACAAATCCCGTAGCCCGCCTACGACTTCGGCTTCCGTTCGTGTACGCGCCGCATGGCCCCGGAACAGTCCGGGAAGACTCTGGCATATGCCGGAAGCACCACCGTATCGTGTGTTGCCAAATCCCTTACAGGGCGTCGCGGGCTGTGCAACAGTCATAACGGTCCCTCCGTCCTCCCCGGCCGTACCGTCCCCTCCCCATCGGAGTGCGTCATGCCGTCCCCAGTCTCCGCGGACCGCTCAGCCGCCCAGCCGCCAGGGCGCGGCTCGGTCGAGGCGTTGATCAAGCAGACGCGGCGGCTCAAGGGCGACATGGTCGCCGTGCGGCGGGACACGCGCGACGACGGATCGGACCCCGAGGACCGCTGGCAGCGGGCGCTGTACGACCTCGCGCTGCACCAGCTCGACGACCTGGACGCGCATCTGGCCCAGCTCCGGGACGGGCCGGAGACCGCCGAGGCGGAGCCGGCCGAGGTCCCGGCCCCGCGGCCCGCACCGGCCGGCGCCACGCCCGGCTCGCTGCTCAGCCGCGTCGGCAGCGCGGAGTGGAACTTCCTCACCGACGAGGCGAGTTGGTCCGGTGAGCTGTACGAGATCCTGGGCCGCGATCCGGCCGCCCCGGCACTCACCCTGGACGAGCTGCCCTCCCTGGTCCTGGACGAGGACCGGCCGAAACTGACCTCGATGGTGACCGACTGCCTGGTGGACGCGCGGCCCATCGACGGCGAGTTCCGCGTCGTACGGCCGGACGGCTCGGTGCGGACCGTGCACATGATGGGCGAGCCCGTGCTCGGCCCCGACGGCGGCACCACCTCGATGTGGGCCGTGCTGCGGGACGTCAGCGAACTCCGCCGGCACCGGCGGACGGTACGGGAGAGCCACGACTCGCTGCGGCACCACCGCAGGCGGGCGCAGACCGAGCGCCGGCTCGCGGTCGAGCTGCAGGAGGCCGTGCTGCCGCCCTGGCGGGGCTCGCTGCGCCTCCCGCACCAGGGGCCGCGCACCCTCGACCTGGCCGCCCACCATCTGCCCGCCACGACCGGCGCGCTGATCGGCGGCGACTGGTACGACGCGCTGGAACTGTCCGACGGCGCCACCCTGCTCAGCGTCGGCGATCTCACCGGGCACGGCGTCGCGGTGGCCTCCGGCATGGCGACGCTGCTCGGCGCGGTGCGCGGTATGGCGATGGCCGGCACCCGGCCCGGTGAACTCCTCAGCATGCTCAACCAGTTACTGGACGCCACCGTGCAACCGGCCCTGGGCAGCGCCGTCTGCTGCCGCTACCGGCCCGAGGACCGCTCCCTGGTGTGGGCGCAGGCCGGACACCCCGCCCCGCTGCTCTACCGCGACGGGACGGGGCGTTCGCTGAAGGCGCCGGACGGCGTCCTGCTCGGCGCCACCACGGGCGCCACCTACGGGCAGGCCGAAGTCACCCTGGAGCCCGGCGATCTCCTGCTGCTGCACACCGACGGACTCGTGGCGGGCCACGGCTCCACGAGCGCCGTGGATCGTCTGCTCGGCCTCGCACCCCGGTTCGACGCGGCGCGCACCGCCCAGGACTGTGTACGCACGGTCATGGAGGAGTTCGGCGCGACCGAGCGCGAGGACGACGCCTGTGTACTCGTGGCGAGGGTGACCGGCTGACCGGACGCGGTGCGCCGTGCCTCACGCCGGTGCGCCGATGTCGCCCCTGCCCCGGGGCTTCGGCAGGGCGAGTTCGATCTCCTCCCGCAGCTGGTGGATCTTCGGGTATCCGGCGTACTCGGCGGTGAGCCGGTACATCTCGCGCAGCCGGTCCCAGGTGCGCCGGGAGGAGTTCGAGCCCATCGACATCAGGGCCAGCCGTGCGTAGCGGTCGGCCTGTTCGGGATCGTCGGCGATGAAGCAGGCCGAGGCCATGGAGAGATGGTCGAAGATCTTCGACCGCTCCCGGCCGTCCACCCGCAGGGCCAGCGCCTTCTCCGCGTAGTGCTGTGCGTGCACGGCCGCGTCCGGGTCGAACTCCGCGAGCGTGCGGTAGGCGAGGGCCTGCATGCCGTACAGGTCCTCGTCCTTGAAGGTCTGCATCCAGCCCGGCGGTTCCACGTCCTGCCGGTCGGAGACGAACAGGTCCTCCGCCTGGCCGAGGGTGCGGCGCATCGCCTGGCCCTTGCCCATCGACGCCTGCGCCCAGGCCTCGATGGTGTGGAACATCGCCTTCGTGCGCGGCTGGAGCCGCTCCCCCGCCCCGGACTGGGCGAGCTTCATCAGGTCCAGCGCGTCGTCGGGCCGGCCGAGGTGCACCATCTGGCGGGCCGCCCGGGACAGCGCCTCCCCGGCTCGGGGCCGGTCACCACCCTCGCGGGCGGCGTGCGCGGCGATGACGAAGTACTTCTGGGCCGTGGGCTCGAGGCCGACGTCGTGCGACATCCAGCCCGCCAGGACGGCGAGGTTGGCGGCGACGCCCCACAGGCGCCGCTGCAGATGGGATGGGTGGTGGTAGGCGAGCATGCCGCCCACCTCGTTGAGCTGGCCCACGACCGCCTTGCGCTGCAGCCCGCCGCCGCGGGCCGCGTCCCACGCCCGGAACACCTCTACGGAGCGCTCCAGTTCCTCGATCTCCTGCGACCCGATGGGGGCGGCCTCGTAGCGGTCGAACCCAGCGGGGTCGGCGTGCAGGGGATCGGCGGCGACGGGGGCGTCGGCCTTCAGGACAGGGTCGGTGTGCAGCCAGTCGTGCATGGCGCTGCTGAGTGTGGATCCCGCGGCGAGCGCGGCACCCGCGCCCACCAAGCCGCGTCGGTTGAGCATGAGGTCCATTCCCGTGAATTCGGTGAGGACCGCGGCGGTCCGTTCGGGCGCCCACGGCACGCCGTCGGGATGTTCGTCGATCCCGTCGCCCTGCCGTCTTCCCGCGCGCCCGTGCCGTACCAGACCGAGGTCCTCGATGGTCACGACACGGCCGAGACGCTCGGTGAACAGGGCCGCCAGCACCCGCGGTACGGGATCGCGCGGGATCTCTCCCATGTCGATCCAACGCCGCACCCGGGAGGTGTCGGTCGACAACTGGGGGTGGCCCATGGCCGCCGCCTGCTTGTTGACCAGCCTCGCGAGTTCGCCCTTCGACCAGCCGGCCAGGCCGAACAGGTCCGCAAGGCGGGTGTTGGGTTGTCCGCTCACGTCAAGCCCCCAGGTTCTCGGCTGACTTGACAGTAGCCCCGTGCCGGTTGCCGGGCGACTATTCGCCACGGTTCGCCAGGGTGCGCCAGATGGTGTGCCACTGGCCGCCGGGTGTCGAGTAGGAACGCGCCACCCCGCCCCGGTCGTCACCATCCGATGCGGGCCCACTCCCCAGGGTGTGCCCGGGCGGCCGGGCCGGGTCGGCGCGGCACAGCGTGGATGTACAGGCAGGCACCGCAGGCACACGAAGGGATCTGTATCTCCCATGTACGCAGCATCGTCCTCCGTGTCCGCTCCGCCCCGGCCGCTGCGTCCCCGCCCGGCGGGCGGCGGACCCTACCTCGACCCGGCGGCGCGGCCGGCGGCTCCCGTGCTGGGCGCGGGCCGGCCGCGGCGCGTTCCCGGGCAGCCCGGTTCCCAGCCGCTCAGCGGCAGACTGGACCTCTCCGGTCCGCAGGGCGCGCAACTGCGCACCGCGCTCGCCTCGGTGCAGCGGATCTGCCCGGAGTTCGCCCCGGTGCAGGTGCTGCGCCGCAGCGGACGCTCGGTCCTCCTGGTCGGGACGACGGGACGCAGCACGGCCGTGGCCAAGTGTCTGCTGGACCAGTCACCGGCCTGGGCCGAGCGGTTCCGCCACGAAATAGCCGCATACCGCTCGTTCGTCCGGCACCGCCCGCCCGTGCGGGTGCCGAGGCTGATCGCGGCGGACCCGGACAACTGCACCCTGGTGATCGAGCGCATGCCGGGCCGGGTGGCCGCGCTCCAGCGGCATCCGGTGGAGGCCCCGCCCCGGCCGGACATCCGGGCCGCGCTCGGCGCGATCTGCCGGCTGAACGCCTGGCGGCCCCCGGCGGGCACGTTCGACGCCCCGCTGGACTACGCGGCCCGCATAGCCCGCTACCACGAGCTGGGCCTGCTGACCGACCGGGATCTGGGCGACCTGCAGAAGCTGCTGCACGGCATCGCGCACGCGGCGGGCCGCCAGGGGATGGGCCAGTTCTGCCACGGCGACGCCCTGCTGTCGAACATCCTGCTCTCACCGGCGGGTCCCGTCCTGGTGGACTGGGAGCACGCGGGCTGGTACCTGCCGGGGTACGACCTGGCGACACTGTGGCTGGTGCTCGGGGACGCGCCGGTGGCGCGGCGTCAGATCAGCCAGATCGCCCAGTCGGCGGGCCCCGCCTCGCGGGACGCCTTCCTGGTGAACCTGATGCTCCTGCTGACCCGGGAGATCCGCACCTACGAGACGGCGGTGCAGCGTTCGATGCACGAAGCCGCCCCGGCGGCGCCGGCCACGGCCCTTCCGGGCGCCGTGCCGTCCGGCGAGGAGCAGCGGCTGCTGCTCAGGCGGCTGCACGACGACTGCCAGCTGGCCCGCCGGGCCGTGCGCGCGGCGGTCGGCACCCGCTGACGGGACCGGAGGTCCGCGGTGCGCCCAGGTGATCGGGCGCACCGCGGACCTCCGCGCGTCCGGTCCCCGTCCGGGGTCTTCTCCGCGGGCGGCCCCGTCCCCACGGGACACTCCACTGGTGTACGCCACTGACGCCCCGCAGGCCCGTGCGCCATCGCTGCGAAACTCGCCGAACCCTGCCGTGACATGGGAAATCACCCTGCCGAAGGCATCATTGACGGATCGTCGGCCAGCCGGTACCACTGACCAAGCTCGGCCCCGCACGCCCCGCCAAGACCCGCCTGTCACAGGAGTCCGCATTGCGAGGATCCGCCACCGTACCCACGCCCACGCCCGGCCACAGACATCTGCGGCGCGCCGCCGTCACCCTGGCCTCCGCGGCCCTGCTACTGCCGCTGCTCGGCGCGGGCCCGGCCCAGAGCGCCCCGGAGTCCTCCGCAGGCGAGCTGCAGAGCGCGTTCGCCACCGCGGCCGCCGAGTACCACGTGCCGCAGAGCGTCCTGCTGGCCGTCTCCTACCTCCAGTCCCGCTGGGACACGCACGACGGCGCGCCCAGCGTGACCGGCGGCTACGGCCCGATGCACCTCACCGACGCGCGTACCGCGCTCGCCACGTCCGAGCACTTCGCCGACGGCACCGAGGACGCCCGCGGCGACACTGCCCGCCCGGCCCTGCGCCCCGACGCCCGGGTGCCCTCGGCCGCGCATCTGCCGGCCCGTCTGCGCACGCTGCCCAGGGCCGCCGAGCTGACCGGTCTGCCGGCGGCCGAACTGCGCACCGACCCGGCGGCGAACATCGCCGGCGGTGCCGCGCTGCTCGCCGCCGCGCAGAAGGAGCTGGGCGAGCCGCTCGGCGCCGGCCCGGCCGGCTGGTACGGCGCGGTGGCCCGCTTCTCCGGCGCCGACGACACGGCGACCGCGGGGGCGTACGCGAACGACGTCTACGACGTGCTGCGCACGGGCGAGGACCGCGTCACCGACCAGGGCCTGCGGGTGACGCTCGCCGCCCAGCCCGGACTGAGGCCCGACACGGCCCAGTTGGAGCGGGCCGGACTGCGCACAGCCGAGGCGGACGACGTCGAGTGCCCGAAGTCGGTGTCCTGCGAGTCGGTCCCGGCGCCGTACGAGGAGTTCGGCGACAACGACTACGGCAACCACGACCTGGGCGACCGTCCGCAGTCGCAGCGCATCAAGTACATCGTCATCCATGACACCGAGGGTTCCTGGGACGGGGTCATGAACCTGATCCAGGATCCGACCTATGTGTCCTGGAACTACACCATCCGCTCCACCGACGGTCTGATCGCCCAGCATGTGAAGGCGAAGGACGTGGCCTGGCACGCGGGCAACTGGGACATCAACGCCCGGTCCGTGGGCATCGAGCACGAGGGCTTCCTGACCTCGCCGGACGCCTGGTACACGGAGGCGATGTACCGGTCCTCGGCACGGCTGGTGAAGTACCTGTCCCGCAGCTACGGCATCCCGCTGGACCGGCAGCACATCCTGGGCCACGACAACGTGCCCGGCCCGACGGCCGCCTCGGTCCCCGGCATGCACACCGACCCGGGCCCGTACTGGGACTGGCGGCACTACTTCCAGCTCCTCGGCCACCCCTTCAAGCGCACCGGCGGCAAGCACTCGGCGCTGGTGACGATCCTGCCGGACTACGCCGCCAACCAGCCGGTCTACACGGGCTGCGCCACCAAGGGCGAGCCCTGCGCCGCGCACGGGTCCAGCGAGGTGCGGCTGTACTCCGACCACGACGAGAGCGCGCCGCTGATCAAGGACGTCGGCCTCGGCACGACACCCACCGACGGGGTCAACGACCTGTCGTCGCGGGTCTCCACCGGCCAGCGGTTCGCCGTGGCCGACCGCTGGGGCGACTGGACGGCGATCTGGTACCTCGGGCAGAAGGCCTGGTTCCACGACCCGCGCAAGCAGCCGACGTCGGTGCGCGCCTCCGGTCTCGTGGTCACGCCGAAGGACGGCGCGGCGAGCATCCCGGTGTACGGCAGGGCGTACCCGGAGAAGGAGGCCTACCCGGCGGGCGTGCCGGCGCAGTCGGTGGTGCCGCTGAAGTACACCATCCCGGCGGGGCAGAAGTACGCGGTCGGTGACCTGATGCCCGGCGAGTACTACTACGCGGTCACCTTCACGCCCGACTCGCACCGGGTCGTGGTCGGCAAGGACCTGTACTACGAGATCCAGTACGGCCACCGGGTGGCGTTCGTGCGCGCCGCGGACGTCACCGTGTCGGGAGCGGCCCGCTAGGCCGCGGGTCCTCAGCCCTGCTGGAACAGTTCCGCCGGGAGCGGTTTCAGCAGGGCGTACAGGTCGTCGGTGATGGGGCGGTCCCAGGCGGCGATGGTCACCAGGACGCCGTCGCTGCGGTCGAACTGGACGCAGGAGATCCGGCTCTCGGAGAGCTTCAGGCGCCGCACGATCAGCAGGTTGTCGCCCTGGAGGACCGGGGTGTCCTCGGTGCCGACGACCGTGACCTCCTCGTCGTTCTCCAGCGCCAGCAGGAGCTGGGCCACCTCGAAGGGGATCTCGCCCTCGGCCACCTCGCGGGCCGGGGAGCCCTCCGGCAGGTTGCCGATGATCATGGCGGGTCCGCGTCCGCCGAAGAGGTCGTAGCGCAGGAAGACGCCCTGGCAGGAGCCGTCGGGGGCGGGCAGCAGGCCCGCGCCGAGGTTGCCCGGCCAGTCGCCCGGGTCCATGGCCAGCACGTCGAAGTCGGGACCGGCGGGGGTGGCGCTGCGGCGGCGGAGGAACGACATGCCGCAATGGTACGTGCCCGCGTGCGTCCGCCGCCGTGCGGGCGCTCGCGCGGCAGCGCCCGGATTTCCCCCGCCCGGCCTGGATCTTCCGTTCAGGGCCTGCCGCGAAAGCGGCCTCATCGCCCGGGGGGCGGCCCCTTTCGTGGCGGCCACTGGGACCGGGTGGCGCGGGAGCGGGGCTCACTCCTCGGGCGGGGCCGGCGGGACGACCGCGATCGGGCAGGCCGCGTGGAGCAGTACGGCCTGGGTGACGGAGCCCATCATGCGGGTGGGCGCGAGCAGGCGCCGCCGGTGGCGGCCGACGACGACCAGGGCGGCGTCCCCGGACGCGGCGACGAGGTGGCCGGCGGCGTCGCCGGGCAGGATCCGGGCCTCGGTCCCGACGCCGGGGTGCCGCTCGCGGTGCGGGGCGAGGAAGCCCTCGACGAGGGAGCGGGTCTCGCGCTCGACGGCGTCCTGGTCGACGGGCGGCGGCACCATCTGGCCGGGCGCGGACCAGGTCTGCGCGGGCCACGGGTAGGCGGCGATCACCTGGACGCGGGCCTTGCGCAGGGCGGCCTCGGTGAAGGCGAAGTCCAGGGCGGCCTCGTCGGGGCTGTCGGCGTGCAGGCCGACGACCACGCGGGGGCCGGCTCCGGCGGAGCGGTCCTCGGGGATCTCGCGGCCGGGCCGTGGCACGACGACCACCGGGCAGTCGGCGTCGCGGGCCGCGGCCAGTGAGTTGGAGCCGAGCAGCAGGCTGGTGAAGCCGCCGCGGCCCCGGGAGCCCAGCACCAGGAGCTGGGCGTCGGCGCCGAGTTCGGGCAGGACCGCGCCGGGCACGCCCTCCACGGCGACGTACTCGGCGGCGGGGGCGTCCGCGCCGTCCCGCAGCCGGTCGCGCACCTCGTCGAGCACCGGGTCGCCCTCCGCGTCGGGCGGCCCGGCGACCAGGACGTCGGCCTGTCCCCAGGCGGCGTACTGCCGGACGTGCACCACCCGCAGCGGTGCGGCGCGGCGGCGGGCGGCGTCCACGGCCCACTCAAGGGCCCGCCGGCTGTCGTCGGAGCCGTCGACCGCGGCGATGACCGGCGCTGTGCTCATTTCCTGCCCACCTCCGGAACACGACCTTCCCCTTGCCGGGGCCAGCCTGACGCAGGCCGTGGTCCGGCCGGGCGCTTCGGATCGCGTGTCCGGAAATCCGCGGGGAACACCCCCCGGATCGGCGTGCGGTGGGCCGCGGGCTCAGGTGAGGTCGAACTCGCCCTCACGCGCGCCGGAGACGAAGGCGCCCCACTCCGCGGGCGTGAAGATCAGGGACGGGCTCTCCGGGCGGCCGCTGTTGCGCATCGCGATGAATCCCTCGACGAAGGCGATCTGCACATCGCCCAGTCCTCGGCTGCTGGACTGCCACTCGGCCCCGCTGAGGTCCAGCTCCGGCTTGTCCCAGCCCATGAGCGGCTGCTGCTGGGTGATGGTATCGGCCACGTCCGTGCTCCTCCCGGTTCGTCGTCCGCGAGTCAGCCTAGCGACCGGTTCGCACGGCGGACAGGCCACGTGAGGAGGACTTCGCGGTCGCCTGCCGGGGCGGGAGACCGTCGTTGCCGAGGAAGGCGAGGACGCGCCGGACGAAGTGCCCGGGGTCGTCCAGCCAGGGGTAGTGGCCGGCGCCGGGCTGGACGCTCACCTCCGCGTCGGGGAGGGCCTCGGCGAGGCGCCGGGCCAGGGCGGGGCTGGGCCCGCCGTCGTACTCGCCCGCGTGGATCAGGACGGGGGCGGTCAGGGCGGTGAGCGCGGCCCGGGTGGCGTCCGGGGTGAAGGCGCCCTCGGCGGAGTACCGCTCGCCCGCCTCGTCGTTGGTCTGCGCCTCCTCGTTCTCCGCGTGCGCCCGGGCCGTGTCGTCCCAGCGGCCGTGGAAGAAGGGCAGGAAGACCTCGTCGAAGCCGGCGTCGCCCGCGAGCCAGGCCTCGAAGGCGGGCATCGCCTGCCCGAACCACGGCTCGTGGGCCCGCAGCCGGGCGGCGGCGAGCCGGTCGCCGGGCGTGGCCCGCATGCCGAGGGCCGAGGGGTTGGGGGTGATCAGCGCCAGCCGCCGGATCCGGCCCGGGTGGCGGGCCGCGTACAGCAGTGCCAGGCTGCCGGCCGCGGAGTGGGCGAGCAGGTCCATCCGCTCAAGGCCCAGGTGGGTACGCCACCGCTCCACGTCGTCGACCATGCGGTCGCAGCGGTAGGTCTCCGGGTCGGCCGGGACCCCGGAGTCGCCGGTGCCCCGCAGGTCGAGCAGGGCCAGCCGGCGGTGCGCGGCGAGTCCGCCCAGGTCCCCCAGGTAGGCGGAGGCGCGCATGGGGCCGCCGGGCAGGACGGCGAGGGGCGGGCCGTCACCCCTGAGGTGGTAGGCGAGCACTGTCCCGTCGGCTGCGGCGAAGGTCGGCATGCTGGGATCATCCCGGCCCGCCCGGCCTCGCGGCAACGCTTTTGACCTGCGCCCGGGCTCCCGGTGCCCGGCCTCACGCGGAAAATTTCCGCTCACCTCTTGCCTGCGGCCCGGATGGCCTGAATTACTGGCCTCGCATCAATCGACCGAATGATCGGTCGTCCGGAATGTGTGCTGCTGACGAGGGAGAAGTGCCGATGGCGGACGCGACGGACCTGCTCGACGCGGGCGAGCGGCTCGGACCCGAGGAGCTGCGGGCGCTGCAGCTGGAGCGGCTGCGGGCCTCGCTGCGGCACGCCTACGAGCACGTGCCGTTCTACCGCGCGGCCTTCGACGAGGCGGGCGTCCGCCCGGAGGACTGCCGTTCGCTGGGCGACCTGGCGCACTTCCCCTTCACGACCAAGACCGATCTGCGCGAGCAGTACCCGTTCGGCATGTTCGCCGTGCCGCGCGAGCGCGTGCGCCGGCTGCACGCCTCCAGCGGCACCACGGGGCTGCCCACGGTGGTCGGCTACACCGACGGCGACCTCTCGGTGTGGTCGGACATGGTCGCGCGTTCGCTGCGGGCGGCGGGCGCGCGCGCCGGCGACACCGTGCATGTCGCCTACGGCTACGGCCTGTTCACCGGTGGTCTGGGCGCCCACTACGGCGCCGAGCGCCTGGGCTGCACGGTGATCCCGGCCTCCGGCGGCATGACGGCCCGCCAGGTCCGGCTCATCCAGGACCTGGAGCCGGGGGTCATCATGGTCACCCCGTCCTACATGCTGACGCTGCTGGACGAGTTCGAGCGGCAGGGCGTCGACCCGCGCGGCACCTCGCTGCGGGTGGGCGTCTTCGGCGCCGAGCCGTGGACCGAGCACATGCGGCGCGAGATCGAGGAGCGGTTCGCGATCGACGCCGTCGACATCTACGGACTGTCCGAGGTGATGGGCCCGGGGGTGGCGCAGGAGTGCGTCGAGACCAAGGACGGCCTCCATGTGTGGGAGGACCACTTCTACCCGGAGATCGTCGACCCGGTCACCGGTGAGGTGCTGCCGGAGGGCGAGCGCGGCGAGCTGGTGTTCACCTCGCTCACCAAGGAGGCCATGCCGGTCATCCGGTACCGGACCCGGGACCTGACCCGGCTGCTGCCCGGCACGGCCCGGGTGTTCCGGCGGATGGAGAAGGTCACCGGGCGCAGCGACGACATGGTGATCCTGCGCGGGGTAAACCTGTTCCCCACCCAGATCGAGGAGATCGTGCTGCGCACCCCGGGTGTGGCGCCGCACTTCCAGCTGCGCCTCACCCGGGAGGGCCGGCTCGACGCGCTCACGGTGCGCGCCGAGGCGCGGCCCGGCGCCACGCCCGAGGCCCGGGAGGCGGCGGCCCGGTCGATCACGACGGCCGTGAAGGACGGGGTCGGTGTGTCCGTGGGCGTGGAGATCGTGGAGCCGGAGTCGCTCGAGCGGTCCGTGGGCAAGATCCGCCGGATCGTGGACCTGCGCCCGCGCTAGGCCGGCCCGGCCGGGACCGGCGGGGCCTACGAGCCGCCGCCGAACCGGTCGCGCAGTTCGCGCTTGAGGATCTTTCCGCTGGCGTTGCGGGGCAGCTCGTCCACGAACAGCACCCGCTTGGGCGCCTTGAAGGGGGCGAGCTTCTGCCGTACGTGCTCGGTGAGCTGGTCCGGCGTCACCTCGCCGCGCGCGACGACGACCGCGGTGACGGCCTCGATCCACCGTTCGTCGGGCAGGCCGATGACGGCGGCCTCGGCGACGGCCTCGTGCGTGTAGAGCGCGTCCTCCACCTGGCGGGAGGCGACCAGCACGCCGCCGGAGTTGATGACGTCCTTCACCCGGTCGACGATCGTGTAGTAGCCCTCGGCGTCGCGCACCGCGAGGTCGCCGGAGTGGAACCAGCCGTCCCGGAAGGCCTCGGCGGTCTCCTCGGGCCTGTCCCAGTAGCCCTCGCACAACTGCGGTGAGCGGTAGACGATCTCACCGGGCGTGCCGTCGGGCACGTCCTCGCCGCGTTCGTCCACCACGCGGGCGTCCACGAACAGCACGGGCCGGCCGCAGGAGTCCGGCCGGCCGTCGTGCTCGTCGGGGGCGAGCACGGTGGCGAGCGGGCCGATCTCGCTCTGCCCGAAGCAGTTGTAGAAGGCGAGCCCCGGCAGCAGTTCGCGCAGTCGCTGGAGCACGGGCACGGGCATGATCGAGGCGCCGTAGTAGGCCTTGCGCAGTCCACTGAGGTCGCGGACGGCGAAGTCGGGCCGGTTGGCCAGGCCGATCCACACGGTCGGCGGTGCGAACAGGCTGTCCACACGGCCCTGTTCGATCAGGTCGAGCAGCCGGTCCCCGTCCGGTGCGTCCAGCAGGACGCTGGTGGCGCCGACCGCGAGGTACGGCAGCAGGAACACGTGCATCTGCGCCGAGTGGTAGAGCGGCAGCGCGTGGGCCGGCCGGTCGCCGGCGCTCAGGTCCAGGGCGGTGATCGCGCTCAGGTACTCGTGCACCAGGGCGCGGTGCGTCATCATCGCGCCCTTGGGCGAGGCGGTGGTGCCGGAGGTGTACAGCAGCTGCACCAGGTCCTCGGTGCGCGGCTCGGGCCCGTCGTAGGGCGGCGCGTCCGCCAGCCGGGCGAGCAGGGAGCCGTCGGCGTCCCGCAGGGGCAGCACCCGCGTTCCGTCCGGGAGCCGACCGGCGAGGTCCGGGTCGGCGAGCACCAGGGCGCTGCCCGACTGGCCGACGATGTAGGCCAGGTCGTCGCCGGTCAGGTTCTGGTTGACCGGCACGTGGACCAGGCCGGCGCGGGCGCAGGCCAGGAAGGCGATCAGGTAGGCGTCGGAGTTGTGCCCGTAGGCGGCGACCCGGTCCCCGGGGCCGAGGCCCTGGGCGCGGAGCAGCCCCGCCGCGCGTGTGACGGCGTCGTCCAGCGCCTCGTAGGTCCAGCCGCGTTCGCCGTACTCCAGTGCGATGCGTGCCGGGGTGCGGCGGGCGCTGCGCCGCAGCACCCCGTCGACCGTGCTGCCGTGTCCCTGGGTCATGACAGCCGATCCTCGGTGCGCCGGACGGGCGGGTCAAGAACCCGTGACCGCCCGTTCGCTACGCCTCCAGCACCGCCATCGCCGCGTTGTGCCCCGGCACTCCGCTCACCCCTCCCCCGCGCACGGCGCCCGCGCCGCACAGCAGGACGCCCGGGTGCCCGGTCTCCACGCCCCAGCGCCCGGTGTTCTCCTGGGCGTAGGGCCAGGACAGGGCGCGGTGGAAGATGTTGCCGCCGGGCAGGCGCAGGTCCCGTTCGAGGTCGAGCGGGGTCTTCGCCTCGATGCAGGGGCGGCCGTCGGCGTCGGTGGCGAGGCAGTCGGCGAGGGGTTCGGCGAGATGGGCGTCGAGCTGCGCGAGGGTGGCCTTCAGCAGTTCCTCACGGACGGCGTCGTTGTCCCGGGCGAACAGTCGGGCGGGGGTGTGCAGTCCGAAGAGGGTGAGGGTCTGGTAGCCGCGCCCGGCCAGGCCGGGGCCGAGGATGGTGGGGTCGGTCAGGGAGTGGCAGTAGATCTCCGAGGGCGGCGCGGCGGGGAGTTCCCCGGCGGCCGCCTGGGCGTGGGCGGTGGCCAGCTCCCGGTATCCCTCGGCGATGTGGAAGGTGCCGGCGAAGGCCTCGCGCGGGTCGACCGCGTCGTCGCGGAGCCGGGGGAGCCGGGTGAGCAGCATGTTGACCTTGAGCTGGGCGCCCTCGGCCGGCTCCGGCGGCGGGTCTCCCAGGAGGGCGGCCAGCTCCTGCGGGGAGGCGTTGACCAGGACGTGCCGGGCGGCGGCGACGCCTTCGCCGTCGGCGGTGCGGTAGGTGACCTCGGCGGTGCGCCCGTCGGTGTCGATCCGGATCGCCTCGTGCCCGGTCGCGATCACCGCGCCGGCCGTGCGGGCGGCTGCGGCCAGCGCGTCGGTGAGGGCGCCCATGCCGCCGACGGGAACGTCCCAGGCGCCGGTGCCGCCGCCGATGACGTGGTAGAGGAAGCACCGGTTCTGGGCCAGGGAGGGGTCGTGGGCGTCGGCGAAGGTGCCGATGAGCGCGTCGGTGAGGACCACGCCCCGCACCAGGTCGTCGGTGAAGTTCTCCTCCACGGCCACCCCGATCGGCTCCTCGAAGAGCGCCCGCCAGGCGGTGTCGTCGTCGATGCGCCGGCGCAGCTCGTCGCGTCCGGGCAGCGGTTCGGTGAGCGTGGGGAACACCCGCTCGGCCACGCGGCCCGTCATGCCGTAGAAGCGCTGCCAGGCCGCGTACTCGCGCTCGCCGCCGGTCAGCCGGGCGAACGCCTCCCGGGTGCGCCGTTCCCCGCCGCCGACGAGCAGTCCGGTGGCCCGCCCGCCGCGTTCGGTGGGCGTGTACGAGGAGACGGTGCGCCCGCGGACCTGGAAGCGGAGCCCGAGGTCGCGCACGATCTTCCGCGGCAACAGGCTGACCAGGTAGGAGTAGCGCGACAGCCGGGCGTCCACCCCGGCGAACGGACGTGTCGAGACGGCGGCGCCACCGGTGTGGCCTAGCCGCTCGAGCACCAGCACGGACCGACCGGCCCGCGCCAGGTAGGCGGCGGCGACCAGCCCGTTGTGGCCACCACCGACGATGACGGCGTCGTAGCTGCGGGTTCCCTCGTCGACAGGCATGGTCCTTGGTAGCACGCGGTGATCAACAGGGGCCAGAGGCGTGCGGCCGGTGCCGGGCCCGGCACCGGCCGCACGCGCACGCCCATGCGCGCACGGCCGACCGCAGCCCGAGTGCGCACCCC
>NZ_BJTV01000002.1:124654-570288 GCF_007176755.1 Streptomyces sp. 1-11
TGCGGCCGGTGCCGGGCCCGGCACCGGCCGCACGCCGCCGTCACCGGTTCGCCGTCAGCTCCCGCAGCGCGACGTTGAGCTCCAGGACGTTCACCCGGGGCTCCCCGATGAAGCCCAGGGTGCGGCCCTCGGTGTGCTCCCCGACCAGCCTCTCGACCCGCTCGACCGGCAGGCCGTTCCTCGCGGCGACCCGGTGCACCTGGAGTTCGGCGTACCGCGGGGAGACGGCCGGATCCAGGCCGGAGCCGGAGGAGGTCACCGCGTCCGCGGGCACGTCCGCGGGGTCCACGGTGTACCCGGGCACCGAGTTGTCCTTCACGACGGCCGCCTTGGCGGCTTCGACCCGATCGGCCAGGACCTCGTTGTCGGCGGCCAGGTTGGTCGCGCCGGAGAGGATCAGCTTGTACCGGCTGTTGAGGGTGTTGACGCCGAGCCCGTCGGCCGGGCGGCCCTGGAACCATCTCAGGTCCGGTTCCGGGGTCTGCCGGCCCTTCTTCGGGGGCAGGTCGTAGGACTGCCCGATCAGGGACGAGCCGACGACCCTGCCGTCCGCCTCGATCTCGGAGCCGTTCGCGGCGCCGCGGAGAAGACTCTGGGCGACGCCGGTGACGGCCAGCGGGTAGACGACGCCGGTGACCAGGGTCAGCACGAGCAGCGCACGCAGGCCCGCGCCCAGCAGCCGGGCGGTGTTCACGAAGGAGTTGGTCATGGCGGTCAGCCGATTCCGGGGATGAGGGAGATGAGCAGGTCGATGAGCTTGATGCCGATGAACGGCGCCACGAGGCCGCCGACGCCGTAGACGGCGAGGTTGCGGCGCAGCATGCGGTCGGCGCCGACCGGCCGGTACCGCACGCCCTTCAGGGAGAGCGGCACCAGCGCGACGATGATCAGCGCGTTGAAGACGACCGCGGACAGGATCGCGGAGTCGGGCGAGGACAGCCGCATGACGTTCAGCCTGTCCAGGCCCGGGTATACCGCGGCGAACAGCGCCGGGATGATCGCGAAGTACTTCGCCACGTCGTTGGCTATGGAGAACGTCGTCAACGCGCCACGGGTGATGAGGAGTTGCTTGCCGATCTCGACGATCTCGATGAGCTTGGTCGGGTTGGAGTCGAGGTCGACCATGTTCCCGGCCTCCTTGGCGGCCGACGTGCCGGTGTTCATCGCCACGCCGACGTCCGCCTGGGCCAGCGCGGGCGCGTCGTTGGTGCCGTCGCCGGTCATGGCGACCAGCTTGCCGCCGGCCTGCTCCCGTTTGATGAGGGCCATCTTGTCCTCGGGGGTGGCCTCGGCGAGGAAGTCGTCGACGCCCGCCTCCTCGGCTATCGCCTTCGCGGTCAGCGGGTTGTCACCCGTGATCATGACCGTCCTGATGCCCATGCGGCGCAGTTCCGCGAACCGCTCCCGCATGCCCTCCTTGACGACGTCCTTCAGGTGGACGACACCGAGGACGCGGGCGCCCCGCTCGTCGTCGACCGCGACCAGCAGCGGCGTGCCGCCCGCCGCGGAGATGCGGTCGGCGACGGTGGCCGCGTCCGTGGCGGTCCTGCCGCCGCGTTCCTCGACCCAGGCCATGACCGAGGCGGCGGCGCCCTTGCGGACCCTGCGTCCGTCCAGGTCCACGCCCGACATGCGGGTCTGGGCGGTGAACGCGATCCACTCGGCGTGCGCCAGCTCGCCCTGGTGGCGTTCGCGCAGCCCGTACCTCTCCTTCGCGAGGACGACGACGGAACGGCCCTCCGGCGTCTCGTCGGCCAGCGAGGACAGCTGGGCCGCGTCGGCGACCTCGGCCTCGGTGGCGCCCTGGACGGGCACGAACTCGGCGGCCTGCCGATTGCCGAGGGTGATGGTGCCGGTCTTGTCCAGCAGCAGGGTGGAGACGTCGCCGGCCGCCTCGACCGCACGCCCGGACATCGCCAGGACGTTGCGCTGCACCAGCCGGTCCATGCCCGCGATGCCGATCGCGGAGAGCAGCGCGCCGATGGTGGTCGGGATCAGGCAGACCAGCAGGGCCACCAGGACCACCGTCGTCAGGTGCGCGCCCGCGTGGCCGGCGAACGGCGGCAGGGTGGCGCAGGCCAGCAGGAAGACGATGGTCAGCGAGGCCAGCAGGATGTTCAGCGCGATCTCGTTGGGCGTCTTCTGCCGGGCGGCCCCCTCGACCAGGCCGATCATCCGGTCGATGAAGGTCTCGCCCGGCTTCGTCGTGATCCTGACGGTGATCCGGTCGGACAGCACCTTCGTTCCGCCGGTCACCGCGGACCGGTCGCCGCCGGACTCGCGGATCACCGGGGCGGACTCGCCGGTGATCGCCGACTCGTCCACGGAGGCCACGCCCTCGACGACGTCACCGTCACCGGGTATGACGTCACCGGCCTCGCACACGACGAGGTCGCCGACGGTGAGCGCGGCGCCCGGGACGCGTTCCTCCGCGCCGTCGCCGAGGAGCCGGCGCGCGACCGTGTCGGTCTTGGCCTTGCGCAGGGTGTCGGCCTGGGCCTTGCCCCGGCCCTCGGCGACCGCCTCCGCGAGGTTGGCGAAGACCACGGTCAGCCACAGCCAGGCGCTGATCGTCCAGCCGAACCAGTCGGCCGGGTCCGTGAAGGAGAAGACCGTGGTCAGCACGGAGCCGGTCCACACCACGAACATCACCGGCGACTTGACCATCACCCGCGGGTGCAGCTTGCGAAGCGCCTCCGGCAGGGACTTGACCAACTGCCCGGGTTCGAACAGGCCCGCTCCGACGCGGCCCGGGCCGGGCCGGTGCGGGGTGGTGAGGTCGCCGTGCGGCGCCCGGGCGGGTGTGACTGTGGACATCGGGTCCTCTGGCTTCTTGGTGCGGGTGGTCATCACGCCAGCCCTTCCGCGAGCGGGCCGAGCGCCAGGGCGGGGAAGTAGGTGAGACCGGTGATGATGAGGATCGCGCCCACCAGCAGCCCGGCGAACAGCGGCTTCTCGGTGCGCAGGGTGCCCGCGGTGACCGGCACCGGCCGCTGCCCGGCGAGCGAGCCGGCCAGCGCGAGGACGAACACCATGGGCAGGAACCGGCCGAGCAGCATCGCGAGCCCGGTCGTGGTGTTGAACCAGTCGGTGTTCGCGTTCAGGCCGGCGAAGGCCGAACCGTTGTTGTTCGCCGCCGACGTGAACGCGTACAGCACCTCGGAGAACCCGTGCGCGCCCGGGTTGAGCATCGAGTGCCCGGGGGTCGGCAGGGCCATGGAGGCGGCGGTGAGGACCAGCACCAGGGCGGGGGTGACGAGGATGTAGCAGGCGGCGAGCTTCATCTCGCGGGCGCCGATCTTCTTGCCCAGGTACTCGGGTGTGCGGCCGACCATGAGACCGGCGATGAACACCGCGATCACGGCCATGATCAGCATGCCGTAGAGGCCGGAGCCGGTGCCGCCGGGCGCGATCTCGCCCAGCATCATGCCGAGCATGGCGATGCCGCCGCCGAGACCGGTGAAGGAGGAGTGGAAGGAGTCCACCGCACCGGTCGAGGTGAGCGTGGTCGCCACCGCGAAGATCGAGGAGCCGCCGACGCCGAAACGCACCTCCTTGCCCTCCATCGCTGCACCGGCCGCCTGCAACGCCGGTCCGTGGTGCGCGAATTCGGTCCACATCATCAGGGCGGTGAAGCCGAGCCAGATGGCGGCCATCGTGGCGAGGAGCGCGTAGCCCTGCCTGGTGCTGCCGGCCATCACGCCGAAGGTGCGGGTCAGCGAGAACGGGATCAGCAGGATCAGGAAGATCTCGAAGAGGTTGGTGAACGGGGTCGGGTTCTCGAAGGGGTGGGCGGAGTTGGCGTTGAAGTAGCCGCCGCCGTTCGTGCCCAGTTCCTTGATGGCCTCCTGGGAGGCGACCGCGCCGCCGTTCCACTGCTGCGAGCCGCCCATGAACTGGCCCACCTCGTGGATGCCCGAGAAGTTCTGCATCGCGCCGCAGGCCACCAGGACCACGGCGGCGAGGGCGGCGACCGGCACCAGGATCCGCAGGGTGCCGCGCACCAGGTCGGACCAGAAGTTGCCGAGTCGACCGGTGCGGGATCCGGTGAACCCGCGGACGAGGGCCACGGCGACGGCCATGCCGACGGCCGCGGAGACGAAGTTCTGCACGGCGAGGCCGGCTGTCTGCACGACGTGCCCCATGGTCTGCTCGCCGTAGTACGACTGCCAGTTGGTGTTGGTCACGAACGACACGGCGGTGTTGAACGACTGCGCCGGGCCGACGGAGGAGAAGCCGAGCGAGCCGGGCAGGACGCCCTGCAGTCGCTGCAGCAGGTAGAGGAAGAGGACGCCGACGGCCGAGAAGGCGAGGACCGCGCGCAGATACGCGGGCCAGGCCATCTCGGTGTCGGGGTCGGCGCCGATGCCCTTGTGGATCCACTTCTCCACCCGGAGGTGCTTGTCGGAGGAGTAGACCCGGGCCATGTAGGTGCCGAAGGGAATGTGGACGAGCGCCAGCGCCCCCGTCAGGGCGAGCAGCTGGAGCACGCCTGCCGTTACGGGGCCCATGTCGCCCGCTGCGACAACAGCCGGTGTCACCGTCAGAACCTCTCCGGGAAGATCAGGGCGAGGACGAGATATCCCAGCAGGGCTACGGCCACGACGAGGCCGACCGTGTTCTCGGCGGTCACAGCTTCGTGACCCCCTTGGCGACTAGGGCCACCAGCGCGAAACCCGCGAGCGCGGTGAAGACGAAGGCCAGATCGGCCATCGCGAACTCCTGGAGTGAGGTGCGTCTTGCGTCGGACGCTTAGAGGAAACCGCGTGCGCGGCCGTCCGCCGCCGCCGTTGACGGCTCCCTTACGGCAGCGCGCCCCGCTTTGACGGGACCCTGACGGCCGCGGGCCGCTCCGGCTCAGTCGAGCGCCACCATGAAGTCCGTGCACGCCACGGCGCAGGCGCGGCACACCGCCGCGGCCGACTCGGCGCCGGGGTGCTCCGCGAAGGCGTGGGCGCACTCCAGGCAGACCGAGCGGCACCACTCGAGCTGCACCCTGATCCCGTCCTCGTCCTGGGGGCTCTGCTCGGACAGCGTGCGGCACGTCGCGTCGCACACCTCGGCGCACATGATCCCCAGCCGCCGTACGCGTTCCTGCCGCTCGGTGCCGTCCGGGTCCAGGAGGCTCGCGCGCACCGCACTGGTCCTGGCGCACTCCGCGCACGCCTGGGCGCAGGTGAACCGGTCCTCGAGGAACCGGTAGAGCTGCTGCTGCGTCGGCGACGTCACACCCGGCGGGTAGCCGGGCCCCGAGCGGGCAAACCCTTGTACGGCAAGGGTTGCGAGGCATCCGCGCGGACGGGTCGCCCAGGGTGACGGACGACCACCCAAGGTGTCCGGTTCGTCCAGTTCTGGGCGGGTATCCCTGAGCTATGGACACCGCACAGATGCAGCTGGCCGCGGCGAGCGGCCTGATGAGCCTGGTGCTCTTCCTCATAGCCGTGGGCCTGCTCGCGCTGCTCGCCGGCGGCTTCTGGATGAACTCCCGGGTCAAGTACCGCGAGTCCCCCCGGCCGCGCCCCGAGGAGCAACCGCAGTTGCCACCCGAGGGCGCGGTGCACGAAGTCCGGGAGAACCGGGAATCGCAGGAGGTTCCCGTCACTCCCCCGGGCGGCCGCCCGCTCACACCGTACGAACTGAGCAACCTTGACACCAGGCCGAGCGAGTCCAAGGACCGCCCGCGCTGGAGCAAGGGGTCGAGCGGTTCCTTCGGCGGCGGCGGGCTGGGCGCCCACTGACACCGCACCGCACCCCGCACCCGACACCCGCCCACCCGACGAGATTCCCGGCACGTGGCCCGTGCCTGCCCGCCGTACCCCCCGTACCCGCCGCTAGGAGTCCTTCCTGGCGGCGTCGAGGCGGCCGACGCGGGCCACGTTGCGCAGGTCCTCGGGGTCCTGGCTGGGCTCGGCCGCGAACCAGGCGTCGAGGATCTCGCCCAGCACCGGCACGGAGGTGAGGCGCAGGCCGAGCGCCAGGACGTTGGCGTCGTTCCAGCGCCGCGCCCCCTCGGCCGTACCCGCGTCCGTGCACAGCGCCGCGCGGACGCCCGGCACCTTGTTGGCCGCGATGGAGGCGCCGGTGCCGGTCCAGCAGCACACCACCGCCTGATCGGCCGTGCCGTCGGCGACGTCCCGGGCGGCGGCCTCGGAGCAGACCGCCCACTGCGGGTCGGCGCCGGGCCGCAGCGCGCCGTGCTCGCGCACCTCGTGGCCGCGCCGGCGCAGCTCCTCGACGAGGTGCCGGGCCACGGGTTCGTCCATGTCGGAGGAGACCGAGATCCGCATGCTCCGGAGCCTAACGGCTGCCGGCCCGGCGGTCACCGGGACGACCCCGGCCGGGAAGCGGCCCCGCGGGCGTGCGGCGACGCCTGCGGGGCCGGGATGGACGGTTCGCGGGCCTCGTGGAGGATCAGGGGTGCTCGGGCTGCTGCGCCGGGGGCACCCCGCCGCCCTCTCCCCCGCCCTTGCGGCCCTTGTCGGAGCCGTGCGGGCGGTCTTCCGCGCCGCGTCCGGCCGATTGGCGGGCCTTCAGTTCACCGCTGTCCTGCGGGGTGGCGCCCCCCTTGTCACTGCGCCGCTGTTCGGGCTGCTGCGGATTGGACATGCGCCGGGCTCCCTTCGGGTGTACGTGCCGTGTGCGAGGTCCGGGTTCCCAGGGGTCCACGGGTGACGCACGCCGGCCGGTTCAGGGCGCGCGGCGGGTCAGGAGTCTGTGCAGGTGCTCCAGGGCGTCCAGGAGCACCGAGCGGTGGTACCAGCTCAGCCAGGCGGCCGTGTCGGCGGCCAGCACGTCGAGGATCTCGGCGCGGGCGCCGGCCGGCAGGTGACCGGCCTCCGGCCAGTGCAGGGTGATCACGCCGGTGCAGGACCCGGCGGCGGAGACCACGGGAACGCAGTGCAGGGCGCGGGTGTCCGTGGCCAGCAGCGCGTGCCTGACCTCGTCGGACAGCAGCGGCTCCGCCGCCACGTCGGGCACGCTCACCCGGCGGCCCCGGCTCCGGGCGGCCGCGTCGGCCATGCCCTCGTCCTGGCCCCGGACGAGGTGGTCCAGAAACCTTTCGTCACAGCCGTAGTGCGTCTCCAGCGTCAGGGCGTTCACCGCGGGGTCCACGAACCGCACGTACCCGGCGGTGGCCCGGCCGGCGGCCAGCGCCTCGTGGAGCACCGCGTCGATCATCTGCCGCCGGCAGCGCGGGTCCCGGCCTTCGCGGACGAGGATCCGCAACTGCGGCACCGGCAGGGAGCGGCGGCCGGGGAACCACACCTCGCCGTCCGGCGGCCGGGCCACCACGACGGCGGACACCAGCACGCGCAGCGGCACGTTGAACCGCTGGGAGGCCTCGCGCAGCACCCGGAAGGCGCTGCCGGAGTCGGGCAGGCCGTAGCGGGCCATCAGGGTGCCCTGCGCCATGCCGATGACCGGGGCGGTGCGCACCCGGGCCCGCAGCGCCCGCACCTCCTTGTGCAGGTCCTCGTACGACGGGCGCCACGGGTCGGACATCTGCGAGCGCCAGGCCGGCAGGTCCTCGACCGGGGAGGTGGCCCGCGCCAGCTCCCGCAGCGCCTCGTCGAGGGTGGCGTACAGGCGTACGCCGTCGAGGCGGGCGAGGTGCACGGCCTCGCGCACGCCGGGACGGGCCCGGATGATGATCAGGTCGGGGCGTCCGGCGCGGACCCGGGTGGTCTCGCTCAGCGCGTGCAGGACGGCGGCGCCGCCCAGTTGCACATGGGCCATGTCGAGAACCGGCCGCAGTCCGGCGCGGTCGGCCTCCTCCAGGTGGCCGCGCAGCTCGTCCGACCAGGCCTCGGCGCCGTCCGGGCTCAGGCTGCCGGACATGCGCAGGAGAAGGGCGCCCTCGGCGGGCAGCCCCTCCACCAGGGACGACTCGATGACGAGAGGGGCCGGTGCGCCCGGGCGGGCGGAGGAGAATTTCACGGCATCACCACACCAGGACGTCACAAAGCCTCAAAATATCCGCAAAGGCCTCTTCCTGACCTTGGACCACCACCTTGCACGCTCGGTGCCCGGCCCTCAACCGCACCGCGCGGGGGCCGGGGCCCGGGATTCGCGTCAGCGGGGGCCGCCGGGCCGGGCCGGTTCGCCCGCCGGGAGGGAGTCCAGGGCGGACGCCGTCGTGGCGTGCACCCGGACGCCCGGCAGGCCGGCCAGCCGCAGCGCCTCGCGCACATGGGGCCGGGGCTGCACGATGGGCAGGCAGCGGCCGGAGAGGGCGAGCCGGCCGGTGGCCCGGTCCAGCGAGCGCACCGCGACGGCGCTGGCCAGGTACACCTCGGTCATGTCCAGGACGAGGTGTTCCCCGGCGCCGTCTGACCGGCGCAGGTGCTCGGCCAGGGCTTCGGAGAACTCCGTGGCGTTGGACGCGTCGACCGTGCCGCGTGCCTTGAGGAGGGTGACCGGCCCGGACTCGGGGCGGGTGTCGCGGACGGCTCGGAGCAGCAGCGGGGCAGCGGGGAGCTGGCCTTTTTCCATGCGCGGGGCACTTCCTGGGAGGGAGGGCTCGGCCAGCCGCTTCTTGACCGGGGAGGGGACCACTGTGCCGCCCCGGGGTGCCCGAAGCAACGACGCTTCCCCGGGCGTGTCGCAGGCCGGCCGGGCCGGCGGGCCGCCGTGCTCGCCGGCGCTCCTGCCGGACCGCCCGCGCGGTCCCCGCGCGCCCGCCCCGTGGCCTATCCGACGTACCGCCGGGCCGGTGACGTCCGGCGTGCCCGCTCCAGCGCGGCGAGCCGCCGCTCCAGTTCCGGCGGCACCGGGTCGCGCTGGCGCAGCACCCAGGGCAGCCCGGCGGTGGCGCGGGCGAACGCGCGCGCGGAGGCGGCGTCGCGGGGCACCGTGCGCATCAGGTGCCCGGTGCGGCGCAGGGCCGACGGCAGGGGGCGGCGCAGCCAGGTGAACCACAGCGTGTTGCGGATCCCGAGGACGCGGCGCGCGGTGCTGTCGCGCAGCGGGGACGCCTGGTGGTGGACGGTGAGTTCCTCGGCGTAGGCGAGCCACCAGCCCTGCCGGAGCAGGTCGCAGGCGAGCAGTTCCTCCTCGCCGCCGAGCCACAGCCCGGGGTGGAAGCCGCCGCCGGCCCGGAAGGCGTCGGTGCGCAGCACGGTGGCGGCGGCGAGGAACGAGCCGAGCGCCGGGCCCGGCAGCCAGCCGGGGCCCGGCAGCGGCGATTCGCGCAGCTCGCGCACGACGGGATCCTCGGTGCCGTCCGGCTGGACGACGATCCGCGCGGTGACGGCCGCGAGGCCCGGCCGGGTGTCGAGCAGGTCGGCGGCGCGGCGCAGGCTGCCCGGCTCCCACCAGGAGTCGTCGTCGCAGAAGGCGACGTAGGGCGTGCGGACGTGGCGCACCGCCAGGTTGCGGCCGACGGCGCCGAGATTGCGGCCGGGCCGCAGCAGGGTCATCTCCGGGAAGTGCCGTGCGACGGCGTCGGCGGTGCCGTCGGCCGAGGCGTTGTCGGTGACGATCACCCGGGGCCGCTCGGGCAGCCGCCGGAGGCGGGCGAGGGTGCGCAGGAGTTCCTCACGGCGGTCGTGGGTGATCAGAACCACGGTCGTACGGCCGTCCGGGTTCTCCCGCGGCTGGGCGCGGGTCATCGGGGCCCTCCGTCGGGATGCCGGTCGAGCAGGCGCGCGGCGTGTTCGACGTGCGGGGGCAGGGGGTGGCGCCGGGCGACGGCGGCGGGGAGCCTGGCGAGGGTCTCCCGCAGGGCCCGGCGGGCGCCGGGCCGGGCGGCGACGGCGGCCAGCGCCAGGTCGGCCCCGGCGCGCAGGGCGACGGGCCACGGGCGGCGCAGGCAGGTGGTGAGCACGTGGTTGCGCCGGACGAGGCCGGCGCGGCCGGTGCGTCCCTCGGGGCCGGGGTGGTGGCGGGCGCACAGGGCGGGTTCGTAGGCGAGGCCCCAGCCGTCGGCCGCGAGGTCGTAGGCGAGCAGGGTCTCCTCGCCGCCGAAGAAGAGCAGCGGGTGGTAGCCGCCGGCGCGGAGGAAGGCCTCCCGGCGCACGACGCAGGCGCAGCCGAGGAAGCCGAGCACCGGGCGGCCGGGCAGGTCCGGTTCGCGGGGCAGGGGCGAGGCGGCGAGCACGGCGTTCAGCGGGTCCTCGGCGCCCCGCTCGCCGACCAGGGTGCGGGCGGCGAGCAGGCCGAGCCGGGGGTGCCGGTCGAGCAGGTCGGCCGCGTGGCGCAGGGAGCCGGCCGTCCACCAGGAGTCGTCGTCGCTGAAGGCGACGTAGGGGGTGCGGGCGTGCCGGACGGCCAGGTTGCGGCCGAGGGCGCCGGTGTTGGCGGCCGGCCGCAGCAGGCGGCTGACCGCGGGGTGGCCGTGCACCGCCCTGCGGGTGGTGTCGTCGCGGGAGTTGTCCACGACGATCACGGGCGGCCGTTCGGGCAGGGCGGCCAGGGCGTCGAGGGTGCGCAGCAGGCTCACGGACCGGTCGCGGGTGATGACGGCGACCGTGATCCTGGGGTCGGGTCCGGCGGTGGTCCGGCGGGTGGGTCCGGTGACCGGGTCAGCGCACACGGGCCGCCACCCCCGTCCCGAAGGCTCCCGGCGCCGCGGTGCGGGCCGGCCGGCCGCGCAGCCGCAGCAGGCAGGCGGCGGCGACCTCGCCGGTGTGGATGCGCAGCAGCCGGGCGTCCGGGCTCCGGCCGTGCGGGTCCCCGGGCGGGCCCGGTTTCCACAGGGCCAGGTGCGGGCCGCCGGGCGGCGGCCCCCACAGCCGCGGGGAGACGGGCCCGAACAGGGTGACCGACGGGGTGCCGTGGGCCACCGCGAGGTGGGCGATGCCGGTGTCGCCGCTGAGCACCAGGGACGCCCCGGCGACCAGCGCCGACAGCTCGGCCGGCGGCAGGCCGCCGGCCAGCACGTCGGAAGCGGGACTGCCACCGCGCTCGGCGACGTACCGCACGAGGGCGTCCTCCCCCGGGCCGCCGGTCAGCACCACGCGGTGTCCGGCCGCGCGCAGGCACCTCACGACGGCGGCGAACCGCTCCCCCGGCCAGCGGCGCGAGCCGGACGCGGCCCCGGGGTGCACCACGACCGCGCCGGGTGCCGGGGACGGCGTGGACGGAACGGGCAGACGCAGGTCGAGGGGGTCGGCCGGGATGCCGTGGGCCCGCAGGAAGCCGCACCAGCGGTCCCGTTCGTGGACGTGCGGCCGCCAGGGCGGGGCGTCCGGCAGGGCGTGGGCGAGCAGGCGGCGCGGGCGCAGGGCGGCCAGCGCGTCACGGCTCTCGGGGCCGTTGCCGTGCAGGTCGACCGCGACGTCCGGGGGCGGGCCCGGCCAGTGGGCGAGGGAGGGCACCGCCCGGCCCGGCGCCTCCGCCGGGAAGACCGCGTCGACCGCCCCGGTGGACAGGGCTGTGTCGGTCAGTCCGGGCGGCAGGGCGAGGACCACCCGGTGCCCGGGGAAGCCCCGCCGGATGCCGCGCAGCGCGGGCACCCCGGCGAGCAGGTCGCCGAGTCCCAGGGCGCGCAGCACCAGCACGGTCGGGGGGCGCGGGGCGGGGCTCACCGGAGCCGCCCCCCGGACGGCGGGCGTGGCGCGCGGGTCACCGGGCGGGCCCAGCGGTGCGGGCGGGCGCCAGGGCCGCGCGGCGCGCCAGGCCGGTGGTGGAACGGCCGTCGAGGTAGGGCAGCAGCAGGACCTGGCCGCCCCAGCTCTCCACCAGCGGCTGCTCGGGCAGCCGGGTCCGGGCGTAGTCGCCGCCCTTGGCCCAGATGTGCGGACGCAGCTCGCCGAGGACGCGTTCCGGTGTGTCCTCGTCGAAGACGGCGACCGCGTCGACGCACTCCAGCGCGGTCAGCACGCGGACCCGGTCGGCCGCCGGGACCAGGGGGCGGCCGCCGCCCTTGCGCCGGCGCACGGAGTCGTCGGAGTTGACGCAGACGATCAGGCAGTCGCCGGCCCGGCGCGCGGCCTGCAGCAGGGCGACGTGGCCGGCGTGCAGCAGGTCGAAGCAGCCGCCCGCGGCGACCACGGTGCCGCCCGCCGCCCGGACCCGTGCGGCGGTGCGCCGGGCGCCGGCCGCGGGATCCTCGCCGGCCGGCCGCTCCGGTGGCGTGTCCGGCGCCTCGGGCACGGCGACCGCGCGGGCGCCGCCCTCGGCGACGTACCGGGTGGCGGCGTGCACGGCGGCCTGCACGGCCGCCTCGGTGAGCGCGCCGTCGGCGAGCAGCCCGGCGGCGGACGCGGCGAACCGGTCCCCGGCCCCGCAGGGGTCGCCCGCCGCGGTGGCCGGTGCCGGCACCAGCAGGGGGTTCTCGCCGTACGACAGCAGCGCGCCGCGTTCGCCCAGGGTGACCGCGACGGCGTGCGCGCGCCAGGCCCGGGCGAGCGCGCCGGCGTCCCGGGCGGCGGTACGCAGCACGCCCCCGTCGCCGGGCTCGGCGCCGGGGTCGCCGTCCAGCCGCCCGGTGAGCGCCCGGGCCTCCGGTGCGGAGGGGGTGGCGAGCCGCACGCCGGGCACCGGTGCACCGCCCCGCACGTGCGGGTCCCACACCACGGGCACCCGCGCGGCGGCGCCGGCCAGCGCCTCGCTCAGCACCTCGGCGGTGCCCCGGCCGTAGTCGGCGACCAGGACGGCGTCCGCCGCGCGGACCGCGGCCGCGGCGGTCCGGGTCGCCCCGCGGGCGCGTCCGTCGCCGTCGTCGAGGCGGAGCAGCGGCCGGTCTCCGGCGAGCACCCGTGTCTTGCTGCTGAGTTCGCCGTCCAGCGGAAGCTCGACCAGGTCGACGCGCCCGGCCAGCAGGTCCCGCAGGACGCCGCTGGACCCGTCGTCGCCGAGGGCGGTGACGAGGGTGACCGGGCGGCCGTCGGCGGCGGCCAGGCAGGCGGCGAGGGCCGCGCCGCCCGGGCGGGAGCTGCGCCGGGCGCCGTGCACCACCGGCACGGGCGCGTCGGGAGCGAGCCGCTCGGCCCGGCCGCACAGGTCGTGGTCGAGCAGCGCGTCCCCGACGACGACCAGCGGGGTACGGGGGGTGTTCATGCGTCTCCTTCCGCGCGACGCGGCCGGGTACCCACGGTGCGCGGGCCCACCGGCAGGCCGGCGGGGCGGGCCGCGGGGCCGCCTGGGCCGTCCGGCCGGGCGCCGTCCACCCGGCCTTCCGTCCGGGCGCCCGCCCGCCCGTTGGCGCCGGGCCGGCCGTCGCCCCGGTGCGAAGGGGCGGGCCGGCCGTCGCCCCGGTGCGAGGTGGCGGGCCGGCCGTCGTCCCGGGCGTCCGCCGGGTGGTCCGCCGCACGCGCCGTCGCGGCCGGCTCGCCGCTTGCGACCGCCTGGTCGAAGGACTCGCAGAGCATGTGCACCGCGACCAGGTGCAGCTCCTGCACGGTGGCGGCCACCGGCGCGTCCACGCACAGCGAGTCGTCCGCCGCCAGGTGCAGCGGGTTCGGGGCCCGGCCGGTCAGCGCCCAGACGGTCATGCCGAGCCGGTGCGCACGGTCGGCCGCGGCCAGCAGGTTGGCGCTGGCGCCGCTGGTGGACAGCAGCATCAGCACGTCGCCGGGACGGCCGTGCGCGGCGGTCTGGCGGGCGAACACCTCCTGGACGCCGTAGTCGTTGGCGATCGCGGTGGTGGAGGAGGTGTCGGCGTGCAGGGCGAGCGCGGAGAACGGCGCGCGGTCGTCGCGGTAGCGGCCCACGAGCTCGGCGGTGAGGTGCTGGGCCTGGGCGGCGCTGCCGCCGTTGCCCGCGACGAGCAGCCGGCCTCCCGCGCTCAGCCGCCGGGCCAGTTCGGCGCCCCAGCGTTCGATGAGGGAGCCCTGCTCGCGGAAGGTCTCCAGGGCCTTCATCAGATCGTCGCAGTGAGCGGTGTCGGTGACGGTCTTCATCGGACGGCTCCCTTCATCGGACGACTTCCGAGAGCGAGGGCATCGAGGACACGGCGCCGTACGCCCGGGCCACGCCGTCGGCCACGCGGTCCCAGGTGTAGTGGGCCAGCACCCGCTCGCGGCCCGCGGCGCCGAGGCGGCCGAGCCGGTCCGGGTCCGCCAGCAGCCCGCGGACGACGGCGCCGAGGTGGTGGTGGTCGTCGTCGGCCGGGACGAGGACACCGGTCGCGCCGTCCACGACCGTGTCGAGCTGGCCGCCCACGGCGGTCGCGACGACCGGGGTGGCGCAGGCCATGGCCTCGAGCGGCACGATGCCGAAGGGCTCGTAGCGGGGCAGCGACAGCACCAGGTCGGCGCCCGCCATCAGGCGGGGCATCCGGGTCCGGCCGACCCCGCCGAGCAGGGTCACCCGGTCGGTGACGCCGTACTCGCCGGCGATGGCGTGCAGCCGCCGTGCCTCCGGTTCGGCACCCAGCAGGTCCGCCTCGGGCCCGCCGGCGACCAGGAGTTCGGCGTCGGGTATCCCGGCGAGGGCGCGGATGGCGCGGTCGAAGCCCTTGCGGGGCACGAGCCGGCCCACGGCGAGCAGCCGCCGGCGGCCGCCGGGCAGGGTCCGCGGGCGGTCGGACGGCGCGAACTGGTCGGGGTCCACTCCACAGGGCACGACCGTGACGCGGTCCTCCGGCAGCCCCATGGCCCGCAGTTCGGCCACCTCGTCGGAGCAGGTGGCGATGATCCGCGCGCACTCGTGGCCGACGGCCTCCTCGATCGCGAGGCGCTCGGGCGGGCTGGTGTCGTCGGCGCCCTGGTAGCGCTTCTTGACGGTGCCGAGGGCGTGGTAGGTCTGCACGACGGGGATGCCCAGGCCCCGGGTCCCGGTCAGGGCGGCGAGTCCCGACATCCAGAAGTGGGCGTGCACCACGTCGGGCGGGTCGGCGGCCCACTGCCGGGCCAGGAAGGCCCCGAACTCCGCCATGTGGGGCAGCAGTTCATCCTTGGGCACGGGCGCGGGCGGTCCGGCGGGCACATGCACCACCTGGACGCCGTCGATGAGGGTCATCCGGTCCGGCAGGCCGGTGGAGTCCCGCCGGGTGTACACCGTGACCCGGTACCCCTTCCTGGCGAGCTGCCGGGCCACCTGCGCCACGTACACGTTCTGGCCGCCCGCGTCCGGTCCGCCGAGCGCGGCCAGGGGGCTGGCGTGCTCGGAGACCATGGCGACGCGCCCGGCCGGGGACAGTGTGCGGCTCATCGGGTGACCTCCTTGATCAGGCGCTCCCAGTCGTCGAGGAAGCGCCGCTCTCCGTAGCGGGCCAGCGCCGCGGCGCGGGCCGCCCGCCCGGTCAGGCGGGCGTGCTCGGGTTCGGCGAGGAACGTCCGTACGGCGTCCTCCAGGACGTCGAGCCGGTTGGAGACCACGCCGGCGCCGGCGGGTACCGCCTCGCGGACCTCGGTGGTGTCCAGGGCGACCACCGGCATGCCCAGGAGCATGGCCTCCAGCAGGGACAGGCCGAGCGAGGTCCAGCGCACCGGGTGCAGGTACAGCCGGCAGCGGGCCATCTCCCGGTGCAGCTCGCTCTGGGGCAGGTCCCGGACGCGGCAGCGTGCGGCGGGCAGGCCGAGGTGTCCGGCGAGCCCTTCGGTGCGCATCCCGAAGACGTCGAGGGGCGCCGAGCGGGCGAACCGGGGCAGCAGGTCGGTTCCGGTGGTGCGGCCCCGGCGCACGGGGTCGTTGACCACGACCGCGGCGCGGCGCTCGGTGCCGGTCCAGCGGTGGCCGGGGTCGATGACGCCGTGCTCCACGACCTCGGTCGGGGCCCTGCCGTTGTCCCACATCAGCCGGTTGAAGTGGGTGACGTGGACGACGGGGATCCGGGTCTGCCCGGCGAGCGGATGGGGCTGGCGCTCCGGGGAGGCGTCGGGGCTGTTGTGCTCGACGTACACGGCGGGCACGTCGACGTCGGGCCGGCGGCCGGTCCACCGCCGGGCGAGGTCGATCTCGTGCGGACGCTGCAGCACCATGAGGTCGATGCGGGCGTCGCGCAGTTCCCGGGGGGTCCGTTCGAGCACCGTGCCGGGCCAGTCCCAGGTGACAGCGCGGCCCAGGCCGTCCGGCCCGCGGTCCTCGGTGACCGGGACCAGATAGGTGTGCGGGCCCTGCACGAAGGCCGTGAGCCAGGATCCGTGCACGTGCCAGACGAGGATGTTCATGACTGCCGCTCCTGGATGAGCTTGTGGACCGCGCGCACCACGTCCTGTCCGGTGACCTCGTCCAGGCAGGGGTGGCCGGGCACCGGGCAGACCAGCGCCCTGGTGTCCGCGCACGGCGCCGACTGGTCGCCGAGAAGGATGACGGGGACGCCATAGGGCGCCCAGCGGCCGGCCGGGACCACGGGCGCGAACAGCGACACGACGGGGGTGCCGACCGCGGCCGCCAGATGGGCCGGGCCGGTGTTGGCGCTCACCACGACGTCGGCCGTGCGCAGCACGCCGGCCAGGGTGCGCGGGGTGGTCCGGCCGCCGAGGTCCACGGCCAGGCCGGCGCTCACCCGGCGGGTGAGTGCGGTCTCGTCCGGCCCGCCGGTGACGACGACGCGGTGCCCGGCGTCGGCCAGCAGCGCGACCGCCTCCTCGCAACGGTGGGGGCTCCAGGCGCGGGCGGGGGCGGTAGCGCCGGGGTGCAGCACCACGTAGGGGCCGTGGCCGGTCAGGGCGTCGGTGTCCGGCGGCGGCAGGACCCGCAGGCGGCCGTCGTCGTGGGCCGGGAGCGGGAAGCCCATGGCCGCGGCGGTGTCCAGGGCCGCCTCGGTCTCGTGCCGGCCCGCCCGCCGCCGGTGGCGGACGTCCAGCAGCCGGCCGGGGTGGTCGGTGCTGTCGGCGCCTATGTGCCCGATGCCCGCGAGGCGCAGCACGAGCGCGGTCGGCAGGGGGCTCTGGTGGAAGGAGGTGAGGATCAGGGCGGAGTCGAAGGCGGCCTCGCGCAGCCGCTCGGTCAGCGCGCCGATGCCGGCGGCGTCGACGGGGGGCGGGTCGAAGCCCTCCCAGGGGGCCTCCCACACCAGCACCTCGTCGACGCCGGGCAGCAGCCGGGCGGCCTCGGCGCCGCGCGGCCCGCACAGCATGGCCACGTGCGCGCAGTGCGCGGCGACGGCTCGCACGGCGGGACCGGCGAGGAGCACGTCCCCGAAGCTGTCGAGCCGGACGACGAGCGTCTTCACGTGGACCGCCTCCCGTCCTGGGCGTGGCCGTCGCGCGCCGGTGCGCCCAGCGCCGTGCACACCGCGGTGAGGACGTCGGGGGCGCTCTGCGCGGCGAAGCGCCGCACCTCGGCGGGCGCGGTGGCCGCGTTGGGAACGAGCACGCCCCGGGCGCCCGCAGCCCGGGCGGCCAGCAGGTCGGCGGCGATGTCGCCGATCACCAGGCACCGGTCCGGGCGGACGCGCAGGCGGGCGGCGGCCGCGAGGACGAGGCCCGGGCGGGGCTTGCGGCAGGCGCAGCCGGCTTCCGGGGCGTGCGGGCAGTAGATCCAGGCGCCGAGGCCGCCGAGGAGTTCGTCCGCCCGCTCGTTGACGGCGCGGACCTGCTCGGCGGTGAGCAGGCCGCGCCCGATGCCCGACTGGTTGCTGATCACGGCGGTGGCGAGCCCGGCGCCGCGGGCGAGCGCCACCGCCTCGGCGGCGCCGGGCAGCGGGCGGACCCGGTCGGGGTCGCCGTTGTAAGGGACGTCCGCGACGAGGGTGCCGTCGCGGTCGAACAGGACGGCGCCGAGGGGCGGCCGGGCCGTGCTCACGCGGCGCCTCCCAGGGGGACGGCGCCCCGGTGGCGGACGGCTCCGCGCAGCCAGTGCCGTACCGCGAGCGGGGGGATGAGCACGCTGGTGCCGAGCATCCCGGCTATCTCGCGGGCGGTGCGGGGGCCGGGCCGGATCCGGGCGAGGGCGAACTCGGCCGTGCCGAGCGTCCACAGGGCCGCGCAGACGGCGGCGGCGCGGCGGCGGCCGGCGAGCGCGAGGACGGCGGAGGCGAGCGCGGCGCCGGTCACGGCGACGTGCCCCGGCAGCCGTCCCCGGGGGGCCTGGGCGCGGGCCCACCAGTCGCGTCCGTGCAGGCGGCTCATCAGGGCGTCGTCGGCGTTTCCGCGCTGTGCGGGCAGCGAGGCCCACCACTGGGAGGGGCGGACCGGGTGCCGGGTGAGGCGGGTGCCGCGGTGCAGGGCCCAGCCGGCCCGCTCGACGCGCAGGGCGAGGTCGGCGTCCTCCCGGAAGGCCCGCGGGAAGCGCTCGTCGAAGCCGCCGACCTGGATGAGCGCGGCGGTCCGGTACGCCATGTCGGCGGTGGCCCAGGCCGCGTTCTCCAGGCCTTTGGTGGTCCGCTCCCAGTCGGTGGGCCGGCGGTCCGGGGGCAGCGGGACACGCAGCCGCCCCTGGATGCCGCCGACGTGCTCACCGGCCGCCCGGAGGTCCTCGGCGAGTCTGCGGGACCAGTCCGGCAGCACCTGGACGTCGTCGTCGAGGAAGACGGTCCAGGGGGTACGGACGGTGCGCCATCCGGCGTTGCGGGCGGCGGCCGGGCCCTTGCCTCCGGTGTGCAGGGCCCGTACCCGGTCCAGGAGCAGACCGGCGGACTCCAGCGGCAGGCCGGTGTCGGGGTCGGTGGCGGGCCGGTCGTCCACGACGATCACCTCGTGCGGCGGGTGGCCCTGGGCCGCGGCCAGCGCGCGCAGGCACTCGGCGAGACAGGGGCGGCCGACGGTCGGTACGACGACGGTGTAGGCGGGGGCGGCGCTCATGCGAAGGCCTTTCCGCGGCGGACGGCGAACGGGCCGAGGACCAGCAGGTCGACGGGGGCGGAGCCGAAGCACTCCAGGGCGTCCCGGGGGTCGTCCACCATCGGCCGACCGGCGGTGTTGAGGCTGGTGTTGACCACCACGGGCAGGCCGGTGCGCCGCTCGAACCCGTCGATCACGCGGGCCACCAGCGGCTCCTGGCCGCGGTCCACGGTCTGGATGCGGGCGGTGCCGTCGACGTGCACCACGGCCGGGATGCGGCCCTTCCAGCCGGCCGCCACCTCGTGCACGAAGAGCATGTGCGGGCTGGGCAGGGGCCCGTCGAACAGTTCCGCGGCGCGTTCGGCGAGGACCATGGGTGCGACCGGCCGGAACTCCTCGCGTCCCTTGACCGCGTTGAGCCGTTCCACGTTGGCCGCGTGCCCGGGGTGGGCCAGCAGGGAGCGGTGGCCGAGCGCGCGGGGCCCGTACTCGGCGCGGCCCTGGAACCAGGCCACGATCCCGTCGGCGGCCAGTGCCTCGGCGGCCGTCTCGGCGATGTCGGCGGGCTCCTCGTAGGGCACCGCGGCCCGTTCGAGCCAGTCGCGCAGTTCGGTGTCGCTCCAGCCGCGGCCGAGGGCGGCGGTCGGCATCGGCTCCAGGGTGTCCTTCCGGCCGGCCACGTGCGCGGCCGCGCCCAGGGCGGTGCCGGCGTCCCCGGCGGCGGGCTGCACCCACACGTGCCGGAAGCCGCTCTCGCGCCAGACGCGGGTGTTGGCGACGCAGTTGAGAGCGACGCCGCCGGCCATGGTGAGGGCGTCCTCGCCGGTGCGTTCGCGCAGCCACCGGGCCAGGGCGAGCACGGTCTCCTCCAGGCAGAGCTGGGCGCTGGCCGCGAGGTCGGCGTGGTCCTGGCTCCAGGCTCCGCCCGCCTCGCGCGGCGGGACGAGGGAGGCCCAGGGCACCGGGCGGGCCCGGAAGCCGCCCCCGTCGTCGGACCCGACGTACTCGCGCAGCCGGCCGGCGAAGCGCGGGGTGCCGTAGGAGGCCAGCGCCATCACCTTGAACTCGTCGCTGCTGCGCAGGAATCCGAGGTGCTGGGTGAGGTCCTCGTAGAACAGGCCCAGGGAGTCGGGCAGTTCCTGGGCGCCGAGGACGGTCAGCTCGCGGTTGGTGTAGCGGCCCGCCAGGTGGGAGCCGCACTCGCCGCGGCCGTCCAGGACGAGTACCGCGCAGTCCGGGTACGGCGAGACGGGTCCGGCGGAGGCCGCGTGCGCGACGTGGTGCGGGACGAAGCGGACCTTGGCCGGGTCCAGGCCGGGCAGCGCCTCGGCGAGGAAGCCGGGGGCCCGGCGGGCGTACTCCTGGCGCAGGTGGTCCCAGGGGTCGTGCAGGCCCATCCGCTCGGCGGGGCGGGCCAGCGAGGGGTCGTAGGAGTAGGCGACGGCGTCCAGGTCGGACGGGGTCAGGCCGGCCTGTTCCAGGCACCAGCGGGCCGAGAGGCCGGGCAGTTCCCAGGCGGAGAAGGGAAGGGGCCGCTTGCCGTGCTTGCGACGGGAGAACCGTTCCTCCTCCGCCGCCGCCACGACCTTGCCGTCCGTCACCAGGGCGGCGGCGGGGTCGTGGAAGAGTGCGTTGATACCGAGGACGTGCATGCGCTGTCTCCTGGGCGGCGTGCGGTGGCGTGGTCAGGTCTGCGTGGCCGGCTCCTCGTCCGGGGGCGGGGCCTGTCCGCCCGGTGGCGGGCCGGGCTCCCGTGGGGGCCGGGCCCGCTCCTGCGGGGACAGGGCGGTGAAGTAGGCGATCGTCTGCTTCAGGCCCTCCTCCCAGGGCACCTGGGGCGACCAGCCGAGCAGTTCGCGCGCGAGGGCGGTGTCCGGGCGGCGCCGGCCGGGGTCGTCGACGGGCCGGTCGACGAACGCGATCGGTGAGCGCGATCCGGTCAGGGCGACCACGCGGCGGGCGAGGTCCGCCATGGTGATCTCGTCGGCGCCGCCGATGTTCACGGGCCGCACCGAGCGGCTGGCCGCCACCCTCAGCACCCCGTCGACGGTGTCGTCGACGTAGCACAGCGAGCGGGTCTGGCTGCCGTCGCCGGTCACGGTGAGCGGTTCGCCCGCCAGGGCCTGGCTGATGAAGGTGGGCACGGCCCGTCCGTCGTGGGCGCGCATGCGCGGCCCGTAGGTGTTGAACAGCCGGACGATCCCGGCGTCGGTGCCGTGGGTGCCGGCGTGCGCGGTGACGAGCGCCTCGGCGAACCGTTTGGACTCGTCGTACACGCTGCGCGGGCCGACCGGGTTGACGTTGCCCCAGTAGCCCTCGTGCTGGGGGTGCACCAGCGGGTCGCCGTACACCTCGGAGGTGGAGGCCAGCAGCAGGCGGGCGCCGTCGCGCCCGGCGATCGCCAGGGCGTTGCGGGTGCCGAGGCTGCCCGCGTCCAGGGTCTCCAGCGGCAGCCGGAGGTAGTCGGCGGGCGACGCCGGGCAGGCGAAGTGCAGGACCAGGTCGTACGGCCCCGGCAGCAGACGGGGGCAGTCGGGCGCGCTGACGTCGCAGTGCACGTAGCGGAAGCCGGGCCGCCCCTCCAGGTGGGAGACGTTCTCCCGCCGGCCGCAGACCAGGTTGTCGGCACAGTCGACTTCGGCGCCCGAATCCAGCAGCCGTTCGCACAGATGGGAGCCCAGGAAGCCGGCGCCGCCGGTCACGACGGCACGGCGCCAGGGCACCGCGAGGGTCTCACCAGTCATGGAGGCTCGTCCTTAGTCCACGTCATCCGCGTCGCCGGGCTCGCCGGTGCGCCCGGAACGCCGCTGGAAGGCGGGCGTTCGGCGCGTGTGTGCGGCCCGGCCGGCCTCGTCGCCGGCTCGTCGAGCGGGACTGTGATGGAAGACGGTGGGGGCCGGGTCCCCGCTGATCGGGAGGACCGCCCTCGTCGGCCGCCGCTGGCTGGACGGCACTGGCAATTGTGTTCCCATGCCAGTTGGTTTCATACCTTGTACCTTATTGTCCGGAATGCCGGGTACTTGCGCGACTCAAGACCATCGCCCGCCCCGGGAGACGCCCATGGACGACGAGATACCGGACGTCCTGCTGCGCCTGCTGCGGCCGCCCGGCCCTCCGCCCCGGCGGCTGCTCCTCACCGGCTGGTTCAGCTTCCTGCACGGGGAGGCGACGGCCGGGGACGTCCTGGCGCAGCGGCACGCGTCGGCGGTGCTGGACCGGGCGGGCGTCCGGCACGACACCGCCTGGAGCCCCGGCTTCCGGCCGGACGCGCTGTCCCTGGAGACGGCGGACCCGGGCGCGTACGACACCCTCCTGTTCGTCTGCGGCCCGCTGCACGGGCCGCAAGTCGCCGCGCTCCATGAAAAGTTCGGGAACTGTCGGCGACTCGCGGCCGGGGTCAGCGTGATCGACCCGGCGGATCCGGCGGTCACCGGCTTCCACGAGGTCGTGCCCCGGGACGGCACCCCGGCGCCCGCCCGGCGCGACCTGGCCGCCGCGGCCCCGGTGGGCGCGCTGCCCCCGGTGGCCGGCCTGCTGCTGTCGCACGGCCAGGGCGAGTACGGCGAGCGCCGCAGGCACGAGCGGGTGAACGAGCGTCTCACCGGCTGGCTCGCCGCCAAGGACTGTGTGCGCCTGTCCGCCGACACCCGGCTCGCCAGGGACGACTGGCGGCTGTGCGCCACGGCCGAGCAGTTCCTGGCCCTGGTCTCCCGGCTCGACCTGGTGGTCACCACCCGGCTGCACGGCCTGGTGCTCGCCCTGCGCACCGGCACCCCGGTGATCGCCGTCGACCCGGTGGCGGGCGGCGCCAAGGTGAGCGCCCAGGCGGAGGCGGTGGGCTGGCCGGCGGTGATCGGCGCGGACGCGCTGTCCGCGCGCGTCCTGGACCACTGGTGGGAGTGGGCGCTGTCCGGGGACGGCCGGACGGCGGCATGCCGCCACTCGAAGGGCTGAGCGGCGCCGGCGGGCGGTGTGGCGGTCCGGCGGCGGGGCACTCGGCGCGGCGACGAGCGGCGGCCGCACACGGCCCCGTACGTATCCGAGGAGGTAACGACATGGGCCACGGCGGAAACGTCATCCAGGAGCTGACGACCGATCACCGGGAGGTCGAGGAGATCTTCGGCCGGATCGAGGCGCTGCCGCCGGGCAGCGAGGAACGCAAGAAACTGGCCGACCAGGCCACCATCGAACTGGTCCGTCACTCGGTGGCCGAGGAGGCCTACCTCTACCCGGCGGTGCGCGAGCACGTCGAGGGCGGGGGCGCCCTGGCGGACAAGGAACTCGAGGACCATGCCGGGGCCGAGCGCATCATGAAGGACCTGGAGGGCCTCGGCGCGGACGACGCGCAGTTCGACACGCTCCTCACCCGGCTGATGAGCGAGATCCGCTCGCACGTGGCCGACGAGGAGCAGAACCTCTTCCCGCGGCTCCAGGCGTCTTGTACGCCGGAGGCGCTGAACGAGCTGGGCGAGAAGGTGCGCAAGGCCAAGAAGACCGCGCCGACCCGCCCGCACCCGATGGCTCCGGACAAGCCCCCGGCCAACAAGCTGCTGGCGCCCGGCGCGGGCATGGTGGACCGGCTGCGGGACGCGATGTCGGGGCGCGGCAAGGAGAGCTGAGCAGGCTCACCGCGGCCGGCCCGGTCGTGTCCTCATGCGCCCGCCGCCCCGCCGAAAGGGGCGGCGGGCGCGGGACGTCGGCCGTGCCGGAGGGCCGTGATCCGCCTCCGGTCCGCGGCCGGGTCACAGCCACCGGGTGAACCGGCGGGCGGGCCGGGCACGGCGGGTGATCCGGCACAGCAGCCGGAAGCCCTGGACCAGGGTGAGCGGCCACAGCAGCGCGAAGCACCACAGCGGCGCGGGTTGCTGGGTACGGGCTCCCGCGACGGCCGTGAAGGCGGACGCCACGAGCAGCAGGAGGACGGACAGCGGAAGCCACACGCCCCGCCGGCTCCGGGTGCCGCGGCGGTCTCCCGCCATCCGGTGCGCGGCGGCGTGCATGCGGTGGGCGAGCCGGCGGTCCTGCCGCAGGTTCGCCTCGATCTCCAGCAGCGCGAGCCGCTCGCGCGGCGAGAGCCGCACGTCCTCGGGGGTCTCCCAGTCGTCCACGGAAACGGCACCTCCTCGCACCGGCCGACGGCCCGCCCCCTCTTCCGGGCTCCTGCCGGGGCCGAGTTCCCCGTGCGGCCGCCCCGAAGCGGCCCCCGCCGCTCCGGCCCGCCGCACCGAACGGCCGGACCCGTCACGGGCAGCGCCGCCCGCCCTCACAACCGGGGACGGAGGACCTCGTAGGCCCACGAGCCCAGCGTGGTGGGGGTGGTGCTGCGCAGGGTCCGGGGCTGCTCCGGCACGAAGCCGTCCCGCAGCCCGGTCGACATCCCCATGACCGCCTCCACCACGCCGTCCGGCCTCCCGGACGCGCGCAGCAGTCCCCGCATCTCGTCGTCGCCGACGCGCTCCGCGCGCAGCGGGCGGCCGGTGGCGGCCGACACGACAGCGGCCGCCTGCGGCCAGGTGAGATCGGCCGGGCCGTGGACGGCCTGGACACCGCGTCCGGACCAGCCGCCCGACAGCAGCCGCGCCACGGCGACCTCCGCGACGTCGCGCGGCGCGACCCACGCGAGCGGCAGGTCCAGGGGCAGGACCACGGGGATCACGCCGGCCCGGACGGCGTCGAGCTGGGACTCCAGGTTGGTGAAGAAGTAGCCGCAGCGCAGGTGCGTGACCGTGGCGCCGAGGGCGTCGAGGGCGAGTTCGGTTGCCGCGAGGCCGTCGATCTCCCCGGCGCCGCGGCGCTTCTCCGCGCCGACGCTGCTCAGGAAGACCGTCCGGGCGATGCCGTTGGCCGCGACGGCGCTCGCGACGCTCTTCGTGGCCGCGGCGTAGTCCGCGAGAGGATCCGGACCGGCCGACGGGGGGTCGACCCAGAACAGGGCGTCGACTCCGGCGGTGGCGGCGACGACCGCCTCCGCGTCGCGCTGGTCCACCGCGACGGCGTCCACCTCGCGCCGGACCCCGGGGTCGAGCCGGCCGGGGTCGCGTGCCAGCACCCGCGGGCGGATCCCGGCGCGCAGGAGCATGGTGACGACGTGGCGTCCGACGTTCCCGGTCGGCGTCGTGACTGCGATACGCATGCCTTGTCCTTTCGTGGCTTGCAGCGCGACGCTACGAGCCGATCCGGACACCTGTTGTCTCCTTTTACCGGCGCGCACCTGGAGTGACAGGACACTACGCACAGTGAAGAAGGCGTACCTGGAGGTGACCTCCGGTTCACCAGGGCCGATACTTCCAGTAGACGGGCGGCCCCGCCCCGGACCGTGCCGGACCGCCCGGATCGAGAACCGTTCTCAGCGCCGCTGACCTGCGAAGACGCAATCCCTGAGCCCCAGCCCCGAGCTCCGGAGGAGACACCCATGAGGATGCTGATCAACGTCCCCGAGACCGTCGTGGCGGATGCTCTGCGGGGTATGGCGGCCGCCCATCCGGAGCTGACCGTGGACGTGGAGAACCGGGTGATCGTGCGCCGGGACGCCCCCGTGGCCGGCCAGGTCGCACTCGTCTCGGGCGGCGGGTCGGGGCACGAGCCGCTGCACGGCGGTTTCGTCGGTCCGGGCATGCTCTCGGCGGCCTGCCCTGGAGAGGTGTTCACCTCGCCGGTGCCGGACCAGATGGCGCGGGCCGCGGCGGCCGTCGACAGTGGGGCCGGCGTGCTGTTCGTCGTGAAGAACTACACCGGTGACGTGCTCAACTTCGACATGGCGGCGGAACTCGCCGAGGACGAGGGCATCCAGGTCGCGAAGGTACTGGTCGACGACGACGTGGCGGTGACCGACAGCCTGTACACGGCCGGGCGGCGCGGCACCGGCGCGACGCTGTTCGTCGAGAAGATCGCGGGCGCCGCCGCCGCCGAGGGCCAGCCCCTGGAGCGGGTGGAGGCCGTCGCCCGCCAGGTGAACGGGAACGCGCGCAGCTTCGGTGTGGCGCTCAGCGCCTGCACCACCCCTGCGAAGGGCAGCCCCACCTTCGATCTGCCGGACGGCGAACTCGAGTTGGGCGTCGGCATCCACGGCGAGCCCGGCCGGGAGCGGCGGGCGATGATGACCTCCGGGGAGATCGCCGACTTCGCGGTGCACGCCGTCCTGGAGGACTTGCCCCCGCGCAGCCCCGTGCTGGTCCTGGTCAACGGCATGGGCGCCACCCCGCTGCTGGAGCTGTACGGCTTCAACGCCGAGGTGCAGCGGGTGCTCACCGAACGGGGCGTGACCGTGGCCCGCACCCTGGTCGGCAACTACGTCACCTCCCTCGACATGGCGGGCGCCTCGGTGACACTGTGCCAGGTCGACGAGGAGCTGCTGCGGCTGTGGGACGCGCCGGTCAAGACCCCCGGGCTGCGCTGGGGGATGTGACCGGCCGGTCGAAGCGGCCGGCCTCCCTACCACGCCAAGGAGATCCAGTGCTCGACGCCGAATTCTTCCGCCGTTGGATGACCACGGCCGCCGCGTCGGTCGACCGGGAGGCGGAGCGGCTCACCGCCCTCGACTCCGCCATCGGCGACGCCGACCACGGCAGCAACATGCAGCGCGGGTTCACGGCGGTCAAGGCCGCCCTGGAGAAGGAGGCGCCGGACACTCCCGGGGCCGTGCTCGTGCTGGCCGGCCGGCTGCTGATCTCGACGGTCGGCGGGGCGTCCGGACCGCTGTACGGCACCCTGCTGCGCCGGACCGGCAAGGCGCTCGGGGACGCCGCCGAGGTGAGCGAGGAGCAACTCGCCGAGGCGCTGCGGGCGGGCGTGGACGGGGTGATGGCGCTCGGCAAGGCGACTCCCGGTGACAAGACCATGATCGACGCGCTGGTCCCGGCGGTGGACGCGCTCGGCGACGGGTTCGCCGCGGCGCGCTCCGCCGCCGAGGAGGGTGCGGTGGCCACCGTGCCGCTGCAGGCCCGCAAGGGCCGGGCCAGTTACCTCGGCGAGCGCAGCATCGGCCACCAGGACCCGGGCGCCACCTCCTCGGCGCTGCTGATCGCCGCGCTCGGGGAAGCGGCAGGCGGGGAGGCCCGCGATGAGTGACGAGAAGCTGGTGGGGATCGTGCTGGTGTCGCACAGCGCGGAGGTCGCGGCCTCCGTCGCCGAGCTGGCGAAGGGCCTGGCGGGCGGCGCCACCGCGGTGCCGGTCGCCCCGGCGGGCGGTACCGAGGGCGGCGGGCTCGGCACCAGCGCCGAGCTGATCTCCGCCGCGGCCGCGGCCGTGGACCGGGGCGCGGGTGTCGCCGTCCTCACCGACCTCGGCAGCGCGGTGCTCACCGTGAAGGCGCTGCTCGCCGAGGGCGACGAACTCCCGGACGGCGCACGCCTGGTGGACGCCCCGTTCGTGGAGGGCGCGGTCGCCGCGGTGGTCACGGCGTCCACGGGCGCCGACCTGGACGCGGTGGAGGCGGCGGCGACGGAGGCGTACAGCTACCGGAAGGTGTGAGCCCCGGCCCGGAGGCCGGCGGCTACGGCGGGCAGCTTGTCGGCGCGTTGCCGGCACCCTGCCGGCGCCTTGCCGCCTGCGGTCCGCCTGCGGTCCGCCGCCGAGCCACCGCCGAATCGCCGCCGGGCCGCCGCCGGGCCGCCCCCGGACCACCGCCGAATCGCCGCCGGGCCGCCCCCGGACCACCGCCAAGTCGCCACCGATCGCCGCCGAGTTGCCGCCGATCGCCGCCGGTTCGCCTCCGACGGCACGGTCCGGCGAACGGCCGCCGGCGCGGGCCGCCGACGGCACGGGCCCGCCGCCGGCCGTGACCGGTGGGCCGCCGTCCGCTCACGGGTGCCCGGAGGGGCACCCGCTCCGGGCGCGCGCGAGGCGGTGCTCAGTCGGGTTCGACGAAGCGGCGGGCCAGGCGCTCGCCCGCCCGCACCGCCGCACGGGGGTTCTCGATCGGGGTGACGTGCGAGTCCTTGAAGACGATGTACGTGACGCCGGAGGCCGCTCCGCCGCTGATCGGGTCGGTGTGGATGCCGAGCCCGCGGGCGGTGGCGTAGGAGGCCTCGCCGATGATGTCGCGGGGGCCCGCGTCGCCGACGACCGCGTACTGCACCCGGTCCCGGTAGATCACCGCCGCCACGGAGCCGCCGCGGATGCCGTAGTCGCGGTGGTCCCAGATGCGGCTCGGGACCGGCAGCACGATGTAGGGCAGGGACGCGGCGTTCAGATGACGGCCGTCGGACTGCTGGTAGGCGGTGGCGGCCGTGAACAGCGGGTCCGTGCGGCGGTTGCAGCGGGCGGTGGGCCGCCCGTCGCAGTCGATGTCCAGGTCCGCCTTCCAGAACACCGCCCCGCGGGTGCCGCACACCGGCACCTTCGCCGACGAGGCGTCGTCGGTGCGGTACCGGCCCCGGGAGACCCGGTCGCAGGTGCGTACCCGGTCCAGCAGGTCGGCGGCGGTCACGGCGTCCTCGCCCCGCGCCGCCGGTGGCCTCTCCCGGGGCGGGACGGCCGCGGCGGGCGGCGTTGTCGGGGCGAGCAGGGCGGCGCCGGCCGCGGCCAGCGTCAGCGTCTGGACACGCACTCTGGGGGACCCTCTCCTCGGGAACATTCCGGACACCATGCCTAAAACGGCATCAAACGGCGAGTACGACACTCCTTTGGGTCCGGATGGAGCAGCACCTTGACGCGTTCGTCGGATGAGAAGCCGAATAGGCCCGTGGAGCGGGAAATCGCTATGGGTCCCGACCTCCCGGCCGCCCGCCAGGGCAACGGGTCCGGCGGCGACGCCGCGTCCGCACCGCCGACGCGAACCAGCCGACACCGTGCGGCAGTTCAGTTGGGACTGAACAAGCCTGGGCGGCACCCGCGCGGCACCGGCAGGGCCCCCTTGCCACGCCCGCACCGCCGGGCCCATATTGGTCCGGACCTTTACTGTGGCGCCGTACCCGGGAGGCAGAACCGTGCGACGCGTTCCGCTTCGGCCCCTGCTGGTCTCCGCGGCCCTGGTACTGGTCGCCTCCTGCGGCTGGGGCGGGGCGGAGGACGACGGCGGCCGGGCGCCCGGCGCCCCGACGGGCGTCACCGCGGCTGCCGGCAGCGCCTCCAGCGTGCACGTGATGTGGAACGCGGTGACGGGCGGCCCCGGGGTGCGCGTCTACGAGGTGTACCGCGGCCGGACGAAGGCCGGCGAGGTACCGGGCTCACAGCACATGGTGGACGTCACCAGGCTCAGGCCGTCCACCATGTACTCCTTCACCGTCCGGGCCCGGGACACGGACGGCCGCCTCGGGCCGCCGAGCCGGGCGGTGCGGGCGCGGACCCCGGCTGCCGCGGCTGCGGACCGTTCGGCGCCGACCCGTCCCGGCAGGGCCGCCGGACGGGCGGCCGGCAGCCGCGCGGTCCGGCTCTCCTGGTCCGCCTCCCGGGACGACCGGGGCGTGGCGTCCTACGAGATAGAGCAGGGCGGCGCGAGGATCCACAGCGTCGGCGGCGGCCAGAGCGCGACCGTGGTCACCGGACTGCGCCCGGGCACGCGTTACGTCTTCACCGTGCGGGCCCGGGACGCGGCCGACAACCTCTCCCCCGCGAGCGCGCCGGTCCGCGTCACCACGCCGGGCGCCGACGACGGCCGGGACACCGCGCCGACCGCCTTCACCGCCTCGAGCCACCGGTCCGGCGGGGCGTACTACTTCGACCTGTCGTGGGACCCGCCGGCCGTGGACGGGGTGGTCACCGAGTACCGCATCCAGCTCGACGGCGCCACGGCCACCTCCCTGGTGTGGGGCGGCGAGCCGCCGCGCGGCCGCGCGCACTACAGCTTCTTCGCCGGGCGGAAGGCGGGCGAGGAGCACCGGGTGCGGCTCGGGGCGCGGCTGCCGGACGGCACCTGGGGCGGCTTCTCGGCCGAGCGGACGGTCGTCCTGGGCGGCGGGGCCGGGGGCTGACGGGCCGTAGGGCACCCCGGCGCGGGGCGCGCGCCGGGGCAGGCCGGACGGGGTACCGGTCACCCGACCGGGCGCGGTACGAGTGCGGCGGTGACCGGGGCCGCGTTGGCTGCCGTTGAGGCAGCACGGACCTTTCCCGACCCCAGGCGGCGCATGGGACGTACCGCCGACCGTGCCGCCGGAGGGCCAGCCAATGCGCAACTCCCGACTCCTCCTCCGCCCCGGTCTGACCCTGGCGGCCGCCGCCGCGCTCCCGGCCTCACTCGCCGGACCGTCGGCCGCGGCCTCCGGCATATCGGTGAGCACCACCGGTTCCACGGTCTCGGTCGTCACCAGCGCCTGCACCCAGTCCAACGGCAGCTGGGGCAATGCCTCGCTGATCAGCAGCCGCCAGGCGAACTTCGCCCAGGGGCGGCAGGTCGCCCTGTCCGGCACCTCCGTCAGCCAGTTCGCCGCCTGGTCGGGAGTGAGCCCGGGGACGTACACGGTGGTCGTGATGTGCTCGAACGGCACGACCGCCGGCACCCAGTCCGTGATCGTCTCCGCGCCCGGCGCGCCCACGATCTCCTCGACGTACTCGCCCGCGCCGTCGCGCGGAGTGAAGGGCGGCCTCGGCGGCGCCACCCGTGACTACGGCCCGGTCACCCTGGGCATCGGCGCCACCCTGGTGACGGGCGCCGTGGCCGCCACGGTCTGGTTCCTGCGCCGCCGCGCGAAGCCGTACCGGTTCTGAGCCGGCGCACGGCGCGGCCCCTGCCGCACGACGGCCCTTCCGCGCGGCGGCCCCTGCGCCCGACGGCTCCCGTCTGCACGCCGGTCCCCGCCCGCACGGCGGCCGCGCACGGCTGCCCCCTCCGCGCGGCCGGCGACTTTGCACATCCGGTCCCGCCCGCGGCCCCTGTCCCCACGGCCGCCGCGCCGACGCCGCCTCTCACCGGGACGTGCCGTCCGCCGGCCGTGTGCCGTTCTCGCCCGCGGGGCCGGCGAGTTCCGCGAACTCGGCCAGCGCCCGGCCGAGCCACTGCGTCCAGAAGGTCTCCAGGTCGATGCCGGCCCGCAGGACGAGGTGGCGCAGCCGGTCCTCCGGGGTGTCCCGGCCGGGCGGGAAGTCGCGCTGCTCGATCTCCTCGTACTCGGCCAACTGCCGCCGGTGCAGGTCCAGATGGCGGCCCAGTTCGGCTTCGAGGCCCGCCGTGCCGACGACCGCCGCCGCGCGCAGCCGCAGGAACAGGGCGTCCCGGTGCGGCCTGGGGTCCTGGGACGCGGCGGTCCAGCGGGCCAGTTCGGCGCGGCCCGCGGGCAGCACCTCGTAGCTCTTCTTCTGCCCGCGCACCGGCTGTTCGGCCGGCAGCGCGCGGATGAGCCCCTCCCCTTCGAGCCTGCCCAGCTCGCGGTAGATCTGCTGGTGCGTCGCGGACCAGAAGTAGCCGATCGACCGGTCGAACCGGCGGGTCAGCTCCAGGCCCGACGACGGCTTCTCCAGCAGGGCGGTGAGGATGGCGTGCGGGAGTGACATGGGCTCATCCTAGGGACGCGCGCCGGGGCCCCTGGGTCCCTACAGTGCCGCCGCCAGCTCGGTGCCCTGCTTCACGGCCCGCTTGGCGTCCAGTTCGGCCGCGACGTCCGCGCCGCCGATCAGGTGGGCGCTGCGGCCCGCGGCGACCAGCTCCTCGTACAGGTCCCGGCGCGGTTCCTGGCCGGTGCACAGCACCACCGTGTCGACCTCGAGGACGGTGCTCTCCCCGCCGACGGTGATGTGCACTCCGGCGTCGTCGATCCGGTCGTAGCGCACACCCGGGACCATGGTGACGCCCCGGTGCTTCAGTTCGGTGCGGTGGATCCAGCCGGTGGTCTTGCCCAGTCCGGCGCCGACCTTGGTGGTCTTGCGCTGCAGGAGGTGGACGGTGCGGGGCGGGGCGGGGCGCCGCGGGGCGGTGAGGCCGCCGGGCGCCCGGTAGTCCATGTCGACGCCCCAGTTGCGGAAGTAGGTGCCCGGGTCCTCGCTCGCCTTGTCGCCGCCGTCGGTGAGGTACTCGGCGACGTCGAAGCCGATGCCGCCGGCGCCGAGGACGGCCACCCGGTCGCCGACGGGGGCACCGTCCCGCAGCACGTCGAGGTAGCCGATGACGCGGGGGTGGTCGACGCCGGGGATGTCGGGGACGCGCGGGGTGACGCCGGTGGCGACGACGACCTCGTCGTAGCCGTCGAGGTCCGCCGGGGTGACCCAGGCGCCGAGCCGTACGTCGACGCCGTGCTCGTCGAGCTGGTGGCGGAAGTAGCGCAGCGTCTCGTCGAACTCCTGCTTGCCCGGGACCCTGCGGGCCACGTTGAGCTGGCCGCCGATCTCGTCGGCGGCGTCGAACAGGGTGACCGAGTGGCCGCGTTCGGCGGCGCTGACGGCGCAGGCGAGTCCGGCCGGTCCGGCGCCGACGACCGCGACCCGCTTGGCCAGCCGGGTCGGGGAGAGCACCAGCTCGGTCTCGTGGCAGGCGCGCGGGTTGACCAGGCAGGAGGTGATCTGCCCGCTGAAGGTGTGGTCGAGGCAGGCCTGGTTGCAGCCGATGCAGGTGTTGATGGCCTCGGGCTTCCCGGCGGCGGCCTTGGCGACGAAGTCGGGGTCGGCGAGCATCGGGCGGGCCATGGAGACCATGTCCGCGGCGCCGCCGGCGAGCAGTTCCTCCGCCAGCTCGGGGGTGTTGATGCGGTTGGTGGTGACCAGCGGGACGGACACCTCGCCCATCAGCCTCCTGGTGACCCAGGTGTAGGCGCCGCGCGGCACCGAGGTGGCGATGGTGGGGATGCGCGCCTCGTGCCAGCCGATGCCGGTGTTGATGATCGTCGCCCCGGCGGCCTCGACGGCCCTGGCCAGGGTGACGACCTCGTCCAGGGAGGAGCCGCCCGGGACCAGGTCCAGCATGGACAGCCGGTAGACGATGATGAAGTCCTCGCCGACGGCCTCGCGCACGCGCTTGACGATCTCGACGGGGAAGCGCATCCGGTTCTCGTACGAGCCACCCCAGCGGTCCGTGCGGTGGTTGGTCTGCGCGGCGGTGAACTCGTTGATCAGATAGCCCTCGGAGCCCATGATCTCGACGCCGTCGTACCCGGCCCGCCGGGCTAGGCGGGCGGCGCGGGCGTAGTCCTCGACGGTCCGCTCGACCTCGGCGTCGCTCAGCTCGCGCGGCACGAAGGGGCTGATGGGGGCCTGTACGGGGCTCGGGGCGACCAGGTCCCGGTGGTAGGCGTACCGGCCGAAGTGCAGGATCTGCATGGCGATCCGGCCGCCCTCGCGGTGCACGGCGTCGGTGACGGTCCGGTGCTGCTCCGCCTCCTCCTCGGTGGTGAGCCTGGCGCCGCCCTCGTAGGGCCGGCCCTCGTCGTTGGGCGCGATGCCGCCGGTGACGATGAGGCCCACTCCGCCGCGTGCGCGGGCCGCGTAGAAGGCCGCCATCCGCTCGAAGCCGCGCTCGGCCTCCTCGAGGCCGACGTGCATGGAACCCATGAGCACGCGGTTGGGAAGGGTGGCGAAGCCCAGGTCGAGCGGGGACATCAGGTGGGGGTAACGGCTCATCGGGGCCTCCGTGCGGGGTGCGGTCGCCTCTTGTTGTAGAGGACGCGGAGGCCTTTGTGCAACTAGTTGCATAAACAGGCGGAGGTGAGTCCGGCCACTTCACGCGGACGCGACGGCGCCCCGGCCGGCATGGAGCCGGCCGGGGCGCCGCGGCCCTGCTTGCGTCCTCCGGGTCCCGCCGGAGGCCGTCAGCGGCTCTCCAGCCGCAGGTGCAGGTCCCGCTCCTGGTCGCCGGAGGCCGTGCAGGTCTCCTCGACGGTGAACATGGAGTCCAGCGTCGCGCGGAACCGGTCCACGGCCCAGTAGCTGCCCTGGACGTCCGCGAGGATGGACGAGTCGAGGTGGACGGGCGGACAGCCGGACCCGCGGGCGTCCGCGACGTCGTACGTGCCGAGCCACACCATCGGACGGACATCGTGGAGCTGCCTCGGAATCTCCTCAGGCGTCCGGTCCGACGCGAAACAACTGTTGAGAGCGTCGAATACGAGGCGGGCGTCCTCCTTGGAGCCGCTGATCTCCACCGAGACGGTCTCCTGGTGCGACTGGTCCGTGTTCTCCATGATCGCTCCTTTCCTGGCCGCGCTGCGGTGGAACGGGGTACCCCGCCGGACCGCGTCCATCCTCAGCAAAGCACCGCGGACCGGTGAGCACACCTCAGCGGCGGCAGGCGGGGCCTGCTCAGCCGCGGGTGAACTTGTACGTCTTGCTGTCCGTGAGGACGCAGAAGCCGGGCGAGACGACGATGACGCGCAGGATCCCGGTCCGGCGGTCGTAGTCGACGCCCTCCGCCTCGAAGGACCCCGAGCAGGAGCTGCGCAGCGGCAGCTGACGCAGGGCGGTGACGTGTCCGGTGACGTCCGCCGTGCCGTTCGGCGCCGCCGACAGGTCGATCCGCAGCAGCGGCTTGGTGATCCCGAAGAGGGAGCCGTCCGGGTCGTCGGAGGAGCACAGCAGGGTGGTGGGGCCGGAGAAGTCGCAGCCCTGGACGTCGCGCACGGCGTGGTCGAGGCCGACCGCGGAGACCTGCGGGAGGTTCGCCGAGGGCGAGGTGGCCGGGTTCACGCCCGGGGTCGGGAAGACCAGCAGGCGGTTCATGGTGCCCCACTCGCCCGACAGCATCCACTGGCCGTCCGGCGAGACGGCCGCCCAGGAGTTGTTCAGGGCCTCGCCGGGGCTCAGCGTGTGGACGTACTCCGACCAGCCGCCGCCCGGCGCCTGCACGCGGAACATCTTCGAGTTGCCCGAGTCGCGCTGGTAGGGCTCGATGTAGTGGCCGTCGTACGAGGCGTCGGGGTCGCCCACATGGTTCCAGCCGCGGCTGGAGACGCCGATCGGTATGGTGCCGATGCCGGTGTACCGGTTGGGGCTGCTCGCCGGGACCTCCACCGAGGTCAGGCCCTGGCTCTCGGTCAGCGGGTCGGCCCGGTCGGAGCCGGTCTCGGTCCAGGTGTCGGCGGCGTGGGCCGGGGCGGGCGCGGCGAGGGACACGACTGCGGCGGTGGCCAGGACGACGAGTCCGGTGAGGGCTGCGTGACAACGTTGCCTGGCGGAGGGGGACGCGGGCATGGCCGGCTCCTCGGTGGAGGGGGGTGGGTGCACTCGGTCGGCGGACAGTCTGGCCCGGACGGGTGGTCATGTACAGGCCAATGGAGCAACATGAGCGTGAACTCTCCCCGCTCCGGGCACCGTCCTGCGCGGCCCCCGTGGGCGACGGCCTCCCCCGTCCGCGCCGCCGGCCCGGTGCCCACGGCGAACGTCCGCCGCCCGGCTGAGAGATGGTGGAGACAGGTGCGACGGCACGGAGAATCGGAGTGAGCGCGGCAGGACGAGGGGAGCCGGTACGGGGACGGGCGTGCCGTGCGATCGGGCGAAGGCGGTGCGTGGCATGAGTGCAGCCGGGGCCGCGGCGGCGGACGGCGACGTGCCGGCGGGCGGGCCGGTGCGGGCCGGCGGACTGCTCGACGTGCTGCGGGTGGCGTCGGTGGTGCTGGACGACAGGGGCCGCATCGTGCTGTGGAGCCCGCAGGCCGAGGAGCTGTTCGGCTACTCGGCGCGGGAGGCCCTCGGCCAGTACGCCGCCCGGCTGATGGTGGACGAGCGGCACATCGAGCTGGTCGGCAGGCTGTTCGCCGATGTGATGCGCACCGGCCGGAGCTGGGCCGGCGGTTTCCCGGTCCGCCACAAGGACGGCAGCACCCGGCTGGTCGAGTTCCGCAACATGCGGCTGCTGGACGACCGGGGCGACGTCTACGCGCTGGGGCTCGCCGCCGACCAGTCGACCGTGCGGCGCCTGGAGCAGGACGTGGCGCTGTCCGAGCGGATGGTGCAGCAGTCGCCGATCGGGCTCGCCGTGCTCGACACCGAGCTGCGGTTCGTCACCGTCAACCCCGCCCTGGCCCGGAACAACGGCCTGCCGGCCGAGGAGCACATGGGGCGCAGACTGCGCGACGTGCTGCCGATGCTGGACACCGCCGCCCTGGAGGCCGCGACCCGCCGGGTGCTGGAGACCGGCGTCCCGCTCATCGACGCGCCGCTGGTCGGCCGCACCGCGGCCGACCCGGACCGGGACCACACCTGGTCGCAGTCGCTGTACCGGCTCGAGGACGCGACGGGCAACGTGCTCGGGGTCGCCGTCTCCCTCGTCGACATCACCGAGCAGCACCGGGCCTCGCTGGAGGCGGAGACCGCGCGGCGCCGGCTCGCGATCATCGCCGACGCCTCCGTACGGATCGGCACCACGCTGGAGCTGGAGCGCACGGCCTGCGAGCTGGCCGAGGTGTCGGTCCCGGCACTGGCCGACGTCGCCGCCGTGGATCTGCTGGACGCGGTGGTGGCGGGCCGGCCCAGCACACTGGGCCCCTCGGAGGAGGCGGTGTTCCGGGCCCTCGCGGTGCGCCCGGCGCAGGGCTCGGACGCCGTCGGCGCCGCCGATCCGCCCGGCCAGGTCGCCCGGTACGGCCCGGACCGGCTGGTCACCGAGTGCGTGCGCACCGGCGAGGTGGTGCTCGTGTCACGGGTGGCGGACGAGGACCTGCCGCGGATCGCCCGTTCCCCGGAGGCGGCCGCCCTGCTGGGCCGGGCGGGCCTGCACTCCTATCTCGCCGTGCCGCTGATCGCGCGCGGGGAGGTGCTCGGCGCCCTCGATCTCAAACGGACCCGCAATCCGGCGCCCTTCGACGAGGACGACGTCCTGCTGGCCCGCGAGCTGGCGGCCCGCGCCTCCGTGCACATCGACAACGCCCGCTGGTACCAGGACGCCCGCGACACCGCGCTCACCCTCCAGCGCAGCCTGCTGCCGGGCCGGCCGCCGGTGACCACCGGCCTCCAGGTGGCCTCCCGGTACCAGCCGGCGGGCGCCACCAGCGAGGTCGGCGGCGACTGGTTCGACGTCATCCCGCTGGACGGCGGCAGGACCGCGCTCGTGGTGGGCGACGTGATGGGCAGCGGCATCGGCGCGGCCGCGACCATGGGCCGGCTGCGCACGGCGACCACCACGCTGGCGTCGCTCGGTCTCGACCCGGCGATGCTGCTCGAGCACCTGGACAGGACGACCTCGGCCCTGGACCACTCCATCGCCACCTGCGTGTACGCCGTGCACGACCCGCGTCTGCGCCGGTGCCGGATCGCGAACGCCGGGCACCTGCCGCCGGCCCGGGTGCGGCCGGGCCGGCCGCCCGAGCTGCTCGACCTGCCCACCGGGGTGCCGCTGGGGGTGGGCGGGGTGGAGTTCTCGACCGTCACCGTCGACTTCGAGCCGGGCGACGAGCTGGTGTTCTACACCGACGGTCTGGTCGAGACCCGCTGCCATTCGCTGGACGAGCGCCTGGACCTGCTGCTGTCCCTGCTGGACGACCCCGGGCGCCCGCTGGAGGAGACCTGCGACCTGCTCCTCGGCACCCTGCACCACCCGGACAACCACGACGACGTGGCGCTGCTCATCGCCCGGGCGCAGGAGCTGCCGTAGGCCGCGTCAGCGCTCCCGTACGCCGATCACCACGTGCGCGTACAGCTCCTCGGACGCCGCCGCACGGGCCGTCAGACCGGCGTCGGCGAACGCCTGGACGGCGGCCCGGGCCTGGTGCTCGCCGGTCTCGGCCAGGAGGCAGCCGCCCGGCGCCAGCCAGCCGGCGGCCCCGGCGGCCACCCGGCGCAGCACGTCCAGTCCGTCCGCGCCGCCGTCGAGCGCGACCGGCGGCTCGTGGTCGCGGGCCTCCGCCGGGAGGAGCGGCACCTCGGCGCTCGGGACGTAGGGCACGTTGGCGGTGAGGATGCCGACCCGGCCGCGCAGCGCGGGCGGCAGGGCGTCGAACAGGTCGCCCACGTGGGCCCGGCCGTCGTACGGGGCGAGGTTGCGGCGGGCGCAGCGCACCGCGGCGGGGTCGATGTCGGCGGCGTGCACCTCGACGGGGCCGAGCGCATCGGCCAGGGCCGCGCCGAGCGCACCGGATCCGCAGCACAGGTCCACCACGACCGTGGCGTCCGGGGCCTGGGCCAGGGCCTGGTCGACCAGGAACTCGGTACGGCGGCGCGGCACGAAGACACCTGCGTCCACGGCGATCCGCAGACCGTGGAACGAGGCCCAGCCGACGACGTGCTCGAGCGGCAGGCCGGCGGCTCGCCGGTCCACCATCGCGGCCAGTTCGGCGGGGGTGCGGGCGGTGCCGAGGATCAGCTCCGCCTCTTCCTCGGCGAAGACGCAGCCGGCGGCGCGCAACGCGGAGACGACGGCGGGGCGGGAGAGCGGGGACGGGGAGGGAAGGGAGGGCAGCGAGGACATGCGGGCCGAGAGCCTTTCGGAGAACCGGAGCCGAAGGGCGCTCCCGCGCTCACAGCAAGCGGTCACGAAGAGGGAGCACCCGGGCTGACACAGCGGTAATGGGTCTCACCTCCTCGACACCTCGACAACCGTCAGGCCGCGGAGATCCGCGACCGGACGGCCACCTTACCCCAGCCCGTCGGCCCCCCACAGCCTTCTCGGCCCTCTTCCCCGGCCCTCTTCCCGGGCCTGTTCCCGGGCCTGTTCCCGGGCTTGTTCCCCGGCGGCCCGGCATCCCGGCACCGGCGAGCCGATGGTTGACCTGGGCAACTTTCTTTCTTTCCCTAGTTGTACTGTGCAACTGGAGTGCAGGAGGTATCCCGTGACAGCAGCAGCGCAGACGGCCGTCGAGACCATCCAGCGCGAGATGACCATCTTCGCCCGCCGGGCCCGGGCCTCAGCGGGCCGGATGCATCCCGAGCTGTCACTGGTGTCGTACACGTTGCTCGGGCATCTGGAGGAGAGCGGCGGCTGCCGGGCCACCGATCTGGCCGCGCACTACGCCCTGGACAAGTCCACGGTCAGCCGCCAGGTGGGGGCGCTGGAGCGGGCCGGGCTCATCGAGCGCCGTACCGACCCGGAGGACCACCGCGTCCAGGTGCTGGACCTGACGGAGGCCGGCCGGGCGATCCTCGCCCAGGTCACGCGCAGCCGCCGGGCCGCCTTCCGGGAGCGGCTCGCCGAGTGGCCCGAGGAGGACCTGGTCCGTTTCGCACGCTACCTGGAGCGGTACAACGCCGGACCGGCCCCGGCGGCCGGCCCCGGCGGCGCCTGACGACAGGGTCTAGGCCACCGGTACGGCAGCCGCCCGGCCGTCCGTGATCCGCTCCGGCACGCGGGCCGCGAGGAACGCCGTGCCGCGGCGCAGCCGGAAGCCGAGCGCCTCGTAGAGCCGCAGGGCGTCGGTGTTCCGGGCGCTCGCGTGCAGGAACGGGGTCTCGCCCCGCTCCCGTACGCCGTGCGCGACGGCGCCGATCAGCCGGCCGGCCAGGCCCTCGCCGCGGTGGGCCGGGTCGGTGCAGACGGCGCTGATCTCGGTCCAGCCCGGCGGCCGCAGCCGCTCCCCCGCCATGGCGACCAGGGCGCCCTCGCGGCGGATGCCGAGGTAGGTGCCCAGTTCGACGGTGCGCGCCAGGAAGGGGCCCGGCCGGGTGCGCCGCACCAGGTCGAGCATCTCGGGCACGTCGCGCGGGCCGAGGCGGACCGCCTCCGGGTCCGGCGCGGCGGCGAGGCCGTCGTCCACGAGCTGCACGCCCTCCGTCCGGAAGGTCACCTCCCAGCCGTCCGGGACCTCCGCGATGTAGCCCGACAGGGGCACCTCGGCGCCCGGACCGGCCAGTGCGGCGAGGTCCGCCCAGTCGTCCGCGTCCGGGTCGTCGGGCAGCGCCAGCCACGGGGACACGTCGAGCGGGTAGCGCAGCACACGGCCGCGCCGCTCTGCGAAGTGCGCGTGCGGGCCGGTCAGGGAGGCGAGGGCGGGATTGTCGAGGACGTGCCGGGCCGCGGACGCCTCCGGGCCCGCGCCGGTCGCGGCGCTCATCCGCCCACCTCGATGACGATCTTGCCCTGGGCGTGCCCCTCTTCCACGGCGCGCAGAGCCTCCCCGGCGCGCTCCAGCGGGAAGGTGCGGGTGACGTGCGGGTCCAGGACGCCGCGCAGCACGAGGTCCGCCAGCTCGGCCAGCACGGTGGCGGTGCGGGCCCGGGCGACGCGTGAGCCGCCCAGCGCGGCGGCCTCCGCGGGCGGGGCGCCCGCCGTGATCAGTCTCGTCCGGTCGGCGAGCAGGCCGGCCGCTTCGGCGAGCGTGTCGCCGCCCACCAGGTCGTACACCGCGTCCACGCCGCCGGGAGCGGCGGCGCGCACCCGTTCGGCGAGGTCCGGGCCGCCCGGCACGTGCACGGCGCCCAGCGACTCGACGAAGTCCTTCTTGGCCTCGCTCGCCACGCCGACCACCCGCACCCCGAAGGCGCGGGCGATCTGCAGGGCCGCGGCGCCGACCCCGCCGCCCGCGCCGGTGACCAGCAGCGTCGCGCCCTCGGGCAGGGCGAGCTGGCTCAGGCCGTCGTAGGCGGTGGCCGCGGCGACCGGCAGGGTGGCGGCGTCGGTGAACGACAGCCCGTCCGGCTTGTGCGCGGTCACGGAGGCACTGAGCAGGGCGTACTCGGCGTACCCGCCGTCGACGGTGTTGCCGAACACGGCATCGCCGGCGGCGAACCCGGTCACTCCCGGCCCGGCCTCCTCGACGACGCCGGCCGCCTCGTTGCCGAACACGGCGGGGAAGACCCTCTCCGCGGGGTCGCCGGGGCGGCGCAGGCCCTCGCGCAGCTTCCAGTCGACGGGGTTCACCCCGGCCGCGCGCACCGCGACCAGCAGCTCACCCGGGCCGGGGCTCGGCCGGTCCACCTCGGTCAGCGCCTCGGCCTCCGGGCCGCCGTACCGCGTGAAGACGTACGCCTTGGCCATCCTGTGTCCTCTCCTCCGTCGTACCGTCGCCGGCGCACCGGCCGGCACTCAGCGGCAAGACCGGGCGGGCCGGGGCTATTCCCGGCCGCGGAATCAGTTCGCACGGCTGTAACGATCGGGGTACTGACCTGGGGCGGAGCACGCGCGCGGACAGCGTACGGTGGAAGCCATGAACGTCACCCGAGGCTTCACGGGTCGTCCGCGCGTCACCGATCCGGGACTGCCGCCGGGGCAGTACGACGCGCGGGACGAGTGGCCCGTCCTGTCCGCCGAGGTCACCCCGGACCTCGCCCCCGCCGACTGGTCCTTCCGCGTCGACGGGCTGGTGGAGCGGCCGCGCACATGGGGCTGGGAGGAGGCCCGGGCGCTGCCCGCCTCGGTGTACGAGGGCGACATCCACTGCGTGACCGGCTGGTCGAAGTTCGGGGTGCGCTTCGGGGGCGTCTCACTGGACGCGTTCCTGGACGCGGTGCGGCCGGACCCGGCCGCCACCCACGCGGTCGCCTACTCGCACACCGGCTACACCACCAACCTGCCGCTCGCCGACCTGACCGGCGGGCGCGCCTGGATCGCCCGGGAGTTCGACGGCGAGCCGCTGTCGCCGGAGCACGGCGGCCCGGCGCGGCTGCTGGTGCCGCACCTGTACTTCTGGAAGAGCGCCAAGTGGATCGCCGGCATCACGCTGCTCGACCACGACGAGCCCGGCTTCTGGGAGGCCAACGGCTACCACGAGCGGGGCAATCCCTGGGAGGAGCAGCGGTACTCCGGTGACTGAGACAGTGACCGCGGCCCGCGTCCCCGCGACGCGTTTCGCCGTGCCCGGGCGCATCGCGGTGAGCGAGCAGGCCGCGTCGGTGTGGCAGACGGCCACGCTGACCGGGATCCGCCGCGAGACCCCGCACGCGGCCACCTTCCGGTTCGCGGTGCCGGACTGGGCGGGCCACCTGCCCGGGCAGCACCTGCTGCTGCGGCTGACCGCGCCGGACGGCTACGTGGCCCAGCGCCACTACTCGATCGCGTCCGCCCCCGACGACTCGGGCCACATCGAGCTGACCCTGGACCACGTGCGGGACGGCGAGGTCTCGGGCTGGTTCCACACCACGGCCCGGCCCGGTGACACGGTGGAGATGCGCGGCCCGCTGAGCGGCTTCTTCGCCTGGCCGGGCGACCGGCCCGCCCTGCTGCTCGGGGCCGGTTCCGGCGTCGTGCCGCTGATGTCGATGGTGCGCCACCACCGGGCACGGGGACTCGACGTGCCGCTGCGGATGCTGGTCTCGGCGCGCGGCCCCGAGGAGCTGATCTACGCCGGGGAACTGGGCGAGGAGACGACGGCCGTGTTCACACGGAGCGCCCCCGCGGGGGTGCCGGTGGGTCGTATGGCTGCCGCCCATGTGGCGCCGCTCCTGGCCGAGCAGCCTCCGGGTGGCTGGGAAGCCTATGTGTGCGGCTCCAACGGCTTCGCGGAGCATGCCTCCAGGCTGCTGGTCGCGGCGGGCCAGCCGGTCGAGCGGATCCGCATCGAGCGCTTCGGCTGAGCCGCTCGCCGCTCGCCCCGGCCGCGAGGGGCGTGCCGCGCGCCGGGCTCCAGGAGGGCTTGAACTCGCGGTGGGCGGGGTGCGCGAGGCGCACCGTACGGGGTACCAGACGGGTGCGGACGCCTCGCGGGAGGCGGCGGAGGGCGGCCCGCCGGTGCCCCGGCCCGGTGGCCCTCCGGCTCCCGCCGCGGCGAGGAGGTGGGCCATGCGTACCCGGGTGCGCGGCTGGCGCTGGCGGCGCAATCCGCTGCGGCGCAGGTCGGACGTCATGGAGGCCTGGACGGTCCTGGTCGTCGCCGTCCTGCTGTTCGTCGTCGCGCCGCTGGCCGGGGTGGCGGCCGGTCTGCACGCCCACGACCAGGCGCGGTCGCGCGCGACGGCGCTGCGGACCGAGCGGCACGAGGTGCGCGCCACGCTGACCGGCGAGGTGTCCCGGCGGCCGCGCCCGGTCGAGGGCTACCGCGCGCACCCCTATCAGGCCAAGGTCCGCTGGACCGAGCCGGGCGCCGGCACGCGTACCGCCGTGGCCCGCGTACCCGCCGGGAGCAGGGCCGGTGACGTGGTGCCCGTGTGGTTCGACGCCCGGGGCCGCGCCGTCGCCCCGCCGCCGAACGACGTCGCGGTCTGGCAGCACACCGTCACGGTGGGCCTGTGCGCGGCGGGCGGCTCGGCGTCCGTGGTCCTCCTCGGGTACGCCGTGCAGCGCCGGTCCGCGCTGCGCCACCGGATGGACGAGTGGGAGCGGGAGTGGGCGCGCACCGGCCCGAAGTGGACCCGGCCGCGCACCTGAGCGGGTGAGGCGGCCCGACGACCGCGGCCGTCCGGACCGTCCGTGCACCGCCGTGAACCGACCGCGGCGGCAACCGCTTTCACCGCGGTGACCAGCATGAGGACCGTTCGCCGCGCGGGCTTCGGGAAACCGTGTCCCGAACGGGCCTGGCGAGTCGTCCGGCCACCCTCCTACCGTGGGCCCACGCAGTCCTTTCGTTGACGAAGGCGGTTCCCGATGGCCCTGTTCGACCTCCCCCTCGACGAACTCCGCGAGTACCGCGGCGCGTCCACCGCGCCGGAGGACTTCGACGCCTTCTGGGACAAGACCCTCCAGGAGGCCCGCGGGTACGAACTGGACGCCCGGTTCGAGCCGGTGGACACCGGGCTGTCCACGGTCCAGGTGTACGACGTGACGTTCGCCGGCTTCGGGGGCCACCCGGTCAAGGGCTGGCTGCGGCTGCCCGCCGGCGCGGCGGAACCGCTGCCGCTGGTGGTGGAGTTCATCGGTTACGGCGGCGGGCGCGGCCTCGCGCACCAGGATCTGCTGTGGGCGTCGACGGGCCGGGCGCACTTCGTGATGGACACGCGCGGCCAGGGCAGCGCCTGGGGCGGCGGTGGCGGCACGGCGGACCCGGTGGGCGCCGCGCCCGCCTTCCCCGGGTACATGACGCGCGGCATCGACGCACCCGAGAACTACTACTACCGCCGGGTGTTCACGGACGCCGTGCGCGCGGTGGAGGCGGCCCGTTCGCATCCGCTCACCGACGCGGCGCGGACCGTCGTGATCGGCGAGAGCCAGGGCGGCGGCATCTCGCTGGCCGTCGGCGGTCTGCTGCCCGACCTGGCCGCCGTCGCCCCCGACGTGCCGTTCCTGTGCGACTTCCCGCGCGCCACGACCCTGACGGACCGTCACCCGTACCGGGAGATAGGCCTGTTCCTCAAGACGCACCGCGGTCGCGCCGAGGAGGCGCTGCGCACGCTGGCCTACTTCGACGGCGTGCACTTCGCGGCCCGCGGCCGGGCCCCGGCCCTCTTCTCGGCCGCGCTGGAGGACCAGACCTGCCCGCCGTCGACGGTGTTCGCGGCGTTCAACGCCTGGGCGCACCAGGACAAGGCGATCGAGGTGTACGACTTCAACGACCACGAGGGCGGCGGTCCGTTCCAGGAGGAGCGCAAGCTGCGCTGGCTGCGCGCGTACGCCTGACCCGCGGTCACGCCGGACGCGCCGTCGCGCCGGGCCTGCGGTCGCGCCGGGCCCGGCCCGCACCGGCCGGACCGGCGCCGCCCGCCGTCTTCCCTCCGGTCCGACCAGTCGGTACGTTCGGGTGCGCCCCGGGCCGCGCTGCCGCCGCCCGGGTTCCCGGCGACGACGACGGAGGCTGGATGTCCGCGCACGAGGCACCGGTTCACGGCCACTGCGATCCGCGCTTCACCGCGGTGCGGGAGGCGTTCGAGGAGAACTTCCGGGAGCGGGACGAACTGGGCGCCGCCGTGACCGTGACCGTCGGCGGCGAGACGGTGGCCGATCTGTGGGGCGGCTGGGCGGACGCGGCCCGCACCCGGCCCTGGGACCGGGACACCCTGGTCAACGTGTGGTCCACCACCAAGGGGCCGGTGGCCCTGTGCGCGCATCTGCTCGCCGACCGGGGCCTGCTCGACCTGGACCGGCCGGTGGCCGCGTACTGGCCGGAGTTCGCGGCCGCGGGCAAGGCTGACGTCCGGGTACGGGACCTGCTCTCGCACCGCGCCGGGCTGTCCGGCCTGCGCGAGCCGCACTCCGTCGAGCAGCTCTACGACTGGGAGCTGACGACCGCGCGGCTGGCGGCCACCGAGCCCTGGTGGGAGCCGGGCACCCGGTCCGGATACCACGCGCTGACCTGGGGCTTCCTGATCGGCGAGGTGATGCGGCGGGTCTCGGGGCTGCTGCCCGGCGCACTCCTGGAGCGGGAGGTGACGGGGCCGCTCGGGCTGGACTTCACGATCGGCCTGCCGGAGAAGGAGGCCGGCCGGGCGGCCGAGCTGGTCCACGCGCGGTCCGGAGACGACGGTGAACGGGCCGCCGCCTTCGCCCGGTTGCCGCCGGCCGCGATCGCCGCACTGGCCAATCCGCCGGTGGGCGCGGCGCAGGCGAACACGGCCGCGTGGCGGGCGGCGGAGATCCCCGCGGCCAACGGGCACGGCACGGCCCGCGCGGTCGCCGCGCTGTACGGCGTCCTCGCCGGACGGGGCTCCCACGGCGGCCGGCGCGTCCTGTCGCAGCGGGCCGCCGAGCGGGTGCGCGAGGGGCAGGGCCGCTGCCGCGACCTGGTGCTGGGGGCGGGCCTGGGAGGCGAGACGGAGATCGGACTCGGGGTGTGGCTGAGCGGACCGCACGGCTCCTACGGACCGAACCCGCGCGCTTTCGGACACGACGGGTTCGGGGGTTCCTGCGGACTCGCGGACCCGGAGGCGGGGGTCTCGCTCGGCTACGTGATGAACCGGATGGGGCCGCACATCGCGGACGACCCGCGCAAGAGCGCCCTGGTGAAGGCGGTCTACAGCGCCCTGTGAGGACAGGCCGGGCGGGTGGGTTTCGGCCGAACCGGCAGACCGCTCTTCCCTCGTGGTTTAGACCAATGCTAGATGTGGTCGCGCAATGAGCCCATCCGGCTACGTCTTGTCACCAACAGGAGGCGCGGCATGGCCCGCACCACCCCGCTCGACCCCCCGCAGACCGACGACCTGCCGCTGTACCGGCGGGTCGCGGCGCTGCTGCTCGCCGAACTGCACGACGGCACCGTCCCGCCCGGCGACCGGCTGCCGAGCGAGCGGCGCCTCGCCCGGCACTTCGGCGTCAGCCGCGAGACCGTACGGCAGGCGCTCGAGGTGCTGCGCCGGGACGGCCAGGTCGCCACGGACCGGCGGGGCAGCCACGCCACGCTGCCCGGCCGCCCGGTCGAGGACCCGCTCTCGCTCACCTTCCCCGTCGGCGCCCGGCCGGCCGACCCGTGCGCGGTGGACCGGGCGACGGTGACCTGGGAGGCGCCGTCCCCGGAGCACGCGCGGGCGCTCGGACTGGCCCCGCACCGGCCGACGCTGGTGCACCGCTACCGGTCGGCCGCGCCCGACGGCCACTCGCTGCGCACGGCGGTGACAACGTTCTCCACGGTGGCGCTGAGCGAGGTCGCGGAGCTGGGCCGCTACCGCGACCGGGCGGACGGGGCCACCCCGGCGGAGCTGCGCCGGGCCTACGACTGGATGCGCAAGGCCGGGCTCACCCTGCACCACCGGGACTCCATCTCCCAGACCGGCGACGCCTCCTCGGTCCGGGTGACGCGCCGGGTGCACGACCAGTACGCGCGCCCGCTGGAGATCACCGACCTGGTGGTCGACTCCGGACGGGACGCGCTGGTCTACGAGTTCACGCTGCCGGCGGCCGGCTGAGCGCGGGCCACGACGAGTCGTGCCCTCGGGGCGCCGTCGCCGCGCCGGCCGAACTCCGCCAGCGGGTGCAGTCCTACCGCGAAGCCGGCGCGGGCCAGCCCGCCGAGGACGTCGCCGAGCCGGAAGGTCCGGTAGTACATGACGAACGGCGGCCGCCACAGGGCGTTGCGCACCCGCATCACCGAGTCGAAGCCGAACAGCGTCCAGAACGCGGGACTGCCGGGGCGGGGCGGCGCGAAGAGCGGGAAGGCGAAGCTGCCGCCCGGCCGCAGCACCGAGCGGACCCCGCTGAAGAGCCCCGGCAGTTCGCGGGGCAGGAAGTGGCCGAACGCGCCGAAGCTGACCACCAGGTCGAAGGCGGGCCCGAAGGGCAGCGCCCGGGCGTCGCCGCGCACCCAGGCGACGTCCGGGCCGCCGGACGGCCGCCGGCGGCGGGCGACGTCGAGCATGCCGGCGCTGAAGTCGACGCCGGTGACGCTCCGGGCGCACAGCCCCGCCAGCAGTTCCGTGCCCGCTCCGGTGCCGCAGCACAGGTCGAGGCCGTCCTCGAACGGCCCGAGCGGGCCCAGCGCCTCGGCGACGGACTCCAGCACGCGACGGGGCGTGCGGAAGGGGGTGCTGTCGAACTTCGGGGCCAGCAGGTCGTAGCCGTGCTCGACGGACGACATCGCCTGGACGGCGAGTTCGCGCAGGCTGGGGCCTTCGGGGCTGAACATCGCCTCAGCCTAGGGCGCAGCGAGGTGCGGTGCCAGGAGCCGCGGGCCCGGCGGGGATGGTCAGAGTGGCCCCAGGGGCACGCGCTGCTCGATGACGCGCAGAACGCGTTCGCACCAGCGCAGGTTCTCCTCCTCGAAGGCGATGCCGGCCATGAGCGTGAGGTACGGGCCGATCCGTTCGGCGGTGCGCAGGTACTCCTCCTCGGTCCGCCCGTCGAGGAGGCGGGCGCGCACCCGCTCGTAGCGGTCGAGCTTGCCGCGGGCCCAGCCCCTGCGCTCCGCCACGAGCGCGCGGGCCACCGAGGGGTCGCCGCCGTCCATGGCCTGGATCTTGATGAGGAGTTCGTCCCGGACGGCCGTGGGCCGCTTCGGCGGTTCGTCGGCGAACGCCCGCAGCCGGCTCCGGCCCGCGTCCGTGAGGCTGAACATCCGCTTGGTGGGCCGCCGCTCCTGCGGCACCGTCCGGGCCTCGACCAGCCCGTCCTGCGCGAGGCGCTCCAGCTCCCGGTAGAGCTGCTGGGGGGTGGCGGGCCAGAAGTTCGCGAGCGAGACGTCGAACACCTTCGACAGCTCGTAGCCCGAGGCCTCACCCTCCAGCAGGGCGGCCAGGACGGCGTACTTGAGCGACATGTGGACACGCTAGCAGCAGGTGATTACTCTCATCCGCACCTATTCAACTAGTTGACTATGCGGGGAGATCGGATGCGCGCGTTCCGCGAGGCGGTCGAGGCGGGCGACCTGGACGCCGTCGAGGCGCTGCTGGCCGACGACGTCGTCTTCACCAGTCCCGTCGTCTTCAAGCCGTACTCCGGCCGGGCGATCACCGCGGCGATCCTGCGCGGGGTCTCCCAGGTCTTCGAGGACTTCCGTTACGAGCGGGAACTGGCCGGTGCGGACGGCCGCGACCACGCACTGGTGTTCCGTGCGCGGGTGGGCGACCGGGAGCTGACCGGCTGCGACTTCATCCACCTCGACGACGAGGGGCTGATCGACGGGCTCACGGTGATGGTGCGTCCGCTCTCGGGCGCCCAGGCGCTCGCCGCGGCCATGGGCGCCCGGTTCGACTCGATCGAGCGGGAGGCCCGGACGCGCCCGGTCTGACCGCGGCGGCCCCGCGCCTCAGGGCGCCGGGCGCACCGGAAGGGCGCGCACGCTGTTGCCGACGAACCCGGCGTGCGGGCTCAGTTCCGCGTCGGGGACGGCGAGTTCGAGTCCGGGGAAGCGGGTGAACAGCCGCTCCAGCGCGACGGTCGCCTCCAGGCGGGCCAGCGGTGCGCCGAGGCAGTAGTGGGCGCCGTGCCCGAGGGACAGGTGGCGTGCGGAGCCGGGGCGGGCGGGCCGGGTGACGTCGAACCGGCCGGCGTCCGGGCCGTGCGCCGACTCGTCCCGGCCCGCGGCGGAGTAGCCGGCCAGGACCGGGGTGCCGGCGGGGATGAGCGTGCCGTCCAGGGTGAGGTCGCGCACCGGGTAGCGGAACGGGAAGTAGCTGACCGGCGCGTCCCAGCGCAGGGTCTCCTCGACGACGTCGGCCCAGCTCGCACCGCCCGCGCGCACCAGGTCGAGCTGGTCGCGGTGGCCGCACAGGGCCCGTACGGCGTTGGTGATCAGGTTGAGCGTGGTCTCGTGCCCGGCGATGATCATCAGGACGAGCGTGCCGATCAGCTCCTGCGGGCTGAGCCGGTCGCCGTCCTCGTCCCGGGCCGCGATGAGCGCACTGGTCAGGTCGTCCCCGGGGGCGGCGGCCTTCGCGGCGGCGATCTCTTCGAGCACGGCGAGGAGTTCGCGGTTGGCCGCGACGGCCTCGGCGGGCTCGGTGTCGGTGGCCACGATCCGGCTGCTGAGACGGTGCAGCCGGTCCCGGAACCCGGCCTCCACGCCGAGGAGTTCGCAGATGACGCCCATCGGCAGCGGCAGCGCGAAGTGGCGGCGCAGGTCCGCGACGCCTCCGCCCGCCGTGGCCGCCGCCGCCAGTGCGTCCAGCAGCGACTCGGTCAACTCCTCGACGCGCGGCCGGAGTTCCTCGGCACGCCGCGGCGTGAAGGCGCGGCTGACCAGGGAGCGCAGCCGCCGGTGGTCGGCCCCGTCGGCGGTGGTCATGCCCGCCACGGTCGCGAAGGTGAGCAGCGGCCACCCCTGGGCTATCCGTCCCTCGCGCAGCGCCGTGAAGTGACGCGCGTCCTTGGCCACGTCGGGATGTTGCAGGAACTCCCTGAGCGCCTCGTACCCGAGGACGACCGCGCCCGCGATGCCGCCGGGCAGTTCGACCGGGGTCACCGCGCCGCGGGCCAGCAGTCGCGCGTTGTCGGCGTGCGGGCAGCCGCCGGCGGGGTCCAGACGGTGGGGCGGCATGGCGGGCGTGGTCTCCACCGGCGGCTCCTGACGCTCGTACGACGAGGGTGACGCCGACGATCGTAGGCTCCCGGAGGGCGCTTGGCCTGGGGTTTCGCACCACCGGGAATGTCCGGCAGCGGCGACGTGTTGACGCGGTCACGGACAGGCCGCTCCACCGGGTGGTACTGTGCCGACAGCACCCGTGCACGTCCCTCTGCGGACGCCGGTGCCAGTTCTCCCCCATCGCGCCGATCCGGCCGCCGGTCTCTCCGGCTCCCGGCGCACCGGCTCCCCGGCGACACCTCGTGACCAGGCTTCTTCGCCGTACCCGAGGCGCCGTTCCCGCCGCCCGGAGACACCCGTGTGTCCGTCTCCCGCTCGCGGCCCGTTCCCCTCCTTACTCCTTCCTCCGTCCGTGAAAGGACCTCCCGGCATGACCACCACACTCGAACACCCCCCTGTCGCACAGCGGCCCCGGACCACCCGGCCCGTCACCGGTGTCCTGGACATCGACGCGCGCGGGAAGGGGCACCTGAGGGGCGCGCACCTGCTGCCCTCCCCCGCCGACCCGCAGGTCTCCCCCGCGCTGATCCGCCGTCACGGCCTGCGCCGCGGAGATCTCGTGCAGGGCGAGAGCACGGCGCAGCACGGCCTGACCGGCATCACGCTGGTCGACGGCCGCACCCCGGCCGAGCTCCGCTCCCGCCCGCACTTCCACGACCTCACACCGGTGCACCCCCATGAGCGGCTGCGCCTTGAACACCCGGGGTCCGGACTGGCCGGGCGGGTCACCGACCTGTTCGCGCCGGTCGGCAAGGGCCAGCGCGGGCTGATCGTGGCCCCGCCGAAGAGCGGCAAGACCGTGCTGCTGCGGCAGCTGGCCGCCGCCGTCGCCGGCAACCACCCCGGCAGCCGGCTGATGGTGCTGCTGCTGGACGAGCGCCCCGAGGAGGTCACCGAGATGCGCCGCTCGGTGCGCGGCGAGGTGTACGCCTCCACCTTCGACCGGGCGGCGAGGGAGCACATCGCCCTGGCGGAACTGGTCGTGGAACGGGCCAAGCGGCTGGTCGAGGCCGGTGAGGACGTCGTCGTCCTGCTGGACTCGCTGACCCGGCTGTGCCGGGCCCACAACAACGCCTCCGCCGCCGGCGGCCGCACCCTGAGCGGCGGTGTCGACGCGGGCGCGCTGCTCGGCCCCAAGCGGTTCTTCGGCGCCGCCCGGCAGGCCGAGGAGGGCGGCTCGCTCACCATCCTCGCCACCGTCCTGGTGGACACCGGCTCCCGCGCCGACGGCTACTTCTTCGAGGAGCTGAAGAGCACGGGCAACATGGAACTGCGGCTGGACCGCGAACTCGCCGCCCGCCGGCTCTTCCCGGCCGTGGACATCGACGCCACGGGCACCCGGCGCGAGGAACTCCTGCTCACCCCGGCGGAGTCGGCGGCCACCCGGGGCCTGCGCCGGGCTCTGCGCTCCCGCGACGGCGGACCGGCGGCCGTGGAGACGCTGCTGGAGCGGATGCGGGACACCCCGGACAACGTCACGTTCCTGCGCCGCGTCCAGCCGACGCTGCCGGCCGTCGGCTGAGCCGCTCGGGACCGCCGTGGAGGGCGACGGCCGGACCGCTACCGGCCCGCCCGCGCGTCCGGTGTCCGGACCGCCTCCCGGCCCGCCCGCGCGTCCGTGGCCGGACCACTTGCGGCCCGCCCGCCGGTGCGGCATCCGGGTTGCTCCCGTAGGCCGTCCGGCGCGGGCAGCCCGTCGAGGCCGCCCCGCCTTCCTATGTTGATCGTATGATCACCGGATTCTCTCGTCGGGTCGCCGTCACGGCCTGCTCCCTGTGTGCGGCGGGCGTCCTCGCCCTCGCACCGGCCGCCGCCTCCGCCGCACACCGTGCGGGGGATCCCGCACCGCCCGGTCCACGCACCACGGTGCCGCCGCCGTCCCTGCTCAACCACTCCGGCACACAGGTCAGACCCCAGCGGGGCGCCCCCGAGGTACCGGCCGTCTCCGCGCTGTCCTGGCTGGTCGCCGACGCCGACAGCGGCAAGGTGCTGGCCGCGAACGAAGCGCACCGCCGGCTGCCGCCCGCGAGCACCATGAAGACCCTGTTCGCCCTCACCCTGCTGCCCGGCCTGCCCGCCGGCATGCGGCACACCGTCGACTACCGGGAACTGCAGGACATCGGCGAGGGCAGCAGCCTGGTCGGCGTCGAGGAGGGGCACAGCTACCAGGTGGCCGACCTGTGGCGCGGGGTCTTCCTCAGCTCGGGCAACGACGCCGTGCACGTGCTGGCCTCGCTGGGCGGCGGCTGGCAGGCCACGGCCAGGAAGATGCAGGCCAAGGCGCGGTCCCTGGGCGCCCTGGACACCAATGTCGTCTCCCCCGACGGCTACGACGCCGACGGCCAGGTGTCCTCGGCCTACGACCTGGCCGTCTTCGGACGGGCGGGGCTGCGCAACCCCGACTTCGCCCGGTACTGCTCCACCGCCCGGTCCGAGTTCCCGGGCGACGCGGACCCGTACCAGATCGAGAACACCAACCGGCTGCTGACCGGCGCGGACGGGGTGACGCCGTACCCGGGGCTGATCGGGATCAAGAACGGCTACACCAGCAACGCGGGCAACACCCTCGTCGCCGCGGCCCGCCGGGACGGCCGCACCCTCGTGGTGACCGTGATGAACCCTCAGGAAGGCGGCGGCTTGGCCGTGTACGAGGAGGCCCGGCGACTGCTCGACTGGGGCTTCGCCGCGGCCGGATGGGTGGACCCGGTGGGATCGCTGGACGCGCTGCGCCCCCCGGCCGCCCCCGCCGCGGCCGCCGCCCCCGCCGCGGCGCCCGCCGCCCCCGCGCCGGACGACGGCTCGGACTGGGCGCCCGCCGCGGCCGTCGTGGGCTTCTCCGGGCTCGGCGCGGCGGCGCTGACGCTGGTGCTGCGGGCCAGGATCGGCCGGGGCGCCCGCGGCTGACCGGCCGACAGGCCCAGCAGCAGACCGAGCGTGACCCAGGTGTAGGCGCTGCCGCCCAGAAAGCCGCCCACGCCGGAGGCGTCCCGTACCCAGAGCCAGACCACGCTGGTGCACAGCACCGCGTACAGGGCGCCCGCGAGCCGCGGGTGCCCGGCGCGCGCCAGCACCACCAGGGACGGCAGCAGCCACACCAGGTGGTGCACCCAGGTGACGGGGCTGACCAGGCAGGCCGCCGCGCCGGTGAGCGCGAAGGCCGCGGGCCAGTCGGCCGCCGCCACCGCCCGGCGGGCGCGCCACGCCCACCCGCACAGCACCAGCAGCACCGCACCGGCCCACAGGGCGCGGTCCGGCTCGCCGAGGCGGGCCAGGACGCCCTGCAGCGACTGGTTCGACACGTAGTCGAGGCGGCCGACGCGGCTCGTGTCCCACAGCGCCCCGGTCCAGTAGAAGCGGGACGCGCCCGGGTCCGCCCAGGCGGCCAGCCCGGTCGCCGCGAGGGCCACACAGCCGGCCACGGCGGCCGCCCGCCACCGCCGGGCGAGCAGCAGCAGGGCGATGAACAGGGCGGGGGTGAGCTTCACCGCCGCGGCCAGCCCGATCCCGGCGCCCGCCCACCGGCCGCGGCCGGTCCCGAGCAGCCAGGCGTCGCCGAGCACCAGGGCCAGCAGCACCAGGTTCACCTGCCCGAAGCTGACGGTGTCCCGCAGCGGCTCGAACAGCGCGAGCGCGCACAGCGCCAGCGACCAGCGGAACCAGCCGTGCCGGCGCCACCCGGGCCCGGCCAGGACGCGCAGGACGACCGCCAGCGCGGCCAGGTTCAGCAGCAGCGAGGCGGCGATCGCGGTGGGCCGGCCCATCGCGGCGAGCGGCAGCATGGCCAGCGCGGCGAACGGCGGATAGGTGAAGCCGTACGACGTACCCGGCACCCGGTAGTCGTAGATCCGGCCGCCGTGCCCGGCCCACGTGTGCACGGTTCCGTAGTAGACGCGCAGATCGAAGAAGTCCCGCAGCAGGGGCACGGTGGCGGTGAAGACGGTCACCGCGGCGGCCAGGGCCACCACCAGCAGCAGGCGTCCGCGGTCGGTGCGCGGCAGCGAGGGGGCCCTCATGCCGTGCCTCGCGACGCCGGTGCCCCGGCCGCCAGGCGGGCCTGTCCCAGCAGGACCAGCCCCAGGGCCGCGCCGCACACGGCGAGGGCGAGCTGGCCGGGGCCGGGCGGGCCGCCGCTCGGCAGCACCGCGAGGGCCAGGGCGGCGGTCGGGGCGGCCAACCGGTGCCGTACCGGCGTGCTGGGCGCGGCGGCCGCGACGAGGAACAGACCCCACAGGACGTACCAAGGCCGGATCGCCGGTCCGAGCACGGCGACCGTCAGCAGGCTCAGTCCGAGCGCGTAGACCGGCAGCGGGCGCAGCCGGAGCCAGATCAGCGTCACGGCGACGGCGGTGGCCACCAGGCCCAGCAGGTGCCAGGCGGGCACGGCGAGCGGGGCGAGGCCGCTGCCGAGGTGTTGGAGCAGGGCGCCGGTGGCCCGGCCGAGCAGGCTGGTCAGGGCCCAGTTGTGCGCGGAGACAGGGGTGTCGAGCGCGCCGATCCAGCCGTAGCCGGTGCCGGCCAGGGCGGTGGCCAGGACCGTCGTCGCCGCGGCGCCGGCCGCCGTCGTGACCGTGGCGCGCAGCGGGCCGCGGCCGGAGTGGACCTGGAGGAGCAGCGCCGCCGGCAGGCCCAGCGCGGCGGGCGCCTTGACCAGGGCGGCGAGGGTGATGAGCACCGTGCCGAGCAGGGGCCACCGGCCGAGGGCCGCGACCAGGCCGAGCCCGAGCAGGCCGAGCATCAGCGCGTCGTTGTGGGCGCCCGCGACCAGGTGCAGCAGGACCAGCGGGTTGAGGGCGCCGAGCCACAGCGCCGCGGCCGGGTCGGCGCCGCTGTGCCGGGCGAGGCGGGGCAGCGCGGCCGCCATCAGGGCCACGCCGAGCACGGCGACCAGGCGCATGCCGGCCAGGCCCGCGGGCAGCTCGCCGCGGGTGAGGGCGGACAGCGCCGAGGCCAGGCCCAGGAACGCCGGGCCGTAGGGGGCGGCCGTGTGCCGCCACACCGGGGCCACCTCGTCGGCGAGCGGGCCGCCGAGCCGGGCGGGCCCGTGGGCGTAGACGTCCATGTGGGCGTCGACCATGGCTCCCTGCGCGAGATAGCTGTAGACGTCCCGGCTGAAGAGCGGGGGTGCGAGCAGCAGCGGGGCCGCCCAGACGGCGAGCACCGTCAGCAGGGCGCGCACGCCGGGTGGTCGCGGGCCGCGCACCAGCCGGCCGAGGAGCGCCCAGGCCGCGGTGAGCAGCACGACGCCGCAGTAGACCCCGACCAGGCCGAGCGCGGCCCGTGCGGAGGCCGGGGCGAGCAGGTCGCGCACGGGCAAGGCGCCCGCCGTCTTCCCGCCCAGCGCGAGGACGGCGGTGCCGGCCAGCCCGAGCAGCCGGCAGCGGCGCAGGTCGAAGGGAGCGGTGAGGGCCGGCACGCCGTCAGCCTGGCAATGCCGGGTGGCCGGTGGGCGACGCTCCCGGCACCGGCGGGCGGCCCGCACGTGACCGGCGTGTGCGGAGCGGGCGCCGCCCGGGTCAGAACGGCCCGGGTCAGAACACCGACAGGCCGGTGAGGGTGGTGAACCGGTCCAGGGCCGCCACGCCCGCCACCGAGTTGCCCCGCTCGTCGAGGCCCGGGCTCCACACGCACAGCGTGCAGCGGCCCGGGACCACCGCGATGATCCCGCCGCCGACGCCGCTCTTGCCGGGCAGCCCGACCCGGTAGGCGAAGTCGCCGGCCGCGTCGTACGTGCCGCAGGTCAGCATCACCGCGTTGACCTGCTTGGCCTGGCTGCGGGTGAGCAGCCGGGTGCCGTCGGCGCGGATGCCGTGGCGGGCCAGGAAGCCGGTGGCGAGGGCGAGGTCGGCGCAGGAGGCGGCGACGGAGCACTGCCGGAAGTACTGGTCGAGCAGCACCGGCACGTCGTTGTCGATGTTGTGGTACGACGCCATGAAGTGGGCGAGGGCCGCGTTGCGGTCGCCGTGCGCGGTCTCGGAGGCGGCGACCTCCAGGTCGAAGTCCAGCTGGGGGTTGCCGCTCTCGGCGCGCAGGAAGGCGAGGAGCTCGCCGGCGGCGTCCCCGGTGCGGGTCTGCAGGCGGTCGGTGACGACCAGCGCGCCCGCGTTGATGAACGGGTTGCGCGGGATGCCGTTCTCGTACTCCAGTTGCACCAGGGAGTTGAACGGGTTTCCGGACGGCTCGCGGCCCACGTGCTCCCAGAGTTCGTCGCCCTCGCGGGCCAGGTCGAGGGCGAGGGTGAACACCTTGGTGATGGACTGCGTGGAGAACGGCTGCCGCCACTCCCCCACCCCGTACACCGTGCCGTCCAGCTCGGCGACCGCCATGCCGAAGCTGCGCGGATCACGGGCCGCGAGGGCCGGGATGTAGTCGGCGGGGCGCCCGCGGCCGGGGGTGCGGCCCAGTTCCTGGGCGATGCGCTCCAGGACCGGCAGGAAGGCGGGGGGCGACGTCGTTGCCATGACCGCCATTGTGCCGTCGGGCCGCTCCCGGCACCCCGTCGCGTGCCCGCGCGGGTCAGGCGGCGGGCGACCCGCTGCCCGCGACGATCTCGGGGCGCAGCAGGCCGGCCAGCCGGTCGGCGGGCAGCAGGCCCTTCTCCAGGACGAGTTCGGCAACGCCCCGGCCGGTGGCGAGGGCCTCCTTGGCGATGTCGGTGGCGGCCGTGTAGCCGATGTAGGGGTTGAGCGCGGTGACCAGGCCGATGGAGTTCTCCACGGCGGCGCGCAGCCGCTCGGTGTTGGCGGTGATGCCGGTGACGCACCGCTCGGCCAGTGTCAGACAGGCGCTGCGCAGGTGGGTGATGCTCTCCGACAGGGAGTGCAGGATGAGCGGCTCGAAGGCGTTGAGCTGGAGCTGTCCCGCCTCGGCGGCCATGGTGATGGCGACGTCGTTGCCGATGACCTCGAAGGCGACCTGGTTGACGACCTCGGGGATCACCGGGTTGACCTTGCCCGGCATGATCGACGAACCGGCCTGCACCGGCGGCAGGTTGATCTCGGCGAGGCCCGCGCGCGGGCCCGAGGAGAGCAGGCGCAGGTCGTTGCAGCTCTTGGAGAGCTTGACGGCGATCCGCTTCAGCACGCCGGACATCTGCACGAAGGCGCCGCAGTCCTGGGTGGCCTCGACCAGGTTGGCCGCGGTGACCAGGGGCAGCCCGGTGATGGCGGCGAGGTGCCGGCGGGCCGCCTCGGCGTAGCCGGCCGGGGCGTTGAGGCCGGTGCCGATGGCGGTGGCGCCGAGGTTGATCTCGTGGATCAGTTCCACCGCCTCGGCGAGCCGGCCGCGGTCCTCGTCGAGCATGACGGCGAACGCCGAGAACTCCTGGCCGAGGGTCATCGGCACGGCGTCCTGGAGCTGGGTGCGGCCCATCTTGAGCACGTCGCGGAACTCGACGGCCTTGTTCGCGAAGGCGTCCTGCAGGACGGCCATGGCCTTGAGCAGGCCGCGCACCGCGAACACCGTCGCGATCTTGACGGCGGTCGGGTAGACGTCGTTGGTGGACTGGCCGAGGTTGACGTCCTCGTTGGGGTGCAGGTGCGCGTACTCGCCCTTGCCGTGGCCGAGCAGTTCCAGCGCGCGGTTGGCCACGACCTCGTTGGCGTTCATGTTGGTGGACGTGCCGGCGCCGCCCTGGATGACGTCCACGACGAACTGGTCGTGCAGCTCGCCGGCGCGTATCTCCCGGCAGGCGGTGATGATCGCGGCCGCCTTCCGGGGCTCCAGCAGGCCGAGTTCCTCGTTGGCGAGGGCGGCGGCCTCCTTCACGGCGGCCAGGGCGTCGATCAGGTGCGGGTAGGCGGAGATCGGGGTGCCGGTGATGGGGAAGTTCTCCGTCGCGCGCAGGGTGTGGATGCCCCAGTAGGCGTCGGCGGGCACGTCGCGGTCGCCGAGCAGGTCGTGCTCGCTTCGGGTGGCGGCGGTCATGGGGGGTGCGGCCCTCTTTCCGAGGTGCGGGGGCGGGAGGGGGTCAGGCGCAGGTCGGGAGCGGCGCCGGGTCGAGTGCCGGCACCGGACGCACCCGGCCGACCGGCTGCCCTCCGCCGAGCAGGGGCTCGCCCGCGAACGCGGCGAGCGGGGCCGGGTCGACGCCGGCCAGGGCCAGGGCGGCGGCGGCCACGGGTATCCGCGCCCGGTTCGCGCCGTCGGCGATCTTGACGGCGACGGCGCGGCCGTCCGGGAGCGCGGCGACCTGGACGCCCTCGAAGCCGTCCTTGGCGAGCAGGCCGGGCACGGCGCGCATCAGCTCGGCCACGTCCCGGCCGGCGCCGGAGGCCATCTCGGCGTGCTCGCGCATCGCGTCGGCCACCCGGCCCTCCGGGGTGCCGGGCGCCGCGGTGGTCAGGCGGGCGGCGGCGCGGGCGAGGCCGTGCAGCGAGACCGAGAACAGCGGCGCGCCGCAGCCGTCCACGGTGACCCGGGCGATCCGCTGGCCGGTGAGCTCCTCGATCGTGGCGGCGACGGCCCGCTGCAGCGGGTGGGCCGGGTCCAGGTAGTCCGGCAGGGACCAGCCGTTGGCCTTGGCGGTCCACAGCATCGCCGCGTGCTTGCCGGAGCAGTTCTGGGCGAGCCGGGCGGGTCCCCGGCCCTCCCGGACCCAGGCGTCCCGGACCTGCGGGCCGTAGGGCATGTCGGGCACGTTGCGCAGGTCGTCCTCGCCGAGCCCGGCGAGTTCGAGGATCCGCCGGGCGCCGGCGAGGTGGCGCTCCTCGCCGGAGTGGCTCGCGGCGGCCAGGGAGAGCAGAGCGCCGTCCAGCGGGAGCCCGGCGCGCAGCATGGCCACGGCCTGGAGCGGCTTGAGGGCCGAACGGGGGTAGAACGCGGCCTCGACGTCGCCGAGCTGGAGCTGGACGCGGCCGTCGGCGCCGAGGACGACGACCGAGCCGTAGTGGACGCCCTCGACCACGCCGCCGCGCACGAGGTGGGCGACGGGGGCGTGCCGGGGTTCACGGACGACGGGTGCGGGCGCGGGCGCGGGAGAGCTGCTGTACATCACTGCCTGGTTCGGTGGTCGGTTCGGGCGGGGAGGACGGAGCCGGGGCGGGAACCGGCGGGCGGGAGACGGGTCACGCGCCGGCGCCGGCCGACGGGCCGGGGCGTCCGGCGCGCACGATGTCGGTGAGGGTCGTCTCGACGCGGTCGAGGTGGTGGCTCATGGCCTGGATGGCGTCGTGTTCGCTGCCGTCCACCAGTGCCTCGACGATCGCCCGGTGCTCGCGGTTGGACTGTTCCCGGCGCCCGCCCAGCTCGTTGAGGAAGGCGGACTGGCGTGCCAGCGCGTCGCGGATCTCCTCGATGACCCGGCGGAACACCGGGTTCTGGGCGGCCTCGGCGACGGCGAGGTGGAAGAGGCTGTCCATGGCGACCCACGCGGTGGTGTCGGTCTCCCGCTCCATGCGGTCGAGGAGCCGGTGCAGGTGGTCCAGGTTCTCCGGGGTGCGGCGGACGGCCGCGTACCCGGCGACCGGGATCTCGACGTGGCGGCGGACCTCGAGCAGGTCACCGGCCGTGTAGTCGCCGAAGGTGGGTTCGTCGACGGCGTCGGCGACGACGAAGGTCCCCTTGCCGGTGCGGGAGACCGTCAGGCCCATCGTCTGCAGGGCGCGCAGTGCCTCGCGGAGCACGGGCCGGGAGACCTCGAGGGTGCGGCACAGCTCGGCCTCGGAGGGCAGCTTGTCGCCGACGGCGTACTCGCCGTTCTCGATGGCGCCGCGCAGGTGGCCGAGGACCGCCTCCATGGCGCTGACGCGCCGCGGACCGGGACCACCTGTCTGGCTGTCTGACAGGTTCACGGAGCGATCCTGCGCCTCGCGGGAGCGCGCTGTCAAGGCGGACCGGCCCCGGGAACGGGCACGGGGTGCGGCGCCCGTCGTCGGGCTGCCGCACCCCGTGGGTGGCCGGTGGCCGCGCTCAGCCGCTGAGCGTGCCGGTCGCGAGGAGACCGAGGAGCGCCACGCCGATCACGATCCGGTAGATCACGAAGGCGTTGAAGGAGTGCTTGGCGACGAACTTCAGCAGCCAGGCGATGGAGGCGTAGGCGACGACGAAGGACACGATCGTGCCGACGGCCAGCGGGGCGGCGCCCACGCCGGCGCCGAGGGCGTCCTTCAGCTCGTAGACGCCGGCGCCGGTCAGGGCCGGGATGCCGAGGAAGAAGGACAGCCGGGTGGCCGCGACCCGGTCCAGGTCGAGGACGAGCGCGGTGGACATGGTGGCGCCGGAGCGGGAGAAGCCGGGGAAGAGCAGGGCGAGGATCTGCGAGCAGCCGACCAGCATCGCGTCCTTGAAGGACGTGTCGTCCTCACCGCGCTTGTGGCGGCCCATCTGGTCGGCCGCCCACATCACACCGGACCCGGCGATCAGGGAGCCGGCGACCACCCAGAGCGAGGCCAGCGGGCCGTCGATCAGCGGCTTCGCCGCGAGGCCCACGACGACGATCGGGACGGTGGCGGCGATCACCCACCAGGCGAACTTGTAGTCGTGGTGGTAGCGCTCCTCGGGCTTGGTCAGCCCGCGGAACCAGGCGGAGACGATCCGCTTGATGTCCTTGAAGAAGTACACGAGCACGGCCGCGATGGCGCCGACCTGGATGACGGCCGAGAACCCGACGACGGACTTGTCGTCGACGGGGATGTCCATGAGGCCTTCGACGATCTTGAGGTGGCCGGTGGACGACACGGGGAGGAATTCGGTCACCCCCTCGACGACTCCGAGGACGACGGCCTGACCGACGGAGATGGCGCTCATGGGATCCAGTTCTGAGGAGAGTTGGTCGACAGGGCTGTAGACGCCCCTACTATGCCCGGTCCGCGGGACGGGTCGCTACGCCCACAGGGCTCCGGCGAGCCACACCCCGGCGAAGGCCGCCGCCAGGCCGGCCACCACGCTCGCCGCGGCGTTGGCCGCAGCGTAGAGGCTCGCACCGGCCTCGGTCAGCCTGAGCGTCTCGTAGGAGAAGGTCGAGTACGTCGTCAGGGCACCGCACAGGCCGGTACCCAGCAGCAGCTGAAGGTGCTGACCTGCGGCTCCGGCGGAGGCGGCGCCGGTGATCAGGCCCAGGACCAGACAGCCGGTGACGTTCACCACGAAGGTGCCCCAGGGGAAGAGCGAGTCGTGCCTGGCCTGGACGGCCCGGTCGGTGAGATAGCGCAGCGGCGCCCCGACCAGCGCACCCAGGACGACCAGCAGCCAGTTCACAACGACCTCTTACCCTTCGGGTCCGTTTCGTCCGGTTCCGGGGTTCGGCCGGCGTACCGGACGACCTCGCACTCGTCCAGGGTGACCAGGCCTTCGGCGACGAGTTCGTCCAGTTGCGGCAGGAAGGCGCGGATCCGCTCCTCGGTGTCCACGACGACGATCGCGACGGGCAGGTCCTCGCTCAACGACAGCAGCCGGCAGGTGTGGATGCGCGAGGAGGCGCCGAAGCCCTCGACGCCACGGAAGACGCTGGCCCCGGCGAGACCGGCGGCGTGCGCGCGGTGCACGATCTCGGAGTAGAGGGGCTTGTGGTGCCAGGTGTCGTCCTCGCCGATGTACACGGTCAGCCGCAGCGCCCGGCCGGTGAGGGATGTCATCGCTGCCTCCTGGTGAGCAGGGCCCGGGCGGCGGCCGAGGCCGCCCACACCGCCGCGACGGCCGCGAGCAAGGTGACGGCGAGGTAGGCGAGCGCGGTGCGCGGGTGCCCGCCTTCGGCCAGTTTCTGGATGTCGACGGCGTAGGTGGAGAAGGTGGTGTAGCCGCCGAGCACGCCGGTGCCGAAGAAGGGGCGCACCAGACGGTGGGCGGCCCACACATCGGTGATCAGCACCATGAAGACGCCGATCACGGCGCAGCCGGTGACGTTGGTCCAGAAGGTGGCCCAGGGGAAGCCGCCGGGCGGGGTGGGCCAGGCCAGAGTGAAGGCGTAGCGGACGGTCGCCCCGAGGGCGCCGCCGGCCGAGACCACCGCGACGACGGGGGCCTGGGTGCGCCACGCGGGCCGCCGCCGCGACGCGGGGCGGGCACGAAGGCTCTCGGTTTCCGGGGCTGTCATGCGCGGGGATCTCCTGTTCGGCCGGACCACGGCGGGTGATCACGGCCGGGCACCAGGGTACCGCCGGGTCACCCGGTGGCCGGAGCCGCGCAGACGGCGACGCCCGGCTCCCAGAAGCTGCCGAGGACCAGGAGTCCGCCGGTCCTGCAGACGCTGGTGACCATGCGGAAGCGGGAGCGCCGGCGGGTCAGGTGGTGCACGGTGCGGCCGTGGTCGTCGACCGCGAGCACGCCGGTCGTGCCGCTCGGCCGGTACGGGGCGCGGACTGCGGCCCGGGCGGCGGCGCGGCGGACGCCGGACGGGGCGCGGTGCAGCAGGTCGAGCGGGGGGACGCGGGGCCCGGCCAGGGCCACCCAGACCGGGCCGGCCGGGCCCTCCCGCCAGATGTTGTCGGGCATGCCGGGCAGCTCGGCGAAGAGTTCGGCCTGTCCGGCGCGCGGCCCGGTGAGGTGGTACCGGGTGAGCCGGCAGGCGCCGGTCTCGGCCACCACCAGGAAGGATCCGTCGCCGCTCGGCGCGAGGCCGTTGGCGAACTGGAGGCCGTCCAGCAGCACCTCGGGGGCGCCGCCGCCGGGCGACAGGCGCAGCAGCCGCCCGGTGCCGGTGTGCTCCACGATGTCGCCGATCCACCGTTCGAGGGGGTAGCGGCGGCTGGAGGCGGTGAAGCACACGCTGCCGTCGGCCAGCGCGACGGCGTTGCTGCACACCCGCAGCCGCTCCCCCGCCACCGAGTCCGCGAGCACCCGCACCGCGCCGGCGGGGTCGACCCGCAGCAGGCCGCGCTCGGCGTCGCACACCAGCAGGCCGCCGTCGGGCAGCGGCTCCAGGCCGAGCGGGCGGCCGCCGGTGTGGGCCACCGTCTCGACCTGGGCCGTGTGCGGGTCCGTGAGGTGGCGGATCCGCAGGACGCGGCCGTCCGCCGTGCCGGTCAGGACGTCGCCCCGGGCGTCGGTCACCACGTCCTCGGGGCCGCGGCCGCCGAGGGCGACGCAGTGGAGCGGGACGAGTGCCGTGGACATACCTGTTCACCAGCCTTTCTCGAACATGCGGGCCACCTCGGCGATGCGCGTCTCGTCGCGACGGTAGTGGGTGCGGCACCGGATCCGCCGGGTACGCAGCAGACCCAGACGGGCCAGGAGGCCGAGGTGGGCGGCGGCGGTGCGGCGGGGCACGCCGAGCCCGGCGGCCACGGCCCGCGCGGTGACGCCCGTCTCCGCCGGGTCGCCTTGCGCGCGGCCCGCCGGGAAGTGCGCCGCCGGGTCCTTGAGCCGCTCCAGGATGGTCTGCCGTATGCGGCCCGAGGGGGTCCCCGTCATCCGTCCCGCCTCCGTCCCCCGTATCCTCGTGCGCGGCATTCCCACTGTGCCGCGGCCGGACACGTCCCGTACGGAACTCGCCGGTCCTTGACCGGTACCGAACTGCTCCTGCGGCGGCGGCAGTTGGCGGGTACCGGGCCGGCCGGTCCGGCGTCGGCGGGGCTCGTGACCACGGTCATCGGCGCGCACGTCCCCGCCCGACGGGCGGCACGCCTCACCGTCGCGGGGGTGCTGCACGGCGAGTGAGCGGCCCCGCCCGGCGCCCGCCCGCGGCCACCGGTCAGGACCGCGGTCAACCGGTCAGGATCGGAGAAGCGGTCGCGGGTGCACCCGCCCTAGCGTGGGAGTCACCGGTGGGAAGCCGCCGGTGACCTTCGTCTTCCAGGAGTGAGTGCCATGACCGCCGGTGTGCAGACGATCATCTACCCCGTCAAGGACCTGGAGCGCGCCAAGGCGCTGTTCGCGGCGCTGCTGGGGGTCGAGCCGTACGCGGACGAGCCGTACTACGTGGGCTTCAAGGCCGCCGGGCAGGACGTCGGTCTCGATCCGAACGGACACGCCAAGGGCATGACCGGGCCGGTCCCCTACTGGCACGTGAGCGATCTGCGGGAGCGGCTGGCGGCGCTGGTGTCGGCCGGCGCCGAGCTGCTGCAGGACGCGCAGGACGTCGGCGGCGGACGGCTGATCGCGTTCGTCAGGGACGCCGACGGCAACCTGGTGGGCCTGCTCCAGGACCCGGCCGCCTGAGCCGCCACCGGCCCCGGCACCGATACTAGTTGCACAGTCAACGATTGGCCGGAACGGTGCTACCGTGCGGGTATGGCAGTGAAGACGGCCGACGCCCGGCTCGAGGAACGCTGGCGGGACATCCTCACGGTGCACGCGCGCACGATGTGCGAGATCGACCGTGCCCTGCATCCGCACGGGCTCGGCGCCAGCGACTTCGAGGTGCTGGACATCCTCGCCGCCGAGTCGCCCGCGGAGGGCGACCAGTGCCGGGTGCAGAACCTGGTCGGACGGGTCCATCTCAGCCAGAGCGCGCTGTCCCGGCTGATCGACCGGCTGGAGAAGGACGGGCTGGTCGAGCGCTCGGTGTGCGCGGAGGACCGGCGCGGGGTGTGGGTCGCGCTGACCCGCAAGGGGCGCGAGCTGCACGCCGAGGTGCTCCCGCTGCAGCGGGCCGTGCTGGAGCGCATGCTCGCCGAACGGGCCGGATGACCGGTCCCGGACGGCGTTCCGCCGCCCGCGGGGCACTCTCGTGCGCCCCGCGGGCGCGTCGTGCACGGGCCGCTCAGCGGGCCAGCAGCGTGCGCACGCCCTGTGAGGTCAGCGTCAGGCCGTGGGCGGAGCTGCCGTCGATGGCGAGGGAGAGGTCTTCCTCGGGCCACTGGGAGGCCAGGGCGCCGAGCGGTATCAGACGGTAGCGGGAGACGAACGGCAGCAGCTCGGCCATCGTCCCCTCCGAGGTGAACACCGGCACCACCGGGTCCCCTTCGCTCTGTTCGAGGATGGGCAGTGCGAGGGTCGAGCCGTCTGCGCCCTCCCCGTCCACCGCCTCGTCCGGCACCGGGACGAGCACCTCGCTGTGGGCGAGGGTGTCCAGGGCGATCTGGTCCTCCGCGTTCACGGCCAGCGCGTCGAGCGCCTGCTGGGCCGGCGTGGGCTGTCGGTCGTCGTGGGCGGGTGTCTCCATGGCAGATCCCCAGGTAGCGGCGGTACGGGCACACGGCCGGGGGCCCGGGCGTGCTTCCGCCTCGCGTACCCGGTTCCGATTCGGGCCATGCGTGCGGATTCCGGGGAGGACCGGCGGCCGGCCGGTGAGGGGGGCGACGCGGCCGCCGGAGGCCGGCGGCGGACGGCGCACCACGGCGGCGGCCTCCGCCCGGCGGGGCGGGCCCAGGGGTGTCGAGCACGGTGTGCGGGTCAGCGGCCGAACTCCTCCTGGATCGGCGTCCTGGGCTCCTCGCGCAGGTGCTGGGCCAGGTCGGGCCTGCCGCCGTGCCGCGGCCGCGCCCGTTCGGGCCGTCGTACGACGTGGCGCCCGAGGTCCGGGCCGCGCTCGGCACGGACCGACCCGGCGACCTCCTCGCGGTCGGCGTACCGCCCGGGCGGGATGCCGCGCAGGGTCTCGACCACTTCCTCCGGTGCGCCGGAGGCACGGGCGGCCGTCACCAGCCGCTCCCTGCCGGCGGGGAAGTCGACGCCCTCGATCGCGGCCAGCACCGCGGGAACGCCGGTGTGGGCCATCGTGTCGCCTCCTCCGGTCTCCTTCTTCCGCGGTCTCCTTATCCGGCCTCCGGTGTCCTCCTATGGCCCCTTTTGGACGTCGATTACGGCCCTTTTGGACGTCGATTACGGCCCTTTCGACGCCACTCGCTACGGCCCTTTCGTCGTCACTCGCCGCCGCCGGAGACGTCCTGCTCGCTCTCCTCGTCGTCCCGTTCGCCCTCGGCCTGCGAGGGAGTGGTGTGCGGCGGTCCGGGCGTCAGGTCGTCGTCGTCCCGTTCGCCCTCGGCCTGGGAGGGAGTCTGCTCGGTCATTCCGTGCCTCCACGCCTGTCGCGAGACTGTGCGGGCATTCCGGGTACCCGCGCGCACCGGATCCCATAACGGGAGGAATCGGGGTGAATCCGTCACCTGCGACGGGGTACCTGAGCGGTCCGGCGCGAAGTGGGCGCCGGCCGAACCGTAGATCCCTTCTCGCCGCCCTGGAGGAACCATGGCGGGTGTCAGCCCCACCGATCTGCAGAAGGCCCTGTCCGGCGCGGAGTACCCGTGCGACTCCGCCCAGCTCCGGAAGGTCGCCGAGGACAACCACGCGCCGAAGGAGGTCACCGAGCGCATCGCGCACCTCGGGAAGAAGGAGTTCCAGAATCCCGCCGAGGTGAGCAAGGCGGTCTTCCGCAACGAGTAGCCCGTCGAGGGCGCACGGCGGCCGGGGCGTCCCGCTCCGGCCGCCGCGTCACGCCCCGGCCGCCGGTCCGGGTCCGTCCTCTTGGCGCGAGGCCGCCCGGAGCCTTTGGAAGGCGGTGGGGCTCGGCCGGTCCCGCATGAAACCGGCGATGCGCAGGGCGCAGTCGCGCGGGGACAGCACGCTGGTGTCCACCTCGACGTCGTGCGGTGCGTACGCGTGGACGTGCTCGTACTGCAGGGCGGCCAGCCCCGGCTGCCGGTCGCCCCGGGCGCGCTCCCGGCGTGCCAGCTCGGGCAGCGGGCAGCGGACCGCGACCAGGACGGTGTCGGCGGGCGCCAGCAGGCCGAGCAGGTCGAGCAGGCGCCAGTGGCGGCTGAGCGGATGGTCCACCACGAGGTTGTTGCCGCCCGCCGCCATCCCGGCGACGGCGCGATGGAAGCCCTTGACGGTGCGGTCGATCTCGGCCTGGAGGTCAGCGCCCGCGGCCGGCCGGCCGCCGCGCATGGCGTGGAAGGCGTCGACGGGCATGTGGAACCAGGTGCCGTCGAGCTCCTTCAGCAGCTCCCCGGCGATGCTCGACTTGCCCGAGCTGGACGTGCCGTTGAGCAGGACGACCGTCCCGCCGACGGGGGTGTCCGGGATGCGCGCGTGGTCCGGGTCGGCGGGGTGCGGAGCCGCTTCGGTGGCCATGAGTCGTCCTTCCGTCCGCGCGGGCCGAGCCGGGCGTGACGCGCTGATCATCGCACTGCGGCAGGCGGCCCGTGCGAGCGGGCGGGGCCGGGCTCGGCTCGCCCCGGCGGCTCGCGGTGGCCTAGTCTTCGCGCTGGTGACGGCCCGGGCAACGGGGCCGGGTTCTCTGGGGGTTGGTGGCATGGTCGCTGGTCGGGTGGTGCGGTTCGACGGTTCCCGGGGGTATGGGTTCATCGCTCCGGACGACGGCACCGAGGACGTCTTCCTGCACGTGAACGACCTGCTCATTCCCGAGCAACAGGTGCGTCCGGGACTCGCGGTGGAGTTCGACGTCGAGGAGGGCGACCGGGGCCTGAAGGCCTCGGCGGTGAAGCTGGCGGCGGCCAGGGCCGGGGGCGCGGTGTCCTTCCCGGTCGCGGCCAGGCAGCCGGACGGCGACGACTCGCTGTGCGACGTCCTCACCCCGGACGAGTACCTGCACGAGGTCACCGAGATCCTGCTGGCCGCCGCGCCGACCCTGACCGGGGCCCAGATCCTCCAGGTCCGGCTCGGACTGCTGCGGTTCGGCCGGAATCACGGGTGGACCGAGGACTGACGTCCCGGCTCCGGTCATGCCCGGGGCACGGCTCCGGTCATGCCTGGGGCACGGCTCCGGTCATGCCCGGGGCACGACAGCGACCGGGCACGGCGCGTGATGGAGCATCGCGTGGCTGATCAGGCCCAGTTGCAGACCCGGGTGCGTGTGCCGCCGGGGAGCGCCGACGACCAGCAGGTCCGCGCCGGAGGCGGCGTCGAGCAGCTCCCGGCGTGCCGGACCCTCGGTCACCCTGCGGGTCACCGGGACGTCGGGGTACCGCTCCGTCATCTCGCGCAGGGCGTCGTCGAGCACCTGCGCGGGCGCGCGCCGGTGTGCCTCCAGGGGCCATGAGGGCGCCTGCGCCGTGGTGTGCGCGTCGCGCGGCGCGGTCCAGGCGTGCACCGCGACCAGCCCGCTGTGCCGCACCTGCGCCTCGCGGAAGGCGAACGCCACCGCCGTGCCGCTGCCCTGCCCGGCCTCGACGCCCACGACGACGCCGCCGGACCCGCTCCCCCGGTGCCCTGCGCCGCCGCGCACCACGACCACCGGGCAGTCCGCCCGGGCCGCAACGGCCAGGCCGACCGACCCCAGGAGCATCCCCTCCCAGTCCCCGAGACCCCGGGAGCCGAGGACCAGCGCGAAGGCGTCGCGTCCCGCCCCGGTCAGGGCCGTGGCCGGGTCACCGCGCAGCACCTCGCGGGAGACCGGCGCCGCGCGGGCGTGCCGCCCGGCGCGCTCCATCGCGGTGCCGAGCGGTTCGGGGACGTCCTGCTCCTCCGCCGCCACGTGCACGAGACGCAGCGGCAGACGGTGCCGGACCGCCTCGTCGGCGGCCCAGTCGACCGCGTCCAGACTCGCCTCGGAGCCGTCGACGCCGACCACCAGGGGTTTCGCCACCGCCGTCGTCTCCTCTCGGGCCGGCGGACCGGCCACCCGGGTCTCCAGCTTCTTACGGGAGCAGTACGGCCGCCACGCGACCGGCGGCCGCGCCGGGGCCTCGCGGCTCCGGGGAGCGCGGACGGACGCGGTGTCCTGGAGTTGAGCCGGGGGCCGCGGGGTCCTGTCGTCGAATTCCCGTCGTCCGCCCGCGGGGCAGACGGGATTTTTACGACAGGGCCTGGGGACACGGTGAAGCGAGCGGAACCGCACGCCGTGCGTTCAGGGCCCGCGCGAGGCGGGCGGCCCCCGGCTCCCTCCGTGCCGGGGTCAGCGCCGGGAGGGACACCCGGCTGTCCGGAGGTGTGTCATGACGAACCCGGTCGTCGTCGGAGTGGACGGATCGCCGTCGAGTCTGGTCGCGGTCGAGGTGGCCGCCCGTGAGGCGGGGTTGCACGGCACGGAACTGCGCCTGGTGCACGCCTTCGGCTGGCCGTCGCTGCACCTGCCGCCCGGCGGGCCCCCGTGGAGTCCGGCGGCGGCGGGGATGCGCGAGATGGTGGACGGCACTCTGGAGCAGGCCGAACAGCGGGCCCGGGAGACCGTGCCGGAGCTGGCGGTCGCCCGCGAAGTGGCCGTCGGCGAGCCGCTGATGGTGCTGGAGATCGAGTCGCACACCGCCTCGCTCGTCGTGGTCGGCAGCCGGGGTCTTGGCGGGTTCGGCGGCCTGCTGCTCGGCTCCACCGGGGTGCACCTGGCCGCGCACGGCCGCTGCCCGGTGCTGGTGGTGCGCGGCCGGCCCGATCCGGACGGTCCGGTGCTGCTGGCGTTCGACGGTTCGCCGGCGGGCGGGGCGGCCGTCGCCTTCGCCTTCGCCGAGGCGTCGCTGCGCGGCGCCGACCTGGTGGCGCTGCGGGCGTGGAACACCTGGAGCGAGGGCCCCGACGAACTCACCCATCCGCTGGACTTGGTGGTGGACGTCGACCGGGTCCAGGCGCTGGAGGAGCGGGCGCTGGAGGAGGGGCTGCGCCCGTGGCAGGAGCGGTATCCGGATGTCTCGGTGGAGCGGCGGGTGGAGTCCTCCAGAGTGCGCCCCGCACTGATCGAGGCCACCGGCGAGGCGCAACTGGTGGTCGCCGGCGCCCGCGGCCGCGGCGGCTTCACGGGCCTGCTGCTGGGCTCGGTGAGCCAGGCCCTGCTGCACCACGCCCACTGCCCGGTCGCCGTGGTACGGGGCCCTGCGGAGGCCTGAGGGGTCGCCCGGGGCAGCGCGGGGTCCGGCTGTCACTGGGCGGGGCGGGGCTGGGGGACGCAGGCTCTGGGGCGGGGGCAGTGGCACGGGGGCGGGGCCTGCGAGGATGCGGGTCTCGCCTTACCGACGAGGGCGGGCCGCGCTCGTTCCGGGTTCCGGGCCGGTCAGGGGGGCTCGGGAACGACGGCCACCGGGCAGGCCGCGTGGTGCAGGACGCCGTGTACGACACGGCCGAGGTGGAGGTCGAAGGCACCGTGCCGGCGGCGGGCGCCGACGACGAGCAGGCCGGCCTCGCGGGAGGCGGTGAGCAGGACGTCCCGGGCGTGGCCCTCCAGGGCGAGGTGGTCCACGCGCAGACCGGCCGGCGTGTCGGTCAGGGCCTCCGCCGCCGCCTCGGCGGCCCGCTGTTCCTCGAAGCGGGCGGGCTCGCCGGCCCGCGGCGGGTGCCCGGCGGCCGCGTGCGCCGGATGCCGCCACGCCCGCAGGGCCTTCAGGGGCACCCCGCGCAGCAGCGCCTCCTCGGCCGCGAAGCGCGCGGCGGCCGAGAGCGTCGGCTTCTCCCCGACGCCGAGGACGACCGGACCGTGCTGTGCGGAGGGGTCCCGGTCGTCGTGGCCGCCGCGCAGCACGATCACCGGGCACTGCGCCCGCCCGGCGACCGTGAGGCTCACCGAGCCGAGCAGCGCCTCGGCCATGCCTCCGCGGCCGCGGCAGCCCAGCACCACCGCGAGCGCGACGCGGCTCTCCCGTACCAGCCCGTCCGCCGCCTCCTCGGGCAGCACGTCGGTGGCGACCCGCACTTCGGGCCGCCGGCGCCGGGCGCGCGACTCGGCGGTGCCGACCACGTCCTGCGCCATGACCTCCTCCTTGGGGCGGTTCAGCTCCTGGGCGAGCAGGGCGCCCTCGTAGCGGTCCCAGAGCGAGGCGTACACCAGGCGCAGCGGCGCGCCCCGCAGGGCGGCCTCTTCGGCCGCCCAGTCGACGGCCCGCAGGCTGGGCTCGGATCCGTCGACGCCGACGACGATCGGCAGGTCCATCGGGCTCTCCTTCGCTCGGGGCCGGGCGTGCGGGTGCGCTCGGCGGTCAGGTGCGTCAGGTGTGCGGAACGACGGCCACGGGGGCTTCGGCGTGGTGCAGCACGGCGTGCGTGACATGGCCGACGCGGGCGCCGATGGCTCCGGTGCGGACGCGGCGGCCCACGACGACCAGGGCGGCGTCGCGGGCGGCGCCGACGAGGACCCGTGCGGCGCCGCCGCACCGGCTCGCCTCGATCACCCGGACATCGGGGAACTTCCGCCGCCAGGGACGCAGTACCTCGGTCAGGACGGCGGCCTGCCCGCGCGCGTACGAGGCGCGCGCCGCGGCGTCACCGTACAGGGGGTGCACGCCGGCGCGCGGCTCGGTCCAGCCGTGCACGGCCCGCAGGGCGGTGTTCCGGCACGCGGCGGCGGCGAAGGCGAACTCCAGCAGCGTGTCGTCCGGCGTGCCGGTGTCGAGGCCGAGGACCACGGGCCGGAAGGGCGTGCCGGCCGACGGTACGCCCGCCGGGTCCGGCCGGTGTTCGCCGGCGGCCCGCTCACCGGCGCGTACCAGCACCACCGGACGCTCCGCGCGGGCGATGACGGCCAGGCCGACCGCGCCGAGCAGGAACCCGCCGACCGTGCCGAGCCCGCGCGAGCCCAGCACCATCAACTCGGCGCCGTCCGCCGCCTCGGTCAGGGCCGCGGCGGGGTCTCCGGTGAGCTGGTCGGTGACCACCTCGACCCGCGGGTGGCGCAGCCGGACGTCCTCGGCGGCCGCACGCGGGACGACGGCCGTGCCCGCGGGGGCGCCCGGCTCCCGGACGTTGACGATCTTCAGCGGCAGCCGGCGCAACAGGGCTTCGCGGGCGGCCCATTCGACGGCGGCCCGGCTCTCGGGCGAGTCGTCGAGCCCCGCGGTGACGGTTCGGATCACGGTCTCCACCTCCGGGACGGGATCGCGGTTCGGACGGAGTGCGCACCCGGTTCGGACGGGGCTCGGACGGGGCTGCGCGCCGCCACCACGGAGGCGGGAGCCCGGGGCCGACGCCGGCCTCGCCGCGGCCCGACACGCCTCCGCCTTCCCGGCGTCCGGGCCCGCCCCGCCGGTGGACGCGGACGCCGGTACGACCGGCCTGACGTCGTCCTCGCCGACGCGCCGCCCGCCGACGCGCCGAGCGGCAGCGCACCGGCTGCCGGCCGCGTCCGACGCCGTGGCTCCGGCCGCCGGCCGCCGACGGAGGCGACATCTCCAGTGCAGCGCGTGCGACGGAGCCGCACCTGGGCCGAACAGCCCCTATTCCGGGTCCCTGAGTCCTTTCCGCGCCCGGCGCCACGGCCCGGGGGCGCGGGAACTGGCAGCCCGGCCGCAGCGGGACTTCCATGGAAGGAGCGGTGGTTCTCCCCCGTTCCCGGATCCCCCACCGCCCGGTACGGCACGGCGGCCCGCGACGCAGCGCGGGCGCGTGACACCGGTCCGCCGCACGCCCAGGGAGGAACAGTGAGCAAGCGTGCCCGACCCCTGCCCCGCATCGAGTCCGAGCGCTGCGGGGCCCGGCTGCCGCCCCGCGGCACCGCGCGCCTCGCTGGCGTTCGTGTGAAGGACGGTCACGGCGCCAGGGCGTCCCGGGGCGCGTCGGGCGACTGGATGCTGCTGCCCGGCGGCACCTGGCGGCGCGTCCGGACGATCCGCGTGCCGAGCCTGTTCGGCTGAGGTGCGAGCGGCCGGCCGGGCCGTCGCCCGGAACCCCGGGCTGGCGTGGAGCGAGCCTGCACGGTCGGGCATCCTGGGGGTGAGTCGGCGATACGGTGAGGGGATCCGTGGTGGACGAGCGCGCGCAGGACGGGCGTGAGGCGGAGGCGTCCGGGATGTCCCCGCAGTTGCGCCTGGACGTGCTGCTGGACGATCTGCAGAGCCAGGTGGCGCAGGTCCGGGCGGCACGGGACCGGGTGCACACGCTGCTCGACGCCGTCCTGGCCGTCGGTTCGGACCTTGACCTGGAAGTGGTGCTGCACCGCATCGTGGAGTCGGCCGTCGTCCTGGTGGACGCGCAGTACGGGGCGCTCGGCGTGCTGGGCGACGAGGGCACGATCAAGCAGTTCATCACGGTCGGCATGGACGAGGAGACCATCGCCCGGATCGGGCACTACCCGCGGGGCGAGGGCATCCTGGGCCTGCTGATCCGTCATCCGGAGCCGCTCCGGCTGGCGGACCTGCACAAGCACGCGGCGTCCGTGGGCTTCCCGGGCGGGCACCCCCCGATGAACAGCTTCCTCGGCGCCCCCGTCCGGGTCCGCGAGCAGGTCTTCGGCAATCTCTACCTGACCAACAAGCGCAGCGGGGCGGAGTTCGACACCGACGACGAGGCGGTGCTGCGCACCCTGGCGGCGGCGGCCGGCGTGGCGATCGACAACGCCCGGCTGTACGAGGACGCGCAGCGGCGGCAGCGGTGGCTGGCGGCCAGCAACGAACTGACCCGCAGCCTGCTATCCGGCGCCGAGCCCGGCGAGGTGCTGGAGTCCTTCACCGGCAAGGTGCGGGAGGTGGCCGGCGCCGATCTGGTCACCCTCGCGGTGCCGGTCGGCGATCGCGGCGAGCTGGTCATCGAGGCGGCCTCGGGGGCGGGGGCGGAGAAGGTCCGCGGCCTGGTGCTGCCCCCTTCGGCGCTGGCCGCCAAGGTCTTCACCTCCGGTGAGACGATCACCAGCGACGCCCTGAGCGCCGACCCGCGCTCGGAGGGCGGCAGCGCCTCGGTGGTGGAGCTCGGGCCGGCGTTCTTCGTGCCGCTCGGCACCCCGGAGCACGTCCGCGGGGTGCTGCAGGTGGCGAAGCTGCCCGGCGGCGCCCCGTTCGCGGACGCCATGAGCGACATGGTGACCGGGTTCGGCAACCAGGCCGCGCTGGCCCTCGACGTCGCCGAGCACCGGCGGGACACCGAGCGGATGGTGGTGCTCGACGACCGCGACCGGATCGCCCGGGACCTGCACGACCTGGTCATCCAGCGGCTGTTCGCGGGGGCGCTGTCGCTGCAGTCGACGCTGGGCCGGGTCTCCGACCGGCCGCAGGCGAGCGAGCGGATCCAGCGGGTGGTGGACGACCTGGACGACACCATCAAGATCATCCGTTCCACCATCTACGCGCTGCGCGAGCGCGACCAGGCGCGCCGTGGCAGCGGGCTGCGCTCCCAGCTCGTCGCGGCCGCCGAGCGGGCCACCGAGTCGCTCGGCTTCGCCCCGGCGCTGCGCATGACCGGGCTGCTGGACACCGTCGTCACCGCTGAACAGGGCGAGCAGTTGCTCGCCGTGCTCGGCGAGGCGCTGTCCAACGCGGCCCGGCACGCGCACGCCACGGCGGTCGACGTCGGCGTCGAGGTCACGGACGTCGTCCTCAGGCTGCGGGTGGCCGACGACGGCCGGGGCGTCGATCCGGCGGCCACCCGGCGCAGCGGTCTGGCGAACCTGCGCCGGCGCGCGGAGGAGCTGGGCGGCTCGTTCTCGCTGTCCGCGAACGAGCCGAGCGGCACGGTCGTCGAGTGGACCGTGCCGCTGGCTCCGTAGCCGCCCGCGGCGGGCCGGCCGGCTCAGCCGTCCCAGGTCCAGTCGGCCACCTCGGGCAGGTCGGTGCCGTGCTCGCGGATCCACACGTGGTGCCGCTGGCGGGTGTCCTCCATGTGCTGGCGTACGGCCGCGGCGCGCACCGCGAGTCCGGGGACGCGGTCGATGACGTCCATGACCAGGCGGTAGCGGTCGAGGTCGTTGCTGACCACCATGTCGAACGGCGTGGTGGTGGTGCCGATCTCCTTGTAGCCGCGCACGTGCAGGTGGGGGTGACCGGTGCGCCGGTAGGCCAGGCGGTGGATCAGCCACGGGTAGCCGTGGTAGGCGAAGATGACCGGCTTGTCCGGGGTGAACAGCCCGTCGTACTCGAAGTCGGTCATCCCGTGCGGGTGTTCCTCCTTCGGCAGCAGCCGCGCGATGTCCACCACGTTGACCACGCGCACGGCCAGTTCGGGCAGGTGGCGGCGCAGCAACTGGGCGGCGGCCAGCACCTCCTGGGTGGGCACGTCGCCGGCGCAGGCCAGCACCACGTCCGGGTCCCGTGAGCCGTCCTCGGTGCCCGCCCACTCCCAGACGCCGGCGCCGCGCGCGCAGTGCACGCGCGCCTGCTCCATCGGCAGCCAGTCGTAGCAGGGCTGTTTGCCGGCGACGATCACGTTGACGTAGTCGCGGCTGCGCAGGGCGTGGTCGGCCACGGACAGCAGGGTGTTGGCGTCCGGCGGGAAGTACACCCGGACCGCCTCGGGGCTCTTGTTGAGGATGTGGTCGACGAATCCGGGGTCCTGGTGCGAGAACCCGTTGTGGTCCTGGCGCCAGACGTGCGAGGTCAGCAGATAGTTGAGGGAGGCGATGGGGGCGCGCCAGGACAGCCGGCGGGTGGTGCGCAGCCACTTGATGTGCTGGTTGACCATCGAGTCGACGATGTGGACGAAGGCCTCGTAGCAGGAGAACAGTCCGTGCCGGCCGGTGAGGAGGTAGCCCTCCAGCCAGCCCTGGCAGGTGTGTTCGGAGAGGATCTCCATCACCCGGCCGTGCCGGTCGAGGTGTTCGTCCACACCGAGGGTGCCGGCCTGCCAGGCCTTGCCGCTGGCCGCGTAGACCGCCTGGAGGCGGTTGGAGGCGGTCTCGTCCGGGCCGACGAGGCGGAAGTCCCGGCGTTCGGCGGTGGCCCGCATGGCGTCCTCGAGCATGTCGCCGAGGACGCGGGTCGGTTCGTGCAGCGTGGCGCCCGGTTTGTCGACGGCGACGGCGTACCGCTCCAGCGGCGGCAGCGGCAGTTCGCGCGCCAGCAGGCCGCCGTTGGCGTGCGGGGTGGCGCCGAGCCGGCGGGCGCCCTCGGGGACGCAGGCCAGTACCTCCGGGCGCGGGGCGCCCCGCTCGTCGAAGAGTTCCTCCGGCCGGTACGAGCGCAGCCACCGCTCCAGTTGCCGCAGGTGCTCGGGGTTGTCCCGGACGGCGGCCAGCGGGACCTGGTGGGCGCGCCAGGTCCCCTCGACGGGCAGTCCGTCGACCTCGGCGGGCCCGGTCCAGCCCTTCGGGGTGCGCAGCACGATCACCGGCCAGCGGGGCCGTTCGGTGGCGCCGTCCTCGCGGGCGGCGCGCTGGACGGCGGCGATGCGGTCGAGGGCGGTGTCCATGGCGTCGGCCATCGCGCGGTGCACGGCGGCCGGGTCGTCGCCGGTGACGTGGATCGGGTCGTGGCCGTAGCCGGTCAGCAGGTCGTCGAGTTCGGCCTCGGGGATCCGGGCGAGCACGGTCGGGTTGGCGATCTTGTAGCCGTTGAGGTGCAGGATCGGCAGGACGGCGCCGTCGTGGACCGGGTCGAGGAACTTGTTGGAGTGCCAGGAGGCGGCCAGCGGCCCTGTCTCCGCCTCACCGTCGCCGATGACGCAGGCGACGACGAGGTCCGGGTTGTCCAGCGCGGCGCCGTAGGCGTGGGACAGCGCGTAGCCGAGTTCGCCGCCCTCGTGGATCGAGCCGGGCGTCTCCGGTGCCACGTGGCTGGGCACTCCGCCGGGGAAGGAGAACTGCCTGAAGAGCCGCGCCATGCCGGCGGCGTCGCGTGTGATGTCGGGGTACGTCTCGGAGTAGGAGCCCTCCAGCCAGGAGTTGGCCAGCACCGCCGGTCCGCCGTGGCCGGGACCCCAGACGCACAGGGCGTTCAGGCCGCGGGACTTGATGACGCGGTTGAGGTGGGTATACACCAGGTTCAGGCCGGGCGAGGTGCCCCAGTGGCCGAGGAGGCGCGGCTTGACGTGCTCGGGCCTGAGCGGCTCGGTCAGCAGGGGGTTGGCCATGAGGTAGATCTGGCCGACGGCAAGGTAGTTCGCGGCACGCCAGTGGGCGTCCAGCGACCTCAGCTCGTCCTCCTCAAGCTCGGCGGGCACCTGCTGGGTGTCGACGGACATCTGCGTTCCTCTCCATGTCGGGTCGGGGCTCGGCGGACGCGCGTGCCGGTCTGTGGGACCCACCCTCCGCCGGGGCCCCGGGTACCCGACAGGGCCGTTCGGGCCACAACGCCGGAGCCGGTCGGGTGAATCGGTCCGGCCGGCCGCGGTGACCGCCCGTCACCCGATGCGCTCCCAGCCCCGGCGGGGTGCGCGGGTGCCGAGCCGGGTGTCGCGGCTGCGGTAGACGATGTAGGGGCGGGTGAGGTAGCCGATCGGCGCGGTGAGCATGTGGACCAGGCGGGTGAAGGGCCAGGCGGCGAAGAGGAGCATCGCGCTGATGGCGTGCAGCCGGTAGAGCAGCGGTGCGCCGCTCATCAGGTGCGGGTCGGGCTGGACGGCGAAGACGGAGCGGAACCAGGGCGAGACGGTCTCGCGGTAGTTGTAGCCGCCGCCCGCGATGTTGGCGTCGACGGTGGCGGCGAGGCCGAGCGCGAGGGTGGCGGTGAGCGAGACGTACATGGCCTTGTCGTTGCGGGTGGTCGCGGAGAACACCGGGCCGACCGTGCGGCGCCGGCTCCGTCTCCCTGACCACCGCTCCGCTCCTTCCCGGACCTGACGGCCCTTCGGATATGCGCCTCGGTCCGTGTCCAGGGAACGCCATCGCAGGTGTTGTCACAATTCCGGCACCGACACCCCGGGACGCGCCATGCGGGGGGGACGGCTCCGGCCCAGTGCGGACGCCGGGCCGAGCGGACGGCGGCGGCTGAGGGAAACGGGCGCCGGGGCGGGCGGACGACGGCGGCTGCGGCAAACGGGCGCCGGGGCGGGCGCGCACGGCCTCGACGGCCTCTGTACCCGGTCACGGGGTGCGGGCTCCGGCACATCGGCGTTCTCCCGGGCGGCTTCCGCCATCCGCGTGAGGCGGCCGTCCCGGAGGGGGTCACGCGGGACCGGCCGGCCGCTGCGGCAGCCGGCAGCCGCAACGCTCGCGCGTCACGCGGCTCCCCTCGTCGTGGCGCGGGCCGGACACGGACAAGGGTCCCTCACAGCGGGCGGGCCGGTCGCCCCGTCCCACTGTCCGCGCCCGCGCCCTGCGCCGGAGAGGGCCGAACGTCCCCCGCGGCGGGCCCGTCCGTCCCCGGCTCGCGGACCGGCCGGCGGGCGTTCCGGCTCCGGTCGCGACTACCGGGCGTCGTCCGGCTCCGCCGGCGGGCGGGTCCGGCGGGAAGGCAACCGGCGGTCCTGCGCGGTCCCCGTGGCCGTCCGGGTCCGGGTACGGCCTCAAGGGTCGTCCGGCCCTAACGGTGCTCGGCGCCCGGGAGGGACCATGGACGGGTGTTCCCCGCCGACGGCTTCCGCGTGCTCGGCCGGCAGAAGTGCCTGCGCCTGCTGGCCGGGGTTCCGGTGGGCCGGGTCGTGTACACCCACCGGGCGCTGCCCACGGCGCTCCCGGTCAACTTCTCCCTCGACACGGACTCCTCCGTCGTGCTGCGCACCTCGGGGGACTCGGACCTCGTCCGGGCCATCGACGGGGTGGTGGTGGCGTTCGAGGCGGACGACTTCGACGCCGAGGTCCGAACCGGGTGGAGCGTGGTCGTCACCGGCCGCGCGACGGTGGTGACCGAGCCCGCCGAGCACGAACGCCTGTCACGCACCGGTCCGCGTTCCTGGGTGGTCACACGCGGCGGGGTCTTCGTGCGCATCGAGGCGAAACTGGTCACCGGCCGCGAGCTGGCGGGCGGCCCCGGCGCGCACTGAGACCAAGCGGCCGCGTGCCGCCGGGCGCTCCGGCCGGACGTGAGGGCCGGCCGGGCCACGCGGCGGGGCCCACCGTCCCCGGACGCCGCGTCACCACCGTTGCGCCGCAGGCCCGTCGGCGCCGCGCCGCCCGGTTCGCCCCGCAGCCCCGTCGACGCCAGTTCACCTGGTGTGCCCCGAAGCCCCGTCACGGGCCCGGCGGCCGCCGCTCCGACCGGGAACCGGAACACGGCGTGCCGTCGGAGGCGGTCCCGGCGGACGCGGCGGTCCGGCCGTGGACGGGGCGGTCCGGCCGTGGACGGGGCGGACCGGCCGTGGACGGGGCGGGTGGTGCACCGGTGGCGGACGGTCCGCGGCGGAAAGTACGGTGGCGTCCTGGAGTCCGGCCCCGGGGACGTGCACGAGCGCGCGGGCCGGCGGGCGGCGGGTGGAGGCGGCATGGCCGGTAAGAAGGCGGCGAAGCTGCCGCGCGTGGTGTACGAGAACGAACTGCTGCGCCTGCAGACCGAGTTGGCGAAGCTGCAGGAGTGGGTGCGGTCCGAGGGCGCCCGGCTGGTGGTGGTCTTCGAGGGCCGGGACGCGGCGGGCAAGGGCGGCACCATCAAGCGGGTCGCCGAGCACCTCAATCCCCGGGTGGCCCGGATCGCGGCGCTGCCGAAGCCGACCGAGCGCGAGCGCACGCAGTGGTACTTCCAGCGGTACGTGGAGCACCTGCCGGCCGCCGGGGAGATCGTGCTGTTCGACCGGTCCTGGTACAACCGGGCCGGGGTGGAGCACGTGATGGGCTTCTGCACCAAGGAGGAGCACCAGCTCTTCCTGCGCCAGTGCCCGATCTTCGAGCGGATGCTGGTGGAGGACGGGATCCTGCTGCGCAAGTACTGGTTCTCGGTGAGCGACACCGAGCAGCAGGAGCGGTTCAGACGCCGGCTGGAGGATCCGCTGCGACAGTGGAAGCTGTCCCCGATGGACCTGGAGTCCATCACGCACTGGGAGGCCTACTCCCGGGCCAAGGACGAGATGATGGTCCACACCGACATCGCCGAGGCCCCGTGGTTCGTCGTGGAGAGCGACGACAAGCGGCGGGCGCGGCTGAACATGATCGCCCACCTGCTCGGCTCCGTCCCGTACCACGAGGTGCCGCCGCAGGTGCTGCGGCTGCCGCCGCGTCCGCCGTCGACCGGCTACGAGCGTCCGCCGCGCGATCTGCAGACGTACGTGCCCGATCACACCGCCGGTCTCTGAGCGGCCGGCGGCTCCGGGCCGGGCCGCCCCACGCCGGGCTGCCCCAGGCCGGGCTGCCCCACGGGCCGCCCCGGGCCGGGCTGCCCCGCATCACGGCACCCCGCATCGGCACCCCGCGCCACGGCGCCCGCGCCACGGCCGCCGCCGCACCCTCCCCGGAGTGCGGCGGCGGCCGGGCGGGGCCGGGCGTCAGCCGTGCGCCACCACGGCGACGGGCGCGACGGCGTGGTGCAGCACGGCGTGGGCGACGGTGCCGATGTGGGCGCCGAGCGGGGAGCGGCGGACGCGCCGGCCGACCACGACCAGCGAGGCGTCGCGGGAGGCCTCGATCAGCAGGAGCGAGGGGCTGATCCAGCGCGACTGCGTGACGACCTCGACGCCGGGGTGCTTCAGCCGCCAGGGCCGCAGCGCCTCCTCCAGGGCGGCGGCGTGGCTCTTCGCCACCGTCGTGGTGACCTCGGGGTCCATGGCCATGCCGTAGGAGTAGTAGTACGACGGCGGGTTCCAGGCGTGCACCACCCGCAGCGGCACCGAGGCGCGCTCGGCGGCCTCGAACGCGAACTCGACCGGGGCCGCGTCCGGCGCCTTGACGTCCAGTCCCAGCACGACGGGGCCCGCCGGGTCGCCCGCCGCACCCGGGCCGGGCCCTTCGCCCGCCTGCTCGGCGGAGCGGACCAGGACCACGGGCCGTTCGCTGTGCGCCACGACCGACTGCCCCACCGAGCCGACCAGGAAGCCGCCGAGCCCGCTGAGGCCGCGCGAGCCGAGCACGAGCAGTTCGGCCTGCCCGGCAGCGGCGGCCAGGACCTCGGCCGGCTGTCCGGTGAGCTGCTCGACGCCGACCTCGACGCCGGGGTGGCCCGACCGCAGGGCGTCGGCCGTTTCGCGGAGGATCCGCTCGGTCCAGTGCTGGTGCGTGTCGGCGCCCAGCAGCGGGGCCTCAGCCATGGGCTCCGGCACGGGCTGCCAGACCTGGACCAGCTTCACCGGCAGGCCGCGCAGCCGGGCCTCACGGGCGGCCCACTCCGCCGCGGCGCGGCTCTCGGCCGAACCGTCGATGCCTACGGTGATGGTGCGGGACATGATCTCCACCTCTCGTGGATGGGGGGACGCCGGGGTGGCGTCGCGCTCCGGGGGGTTGTGGGACTGTGCGGGCCGGCGTCGCCGCCTTCGCCGGGGTCGCGGCGCGGGAAGCCGGCCGGTCGCCGGGGCGGTCCCGTGGGGGCCGTCCCGGCTCGGCGGGTCAGCGCAGCCAGGCGTGGTCGCGGACGACGGGGAGCCGGGCCCACCGCCGGCCCAGGCCCCAGGTGGTGCCCGCGCCCGCCGCCGCCACGGCGATCAGCGCCACCGCGTAGATCACGTGGTAGTCGGCGAACGGGTTGGCCGACATGCTCGGCGACCCGTCCGACAGCCGCCTGGCCGGCGGCCACTCGGCCAGCCACATCAGCGCCATCATCGCCGTGCCCGCGAGCGCGGCCGGCCGCAGCGCCACCCCCGCCATGACCGCGGCCCCGATGCCCAGCAGGCCGAGCATGAACAGCCAGTCCGCCCAGCCGGCGCCGGCCCAGGCGTGGAACGTCGACTCCATCGGGCCGGCGGCCACCGAGCTGAGGAAGCCCCTGGTCGGCGACCCGCCGTCGATCCAGCCCCGGCCGGAAGCCGTCGCGTACCCGAGCCCGAAGGCCTTGTCCAGGAACGCCCACAGGAAGACGAACCCGGTCAGCAGCCGCAGCGACGCCAGGGCGGCGTCCTGCGCGGTGTGCGTGGCGGCGCGTGCCGAAGCGCCGGATCCGGCGACTGAGCGGGCCAGGTGCCGGCGGAGGGCCGGCAGGCGGAAGCCGGGGCTCCGGTGGGTGTGCTCGTGCACGGCCATGATGGTGGTCCCTTCGGGGGGTGTCCGGGTCGTCGTTTCCCGACGGCACTCACTCTGGCCCGGCGCGCGGCGCCGGGCCGGATGCCGAAGGTCTCCCTCCGAGGGCCGAACGTCCCTGTCCTGACGGGACGTTGTGCCGTCAGCGTCCTTCCCGGCCCCGTTTGTCCTGGATCTGGGTGGCGATGACGGCGGCCTGGATGCGCCGCTCGACGCCGAGTTTGGCGAGCAGGCGGGAGATGTGGTTCTTCACCGTCTTCTCGGCGAGGTACAGCCGCTGACCTATCTGACGGTTCGTCAGACCTTCGCCGATGAGGGCCAGGATCTCCCGCTCGCGGTCGGTGAGGCCGGGCAGCTCGTCGAGTTCCTCCCGCTGCTGCGGGCCTCCGCGCAGCCGGGCCATCAGTCTGGCGGTGGCACTCGGGTCGAGCAGCGACTGGCCGGCCGCCACGGTGCGTACGGCGGACACCAGATCGGAGCCCCGGATCTGCTTGAGGACGTAACCGGAGGCGCCCGCCATGATCGAGTCGAGCAGCGCCTCCTCGTCGTCGAACGAGGTCAGCATCAGACAGGCCAGCTCGGGCATGCGCGAGCGCAGCTCCCGGCAGACGCTCACGCCGTCGCCGTCGGGCAGCCGGACGTCCAGCACCGCGACCCGGGGGCGCAGCGCGGGGATCCGCACCAGTGCCTGCTCCGCCGTGCCGGCCTCGCCGATCACCTGGATGTCCGGTTCGTCGTCCAGCAGGTCGCGCACACCGCGCCGGACCACCTCGTGATCGTCCAGCAGGAAGACCGGGATCGGGCTGCCCTGCTCGCCGTCCGCCATTGACCGCTCCTCGTTCGCGCTCTCCGCCCGCCGGCGGATACCGGCGGCCTCCCTACCGGATCCTTGCCCCACCCGGGCCGGACAGCCAGGGCCGAACGGCCCTGGTGTGCGGGACACCGTGCGGTTCCGGCCCCCGTCCGTGCCCGGGCGACCCGCACCCACCGGGTACCCGGGGCGGACGACCGGGCGGCGCGGAAGGACGGGCGGCGCGGAAGGGACGGCCGGGCGGCGCGAAGGGGCGGTCAGCGCGGAAGGGACGGCCGGACGGCGCGGAGGGGCGGGCGGAGGGCCGTGGGCGGCGCGTCAGGCGGGAAGGTGGACGCCGTACATCGTGCGGCCGCCGACGAGCTCCCGGCCGGTGACCAGCTCGGGCTCGATGCGCACGAAGATCTCGTCGGGCGAGGGCACCCAGGAGCACGGGCCGATCCGGTCCAGGCGCTCCGCCTCGGCAGGGTCCGTGACGACCCGGGCCCGGCCGGTGACGACGACGCTCCACCCGGACCGCGCGTCCGCGTCGACCGCGTCCGCCTCGAAGGCCACGACGGAGCCGTCGACGGCGTGGGCCATCTCCGAGGCCGCCGAGGTGCGCAGCAGCACCGCGCCGTCGTCGTCGAGGCTGAAGTTCACCGGCACGACGGCGGGCAGCGCCTGGCGGGTGTGGACGATACGGCCGACGGGGGCCGTGCCCAGCAGGCGCTCGCACTCGTGACGGCCGAGCTCGCGGAATCCATCGTTCGGGTACATCGGACAGACCGTCTTTCGCCAGTTGGACCGGATCACGATCCATGCTGGGCCGGACCCCGGCCGCCGCGCGAGGGACCACCGGTCCCTACGGCCCGGCAGAACGGCCCGTGGACGGACGGCGCCCCGGGAGGGCCGGGCGACCCGCCCACGTCCCCGCGAACGCCCCGCTCGGCCCCGTCGACGCTGGGCCGGTCCACGGCACGCGCCCCCGCTCCGGCCACGTCGGCATCCAGGTCCGCTCCCGCCGCCGCGGCGCCAGGTCCGCTCCCACCCCCAGGCGTACGCTCGTGAGCCCGCCCTCGCGCGCACCCCCATGCGTCAGCCCCGGCGCGCACGCCGCCCTTCGGCGTCACACCCGGTGACGGCAGGACCGCGGCCCGGGCCCGGTGGAGGCGGACGGGCGGCCGGCCCCCTGCGGACCGGTGCCACCGCACGCATCCGGCTCGGCGCCCGGGAGGGCCGAGCGCCTGAGCCCTGGGCACCCGGCGCGGCAACTTCCCGGCCGGCGGCCGGAGCGGCGGGCAGACTGTGCGGCAGGCGGCGGCCGGATTGGCGGGCGGCCGGTGCGGCGACCGGCGGCCGATGTGGCGGCCGGCGGTGACTGGACCGGCGGCGCATCGAGGGTGGGACCGGGAAGGGCCCCCGCGTCACCGCCGGCGGCACAGCACCGGCTGACCGGCGGCGCGCGCCCCGCCTCTCGTGCCGTCGCTCCGCGCCCGGGCGACCACGGCGGCATGACGGGCCGTGAGGCCGGCACCCCGTGTACCCGGAATCCCCCCGTCAGCAAGTCCGCTGTAAGTAGGCTGATATGCATGAAGGCACTTTTGTTGTCTGGTGGCTCAGGTACCCGGTTGCGCCCCATAACCCATACATCGGCGAAGCAGCTCGTACCCGTCGCGAACAAGCCGGTGCTTTTCTACGGCCTGGAGGCGATCGCCGAGGCCGGCATCACCGACGTCGGCATCATCGTCGGGGACACGGCCGAGGAGATCCGGGAGGCGGTCGGCGACGGTGCCGCGTTCGGACTCGCCGTCACCTACATCCCCCAGGAGGCCCCGCTGGGCCTGGCCCACGCGGTGCTGATCGCCCGTGAGTTCCTGGGCGACGACGACTTCGTGATGTACCTGGGCGACAACTTCATCGTGGGCGGCATCAGGGATCTGGTGGACGCCTTCCGCGCCGAGCGGCCGCAGGCCCAGATCCTGCTGACCCGGGTGCCGGACCCGACCGCCTTCGGTGTGGCCGAACTCGACGCGCAGGGGCGGGTGACCGGCCTGGAGGAGAAGCCCAAGCACCCCAAGAGCGAACTGGCCCTGGTGGGCGTGTACCTGTTCACGCCCGCGATCCACGAGGCCGTGCGCTCCATCGAGCCCTCCTGGCGCGGCGAGCTGGAGATCACGCACGCCATCCAGTGGCTGATCGACGCCGGCCGCGACGTGCGCTCCACGACGATCTCGGGGTACTGGAAGGACACCGGGAACGTCACCGACATGCTCGAGGTGAACCGCTCGGTGCTGGAGACCCTGGACCGCCGGGTCGACGGCACCGTCGACGACGACAGCGAGATCATCGGGCGGGTGCGCATCGAGTCCGGCGCGAAGGTGACCGGCAGCCGGATCGTGGGTCCGGTGGCCATCGGCGCGAACACAGTGATCACCGACTCGTACATCGGCCCCTTCACCTCGATCGCCGGCGACTGCCGCATCGAGGACAGCGAGATCGAGTACTCGATCGTCCTGCGCGACTCCTCGGTGAGCGGCGTCCGGCGGGTCGAGGCCTCGCTCATCGGCCGCAACGTCGAGGTGACGCCCTCGCCCGGCAAGCCCGCCGCCCACCGGTTCGTCCTGGGCGACCACAGCAAGGTCCAGATCTCGTCATGACGACCGGCGACCCGGTGAACGGCCGGGTGGGCCGCACCGACGACACAAGGAGACCGACCCGTTGAACACGAGGATCCAGCCCACCGCCCAGGTCGACGGGACGGCCGTCGTCGGTGACGGCACGACGGTCTGGGATCTGGCCCAGATCCGGGAGGACGCCCGGCTGGGAAGCGGGTGCATCGTGGGCCGGGGGGCCTACGTGGGCCCGGGGGTGTGGATCGGCGACCGCGTGAAGCTCCAGAACCACGCCCTGGTCTACGAGCCCGCGGTGCTCGGCGACGGCGTGTTCGTCGGCCCGGCGGCGGTGCTCACCAACGACCACAACCCGCGTTCGGTGGATCCGGAGGGCCGGCTGAAGCGCGGCGGCGACTGGGATGCCGTGGCCGTGGTGGTGGACGAGGGGGCGTCGCTGGGGGCCCGTTCGGTGTGCGTGGCGCCGGTGCGCGTCGGGCGCTGGGCGCTGGTCGCGGCGGGTGCCGTGGTGACCCGCGACGTGCCGGACTTCGCGCTCGTGGCGGGCGTGCCGGCGCGCCGGATCGGCTGGGTCGGCCGGGCCGGCGTCCGCCTGATGGAGCGGGAGGGCGAGCCGGGTTGCTGGGAGTGCCCCGAGACCGGCGAGCGGTACGACGAGAAGGACGGCGAACTCGTCCCGCGCGTCTGAGGAGTTCGACTTCAGAAGTACCGGTCCCGATTTACCCAAAACACCGTTCGTCGAACATGTGCAGGCATAACATGTGTGCGAACTGTGCAGGCTCAGCACAGTGAGCACACGATTCGGCAGTGCCCGGGGGGGTTTTCACAGTGGGGACATCTGTGCCTGAAGCGAGGAGCGGCAGCCGCTCCGGCGCCTGACATCCACGTCGCCTTTTTCACCGCCCGGCCGTTCGCGCCGCGGCGATCTCAAGTCTGCGCGAAAACAGGACCCACAGGGGGGTTGGTGTGTCCGAACGATGACCATCACACGTCTGGCGGCGCTCGGCCGTGAGGAGCCGCGGCTGCTCACGCTCGCCCAACGGCTGCTCTCGGTCGCCGAGTCGGGGCTTCCGTCGATGCTGCTCCCCGGCAAGGAGGCCTTCGCCTTCACCATGGCCGGGCACCGGTCACCCGACGGCTCCTGGACGCTGGAGCGGCGCGGGACCAGCACCCGGTACGCGGCCATCACCGCGCTCGGGGCGCGGTTCCTGCCCGAGGACCGACAGCGCGCGGTGCTCGGCGGGCGCGGCGCCCAGGAGTTCACGGGCCTGCTGATCGAGTCGCTGCCCGCGGTGACCAACCTCGGCGACGCGGCCCTCATCGCCTGGGCCGCCGCCGACACCGGGCACCCCAAACTGTCCGACGCCCTCGACCGGATGCACGCGCTGGACGAGGAGGGGCGGCCGCAGTACACCGTCGAGGCCGCGTGGGTGCTGTCCGCCCTAGCGGCGGCGCGCGGCACGGCCGACGTGGAGGAGCGCCTCACCGCGGCCCGCGACCGCCTGCTGCGGGCCCGGATCGGCGACAGCCCGCTGTTCCCGCACGCCACGGGCCCCGGCCTGGTGCCCTGGTACCGGGCCCATGTGAGCTGCTTCGCCGACCAGACCTACCCGCTCCAGGCCCTGGCCCGGGCGCACGCCACCGGCGACGCGGACGGCGATCCGCGGGCCCTGGCCGCGGCCGAGGCCTGCGCCGCGCGCATCTGCGCACTGCAGGGTGACGGCGGGCAGTGGTGGTGGCACTACGACGCCCGCACCGGCGGCGTCGTGGAGGGCTACCCGGTCTACAGCGTCCACCAGCACGCGATGGCCCCGACCGCCCTGTTCGACCTCGCCGACGCCGGCGGCGCCGACTTCGCCGCGTCGGTCCGCAAGGGCCTGGCCTGGATGACGGCCGTACCGGAACTGGCCGCACACCCGGACAGGGACGAGCCGCTGATCCTGGACGAACTGGGCGTCACCTGGCGCAAGGTCTTCCGGGGCGACCCGAAGAAGGCCGTGCGCGCCGCCCGGGGCCTCGGTACCCGGGTGGCTCCCCACCTCCGGCTGAAGCCACTGGACCGGGTGTACCGGCCCGTCCACGTGGACCGCGAATGCCGGCCGTACGAATTCGGCTGGATGCTCCACGCCTGGCAGGGAGGCAGAGTATGAGCGGGCGTCAGTCCCTCTTCGGGGTCGAACTGGACCCCCTGACCATGGACGAGACGGTGGGGCGCTGCCTGGCCGCGGTGCGCGAGGGCCGGCAGCTGGAGATCGGGGTGGTCAACGCCGCGAAGCTGGTGAACATGCGGCGCGACAAGCGGCTCGCCGAGGCCGTGGCCGGCTGCGATCTCGTCCTGGCCGACGGACAGGCCGTGGTCTGGGCCGGCCGGATCCTGCGCGCCCCGCTGCCGGAGCGGGTGGCCGGCATCGACCTGTTCCTGCGGCTGCTGGCCGAGGCGGAGTCCGCGGGCATGAGCGTGTACTTCCTCGGCGCCCGCCAGGAGGTGCTGGAGCGGATGCTGGACCAGGTGGCCGGCCGCTTCCCCGGCCTGAAGGTGGCCGGCAGCCGGAACGGCTACTTCGACGACTCCGAGCAGCAGGCCGTCGCGGACGCGATCGCCCGCAGCGGGGCCCAGATGCTGTTCCTCGGCATGACCTCGCCCAAGAAGGAGATCTTCACCGCCGCGTACGGCGAGCGCACCGGCGCCCGTCTCGTGCACGGGGTCGGCGGCTCCTTCGACATCCTGGCCGGGGTCACCAGACGGGCCCCGGTCTCCTGGCAGCGGTGGGGCGTCGAGTGGCTCTACCGCGCGCTGCAGGAGCCGCGCCGGCTGGGCCGGCGCTACCTCACCACCAATGCTGCCTTCGTCCTCATGACGGCGCGCGAGTTCGTGCGGCTCACCCCGTCCCCCGCCTCCGCGAACAGGAGCAACTGATGCGCGTCGTCGTGGTCGGACAGGGATACGTCGGCCTGCCGCTGGCCATCCGGGCCGCCGAGGTCGGTCACGAGGTGATCGGCTATGACGTGGACTCCCGGCGGATCAAGAGCCTCGCCGCCGGCGAGTCCTTCGTCGAGGACGTCTCCTCGGAGCGGATCCGCGCCGCACTGGACAGCGGCACCTACCGCCCGAGCGACGCGGCCCGGGACTGCGGCGGCTTCGACGTCGCCGTGGTGACCGTGCCCACCCCGCTGCACGAGGGCACCCCCGACCTGCGGTACATCAGGGAGTCCGCGGTCACCCTCGCCCGCTATCTGCGCCCCGGCGCCACCGTCGTGCTGGAGTCGACCACCTACCCCGGCACCACCCAGGAGCTGTTCGCCCCGATCCTGGAGGACGGCTCGGGCCTGACCGCGGGCCCCGACTTCCACCTCGGCTACAGCCCGGAGCGGATCGACCCCGGAAACGCCGTCTGGGGCTTCAAGGAGACCCCGAAGGTCGTGTCCGGCGTCGACGCGGCCTCGCTGCAGGCCGTGCGCGACTTCTACGGGCAGCTCGTCGACACCACCGTGCCGGTGCGCTCCCCCAAGGAGGCCGAACTCGCCAAGCTGCTGGAGAACACGTTCCGGCACGTCAACATCGCGCTGGTCAACGAGATCGCGATGTTCGCGCACCATCTGGACATCGACGTCTGGCAGGCCATCGACGCCGCCTCCACCAAGCCGTTCGGCTTCATGAAGTTCACCCCCGGGCCGGGCGTCGGCGGCCACTGCCTGCCGATCGACCCCTCGTACCTGTCCTGGCGGGTGCAGCGCGAACTCGGCCAGAGCTTCCGCTTCGTGGAGCTGGCCAACGACATCAACAACCACATGCCCGAGTACGTGGCACGGCGCATCAGCGAACTGTTCAACGAAAGACGCCGTTCCGTGAACGGCTCGAACATCCTGCTGCTGGGCCTCGCCTACAAGAAGAACACCGGCGACGCCCGCGAGTCGCCCGCCCTGCGCATCTCCCAGTTGCTGCTCGACATGGGGGCCCAGGTCAAGGCGGCCGACCCGCACGTGGTCGAGGACCTGCCGGTGGACACCCGGCTGGTGCGGGTCGAGCCGGTGCCGGAGGAACTGTCCGCCGCCGACGTGGTGGTGCTGCTCACCGACCACGACAGCTTCGACTACGAACTCGTCGCCGAACACGCCCGTTTCGTACTCGACTGCCGTCGCCGGCTGTCGGCCGGGCCCACGATCGAGGTGCTCTGAACCATGCCCCGCATCGTCTGCGTCGCCGGCGCGCGACCCAACTACATGAAGATCAAACCGGTGATGGACGCCCTGGAGCGCCGGGGTGCCGAGGTGGTCCTCGTCCACACCGGCCAGCACTACGACCCGGCGATGAACGACGTGTTCTTCTCCGACCTCGGCATCCGGCCGCCCGACCACTTCCTCGGGGTCGGCTCCGGCACCCACGCCGAGCAGACCGGACGCGTGATGACCGCGTTCGAGCCTCTGCTCGGCGAGCTGTCCCCGGACGTCGTCGTGGTGGTCGGGGACATCAACTCCACCCTGGCCTGCGCCCTGGTCACCGCCAAGGCCGGCCCGCTGCTGGCCCATGTGGAGGCCGGACTGCGCAGCCGTGACTGGAGCATGCCGGAGGAGGTCAACCGGGTCGCCACCGACCGCGTCAGCGACTACCTGCTGGCCCCCTCCCCCGACGCCGCCGCGAACCTGCGTGCCGAGGGGTACCGCGACGACCAGATCCACCTGGTCGGCAACGTCATGATCGACACGCTGCTCGCCAACCTGGAGCGGGCCCGCGCCTCGGACGTCCTCGACCGGTACGGCCTGTCCAGGGGGGAGTACGGTCTGGTCACCCTGCACCGTCCCGCCAACGTGGACGACCCCGGCGTCCTCGCCGGGCTGCTGAAGGCACTCGGCGAGGTCGCCGGCCGCTGCCCGCTGCTGCTGCCGGTGCACCCCAGGGCCGCCGAACGGCTGGCCGCCCTCGGGGTCCCCGGGGGCGTCCGGCTGGTGCCGCCCGCCGGTTACCTGGACTTCATCGCGCTGCAGGACTCGGCCCGCCTCGTGCTGACCGACTCCGGCGGCGTGCAGGAGGAGACCACCGCGCTGGGCGTGCCCTGCGTGACCCTGCGGGACAACACCGAGCGGCCCGTCACCGTGGAGCAGGGCACCAACGTGCTGGCGGGCCGGGACCCGGCGCGCATCGTGTCCACCGTGAACCGGGTGCTGGACGATCCGCCCGCGCCGCGCCGGCCCGAACTGTGGGACGGCCGTGCGAGCGACCGCATCGCCGGCGTGCTGCTGGAGGGAGGACCCGCGGGCGGCCGGCCGAGGCCAACCGACCGGACGTGCACCGTATGATCCGCTCGCGACATATGCTCATCGGGGGTCGGGGCGTGAGGGGGGACCACCATGGATCTCGCTGAGATCTTCCGGGTCATGCGCAGGCGCTGGTACGTGCTGCTGCCCGGACTGCTGCTGACCGCCGGCCTGGCGGTCGCCGTGGCGATGGTGGTTCCGGTCACCTACCAGTCGCAGAGCACGGTGGCCCTGCTGAACTCCCAGAAGGCCACCGTGGCCTACGACGGCAATCCGTTCCTCAGCACCCAGACCTCGCTCACCGGCATGGCCGACAGCCTGGCCCGCAACCTGAACTCCGACGGCTCGGTGCGGGAACTGAAGTCCCGTGGCGCCACGGGCACGTTCGCGGCCAAGATCGCCGACAACGCGCAGGGGCCGCTCATGTGGCTCACCGTCACCGGCACCGACAAGGCCGCCGTCCTGGAGTCGGACCGCGTCCTGACGGCGTTCGCCAAGGAGCGGCTTGACCAGTTCCAGAAGCAGCAGTCGGTCGCGCCGAAGGCCATGATCCGCATGACCACGATCGTGCCCCCGCAGAACCCGGTGGCGCAGACCAAGACCAGGCTTGAGTACCTGGTCATGGCCGGGGCCCTGGGCCTGGTGCTGAGCATGGGCGCCGCGTTCTACGTGGAGGCGCGCAAGAGGTCGCCGAAGCCCGGGCCGGAGCGCGAGGCCGCCCCCGTCCCCGCGGCCGTGACCCCGGTCGTGGAGGAGACGCTCACCATGCGGCGGCTGCCGCACTGGTCGCGGACCGCCGAGGACGGGTCCGCCGCCGCAGGAACCACCGCGCCGCGGCCCGTAGTGGCCGGGGCGTCCGCCGCAGAGCCGCTCGACGAGGAGTCGACTCATGGACACCGCCCGCGCGCCGGAGACCGGTGAGACGAGCGACGGCCCCGCTCCTCCCGCTCCCGCACTCCCCGCTCTTCCCGGATCCGCCCCGCCCGACCCCACCGCGCCCCCTTCCGACGACCTCCGCCTGAAGGTCCGTTCGGCGGCCCGGTGGAGCCTGATCAACACCGTCGTGATGCGGCTGGGCAACTTCGCGACCGGCATCCTGCTGGCGCGGTTCGCCCTGGGCCCCGCGGAATGGGGCGTGTACGGCATCGCCCAGACCGTGCTGCTGGTCCTGCTGTCCGCGAACGAGCTGGGCGTGGGTCTGGCCATCGTGCGCTGGGAGGGGGACGCGCGGCGCTTCGCGCCGACCGTGCTGACCCTCAGCACCCTCTCCAGCGGCCTGCTGTACGTGGCCCTGTTCGCGGCGGCGCCGACGGTGGCCGGTCTGATCGGTTCGCCGGACGCCGTGGGCGTACTGCGGGTGATGTGCCTGTGCGTGGTGATCGACGGGGTGGCCCAGGTGCCCGGTGGCTTCCTCACCCGTGAGTTCGCCCAGGGCAAGCGGATGGTCATCGACGCCCTCAACTTCGTGACCGGCACCGCGGTGACGCTGCTGCTGGCCTTCGAGGGCTGGGGGGCGATGAGCTTCGCCTGGGGAGCGGTGGCGGGGAACCTGGTGACGCTGGTCGGCTGCGGGCTGGCGGCGCCGGGCACCCTGAAGTACGGCTGGGACACCGGCCAGGCGCGGGCGCTGCTGAGATTCGGGCTTCCGCTGGCGGGGGCGAGCATGCTGGCCCTCGCGGTGGTCAACGTCGACACCATGGTGGTGGGCGCGACGCTGGGCAACGTGTCCCTGGGCTTCTACGTGCTGGCCTTCAACATCTCCGGCTGGCCGGTGCGGATCATCTCCGAGGCCGCCCGCCGGGTCTCCTTCGCCGGCTTCTCCCGCCTGGCCGAGTCGCCGGGGGCGCTCGCCCAGGGCTTCAGCCGTGCCCTGGGCGTGCTGATCACCGCGACCGTACCGCTCTGCGTCCTGCTGGCCGCCCTCGCGGAGCCGGTCGTCCACCTGGTGTACGGCGGCCAGTGGACCCCGGCGGCCGCGGCACTGCCCTGGCTGATGGCCCTCGGCCTGATACGCATCGGCGGCGAACTCGCCTACGACTGCCTGGTCGCGATCGGCCAGCGCCGGTCGCTGTTCCTGGTGCAGGGGCTGTGGCTGGTGGCCCTCATCCCGGTGCTCGTCGTCGCCGCCCGCCTGAACGGCATCGTCGGAGTCTCGCAGGGCCATGTCGTGGTCGCCGCGGGCCTGGTGGTGCCCGTGTTCCTGATCGCCCTCGGCCGCGGCGGCATCGGCGTCGGCCGGATCGCCAGGGCCTGCGCCTGGCCCTTCCTCGGCGGGGCCGTGATGACCGCGGTGGTGCTCGGTCTGCGGCACCCGCTCGGCGACGGCCGGCTCGCGCTCCTCGCCATCGGCACGATCGCCCTGGCCGCCTACACGCTGTGTGTACTGCCCAGCCGCGGCTTCCTGCGCGGCGCCGGCCGCGGTGAACGACCCCACCGCGGCCGGCGCAGGCCGGCCGCACCGCTTCGGCCCGACCGACAGGACGTGGAATGAACCCGATGTCACGGCGTATCAGCCAAGGCCTGCTCACCGGACCGCTGCTGGCGGCGTTACTCGCGGTCATGGCCGTGGCCTGTTCGGGATCGGACCGGGCCGCCTCGCCCCCGTGCCCGGACGACGCGCTGACCTGCCCCACGGGCGCGTCCCCGGCGTCACCGGGCGCGGGACGGTCGACCACGGCCGGCGACGACTCCAGGACGGGCGCCTCCGCCCCGCCGTCCCCGGCCGGGAAACCCGCCGCGACGGCCGGTGCGCGGGGTACGACCAAGAAGCCCTCGGCCAGGGCCGCCTGCGCCTCGCCCGGAGCCTGCGGCTTCCCCGACACCCGTACCACCGGCCCGCGCATCCCCCTCACACCGCACAGCACGGGGGCGCTGACCGTCCGCACCGACGGGCTCGTCATCCGGGGCTGGGACATCACCGGCTCGCTCGACATCTACGCGAACGACGTCACCGTCATCGACACCAAGGTCACCTCGGACAACTGGTGGGGCATCAACCTGCGTCCGGGCTACCGCGGCCTGCGGGTGCTGCACTCCACGATCACCGCCGTGCCGGGCAAGGGGCCCGACAACGGCGGTGTGGACTACGCCGTGTCGAACATGGGCGGCAGCTCCATCGAGGTCGGATGGTGCGACGTCTCGGTGTTCGGCGACGCCCTGGCCATGGGGCAGGGCAACCTGCACGACAACTACGTGCACGACATCGCCCCGTTCATCAACCGGGACGGCGAGTGGCAGCACACCAACGCGGTGATCAGCGGGGGCGGCAACACCGGGCAGCTGATCATCCGGCACAACACCCTGCTGAACCCGACGGGCCTCAAGCAGGGGGCCTCCGGGAGCATCGGCCTGTTCGCGGACACCGGGGTGGTCCGCAACGTCGTCGTCGACCACAACTGGCTGGCCGGCGGCGCCTACGCCCTCTACGGGGGCGACAAGGGCGCCACCGGCATCAAGGTCACCGGCAACATCTTCTCCACGCAGTACCACCCCGCCTCCGGCGGCTACGGCGCGGTCGCCCACTGGAACGCGGGCGGCGCCGGGAACGTGTGGCGCGACAACCGGATGTCCGACGGCCGCCCGGTCCGACCCGAGCCGTCGCCGTGAGCGGGGCGCCCTGCCGGGAGGCGATCACATGAGGCATCGTGTCGCACGGGCGCCCTGGGAGGTGCTCAAGGCGGCGTTCGGCTGGCTGGTGCTCTTCGAGGCCAGGAACAAGGTCGTGCTGGCCCCCTCCGCGGTGCGGCTGCGCCGGTTCGAGGACGCCGAGACCCGGCGGCTGGCCGCGGCCCTGCCGTCGCCGCCGACGGCGCTGGTCGCCACCGTGATCGCCACCCACCGGCGGCCCGAGGCGCTGCGCGCCGCGGTGCGCTCGGCCCTTGGGCAGACGGTGCGCGACCAGGTCGTCGTCGTGGTCGACGACGGCGCCGGACTGCCCGAACTCCCCGACGACGAGCGGCTGTCGGCCGTGTCGCTGGCGCGCAACACCGGCGTGGCGGGTGTCGTGCGCAACGTCGGCATCCGCCTCACCCGCTCGCGGTACGTGGCGTTCCTGGACGACGACAACCTCTGGGAACCCGACCATCTCGAAAGGGCGTTGGCGGTCCTGGAGTCGCCCGGCGGACCCGACGGCGTCTACACGGCGCTGCGCCGGGTGCTGCCCGACGGCACCGAGAAGGACATCCTGTCGGTGCCCTGGGACCGCCGCCGCGCGGCTCGCGAGTCCTTCCTGGACACCAACGCCTTCGTCGCCCGCCGCACTCGCCGGCTGCTCTTCAGCCGCCTGCACCGGAGCCCGGAGGTGATGCCCCGCGAGGACTGGGAGCTGATCCACCGGTACGGCCGCAGGCACCGGGTGCGCCACGTGCCACACCCCACCGTCCGGTACCTGATGAACCCGGCCAGCTTCTACACCCAGTGGTGACGGCCGGGCCGACGCCCGCTCCCCTTCCGATCCGATCACAGGTGGTTGATCCCATGCCCCACTCCCGCGCCCTGAGGAACAGATTCGTCGACGCGCCCGGCTCGCTGGGCGAGAAGCTCCGCATCGCCCGCTGGGAGCGGCTGCGGCGCTGCTTCCCCGGCATCGAGGGCATGCGCGTCGTGGACCTGGGCGGTACGGCCGAGATGTGGCTGCGCGCGCCGGTGCGCGCCAAGCACGTCCACCTGATCAACCTGGAGGAGCATCCCGCCGAACTGCCCGACTGGATCACCGCGGAGGTCGCCGACGTCACCGATCCGGCGGTCGCCGCGGAACTCGCCGGAGCCGGCGGCTACGACCTGGTGTTCTCCAACTCGACCATCGAGCACGTGGGCGGCCACAGCCAGCGCCGGAAGTTCGTCGCGGCCGTCGAGCGGCTGGCGCCGCTGCACTGGATCCAGACGCCGTACCGCTACTTCCCCGTGGAGCCGCACTTCGTCGCGCCCGGCTTCCAGTTCCTGCCCCTGGGCGCCCGGGCGCGTCTGGTGCGGCACTGGCCGCTCGTCCACAGCCGCCCGGACAGCCCGGAGTCGGCGATGGACGCCGTGATCAACATCGAGCTGCTGACCCGGACCGAGATGCGCTACCTGTTCCCGGGGTCCGTGCTCCTGAGCGAACGCATGCTCGGCGCGACGAAGTCGCTCATCGCCGTGCGGGCCGGGAACCCGCGCTGAACCGGCGTGAGCCGGATCCCGGCGTCCGGCTCACGGCCCCGGCGTGGCGCGCAGGGCGCCCGGCCGGGCCAGGGCCGCGGCGGCCGCCCGGCTCGCCGGGCGGCCCAGCGCGGCACGCGACGCCTCCCGGAGCAGGACCGCGGCGCGGAAGGCGGCCGTGGCGAGCGGGCCGTGCCGGCGCCGGTACAGCCGGACGCGGTTGAGGGTGAGCAGGGTCCAGAGGCGGGGCGAGACCTGGGAGTCGCCCCCCAGGTGAACGGCCTCGGCCGTCGGCTCCAGCCGGGTGGCGTAGCCCAGGTCCCGTGCGCGCAGGCAGTACTCGGTCTCCTCCGAGTAGAGGAAGAAGGACTCGTCCCACGGCCCGCACACCGCCAGGCAGTCCCCCGAGACGGCCATGAGCGCGCCGGTGGCCCAGTCCGCACGGGTGGGCCGCCGGTAGGCGGCGGGGTCGGTGACGAGCTCGCTCAGGGCCGGGAAGCGCCCGGCCCGGGTGTTGCCGATCAGCGCCTCGCCGAGCGCCCGGAGCACGGTGGACTCGCGGCGCAGCGAGCGGTGGGGCGTTTCCCGGCCCTCCTCGTACAGCAGGGGCACGGCGATCCCCACTCCGGCCCGGAGGCTGTCGACGAGGCGTTTGGCGCAGCCCTGCCGCATGCGGATGTCGGGGTTGCAGATGAGCACGGTGCCGTACTCGCCGGCCGCGTTCAGCGCCGCGTTGATCCCCGCCGCGTACCCGGCGTTGCGGCCGGTCTGGACGAGGGTGGCGCCGGGGGCCAGGGTCCGCAGCACCTCGACGGTGTCGTCGGCCGAGTCGTTGTCGGCGACGACGAGGTGCCAGTCCAGCCCGGCCATGCCGTCGGGCAGTGCGGTGAGGAACCCGGGGAGCACCGGGGCGCTGTTCCAGGTGACGACGATGACGGCGACGGCGCTCATCGGGACTCCACGAGTCGGGGGAGCTGGGCTCCGGGCGTCGGGGTTGCTTCGGGTGTCTTGCCGGGGCCGGGGCGGGCGGCCGCCTCGCGGCGCACGAAGCCGAGGTAGCTGCCGCCGGCGCCCAGGGTCAGGAAGAACATCCCCGCGTACATGGGGAAGCTGAGCGCGTCGAAGGTGGCGCTGATGACCAGGGCGACCAGGGCCGAGGCGAGGAAGGCCTGCCCGAGCTCCCGGTCCGACTCGGTGCGGGCGAGCCGGCGGACGGCGCCCCCGGTGTGGATCCCGGTGACGAACAGGGCCAGCAGCGCGATCAGCCCCACCACGCCCGTCTCGGCCAGGGTCAGCATGTACTGGTTGTCGGTGAAGAAGTACAGGTCGGGGGTGAAGGTGCCGAACCCGCGGCCGAACCAGGGGCGTTCGCTGAGGTAGGGCACGATCGCGCTGTACTTCACGGTGCGTGCCTGGGTGCTGCTGTCGGAGTTGGACAGGAAGCTGGCGAACAGGCCCGTGATGGTGCCGATCAGGCCCGGGATGATCACCTTGAAGCCGGCCACCGAGCCGAGGATCAGGCCGATCGCGGCCCAGCGCCGCTGCGGCTTCCAGCGCGGCACCATCACCAGGATGACGATGAACGCGCCGATGATCGACGTCCGGGACACGGTCAGCGGCAGAGCGCCCGCCATGACCGCCACCGGACCCCAGCGTCGCAGCGCGCCGGCGTGCCGGCGCACCGGGTCGAAGGCCTGGTGGACGGCGAAGGGCACCAGGATGGCCAGCATTCCCCCGAACTCCAGCGGGTGGGCCGTGGTGGACCGCGGCCGGGTGAACGAGCCGCGGTCCATGGTGCTGATCCCGGCGCTGCTCGACTGCAGGCCGGGGATGTGGATCGAGTCGGCGATGTTGGTCGCGGCGAAGAAGTCGTAGTAGCCGATCAGGGCGACCACCGTGCCCAGGACGACGAGCCGGCGCATCAGGGTCTCCAGCCGGCTGCGTTCCTGGATGCCGGCGGATGCCAGCACCACCAGCGCCACCCACACCCCGAGCCCGATGAGGCCGCGGTCGGCCCCGAGGACCTCCTTGTGCGAGCTGCCGCGGGTCGCGTCGGCGACGTAGGACAGCAGCACCGCCGCGGCGAGCAGGCACATCGTCAGGCGCGGCAGCCTGGTGCCCTCGGCCGGGCGGATCCGGCCGCCCAGCCAGGTCGCGAGGTACCACAGGAGCCCCAGCAGGGCGAAGACGTTGGCCGGGGTGCCGACGCCGCCGAGCGCGGGCAGGGTGAGGTTCGACGGGACGAAGAAGGCCAGAACCAGGTACCCGGTGAGGATCGTCACGGCGTCCAGCCTGCGCACCAGCAGGCCCCTGGGCGCCCGCTCGGGGGGCCGCAGGCGGTGGCGCCGGGGGACGTACCCGGCGCGGGCGCGTCCCCGCCGGCGGACCACCGCGACGCCCTCGGCGAGGATGGACAGCAGGAACGCGCCGACCATTCCCACGATGACGACCGCCGCGATGTCCTGGTACCTGGCCTTGGACTCCGGGACCGGTTTCTGCGGCAGGACCACCGGAGCGGCCTGCACGGCGTACACCGTCGGCACCTTGGAGCCGGCCTGCAGGGCTTTGAGCTGTTCCCCGGTGAAGTTGGTGAGGGTGGTGGTCTCCCTGAGCACCTTGGCCCGGTCGGTCCCGGTGACGCTCAGGGTGAGCAGCGGGCTGTCGGCGTCCGACGCGAAGCCGGCGGTGTACGGGTCCGTGACGCCGCGCGATCGCAACTCCTTGGCGGAGTCGCCCGACTGGAGCGTCCTGATCAGCACGTCGGCCGTGACGACCAGTGAACCGCCCGCGTTCGAGATCGGGTTGCCGAAGGTCGGCGCCAGGTTGGCGACCGCCCTGGAGTCCAGGAGCGTGACGGAGCTCTGCGACTCGTAGGACACCGGGATGGTCCGGTGCAGGTATCCGCCGGCCAGGAGACTGAGCAGGGTGAGGGGCACCATGAAGTACCAGCGCCGGCACATGATGGCCCAGAGGTCGGCGAGGCTCATGAGAACTCCCTTTCGGTGGCGGGCCGCCCTGGCGCCTGCGAGGATCGGTGCCGACGGAAGGAATCCCTGTGTCGCCTCGTGACGTCACCGAAGCGCTTCTCCGCCGCTGGTACGTGCTGCTGATCGTGTTCCTGCTGACGGCCGCCGGAGCCTACCGCGTGGTGAATCCCACGCCGGAGTACGTGAGTTCGGCGGTGGTCGTCCTCAAGCCGCCCGCGACCGGAAGCCAGCCGAACCAGCTGACGAACCTTCAGCCGCCCCTCGCCGCCCTCTCGTACGGGGTCATCCAGCAGCTCGAGTCGCCGGACGGGCACAGGGAGCTGGCCGCCGCCGGGGTGCACGGGGCGTACCAACTCATCCCGCGCAACAGCGGCACCAGCGCGACACCGCAGTACCTGATCCCCTCGCTGCAGGTGCAGGCGCGGCGCAGCGACCCCGCGGCGGCGGACACGGCCGTCCGCCGGATCATCGACGTCTACTCCAGGCACGTGGCGGCCACGCAGTCGGCGGAGGGCGTCGCGGACAGGGCGCTGATCACGGCCTCCGTCCTGGTCGCCCCCGGCGCCACGCCGGTGCGGGGCGACAAGGCCCGCGCACTGGCGGGCACGGCGCTGCTGGGTGCGCTCGCCGGCGTCCTGGGCGCGCTGTGGTGCGACCGGTACGCGCTGCGGCGCGGGAAGAGGAGGGCGGCCTCCCCGGACCCGCTCCGCCGCACCGACGGTGTTCCCGCGGCGGGCTGAGCTCCTGGGCATCAGATACCGCGGCGCTTCCAGGACTCCCACCACAGCCGTTCCCGGCCGCGCTCGGCCACGGCCGACCACACCAGGGGCTGGAGGTACGGCATCGCCTTCGGGCCGATGCGCCGTCTGAGCCGCAGCGCCCGGTACTCCGGGAGCTCGGTGTACTCCGGCAGGCACTGTGCGGCGAAGGCGACGCACTCGTCGACCGGGACGGTGTCCGTGCGCCCCCGGTCGTAGGCGCGGTAGGCCCGGCGCAGCGCGAAGCGGGCGAGGCGGGTGTGGACCTGGTCGGCGAGGCGGTCGGCGTGCGGCAGCCGGTCGGCGCACTTGGCGAGCACCGAGTCGAAGGCCACGAGGCGCTGGCGCAGGTCGTCGAGCTGACCGCCGAAGTCGGTGGTGGACATGTTGTTGCCGTGCACCCGGTAGAAGGCCTGGTCGGCCCCGCGTACGTAGCCGACGTCGGCGTGCGCGGCGAGCCGCATCCACATCTCGATGTCGCCGGCGTGCGGCAGGGCCGGGTCGTAGCCGCCGACCTCGCGCTGCAGGCCGGTGCGGACGACGACCTCCGGCGAGGTGATGCAGCCGGTGCCCTCGCGGAAGCGCCGCTCCAGCCACCACTGCCCGGGGTAGACGACCGAGCCGGTGCCGCGGGTACGGGCCGGCGGCAGCGGTCCGCCGTGCCGGAAGCGCAGCGGGCGTCCGTAGGCGAACCCCGCCTCGGGGTGGGCGTCCAGCAGGGCGGCGGCCCGGACCAGGGCGCCCGGGACCAGCCGGTCGTCGGCGGAGAGCAGGGCGCAGTAGTCGCCGTCGGCCCATTCCAGCAGGCCCTCGTTGTAGGTGGCGATGTGGCCCTTGTTGGTCTCGTGGACGCGGACCTCGATCCGCGGGTCGGAGGCGGCCAGCTTGTGCGCGATCTCCGCCGAGTCGTCGGGCGAGGCGTCGTCGATGATCAGGACCCGGACGTCGACTCCGTCCTGCTCGTCCAGGACGCTGCTGACGCAGTCGGCGAGGAAGTGGCCGTACTTGTAGCAGGGGATCACAACACTGACGCTGCTCATGGGTGGGTAATGCCAATCCCCGGCGGCGGCCCACGGGTTCGCCGTGGGCCGGGTGAAGGGCGCGGCGGAGCGCGGGACGCCCCCCGCCCCCGCGGCCGCCGGGGTTCGCCGTGGGCCGCCGCCGGTGCGCTGTGTCGGGTCAGTTCTTCTTCTTGTGCGCGGTCCTGGCGGTCAGGGTCCAGCTGTGGGACTTCAGCACGTGGCGGTGCCTGTCCCGGGCCGTGACCGTGACCTTGAACCGGGTGCCGTCCGGCAGCGGTGCCGACAGGTGGACGGACGCCTTGTGGCCGGCCCGGTCGTAGGAGGTGACGGCCGTGACGTGGAGCTTCCTGGCGGCTGCCGCCCGGGGGCCGGACAGCACGGTCACGGTCGCCCGGACGGACGACACCGCGGCCCCGGCGGGCAGGGCGGTCACCAGCGGGTCGCCCGCGTCGGCGGTGTGGGTCAGGGCGGAGGCGTTGTCCTCGGAGGCGCCGGGCGCCGCCAGGGAGGCGCCCGGGTTGTCGGCGGTGAAGACCGGGCCGACCCAGTAGTTCGCGGATCCGTAGGAGCTGTTGGGGAAGGCCGGGTCGGCGCCGTACCGGTAGAGCCCGTTGTGCTGGGCGGTGGTGTCGGCGGTGCCGGTCAGCGGGTAGGACTGGTGGGCCGCGGCGAAGTAGCCGCCGTCGACCGCGTAGTGGCCGTTCGGCGCGTGGTAGGAGACGACGTACGGGGTGTCGGCGCTGACGGCGACCGGGTTGGTGAAGGTCATCCGCTGCCAGCCCGAGGCCGTCTCGCCGGTGAAGGTGCCGGTGGCGAGCAGCGTGCCGTCGCCGGACCACAGACTGCCGGTATGGGTGCCGGTGTTGCCGGCGCCCTTGTAGAAGGTGACGCCGGTGACCCAGCCGCTCGCCGAGGACGTGAACCGGGAGCCCAGCTCGACCGAGTTGGTGTCGCTGGTCATGTCGGTGGTGGCGGGCACGGCGGAGGAGTTCCACAGCGTGCAGGGGCAGGTGACCGCCGGCGGGGTGGTGCTCGTGGTGAACGACCAGGTCACCGGGTCCGCCATGGTGTTGCCCCACAGGTCACTGGCCTTGACGGAGGCGGTGTACGTGGTGTGCAGCGCCAGTTCCGTGGACGGGGTGAAGGTGGCCTTGTTGGACGAGGGGAGCGTCCAGGTCCCGGGCACGGCCTCGCCGTTGGGGTCCTTCACGGTGAAGGTCAGGCTGTCGGAGTCGACGGCCGAGCTGAAGACGGCCGACACCGGCGCCGTGATCGACACGCCGGTCGCCCCGGACGTCGGGGAGGTCGAGGTGACGGTGGGCGGGGTGGTGCTGGCCGCCGAGGTGTCCAGGACCACGTCGACCCAGTAGTTGCTGCCCGAGGACTGCGAGGACGGGAAGGCGCTGGACGAGCCGTAGTGGTAGACGCCGTTGCCGCCGTCGGTGCCCGACTTCAGGGCGGTGAGCGGGGCCAGGCCCGCGTCGCCGCCGGAGAAGTACCCGCCGTCGTAGGAGTATCCGCCGTTGGGGGCGAAGTACGAGGCGACGTACGTGGTGTTGGCCTTGACGCTCACCGGGGTGGAGAAGTTGAGCTGCTGCCAGCCGGAGGCCGACTCGCCGGTGAAGGTGCCGGTGGCCAGGCGGGTGCCGGAGGCGGTCCACAGGCTGCCGGTGTGGGTGCCGGTGTTGGCCGGCGACTTGTAGAAGCGGATGCCGGTGATCGAACCGGCCACGGTGGTACGGAACTTGGTGCCGAGTTCGACCGCGCTGCCGTCGCCTCCGTTGACGGTGCCGGGCACCGCCGAGGCCGGCCAGACGGTGCAGGGGCAGGCCTGCGGTCCGACGGTGAGCGGGACGGTGCTGACGGCGCCGATGTTGACGCTGTCGTCCACCGCGCGGACCTTGACGGACGCGGCGCCGGGGGTGGCCGGGGTCCAGGTGTACTTCCAGGAGGTCAGGCCGCTCGCGGCGTTCCAGGTCTTGCCGCCGTCCGTGGACACCTCGACCCGGGCGACCACGCCGCCGGAGTCGGTGGCGGTGCCCGTGACGGTGACCGGCTTCAGCGCCGGGACGGTGACCCCGGAGGCCGGCGCCGTCACGGTGACGGACGGGCCGGTGGTGTCGGTGGTGGCCGTCGCGGCGGCGAGGTTGCTCTGCCGGGTCAGCGGCTGGACGCCCATGTCGGCCAGGATGTTCACGGTCGCCTGCTGCATGCGGGCGTCCTCGGTGACCACGGTGTCGGCGGGGTCGTAGGTCGGGATGTCGGTCAGCCCCCACGACCACTGCACGGTCCCCGAGCCGAAGACCAGGGCGCCGGAGTCCTGGTCGCGGAACTCGACGAGGTTGTGCGTCGCCGTGCCGTTGCCGTAGACGTTGCCCCAGTCCGTGCGGAGCTTGCCGTCGTCGATGTCGACCGTCGTGGAGGACACGTCGATCGCCCCGGCGGGCCGGGTGCTGTTGTCGATGTCGCTGTCCCACTCGTAGCCGAGGGTCCCCTCGGGGAAGGTGGCGGTCTGGCTCGACGTCAGGCCGGCGATGGAGGTGTTGCGCCAGATCCGGTTCTTCCCGTACGAGCCGGGGACAGTGATGGCGTCGCTGCGGTAGCCGTTCACCGTGAACATGGAGCCGGTGAGGATGTTCGGCGGCTGGTAGTCCTGCCCGTACTGGGTGCTGGCGGGATCCATCCAGGTGCCGGTCCAGGTCCCGCTGGGGTCGGCGATGCCGTTGTTCTGCGCCATCTTGGTCATCTTGTAGCAGACCAGGGTGCGGTTGGCCGTGTTCGCGCCGTCGATGCTCGGGGTGAGCCGGGTCTTCCAGAAGACCTCGTTGCCGCTGAAGAAGGCCTGCCGGACACCGGCCTTGCGGGCCGCGAGGACGTTGGAGTACTGGCTCTGCGTCCAGTACTCGTCGTGGCCGGAGGACATGTACACCTTGTGCTTCTTCAGCAGGGTGGCGCCGTTGGCCGACACGTCCACGCCGGACAGGTAGCTGACGTCGTAGCCGTTGCGCTCCAGCCAGGACAGCATCATGTACTCGGAGCCGTAGATGCCGTTGTCGCCGCCGATGTCCAGCGGCCGGTTGTAGCTGACCTCGTAGGCACGGCCGTCCGGCGCGGGTCCGGCGCCGCCGTAGAGGTCCTGGCCGCCGTAGTCGTTGTACGCCTGCCAGGTCTGGTCGCTGGTCTGCACGACGATGTCGGAGGTGCTGGAGTCGTTGCGGACCACGAACGGGTACGGCATCAGGCCGTCGCCGTCCGTCTGGGTCAGGTTGGCGATGTACAGGCCGGAGACCGCGTTGCCGGGCACCGTCCAGGTGGCGGTGACCGGCCAGTTGCCGCAGTCGACCAGGCCGGTGCTGCTCTTGGTGGCGCAGTTGGCCGGCTTGGTGAGGTAGTTGGCCGGGTAGGTGACGGCGGCCTGGGCCGCGGTGGACATCTCGCGCGCGCCGTCGCCGCCGTACCAGCCGAGGCGGTATATCTCCACGTGGTAGGAGACCTTCGACTGCACCTTGAACTGCACGGTGTCACCGGCCTGGACGCTCTCCTTGGTGGAGAAGCCCTTGATGTCACCGTAGGCGTTGGGCGAGAACCAGTCGGACTTCGGGCTGCCCGGTTTGGAGTTCTCGCAGACGACGGGGTTCGAACCCGTTCCGCACGGATCGGAGGCGGCCAGGGCGGACCCCGCCTGCGGGAGCACCGCCCAGATCAACGCTGCCACGACGGCGAGGCGGCTGCCTCTGATCCGTCTGCTCCATTTCTTCATGTGTACCTCTCGCGGTGCTGTGCAGGACCGACCCGTGCGGTCGGGGTGGCGCTGTGAAGCGGTGACCGGTCAGCCGCGCAGGGCGTGGGCGAGTGCGTCCACCACGCGCTGCTGCTGGTCCTGGGTGATGTGCGGGTGGAGCGGGAGCGACAGGATGCGCTCCGCCGCCTTCTCGGCGTTCGGGAAGTCGCCCCGGCCGTGGCCGAGCCGGCGGTAGGCCGGGGTCAGGTGGACCGGCGCCGGGTAGTGCACCCCGGCGCCGATGCCCTCGGCGTTGAGCTTGCCGACGATGTCGTCGCGGTCGGCCCCGTCGACCTGGACGACGTAGAGGTGCCACACGTGGACGTTGCCGGGCGCCGTCACCGGGAGCACGACCCGTCCGGCCGCGGCGAGGCCGGCGAGCAGTTCGTCGTAGCGGGCCGCGGCCGCCCGGCGGGCCGCGTTGCCGGCCGCGAGGCGCTTCAGCTTCGCCCGCAGGACGACGGCCTGCAGCCCGTCCAGCCGGCTGTTGAAGCCCGGCACGTCGTGGCGGTACTTGGCGACGCCGCCGTGGTTGGCGATGGCGCGCACCAGGCCGGCCCGCTCCTCGTCGTCGGTGAGCACCGCGCCCGCGTCGCCGTAGGCGCCCAGGTTCTTGCCCGGGTAGAAGCTGGTCGCCGCGATGCCGCCGCTGCCCGGGGACCGGCCGTCGCGGGTGGCGCCCTGGCACTGTGCGGCGTCCTCGACCAGTGCCACCCCTTCGGGCAGGCGGCCGGCCAGCGCGGTCACGTCGGCCATCTGCCCGTACAGGTGCACCGGCACCACCGCGCGGGTGGCCGGGCCGACCGCGTCCAGCGCGGCCTGCGGGTCGAGCAGGCCGGTGCCGGGCTCGCAGTCCGCGAGGACCGGCCGCGCGCCGGTCCTGGCCACCGCGCCCGCGGTGGCGATGAAGGTGTTGGCGGGCACCACGACCTCGTCGCCGGGCCCCACCCCGTTCGCCCGCAGGGCGAGTTCGACGGCGTCGGTGCCGTTGGCGACGCCCACGCAGTGCGCGACGCCGCCGAAGCCGGCGTACTCGCGCTCGAACAGGCGGACCTCCTCGCCGCCGATGAACGCGGTGTTCGCCAGGACGCGTTCGAAGCCGGCCCGTACCTCGTCGGCGACCTCCTCGTGGGCCGCCTTGAGGTCCACGAGCGGTATCTGGTTCATGTGACCGGTCCCCCCAGTGCATGCGTCGCGAAGTCGCTCTCGCCCCGCGCCAGTTGATCGAGCGCGGGCGGGTCCGCCGCGCGCAGCCGCCGGGCCGGGCTTCCCGCCCAGACCTCGCCCGGCGGCACATCGCCGAGCACGGCGCTCCCCATCCCGATCAGCGACCAGGCGCCGACCGTCGTGCCTTCCCTGATCAGGGAGCCGGAGCCCAGATAGGCGCCCCGCTCCACCCGTACGCCCCCGCCCAGGCGGACGCCGGAGGCGATGGTGGCGCAGTCCCCGACCACGTCGTCATGGGTCAGGACGGCCTGCGGCATGACCGCGACGTGCGCGCCCACCCGCACGGCGGCGGTCAGCGCGCAGTGCGCGAGCAGCACCGAGCCGGGGCCGATCTCGGAGGTCCGCGACACCGAGGCGGTCGGGTGGACCACGGTGGCGTAGCGGTCGGCGGGCAGTCCGAGTCTGGCGACCAGCCGGGCGCGGGACGCGTAGTCCCCCGGGTTGCCCACGCAGACGACGACCCGGGCCCGGGACAGGTCGTGGACCAGGTCGCAGCCGCCGAGGACGGGCACGCCGTCCACCTCGGTGCCGTGCAGGGCGGCGTTGTCGTCGAGGTGCCCGAGCAGCTCGGTGCCGCCCGCGTCCCGCACGGCCTGTGCGGTCTCCCGGGCGAAGCCGCCGGCGCCGACGATCAGCAGCCCGTTCATCCGCCGGCCTGTTCGCGCAGGGCCGTCACGACGCGGTCCTGCTGGGCCTCGGTCATCGTGTGGAACAGCGGCAGGATCAGCGAGTCACGGCTGATCCGCTCGGTGACCGGGAGCGGGGCGTGGGGGTGGCCGGCGTAGGCGGGTTCGAGGTGCGCCGCCATGATCCCGCGCCGGGCGGAGACCCCGGTTCCGGCGAGTGCCGCCAGCAGGCCGTCCCGGCCGACGGGGAAGTCCTCGTCCAGGAGCACCCAGTAGGACTGGAAGTTGCTCTGCCCGTGCGCGGGGTCGCGCACCGGGGTGAGGCCGGGGACGTCGCGCAGCGCCGCGTCGTAGCGGGCCGCCAGTTCGCGCCGGCGGGCGATCATCGCGTCGAGCCTGCCGAGCTGGACCAGGCCGATCGCGGCCTGGACGTCCGTCATCCGGTAGTTGAAGCCGACCTCCAGGTAGCTCTCCAGGACCGGCTTGCTGCTCGCGTGGCGTTCGGCCGCCGAGGCGTTCATGCCGTGCTCGCGCAGCCGCCGCAGGCGGGCCGCCCATGCGGCGTCGTCGGTGGTGACCATGCCGCCCTCGCCGGTGGTGACGAGCTTGCGCGGATGGAAGGACCAGGCGGCGAGCAGCGCGCCGTGGCCGACCGGCTTGCCGCCGACGGTGGAGCCGATGGCACAGGCCGCGTCCTCCACCAGCGGCAGGTCCCAGTCGGCGCAGGCGGCGCGCAGGGCGTGCACGTCGGCCGGCACGCCGCCCTGGTGGACGGCGAGGACGGCCCGGGTGCGGGGGGTGCGGACGGCGTCGACGGTGGCCGGGGTGAGGTTGCCGGTCGCGGGGTCGACGTCGGCGAAGACGGGTTCGGCCCCGACGTAGCGCACGGCGTTGGCGGTGGCGATGAACGACAGCGAGGGCACCACGACCTCGTCGCCGGGGCCGAGGCCGAGCACGACGAGGGACAGGTGCAGGGCGGTGGTGCAGGAGCTGACCGCGACGGCGTGCTCGGCGCCCACCCGCTCCGCGAAGGCCCGCTCGAACGCGGCGACCCGGGGGCCCTGGGCGACCCAGCCGGACAGCACCGCCTCGGAGGCGGCCCGGGCCTCCTCCTCGCCGAGCCAGGGGATCATCACGGGGATGCGGTCGCTCACCGGGCCGCCTCCCCCGCGGCGCGCTCCGCACGCCACCAGTCCACCAGGTCCCTGAGTCCGGTGCGCAGGTCGATCCGCGCGGTGAAGCCGAGCCGTTCGGCGGCGCGCGAGGTGTCCGCGAGCCGCCGGACCACGCCGTTCACCGCGCGGGCCGGCCCGTGCTCCGGCTCCAGGCCCTCGGCGCCCATCGCCTCCAGCAGGCACTGGGCGAGCTCCTTCAGCGAGGTCTCGGTGCCGCTGGCGACGTTGAAGACCTCGTCGGTCAGGTCGGACTCGGCGGCCAGCACATTGGCCCTGGCGATGTCCCGGACGTCGACGAAGTCCATGGTCTGGCTGCCGTCGCCGAGGATCAGCGGCGGCTCGCCCGACTCGATGCGCTCCATCCAGCGGATGAGCACCTCGGTGTAGAGGCCGTGGATGTCCATCCGGGGGCCGTAGACGTTGAAGTACCGCAGGGCCACGTAGTCCAGGCCGTACATGGCGTGGAAGCTGCGCAGCATGCCCTCGTTGAAGGCCTTGGCCGCGCCGTAGAAGGTGTCGTTGTTGTACGGGTGGTGGCGTTCGGTGGTCGGGAAGTCCTCGGCCATGCCGTAGACGGAGGCCGAGGACGAGGCGATCACCTTGCCGACCCCGGCCTGGACCGCCGCCTCCAGGACGTTGAAGGTGCCGTCGACCATGACCTCGTTGGCGAGCCGGGGCTCCTCCGCGCACTGCGTGATGCGGATCGCGGCGAGGTGGAACACCAGATCGGCGCCGTCGGTGGCCTTCCGCACCGCGGCGGCGTCGCGGATGTCGCCCTCGACGACCTCGACGACGCCGCTGTCCAGGGCGCGGGCCAGGTTGCCCATCCGCCCTCGGACGAAGTTGTCCAGCACGACGATCTCGCGGGCACCGCCCTCGGCCAGGAGGTCGACGAGATTGGACCCGATGGTCCCCGCCCCTCCGGTGACCAGGATCTTCTTGCCCCGTACGCTGCTCAACTGAAGTGCCCTCTCCCTAGTGGAACTGTCAATGCCCGGCGCGCAGGCCGACGACCGCGCCGCGGAACTCCAGGCTCCGGGAGGCCGCTTCGAGGATGTCCAGCACGCGCAGTCCGGCCCGGCCGTCGGTCAGCGGGGCCCGCCCGCCCCTGATCGCGTCGGCGAACTCGTCGACCATGCTGCGCAGCGCTTCCTTCTCGCCGATCGCGGGGGCGACCATGTCACCGGAGCGGTAGGAGACGAGCATCTCCCGGCGCTCGTCCGCGCCGATCTCCTGCGGCGCGGCCAGGTCCACCCCGCGGTCGTAGACCGCGACGCGCTGCACCGGGTTGAGGTCGTCCCAGATCAGGGTGCGCTTGGAGCCGCCGACCATGGTGGTGCGCACCTTGGTCGGGGAGAGCCAGTTGACGTGCACGTGGGCGATGGCGCCGGTGTTGAGCTGCAGCGTCAGGTAGGCCACGCAGGCCTGTCCCGCGCCGATCGGGTCGGCCCCGTGGGCGGCGACGGCGACCGGTTCGACGTTGTCGGGGAGGATGAAGTCCAGGATGGACAGGTCGTGCGGGGCGAGGTCCCACAGGACGTCGATGTCCTTCTGGACGAGTCCGAGGTTGATCCGCACCGAGTCGACGAAGTGGATCTCGCCGAGTTCCCCGGAGCGGACCATGTCGCGGATGCGGCCCACGGCGGGCGTGTAGCAGTAGGTGTGGTCGCACATCAGGGTGAGCCCGCGCTCCTCCGCCTCGGCGACCAGGCGCATCCCGTCGGCGTAGGTGGCCGCGAGCGGCTTCTCCACCAGGACGTGCTTGCCGGCTCGCAGGGCGGCCAGGGCGATGTCGAGGTGGGTCCCGGCGGGTGTGGCCACGGCGACGGCGGCCACGTCGGGGTCGGCCAGGACGGCCGCGTAGTCCGAGGTGGCCTGGACCGTCGAGTAGCCGCCGAGGACCCGCTGGGCCCGGTCCACGTCGAGGTCGCACAGCCAGCGCAGCCGGAACCGGTCGCTGGCCTGGAAGTTGCGTACGAGGTTGGGGCCCCAGTAGCCGGCCCCGACGACCGCGACCCCCAGCGGATCCGTGGTCTGCGTCACTGCGTCCCTCTTCCTTCGGTCCATCAGTAGGCCCCCGCTCCGCGCACCACGGCCGACCCGGTGCGCAGCAGGATGGTCAGGTCGAGGCCGATCGACCAGTTGTCCACGTATCCGAGGTCGAGCCGGACGGCCTCGTCCCAGGGCAGGTCGGAGCGGCCGCTGACCTGCCACAGTCCGGTGAGACCGGGCTTCACCAGCAGCCGGCGTTTGATGTCCGGCGTGTACTCCTCGACCTCCTCGGGCAGCGAAGGGCGGGGGCCGACGAGCGACATGTGCCCTCTCACCACGTTGATGAGCTGCGGGAGTTCGTCGAGCGAGCTGCGGCGCAGCACCGAGCCGACCCGGGTGATCCGGGGGTCCTCCTTCACCTTGAACAGCAGCCCGTCGCTGTTCTGGTTGAGGTGCTCCAGTTCCGCGCGGAGGGCCTCGGAGTCCTCCCGCATGGTGCGGAACTTCAGCATGGTGAACTGGTTCCCGTAGCGGCCCACCCGGCGCTGCCGGAAGAGGGCGGGGCCGGTGCTGTCCAGCCGGACGACCAGGGCGATCACCAGCATGGGCGGCAGCAGCACCAGCAGCAGGGCCGCGGCGAGCGCCCGGTCCAGCACCTCCTTGGGCAGCCGGGAAAACCGGGAGAGGTTGGGCGCCTGTATCCGCATCAGCGGGACCCCGTTGGTGGGCCGTACCACCAGCCGGGAGGCGGAGACGTCGGTCAGTACGGGCGCCACCAGGAAGTCGATGTCCTGGACGGCGGCCGTCCAGGACATCCGGCGCAGGACGGAGGCGTCGAACTCGGGGGCCGGGAGCGCCACGACGGTGCCGATGCCCATGGCCCGCGCGACGTCGTTCATGTCGGCGATCCCGCCGAGGACGGGGATCCCCAGCCCGCGGATCGCGACCGCGTTCTCCGGGTCGCTCAGGCACACCCCGGCGACCTGCAGCTCCTGTGCGCCGCCCGCCCGGCGCAGCACGCCGACCAGTTCGACTATCGCGTGCGACGGACCGACCAGCAGCGTCGCGCTGCGGTCCCGGCCCCGCGCCCAGCGCCGGTGCAGTCGGCGGCGCAGCACGTACCGGACCGACAGCGCGATCAGGGCGGTGGGCGCCGCGGCCGCGATCATGTCGTGCAGCAGCCCCAGGTCGCGTGCGAACAGCCAGTAGGCGCACGCCGCCAGGGCCGGCAGGGCGACGGCCCCGCGCAGTACCCGCAGGTACTCCTCGGCGCCCAGGCCCAGCGCCCGGCGGTCGTACGAGCGATGGACGAGCATCGCCACGATCCACAGCGGCGGCAGCACCAGCGCCACCGTCCAGCGGCCCCAGGCCCCGTGGACCACCAGGGCCGCGGCTACGGCCGCCAGGCCGTCCGCGACCAACAGGGCCGTACGGTAGTTCCGTTCCCAGCGTCTTCGGCGCGCTTCTGGACTCCTGTGATCCAGAAGCACCTGCTCATGCGTGACCTCAATGGTCATGCCCCCCCCACCACATGCGCGGCTACCCCTGACCGAGCGGTGCGGACATACGGTCGAAGTCCGCGGCCAGGGCCGGAACGACGCCGATGCGTCTCCTCAACACAACGGCGCCGGAAAACCAGGGAGCGCCCAGCGGTTCCCCAACCGCTCTGCGTACCCTGCATGTTGGTTGTTGCCTGTGCCGTATCCGGTTCATGATTCCGCGAGTTGACGGAGCGTCAGGTGCGGAAGTCCCTCCCAAACCGGTGCGGCGGACCTCAATCTAGACCACTGAACGCAGTCGCGGGAACAGTTGGACGAAACACACACCGCGATGCCGGCACCGGCGGCATACTGCCCGGGTGACGAGCATCGTGATCCCGGCTCACAACGAGGCGCGCGTCCTCGGCCGGCTCCTCGATTCGCTGCTGGCGGACCCCGCCGAGGACGAGACCGACATCGTGGTCGTGTGCAACGGCTGCACGGACGACACCGCCCGGATCGCGGCGGCGCGCGGCGCGCGCGTCCGGGTGGTCGAGATCCCGGTGCCCTCCAAGCACGCGGCCCTGCGGGCCGGCGACGAGCACGCACGGGGCTTCCCGCGCGTCTACGTGGACGCCGACGTCGTGATCACGGGCGCCGACGTGCGGGCGCTGACCGGGCCGCTGGACGACGACGCCTCCGGCGTCCTCGCCACCGCCCCCGAACGGCAGCTCCCGCTGGCCGCCTGCGCCTGGCCGGTGCGGGCCTACTACGGCGTGTGGCAGCGGCTCCCGGCGGTGCGCGAGGGGCTGTTCGGCCGGGGCGTCATCGCGGTCTCCAAGGCCGGGCACGCCCGGATCGCCGCCCTGCCGCCGCTGATGGCGGACGACCTGGCCGCGTCGTTGGCGTTCGCCCCCGGTGAGCGGCTCGTGGTCGGTGCGGCCCGGGTCGTGGTCCATCCGCCGCGCACCTGGTCGGACCTGCTCAGGCGACGGATCCGGGCCGCGGTGTCCACCGCCCAGGTCGAGCGGCACCAGGACCCGGCGCAGGCGTCGGCGCGCACCGGCAAGGCGGATCTGCTGGCCGTGGTCCGTGCGGAGCCGAGGCTCCTCGCGGGTGCCGTGGTCTTCGTCGCCGCGGCGGTCGTCGCCCGGTGGCGGGCCCGAAAGGCCATCAGGGAACGGGACTTCGGCACCTGGCTGCGGGACGAGAGCAGCCGGCAGAACTGACCGCACCGCACCTGGAGTCCCCGACCATGTACCTCACCGACCGTTCCGCACCCGCCAGGGCGGACACCGTCCGGGACCGGAGAAGCGGTCCCGGACGCCGGGTCGCCCCGGTCGTGCTCGTGCTCGGCACGGTCAGCCTGATCACCGACGTCTCCTCGGAGATGGTCACCGCCGTCCTGCCGCTCTACCTGGTCAGCCGGCTCGGTTTCAGCCCTCTGGGCTTCGGCACCCTCGACGGCGTCTACAACGGGGTCAGCGCCCTGGTCCAGCTCACCGGGGGCCACCTCGCCGACCGGGTGCGCAACCACAAGCTGATGGCCGGGCTCGGCTACGGCCTGTCCGCGCTGTGCAAGCCGCTGCTGCTGCTCGCCGGCAGCATCGGCACGCTCGGCACGGTCCTCGCCCTGGAACGCACCGGCAAGGGCCTGCGCACCGCCCCGCGCGACGCGATGATCTCCCTGTCCACGCCGGCCCGGGACCAGGGCCGCGCCTTCGGTGTGCACCGGGCGATGGACACCACCGGCGCGATGCTCGGCCCGCTCGCGGCCTTCCTCATCCTGCGCGCGGCGGCCGACGGCTACGACGCCGTGTTCGGGGTGAGCGCCTGCGTCGCCGTGCTCGGCGTGCTCGTGCTGGTGCTGTTCGTACCCGGCAGGCGGCAGGCGGCACGGACGGACGGAACGGACGGCCTTGGCGGAACGGGTGAGCCCGGCGGGCCGGAGGGGGCAGGTGAGCCTGCGGGAATCGGCGGACTCGGCTGGCCTGGCGGAACGGGCAGGCCTGGCGGGCCGGACGGAACTGGCGGGCCCGGCGGGCAGGACGGAACCGGTGAGCCTGGCAGAACGGGCGGGCCCGGCGGAACCGGCGGGCCGGACGGGCCTGATGCGTCGGACGGCAGGCCGCCGGTGCGGGTGCGCGAGGCGCTGGCGCTGCTGCGCGTGCCGCGCCTGCGGGCGCTCGCCGGCTGCGCCGCGCTGCTCGGCCTCACCACCGTCAGCGACGCCTTCGTCTATCTGCTCCTGCAACGCCGCGCGGGCATCGGCGAGCAGTGGTTCACGCTGCTGCCGCTGGGCACCGCCGTGGTGTTCCTGTCGCTCGCCGTGCCCGTCGGCGCGCTCGCGGACCGGATCGGGCGGCGCACCGTGTTCCTCGCCGGGCACGTGGGCCTGCTCACCGCCTACGCCCTGCTGCTGTGGGCGCCGGCCACGCCGGTCCTGGCCCCGGCCGTGCTCGCCCTGCACGGCGCGTTCTACGCGGCCACCGACGGCGTGCTCCCGGCCGCCCTCGCCGGCCTCGTGCCCGAGGAACTGCGCGCCAGCGGCCTCGCCATCGTCGGCACCAGCCAGGCGCTGGCCCGTTTCTGCTGCTCGCTCGCCTTCGGTGCCGCCTGGACGGTGTGGGGCGACGGCCCTGCGCTGGCCGGGTCGGCGGTCGGCCTGCTGTGCTGCGCGGCCGTCGCGGGCCTGGTCCTGCGGCCGGCCGGCGGGACCCGATGACCACCTCAGCCCCAAGGACCCGCATGACAACGCTCCACCGCCGCCTGCTCATACTCGTCGCGGCGATCCTGCTGCTCGCGGGCGTGGGCGCCGGCGTCGTCCTGCACGCCGCCGACCGCGCCGACCGCGCCGACCGGCCGCGGGCGGGCGGCCCCGCCGTCGGCGAGGGCAGGCTGACGCTCGCCCAGAAGCACCGACTGGCGTTCGTCAACGCGGCCGCCGGCCCCCACCGCGCCTCGGTCGCCTCGGTGCCGTCGGCCGACCCCGGCGGCCGGCGGGTCGCCTCGGACCTGAAGTGCGCGCGCTTCTACGCGGCGGCAGGCACCGGCGTCTGCCTCCGGTCCGAGCCGGGCGTGCTGAAGCAGAGCAACCGCGCCCTGCTCCTGGACGCGAACCTGCGCACCCGGCGCGGTTTCCCGCTCGCCGGCACCCCCAGCCGGGCCCGGGTCTCGCCCAGCGGCCGCTTCGCCGCCTGGACCGTCTTCGTCTCCGGCGAGTCCTACTCCTCGGCCTTCTTCTCCACCCGGACCTCGATCCTGGACACCCGCACCATGCGTCTGATCCCCAGCCTGGAGAAGTTCTCCGTCGTCAAGGACGGCAAGCCGTACCACGCCTCGGACGTCAACTTCTGGGGCGTCACCTTCGCCGCCGACGACGACACCTTCTACGCCACCCTCAACACGGCCGACAAGACGTACCTGGTCCGGGGGTCGGTCTCCCGGCGTACGGTCACCACCCTGGTCGAGAACGTGGAGTGCCCCTCGCTCTCCCCCGACGGCACCCGGGTCGCGTTCAAGAAGCGGGTCCTGTCCGGCGCCACGCTCTGGCACGAGTACGTCCTCGACCTGCGCACCCTGCGCCAGACGCCGCTGGCCGAACGCCACAGCGTCGACGACCAGGCCACCTGGCTGGACGACCGCACCCTCGCCTACGCCCTGCCCGCCGACGGCGAGGTGGGCGGCACCGACCTGTGGACGGTGCCCGCCGACGGCACGGGCGCCCCCCGTCTGCTGATCCCGGGCGCTTCGTCGCCGGCGCCGCTGTAGCCGGACGCGTGCGCCGCACCACGGCATAAAAGACAGGTAAAGACTGCCGGAAGCAGGCAATGAAACCACGCGCTCCCGAGTGTCAGGATGCCGACGAGCCGGAGGTCGGCGGCGGGTGAGAGGGGGCGGCGCGCATGGCCTGGTTTCTCGGACTCGGCATCACGGGGGTCGTGCTGCTCGCCTTGTCGCTGATCTTCGACGGGCTGCTGGACGGCGCGCTCGACGGCGCGCTGGGCGGCGGCCTCGACGGGTGGCTGTCGCTGCCGGTCCTCGCCGGCTTCGTGTCGATGACCGGCTTCGGCGCCGTCATCGCCCAGGCGGCCACCGGGGTCGGCCCGGCGGGCGCCACCGCCGCCGGCGCGCTGGCGGGGGCGGCCACGGCCTGGCTGATCTGCCGCCTGAGCCGCGCGCTGATGCGTGACCGCACGGCCGTGGCACCCACCGGTGCCGACCTGATCGGCACCTCGGGCAACGTGGTGACGGCCATCCCGGCCGGCGGTTTCGGCGAGGTGCTGCTGCGACTGGGCGGCCAGCCGGTGAAGCTCGCCGCACGGAGCAGCGCGCCGGTGCCGCGGGGCGCCGAGGTCTGGGTCGAGGCGGCGCCGTCGGCGACCTCCGTCCTGGTGCGTGCGGTGGACCGCTGACCCGGCGTCACCCCGGCTCCGCCACTCGCCCGTCTTCGTCCACTCACCGCCCGCGCGGGCGGTGCCGCTCATCCCTCCGGGATGCCACGTGTCTGGGGGCACTGTCATGAGTCCTGTCGTCGTCGCCGTGATCGGGGTCGTCGCACTCCTCGTCCTGTCCGGCCTCGTCGTGATCAGCCGCTACAAGGTGGCGGGTCCGAGCGAGGCGTTCATCGTCACCGGCCGCAGAGGAAAGAAGTCCACCGATCCCGAGACCGGGAGGGTGTTCACCGACAACAGCGGCCAGAAGGTCGTCGTCGGTGGCGGCGTGTTCGTCGTGCCGTTCGTGCAGCAGAGGTTCACGCTCGACCTGTCCTCGCGGCACATCCCGGTCGCGGTGCGCGGCGCGGTGACCCTGCGGGGGGTGAAGGCCAACCTCGACGGCGTGGCGATCGTCAAGGTCGGCGGCACCGAGGACTCCATCCGCGCCGCGGCCCAGCGGTTCCTGATGCAGCAGGACGGCATCGTCGGCTTCACCCAGGAGGTGCTCTCGGGCGCGCTGCGGGCGATCGTCGGCAGGATGTCGGTGGAGGACGTCATCCGCGACCGCGCCGCCTTCGCCGGGCAGGTCGCGGAGGAGGCCGAGGCCAGTCTGTCCGGGCAGGGCCTGGTGCTGGACGCCTTCCAGATCCAGGACATCACCACCGAGGGCTCCTACCTGGAGGACCTCGGCCGTCCGGAGGCCGCTCGCGCCAGGCAGGAGGCCGACATCGCCGAGGCCGTCGCCCGGCGGGCGGCCGAGCAGGCCCGGCTGAAGGCCGAGGAGGAGATCGCCGTCGCCCAGCGGACCTTCGCGCTGAAGCAGGCGGAGATCAAGGCGGAGACCGACGAGGCCGCCGCTCGCGCGGCCGCCGCCGGTCCGCTCGCCGAGGCGGCCCGGCAGCAGGAGATCCTCACCCAGCAGGAGAAGGTCGCCGAGCGGCAGGCCGCGCTGACGGACCGGCAGCTCGACACCCAGGTGCGCAAGCCGGCCGACGCCCAGCGGTACGCCGCCGAGCAGGAGGCGGAGGCGCGGCGGGTGGCCCGGATCAAGCAGGCCGAGGCGGAGAAGGCGGCGGGCATCGCGGCGGCGCAGGCGGAGGCCGAGCGGGCGCGGCTGACCGGTGAGGGCGAGAAGCAGCGGCGCGGCGCGCTGGCCGAGGCGGGCGCCATCGAGGGCCTGAAGCAGGGTGAGGCCGAGCGGGCCAGGCGCGCGGCGGTCGCGGAGGCCGTCCGGCTGGAGGGCGAGGCCGAGGCTGCGGCCATCGCGGCCAGGGGCGGCGCGGAGGCCGAGGCGATGCGCAAGCGGGCGGAGGCGTACGGGCAGTACGGCGACGCCGCGATCCTGCAGATGGTGGTCGAGGTGCTGCCGCAGATCGTCGCCAAGGCGTCGGAGCCGCTGAGCGCGGTCGACAAGATGACGGTGATCTCCACCGACGGGGCCGGCCGGATCCCGCGCGCGGTGGCCGACAACGTGGCCCAGGGCATCGAACTGCTCGGCTCGACCACCGGCGTCGATCTGACCCGGTTGCTGAAGGGGGTCGCCGAGCGCACCACCACGGCGGCGGCCGGCCAGTCGCCGCACTCCGGCCGGCTCAACGGGAAGGTCGAGATCGCGGACTGAGCGGTGCACGAGTCACACGGACCCGCCGACCGGAGCGCCGGGAGGCGGGTCCCGCTGTGTGACCGGCCGTAAGGCGGGCTGCGTCCTGCCGGAGTAGCGGGGTGGCCGAGAGGCGCCGTCCTTCATGGTCGACGCACGCACTCCCACGCACAAAACTATGGTGCCCCGCCACATACGCCTACGACCGCTGCCTTCCTACGGTGTGGCGACACGCAAACGTCCCCCGTCACACGCAGGAAGTGGTGCCGATGTCGTCGCCAGCAAGCGCCCCACCCGCTCCTTCGAACCTCCCGCGCATCGTCGCCGCCAGCCTCATCGGCACCACCATCGAGTGGTACGACTTCTTCCTGTACGGTTCCGCCGCCGCACTGGTGTTCAACAAGCTGTTCTTCCCGGACTCCGACCCGCTCGTCGGAACGCTGCTGTCCTTCCTGACGTATGCCGTCGGCTTCGCGGCCCGCCCGCTGGGCGCCCTGGTGTTCGGGCACTACGGTGACCGGCTGGGGCGCAAGAAGCTGCTGGTGCTGAGTCTGCTGTTGATGGGCGGGGCGACCTTCGCCATCGGGCTGCTGCCCACGCACGCCACCGTCGGCTCCGCCGCGCCGGTGTTGCTGACCACGCTGCGCCTGGTGCAGGGATTCGCGCTGGGCGGTGAGTGGGGCGGCGCCGTGCTGCTGGTCTCCGAGCACGGCGACGCGCGGCGGCGCGGGTTCTGGGCGGCCTGGCCGCAGACCGGGGCGCCGGCCGGGCAGTTGCTGGCGACCGGTGTGCTGTCGCTGCTCACCGCCGTGCTCTCGGACGACGCCTTCGGCACCTGGGGATGGCGGATACCGTTCCTGCTCTCCGGTGTGCTGGTGATCGTCGGCCTGTGGATCCGTCTCTCCGTGGACGAGTCGCCCGTCTTCAAGGAGGCGCTGCAGCGGGCCGAGAGCCGGCGCGCGGAGAAGCCGGAGAAGCTGCCCCTCGTCTCCGTGCTGCGCCACCACTGGAAGGACGTGCTCGTCGCCATGGGCGCCCGTATGGCGGAGAACATCAGCTACTACGTCATCACCGCGTTCATCCTCGTCTACGCCACGACCTCGGCCGGCGTCTCGAAGCAGACGGCGCTGAACGCCGTGCTCGTCGCCTCCGCCGTGCACTTCGCGGTGATCCCGGCCTGGGGCGCGCTCTCCGACCGGGTCGGGCGGCGGCCCGTCTACCTGCTGGGCGCGGCCGGTGTCGGACTGTGGATGTTCCCGTTCTTCCGGCTCATCGACACCGGTTCCTTCGGGTACCTGCTGCTGGCCGTGACCGTCGGGCTGGTGCTGCACGGGGCCATGTACGCGCCCCAGGCGGCCTTCTTCGCCGAGATGTTCGCGACTCGGATGCGCTACTCCGGGGCCTCGATCGGCGCCCAGTTCGCCTCGGTGGCCGCCGGCGCGCCCGCGCCGCTGATCGCCACCGCGCTGCTGTCCGACTACGGCAGCTCCACCCCGATCGCCCTCTACGTGATCGCGGCCGCGGTGCTCACGCTGATCGCCGTGGGCGTGGCCAAGGAGACCCGGCACCGGGACCTCGCCGAGGTCGAGGCCGGGGACGACGACCACGCCGAGGCCAGCCCGGCGGCCAGGGCGGGCACCGTCTGACCGCCCCGCACGGCTCACCGCGCCGACCGGCTCCCTTCGCGGGGGGCCGGTCGGCGCCGTTTCGGGGGGCGGTCAGTACCACTCCGGGGAACGGTCAGTGCCGTTCCGGGGACCGGTCAGTGCCGTCCCGGGGGGCCGGTCGGCGACGTCCCGTGGGACCGGTCAGCACCACTCCGGGGACCGGCCAGTGCCCTCCCGGGGGCCGGTCAGCACCACGCCGGGGCCCGGCCAATGCCGTCCCGGGGACCGGTCAATGCCGTTCGGGGGTCGCCAGCCGGTGCAGCCGCAGGGCCAGTTGGATCTCCAGGGCGCGGGCCGGCGCCTGCCAGTCCTGGCCCAGCAGGCGGCCCACGCGCTCGAGCCGCTGGGCGACCGTGTTCACGTGCACGTGGAGGGCGTCCTTGGTGCGGGCGGGGCTCATCCCGCAGGCGAAGTAGGCGTCGAGGGTGTGCAGCAGTTCCGTGCCGCGGCGCTCGTCGTAGTCCACCACCGGGCCGATGGTGCGGCCGACGAAGCCGCCCACGTCCCGGTCGCCGGCGAGCAGCAGGCCCAGGAAGCCGAAGTCCTCGGCCGCCGCGCCGTCCCCGCCGCGGCCCAGCAGGAGCAGCGCGTCCAGGCAGCGGCGGCCCTCGGCGTAGGCGGCGGCCACGGTGTCGTGGTGGACGGTGAGGTCGGTGACGGGGGCGGAGGCGCCGACGGTGACCGGCTGGTGGACGGCCGTGCCGAGGTGGCGGGCGGTCCGGCGGGCCAGTTCCGTGGCGCTGTCGCCGGCGGTGAGCGGCAGCAGCAGGACCGTGCCGCCGTCGCGGGCGGCGGCCAGGCCGTGCCGGGTGGCGGCGAGGTGGGAGGCGGCGGACCACAGGCGGCGCCGGGCGGCGGCCTCCTCGTCGGCGTCGGCGGCCGGGCCGTCCAGCCGGGCGGCCAGGACGACATGGGTGGCGTCCAGGTCGGCGTGCAGGCGGGCGGCGCGTTCGCGCAGCAGGCGCGGATCGCGGTCGCGGGCGTCCAGGAGGTCGTCCAGCAGCTCGCCCCGCACCCGGTGTTCGGCCTCGGCGGCGGAACGGCGGGCCAGCAGGAGCAGCGAGGTGACCATCGCCGCGCGCTCCAGGGTGCGCTGGTCGACCGGGTCCAGGTCCGGGTGGCCGCGCAGCACGAGCGCGCCGAGGAGTTCGCCGCCGGCGGCGACCGCGGCGATCCAGTCGCCCTGGTGGCGCACCGCGTGTCCCTCGGTGCGGGAGGCCTTCAGCGCCGCGGCAGGCGCCGTGCCGGCCTCGGTGAACTCCACCGTGCCGTCCAGGACCTGGGAGACGGCCGCGGCCACGTCGTGCACCCCGCCGCCGCGCAGGACCAGTTCGGCGAGCCGGTCGTGCACCTCGGAGGCGCGCTCGATGACCGCGCTGCGGTCCCGGATGATCTCGTTGGCCCGCTCCAGGCCGGCGAGCGCCGAACGGGTCTCGGTGAGCAGGTTGGCGGTGTCGATGGCGGCGGCGGCGAGCGCGGCGAAGGAGCCGAGCAGGGCGATCTGCCCGCGTTCGAAGACGCGGGCGCGCCGGTCGGCGGCGAAGAGGACGCCGATGACGTTGGGGCCGAGCATCAGCGGTACGCCGAGGATGGCGACCAGGCCCTCGTCCTCGACGCCGGCGTCGATGGCGCGGGTGTGCTGGAAGCGCGCGTCCTTGAAGTAGTCGTCGGTGACGTAGGGCCGCGCCGTCTGGGCGACCAGGCCGCCGAGTCCCTCGCCCATGCCGAGGCGCAGTTGCTGGAAGCGGGCGGCCACGGAGCCCTCGGTCACGCGCATGTAGGTGTCGCCCCGTGCCGGGTCGTTGAGGCTGAGGTAGGCGACGTCCGTGCTCAGCAGGGACCGGGCGCGCTGCACGATGGCCTGCAGGACGGCGTCCAGGTCCCGGAGGCCGGCCAGGTCGTGGGCGGTCTCGAACAGCGCCGACAGCTCGGCCTCGCGCCGGCGGCGCCCCTCCAGTTCCGAGCGCACCCGCAGGGCGAGCAGCTTGGCCCGTTCCAGCGCGGCGACCCGGTGGGCCGGCTGCCCCTCGGCGCGGGCGAGCAGCACCGGCTGTTCGTAGGCCTCCACCGGGGCGTCGCGGGCCAGCAGCTCGAGGTACGGGGCCCCCGCGCCGTCGTCGGGCGCCCCCGTTGCGCCCTCGGTGGCGGGGGGTCCGGCCTGCTGCAGGTGATCACGAGACATGGTCACAGGATTCCGCATCGGCGGCCCGGCCCGTCAGGCCTGTGGAAAACTGCCGGGCCCGGCGGCGCCGTCCGGTTCAGTGGGCGGTCCACCCGCCGTCGAGGACGAGGGAGGTGCCGGTGACGAAGGAGGCCTGCGGGCCGCACAGGTACGCCACGGCGTCGGCCACCTCCTCGGGCTCGATGAGCCGCTGGACGGCGCTGTCCTTGAGCAGGATCTCGGACAGGACGCGTTCCTCGGGGATGCCGTGGGCCTGCGCCTGGTCGGCGATCTGCTTCTCCACCAGCGGGGTGCGCACGTAGGCGGGGTTCACGCAGTTGGAGGTGACCCCGTGCGGGGCGCCCTCCAGCGCGGCCGTCTTGGACAGGCCCTCCAGGCCGTGCTTGGCGGCCACGTAGGCGGACTTGAAGGCCGAGGCGCGCAGTCCGTGCACGGAGGACACGTTGACGATCCGCCCCCACCCCTGGGCGTACATGTGGGGCAGGGCGCCGCGGATGAGCCGGAAGGGCGCCTCCAGCATCACGGTCAGCACGGTGTGGAAGACCTCGGGCGGGAACTGCTCCAGGGGGCGGACGAGCTGCAGTCCGGCGTTGTTGACCAGGACGTCGGTGCCGGCCGCGACGCGCTCGGCGGCGTCGAGGTCGGTGAGGTCCAGGGGGTGGGGTACGACCGTGCCCGCGAGGTCGCCGGCCCGCCGGGCGAGCTCGGTCAGCTCGGCGAGGCCCGCCGCGTCCCGGTCGACGGCTCTCACCTCGGCGCCGGCGGCGGCGAGCCGCAGCGCGCAGGCGCGGCCGATGCCGCTGGCGGCGCCGGTGACGAGGGCGGTGCGGCCACCGAGGTCGAGGGACGGTTGCGGGGCGGCGAGCGGGGGGCTGGACGTGGTCATGAGCCGACGATAGGCGCGGCCCAACCCTCACCACATGTGGCCGCCACCCATACTTCAGCAAATAGTCGTAGGGTCAAACCATGTGGGTGCCTCGGACATGGCCTGCTTGATCCGCAAGCGCCCGAACTCGTGCAGGTCCGGCAGGGCGTCCACCGTGAACCAGCCCACCTCCAGCGACTCGTCGTCGTTCACCCGCGCCTCGCCGCCCACGGCCCGGCAGCGGAAGGTGATGTCCATGTACTGGCAGACGTCGCCGTTGGGGTAGGCGACCGGCTCCAGGGCCTGGACGAGGACGACCCGCTCGGGGACGCACCGCACCGCCGTCTCCTCGAACACCTCCCGCACCGCGCAGGCCGCGGGCTGCTCGCCCGGCTCCGGGATGCCGCCGATCACCGACCACCTGCGGGTGTCGGACCGCCGGCCCAGCAGGACCCTGCCGTCGTCGTCGAAGACGATCGCGGTGACCCCGGGCAGCCACAGCAGCTGCGTGCCGGCGCTGGCCCTGAGGGTGCGGATGAAGTCAGGAGTAGCCATGGACCGACCCTAACCGGCCGGTCCACGGCCGCCCCGCACGTCAGGGGGCGTACCGCCGTCGTACGGTCACGCGCCGCCGGCGCGCCGGGCGCGCAGGCCGGAGCCGATCGCCCAGCCGAGTCCGCCCGCGGCGACCAGCACCAGGGCGATCTCCGGCAGGATGCCGAGCCGGGTCGCGGGCGTCTCGGAGGTGCGCAGCGGCACCTTCTGCACGAGGTAGGCGGGCACGAACATACCGGTCCTCTGGGTGATCCGGCCGTCCGGCATGATGATCGCGCTGACGCCGCTGGTGACCGGCACGGTCACGGTCCGGCTGTGCTCGACGGCACGGACGCGGGACATGGCGAGCTGCTGGTAGGTCATCTCGCTGCGGTCGAAGGTGGCGTTGTTGCTGGGCACCGAGATCATCTGAGCACCGTGCGTGACGGTGTCCCGGACCGCCCAGTCGAAGGCGGCCTCGTAGCAGGTGGCGAGGCCGACCCTGGCGCCGCCGAAGTCGAAGACGCCCGGCTCGCTGCCGCGGCTGAAGTCCTGGCGGACCATGCCGGTCCAGTCCTTGTTGATGGCGCCGACCAGGCCGCGCAGGGGGAGGTACTCGCCGAACGGCTGCACCTGCCGCTTGTCGTAGGTCTGGGTCGGTCCCTTGGCCGGGTCCCAGAGGATCTGCTCGTTGAGCAGCCTGCCGTCCCTCTCCACGACCCCGCCGACCGAGATCGGCACCCCGACGGCCCTGGCCGCCTCGTTGATGACGGCCGCCGCGTCGGGGTTGGTGAAGGGGTCGATGTCGGAGGAGTTCTCCGGCCACAGCACGTAGTCCGGCTTCGCGGCCTTGCCCGCCCTGATGTCGGCGGCGAGCCTGAGGGTCTCCCGCGCGTGGTGGTCGAGCACGGCCCGGCGCTGGGCGCTGAACTCCAGACCGGCCCGGGGCACGTTGCCCTGGATGACCGCGACGGTCGCCGTGCCGGCCTGCGCCTTGTCGCTGACCAGCGGCCGGGCGGCGACCGCTCCCGCCACCGGGACGGCGACGCTCAGCAGGGCCGCGGCCGCGGCACCGCGCCGCAGGGTCCGGCCGCGGCGGCGCTCGGCGATCAGGCGCCCGGCCTCGTACAGGCCGAAGCCGCACAGGACGACGGCGAAACCGAGCACCGGTGTGCCGCCCACCGCGGCGAGCGGCAGGAAGACGCCGTCGGCCTGGCCGAAGGCGATCTTGCCCCACGGGAAACCGCGGAAGGGCACGCGCGCGCGTACCGCCTCACCGGCGATCCACAGGGCCGCCGCCCACACCGGCCAGGCCGGCAGCCGGGAGACCGCGGCCACGCCGACGCCGACCAAGGCCACGAAGACCGCCTCGATGGCGGCGAGGGCGAGCCAGGGTCCGGGGCCGACCTCCACGCCCGTCCACACCAGCAGCGGCAGCAGGAAGCCGAGCCCGAAGAGGTAGCCGAGGCCGAGGGCCGCCTTCCAGCCGCGGCCGCGCAGCACCCAGGCGAAGCCGGCGAAGGCGGGCAGCGCCAGCCACCACAGGGTGCGGGGCGGGAAGCTGACGTAGAGCAGCACACCGCACAGGGCGGAGGCGGCGGCCGGGACCAGACGCCGCAGGAGCCGGCGGCCGCGCGCCGTGGGCGCGGAGGGCGGCCTGAGCTGGTCGGTCTGGTCCACGGAAGTTGCGGTGACGGTCACCCGGGGAGTGTACGGCGGTCGCCCGCGATGCCGACAGCGCCGTCCAAGCCGTCCCGGCGGCCCCGGACGTCCCTGTCACCGTGCACGCTTTCACGCGCGGCACGTCCGCCGAGCGGCGTCGGCCGTCACGGTGCGCGCCCGGCCTCAGCGGTCCGGCCGGTCCGGCACACGGCCGGGGCCGCCGCGGGTCCGGGGAGCCGGTCGGGTGACCCGCGCGGGTCAGCTGGTTGGGCCCGGTGTGATCGCCCGCAGCCGGGCTCTGATCACGCGGACCGCGGACTCCGCGTTGTCCACGGTGACCGTGAAGGTGTGGCCGTCCCACAGCCTGAGCACGATGCCCTCGCCGCGGCGGACGACGACCGCGGTGCCCTTCTCGGGGCGCCAGCGGTAACCCCAGCCGCCCCAGTTGCAGGGGGTGACGAGTGCGGCGAAGTCGGCTCCGGCGACCTCGGAGAGCGGGATGCGGCGGCGCGGCACCCCGATATGGCCGCAGCGCACCTCGAGGCAGTCCTTGTCGAGTCTCAGGTCGACGTGCACGAAGGCCAGGGTCCCGAAGAGGACCAGCAGTCCGGCCGCGATGCAGCCGACGACGGACATGGCCAGCGCGGCGACGGAGGAGGTCCAGGCGGACTCCACGGCCAGCTCGATGCCGAGCGCCATGCAGGCGGCGCCCACCAGGGCCAGCAGCCACTGGACCCGGTTGGTGGCGCGTCCGGTCCAGACGTCGGGGTGCGAGGCGTCCTCGGAGTGGCGGTGCTCGCTCATGGTTATGAGATTACTCAGATTCCGGTGCGCGGGTACCCGCACGCGGAGGGTGACAACGCCGTGCGGCCCGGGATCCGGCCCGGGGCGCGCCCTGGATCAGAGCCGGTCGGCGAGCGGGCCGGCGGCCGGCAGCAGCCGCCCCTCGGGGTAGTGCAGCGCGGCCGCGGGCAGCGCGCCCTCGCGGCCGCTGAGCAGTACCGTCAGCGCGCCCTCGGCGGGGGCCTCGGGGGTGGGCGGTTCGCCGAGGCGGCGCAGGGCCTGGGCGGCCACGGCCCCTGCGGAGCCGTGCAGGACGAGCGGGGTGGCGCCCCCGTCGCTCACGGCGGCGCGGATGCGGTCCGCCACCAGTTCGTAGTGGGTGCAGCCCAGGACGACGGTCGTGACGTCGTCCGGGGTCAGCGCGGCCGCGGCGGCGACGGCCGCGTCGATGGCCGCCTCGTCCGCGTGCTCCACAGCCTCGGCGAGACCCCAGCAGGGCACCTCGGTGACCCGGACGCCGTCGGCGAACTCCTCGATGAGCCCGCGCTGGTAGGGGCTGCCGGTGGTGGCGGGCGTGGCCCAGATGGCGACCGGGCCGCCGCCGGCGGCGGCCGGCTTGATCGCCGGGACCGTGCCGATCACCGGGATGCCGGGCTCCAGCCGGGCCCGCAGGGCGGGCAGCGCGTGCACGGTGGCGGTGTTGCAGCCGATGATGAGGGCGTCCGGCCGGCGGGCCGCGGCGGCCTCGGCGACGGCCAGCGCACGCCTGGTGACGTCCTCGGTGGTGCGCGGCCCCCAGGGCATGCCGTCGGGGTCCAGGGAGAGGACGAGATCCGCGTCGGGCCGCAGGCGCCGTACCGCGGCGGTGGCCGCCAGCAGGCCGATTCCGGAGTCCATGAGCGCGATCTTCACCCGGCCACGATAGACGATGGGCCCCGTCCGGCCGGTCGGGTGGGGCAGACTGCGGCCGTGAGCGCCATCGTGTGGATCGCCGTCGCCTCCCTCGTCGCCTGGTGCTGGCTGCTGCTGTGCCAGGGCTTCTTCTGGCGCACGGACGTCCGGCTGCCACCGCGCCGCAGTCCCGGCGCCTGGCCCCCGGTGTGCGTCGTGGTCCCGGCCCGGGACGAGGCCGCCGTGCTGCCCGCGAGCCTGCCGTCGCTGCTCGCCCAGGACTATCCGGGGCGCGCCGAGATCGTGCTGGTGGACGACGGCAGCACGGACGGCACCGGGGAGCTGGCCCGCGAGCTGTCGCGCCGGCACGGCGGGCTGCCGCTGACCGTGGACTCCCCCGGCGAGCCGCCGGCGGGCTGGACGGGCAAGCTCTGGGCGGTGCGGCACGGCATCGGCCTGGCACGCGCGCGCGACCCCGAGTACCTGCTGCTGACGGACGCCGACATCGCGCACGCGCCGGACAGCCTGCGCGAGCTGGTGGCGGCGGCCCGCACCGGCGGCTTCGACGTGGTGTCGCAGATGGCGCGGCTGCGGGTGGAGAGCCTGTGGGAGCGGCTCGTGGTCCCGGCGTTCGTCTACTTCTTCGCGCAGCTCTACCCGTTCCGCCGGATCGGCCGGCGCGGATCGCGCACGGCCGCGGCGGCGGGCGGCTGCGTGCTGCTGCGGGCGGACACGGCCGTGCGGGCCGGGATCCCGGACGCCATCCGGCAAGCGGTCATCGACGACGTCGCCCTCGCGCGCGCGGTGCGGCGCGCCGGCGGTCACGTCTGGCTGGGGCTGGCCGAGCGGGTGGACAGCGTGCGCCCCTATCCCCGGCTGCACGACCTGTGGCGGATGGTCTCGCGCAGCGCCTACGCCCAGTTGCGGCACAGCCCACCGCTGCTGCTGGGCACGGTCGCCGGTCTCGCCCTGGTGTACCTGGTGCCGCCCGCGGCCGTGGTCACGGGGGCGGTCGCGGGCAGCACGGCCACCTGGGTGGCGGGCGCGCTGGCGTGGGCGGTGATGACGGGGACGTACCTGCCGATGCTCCGTTACTACCGGCAGCCGCCGTGGCTCGCGCCGCTGCTGCCGTTCACCGCGTTCCTCTATCTCCTGATGACGGTCGACTCGGCCGTGCAGCACTACCGGGGGCGGGGCGCGGCCTGGAAGGGCCGCACGTACGCGCGTCCCGACGTGCGGCCCGAGGAGGGCTGACCCCGTTCACTTGCGGCCGGGGGTCCAGTTCATGCCCCATCCGTAGGCGCGGTCTATGGTCCGCTGCGGGCTCACCCCCCGGTCGGGCACCAGGTACCGCGCCTCGCGCCGGACGACGAGGTCGCCGCCGGTGTTGGTGATCAGGGCGAGCGCGCAGACCGTGGACGGGACCGTGCACTCGTCCAGCGAGAAGTCGACGGGGGCGCCGTGCTGGGGCCGCAGAGTGACCGTGGCGTGCAGATCGGCGAAGGAGGCGGCGCCCTCGTAGATGGTCACGAAGACGAGGATGCGCCGGAACTCCCGCGTGTGGTCGAGGTTGACGGTGAGATTCTCGCCGCTCGCCACCGCACCGGTGCGGTCGTCGCCGTCCAGGTGGATGTACGGCGGGCGGTGCAGGGAGCCGAAGGCGTTGCCGAGGGCCTGTACGACGCCCTTGCGGCCGTCGGCGAGTTCGTACAGGGCGCACAGGTCGAGGTCGACGTCGCCCTGGCCGCCGCCCCATCGGCCGCGCCGGCCCGGGAACTGCTTGCGCACCTGCCAGTTCAGGTTGACCCGCATGGCCCCCGAGGTGCCGCCCTGCTTGGCCAGTGAGACGGAGGGCGCGGCCTTGGTGAGGGTGACCTTGGAGAGCCGGACCGGCTCGGCGGCCGCCGGGGGCGGCGGGAGCGGCGCGGTGGCCGGCGGCGGAGCGGTCACCGGCCGCGCGGCGGGCGCGGGCGGCATGGCGGGCGCGGGCGGCACGACCGGCTGGGAGGGCGGCGCCGGAGGCGGCGCGGCCGGCGAAGACGCGGGCGGCACGGGAACGGCCGGCGACGACGCGGGCGGGGAGAGCGGCGCGGGCGCGGGCGGCGCGGGCGGCGCGGCCTGGCTCGGCTGGTCGACGGTGATGCCGAAGTCCGTTGCCAGGCCCTCGAGTCCGCTGCTGTAGCCCTGGCCGACCGCGCGGAACTTCCAGCCGCCCTGGCGCCGGTAGAACTCGCCGAGCAGGAAGGCGGTCTCCAAGGTCGCGCCGGGGCTGTCGAAGCGGGCGACCACGGCTCCGCCGGCCTCCTCGGTCACCTCGACGTAGAGGCCGGGGACCTGTCCGAACGTCCCGCCGTCGGCCGAGGCCGCGAGGACGATCCGCTCGATCCCGCTCTCCACGCGCGTGAGGTCGACGAGGAGGGTGTCGGTGACCCGCTCGCCGGTGGTCCGCTTGCCCTCGTGACGGACCGCGCCGGAGGGGTGCGCGGGCTGGTTGTAGAAGACGAAGTCCCCGTCGGAGCGGACCTTCCCGGACGCGAGCAGCAGCGCCGAGGCGTCCGCGTCGGGCACCGAGGGTCCCGGGCGCCAGCCCAGTTCCACGCGCAGGGCCGTGGTCGGCACCGGCGCGTTCGATCCTTTCGGCATTGTCATGTCCGCCCCCAACGTGTCGGCGTGCGTCCCGGACGTGCCCGGGCGCCCCGGTTGATCGCTACCCGCCAACCTATTCCCGGGGGCGCCGCGGGCGCATGAGGGGCGCGGGAAGACCTGCGGAGATCGCCGGTCAACCGCCGGTAACCCGCCGGGAACTCGGCCTTTACACGATCCAAACCCCGATCGGCGTCCAATTTTGCCGACTTCGCTCGTATTGGGGATCCCACGTCACGGCCGACACGGAAAACAACCCTCTTATCGGTCTCCCCAACCAGCACATCGTGGGCTTAACTTATGGCCATGACCTCCCCCCGCTCCACTTATGGCGGCGGCTACTACTCCGCCTCCTTCCCGGACACCCCGATCTACGACTCGCTCGTGGCCGAGCGGGGCACCCCGCAGATCGCCCCGATCCGGGTCCCCGCCGCGTACGACACGGGCAGCAGCCTGCCTGCCCTGCCGTCGGCGCTGCCCGCGCTCCCGTCGGCCCCGTCCCCGCAGATGCCCGCCTACGGCTACCCGCAGGCGCCGCAGCCCGCCCCGCTGCAGCAGGCGCCCACGGCGTACATCCCGCAGCAGGCGAGCGCGCCGCGCGGCTACCCCGGCCCGCAGGCGCCGCAGCAGCAGCGCCCGATGGCCGGCGGCACCGGCTACGAGGCGATGCGCCCGGCCGCCCCGCGGCCCGCGCCGGCTCCGTACCAGGACCCGTACAACAACCAGCAGTACCGCGGCTACTGACCCGCTGCCCCGGCCACCGCTGCCACCTGGCACGATGGCCGCATGGGGAACGCACGACTGCGGTCGATCCACGTCCATCCGGTCAAGGCGTTCCGGGGCGTCTCGCCCCGGGAGGCCGTGGTGGAGCCCTGGGGGCCGGCCGGGGACCGGCGCTGGGCACTGATCGACGACGGGGGAAAGGTCGTCACCCAACGCGAGCAGCCGCGTCTCGCACTGGCCGCCGCCGAGCCCTTGCCCGGCGGCGGCGTTCGTCTGTCCGCGCCCGGACGTGAACCGCTGGAGGTCGCGGTCCCGGAGCCGGCCGACACGGTGCCGGCGAGCGTCTTCGGCACGAAGGTGCCCGCGGTGCCGGCGTCCGCCGCCGCCCACGCCTGGTGCTCCGGACTGGTGGGCGCCGCCGTGCGCTTGGTCCACATGGACGATCCCGCCGTCCGCCGCCCGCTGGACCCCGGGCACGCGCTGCCGGGCGAGACGGTGAGCTTCGCCGACGGCTTCCCGCTGCTCCTCACCACCGTCGCCTCCCTCGACGCCCTCAACGGGCTGATCGCGCGCGGCGACCACGCCGCCGAGGGCCCGCTGCCGATGAATCGCTTCCGGCCGAACATGGTCGTCGAGGGCACCGAGCCGTGGGCGGAGGACGACTGGTCCCGCGTCGCCGTCGGCGAGGTGGTCTTCCGGGTCGCCAAGGCCTGTGCGCGCTGTGTGGTGACCACGACCGACCAGGACGCCGCACGGCGCGGCCGTGAACCCCTGCACACCCTGGCCCGGCACCGCAGAACCGGCGGCAGGCTGCTGTTCGGCCAGAACCTGGTGCCGGTCGCGCCCGGCACCGTCCGGGTGGGCGACCCGGTTCGGGTGTTGTCCTGACCGCCCGGGAACCCCGGCGCGGGGCACGGTCGTTGGGACACCATGAGGATCGTGTGAACGGTCCGGTGCCGGGAGTGAGGTGACCTGCTCCCGGACCGGGCGAGGGGGAGGCGGCTTCGCGGGGGGCCGTCGAGGAGCGGAAGGGGGTGGGCGACGTGCGGGCCATCAGCGGCCTGTGGCGGTGGCGGCGCAATCCGCTGCGCCGCGCGACCGATCTGACCGAGGCCTGGGTGGCCCTGGTGGCACTGGTGCTGATCGCCGTGGCCGCGCCGGTGACCGGCGTCCTGGTGGGAGTGACGGCGCAGGACTCCCTGCAGCGCTCCGCGCGCGAGCAGCGGCACGAACGCCACCTTGTCACGGCGACCGTGGTCCGGGAACTCGACGGCGGCACGGTGGAGACCGATCCCGACACCAGCGCCGTGGGGGACGCCCACAGCCGCGTGCTCGCCGACTGGACGGCGCCGGACGGCGGTCACCGGCGCGGACCGGCCCTCGCCGGACTGAGATCCCCGCATCCGGGCGACCGCTTCGCGCTCTGGACGGACCGCCACGGCCGGGTGACGGCCCGTCCGCTGGACTCCCCCACGGCGACGACGCACGCCGTACTGGCCGGTGCGGGCGCCGGGTTGCTGACCGCGGGCCTGGTCGAGTGCGGCCGGCGCCTGGTCGTGTGGCGCATGGTCCGCCGCCGGTACGCGCGTTGGGACCGGGCCTGGGACCGGGCGGGTCCGGACTGGGGCAAGGCGGGCACCGGCAGCTGACGGCCTTGCGTCTCTGGTCGTTCCACCACCCGCGCGCACGCTACGGTGGAGCGGCCGACTCGCGTTCGGCATCGAAACCCGCGTACTACGAGGTGGGGGCACGGCAACGCCATGGCACAGGGCACGGTCCAGGTGACGCACACCGGTACTTCGCGGTGGCGTCGCCGCACGGGTGAGTACGCTTCGCTCGCCGCAGCCCTGGAGGCCGCCGCCGACGGCGACGTGCTCACCGTCGCGCCCGGCACCTACCGGGAGAACCTGGTCGTACGGCGGCCGGTGACCCTGCGGGGCCCCGAAGGCGCGCCGGGCTCGGTGCGGATCGCGCCGGCCGACGGCGTCCCGCTGACCGTCCGCGCCTCGGCGGTGGTGCAGGACCTGCTCGTGGAGGGCCAGGACGCCGCGGCGCCCGCCCTGCTGGTGGAGGAGGGCACGCCCGAGCTGCGGGACGTGCGGATCGTCACCCGGTCCGCGGCCGGCATCGAGGTGCGCGGCGGGGCGCGCCCGACCGTGCGCCGCTGCACCGTCGACAACCCGGCCGGCATCGGCATCGCCGTACTCGACGGCGCCGGCGGGGTGTTCGAGGAGTGCGAGGTGGTCGCCGCCGGTCAGGCCGGGGTGTCGGTCCACGGCGGCGCCCGTCCCCGGCTGGAGCGCTGCCGCGTGCACCACGCCGCCGGCAACGGGCTGACCGCGACCGGGGAGAACTCGGCGCTGGAGGCGGTCGGTTGCGAGGTGTACGAGGTCCGCGGCTCCGGGGTGCAGATCACCGGGCGGGCCACCGCCCACCTCACCGACTGCGACCTGCACCGCACCACGGCCGACGGTGTCACGCTGGACACGGACGCGGTGCTCACGCTCGCCGACTGCCGGATCCACGACGTCCCGGAGAACGCGATCGACCTGCGCTCCCGCTCGGTGCTCACGCTCACCCGGACGACGGTCCGCCAGTTCGGCCGCAACGGCCTGTCGGTGTGGGACCCGGGCACCCGCGTCGACGCCAACCAGTGCGAGATCTTCGACAGCACCGGTGACTACCCGGCGGTGTGGGTGAGCGACGGCGCGACCGCGGTGCTCGACGCCTGCCGGGTGCACGACGTGCCGGACGCGCTGTTCGTGCTGGACCGCGGCTCACGCGCGGACGTCGTGGACAGCGACCTGTTCCAGGTGCGCAACACGGCGGTGTCGGTGAGCGACGGCGCCACCGCGCAGCTCGACGACTGCCGGATCCGGGAGGCGGCCACCGGTGCCTGGTTCCGCGACCACGGCAGCGGCGGCACCCTGAGCAACTGCACCCTGGACGGCACCCAGACCGGCGTCATCGTCACCAAGGGCGCCGACCCCACCGTCGAGCGGTGCACGGTCGACTCCCCCGCCGAGGCGGGCTTCTACGTGTCCGCCGGCGGCCGGGGCAGCTTCGTGAACTGCCGGGTCACCGGCAGCGGCGGCTACGGCTTCCATGTGATCGACGGGTGCCGTACGACGCTACGCAAGTGCCGTACGGAGCGGTGCGCGCGCGGTGGTTACGAGTTCGCGGACGCCGGGCCGGACGCCGGCTCGGGGACGGGCCCGGTGGTGGAGGACTGCACCAGCGACGAGAGCGGCGGTCCGCGCCCGCCGGCGCCGCGCGAGACGGCGGAGCAGTCGGTTGCCCCCGCCTCCACCGGTCTGCTCGGTGCGATCCCGGGCCAGCGCGTCCTGGACACGGAACCGGCCGTCGCCGCGGCCGAGCCGGAGCAGCCGGCCCGGTCCTCGAAGGCCGTGCTCGGCGAACTGGACGCGCTGGTGGGCCTGGAGAGCGTCAAGCGGGAGGTCCGGGCGCTGACCGACATGATCGAGGTCGGGCGGCGCCGGCAGCAGGCGGGTCTGAAGGCGGCCTCGGTCAAGCGGCACCTGGTCTTCACCGGCTCCCCCGGCACCGGCAAGACGACGGTCGCCCGGCTGTACGGCGAGATCCTCGCCTCGCTCGGCGTGCTGGAGAAGGGCCACCTGGTCGAGGTTTCCAGGGTCGACCTGGTCGGCGAGCACATCGGTTCGACCGCGATCCGCACCCAGGAGGCCTTCCAGCGGGCGCGCGGCGGCGTGCTGTTCATCGACGAGGCGTACGCGCTGTCCCCGGAGGACGCCGGGCGCGACTTCGGCAAGGAGGCCATCGACACGCTGGTGAAGCTGATGGAGGACCACCGGGACGCGGTGGTGGTGATCGTCGCCGGCTACACGGCCGAGATGGAGCGCTTCCTGTCCGTCAACCCCGGCGTCGCCTCCCGCTTCTCACGCACCATCACCTTCGGCGACTACGGCCCCGACGAGCTGCTCAGGATCGTCGAGCAGCAGGCCGACGAGCACGAGTACCGGCTGGCGCCGGGTGCGTCGGAGGCGCTGCTGAAGTACTTCACGGCGATCCCCAAGGGCGCCGCGTTCGGCAACGGCCGTACCGCGCGCCAGACCTTCGAGGCGATGGTGGAACGGCACGCGAGCCGCGTCGCCCAGCTAGAGGAGCCCAGCACCGACGACCTGACCCTGCTGTACGGGGAGGACCTGCCGGAGCTGCCCTGACCGGACGCCCGGCGCGGGCCGTCACGGCTGCGGGCGCTGGGCGGGCAGGTCCGGGCGCAGCCGGGCCAGGAGGCGGGCCCGTTCGCGGGCGAAGGCCGGATCCGCCTGGTAGTCCGAGTGGCCGAGGATCGGGGCCGGGAGCGGGTGCTCGGGGGTGCGGCCGTAGGCGAGGGGGTCGCTCAGGGGTTCGTGGTCCACCTCGGGGCCGCATGCGCCGGGGAGCCGGACCGGGCCGCCGATGGGGTCGGTGGGGCGGTACAGGTTGCGCCAGCAGGCGACGTCCCGGTGCAGCGCGGCCAGTGACGCCGGCCCGAAGTGGGCCGGGAACCAGCGGCCGTAGAGACGCTCCAGCGGGGAGCCGTAGGTCAGCAGGGCCACCCGTTTGCGGGCCGGCGGACTGAGCTGCCAGGCGGCGGACGCGGCCAGGACGCTGCCCTGCGAGTGGCCGGACAGGACCAGTCGGCCGCCGGTGCGCGCGGTCCAGGTCGCCATCCGCCAGGTCAGGTCGGGCACGGCGCGCTCGGCGTAGCAGGGCGGGGCGAAGGGGTGCGCGGCGCGCGGCCAGAAGGTGCCGACGTCCCAGAGGATGCCGATGGTGCGCCGGGCGGAGGCGTCCCGGTAGGCGCGCCGGCCCCAGGTGACGAACAGCAGGAAGCCGAGCCCGATCAGCCAGGAGCCCAGCGCCTGTGAGGTCTCGGCGGCCGCCCGTACGACGTCGTAGGTGCGCCGGGCTGCCCCTTCGGGCGGCTCGCCGGTGGCCAGGGCGCCCGACAGCGCGGCGGCGCCCAGCAGCAGGGTGGCGGCGCAGAGCACGCCGACGACCAGCGGCGCCCGGTCGGTGAGGGCGGCCATGACGCGCGCGTGGGCGATGCGGCGGGTGCGGGCGGGGTCCTCGGGCTCGCCGGGATGCTCGTGCCGTACCCGCTCGCGTTCGGCGCGGGCGAGCCGCGCGGTACGCCGGGCCAGGTGGGCGGCGAGCAGGAGCAGTACCGCGAGCAGCGGCGGGATGACGGAGGCCTGCCAGGTCAGCAGCACCGGCGGCCCGTCGAGGAGGGAGCGGGTGCCGTCCAGCCAGTCGGCGACGCGCTGCGCGACGCCGCCGGACATCACACCGCCCAGCGCACAGGCGAGCAGGGCCACCGCGGGCCCGCCGAGGCCACGCCCGGCGGCGCGCGGGTCGGGGCGCCTGCGGTGGAGGTCGTGGGCGACGACGGCGAGGACGACGACGAGCAGTCCCTGGGTCAGCATGAGGGCGCCGAAGGCCGTGTCGCCGGGCAGCCGGCCGGTGGACCGCCAACCGGGGCGGGACCAGCCGGCGTGGACCAGGGTGAGCAGCAGCAGGGCGAGGGCGCCGAGCGGCAGCCGGCGTACGAGGTGGCGGTCGAGCGTGTGATCCGGGCACCGCTCGCTGCGGCCGCGGCGGCAGACGACGCCCACCACGGCGCCCGCGCAGCCGAGCAGGGCGGCGGCGAGCAGCCAGCCGAGCACGTTCAGCGCGGCCGGGCCGCCGGGACGGTGGTCGTAGCGGATCGTGGGCGTGGCCACGGCTGCGGCGACCGTGAGCAGGCCGGCGGCGGTGTGGGCGGCGCGGAGCCGGGCCACCAGCCGGCGCCCGTACCAGAAGCCGGGCCGGGCCAGGGCGCTCGCGTCGGTCTCCGGCTCGGGGTCGCGGGCGAGGGGCTGGTGGGACTCGTAGGCGTTCCAGGTGCGGTGCGAGAGGTACCAGAGCAGCGCGGTCAGCGCGGCCGGGACCAGTGCGGCGAGCGCCAGGCGGCACCCGGGCGCGGTCCACCAGGCGTCGCCGGCCACGGCCGGTGACAGGAAGCCCAGCCAGGTGTGGCGGCGGGCGCAGTCGGCGACGCCCGCGCACTGCCAGGCGACCAGGTCCAGCGCGACCTCCGAGGCCGCGGCGGTGAACAGCACGGTCAGGGTGAGCGCGGCCAGTCGCACGAGGAGGCCGTAGAGCCGGACGGTGCGTCTGCGGCCCTGGGCCGCGGGGCGCATCCAGTGGGCGAGGTTGACCACCATGAAGGGCAGCAGCAGGAGCCACAGGGCGCGGGTGCCGTCACCGGAGGTGAGGTTGCACCAGACGTAGGCCTCCTGCACCGGTTCGCCGCGCCGGCGGGCCGGGTCCGCCGGTTCCCCGGCGTCGGCGGCGCGCCGGAAGATCGCGGCGGTGTCGTCGCCGGTGATCCGGACGGTGCGCGGGTCGTCGAGCATCTTCTCGGGTGTGGTGCCGCCGACCCCGTGCACCAGGAGTTCCAGTTCGGCGCCGGCCGGTGCGGGCGGTAATGCGGAGCCGTCCGGTTCCGGACCGGCGATGCGTTCCTGCGCAGGTTCCACTGTTCGCACTTCCCCCGTGACGCGCCTGCTGGGCCACTGTCCACGCGGGCTTCAGGTTCTCCGTTCCGGGGTGTCCGTACACCTCTCGGCACGCAATCTCCCCGATCCGTGTGACATCCGCTCCGGCCCCCGGCGCCGGCGCCGACCTGAATGGCATGCGCGCGTCGGGAAAGGCGGTGGCGCGACCGCCGCCGTCCCGTGAAAAGATGGAACGCCCGTGCACCCGGGACCGCTGGAACCTCCAGGTCGGAGCCGGTGCGGCGGGCGGCTCGGACGACGGATCGCGGCGAAGGGACCGGAGCGTACGTGAGCGAGAATCAGAACCTCCTCGCGGAGCAGCGCCGCGCCCTGATCCTGGACGAGGTCCGGCGCCGGGGCGGTGTCCGGGTCAACGAACTGACCCGCAAGCTCGGCGTGTCCGACATGACCGTGCGGCGGGATCTGGACGCGCTGGCCCGTCAGGGTGTGCTGGAGAAGGTGCACGGCGGCGCGGTCCCGGTGGTCGAGGCGAGCACGCACGAGCCCGGTTTCGAGGCCAAGTCGGCTCTGGAGCTGACCGCCAAGGAGGACATCGCGCGCTCCGCCGCCCGGCTGGTCGCCCCGGGCACGGCGATCGCACTGTCCGGCGGCACGACGACCTACGCGCTCGCGCAGCACCTGCTGGAGGTGCCGGACCTGACCGTGGTGACGAACTCGGTGCGGGTCGCCGACGTCTTCCACTCCGCTCAGCGCACCTCGGGGCAGCGGCCTGGCGCCGCGACCGTGGTGCTGACCGGCGGGGTGCGCACCCCGTCCGACTCGCTGGTGGGCCCGGTGGCCGACCAGGCGATCGCGGCCCTCCACTTCGATCTGCTCTTCCTCGGGGTGCACGGGATATCGGTGGAGGCCGGTCTGTCCACGCCGAACCTCGCGGAGGCGGAGACGAACCGCCGGCTGGTGCAGTCGGCGCGCCGTGTCGTGGTGGTGGCCGACCACACCAAGTGGGGGACGGTGGGCCTGAGTTCGTTCGCCGGGCTGGCGCAGGTGGACACGCTGGTCACCGACGCGGGTCTGCCCGCGGAGGCGCGCGCGGAGATCGCCGAGCATCTGCACCGGCTGGTGGTGGCGGGCGAGACGGAGGACGACGAGGAGGTCTGACGGCGCGGGCCGGTCCCTCAGTCCGGCCAGATGCCCGTGGCCAGCAGCGACTCGATCGCCGAGGTGTAGGGGGCGATGTCCAGGCCCTGTTCCTCGAGCCAGGAGTCGGAGTAGTACTTGTCCAGGTAGCGGTCCCCCGGGTCGCACAGCAGGGTGACGACGCTGCCGGTGCGGCCCTCGGCCACCATCTCGGAGACGATCTTCAGTGCGCTCCACAGGCCGGTGCCGGTCGAGCCGCCCGCCTTGCGGCCTATGGCCCGCTCCAGCGCGCGCACGGCGGCCACGCTGGCCGCGTCCGGGACCTTCATCATCCGGTCGATCGCGCCGGGCACGAAGCTCGGCTCCATGCGCGGCCGGCCGATGCCCTCGATCCGGGAGCCGCAGTCGCAGGTGACGTCCGGATCGCCGGTGGTCCAGCCCTCGAAGAAACAGGAGTTGTCGGGGTCGGCGACACAGACGCGGGTGTCGTACTGCATGTAGTGGACGTAGCGCGCGAGGGTGGCCGAGGTGCCGCCGGTTCCGGCCGTGGCGACGATCCAGGCGGGTTCCGGGAACCGCTCCAACTCGAGCTGGCGGAAGATGGATTCGGCGATGTTGTTGTTGCCGCGCCAGTCGGTGGCCCGCTCGGCGTAGGTGAACTGGTCCATGTAGTGGCCGCCGGTCTCCGCCGCGAGGCGGGCGGACTCCTCGTACATCTTCCGGGAGTCGTCCACGAAGTGGCACTGCCCGCCGTGGAACTCGATCAGACGGCACTTCTCGGCGCTCGTGGTGCGCGGCATGACCGCGATGAAGGGCACGCCGATCAGCTTGGCGAAGTAGGCCTCGGAGACGGCCGTCGATCCGCTGGAGGCCTCGATCACCGGGCGGTCCGGCCGGATCCAGCCATTGCACAGGCCGTACAGGAACAGGGAGCGGGCGAGCCGGTGCTTGAGGCTGCCGGTGGGGTGCGTCGACTCGTCCTTCAGGTAGAGGTCGATGCCCCACCGCTCGGGCAGCGGGAAGCGCAGCAGGTGCGTGTCCGCCGAGCGGTTGGCGTCGGCCTGCACCTTGCGGACGGCGTCTTTCAGCCAGCCGCGGTAGGCGGCGTCACTGCGGTCGACGTCCAGGGTGGCGCCGGTCCGGGTCTGTGGGGTGGTGCTCACGGCGGGGCTCCTTACGCTGAGCGCCGACGGCGCCTCCGGCGGCCGGCATCTCGCATCATAGGCACCTTCCACACCTCTTCCCACCTGCATAAACGCATCTTTGGGCCCCTCAAAGGGACGCTGGGACACAGCCGCGCCGGGCACCTCGGGGCGCATTGGCGCGAGTGCTCCGGGCGCCCTTCGCGCGCGCCCCCTGCGCACTGGTGCCGCCGACCTCGCCGGGGCAGACTGCAGCGGACGGGACGACCGACCCGGGCGACGGCGCACACTGGATCACAGCACCGCGCCGGGCCGGTACGGCCGGGCACGGACCGGATCCGGACCCCGCGGGGTCCGGCATCGCGGCGGAGGACGCGCACGAGGGGGCGGCGGGAGATGGCGGAGCCGGAGTTCACGGCCAAGGGCGTGCGGATCGGCAAGAGGCTGCGTTCGCTCACCCGGGCCGGGCAGGTCCGGATCAGTGACGGCAGGGTGGAGCTGCTGACCAGTTACGGCAGCGAGATCGACAGCGCGCCGGTGCAGGCGGTACGGGCCTCCAAGCCGTGGTTCGCGCCGGACGACCGGGCGCACGCGGACCTCAACGGCAAGCGGTACTCGCTGACGCTGGGCGAGCACGACCCGGCTCCGGGGGAGCCGGGGCCGCCCGCGGCGCGGCGGTTCATCGAGGCGGTGCGCCGCGCGGCCGGGCGCGGCGGCTGACCGGCAGCGGACGGCGGCGAGTTGCGGGGACGCGGCCGCTGCGCCACGCTGGTCTCACGTCACTCTGGGTTTACCGGCGATAACGCTGCGAACCAGCCCGCCGGCCAGGACAGCAGGCGGACGTTTGGACGCAAGCACCCTGCTGGATCCGTTGTTCTCCGTGTTCCTCCGGTTCCTCCGGACCTCACATCGGGGAGTCGCAGCCGTGATCAGTCACTCAAGCAGGCACTGCACGGTGGAGCTCCAAGCCCTGCCGTCGCGGATCGGCCAGGTCCGCAGAATCGTATCTGCGCAGTTGCGCTACTGGCATATGGACCCGTTGATCGACCGGGCCGCGCTCGGCGTGACCGAGCTGCTCAGCAACGTCCACCGGCACGCCCGGCCCGACAAGTCGTGCACGGTCGAGCTGGAACTGCTGGCCGGCCGGCTCACCGTGTCGGTGCGCGACCACGATCCGCGCCTGCCCGTGGTCCCCGAGGACGCGTCCGCGCCGGCGCTGGTCCCGCTGGCCACCTGCGGGCGGGGCCTGGCGATGGTGGCCGCGATGAGCGAGAGCTGGGGCGCGCGCCCCGCAGGCGACGACGGCAAGGTCGTGTGGTTCACCCTGCCGGCGCCGTCCGCGGCGGTCCGGCAGCCGGCCCGCTCGCCGCGCCCCGCGGCCGAGCGGCAGCCCGTACCCCGGCTCGCCGAGGCACGGCCGGTCCCGGTGGCGAGCGCCCCGGCCACGCCGGTCACCACCTCGCCCAGGCCGGCCACGCCGGTCACCACCGCACCCAGGCCGGTCACGGCCTCCCCCGCGCCGGTCACGCCCACGCCGGTCGCGCCCACGCCGGTCGCCGCGACGCCCGCCCCCGCCGTGGCCCGTGCCTCGGCCGCGGCAACCGCTCCCGCCCGGTCGGCCGTTCCCGGCTGACCGGGCGGTGACACCACCCCGGCGTCGCGGCTGTCGCGGCCGGCGGGGCGCGGGCGGGAACGCCGTCGCGCGCCCTTCACCGCGCGGGCGCACGGGCGACGTCGCTGGTACCGCAGAGGCCGCCCGCGCGCCCGCGTGTCAGGCGGCGCCGTCCTTGCGGCCGAAGTGCTCCTCGAGGACGGACATCCGGCGCCAGTACTCCTCCTCGTCGATCTCGCCCGAGGCGAAGCGACGGCCCAGTACCGCGAGCGGCGCGTCGCCCGCCGGGCGACCGCCGGCGACCGGCCGCCAGGGCCCCCTCGCCCGCCAGGCGGTGCGGCGCAGCACGGTGACGGCGCCGATCACGACGGCCGCCCAGATCAGCGGGAAGAAGAGGATCCACGGGCCGGGCCCGCCGTCCCAGTTCGCCAGGGTCTGCATATCGTTCATCTCCGTCGTCTCGGGTCCTCGGGTACGCCACGAGACTCCCCCGGGACAGGGGCCCGGGTCGTCGTGCGGCCGGCGGCAGTGCGCGTACCTCCCCGGGAGTACGCGAGAGGAGCCCGGCTGCTCTCCGCGGACCGGCGGACCTCGGTCGCCGTGGCCCGGACCATGCGGACGCCTGGCCCCCGAAAGGGGCTGCGGCGCAACCGCTGCGCTGAGGGCGGAGGCAGAACCCCGCAGGCCGCTCAGGCGGCTCAGGCTCGTGCCTCAGGCTCAGGCTCAGGCTCGGGCGGCCGTGTCCGCGTAGCGGCGGACGACCGGCGCCAGGTAGTCGACGTGCGGCCCGTCCAGTTCCGCCGGACCGGCCGTCGGCCGGATCAGTGCGATCCGGTCGAACTCGGGCTCGCGGCCCTGGCCGGTCTCCGTGCTCACCAGACGCGCGTACCGGTCCAGCAGTTCCCCGGCGGGACACGCCGGGGCCAGGAACATGACGCCGACGCTGCCTCTCGCCCCCCGGGTGGTCAGCCACCGGGTCAGGGACCCGGCGGCGGCGGTGGAGCCGGTCTCCTCGGCCAGCTCGCGCGCCGCGTGCCGACGCAGGCCGTCGAGGTCCAGCCCGGCATCCCCCTCCGGTGGTTCGACGGTGCCGCCGGGAAGCTGCCAGCGCCCCGGTGCCACGGTCGAGGAGGCCATCCGCCCCACCAGCAGGCGCCCGTCCTCGGACGGCTGCAGCACGGAGACGAACAGGGAGGCGACCGCCGGCGCGTCCGGCACCTCGCGCAGCGCGCGGTAACGGTAGGTGGCCCGGGCCCACGACAGCACCAGACCGTCCCGCCCGTCCCGTTCCAGCCCCGTCAGCGCGGCCACCGGACCGTCGAAGAGCGCGGGGTTCGCCCGTACCGCCTCCTCCCACCGGCGGTCCATGGCCGACCTGTGCGCCGGGGACAGCCCGGGCGCCGCGGTCTCGACGAGCCGGATGCGCGGGGCGTCCAGCAGTTCCACCCGGCCGGTCCCCGTCACAGCACCGCCAGCGGATCGTCCAGCACCGGCTGCCAGGCCAGTTCCGCCGCGCCCACCAGGCTGTTGTGGTCCAGGGTGCAGGCCAGGACGGGCACGCCGCCGCTCTGCCCCCACAGGCTGCGGTCGGCGACGACCGCGCGCAGCCGTCCGGGGTCGGCGTCGAGCAGGGTGCGGTGCAGGCCGCCGAGGATGATGCGGTCGGGGTTGAGGATGTTGACCAGGCCGGCCAGGCCCAGCCCGAGGCGGTCGATCAGGGCCTCGGCCGCGGTGCGCACGGCCGGGTCGGTGTACTGGTCGCGCAGCATGTCGTTGGCCTGCTGCAGCAGGGAGACCTCGGGGCCCGGGTCGCGGCCCGCCTCGACGAGCAGGGCCAGCGGGTCCGTCTCGACGTCCAGGCAGCCGCGGCTGCCGCAGTGGCAGGGCCGGCCCTCCGGGTTGACGGTGAGGTGCCCGACCTCCAGGGCGAGCCCGGAACTCCCGGTGTGCAGGCGGCCGTCGAGGACCAGGGCGCCGCCCACGCCCCGGTGTCCGGTGGCCACGCACAGCAGGTCCCGGGCGCCCCGGCCGGCCCCGTGCCGGTGCTCGGCGAGCGCGGCGAGGTTGACGTCGTTGGCGGCGAAGGCGGGGCCGGTGATGCCGGCGGCGCGCACGCGTTCGGCGAAGATCCGGCGGACCGGTGCGCCCACCGGCCAGGCCAGGTGGAGGGGGTTGAGGGCCAGGCCGTCGGGCTCGGCGACGGCGGAGGGCACGGCGAGTCCGGCGCCCACACAGCGGCGGCCGGTGGTGCGCAGGAGTTCGGCGCCCGCGTCGACCACGGAGCCGAGCACCTTCGCCGGGTCGGCGTCGACGGTCTCGCAGCCGGGCGCCGTCGCCACGATCCGCCCGCCGAGACCCACCAGCGCGGCCCGGAAGCCGTCGGCGTGCACCTGGGCGGCGAGCACCACCGGACCGTCCTCGGCGACCTCGAGACGATGCGAGGGGCGCCCCTGGGAGCCGGCCGCCGCACCCGGGCGGGCGTTCACCCGGATCAGCCCGAGCGCCTCCAGCTCGGCCGCCACCGCACCGGCGGTCGCCCGGGTGACCCCGAGTTCGGCGGTGAGCACGGCCCGGGTCGGCGCGCGCCCGGTGTGCACGAGCTCCAGCGCGGGGCCGAGCGCGCCGCGCCCCCGGTCCAGCCGCGCTCTCGAGGTGGTCCCATCCCCCGTTCCGCGGGGGTCCGCCTTGCCGCTCATGAGGGCGAGTCTCCCATGATCCGCGGTCCTCGTGGCCCGGGCCGCGGTCTACAGCCCGCTGACCCGCAGGGTGATGTTCAGCCGCCCGGTCAGCCCGAGTTCCGGCGGGGCCGTGCCCGGGTGCACCCGCGGCACCCCGTGGAAGGCGAGGCGGGACGGCCCGCCGAACACGAACAGGTCGCCGCTGCGCAACTCGACGTCCGTGTACGGCCTGGTGCGGGTCTCGGTGTTGCCGAACCGGAAGACGCAGGTGTCGCCGAGGCTCAGCGACACCACCGGCGCGTCCGACCGCTCGTCGCTGTCGCGGTGCATGCCCATGCGGGCGTCGCCGTCGTAGAAGTTGACCAGCGCGATGTCGTACGGCTCCGCCGGGAGCGCCCGCGGGCCGAGCGCGTCGGCCACGGCGCTGCGGGCCAGTTCGTCCAGCCAGGCCGGGAACGGTTTCACGGGCGCGCCGTCGCCGTCGACGGCGGTGGGCGCGTAGCCGTACGGGTACCAGTGCCGGCCGAGGCACACCTGCCGGGCGCTCATCGTGCCGCCGCCGGGTGTGCGGACGGTGCGCAGGCCGGCCGGAGGCCTCGCCCACTCGCGGCAGGCGGCGAGCAGCGCGCGCCCGCGTCCGGCGGGCAGCCAGGCGGGGACGTGCACGGCGCCCGGCGCGACGCGGGCCGGCTCCCTGGCGAACAGCCCGGCATCCATGCCGTCCCCGCCGTCCATGCCATCGTTGCCTTCCATGCCCTCCATCCTGACCGAACGGTCGTGAGCTGCGGCTCGGCTAGCCTGGAGCGCGATGAACGACCGTATGACGACGCCATGGGGCGGGTTCGAGCTGTCCCGCTTCCCCGAGGATCCCCGCGACCGGCTGCGCGCCTGGGACGCCTCCGACGCCTACCTGCTGCGGCACCTGGCCGAGGAGGGGGTGCCGCTGACGGGCACGGTCGTGGTGGCCGGCGACCGCTGGGGCGCGCTGGTCACGGCGCTCGCCCGCTACCGGCCGACGCAGATCACCGACTCCTTCCTGACTCAGGAGGCGACCCGGGCGAACCTGGCCCGGGCGGGCGTCGAACCCGGTGCCGTGCGCCTGCTGACCACGCAGGACCCGCCGCCGGAGCGGGTGGACGTACTGCTGGTCCGGGTGCCGAAGAGCCTGGCCCTGCTGGAGGACCAGTTGCTGCGGCTCGCGCCCGCCGTGCACGCGGACACGGTCGTGGTCGGCACCGGCATGGTGAAGGAGATCCACACCTCCACGCTGAGCCTGTTCGAGCGGATCCTCGGGCCGACCCGTACCTCGCTGGCCCGGCAGAAGGCCCGGCTGATCTTCTGCTCACCGGACCCGGCCCTGGAGCGGCCCGCCAACCCGTGGCCGTACGGCTACGACCTCCCCGACGACGTCGGCCCGCTCTCCGGGCGCCCGGTCGTGAACCACGCGGGGGTCTTCTGCGCCGACCGGCTCGACATCGGCACCCGCTTCTTCCTGCGGCACCTGCCGGCCGGGCCGGGCGCCGGGCGGGTGGCCGACCTCGGCTGCGGAAACGGTGTGGTCGGCACGGCGATGGCGCTGGCCGATCCGGCGGCCGAAGTGCTGTTCGTGGACGAGTCGTTCCAGGCCGTGGCCTCCGCCGAGGCGACGTACAAGGCCAACGGGGTGCCCGGTCACGCGGAGTTCCGGGTCGGGGACGGGCTGGCCGGGGTGGCGCCCGGCAGTGTGGACCTGGTGCTGAACAACCCGCCGTTCCACTCCCACCAGGCGACCACCGACGCCACGGCCTGGCGGATGTTCACCGGGGCGAAGCGTGCGCTGCGCCCCGGCGGCGAGCTGTGGGTGGTCGGCAACCGCCACCTGGGCTACCACGTGACGCTGAAGCGGCTGTTCGGCAACAGCAGGCTGGTGGCGAGCGACCCGAAGTTCGTGGTGCTGAAGGCGGTCAAGCGGGGCTGACCTCCCGGTGCGCGGGGGTGGGAAGCGCGGTCCGGCCGCCGGCCGGGACCCCGGTGCTCGTGGCCGCTTCCCGGGCCGTCGCGTCGTGGCCCGTGGACTAGGGTCGCCGGGAACAGGGAGAACGGAGGCCGCGGATGTCCCGGGACGCCCGCTGGAAGGTGCTGCTGGAACTGCTCGTCGAGCGCGGCCGGCTGGAGGTCGAGGAGGCGGCGGCCGAGCTCGGGGTGTCGGCGGCCACGATCCGCCGGGACCTCGACGGGCTCGCCGAACAGCAGATGCTGGTGCGCACCCGGGGCGGTGCGGTGGTGCACGGGGTGTCTTACGAGCTGCCGTTGCGCTACAAGACGGCCCGCCACGCCTCCGAGAAGCAGCGGATCGCCAAGGCGGTGGCGGATCTCGTGGCACCGGGCGAGGCGGTGGGGCTGACCGGGGGCACGACCACCACCGAGGTGGCCCGCGCGCTCGCCGTACGCGGCGATCTGGGCGCCGGCTCACCCGCCCTGACCGTCGTGACCAACGCGCTGAACATCGCCAACGAGCTGGCGGTTCGGCCCCAGTTCAAGATCGTGGTGACCGGCGGGGTCGCGCGTCCGCAGTCCTACGAGCTCATCGGCCCGCTCGCGGACGGGGTGCTGAGCCAGGTCACGCTGGACGTGGCGGTGCTCGGGGTGGTCGCGTTCGACCTCACGCACGGCGCGGCCGCGCACGACGAGGCGGAGGCCGCGATCAACCGGCTGCTGTGCGAACGCGCCGAGCGGGTGGTCGTGGCCGCCGACTCCAGCAAGCTGGGCCGGCGGGCCTTCGCCCGGATCTGCGCGGCGGAGCTGGTGGACACGCTGGTCACGGACACGGCGGTGGCCCAGGACACCGTGCACCGCTTCGAGGAGGCGGGGATCCGGGTCCTGGCGGTGTGAGGCACCGGGCGAAGGCCCGCCCGTGGCGTGCCGCGCGCCGTCACGGACTCAGTAGCCGCTGCGGTCCGCCTTCACGAATCCGGCGCCGCGCTGGTCGTTGCAGCCGGACACCGCCCGTCCCTCCGGGTCCGGCCAGGACTGCTGGGCCTGCAGGGCCACGCTCACCAGGGTCAGCAGCAGGTCGACGTCGCTGGCCGCGTCGAGCCGGAGGGTGACCCACGGCGAGCCCGGCACGATCCGGACAGCGCCCGCGGCCTTCAGGTCCTTGGCGAACCGCCGGACGGCCCGGTCGGTCAGCCGTAGGTCGACGTCCCGGTCCGAGTGGAAGTGAACGATCTCACCCCCGGCCGAGTCGACCGCCTCTCCCGTGCCACAGCTCGGGACGGCTCGTCTCAGGTCCGGCCAGGTCGCCAATTGCGCGAGTGCGCGCGAGGCCAACGTCATGGGGCCATCATGACTTGCTCACCCGTCGGCAACCAGCCGGTGCGCAAGCATTAACCGACCTGTATCCGCTTGGATTTCCCTCCTTTCCCCGCATAGCCGCAACGAACGGACATATGACGATGTGCGGTTGGAGCGATCGCGGCCGGCCCTCCGGCGCCGCTCCCGGCGAACGGGCCGCGGCACGGCCGGGAAGGGACCCGACAGTGGACGGAGTGGACTAACTCGGCTGGCTGGATCGACAGTTGACGCTCAACCAAAGCCCCGCACGCCCGCTTCGCGTGACGACACGGGCACATGCGGCATCGGGAGTCGCCGACTTGACCGTGACGTCCGGCGGGTGAGGACACATCGACGGTGCGCGCGAGGCGGCGCCGGGACGGGCCGGGAAGCGGAGCCGCCGCCGTCGCGGCCCGACGCGTCCCGGGGCGACCGATGGCTCTTGCATCAATTCGGCGGACGCCCGTAGCCTCAGTTTGTGCCGCAAATAAACAAAACCCGAACGCACAGCGTCGTGCCGGGTCACGGGCTCACGCGTCTTCGCGCCGCGATCACGGCCTTCTTCGCCCTGGACGGATTCATCTTCGCCGGCTGGGTCGTCCGCATCCCCGACATCAAGGAACAGACGCACGCCTCCGCCGCCACCCTCGGGCTCGCACTCCTCGGCGTCTCCGCGGGGGCCGTTCTCACCATGACCATGACCGGCCGGCTGTGCCGGCGCTACGGCAGCCACCCGGTGACCGTCGTCTGCATGACCGTCCTGGCGCTGAGCGTCGCTCTGCCGCCGCTCACCCACTCGGCACCGGCGCTGGGCGCCGTGCTGCTGCTCTTCGGGGCGGCCTACGGCGGAGTCAACGTCGCGTTCAACAGCGCCGCCGTCGATCTGGTGGCGGCCCTGCGCCGGCCGATCATGCCCACCTTCCACGCGGCCTTCAGCCTGGGCGGCATGATCGGCGCCGGACTCGGCGGACTGGTGGCCGGCTCGCTCTCCCCCACCCGGCACCTGCTGGGCATCACCCTGCTCGGGCTGCTGGTCACGGCCGCCGCCGGGCCCACCCTGCTGCGGCACGAGGCACCGGCGCCGCCCGAGCGCCCTACGTCGGAGTCCGGCGGTGCCGCGCGGCGCCCGGAGGGCGGGAAACGCGCGCTGGTCGTCGTCTTCGGCCTCATCGCCCTGTGCACCGCCTACGGCGAGGGCGCCATGGCCGACTGGGGCGCCCTGCACCTCCAGGAGGACCTCGCGGCCTCCGCGGGCACGGCGGCCGCCGGCTACTCGCTCTTCGCGCTGTCCATGACGATCGGGCGGCTGACCGGGACGGCCCTGCTGCTGCGCCTCGGGCGGGCCAGGACCGTGGTCGCCGGCGGCGCCACCGCGGCCGCCGGGATGCTGCTCGGCTCGCTCGCGCCCTCGGTGTGGGCGGCGCTGCTCGGCTTCGCCGTCACCGGGCTCGGCCTCGCCAACCTCTTCCCGGTGGCGGTCGAACGGGCCGGCGCGCTGACCGGCCCGTCCGGAGTGGCCGTCGCCTCCACCCTGGGCTACGGCGGCATGCTCCTCGGACCGCCCACGATCGGCTTCATGGCCGACTGGCTCTCCCTGCCCGCCGCGCTCACCAGCGTGGCCGTCCTGGCCGCCGTGGCCGCGGTCATCGGGGCGACCACACGGCGGGCGCTGAGCGGCTGAGCACGGCGGCGGGCGGACGGCGAGCGCTGACCGGCCGAGCACGACGGCGGGCGGACGGCGGACACCGGCGTCCACCCGCCCTCGCCCGTTCGCCGTCCCGCTCTCCCCCGCCCTCAACTGTTCGCCGTCCCGCCTTCCCCTGCCCTTACCCGTCTGTCCGCCGCGCTCCCCCACCCCACACGACTGCGCGAAACCTGTCCTCGCGAACACGCTCCGTCCGGCAGACTCACCGCCATGGAGACTGCCGAGTTCCTTCGCGCACTGGACCGGGAAGGCCGGCTGCTGGCCGCCGCCGCCGAACTGGCGGGTACGGACGCCAAGGTGCCGGCGTGCCCGCAGTGGCAGGTGCGGGACCTGCTGCGGCACACGGGCGCCGTGCACCGCTGGGCGGCCGCGACGGTCGCCGACGCGCGCACCGCTCCGCTCCCCCTCGGCGACGGCCCGGAGCTGGACGGGGCCGAGCTGGTCGCCTGGTACCGGGACAGCCACCGCCGGCTGGTGGAGACGCTGGCCGGCGCCCCGGCCGGCCTGGAGTGCTGGACCTTCCATCCCGCGCCCAACCCGTCCCCGCTGGCCTTCTGGGCCCGGCGGCAGGCCCATGAGACGACCGTCCACCGGTACGACGCGGAGGCGGCCCGAGGCGGGCCGGCGTCCCCGGTGGCCGCGGGGTTCGCCGCGGACGGCGTCGACGAGCTGCTGCGCGGCTTCCACGCCCGGGCCAGGAGCCGGGTCCGCACGGAGCGGCCGCGCGTGCTGCGGGTACGCGCGACGGACGCGGGCGCGGACGCCGTGTGGACGGTACGCCTGTCCGACGAGCCGCCGGTCACGTCCAGGGACGCGGACGGTCAGGCGGACGCCGAACTGACCGGGACGGCCGAGCGGCTGTACCTGGGACTGTGGAACCGGGTGCCGTTGCCCGACGCGACGGGTGACCGCGCGCTCGCCGCGCTGTGGCGGGAGACGTCCGGGATCTGACCGCCGTCAGTCCGGCTCGGCGGCGAGCATCCGGCCGAGCACCGCGCGCTGCACCGGCCGCACCTCGCCGTGCAGCGCGCGCCCCTTCGCGGTGAGCGCCACCCGGACCCCGCGCCGGTCCTCCTCGCACATGGCCCGGCGCACCAGGCCGTCCTTCTCCAGACGCCCTATCAGGCGGGACAGCGCGCTCTGACTGAGATGCACCCGCTCGGAGACCTCCTGCACACGGTAGGCGCAGCCGCCGTCCGCCGCCGCGCCCTCGGCGAGCACGTCGAGCACCTCGAAGTCGCTGGCGCACAGGCCGTGTCCGTGCAGGGCGCGGTCCAGCTCGCACTGGGTGCGGGCGTGCAGGGACAGGATGTCCCGCCACTGCTCCACGAGCGCGTGCTCGGCCTTCCTCGCCGTCATGGGCGCACCGTAGCAGAGGGACGCGTTTGTTGCGCCGTAATCAAATGCGCTTGCATCCGATGCGCTCAGCCCAGCCAGCCCGGCCGGACCAGCCCCGACTCGTAGGCGAGCACGACGAGTTGGGCGCGGTCGCGGGCGCCCAGTTTCACCATGGTGCGGCTCACGTGCGTCTTGGCCGTGAGCGGGCTGACCACCAGCCTGCGGGCGATCTCGTCGTTGGACAGACCGATGCCGACGAGCGCCATCACCTCCCGTTCCCGTTCGGTGAGCCGGGCCAGGCCGCCGGCGGCCGCGGGCTCCTTGGAACGGGCCGCGAACTCGGCGATGAGACGCCGGGTGACGCCCGGGGAGAGCAGGGCGTCGCCCTCGACCACCGCCCGCACCGCGCGCAGCAGTTCGTCGGGCTCGGTGTCCTTCACCAGGAACCCGGATGCGCCGGAGCGGATGGCCTCGAAGACGTACTCGTCCAGTTCGAAGGTGGTGAGCATGACCACCTTCACCTCGGACAGCTCCGGGTCCCCGGTGATGCGCCGGGTCGCGGCGAGCCCGTCCAGCAGGGGCATGCGGATGTCCATCAGCACGACGTCGGGCCGCAGTTCGCGCACCCGGCGCAGGGCCTCCGCGCCGTCCGCCGCCTCACCGGCGACCCCGATGTCCGGCTGCGCGTCGAGCAGCGCCCTGAAACCGGCCCGCACGAGCGCCTGGTCGTCGGCGAGCAGTACCCGGATCACCGGTCCTCCCCGGCGCGCGAGGGCAGTACGGCGAGCACCCGGAAACCGCCGTCGGGTCGCGGGCCCGCCTCGATGGTGCCACCGAGCGCCGCCGCCCTCTCCCTCATGCCGGCCAGCCCGTTGCCGCTGCCGCCGGCGTCGGCCCCGGCCGGCGGCCCGTCGTCGTCGATCCGCAGCCGTAGTCCGCCGCCGCCGTGCTCGAACCGAACCCGGGCCCGCCGGGAGCCGGAGTGCCGTACGACGTTGGTCAGGGCCTCCTGCACGATGCGGAAGGCCGCGAGATCGGCGCCGGGCGGCAGCCGCGGCGGCTCGCCCTCGATCTCGACGGCCAGCCCGGCGGCCGCCGCCTGTTCGGCCAGTTCGGGAAGCCGGTCCAGGCCGGGGGCGGGGGCGCGCGGCGCGGCGCCGGGGGCCCGCAGGGTGTCGAGGACCTGGCGCACCTCGCCGAGCGCCTCCTTGCTGGCCGCCTTGATCGTGGTGAGCGCCGCGCGGGCCTGCTCGGGATCGCTGTCCAGCAGCGCGAGGCCCGCGCCGGCCTGGACGTTGATCACGGAGATGCTGTGCGCGAGCACGTCGTGCAGTTCACGGGCGATCCGCAGCCGTTCGGCGTCCGCGCGCCGCTGGGCGGCCTGGGCGCGGTCCGCGCGCTCCCGTGCCCACTGTTCGCGCCGCACCCGCGCCAGCTCGCACACCGCGGCGACGGCCAGCACCCAGGTGATCACCACGGTCTCCTGGCCCGGACCCGCCGAAGTGTCGCCCGCCGGCGGCAGCCACCGGTAGAGCCAGAGCGTGATCAGCGCGTGCCCGGCGCACAGCAGGCCGAGGGCCGTCCAGGCGGCCCGCCGGCGCCCGGCCACGACGGCGCTGAAACAGCCGACCACCACGGTCAGGAGGACCGGGCCGTAGGGGTAGCCGGCGCCGGTGTAGAGCAGGACCGCCGCCGCCGTGCCGAAGACGACGGCCACCGGCCGGCGCCGCCGCCACAGCAGCAGGACCGAGGCGACGAGCAGCAGCACGCGCGCGTACCCGTCCAGCGGGACGCGCTGCGGCTGCCCGTGCGCGCCGAAGGCCGTGCCGACCAGCACGAAGACGGTGATCAGGGCCGTCGAACGCCACGGCAGACGGGTGTCGCGCGGCTCGGCGTCGCCGGCGCCGCTCCACCGGGCGGGCCCGTACCGCCACCGGTGCGAGGGGCCGTGTCCGCGCTGCTCTTCCATGCCCGCCACGCTAGACGCCCACCATGCCCCGGGCCGTCAGCCGGACGTGGTGGTCGTGCGTACTTCCCGGGGAGTACGCACGACCACCGCCCCGGGGCCTGAGGCTGGGCCGGTCCGGCCGCCATCCGCGGGACTCGGGCTTCGGCGCGCAGCAGCACCCGGGGCCTTGAGCCGTACGGCCCGGAGCCCGACGAACGGGCGGCCGGGCTCGCGCCGGACGTCGGGCGCCGACCGGCCGGATACTTCGTCGGGCCTGGCCGAGTCTCAGGAACTTGCCGTCAGGCCCACGCTCGCGGCGAGTCGCGTCGCCGCGTGCCGGAAGAAGGCTTCCCGGTCCTCGACCATCCGGTTGAACTGGCCGAACACCTCGAAGCCGACCAGTCCGAACAGCTGGGCCCAGGCCGCCACCAGGGCCGGCGCCGTCTCCGCGGGCAGGTCGGGCGCGAGGTCGGCCGCCAGCCGCTCGGCCTCGGGGCGCAGTCCGGCAGGCAGGGGCAGTTCGGTGAGGCCGCCGGCGCCGTGCGCGTCGCGGACGATGCCGATGAGGAGCAGGCCGACGCGCGCGGCGGCCGGCACGGTGGTCTGCGGGGCGGAGTAGCCGGGCACCGGCGAGCCGTAGATCAGCGCGTACTCGTGCGGACGGGCCAGGGCCCAGCGGCGCACCGCCTCGCACACCGCCGTCCACCGCCGTACCGGGTCGGTGCCGGGCACCGTCGCGTGGGCGGCCTCGGCCGCCTCGCCCAGGGAGTCGTACGCGTCGATGATCAGCGCGGTCAGCAGGTCGTCCCGGCTGGGGAAGTACCGGTAGAGCGCGGAGGAGACCATGCCGAGTTCGCGGGCGACGGCCCGCAGCGAGAGCTTGGCCGCGCCCTCCTCCGCGAGCTGTCTGCGCGCGGCGTCCTTGATGGCCGCGGTCACTTCGGTCCTGGCTCGCGCGCGGGCGCCCTGTGCGGTGCTCATGGCAGCAGTGTGCCACGCAGGCGGAGCACCGCACACAAACGAGAGCGCCGAACAAAAAAGAGAGCACCGCTCTTGCTATGGAGCGCCCGCCTGCCCCACACTGGAGTCAACCGAGAGCACTGCTCTCCCGAATCGTGAGGGTCACCATGTCGTCGTCTTCTTCGCCGTACTACCTCAAGGGCAGCCCGCTGAACGTCCGGCTCAACGGGGTCATCGGCTGGCTGGCACGGCACGGGATCAGCCTGGCGGGAAGCGCCGAGATGTCCGTGCGCGGCCGCAAGAGCGGCCAGATGCAGCGCGTCCCGGTCAACCCGCACGCCTACGAGGGCGCGCAGTACCTCGTCTCGGCGCGCGGCCACTCCCAGTGGGTGCGCAACATGCGGGTCGCCGGCGGCGGTGAGCTGCGGGTGGGCCGCCGGGTGCGCCCGTTCACCGCGGTGGAGCTCCCGGACGCCGAGAAGCTCCCGATCCTGCGGACCTACCTGGAGAAGTGGGGCTGGGAGGTCAACCAGTACTTCCAGGGCGTGACCGCCAAGTCCTCCGACGAGGAGATCCTCGCGGCGGCCGGCGACCACCCCGTCTTCCGGATCACCGTCACGGAGTGACGGTGTCCTGCGCCGGCTCGGCCTCGGCCGGGGCCCGGCCCCGGTCGAACGCGGTCAGGGCACGCTGCGCCAGCGGGTGCGAGCGGACCAGCTCGCCCAGGGACGTCGAGCCCTGGGTGATGTCCTTGAACGCCTTCCACGCGGGACGGAAACCGGTGAGCACCGCGTGGAACACTCCGGGACGGCGCTCGAACGCGGCCAGCATCCGCTTGCCGACGCTCATCTCGACGCCGAGCCCCGCCTTGATCGCGAACGCGTAGTTCAGCGCCTGGCGACGGGCGTCCACCGCGTCGTGCGCCTCGGCGATCCGGACCGCCCACTCCCCGGCCAGCCGGCCCGAGCGCAGCGCGAAGGAGATGCCCTCCCGGGTCCACGGCTCCAGCATCCCCGCCGCGTCGCCGCAGACCAGCACCCGGCCGCGGGAGAGCGGCGAGTCGTCGGCCCGGCAGCGGGTGAGGTGCCCGGAGGAGATGCTCGGCTCGAAGCCGGCCAGCCCCAGCCGGGCGATGAAGTCCTCCAGGTACCGCTTGGTGGCGGCGCCCTCGCCGCGCGCCGAGATCACGCCGACCGTCAGGGTGTCGCCCTTGGGGAAGACCCAGCCGTAACTGCCCGGCATGGGGCCCCAGTCGATGAGCACCCGTCCCTTCCAGTCCTCGGCGACCGTCTCGGGGACCGGGATCTCCGCCTCAAGGCCGAGGTCGACCTGGTCCAGCTTCACGCCGACGTGGGCGCCTATGCGGCTGGCGCTGCCGTCGGCGCCGACGACCGCGCGGGCCAGCACCGTCTCCCCGCCCTGCAGCACCACGGCGACGGTGCGCCGGTCGGGCACCGCCGAGCCGTGCTGCTCGACCCGCTGCACGGCGACGCCGGTGCGCAGCTCGGCGCCCGCCTTCTGCGCGTGCTCGACGAGCTGCTGGTCGAACTCGGGCCGGTTGATCAGCCCGAACAGCATCTGCCGGGAGCGGCGGGTGCGGGTGAAACGGCCGTTGTGGGAGAAGGTCACCGCGTGCACCCGGTCCCGGAAGGGCAGCTCGAAGCCGGGCGGCAGCGAGTCGCGGGACGGTCCGATGATTCCGCCGCCGCACGTTTTGTAGCGTGGCAGCTCCGCTTTCTCCAGCAACAGCACGCGCCGTCCCGCGACCGCTGCCGCGTAGGCCGCCGAGGCCCCCGCGGGTCCCGCGCCCACCACGACGACGTCCCACACCCGCTGCACGTCGTCCGCCGAAGAGTTCTCGCCGCTCACGATGGTCGTCTGCTCCGATCAAGCCGCTGCCGCACTGTCCCCCGCATCCTACGGCGACGATCACGGCGGGCCACTGTGGGAGGATCGGTGTACTCACCCGGTACAACGTCGCACCCACGAGGAGCGTGCCCATGTCGTCGAATCCGGTCGCCGAGACCGTCGCCTCCCTGCTGCCCAGGGCGAGGACGGAGCTGGCCGAGCTGGTCGCCTTCAAGTCGGTGGCGGACTTCGCGCAGTTCCCGAGGAGCGAGAGCGAGGGCGCCGCGAACTGGATCGCCGAGGCCCTGCGCGCCGAGGGATTCGTGGACGTGGACCTGCTGGACACCCCGGACGGCACGCAGTCGGTGTACGGCTTCCTGCCGGGCCCGGAGGGCGCAAAAACGGTTCTGCTGTACGCCCACTACGACGTCCAGCCCCCGCTGGACGAGGCCGGCTGGGCCACCCCGCCGTTCGAGCTGACCGAGCGGGACGGCCGCTGGTACGGCCGTGGCAGCGCCGACTGCAAGGGCGGTGTGATCATGCACCTGCTCGCGCTGCGCGCGCTCAAGGCGGACGGCGGCGTCCCGGTGAACGTCAAGGTGATCGTCGAGGGCTCCGAGGAGCAGGGCACGGGCGGCCTGGAGCGCTACGCCGAGCAGCACCCCGAACTGCTGCGCGCGGACACGATCGTGATCGGCGACGCGGGCAACTTCCGGGTCGGCCTGCCCACGGTCACCACGACGCTGCGCGGCATGACCATGCTGCGGGTCCAGGTCGACACCCTCGCCGGCAACCTGCACTCGGGCCAGTTCGGCGGCGCCGCCCCGGACGCGCTCGGCGCGCTCGTCCGGGTCCTGGACTCGCTGCGCGCCGAGGACGGCTCGACCACGGTCGACGGGCTCGACGCCACCGCGCGGTGGGACGGCCTGGAGTACACCGAGGAGCAGTTCCGCACGGACGCCAAGGTGCTGGACGGCGTGGAGCTGATCGGCGGCGGCTCGGTCGCCGACCGCATCTGGGCCCGCCCGGCGGTCACGGTCCTCGGCATCGACTGCCCGCCGGTCGTGGGCGCCACCCCGTCGGTGCAGGCCGGCGCCCGGGCGCTGATCAGCCTGCGGGTGCCGCCGGGCGTGGACGCCGCCGAGGCCACCAAGCTGCTGCAGGCGCACATCGAGGCGCACACCCCGTGGGGCGCGCGGGTCACCACCGAGCAGATCGGTCAGGGCCAGGCCTTCCGCGCGGACACCTCCAGCCCGGCCTACCAGGCGATGGCCGACGCGATGGCGGTCGCCTACCCCGGCGAGACGATGAGCTACGCCGGCCAGGGCGGCTCCATCCCGCTGTGCAACACCCTCGCCGGCCTCTACCCGCAGGCGGAGATCCTGCTGATCGGCCTGAGCGAGCCCGAGGCGCAGATCCACGCGGTCAACGAGAGCGTCTCCCCCGAGGAGCTGGAGCGGCTGTCGGTCGCCGAGGCGCTGTTCCTGACCAACTACGCGGCGGGCTGACGCTTCTGCCCGTGGCAGAGCGCCCTCGCCGCCGGGCGGGGGCGCCGCCTACGGTCGGCGCATGGACGTCGTCGAACTGCTCCCCCGCCTGCACCTGCTGCGCTTCCCGGTCGGCCAGGCCTACCTCTGGCGCGACGGCGACGAGCTGACGCTGGTCGACGCCGGGGCGGTCGGCGCGGGCCGTGCGATCGCCGAGGCCGTCACGGCGCTGGGCCGCGTCCCGGGGGACGTGCGGCGGATCGTGCTGACGCACTTCCACGAGGACCACGCCGGCGGTGCGGGCGAGTTCGCCGCGCTGAGCGGCGCCGAGGTGTTCGCGCACGAACTGGACGCGCCGTTCGTGCGGGGTGAACGGCCGGGCCCGGCGCCGAGGTTCGAGGACTGGGAGGTGCCGGTCCACGCGGAGGCGTCACGGCACCTGCCGAAGGGCGAACCGCTGCGGCCCCGTCAGGTCACGGCGCTGTCCGACGGCGCGGTGCTCGGCTTCGGCGGCGGCGCGCGGGTGCTCCACGTCCCCGGTCACACGGACGGCAGCATCGCCCTGTTCGTCCCCGACGAGGGCGTGCTGTTCACCGGCGACACGGTGGCCGCCTCGCCGGTCGACGGCTCGGTCATGCCGGGCGTGTTCAACCTGGACCGGCCGCGACTGCTGGCATCCCTGCGCCGGCTGGCCGCGCTCGACGCGGAACTGGCCTGCTTCGGCCACGGCGAACCGGTGGTGGGCGGGGCGTCGGCCGCCCTGAGGAGAGCGGCCGACGGCGAGCGCCCCGCCGGCTGACGGCGAGGGCCGCGAGGACGCCGGCGACGTCAGGCCGCCCGGCCCGCGACCGGTATGCCGGCCTCCAGATACAGCGCGGTCCCCCGCTCCCGGGCCCGCAGCGCCCAGCGCAGCCGCTCGTAGCGCACCGGCGGCAGCATGCCGGCGGCCTCCCGCTCGGTCGCGAACCGCCAGCCGCGCAGCTCCGGGCCCGGCAGCAGCACCCGGGCCGCCTCGGCGGAGTCCAGCCTGCCGCCGTCGAAGAGCAGGCGCAGCCCCCCGTAGCCGGGCGGGGCGGGCCGCTCCCAGTCAACCACCAGCAGCCGGGGCACCTCCCGCAGCTCTATGCCGGTCTCCTCGGCCACCTCGCGCATCCCGGCCCGGGCGGGGGCCTCCCCGCGCTCGACGACTCCGCCGGGGAACTCCCAGCCCGGCTTGTAGGTGGGGTCGACGAGCAGCACCCGGTCCTGCTCGTCGAAGAGCAGCACACCGGCGGCGAGGGTCTCCCCCGTGGGCTCGGGGGTCTGCACGATGTCGACAGGGGGCACGGCGCCGCTGCCCACGGCGTCGGCGATGCGGACGGCGGTCTGGTACGGGGTGAGGTCGCTCGAGTCCACGAGGTGGGCGTCGGCGGTGAGCCAGGAGGCGAGGGCCGCGTGGTAGGGCTCGAGGTGTCCGTACGCCCACTGCCGTTGCCGTGTCGTCCCGCCGGGCAGGCCCGGCGGGAACTCGCGAGCGGCCACACGTTCCCGCAGGATCGTTTCCGCCGGGGCGAGCAGCAGATGCCGTACGGGGATGCGGCGTGCGGCGAGACCGCCGAAGATCTCGTCGCGGTACTCCTGGCGCAGCAGGGTCATGGGAACGACGAGCGTGCCGCCCAGCTCGGCGAGCATCGCGGCCGCCGTGTCGATCACGAGTCGGCGCCAGATCGGCAGGTCCTGGAAGTCACCGACCTCGGCGAGGCGCTTGGGCGGCAGCAGGTGCGGGAGCGCCGCTCCGATGACCTCGGGGTCGAAGAGCGTGCTGTTCGGGATCAGTTCGATCAGTTCCCGTGCGGTCGTGGTCTTCCCCGCACCGAACGCGCCGTTGATCCAGACGACGGTCACGGACTCCCCCTCTTCTGTTGGCCCCCTGTGGCTTGCCCGCTCCACCCTGCCACGGAAACCACGTCCAGTTGAGGGCGCGCACACGCCAGTGCCGGTGCCTCCCGCGAGGGTGACACCGGCACTTCCACCGGGGGCCGGGGCTACTTCCTGCCCCGGGCGTCCTCCGCCACGGCCAGGGTGGCCTGGTTGACGAGGTGGTCCACGTCGCCCAGCGTGTTCGTGAGCTCGAAACCACGGGCGGGCTCCCGGTCCGCGGCGTGGGACGGCGTGACGGCGGCCACCACGAATCCGGTGGCGAGGGAGGCGATGGCGAGCATGCTGCGCTTCTTCATAGCCTGATCAACTGCCGAACGGCCCAGGGGTCACGCGGAACCGCCCGGGGGTCACACAGAAGTGCCCGGACGGCCGATCCGCTGCCCGGCGCCCGCCGGGGACCGCGCGACCCGCATCGCCGAGGCCGGAACGCCGCGCTCGACGGCGGGATCAGAGATCCGCTTCGACGTCGCCGCCAGGGTCGCGGGCCGCCGGCCTAACCGGCGGCTTCCGTCCAGACCAGCGGCTTCCATCCGGACCGCCGGCCGGCGCCCAAACCGGCGACTTCCGCCCAGACCAGCGGCTGCCGCCCGGACCGCCGGCCCCAGTCCGAACCAGCGGCTGCCGGCCGGACCGCCAGCCCCAGTCCGAACCGGCGGCTTCCGTCCGGACCAGCGACTTCCGCCCGGACCGCCGACGAGACCGTCCTCGCCCCGCGGAGCCCGGCCGGAGACTCGGCGGGTGCGAGGCGCGCATCCTCCGCAGGGCCGGGTCGTGCCCGCGCTCCGGTCGACGACCCGCGACCGCCTGTCCCGGGCACCGGCGGTCTCAGACCCCCGCCGCCGCCGTGGGGTCCGGAAGGCGGGACAGCGCGGCCGCGGCGGCGCCGACCAGACCCGCGTCCGTGCCCATCCGGGCCGGGGCGACCGTCAGCCGCCGCACGAAGGAGAGGGTCGCGTAGTCGGTCAGCGCCTTGCGCAGGGGCGTGAGGAGGATGTCGCCGGCCTTGCCGACCCCGCCGCCGATCACGGCGATGTCGATCTCCACCAGGGTCGCGGTGGCCGCGATGCCGGCGGCCAGGGCCTGCGCCGCCCGCTCGAAGGAGGCTACCGCCACCGGATCGCCGGCCCGGGCGGCGGCGGCCACCGCGGCGGCGGAGGTGTCCCCGTCGGGGCCGGGCCGCCAGCCCCGCTCCAGGGCCCGGCGGGCGATGTTGGGGCCGCTGGCGATGCGCTCGACGCAGCCGCGGGCGCCGCACGGGCAGGGATCGCCGTCGAGGTCGACGCTGATGTGCCCGATGTGCCCGGCGTTGCCGGTCGGACCGGGATGCAGTCGCCCGCCCAGCACCAGACCGCCGCCGACGCCCGTGGAGACCACCATGCACAGCGCGTTGTCGTGGCCCCGGGCCGCCCCCTGCCAGTGCTCCGCCGCGGTGATCGCCACCCCGTCGCCGATCAGCTCGACGGGCAGCCCGCCGGTGGCCGCCCGCACCCGCGCGACCAGCGGGAAGTCACGCCAGCCCGGTACGTTCACCGGACTCACGGTGCCCGCCGAGGCGTCCACCGGGCCCGCGCTGCCGATGCCGACCGAGCCGGCCCGTCCCCACAGCGGGGAGCCGGCGAGATCGCCGAGCACCCCCTCGACGGCCCGCATGACCGTTTCTCCGTCCTGCTGGGCCGGAGTCGCGCGCTGGGCGCGCGCCTGGATCCGTCCCTGACCGTCCACCAGCGCGCCGGCGATCTTGGTGCCGCCGATGTCCAGGGCCGCCACGAGGTCGGTGTACATCAGAGTCAGATCTCCCCGTTGATGCTCGAAAACCAGACAGACGCGCGCCGGCCGGGCGGTGGGGGCGCGGGCCGGCAGACAGCGAAGGACAGTCTCTCGCGCATCTGACAACGTTGTCCAGGCTCTATGCTCGACGCCACATCCTCATACAGTCCATCGAACGCCGCAGCCGCCCCACCGGAATCCCCCGGACCCAGGACAGGACAGGACACCGCATCGTGCCCGAGACCACCCGCCGCGCAGACCGCATCCCCGGGAACCGCTACGGCAACCGCCCGACGATGAAGGACGTGGCGGCCCGGGCCGGGGTGGGCCTGAAGACGGTGTCCCGCGTGGTCAACGGGGAGCCCGGCGTCACCCCGGACACCGAGCGCCGGGTGCAGGAGGCGATCGAGGCGCTCGGCTTCCGCCGCAACGACAGCGCGCGCGTGCTGCGCAAGGGCCGCACCGCCAGCATCGGCCTGATCCTGGAGGACCTCGCCGACCCCTTCTACGGACCGCTGAGCCGCGCGGTCGAGGAAGTGGCCCGCGCCCACGGCGCCCTGCTGATCAACGGTTCGAGCGCCGAGGACCCGGAGCGCGAGCAGGAGCTGGCGCTGGCGTTGTGCGCGCGCCGGGTGGACGGCCTCGTGATCATCCCCGCCGGGGACGACCACCGCTATCTGGAACCGGAGCTGCGGGCGGGTGTGGCCACCGTGTTCGTGGACCGGCCGGCCGGCAAGATCGACGCCGATGTGGTCCTCTCCGACAACCACGGCGGCGCCCGGGACGGCGTGGCCCACCTGATCGCGCAGGGCCACCGCCGGATCGGCTTCATCGGCGACATGCCCCGCATCCACACGGCGGCGGAGCGGCTGCGCGGTTACCGGGCCGCCATGGAGGACGCCGGGATACCCGTCGAGGACGCGTGGATGTCCCTCGGCGCCACCGATCCGGAGCGGGTGCGCCGGGCGGCCGAGGAGATGCTCTCCGGACCCTCCCCCGTCACCGCGATATTCACGGGCAACAACCGGGTGACGGTCACCGTGATCCGAATCCTCGCCGGGCAGAGCCGCCCGGTCGCCCTCGTCGGCTTCGACGACATAGAGCTGGCCGACCTGCTCCAGCCGGGCGTGACGGTGGTCGCCCAGGACGCGGCCGCGCTCGGCCGGACCGCCGCCGAGCGCCTCTTCCGCCAGCTCGACGGCTCCCTCGTCGCGCCGGACCGCATCGAGCTGCCGACCCGGCTGATCACCCGCGGCTCCGGCGAGCTGCCGCCGGCCCGCTGAGCCGGGCCGGCGCGGCGCCGGGGGCGCGGGACCCCGCTACGAGGCGGAAGCCGTGAGGCCGCCGCGGCGGGGCGTGGCGAAGCCCTCCAGAGCGGCCCGGGTCAGTCCGCTGAGCCGGGACACCTCCGCGACGTCGAGGGCGCCGCAGTCCAGGCCGCGCAGCAGGTAGCCGCTGAGCGCCTTGGCGGTGGCGGGCTCGTCCATGACGTCGCCGCCGGCCCGGTCGGCGTAGCGGGCGAGGCGGGCCGCCGCCTGCTCGAAGCCCTCCCGGTAGAAGGCGAAGACGGCGGCGTAACGGGTCGGGATGTGGCCCGGGTGCATGTCCCAGCCCTGGTAGTAGGCGCGGGCCAGGGCGCGCCGGGTGAGACCGTAGTGCAGGCGCCAGGCGTCGTGGACCTTCTCGGTCGGGCCGACCGGGAGCACGTTGGTGGAGCCGTCCGAGACGCGCACCCCGGTGCCCGCGGCCGCGACCTGCATCACCGCCTTGGCGTGATCGGCGGCGGGGTGGTCGCTCGCCTGGTGGGCGGCGGAGACGCCGAGGCAGGCGCTGTAGTCGAAGGTGCCGTAGTGCAGTCCGGTGGCCCGGCCCCCGGCGGCCTGGATCATCCGGGCCACGGTGGCGGTGCCGTCGGCGGCGAGGATGGACTGGCTGGTCTCGATCTGGATCTCGAAATCGAGGCGGCCGGCCGCCAGTCCGTGGGCCTTCTCGAAGGCCTCCAGCAGACGCGCGAACGCGCCGACCTGCTCGGCGTACGTCACCTTGGGCAGGGTCAGCACGAGCCCGTCGGGGAGCCCGCCGTGCTCCATGAGACCGGTGAGGAAGACGTCGAGGGTGCGGATGCCCCGGTCGCGTACCGCGGCCTCCATGCACTTCATGCGGATGCCCATGTACGGGGCGGCCGTTCTGTCGCGGTAGGCCTGCGCGATCAGGCGGGCCGCGCGCGCTGCGGCCTCGTCCTCCTCGTCGTCCGGGCGGGGGCCGTAGCCGTCCTCGAAGTCGACGCGCAGGTCCTCCACCGGCTCGCGCTCCAGCTTGGCGCGGACGCGGGAGTACACCGGCTCGGCGAGTTCGTCGGACAGGCCCAGTACGGCGGCGAAGGAGGCGGCGTCGGGGGCGTGTTCGTCGAGCGCCGCGAGAGCCCGGTCGCCCCAGGAGCGGACGGTGCCGGCCTCGAAGACGTCACCGGGTACGTACACCGTGTGGACGGGCTGCCGGGTGCCGGGGTCACCCGGGTAGCGGCGCGCCAGTTCCGCGTCGACCGCCGCGAGGGAGGCGCTGACCTCATCGCTGACGGCGCCCGCGAGGCTCGTGGCCACCTTCTCCTGCTGACCCATCCCACACCCTCCAGTTTTCCGCTCTACGGAATCAACAATCCGTAGAACGAAGTTATCCGGGGTGCTTCCCACCGGTCAACACCCCCGGGAGGCCGGCCGGCGCCGGTCCGGGCGCTTCCAGCATGCATCGAGGCCCCCGTGACCGCGCCGGTCACAGGGGCCTCGAGGAGCGAGGGGAACTCAGCCCTTGCGGGTCTTGATCTCCTCGGTGAGCTGCGGGACGACGTCGAAGAGGTCGCCGACCACGCCGTAGTCGACCAGGTCGAAGATCGGGGCCTCGGCGTCCTTGTTGACGGCCACGATCGTCTTCGAGGTCTGCATGCCGGCGCGGTGCTGGATCGCGCCGGAGATGCCGTTGGCGATGTAGAGCTGCGGGGAGACCGACTTACCGGTCTGGCCGACCTGGTTGGTGTGCGGGTACCAGCCGGCGTCCACCGCGGCGCGCGAGGCGCCGACGGCCGCGCCGAGGGAGTCGGCGAGCGCCTCGATGATCGAGAAGTTGTCGGCGCCGTTGACGCCGCGGCCGCCGGAGACCACGATCGCGGCCTCGGTCAGCTCCGGGCGGCCCGTCGACTCGCGCGGCGTACGGCCGGTGACCTTGGTGCCGGTGGCCTTGTCCGAGAAGGACACGGACAGGGCCTCGACCGCGCCCGCGGCCGGGGCGGCCTCCACGGCGGCCGAGTTCGGCTTGACCGTGATGACCGGGGTGCCCTTGGAGACACGGGACTTGGTGGTGAAGGACGCGGCGAACACCGACTGGGTGGCCACCGGGCCCTCGTCGCCGGCCTCGAGGTCGACGGCGTCGGTGATGATGCCGGAGCCGATGCGCAGCGCCAGACGGGCGGCGATCTCCTTGCCCTCGGCGGAGGACGGGACCAGCACGGCGGCCGGGGAGACGGCCTCGACCGCGGCCTGCAGGGCGTCCACCTTCGGGACGACCAGGTAGTCGGCGTACTCGGACGCGTCGTGGGTGAGAACCTTCACCGCGCCGTGCTCGGCGAGGGCGGCGGCGGTGTCGGCGGCGCCGTTGCCCAGCGCGACGGCGACGGGCTCGCCGATGCGGCGGGCCAGGGTCAGCAGCTCCAGGGTGGGCTTGCGGACGGCACCGTCCACGTGGTCGACGTAGACGAGGACTTCAGCCATGGGATTGCACTCCTGCTTAACGAAGTTGAGGGGCGGTCAGCGGGGGCGAGCCCTTAGATGAACTTCTGGCTCGCGAGGTACTCGGCGAGCTGCTTGCCGCCCTCGCCCTCGTCCTTGACGATGGTGCCAGCCGTGCGGGCCGGACGCTCGTTCGCGGCCTCGACCTTGGTCCAGGCGCCCTCCAGGCCGACCTCCTCGGCCTCGATGTCCAGGTCGGACAGGTCCCAGGACTCCACCGGCTTCTTCTTGGCCGCCATGATGCCCTTGAAGGACGGGTAGCGCGCCTCGCCCGACTGGTCGGTGACGGACACGACGGCCGGCAGGGAGGCCTCGAGCTGCTCGCTGGCGGCGTCGCCGTCGCGGCGGCCCTTGACCGTGCCGTCCTCGACCGAGACCTCGGAGAGCAGGGTGACCTGCGGGACGCCGAGACGCTCGGCGACCAGCGCCGGGACGACGCCCATGGTGCCGTCGGTGGAGGCCATGCCGGAGATCACCAGGTCGTAACCGGCCTTCTCGATGGCCTTGGCCAGCACCAGCGAGGTGCCGATGGCGTCGGTGCCGTGCAGGTCGTCGTCCTCGACGTGTACGGCCTTGTCGGCGCCCATCGACAGGGCCTTGCGGAGCGCGTCCTTGGCGTCCTCGGGACCGATGGTCAGCACGGTGACCTCGGCGTCGTCCGCGTCCTCCGCGATCTGCAGCGCCTGCTCGACCGCGTACTCGTCCAGCTCGGAGAGCAGACCGTCCACGTCGTCGCGGTCGACGGTCAGGTCATCGGCGAAGTGCCGGTCGCCAGTGGCGTCGGGCACGTACTTAACAGTGACAACGATCCTCAAGCTCACGCCGGCTCTCCTACTGCATCGTCATTTCCGGGCTGCCTCTCGGAGGCAGCATAGGCGCCTCGAGCGGCCGATCCCGGCCAGGGCGTCCGCGCGCTCCGACCGAAATATTACTCGTCAGTACACCCAGTTCCTGCCCGCTAAGCAAGCGCTTTGAACTGTGACCTTCGCAACGCAGCGTAACCGGAATCCGACGGCCGTGCAGCCCGGCCCGGAGGGGCTCAGTCCCGCAGTCCGCTGAACCGTCCCTGGTGGTACAGCAGGGGCCGGCCGGCGCCCGTGGAGTCGCCGAGGACCACCTCGGCCAGCACGATCCGGTGGTCGCCGGCCGGGACCCGGCCCACCACGCGGCAGACCAGCCAGGCGAGCACGCCGTCCAGCACGGGTACGCCCCGGGGACCCTCGCGCCAGGCCGTGGGCGCGCCGAACCGGTCGGCCCCGCTGCGGGCGAAGGTGGCCGCCAGATCGCTCTGGTGCTCGCCGAGTATGTGGACGCCGACGTGCTCGGCCGCCGCCACGGCGGGCCAGCTCGACGCGCCGGTGCCGATACCGAAGGAGACGAGCGGCGGCTCGGCGGAGACGGAGGTGAGGGAGGTGGCGGTGAAGCCGGCCGGTCCGGCCGGACCGCGGGCGGTGATCACCGCCACACCGGCGGCGTGCCGGCGGAAGGTGGAGCGCAGCAGGTCGGGGGAGGCGAGCCGGTGGGCGTCGAGTTCGGGCGTGGCCGTCACGGAGTTGTCCCTCTGCGAGGGGCGTCGAGCGGGGCCGGGGCGGGTCAACAGGCCGGACAGCGCGCGCTCGCGGTGCGGGCCAGGTCGACGTGGACCCGCGCGAAGAGAAGGAGTTCGGTCGGCACGGATTCAGGCTGACGACAGATGGCACACACAGTCAAGTTCGTTCCGCGCTGCGGAAAGGGGCCCTCCGGGCCTGGGGGGAGCTTCACAGCGCCTTCCCGAGCGCCGCGATCACATCGGCCCTGCGAGGCTGTCCCGCGGCCTGCCGCACCACTCTTCCGCCGGCGTCGAGGACCAGGACGGTCGGCGTCCGCACGATGCCCAGTTCACGTACGAGGTCCAGGCGGGCCTCCGCGTCGATCTCGACGTGGGCGACGCCCGGCACCATGCCCGCGACCTCGCCGAGCACGCGCCGGGTGGCCCGGCAGGGGGCGCAGAAGGCGGTGGAGAACTGGACCAGCGTGGCCCGCGAGCCCAGTTCACCGCCCAGCTCCGCCGCACCGAGCCGCCTGTCCTCGTCCCGCCCGCGCACCCGTACGCTCCCGCTCCGCCGCCCGCGCGGCACTCCGTGGGCGCCCGCGGCGACGAGCGCCGCCGCGCGCACCTTCTCTCAGGCCAGTGTCAGCACAAGCGTCCACGGGACCGCGGAGATTCCCGTCCGCCGCGACGTCCGCCGTCACGGAGCCCGGCACCGGCCGCCGCGTGACGGCGGGGCCACGGCTCGGCCGAAGTGACGAGGATCTCGCCGCCACCGGGCACCAGGGCTGGCTACCCGTCCGTTCTTCGGGCACGATCTGCGAGACGCCGTAAAACCTACGGCTGCGTAACTTTCCCGCCGGGATCCTCCCTTTCCCGAGCAGAGCAGAAAGGGTCCGCCCCGCCCATGGCAGAGCTGGTCTACCGTCCCGTCATCGGTCTCGCCAAGACGTTGTTCAAGGCCTGGGACCTGAAGATCGACTGCAAGGGGTCGGAGAACATCCCGCGCTCGGGCGGTGCGGTGCTGGTGAGCAATCACATCAGCTACCTGGACTTCATCTTCAACGGCCTGGCCGCCCTGCCGCAGAACCGCCTGGTGCGCTTCATGGCGAAGGAGTCGGTGTTCCGGCACAAGGTGTCCGGCCCGCTGATGCGCGGGATGAAGCACATCCCGGTGGACCGCGACCAGGGTGAGGCGGCCTACGCGCACGCCCTGGACTCGCTGCGCTCGGGCGAGATCATCGGGGTGTTCCCGGAGGCCACGATCTCGCAGTCGTTCACGCTGAAGAGCTTCAAGTCGGGCGCCGCGCGGCTGGCGCAGGAGGCGGGCGTGCCGCTCGTCCCGATGGCCGTGTGGGGCACCCAGCGGCTGTGGACCAAGGGGCACCCGCGCAACTTCCGGCGCAGCCACACCCCGGTCACCATCCGGGTCGGCGAGCCGGTCGAGGCCCCGCGCGACCAGTACGCGGGCGCCATCACCCGCCGTCTGCGCGAGCGCGTCCAGGAGCTGCTGGACGCCGCCCAGCGCGCCTACCCCGCCCGCCCCAGGAACGCCGAGGACTCCTGGTGGCTGCCGGCCCACCTCGGCGGCTCGGCCCCGACGATGGAGCAGCTCCGGGCGGCCGAGGCTCACTGACCCGCGGCACGCCGGGCTCCCGCGCACGAAGCGGGAGTCCGCCGCCGGCCACGGCGTTCCAGAACGTCTAGAACGCGTCCGGCAACGTCCGCCACAGGTGCGGCCGGTCCGGGGCGGCCTTCATCGCGCCGACGACGGCGGGGTGCGGCGCGGCGTACAGGACCGGGTGGTCCGCCTCGCCGGAGGCGGGGTCCGGCACCCAGGCCAGCCGCTCGCCGTCCAGGGAGAACCTGGCGTCCACACCGGGCTTGTTGCCGCGCGGGTCCTGCCGGTGCCACGCACCGCGGAAACGCACGGCCACCAGCCCGTGCAGGACGTACCCGCTGCCGTCGTCGTGCGTCAGCCGCTGGTAGCACAGCGCCGTCGGGATGTCCTCGGCACGCAGCAGCGCCGCCAGGGCGTGCGCCTTGGCGTGGCAGATGCCCGTGCGCAGCGCCAGCACGTCGGAGGCCCGCCAGGTGACGCGCGGATCGCCGGCGTCGGCGGAGTGCGGGACGCGGTCACGGACGAACTCATAGGCGGCCCGCGCATAGCCATACGAGTCCGCGACATCCTCGGCGAGCCGGGCGGCCGTCGCCCGCACGACCGGATGGTGATGGTCGATGACCTCGTCAGCGTCCAGATAGGCGGACAGGTCGGCGGTGTCCTGGATCAGCTCCATGACCGCCGAGCATAAGTATGCGACCACCTGACAGTCAATGACTTTCCAGGTGATCGCATACCTATGCAAAGTCCGGGGTTACCGTGCCATCTCCTCCTTGAGCGCCGCCACGAAGAGGTCGACGTCCTCCTCCGTGGTGTCGAAGGAGCACATCCAGCGCACGTCGCCGGCGGCCTCGTCCCAGAAGTAGAACCGGAACCGCTTCTGCAGGCGCACGCTCACCTCGTGCGGAAGCCGGGCGAAGACGCCGTTGGCCTGCACCGGATAGAGGATCTCCACCCCGTGGACCGCGCGGACGCCCTCGGCGAGCCGCTGGGCCATCTCGTTGGCGTGGCGGGCGTTGCGCAGCCACAGGTCCTTGGCGAGCAGCGCCTCGAGCTGCACCGACACGAAGCGCATCTTGGAGGCGAGCTGCATGCTCATCTTCCGTATGTGCTTCATGTGCGAGACCGCGTCCTGGTTGATGACCACGACCGCCTCGCCGAACAGGGCGCCGTTCTTCGTGCCGCCGAGCGAGAGGATGTCCACGCCGGCCGCGTTGGTGAAGGTCCGCATCGGCACGTCGAGGGACGCCGCCGCGTTGGCTATCCGCGAGCCGTCCAGGTGCACCTTCATGCCGTGCGCGTGGGCGTGCTCGCAGATCGCGCGGATCTCGGCGGGCGTGTAGAGCGTGCCCAGCTCCGTGCTCTGGGTGATCGACACGACCTGCGGCATGGCCCGGTGCTCGTCGTCCCAGCCGAAGGCCTGCCGGTCGATCAGCTCGGGGGTCAGCTTGCCGTCGGGCGTGGGCACGGTGAGCAGCTTCAGGCCGCCCATCCGCTCGGGGGCGCCGCCCTCGTCGACGTTGATGTGCGCGCTCTCGGCGCAGATCACCGCGCCCCAGCGGTCGGTGACCGCCTGGAGCGCGACGACGTTAGCGCCGGTGCCGTTGAAGACCGGGAAGGCCTCCGCCGTGGGGCCGAAGTGGCCGCGGACGATCCGCTGGAGGTTCCCGGTGTAGTCGTCCTCGCCGTAGGCCACCTGGTGGCCGCCGTTGGCCAGGGCGATGGCGGCCAGCACCTCCGGGTGGACACCGGCGTAGTTGTCACTGGCGAAACCGCGGACCCCGGGGTCGTGATGACGACGCGCGTCGGTCCTGGGAGGGTTCACGGCTTCTCGGTCAGCCACAGACGGTTTCCGTTCACTTCGGCGGCGGTCTTGCTCCAGACGCCCTCGATGGCCTCGGCCAGGTCCTTGACGTCCGTGAAGCCCGCGAACTTCGCGTTGGGGCGTTCGGCGCGCATCGCGTCGTGCACCAGTGCCTTCACCACCAGGATGGCAGCCGCCGAGCGCGGCCCGGCCTCGCCCCCCGCCTTGCGGAAGCCGTCGGCCATGGCGAGCGTCCAGGCCTCCGCCGCGGCCTTGGCGGCGGAGTACGCGGCGTTGCCGGCGGTGGGCTTCGACGCGCCGGCGGCACTGATCAGCAGGTAGCGGCCGCGGTCGCTGCGCTGCAGGACGTCGTAGAAGGCCAGGGAGGTGTGCTGGACGGTGCGGACCAGCAGCTTCTCCAGCAGGTCCCAGTCGGCGAGGTCGGTCTCGGCGAAGGTGGCGCTGCCGCGCCAGCCGCCGACGAGGTGGACCAGACCGTCGACACGGCCGAACTCCTTCTCGGTGCGGTCCGCCCAGGAGCGGGTTGAGTTCAGGTCGAGCAGGTCGACCGTCTCGCCCGTGACCGTGGCGCCGCCGCCCGCGTAGCGGGCCGCGTCCACGGCCTCCGCGAGGCGCTCGGGATTGTTGTCGGCGCCGACGACGATCGCGCCCGCCTCGGCGAGCCGGACCATCGCGGCGTGCCCGGCGGGGCCGCCCGCGCCGGCCACCGCGATCACCGCACCACTGAGAGACCCGTTCCCCACCATGTTCTTCCCCTCTTGAGCAGTGTCGTTCAGGCGGTCGCTCACGCGGCGATCCGCTCGGCGCCGTCCGCGGTGATGCCCCGGGTGGATGCGATCACGTTCTTCAGCTTCTTGGACAGGGCCTCATAGAACATGCTCAGCGGAAACTCGTCGGGAAGCACGTCGTCCACGAGCTTGCGCGGCGGCAGGGTCAGGTCCAGGGCGTCGGGGCCCTTGGCCCACTTGGAGCCGGGGTGCGGGGCCAGGTAGGTGGCGACCAGCTCGTAGCCGGCGAACCAGTGCACCAGCTTGGGGCGGTCGATGCCGTCCTTGTACAGCTTCTCGATCTCGGCGCAGAGCTGGTTGGTCACCTGCGGGGCGCGCTCCCAGTCGATGGAGAGCTTGTTGTCGGTCCAGCGGACGACGTCGTGCTTGTGCAGATAGGCGAAGAGGAGCTGGCCGCCCAGGCCGTCGTAGTTCCGGTTGCGGTCGCCGGTGACCGGGAAGCGGAACATCCGGTCGAAGAGCACCGCGTACTGCACGTCACGGGCCTGCGGGACGCCGTCCGCCTCGAGCTTCACGGCCTCCTTGAAGGCGGTGAGGTCGCAGCGCAGCTCCTCCAGGCCGTACATCCAGAACGGCTGGCGCTGCTTGATCATGAACGGGTCGAACGGCAGGTCGCCGTGGCTGTGGGTGCGGTCGTGGACCATGTCCCAGAGCACGAAGGCCTCTTCGCAGCGCTTCTGGTCGTGCACCATCGCGGCGATGTCCTCGGGCAGCACCAGGCCCAGTATGTCCACGGCGGCGTCGGTGACCCGGCGGAAGCGGGCCGCCTCGCGGTCGCAGAAGATGCCGCCCCAGGAGAATCGTTCCGGCGCCTCGCGCACGGCGATGGTCTCCGGGAAGAGGACGGCGGAGTTGGTGTCGTAGCCGGCCGTGAAGTCCTCGAACTTGATGCCGCAGAAGAGCGGGTTGTCGTACCGGGTGCGCTCCAGCTCGGCCAGCCACTCGGGCCAGACCATACGCAGCACGACCGCCTCGAGGTTGCGGTCGGGGTTGCCGTTCTGGGTGTACATCGGGAAGACGACCAGGTGCTGCAGGCCGTCGGCCCGGCCGGCCGCGGGCTGGAACGCCAGCAGGGAGTCCAGGAAGTCCGGTACCGGGAAGCCCTCCTGCGCCCAGCGGCGCAGGTCGGCCGTGAGCGCCTCGTGGTAGGAGGCGTCGTGCGGGAGCAGCGGGGAGAGCCGCTCGACCGACTCGACGACACGGCGCACGGCGGCCTCGGCGTCGGCACGCTCCGGGGCGCCCTCGGCCTCGAAGTCGATCGATCCGTCCTTGGACTGCCATGGCCGGATCTGCTCCACGGCATCCTTGAGCACGGGCCAGGCCGGGTGCTCAACCACCCTGGTCAGCGAAGGAACCTGCTCCTCCGTAGCCGCCTGCACAAGAATTTCCGTCATATCCCATCCTCCACGGGAGAACCTCGCGTATGGACACCGTATGCATACCCCGTTTCTCCCAGCAAGAGCCACCTCGGGAAATTGTTCTGCGCGACCTCATGGTCACCGCTGTTTTTCCTGCCCCAAACCGTGACGGCGGTCACTTTCACCGACAACCGTCACGCCGCGGCGAGCCCGCGACACCGCTCGGTTCCGGACGGTCAACTCCCGGGGGACGCGCCCACGCCAGGGTGACGACAGGGACGGATACGAGCCAGTCGCCGCACGCCGCGCGCTCCGATCCCCCGCGCAGGTGCGGGTTCATCGCGGGACCCGGCCGTTAGGCTGCGACTCTGCCGTGTGGACAGCGAGGCCCCTTCGGGTCCACGGGCGCGCCGAGCCGCCGTCGACGGAAGCGAGTTGAACCTTGAACTTCCTTACCATCGGTCACCGCGGGGTCATGGGCGTGGAGCCCGAGAACACCCTCCGTTCCTTCGTCGCCGCGCAGCAGGCCGGCCTCGACCTGATCGAACTCGATCTGCACCTGAGCAAGGACGGCGCGCTGGTCGTCATGCACGACACGGAGGTGGACCGCACGACCGACGGCACGGGGCCCATCGCCGAGAAGACCCTCGCGGAGCTGCGCGCCCTGGACGCGGGCCGCGGGGAGCGCGTGCCGGTCTTCGAGGAGGTCCTGGACGCGGTGCGGTCGCCGCTGCAGGCGGAGATCAAGGACGTGGCGGCGGCCCGGGCGCTGGCGGAGGTGATGCGCCGGCGGGACCTGGTCTCGCGGGTGGAGGTGTCCTCGTTCCACGACGAGGCCGTCGCCGAGATCGCCCGGCTGGTGCCGGGCGTGCGGACCGCGCTCATCGCGAGCCGCTACGGCACCGACGTGGTGGAGCGCGCCACGGCGGTGGGGGCCGCGACCGTGTGCCTCAACATCCGGCGGCTGACCCTGGAGATCGTCGAGCAGGCGCGGGCGGCCGATCTGAGGATCATCGGCTGGGTGGTCAACACCCAGGACCACCTGCGACTCGTCCGGGCGCTCGGGCTGGACGGGGCGACCACGGACTATCCCGAGATCAAGCGCACCGGCCGCTTCACCGCGTGAACCGGCGCGCCCTCCCCCGCGCGGTTCTCACACCAGCGGCTTGACGAGCAGCTCGAACTGCAGGTCGTCGCGCTGCGGGATGCCGAAACGCTCGTCGCCGTACGGGAACGGGGTCATGCGTCCCGTACGGCGGTAGCCGCGGCGCTCGTACCAGGCGATGAGGTCCTCGCGGACCGAGATCACCGTCATGTGCATCTCGGTGACGCCCCAGGTGGCCCGCGCCCGGCGCTCCGCCTCGGCGATGACGGCCTTGCCGAGGCCCGCACCCTGGAGGGCGGGGCTGACCGCGAACATGCCGAAGTAGGCGGCGTCGCCGCGGTGCTCCAGCTGGCAGCAGGCGACGATCCGGCCGTCCTGTTCCACGGTCAGCAGCCGGCTGCCGGGGTCCTTGACGACCTCCAGCACGCCCTCGGGGTCGGTCCGCTGCCCCTGGAGGATGTCCGCCTCGGTGGTCCACCCGGCCCGGCTGGCGTCGCCCCGGTACGCCGACTCGATCAGCGCGACCAGCGCGTCGACGTCGGCGTCACCGGCGTCGCGGAACGTCAGTTCGGTGGCGGCGGTCTCCATGGGACGGTCTCCGATCTCGGGCGCTGCTGAAACAGGACGAGGGTAACCCTGCCACTAAGCTCCGGACGCATGGTGCATGTACTCAGCAGCCGGACACTCCTGCGCCCCTCCGACCCCGAGCGCTCCCGCGCCTTCTACGGGGAGCGGCTGGGCCTGGCCGTCTACCGCGAGTTCGGCACGGGCCCCGAACGCGGGACCGTGTACTTCCTCGGCGGCGGCTTCCTGGAGGTCTCCGGACGCTCCGAGACCCCGGCGCCGCCGGACGTGCGGCTGTGGCTGCAGGTCGCGGACCTGGCCGCGGCGCACGAGGAGCTGCTGGCCAAGGGCGTCGAGATCGTACGGCCCCCGGTGAAGGAGCCGTGGGGCCTGGTCGAGATGTGGATCGCCGACCCGGACGGCACGCCGATCGTGCTGGTGGAGATCCCCGCAGACCATCCACTGCGCCACCGGCCGGGCGTCTAGGCCCGGCCGCGGAAGAGACCTCCACCGGACACCGGACGCCGCGGGGCCTCCCTTCGGCGACCGGGCCTCCTGGACGCCGGCCCCTAGCCCTTCCGGCCCGCCGTGAGCAGGTGACCGCTGACCCCCAGCAGCGAGGGCACGGACTCGGTCCGCCGGAGCGCCTCCAGGACCAGCTCCCGGTCCCCGGGGTCGTCGAGCCGTTCGGAGATGCCGCCCATCAGCCAGGCGGCGCCCTCCACGCCGTACTGCCCCTGTGCGGTGAGGCCCGCGGCGGCGAACTCACCGGGCACGTCCGCGGGCTCGTGGAAGTAGGCCGTGGTGAAAAGGGACCTCTCCCCGTCCACGGGCCGCATTCGGCCGTCCCGGGCCGAGGCCTCGATCTGCGGCCGCAGGCCCGGGTCGAAGTACAGGCCGGTGGCGAGGTTGTCGTGCACTCCCGCGAACCGGTTGATGGTGGCGGCCACGATCAGTCCGCCGGGGCGCAGCACACGGTGGGCCTCGGTGAGGGCCCGGACCCGGTCCGCGCGTTCGGGCAGGTGGTAGAGGGGCCCGAGCAGCAGGACCACGTCCGCGGACGCGTCGGGCGCGTCCAGGGCACGAGCATCGCCGAGGCGGGCGGTCACCCCGGGCAGCCGGGCCGCCCGTGCTACGTGCAGGGCGACCGGATCGACCAGTTCGACCGCGTGACCGTCGGCGGCGAGCCACTGCGCGTGCACGCCGCTGCCGCCCCCGACGTCGAGGACACGCGCCGGAGCGGGCGGCAGCAGCCGGCGCAGCACGTCCTGGGTGCGCCAAAGCTCCAGGCGCCCGGCGCCCGAGCGCAGCCGCCCGTCCTCACCGTCCCGGCCGTAGTACTCCGCGATCTCCTCTGCGAGCGCCGGAGGCCCCGCCGCTGTCGTCTCGTCGGCGTCCATGCCCGCACCCTGGCCGACGGCCGCCGGGGGCGGCAAGCGAATTGCGCGGCGGCGGACCTGCCCCGGCACGCGCCCGGGCCGGCGACGGAGGCTGAGACCTGGATTCCGTGCGCTCAGGCGCGCAGCGCGCCCATCCGTCCTTCCAGGCGGCTGAGCAGGTCGCCCAGGAGCGCGGCCAGGTCGTCCTGGCCCCCGGGGTCGAGGACGGAGAGCACGGCGGTCTCGTAGGCGAGCTGCTCGGGGAGGATGCCGTCCACGAGGTCGCGGCCGGCGTCGGTCAGGCGGAGGTGGGCGACCCGGCGGTCACGGGTGTCGCCGCGCCGCTCGATCAGTCCGCGCTCGGTGAGCTGCTTGAGCCGCTTGGTGACGGCGGCTCCGGAGGAGAAGGTCTCCCGGGCCAGCTCGCCGGGGGTCAGCTCGTGGCCGGTGCGGCGCAGCGCGCCGAGCAGGTCGAACTCCGCGCGGCTGAGTCCCGCCCGGCGCAGCGGGGCGTCCTCGGCCTGCTGGAGCAGGGCGGCGCACCGGTTGATCCGGCCGATGACCTCCATGGGCCCGGTGTTCAGCTCGGGGTGCACCGCCCGCCACTGCCGGACCACGGAGGCGACGGTGTCGCCCTCGCCGCTAGCGGCGGGCCGGCTCGCAGGCGCGGTCCCGACCGCCTCGGCCGGCCCTTCCGGCCCGGCCCCGCGGCCGCTCGCCGGGCGGCCGTCCGCCGCCGCGGGCCCGGTGCCCGCCGGTGCGCCGGCCGGGGTGTGCGCGGCCGCCGGCCGTCCGTTCGTCGGGGTCATGGCCGTGCGTCCTCCGTCGTACTGCCCGTGTCCTGCGCCAGCGGGGCGAGCCCCTGGCGTCGTACCGTCGCCGCGAGCGTACGGTGTCCGGACTGCTCGGCGAGCACGACCCGCTCCTCGGGCAGGGCGCGCTGCCACCACTCGCCGGAGGCCGCGTCCGCCGTGGCGCGCAGATCGACCAGGGCGGCGGCCAGGGCGCGGCGCGCGGTCTCCAGGGCGCGCGGCGCCGGATGGGGCTCGGCGAGCAGCCGCGCGGCGTTCTCGCGGGCCCGCTCAGCGCCGGTCAGTGCCTGTGCGAGGCGGTCCCCCGCGCGCCGGTTGGTGACGGCGACGGCCGCGACGAAGCCGACCAGCGCGCCGACGACGGTGTCGGCGACGCGCTCGCCGATGAGCTGTCCGGCGTCCTGGGTACGGGCGAACTCGGTGATGAGCAGGGCCATCGGCGTGACGCAGACGGAGCCGAGCCAGTAGTTGCGGGTGATCAGCGCCTCGGCGCCGAAGTTGAAGGCGAGGCAGATCAGCACCAGGGCCGCCGGGTGCAGGTGCGCCACGGGCGCCACCGCGGCGAAGACGAGGACGCCGAGCAGGTTGCCGACGACGCGCTGGACGCTGCGGTTCCAGGTGAGGGTGACGTTGGCCTGGTAGAGGGAGGCCGCGGTGACAAGCGCCCAGTAGGGGCGGCCGACGCCGAGGGCCAGGGAGGCGTACCCGGCCAGGGCGCAGCCGATCGCGGTGCGGGCGGCGATGGGGGCCAGCGGGGCGAGCCGCCGGCGCAGCGGGCGGCGCGGGGCGGCGAGTTCGGCGTCGACGCCGAGCAGTTCGTCGGCCGACTCGCGCGGGAACTCCACGCGCGGGATCCGGCCGGTGCCCCGCAGTTCGCGGGCCCAGGCGCGCAGTCGCCCGGCGTCGGTGTCGGCGGGGGCGGCGAGCGCGACCTCCGCGCGGACCAGGAGCCGTTCGAGGGCGCGGCGGGTGCGGTCGGGCCGGGCGCCGCCGGCCAGCAGGGACTGCCACGCGGAGTGCACGGCCGCGGCGGTGGCGGCACGGGCCCGGACGTGGCCCTCGCCGGTGCCACCGGTCTCGGCGTAAGCGGCGGCCGCGGTGAGGGCCTGCGCGGTGGCCCGGCGCTCGGGGCCGTGCGGGCGCAGCAGCCCGGGCGCCATGCCGACCAGCCAGGCCCAGATGCCGGCGAGCAGGGCGAGGCCGACGTGGCCGGGCACCTGGCCGAGGCTCTGCGGCACGAAGAGGGAGGCGGAGCTGATGAAGGCGAGGATCACGTTCCCCGGCGGCCCGATGCGGGTGACGTCGCACACCGCCTTCTGCACGGCCGCCATGAGGGCGCCCACGGTGACCAGGATGACCGCGTTGCTGGTGAGCGAGGCCGCGACCAGGGCGAGGGCGAGACCGCCCACCATGCCGAGCACCACCCAGGCGAGGACACGGGCCCGGGCGGCGTAGGGCCGGTTGTGGCCGTAGAGCGCGCAGAGCGAGCCGGCCATCGAGTACACCGCCAGATCCAGACGGCCGAGGGCCAGCAGGATCAGGTTGGGCGGAGCGGCGGCGACCACCACGCTCAGCGCGGGCTTGAACCAGATGTCGGAGGGCCGCCCGAGGCGGAGCACACCGGCGAGGGGAAGACGGGATCGGGTCGCACTGCTCATGGCTACCAATTTAGCATGTGTTTTACTCGTAAAACATATGGGCCGCCGCTCGCTCACCTGCTGTGCTCCGGTGAACGCTCCCCGCGTACACCCTTGCGCTTGCGTGCGCGCCGCGTGCCGTGGGCATCGCATCCCTCGACCGACCGTCGAGCAGGGGGGTACCGCGTGCACGGACCGGGGTCGGCGGCCTGGCTGCTGGTCGCGCTGTGCGCGGCCACCGGCGCTTACTGCCTGCTGCGGATGCGCAGCGGGGTCGAGGAGCAGCGCCGCGCCGCCGGCGGGGAGGCGCTGATGGGATTCGGCATGGCCGCGATGGCCGTGCCCGCCACGGTGTTCACCCCGCCGAGATGGGCGTGGCCCCTGTACGCGGCCGTGTTTGCGGCCGCGGCGCTGCGCGCTCTATGGGCCGCCCGCGGCGGACCGCACCACCTGCACCATCTGGTGGGGACGGCGGCGATGATCTACATGGCCCTCGCCATGGCGGCCTCCCCCGCCTCGCACCACCACACGGCCGGCGGTTCCGGAGTGCCGCTGGTGACGGGTCTGCTCCTGCTCTACTTCACCGGCTACGTGCTGGTGACCGGCGCCCGTCTGGTGCCCTCGGCCGTCCCGGCCGGCGGCCCGGCGGCGGTGCGCTGGGGCGACCGCCCGGAACTGGCACGGGCGTGCCGGCTGTCGATGGGGATCGGCATGGTGGCCATGCTGCTGACGATGTGAGCCGCCGGGGGCGTTACGGGCCCGGCCGTCCGGCCCGGCGGGGGGGGACACGGGCCCGAGCCACCCCGCGCCGCCGGGGACCGTCACGGGCCTGAGCCACCCTGCGGGGCCGGGAACGTGACGAGCCCGGCCGGCCGGCCCGTAGGAGAGGCAGGGACGTCACGGACCCGAGCCACCCCGCACCGCTGAATGCACGAGCGTTGCCTGCGTCACTTCGGTCCCCGGGACCGTACCCGTGAGCGGCGGTGCGCTCATAGGGTGATGACCATGATGGTCCCCGTGGCCCTGCTGCTGCTCGGCGCCCTGACCGCCGTCGTCGCCCCCCGGCTGCTCGCCCGGGCCGACTGGCCGGACCGGGAGCCGGTAGTCGCCCTGTGGGTGTGGCAGTGCGTGGTGGCGGCCGTGCTGCTGTGCTGCGCGCTGTCGATGACGCTCAGCGCGGCCGCGGCCTGGCAGGCGGTGCGCGGCCATGTGTTCGGGACGGCCCCGCGCGCGGTGGTGGACGCGTACGCCCTCGGCGCGGCCGGTCCCTGGGCGGCGACGACCGCCGTGACCCTGGCCTGCGGCGGACTGTGGAGCCTCGCGATGCTGGTGCGTCAGGTCCTGCGGGCCCGCTCACGCCGCCGGGCGCGCCGGGCCGGACTGCTGGTGCGCGCGCCGCTGCTGCCCGGTGAGGAACCGGCGGGCGGCCGGCTGGTGGTGCTGGAGGGCGAGCGGCCCGACGCCTGGTGGCTGCCCGGCGCGGCACCGCGGCTCGTCGTCACCACGGCCGCTCTCACCCGGCTGAAGGGCCGTCAGCTGGACGCCCTGCTCGCCCATGAGCAGGGGCACGCCCAAGCCCGGCACGACTGGCTGCTGCACTGCTCGGCGGCGCTGGCGGACGGCTTCCCGCAGGTGCCTGTCTTCGCCGCGTTCCGCGACGAGATGCACCGGCTGGTCGAGCTGGCCGCCGACGACACCGCCTCCCGGCGCTTCGGCCGGCTGACGACCGCGCTCGCGCTGGTCGGACTCAACGAGGACCGGGGCGTGTTCGGACCCTGTCCCACTCCGCAGGCGCAGATGCCGCAGCGCGTGCACCGGCTGCTCACTCCCCCGGACCGCCTCCCGGCCATGCGCCGGCTGCGCCTGACCGCGGCGGCCGCCCTGGTGCCGGTGGTCCCCCTCCTGGTGACCTTCGTACCCGGCCTGCGGGCGCTGGGCTAGAGCCCGCCCCGGCGCGACGGTGGCCATCGGGCCGTCCCGTCCACGAAGATCGCAGCATGCACCCCGCGCCGACCCAGCCCCCGCCCCGTACCCGGCCCCACCGCGACGGCGTCCGTGTGGCCGCCGTACTCGCCGCCTGCTGCGCGCTGCTGACGGCGCTCGTCGTACTGCGGTGGCGTCCGCTGCTCGACCTCGACGGCGACATCTCGATCGCCACCCACCGCTGGGCGGTGAGCGACCACGGTGTCACGCACGCCTTCCGGATCCTCACGGACTGGGTCTGGGATCCGCTGACCATGCGTCTGGTGTGCCTGGCCGCGGCGGTGTGGCTCGTGTGGCGCCGCGCGGCCTGGTGGACGGCGCTGTGGCTGGCGGTCACCGTCGCGCTGGCCACGCTTCTGCAGCAGGGGCTGAAGACCGCCGTCGCCCGGCCCCGGCCGGTCTGGCCGGACCCCGTCGACCACGCGCGCTACGCGGCCTTCCCCTCCGGTCATGCCATGACGGCCACCGTCGTCTGCGGGCTCCTGCTATGGCTGCTGCACCGGCGCGGCGCCGGCCGTGCCCTGTGGCGTACGGCCGTGGCCGTGGCGGCGGTCTCGGTGGCCGGTGTGGGCCTGACCCGGGTGTGGCTCGGCGTGCACTGGCCCTCGGACGTGCTGGGCGGATGGCTGCTGGGGGCGCTGGTGGTGGCGGTGGCCGTGGCGGTGTACGAGTGGCCGCGGGGCGGCCGGCCGGGTCCGAGCCCCCGGTAGAGTCCGGCGCATGGCTGCCGTGCTCTTCGATTTCTCCGGGACCCTGTTCCGCGTCGAGTCCACCGAGTCCTGGCTGCGGGCCGTGCTGGAGGAAGCCGGCCTCGCCCTTCCCGGCCCGGAACTCGCGGACGCCGCGGCCGCGTTGGAGGCGGCGGGCGCGCTGCCCGGCGGAGCGGACCCGGTCGAGGTGCCGGAGGAACTGGCCGGGCTGTGGGCCGTCCGGGACAAGAGCGCCGAGCAGCATCGGGCCGCCTACACCGGGCTGTCCCGACGCGTGCCGCTGCCCGGCCCCGAACTGCACGACGCGCTGTATGAGCGGCATATGTCACCCGCCGCGTGGTCGCCGTACCAGGACGCCGCCGATGTGCTGCGCACACTGCGCGAGCGAGGGATCGGTGTGGGCGTGGTCAGCAACATCGGCTGGGACCTGCGCCCGGTCTTCCGCGAACACGGCCTCGACGCCTATGTCGACGCCTATGTGCTGTCCTACGAGCACGGCGTGCAGAAGCCGGACCCGCGGCTGTTCTCGGCCGCCTGCGCCGAACTGGGCGCCGACCCGCGCGAGGTGCTGATGGTCGGGGACAACAGGACCGCCGACGGCGGCGCGGCCGCGCTGGGCTGCCGGGTGCACTTCGTGGATCATCTGCCGGTGGCGCAGCGACCGGACGCACTGCTGCCGGTCCTCGGCCTGGTCGGCTGACCGGCGCGTCGCACCCCCGCCGCCGTCCGGGCGTCCCGCGTGGACCCGGCCCGCCGGTCGGGGCGGCAGGCGTCATCTGGCGAACCGGCCAGCCTGGCCAAACTGTTGGAACCAACCGAGCCGGCGGAACCGACAGAACCGGCCGAACATGTCAAAGCCGCCCGTCTGAGACGATCCCCCGCGTCGTCCCAGACGGACGGCAGCTCTGAACAGGCTCCGCACACGGCGGAACCCCTGCGTCCGAGTATAGTTGGCTGGCAGCCAGTCAACGCAGGAGTTACAGGATGTCCCCGCGCAGCGCCTCGGTCAATGAAGAGTTGCGGCGGCGTTCCCGGGAGCGGCTGCTGCAGGCCGCGGTCGAGCTGGTCGACGAGCGCGGGTTCGACGCCACCACGCTGTCCGACATCGCGGACCGGGCGGGTTCGGCGCGCGGACTGGTTTCCTACTACTTCCCCGGCAAGCGCCAGCTCGTGCAGTCGGCCGTGCACCGGCTGATGCACCGCACGCTGGAGGAGGCGCTGGAGCGGGAGCCGCACACCGAGGACGGCCGTGAGCGGCTCGCCCGGGCCATCGACGCGATCCTGGGCCTCGCCCACGACCGCCCGGTGCTCATGCGGCAGCACATGGCCGGGCTGCTCCAGGCCGAGGGTTTCGTGCAGTGCCCGGAGCAGCGGCGGCTGTCGGAGCTGCTGAGCGACACGGTCGCCCGGTACGGCTCGGCGGACGTGACGGCCGACTACCCGATGCTGCGGGCCACGCTGATGGGGGCGGTGTTCGCCGCGCTGGTCCCCGGGGTGCCGATGCCGGTCCCGGCCCTGCGGGCCGAGCTGTTCGAGCGGTACCGGCTCGACTGGGAGCTGGGCACGCCGCCGGGGAGCGGCACGGAGGCCGGAGCGGCCCGGTGCGAGGATCTCTCGCGGTTCTTCGCGACCGGTGAGCGGGCCGAGTAGTCACCCTCCCGGCCCCTGCCGCCGTGCACGGGGCGGTGCCATGCTGGAGGCGTCCGCACACTCTTCTCCTTCGGGGCAAGGAGTACCGCCGTGCTGCGTGTCGCCGTCGTCGGTTCCGGGCCTGGCGGGTGTTACACCGCCCAGAACCTGGTCCAGCTCGATCCCGAGGTCCGGGTGGACGTGCTGGACCGGTTGCCGTGCCCCTACGGCCTGGTGCGGTACGGCGTCGCCCCGGACCACGAGAAGATCAAGTCCCTGCAGAGCAGTCTGCGCGCGGTGCTGGAGCACGACCGGGTGCGGTTCCTCGGCGGAGTCCGGGTCGGCGGCCCGGGCGGGCTGCCGGTGGCGCGGCTGCGGGAGCTGTACGACGCGGTCGTGTACTGCGTGGGCGCCGCCGCCGACCGCCGGCTGGGCATCCCCGGCGAGGAGCTGCCCGGCAGCTGGTCGGCGACCGAGTTCGTGTCCTGGTACAGCGCCCACCCGGACGCGGCCGACACCGGATTCGTGCGCGGGGTGCGGTCGGCGGTGGTCATCGGGGTGGGCAACGTGGCCGTGGACGTCACCCGGATGCTGGTGCGGGGCCCGGGCGAGCTGCGCCCGACGGACATGCCGCAGGCGGCGCTGGACGCCCTGGCGGCGAGCGGGGTCGCCGAGGTCCACATGGTCGGCCGGCGCGGCCCCTCACAGGCCCGGTTCACCACCAAGGAGCTGCGAGAGCTGGGCGGCCTGCCCGGCACCGAGGTGTCGGTGGACGCGGAGGAGCTGGCGCTGGATCCCGGGTGCGCCGACCCGGCGGCGCTGCCTGCCGCGCAGCGCCGCAACGTGGAGGCGCTGCGCGGCTGGGCCGCGGACCCCTCCGGCCGGACCACCGCCCCGGTTCGCCGGATCCGGCTGCGGTTCTTCCTGCGGCCGGTGGAACTGCTCGCGCGGGACGGCCGGGTGGGCGCCGTGCGCTTCGAGCGGACCGCGCCGGACGGCTACGGCGGCGTGACCGGCACGGGCCGGTTCGAGACCGTGCAGGCCGAGTTGGTGCTGCGGTCGGTCGGCTACCGCGGGGTGCCGCTGGAGGGGCTGCCCTTCGACGCCGCGAGCGGCACCGTGCCGCACCGGCAGGGCCGTGTGCTGCGCGAGGGCGTCACGTCCCCGGGCGAGTACGTCGCCGGCTGGATCAAGCGCGGCCCGACGGGGGTCATCGGCACCAACCGGCCGTGCGCCAAGGAGACGGTCACCTCCCTGCTCACGGACGCGCCCGCACTCGTGCGCGACGAGCGGGGCGATCCGCTCCCGGAGCTGCGGGCGGCCGGGATCGAGCCGGTGCCGTGGAGGGGCTGGCTGGCCATCGAGCGCGCCGAGGCGGAGCTGGGCGCGCGGCTGGGCCGGGGCGTGGTGAAGCTGGCCGACTGGGACGCCCTGCTGACGGCGGCACGCACCGCGTAGCTCTGGGCGGGCGGCGTCCGGCCGGCGGTGGCCCCGGCCCGCGTGAGCGCAACGGTGGCATCGAGCCGGCCGCCCGGTCACGTGAGGGCACGGGAGCAGCCGGGCCCAGAACGCGGCTTCCACGGATGCCTTGCGCATGGGCACGCCTATCGTGGGAGCGCTCCCACGTCTCTTCAGGTGACCGAAAACCACTCTGCGGGAGGCGTTGACCAGAAAGCGCTTACCCCTTACGGTCCCGTTCATCAACGTGACCTACTGGCCCAGCAGTTGGGGCCAGAAGGCCGTGAAATCCCCATGCGCGTTCCACATGGCGTACGTCGTTCACGTACACAGACCGAACCCCCACTCGAAGGGACGCACCCGCATGCGAAAGCGACACCTCACCGGAGCGGCGGCGACAGCCGCGGCCCTCGCGGCCTCGGCCGTGCTCGCACTGCCCCAGCCGGCCGGCGCAGCCGACACCTCGCCGGTCGGATTCGGCGCCGGCACCACGGGCGGCGGCGCCGCCACGGCGGTGACCGTCTCCACCTCCGACGCCTTCAAGGCGGCCGTGACCGGCGGCACGGCGAAGGTCGTGAAGGTGAACGGCCTGATCTCACTGAGCGGTCAGATCGACATCGGCTCCAACACCACGGTCCTCGGCGTCGGTTCGTCCTCCGGTTTCACCGGCGGCGGACTGCGTCTGAAGAAGGTCACCAACGTGGTCGTGCGCAACCTCAACCTCAGCAAGGCCGTCAAGACCGACGCGATCACCGTGCAGGCCTCGACGAGGGTGTGGGTCGACCACAACACCCTGTCCTCGGACCGCGACCACGGCAAGGACTACTACGACGGCCTGGTCGACATCACCCACGGATCCGACTACGTGACCGTCTCCTGGAACACCTTCAAGGACCACTACAAGGGCTCGCTCGTCGGCCACAGCGACAGCAACGCCGGCGAGGACACCGGGCACCTGCGGGTGACGTACCACCACAACTGGTTCGACAACGTCAACTCCCGCATCCCCAGCCTGCGGTTCGGCACCGGGCACTTCTACGACAACTACGTCGTCGGCGCCGAGACGGCCGTGCACTCGCGGATGGGCGCCCAGATGCTGGTCGAGAACAACGTCTTCCGCAGCACCCAGGTCGCCGTCACCACCAGCCGCGACAGCGACGTGGACGGCTACGCCAACCTGCGCGGCAACGACCTCGGCGGAGCCACGACCGAGATCTCGCGGACCGGCACCTTCACCAGCCCCCCGTACGGATACACCGCCGAGCCCGCGTCCGGTGTCGTCGCCTCGGTGACGGCCGGCGCCGGCGCCGGAAAGATCTGACCACCCCGCACTCGGAGGAAGGCATTCGGGACATGACCCCAACGGCACGCACGCGCGCGGGATCGGGCCGCGCCCTACTGGGCGGGCTCGCCGCCCTGGCGGTCTCGGTTGGCATGATCATGACTAACGGGACCGCGGCGCACGCCGCGACCTGGCCCTCGGCCAACGGCAGCCAGGCGGTGACGTCCACCATCTCGGTCTCCGGCACCAAGGACTACGGGATGAAGCGCCTGTACGGCTCCGGTGACCTCGGCACCGGCAGCCAGGACGAGGACCAGGGGCCCATCCTTGAACTCGCGCCCGGGGCGGTGGTCAAGAACGTCATCATCGGCTCCCCGGCCGCGGACGGCATCCACTGCCTGGGCAGCTGCACCCTGCAGAACGTGTGGTGGGAGGACGTCGGCGAGGACGCGGCCACGTTCCTCGGCTCCTCGTCCTCCAACGTCTACACGGTCAGCGGCGGCGGGGCGAAAGAGGCCAGCGACAAGGTGTTCCAGTTCAACGGCGCCGGGACGCTGAACGTCTCGAACTTCGCCGTGCGGAACTTCGGCACCTTCGCCCGCTCGTGCGGCAACTGCAAGACGCAGTACAAGCGCACGATCAACCTCAACTCCATCGAGGCGACGTACAAGGGCAGCAAGCTCGTCGGCATCAACACCAACTACGGCGACAGCGCGACCCTGAAGAACATCACGATCGTCGGCGACAGCAGCAAGAAGATCATCCCGTGCCAGAAGTACATCGGCAACAACACCGGCAAGGAGCCGTCGACGAACGGCTCGGGCGCCGACGGCACCTACTGCAAGTACGCGTCCTCGGACATCACCTACAAGTGATCGCCCGCAGGGCACCGGTGCCGCCGTCCCGCCGGGGCGGCGGCACCACGCGCGCGGGGGCGCGGTTACCGGACGCGGCCCCGCGGGCCCAGCGAGGCGGACAGCTCCTCCTGGTAGTCCGCGTAGGCCGTGCGCAGGGCCTCCCCCGGCCAGCCGGCGGGCAGCAGCCCGGCCGGCAGCACGGGGTCGGTGAGCAGGTGGCGCACGGACGCCGCGAAGGCGGTCAGGCGCTCGGCGGGCCGGCGGGCCGCGGCCGTGTGGGCGAGCAGGGTGCGCGCGGTGGCCGCCCACTCGCCCAGGGGCCACAGACCGGCGGCGAGCTCGTGCGGGTCCCCGTCGGGGCGCGCGGCGCAGAACAGCGTCACGCGCGCGAGCTCGGCGGGCAGCGGGCGGCCGAGGTTGGCCGGGCGCAGCCACACTCCCTCACGCAGCTCGGCCAGGCGCAGGGCGGTGAGGCGGGTGCGCAGATCCGCTCGTTCGGCGGGGCCGCGGCCCGTCGCCGTGATCACCAGCATCTCCCAGTCGCCGTGCCACGCGCGCGTGCGGGGGCGCAGCGCCTCGTCCTGACGGCGCTGACGGGCCAGCAGCCGGTCGCTGAGCCGGTAGACGGCGTCCGTGCGCCGCAGGTCGCCCGCCGTCACCATCCGGCTGAGTGCGGCCCGCAGCGTGGAGCCGCCCACTCCGAACGGCTCCACCAGCCCGACCAGGTCCTTCACCGGCAGCTCGGGCGGGTGTGCGCCCAGGAGCAGGCTCAGCACGACCGACCGCGCGGACAGCGGCCGCAGCGCGGCTCCGCCCGGCTCGGCTGACACGTTCATGCGCATGGGCACACACTGTACGGAGAGTTCCTGTTGCATCATTGCTACAGCCGCACGAAGAGTGCAACATGGCTGCATGGTCTCGACATCCGCGCAGCCGCAGCCGCAGCACGCCACCCACGACGTCACCAACCAGGCCCCACCGCTCGCGCCGTACGACGCCTCGGAGGACCGGGCCCTGCTGGAGGGTCTGCGCCGGGAGGGCGCGGGCTGGGCCGAGGACGGGCTGCGGCGGCTCGGGCGGCAGGCCGGCAGCGCGGAGGCGCAGGAGTGGGGCGAGCTGGCCAATCTGCACGAGCCGGAGCTGCGGACCCACGACCGCTACGGGCACCGGGTCGACGAGGTCGTGTTCCACCCGAGCTGGCACCACCTGATGCGGACGGCGGTCGCCGAGGGCCTGGCCGGCGCCCCCTGGGCGGACGACCGCACCGGCGCCCACGTGGCCCGCACGGCGGGCGGCCTGGTGTGGGGGCACACGGAGGCCGGGCACGGCTGCCCGACCTCCATGACGTACGCCGCCGTGCCCGCCCTGCGCGCCCAGCCGGACCTCGCGAAGGTCTACGAGCCGCTGCTGACCAGCCGCGAGTACGACCCCGAACTGCGCGTCCCCACCGAGAAGCCCGGGCTGCTCGCCGGGATGGGCATGACCGAGAAGCAGGGCGGCTCCGATGTCCGCACCAACACCACCGTGGCCACGCCCACCGGCGAGGCGGGCGTCTACACGCTGCGCGGGCACAAGTGGTTCACCTCGGCGCCCATGTGCGACGTGTTCCTCGTGCTCGCGCAGGCCCCGGGCGGCCTGTCGTGCTTCCTCGTGCCGCGCGTACTGCCGGACGGCAGCCGGAACACCTTCCGTATCCAGCGGCTGAAGGACAAGCTCGGCAACCGGTCCAACGCCTCCTCCGAGCCGGAGTTCGACCGGACGGTGGCCTGGCTGGTCGGGCCGGAGGGCCGGGGCGTGAAGACGATCATCGAGATGGTCAACTGCACCCGGCTGGACTGTGTGATGTCCTCGGCGACCCTGATGCGCAAGACGCTGGTGGAGGCGGGCCATCACGCGCGTCACCGCAGCGCGTTCGGCGCCCGGCTGATCGACCAGCCGCTGATGCGCAACGTCCTGGCCGACCTCGCGCTGGAGTCGGAGGCGGCGACCACGCTCACGCTGCGGCTGGCCGGCGCCGCGGACCGGGCGGTGCGCGGGGACGCCGGGGAGCGGGCCTTCCGGCGGATCGCCACCGCCGTGGGCAAGTACTGGGTGACCAAGCGCGGCCCGGCGTTCACCGCGGAGGCCCTCGAGTGCCTGGGCGGCAACGGGTACGTCGAGGACTCCGGCATGCCCCGCCACTACCGGGAGGCCCCGCTGCTGTCCATCTGGGAGGGCTCCGGCAACGTCAACGCGCTCGACGTGCTGCGCGCCCTGGGGCGGGAACCGGACACCGCGGAGGCCCTGTTCGGCGAACTCGCCCTCGCGCGCGGGGCGGACGCCCGGCTCGACGCGGCCGTCGCCGGGCTGCGGGCGCAGTTGGCCGAGACCGGCCAGGCGGGCGCCCGCCGGCTGGTCGAGCGGATGGCGCTCGCGCTCCAGGCGTCCCTGCTGGTCCGGCACGCCCCGCACCCGGTGGCGGACGCCTTCTGCGCGACCCGGCTGGGCGGCGACTGGGGGCACTCCTTCGGCACCCTGCCCGCCGGTACCGGCCTGGACGCGATCCTGGAGCGGGCCCTGCCCGAGCCGAGCTGACCCCGTCCCGGGCGAGGGCCGGGCCTCCCGCGCGTTGGCCGGTGACAGCCGACGGATCGCACACAGTCAGCGCATGCTCGCACTACGTTGTCAGTGCTGTGGTGCACACTCGCGACCGGGTGCCACTCGTCTGGGGAGGGGATCGTGTTCTCGGGGATCGACGAGGTCGACTGGGCGTCGCTGCGGCACGCGTGCGGCAGCGCGCGGGACGTGCCCGGATGGCTGCGGGGCCTGGCGTCCGCGGACGCCGCCGAGCGGCAGACCGCGCTGGACGGCATGTTCGGCACGGTGCACCACGAGGGGAACGTGTACGACTCGACGCTCGCCTGCGTTCCCTTCCTGTTCTCGCTCGCGGCCCGCGAGGCGGTGCCGGAGCGGGGCTGCATCGTGGAACTGCTGGTCAGCATCGGGGCGGAGAGCGGGGACGCACGCGCGCGGGGCGCCGTACGGGCGGACGGCGAGGTGTTCGTCTCCCTGCTCGGGGATCCGGACCCGGGGGTGCGGCGGGCGGCGGCCGGCGCGGTCGTCCGGTTCGTCGACGACCCGGCGCGCGTGATCGGGCTGTTGCGGCGGCGGATCCCGGTCGAGCGGGACGGCCGGGTGCTCCTGGCCCTCACCGAGGCCGTCGGCGCGTTCGTGCGCCGGTACCCGGCGCGGGCGGCGGCGGTGGACCTGCTGGCCGCGCTCAGCGCCCCGCCGCACGACCCCGGGCTGCGTCTCGCCGCGCTCGGCCAGCTCGCGCTCGGCGCCCCGGGCCGGCTCCCCGCCGATCTGGTGCCGACGGCCGTCCGGCTGCTGCGGGAGCGGTCCGCCCGCCGCGCCCGCGTCCCGGACCGCTCGGCCAACGACACTCTGGTCGGGCGATTACGGCGGCTGCGCCCCTCGGACGAGGAGGGCGCCCGCCTGCTGCGCACGCTGCACACCGCGCTCGGCGACCGGACCGGTGAGCGAACCGCGCTGCTGGCCGGGCAGTTGGCCAGTCCGGACCCGGTGGACCGGGGCAACGCCGTGTGGATGGCGGCGGCGCTGTTCCGCGGCTGGCGGGCCCGCTTCACCGGCCCGGTGGCCCTGGTCGGCGCTCAACTGGGCGCGGAGGAGGAGTGGTTGCGGGACGCGGCGGTCTCCGTGCTGTCCGAGCTGTTCGGCCTGGCCGCTCCCGCGGCGGACGACCTGCACGCGCTCGTGGCCTCCCGGCCCGACCTGTGGACCCACCGCTGGGAACGCGGCACACCCACCGTGGGCGGCGCGCTCAAGGCCCTCACCCGCAGCGGCGACCCACGGGCCGTCCCCGTCCTCGCCCAGATCCTGGCCGGACCCGTCGTGCCCGGCGGCCTCGGGGACGAGATCGCGCACCTGGGCCCGGCCGCCGCTCCCCTCGCCCCCGCGCTGCGGCACCGGCTGGGGCGGATCCGCCTGGACTCGCCGGCCGCGGACACCCTGGCCACGCCGCTGCTGGCGGCGCTGAGGGCCATCGGGGACACGGACGCGGTGCCGGAGGTGCTGCGGCTGCTGTCCGGCGCCCCGGACGGCCTCGGCGCGCGGGACAGGGTCGCCGGCCAGGCCGTCGGGACACTGGACGCGCTCGGCGCCGCCGCCCGCGCGGCACCGGCCCTGCGCGCGCTGCTGCACACCCGGCACGCGGCCGCCGCGGCGGGTGCGCTGTGGTCGGCGGACGGTGACGCCCAGGCCGTGCTGCCCGTGCTGGTACGGGAGTTGAGGCAGGGCGAGCCGGGCGGCCGCCGCCTGGCCGCGCGGCAACTGGCCAGGATGGGCCCGGCGGCCCGCGCCGCCCTGCCGGAGCTCCGCCGGGCGGCGGCGTCCGGACAGGCCGGGCTGCGCACCGTCGCCGCGTCCGCGCTGTGGCACGTCGGCCGCGATCCGGACCCGGTACTGCCGGTGCTCCGGGCCGCCTGGTCGGAGAGCCCCGGCACCCGGGGCCCGGTCGCACGGTGCCTGGCCGCGATGGGCCCGGCGGCCGAACCGCTGCGGGACCTGGTGACCGCGGAACTGGTCGCCCCGAGAAGGCACACGGCCCGCGCGGGCGGCCACGGCGGCCGTGCGATCCCGGAGGACGAGGCGCTGCTCAGCGCCTGCGAGGAGGTACTGGCCGGACTCTCGTGAACCGACCCGGCGCACGGGGACGGGGCGCCGGGGGCGGCGCCCGGCGGGTGGGCGGGATGCGGGGCGGGGCGCCTGGCCGGGGCGTTCCGGTACGCGGTACCGGCGCGGGCGGCGCGGCTTGGCGCGGGCGGGGCGCGGCTTGGTCGGCGGCGCGGACGCGGCCCGGACGGCGGGAGCGGGTGTAGGCGAACTCGGCCCGGGCGGCAGGAGTTGGCGCGGCGCGGGCGGGAGCGACGGCGACGCGCGGCCCGGACGGCGGGAGTCGGCTCCGGGCGGGCGCGGCCCGGACGCCGGGAACTGACGCAGCCCGGACGGCGCGGGCAGGCGCCACCTTGACGGCGAGAGCTGGCGCGGCCCGGACGGCGCGGGCGGGCGGGCGCAGCCTGGACGGCGGGGTGGACGGCAGGCGGGCACGGCCCGGGGGGCGGGCCCAGGCGAAGCCGGTCCGGTCAGCGGGAGTTGGCGCGCGGCGGGCGCGGCCCGGACGGCGCGGGCGGGCGTCGCCTGGACGGCGGGGCGGACGCCGGCGGGCGCGGCCCGGGCGGCAGGAGCCGGCGCCGTGCAAGATGGCGCGGGCGGATGCGTCAGGTCGGGAGCCTCACCACGTCATCCGCCCCCACTGCGGGCCGAACCGGGCCCATTCCGCGTCCCAGTCGTCCATGCGGCGGCGTTCCAGCCGGCCGCGGAGGGCGAGTCCGCCGACGAACGGGATCGCGGCGGCGCTCAGCCCGACCAGGCCGCCCATGAGGACGGCGCGGAAGGTGGCCTCGGAGGCGGTGGCCGGACGGCTGACGAGATGGCCGCGCGGATCGGTCCACACGGTGACCGGGCTGCCCGCCCCGCTGCCCGGCGCGACCCGGGCCTGGCCGGTGTGCACGGAGCCGTCGGCGCCGGTCCAGTGCACCCGCGCCCACACCCGCTCGCCGTCGGCCGCCTCGGAGTCGGACCTTCCGGGAGCCCGGGCCACCACGCGGGCCACGGCGGGCCGCCAGTCCGCGCGCTCCCGGGCCAGTCCGTGCTCCACCGACCGGGCCGCGGCAAGGCCGGCCGACACCCCCGCCAGGACGGTCAGCAGCCAGGCGGCCAGCACCACCCAGGCCTCCAGCACGTCGGCCCGGCGCCGCAGCGGATTGCGCCGCCAGCGCCACAGCCACACCTTGGGACCACGGAACGCCTTCAAAGGCATCCTCCTCACGAGCGCGCCGACAGGCCGGACCTGACTCCCATACGGGCGCGGCCGCCCCGTTGCTCACGGCGGACCGTCTCCCCGACGGTCGCACGAGAGCCCCCCGCCGCGCAGGCGCATGCCGCAACGCATCGGCACCCGATCGCGTGACAGGCCGACCACACCGCTGTGACCTGCGGCGACCCGGTTTCCAAGGGTGACTGTCAGTGGTGGGGTGCAGACTGGCCGATATCTGACGACTACCTGGACGACGACGTCCCGGAGGTGACCGGCATGACCGAGGTCCTGCTCGCCGTGGGCACCCGCAAAGGCTTGTTCATCGGGCGGAGGCGAGGTGGCGGCTGGGAGTTCGACGACACTCCCTACTTCAACGCGCAGGCGGTCTACTCGGTCGCCATCGACACCCGGGGGGACCGCCCCCGGCTGCTCGCGGGCGGGGACAGCGCGCACTGGGGCCCGTCGGTGTTCCACTCCGACGACCTCGGCCGCACCTGGACCGAACCGGCCCGGCCCGCGGTCAAGTTCCCCAAGGACACCGGCGCCTCGCTGGAGCGCGTCTGGCAGCTCCACCCGGCCGCCGCCGAGCCCGGCGTGGTGTACGCGGGGACGGAACCGGCCGCGCTCTACCGCTCGGTGGACCGCGGCGAGAGCTTCGAGCTGGTGCGCCCGCTGTGGGAACACCCGACCCGTTCCCGGTGGGTTCCCGGCGGCGGCGGCGAGGGGCTGCACACGGTGCTCACCGACGCGCGCGACCCGCGGGCGGTGACCGTGGCCGTGTCCACCGCGGGGGTGTTCCGCACCCGGGACGGCGGGTCGAGCTGGGAGCCGTCCAACTCCGGGGTGTCGGCGGTGTTCCTGCCGGATCCCGACCCGGAGTTCGGCCAGTGCGTGCACAAGGTCGCGCGCGACGCGGCCGACCCGGACCGGCTGTACCTGCAGAACCACTGGGGTGTGTACCGCAGCGACGACGCGGGCGGGAAGTGGACCGACATCGGGGCGGGGCTGCCGTCGACGTTCGGCTTCACGGTGGCCGCCCATCCGCACCGGGGCGGGACGGCGTACGTCTTCCCGATCAACGCCGACGCCGACCGGGTGCCGGCCGAGCGCCGCTGCCGGGTCTTCCGGACGGACGACGCGGGCGAGAGCTGGGAGCCGCTGTCCGAGGGGCTGCCGTCCGGGGACCACTACGGCACCGTGCTGCGCGACGCGCTCTGCACGGACGACGCCGATCCGGCCGGGGTCTACTTCGGCAACCGCAACGGCGAGGTGTTCGCCTCGGCCGACGACGGCGACACCTGGCGTCAACTGGCCTCCCATCTGCCGGATGTGCTGTGCGTACGGGCGGCGGTGATCGGCTGACACGGGCCGCTTCGCGCGGGAGGTGAGGGCGGCGGTCCGCGGCCGCCGCCCTCACCGGCCCGGTCCGGCCCGCTCCATCCCGGCCGCGGCTTGATCGCCGACCGGTGCCCGGCAGTAGGGTGACGCCCGTGGCACCACGACCCTTGCATGAAATCGTCGAACCGGGCTGGGCCGAGGCCCTGGAGCCCGTCGCCGGACGCGTCGCCGCGATGGGGGACTTCCTGCGCGCGGAGATCGCCGCCGGACGCACCTACCTCCCCGCTGGGCCGAACGTCCTGCGCGCCTTCCAGCAACCCTTCGACGACGTACGGGTCCTGATCGTCGGTCAGGACCCCTACCCGACCCCGGGGCACGCCGTCGGGCTGTCGTTCTCGGTCGCGCCCGAGGTGCGTCCGCTGCCGCCGAGCCTGATCAACATCTTCCGTGAGCTGAACAGCGACCTGGGGCTGCCCCAGCCGTCCACCGGCGACCTCACCCCCTGGACGCAGCAGGGCGTGCTGCTGCTCAACAGGGCGCTCACCACGGCGCCGCGCAGCCCGGCCGCCCATCGCGGCAAGGGCTGGGAGGAGGTCACCGAGCAGGCGATCCGGGCGCTGGCCGGGCGCGGCAAGCCGCTGGTGTCGATCCTGTGGGGCCGGGACGCCCGCAACCTGCGTCCGCTGCTGGGCAGGCTGCCGGCCGTGGAGTCGGCGCACCCCTCGCCCATGTCGGCCGACCGCGGCTTCTTCGGCTCGCGTCCGTTCAGCCGGGCCAACGAGCTGCTGATCCAGCAGGGCGGTCAGCCGGTGGACTGGCGTCTGCCGTGACCGGCGCCGGTTACCTGGCCGTGGACTCCGGGGGTTCAGGACTTCGGGTCGCCGTCGGGGTACCGGGGCGGCCGCCGTCGGCCCGGGGCGAGTCGCGGGAGCCGGTGCGCACCGGTGCGCGGGGCATCGACCCGGCGCATCTCATGGCGCAGCTCGTCCCGCTGGCCCGGGAGCTGAGCACACGGGCCGGGCTCGGCGGGCTGGGCACGGTCGTCGTCGGCGCCGCCGGGTTCGCCACCCTGGGCGACGCCCTCCGTGCCGAGCTGCCGGATCTGCTCGCCCGTGAGCTGGGCGCGCGGTCCGTGGCGCTCGCGGCCGACGCCGTGACGGCCTACGTCGGCGCTCTGGGACCACGGCCGGGCGCGGTGGTCGCCGGGGGCACCGGACTGATCGCGATCGGCACCGACCTGCGCCGCTGGCACCGGGCCGACGGCTGGGGGCACCTGCTGGGCGACTGCGGCGGCGGGGCCTGGATCGGCCGGGCCGGCCTCGAGGCGGCGCTTCGCGCCCACGACGGCCGCGACGGCGGCTCCGCACCGCTGCGGGCCGCCGCGGAGGAGCAGTTCGGTCCGCTGCCCGGGCTGCCCGGCCTGCTCTACCCACGCTCCGACCGCCCGGCGCTGCTCGCCTCGTTCGCGCCACGGGTGGCCGCCTGCGCCGCGGACGACCCGGTGGCCGCCGGCATCCTACGCGCGGCGGCCCGGGCCATGACCGAGTCCGCCGCGGTCGTCTGCCCTGCCGCCGGTACGCCCGAAGTGGCACTCACCGGGGGCCTCTTCAACATGGGCGACCCGCTGCTCGTGCCGGTGCGCGAGGAGCTGGCGCACCGGCTGCCGCGGGCCCGGCTGGTCCCCGCCGGGGGTGACCCGCTGCACGGGTGCGTGCGGATCGCGGACGAGCTGGCGGCCGGCCGACTCACACTTCCGGATGAACCGACCATGCTTCATATCATCACCGGATAAGGGGCTTAGCCCGCTTCTGACGCCATCTGTCCGACAGATACCCGGAACACGCGCCAATCGGGCGCAACTCATCAGACAAAAGCGGACGGATACCGCTCACCTGCACCCTCCCCGAACAGGGGAGCCCAAAGAGCCAGTAACATGCGGCGCCATGAGCTCCCCCACTGGGCCCGCGTCCGGCCTGCCAGTACGAATGCCGCGACCCCGCCAGCCCGGAAGGCACCGCCGACCGGAACCGCTGGTGGCTCCCGAGGGCGCGCCCGCGCTCGTCCTCGCGGTGCCCGGCGCGCCCGGCGCCGCCTCGCGCGGCCTCGCCGAGGAGGTCGTGAGCATCGCCCGCTCCGAGCTGCCCGGCCTGGACGCCCGCATCGGCTACCTCGACGGGGACGACACCGACTACCCGACCCTCAGCTCCGTACTGACCGGCGCCGCCGAGGAGCGGACCGCCCGCTACGAGCAGGCCCGTGCCGCCGGCGCCGAGGTCAAGGAGCCCGACGGCCCGGTCGCCGTCGTGGTCCCGCTGCTGGCCGGTCCGGACAGCGCACTGCTGCGCCAGGTCCGCCAGGCCGTGATGGACAGCCGGGTCGCCGCCGAGCTGACCGACGTCCTCGGCCCGCACCCGCTGCTCGCCGAGGCGCTGCACGTGCGTCTGTCCGAGGCCGGCCTGGCCCGTGCCGACCGTGCCCGCCTGTTCACCGTGGCCACGGCGGCGGACGGCATCATCCTGGCCTCGGTGGGCGGCGAGGAGGCCGTGCAGGCGGCCGGTATCACCGGCATGCTGCTCGCTGCCCGGCTGGCGGTCCCGGTCATGGCCGCGGCGCTCGACGAGGAGGGTGCGATCACCTCGGTCGCCGAGCAGCTGAGGTCCTCCGGTTCGCAGCAGCTCGCGCTCGCGCCGTACCTGATCGGCCCGGAGATCGACTCGGCGCTGCTCGCCGCCGCAGCCGAGGAGGCCGGCTGCGCCACCGCCGAGGCGCTGGGCGCCTACCCGGCGATCGGCAAGCTCGCCCTCGCCAAGTACACGACCGCGCTGGGCATCGCCCCGCCGCAGCAGCAGGGCACGCCGGTCCGCTGACGCGTCGCGCACCCCGCAAGGCCGAAGGGCCCGCTCCGTCGACCGGAGCGGGCCCTTGCGCGTGCCGTGGGGAAGGCGCGGGCGTTCGTTCAGCCGAAGACGACGCAGGAGGCCGCAGCGACCTCGACGGAGCCGTCGTAGCGGGGCAGCCCGGTGCCTTCCCGCACGTCGAACCAGGTGACGTCGCCGGAGCGCTCGTTGGCGCAGTAGAGGAAGCCGTCGTGTTCGGCGAGGGCGCGGGGCCAGTGCCCGCCGCACGGCACGGTGCCGGCCGGCCGCAGCCCGTCCCCCTGCACGGCGAACACCGACAGGACGTCCTCGCCGCGGGTCGCGGTCCACACGAAGCGGCCGTCGGGCGAGACCACGACGCCCGAGGGGTAGGCGTCGCCGGCCGGGGCGCCCGGCAGGACCGGGACCTCGGCCAGGGGCTTCAGGGAGCCGCCGGCCGCGTCCCAGCGGCACACGGTGACCGTCGGGGTGAGCTCGTTGACCACGTAGGCGCGCTCGCCGTCCGGGTGGAAGGCCAGGTGGCGGGGGCCCGAGCCGGGGCGCAGCGCGATCTCCCGGTGCAGCACGGGCACGCCCCCTTCGAGGGTGCAGACCCGCACCGAGTCCGTGCCGAGGTCGACGCTGACGATCCACCGGCCGCTGGGATCCGGCTGCACCTGGTGCGCGTGCGGGGCGCGCTGGCGGCGGTCGTGCGGGCCGGATCCGGTGTGCTGCAGCAGCCCGGAGGGCTCGGAGGCCAGGGTGCCGTCGGGGCGCAAGGGTACGGCGGTGACGCTGCCGGATCCGTAGTTGGCGGTCAGCAGATGGCCGGCGTGCAGTGCGAGGTGGGTGGGCCCGGCGGCACCGACCGGCACCGGCGGGCCCGCGGGTTCGGGCTTGTCCCCGTCCACGCGGTACGCGGCGACGGCTCCCTCGGCGGTCTCGCTGACCGTGTACAGCATGGCGCCGTCCGGGGAGAGGGCCAGGTAGGCGGGGTCGGGCACGGTGCCGAGGCTCCCGGTGAGGGTCAGCGCGCCGGTGCCCGGGTGGACCGCCGCGGTGACCAGTCCGGGGCCGCCGGCGGCCGTGAACGACCCGATGAACGCCCTGTGCCGCCTGCCGACTGCTGCCACCGCTGTCCCCTCTCGGTACGCGCGAGTGGTGCCGACGGTAGCAGTCGATCAGCGTCGGTCTAGACCATCAGAGGGCGTTTCCCCTCAGGCGCCGACGAGCCGTGAGCCGGAGGGCGCCCGCAGCGGCTCGGCCAGCTCGGCGAGGGCCCGCTCCAGGCCGTGCAGATGGGCCAGGGCGGGCTCGGCCGGGGCCTCGGCGGGCCGGTGGACCTGCTCGGAGCCGCCTTCGGTGAGCGCCTCGACCGCGGTCTCCGCCCGCCGGCAGGCGGCGGCCAGGCGGGCGTCGTGGGAGGCCACGGGGTCCGCCGCGACCGCGACCAGACCGCGGATCTCGCGCGCGCAGTCGTCGAGCAGGGCCAGCACCCGGCGGGCGCGCCGCTTGCGGCCCAGCATCGGGTTCAGCGGGTGCACGAGCGGGGCGACCGAGAGCCGCACCCGGCCGAGCAACTGCTCCAGTTCGGCCACGCGGGGCGCCGGGTCGGCCGTCGGCGATCCGGCGAGCCGCGCGGCGGCCTCGGCGGTGCAGGCGTGCACACAGCGCAGCGCGCGCTGGATCCAGGCGTCGGTGGTGGCGTGCGTGGTGACGGGCAGCACGAAGAGCACTGCGAGCGCGGCGCCGAGGGCGCCGACCCCGGTCTCGGCCAGGCGCAGAGCGAGCAGGCCCGGGGTGAGGACGCCGAGGAGGCCGTAGAGCGACGCGGCGAGCACGGTCACCCAGAGCATCATCCAGGTGTAGGAGACGGCGGCCGTGTAGAAGATGCCGAAGACGGCGACGGCGACGAGGGCGGCCGTGGGCGCGGCAGCGCCGTGCACCGGCACGGCCGCGAGGAAGCCGAGGCCGATGCCGATGACGGTGCCGAGCACCCGCCGGAAGCCGCGGACCAGCGTCTCGCCGCGCGAGGCGGTGTTCACGAACACCCACCAGGTGGCGCCCACCGCCCAGTACCAGCGCTGTCCGGACATGAGCTGGCCGGCGACGAGCGCGAAGCCGGCGCCCGCGGTCGCCTGCACGGCCTGCCGCGTGGTCACCCGGGCGAAACCGGCGCCCGCGGGAGGCGCGGGCGACGCGGCCGGGGGCAGCCCGCGCTCGTAGCACCACAGGCCGAAGCGCACCGCCGCCGCGCTGAGCACGGACAGCAGGACGGCGGCGTACAGCGCGGGCAGCTGTCCGGGCGTGGTGTGCAGGAACTGGGCCATGAAGAAGGTCATGAAGGCGAAGACGCCGAGGCTGTGGCCGCGCGGACCCCAGCGACGGGCGTACACGCCGGCGCCGACCACGGCGAGGAACACCAGGTCCCGCGCCACGGGGAAGTCGTGCAGCACGGCCGCGGCGGCGAGCACGGGCAGGCCGGCCACGGGCAGCAGCGCGGTGGTGACCGCCTGCCCGCGCACGGTGGCGTCGGCGACGGTGAACAGGGCGAGCAGCGCGGCGAGACCGCCGGTGACCTGGCCGGCGAGGGGCTGCCCCACGAGCCCGCACACGGCGACCGCCAGCCCGATGCCGAGCACGGCCCGCGCAGCGAAACGCAGCCGCGTCCGCCCCGGGTCCGCGGCCACGAACACCCTTTTCAGCACTGATCCCTCCCCTTGGCACACCCGTACGACCGGAACACCCGGAACGCCGGGCGGCGCACCGGCACAGAAAAGGCGCCGCGGGGATCCGCAGCGCCATCGACGTCTCCATGAGAGCATCACAGGGGTCGCTGGCTCAAGTCTCGGCCGGATCACTGGTCCAATGGCCCAGCCCGGCACCGTGGCGAAGAGGTCCCCAGAATGCCAACGGTCCAGGTCGGACGGCACGCGCGGTCCGCTCACGAGTGAGCCATTGGTACAGTCGTACCTCATGAGCGTGGACGCACTCGACACCCGCATCCTGCGGCTGCTGCTGGAGCAGCCGCGCACCAGCGTGCGCGAGTACGCCCGCATCCTCGGCGTCGCCCGGGGCACCCTCCAGGCCCGGCTGGACCGCATGGAGCGCGACGGTGTGATCACCGGCACGGGCCCCTCGCTGTCCCCCGCCGCGCTCGGCCACCCGGTGCTGGCCTTCGTGCACGTCGAGGTCACCCAGGGCCATCTGGACGACGTGGGCGACGCGCTGGCCGCCGTGCCGGAGATCGTCGAGGCCTTCTCGATCACGGGCGGCGGCGACCTGCTCGCCCGGGTGGTGGGGCGGGACAACGCCCATTTGGAGGACGTGATCCAGAAGCTGATCAGCCTGCCGGGCGTGGTGCGCACCCGCACCGAGGTAGCCCTGCGTGAGCGCGTGCCGTACCGGTTGCTCCCCTTGGTGGAGTCGGTCGGGCGGGCGGACCGCGGCTGACGCTTGGCATGCTGGACGGCATGAGCGAGCCCGGTACCCCTGCGGTCGTCTTCGATCTCGACGGAACGCTGGTGGACAGCGAGCCGAACTACTACGAGGCGGCCCGGCGGACCCTCGCCGAGCACGGCGTGCCGGACTTCACCTGGACGGAGCACGAGGGCTACGTCGGTATCAGCACCTGGGAGTCCGCCGTCCTCTGGCGGGAGCGCTACGGCCTGCGAGCGTCGGTGCGGGAGCTGTTCGAGGCGACGAACCGGCGCTATCTGGAGCTGGCCCGCACCGGCACGCGCGCGTACCCGGAGATGCGCAAGTTCGTGGAGCTGCTGGCCGCCGAGGGCGTGCCCACGGCCGTGGCCTCCGGTTCCTCCCTGGAGGCCATCGAGGCGATCCTCGCCGGCACCGGCCTCGACGCCCAGCTGCGCACCGTCGTCTCGGCCGACGAGGTGCCCCGCGGCAAGCCCGCCCCCGACGTCTTCCTCGAGGCCGCCCGCCGGCTCGGCGTGGCTCCGGCCGGCTGCGTGGTCGTCGAGGACGCGGCACCGGGCGCGGCGGCGGCACACGCGGCCGGGATGCGCTGCATCGCCGTCCCGTACGTCGCCGCACAGGCCGACGCGCCGGAGTTCGCCACGGCCGCGCTGCTGGTGCGGGGCGGCCAGGCCGAGTTCACGGCCCAGTCGGCGTACGCGTGGCTCACGGAGACGGCCGGCCCGCGCTGAGCCGGGCCGGGTGTTCCCGGGGCGGGCGAAGCCGCTCCCGGCGTGCGCCGGACCGGACGGCTGCTTAGCGTGACCCCATGACCACAGTCCAGGCAGGGCCCGCCCCCGACGACCGGCGGTGGAAGGCGCTCGGGGTCTGTCTGACGGCGGGGTTCATCTCGCTGCTCGACACCTCGATCGTGAACGTGGCACTGCCCTCGATGGAGCACGGACTGGGCGCCTCGGAGGCCGCCCAGTCCTGGGTGGTCTCCGGGTACGCCCTGACCTTCGGGCTCGCACTGGTCCCGGCGGGCCGGCTGGGCGACATGCGCGGCCGGCGCCAGGCCTTCCTGCTCGGGCTGGCCCTGTTCACGGTGGCCTCGGCGGCCTGCGGACTCGCCCCGGGGCCGTCCTGGCTGGTGGTGTTCCGGCTGATCCAGGGCGCGGCGGCGGGCATGGTCGCGCCCCAGACATCGGGACTGATCCAGCAGATGTTCCAGGGCTCCGAACGGGCCAGGGCCTTCGGGCTGCTCGGCAGCGTCATCGGGGTCTCGACGGCGGTGGGGCCGCTGGCGGGCGGCGTGCTGATCGACGCCGTCGGCACCACGGAGGGATGGCGCTGGGTGTTCTTCGTGAACCTGCCGATCGGGGTGGCCGCCTTCGCCGCCGGCCTGCGGCTGCTCCCGCGCTATCCCGCGACCGCCGGCAAGCGGGAGACGTTCGACCTGTTCGGCGTGCTGCTCCTCGGCTGCGGGGTGCTCGCGCTGATGCTGCCGCTGGTGCAGGAGCAGCAGTGGACCGGGCGGCTGAAGTGGGCGCTGCTGCCGGTGGCGGCGCTGCTGCTTGGCGCGTTTTGGGCGTGGGAGAGACGGCAGGGGCGGCTCGGGCGGGCTCCGCTGGTCGACCTGGAGCTGTTCGCGCTGCGGTCGTTCACGCTCGGCGCCCTGATCAGCCTCACCTACTTCGCGGGCTTCACCACGGTCTTCTTCGTCTACACGCTGTTCCTGCAGAACACCGTCGGCTACAGCGCGCTCGCGGCGGGCCTGAGCGTGCTGCCGTTCGCGGCGGCCTCGGCGGTCGGCGCGGCCGCCGGGGGCCGGCTGGTGGTGCGCTTCGGCCGCAGGCTGGTCGTCATCGGGCTGGGCGGGGTGGCGCTGGGACTGCTCGGGGTGGTGGTGGCGGTGCAACTGGTGCCGGGGCGCAACGTGGGCTGGGCGACGGCGCTGCCGATGCTCATCGGCGGGATCGCCTCCGGTCTGACGGTCTCCCCCAACACGACCCTCACCCTCACCCGGGTCCCCGTGCACCGGGCCGGCGCGGCCGGCGGTGTCCTCCAGACGGGCCAGCGGGTCGGCTCGGCGGCCGGGATCGCGGTGGTGGGCGCGGTGTACTTCGCGCACCAGGCCGAACACGGGCAATCCGGCACCGCCATCCAGATGGGACTGCTCACCGCCGTCGGGATCATCATGATCGCGCTGACCCTCGCGGTCGCGGACATGCGCGAGCGCCAGGCGCACCCCGGCCCGACGTGGGCCGCGGACCGCGTCCGGCGGGGCTCCGCGGAGGGCGGCGCTGAGGAACCGGTCCGGCCCGGGTCCTGAGGCGGGAAGCGGAGAAGCGGGACGCGGAGGGGACCACGGCCGAGCGCCGTCCGGGCCGTGCCGTGACGCCCGGCCGCGGATCGACGGACCGGCCGGGGATCGACGGACCGGCCGGGGATCGACCCCGAACTGGACCGGCCAGGGAACGGGAGCGAGGCGCGCAGAAGTCGCCCCCGCTTGGCGACGGCGGTCTACGACTCACGGCGCGGCTTGCCCCGCTTGGCGACGGCGGCCTACGACTTGCGGCGCGGCTTGCCCCGCTTGGCCGGCTTGCCGCCTCCGGAGCCGGTCCGGCCCCGCGCGGTGCGGCTCGCGGGCTTCGAGCCGGCCGACTTCCCGGCCGCCGGCTTCTGGCGGCCGCCCCCCTGCTGGGGCCGCCCGCGCCTCTGCTCCGCCTCGGCCTTCTCCGCCGAACGGCCCCGCGTGCTGTTGACGGTGCGGCCGCGGACGATGCCGATGAAGTCCTCCACCAGGTCGGTGGTGGCCTCCTCGGGCCAGGACAGGGCGACGCTCGACTGCGGCGCGTCGGTGACGGGCCGGTAGGTGAGATCCCTGCGGTGGTAAAGCCGGGCCAGGGACTGCGGGACGATCAGCAGGCCGACCCCGGCCGCCACCAGCTCGACGGCGTCGGGCGTCGTCGCGGGGCGTTCGAAGGCGGGCTCGCCGGGCGGGGCGGCCCAGTCGAAGACGTCGTCCAGGGGGTGGAACACGACCTCGTCGGCGAGGTCGGCCAGGGCCACCTCGTCGGCCGCCGCGAACAGGTGGTCCCTGGGCACGACGACCACCGTGGCCTCCGTGTACAGGGGGATCGCGCTGAAGTACGTGCGGTCGACCGGCAGCCGGACGAAGGCCGCGTCCGCCTCTCCCGCCCGCAGCAGCCCGGGCGCCTCCGGGGCGGGGACCTGGAGCAGGGTGAGCGGGATGCCGGGCAGGCGCTCCCGCCAGATCCGCACCCACTTGGCCGGCGTCACTCCGGGGACGTACGCGAGCCGGAACGACGGTGATTCCTCCGAGCCTGTCACCAGGCCAGGCTACCGGCCGTGGTCGGCCGCCCCGCACCCGGCCGATACCCTTGACCTCATGAGTTCGCAGCAGAGCACCCAGACGATGAAGCCCGCGACCGCGGCGAAGAAGCTGGGTGTGTACCTCCCCGCCACCCCCGCCGAGTTCCAGCAGGGTGTGGTCACGCGCGCCGAGCTGAACGAGCTGCAGGCCGACCCGCCCGAGTGGCTGCGCGCGCTGCGAGCGGACGGTCCGCACCCGCGTCCGGTGGTCGCCGCGAAACTCGGCGTGTCCATCTCGGGTCTCGCGCGCGCCGGCGTCACCGAGGCGCTGACCACCGAGCAGATCGAGGCGCTCAAGCAGGAGCGGCCCGAGTGGCTGGAGAAGGAGCGCGCCACCCAGGCCGAGGTCCGCAAGGAGGGGGCTCGGCTCAAGAGCATCAAGAAGGAGAAGGACGCGCCGGACGCCTGAGCCGGCTGACGCCCCCGGCCCCGCGGGCGTTGTCAGTGGCCTCCCCTACAGTTCGCGTCAGTTGATCACTGCGCGTGCGGGGAGGCATGTATGGGGTGGGTGGCCGCCGGCGACTACGAGATCGCCCTCGACGGCGGGAAGGTGGTGTGCCGCAACGCGGCCGGGCGCCGGCTGAAGTCCGTGCCCGCGAAGCTCGCCGACGATCCCGCGGTCACGGGTCTCAGGCAGCTCGCCGAGTGGCTGGAGCGGCACGAGCGGCAGTGCCTGGCCGACGTGGAGCGGTGGATGGTCCGCTCGCTGCCGGTGCCGCTCGCCGCAGTCGCCCGGGTGTGGCCGGATCCCGCCTGGCAGACCGTCCTGCGCGACCTCGTCGTCACCGGTGACGACGGCCGGGTCGCCGGTTTCCTGCGCGACGCCGGTCCCGAGCGCGGTCTGGGCCTGGTGGACCTCGACGGCGACACGGTGCGCATCACCCCCGAGCTCGTCCGCATCCCGCACCCGGTCCTCCTCGAAGACCTGGAGGAATTGCGCGAGTTCGCCGTCGAGCTGGGCGTCGAGCAGCGCGCCCGGCAGCTCTTCCGCGAGGTCTGGCACCGTCCGGCCGGCACCGGCGACGGCGCCACGCAGGTGGAGGAGTACGCGGGCGGCTCCTACAAGGAACTGCGCTTCCTGCACGGCCGGGCCGCCCAGCTCGGCTACCGCGTGCGCGGCGGGAACGCGGTGTGCGCCGTCTTCGAGGACGGACAGATCGTCGAGGCCCGCGTGTGGGTCGGCGACTACGACGGCTACGAGGAGACCGAGACCGGCGCGCTGGTGTGGGCCGACGCCGCCGGGCGCCTGCTGGAACTCGGCCAGGTGGGTCCCGTCGCCTGGTCGGAGGGCATGCGGATGGCGGCCGCGCTGTACGCCGGGCGGGACGTCGAGGACGAGGAGCGCGCGGCATGACGGCCACCACCATCACCGGGTACGACGAGGCCACCGCGGCCGCGCTGCTGGACGCCGGCGCCGTTCTGCCGCCCGGCAGCACCGCCCGCGAGGACGCCGACGGCCTCACCGTGCGCACCTACGGCCACCCCGCCCTGGGCGAGCGCAGGGTCGTGCGCCTGGTGCCGGGCACCCTCGGCGAGGCCGAGGACCTGGCGCTGGAGTTCATCGGGCTGGCCCGCGAGCCGGAAGCGCCGGAAGTCGGTCAGGTGCGCAAGGAGACGCTGGGCTTCCCGGCGTGGGCGCTGGTGAACGACCCGGCGAACGGGCACCACGCGCTCGCCCTGGTCAAGGACGTCGAGCGGCTGGCCCGGCAGGCCAAGTCCCGCCCCGGCCACGCCAAGGACGGCTTCGAGGCGCTCGGCGAGCGGCTCGGGCGGGCCGTGCCGCACTTCCTGCCGACGTTCTACGAGCAGGCCGCGCGGGTCTTCCTGCAGCACGAGAACACCACCTACGCGGCCGCCTTCTTCGGCAAGGCCCGCGAGGCCGAGCGGGTGCACGCGCTCGCCGTCGACGAGGAGCGGCAGCGGGCGGTGTTCCTGGAGTTCGCCTTCGCGGGCGCGCTGACCGTGAAGGCGCTCAAGGAGCATGTGAAGGACCTGGCCCGGCGGCTCGACCCGGCCGCCGCGTGGGCGCAGTTCCGGCAGCTCACGGTGGAGCGCTGCGCCGCCGGGATGCCGCCGTACGCCTCGCTGCCGCAGGACGCGCGCGGGCTGGTCAGAGCGGCGGGGCTGGACCGGGACGCCGAGGAACGGTCCCTGGTGGCCGACCTGCTGGCCTCCCCCGCCGCGGTGCGCGCGCCCGCCTCCTTCTGGAGGTCCTACCGCGGGGTCCTGTCCGACCTCGCGGAGCGGCAGCCGGCCGTGCGGGCGCGGCTGCTGGAGATCATGCCCGCCGGACTGGGCCGGGAGGTCGAGGACGACGAGTTCTGGCTGACGCTGCTCGCCGAGTGCGGGGCCGAGCGGCTGCTGACCGACCCGGAGGCGGCGCGGGAGCACGCCGTCGAACCCGCCGACTGGCTGGGCCGCTGGGCTTACTTCCGCAAGCACGGCGGGTCCTTCTCGCGCCGCTCCCCGGCCACCCTGGCGCTCGTCGCGCGCATGGCCGGGCCGCTGCGGGCGGCCGGCCGGCCCGTGGACCTGTTCACCGGCCGCTGGCACGCCGGCGCCGATCTCGACCTGCTGGACCTGTGCGCGGCGGAAGGCGTACCGCTCGCCACGCCGGGACCGCAGGTGAGTGCGTACCTGCCGCTTCCCGGCTGGCTGAAGGACGACCGGGCCGGCCGCCGGGACCTGGTGGCCGTGGCCGCCGACCCGCGGTTCCGCCCGCTGCTGCACCGGGCCCTGGAGGCGGTCGGCCGGGACAACACCGGCGCCGCCCTGCTGAAGACGGTCGCCGCGCACCCGGTGCTGCGCGGCGTGCTGCGCGAGTGGCTCGACGAGGCCGCCGGGCGGTACACACGCGCGACGGGGCTGCCCGGCGCCCGTGCCGCGCTCGACCGGCTGCGGCCGTTCCGGCCGGTGGCCGCCGACGTCGCACCGGACGCCGTCGCCCTGGTCGCCGGGCACGCGGTGGCTCCGCTGCTCGGCCGCACCCTGCGCGCCGGCATCCTGGACGAGCTGGGCTGGCCGGCCCTCGACGAGGCGCTGGCCCTGCTCGGCGCCAACATCGGGGCCGGGAGGCGCGAGGACGCCACGCCGACCGTGCACGAGGCCTGGCCCGCCCTGGTCCTGGCGAACCGTCACAAGGCGGTGGTGGTCGGCCCCGACGAGGTCCTGCTGGAGCACGACCTGCGCCTGCCCGCGGGGCTGAACCGCTGGGAGCGCCCGTGGTGCCGGTACGTGGACAGGGAACTGCTGGTCATGTGGCGGCAGGACGGCAAGCAGCACGGCTACTGGTCGGCCCGCCCCACCGAGGTGTTCACCCTCGGCGGCGAGCAGCTGCCCTCCTACCGGTACGGCAACGACGCCGGCGACCCCTCGATCCCGCTGCCCGGCGGCGGCCGTGCCACCGGCGGACGTGCGCTGCACGCCGGGGACACCGTGCTGCCGCCGAGCCGCGCCGTGATCGGTGACGGCACCGTGCTGTGGCGCCGGGGCAGACAGGGGCGGGAGACGGTGTGGCTGGAGTACGACCCGGTCACCGGCACACATGGCCGCGCCTCCCTGCCCGCACTGCTGCGGTCGGGCATCCGGGACGGGGCGTCCCTGCTGACCGGCCTGTGCGAGGTGCTGCCGCTGCAACCCGGCCTCGAGGCGAGCCCGTTCGGCACCGACGGCACGGTGCTGGGCCGCTGGGTCCGCGTGGAGGGCGAGGGCGACCGGGCCCGCAAGGTCGCCGGCACGCCGGACGGGCGCACCGTCTCGGTACCGGCCGGACCCGACGGCCGTTCGGACCTCACGCCGGTCGGGGCGCTGCGGCTGCCCGGCGGCGCCGAGCCGGTCGTCGCGCAGAGGCGCGGCCAGGCCGTGCTGTTCGCCGCCGACGACACCTCGGCGGGCGGCGAACTGGGCTGGGTGACGCCGGGTGACGATCGCGGCAGCGAGTTCGCCGCCGGAACGCGGCTGGTGCCGCCGCTGGCCTTCTGGCACGCGCTGCGCCCGCGTGACGAGGCCGGCTCGGCCGTCCTGCGCTCGCTGAGCGACGAGCGGACGGCCGGGCTGCTGGGGGACACCGCCCGGGCGCTGGCGGAACGTCAGGAGGCCGTGGCACGCGCCGGTTCGGACGCGGCCGCCCGGGCAGCGGTGCCGGCCGCGGACGAGGTCGCTCTCGGGGCCGTCGCCCGGGCGCTGCCCGGCTGCGCCGACGGCCGGCTGCTCACGGGCGTCACCGGACTGGTCCGGGTGGCGCTGCGCCTGACCGAGTCGGCCGCCGCCTTCGCGACGCCCGTCGCGGAGCGGCCGCGCGAGCCGCGCACGGGGACCGCGGAGATGTTCGCCGACTACCGCCCCGAGCACGGTGAGGACCGCATGCTGTACGAAGCCGTGTCCGGCGTCGTCGGCCTGCGGGGCTGGTGGTCCGGAGGGCAGTGGAGCGTGCTGCGCCAGATCCGCTCGGTGAATCACGTGCTGTCCGGCAGGCCCGCCGAGGGCAAGACGCTGCCCGACCGCGCACGGGCCGCCGTCGGCGACGGCTGGGTCACCGACGAGCACACCGTCCCCGGGATCGGCATGGTGTGGCCGTCCGTTCTGGGCGCACTGCGCGCGCTCGCCCAGCGGGCCGCCTCGCCCGCCCTGCCCGAGGAGCGGCGCGAGCCGCTGCTCCTGCTGTTCGAGGCGCTGGCCGAGGGCCCGCTGGCCGGGGCGGGCGGCACCCTGCGCGAGATCGTGCTGAGCGAGTCGCACGACAAGCAGCAGCGGTCAGGACAGGTGCTGCGCCGTGACGGCCGCACGGTGGTCGTCCTCGGCTGCCAGAGCGTCGACACGCGGCTGGACCGGGTGCGCTGGCTGGCGCTGGACCACGACCCGTCCGGCGCGTTCGGGGCGGTCGCCCACTTCGTGCTGGACAGCGACGTCCGGCACGACGCGGGGATCTCCGCCGACGATCTCGCCGCGGTCACCCGGCTGATCCGGGACAAGGGCGCCGCCCCCTGGCAGGCCGGGGCGCCCGAGGCGCTGGTGGCGGCGACCGGCGGCGGGCTCGGCCCGCTGCAGTCGGCCGCGCTGCTGGCCGGGCTGCCGCAGGAGCCCGGCGCGGAGCGGCTGGCCGCGCTCGGCCTGAAACCCCGGCAGAACGAGTTCGCCCTGGCCCGGCTGGACGCCCTCGGCCGCGAGGAGCGCAACGCGCTCCTGGCCGCCCTGCTGCCCGCCGACCCCGCCGACCTGTGGACCTCGGGGCCGGACACCGGCGCGGCGGGCCGGGTCTGGGCCGAGCGGCTCGGCTCGCTCGTGCGCGTGCCCGAGGACCTGGCCGCGGACCTCGTGGGCGTCGGGTACGGCGAGGAGGTGCTGAACCCGTCCCGCACGCCGTGGCTGACCCGCACCACCGTGCTGCGGCCGGACAAGGAGGGCAACCTGGCCTGGGCGGATCCGGCCGCCGTGCCCGGCCGGCACGATCTGCCGGCCGCCCTGAACACCCTGACCGCCCTCGCCTACGTCCTGCCGTACGGACACCCGCTGCGCGCCGCCCTGCCCGCGGGGCTCGCCGCGCTGCGCCGCCGTCTGGCCGATCCGGAACTGCTGCTCGACCTCGACGTGGAGTGGACGGAGAAGGGCGGCTCCACCGCCGCCGAACTGCGCAGGCTCCACGGCCTGCCGGAGACCGGGGGCGGCGACGCGCACGGTCTCACCCGCGTCGGCGAGGCGATCGTGCTGCGCCCCTGGCACCGCGACACGGAGATGGTCCTGGTCCGCCCGGCCGCGCTCACCGGCCCGGACGACGCGGTGTTCGGGCTGCTGGAGGGGCTGGCCGGCGACGGCCGCGGCCACCGCCTGCGCGTCCTGCGCACCCTGCTCGGCGACGACCTGGCCCGGACGGTGGCCGCCGGCGCCGACGGCCCCCCGGGCCACGCGCAGGACCCGTCGGTCAGCGTGCCCGGACTCGTCGCCGAGGCCGGCGCCGCGCACGGCCTGAGCGAGGACGCGGCGGCGCTCTACCTGCAGTTGCTGGCGCTGCCCGATCCGACGGACCGCAACCGCGCGCGCTGGACCGGCTGGAAGCCCGCCCGGGCGAAGAAGGCCCGCGCCGAGCTGGCCGGGACCGGCCTCGTCGTGGAGGCCAAGCGGTCTCGCGCCGGACGGACGCTGTTCCTGCCCTGCGGCTGGCGGGAGCTGAAGTCGCCCGCGCTGCCGGTGGAGACCTGGAAGGAAGGCCTGTACCCGGTGTACGACCACCGGCGCGCCCTGCCGCCGCTGCCGGTGCCGGAGCTGTTCGCCCGCGCCTGGGACCGCGTCCGCTCCGGCGACGCCCCGGCGTACGAGGAGCTGACCACGCGCGCGGCCCGCAGGGGGCGGCGCCGATGACCCGCCGCACGACCATCACCCGTGACACCCTGAAGGGCACCCGCCGATGACCGCCGTCCTCGCCCCCGACGCGACCCGCCAGATCGTCCCGCCCGAGGACCGGTACGCCGCCGAACTCGCCTTCCTCGCCGCGTACGACACCGGACCGCGACCCCCCGCGTGGCGGCTCACGCCCCGGGCCGTCGTCACCTTCGTCATGGGCAGCGGCGGGCAGGCGCTGCGGCTGCCCGAGGACGCCGAGGCGCCGGACGGGGTCCCGGGGCGCCTGGTCGTGGAGGACAAGTTCGTCGGCGACCGGGCGCTGGTCGAGCGGTGCGTCGTCACGCTCGCCGGGGAGCGTGGCCTGCTGCTCGTCGGTGAGCCCGGCACCGCCAAGTCGATGCTGTCCGAGCTGCTGTCGGCGGCCGTCTGCGGGACCAGCGGCCTGGTGGTTCAGGGCACCGCGGGAACGACCGAGGACCAGCTCAAGTACGGCTGGAACTACGCCCTGCTGCTCGCGCAGGGCCCCAGCCGGCAGGCGCTGGTGCCGTCCCCGGTGCTCACCGCGATGTCCCGGGGCGCGATCGCCCGGGTCGAGGAGGTCACCCGCTGCCTGCCCGAGGTGCAGGACTCGCTGGTGTCGCTGCTGTCGGAGCGGCGCATCTCCGTGCCCGAACTGGCGGGCGGCGAGGACGGCCTGGCCCACGCGGCGCCCGGCTTCAACCTGATCGCCACCGCCAACCTGCGGGACCGGGGCGTCTCCGAGATGTCCGCCGCGCTCAAGCGCCGCTTCAACTTCGAGACGGTGGGCCCGATCGCGGACCTCGACGTGGAGACGGCGCTGGTGCGCGGCCAGGCGCGGGCCTCGGTGGAGCGGGCGGGGGCGCCCTTCCGGGTCGACGACGCCGTGCTGGAGGCGCTGGTCACCGCGTTCCGGGATCTGCGCGAGGGACGGTCGGCGGAGGGCTGGGAGGTAGAACGGCCGTCGACGGTGATGAGCACCGCGGAGGCCGTGGCCGTGGCCGGTGCGCTGGGCCTGGCCGCCGCCTACTTCCCCGGCGACCGTGACGTCCTGGACCTGCTGCCGGGCCATCTCCTCGGTGTCGTGCGCAAGGACGACCCGGCCGACGCGGCACGGCTGAGCGGCTACTGGGACGGCCCCGTGCGGCGCCGCGCCGAACAGGGCTCCGCCACCTGGCGCACCCTGTGGGACCTGCGCCCGGTCCTGGAGGGCTGAGGGCCGTGCCGCACGCTTCCCCCGAGGCGGCCGCGTCGGCCCTCACCGACGCGGCGGCGCCCTTTCTCATCGGCGTACGCCACCACGCGCCCTCCCTGGCCGCGGCCGTGCCCGCGCTGCTGGAGGCGGCGCGGCCGGACGTGCTGCTCGTCGAACTCCCGGCCGAGCTGCAGGACTGGCTGCCGTGGCTCGCCCACGAGGAGACCCGGGCCCCGGTCGCCCTCGCCGCCGCGCCCGGCGACGGGAGCGCCGGCCCGGCGTTCTACCCGTTCGCGGACTTCTCACCGGAGCTGGTGGCGGTGCGCTGGGCGGCCCGTCACGACGTGCCGGTCGTCGCCTGCGACCTGCCGCTCGCGGACCGGGCGTGGGGCGGGGACGGCGGCGGGCGCCCGCACGGCGGCGAGGTCCCGGAGGCGGAGGGTCCCGGTCTCGGCCGCCTCAGCGGCGCCCTGCGCTCCCGGCTCACCGGCCGTCCCGGTGACGACCTGTGGGACCGGCTGGTGGAGGCCGCCGCCCCGGGTTCACCGCCGGAGGCCCTGCGGCGGGCGGCGCTGCTGACCGGGTGGGCGCTGCGCGAGGAGGCCGCGGGCTCGGGCGGGGTGGCCGAGTTGGACCTGCGCCGGGAGCGGTGGATGCGCTCGTGTCTGGCCGCGGCCACGGCGAACGGCGAGCGGGCCGCCGTGGTCGTGGGCGCCTTCCACGCCCCGGCCCTGCTGGCACCGGACGACCTCGGCGAGACGGCCGGCCCGGCGCCCTCGCCCGCCGCGCCCTGGACGACCTCCCTCATCCCCTACACCTACGCCCTCCTCGACGAGCGCTCCGGCTACCCCGCCGGCATCCGCGACCCCGAGTGGCAGCACCGGGTGCTCGAGGCCGCGGGTGACCCCGAGGCGCTGGCGGAGGCGCTGACCGGTGCGGCCGTCCGCGTGTGCGCCGCACTGCGGGCGCTGGGCCATCCCTCCGGGCCCGCGGACGCGCGGGAGGTCGTACGGCTCGCCGGTGACCTGGCCCGGCTTCGCGGGCTGCCGGCGGCGGGCCGTGGCGAGCTGGTGGAGGCCGTGCAGACGGTGCTGGCGCAGGGCGAGCCCTACGGGCGGGGGCGGGCCGTCGCACGGGCGATGGAGCAGGTGCTGGTGGGCGACCGGGCCGGCCGGCCCGCGCCGGACGCGCCGCGCAGCGGGCTGGCCCCGGCGGTGGAGGCCGAGCTGTCGGCGCTGGGCCTGCCCGGCCCGGCGGACGCGGGTCCCGGCAGTGCGCGGGACCTGCGCCTGGACCCGCTGCGCTCGGACCTGGACCGGCGCCGCGAACTCCTGCTGCGCCGCCTGACGGTGTGCGCGGTGCCGTACGCGGAGTCCAGGGAGGTCGCCGGCGCGGGTGGAGCGGAGGCGCTGACCTCCCGCTGGGAAGTGCGCTGGACGCCCGCCACGGCGGCCATGCTGACGGCGGCCGGGGTTCGCGGGGTCACCGCGGCGCAGGCCGCGGAGGGCCTGCTGCGGGAGCGGCGGCGCACCGAGTCGGACGAGGGCGGACCGACCGCGGCGCAGACCCTGGCCGGTCTGGAGCAGGCGGCCCACTGCGGCCTGGAGCGGCTCACGGACGAGCGGCTCGACGAGAGCGCCGAGGTGCTGCCGAACTCCGGGACGCTGCCCGAACTGCTCGCCGGCCTCGCGCTGCTGGACCGCCTGGCCGCCGGTCACATCGCGGGACTGCCGGCCGACGCGGACCGCGCGGCGCGGGCGGCTGCCGTGGCCGGGCTGCTCACCGCCGCCGCGGTGCGCCAGGTGGACGGTCTCACCGGCTCCGAGGACCCCGCCGACGCCCATGCGCTGCTGGAACTCGCCCATCGCGCCGATGGGGCGGGCGGCATCCGGCTCACCGACGCGCTCGCCCGGCTGGCCGCCGGGGGCACCCCGCTGATGCGCGGCGCCGCCGGCGCCGTCCGGGTGCTGCTCGGACACGATGACCCGCGCGCCTTCGGCGACCGGGTGGCGTCCTGGGTGGACGGGGCGGGCGACGCCGCCTCGCGGTCCGCGCTGACCGCCCGGCTCACCGGGCTGCTGACGGCCGCCGGGCCGCTGCTGGAGTCGGCGGCGCCCGCGCTCGAACCGCTGCTGGACCGGGTGCGGGAGCTGTCCGACCAGGACTTCCTGGACCGGCTGCCCGCCCTGCGCGGCGGCTTCGACACGCTCAGTCCCGCCGCGCGCGACCGGCTGCTGTCCACCGTCGAGGAGCGCCTGGACGAGCGCTGGGTGGCCAGCACCGGAGACGTCGACCCGGTGGCACTGGCCGCCTGGACCCGCGCCGACCTCGTGGCCCGCGAAGCCCTCTCCGCCTGGGACCTCCTGCCGCCCCACCGGCCCGCGCACGCCCCGGCGACGACCGACGGCGAAAGCGACGGAGACGGAGACGGCGACGGGACCAGGGCCGGGGATTCCCCGGGTTCGGCGGGCGACACCGGCCGCCGGCTGGCGCCCGCCGACCGGTGGCGCCTGGTGCTGGGCCGCCGCACCGACCGGCTGCCGGCCTCGGCCGGCCGCCTGGCGACCGCGCTGGACGAGCTGTACGGCAGCGGGCGCGGGGAGGGCAGCCGAGGAGATCTCACCGGAGGGGGGAACGGCGGCGGCCGCGAGGCGCCGTACCCCGGGGTGCGGGAGTGGTCGGAGGAACTGGCCGCGCTCTTCGGCCCGGGCGTCCGCGAGGAGGTGCTGGCGGCCGCCGCGGCGTCGGGCCGCCCGGACGTGTTCGCGGAGCTCGACCCGGACACCGTACGGCCGTCGGTGGACCTGCTCCGCTCGGTGCTGCGGCACGCGGGCGGACTGCCCGAGGCCCGGCTGGCCGCGCTGCGTCCGCTGGTGAGACGGCTGGTCGACGAACTGACCCGGCAACTGGCGACCCGGCTCCGCCCTGCCCTGCACGGCACCGCGCTGCCCCGTCCCAGCCGCCGTCCGGGCGGCGGCCTCGACCTGCCCCGCACGCTGCGGGCCAACCTGGCGACCGCGCGCCGCCTGCCGGACGGCACGGTGCGGGTCATTCCCGAGCGGCCCGTGTTCCGCACCCGGGCCCGCAAGGCGGCGGACTGGCGGCTGATCCTGGTCACCGACGTGTCGGGGTCCATGGAGGCGTCCACGGTGTGGGCCGCGCTCACCGCGTCCGTCCTGGCCGGGGTGCCCACGCTGTCCACGCACTTCCTGGCCTTCTCCACGGAGGTGATCGACCTGACGGACCACGTCGCGGACCCGCTCTCCCTGCTGCTGGAGGTCAGCGTGGGCGGCGGCACGCACATCGCCGCCGGGCTGCGGCACGCCCGCGAGCTGGTCACCGTGCCCTCGCGCACGCTCGTCGTCCTGGTCAGCGACTTCGAGGAGGGCTACCCGCTCGGCGGGCTGCTCGCGGAGGTGCGGGCTCTGGTCGGCGCGGGCTGCCACGTGCTCGGCTGCGCGAGCCTGGACGACGCGGGCCGGCCTCGGTACGCCGCCTCCGTCGCCGGGCAGCTGGTCGCGGCGGGGATGCCGGTGGCCGCTCTCAGTCCGCTCGAACTCGCCCGCTGGGTAGGGGAGAAGATCGCATGAGCCCGGATCTGCCGCCGGTCGACCCGTCCGTGACCGCCGGACTCGTCGCGGCGCTCTCCCCCCGGCTGCGCAAGCGGCTCGACGCGGGTGTCGCCAAGCTCGCGGACCGTCCCGTCGTCCGGGACGGAGACACCGTGCGGATCGCCGTCGACGACAGCACCGAGGTCGAACTGCACGCGCCCGGCGGCACGGTGACCGGGGCGGACGCGATCCGCTGCGGCTGTCTGCTGGCCCCCGACTGCCTGCACCGTGCGGCCGCCGCATCGGCCGCGCCGATCGCCGAGCCGTCCGCGGCGGCCGGGCCGGCGGAGGCGGACACCACTGCGCCGGAAACGCCCGGCGCGGAGGAGCCCGGGGAGCCGGAGCTCGGGGAGCCGGAGACGGCCACGCCCGAGCAGTGTGCCGCCGCGCGGGTCCTGCACGCCGCCGCTGCCGCGGCGCTAGAGGCCGGTGCGGACGGCTCCGGCGCGGTGGTCCAGGCGGAGCTGCTGCGCGCGGCGCATACGGCACGGCTCGCCGGGCTCCCCCGGGCCGCCGCCACGGCCGTATCCGTGGTCACCGCGCTGCGCCGGGCGCGCTCCGCCGACCCGGCATACCTCCTGGCGGACCTCGTCGGCGCGCTCCGCGACGCGCTGTCCGCGGCACTGCGCCTGCCGCGGGCGCGGGGCCGGGAACTGGCGGAGTTGCGCGGCACGGTGAGGCAGCCGTACCGCCCGGACGGCTCGCTGCGGCTGTACGGGCTCTTCACCGAGCCGGTGCTCACGGCGACGGGCTACGCGGGCGCCGTGACCTGGACGGCCGACGCCGAGGGGCGGCTGTACCAGGTGCCGGACGTGGCGCCGGGCGGCGCCGGGCGCGCGGCGGGCACGGCCGACCGGACCCTCCGCGTCGGCGACACCGCCCTGACGCACCGTGAACTGTCCCGGGCCGGGCTCGCGGTGTCCGGCGCCACGGTGTCCCCGTCGGGGCGGCTCGGCGCGGGCGCGGGGGTACGGGCGGTCCGTGCCTCCGGAGCCGGCTGGCGCGCGGACCCGCTGGACCGGCTCTGGGCGGTCCCGGCCGGCGAACAGGCGGCCCGCGCCCTGGGCGGCGGCCACGGCCTGCTCTTCCTGGAGGTGACCCTCGTCGGCACGGTCCGGGAGGCGTCGGGCGACTGCCTGCTCGCACGGTGCGGGGGCGTCCTCGTGCGGCTGACCGCCGCGCACGACCATCCCGCGCTCCCCCACCGCGACAACCTGCGGCTGCTGGCCGCGGCCCGGGGCAGCCGGCTGCGGATCGTCGCCCGGCTGACCCCGGCTCCGCACCCGCGGGCCCTGCTGCTGGCGGCCGAGCACCCCACCCTTCCGGATTCCCGCGTCGACCTCGGCCTGGACCGGCTCCAGCACGCCGACCTGCCGTCCGGGTCCGCCTCGCCGGCGCCCCCGGCGGAGGTCCCCGCGCCCGACGAGGCACCGGTGCACCTGCTGGGCCGCCGGGTGCGGCAGGCGGCGTCGGGCGGCCGGCTCGTGCTGTCCTTCCCCGGGGAGACGGACGCCGACGTGCGGCGGCTGGACCGTGCCGGGCTGGGGACGGCGGGCGAACTCCTGCACGAACTGCACGCCGCCGCGGCGCAGCGCTCACGCGACGTCTTCGGCCGGCTGCTGCCCGCGGACCCGGACCGCTTCGCCAGGGCCTGGCTGGCGGCGGCCCGCTACACCGACGAGGTCGACCGCGCGCTGTGTGCCGCCGCCTGGGGTGGTGCCTGAGGTGCGGGCCGGGCCGGCCCGTCCGGGGCTGACAGGAGCCGGGAAACGGGGGCGGGGCGCGGGCGGGGCGAACGGCGCCGTGTCGCGCGCCTCAGCCGAGGAAGCTCAGCCGCACCTTGCGGTCGGGGTTGTCCTTGTTCGTGTCGACCAGGCAGACCGACTGCCAGGTACCCAGCTCCAGGCGTCCGCCGATGACGGGGAGGGTCGCGTACGGCGGCACGAGCGCGGGGAGGACGTGGTCGCGGCCGTGGCCGGGGCTGCCGTGCCGGTGCTGCCAGCGGTCGTCGGCGGGCAGCAGGGAGTGCAGGGCGGCGAGGAGGTCGTCATCGCTGCCGGCGCCCGTCTCGATGATCGCGACGCCGGCGGTGGCGTGCGGGACGAAGATGTTGAGCAGGCCGTCGCGGCCGGCCGCCGCCTCCCGCAGGAAGTCCTCGCATTCGCCGGTGAGATCGACGACCCGCTCCCGGGAACCGGTGGCGACGTTCAGCATTCGCGTCGTGAAGGCATCTGACATGCCCTCCATCCTGACCCATGTGCCGGGTTTCACACGCCAGGCTGCGAGGGTCCGGGGGGCGGCGGACGCGGGAAGATCCGCGAGCGCCCCGCTGTTGGCAGGGGCGTGAGCGAGACGCGCATGGTCGACGTGGTCGTCATAGGCGCTGGACAGGCGGGCCTGTCCAGCGCCTATCACCTGCGGCGCGCCGGTTTCGAGCCGGAGCGTGACTTCGTGGTCCTGGACCACTCCCCCGGGCCGGGCGGCGCCTGGCAGTTCCGCTGGCCGTCGCTGACCTACGGCAAGGTGCACGGGATGCACTCCCTGCCGGGCATGGAGCTGACGGACGCCGATCCGGCACGGCCGTCCGCCGAGGTGGTCGGCGCCTACTTCGACCGCTACGAGCACGCCTTCGACCTGCGCGTACGCCGCCCCGTGGACGTGACGGCCGTGCGCCCCGGAAGCGACGGACCCGACGGGCGCCTGCTCGTGGAGACCTCCGACGGCAACTGGGCCGCACGGGCGCTGATCAACGCGACCGGCACCTGGGACCGGCCGTTCTGGCCGCGTTACCCGGGTCAGGAGACCTTCCGGGGAAGGCAGTTGCACACCGCGCAGTACGCCGGGCCGGAGGAGTTCACCGGCCGCCGGGTCGTGGTGGTGGGCGGTGGCGCCTCGGGCACCCAGCACCTGCTGGAGCTGGCCCCGTACGCGGCCGCCACCACCTGGGTCACCCGCCGGCCCCCGGTCTTCCGCGAGGGCCCGTTCGACCAGGAGGCGGGCCGGGCGGCCGTGGCGCTGGTGGACGAGCGGGTACGGCAGGGCCTGGTGCCGAGGAGCGTCGTCTCCGTCACCGGGCTGCCCCTCAACGACGCCGTCCGGCGGGGTATCGCCGAGGGGGTCCTGGACCGCCGGCCGATGTTCGACCGGATCGTCCCGGACGGAGTGGAGTGGGACGACGGACAGCGGGTGGAGGCCGACGTCATCCTGTGGGCCACCGGCTTCCGGGCGGCCCTCGACCACCTGGCGCCACTGCGGCTGCGGGAGCCCGGCGGCGGGATCAGGGTCGAGGGAACCCGGGCGACGGCCGACCCTCGCGTCCATCTGGTCGGCTACGGTCCCTCGGCCAGCACGGTCGGCGCGAACCGGGCCGGGCGCGCGGCCGTCCGGGACGTCCGGCGGCTGCTGGCCGGGGAGCCGTCGCGACCGGCCGCCGCGTGACGCGTCCCCGGTTCAGCGCGGCGGCTGGGTGACCGCGGGCTCCAGTGGGCTGCCGCTGGGCTGCTGCGGCGCGGTGCTCTGCTGCAGCGCGCTGAACTCGGCCACGTTGCGCACGTGTTCGGCGTAGTCGGCGGTGAAGCGGGTGTCCCCGGGCTTGACCGTGACGTAGTACAGCCAGTTGCCGGAGGGCGCGTTGGTCACGGCGCGGATCGCCTCCGGGCCGGGGTTGCCGATCGGGGTGGGCGGCAGTCCCATGCGCTGGTAGGAGTTGTACGGGCTCGGCGAGTCGGCGTGCTCGCCGGCGTTGCCGCCGGTGCGGTTCAGCGCGTAGTTGAGCGTGGAGCCCACCTGCAGCGGCATGCCCTGCTGGAGCCGGTTGAGGATGACCCGCGCCACCTTCCCCATGTCGGCCGTGACTGCCGATTCGGCCTGGACGATGCTGGCGACGATGACCGTCTGGTAGACGTTCATGGCGTTGCGCTGCGCTCCGGCGCCGACCGGTGTCACGTCGAACCTCTTGTTCGCCGTGTCGACCATGCGCCGCAGCAGGGACTCCGGGGTGGTGTCCTTCGTGACCGGGTAGATCGCCGGGTAGAGGTAGCCCTCCGGGTTGCCCTCGGCCTCCTTGGGCAGCTTCAGGCCCGCTTTGGCGAGTGACTTGAGGGCGCTGCCCGGCGGCAGTTCGAGTGCTTTGTCGACGGCCTCGTACACCTGGCTCGCGCGCGCGCCCTCCGCGACGACCATCGTGCGGAGCCCGCCCTCCTGCTGGGTGGGACCGCCCGCCAGGCTCAGCAGCGGCACCGCCACGGCGGTGCCGGCCAGGGCGGCGCCGGTCACGACGAGGACGAGCTTGCCTCGGCGCGTCAGTCGCATCGCCTTCCGTGGTGGGATGTTCATCTGCATGCGGGAACGATAATACGCATATTGCCGCAAACCCGACATATCATCAGCTTGTCGGCGGTGGCCGCCCGCGTCAGCCCGCCGGTTCCAGTCGGGCGTCCCGGCGCACCAGCGCCGCGTACCGCCCGTCCAGCTCCAGCAGGTCCTCGTGCGTACCCCGTTCGGCGACCCGGCCGGCGTCCAGGACGACGATCTGGTCGGCGCCGCGGACGGTGGACAGGCGGTGCGCGATGGTGAGGGTCGTGCGGTCGGCCGACAGGGCGTCGATGGCCTGCTGCACGGCGGCTTCCGTACGGGTGTCCAGGGCGCTGGTCGCCTCGTCCAGGATGAGCACCGGCGGGTCGCGCAGGATCGTGCGGGCTATCGCCAGACGCTGCTTCTCGCCGCCGGAGAACCGGTGGCCGCGTTCGCCGACGACGGTCTCGTAGCCGTCGGGCAGCGCGGCTATGTGGTCGTGGATCTGGGCGGCCCGCGCCGCCGCGTACAGCTCCTCGTCGGTGGCGTCCGGCTTGGCGAAGCGGAGGTTGTCGGCGACCGAGGCGTGGAAGAGGTAGGTCTCCTGGGAGACGACGCCGACGGCGCGCGCGAGGGTGTCGAAGTCGAGGTCGCGCACGTCCACGCCGTCGAGGGTGACGCGGCCGCCGGTGACGTCGTAGAGCCGGGGCACCAGGCAGCCGAGGGTGGACTTGCCGGCGCCGGTCGGGCCGACGACGGCGAGGCTGCCGCCGGCGGGCACGGTGATGTCCAGGCCGTCGAGGACCGGGACGCCCTTGCCGTCGTAGCGGAACTCGACGCCCTCGAAGCGCACCTCACCCTTGACCTCGTCGAGGTGGACCGGCCGCTCGGGCTCGGTGATGTCGACGGGCAGGTCCAGGTACTCGAAGATCCGCTGGAAGAGGGCCAGAGACGTCTGCACCTGCACTCCGGTCGCCAGCAGGCTCACCGCCGGGCGGAACAGGCCCTGCTGGAGGGAGACGAAGGCGACGATGGTGCCGAGCGAGACCTGCGGGCCGCCGAACTGGAGGGCGAGCCCCGCGGTCCAGTAGATAACGGCGGGCATGGCGGCCATGACGATCGTGATCACGGCCATCCGCCAGCGGCCGGCCATGTTGGACCTGACCTCGAGGTCGACCAGTTGCTCGGACTCCGCGGCGAAGGACGCGGTGAGCGAGTCGGAGCGCCCCATGGTGCGGCCGAGCAGGATGCCGCTGACGGAGAGCGACTCGGTGACCGTGGCGGCCATCGCGGCCATCTGCTTCTGGCGCTGGGTGGTGATCTTCTTGCGTTCGTTGCCGACGCGGCGGCTGATCCACACGAACACCGGAAGCAGGAGCAGGGAGACGACGGTGAGCCGCCAGTCGAGGGCCACCATGGCGACGATCGTGGCGACGACGCTGGTGGCGTTGGAGACCAGGGAGGTGGCGGTGGAGGTGACGGTGGCCTGCATGCCGCCGATGTCGTTGGCGATGCGGGACTGCACCTCGCCGGTGCGGGTGCGGGTGAAGAAGGCGAGCGACATGCGCTGCAGGCGGCCGTAGACGGCGGTGCGCAGGTCGTGCATGACGCGCTGGCCGACGGTGGTGGAGATCAGGGTCTGCAGGACGCCGAAGACGCTGGAGAGGACCGCGCTCAGGATCATGCCGAGCGCGAGCAGGCTCAGCAGACCGGTGCGGCGCTCGGGCAGCGCGACGTCGAGGATCTCCTTGAGGAGGAACGGGGTGGCCACGGAGACGAGCGACGAGGCGCCGACCAGCAGGCCGACGACCGCGAGGCGCCCGCGGTAGGGACGGAAGAGCTTCAGGATGCGGCGCACCTGCCGGGGCTGCTCCCCGGCGTCGGCGGGCGGGGTCCATGAGGGTTCTCGTTCGGGATGCATGGGCTCCTACGGAGGTGGCGGGCGGCGGCCGGGACCGGACGCCGGCGACTGACGGATCGTAGCTCATTGTTACCTATACTCACAATGAACGGCATCCTGATATTGTTCCCGCATGACCTCCCCCGATCCCGACGGCCTGCTCGCCGAGCAGTTGCTGCGGCTCACCCGCCGGGTCCACCGCATCCAGAAACGCCATCTGGAGGGACGGGAACTGGGCGTCACCCCGGCCCAGTCCCGGCTGCTGCGCACCCTCGCGCACTACGGCTCGCCCCCGCGCATGGCCGACCTGGCCGAGCGCCTCGAAGTGGTGCCGCGCGCGGTGACGACGCTGGTCGACGGGCTCGAGGCGAGCGGCAAGGTGCGCCGGGTGCCGGACCCGTCGAACCGGCGGGTGACCCGTATCGAGCTGACGGACGAGGGCCGGGAGACCCTGCGCGAAGTGCGCGGAGCGCGCCGGTCGGCCGCCGAGGAGATACTCGCCCCGCTGACGGAGAAGGAGCGCGCGGTGCTCGGCGTGCTCCTGGACACCCTGGTCGACTCGGACGCAGCCAAGCCCTGCTGAACGCGTGCGGCCGCCCCCGCCCCGCCGGTCTCGAAAGCGGGGACGGCCGGGGGGCTCAGCAGCGGCTGCGGTCCTCGGTCAGCGTGCCCTGCTCCGTGGTCAGCGATCGGTCGTAGCACCCCGCCGAGCCGTACAGGCGGTAGCGCTCGCTCGACGTGCCGACCGCGTGCCGCTGATCGCGGGGCACGCCGAGCGTGTAGGCGGCGTCGCCGCTGTAGGTGTCGTCGAGCCGCGACCACCCGGTGCGCCGGCCGTCCTCGTGGCGCACGACCGTGGCCCGGTCGCCCAGGGTGAGCACGGTGCGCAGCCGGTCGTCCGTACCGACGGTGGTGGCGCCGTTCATCGTGTACGTCCGGTGGGTGCGCGTCGTCCGGTCGGGACCGGCTCCCTGGACCGCGACGGCCTCGTCGTCGGTCCAGGAGGCGTCGAGTCCGTCCGTGTTCTCGCCGTCGGTCCAGCGGTGCGCGGAGGTGTTGGCGAGGGTGCGGGTGACGGTGGTGGTCACCCGGCCGTGCGAGGTGTCCAGGTACCCGGAGACGGTGAGCCGGTGCCCGGCCTCGGTGTCGACGCGGTTCTCCGCGCCGGGCGTGTAGACCGAGGAGTCGGCGACGTCGGTCGCCGCGGTGCGGGTGAGCGCCCCGGTGACGTGGGCGCGGTGCGCGTCCTGCCAGACCAGCACGTTCACGGGGGCGCTCCACCCGGACTGCCCTGCCGGCACGCCCAGGACGGAGACCTCGACGCGGTGCGGCCGGCCGTCGTTGAGGATTCCGGCGAACGGCGTCAGGTCGTACTCGACGGGCCGGACGTCGAAGGCGCGCGGCGCCGGCACGACGTACCAGAGGAACGGGTTGGACCAGCCGCCCGTCCACACGTGGGGGTAGGGCGCGGCGATGCCGGCGAGCTGCCCGTCGACCTTGATCTGCACCTCGCGGTACGGACCGTGGTCGGACTTGCAGGAGTACGCGGCGGGGTCGGCCACGGTCAGGTACCAGAACTCCTCGCAGCCGCCGCCGGATCCGGTCGCGTACACCTCGGCGACGATGCGTTCGCTGTTACGCGGGGTGGTGAGGGTGGCGCCGTCGGGTGTGCCGGCGAGGGTGAGGACGCGGTCGGGCGCCGGCACGTCGGGGCGGCCACGGTAGAAGGTGAGCGTCACCTTGACGTCGATGACGCCGGTGTAGGTGTCGTCCACGACGTTACCGATGAGCATCTCGACGTCCCGCGGGCCACGGAAGACGTCGCTGTACCGGGTGACGTCCTTCTCCACGTGCCACGCGATGCCGTCGGGTGACGGCTCCGGCGTCGAGGTGCGCAGGATCTCGGCCCCGCCGACGTGCAGGTAGCCGAGGCGGTCGAACTGACGGCCCTTCACCTTGCCGTCGAGGCGCAGGACGACCTTGCTCCAGCGGTCGCCGCAGCCCCGCGGCGGTGTGTACGCGCCCCGGTAGGGGGTGAAGTCACGGAACTGGGTCTCGGCCAGGGTGACTTGGCAGGACTTGGTGTGCGGCCGGGTGACGGGCGGGGCCGCGGTCATCGGGTCGTGCCAGTCGGTGCCGAACTCGGCGGGTGCGCCCGCGGTCCGCGCCGCCGTCTCGGCGGCCATGGCGCCGGTGCCGAAGATCGTGCTCGCCAGGAGGGTCGCTCCGGCAAGCATGGACATGACTATCCGTCTTCTCATGGGCCCGGTTCTACGGGGATCGGGGGCCCGCACGCAATGAGGCGTGACGCGAACCGGGTCACGCCGCCAGGTGCGCCCGGTCCCCCATCACCACCACAGGGTGCTGGTCCGGGTCCAACGTGCGCAGCAGGAACTCCATGGCCTGCCGGGGCATGCTGACGCAGCCCGACGTGCCGCTGCCGTGATCCATGTGCAGCCAGATGGACCCGCCCCTGCCATCACCCTCGGGCCGCCTCGGGTCGTTCGGCGGGGCGCCCCGGACGCGGTTGTAGTCGATGGCGATGACGTAGTCGAAGTCGTGCCAGTACGGCCTGGCCCACCAGCGGGGGGCGGCGAAGGACCGGTCGCGCGTGTACGGCAGTTCGGTGCCCGGGTCGCCGAGTGCGCCGCCCGCGTCGGTGAGGGTGTAGACCCCGACGGGACTGCGCCGGTCACCGGAGCGGTGGTGCGTGGTCCACCCCTTCCTGCCGTTGTGCGCCCGCCATTCCCGTACGCGCCGCCATGCCTCGCCTCGCCGGGTGTAGAGCACGACCGTGGAGCCGGCCGAGTCGGCGCCGTCGCCGTAGACGGCCACCACCTGTCCGGAGCCGGCCGGGACACGCCGCCACAGCCCGGGGCCGATCCCGGGAACGCGGCGCGGATCGCCTCCGGCCGCGCCGGGCCGCCCGGCCCGGCCGTCCGGTTGGGGGGCGCCGCCACCAGGGGATCCGCACGCCGCCAGGGCCGCGAGCAGGATCCCGGCCGCCGTCACCACCCACGCCGCGCACCGCGCGCTGTCGCTCCGCACGCGGCCCATGCTGGCATCGGCCACCGGCTCGTCGGGCGCTCCCGTGCACATTCACCCTGCCGGGTCACGGCCCTCGCCCGCCACCGGCCTCAGACCCCCGGCCGGAACGCGGCGAATCGCGCCGGCTCCCCGGAAAATCCGGTTGAAATTCACCGCTTCGCGACGCGACCCTTTCACGGCTTGCTGCCGCCATCCCGCCCTCCCCGCCCTCCCTGACACGAGCCACTGGGACGTCATGCGAATCCAAGACCTTCCGTATCCCGATCCGGGCGTACCGGACACGCGTTCGGGTCCTCACTTCCTGTGGTGGCTCTGGCGCAACCAACTGGGCGGCCAGCTCAAGGCACTCGCCTGGGGCCTGCTGCACTTCGTCGCCGTCTCCGCGCTGCCCTTCTGCGTCGGTCTCGCCGTCCAGGCGGTCGTGGAACGCTCCGGCACCCGGCTGGCCCTGACGGGCGGTCTGATGGCGCTGTGCGGGACGGCGATCGCCGTCGGCGACACCTTCCTGCACCGGGCCGCCGTCACCAACTGGATCACCGCCGCCGCCCGGGTCCAGCAGCTCCTGGCCCGCAAGGCGGCCCGGCTGGGCTCCGCGCTGACCCGGCGGGTCGCGGCCGGCGAGGTGGTGGCCGTCTCCACCGGCGACGTGGAGAAGATCGGCTGGTTCGTCGAGGCGGTCTCCCGCTTCACCGCCGCCGCGCTCACCGTCGTCGTGGTCTGCGTCGGCCTGGTCGTCTACCAGCCCGCCCTCGGCTGGCTCGTCGCCGTGGGCCTGCCGGTCGTCGGGCTCGCCGTGCTGCCGCTGCTTCCCCGGGCCACCCGCCGCGCCGATGTGCAGCGCGAGAAGGCCGGCCGGGCCACCGAGCTGGCCTCGGACACGGTGGCCGGCCTGCGGGTGCTGCGCGGGATCGGCGGCGAGGAGCTGTTCCTCGACCGCTACCGCCGCGCCTCCCAGGAGGTACGGCACGCGGCCGTGCGCAGCGCCCGGATGTGGTCGCTGATCTCCGCCATCCAGGTGCTGCTGCCGGGACTGCTGCTGATCGCGGTGGTCTGGCACGGCACCCAGCTGGCCCGCCAGGGCCGGATCACGGTCGGCGAACTGGTCACCGTCTACAGCGCGGTGATGGTGCTCAACTACCCGTTGCGGCACTTCGAGGAGATCGCGATGGCCTACTCCTTCTCTCGCCCCTCGGCCAAACGGGCCGCCGGCGTGCTCGCGCTGCGGCGGTCCACGGACGCCGGCGGAGCCCGCGGGGCCGAGGTGCCGCACGGTGATCTGTACGATCCCGCCACCGGCCTGCTCGCGCCCGCCGGCCTGCTCACCGCGGTGGTGTGCGGCGACCCGGACGCGGCCGGACGGCTGGCGGAACGCCTGGGCGGGCACCCCGCCGAGGCGGGGGCTCCGGTACTGCTCGGCGGGGTGCCGCTCGACGAACTCCCTCTCGACAGCGCCCGCACCGCCGTCCTCGTCCAGGACAAGGACCCGGTGCTGCTGTCCGGAACGCTGCGCGAGCTGCTCGACGTCCCGGCCTCCGGCACCGTGCGGGCCGAGGACGCGCTGGCCGCCGCCCGCTGCGGGGACGTGCTGGACGCCCTGGTGCAGGGGTCGCTGGACGCCGCCGACCCGCTGGACGCCCGTATCACCGAGCGGGGCCGCTCCCTCTCGGGCGGCCAGCGGCAGCGGCTCGCACTGGCCCGGTCGCTCATCACCGACCCCGAGGTGCTGGTCCTGGACGAGCCGACCTCCGCCGTCGACTCGCACACCGAGGCGTGGATCGCGCAGGGCCTGCGACGGCTGCGCTCGGGGCGCACGACCGTGGTGTTCACCTCCTCGCCCCTGCTGCTCGACCACGCGGACCGGGTCGCCCTCGTCCACGACGGCGAAGTCCTGGCGGTCGGCGCGCACCGCGAACTGATCGACACCGAGCCGCGGTACCGGGCCGTGGTGACACGGGAGACCGACGACGAACGGGCCGCGGCGGACACGGCCCTGCCCGGGCAGGGCGCCGCCCTCCTGGGCGCCTTCGACACGCTGGAAGAGATCGAGGAGAGCGCATGATCGGCGTTGCGTCGCCGGCCTACGACCCGGCGGCCCCGACGACCGCCACCACCCTGCCCGTGGGAGCGGCCGCGACCGTGCGCGCCTACGTGGCCGAACTGTTCCGCCGGCACCGCCGGGCCTTCCTCCTCCTCATCGCCGTCAACACCGTGGCCGTGGTCGCCTCCATGGTGGGCCCGTACCTGCTCGGCGGCCTCGTCGAGCGGGTGTCGGACGGGGCGCGTGAGCTCCATCTGGGCCTGACCGCCGGGCTGTTCGTGCTCGCGCTGCTCGTGCAGACGGTGTTCGTGCGGCAGGTGCGGCTGCGGGGCGCGATGCTCGGCGAGCGGATGCTGGCCGACCTGCGCGAGGACTTCCTCGTCCGCTCCGTGGGGCTGCCGCCGGGCGTGCTGGAGCGGGCTGGCACCGGTGACCTGCTGTCCCGCATCACCACCGACATCGACCGCCTCGCCAACGCCATGCGGGAAGCGGTGCCGCAACTGGCCATCGGCGTGGTGTGGGCGCTGCTGCTGCTCGGCGGCCTGGTGGTGACCGCCCCGCCGCTCGCGGCGGCCGTGCTGCTCGCGGTGCCGGTGCTGGTCGTGGGATGCCGCTGGTACTTCAGACGGGCGCCCTCCGGCTACCGCTCGGAGGCGGCCGGGTACGCCGCCGTCGCCGCCGCGCTCGCCGAGACCGTGGACGCGGGGCGCACGGTCGAGGCGCACCGCCTGGGCGACCGCCGCATCGCCCTGTCCGAGCGGCGGATCAAGGAGTGGACCGCCTGGGAGCGCTACACCCTGTGGCTGCGGTCCGTGCTCTTCCCCGTCATCAACGCCGTCCATGTCATCGTGCTCGGCTCGGTGCTGATGGTGGGCGGCGTCTTCGTGCTGCGGGGCTGGATCGGAGTCGGCCAGCTGACCACGGGGGCACTCGTGGCGCAGATGCTCGTCGATCCGGTGAACCTGATCCTGCGCTGGTACGACGAGGTGCAGGTGGCCCAGGTGTCGCTGGCCCGGCTGGTCGGCGTCCGGGACATCGAGCCGGCCGCCGGAGACGCCTCGCTGGCCCCCGGCGGCCGGGACGTGCACGCCGAACGGGTGCGCTTCGGCTACCGCGAGGGCGTCGACGTGCTGCGCCAGGTGTCCCTGGAGGTCGCACCGGGCACCCGGCTGGCGCTGGTCGGCCCGTCCGGCGCGGGCAAGTCCACGCTGGGCAGGCTGCTCGCCGGGATCTACGCGCCCCGGGACGGCCGCGTCACCCTGGGCGGTGCCGAACTGTCCCGGATGCCGGCGGAACGGGTCCGCTCGCACGTCGCCCTCGTCAACCAGGAGCACCACGTCTTCGTGGGTTCCCTGCGGGACAACCTGCTGCTGGCCCGCGCCGGTGCCGCCGACGCCGAGCTGTGGGCGGCGCTGGGCGCGGTCGACGCGGACGGCTGGGCCCGGGCGCTGGAGGACGGCCTGGACACCGAGGTGGGTTCCGGAGGGCTGGCCCTGACCCCGGCGCAGGCCCAGCAGATCGCGCTGGCCCGGCTGGTGCTGGCCGACCCGCACACGCTGGTCCTTGACGAGGCCACCTCGCTGCTCGATCCGCGTGCGGCCCGGCACCTGGAGCGCTCGCTGGCCCGGGTGCTCGACGGCCGCACGGTGGTCGCGATCGCCCACCGGCTGCACACCGCCCACGACGCCGATGTGATCGCGGTCGTGGAGGAGGGCCGGATCAGCGAGCTGGGCAGTCACGCCGAGCTGGTCGCCGCGGACGGGGCCTACGCGGCGCTGTGGCGGTCGTGGCACGGGTGAGCACGCGGCGGTGAGGCCGGACCGCCGGCCCGTGGGGAGCCCGGGCCGGCGTCCGGTGACGGAATCGGGCGGGCGGTCCCGGGACGCTGCACGGGTGGGCGGGGCGGTGGCCGGGCAGCAGGGCCAGCCTGTGCCCGGGCAGCCGGGCAGCCTGGACCCGGGCACCCGGGCCGGACGGTGGCCAGGCGGTCGGGCCACGCGGGGGCCGGACGGCCGGACCCAGCTGGGGCCGGACAGCCGAAACGGGTGGTGCCCGAACAGCCGGACCAGGCTGCGGCCGAGCAGTCGGCCCAGGCCGGGGCCGGACTGCCGGACCAAGCTGCGGCCGAGCAGCCGGGCCGGATGCCGCCCCGGCACACGGGCGCGCCGGGGCGGGCGTGGGAGGGTGCGCCCGGGCAGCGGTCGCGGCCGCGCCGGCCGGGGTGTGCCGCCCCAGGCCACGGCACGTGCCGTTGCGCGGGAGCGAACAGGGGTGGAAGGCTGGGTAGCGGCACCGGTTCGGGGGACGGCCGGGAACCCGTCGGGTCCCGGGGTACGCAACCGGTGCCGGGCGTGCCGACGGCGCACTGCCCCTGCTGGGGGCACAAGGCCGTCCTCACCACATGGAGGTACCCGTGGACAGCGCCGACGGATGGGGGGATGACGTCTACCAGCCCGATCCCTCGGAGATCCGGGAGGACTCCGGCGTGCTCGACGTCGAGGACACCCTGGACTTCGACGGTGTCGACGATCCCCTCGACCGGGGCTGGTCCCCTCCCGAGCGGCCGTGGGCGGTGGAGCACACCGGAGTGACGGCGGGCGAACGCCGGACCGGGGAGACCCTGGACCAGCGGCTCGCCGAGGAAGTGCCCGAACCCGGCGCGCCCGACGGTGACGGCATCGGTGACTGCGACGGCACCGACGGGGAACTCCTCGACAACGAGGTCGGAGCCTCCCGCTCCGGCCGCCTGGTCGCCCCCGACGAGGGGGCGCACGAGGACGAGGAGAGCGCCCTGGTCGCCACCGACGTCGGCATCGACGGAGCCGCGGCCTCCGCCGAGGAGGCCGCGATGCACATCGTCGACGAGGACACCTCCACCGGCTGACCCGGACGCCCCCTGCCCGACCGCCCCGCGCGAGGAGCCGCCATGCAGCAGGACAAGCACCCCGACTACCACTCCGTGGTCTTCCGGGACCGCGCCGCCGGGTACGCCTTCCTCACCCGGTCCACCGCGAACAGCGAGCAGACCATCGAGTGGGACGACGGCGAGACCTACCCGGTGATCGACGTGGAGATCTCCTCCGAGAGCCACCCCTTCTACACGGGCAAGGCCCGCACCGTTGACACCGAGGGACGTATCGCCCGGTTCGAGCGCCGCTACGGCGGGGGCGAGACCGACGGGGGCGAGACCGGCGGGGCCTGAGCGGCAGCGCCGCGTCAGATCAGGTTGAGCGCCGCCGCGCAGCCCGCTCCGCCCAGCAGCATGAACGCGGGCATCAGCACCTTCAGCTCGACCCAGCTCCCGGCCCGGAAACGCAGCGCCTTCGGCGGGCCGAGCGGATACCAGCGCTTGCGGCCCACCGGGATCGGCCACAGGATCGGGCAGCCGGACACCGTCAGGGCGTCCCCGATGTCGTGCACCAGGGCGCCCAGCACGATCGGCAGGCCCAGCCACAGGTACTCCTGCCCGGGGTCGGCGAACAGCCAGTCGGAGCCGTTGCCCGGCTTGTCGAGTATCCCCGCGAGGATCCACGCGCTGGTCGCCGCGAGCAGCCAGACCAGGACGTCGCTGCTGGACCCGCGGGCCGCCCGCCACAGCAGGCCCTCGATCGCCAGCACCATGTGCACGAAGAGGATCCCGAGCACCGCCCAGCGGCCCCCGGTGATCGCCGCGGCGGAGCTGCCCGCGCCGATCAGGACCGCCCACAGCCAGGTGTGGGTGAGGGTGCGGTGGCCGCCCGAGCGGCGGGCGTCGCCCTTCTTCCTGGTCGCCTTGTAGACGGCGTAGGAGAGCTTGTCCACGATCTCGCAGATCCAGCGGGAGACCGGCCCGAAGGCGCGGGAGATGGTGGCCGCCTTGTGATCGAGGTCCGGGGCGAGCGCGGCACCGGCGCTGATCAGGGCGCCGACGAGGAGGACGGGCCAGGGCATCGGGTGTCCCGCCGCGGCGGCGGCCGCGCCGACGCCGAGCCAGGCGGCGGCCCCCGACAGAGAGTGTGCTGGTCCCATCATGGCCGCTGTCCGCCCCATTTCTCGTGTGCCGCTGTCCAGTTGACCTGGTGCGGTGACGCGTCGTCGGCGACACAGCGTAGCCGCAGTGATCTTCGTACCCGCAGCCGATTCCCCCCTGGGGCGCAAGGCCAGGCAAGATGGGGGCGTGACCCTCATCGATCAGCTCCCGCCGACCGCCGACCCCGACGCCCTGTACGAAGCCTTCGAGTCGTGGGCGCAGGAGCGCGGCCTCACCCTCTACCCCCACCAGGAGGAGGCGCTGATCGAGGTGGTCTCCGGGGCGAACGTGATCGTCTCGACGCCCACCGGCTCCGGCAAGAGCATGATCGCCGCGGGCGCCCACTTCGCCGCGCTGGCCCGGGACGAGGTCACCTTCTACACGGCGCCGATCAAGGCGCTGGTGTCCGAGAAGTTCTTCGAGCTGTGCAAGCTCTTCGGTACCGAGAACGTCGGCATGCTGACCGGCGACGCCTCCGTGAACGCCGACGCGCCGGTGATCTGCTGCACCGCAGAGGTGCTGGCCTCCATCGCGCTGCGCGACGGCAAGCACGCGGACGTCGGCCATGTCGTCATGGACGAGTTCCACTTCTACGCGGAGGGCGACCGCGGCTGGGCGTGGCAGATCCCCCTGCTGGAGCTCCCGCAGGCCCAGTTCATCCTGATGTCGGCCACCCTGGGCGACGTGTCCTTCTTCGAGAAGGACCTCACCCGCCGCACCGGCCGGCCGACCTCGGTGGTCCGCTCGGCCACCCGCCCGGTGCCCCTGTCCTACGAGTACCAGCTCACCCCGCTCACCGAGACGCTCACCGATCTGCTGGCGAGCAAGCAGGCCCCGGTGTACATCGTGCACTTCACCCAGGCGCAGGCCGTCGAGCGGGCGCAGGCGCTGATGAGCATCAACATGTGCACGCGTGAGGAGAAGGACCAGATCGCCGAGCTGATCGGCAACTTCCGCTTCACCACCAAGTTCGGCCGCAACCTCTCCCGTTACGTCCGGCACGGCATCGGCGTCCATCACGCCGGCATGCTGCCCAAGTACCGGCGCCTGGTGGAGAAGCTCGCGCAGGCCGGTCTGCTGAAGGTCATCTGCGGTACGGACACACTCGGCGTGGGCGTCAACGTGCCCATCCGCACCGTGCTCTTCACGGCCCTCACCAAGTACGACGGCACCCGGGTGCGCACCCTGCGCGCCCGCGAGTTCCACCAGATCGCGGGCCGTGCGGGCCGGGCCGGTTTCGACACCGCCGGACTCGTCGTGGCACAGGCGCCCGAGCACGTCATCGAGAACGAGAAGGCCCTCGCCAAGGCCGGCGACGACCCCAAGAAGCGCCGCAAGGTGGTGCGCAAGAAGGCGCCGGAGGGGTTTGTCGGCTGGACGGACAACACCTTCGAGAAGCTGATCGCCTCCGAGCCCGAGCCGCTGACCTCGCGGTTCCGGGTGACGCACACGATGCTGCTGTCGGTGATCGCCCGGCCCGGCAACGCCTTCGAGGCGATGCGCCACCTCCTCGAGGACAACCACGAGCCGCGCCGGCAGCAGCTCAGGCACATCCGGCGGGCCATCGCGATCTACCGTTCGCTGCTCGACGGCGGGATCGTGGAGAAGCTCGACGAACCGGACGCCGAGGGCCGCATCGTCCGGCTCACGGTCGACCTGCAGCAGGACTTCGCCCTCAACCAGCCGCTGTCGACGTTCGCGCTCGCCGCTTTCGAGCTCCTCGACCCCGAGTCGCCCTCCTACGCCCTCGACATGGTGTCCGTCGTGGAGTCCACGCTGGACGACCCCCGGCAGATCCTCGCCGCCCAGCAGAACAAGGCGCGCGGCGAGGCCGTCGCCGCGATGAAGGCCGACGGTGTCGAGTACGAGGAGCGCATGGAGCGCCTCCAGGACGTCACCTACCCGAAGCCGCTGGAAGAGCTGCTCTTCCACGCCTACAACACCTACCGCAAGAGCCACCCGTGGGTCGGTGACCACCCGCTGTCGCCGAAGTCGGTGATCCGGGACATGTACGAACGGGCGATGTCCTTCACGGAACTGGTGTCCTTCTACGAGCTGGCCCGCACCGAGGGCATCGTGCTGCGCTACCTCGCCAGTGCCTACAAGACCCTGGACCACACGATCCCGGACGACCTGAAGTCCGAGGACCTGCAGGACCTCATCGAGTGGCTCGGCGAGATGGTGCGCCAGGTGGACTCCAGCCTGCTGGACGAGTGGGAGCAGCTGGCCAACCCCGAGGAGATGACCGCCGAGGAGGCCCAGGAGAAGGCCGACGAGGTCAAGCCGGTCACCGCCAACGCGCGCGCCTTCCGGGTCCTGGTCCGCAACGCCATGTTCCGCCGGGTGGAGCTCGCCGCCCTCGACCAGGTCGGGGAACTCGGCGAGATGGACGCCGAGTCCGGCTGGGACGCGGATGCGTGGGGCGAGGCCATGGACAAGTACTGGGACGAGTACGAGGACCTCGGCACCGGTCCTGACGCCCGCGGCCCCAAGCTGCTGGTCATCAAGGAGGAGCCGGAGAACGGTCTGTGGCGGGTACGCCAGATCTTCGACGATCCGAACGGTGACCACGACTGGGGCATCAGCGCGGAGATCGACCTCGTCGCCTCGGACGCCGAGGGCCGCGCGGTCGTCCGCGTCAGCGATGTCGGCCAGCTCTGAGCACGGGAGAACTCCACCGATGACGACGAATCCCGCCGAGAGGCTGGTCGACCTGCTCGACCTGGAGCAGATAGAAGTCAACATCTTCCGCGGCCGGAGCCCGCAGGAGTCCCTGCAGCGGGTCTTCGGCGGCCAGGTGGCGGGCCAGGCGCTGGTCGCCGCCGGGCGCACCACGGACGGCGAGCGCCCGGTGCACTCACTGCACGCGTACTTCCTCCGCCCGGGCAGGCCGGGTGTGCCCATCGTGTACCAGGTGGAGCGGGTGCGCGACGGCCGGTCGTTCACCACCCGACGGGTCACGGCCGTGCAGCAGGGCCGCACGATCTTCAATCTCACCGCCTCCTTTCACAAGCCCGAGGAAGGCTCCTTCGAGCACCAGTTGCCGCCCGCCCGCGAGGTGCCGGACCCGGAGTCCCTGCCGACGGTGGCCGAGGAGATCCGCAAGCATCTGGGCGCGCTTCCGGAGCAGTTGGAGCGGATGGCGCGCCGCCAGCCGTTCGACATCCGGTACGTGGACCGCCTGCGCTGGAACGCCGAGGAGGTCCAGGGGGCCGAGCCGCGCAGCGCCGTGTGGATGCGTGCGGTCGGCCCGCTCGGGGACGACCCGCTGGTGCACACCTGCGCACTGACCTACGCCAGCGACATGACGCTGCTGGACGCGGTCCGCATCCCGGTCGAACCGCTGTGGGGGCCGCGGAACTTCGACATGGCCTCGCTGGATCACGCCATGTGGTTCCACCGGCCGTTCCGCGCGGACGAGTGGTTCCTGTACGACCAGGAGTCCCCGGTCGCGACGGGCGGGCGCGGGCTGGCCCGCGGCCGCATCTACGACGTGCGCGGCCGGCTGCTCGTCTCCGTCGTGCAGGAGGGTCTGTTCCGGGCTCTGTAGCCCGGCCGGGCCAGCGCCGGCCGGGAGTTCACGCGGAACAGCCAGGCCCGCAGGCCACGGGAGGCTGAGGGCGCCACCGGCCGGTCGTCCGCGGCCTGGCACGAGACCCGCGCGGCCGGCGGCGCGGTGACCACGGTGCGCGCCACCGCCCGGCGGTTGCGGGCAGGCCCGTCTCCAGGGGTCACGCCGGGCCTCGCGAGTGCACCTTGCCCGGCCTCGGCGCGCCGCACCGGAGCACCCTCTGCGGCCTGCGGGCTACGCGCCGGTGGCCGCGGGGCGGGGGAAGCGGTCCGCGCCTCCCGCATCGCCCGGGCCAGATCGCTGCGCAGCCAGCCGATCTCGTCGGGGTCCTGCGCGGTCATGAGGTGCTCGGCGAGGTGGGCGAAGGAGGAGCCCGGCGCGCCGTGGGCGGGTGGAGCGGGACGGAGCCGCCCCAGCAGAGCGCGTTCACCGGGGTCACGGACGACGTCCTCGATCTCGGCGGGCGCCAGGAACGCCGCCGCGGCCGCCGCCCGGGCCCAGGGGTCCGCGGCCTGCCGGAGCAGAAACCCGAAGTGCCGCCCCCGCCAGTTGCGGGCCCGCAGATCGACCCCGGCCGCGAGTTGCCCCTTGAGGGTCTCGGGTGTGCGCCCCTTGAGCAGGCACGTGTTTCCCGCGCCGGTCGCGAAATGCTCCAGTTCCTCGGCCAGATACAGCCAGACCACGGCCCGGTAGCGGTTCAGATAAAAGCGGACCGGCACCAGCAGGCCCAGACGGGCGAGCCGGGTGAACCTGCCCACCGGAATCCCCATGAGCGCCGCGCCCTCCGCCGTGCCCACCACGCGAACGCGTTCACGCAGGGTGCTGGGAAAGCCGTGCTGGGCGAGGAGGCGGACGATCTCGGCTCGCTCGACCACGCGGCCTCCGCCGCCGCCCTCGTCGGGCACCGTCCGGATCCGGCCGAGGTGGACGGCGAGGTCGAACTCCGCCCGCCGGATTCCCAGTTCGCGAGCGGCTCGGCTCGGCGAACAGGTGGCGGAAACGGCGGGGACAAGAGTGCTGTCCGGCATGGTGGTACTCCCCCGTGGAGCAGGTGGCTCACGCCCTGTGCGTTGCCCGTGCACACACCGTAGCCGGATCGGTGCGGGGTGCGGTGAGCCTGTGGAAAACTCCGCGGCTCAGCGGAGCACGCTGGTCAGAGGTCTGTCAGGGGGCGATCCGGCTGCCTGGGATCCACGCCGAGGTGCTCGCCGACGCGGTTGACGAGCAGGGTCATCTCGTAGGCGATCTGGCCGATGTCGGCTTCCGCGCCGCTGAGCACGCACAGGCAGCTTCCGGCGCCGGCCGCGGTCACGAACAGCACGGCGTCGTCGTACTCGATCATCGTCTGGCGGACCGTGCCCGCGCCGAAGTGGCGTCCGGAACCCTTCGCCAGGCTGTGCAGCCCGGAGGCGACCGCGGCCAGGTGTTCGGCGTCCTCCCGGCGGAGTCCGGTGCTCGCCCCGGTGACCAGCCCGTCGTTGGACAGGACCAGCGCGTGCCGCACATGGTCCACTCGCTCGGTCAGATCGTCCAGGAGCCAGCCGAGTCCCTGGTTCTGCGCCATGTTCCGTCTCCCCGTGTGGCGTCTCCTCCTGGCCGGAGGACCTGTCCGCCAGCCTTCCCCACGACCGGCGTCCGGGCAAGCAGGATGGGCGTATGGCACAGAAGATGACCGATGAGGAATGGCGGGCGTTCGTCTCGAACGGCACCCGAACCGGCAAGCTGTCCACCGTCAGTGCCGATGGGAGCCCGCACGTGGCCCCCATCTGGTTCCTGCTGGACGGGGACGAACTGGTCTTCAACACCGGCAAGAAGACCGTGAAAGGGCGCAATCTCGCCCGTGACGAGCGCATCGCCCTGTGCGTGGACGACGACCGGCCGCCGTTCCACTTCGTGGTGCTGACCGGCCGGGCCCGGCTGTCGGAGGAACTGGACGACGTGCGGCAGTGGGCCACCCGCATCGCCGCCCGGTACATGGGCGAGGAGCGCGCCGAGGAGTACGGCGCCCGCAACGGTGTCCCAGGCGAGTTGCTGGTCAGGGTCACCGTCGACAAAGTGGTGGCGGTGAAGGACCTGGCCGCCTGAACAGGCGGTTCAGCCGACGGAGTCGAGGAGCCGGGCGGTGTGCATCCGCCCGGCGTACTCGACGAGCCGGATGAGTACTTCCTTGCCGGAGTTCCGGTCGCGCGCGTCGCACAGGACGACGGGTGTCCCTTGGTCCAGGTCGAGCGCCCGGGAGACCTCACGGGCGCCGTAGCCGCGCGCTCCGGGGAAGCAGTTGACGGCCACCACGAACGGGATGCGCCGGTGCTCGAAGTAGTCGACCGCGGGGAAGCAGTCCTCCAGGCGCCGGGTGTCGGCGAGGACCACGGCGCCGAGCGCCCCCTGGGAGAGTTCGTCCCACAGGAACCAGAAGCGGTCCTGCCCGGGCGTCCCGAAGAGGTACAGGGACAAACCCGAGCGTATGGTGATGCGTCCGAAGTCCATGGCGACGGTCGTGGTGACCTTGTGGTCCACTCCGTCGGTGTCGTCCACCGACTGACCGGCTTCGCTGAGCAGTTCCTCGGTGCGCAGCGGACGGATCTCGCTGACGGCGCCGACGAGGGTCGTCTTGCCGACCCCGAAGCCGCCGGCGACCAGGATCTTCAGGGCCAGGGCGGAGCTGTCGGCCGCTGCGTCGGAGTGCTCGGAGACCATGATCACTTCTCTCGGCGTGAGTTGGGTTCCACAGGGTTCGTCGTCTACAGCGCCCGCAGGCCCTCGATGACTTCGCGCAGTACGCGCTCGTCCGGCAGGCGGGCCGGGGGCACCGGGCGGCTGACGGTGACACGGCCCAGTTCGAGCAGGTCGCCGAGGAGGACTCTGACCACGCCCACCGGCAGGTCCGCACCGGCCGCGAGTTCGGCGACGGACTGTGTCTCGAGGCGGCACAGGTCGATCAGGGCCCGGTGCTCGGGACCGAGCACCGTGTCGTCGTCGTCCGCCGGTGCGGCCGGGTCGAGGGTGACGAGGGCGATCAGGTCGAAGCGCACTCCGGTGGGTCCCGGCTGGGTCCGTCCGCCGGTCATGGCGTAGGGGCGGACGAGAGGTCCGGCCTCGCCGTCGTACCACTGGCTGCCCGGCTCGTGCGGGCCCCCGTTCGGGGTGTGGGTCATCGCTGCCGCCCTCCCGGATCATCCGGCGGCGGGCGGCCGGGCGGTGGTGCGCGGCGCGGTGTACAGATGCTCGCCGACGCGTCTGACCAGCCGTGCCATCTCGTAGGCGACCAGGCCGATGTCAGCGGTGGCGGCGGTGAGCACGGTGAGGCATGAGCCTTCTCCGGCCGCCGCCACGAAGAGGAAGGCGTCGTCCATCTCCACCATGGTCTGGCGTACGCCACCCGCCCCGAAGTGGCGTCCGGCGCCCTTGGCCAGGCTGTTGAAGCCGGAGGCCACGGCGGCCAGATGCTCCGCGTCGTCCCGCCGCAGGCCGGTGGAGGCGCCCACGGCGAGGCCGTCGTTGGACAGCACGACGGCGTGCCGCACCTCGCTCACCCGCATCACCAGGTCGTCCAGCAGCCAGTCGAGTTCGCCGGACCGCTGGGCGGCCGTCGTGTTCGGTTCGTGGATCATGCCGGGTCTCCTTCACTGCTCTCACTGCCCGTTCCGGTTCCGCGGACGGCGCCGCGGCCGGCTTGTCCGCCGCCGCCCCGGACCCAGCCGGAGCGGTAGGCCGCCATGCGGTCCCGTACGAGTTCGGGGGTGCGCGCGTCGTCACCGCGCGGGACGGGTTCCGGGGCCGGCTCCTCGGGACGCTGCCGGCGGAGCTGGGGGACGAGGTTCGCCTGGCGCACGCGGCGCGGCAGGTCGTCGGAGGGTCCGTCGTCCCGTGGCGGACGGTGCGGCCTCAAGGCGGTGACTTTGGGGGGCGGCGGTTCGTGTGCCGGCGTCGAGGTCCGGTGCGCGGAGGTCGGGGGCTGGGGTGCGGGGGGCGGGTTCTGGTGCGTGGGAGCCGGGGACCGGGGTGCGGAAGGCGGAGCCGGGGGTTGAGCGGCCGGGGACGGGTGCGCCGGGGCGGTGAGGGCGGCCCGGCCGGTCCGTGCGGTGACCTCGGAGGCGGCCGGGGAATTCTCCGGTACGCGCGCGTACTCTGTCCGCCGCTGGGCGGCCGGCGGCGACTCCTGCGCGGGGAGTTCCGGGGAGCCGGTGTGCAGCAGGACGGTGGGCAGCAGGACGACGGCGGTCGTGCCTCCGTAGGGAGACGTGCGCAGGCGCACCTTGACGCCGTGCCGGGAGGCGAGTCTGCTGACCACGAAGAGTCCGAGGCGGTCGCTGTCGAACAGGTCCAGGGCCTCGGACTGCTCGATCCGCCGGTTCGCCTCCGCGAGCAGCTCGGCCCCCATCCCGAGACCCCGGTCCTCGACCTCCAGGACGTAGCCGTTGCCGACGGGCTCCCCGGTGATCCGCACGCGCGTGTGGGGCGGCGAGAACTGGGCGGCGTTCTCGACCAGTTCGGCCAGCAGGTGGGTGAGGTCGGCGACCGCCGCTCCGACGACGGAGGCCGCCGGGAGTCCGCGCACCTCCACGCGCGCGTAGTCCTCGATCTCGGACACCGCGGCGCGTACGACGTCGGTGAGGAGCACCGGTGTGCGCCAGGCCCGGCCGGGCGCCGCTCCGGAGAGGATGATCAGGCTCTCTGCGTGACGCCGCATCCGGGTGGTGAGGTGGTCGAGCCGGAACAGGTCGCTCAGCTCGTCCGGGTCGTCGGAGCGCCGCTCCATGCTGTCCAGGAGGCTGAGCTGGCGGTGGACCAGCACCTGGCTGCGCCGGGCCAGGTTGACGAAGACCCCGGAGATGCCCCCGGCGAGTTCGGCGCGCTCAGCGGCCGCGCGCAGGGCGGCGCGGTGCACGATGGTGAGGGCCTCGGCGACCTGGCCGGTCTCGTCCTCCGCGGCCGGGCCGGCGGGCGCCTCGGCGTCGACATCGATCTCCTCACCGGTGCGCAGTCTCCGCATCGCCTCGGGGAGTTTGCGGCGGGCGATCTCCAGTGCGTCGTTGCGCAGGCTGACCAGCTCCACCACGAGGGCCCGGCCGATGCGGACGGAGATGACGAGTGAGGCGGCGACGGCGGCCAGCCCGAAGAGCACCGCGGCGCCCGCCGGACTCAGCAGTCCGCGCCGGTAGGGGTCCGACCGGCCGGCGACGGCACGGCCGGTGTCGGCCGCCAGGGTCCGCATGTCGTCCCGTACGCGCGCGTGGGCGCTGCTCCAGGTGGTGCCCGGTGCCGTGCCGACGGCCCTGGCGCCGGATCCGGCGGCGAGGATCCTGTCCTCGGTGGCGGTGAGAGCGGTATGCGCGCCGTCACCGGCCAGGCGCCGCCAGGCGGCGCGCTGGGGGCCGGGCAGGTCGGCGACCGCGGCCTCGGTGAGCGTGCGGCGGGTGGCGACGGAGGCGGCGAACAGTCGCTGCCGCTCGCCCTGGAGCCGGCCGTCCGGACGCGTGCCGCCGAGGACGGCGTCCTCCTGGGCCAGTGCCTCGGCGGCACGGGAGAACTCCAGCAGCACGCGCGCGTCGGAGCCGACGTCGGCCTGCTGGATGCCGGTGAGGGCGCCGTCCACCGTGAAGGCCGTGCCGATGGTCCTCGTGTACTGGTCGTACGCCTGGCTCCAGCCGGTGCTGCGGTCGAGCACGGCGGTCCGCAGCGCGCGCAGCCGCTCGGCGCCGGAGACGAACGCCTCGAGCCGCCCGCTGACCCGGGCGGGGAGTTCCTGGCCGTCGGCGACCGTGCTGTCGTCGCCGAGGCGCAGCCCGGTCAGCGCGCGGTCGGTGCGGGCGGCCTGGCTCCGCAGGTCTCCGGCGCGTGCCGGGCCGGGATCGGCGGCGTAGCGCACGGCCGCCGCCCGTTCGTTCTGCAGCGCCGCGACGGCCGCGGCCACCGGGGCGCGCAGTTCGGTGTCGACACGCTGGGACTGGCGCAGCCGGGCGATGTCCTGCGCGGTGCTGACGGTGGCGTAGGCCCACAGGGCGAGCAGGGAGACGACGGGCACCATCAGCAGGCAGATCACCTTGGCGCGCACCGTGCGGGGGCGGAGCCCCCGCCGTCCCGCGCGCGCGGGCGCGGCGTTCAGCGGAAGGCCGAGGGGCCGGTCCCTGCCCTCGTCTGCCGGTGGTCCGGCGTGCGCGCGGCGTCCGCGCGGCGGGGGCGGGGGCTGTCCGGTTGAGCCGGCCTGCGGGGTGTCACGGGGTGGGCGCATGGCCTCCTCGCTCGGTGGGTGGGACGGGGGTCCGGGGCCGGGCTCCGGCTAGCGGGCCGGGCTCTGCACGGGGCGCTGGGCGGAGGCGGAGGCCTCGCGCTCGCCGGCCGTGGGCGAGAGGGCGACGAAGGCCGAGGTGAGGAACAGATAGGACCCGAGGCCGACGGCGAGGGGGAAGATGAACTGCATCGCCGTGGCCCCGGGCAGGGGGTCGCCGGAGGGGGTGACGCGCACCCGCACCGCGAACATTCCGGTGTAGTGCATGCTGCTGACGGCCGCTCCCATGACGAGGGAGGCCAGGGCGACCGCGAGGGGCGACTTGATGTTGAGCCCCGCCCACAGGGCCACGGTCGCCGCGACGACGGCGATCAGCACTGAGACGCCGACGAGGACGGGCTGGTACGTCACGCCGCCGTGCAGGCGTACGGCCGCCATGCCCAGGTAGTGCATGCTGGCGACGCCCAGCCCGGTGGTGAGCCCGCCGAGCAGGAGCGCGCGGTTGCGGTCCCGGCTGTAGCCGACGGCGAAGACGCCGGCGCAGACGACCGCCATGGCGACGACCAGACTCAGGATGGTCAGGGGTATGTCGTAGCGGATGCCGGTGCCGCTGACGCGGAATCCCAGCATGGCCACGAAGTGCATGGTCCAGATGCCCGTGCCGATCGCGGAGGCCCCGGTGAGGAGCCAGTTGCGGCGCGACCGGCCGGTGGCGGCGAGCGCGCGGACGGTGCAGCGCAGTCCCAGTGCGGCGCCCGTGCAGGCCATCAGGTACGACAGCACGGGGGTCAGCCAGCCGAAGGCGGCGTGGTCCAGGTGTCCCATGGCCCCGGGACGCTAGCCGGGGCAGGGGCGCACGAAGGGGGCGCATTTCGAAAGGTGTTGGAATATGACGCAGAGAGGCGGCGGAACGATCGGGTCCCGCCCGAACGTGTGCGCCCGAGTGTCCCCCGTGTCGGTGAGGGATCATGCGGAACATGAGCGACGACCACACACACGTCCAGGAGTTCTTCACCGCCCGCGCAGCCGGATGGGACAGCAGGTTCCCCGATGACGGCCCCGCCTATGCGGCCGCCGTGGCGGAGCTGGGACTGCGTCCGGGCGACCGCGTGCTCGACGCCGGCTGCGGTACGGGCCGCGCGCTGCCGCCCCTGCGCGCCGCGGTGGGGCCGGCCGGGGTGGTGGCCGGTGTCGATCTGACCCCGGCGATGCTCCAGGCCGCACGCCGGGCCGGTCGAGATCAGGAGGGGGGACTGCTGCTCGCGGACGTCGCCGCGCTGCCGCTGCGCGGGGGTGTCCTGGACGCGGTCTTCGCCGCCGGCCTGATCGCGCACCTGCCCCGGCCCGTGGAGAATCTGCGGGAACTGGCCCGTGTGGTGCGTCCGGGCGGCACGCTGGCGCTCTTCCACCCCATCGGGCGGGCCGCCCTGGCGGCGCGTCAGGGCCGGCAGATCACCCCGGACGACCTGCGGGCCGAGGCCAACCTCGGCCCGCTGCTGGAACGCGCCGGGTGGCGCATGACCTCCTATGTCGACGAGGACGCCCGCTTCCTCGCGCTGGCGACGCGGGAGGAGTGATCGCCAGGGGACGCGGGCTGACTGACCGCAGGGGGCGCGTCAGTGCTGTCCGGCCACGGCCGCCACGAAGGCGCCGGGGTTGTCGAAGATGACGTCGTGCCCGGCGCCCGGCACCGTGACGACCGGACCCCCGCCGCTTCCAGGGCCTCGCGGTCCGGGAGTTCGCACCGCCGAACCGGGCGCCGTCGCGGCGCCGCGGCACGTCCTGACGCTCACCTAGGAGGACAGGCGGAAGCTGCGCCGCCACCGGCCGGGCCGAACTCGCCTGGCTGTGCGACACCCTGGCCTCACTCGGGGACGTCACCCGCTGAGGCGTCCAGGTGCCGGACCGGGCAGCCACCCATTCCCGGAACCGGGCGGGTGCCCAGGTCGGCCGGACGGTAGCCGTTCGGGTAGCTCTTGATCTCCCGGTTCTGCCGCGCGAAGTGCGGTGCCCGGCGGGGCGGAAGCAGCCGGACCAGCCGGCCGCGCGTGCGGACCGCGCGGCGCACGAGCGCGGAGGAGACAGGGCCCGGCGGCTGGTAGCGGAAGGCACGCAGCAGGGATTCGTCGAGGAGGGCGAGCGTGGCCGTGCGCAACAGGGGTGCCAGCGGGCGCGGATACCACGACGCCATGAGTTCCAGCGTGGCGTCGGAGACCCGCCGGGCCTGCTCGTCCCAGGCGAAGTGCGCCTGCTCGTAGCCGTCGAGCAGTGCCTCGAACTCCTCGTAGGTCTCCGGGACGCCGGGGATGCCCAGGTGCCGGCCGAGGGTGCGGTAGTACTCGGTGGCGGCGACGATCTCGTGCCGGGACAGACGGCGCCAGCCGTAGGCGTCGATCCAGCGCCGGGGCACCACCACGAAGGTGGACAGCACGTATCGCATGTCGTCGTCGCTGATGTCGTAGCTGCGGTGCATCTGGTTGATGCGGCGGATCGCGGTGCGGCCCTCGGGGGCTGCGAAGCCGTGCTCGACGACGGTGTCCAGGAGCAGCGCCGTGTCGTCGTAGCGCTTCTGCGCCCGCTCGGTCAGCTCACCCGTCCGTGCGAGCAGCCGCCCGATGGAGGGGACGGCGTAGGTGCGGTACAGAGCGAGTTCGAGGGCCCGGGTGTAGTCCCACGGGAATTCGAACGCCGCGCTGAGCCGGTAGATCTCGTGAGCGTCCGCCACCGGGTCCATCCGCCGGATCCGCCTGAGCCGGTCGAAGCGCACCGTCACTGCCCCCTTCTACCGCCGGAGCTTCAACTCTACGTTGAACAGAGCCGGATGGGTGGTCGATGACGACCCCGTTCAGAGGAAGGCGGGTCCACGTGTTCGACGCGATGCGCAAGTACGCCGCCAGGCTCCGCACCTCCCCGCGTGCGGAGGCGGCGGAAGGCCGGGAACGGCCCCCACACAATTTGTTCGAGGCCGCGGCGGCGTACGTGGCGGCCCGCACGGCGGACGACCAGGACGGCATCGACGAGGCGACGGCGTGGGTGTCGCCGGAGGCGCTGTCCTTCGGAGTGAGCGAGCTGGCGTGCCGGGCGGTCGTCGCGCTGGCCCGGGAACGCAACGAGTCGCCCCGGGCGGTCGCCCGTGACCTCCTGGGCCTGCCGGCCGCCTGAGCCCGGGGCCGGCCGCGGGTCAGGGCCTCGCGCCGGAGGGTCGTTTCGCCCCTGTCCAGGCGGAAACCTGCAGCTCCGCGTGGTGTGGGGAGTCGTGACAAGCACCTCCCCCGCGCACTAGGGTGCGCGCCGATGGACGAACCACTGGGAGGGCTGTGATGGCCGGGACGGACGAGCAGGCCGTCGCCGCCGCGGACGAGGCGCTGTATGTGCTCACGGCGGTGCTGCTGACGCCCGCACAGTTCCCGAGCGTGCTGGGCGACGACTATCCGGAGGCCTGCGCGGCACTGGGTCTGGCGCCGCGCGCCGACGGGTACGGCCTGGTGCTGGGGCAGGACGGTGACGGTGCCCGCTGGACGGTCGCCATCGACGACGTCTCGCTGGTCGCCGTGGCGATCGCGTCCTGGGACTGCGGCATGGAGTACGAACTGTCGCCGGACGAGAACACGGTGGTGGCCGCCCTGCCGGGCTGGCCACTGGCGCTCGCCGTCGCCGCACCGGGGGTGCCGGCACCCCATGACCCCACTCCGGACCCCGCGGACGGGCCCGCGCTGGCCCCTCCGGACACCAGTTCCTGGGGACCGGCCCAGCGACGCCTGGGCGCCGACGAGATCGCGCTTCAGTGGGCGGTCTGGCGGGAGCAGATCGGCGACGACTACGCGCCCTCCTCCGACAGGCAGTCCCAGGCGGCGGAGTCCCCGGTGGACGGGGGCGAGAGCGGCACCAAGCCCGGCCACCAGGGCATCCGGCGCGTACTGGCGGAGGCGCGCGCCTACATCGACTCGCCGCCGCCGCTCGGCCGGGTCCGCTCCTCGTTCGCCCCGGGCGACGCCCGCACGCTGCGGGCCGACGGCCCCGGCTGGTCGATCGTGGCCCGCACCGACGACATCGCGTTCGTCCTGCTGGACGAGGAGCCGGGCGAGGTGCTGCCGGTGGGCCGGGGCCCCGAACTGCCCGGCCTTCTGGAGGCGCTCGACAAGATGGCCGTTCGGCCTCTGTGAGCCGGTGGAGCCGTGCCGCCCCCGTGGTGGCACGGCCCCCGCCGGCCGGTCCCTCAGCGGCCGAGCTCCTTTCTCGAGACGCGGCGGAGCCTGCGCCGCTGCGAGGGGTCGAGGGCCAGGTAGGCGGCGACCGGGACCCCCACCACGATGAGGAACGACACCCACCAGGGCAGCCAGATCAGCAGGAGCAGACCGACCGCCACGCCCCCTGCGGCGATCTTCGCGTTCTTGGACATGAGCGTCGCCTCCTCCGCGGCAGCTCTTGCCGCTCTCTGCCTTGAGAACGGCCGCACGCTCCCCGCGGTTCCGGGACCTGACCCTGAGACATCCCCGAGACGCATCCCTTAGTGGCCCGCGTCACAGTCCGGGCGTTCGAGGCCGTCCTCCGGCTTGCTGTACCCTCAGCCGCTCCGAGCCAGTAGTCAAACTTGAGGAGTGCGGGCAGAGTCGTGCAGAGGATCACCACCGAACCGTCCGAGCCGTCCGAGCCGTCCGAACTCCCTGACCTGAGCGAGCCGTCCGCACTCCTGGAACCGTCAAAGCCACCTGAGCCGTCCGACCCGCCCGGGCCGTCGGCGCTGAACCGCTGCTGCGCGGTCTTCCTCCCGTCCGACCCGCCCCGCGCGGGCACGATGGCCTTCTGGCGGCCCGACGGCGAAGCACCGCCTGCCGCCGCCGAGGGCTCCGTCGCGGAGCTGGACCTGGTGCTGCCCGCGCCGGACGGCGCCGTGGAGCGGGTGCTGCTGCCCGCCCTGCTGCTGCCGGTCCACGCGGCCCTCCCGGTGCTCACCCGGCCGGAGCCGGGCGGCCGGCACCGGGCCACCGCGTTCTGGGGCACGGCCGGCCTGCTCGCCCTGCGGTTACTGGCGCGCGGTCTCCTGCTGCCCGGCCTCTCGCCGGCCGACCACGACATGTGGCGGGTCGGACCTCTGTCCGCGCGCGATGCCGAGCTGGTCCGTGAGCTCGCCGCCGCCATGCCCCCGGAGGCGCACGCCACGCCTCTCGCGGTGGACGGACGGCCCCGCCTGCCGGACCCGGAGCGGCTGGTGCGCTCCTTCCTGGACGCGGTCGCCGACGTCCTGCCCCGCTCCCCCGCCGCCCGGCTCGTGACGGGCGGCGCCGCGTTCGCCGCGCCCGAGCCCCAGCACCTGCCCGGCCTGCGCGCGTGGGCCGACGACATGGCCGCCGGCCACGACACGGGCGTACGGCTGTCGTTGCGGGTGGAGGCGCACGGGCTTGGCGACGGCGTCCGCGAGGTACACGACGCCGTGCGGTTCCGTGCCGTGCTCCAGGTGCACGGCACGAGCGGGACGGTGGACGTCGCGGACGCCGCCGGGCTCTGGTCCGGCCCGGCGGCCACGCGTGAGGCGTTCGGCCCGCGCGCGCGGGCCGACACGCTGCTGGCGCTGCGCCGCGCGGTCCGGGCATGGGCGCCGCTGACTCCCCTGCTCACCGCCGCCGTGCCCGACGTGGTGCACCTCGCCGACGAGGAGATCGCCGACCTCCTGGGCGAGGGCGCCCAGGCCCTGGCAGCCGCCGGCGTCGACGTGCACTGGCCGGAGGAGCTGTCCCGCGGGCTGACCGTGCACGCGTCCGTCGGCCCGCCGGACGGGCAGGCCCCGGCCCGGCCGTCGTTGCTCTCCGCGCATGACCGGCCGGTGCTCCGGTGGTCGTTCGCGCTGGGCGGGAGCGACCTGTCGCGGGCGGAACTGGACCTGCTGGCCGAGGCCAAGCGTCCCCTGGTCCGGTTGCGCGACCGGTGGGTGCTCGTCGATCCCCGCGAGGCGGCTCGCGCGCGCTGCCGCGAGGACCGTTCCATCACCCCGATGGAGGCCATGGCCGCCGCCCTGACGGGCTCCGCCGAGGTCGACGGCCACCGGGTCGACGTGCGGCCCACGGGGTGGCCGGCGCAGCTCCGGGAACGGCTCGCGGACCCGCAGACGGCCGAGCCCGTGGGAGCGCCCCCCGGTCTCGCCGCCGCCCTGCGGGACTACCAGTTGCGCGGCCTGGGCTGGCTGGCCAGGACGACGGCCCTCGGGCTGGGCTGCTGCCTGGCCGACGACATGGGCCTGGGGAAGACGGTCACCCTGATCGCGCTCCATCTGCATCGGCAGGCGGACCCAGAGTCGGCCGGTCCCACGCTGGTGGTCTGCCCGGCGTCCCTGCTCGGCAACTGGCAGCGCGAGATCGGCAGGTTCGCGCCCGGCGTGCCGGTGCGCCGGTTCCACGGCGCCGGGCGCGGCCTCGGCTCCCTCTCCGACGGCGAGTTCGTCCTCACCACCTACGGCACCATGCGGCTGGACGCCGAACGGCTCGCCGGAGTGCCCTGGGGGGTGGTCGTCGCCGACGAGGCACAGCACGTCAAGAACCCCTACGCGGCGACCGCGCGCGCACTGCGCTCCATCGGCGCACGCGCGCGCGTGGCGCTCACCGGCACACCGGTCGAGAACGACCTCACGGAACTGTGGGCGATCCTCGACTGGACCACGCCGGGGCTGCTCGGCCGTCTGGGCGACTTCCGCGTGCGGTACGCGCGGCCCGTCGAGGGCGGTGGGGACCCGGCCGCCGCCGAGCGTCTGACGCGGCTCGTGCGTCCGTTCCTGCTGCGGCGCCGGAAGTCGGACCCGGGCATCGCGCCGGAACTTCCGCCGAAGACCGAGACCGACCATCCGGTGGCCCTGACGCACGAGCAGACCGGCCTGTACGAGGCGTTCGTGCGCGAGACCCTCGGCCTGATCGCGGACGCCGGCGACATGGCCCGCCGGGGCCTCGTCGTGAAGCTGCTGACCGGGCTGAAGCAGATCTGCAACCATCCGGCGCAGTTCCTCAAGGAGGACGATCCGGAACTCGCGGGACGCTCCGGCAAGCTGGAACTGCTCGACGAGTTGCTCGACACCATCCTCACGGAGGGCTCGGGGGTGCTGGTCTTCACGCAGTACGTGCGCATGGCCCGGCTACTCGAACGGCATATGAAGGCCCGTGGGGTCCCTTCACAACTGCTGTACGGGGGCACCCCGGTCGCCGAGCGCGAGGCGCTGGTGCGCCGCTTCCAGGACGGCGCGGTACCGGTCTTCCTGCTGTCGCTCAAGGCCGCGGGAACGGGCCTGAACCTCACCCGGGCCGAGCACGTGGTGCACTACGACCGCTGGTGGAACCCCGCGGTCGAGGCGCAGGCCACCGACCGGGCGTACCGCATCGGGCAGACCCGGCCCGTGCAGGTGCACCGGCTGATCGCCGAGGGCACCGTAGAGGACCGCATCGCGGAGATGCTCGGGCGCAAGCGCGCGCTCGCGGACGCGGTGCTGGGCGCCGGCGGGGCCGCGCCGGTGGAACTGACGGAACTGACGGACGCGGAACTCACCGCACTGGTGGAACTGCGCGGGGAGGCGCTATGAGCCGTCACGGCCAGGAGCAGGACAGCGGCGTGGAGCGCACGTTCGCCGCGTTGCCGCCCGCGCGCGGGCGCGCGTTCGCGCGGACCTGGTGGGGCCGTGCATGGCTGGCGGCGCTGGAGGACGCGGCCCTGGACGCCACCGCGGTGAAGGCGGGGCGCCGGCTCGCGCGCGCGGGCGAGGTGGGCGCGGTGACCGTGCGGCCGGGACGGGTCACCGCCGTCGTCCGGGAGCCGAAGGGCACCGCGCACCGGGCCGACGTCCTGGTGCCCGAGCTGTCCGAGTCGGAGTGGGCCCGGTTCCTCGACCTGGCCATGGAGCAGGCCGGACATCTGGCGGCGCTCCTCGACGGGGACCTGCCGTCGCACCTGATCGAGGACGCCGCGGTCAGGGGGATCGAGCTGCTGCCAGGGCTCGGCGACCTGGAGCCCGAGTGTGACTGCGGCGCGTGGGACCACTGCGGTCACACCGCCGCCCTGTGCCATCAGGTGGCGCGGCTGCTGGACGAGGACCCGTTCGTGCTGCTGCTCGTGCGCGGCCGGGCCGAGAGCAGGTTCCTGCTCGAACTGCACCAGCGCAGCACCGAGCCGCCGGACGAGGCGGCGGAGCCGGGCGAGGCGGACACGAGTGAGGGCGTGGACGCGGCGGAGGCGTGGGCGGCCGCGGACATCCTCCCCGCGCTCCCCGAGCTGCCCGCCCTCCCGGAGGCGCCCGGCGGGCCGCCGCCCTACGAGGCGGGCACCGCACCGGTGCCGGCACTCGATCCCAAGGCCCTGCGGTACCTGGCCGGGAGGACGGCCCAGGAGGCCCACCGGCTGCTGGCGCAGGCCCACGGCAGCGGTGGTCTGGAGGCGCCGGACCACCGCCAGCAGGCGGCGGCCGTGGACGTCGTACGGCTCGCCGAGGCCGACGGCGCCGTTCCCGATGCCGTGGCCGAGCGGCTCGCCCAGGGATCGGGGCGGGGCCGCGAGGGGCTGGCGAGGGCCGTTCGCGCCTGGCGCCTGGGAGGCGCCGCGGCACTGGCCGTGCTGGACGAGGAGTGGCAGGTCCGGGACGCGGCGCTCGCACGCGCGCGTGCGGCGCTGGAGGCGGCCTGGGAGGCGGACGAGCGGCCGGCGTTCCGGGCGGTCGGCAACCGGTGGACGGTCCCGGACGAGGAGGTGCAGCTCCGCCTCGGGCGGGACGGCCGCTGGTGGCCGTACCGGAAGGAGGGCGGGCACTGGGTCCCGGCGGGCGCCCCGGACCGGAACCCGGCGACAGCGCTGGCCGCGGCGCGGCGCGGTCCGGAGGCCGGTACGCCCGCGGGCGACTGACGGCTGTCACTCCCACCGGCGGGACGCCGTCAGTGGCGGGGCCGGGGCCTGCCGGGCGGTGCCCGCGGGCACCGCCCGGCGGGCGGCAGCCACAGGCCGCCCGGCGGACAACGAACCCGGCCGGCGTCCGCCGCCGAATCGACCCCAGCCGCCACCCGGCGGGCTTGCGGGCCTGCCGGTCTCAGTCCCGGGCGCCCAGCAGGTGGTCCATGGCGAGCTGGTCGAGCCGCTCGAAGGCCATGCCGCGCTCGGCCGCCGCCGCCACGTCGAAGTCCTCGAAGGCCGCGCGGTCGGCGAGCAGTGCCTGCAGGCCGTCCGACGCGGTCGGCTGGGCGAGTTCGTCCAGCCGCGAGGCGCGCAGCGCCTCCTGGACCTCCGGGTCGGCGCGGAACGCCGCGGCGCGCTCCTTCAGGATGAGGTAGTTGCGCATGCAGCCGGCCGCCGACGCCCAGACGCCGTCGAGGTCCTCGGTCCGCGGCGGCTTGAAGTCGAAGTGGCGGGGCCCCTCGTAACCGGCGCTCTCCAGCAGGTCGACCAGCCAGAACGCGGCCCGCAGGTCGCCGGCGCCGAACCGCAGGTCCTGGTCGTACTTGATGCCGGACTGGCCGTTGAGGTCGATGTGGAAGAGCTTGCCCGCCCACAGGGCCTGCGCGATGCCGTGCGGGAAGTTCAGCCCGGCCATCTGCTCGTGGCCCACTTCGGGGTTGACGCCGAACAGCTCGGGGCGCTCCAGCCGCTCGATGAAGGCCAGCGCGTGGCCGACGGTGGGCAGCAGGATGTCGCCGCGCGGCTCGTTGGGCTTGGGCTCGATGGCGAACCGGAGGTCGTACCCCTGCGAGGTGACGTACTCGCCGAGGAGGTCGAAGGCCTCCTTCATACGGTCGAGCGCCGCGCGGACGTCCTTGGCGCCGCCGGACTCGGCGCCCTCGCGGCCGCCCCAGGCGACGTACGTCTTCGCGCCCAGCTCGGCGGCCAGGTCGATGTTGCGGATCGTCTTGCGCAGGGCGTAGCGGCGCACGTCGCGGTCGTTGGCGGTGAACGCGCCGTCCTTGAAGACGGGGTGTGTGAAGAGGTTGGTGGTGGCCATCGGCACGGTCATGCCGGTGGCGTCCAGGGCCTGCCGGAAGCGCTTGATGTGGGACTCGCGCTCGGTGTCCGAGGACCCGAAGGGGATCAGGTCGTCGTCGTGGAAGGTCACTCCGTGGGCGCCGAGCTCCGCCAGGCGCTGCACCGTCTCGACCGGGTCGAGGGCGCGGCGGGTGGCGTCGCCGAACGGGTCCCTGCCCTGCCAGCCGACGGTCCACAGGCCGAAGGTGAACCTGTCCTCGGGGGTGGGCTGGTAGTTCATGCCGCGGCTCCTTGCTTGGTACGACTATTTCGTCATGGCCGTTTACAAATTAGTATGCGCACGCACCTCTGGGAAGACACAAGGTGTGTCCTCGACGGCGGAGGATCCGTTCCACCGCCGCCGCGGACCTATGTCCCGCCGGATCACGGCACATCCCGCGGAGCCGCGGAAAGAGGGAGAGCCCGATGTCAGCAGCCGAGGGTCCGCTCGTCGTGGGCGTGGACACCTCCACCCAGTCCACGAAGGCACTGGTCGTCGACGCGGCCACCGGCGAGGTGGTGGCCAGCGGTCAGGCGCCGCACACCGTGTCCTCGGGGGCCGGCCGGGAGAGTGACCCGCGTCAGTGGTGGGACGCGCTGTGCGAGGCGCTGCGCCAGTGCGGCGAGCCCGCGCACGAGGCCGCCGCGGTGTCGATCGGCGGCCAGCAGCACGGCCTGGTCACACTGGACGGGCACGGTGAGCCGGTGCGTCCGGCACTGCTGTGGAACGACGTCCGCTCGGCCCCGCAGGCCCGTCGGCTCGTCGAGGAGCTGGGCGGCCCCAAGGCATGGGCGGAGCGGACCGGCAGCGTGCCCGGTGCGTCGTTCACGGTGACGAAGTGGGCCTGGCTGGCCGAGCACGAGCCGGAGGCCGTCCGCGCCACCAGGGCGGTCCGGCTCCCGCACGACTACCTCACCGAGCGGCTGACCGGGCAGGGCACGACCGACCGCGGCGACGCGTCCGGCACCGGCTGGTGGGCGGCGGGCACGGAGGCGTACGACGAGGAGACGCTGGCCCACGTGGGGCTCGACCCGGCGCTGCTGCCCCGGGTGGTGCGGCCCGGCGAGGTGGCCGGCACCGTGCGCGACAGTCACGACCTGCCGTTCTCCAAGGGCACGCTGGTGGCCCCGGGCACCGGTGACAACGCCGCTGCCGCACTGGGCCTCGGGCTCAGGCCGGGCACGCCGGTGCTGAGCCTCGGCACGTCGGGCACGGTGTACGCGGTCGCCCGGCGCCGCCCCGCCGATCCGACGGGCACGGTGGCCGGTTTCGCGGACGCGCACGGGGACTGGCTGCCCCTCGCGTGCACACTGAACTGCACCCTCGCCGTGGACCGTGTCGCGGCGCTGCTGGGCCTCGACCGGGAGGCCGTGGAGCCCGGCGCCTCCGTCACCCTGCTGCCGTACCTGGACGGCGAGCGCACCCCGAACCTGCCCCACGCCTCCGGTCTACTGCACGGGCTGCGTCACGACACGACGGCCGGCCAGTTGCTGCAGGCGGCCTACGACGGGGCGGTGCACGCATTGCTCGGCGCGCTCGAACTGGTCCTTGAGGAGGACGCGGACCGCAGCACGCCGCTGCTGCTGATCGGTGGCGGGGCCCGGGGCGCCGCCTGGCAGCAGACGGTACGGCGGCTGTCGGGTCGGCCGGTGCAGGTCCCCAGGGCCGGGGAGCTGGTGGCCCTGGGTGCCGCCGCACAGGCCGCGGGCCTGCTGACCGGGGAGGATCCGGGCGCGGTCGCCCGGCGCTGGAACACGGCCGCCGGCCCGGTGCTGGAGGCCGTGGAGCGGGACGAGGCGACGCTGGCCCGGATCAGCGGGGTACTCTCCGACGCGGCCCCGCTGCTCGAGCGGGGGACGGAATCGCGCTGAGGCCGGGACCCGCCCCGAGCGGGATCCCGGGGCCGGCCGCACACACCGAGGACTGACGAAGGGCATGACCGCACCGCTGCACGAGGACCGCGCGCGCGGTACCGGACGCTCCCTGCCCGACACTCAGCAGGGCATGCGCCGGCGCAACCTCGCCCGGGTGATGCACGCCGTCAGCGCGGCCGGTCCGCTGTCGCGGGCGGCGGTCGCCTCCCACATCGGGCTGACCCGGGCCGCGGTGTCGACCCTCGTGGACGAGCTGATCCGCTGGGGTCTGCTGGAGGAGCTGGGCCCGGAGCGGCCCGGCCGGGTGGGCCGTCCCGGATCGGCGCTCGCGGTGAGCGGACGCGGCCCGGCCGGCATCGGGGCGGAGATCGGCGTGGACCATCTCGCGGTGTGCGCGGTCGACCTGCGCGGCACGGTCCGCACACGCGCCGTGCGGTACGGCGCGAACCGGGGCCGGGCCCCGGAGCCGGTGCTGGAGGAGCTGACGGAGCTGGTCGGCCGGGTCGTGGCCCAGGCGGGGCGGGAAGGACTGTGGCCCGCCGGACTCGCGGTCGCCGTGCCCGGGCTCGTGGCGCGCGACGGCCGCACCGTCGTACGCGCCCCGAACCTCGACTGGCACGATGTGGATCTCGGTTCGCTGCTGCCCGGCGGGCCGCCGCTGACCGTGGACAACGAGGCCAACTTCGGCGCCCTGGCGGAGCTGTGGCTGGGAGCCGGCACACCGCGCGACTTCCTGCACGTGTCGGCCGAGATCGGCATCGGCGCCGCGGTGGTGGTGGACGGTCGGCCGCTGCGCGGAACCCGCGGTTTCGCCGGCGAGCTGGGCCATGTGCCGGTCCGCCCCGACGGCCCCGCCTGCCCGTGCGGCGGGCGCGGCTGCCTGGAGCAGTACGCCGGCGAGGAGGCGGTGCTGCGCGCGGCCGGCCTCGAGCCGTGCGAGGACCTGGCCGGTCTGCTCGCGGAGCGCGCCGGGGAGGGCGACGAGGCCGTGCGCCGAGCCCTGCGGGACGCCGGAACGGCACTCGGCATAGCCCTGACCGGGGCCGTCAATCTGCTCGACCCCGAGACGGTGGTCCTGGGCGGCGCGCTCGCGGGCCTGTCCCCCTGGCTGCTGCCCTCGCTGGAGGCGGAGTTGACGGACCGTACGGCGGGACCGGCCTGCCCGGTGTCCGTGTCAGGACTGGGCCCCGAGGGTCCGCTGCTCGGCGCGGCCCACTATGTCGTCCGCTCGGTGCTCGACGATCCGGCGACGGTCGCGGAACGGCCCGCGGCGGCGCGGAGCTGACGCACCGCGGCTCACGGCCGGGCACGGAAACCGGGGTGGAGACCGGGCTCGGGCGACGGCAGTGGACCTCCCACCGGGAAACGGGCCCGGCGCACCACGGAGAAGCGGGCCTGACGGACCGGGCCTGCAGACCGGCCTCACCCGATCGGGCGGCCGAGTTGTTCACAACGCGCGCCCTGTCCACCGATCCACGGCGCACTCTTCTGCCCAACTCCTCCGCGCCGTACCGTTGTTCACACGCGAAGCAACCGCCACCCCATCGCAGCCGTGTCTGCGCGGCGGTGCCTCTCGCGGCACGGAACACACGCATCGAGTGAGGCCGGTTGCCGCCCCTCGGGGGAAAGACGCGACACGCACGGGGAGGAGTGAGCGTGGAGTGCGAGACGAGCACGGTGGTGACAGTCGGCCGCCTCGGGGGTGGCACCGCCCCTTGGCCCCGGTTGGAGTCAGACGCGCGGCCGATCTCGGCCGGCTCGGCGCGTCCGCTGGAGGACGCGTTCCCGATACCGCAGCTTGACCTGGTGCGGTGACTGACGCACGACACGCACGCGCGATTCGCGCGAGACCTCATGAACGCCCCCCACTGACGTCGCGTCAGCCGCCCACGGCACGGCCCCGTCCCCCCCCACCCGCTCCCGAAAGGCAGCCGACGATGGACACGAACCGGCCCAGACTCCAGCTCAGCAGAAGACGGATCCTGATGGGCGCGGCACTCGCCGCGGTCCCGGGCGCGCTGCTCCCCGACGCCCGCGCGGGCGCTCAAGCGGCCGTCGACTACCCCGCGGCCGAGTGGCAGCCGGCGGTCTCCACCAACTACACGGCGTCGAACCGGCCCGCCGGCTACACCATCGACCGGGTCATCATCCATATCACCCAGGAGACGTACAACGACACGCTCGCCATCTTCCGCGACCCCGACAAGAAGGTGTCCGCCCACTACGTGGTCCGTTCGGCGGACGGTCACGTCGCCCAGTGCGTGCGCGAGGCCAACATCGCCTGGCACGCGGGCAACTGGGACTACAACACGCGCAGCATCGGCATCGAGCACGAGGGCTGGGTGGACCAGCCGGCGTACCTCACCGACGCCCTCTACGAGCAGTCCGCGAAACTGACGGCCGCCGTCTGCGCCCACTACGGCATCCCCAGGGACAGACAGCACATCATCGGCCACTACGAGGTACCCGGCAGCGACCACACCGATCCCGGGCCGCTGTGGGACTGGGTGCGCTACATCAGACTGGTCAATTTCGCCTAGGCGGCTGTCGAACCGGTTGTCCCCGCCAACCCGCCGCGTGACGATGGAGCCAGCCGTTTCACCGTCCGGGAGGGCCAAGTGACCGATCCCTGGGTGGCCCTGGAACCGGGGGCCGACCCCGCCGAGCGCGTCCTGGCGCTGCGCCGGGCGCACGAGACGTTCACGACGGCGGGCACGGTGCCCCGCCCGGTGCGCTCGGTGGTGGCCGAGTCGTGGCGGCGCAGCGCGCGGGCCGGTGTCGGGCCGGACGGCAGCGCCAACGTTGAGCTGACCGACGGCGACCTCGGCGCCCACCGGGCCGAGCACCCGCTCGCCAGGGTGATGCCCCTGTTCCGGGAGCTGATGGGCTCGTTCGCCGCCGACGGCGAGCACCTGCTGGCGGTGTGCGACGCGCACGGCAGGCTGCTGTGGGTGGAGGGGCATCCGGCGACCCGGCGCCGGGCCGACCGGATGAACTTCGTGCCGGGCGCGCTCTGGTCGGAGGCGGCGGTGGGCACCAACGCGCCGGGTACGGCGGTCGCGCTGGACCGGCCGGTGCAGGTGTTCGCGGCGGAGCACTTCATACGGCAGGTGCAGCCGTGGACCTGTGCGGCCGCGCCGGTCCACGACCCGCACACCGGGCGGGTGCTGGGCGCTGTCGACATCACCGGCGGCGACAGGCTGGCGCACCCGCACAGCCTGGGCTTCGTGCAGGCGGTGGCCCGGGCCGCCGAGTCGCAGCTCGCGCTGCTCGCCCCGCCCCGGCACGCCGAGGAGACGGCCCTGCTCAGCGCGCTGGGGCGGGACGAGGCCGAACTCCGGCTGCGCGGCAGGCGCGTCCGGCTCGGCCGCCGGCACAGCGAGATCCTCGTGCTGCTGGCCCGCCACCCCGAGGGGCTGACGGGTGACGAACTGCTCTGCGCGCTGTACGAGGACGAGGCGGTGACCCCGGTGACGCTGCGGGCCGAGCTGGCGCGGCTGCGGCGCCTGATCGGGCCGGGACTGCTCGCTTCCCGGCCGTACCGGCTGACGGTGGCGGTGGAGTGCGACGTCACCGTGGTGGAGCGGCGACTGGAGGCGGGCGCGCTGACCGGGGCGGTGGCGGCGTACACCGGTCCGCTGCTGCCGGGTTCCCGGGCCCCGGCGGTGGTACGGCTCCGGCGGCGGCTCGCCGACGGGATGCGGTCGGCGCTCGTCGCCCACCGCGACCCCGACCTGCTGGCCGGCTGGGCGCGCGCCCCGTGGGGCGAGGACGACCTGGAGGTGTGGCGGGCGCTGGCGGCGGTGCGGCCGTCGGCCTCGGTACGGGCGCGGCTGGCGGCGCTGGAGGGCGAGCTGGCCCTGCCGCCTCGCCGGGTGCTCGCGCCGCCTCCGGGCCGCGGCGCAACGTACTCGCAACGTCCGCGTGCCTAGCCTCGCGGCGAGAGCTGCCCAACGGCGGGCAGCGCTTCACCGGGAGGCAGACCAGCATGACCCGTTACGCGGCGCCCGGCACCGAGGGCGCGATCGTCTCCTACCAGGCGCGCTACGACCACTTCATCGGCGGCGAGTACGTTCCGCCGGTGCGCGGGCAGTACTTCGAGAATCCGTCACCGATCAACGGGCAGCCGTTCACCGAGATCGCGCGCGGCACCGCGGAGGACGTCGAGCGGGCGCTGGACGCGGCGCACGAGGCCGCGCCCGGCTGGGGCCGTACCTCGGTGACGGAGCGGTCCGACATCCTGCTGCGGATCGCCGACCGCATGCAGGCGAACCTCGAGGCCCTGGCGGTGGCCGAGAGCTGGGAGAACGGCAAGCCGGTGCGGGAGACGCTGGCGGCCGACATCCCGCTCGCCATCGACCACTTCCGCTACTTCGCGGGCGCCATCCGCGCGCAGGAGGGCTCGCTGAGCGAGATCGACGACGACACGGTGGCGTACCACTTCCACGAGCCGCTCGGTGTGGTCGCGCAGATCATCCCGTGGAACTTCCCGATCCTGATGGCCACCTGGAAGCTGGCGCCGGCGCTCGCCGCGGGCAACGCGGTCGTCCTCAAGCCGGCCGAGCAGACCCCGGCGTCCATCCACTACTGGGTGAGCCTGATCGCCGACCTGCTGCCGCCGGGCGTGCTCAACATCGTCAACGGCTTCGGCGTGGAGGCGGGCAAGCCGCTGGCCTCCAGCCCGCGTGTGGCGAAGGTGGCGTTCACCGGGGAGACCACGACCGGGCGGCTGATCATGCAGTACGCCTCGGAGAACATCAAGCCCGTCACGCTGGAACTGGGCGGCAAGTCGCCGAACATCTTCTTCGACGACGTCTGGGCGCACGACGACGACTTCCGGGACAAGGCGCTCGAAGGCTTCACGATGTTCGCGCTCAACCAGGGCGAGGTGTGCACCTGCCCCTCCCGGGCGCTCGTCCAGCGGGGCCACTACGCCGAGTTCCTGGAGGCGGCGGTGGCCCGTACCCGGCAGATCAAGACGGGGCACCCGCTCGACACCGACACGATGATCGGCGCGCAGGCCTCCAACGACCAGCTGGAGAAGATACTCTCCTACCTGGACATCGGCCGGCAGGAGGGCGCCAAGGTGCTCACCGGCGGCGAACGCATCGAGTACGACGGAGAGCTGAAGGGCGGCTACTACGTCCAGCCGACCATCTTCGAGGGCGACAACCGCATGCGGATCTTCCAGGAGGAGATCTTCGGGCCGGTCGTCTCGGTGGCCTCCTTCGACGGCTTCGACGACGCCATCAAGATCGCGAACGACACCCTGTACGGCCTCGGCGCGGGTGTGTGGTCCCGCGACGTCAACACCGCCTATCGCGCGGGCCGCGCGATCCAGGCGGGCCGCGTGTGGACGAACTGCTACCACGCCTACCCGGCACACGCCGCGTTCGGCGGCTACAAGCAGTCCGGCATCGGCCGCGAGACGCACCGGATGATGCTGGACCACTACCAGCAGACGAAGAACATTCTTTGTTCTTACAGCCCTCGGAAACTGGGCTTCTTCTAGAGGCTGAAGTCGGGTTGCCTGGAGGCACCGTCGCGCTCCAGGCAACCCGGAATATCGGCTACAGTCAGTGACGATCTGGAACCTTCGCGCTACTGTCTGGCGCCTAGGGGAGCTCGCCCGGACCAGTCGTGGACCAAAGGGCGCCGAACGACATCACCCCACGAGCCGTCCGCTCATGAGCGCCGCGAGTCCAGGACTTCCCGGGACCGGCTCCAGACAACGGCCGCGCCGCCCCCGCCCGACCTCGTCGTCGAGTTCATGGGGCTCCACACCGGGTTCCGGCATGGCTGGCGGGGCGGCGAGCGCTTCGGGGACACCGCCGACTGTCCGCCTGGCGAGAGAAGCTGCCTCTGAGCGCTCTCGGCCCACTTGTTCCTGAGCGCCGACGGCACCCGCGTCTCGACCATTTCGAGCGGACCGGTGCCGAGGCCACAGGAAGGTAGCAAACACCGAAAAACACGACAGGGTGCACGAGATTCTTCTCCGGCACCGGGCGAAGGGCGGGTGCCCCGCTCCCTCGGGAAAAGGAGATCGCACAGGCAATGGATCACCCTGTCCCGCTCTCCGGGTACCGTCAGGCTATGAGTCATCCGCACCCCGAACTGAAAGCCGCCCCTCCCCTTCCCGAAGGAGGGCTGCGGGTCACCGCCCTGGGCGGCCTCGGTGAGATCGGCCGCAACATGACCGTCTTCGAGCACGCCGGCAAGCTGCTCATCGTCGACTGCGGCGTGCTCTTCCCCGAGGAGACCCAGCCCGGCGTGGACGTGATCCTGCCGGACTTCACCTCGATCCGGGACCGGCTGGACGACATCGTGGCCGTGGTCCTCACCCACGGACACGAGGACCACATCGGTGGCGTGCCATACCTGCTGCGCGAGCGCTCCGACATTCCCGTCGTCGGCTCCAAGCTGACGCTGTCGTTTCTGGAGGCCAAGCTCAAGGAACACGGCATCCGGCCGCGCACGGTACGGGTGCGGGAGGGCGACCGGCGTGGCTTCGGGCCCTTCGACTGCGAGTTCGTGGCGGTCAACCACTCCATCCCCGACAGCCTCGCGGTGGCGATCCGTACCCGGGCCGGGATGGTTCTGCACACCGGCGACTTCAAGATGGACCAGTTCCCCCTCGACGACCGCATCACCGATCTGCGCGCCTTCGCCCGCCTCGGCGAGGAGGGCGTGGACCTGTTCCTCACCGACTCCACCAACGCCGAGGTACCCGGCTTCACCACCTCCGAGCGGGAGCTGAACCCGGCGATCGAGCAGGTGATGCGCACCGCGCCGCGCCGGGTCATCGTCTCCAGCTTCGCCAGCCATGTGCACCGCATCCAGCAGGTCCTGGACGCCGCCCACCAGCACGGCCGCAAGGTCGCCTTCGTCGGCCGGTCGATGGTCCGCAACATGGGCATCGCCCGTGACCTGGGCTATCTGAAGGTCCCGTCCGGTCTGGTGGTGAGCACGAAGGAGCTGGAGAAGCTTCCGGACCACAAGATCACCCTGGTGTGCACCGGATCCCAGGGCGAACCGATGGCCGCGCTGTCACGGATGGCCAACCGTGACCACCTGATCCGCATCGGCAAGGGCGACACCGTCCTGCTCGCCAGCTCCCTCATCCCCGGCAACGAGAACGCCATCTACCGGGTGATCAACGGACTCACCCGGTGGGGCGCCCACGTGGTCCACAAGGGCAACGCCAAGGTGCACGTCTCCGGGCACGCCAGCGCCGGCGAACTCGTCTACTGCTACAACATCGTCAAGCCCCGCAACGTCATGCCCGTGCACGGCGAATGGCGCCACCTGCGGGCCAACGCCGACCTCGCCATCCGTACCGGTGTCGACCCCGAACGGGTCGTCATCGCCGAGGACGGCGTCGTCGTCGACCTGGTCGACGGACGCGCGTCCATCACCGGCAAGGTCCCCGCCGGCAACGTCTACGTGGACGGCATGGAAGTCGGCGGCGCCACCGAAGCGTCCCTCAAGGACCGCCTCACCCTCGCCGCCGAAGGCGTGGTCACGGTGGTGGCGATCGTCGACGCGGACACCGGCGCCCTCGCCGAGGCCCCCGACTTCCTGGCCCGGGGCTTCGTCCACGACGACAGCACCTTCGAGTCGGTCGTCCCCGTCATCGAGAAGACCCTGGCCACCGCCGCCGAGGAAGGCGTCGGGGACGCGCACCAACTCGAACAGCTCCTCGCCCGCGCCGTGGCGAACTGGGCGTTCCGCACCCACCGCCGCAGGCCCCTCATCATCCCCGTCATCATCGACGCCTGAGCCGTACCCCGGCAGCACGACCTCCGTTCCGGCCGCGGCTCCGCCGGGACGGAGGTCGGGCATGGGAATCACAGCCACCCCAGCAGGCCGGGGTGGCAACGCACTCCACATGACGCCGCCGTCACCAGGGACAGGACCAGTGGGCTCGGCGAGGCGACCACGTTCGCCGACGGCGTCGCAGCACCACCTCATCGACCCAGTCCAGCAAGCGGCCGTTGAGAGGGAACACGCGCTTGGCCGAGTGGAATGCCTTTCACGGATGATGCGGTGCCATAGCATCTGCCCGGCACCGGGCTTGGCGCGGGCCTCTCGCGCGTCCGGACAGCACACTGAGCACCAGCGAGCGGCGAGGAGTCACCGTGACCGTATACGGGCATGACGAGGGCGGTGAGCCGACCACTCGTACTCCGGAGAACGGGGACGGCCGGGGCAGCGCGATGACCTTGGCGGAGACTCTGGCGGCGGCGGAGACCGCAGCGCCCGTGGAGTCACTCGACGTGATCGCGCGCATGCTCAAGGAGCAGCTCGGGGCCGCGTCGGTGTCGTTCCTCATCACCGACTTCACCGGCGGCTCGGTCGTACGGCTGGGGGCGGCGGGCAGCGTCGAGACCGATGAACCCGCCCGGCGCATCACGCTGCGGGACACCCTGTACGACGACGTGATCCGCACACAGCGGCCGAGCGTGGAGGACAAGGGCGACGGCGCGCTGGTTCAGATCGTGGCCCCCGTGACCAATCGCGGGGACGCCATCGGGCTCCTCGAACTGTTCCTGCCCGCGGCGCCGGACGCGGAGGTGATGCGGGCGATCGGCGAGACCGCGCACGCCCTGGCGTACATCGTCATCGCGAACCGGTCCTTCACCGACGTGTACCAGTGGGGCCGCCGTACCACCCCGCTGAGCCTGGCCGCGGAAATCCAGCACCGGTTGCTCCCGGCGTCACTGTCGTGTGAGGCGGCGCAGTTCGCGGTGGCCGGGGCGCTGGAGCCGGCCGACCACGTCGGGGGTGACACCTTCGACTACGTGATCGACCGGGACACGGTCCAGCTCTCTGTCACCGACGCCATGGGTCACGATGTCGACGCCGCGCTGCTGGCGACCCTCCTGGTGGGCGCCCTGCGCCGGGCCCGGCGAGCCGGTGCCGACCTCGCCGAGCAGGCCCGCCAGGCCGACCAGGCCATGCGGGAGCACGGCCGCCAGAGCTACGTCACCGGCCAACTACTGCGTATCAGCCTCATCGACGGCAGGACCGAGTTCGTCAACGCCGGGCACCCCTGGCCGCTGCGGATGCGGGACGGACAGGTGCGGGAGATCGCTCCGCAGATCGATATGCCGTTCGGCTTCCATGCCCCGCACAGATATCGGGTCCAGTCGCTGGACCTGCGTCCGGGCGACCGGCTGGTGATGCTGACCGACGGCATGCTGGAGCGCAACGCCCACCGTCTCGATCTGTCGGATCTGATCGTCCGCACCCGCGCGCTGCATCCCCGTGAGGCCGCTCGCACCCTCGTCGCGGCGGTCGTCGACGCCCACCACGGCCACCTGCAGGACGACGCGACCGTCATGTGCCTGGACTGGCACGGTGTCGACCAGTCCCAGCGGGACGCCGACACCGGAGCCGACCTCGCCGATGCCTCCGCCCGGCGAAGGGGGCGGACCGTTGCCGGGCGATGACTCGGGAACTTCTCCGACACCCCGCTTCAGCGGGCTCTTGGGGCAGGTGAGGCGGGGACCATTCCGGCATGGTGCCGGCCACGCAACCTCGGGTCGATCGGTTCGGCCAGGTCGGCCGCCCGCTCCACCAGAGAAGTAACCGAGTGGGCCCGCTCCCCCGCACGGTCGCCTGGTGATTCGTCGGGTGGCCCGTCTGCACGGCGCTCCCCGCGCTGACACGACGTGACCACACCCGACTTCAGCGGCGTCGCGGGGCCCAGCTCCTCGTCCTCTGCCGGGCTCCTAGGCGTCACTGGCAGCCGTGCGGTGATGCCAGAAAACCTCACCTGGACACATGGCGGGGGCGCTCCAGAACCCCGTAGGCACGTCGCCGGGACCGAGCCGGTTCGCCACCGCGGAAACTCCAGCCCCGTTGACCTACCGCCAATGGGGCCTGCGGAAGCCGAGTAGAACGGCTGGTCCTGGGAACGATCAGGGCTTACGAACGGGCATCTCCGCTCGCCTACGCGCAAGGATCGCCGATGCTTCCTGAGGTCCGCCCCCACCTGTCCACCGCGCTCGCAGACCAGTTGGAACACCAACTGGACCTCGCTCCGCATCTCGAGGAGGGCCAGCTCGACGTGGAGGGCATCGCCGGAGTCGCAGTGGTCGCAGCCGCCCACTCCGATGGCTACGCGGCCACCGGCCATCTCCTCGGGCTGCTGGCCGCGCTGCCTGCCCCCACCGCGGCAGGCGAGCGCTTCTGGTCGGATCTGTGGAGGTCTTCGGGCACCGCGTACCTGCTGCCCGTCAACATCAAGGATTCTGTGCTGCGTTCGCTGGCAGGAGAGGGAACCGCCCTGGCCCGGCAGGTCCTCTCGGCCGTCGATGAGATGACGTCGCCCCAGCGCTCCGCGGCCGGGGAGGTGATCGGTCAGGGCCTCGTCGAGTCCGACCATCTACCCGACCTCAAGACACAGGTCATCGGAGAACTGTGGCTCCGAGATCTCGAGCTCACCGCCTGGCGCGTCCTGCACGCAGACCGCAGGTCGGACGATCGGGCTGGGCGGAAAGCCTTCCTCGACGCCTGGACGAGCGTCTGAACGTCGGCTCCTCCTGACTGCGCGATAGCCGCGCCAGACATGCGGCTTCCGTACCCGACGACGCATGCCGCGACTGGACTCAGGTAGTTTCGGGCCGAAGTCACACCGGTCCCGGGCCGGCCCAGGATCAGGGGCCGCACGGGCGGCGGCCACCTGACGCGGCGTGCGCTCCCGCTCCCTGTGGCAGACAGAGGTGATCGCCCTGGTCCCTGCGGCACAGCACAGCAGAACACCCACACCAAAGGCGCGGGCAAGACGGAATTCCGGACCACGACAGCTGACACAGACGCTGCACGCCCACACACCGCGTCACCACAGGAAATGATCAGGCCACACACGAGACCGTGCGTACGATGCCCGCCCGGCGCTGACGGGCACGCTCATCTCATGCTGCTGCCGTTGGGTTCGCTGATTCGGCGGCGCGGCGATATTCGGCGTTGATGCGCTGGGCTTCCTCGAGCTGGTCTTCCAGGATGACGATCCGGCAAGCGGCCTCGATGGGGGTCCCGTGGTCGACGAGTTCCCGAGCGCGGGCGGCGATGCGCAGCTGGTAGCGGGAGTAGCGGCGGTGGCCGCCCGCGGAGCGCAGCGGGGTGATGAGGCGGGCTTCGCCGAGGGCTCGGAGGAAGGCAGGGGTAGTGCCGAGCAACTCGGCGGCTCGGCCCATGGTGTAGGCGGGGTAGTCGTCGTCATCGAGACGGCCGAACGTGTCGTCTGCTGTCATCGCACCTCTCTGTGGAACGCGCGGAGGGGCCCTGGCACCGTACTGGCACCAGGGCCCCGAAGGAACTACTACACCATCTACCGGCCCTGATACTGCACCGGCCCTGTGTTTCCGCGGACCCGACCGAGATGCTGTCGGGGGCGCGGGGATCGCGGCTGCCTGACCGGAGACCACCTCACTATCGATGTCCTGCGGTACCCGGGCCAAGACTTCCGCCCGGGCGATCCTGATGGCGTTCGGCTCCTCCGTTCTTCCCTCTTGATCAACTACTTACCAACCGGAACTGCGAACTGCTGGTGGCCTCGAACAGCGCCACTCTTCGACAGCCAGCCCCGTCGCCTGTCCTGCGTCTGCTCTGGCTTGGAACCCTGCTGCCGAACCTCCCGATGCGCGCGCCCGCAGCCGACGCCTTCACCGAGGTACTGCTCACTGCCCTCACTGCTGGGTACTGCGATCCTTCAATTACGGGTACCGCCACTGCGGTACTCCTTATGGCGGCCCCTGATCACTGCGGGCCACCCGGTCCGGTCGCCAGCCCCGTCGCCGCCCTGCGACCGCTCTGGCTTCGAAACTCCACCACCGCACCGTCCTGCGAACTACAACTGCGCTACTGCTGCCCGGCAGTTCATCTCTGCCGGGCCTCACTCGATCTCGGCTACGAGAGAAACCATAACCACACCACCACCTAATGTCTACTCTCGCTGGCATAGATTTTCGCGTGCTCGGAAGTGAGGTGAGCCGCCCCGACCGGGACATGGTTGGCTCAAGCAGCTCCGAGGCCCAGTCCGGCGCTCACAGTGACCCACGGTCGCGCAGCACATCGGGCTGAGCGTGACGTCGCCGACTACGCCGCGGCTACCGTCGACGGGCACCGGCCGACACTGCGGCTCGCGAAGCACACCACCGGCCGGCACGGGCGCCGCCAGCCGTGACGCCCCGCAGGTCGGCCGTTGACGGGCGCGTCACAAAGGTCTGCGCCGCCCTCGACGATCCCGGGATGATCGAGCAGCTCGTGGCGAACCGGCACGGCCCCCGAGACAGGGGCTCACGGCAGCAGGTTCCGTCATGCGTCGACTGCCGTTGCGCACTGGAACTGACTACACACCCCGACACCATCAAGGTCGCCGTTCACGACCCCAGCCGACATGTGCCGCGCATGCGCACCCCTGACCTGAACGGCGGCACCGGGTGCTTCGGCCGACCCATGGTCACCGGTCTCGCCCACGCCACGGCGGTCACCCGGCGGGCCTCCGGCGGCAAGCCCGTGAGCGCCTGCCTTGCCTGGTAGCGTCACCGCTCAAGCAGCCGGATGGCCGACGAATATAGTCGGACTCATGTCGAAGCCTGACGAGCTGCTGGTTGACGTCGCCGCCCTGGTGGAGTCCGGTCAGAGCAACCAGATGTCCCTTACCGTGGTCACCGGTGGCGCTGTCATCACTGGTCGGCTTGCTGCCGAAGCGGTGTGGAAGCAGAGGGTGTCGGATGTGCTGAGGGATTCCGCGCGCTTGGGCGAGTTCGCCACCGTCTTCGACGCCCCCGTGAAGAGGGACGGGCCGCCCACGCATCTGCACTTCCACGTCGCCCGCATCCTGCAGGGCCAGGTGGGGATCCCGGAGACGGGCGGGATGTACCGGGTCGCGATCGAGGACGTCAGCGCCTGGACCGTGGGCGACTTCAGCTACTCCCACCCCTGAGCGATGGCGACAGGAGCCGGCTGGACGCAGTGTGGGCCAGACCGGCGTACCGATCGGGCCCAGACTGCTGGTCAGGTGTCGGCTTGCGCCTGTTTCTCTCGGTCAGGCCGTGACGGGGGCGCCGAGCATGGCGGAGTCGTGCCGCAGCGAGTTGAGGATGCCCACGGGCGCGGGCACGGCCTGGGGGAGGGTGCGGCAGGTGAAGCCGAGCTGGGCCATGGCTCGGGAGACTTCGGCTGCGCTGAAGTCACGGCGGTCCTGGCCGGTGATGACCTGGCCGACCTGCTTGACGGGGTAGTGGCAGCGGCCGATGGCCACGGATTCGCCGATGACCGGTTCGGGCTTGACGCCCTTCATCGATTCCAGCACGCCGACCTTGGTGAGCTCGAAGGGGAAGCGGGCGATGACGCAGCGCATGTGACCTCACAAGGGAGAAGGGAGAACGGTCCGACCGCAGGCGAAACTCTCAGCGGAACAGGGCGAGGACACCCGGGGCGTTGTCCCGCTCGTCGACCGCCGACAGGGCGTCGGGCCGACGGATGGGCGTCGCTCGCCGCGGGGGTGATCGTCTCGGGAAGCGCGACCTCGCCCTGCACTGCGGCGGGCCGGCCGCTGTAACTGCCGGAACGGGCAGGGCCGCCGGAACGGCGCGGCGTCTGCGAGGCGAATGGGCCTTCCTCAATGTGGCACATATCAAGGAATTACCGCAGCGATGAGCGGTATGAGGAATCACGAGTACGGACCGGATGCAAAAGAAAGCAGATCTGGTCGGCAGAAATCTCTGGACGCGCAGGTGCTGGAATGGGTGACGCGATGGGGGCCTCGAGATCCGGGGGTTGGCTGCAGATCCCGCGGGTGAAACCGCTGCGGGAGTCCGCACCGCGCGGACGCCGTGTCGCCGCGATGATCACCCCGCCCGGAGCAGCCAGCTCGGCCATGCGCTTGTCGAGTGCCTTCTCCGGTTCTGCAGCAGCGTTCCTTCGCCCTCGCGGTGGGCGAGGTCGCGCCAGAAGTCAGGTGCCGTCTCGAGGTTCCGGTGCGCGGGAGCGACGCCTCGGAGTACCTGGACCTACTGTGCCTGGGGCCGGCGGGCCGTACGGCAACCACATCGGTCACGGCGCACAGCCAGTCTCGCCGGCCTCGGCAGGTCCTTCGCCCTGCGTGCCGAGCCCGATGAGTCCGTCACCCTGGCGGCCCTGCAGGCCGGAGCCGAGGAAGTCGCTGGTCACCTCGCGCGGGCGCTGATCGCGCACCACCCCTCCGCGGCCTGAAGCCGCCTCGACAGCGAGCTGTCACGGCCGCCGCCTGCTCAAGCTGCTGCTTACGCCTGAGAGCGCACCCTCGAACCGATAGGTCATCACGTGTGGCCGCTGCATCTGGTGTGCTCCGGGGATTGGCGTTCTCGGTAGCGTGACCATCTGCCGCAAGGAAGGGCCATGTGTCGGGCTGGTCCGTGCGACGGCTCCCGGCTGAGAGTGATGAGGCTGCAATGAGTGAACTGACGAAGCCCGAGGTCGACGTTCCGGAGGGTGACGCTCCTACCGAGCTGACCATCCGGGACCTGGTCGTCGGGGACGGTGCCGAGGTGAAGCCGGGCATGGTGGTCAGGGTCCATTATGTCGGAGTGACCTTCGAGTCCGGGAAGGAGTTCGATGCCTCCTGGGACCGGGGTCAGCCGTTCAAGTTCGCCCTAGGCAGTGGCAAGGTCATCAAGGGCTGGGACCGGGGAGTGAGGGGGATGAAGGTCGGCGGTCGGCGCGAGATCATCGTTCCCCCGCGTCTCGGCTACGGCAATCAGTCGCCTTCGCCGTTGATCCCGGCGGGCTCGACCCTGGTCTTCGTGGTGGACCTGCTGGACTCGTATTCCAGCACAACCGGGTGGAGCAAAGCCTGGTGAGCCTGGCCGCTCCTCCCCTGCGGCGTGCTGCGTCGTCCGCCGGGGTGGGCGCCGCCGTGCTCCTCGCTGCCGCTCCTGCTTCCGCCGCCGCAGCCTCCGAAGGGTTCCGCTGCGACTCATTGACCGCCGAAGGCCACAAGGCGACCGACTTCCTCAACGGCCTACCCGGCGCCGCCCGGACGTCTGAACCCGCCGGCCGTGCTCGGCAAACGGCGGAGGTCCCCAGCGGAATTCAGCTCGCACCGCCGATCACAGCGCCGGTCCGAGGAGGCCCCCCCAGCAGCGACACATTGCGCAAGCCGAGACGGACCAAGATCCGGACCATTTCCGGACCAGCACCCCGCCAGCGAGCCGCACCAACTGCTGTTTCCCCTCGTCAGCTTGGGTGCAACTGCTGTACCACCAGCAGACGAAGAACCTGCTCGTGTCGTACTCGCCGCAGAAGCTGGGCTTCTTCTAGGCCGCGGGGAGGGGGCGCCCGGCCGGGCAGATGTCCGGCAGGCGCCCCTGCTGCGCGCACGTCCGGGGCGGCGAGTCGGAGCACGCCCCCGTTCAGCGTCCCGTCACCGCACGGCGTCGCGCTGGACGTCCTTGCGGGAGGCGGCTAGATAGCCGACGAAGCCGAGGATCGCCACCGTCCAGGACAGCGTGACCGGCCCAAGACCCAGGCCGAGTCCGCCCCTGCCGTGGCCGACGGCCATCCAGTCTGCGACAGAGGCGCCGAGCGGGCGTGTGATGACGTACGCGGCCCAGAACGCGGCCACCGCGTTCAGGTTCCCCCACCGGTGGGCGACGGCCGGCACCGCGATCGCGGCGGCGTACAGGACGGCGGAGCCCAGGTAGCCCAGGCCGATCGTGGCGGTGAGGTCGCCCGCGGCGGTACCCAGTGCGAAGGTGGCGAGCACGGCGGCCCAGTAGAAGGCCTCCCGGCGCCGGGTGTGGATGCTGTGGATGGACAGGGTGCGTTCGCTGCGGTACCAGAGGGCGAAGACGGCGGCCAGGCCGGCCAGGAAGAACGGGGTGGAGAGCGTGTACGGCACGCCGAGGCCGACGTGCAGGACGTCGGCTGCCATGGTGCCGAACACGCTGACCATGACGATCGCCGTCCAGTAGATCCAGGCCACGTACCGGCGGACGGCGAACTGCACCGTCAGGGCGGCCACCAGGCCGATACCGCCGAGGCCGACAGCGGGGACCGGGCCGAGCGCCTGCGCCAGGAAGTCGGAGGCCGTCTCCCCCATGCCGGTCGTCAGCACCTTGATGATCCAGAAGTAGACGGTCACCTCCGGCACCTTGCTCGCCGCTTGTCGTACGTGGCGCAGCGGCCGCTTCCCGATGAGGTGATCTGTGGTCATGGCAGGCACGATGACACGCCCGGCCGCCGTTGCCCCAGACCCCTTTGCCAGAGCTTTGGCGCCTCTGGAGCACACGTTGCCCGAGCCCCGTCCGGGCCTGAACACAACCTGAACACAGTGACAGGCGAGCTGGTCAGCGGCGTGCGAACGGTGATATCCGCGGCCACCCGAGGCCGGCATGGTGGCCGGGGGCAGCAGAGGACCGGATTACAGTACGTTCCCTTACTCCCGATATATCCTGTCCTCACGACACTCCGCCCAGCCGCACGCGCCAGGCCCCTGGCCCCGGGCGTCGCGAGGCGGCCGCCACCTCCGTGACCCGGCAGGCCCACGACGGGATCACGCGGTTGCGGGCCGCCGGCCTCGCCGAGCGGCCGGCCGAGGGCCGGTGAGCGGCACGGACGAGGGATTGGCCATGCGCACGAACATCATCCGGCACGAGAAAATGATGGTGAGCTACGACGTGGTCGGCGGCTGGACCGTCGTCGAGGTCGACGGCGAGCCCGACGCCCACACCGCCCCCATGATCCGCGAAGCGGTGATCAGGCTCCTCGACGAAGGACATCGCCACTTCGTTCTGGACCTGGGCTTCGTCGGGTTCATGGACTCCATGGGGCTGGGCGTGATCGTGGCGATCACCAAGCGCATCCGGGAGCACGAGGGCTCGTTGCGCATCGCGTGCTCCTCCAGCCGGGTGCTCCGGCTGTTCGAGATCAGCGGCATGCGCGAGAGCTACGAGATCTACGCCTCGGCGGCGGACGCCACCCAGTCCGCCCCTTCGCCCGACAGCCTCGCGTACTGGCCGCACCCCTCCCCCGGCTGAGGAACGCGCCGCTCCGCCGAACCGGGTAGCGGGTCCGGCGGGCGGTCACGCACCGCTCACCGTGCCGGGCGCGGGAGAGCACGGCGGGGACCCGCGGGGGCCCGCCGACCGCGGGAGCGGAGCCGTGGGAGCGGAGCGTTGGGAGCGGAGCCGTGGGAGCGGAGCGTTGGGAGCGGAGCGTTGGGAGCGGAGCGTTGGGAGCGGAGCGTTGGCAGCGCCGGCAGGTCCCACGTCCGGGGGTGCCGGATGGCGGCCCGGCCGGTCACGACGGACCATGAGGGCGAACCCCCGGCACGGCGGCGGGCCGACCGCTGCCGCGCCGCACACCTGTGTCTCCGCACGGCACAGGTCAGTCTCCGCCTCGCGCACACGAGTGCCCGCCCCCGCACGGGCAGGTGCGCGACCCACGGTCCCAGGAGGTGATCGGGTGCGGACTCCCCCCAGGCCCCGCGCCGGTATGCGCCCGAAAGCGGTACGGCCCTCGGTGCAGACCTGGCGGTCACGGGTGTCGCTCGCGGTGATGCTGCTGACCCTGATCGCGACCACGGCACTGCTGGCCCGGTTCGGCACCGAGGACTTCGCCCACGCGCTGACCTTCCCCGGCCGGATCACCGGCGCCGTCCTGCTCCTGGTCGCGCTCACCAGCCTGCTGGGCGCCGCCGGGGTGCTGGACCACTGGGTGCGGCACTCCTTCGCCTACTCCGGCCTGGTCGCGCTGATCGGTTCCTTCGCGGCCCTGCTGACCAACGTCCTGATCCTGGTGGAGATGGTGAGGGACGGGGATTCGAAGTGGTTCCCGGCGCTGTTCGCCGCGCTCTCGGCGGGTTCCGCGTGGGCCGTCGCCACGGTGTGGCGGACGTCGGTCGTGATTCCCGCTCCCAAGCGGGTGGCCGCCGCGGTGATCGTCTCCTCCGTCATCGCGGTCGCCAACTTCGGCTACCAGAACCTCTATGTGCCGTACCAGCGGGAGACCAGGCCGCTCATCACGCTGTCCATGGGGAAGGCGGTGCTCAGCAAGGACCGCAAGGCCTTCTCCGTACCGGTCGACATCACTCTGCGGAACAGCGGTTCCGTGGGGTTCTACGTCCTCGGCACCGAGTTCCACGCCATGGGGTTACGGGTGCCGCTCAGCCCGCGGGACCGGCTCCGCCGGCAGTGGCGCGACGACGCCGCGCAGTGGAGCAGGTCCTCCGAGGTGAACCCGCTCTCCCGCCGGGAGGTCCACCAGCCGGGGGAGCTGGTGGAGGCGGAGCCGTGGATGCCGCAGGGCCAGTGGATCGAGTCGAGCGACACCTTCGCCACGCGGCTGGTGGTGCAGCTGCCCATGAACACGCCGTACGACCAGGTGGCGTTCTACGCCACCGCGAGCCTCGCGCGCAAGGACCGGCTCGTGCTGCAGCCGCCGCTGAACTTCGTGGCCAACTCCTGGGACGGGCACCAGGCCACCGGGCTGCTGAAGGAGGATCAGAAGAGGGGCGTCGACTCCCTCATCTACCGCGCCCGGGTGCACGAGAACAACGCGCTCGACGAGTACACGAGGGACCCGCGTTTCGTCACCGTCTACTGGAAGTTCGGCCCGCAGGGCGCGAACGTGATCACGTCCATAGCGCGCCAGGGGGAGCAGGACCGGATTTTGAGCGGGGCGGAGCAGCGCGAGCTGGTGAGCCGCTACGGCCTCGTCGACCTCATCGCGGGCCCGCAGGTGCGGACCCTGTGGGACGTCAAGAGCCAGCGTTGAGCCGCTCCAGCCAGGCCACCAGGGCGAGTGATCTGTTCACCCGGTCCCAGGAGTACGAGTCCCCCGTCCCGAGGCGGGCCTCCAGCACCGCCCGGCACAGCGTCTCCACGTCGAACATCTCCTCGACCAGCGGATGCCGGGCGGAACGGCACAGGGCGACGAGTTCGTCGCCGTGCGCCCTGAGGCCGCGGGCGTAGAGGTCGTCGAAGGGCACCTTGACCGCCCTGCCGGCGATCGGAGCGGGCAGCAGGTCCGTCATGGCCGCGCGCAGGACGGCCTTGGGGCGGCCCGGCTCGAACGTGACCGCGGCCGGGAGCCGTCCCATGGTGGCGATCACCTCCGGGTCGAGGAAGGGGTGCGAGAGGAGGAAACCGTCCCGCTGCGCCCGCTGCCAGGACAACGGGTCGGGAGCGGCGAGGTAGTTGGCGGCGTCGTACAGCGACCGTTCCGGTCTGCTCCCGAACGCGAAGCGGCTCTCCGCGACGCCGGCCTCCCGGTAGCCGTGAGCCCGCGCGAACCCGGGCCGCAGCCACGGGGGACGGCCGAAGGTGCCGAGTCCGCCGAGCACCGTGCCGCCGCGGACGAGGGCGGTGACCCGCTCGGTCACGAGCGGAAGGGCCGGCTGGACCACGTAGGCGTGGACGACGTCCCGCAGCCCTCGCTCGCTTCCCACGGCCCAGGCCCGTGCCTGCCGGGTCATCCGCCGGAGCCGGCCCGTGCGGGCGAGTCTGTGCAGGAGGAACGGGTTGGCGTCGGCGACCGGATCGGCGCCGCAGCCGGTCAGGAGGGTGTCACAGCCCAGTTCGGCGGCCGCGGCGTGGAGCCTGCTCCAGAACGGTGCGCGGAAGGCGTGCGGATGGGGCTCGTCCGCTTCCCCCGCGTGCCGCTCGAAGTCGTCGAAGTCGGCCACGTCGTCGGCGTCGACGATCAGGGTGCGGGCGGCGGGCGCGTGACGGCGGATCTCCTCCACCGCGACGTCCAGGAAGGGCCGCTCCGCGGCCAGCTCGCCGCGGGAGAAACGCCCGGCGAGCAGGACCAGTCGCTCCGGGCCGTCGCGTCCGCCGGCCAGTGCGCGTGCGGCGAGCAGCGCGACGCTGGTGGAGTCGGTGCCGCCCGAGACGTGGCAGGCCGTCGCGGCGCCCATTCGGCGCCGGACGGCGTTCTCCAGGACCGTGCGCAGTTCCCGCGCGGCCTCGGCGCGGGTCGGTCCGTCGGCCGGCTCCAGCGGCGGGCCGGTGACCCGGCGGACGGGCGGCGGCGTGCGTCCGCGCACCCGGCCGGTCGGGGAGAGCTCCACCACCTGGCCGCCGAGGACGCGGTGGACCGCGGTGAACGGGGTGAGTTCCGTGTGCGGTTGTGCCGTGTTCCCGGTGAGGTACCGGCAGAAGTAGCGGGGGTCCAACTCGGTGGCGCTGCCCAGGCCGCCGGCGGAGGTGCTCACGGCGTTCACCCGGTCGGCGGACCCGCGGAGGAACAGGGGGACGCGTGCCTGCTCGTCGCGCATCAGCAGTACGCGGTCGCGGTACACCAGTACGGCCGCGTAGTCGCCGGCCGGCAGCGGCGGGGCGGCCCCCGGCCGGGCGAAGGCGTCGAGGAGGCCCCGCGCGCCGGCCTCCCGGTGGCGGGCCGAGCCGGCCCAGCCCACGACGGCAGCGGTGCCGACCGGTGAGCGGACCGTCGTCACGAGGCCCTGGCGCACCATGCCGTCGGCGGTGCGCAGGACCGGCGCGCCACCGGCCCAATCGAGGCGCAGCGCCTCCATGTCACCGGCCCCAGGAGCCGACCGAGAGCACCGAGGTGAAGGCATGCCCCCGGGGATCGGCGTCGGGGATGCACAGGCCCGCGGACTCCGTCCAGGCGTGCATGGCGAACGGGTGCTCACGCACACCCACGTGCAGGACGGCCGCCAGACCGAGCCGCCGCAGCACGACGAAGGCCGTCACCGCCTCGGACTTGCAGTCGCCGTTGACGACCCAGCTGCCGCGACCGCGGGTCTGCACCACCCGCTTGAGCCGTGCGACCTCCTCGCGTGTGGGCACGTCCGCGCGGGCGTAACCCGGCGCGGCGAGGGCCAGCAGCCGCAGCACGCGTCCGAATCCGGCGGTCCGGATCAGCAGGTGCACCCCGCTCAGCCAGCGCGCGACGACCGCGTCGGACGGCGGCTTCCGGCGGCCCGACGCGCACCCGGCACGGGTCAGAACGCCGACCAGCTCGGCGCGTTCCTCAGGGCTGTCCCCGGCCAGCTTGCGCACGTCCGCCGCCGCCATGCCGATGAAGCGCGTCCGCTTCCAGTCCGCGATCAGCGCTCCGTCGGACGTACCGGTGACACGGCAGTGCGGTGACAGGAGCCTTGCCATGGCTGCCAGGGCGCGGGCGTCCTCTGTCACCGCACTTCCTCCAGGATCGAACCGCGAACGGTGTCAGGGCTGGTATCCGTGACCGTCGTACATTCCGCCGCTGAAACCCCGGATCAGACGGCCGTTGCCGAGCAGGACCAGCCGCTGCGGCCTGTGACGCCGCAGCAATCGGAGAAACATCGCCCACCTCCAGAACCAGGCAGGGACCGATCACATTTCAGGCTACTCCGCACGAAATGCCCCGCAACCGGATCACGCCCGGCGTGGGCGTCGTACCGGTGGGTGGCGCGTCGTCAACCCGGTTCGCCTGAGGGCTAGTCAGAGGATCGTGCGCGCAACGTCTGTGTCACTCTCACGGCCTGACAGACGGTCACGCGGATTCACGGGTCAAACTCGCATCGATTGTGCGCGCCCGGCGTCGGCGACGCCCTCGTCCTCCAGGCAGTGACGCAGGCGGTCCAGGCCCCGGCGGGTGTGGCTCTTGACCGTGCCGAGCGGCCAGCCGGTGACGTGGGCGATCTGCGTCTGCGTCAGGTCCTCGTAGTACGCCAGGTGCAGCACCTGGCGCTGCGGGGTGCTGAGCCGCCGCAGGGCACGGCCCACCACCATCCGGTCCAGCGCGGCCTCCGGCTCGCAGGTGTCGTCGCGGGTCCGGGCCGGGGGCTGTTCGGCGGCCGCAGCGACGATGCGCGCGCGACGGGCACGGGCGGCCAGCGCGTCGGCCACCTTGCGCCGGGTGATCCCCACGAGCCAGGCGGCCGGCGTCCCGCGTTCCGGCGCGTATCCGTGCCGACCGCGCCAGGCGTCCGCGAACACCTGCTGCGCCACGTCCTCGGCGTCCCTGGCGTCGCCGAGCGCCTGCTGGGCGAGCCCGTGCACCAGGCCGCCCCACCGGCGGTGGATCTCGGACCAGGCGGCGTCGCCCGCGGCCGGCGTGAGGCCGTCCCCGGCGGGCGCGGACGCCCCGGTGGAGCCGTCCCCGGCGGTGACGGCGGAGCCCGATACAACCGCGATACGGTCCATGACCACGTCTCTCCTCGTGAGCCCGGGGTGCGTCGCGGGTGTCCCGCGGCGCCCGTCCGGTGAGCGGCACGGTCCCGGTTCGCACCGTGCCCGTTCCATCCGCTGTCCGTGTCCCCAGCGTGTGCCGGTGACACCCGGTGGGACAAGTCGCATCGATATCGCATCGAGTAGTCTGGGGACCGGAGCGGGAAGCGAGAGGCACGGGTCCACGGGCCCACGGAGCGGCGGGCGGCGGTCATGAGTGATCTGGACGTGACGGAGGCGGCCGGGCTGACCACGGGCGCCGTGGCCCGCCGCCTGGGCGTCTCACCCACGACGCTGCGTTCCTGGGACCGCCGCTACGGGCTCGGCCCCACCTCGCGGTCGCAGGGCCGGCACCGGCGCTGGAGCCCGCGGGACGTGGCGATGGTGGAGGAGATGTGCCGGCTGGCGGCGGCGGGCGTCGCCCCGGCCGAAGCGGCCCGCGTGGCCCGCGCCACCCATGGCGACGGGGCTCGCCCGGCCCGGACCGCGCACGGCGCGGGGCCTGCCTCGGCACCGGTTCCGGCCGGTCCCCCCGCCGGGCCGCCAGCGGTCCGGGCGCCCGCGACGGCCGCCCGCCGTGGCGGTGCCGGCAGCGGGCTCCCGCTCGGTGACGTGCGCCAGGAGTGCCGGGGACTGGCCCGGGCAGCGGTGCGGCTGGACGCGCCGGAGCTGGAGAGCCGGCTGCTGGACGCGGTCAGGCAGCACGGGCTGGCGACGGCGTGGGAGGAGGTGATGGTGCCGACGCTGCGCGCGGTGGGCCGCAAGTGGGAGTCCTCCGGCGACCGTTACGTGGAGGTGGAGCACCTGCTGTCGTGGCAGATCTCCACGGCGCTGCGCCGGGCGCCGATGGTGCTGCCGCCTCCGGCGCAAGTGCCTGGCACCGAGCCGGTGGTGCTGGCCTGCGCGCCCGGTGAGCAGCACTCGCTTCCGCTGGAGGCGCTGGACGCGGCGCTGGCCGAACACGGTGTGCCGACGCGCATGCTGGGCGCCGCCGTGCCGGTGGAGGCGCTGCTCGCCTGTGTCCGGCGCACCGGCCCGGTCGCCGTCGTGCTGTGGGCGCAGACCCGGTCCACGGCCTCCGGCCCGCTGGCCCGGCACGTCGCGGGCCTGCAGTGGGGGCCGGCGGGCGCCCGCAGGCGGCCCCTCGTCCTGCCCGCGGGACCGGGCTGGGACCGCAGGGCGGCCGGGGACTTCCCGCGCTGCGCGGGCCTGCGGGACGCGGTACGCACTCTGAGCGGCCTCTACGGCGCGGAGGGCGCGGGACGCTCCTCCGCGCGGGGGTGAGCCTGGCGGTGCCCTCACAGGAGAGGGGCACGGACGCGCTCCCGCGTTCCGCCGGGCGGGGGGCGACACGGTTCACGGCGTGCGCACGGCCCCTGCGGCCCTGAATAGCGCCGTTCGGCCCGGGCCCGCGCCGTTCGGCCCACGGCACGCGGTCCCGGCTCAGGTGTCACACCACCGGGGCCGCCAGGCGCCACGCCCGTGCCGGGCCGGTCCGCCCAGGGCGACGCGCGGAACATCTGCCGTCCGCCCGAGCGGGCTCCGGGCCGCCGCGCCTCCCCGCTGGAGCGGGCTGCAGGCCGCCGCCCCTCCGCCAGAGCCGAATCCGGGTGCCCAACTGTCCGCCAGAACCGCACCGGGCCGCCAAGCGCTGCCAGACCGCACCGGGCCGCCAACCGTCCGTCCAAGCCGCACCGGGCCGCCAACCGTCCGTCCAAGCCGCACCGGGCCCCCGACCGTCCGCCCAAGCCGCACCGGGCCCCCAACCCTCCGCCCGACCCGACTCCGGGCCCCCAACCCTCCGCCCGAGCCGACTCCGGGCCGCGGGCGGGCGCTCATCCGGGGAAGCGCCCCGTGGAGCGCAGTTCCCAGCGCCGTTCGGCGTAGGCCAGGTCGTCGCGCCACAGGCGGCCCGCCGCGTAGCGCATGACGGGGCGGAGCAGGGGCGCGGTACGGCGGGCGACGGCGAAACCGGGGCGTTCGGAGGTGGCGACGACCGCCTCCACCACCGCGGTGCGCGGCCTGCCCAGGCTGTCCGGGCCCAGCGGGGTCGCATGGGTCTCCACCACGGAGCCCTCGCCCTCGCCGCCGGTGATCCGCATGACGACCGTGCGCGGGCCCGGTGCGGTGAACTCGGCGCGGACCGGGACGACGAGCCGGCCGGCGAGCTTGAAGGAGACGTCGACCGTGAACGCGTCCTCGCCGTCGTCCCGTCCCGGGGAGTCCACGACGGTGAGGTCCACGAAGGAGTACGGGTGGAACCAGGCTCCGTGCCAGGGGTCGAGGCGGTTGGCGACCACGTCGGCGGGCTCGCAGACGCCCTGACCGGTGTAGACGGCGGTCAGCGCGCCGGCCGCGGCGGGCCGTTCCGGCACCGGCGGCCGGGGGGTGGGCCGCTCGCCTCCGGCGTCGTCCAGCCGCACCCACAGCAGTACCCCGTCGTCGTACGCGGGCCAGGGCTCCCAGCCGCCGAACGGCTTGCCGTCCAGGGCGAGTCCGTGCCAGTGGCAGACGAGGGTGCCGCACCGCACCGGGCTGTCCCGCAGCGGCGCGCCCAGGTGCGGGCAGACGCCGGGGCCGGCGACGAGGCCGCCCCGGCCGTCACGCCAGAGCACCACCTCCTGGCCGGCGACGGTCCGGCCCAGCGGGCGGTCCCCGGGGAGGTCGCGGGCGGCGCCGACGACGTACCAGTTGCCGCTCGGCCGCTGCTGCGCCCGCTTGAGGGCGTCCGCGATGAGCGCGGGCCGCGCCTCGCGCCAGGTCGGGCGCTGGCGTTCCCAGGCGACCGGGTCACGGCGCAGACGCAGGGGCAGTCGGGCTCGCCGGGGCGGGCGGTCGGACGTCACGCGGGCTCCTCACAGGGGACGGACGGGTGGAGACCACGACGGGCGGCCGGGCGGGCGCCCGCCGCTCGGGGCGAGTCGTCGGCGGCGACCCGCGCGCGGCGACCGCACGGCACCACGCCGCGACGGACGACAGTGCCGCGCCGCAGCGGCGGTCGGGCTCGCCGGGGCGGGCGGGCGGGCGTCACGCGGCCTCCTCGCAGGGGTACGGGGTGGGGGCGGGCGCGGGGGCAGGTTCGCGGCGGGCGGCCAGGCGGGCCGCGGCGAGCCGGAGCAGGCCGTCGGCGGCGACCAGCGCGCGGCGTCTGCGGGGGACGACCGCGCGGCGGTTCAGTACCGCCCAGCCGTCGTCGGCGACGGCGTCCAGGATGCCGCCGTAGAGCACGAACGCCGTGCGGATGCAGGGCCGGGCGACGGGGTCGAGCATCGGCACGCCGGGCGCGGCACGGCGGTACGCGGCGCGGGTGAGGCCGGCGAAGGCGCGCAGGGCCTCGGTGACCCGGCGGTCGGAGCGCCCGTCCCGCCGGCAGCGGCGCAGCAGTTCGGTGTCGACGCCGTGCGCGGCGAGCAGGTCCTGCGGCAGGTAGACGCGGCCGCGGTCGAGGTCCTCGCCGACGTCCCGCAGGAAGTTGGTGAGCTGGAAGGCGACGCCCAGTTCGGCCGCGTACGGCGCGGCCTCCTCACGCGGCACCACGGTGCCGAGGACGGGCAGCATCTGCAGGCCGATCACCGCCGCCGAGCCGTGCATGTACCCGCGCAGCGCCGCGTAGTCGGCGTACTCGGTGACCGTCAGGTCGCTGCGCATGGAGGCCAGGAAGTCGGTGAAGTGGCGCGGGTCGATGGCGTAGCGGCTGCTGGTGTCGGCCAGGGCGGTGACCACCGGCGCGGCGTCCCGTGCGCCCGCCCGGCCGCCCGCCAGGCCACGGGTCAGGTCCTCGGTCAGGCGGTCCAGGGCGGCGGCCCGCCGTGCCGCCTCGTCGCCGGTGGGGGCGCCGGGGCCGTCCTCCAGCGAGTCGACGATGTCGTCCGCCCAGCGGGCGAAGCCGTACAGGGCGTGCACGGCGGGGCGCCGTTCGGGGGGCAGCAGCCGGGTGGCGAGGAAGTAGGTCCGGCCGTGCCGGGCGTTCAGTTCGCGGCAGCGGGTGTAGGCGGCGCGCAGTCCCGGGTCGGTGATGCCGGCGGCGTCCAGCTCGCGGGCGGTCATGGACGTACTCCTTCGGCGGTCTGCCGGGCGGCCCGGCGGGCGGTGGTGCGGGGGCGGGCGCCGCCGGTGACGCGGGCCGCGGCCAGCTTCCCGGACAGCAGGACGGGCGGTACGCCCACCCCGGGGGTGGTGCCGCAGCCGGCCAGGACGGCGTTGGCCGTGCCGCGCACCAGGTTGCGCGGGCGGAACGGGCCGGTCTGGGCGAAGGTGTGCGCGGCGGAGAAGGGCGTGCCCGCCGCGTGTCCCTGCGCGGTCCAGTCGGCGGGCGTCACCAGGCACTCCTCCTCGATGGCGGAGGCGATGCCCGTGAAGCCGCGGCGCTCCAGTTCGCGCAGCAGGCCGTCGCGGTAACGGGCGCCGAGCCCGGACCAGTCGGCGCTGCCCGGCCCGATGTCGGTGTTGGGGCACGGGGCGAGGACGTAGTGCAGGTGGCGGCCGGGCGGGGCGAGGCCGGGGTCGGTCGCGGTGGGCCGGGTGATCAGCAGGGAGGGGTCGCTCATCAGCTCGCCGGTCCGGGTGAGTTCGCGGAAGGTGCTCCGCCAGGCGCCGCCGAAGGACAGTGTGTGGTGGGCCAGTTCGGGCCAGGTGCGGTCGCAGCCGGCGTGCAGGACCACCGCCGACGGGGCGTGCCTGAGCCGCGCCGGGCGGCGCGGGGAGCGGCCCAGCAGGCGGTAGGCCACCGGCAGTTCGGGGGTGAGGACGACCGCGTCGCAGGGGATGCGCAGGTCGTCGGTCACCACGGCGGTGACGCGTTCACCGGAGCGTTCCAGGCGGGTCACCCGCTGCCCGTAGTGGAACGTCGCCCCGGCCTCGGCCGCGGCGTCTGCCATGGCCCGGGGCAGGGCGTGCATGCCGCCGCGCGGGAAGTACACCCCGGCGACGGTGTCCATGTAGGCGATCACCGCGTAGGCGGCCATCGCCCGTTCGGGCGGGACGCCGGCGTACAGGGCCTGGAAGGAGAAGACGCGGCGCAGCCGTTCGTCGCGCAGGTGGCGGGCGATCCGCGCCTCCCAGCGGCCGAAGCCGCCGAGCGCGGCGAGCCGGACCAGGTCGGGGCCGAGCAGTTGCAGCGGCGAGTCGAAGTCGGCGTCGAGGAAGCGGCCGCGCTCGGCCTGGTAGAGCTGCCCCAGCCAGTGCCGCAGTCTGCGGTAGCCGGCCACTTCGGCGCCGCCGGCGAACCGTTCGATCTCCGCCTCCATCGCCTCCGCGTCGGTGTGCACGTCGAGGGTGCTGCCGTCGGCGAAGCGCGCCCGGTAGGCGGGGTGCAGCTCGATCAGTTCGACGCGGTCGCGCAGCGAGGCGCCGACCGCCGCGAACGCCTCGTCGGCGATCTCCGGCATGGTGAGCACGGTGGGTCCGGTGTCGATCAGATAGCCGCCGAGCTCCATGCGGCCGGCGCGCCCGCCGGGCAGCGCGTCGCGTTCGACGACGGTGACGCGGCGGCCGGCGCCGAGCAGGTGCAGGGCGGCGGAGAGGCCGGCCAGTCCGGCGCCCACCACGACCACGTGGTCGGTGGGTCCCGCGATGGTCCGGGTCACCGGCCCGCCTCCGTTCCCGCGGCGGCGAGGGCCGCGGCGCGCGGAGCGGCCGGCTCGGGCACCTGGCCGGCCGTGCCGGTGATCTCCGCCAGCAGGCCGCGCAGCCGGCCGGCCGCACCGGGTTCCAGGGCGGCTTCGCCGAGGTGGCGCAGGCAGCGGCGGTTGAGCCGGGCGATCCGCGCCTCCACGTGGTCACGGGCCCCGGTGCGCACGACGGTCTCCCGCACCCCGGCCAGTTCGCCGTCGGTGAGGCCGGCGCGGCCCATGGCGTGGTCGAGGACGCCGAGCGCGTGGCGGTCGCCGGCGGCGGTGGCGAGGGCCCGGGCCACGGCCAGCGGATAGGTCGGGGTGCCCTCGCGCACGTCGCCTCCGGACGGCTTGCCGGTGGCCCGGGGGTCGGCGAACAGGTCGTCGAGGTCGTCCCTGAGCTGGAAGGCGAGGCCCGCGCAGCGTCCCGCGCGGCGCAGCGTCCCGGTGGTGGCGTCGTCGGCCCCGGCGAGCACCGCGCCCAGTTGCAGGGGCCGTTCCACCGTGTACAGGGCGCTCTTGAGGCAGGCGGCCCGGATCGACCGGGCCGGGGTGCCGGAGGACAGCGCCTGACCGCGCACGTCGAGGTACTGGCCCGCCACCATCTCGGTGCGCAACACCCGCCACACCTCGTGCAGCCGGTGCGCCGTGTCGCGCGGCAGCCCGGGGTCCAGCAGCAGTCCGGCCAGGACGTCGTCCGCCCAGGCCAGGGCCAGGTCGCCGGCGAGCACGGCGGTGGACGCGCCGAGCCGCTGAGCGGCGGGCCCCGGGGCGGTGCCGGCGTACTGCTCGGTCACGTCGGCGTGCAGCGCCGGCCCGCCGCGGCGGGTGGCGGCCTGGTCCATCAGGTCGTCGTGGACGAGGGCGCAGGTCTGGAGCAGTTCCAGCGCGGCCGCCGTCCGCAGTGCCACGCGTACCTGGGCCGGGTCCCCGCCGCCGCATGCCCGCAGCGACCACCACAGCAGCCGGGGCCGGATGCGGCGGCCGCCGCGCCGGGTGAAGCGGGCGGTCCGCTCGGCGACGTCCCGCGCGAACACCGGGTCCAGGCCGTGGCAGCCCGCGAGACGGTCGTCGAGCAGTTCGCGCAGTTCCCGGCCGACGGCGCCCGGCACGTCCTCGTCCACGGCGCGCGCGCCGCCTGAGGCGGCCGGCTCCGCGGGGTCGTGGGGGCCGGCCACGGCGGGCGGCCTGCGCGGCGGGTCTGCCGTGAGACGGCCGATCGCCTGGGTGGAACGCATCGCGGATCCTCTCGCCGGTCGGTGAGCCGTACCGCCTGTCGGCAGTCCGGACAAGTCGCGCCGCCGGTGCGGCGTACCGGCCGTGGCCGGTGCCGGCACCGGCCAGGGCTGGTACCTCGTCGTGACACATTCCGCGCGGACGGCCCCGCCGGATGCGCCATTCGGTGGACATGCCGGCGCCCTGGGTACCCACCGGCACGACACGCTCCCCGGTGCATCCGCCGGGACCGGCGCGCGGGAAGACTGGCCGGATCCGCCGGTCCGGAGAGGGAGCCGCCGTGGAGGGAGCCGCCGTGGAGGTGGAGTCGGACGTCGCCGTCGTGGGCGCCGGGGCCGCCGGCCTGTCGCTGGCGCTGCGGCTGGCCCGACCGCCCGCGGGCGGACGCCGGGTGACGGCCGTGCTGCTTGCGGCGCCGCCGGGGCCGTTCAGCGCGCCGCGGCGCACCTGGTGTTTCTGGGAGGCGGGCGCGGGACCGTACGACAGTGCGCTGACGGCCTCCTGGCGGCGGCTGCGGGTGCGTTCCGGCGACGGGCGGGCGGTGGACGCCGTGATCGAGCCGCTGCGCTACAAGATGCTGCGCTCCGACGCATTGGAGGATCTGGCCGGCCGGATCCTCGCGGGCAGCCCGTGGGTGACGACCGTTCAGGCCGTCGCCGAGCGGGTGGAGTCCGCCTCCGGCGGGGCGGTGGTGCACGCCCGCCGGGCCGACGGCGGCCGGGTGACGGTGCGCGCCCGCTGGGTGTTCGACTCACGGCCGCCCGAGCGGCTGCCCCCGGCGCGCACCACGCTGCTGCAGCACTTCCGCGGCTGGTTCGTGCGCACCCGCCGTCCGGTGTTCGATCCCGGCGTCGTGGAGCTGATGGACTTCCGCACCCCGCAGCCCGCGCACGGACTGTCCTTCGGCTACGTGCTGCCGACGGGGCCCTGCGAGGCGCTGGTGGAGTACACCGAGTTCTCCCGCGGCCCGCTCGGCCGGGACGCGTACGACCGCGCGCTGCGGCACTATCTCCGCGATGTCCTGGGCGCCGGCGACCACGAGGTGCTGGAGTGCGAGCAGGGCGTGATCCCGATGACGGACGCGGACTTCCCGCGGCGGACCGCCGCCTCGGTGTTCCGGATCGGGGCCGCGGCCGGGGCCACCCGCCCGGCGACCGGCTACACCTTCAGCGCCGTGCAGCGGCAGACCGGCGCGGTGGCCGCCGCCCTGCACGCGGGGCGCCGTCCGGTCCCGCCGCGCGTCCACTCCGCCCGCTCCCGGTACATGGACGCGGTGCTGCTGCACGCCCTCGACCACGGCCGGGTGGACGGCCCGGCCTTCTTCACCCGTCTGTTCAGCCACGTGCCCGCGCCGCGCCTGCTGCGGTTCCTGGACGGGCGCACCGGTCTGGCGGAGGACCTGTCCATCGGGCTGCACGTGCCCGTCCCGGCGATGCTCGGCTCGGCGCTGGCCCTGCCGTTCGTTCCGCGCCGCAGTGCACCCGCCACCGCTCCCCCACCCGCCACCACCTGACCCCCTCCCTCCGGCCCCCGCCACCACCTGACCTCTCCCCCGGCCCCTGCCCTGGCCCCCGCCCCCACCAGTCCCCCTGTCCCGACCTCCCCACCCGACTACCTCCTACGGAGATGGCATGCCCGTGCTGCGCGACGCCGAGCTGGCGACCGCGTTCGACCACGCCGCCCGGAGCTACGACACGCTCGTGGCGGCGAATCCCGGTTACCACGCCCACCTGCGCCGCTCCGCCCGGCGCCTCGGACTGCCCGGCGGTCCGGCCCCGAGAGTGCTCGACCTCGGCTGCGGCACCGGCGCCTCGACGGCGGCCCTGGCCGCGGCCCTGCCCGGCGCCGACATCACCGCCGTCGACGCGTCGGCGGGCATGCTGCGGCGCGCGGCCCTGCGTCCCTGGCCGACGCCGGTGCGCTTCGTGCAGTCGCCGGTGGAGCGGCTGACCGCCGCCGGGGTGCGCGGCCCGTTCGACGCGGTCTTCGCCGCGTACCTGCTGCGCAACACCGCCGACCCGGACGCGGTGCTCGCGCAGGCCCACCGGCTGCTGGCGCCGGGCGGGCGGCTGGCGGTGCACGAGTACGCGCTGAGCGGGCGCGCCGCCCACCGGACGGTGTGGAACGCGGTGTGCGGCGGGTTCGTCCTGCCGGTCGCCGCGCTGCTGGGCGACGGAGCGCTCTACCGGCACCTGCGGCACAGTGTCGTATCGTTCGACACCGCCGGGCAGCTCGCCCGGCGGGTGGAGCGGGCCGGCTTCGAACGGGTGCGGGTGCTGCCGCTGCCCGGCTGGCAGACCGGCATCACCCACACGGTCGTCGCCAGCCGCCCGTTCACCGCCGGTGGGGAGGCGGGCCGATGACCGGGCCGCGCCGTCCTGCCGTGTCCGCCGTCCGCGGCCCCCGCCCCGGCCGGGACCGGCTGGCCCGGCTGCTCCCCGCGCCGCCCGGCGCCGCCCGCGCGCAGGAGTCCGACGCGCCGCGCGTGGCGGTCGTGGGCGGCGGCATCGCCGGTCTTACGGCGGCCACCGCGCTGGCCGAGCGCGGGGTGCGGGTCACCGTCCACGAGCGCGACGCGCAGCTCGGCGGCAGGCTGGCCGGATGGTCCACGCGGCTGGCCGACGGCACGACGGTCACGATGAGCCGGGGCTTCCACGCGTTCTTCCGGCAGTACTACAACCTACGGGCCCTGTTGCGCCGCACCGACCCGGTCCTGGCGCGTCTGACCCGGCTGCCCGACTACCCGCTGCGGCACGGCAGCGGCCGGCAGGACAGCTTCCGTCACGTGCCGCGCACACCTCCGCTGAGCGCGCTCGGGTTCGTGGCGCTGAGCGAGTCGTTCTCGGTGCGCGACCTGGTCCGCATGCGCCCGCGCGCGGCCCTGCCGCTGCTCGACGTGCGGGTGCCCGGGGTGTACGAGCGGCTGGACCACGTCAGTGCTTACGACTTCCTGGAGGACATCCGCTTCCCGCCGGCGGCCCGGCACCTGGCCTTCGAGGTGTTCTCCCGCAGCTTCTTCGCCGATCCCCGGGAGCTGTCGGCGGCGGAGATGGCGCTGATGTTCCACATCTACTTCCTCGGCTCGGCCGAGGGCCTGCTGTTCGACGTGCCCGGGGAACCGTTCCCGCAGGCGCTGTGGGACCCGATCGCCGCGCGTCTGGAACGGCTCGGCGCGCGCGTGCGCACGGACACCGCGGTGGAGGGCGTCCGCGTCCTGCCGTCGGGCGGCTACGCCGTAACCACCGCGGGCGGCGAGGAGCCGTACGACGGCGTCGTGCTCGCCCTCGACCCGGCGGGGCTGCGGGCCCTGGTCGGCCGCTGCGGCGATCTCGGGGACGCCGAGTGGCGCGAGCGCCTGGCGCGGCTGCGCACCGCCCCGCCCTTCCTGGTGTCCCGCCTGTGGCTTGACCGGCCCGTGCGCGCGGACCGGCCGGGCTTCCTCGGCACCAGCGGCTACGGGGCCCTGGACAACGTCAGCGTGCTCAGCGGGTGGGAGGGCGAGGCGGCCCGGTGGGCGGCCCGCACCGGCGGCTCGGTCGTCGAGCTGCACGCCTACGCGGTGCCCGAGGAGGCCGGCCGGGAGGCCACGGAGAAGGAGCTGCTCGGTCAGCTGCACCGGCTCTACCCGGAGACGGCCCGGGCGCGGGTGGTCGACGCCCGTCACGAGTGGCGGGCCGACTGCCCCCTGTTCGCGGTGGGCGGCCACGCGGACCGGCCCACGGTCACCACCCCCTCCCCCGGCCTGGTCGTCGCCGGCGACACGGTCCGCACCGGCCTGCCGGTGGCCCTCATGGAACGGGCCGCCACCAGCGGCTTCCTGGCCGCCAACGAACTGCTGGGCCGCTGGGGCCTGCGCGGCCACGAGCTGTGGACCGTCCCCGCCCAAGGCCGCCTCGCCGTCCTGCGCCGGGCGGCGGCCCGGGCCTGAGGCGGCGGGCGGCGCCGCGAGCGCCGTCGGCGCCGCGCCCCGCCGGGTGTCACGGCGGGGCGCGGCCACCGCGTCCGCCTCCTTCGCATCCACTCGTCCGGCCGGCCCGGAAGAGGTCGAGGGGAACCGGTTCGCCGAGGTGCGCCGTACGGCCCCGGCGAACGGCTCCCACCGCCCGAAGCCTGGAGGTGGAAACGATGACCGACTCGCTGCGCCCTCCCGGAGAGACGCCGCCCGTCGAGGGATCGACGGCGGAGGCCCACTACGAGCGGCCGGACGGCGGCATCTGGGAGCATCCCGGGATCTGGATGTCCCTGATCGTGATCGGCTGCCTGCTCGTCGCCGCGTTCTTCGTGGTGCGGATGATCGATCTGTGAGCCGCCGGGGCCGGGCCCCGGCAGCGCGGGGCGGCACCGCCGGCCAGGCGGTGCCGCCCCGGTCGTGCCCGGACGCCGTCCCGGGCGCCGGAACGCTCCGCCGGGCGGTACACCCGTTCCGCCGGAACGCTTCGCCGGGCGGTACGCCCGTTCAGCCGCCCGTTCGCGGCCGGGTGGTCCGCAGTCCGGCCGAGGCGTCCCGCGCCGGGGCCAGGGCCGCGCGGGCCCGCTCCCGGCGCCGGGCGGCCAGGGACTCCCGCGCCGCCTGCCGCGGGTGGCGGCGGCGCCAGTACGGGTTGTCGTGCGAGAGCCCGCCCGTGACCCGGCCGTACATCCCGAAGGTGAGGATGAGCAGGCCCATCACGAAGGTGAAGATGACGTTGGACATGCCGAAGTCGAGGATGTTGGCGCTGCGGTCCAGGACGAAGACGTGGCCGAAGCCGCTGAGCAGGAACAGCGTGCCGACGGCCATGTTGAGCGTCGAGGCGAAGTTCCCGCCGACCACCGCGCCGCCGATCAGCAGCAGCCCGAAGAGCACGGAGATCAGGCTCAGCAGTCCGTTCGTCGACATGCCCGCGATGTGGGTGCCGTCCGTGCCGAAGGGGCTGAGTTCGTCGGCGAAACCCAGACAGCCGAACAGCAGCAGAACGCCGCCGCAGAGTCCGGCGCCGTACCGGTAGACCGTCGCCAGCCTGTGGTCCACCGGCCATTCGTCGCGAAGCCTCATGACACATCCCTTCCGATGCGTGCCAGGCCCCCCAGGGTCGGGCGGGCGCGGATCGCCTCCCCGCCCGCGTCACCCCCTCTACCGGCGGCGCCCGCGAAACGGTTGCACCCCGCCGCTCCGCGCATCCCCCGCGCAACGCGGCTCCCATCGGCCGGCCGCATCCACCGCCCGCCCCCGTCCGGAAGGGAGGAGTGCGGGGCTTCGCGCAGGGCGGGGCCCACGATCCACCTGCGGGAGGCGCCATGGACCCCACCGACCGGACCAGGCGTCTGCACACCGACCTGACCATCGAGCTGGTCATCAGCGACGTGGAAGCCCTCCGGCTCGAGGTCCGGTTCAGCTACGACTCGGCCGATCCGTTCGCCGTACGCCTGGACTTCCCCGGCAATGCCGAGGGCGCCGCGCCCTGGCTGTTCTCCCGGGACCTGCTGTACGCGGGCCTGGGCGTCCCGTCCGGTGAGGGCTCCGTGCGGGTCTGGCCGCCGTGCCGCTGCCACGGGTCCACCACGGTGCGCGTCCTGCTGCGCGGCATGGGCGGGGCCGCGGTGCTGTACATACCGGCGGGTCCGTTCGGGGACTGGCTGACCGAGACGTTCCGGGCGGTGCCCGCGGGTACGGAGAGCTCCCACCTCGACTGGGACCCCGTCCTGGCGGAACTGCTGCGCCGCGGGTGAGCGGTGAGGACGGGCGATGCCCGGGAAGACGTGAGGACATGAATCCGATCAGCGAACGCGGCGACCGCCGGCCCGGCCCCTGGCTGCGGTACGGCGCGGCCGCGGCGGCGGTGGCCGCCACCGCGGTGACGGGGGCCACGGCCACCGACCCGGACAGCGCCTGGTACGCCTCGCTGCGCAAACCGTCCTGGCAGCCGCCGCCCTGGGCCTTCGGCGTGGTGTGGACCCCGTTGTACGCGTCGATCGCCTACGCGGCGGGCCGCGCGCTCGGACGCGCCCGGTCTCCGCGCCAACGGGCCGGGATCGTCCGCGACCTGGCGGCGGACCTGGCGCTGAACGCGGCATGGACCCGGCTGTTCTTCGGCCGCCGCGACCCGCAGGCGGCGCTCGCCGAGATCGCGCTGCTGAACCTCGGCAACGCGCTGCTCATCCGGCGGATCGCCCGCACCGACCGGACCGCCGCCGGGGTCCTCGCGCCGTACGCCGCCTGGTGCGTCTTCGCCACCGCCCTGAACGCCTCCATCGTCCGGCTCAACCGCTGACGGCCTTAGCACCGGCGTGTCACGGCTGCGTACAGTGGGACGTATGCGACGCCAGTCCGGAAACCGAGCGAACCACACATGAGGGACTTCTCCGCCGCACCGGGCGACGGCGCGCTGTTCGGGCTCGACGCCCTGCCCGGAGCCACGGCTCCCGCGCAGGAGCCGGCCCCGGCCGCCGGGGCGTTCCGCGACTCCGACGCCGCCCGGCGCCTGCTTCCCGTGCGCACGGTCTACGCGGAGCCGGCCGCCGCCACCTCACCGCGCGGACGGCAGATCCTCGCCCGGTACCCCGGCGCGCGCCTCGTGGAGGTGGAGTCCCACTGGCGCATCCCCGAACTGCACGGCGACGAGGGGAACGTCGGGCGCTGGGTGCGGGTGAAGGGCGAGACGCTGGTGCTGGGCGAGCGCAAGACGCTCACCACCCGGCCCAACGGACGGTCCGCCGACTGGATCGCCCCCGGCCCGTCCAACGGCTGCGCGATGGCCTGCGTGTACTGCTACGTGCCCCGCCGCAAGGGGTACGCCAACCCGGTCACCGTCTTCACCAACATCGACCGGATCATCGCCCACCTGGGGCGTCACATCGCGCGCCAGGGCCCGAAACGGGAGCCCAACCAGTGCGACGACACGGCCTGGGTGTACGACGTCGGCGAGAACGGCGACTGCTCGGTGGACGCGCTGATCAGCGACAACACCGCCGACCTGGTGCGCGCCTTCCGCCGCTGGCCCACCGCGAAGGCGTCCTTCGCCACCAAGTTCGTGAACCCGGACCTGCTGGCGCTGGACCCGCGGGGCCGCACCCGCGTCCGCTTCTCGGTGATGCCCGCAGAGGACTCCCGACTGCTGGACGTCCGGACGTCCCCGGTGGCCGAGCGCATCGCCGCCGCCGCGGACTTCCTGGACGCCGGGTACGAGGTGCACTTCAACCTCTCCCCCGTGGTCCTGCGTCCCGGCTGGCAGCAGGCCTGGACCGAGCTGCTGCGGCAGCTCGACGACGTGCTGCCCGAACGGGTCAGACGGCAGGCGGCCGCCGAAGTGATCATGCTGACCCACAACCGGGAGCTGCACGAGGTGAACCTCGGCTGGCACCCGCGGGCCGAGGACGTGCTCTGGCAGCCCGGCATCCAGCAGGGCAAGCGCTCCGAGAACGGGGCGCTGAACGTGCGCTACGACCACGTGGTCAAGGCGAGGGCGGTGGAGGAGCTCCGCGGCCTGGTCGCGGAGCACGCTCCGTGGCTGCGGATCCGGTACGCCTTCTGACCGGGCCGGCGGCGCTTCCGGCCCGGCCGGACGCTCACGGCACCGGCCCGCGAACGGGCCGGGAGCCGGAGCCCCGGGTGCCTCAGCGGTGCGCGGCCGGGGTGCCCGCACCGGAGGCCGGCCGGCGGTTGGCCGTGCGCTCCGCGGTGAGCACCCGTTCCGCGAGGACGCCGAAGACGAGCCCGAACGCCGTCCACAGGGTCGCCTGGACGGCCAGCGCGGCCAGGCGGAACCGCCACAGCAAGGTCGGGGGGAAGTCCTTGGGGACCTCGTCGACGGCCGGCAGGAACGCGTAGGCGAGCCCGGCGGCCAGGACGAAGAACGCCCCCGCGGCCACCGTCGCGTTCCAGTTGCCGAGGCGGGGGGCGAGACGCCTGCCGAGGATCACCGTGACGACCGCCAGCAGCACGCTCAGGACCATCATCAGGAAGTACAGGGTCGTGCGCTTGCCGATCGTGTCGGGTTCGCCGACCGACGGCGGGTTGGCCGGGTACTTCAGGAACGGCACGACGTAGACGGCGACGAGGCCCGCCACCGCCAGGAGCAGCGCGCTCGCACGCGGCCCGAAGCGGCCGGCGCGGCCCAGCGCGAAGCAGTACGCGAGGGCGGCGATGCCGCCGAACGCGACGCCGTAGACGAGCACGCCGGTGGACAGGCCGGCGGTCGACTGCATCGTGCGGGAGACCGCCTCCACGCCGTGTTCGTGGGCGTGCGACTCCTCGTAGGCGATGGCCGAGTCGACGCTCGGTTCACCGAGGAAGTAGGCGACGACGAGGGCGAGCAGGCCCGCGGCGAGTCCCGCGAGCATGCCACGCACCAACAGGTTGCGGACGGTTGCCGAGTTCATGGGCGCGCTTGTTTCCCCGCCCGGTCAGTGGCAGGGGAAGCCGAGCAGGTGCCGGGCGTCGTGCAGCCACTCGTGCACGTTCTCGCCGGACGTCACGGAGGTCGCGCCCTGTTCGGCGCCGACGAAGTAGAGCAGGACCAGCATCAGGACACCGAAGAAGACGGCCCAGGGGGCGACGGCGCCGATCGGCAGCTTGGCGGGGAGGGCTTCGGGGGTGGTGCTGGGCTGAACGGCGGACTGCGCCATGGCAGGACCTCCTGGGGAACTCGCGTCCCGGCTCGGTGGTGCACGGGACGACGGGCGGGTCTGACTCGCCGGCCCGCACCGGGATCGGTGCGAACGGGCTCACAGTGGCGCGACCGTGCCGGATTCCCACCGGCTTCCGCATTCCGTCGTCTTCAATGCCGAGAAGGTACCGCGAAGCGCGGTCGCGGCCAAGGGCGCACGGGTGCGGGGCGGCACCGCCCCGCAGGCCCCGTACGCTGAGGGTGCCTTGCGCCCGAAGGGCCGTTGACCATGAAAGCGACCTCATGACGACCCGAGTGACGTTGATCTCACCGGCGATGAACCCGGCCGTGCGGGAGGCCCGCTTCGACGACGGGTGCTCGCTCGACGCGGCGGGCGCGGCGCGCGCCCGGTCGGCCGCGGACGAGGTGCGGCAGGCCGCCACGGCACTCGTCTCCCCGGCCGTCCGCTGCCGGCAGACGGCGGCCGCGCTGGGCCTGCACGTCCGCGACGAACCCGCCCTGGCCGGGCTGGACATGGGCCGCTGGCGGGGGCTGACGCTCGGCGAGGCCGCCGCCCGGGAGCCGGAGGCGCTGGCCCGGTGGCTGGCCGATCCGGCGGCGCGCCCGCACGGCGGGGAGTCGGTGCATCTGCTGTGCGCCCGGGTCGGTGGCTGGCTGGACGAGGCCGCCCGTACCTCCGGCCGCCTGGTCGCGGTGGTCGAGCCGGAGGTCGTGCGGGCCGCGACCGTACGGGTGCTCGGCGCGCCGGAGGACGCCTTCTGGCGGATCGACGTGGCGCCTCTGACCGCCACCGCCTTCACCGGCCGGGCCGGGCGCTGGAACCTGGCGCCCGGGACGGCGCTGGGCCGGACGGACGGCACGCCGACGCAGCGCCCCGGCCGCTGAACGACGCGCTCTGGACGCCGTGGTGACCAGCCGTGAGACTGGGCCGTCCGACGCCCCCGGTGCTCCAGGACGGTGACCATGCAAGAGGAAGTCCCCCGCGTCGAACTCACCCCACGCGCCGCCGAGCTGGTGCGCCGGCTGCGGGCCGAGCACGGGCCGTTGATGTTCCACCAGTCCGGCGGCTGCTGCGACGGCAGCGCGCCCATGTGCTATCCCGACGGCGAGTTCCGCACCGGCGGCTCGGACGTGCTGCTGGCGGAGCTGGCGGTGGACGGGGTCGAGGAGCCCGTGACGTTCTGGATGTCGAGGAGCCAGTACGAGGTCTGGAGCCACACCCGGCTGATCGTGGACGTGGTACCCGGACGAGGGAGCGGATTCTCGCTGGAGGCACCCGAGGGAGTGCGTTTTCTCACCCGTTCTCGCGTAGTCGACGCCTAGGAGACCCGTACGTCACCGTCGTCTGCTGCACTTCCCTTGAGTCCTGTGGCGGTTGACGAGACATCAGGGGGCGCGGTGACGAGAGGTCGGCGGCGAACGGCGGCGGGCAGACCGGTGCTCACGGTTCTCACAGCGCTCGGCGTGCTGGCGGGCGCGGCCCTGGCCGGGGCGGCGCCGGCCGCTGCCGTGCCGGCCGGCGGCCGCGGCGAGCGGATCGCTGCGGGGGTCGTGTACCGGGAGTTCGACATCACGGCGGCGGCCGGGCGCACCCGCGCCCATCTGCTCACCGTGGACCTGGGCGACCCGCACGTCCGGGTGGACCTGCTGCACCCCCGGGCGGTGGCGGCCCGGGCCACCGTGTCCCGGCTGGCCGACTCGGCCGGCGCGGTCGCGGGTGTCAACGGCGACTTCTTCGACATCACCGAGACCCAGCACCCGGGTGTCGAGGCCACCGGCGCGAGCGTGGGCCCGGCGGTCGCGGGCGGCCGGGTGCTGAAGGCGGCGGTGCCCACGGGCCAGCGGTTCGGGCCGCCGCTGCCGCCCGGCGCCACCACGCGGGACGTGCTCGGGGTGGGCGCCGACCGGCGGGCCCGTCTGGACCGCCTCTCCCTCACCGGGTCGGTGACCACACCGCACGGCAGGCTCCGGCTCGGCGGCCTCGACCAGTACGCGCTGCCGCAGAACTCCGTGGGGGCCTTCACCTCCCGGTGGGGCGCCGCCTCCCGGGAGCGGGCCGTCTGCGGCACGGACACCGACCGGGCCGCGCCCTGCAGCACCGAGACCTACGAGGTGGCGGTGCGCCGCGGCCGGGTGGTCGGCGCCGCAGGCACTCCGGGCCGGGGTCCGATCCCCGCGGGCACCACGGTCCTGGTGGGCCGCGAACGGGGGGCGCGGGAGCTGCGCGGGCTGACCGTGGGAGACGCGGTGACCGTCACCCACCGTCTGGTGGCGGCCAGGGCCAGGGTGCCCTACGCGTTCGCGGTCGGCGGCTACCCGGTGCTGCGGCACGGCAGGCCGCTCGCGGGGCTCGACGACAGGGCCTCCGCCGTGCGCACGGTCGCGGGTCTGCGGGGCGGCGGGCGGCAGTTGCTGCTGCTCGCGCTGGACGGGGCCGACGACTCCCGCACCGGCATGACGATCGCCGAGGAGGCGGCCGCCATGCGCGGCCTGGGCGCGTCGGACGCGTTCAACCTCGACGGCGGCGGGTCGAGCGAGATGGTCACCCGCGCCCGGGGCGCGCGCGGGGTGACGGTCCGCAACCATCCGAGCGGCGGCGCCGAACGTCCGGTGCCGAACGGCATCGGGGTCTTCTCCCGCTGACCCGCGGCCCGCCGACCGCGGCTCACGGGCTCACGGCTTACGGCCCGCAGCTCACGGCTCACGGCTCACGGCTCACGGCCGCAGGCCGCTCACCAGGTCGGCGGTCGCGGTGAGCCCGCTGTGGATGGTGGGCGCCATGCTGGTGCTGGCCAGGTAGAACCCGAGCAGCATGCAGACCAGGGCGTGCGACAGCTTCAGCGCGCCGTTGCGGATGAACACCACCGCCAGGATCAGGAGCAGCAGCACCACAGAGATGGAAATGGCCATCGTCAACCTCCTCCGCCACGCCCCTTGAGCGGCGTTCGGCCGTAAGTGTGGCGTAGCGGAGGGTTTGTCCGGGTGGCTGACGTGTCCTCCGATCGTGTGATGTCAGACGGACGGGTGTACGCCCGGGAGGGCCCTTCCGGGCCGGCGAGGCGGTCGGCGCCGGGATGGCCGGCCGCGGAGAGGGGCCGCGCCCGCGGGGCGTCCGCGGGCCGGGCCGGCCGTCAGGGCGCCTGGAGGTCGACCAGAGCGGCCAGCGCCTCCCGGTGGGCGCCCGCGGTGCCGTAGGCGATCGAGTCGGCCTTGGCCCGCTTGAGGTGCAGGTGCGCGGGATGCTCCCAGGTCATTCCGATCCCGCCGTGCAACTGCACCGCCTCCTCGGTGGCGCGTACGGCCACCGGGGCGGCGTACGCCTGTGCGACGGTCACCGTGACGTCGGTGTCCGCGCCGCTCGTGAGGGCGTCGGCGGCGGCGCGGGCGGCGGCGCGCAGGCTGACGATCTCGAGCCACGACTGGGCGAGCCGGTGCTTGAGCGCCTGGAAGCCGCCGACCGGCCGGTTGAACTGCTTGCGCTCCTTCAGGTACCGCACGGTCTCGGTCAACGCCCAGTCGGCGACCCCGAGTTGCTCGGAGGCGAGCAGGCCGGCGCCGGCCCGCAGGGCCCGCCGTACTGCGGGTTCCGCGTCGCCCAGGCGGCGGGCGGGCGCCGCGTCGAGGGTGACGGTGGCGAGCGGGCGGGTCAGGTCGAAGGAGACCTGCGGGGTGACGGTGGCCGCCTCGGCAGCCACGGCGTACAGCCCGCCGTCGTCGGCCGGGACGAGCAGCACGTCGGCGGCGGCGGCGTCCGCCACGCCGGTCAGCTCACCGTGCAGCGAGCCGTCCGCCAGCCGTGCGGTGCGGTGGCCGGCCCCCGGTGCCGTGTGCAGGCCCACCGCGAGGACGCCGATGGTCCGGCCGGAGGCGAGGCGGCCCAGCAGTTCCTCGTCGCCGCAGGCCAGCAGGGCCTCGGTGGCCACGACCGCGCTGGTCAGGTACGGCACCGGGGCGACGGCGCGCCCCAGCTCCTCCAGGACGACGGCGGCCTCGCGGTGGCCGGCGCCCTGGCCGCCCAGCTCCTCGGGCACCAGCAGCCCGGCCAGGCCCATGCCGTCGGCGAGCGACTTCCACAGCGCGAGGTCGTGCGGGGTGTCGGACTCGGTGCGGGCTATCACACCGGCCGCGTCGCAGTGGTCCGTGAGCAGGTCGCGGACGGCGGAGCGCAGCGCCTCCTCCTCCTCGGAGTAGAGGAGATCCGGCTGGGTGCTCATCGGGCCAGGTCCTTCCATGCGACGTCCTTGTCGGTGCGCGGCTCGGCTGGCAGGCCCAGCACGCGCTCGGCGACGATGTTCAGCAGGACCTCGCTGGTCCCGCCCTCGATGCTGTTGCCCTTGGAGCGCAGGTAGCGGTAGCCGGCGTCGCGGCCGGTGAAGTCCACCAGTTCCGGACGGCGCATGGTCCAGTCGTCGTACAGCAGCCCCTCCTCGCCGCGGAGTTCGACCTCCAGGCCGCTGATCTCCTGGTTGAGGCGGGCGAAGGCGAGCTTCATACCGGCGCCCTCCGGGCCGGGCTGGCCCGCGACGAGCTGCTGGCGCAGGCGTTCGCCGGTGAGCCGGGCGACCTCGGCCTCGACCCAGAGCTTCAGCAGCCGCTGGTGCAGGTCGTGGGTGCGCAGCTCGGGCCGCTCGCGCCAGGTCTTCGACACCGGGCCGATCATGCCGCCCTCGCGGGGCAGCCGCATGCCGCCGATGGCGACGCGCTCGTTGTTCAGCGTGGTCTGCGCGACCCGCCAGCCGTCGCCGGTCTCACCGAGGCGGCGGCTGTCGGGGATGCGGACGTCCGTCAGGAAGACCTCGTTGAACTCGGCCTCGCCGGTGATCTGGCGCAGCGGCCGCACCTCGACGCCCGGGTCGGTCATGTCGCAGAGGAAGTAGGTGATGCCCCGGTGCTTGGGCACGTCCGGGTCGGTGCGGGCGATGAGGATGGCCCAGCGGGCGAGGTGGGCGCTGGAGGTCCACACCTTCTGCCCGTTGACCACCCACTCGTCGCCCTCCCGTACGGCCCGGGTGCCGAGCGCGGCCAGGTCGGAGCCGGCGCCGGGCTCGCTGAAGAGCTGGCACCAGACCTCCTCGCCGGTCCACAGGGGCCGCAGGAAGCGCTGCTTCTGCTCCTGCGTGCCGTACTTCAGGATCGTCGGCGCGGCCATGCCGAGGCCGATGCCGATGCGCCGGGGGTCGTTGTCGGGGGCGCCGGCGGCCTCCAGTTCGGCGTCCACCACGGCCTGCAGGGAGCGCGGGGCGTCCAGTCCGCCGAGGCCCTGCGGGAAGTGCACCCAGGCCAGCCCCGCGTCGAACCGGGCCCGCAGGAACTCCAGGCGGCCGGTGCCGGCAGGCGGGTGCGCGGCCAGGAACTCCTGTGCGCGACGGCGCAGTTCCGCTGCGTCGGTCATGCGGCGGCTCCCTTGCCCAGGACCACGGCCACCCGGCCGGTGGTCACCCCGTCGGCGACCCGCTGCACGGCGTCGGCGGCGCCGTCCAGCGGCACCCGCTCGCTGACCAGCGGCTTGATCGCGCCCTGCGCGGCCAGTTCGGTGAGCCGCTCGTGGCAGTGCAGGACCAGCGCGGGGTTCTTGGTGTTGTACAGGCCCCAGTGCAGGCCGAGGATCGCGTAGTTCTTCACCAGGGCGTGGTTGAGGGCGGGGCTCGGGATGGTGCCGCTGGCGAAGCCGACGACCACGATCCGTCCCTCGAAGGCGACGAGCTTGGCGGACTGGGCGTAGGCGGCGCCGCCGACGGGGTCGTAGATCACGTCGGCGCCCCGGCCGCCGGTGGCCTCCTTCACGGCCGCGACCACGTCCTCGGCGCGCCGGTCGACGACCACGTCACAGCCCAGTTCCCGGGCGACGGCGGCCTTCTCCGCGCCGCCGACCACGCCGATCACGGTGGCTCCGGCGGCCTTGCCGAGCTGCACGGCCGCGCTGCCGACCCCACCGGCGGCGGCGTGCACCAGCAGGGTCTCCCCCGCCTCCAGGCGGGCCCGGCGGTGCAGGCCGAACCAGCCGGTCTGGTAGCCGATGTGCAGCGCGGCGGCCTCGGCGTCGTCCAGCGAGTCGGGCGCGGGCAGCAGCGCGCGGGCGTCGGCGAGGGCGTACTCGGCGAAACCTCCGTGCGGCAGCGCGGGGTTGGCGATCACCCGGCGGCCGTCCTCGGTCTCGGCGCAGATCTCCACACCGGGCGTGAACGGCAGCGGGGGCCGCACCTGGTACTGGCCCCGGCAGAGCAGGGCGTCCGGGAAGTTGATGTTGGCGGCACGCACGCGCAGCAGCACCTGGCCGTCACCGGGCGTGGGCGGCTCCACCTCCGCCAGGCGCATCACCTCGCGCGGCTCACCGTTCTCGTGCACTTGCCATGCCTGCATGCGGGGCCTCCACGGGACTGCTTCGTCTGACCGGGTTCCGACGGCATACTAAGCGGTCGCTTGCCGATCAGGGAACAGCGGGCCGCGTCACTTGCGGGCGGGCCTGGCCCGTACGTGCATCCGCTCGCCCTGCGGCCCGAACAGGCTCAGGAACTCCACCGGCCCCTCCCCCGTCGAGCCGAACCAGTGCGGGACCCTGGTGTCGAACTCCGCCGCCTCCCCGGCCGAGAGCACCACGTCGTGTTCGCCGAGCACCAGCCGCAGCCGCCCCGAGAGCACGTACAGCCACTCGTAGCCCTCGTGGGTGCGCTGGTCGGGCTCCTGCCGGCGCTGCGGTTCCAGGATCTTGAAGGCCTGCAGTCCGCCGGGCCGACGGGTCAGCGGCCAGAAGACCTGGCCGTTGCGCTCGACGGGCTTCGCCCGCACCACGGGGTCGCCGACCGGCGGGGCGCCGACCAGTTCGTCCAGCGCCACGCGGTGGGCCCGGGCGATGGGCAGCAGCAGCTCGAGACTGGGCCGGCGCAGGCCGGACTCCAACCGGGACAGGGTGCTGACGGAGATGCCGGTGGCTCCGGACAGCGCCGCCAGGGTCACCCCCCGGTCCTTGCGGATCCGCCGCAGCCTGGGTCCCACGCCCGCCAGCACGCCGTCGGTGTCCTCGGGGCCCGCGTCGCCGCCGGCGGCCTCGCCGTGTTCGCCGTTCATGTCCTCATTGCAGGATCGGCAAAGACGTTTGTCAATGCGGCACCCGCCGCGCGACCGTCGGCGGCGGAGGTGGTCACATGACCGAGAGGTACGAGGCCGTCGTGGTCGGCGGCGGCGCGGCCGGGCTGTCCGCGGCACTGGTGCTGGGCCGGGCCCGGCGGCGCACGCTGGTCGTCGACGCCGGCGAGCCGCGCAACGCGCCGTCCGCGCACATGCAGGGCTATCTGTCCCGGGACGGGATGTCCCCGGCGGAGTTCCTGGCGGCCGGCCGCGAGGAGATCGCCCGGTACGGCGTGGAGCTGGTCCGGGACCGGGTGGTGGACGCGACGCGGGACGGTGACTTCACCGTGCGGCTGGCAGGTGGCGGCGCCGTCCTGGCCCGGCACCTGGTCGTCGCGACCGGGCTGAAGGACGAGCTCCCGCCGGTCCCGGGCCTCGCCGAACGGTTCGGCCGGGACGTCGTCCACTGCCCGTACTGCCACGGCTGGGAGGTCCGCGACCGGGCGACCGGTGTGCTCGCCACCAGCGCGCTCAGCGTGCACCAGGCGCTGATGGTCACCCAGTGGTCCAAGGACGTGCGGCTCTTCCTGCACCAGGTGCCGGAGGCGGAGCTGACGGACGACGACCGGCGCCGGCTGGTCACGGCCGGGGTCGAGGTCGTGCCCGGTGAGGTGGCCGAGGTGCTGGCCGAGGACGACCGCCTGACCGGCGTCCGGCTCACCGGCGGGGCGCCCGGGCGGGGCGCGGTCCACGAGCGCGAGGTGCTCTACGTCGCCCCGCGCGCCGTCCCGCGGAACGGGCTGTTCGTGCGGCTGGGTGCCGCGCTGCGGGAGACGCCGTTCGGCAGCTATCCGGTGACCGACGAGCGGGGCTCGACGAGCGTGCCCGGGCTGTGGGCGGCGGGCAACGCGAGCGGCTTCGCCGAGCAGGTGGTGAACGCGGCCAGCCGTGGCTACCGGGCCGGGGCCGCGATCAACGGGGAACTGCTCTTCGCCGACCTGGACGCCGGCGCGCAGGTGTAGACCCCGCTTTCGCGGTGCACCATGACTGCATGCTGCTGTCCCGGCTGGCCGAGGTGTCCGGGGAGGTCGCCGCGACGGCGGCCAGGTCCCGCAAGACCGCCCTGCTCGCGGAGCTGTTCCGGGAGGCGGAGGCGGACGACGTGCCGATCGTCATCCCGTACCTGGCCGGGCGGATCCCGCAGGGCCGGCTCGGCGTCGGCTGGAAGGTGCTGAGCCGTCCGGTCCCGCCGGCCGCCGGACCGTCCCTCACGGTGCGCGAGGTCGACGCCCGGCTCGGCGAGCTGGGCAAGGTGTCCGGGCCCGGCTCCCAGACGGAACGGGCCCGGCTCGTCGGCGAGCTGATGGGCGCGGCCACCGAGGCCGAGCAGCGGTTCCTGCGCGGCCTGCTCACCGGCGAGGTGCGGCAGGGCGCGCTGGACGCGGTGGCGGTGGAGGGGCTCGCCCGGGCGACCGGCGCGGACCCGGCGGACGTCCGGCGGGCGGTGATGCTCGCCGGATCGCTGCAGACGGTCGCGCAGGCGCTGCTCGCCGAGGGGCCCGGTTCGCTGGAGCGGTTCCGGCTGACCGTCGGCCGGCCGGTGCACCCGATGCTCGCGCACAGCGCCTCCTCGGTCGCCGAGGCGGTGGAGAAGCTGGGCGCGTGCGCGGTGGAGGAGAAGCTGGACGGCATCCGCGTCCAGGTCCACCGCGACGGCGACGCCGTGCGGATCCACACCCGCACCCTGGACGACATCACCGACCGGCTGCCCGAGGTGACCGCCGCCGCGCTCGGCCTCGCGGGCGAGCGGTTCATCCTGGACGGCGAGGTGATCTCCTTCGGCGCGGACGGACGGCCCCGTTCCTTCCAGGAGACGGCCGGCCGGGTCGGCTCCCGCACGGACGTGGCGCGGGCGGCCGGCGAGGTCCCGGTCTCCCCGGTCTTCTTCGACGCCCTGTCCGTCGACGGACGCGACCTGCTGGATCTGCCGTTCGCGGAACGGCACGCCGAGCTGGCCCGGCTGGTCCCCGAGCCCATGCGGGTGCGCCGGACCGTGGTGTCCGGACCGGCGGAGGCCGACGCCGCGGAGCGGTTCCTCGCGGACACGCTCGCCCGCGGCCACGAGGGCGTGGTGGTCAAGGCGCTGGACGCCGCCTACAGCGCGGGCCGGCGCGGCGCGTCCTGGCTGAAGGTCAAGCCGGTGCACACCCTCGACCTGGTGGTGCTGGCCGCCGAGTGGGGCCACGGCCGCCGCACCGGCAGGCTCTCCAACCTCCACCTCGGCGCCCGGACGGCGGACGGCGGCTTCGCGATGCTCGGCAAGACCTTCAAGGGCATGACCGACGCGATGCTCGCCTGGCAGACGGAGCGGCTGCGGGAACTGGCCGTCGAGGACGGCGGCTGGGGGGTCAGGGTGCGCCCCGAACTCGTCGTGGAGATCGCCTACGACGGCCTGCAGCGCTCCTCCCGCTACCCGGCCGGCGTCACCCTGCGCTTCGCCCGCGTGATCCGCTACCGCGAGGACAAGCGGCCCGAGGAGGCCGACACCGTCGAGGCCCTGCTGGCGGCCCACCCGGAGGTCGCGCCATGACGGTCAGGGCGACCAGGCGCAGTGCCGGACTGCTGCTGTTCCGGCGCGCCGACGACGGGCTGCAGGTGCTGCTCGGCCACATGGGCGGGCCGTTCTTCGCGAAGAAGGACGCGGGGGCGTGGACCGTGCCCAAGGGCGAGTACGACGCCGCGGAGCCCGCCTGGGAGGCGGCGCGGCGGGAGTTCCGGGAGGAGCTGGGGCTGGCGCCGCCCGAGGGGGAGGCCGTGCCGCTGGGCGAGGTCGCGCAGCGGGGCGGCAAGGTCGTCACGGCCTGGGCGGTGGAGGCGGACCTGGACCCGGGGACGATCCGGCCGGGCACCTTCACGATGGAGTGGCCGCCGAGGTCCGGCCGCACCCAGGAGTTCCCGGAGCTGGACCGGGTCGCGTGGTTCGGTCTGGACCGGGCCCGCGAGGTGATCATCTCGGCGCAGACGGCGTTTCTCGACCGGCTGGCGGAGCACTCGGACTGAACAGCGGCGTACGCGTTGCGACGGGCGGTGTCGCGCGCGAAGGTCGAAGCAAGCCCGCTCCCAGGGAGGTCAGCCATGCCCATCGCGACGGTGAACCCGGCGAACGGCGAGACGCTCAAGACGTACGAGGCCATGGGCGAGGAGGAGCTGGAACGCCGGCTCCAGCTCGCCGAGGCCACGTTCCGCACGTACCGGACGAGCACGTTCGCCGAACGCGCGCGGATGATGAACAGGGCCGCCGACCTGCTGGACGAGGACCAGGATGAGATCGGCCGGGTCATGACCACGGAGATGGGCAAGCCGGTCAAGCAGGCCCGCGCGGAGGCCGCCAAGTGCGCCAAGGCGATGCGCTGGTACGCCGACCGCGCCGAGGGCCTGCTGGCCGACGAGGAGCCGTCGGAGCGGGACGTGCGGGACTCCGGTGCCTCCCGGGTCCGGGTCCGCTACCGGCCGCTCGGTCCCGTCCTCGCCGTGATGCCCTGGAACTTCCCCCTGTGGCAGGTGATCCGGTTCGCCGCGCCCGCGCTGATGGCCGGCAACGTGGGTCTGCTCAAGCACGCCTCGAACGTCCCGCAGACGGCGCTGTACCTGGAGGACCTGTTCCACCGGGCGGGCTTCACGGAGGGCTGCTTCCAGACCCTGCTGATCGGCTCGGCGGCGGTGGACGACGTACTGCGTGACGAGCGGGTCAAGGCCGCGACGCTGACCGGCAGCGAACCGGCCGGGCGGGCCGTGGCCTCCACCGCCGGCGAGATGATCAAGAAGACGGTGCTGGAGCTCGGCGGCAGCGACCCGTACGTCGTCATGCCCTCCGCCGACCTCGACCACGCGGCCCGGGTGGCGGTGACCGCACGGGTCCAGAACAACGGGCAGTCGTGCATCGCGGCCAAGCGGTTCATCGTCCACACCGACGTGTACGACGCCTTCGCGGAGAGGTTCGTCGCGGGCATGCGGGCGCTGCGGACGGGCGACCCGCTGGAGGAGGAGACGGAGGTCGGGCCGCTCGCCAGCGAGCAGGGGCGCAAGGACCTGGAGGAGCTGGTCGACGACGCCCGGCGGGGCGGGGCCCAGGTGCTCTGCGGCGGCGAGCGTCCGGACGGGCCGGGCTGGTACTACCCGCCGACCGTGCTGGCGGGCATCACCCGGGAGATGCGCATCCACCGCGAGGAGGCCTTCGGGCCGGTCGCCACGCTGTACCGGGCCGGCGACCTGGACGAGGCGGTGCTCATCGCCAACGACTCGCCGTTCGGCCTGAGTTCCAACGTGTGGACCCGCGACGACGACGAGGTGGAGCGGTTCGCCCGGGACCTGGAGGCGGGCGCCGTGTACGTGAACGGGATGACGGCCTCGCACCCGGCGTTCCCGTTCGGCGGGGTGAAGCGCTCTGGGTACGGACGTGAGCTGTCCGGGCACGGAATCCGGGAGTTCTGCAACATCACCACGGTTTGGCAGGGTGCGTGAGGACCGCGCGGCTACCATCCCGATTGTGAACCGCGAAGTGACCCTGCCTCTGATCGTCGACGACCGCGGTACCTTGCAGGTGGCAGCGGCCGACGTCAGCAAGTTGTTGCGGACCGTGGGCGGGCGGTGGCTGCATCTCGTCGAGGCCGGGGAGCAGCTCGACGAGGACACGGTGGCCGCCCTGACCATCGAACTGGCGAAGCTCGCGGACCGCATCGACGTGGCGTGCATCGCCCACAGCAGCGGGGCGCCGTAGCCCTCGCGAGGGGTTTCGCAGCGTGGCCGTCCCTGACCCCTTGTCACCGGTTCGGAGTAGTCCGGCGCGAGATCGTCGCCCCGTCGGGTGAACCTGGGTGGACCACCTTTCTGACCGGCGGGCGAAGGCCTGCCGGACGGCGAAAGCAGGGACGGCTCATGGCGACTTTGTGCAGACCCTCGGTGTCCGTACCAGAGCATGTGATCACGATGGAGGAGACGCTGGAGCTGGCGCGCCTGCACCACGCGGACCACCCCCAGCTCCCGCTGGCCCTCCGGCTGATCGAGAACACGGGCGTCCGCACCCGGCACATCGTGCAGCCCATCGAGGAAACCCTGAAGCACCCGGGGTTCGAGGACCGCAACAAGCTCTACGAGGCGGAGGCCAAGGCCCGCGTCCCCGCGGTGATCCAGCGGGCGCTCGACGACGCCGAGCTCCTGACGGACGACATCGATGTCATCATCTACGTGTCGTGCACGGGCTTCATGATGCCCTCGCTCACCGCGTGGCTGATCAACGAGATGGACTTCCCGAGCAACACCCGGCAGCTCCCCATCGCCCAGCTCGGCTGCGCGGCCGGCGGCGCGGCCGTCAACCGGGCCCACGACTTCTGTTCGGCCTACCCCGAGGCCAACGCCCTCATCGTGGCCTGCGAGTTCTGCTCGCTGTGCTACCAGCCCACCGACCTGGGCGTCGGCTCGCTGCTGTCCAACGGCCTGTTCGGCGACGGCATCGCCGCCGCCGTGGTGCGGGGCCGCGGCGGCACGGGCGTCCAGCTCGAGCGCAACGGCTCGTACCTGATCCCGAAGACCGAGGACTGGATCGCCTACGACGTCCGGGCGACCGGCTTCCACTTCCTGCTGGACAAGCGGGTGCCGACCACCATGGAGCCGCTCGCCCCGGCGCTCCAGGACCTCGCGGGCAACCACGGCTGGGACGCGTCCGACCTGGACTTCTACATCATCCACGCGGGCGGGCCCCGAATACTCGACGACCTCAGCAAGTTCCTGAAGGTCGACCCGCACGCGTTCCGGTTCAGCCGGTCGACGCTCACCGAGTACGGCAACATCGCCAGCGCCGTCGTCCTCGACGCGCTGCGCCGGCTCTTCGACGAGGGCGGTGCCGAGCACCGGGCGCGCGGGCTGCTGGCCGGGTTCGGGCCCGGCATCACCGCCGAGATGACCGTGGGCCGCTGGGTCCAGGACGGCGAGAAGACACGATGACGATCGAAGAGACCCTCACCGAGCCACTGCCCATGCCCCCGGTCCGGCACTGGCCGGCGGCCGACCTCGCCGGGACGGACTTCGACCCGGTGCTGGCCGACCTCATGGCCGAGGGCCCGGTCACCCGCATCCAGCTCGCCAACGGCGAGGGCTGGGCCTGGCTGGTCACCCGGTACGACGACGTGCGCATGGTGGCCAACGACCCGCGCTTCGGCCGTGAGGCCGTCATGGACAAGCAGGTCACCCGGCTCGCCCCGCACTTCATCCCGGACCGGGGCGCGGTCGGCTTCCTCGACCCGCCCGACCACACCCGGCTGCGCCGCGCGGTGGCCGCCGCGTTCACCGCCAAGGGCGTGGAGCGGGTCCGCCACAGGGCGCGCGCCGTGCTGGACGAGCTGGTGGACGAGCTGCTCCAGGACGGGCCGCCCGCCGACCTCACCAGCGCGGTGCTCAGCCCGTTCCCGATCGCGGTGATCTGCGAGCTGATGGGCGTGCCGGCCGCCGACCGGCACAGCATGCACGGCTGGACCCAGCTGATCCTGTCCTCCGCGCACGGCAAGGAGCTCAGCGAGAAGGCCAAGCGCGAGATGAGCGACTACTTCTCCGATCTCATCGCGCTGCGCGAGAACAGCACCGGCGAGGACGTGACCTCCCTGCTCGGCGCCGCCCTGGGCCGGCAGGAGGTCAGCCTGGAGGAGGCCGTGGGCCTCGCCGTCCTGCTCCAGATCGGCGGCGAGGCGGTCACCAACAACAGCGGGCAGATGTTCTACCTGCTGCTGACCCGCCCCGAACTGGCCGAGCGGCTGCGCTCGGACCCCGGGATCAGGCCGAGGGCGATCGACGAGCTGCTGCGCTTCATCCCGCACCGCAACGCCGTCGGGCTGTCCCGGATCGCCCTGGAGGACGTGGAGGTCCACGGCGTCCGCATCCGGGCCGGGGACGCGGTCTACGTGTCCTACCTGGCCGCCAACCGCGACCCGGAGGTCTTCCCCGACCCGGAGGCCATCGACGTCACCCGCAGTCCCAACCCGCACGTGGCGTTCGGCTTCGGCCCGCACTACTGCCCCGGCGGCATGCTGGCCAGGCTGGAGTCGGAGCTGCTGGTGGACGCCCTGCTGGACCGGGTGCCGGGTCTCCGGCTGGCCGTGGCCCCGGCCCAGGTGCCCTTCCGCAAGGGCGCGTTGATCCGCGGGCCCGCGGCCCTGCCGGTGAGGTGGTGAGCGGCCGATGACCACGACGGAGGGGCTGGCGGTACCCGAAGGGCCCGCGGCGCGGGACGGCGCGCCGGCCCAGGCGGATCCGCCGGCCGAGGGCCTGCTGGTGCCGCCGGGCCACGGCCGGGTCGTCGAGACACCGGCCCAGCGGGTGACGTTCAAGGTCACCGGCACCCACTCGCGGACGGCCTCCACCTTCGAGGTGGAGGTCCCGCCGGGGTTCGACGTCGGCGCCCACGTGCACACGCGCAGCGAGGAGCTGTTCTACGTCCTCGAGGGCGAACTGGACGTGCTGGCCTTCGAGCCGCGCATCCGCACCCCCGACAACTGGCAGCGCTGGGAGTCGAGTTCGGGCAGCCGCGTGGTCCGGGCGACGCCGGGCACGGTCATCGTCGTACCGCCCGGCTGCCCCCACGCGTTCGCCAATCCGACGGACACGCCGGCGAGGATGTTCTTCCAGGCGTCCCCGCCGCCGGACCACGAGCGCTACTTCGAGGAGCTGCTGGAGATCCTCGGCGACGGCGGACCGCCGGACCGCGAGGCCATCGAGCGGCTCCGCCGGCGCTACGACATCGAGCAGCTCACACCACTGCGGCACAGGTGACCGCAGGACACCGCCGGCGTACGGCGCGGGGCGCGGGTGCCGGTAAGGCCCCGCGCCCCGCACCGCTGCCGGGCCGGCGTCCGGGCCGGCCCCGGCGCTACCGGATCGGCATCCCGGAGAGGGTGCGGGCGATGACCAGGCGCTGGATCTCGCTCGTGCCCTCGAAGATGGTGTAGATCGCGCTGTCGCGGTGCATGCGCTCCACCGGGTACTCGCGGGTGTAGCCGTTGCCGCCCAGGATCTGGACGGCCTGCGCGCTCACCTTCTTCGCGGTCTCACTGGCGAACAGCTTGGACATGGAGCCCTCGGCCGCCGTGAACGGCTTGCCGTTGACGGCCATCCAGGACGCCCGCCACACCAGCAGCCGCGCGGCGTCGATCTGCGTCCGCATGTCCGCGAGCTGGAAGGCCACGCCCTGGTTGTCGATGATGGGCCGGCCGAACTGCTCGCGGGTCTTCGCGTAGTCGAGGGCGACCTCGTACGCGGCGCGGGCGGTGCCGACCGCCATCGCGCCCACGGCGGGCCGCGAGGCCTCGAAGGTGGCCATGGCCGCGTTCTTCACCCGCTCACCGCCCGTCTTCGCCCGCTCCCGGGCCCGGGCGAGCCGCTCGTCCAGCTTCTCCTTGCCGCCGAGCAGGCAGGAGCCGGGGACCCGGACGCCGTCGAGCACGACCTCGGCGGTGTGCGAGGCGCGGATGCCGTGCTTCTTGAACTTCTGGCCCTGGGTGAGCCCCGGGGTGCCGGGCGGGACGATGAAGGAGGCGTGGCCCTTGGAGCCGAGGTCCGGGTCGACGACGGCGACGACGACGTGGACGTTGGCGATGCCGCCGTTGGTCGCCCAGGTCTTGGTGCCGTTGATCACCCACTCGTCCTTGGCCTCGTCGTACACCGCGCGCGTGCGCATGGAGGCCACGTCGGAGCCGGCGTCCGGCTCGGAGGAGCAGAAGGCGGCGACCTTCACGTCGTTCTGGTCGCCGTACATCTGCGGGATCCAGGTGCCGATCTGCTCGTCGGTTCCGTTGGCGAGAACGCCCACGGCGGCCAGACCGGTGCCCACAATGGACAGGGCGATGCCCGCGTCGCCCCAGAACAGCTCCTCCATGGCCATCGGGATGCCGAGGCCGGTGGGGTCGAAATACTGCTGCGCGTAGAAGTCGAGGGAGTAGATGCCGACCTTCGCGGCCTCCTGGATGACCGGCCAGGGAGTCTCCTCACGCTCGTCCCATTCGGCGGCCGCGGGGCGGATGACGTCGGCCGCGAAGCCGTGCAGCCACTCCCTGACCTCCTTCTGTTCGTCGTTGAGCTCCATGGTGAACTCGGCCATGTCCCCTCCAGCGGCGGTACGTGCGGTCCTACCAGCGATGTTACTAGCGGTAACGCGAGTGTGTTACCGACCAGTAGGAAAAGTCAACTCCTCCGGGCGCCTCGGCATCCCGTTCGATGTCACGGGCCCGGGCAGTGTTAGTTTGCGCAGGCGTCACCGAATCAGCACGGGTGGGGAGAGCACATGGACACCACGCAGCGGACCGATCAGCAGCGGTCCGCCGACCGCCGACGGCGCGAGCTGCTGGAGGCCGCCGACCGGGTGGTGCTGCGCGACGGCCCGCAGGCGTCGATGAACGCGATCGCCGCGGAGGCCGGCATCACCAAGCCGATCCTCTACCGCCACTTCGGCGACAAGGGCGGCCTCTACGCCGCCCTGGCCAAGCGGCACACCGACGCGCTGCTGGACTCGCTGCGCGCCGCCCTCGACGCGCCCGCCGACCGGCGCGAGCGGGTGGAGTCCACCCTCGACACCTATCTCGCGGCGATCGAGGCCCGGCCCCAGGTGTACCGGTTCCTCATGCACCCGGCGGAGGGCAGCACCGGCGGCGACCACGGGTTCGACGTCGGCAAGCACAGCGCTCCGCTGCTTCGCCGGATGGGCGAGGAGCTGGCCCAGGTGATCGAGGACCGGCTGGACCTCGGCCCGGGCAGCCAGCAGCTCGCCCGGGTCTGGGGACACGGGATCGTCGGGATGATGCACGCGGCCGGCGACTGGTGGCTCGGCGAACGGCCCTGCTCCCGGGCGGAGTTGGTCCGCTCGCTCGCCGACCTGCTGTGGGGCCGCCTCGCCGCGGCCGGCGACCGGGTCGGCGGCCCGGGGTTCTGACCGGGCCCCAGGGCCTGCCCGACGATCCCCGCCGGGCCCGGCGACGCCTGGCACCGCACCGCACCGCACCTCGCCGCGGGCCCTAGCCCTCTGCGCGGCCGCCCGCCCGGCGCCAGGGAGCCCGTTCGATCCGCCGCCGCAGCCGGCGTCCGCGCAGGCCCGCCACGCGGTCGGCGTAGACCGTGCCCGCCAGGTGGTCGCACTCGTGCTGCAGGCACCTGGCGAAGAACCCGGTGCCGTGGACGGTGACCGGCTCCCCGGCCGCCGTGAAGCCCTCGACCACCGCGTGGTCGTGCCGCTCCGTCCCCGCCTCCAGGCCCGGCAGCGACAGGCAGCCCTCGGGGCCCCGGACCACCACGCCGTCCGCCTCCACCAGACGCGGGTTGACCACGTGGCCGAGGTGGCGGACGTCCTCGTCGTCGGGACAGTCGTATACGAACACCCGCAAAGGCACCCCGATCTGGTTCGCGGCCAGGCCCACCCCCTGGGCCGCGTACATGGTCGCGAACAAGTCCTCCACGAGTTCGGCGAGTTCGGGGCCGAAGTCGGTGACGTCCGCGCAGGGCCCGTACAGAACGGGGTCCCCGAGCAAGGAAAGGGGCCGGACGCGCCCGTGGGCGCCCGGGATCGGGCGGTGTCGCATGGCGGCAAGGGTACGGTTCGTTCGGCCCATGCCCGCCGCGAGGCGTGGGCCGCGATTCGGGTGTGCGAATGGATCTCGATAGGCTGAGGCCCACACCACGCTGCCGGATGGCCCCAGGCGCGGCGCGTACGCAAGGAGGATCGAGAACTGATGGCAGGCAACTCGGACCCGCTCTCGCCGCGGGCCAAGCTGGCCGTGACCGCGGGCAAGGCGGTCGCTGCGGCATCGCGCGCCGCCGGACGCGGCAGCGGGTCGGTGATCGGTGGCCGGGTCGCGCTGAAACTCGACCCCGACCTTCTCGGACGGCTCGCCCAGAACCTGGACGTCATCCTGGTCTCCGCCACCAACGGCAAGACCACGACCACCCGGCTGATCGCCGAGGCGCTGCGCGCCGCCGGGCCGGTGGTGTCGAACGCGCTCGGCGCCAACATGCCCGCCGGCATCACCTCGGCGCTGGCCGGCGGCTCGGACGCGAAGTTCGGCGTCATCGAGGTCGACGAGAAGTACCTGGCCGGAGTGGCCCGGGACACCGGACCCAAGTGCATCGCCCTGCTGAACCTGTCCCGGGACCAGCTCGACCGCGCCGCCGAGACCCGCATGCTGGCGGAGAACTGGCGTGAGGGCCTGGCCGGCTCCAAGGCGGTCGTCGTCGCCAACTGCGACGACCCGCTGGTGGTCTGGGCCGCGTCCTCCTCCCCCAATGTGATCTGGGTCGCGGCGGGCCAGATGTGGAAGGACGACGCCTGGTCCTGCCCGTCCTGCGGCGGCGTGATGCAGCGCCCGGGCGACGACTGGTTCTGCGGCGAGTGCGGCTTCCGGCGGCCCACCCCGAGCTGGGCGCTGTCCGGGGACCACGTCCTCGACCCGCACGGCTCCGCCTGGCCGATCCACCTGCAGCTTCCGGGCCGGGCCAACAAGGCGAACGCGGCCAGCTCCGCGGCCGTCGCCGCCGTCTTCGGCGTGCCGCCGCAGGTGGCCCTGGAGCGGATGTACCAGGTGCAGGCCGTGGCCGGCCGGTACGACGTCGTCCAGTTCATGAACCGCGACCTCAGGCTGCTGCTGGCCAAGAACCCGGCCGGCTGGCTGGAGACGTTCTCCCTGATCGACCCGCCGCCCACCCCGGTGATCCTGTCCGTGAACGCGCGCGGAGCCGACGGCACCGACACCTCCTGGCTGTGGGACGTGGACTACACGCGGCTGACCGGCCACCCGATCTTCGTGATCGGCGACCGCAAGCTGGACCTCGCGGTCCGCCTCGAGGTCGCGAACCAGCAGTTCCAGGTGTGCGAGAACCTCGACCAGGCCGTCCAGGCCGCCCCGCCGGGCCGTATCGAGGTCATCGCGAACTACACCGCGTTCCAGGACCTGCGCCGCCGCGTCGGCAACTGATCTTCGAAGGGCGAGCACCTCATGAGCGACAACCAACTGCGGCTGGTGTGGATCTACCCGGACCTGCTGAGCACCTACGGCGACCAGGGCAACGCGCTCGTCGTGGAGCGCCGGGCGCGCCAGCGCGGCCTGGACGTGGCCCGGCTGGACGTGCGCAGCGACCAGCCGATCCCGACGTCCGGCGACATCTACCTGATCGGCGGCGGCGAGGACCGGCCGCAGCGCCTCGCGGCCGAGCGGCTGCGCCGCGACGGCCATCTGCACCGGGCCGTGGAGAACGGCGCGATCGTGTTCTCGGTCTGCGCCGGCTACCAGATCCTCGGCCACGAGTTCATCAACGACCTCGGCCAGCGGGAGCCCGGCCTCGGCCTGCTCGACGTGACGTCGGTGCGCGGCGAGGGCGAGCGGTGCGTCGGCGACGTCCTCGGTGACATCGACCCGCAGCTCGGCCTGCCCCCGCTGACGGGTTTCGAGAACCACCAGGGCGTCACCCACCTCGGCCCCGCCGCCCGCCCCTTCGCCCGGACCCGGATCGGCAAGGGCAACGGCACCGGGGACGGCACCGAGGGCGCGTACAACGGCACCGTCTTCGGCACGTACATGCACGGCCCGGTGCTCGCCCGCAACCCGCAGATCGCCGACCTGCTGCTGAAGCTGGCGCTCGACGTCAACGCGCTGCCGCCGGTGGACGACCACTGGTACGAGGCGCTGCGGGGCGAGCGCATCGCGGCCGCTCAGACGCCCGCGTAAGGCCCGCGTCAGGGGTCTCTCAGCGCTTTCCGGCAAGCTCCTCGCGGGCCCGCCTGACGGCCCGTCCGCTCACATGTGCGGGCGCGTCCAGCAGGCGGACGCCCGCTACGGAGCCACCCCCTCACGCCGGTAGGGTGGCCGGGAACCCGCCGGACGACGTGGTCCGGTATCCCGGCCCACGTTGAGAAGGTATTTCGGGCTATGCGCATTGGTGTCCTCACGTCCGGCGGCGACTGCCCCGGCCTGAACGCCGTCATCCGGTCCGTCGTGCACCGTGCCGTGGCCGACCACGGCGACGAGGTCATCGGTTTCCGGGACGGCTGGAAGGGCCTCCTGGAATGCGACTACACGAAGCTCGACCTCGACGCCGTGGGCGGCATCCTGGCGCGCGGCGGCACCATCCTCGGCTCCTCCCGGGTCCGTCCGGAGCACCTGCGCGACGGTGTCGAGCGGGCCAGGGGCCATGTCGCGGAGCTCGGCCTGGACGCGATCATCCCGATCGGCGGTGAGGGCACGCTGAAGGCGGCCCGCCTGCTGTCGGACAACGGCCTGCCCATCGTGGGCGTGCCGAAGACCATCGACAACGACATCGCCGTCACGGACGTCACCTTCGGCTTCGACACGGCGGTCGGGGTCGCCACCGAGGCGCTGGACCGGCTGAAGACCACCGCCGAGTCCCACCAGCGGGTGCTGATCGTCGAGGTCATGGGCCGTCACACCGGCTGGATCGCGCTGCACTCGGGCATGGCGGCCGGCGCCCACGCCATCGTCGTCCCGGAACGGCCCTTCGACATCGACGAGCTGACCCGGAAGGTCGGCGCGCGGTTCGAGGCGGGCAAGCGGTTCGCCATCGTGGTCGCCGCGGAGGGCGCCAAGCCGCGCCCCGGCACCATGGAGTTCGACGAGGGCGGCAAGGACGTCTACGGCCACGAGCGCTTCGCGGGCATCGCGCGGCAGCTCTCGGTCGAGCTGGAGCACCGGCTCGGCAAGGAGGCCCGGCCGGTCATCCTCGGGCACGTGCAGCGCGGCGGCACGCCGACGGCGTACGACCGAGTGCTGGCCACCCGCTTCGGATGGCACGCGGTGGAGGCCGTGCACCGGGGCGAGTTCGGGCGGATGACCGCGCTGCGCGGCACCGACATCGTGATGGTGTCGCTGGCGGAGGCCGTGGAGACCCTGAAGACGGTGCCCGTCGAGCGGTACGACGAGGCGGAGTGCGTCTTGTAGTACGCCCCGGAACCACCCGCCCCCGGTCACGGCGCTGACCGGGGGCGGCTCTACTCTTGTGGGCGGACAGACGCGTACAACCCCCACGAATCAGGAGCCGGCGGATGGATCACAGCGGCCACGGCATGACGATGGACCTGCCGCCGTTCACGCTGGGGCGGGGGCTGCACTGGTCGGCGGACCCGTTCTTCCTCGTCGCCTGTCTGGCCGGCCTGGCCCTGTACGGATGGGGTGTCGTGCGGCTGCGGCGGCGCGGGGACTCCTGGCCGGCCGCCCGGACCGTGTCGTACGTCATCGGTGTCCTCACCATCGCCCTGATGATGTGCACCAGGCTCAACGACTACGGCATGGTCATGTTCAGCGTGCACATGGTGCAGCACATGGTGATCAGCATGCTCTCGCCGATCCTGGTCCTGCTGGGCGCCCCGGTGACCCTCGCGCTGCGCGCGCTGCCGGCCGCCGGCCGGGGCCGCAAGGGCCCGCGCGAGCTGCTGCTGATGCTGCTGCACAGCCGCTACATGCGGGTGATCACGCACCCGGCGTTCACCATCCCGCTGTTCATCGCGAGCCTGTACGCCCTGTACTTCACGCCGCTGTTCGACTTCCTCATGGGCTCACGGGCCGGGCACGTGGCGATGATGGTGCACTTCCTCGCCGTGGGCGTGGTGTTCTTCTGGCCGATCATCGGCGTGGACCCCGGACCGCACCGGCCGGGGTACCTGATGCGGATGCTGGAGCTGTTCGCGGGCATGCCGTTCCACGCCTTCTTCGGCATCGCGCTGATGATGGGGTCCACCCCGATGGTGGCGACGTTCCAGAACCCGCCCGCCTCGCTGGGCATCGACGCGCTCTCCGACCAGAGCGCGGCCGGCGGCATCGCCTGGGCGTTCAGCGAGATCCCTTCCGTGCTGGTGCTGATCGCCCTGCTGTTCCAGTGGTACCGCTCCGAGCAGCGGCAGGCCAGGCGCAAGGACCGGGCCGCCGACCGGGACGGCGACAAGGAGCTTGAGGCGTACAACGCCTATCTGGCCTCCCTCCGCGCGCGCGAGGGCTGAGCACGCGCTATGCCTTCCGGGCGGAAACCGGGGCACCATGGTGGTGGACGGACCATGAGGAGGGTGTCGCGATGCCCGGTTCCACGAACGGTTCCACCAGAGCGATGGGGGCGATGACCGTCGGCGGTCTCGTCGTCGTCACGGCTTACACGGTCGCGCTCGGCAGCAACGGCTGGCTGTGGTTCGGCTGGGTGGTCCTCGGACTGCTGACACTCGCGATGGTCGTCACCCAGTCGTAGGCCCGGCCGCGGACGCGGCTGATTACAGTGCCCGCATGAACAGCAGGGCCGCGTCGTTCGACGACCTCGACCGCAAGATCATCACCGCGCTGATGGCGAACGCCAGGACCAGCTTCGCCGAGATCGGCGCGGCGGTCGGGCTGTCGTCCACGGCGGTCAAGCGGCGCGTGGACCGGCTGCGCGAGACCGGGGTGATCACCGGGTTCACGGCGACCGTGCGACCCTCCGCGCTGGGCTGGCGCACGGAGGCGTACGTCGAGGTGTACTGCGAGGGCGCGGCCCCGCCGCGGCGGCTGGCGGAGGTGGTGCGCAACCACCCGGAGATCGCGGCGGCCATGACGGTGACCGGCGGGGCGGACGCGCTGCTGCACGTGCGGGCCCGGGACGTGGAGCACTTCGAGGAGGTGCTGGAGCGGATCCGCGCCGAGCCCTTCATCCGGAAGACGATCAGCGTGATGGTGCTCTCCCATCTGCTCCCCGAGAGCCCCGAGGCGGGCGCGACCCAGGCCGCGCCGGATTAGGCGCGCGGCAAACCCGATTCGGCGCAACGGTGCTGCGTCTGCGCGGCCGTGGACGCAGCGATGCTGCACCAGCGCGCAGCCTTTGTTTCTTGTCGTCCGTTCCCGCCGCTTTCTACCGTGGTGTCATCCTTCAGTGACACTCAGGAAAGCGGAGGGAACCCTCTGTGCCCGAGAGCCGTGTGCCGCGCCTTCGGCGCTTCCTCGTCTGCGAACCCAGACACTTCGCCGTGCAGTACGCGATCAATCCGTGGATGCATCCCGACCGGCCGGTCGACGTGGACCTGGCCAGGGAGCAGTGGCAGGCGCTGATCGGCGCCTACCGCACGCACGGGCACACCGTGGACGCGGTCGAACCGGTCCCGGGCCTGCCCGACATGGTCTTCTCCGCCAACGCGGCGATCGTGGTCGGCGGCCGGGTCTTCGGCTCCCTGTTCCACGCGCCGGAGCGGCGCCCCGAGTCGGTCCACTACGACACCTGGTTCAAGGCGGCCGGGTTCGACGTCCACCGCCCCGAGTCGGTCACCGAGGGCGAGGGCGACCTGGTGTGGACGGGTCGGTACGTGCTGGCCGGCACCGGCTTCCGCACCACCCGCGAGGCCCACCGCGAGGCCCAGGAGTTCCTCGGCCACCCCGTGATCGGCCTGACGCTGGTCGATCCGTACTTCTACCACCTGGACACGGCGCTGTTCGTCCTGGACGACGACAACATCGTCTACTACCCGGAGGCGTTCTCGCCGGGCAGCCGGGAGGTGCTGCGGCGCCTCTACCCGGACGCCGTGCTCGCCACCCGCGACGACGCGATGGCGTTCGGCCTGAACTCCGTGTCCGACGGCCGTCACGTCTTCATCGCCCCGAAGGCCGAGGCGCTGGCCGAGCGCCTGGCCGGCCACGGCTACGTCCCCGTCCCCGTCGACCTGTCGGAGTTCCACAAGGCCGGCGGTGGCATCAAGTGCTGCACCCAGGAGATCCGCTGATGACCGCACCCGCGCGCACCCGTACGTCCGAGGACCTGATCCGGGCCGAGGAGCCGGTCCTCGCGCACAACTACCACCCCCTGCCCGTGGTGGTCGCCAGGGCCGAGGGCGCCTGGGTGGAGGACGTCGAGGGGCGCCGCTACCTCGACATGCTGGCCGGCTACTCGGCCCTCAACTTCGGTCACCGGCACCCGGAGCTGATCGAGGCCGCGCACCGGCAGCTCGACCGGCTGACCCTGACCTCCCGCGCCTTCCACAACGACCGGCTGGCCGAGTTCGCGGAGCGGCTCGCCGCGCTGACCGGGCTCGACATGGTGCTGCCCATGAACACCGGCGCCGAGGCCGTGGAGAGCGGCATCAAGGTGGCCCGCAAGTGGGCGTACGACGTCAAGGGCGTCCCCGCCGACCGGGCGACGATCGTGGTGGCGGCCGAGAACTTCCACGGCCGTACGACGACCATCGTCAGCTTCTCCACGGACGAGACGGCCCGTGCGGGCTTCGGCCCCTTCACGCCTGGGTTCAAGGTCGTGCCGTACAACGACCTGGCCGCGCTGGAGGCGGCCGTCGACGAGACGACGGCCGCGGTGCTGATCGAGCCGATCCAGGGCGAGGCCGGGGTCGTCATCCCCGACGAGGGCTATCTGACCGGTGTCCGTGAGCTGACCCGCCGCAAGGGCTGCCTGTTCGTCGCGGACGAGATCCAGTCGGGTCTCGGCCGCACCGGCCGCACCCTCGCCGTCGAGCACGAGGACGTCGTCCCCGACGTGCTGCTGCTGGGCAAGGCGCTGGGCGGCGGCATCGTGCCGGTGTCGGCGGTGCTGGCCCGGCGCGAGGTGCTGGGGGTGCTGCACCCGGGTGAGCACGGCTCCACGTTCGGCGGCAATCCGCTGGCCGCGGCGGTCGGCACGGCGGTGGTCGGGCTGCTGGAGACGGGCGAGTACCAGCGCCGGGCGGCCGAGCTCGGCCTGGTCCTGCGCGACGGCCTGACCGAGCTGACCGGCCGGGGCGTGACCGGGTTCCGGGCACGCGGGCTGTGGGCGGGCGTCGACGTCGACCCGTCGATCGGCACCGGCCGTGAGATCAGCGAGCGGCTCATGCGGGAGGGCGTCCTGGTCAAGGACACCCACGGCTCCACCATCCGGCTGGCGCCCCCGCTGACCGTCACGGCCGAGGAGCTGCGTTCGGCGCTCGGCTCCCTGGAGAAGGTGCTCGGCTGAGGGACGGGGGGGCCGGACCTGCGCCGGCCCCCCGCTCGGCGTCAGCTTCCGCCGAGGAGCCGTTCCATCTCCTTGATCTCGGCGTTCTGCGACCGGACGATGTCACCGGCCATGGTCCTGGCCGGGCCGTAGGCGCCCTCGGCCTGCTCGGTGCCGGCCATCTCGACGGCGCCCCGGTGGTGCTCGGCCATCAGGGACAGGAACCTCCTGTCGAAGTCCGCGCCGCCGGCCTTCTTCAGGGCCGCCATGTCGTCGTCGCTCATCATCCCGTTCATCCCGGCCATGCCGGACATGCCGGCGTGCCCCGAGTGGTCCGTGCCGGCCTTCGGCACCTCCTCGCCCCACGCGGTCAGCCAGCCGGTCATGGTGCGGATCTCCGGGTCCTGCGCCTTCTCGATCCGGGCGGCGAGGTCCTTCACCCGGGGCGAGGAGGCCCGGCCGTCGGCGAGCTTCGCCATCTCCAGGGCCTGGCGGTGGTGCGGGATCATGCCCTGGGCGAAGGAGACGTCCTGGGCGTTGTGGGCGCCGGCGGTGGCGGACGCGGTCGTGCGCGCCGGGCCGCCGTGTTCCTTGCGGGCCGCGCCGTCGTCGCTGCCGCCGCAGGCGGCGAGGGTCAGCGAGGCGGTCACGGTGACCGCGAGGAGGGCGGCGCGGCGCGTCAGGGTACGGGTGGTCATGCTGGGAACTCCTGTTGTCGGAAGGGTCTTGCGGGCACGCGTGGTGGACGGCCGCCGGGGCAGCGGTCGTCGGTGCCTCTAGATCCGCAGGAGTTGCAGTTCGGCCAGGGTGGGCGGGGCTCGGGCGCCGTCCGGCGCGGCGACGGCGCGGGAGCGGGGGGCTTCGGCCCGCACCTGGGTGGTCACCGGGTCGGGGACCAGGGCGGGCGGCCGGGGGCCGTCCTTGACGGCGGCGGACGCACAGGACGGGTCGGCGTGGTGCAGGTGGCCGCCGTCGCGGTGACCGTCCGGACAGGCGTCCCCCGCCATGACCGCGACGGCCGTCCGGTGCCCGGTGTGGGCCCGCGCCGGGTGCCCGGCGCCGCCGCCGGGCCCCAGGGCGTGCATGCCCAGCAGACCGGCCAGCACCGCGAGCACGAGCAGCGCACGACGCCGCCGTCGAGGCGGTCGCGCGGTGCGCTGCTGGTTGCCGGTCATCGCGGACATCGTACGGGGGCGATCACCGCGCCCGCACCGGGACTCGCGGACGGCTGCGTGTAGGGGCGGAGGCGTCGCTAGGGGCCGGTGAAGGTGAAGGCGAGACCCGCCCCGTCGGCCCTGGGGTACCGCAGCGGATGCGCCCAGGCTCCGGCGGACGGGACGAGGGTGTGGGCGCCGTCCCGGCCCGCCTGCCGGTGCGGGCCCTGGTGGATCACGGTGAACCGCCGGGGCGGCCCCGAGGCGGCGGGGTTCATGCCGACGTCCCAGTGACCGTGCTGCCAGGTGAGGGACACCGGCGTCAGGGGCGGCACGTCGAAGCGCCAGAACGCCCGCGCCGGAGCGGCCAGGGCGTGCACGAGCGCGGCCCGGACGACGGCCGGTTCGGTGACGGCCAGCACGTGGCCCGGCTCGTCGGCCACGGCGTCGAGCCAGTCCGCGGTGCGCCGGCAGAACCGGCGCACCGACTCGCCGCCGTGCGGTGCGGCGTCCGGATCGGTCAGCCAGGCCGAGAAGGCGTGCGGCTCCGCCGCGGCGACCTCGTCGGCCGTGCGGCCGCACCAGACGCCGAGGTCGAGGTCGCGCAGCGCCGGCTCGCACGCCGCCGCCAGGCCCAGGGCTTCGGCGGTCCGCCGGCAGCGCAGGGAGGGTGCGCGCACGGCCCGCGTGTGGGCGGGCAGGTCCGCCCGGGCCGCCCGCGCCGCGGCCAGGTCGCGTTCGCCCGGTGACGCGTCGCCGAACCGGGTGCCGGGGACGGGGTCCCCGCCGCTGGTGCTCAGGAACGTGAGGCGGATCGTCATGCGACTGACCTCCTTCGTGAACCGGCCGGCTCCCTGTGGGAGGAGTCCGTCCGCGGGTCGTCGGTGGAGCCCGGTGGGCGTTGGTCCGTCCCGGCGGGTGGCACCGCGGGTGACACGGCCGACGGCACGTGCCGGCTCATGCGTACAGGTTCCACGGCCGTCACCGGCCGGGACCATCCGGCGGGTGTCCGAAGCCGCCCCGCCGACCGGCTGGGACGGTCCCGCCGCCCGGATGGTTCCGCCGCCGGCGGCTCATGACGCGCCACTCGGCGCGGTACGGATGAGACTGGAATCGGGCAGCGAGCGGAGCACACGTGATCCGGGTACTGGTGGTCGACGACGAGGCGCTCATCCGCACGGGCTTCCAGCACATCCTCGACGCGGCGGACGACATCGAGGTCGTTGCGGCGGTGGCCGGCGGTCAGGCCCTCACCGCCGTGCGGGAGACGGCCCCCGACGTGGTGCTGCTGGACATCCGCATGCCCGACGTGGACGGCCTGACGGTCCTCGCGGAGGTCCGCCGGCTGCCGAGCCCGCCGGTCGTCGCCATACTCACCACGTTCGACATGGACGAGTACGTGGAGACGGCCCTGCGCTCGGGCGCCGCCGGCTTCCTGCTCAAGGACACCGATCCGGAGGAGCTGCCGTTCCTGGTGCGGGCCCTGGCCGACGGCGGGACCGTTCTGTCGTCCAAGGTGACCCGGACGGTCGTGGACGGCTTCCTGGGCGCCGGTTCCCAGGAGGCCGCCGCCCGCACCCTGGACCGGCTGACCGAGCGGGAGCGCCATGTGCTGCTCCTGGTCGCGGAGGGGCTGTCCAACGGCGACATCGCCGCCCGGATGCACCTGAGCACCGGGACGGTCAAGGACCACGTGAGCGCCATCCTGACCAAGCTGGAGGTGGGCGGCCGGGTGCAGGCCGCCCTGCTCGCCCAACGGGCCGGGCTCCTGACGAAGGAGGAGGGATGACCCCCCGCCGCCTGCCGCCCCCGCTGCCGGACGCCGCGCTCGTCGTCTGCTCGCTCTTCGACGTCTGGGTGCACTTCGACGCCGACGAGCCGCTGCGCATGGGCTTCGCACTGGTGGCCGCCTCCGCGCTGCTGCTGCGCCGGCGCCTGCCGCTGCTGACGTTCCTGCTGACCCTGCCCTCGGTGCTGCTCTCCGACGCCGTCTTCGCCGCGCTGGCCGCGCTGTACAGCCTCGCCTCGCTCACCCGGCGCCGTGTGATGCTGGCGCTGTGCGCGCTGGCGTTCACGTTGAGCGACGTCACCCGGTGGCCGTCGCCCGATGTCAACCTGCTGGGCACCTCGACCCTGATCACCCTGACGTACACCGCGGCGATGGCCGCCGCCCCCGTGTTCCTCGGCCAGCTCGTCCAGACCCGGCGCGACCTGTCGCTGCGGCTCACCGAGATCTCCGAGGCGCGCGACCACGAACAGCTGCTGACCGCCCAGGCGGCGCTGTCCAAGGAACGCGCGCAGCTCGCCCGCGAGATGCACGACGTGGTCTCCCACCAGGTCAGCCTGATCGCGGTGCGGGCGGGCGCGCTGCAGGTCGGCAGCCGGGACCCGGAGGCCAAGGAGGCGGCGGCCACGATCCGGCGGCTGAGCGTCCAGACCCTGGACGAGCTGCGGCACATGGTCAACGTCCTGCGGGCCTCCGGCGGCCGCCCGACCGAGCTGACCCCGCAGCCGTCCCTGGCCGACCTGGAGCAGCTCGTCACGGGCAGCGGCATCGAGACCAAGCTGCGCATGGAACTGCCCGAGGATCTGCCGCCGACCGTGCAGCGCGCCGTCTACCGCACCGTCCAGGAGGCGCTGACCAACATACGCAAGCACGCCCCCGGCGCCGCCGCGGCCGTCTGCCTCGGCCACCGGGACGGCACCGTCCGCGTCACGGTCACCAACTCGGCGCCGACCCGCCCCGGGCTCCCGCTGCCCAGCTCGCACTATGGCCTCGTCAGCCTGGGGCAGCGCGCCTCGCTCCTCGGCGGCACCATCACCTCGGGCCCGACGACGGACGGCGGCTACGAGCTGTGCCTCGAGCTGCCCGCGACCGGCGCGCCCTGAGCCCCGGGCGGCAGGGCCGGCGCGCCCGCCGCGCCGCCCGCGTCCCCCGGCGGCCCGAGCCGGACGTGCCCGAGCCGGACGTGCCCGAGCCGGCCATGGGCAGCACCTGTTCGGGGCAGCCGTAGGGAGCCGGATCCGACACGGTCCGCACCGGTGCCCGACGGCCGCGCCCGCACCTACACTGACGTCCCACGACAGCCCGAACGGCCTGGAAGAACGCGGTGGTTGAGCCAATCCGCCAGGAGTGAGGAGCGACCCCTTGTTCTACTACCTGCTCAAGTACGTCCTGCTGGGCCCCCTGCTCAGACTGGTCTTCCGGCCCCGGATCGAGGGTCTCGACCACGTTCCGGCGTCGGGCCCGGCGATCGTCGCCGGGAACCACCTGTCCTTCTCGGACCACTTCCTGATGCCGGCGATCCTGCGGCGGCGGATCACCTTCCTCGCCAAGGCCGAGTACTTCACCGGGCCGGGCGTCAAGGGGCGGCTGACCGCGTTCTTCTTCCGCAGCGCCGGACAGATCCCGGTGGACCGCTCGGGCAAGGAGGCGGGGCAGGCCGCGATCCGCGAGGGTCTCGGGGTGCTCGGCAGGGGCGAACTGCTCGGCATCTACCCGGAGGGCACCCGGTCGCACGACGGCCGGCTGTACAAGGGAAAGGTGGGGGTCGCGGTCATGGCGCTGCGGGCCGGGGTGCCCGTGGTGCCCTGCGCGATGATCGGCACCTTCGAGGCGCAGCCGCCGGGCAAGGTCGTCCCCCGGATCCGCCCGGTCGTGATCCGCTTCGGCGAGCCGCTCGACTTCTCCCGCTACGCCGGCATGGAGAACGAGAAGACCGTCCTGCGGGCCGTCACCGACGAGATCATGTACGCGATCCTCTCGCTCTCCGAGCAGGAGTACGTCGACCGGTACGCGGCCGACGTCAAGGCCGAGCAGGCTGAGGCGAAGAAGGAGCGCAGGTTCCCCCGGGCGCCGCTCGTATGACCTCTGCCCTCGGCAGAACCGCTCGGACCCGGGCCCGTGGCGTGCCTAGGCTCGCCGCATGAAGAGGGCAGTGGTGATCGGGGCGAGCGGGCAGATCGGCCGTCCGGTGGTGGCGGCGCTGGCACGGGACGGCTGGGAGGTGACGGCCGCCTCCCGGGGCGGTGGCCGGGACGCGTCGTGGGACGGCGGTGTGCGGGTGGTGCGGCTGGACCGGTCCGACGACGGCGCGGTGGCCGCCGCGGTGGGCGACGGCTGCGATCTCGTGGTGGACGTGGTGGCCTACGACGCCTCGCACGCACGGCAGTTGACGTCGCTCGCGGACCGGATCGGCTCGGCGGTGGTCGTCTCAAGCGTGGAGGTGTACGAGGACGGCGCCGGGCGCGGCTTCGACACCATGGGCGAGCCGGACGGCTTCCCGGCGTACCCGGTGCCGGTGCCCGAGTCCCAGTCCGCGGTGGCGCCGGGCACGGCGACCTACGCCGCCCGCAAGGCGGCCCTGGAGCACGAACTGGGGCTCGCGGGCGAGAAGTTGCCGACGACCGTGCTGCGGGCGGGCGCGGTGCACGGCCCGTACAGCCGGCTCCCCCGCGAGCTGTACTTCGTGAAGCGGAACCTGGACGGCAGGCGCGAGCGGGTGCTCGCGTACCGCGGGGAGAGCCGCTTCCATCCGGCGAGCGCCCGGAACATCGCCGAACTGGTGCGGCTGGCCGCGGCCCGGCCGGGGTCCCGGGTGCTCAACGCCGCCGACGGCGACGCCCCGACGGCCGATGAGATCGGGGCGGCGATCGACGCCGTCATGGGCGTGCGGACCCGGACGACGCCGGTGGACGGCCCGCCGCCCGGCGGGACCGTGGGCCAGACCCCGTGGTCGGTGCCGCGTCCGGTGGTCCTCGACATGTCCGCGGCCGAGCGGGAGCTGGGCCATCGCCCGGCGCCGTACGCGGCAGGCCTCCCGGAGACGGTGGAGTGGCTGACCCGCGCGCTGCGCGAGCGGGACTGGCGGGAGCGCTTCCCGGTGCTGGCGCGGGCGTATCCCGCCCTCTTCGACTACGCGGCCGAGGACGCCTGGCGGGCGCGGGCATGACGAAGGGGCGGCCGGGAAGTCCGGCCGCCCCCTGTGGTCCGTACGCCGTGCGTACGCCGTCCGTGCCGCTGCCGGTTACGGCTTGGGCGTGGCGTGCGGCGCGCAGGTCACGTCGGCGGAGTCCAGCTTGCCGCCGAGGAGATAGGCGTCGACCCGGTCGTTGACGCAGGGGTTGACCAGGCCGGTCACGCCGTGGGAGCCCGCGTCCCGCTCGGTGACGAGCCGGGAGCCCTTGAAGCGCTTGTGCAGTTCGACGGCGCCCGGGTACGGCGTCGCGGCGTCACGCGTGGACTGGACGATCAGCACCTGCGGCAGACCCTTGTGGGTGCCCACCTCGACGGGCGTGTGCTGCTTGGCCGGCCAGGTGGCGCAGGGCAGGTTCATCCAGGCGTTGGCCCAGGTCATGAACGGGTGGTCCCGGTGCAGCCGGGTGTTGTCCCGGTCCCACTTGCTCCAGCTCGTGGGCCACTTGGCGTCGGCGCACTCGACGGCGGTGTAGACCGCGTTGCTGTTCTCCGAGGCGGCGTTGCCGGCCTTGTCCGACATGTCGGGGGCGGCGGCGTCCACGAGGGCCTGGGTGTCGCCGGCGACGTACTTGCTGAACACCGAGGCGACCGGCACCCACGAGGAGTCGTAGTACGGGGCGCTCTGGAAGAAGGAGATCAGCTCGGCCGGGCCGACGACCCCGCCGAGGGGGCTCTTCTTGGCGGTGGCGCGCAGTTCGAGCCACTTGGCCTGGACCGCGTCGCGGGTGGTGCCCAGGTGGAAGGCGGCGTCGTTGGCGGCGACCCAGTCCTCCCAGTCCTTCCAGCGGCCCTCGAAGGCGACGTCCTGGTCCAGGTTGGCCTGGTACCAGATGCTCTGCTTCGACGGGTTCACCACGCTGTCCACGACCATGCGGCGCAGGTGGCCCGGGAACAGGGTGCCGTAGACGGCGCCGAGGTAGGTGCCGTAGGAGACGCCGAGGTAGTTGAGCTTGCGCTCACCGAGCGCGGCGCGGATGACGTCCAGGTCGCGCGCGGTGTTCGGCGTGGTCATGTGCGGCAGCATCGTGCCGCTGTGCTCGCCGCAGCCCTCCGCGTACTCGCGGGCCAGCTTGCGCTGGGCGGTCTTGTCGGCTTCGCTGTCCGGCACCGGGTCGGCCTTGGGCGCCTTGACGTACTCCTGCGGGTCGACGCAGGAGATGGGCGCCGAGTGGCCGACGCCGCGCGGGTCGAAGCCGACGAAGTCGTAGGCCTTGGCGACGTTGGCCCAGACGGCGCTCTTGGTGACGACCCGGCGCGGGAAGCGCAGACCGGAGCCACCGGGACCGCCCGGGTTGTAGACGAGGGCGCCCTGGCGCTCCTGCGGCGTGCCCGTGTTGCCGATGCGGTCGACGGCGAGCTGGATCTGCTTGCCGTAGGGCTTGCTGTAGTCGAGCGGCACGGAGACCCAGCCGCACTGGATGGGCTTCTCCAGCCCCCAGTCGGCGGGGCAGTCACGCCAGTCGACGCCGGCCTTGGCGGCGCGGGCGGCGGCGATCTCGGCGCCGACGGCCTCCCGGTCCCGTCCCTGGCGGCTGTCGGCGCTGGCCGCGGGTGCCGACACCGCGCCGGCTATCAGGGTCGCCGTGACGAGCGCTCCGGCCGAACCGAGCGCCAGTAGGCGGCTCTTCGGTCTGTTGTCCCTCAAGTGGGCTCCCATTGCACATCGCTGCGAGTGGTCAGACGGGGATCCTCCCGGCTGTGAGCCACCTGAGAACAGGGGGTGCGGACCTTCTTTACCAATCCGATAAACGGATCGCCGCGTCTCCTGAGCGGAACAGTCAGGTCAGCAGGGCGAGCGCCTCGTCGAGCAGCCGCCGCAGTCTCAGCGCGTCGGGGGCGACGGCGCTGACGAGCACCGCGGGCCCGGCGAGCGGCATCAGCGCGGCGCCCTCCCCCAGCACCCGCGCGGCGGCCGGCCGCTCCGCGAACTCGGGACGGACCACGACCAGTTGTCCCACGGAGCGGTGACCACCGAGCACGGCGGGGCCGTCCCAGCCGCCCGGCGCTCCGGGCCCGCAGCTCAGCTCCTGGTCCAGCAGGGTCCGGCCGGCGACCCGCACGGTGAGCCGGCTGGTGAGCCGTCCGGGCTCCTCCCCGGCCCGCCCGAGCACCTGCTCCTCGCGCAGCACGAGCCGTGCGCCGGCGCCGAGTTCGGCCCGGGTGGTGACGCGCAGATCACTTCCTCCGGCCGAGATGAGCTGCTCCGGCAGCCAGTTGAGCTCCGCGCCGTCGGCCACGTCGAGCCGGACGTCGTACCGCGCCTCGCCCTTGTGCTGTCCCGGCAGCGCGATGGTGGCGGCGGCCGAACCGACGTGCAGCCGGGCGCCCGCGGCCGCCCGGGCCCGCACCCGCAGGCGGTCGCCGCCGAGCGGGCCGCTCATCGCGCCGACGACCATCACCCGGGCCTCGTCACCGCTCGCCCGGACGCGGCGCAGCGCGAGCGGGCCCTCGCCCTCCAGCACGGGCAGGGCGGTGCCGCCCCGCCCGTCACCGCGGGCGACGATCCGCGCGTCCGCCCGGACCCCGGTCGCCGTCACGCCGTCCACGCGGCGAGCCGCCCCCGCACCCACGCGGCCACCTCCGCCACGCCCGCGTCGCCGCGCAACGACTGCAGGACCACCGGGAGTTCGCCCCGTTGCGCCTTGGCGTCGGCGGCCATCCGGGCGAGGTCGGAGCCGACGTACGGCGCGAGGTCGGTCTTGTTGACGACGAGCAGGTCGGCGGTGGTGACGCCGGGGCCGCCCTTGCGCGGGATGTCGTCGCCGCCGGCGACGTCGATCACGAAGACCTGCGCGTCCACGAGCCCCTTGGAGAAGGTCGCGGTGAGGTTGTCCCCGCCGGACTCCACGAGGACGAGGTCCAGCGGCCCGACCGTGTCCTCCAGGTCCTCCACCGCCTCGAGGTTGGCGGAGATGTCGTCGCGGATCGCGGTGTGCGGGCAGGCGCCGGTCTCCACGGCCGCGATCCGCTCGGGCGGCAGCACGGCCTCCCTGAGCAGGAACTCGGCGTCCTCACGGGTGTAGATGTCGTTGGTGACGACGGCCAGGGAGAGTTCGTCGCGCAGGGCGCGGCACAGCGCGGCGACGGTGGCGGTCTTCCCGGATCCCACGGGCCCGCCGAGTCCGATGCGCAGGGCGCGCCGGGTCCCGTCGGGACGGCGGGCGTCGGCGCTCACGGCGGGGGCGCCGGAGTGGGCGTGGTCGAGGTGCATGTACGGCTCCTGTCTCGGCTGCCTTGCCGGTGGGCGGCGCCCCTGGCGGACGGCAGGTGTGTGTGGGGAGGGCGGGTGTGACCCGGAGGAACGACGGCGGGGGTGACCCGGAGGAACGAGGGCGGGGGTGACCCGGAGGAACGAGGGCGGGGGTGACCCGGAGGGAACGACGGCGGGGGTGACCTGGAGGGAACGAGGGGCGGGGCGCGTCAGGACGCGAACAGCCGCACGGGCCAGGCCGCGTGCCACTCGGCGCCGGTCTCCAGCAGCGGCCCGGACCCGGCCGGCAGGGCGTCGGTCCCCTCGTCGGACACCTGCCGCGCGGCCGTCACCGCCCGGTCCACGACGCGGTCCAGCTCCGGCGCAAGCCGCGCCAGCACACCGGTCGCGTCGAACGGGTCGAGGCCGAGCAGCCGTACGGTCGCCGTCGCCGGTCCGCTCACGCTCTCGTACGCCGCGCAGTACGCCGCGTCCCCGGGGGCGAGACCGGCCGCGCGGGCGGCCAGGCCGAGCACCACCGGCTGATGCGCGCCCTTGGGGAACTCCGCGGCCAGCGCGTCGAGTTCGTCCGACGGCCAGCAGGCCCGGGCGGCCCGCATCAACTGCCGTCCGAGCCGCCGCGCGGCCGCTCGCAGCGCGGGTGAGGGCGTGCGGGCGTCCGCGGCCGCGTCCAGCTCCCGCGGTTCGGCGCCCAGGACGGCGGCCGCCGCGAGGGCGCCCGCGAGGAGCCCGGCGGTGTGCAGCCGGCCCCGGCAGAAGTCCTCCAGGCTCGCGGCCGAGGTGATCCGGCCGGCCTTGACGGCGGCCTCCGCCCCGCCGGAGTGCGCGTGCCCTCCGGCGGGGAACCGGCCGTCGGCCAGGACGAGCAGTGCTGCCCTGGACATCAGAAGAGGAAGTAACGCTGGGCCATGGGCAGTTCGGCGGCGGGCGTCGCCTCGACCAGCTCCCCGTCGATGTGCACGGCGAAGCTGTCGGGGTCGATCCGCACGCTCGGCCGCGCGTCGTTCTCGCGCATGTCGGCCTTGGTGACCGACCGCGTCGAGTCGATGGCGGCGAACCGCTTGCCGAGCCCGAGCCGCTCCGGCAGCCCGTCCTCGACGGCGAGCGGCGCCACGAAGTTGACCGAGTTGCCGGCCGGCGCCCGGCCGATCGCCCCGTACATCGGGCGGGGCAGGATGGGCTGCGGGGTGGGGATGGAGGCGTTGGCGTCGCCCATCTGCGCGTACGCGATCTGGCCGCCCTTGATGACGAGGAGCGGTTTGACGCCGAAGAACGCCGGCTCCCAGAGCACCAGGTCGGCGAGCTTGCCGGTCTCCACCGACCCGATCTCCCGGGCCAGGCCCTGGGCGAGCGCCGGGTTGATCGTGTACTTGGCGACGTAGCGCCGCACCCGGTGGTTGTCCGCCCGGCCGTCGCCGGGCAGCGCGCCGCGCCGCCGCTTCATGACGTGGGCGGTCTGCCAGGTGCGCAGCACGACCTCGCCGACCCGGCCCATGGCCTGCGAGTCCGAGGAGATGATGGAGATCGCGCCCAGGTCGTGCAGCACGTCCTCGGCGCCGATGGTGGACGGCCGGATGCGGGACTCGGCGAAGGCCAGGTCCTCCGGGACCGCCGGGTTCAGGTGGTGGCAGACCATCAGCATGTCGAGGTGTTCCTCGGCGGTGTTGACGGTGAAGGGCCGGGTCGGGTTGGTCGAACTCGGCAGCACGTGCGGCTCGGAGACGACCGTCATGATGTCCGGCGCGTGCCCGCCGCCCGCGCCCTCGGTGTGGTACGCGTGGATGCCCCGCCCGGCAATCGCGGCGAGCGTGTCGCCGACGAATCCGGCCTCGTTCAGGGTGTCGGTGTGGATCGCGACCTGGACGCCGGTCCGGTCCGCCACGGTCAGCGCGGCGTCGATGACGGCCGGGGTGCAGCCCCAGTCCTCGTGCAGCTTGAGCCCGAGGGCGCCGCCGCGGATCTGGGAGAGCATCGCCTCGTGCGAGACGGTGTTGCCCTTGCCCAGCAGGCCGATGTTCAGGGGGTACTGCTCCATCGCGGCCAGCATCCCGGCCAGGTGCCAGGGGCCGGGCGTCACGGTGGTCGCCTTGGAGCCCTCGGCGGGGCCGGTGCCGCCGCCGACCAGGGTGGTGATGCCGGAGGCCAGCGCCTCGTCGGCGACCTGCGGGCAGATGAAGTGCACATGGGCGTCGATCGCGCCGGCGGTGAGGATCCGCCCGTTCCCGGCGATGATCTCGGTCTCGGGGCCGATCACCAGGTCGGGGTGGACACCGTCCATGGTGTCCGGGTTGCCGGCCTTGCCGATGCCGGTGATCCGGCCGTCGCGGATGCCGATGTCGGCCTTGACGACGCCCCAGTGGTCGACGACGACCACACCGGTGATGACCGTGTCGGGGGCGCCCTCGGCGCGGGTGGCCCGGGACTGGCCCATGGACTCGCGGATGACCTTGCCACCGCCGAAGACCGCCTCGTCCCCGGCGAGTCCGGGCCCTCCGCAGCGGTCCTCCTCGATCTCGATCAGCAGATCGGTGTCGGCGAGGCGGATGCGGTCGCCGGTGGTGGGGCCGAACAGGTCGGCGTACGCGGCGCGGGAGATCTCAGGCATCCAGGGCACCTCCGGTCGCGCCGCGCAGCCCGGGCACGATCCGGGCGCCGGCCAGGGGCACGAGCGCGACGTCCACGGGGATGCCGGGCTCGAAGCGGACGGCGGTCCCGGCGGCGACGTCGAGCCGCTTGCCGTGCGCGGCGGCGCGGTCGAACTCCAGGCCGGGGTTGGCCTCGGCGAAGTGGTAGTGGGAGCCGACCTGGACCGGCCGGTCGGCGGTGTTGAGGACGGTGAGACGGGTGACCTCGCGGCCTTCGTTGAAGACGACGGGGCCGTCCGCGAACAGGACCTCTCCGGGAATCATCGCGGGCCCCCTCAGACGATCGGCTCGTGCACGGTGACGAGCTTGGTGCCGTCCGGGAAGGTGGCCTCGACCTGGACGTCGTGGATCATCTCCGGGATGCCGTCCATGACGTCGTCCCTGGTGAGGAGCTTGCGGCCGGACGACATCAGCTCGGCGACGGTACGGCCGTCCCGGGCGCCCTCGAGGATGTGCGACGTGATGAGGGCGACCGCCTCGGGGTGGTTGAGCCTCAGTCCGCGGGCCCTGCGCCTCTCGGCCACGTCGGCGGCCACATGGATCAGCAGCCGCTCTTGCTCGTGCGGGGTCAGTTGCACGTCCCACCTCACAGTCCTTGCTCCGGACCGTGCGGGGTCCGGTTGCCGCAGCCACCGCGACGGGGACAGATGTAACACACAGACAAATTGCCCCGATGGTGATCAACCTGTGCAGAGAATCCCCTGGTGGCGTGGATCGGCAGGCTAGTTCGCCGGAGTTTCAACGACGTTAACCAGCCCTTGATCCACCCATGACCACTCGATGGACTGCCGCATACGCACGCGCCTGCGGTCCCCGGCCCGCGGAACCCGGCCGCTACGAGCCGCCGGGCCCCCGGTGTTCGGCGGCGATGCCGAACCGGTGCCGCTCCCGCGCGCCCGCGTGCCCGGACTCGCGCACCTCGGACACCGAGCTGACGATCTCCTCCCCGGCCGGCTCGTCGAGGGCGTCCAGACGGTCCAGGTCGGCGGCCGAGACCAGCGCGACGAGCGGCTTGCCGTGCCGCGTCACGACGACGCGCTCGCCGCCGTACACCACCCGGTTGATCAGGTCGGCGAGCTCAGCCCTGGCTTGCGTCACCGGAATCTCGTAGGCCATGCCCCCATCTTAACGTCACGTACGTCCTGTACATTTTTTACAGACGCGGGGCCGACGGAGGTCCCGTCGTGAGGAGGGGGTTCGCCCATGGCACGACCGTCCGCCCGCCACGTCCTGCCCGAGTTCACCGAACGCACGGACACGGGGGCGCACCGCACGCTCGATCCGTACTCGAAGCTGTTCGAGAGCCGGATCGTCTTCCTCGGCACGCCGCTCGACGACACCGCGGCCACCGATGTGATCACGCAGTTCATGCACCTCGAACACGCCGCGCCCGACCGGGACATCACGCTGTACCTCAACTGCCCGGGCGGCTCGTTCAGCGCCATGACGGCCGTCTACGACACGATGCGCTACGTGCGCTGCGACGTGGAGACCTACTGCCTCGGCCAGGCCGCCTCCGCCGCCGCGGTCCTGCTCGCGGCCGGAGCCCCGGGCAAGCGGTTCATGCTGCCGGGCGCACGCGTGTTGCTGGAGCAGCCCGCGCTGGCCGAGCCGGCCCACGGGCAGCCGAGCGACCTGCTCATCCAGGCCGGGGAGCTGACCCGGATGCGCGCGCTGACGGAGGAGCTGCTGACCCGGCACACCGGGCGCACGGCGGAGCAGGTCGGCCTGGACCTGGAGCGCGACCTGATCCTCGACGCGCCGGGCGCACTGGAGTACGGCCTGGTGGACGGCGTCGTGCCGAGCCGCGTCGCCGGCCCGCGCGCCGAGCGGGCGGAGTGAGCCGCCGATGCCGCCCGCGGAGCTTCCCCCGCTGCCCGCGCTGACCAGGGCCGAGGGCGAGCTGATCGACCGTTACCTGGAGGCGGCCGACCTGCTCGGCCGGATCAACCCGGCCCGCCCGGGCGACACCTACGGCGGGCTGCGCGCGGCGCAGGCCCTGGTGCGCAAGGCGGCCGAGCTGCGCGACGCGCTCGCCCTGATGCACCGGCGGGGCGAGACGGAGCTGCACGGGGACACGCTGGCACGGGCCCTGCGGGTGCTCGACGGCGAGCGCCGTACCGCGCGCGTCCTGCTCCCGCCCGACCGCGTGGGCTGACCCGGACACCGGTCGCGTGCCGGGTGGGCCCCGCCGTCGACGGCCCGCCCGGCACGGAGTCGAAACGACCCGAACGACGGACCCCCGACCGGCTTATCTCCGGGCCTTTTTTCTGACCCTCCGACTTGCGCATTTTGCTCCCCGCCGAGCCGGTCACGGATGCGTAGCCCCAGGTCCGGGGCTGTGCAACGAAGTTGACGGTGCCTCGAACAGAGCAGTGTCCACCCGAACGGGTGAGTGGTGAGTAACGCCACAAATCCCCGGTTCCGTTGGGATTTTCGGACACCTGTGAGTGAAGATCCCTGTCTGACGACAAGACCCCGCCACCGCGGCGGGGCGATCCGGGCGGACGCCGAGTCCTGCCGCCGCCCGGGTGACCGGTCGACAGGAGTGGATCGGCAGGAGTGGAGGACCCAGGCAAGACGGGTCGCCGGGACGGACGTTCGTCGCAGACGGACGGTCGTGCCGAGCAGCCCTTGGGGTGAAGCCGCGGCAACGCGGCCGGGCCACTTCGCCAGCCCGAATCCGACAGGTCATCCTTCACAGGCGGCTGACGAAGGGTTGCGCATGACTGCGCTGAATCGTGTCCCGTCGATGATGGCCCGGGCCGGCACGGCCTCGGCTCTTACGCTTGCCGCGGTGGGCGGCTCCGTCGCCGTGCCGGGTCTGGCCGGTGAGGCCTCGGCCGCCACTTTGGCCACGAAGGCTCTGCACATCGCCGCTTCCAAGAAGGGCTCGCCTTACCAGTACGGGGCAACCGGTCCGCGCAGGTTCGACTGCTCGGGTCTGACGCTCTACTCGTTCAAGAAGGTGGGCAAGAAGCTGCCGCGCACGGCGGCCCAGCAGTACAACAAGACCCGCCATATCTCCGCCAGTCACCGCCGGGCAGGTGACCTGGTCTTCTTCCACTCAGGTTCCAGCGTCTACCACGTCGGCATCTACGCCGGGAAGGGCAAGATCTGGCACGCCCCGAAGACCGGGGCCGTGGTGCGTCTCGAGAAGATCTGGACCCGGAGCGTCTGGTACGGCCGGGTGAGCTGACCCCGTCCACCCCCGGAGCGGCTCCAGCAGCAGGGCCGCTCCCCTTGACCACCGGCGCCGTCCCGGCGCCCGCCTGAAGCACGCGGGCGGGCCCGGGGCGGCGCGGTCGCGTCCGGGGCCGTGACGGGCCGCCCGGACGGCCGCCGGGCCGCGCGCCGCCCCTAGGTCGTGTCCGCAAAGTCCCGTCGTCCGCCCGCGGGGCAGGCGGGGCTTTGCGGACACGACCTAGGGTTCCTGCTGCACGGCCGTTGTCAGCCGCTCCCCCCGCAGCGTCCACGGCAGCTCGATCGACACCGTCTTGCCGCCCTCGCGGGTGGGGCGGACCCGGAGTCTGCCGCCGCACTCGGCGGTGAGCCAGCGGATGATGACCATGCCGCGCCCGTTGTCCTGCTGGACGGCGGCGGGCAGTCTCTTCGGGAAGCGTGGGTGGCTGTCCGTGACGCCGATGCGCAGGTGCTCGTCACGGTCCAGCGCGATGTCGACCGTGAAGGTGGGTGACTGGCCGAAGGTGTGCTGCACGGCGTTGGTGGCGAGTTCGGAGACGATGAGCCGGACCGTGTCGGCCACGTCGGTGTCCGACGGCAGGCCCCACTCCGCGAGGGTGCCCACGACGTAGGAGCGGGCCGCGGAGACCGAGGCGGGATCGCTCGGCAGAGTGACGGATGCTTCCAGATGGTCTGCCATGGCGAGGTCGTCCCTTTCCCAGGGGCCCGCGGTCCCGCGAGAGGCGGATGGTTCGAGTACGGTCCCGGACTGGTGCTTCTTCGCCAGACTGCCATCACCGGACCGGCCGGGGGAGCGATCGACCAAGATATGCATATATCTGTCGCCCGAAGCGGTGAACTCTGCGACGCGAGACCGTATCGGGGCGGCCCGGAAGGAGTAAGGAGTCCCCATGCAGAACGGGCCGGCGGTGCGGCGCCGCAAGCTGGGCGCCGAACTGCGCGCGCTGCGCACCGGGGCCGGGCTCACCAGCGGCGAGGCGGCCCGCCTGGTGGGCTGGCACCAGTCGAAGGTGAGCCGTATCGAGACGGGCGCCAGCGGGGTGCGGCCGGCCGACGTACGGCTGCTGCTCGACGCCTACGGGGTGGACGACCGGCAGTTGCGGGAGCTGCTGCTGGCGCTGACGGGCTCCGAGGACGCGGGCGGCCGCAACCGCTGGTGGCACGCCTACCGGGGCGTACTGCCGCCCACCTACCGCGACTTCATCAGCCTGGAGTCGCAGGCGAGCGGGATGCGCACCCTGGAGACCACGGTGGTTCCCGGCCTGCTGCAGACGCCCGAATACGCTCGCGCGGTGACCCGGGCGGCCGTCGGGGGCGTGGACGAGGAGCGGCTGGACGCCCTGGTGGAGGTGCGGCTGGCGCGGCAGGACGTGCTGCGTTCCGAGCCGCCGCTGGAGCTGACCGCGGTGCTGGACGAGGCGGTGCTCCGGCGCGAGGTCGGCGGTCCCGGGGTGATGGCGCGGCAGCTCGACCGGCTGGTGGAGGCGGCGCGGCTGCCCCAAGTACGGCTCCAGGTACTGCCGTTCTCGGCGGGTGCGCATGTCGGCCTCACCGGGCCTTTCGTTATCTTCTCATTTCCGAGCACTTCTGATCTGGACGTGGTTGTTCTCGACCAGTTGACGAGTAGCCTTTACCTGGAACGGAAAGAAGACCTCATGGCCTACACCGAGGCCTTCGACTCCCTTCGGTTCCACGCCCTTTCACCCGAGGACTCGTTGGACTACATCGCCGGGATAGGTGACGGCGCGTAAGGAGGCACCATGACAGCACTGCCTCGGAACGTCCCAGCCAGTACCGACCTGCACGACGTGCGGTGGCTGCGCAGCAGCTACAGCACCGGAGCGAACAACTGCGTCGAGGCGGCACGTCCGCGCTCCGGCCCGTGGGCCGGACTGCTCGCCGTACGCGACTCCAAGGCCCCAGCGGGACCCGCGTTGCTCTTCTCCCCCGGGAGCTGGGCGGGCTTCGTGGCCGCGCTCCGGTGACATCCGCCCGGACCTGCTCGGTCATCGACCGGCGGGCCGGCTCCTACTGATCAGATCCGATCACTTTCGTTCGCTGTGCGGCCGTGTCACGCCGACTCATGGTCGCGCCTCGCGAATCACACGTACAGCGCGTTCGATCTCGGCCCCGGAGAGGTCCGCGCGGGCGGTCAGCCGCAGCCGCGAGATGCCGTCGGGCACGGAAGGAGGGCGGAAGCAGCCCACGGCCAGGCCTGCGGTACGGCAGTCGGCCGCCCAGCGCACGGCCCGCTCCGGGGACGGAGCCCGCACGGAGACCACCGCGGCGTCCGGACGCACCGCCTCCAGACCCGCGGCGGTCAGCCGTGCGTGCAGTTCGGCGGCGACCGCGCGGGCCCGTTCCGCCCGCGCCGGCTCGCGCCGCAGCAGCCGCAGCGCCGCCAGCGCGGCGCCCGCGGCGGCGGGGGCGAGGCCCGTGTCGAAGATGAACGTGCGGGCCGCGTTGACCAGATGGGCGACGACCCGGGCGGGTCCGAGCACCACACCGCCCTGGCTGCCCAGCGACTTCGACAGCGTGGCCGTGGCGACCACGTCGTCCGCGCCCGCGAGCCCGGCCGCGTGCGCGGCGCCCCGGCCGCCCTCGCCCAGCACCCCGAGCCCGTGCGCGTCGTCCACCACCAGCCCGGCGCCATGCGCACGGCACGCCTCGGCCAGGGCCACCAGCGGTGCCGCGTCGCCGTCCACGGAGAACACCGTGTCGGAGACGGCGATCGCCGGTCCCGGGTGGGTGCCGAGCGCCTTGGCCACGGCCTCCGGGTCGGCGTGCCCGACCACCTGGGTGGCGCCCCGGGCGAGCCGGCAGCCGTCGATGAGCGAGGCGTGGTTGCCCGCGTCGGACACGATCAGCGAGCCGTGCGGCCCGAGCGCGGTGACGGCGGCCAGGTTGGCGGCGTAACCGGAGGAGAAGACCAGGGCCGCCTCGAAGCCGCAGAAGTCGGCCAGTTCGCGCTCCAGCTCGGCGTGCAGCTCGGTGGTGCCGCTGACCAGCCGGGAACCGGTGGCCCCGCCGCCCCAGGCACGGACGGCCCCGACGGCCCCCTCGACGACCTCCGGATGGCGGGCGAGACCCAGGTAGTCGTTGCCCGCCAGGTCCAGCAGGGGCGAGTCGGCCGGGCGCGGGCGCAGGGTCCGCACGAGTCCGGCGCGGCGGCGCGCCTCGGCCTGCTCGTCGATCCAGCCGAACGCCATGGGTCCTCCGGGCTTTTGTAGGTAGCGGACAGACACTAGCCGCACGGCCTGCCACCCAGGGTGTGGCAATACCCACACGGTGAACCGTCTCCGTTGTGCAAACTCTCCTTGGCCCGGGACGGTCCCGTAGGCCAGGATCGTGCCTCATGGACCTGCTGAACACGCTGGTGGACAAGGGGCTTCGGCGCGAGTCGCCGACCCGCGACGAGGCACTCGCCGTGCTCGCCACCTCCGACGACGACCTGCTCGATGTGGTGGCCGCGGCCGGCAAGGTGCGCCGGCACTGGTTCGGCCGGCGCGTGAAACTCAACTACCTGGTCAACCTCAAGTCCGGCCTGTGCCCCGAGGACTGCTCCTACTGCTCCCAGCGGCTCGGCTCCACCGCCGGGATCCTCAAGTACACCTGGCTCAAGCCCGACGAGGCCTCCGAGGCCGCCGCCGCGGGCCTGGCCGGAGGCGCCAAGCGGGTCTGCCTGGTGGCGTCCGGGCGCGGCCCCACGGACCGGGACGTGGACCGGGTCTCCGAGACCATCCGGACCATCAAGGACCGGCACGAGGACGTCGAGGTGTGCGCCTGCCTGGGCCTGCTCTCCGACGGCCAGGCCGAGCGGCTGCGCGAGGCGGGCGCGGACGCCTACAACCACAACCTGAACACCTCCGAGGCCACGTACGGGGACATCACCACCACCCACACGTACGCCGACCGGGTGGACACGGTGAACAAGGCGCACGCGGCCGGCCTGTCCGCCTGCTCGGGGCTGATCGCCGGAATGGGCGAGAGCGACGGCGACCTGGTGGACGTCGTCTTCTCGCTGCGGGAACTCGACCCTGACTCCGTTCCGGTGAACTTCCTGATCCCGTTCGAGGGAACCCCGCTCGCCAAGGAGTGGAACCTCACCCCGCAGCGGTGCCTGCGCATCCTCGCGATGGTCCGCTTCGTCTGCCCGGACGCCGAGGTGCGCATCGCGGGCGGCCGCGAGGTCCACCTGCGCACCATGCAGCCCCTCGCCCTGCACCTGGCCAACTCCATCTTCCTGGGCGACTACCTGACCAGCGAGGGCCAGGCGGGCAGGGCCGACCTGGAGATGATCGCGGACGCCGGCTTCGAGGTGGAGGGCGCCGACCAGGTGACCCTGCCCGAGCACCGGGTGTCCGCCGCGGGCGGCTGCGGCTCGCACGAGGGCGCCGGGTGCGGCTCACAGGCCGAGGCGGGCTGCGGCTCGCACGAGGGCGCGAGCTGCGGCTCGCACGCGGCGGGCGGCTGCGGCTCGCACGAGGGCGGGAGTGTCTGCGGCACGGCGTCCGCGCCGGAGCCCGCGGCGAACGAGGCGCGCACCGACCTCGTCGCCGTGCGCCGCCGGGGCGCCGGGACGGACCTCGCGCCCAATGCCTGACCTGCCCGGCCTGAGCGTGCCCGAGCTGCTGGAACTGGACCGGCGGCACGTGTGGCATCCGTACGGTCCGATGCCCGGGCGCGGCGAACCGCTCGTCGTGGAGTCGGCGAGCGGGGTCCGGCTGCGCCCGGCGGACGGCTCGGGCGAGCTGGTCGACGGCATGTCCTCCTGGTGGTCGGCGATCCACGGCTACAACCACCCCGTCCTCAACGAGGCGGCGCGGGAGCAGCTCGGGCGGATGAGCCACGTCATGTTCGGCGGGCTCACGCACGAGCCCGCCGTCCGGCTGGCGAAGCTCCTTGTCGACATGTCGCCCGAGGGACTCGAGCACGTGTTCCTCGCCGACTCCGGCTCGGTGTCGGTCGAGGTCGCGGTGAAGATGTGCCTGCAGTACTGGCGCTCGCTCGGCCGGCCCGCCAAGCAGCGCCTGCTGACCTGGCGCGGCGGCTACCACGGCGACACCTGGCAGCCGATGTCGGTGTGCGACCCCGACGGCGGGATGCACGGCCTGTGGGCCGGTGTGCTGCCGCGTCAGGTGTTCGCGGACGCGCCGCCGGCCGAGTACGAGGAGCCCTACGCGCTGCACCTGCGCGAGCTGATCGCGCGGCACGCCGACGAGCTGGCCGCCGTGATCGTGGAGCCGGTGGTGCAGGGCGCCGGCGGGATGCGGTTCCACTCCCCCGCGTACCTGCGGGTGCTGCGCGAGGCGTGCGACGAGCACGACGTGCTGCTGGTGTTCGACGAGATCGCCACCGGGTTCGGGCGCACGGGCGAGCTGTTCGCGGCGGAGCACGCGGGCGTCACCCCGGACGTGATGTGCGTGGGCAAGGCGCTGACCGGCGGCTACCTCACCATGGCCGCCACGCTGTGCACCGCGCGGGTGGCGGACGGCATCTCGCGGGGCGAGGTCCCGGTGCTGGCCCACGGCCCGACGTTCATGGGCAACCCGCTGGCGGCCGCCGTGGCCTGCGCCTCGATCGGCCTCCTGCTCGGGCAGGACTGGCGGTCGGAGGTCCGGCGGATCGAGGCGGGCCTGCGGGCGGGCCTGGAGCCCGCCGCCGCGCTGCCGGGCGTGAAGGACGTCCGCGTCCTGGGCGCCGTCGGCGTGGTGCAGCTCGACCACGAGGTCGACATGGCCGCGGCCACCGGGGCCGCCGTGCGGGAGGGCGTGTGGCTGCGCCCGTTCCGCGACCTGGTCTACACGATGCCGCCGTACGTCACCTCGGACGAGGACGTGGCGCGGATCGCGCGCGCGGTGTGCGCCGCGGCACGGGAGGGATGACATGCCGGTACTGGTGATCACGGGGACGGGCACGGAGGTCGGCAAGACCGTCACGACCGCCGCCGTCGCCGCCACGGCACTCGCCGCCGGGCGTTCGGTGGCCGTGCTGAAGGCCGCGCAGACGGGCGTACGGCCGGACGAGCGCGGCGACGCGGACGAGGTGGCCCGGCTGGCCGGACCCGTCACCGCGACCGAACTGGCCCGCTTCCCGGAGCCGTTGGCCCCGGGTACGGCGGCCCGGCGGGCCGGGATGGCGCCGGTGCACCCGCACGAGGTGGCCGAGGCCGCGGCCAAGCTCGCCACCGAGCACGACCTGGTGCTGGTCGAGGGGGCGGGCGGGCTGCTCGTCCGGTTCGACGCGGCGGGCGGCACCCTCGCCGACGCGGCCCGGCTGCTGAACGCGCCGGTGCTGGTCGTCGCCACAGCCGGCCTCGGCACGCTCAACTCCACCGAGCTGACGGCCCGTGAACTGCGGACCCGCGGGCTCGAACCGGCCGGGATCGTCATCGGGAGCTGGCCGGACGATCCCGATCTGGCCTGCCGCTGCAACGTGGTGGACCTGCCGGAGGTCGCCGGCGCCCCGCTGCTCGGCGCGCTGCCCGCCGGGGCGGGGGCGCTGCCGCCCGCCGCCTTCCGCGCCGCCGCGCCGGGCTGGCTGGCGGCGCGGCTGGACGGCACGTGGGAGGCGGAGGCGTTCCGCATCCGGCAGGCTCCCTGAGCGGCTTGCCGGTCCGTCGCACCCGCCGCGCATGACCATGGGCGCGGCGGGATGTGACGGGGTCCGGCGGGGGACAATCACCGTAGGCCCTGCCCGGGAGGTTGCCATGCGGTTGTCTTCGGCCGGTTCCGGCACGGTGGCGCGGAGCCCCGTCCACCACCCGCTCTTCGCCCGTTACTACGCCCGGCTCAGCGTCGGCGCCGACTCCAGGCTCGGTCTGGCCTCGGTGCGCGGACGGCTGCTCGCCGGGCTGTCCGGGCGGGTGATCGAGATCGGCGCCGGGAACGGGCTGAACTTCGGGCACTATCCGGGGGCCGTCGCGGAGGTCGTCGCGATCGAACCGGAGCCCCTGCTGCGGAAGCTGGCCCTGGAGTCGGCCCTGCGCGTCCCGGTGCCGGTCGACGTGGTGCCCGGGGTGGCGGAGGCGCTGCCGGTGAAGAGCGAGGCCTTCGACGCGGCCGTGCTGTCGCTGGTGCTGTGCAGCGTGCGGGACGTGGCGCGGGCGCTGGCCGAGGTGCGGCGGGTGCTCAGGCCGGGTGGCGAGGTGCGCTTCTTCGAGCACGGCCGGGGCGGGGGCCGGATGATGGTGCTGACCCAGCGCACCCTGGACGCGACGCTCTGGCCGGTGCTGAACGGCGGCTGCCACCTGGCCCGCGACCCGCTGGCCGCGCTGCGTGCCGCCGGGTTCGAACTCGGGCCCCAGCGGCGGGTGATGGTGCCGGAGCGAGGTCCGGCGCTGCCCACGTCCTACTGCGCGCTGGGCACGGCCTGGCGTCCCGCCGAACCGGCCGGACGCTGACCGCCGGCCGGCGCCCGTCCGCGCCGAACCGCCGGCGCACGCGCCCGCGCCCGCGCCCGCGCCCGCGCCGAAGACTCCACCGGCCGGTCCGCCGCGCCGTCCCGGAGACGGTGCCCCTTACATCGTGTGCGGGTCGTCGGCCCTGGGAGGGATACCGGCTGTGGGGCCGGTCACACTAGGCTCGGCCGGAACGAGGGAGTCGACGACGGGGAGGCGGTCTTGTCCACACCTGCTGCGGAGCACGCGCCGGGCCGCACGCCGGACGGCGGGATCGCGGCCCGCGCGCGCGGGCTGACCAAGGCGTACGGCGCGGGCGAGACCGCGGTGCTCGCCCTCGACTCGGTGGACGTGGACATCGCCCGCGGCCGCTTCACCGCCGTCATGGGGCCCTCGGGCTCGGGGAAGTCCACGCTGATGCACTGCCTGGCGGGCCTGGACGACGTGTCCGCCGGTCAGGTCTGGCTCGGCGACACGGAGATCACCGGCATGAGGGACCGGGAACTTACCCGGCTGCGGCGCGACCGGGTCGGCTTCATGTTCCAGTCGTTCAATCTGATCCCGACGCTGACCGCGGCCGAGAACATCACGCTGCCCACGGACATCGCGGGCCGCAGGCCCGACGGCGCCTGGCTGGACCAGGTGATCGACACCCTCGGGCTGCGCGGGCGCCTGTCGCACCGGCCGGCGCAGCTCTCGGGCGGTCAGCAGCAGCGGGTGGCGTGCGCGCGGGCGCTGGCCTCCCGGCCCGAACTGATATTCGCCGACGAGCCGACGGGCAACCTGGACTCGCGGGCCGGGCTCGAGGTGCTGGGCTTCCTGCGCCGCGCGGTGGACGACCTCGGGCAGACGGTCGTCATGGTCACCCACGACCCGGGCGCGGCCGCCCACTCCAACCTGGTGCTCTTCCTCGCCGACGGCCGGATCGTGGACGAGATGGAGCGGCCGACCGCGGACGCCGTGCTGGAGCGCATGAAGGCGTTCGACGCGGTGCGCGGGCGGCTGGGCGACGACGTCGTCCCGGAGGTCTGACCGGGCCGGGTGCTCAGGGCGGCCCTGCGCGGCTTCCTCGCGCGCAGCGGCTGGCCGGCGCTGTCGGATGCGGGGTGTCGGCATGCAGCGGCGCCGGCCCTGCAGGGCATGACCGCGCTCGCGATCCCGTGGGCACCGTGGTCGCGGTCGTGGCCGGCCCAGTCGTGGTCGGCGCGGCGGTGGTCGGCGTCGTGGCGGCCCGGCTTCCGGCGCCGCGGGCGTCCCGGAGGAACGTGCTCGCGGCTATCGCCCACGAGTGACGCCGTCGCGCCTCGCGGGGCGTCTCGCGGGGCACCGCGCGGGCTCCGGCTGGGGGCGTCGCGGGTCTCGCCCCGCCGGCGTGCCCGGGCCGTGATGGAATCGAGACGCCCGGCTCAAGTCGGCTACCGCGGAGGAGAGTTCATGCCACGTCCGTTCCGGTTCGGGGTCAATCTGCTGACGCCGTCGCCCGCCGCCGAGTGGCGGGCGACCTGCCGCCGCGCCGAGGAGCTGGGGTACGACGTGATCCTGGTCCCCGACCACCTCGGCATGGTCGCGCCGTTCCCGGCGCTGGTGGCGGCCGCCGAGGCGACCGAGCGCCCGCGCCTGGGCACGTTCGTGCTCAACGCAGGCTTCTGGAATCCCTCGCTGCTGGCCCGCGAGGTCGCGACCACCGACGCGCTCACCAGCGGCCGGCTCGAACTCGGCCTCGGCACCGGCTACGTCGAGGCCGAGCACGAGACGGCCGGTCTGCCGTACGGGTCCCCGCGCGAGCGGGTGGACCACCTGCGGCACACGGTCCGGGAGCTGGACCGGCTGCTCGGCTCCGGGGAACACCTGCCGCGGCCCGCGCAGCGCCGGGTCCCGCTGCTGATCGGCGCGAACGGGGACCGGATGCTGCGGCTGACCGCCGAGCACGCGGACATCGCGGCGTTCACCGGAGCCCGGCCGGGACGCACCGCCGGCACGCTGGAACCGCTGACGGCGCGCGAACTGGACGAGCGGGTCGCCCGGTACCGGGCGCACGCGGCGGACCGGGCGGCGCAGGCCGAGCTGAACCTGCTCATCCAGATCGTGGCCGTCACCGACGACCCGGAGCCGGTGCTGAGGCCCCTGCTGGAACGGCAGCCGCAGCTCACCCTGGAGGAGGCGCTGGCCCTGCCCATCGTGCTGGTCGGCCCGCTCGATCACCTGGTGGCACGGGTGCGGGAGCAGCGGGAGCGCTTCGGGTTCTCGTACCTGACGGTCCTCGAGCCGTCGATGGAGGCGTTCGCGCCCGTGCTGGCCCGGCTGCGCGAGGAGTCCGCATGATGGAATCCGCGGGCGCGGGCGCCGTCGTGTGATGGGGTTCCGGCATGACCGGACTCAGCCTGCGCCCCGCCCTGCCCGCCGACCTGGACGCCGTCCTCGCGTTCTGGCGGACGGCCGCCGAGGGCACCAGCATCAGTGACGACCGCGCCGGGGTGGAGCGACTGGTCGCCCGCGACCCCGGGGCGCTGATCCTCGCCGAAGTGGAGGGCGAGCTGGCCGGCACGGTGATCGCGGGGTTCGACGGCTGGCGCTGCCATCTGTACCGGCTCGCGGTGGATCCCGGGCGGCGGCGGCAGGGCATCGGCTCGGCGCTGCTGGCCGCCGCCGAGGAGCGGTTCGCGGTGCTCGGCGGGCGGCGCGCGGACGCGATGGTGCTCGTCCGCAACGAGACCGCGCACCACGCGTGGCGGGCCGCCGGGTACGGGCCCGAGGAGCGGTGGCGCCGCTGGGTGAAGCCGCTCGCGGGTTGATCCCCGGCCGCCCGCGCACCGGCGTCCGGCCGGTCACGGACCCTCGTACGGCCGGTCATGGACCCGCGTAGGGCCGGTCGCGGGTCCGCGTCCGGCCGGTCACGGACCGCGTTCCCAGGACTCTTTGCCCATCCTTTACCATTGAGGGAGCACTCGGCCCTCCATGAAAGGTTGTGAGAGTCCGCCCATGGGCGATCCTCCCAGTGCGCGACACCGCGCGTTCCGTCCCGCCCTGCCCGATCATGGGACGGGGGTGACCCGATGACCGAAGTGCTCCTCCTCCTGCTGGCGATCCTCCTCGCCCTGGCCTGCGGCGCCTTCGTGGCGGCCGAGTTCTCGCTGACCACGGTCGAGCGCGGAGAACTCGAGCGCGCCGCCGCCCGCGGCGAGCGGGGCGCCGCGGGCGCCCTGAAGGCCGTACGGAACCTGACCTTCCAGCTCTCCGGCGCCCAGCTCGGCATCACCGTCACCAACCTGGTGGTCGGCATGCTCGCCGAGCCCTCCGTCGCCAAACTCCTCGCCGGTCCCTTCGAGGCGCTGGGCCTGTCGGCCGGCACGGCGAGCACCGTCGCGCTGGTGCTGGGCACCGCCCTGTCCACGGTGTTCCTGATGGTGGTCGGCGAACTGGTGCCGAAGAACTGGGCGATCTCCTCGCCGCTGGCCGTGGCCAAACGGGTGGGCAACCCGCAGCGCTGGTTCAGCGCCGCCTTCCGCCCGTTCATCACGCACCTGAACAACATGGCCAACCGGGTGGTGCGCCGGATCGGCGTCGAACCCGCCGAGGAGCTGGCCTCCGCGCGCGGGCCGCAGGAGCTGGCGGCCCTCGCCCGGCACTCCGCCAAGGCGGGCGCGCTCGAGGCGGACACCGCCGAGCTGTTCGTCCGGACCCTGAACCTCGCCGACCTGACCGCGGAGAACGTGATGACCCCGCGCGTCCAGGTCGTCGCCCTGGACGCCCAGGCGACCTGCGAGGACGTCGCGAACGCCACCCGGGCGACGGGCCTGTCCCGGTTCCCGGTCTACCGGGGCAGCCTCGACTCCGTGGTCGGCATCGCCCACGTCAAGGACGTCCTGGCCATGCCCGCCGACCAGCGCACCCGCCGTTCCGTCGGCCAGGTGATGCGCGAGCCCCTGATGGTGCCCGAGTCGCTCACCGTCGACCGGCTGCTGGACCGGCTGTCCGGCCGGCGCACGATGGCCGTCGTCATCGACGAGTACGGCGGCACGGCGGGCGTGGCCACGCTGGAGGACATCGTCGAGGAGGTCGTCGGCGAGGTGCGCGACGAGCACGACCCGCACGAGACGCCCGACCTCGCGCCCGCCGGCGCGGACACCGAGGGCCGGGCCCTGTACTCGGCGGACGGCGCAGCCCGCACCGACCAGCTCGCGCGGGTGGGCCTGCGGGCGCCCGACGGGCCGTACGAGACGCTGGCCGGTCTCGTCGCCGCCGAGCTGGGCCGCATACCCAGCGTCGGGGACACCGTCGAGGTGGCCGGCTGGCGGCTGGACGTGGTGGACGCCTCGGGGCGCCGCGCCGCCCGGGTGCTGCTGCACGCGCCACTGGACGACGAGGAGCGCGACCGCCGCGCGGAGGGGGCCCGATGACCGCCGTACAGCTGCTGATCGGTCTGGCGACGCTGGTCGTCAACGCGTTCTTCGTGGGCGCCGAGTTCGCGTTGATCTCGGTGCGCCGCTCGCAGATCGAGCCGCTCGCGCAGGAGGGCGACCGGCGTGCGAAGAGCGTGCTGTGGGGCCTGGAGCACGTGTCCGCGCTGCTGGCCGCCGCCCAGCTCGGCATCACGCTGTGCACGCTGGTGCTCGGTGTGGTCGCCGAGCCGGCGATCGCGCATCTGCTGGAGCCGGTGTTCCACGCGGCCGGAGTGTCCGCGGGCGTGGGCCACGCGGTGTCCTTCGTGATCGCGCTGGCCCTGGCCACCTATCTGCACATGCTGCTCGGCGAGATGGTGCCGAAGAACATCTCGCTCGCCGAGCCCGTGCGCAGCGCGCTGCTGCTCGGCCCGCCGCTGGTCGCGCTCTCCCGGGCGCTGCGTCCGGTGATCTTCGCGATCAACGCCTTCGCGAACGGGCTGCTGAAGCTGCTCAGGGTGGAGGCCAAGAACGAGATCTCGGCGACCTTCACGGACACCGAACTCGCCGAGATCGTCAAGGACGCCAGCGAGGCCGGGCTCATCGACGGCCGGGCGCAGGAGCGCCTGCACGACGCCCTGGAGCTGGGCCGCCGCCCGGTGCGGGACGTCGTCGTCCCGCTCCAACGCGTGGTCTACGCGCGCGTGGGCGTCACCGCCGAGCAGTTGGAGCGGCTGTCGGCCGAGTCCGGCTTCTCCCGGTTCCCCGTGGTCGACGAGGGCCGCCGGATCGTCGGCTACCTGCACGTCAAGGACGCGCTGGACGCCCTGCCCCGGGACCTGCCGTTCCGGCTGCGGGACATGCGGCCCATCGCGCGCGTCCGGGAGGGCACCCCGCTGGACGACGTGCTCACCGCGATGCGCGGCAGCCGCACGCACCTGGCGGCCGTGCTCGGCGAGGACGGCCGGCTGGCGGGTCTGGTGACCATGGAGGACGTCCTGCGGGAGCTGTTCGGACAGCCCGCCTGAGCCCGCGGCGTCCCTGCCCGGGCCGGCCCCGTCCTGTCCCGTCAGGCCGCCCCGGCCACACCGGGGCGGCCCAGGCGCGTCGGTCGCACCGGCCGCCCCGCCACTCCCCCAGTCCGCACCGCCCCGGCCCCGGTCCGCCCCGAGCGGGCCGGGGCCGTGCCGTGGCGGTCGACCGACCGACGGGTATGGAGCCGGGATACCATCTCTGACGCCATGCAGACAGATTCCATACCTCCCGCACACACCAGCCTGGTCGCCCTCGGCGACTCCTTCACCGAGGGCATGTCGGACCTGCTGCCCGACGGCTCCTACCGCGGCTGGGCCGATCTGCTCGCCACGCGGATGGCCGCCCGCACCCCCGGTTTCCGGTACGCCAACCTCGCCGTGCGCGGAAAGCTGATCGGGCAGATCGTCGACGAACAGGTGGACGTGGCCGCCGCGATGGGCGCCGATGTGATCACGCTCGTCGGCGGGCTCAACGACACCCTGCGGCCCAAGTGCGACATGGGCCGGGTGCGGGGCCTGCTGACCGAGGCGGTGGAGCGGCTGGCGCCGAGCTGCGAGCAGCTCGTGCTGATGCGCAGCCCCGGTCGGCAGGGGCCGGTGCTGGAGCGCTTCCGGCCGCGCATGGAGGAGCTGTTCACCTGCATCGACGAGCTGGCCGCGAAACACGGCGCCCTGGTGGTCGACCTGTACGGGGCGCCGTCGCTGGCGGACCCGCGGCTGTGGGACGTGGACCGGCTGCACCTGACGGCCGAGGGGCACCGCCGGGTCGCGGAGGCGGTGTGGCAGGCCCTCGGCTACCAGGCCGAGGACGCCGAGTGGCACGTGCCGATGCCGGCCACGCTGCCGCCAGGCTGGGCGCGCCGGCGGATCGCGGACGCGCGCTTCGCCCGGCAGCACCTGCTGCCCTGGATAGGCCGCCGGCTGACCGGCCGCTCCTCCGGCGACGGCCGCCCGGCGAAGCGCCCGGACCTGCTGCCGTACGAGGGGCGGGCCTAGGGCCTGTCTGACGATTCCCGCCGGGCCCGGGATCCGGGCAGCGCCCGCCCCGGTCGGCGTGACGTGGCTCTCGTAGCTTCCGCCGAAGGACTCCGTGGCGCTGGCCTGCACGAACCGCCAGTAGAATCTGGACACGTGACTTCTGCGCCCGCCAAGCCCCGCATCCCCAACGTCCTCGCCGGACGCTACGCCTCCGCCGAGCTCGCCACGCTCTGGTCCCCCGAGCAGAAGGTGAGGCTGGAGCGCCGGCTCTGGCTCGCCGTGCTGCGGGCCCAGAAGGACCTCGGCATCGAGGTGCCGGACGAGGCGATCGCCGACTACGAGCGCGTCCTCGACACCGTCGACCTCGCCTCGATCGCCGAGCGCGAGAAGGTCACCCGGCACGACGTGAAGGCGCGGATCGAGGAGTTCAACGACCTCGCCGGGCACGAGCACGTGCACAAGGGCATGACCTCCCGCGACCTCACCGAGAACGTCGAACAGCTCCAGATCCGGCTCTCCCTCGAGCTGATGCGCGACCGCACCGTGGCCGTCCTGGCCCGGCTCGGCAAGCTGGCCGGCGAGTACGCGGAGCTGGTCATGGCCGGCCGCTCGCACAACGTGGCCGCCCAGGCCACCACCCTCGGCAAGCGGTTCGCGACCGCCGCCGACGAGCTGCTGGTCGCCCACGGCCGTGTCGAGGAGCTGCTGGGCCGCTATCCGCTGCGCGGCATCAAGGGCCCGGTCGGCACCGCCCAGGACATGCTGGACCTGCTCGGCGGCGACGCGGCCAAGCTCGCGGAGCTGGAGGACCGCATCGCGCGGCACCTGGGCTTCTCGCAGGCGTTCACCTCGGTCGGCCAGGTGTACCCGCGCTCGCTGGACTACGAGGTCGTCACCGCGCTGGTGCAGCTCGCCGCGGCGCCCTCCTCGCTGGCGAAGACGATCCGGCTGATGGCCGGGCACGAGCTGGTCACCGAGGGCTTCAAGCCGGGCCAGGTGGGCTCCTCGGCGATGCCGCACAAGATGAACACCCGCTCCTGCGAGCGCGTCAACGGCCTGATGGTGATCCTGCGCGGCTACGCCTCGATGACCGGCGAGCTGGCGGGCGACCAGTGGAACGAGGGCGACGTCTCCTGCTCGGTGGTGCGCCGGGTGGCCCTCCCGGACGCCTTCTTCGCCCTGGACGGCCTGCTGGAGACCTTCCTGACCGTGCTCGACGAGTTCGGCGCCTTCCCGGCCGTCGTCGCCCGCGAGCTGGACCGGTACCTGCCGTTCCTCGCCACCACCAAGGTGCTCATGGGCGCCGTGCGGGCGGGCGTGGGCCGCGAGGTCGGGCACGAGGCCATCAAGGAGAACGCCGTCGCCACCGCGCTCGCGATGCGCGAGCAGGGCGCCGAGCGCAACGACCTGCTCGACAAGCTCGCCGCCGACGAGCGGCTGCCGCTCGACCGCGAGCAGCTCGCCGCGCTGATGGCCGACAAGCTGTCCTTCACGGGCGCTGCCGCCGCCCAGGTCGGTGTGGTCGTCGGCCGCATCGAGGAGATCGTCAAGCAGCACCCCGAGGCCGCCGGTTACACCCCGGGGGCGATCCTCTGACCCGCCTCACCCCCGCGGACCTGGAGGCCGCCCGCGACCGTCTCGTCCCGGACGTGGTCGCGGACGGCCTGCGGGTGCTGTTCTGCGGCATCAACCCCGGCCTGATGACCGCGGCGACGGGCCATCACTTCGCCCGTCCCGGCAACCGGTTCTGGCCGGTGCTGCACCTGTCCGGCTTCACGCCGCGGCTGCTGGCGCCCGCCGAGCAGGCCGAGCTGCTGACCTACGGGCTCGGCATCACGAACATGGTGGCACGGGCGACCGCGCGGGCCGACGAACTGACGGCCGAGGAGTACGCCGAGGGCGGCCGGCTGCTGACGGCCAAGGTGGCGCGGCTGAGGCCCAGGTGGCTGGCCGTGGTCGGGGTGACCGCCTACCGGGCGGCCTTCCAGGACCGCGGGGCGCGGGTGGGCCCGCAGGAGGGTGCCGTCGGCGGCTCCCGGGTGTGGGTCCTGCCCAACCCCAGCGGGCTGAACGCGCACTGGACGGCGGCGACGATGGCGGAGGAGTTCGCGCGGCTGCGGGAGGCGGCGGAGGCCTGACGGATCCGGCGGCCGGAGCGGACAAGGACAGGTACGGGCGGGTCAGGGCGGGTCCGTCTCGGTGACCACCGCCAGGAGCTGGAACGGCGGTTCGCCGTCCCACCGGGACACCCCGAGGGCGACCCACCGGCCCGACTCCTCCCGCCACAGGTGCAGGTCCGGCACGTGCGCGGCCAGTGCGCCCCATGGCTGCGCCGCGTCCTCCCCTTCCGCGCTCCGCACGAGCACGCTGAACAGACTGAACACGTCCGCCGGCCCCCACCGCTCGGCGAGCCGCTCACTCAGCGCGTCCCGGTCGGCCTCGTACTGCGCCCGCGCCGTCTCCCGGTCGGCGCCGTCGTCCTCATGGCGGTCGCCGCCGGCCGCCAACGCGGCTATGAGGTAACCGGGCCCGCCCGTGCCCACGTCCGTCCGGCCGTGCTCCGCCGGAAACTCCCGTACGCACAGCCGCTCGATCAGGGCAAGACAGTTCGCGATGTCCATGTGACCCAGTAAAACGGCCCCCACTGACAATTGGCGTGCCGTCAGGCGTCCCGGCGCCGCACGCTCCACGCCCCCGCGCACAGGGCCGCCGCCGCCCACAGCGCGGCCACGGCGAGGCCGGTCCACGGGCCGACGGAACCGTAGGGGCCGCTGTGCAGGGCGACTTGACCGGCCCGGTCGGGCAGCAGGTCGGCCACGCCCGAGGACATGTCGCCGACGACGAAGGACACGATCAGCAGGAACGGGATCAGCACGGAGAGCGTCGCGACGCCGCTGCGCAGGACGGCGGTGAGCCCGGCGGCGAGCAGCGCCATCAGCGTGAGGTGCAGACCGCAGCCGACGGCGCCGCGCAGCCCCTCGGTCCAGGACGGCCCGTCGGCGCCGAGGACGGCCTTGCCCGCCAGCAGGGTCACGAGGCCGGTGAGCAGCCCCGTCGCCAGGACCGGCAGCGCGATGGCGGTCACCTTCGCGGCGAACCACCGCCGCCGGTCGGGTACGGCCGCCAGCGTCAGCCGCAGCGCGCCGCCCCGGAACTCGGAGGAGACGGCCGTCGTACCGAAGGCCACGGCGGCGATCTGCCCCAAGCTGACACCGAAGAACACCGAGAACAGCGGGTCCGTGCCGTCGGCGTCGGCGGCGGCGAGCACGGAGAACGCGACGGTGGCCACGAGGACCGCGGCCAGGCCGCCGACGAGCGAGCGCAGAGAGCGGATCTTGATCCACTCGGCGTGCAGAACGGGGACGAACGGCATGGTCAGACCTCCTGGGGCTGGGCGGTGAACTCGGCCTCGGCGGCCGTCAGATCGAGGTAGGCCTCTTCCAGCGTGGCCTCCTGCGCGGTCAGTTCGAGCACGGGCACGCCCGCCTGCGCCATGAGGCGGCCGAGGTCGTCCACGCGCGCGTGCCGCACGGTCCAGGCGCCGTCCTCGCCCCGGGAGGCGTCGTGGCCGTGCCGGGCGAGCAGCCCGCCGAGCGCCGTGTCGTCGGCGGTGCGGATCCTGACCCGGGGCCGCACGCGCGCGTGGATGAACTCCTGGACCGGCGTGTCGGCGAGGAGCCGGCCCCGGCCGAGGATCAGCAGGTGGTCGGCGAAGGCGGCGGTCTCGTTCATCAGATGGCTGGAGACGAGGACCGTACGGCCCTCCGCGGCGAGGGCGCGCAGCAGGGTGCGGATCCAGATGATGCCCTCCGGGTCGAGGCCGTTGGCGGGCTCGTCCAGCAGGATTACCTCCGGGTCGCCGAGGAGGGCGGCGGCGATGCCGAGCCGCTGGCGCATGCCCAGGGAGTACGTCCGCACCCGGCGCCGGGCGACCGCGTCCAGCCCGGTGCGCTCCAGGACGGTGTCCACCCGGTGGGCCGGGATGCGGTTGCTCACCGCCAGGGCCAGCAGGTGGTCGCGCGCGGTGCGGGAGCCGTGCGCGGCCCCGGCGTCCAGCAGGGCGCCCACCCGGCGCAGGGGGTCGGTGATTTCGGCGTAGGCGCGGCCGCCGATGGTGGCGGTCCCGGAGGACGGCCGGTCCAGGCCGAGGACGAGCCGCATGGTGGTGGACTTGCCGGCGCCGTTGGGGCCGAGGAACCCGGTGACGCGTCCGGGCCGGACGCTGAAGGTGAGCCGGTCCACGGCGCGCCGGCCGCCGTACTCCTTGGTGAGGTCCCGTACGTCGATGCTGGTCATGGCGACAGCCTCGCGGGAGGCGGCCGCTGAGTCCTCCCCCACCGGTGGGCGCTGTCTCCCCCGCGCGGGGGAGGTCCGTCGCCGGGGGCGCTGCGAGGATGTGCGGGTGATCCGTCTCCTGCGCCCGCTGTCGCGCTCCGCGACGTACACGCGTCTGCTGCACCTGTGGGTTCCCATGCTGCTGCAGAGCGTGTGGATGCTGGTCGACGAGTCCAACCCCTGGGTGCCGGCGCTCGTGCTCGTCCCCGTCGGCCTGCTGCCCGGCGTGCGCGTGGGCGAGGGCGTCCAGGGCCGGCTGCTGCTGACGCCTGGCGCGAAGGAGTCCGGCATCTCCGTGACCCCGTCGGCGAGTTGGCGGGACCGGGGCCGCACGGTGCTGTGGCTGGAGCTGCGGATGCTGCTCGGCGGGGTGACGTCGTTCTGCTCGGTGTGGATGCCGATCGCGGCGTACGAACTGGCGGCGTGCGCCCGGGGGCGGGCGCCTTCCGGGGTGCCGGTGCTGGACCTGCTGCCCCCGGGAAGGGCGTGGGCCCTGCTGGCGCCGGTGCCGCTGCTCGTCCTGTACGGCGTCGTCGTCGGACTCGGCGAAGCGGCCGTCGCCGGCGCCCGCCGGCTCCTCGGGCCCTCCCCCGCCGAGCGGCTGGCCACTCTCGAGGAGCGCACCGAGCAGCTCCTCGAACGCACGCGCATCGCACGGGAGTTGCACGACTCCATCGGGCACGCCCTGACGGTGGCGGTGGTGCAGGCCGGCGCGGCGCGGGCGGCGGGCGACCCGGAGTTCACCGCGAGGGCGCTGGAGGCCATCGAGGAGACCGGCCGGGACGCCCTCGCCGACCTCGAGCGCGTGCTCGGGGTGTTGCGCGAGTCGGAGCGGCCGGCGAGCGCCCGGCCCACCCTGGCCGACGCCGACCGGCTGCTGGAGTCGGCCCGCGCCTCCGGCGCCGAGGTCGACGCCGAAGTGACCGGCCCGGTGGCCGCCGTGCCGGGACCGGTCTCGCGCGAGGGGTACCGGATCCTGCAGGAGGCGCTCACCAACGTGCTGCGGCACGCGGGAGCCGTGCCGGTGCGGGTCCGGGTGTCCGTGCACGGGAGCGCGCTCGCCCTCGAGGTCCGCAATCCGCTGCCGGCCGGGACGGCCGGGACGGGGCGGGGCAGCGGGCTGCGCGGGATACGGGAGCGGGCCGCGCTGCTCGGGGGCAGCGCCCGCACCGGCCCGCACGAGGGCGACTGGCGGGTGCGTGCGGAGCTTCCGCTCGGCTGATCTACGCTGGCCGGATGCCGGTCACCGTACTCCTGGTCGACGACGAGCCGCTGGTGCGCGCGGGTCTGCGCGCCGTGCTGGAGGCCCAGCCCGACATCGAGGTGGTCGGCGAGGCCGCCGACGGTGCGGCCGTCATCCCGCTGGTGCGCCGGCTGCGGCCGGACGTGGTGGCGATGGACGTGCGGATGCCGCTGATGGACGGCATCGAGGCCACGCGCGCGGTGCTGCGCACGGTGGACGCGCCGCCCAAGATCCTGGTGGTGACCACCTTCGAGGACGACGAGTTCGTGTACGAGGCGCTGCGCGCGGGCGCCGACGGGTTCCTGCTGAAGCGCTCCCGTCCGGCCGAGATCGTGCACGCGGTGCGGCTGGTGGCGGACGGCGAGTCGCTGCTGTTCCCGGCGTCGGTGCGGCGCCTCGCCGCCCGGTACGGGGACCGGCGCCCGGCCGGCGCCCCGCTGGCCGGGGCCGGGCTGACGGAGCGGGAGGCCGAGGTGCTGCGGCTGATGGCCCGGGGCCTGTCGAACGCGGAGATCGCCGGTCGGCTGGTGGTCGGCACGGAGACGGTGAAGTCGCACGTGAGCGCCGTGCTGGCCAAGCTGGGCGCGCGGGACCGCACCCAGGCGGTGATCGCCGCCTACGAGTCGGGGTTCGTCGCGCCCGGCTGACCCCGCGGGTCCGCGGGGCCCGGCGTTCGCCGGTGCGGTCCGGGCCGAGTACGATCCGCCCAACACGCCCGCGAGCTGGGAGGACGGACGGTGGGGCAGCTTACCGGCGGCGATCCCTCGCTGCTGCGAAGGATCAACTCCGCGGTGGTGCTGCACGCGTTGCGGGCCACGGACTGCGCGACGCTCACCGAGATCACCCGGGTCACCGGCCTGTCCCGGCCGACCGTCGAAGGCGTCGTGGAGGGGCTCATCGAGGCGGGGCTCGTGGTCGAGAAGGCGGCCGACGAGGGCACCGCGCGCCGTCAGGGGCGGCCCGCCCGCCGGTTCCGGTTCCGGGCCGAGGCCGGGCATCTGCTGGGTCTGGAGATCGGCCCGCACCGGGTCGCCGCGCTCCTGTCCGACCTGGACGGGCGGGTGCTGGGCACGCAGGCCAAGGAGGTGGCCGAGACGGCCCCGGCGGACGAGCGGCTGGACCGGCTGCGCGGCGCGGTCGCCGAACTGCTGCGCCGGGCCGGGGTGGCTCGCGGCTCGCTGCGGGCGGTGGGCGTGGCCTCACCGGGCATCGTCGAGGCGGACGGGACGGTACGGCTGGGCACGGCGCTGCCGGGGTGGACGGGGCTGCGGCTCGGCGACCGGCTCGGCCGCTCCTTCAAGTGCCCGGTGCTGGTGGAGAACGACGCCAACGCGGCGGCCGTGGCGGAGCACTGGAAGGGCGCGGCGACCGAGACCGACGACCTGGTGTTCGTGCTGGCCGGGCTCAGCCCGGGCGCGGGCGCGCTGATCGGCGGCCGGCTGCACCGGGGGTACGGCGGGGCGGCCGGGGAGATCGGCGCGCTGCACCTGCTGGGCCGGGAGGTGACCCCGGAGACCCTGCTGTCCACCACCGACGAGCCGCTGCACCCGCTGGACGAGCAGGCGGTCGCCGAGGTGTTCGCGCTCGCCCGGGAGGGTGACCGGCGGGCCCGGGCGGCGGTCGAGCGGTTCATCCAGCGGCTGGTGCACGACGTCGCCGCGCTGGTGCTGGCCCTGGATCCCGAACTGGTGGTGATCGGCGGCTGGGCGGCCGGTCTGGACGGTGTGCTCGATCCGCTGCGCCGTGAGCTGGCGCGCTACTGTCTGCGTCCGCCCCGGGTGGCGCTGTCCGCGCTCGGCGGGGCGGCCGTGGCCACGGGTGCGCTGCGGCTGGCCCTCGACCACGTCGAGGCGGAGCTGTTCGCGGTGGAGGGGACGGTCACCGGGCGGCGCTGAGGCCGGTCACGGGAGCCTCGGACGGCCGGGGACGCGGCCGGCGCGGAGCACGCGCGGCCGCGTCCGGGCTGTGGTCCACCGGGGCACCGCCCGTGCCCGGGCGGTGGTCCGCCGGGGCGCGGCCGGTGACGCGTCGGTCAGGAGGCCCGCTGTTCGGGGTCGTGGTGTATCTCCACGTCGGGCGAGTCGCCGAAGGTCAGCCGACAGGTGTCCGCGCGGTAGGTCGCCACGGAGAGCGCGGCGGTGCGGCCCCCGGCGAAGAACCGGGTGGTGACGACGAGGACCGGGGCGCCGGGCAGCCGGTCGAGGTCCTTGGCGTCGTCGGCGCGGGCCGAGCCGAGCTCGACGGCACGGTCCTGGCCCTCGAGCTCCAGGCGCTGCAGCTCGCGGAGCACCGCACGCGCGCGTGCGGCGCCGGACGGGGCGTCGATCGCGGTCAGGTCGGGCACCGCGGCGTCGGGGATGTGGAGCAGTTCGGTGGCGACGCGCTGGCCGTTGGACATCCGGGAGCGGCGCACGACGTGCACGGCCTCCCCGGGGCCGGTCTCAAGGGCGGCGGCCACGGCGGCGGGCGGCGCGGCGCGCTCGCAGTCCACGGGCTGCCAGGCGTCCTCGGCGGACCCCGGCCAGGTGTGCCGCCGGCTGCCGACGGCCACGCCCACGCGCGGGGGCGCGACGGTCGTGCCGACGCCGCGGCGGCGCTGCAGGCGGCCCTCCAGCTCCAGTTGTTCCAGGGCCTGGCGGAGCGTGGCGCGGGCCACGCCGAAGCGGGCGGCCAGATCGCGCTCGTTGGGCAGGATCTCGCCGACCGAGAACTCCGAGTCCAGTGCCTCACTGAGCACGGTCCTGAGATGCCAGTACTTCGGCTCCGGCACCGATTCCAGCTGCGTGGTCCCCACCCTGTCCTCCGCAAGTGCCGTGGTCCGGCGGTTTTTAGCGCCCTTGTTTATTAAAGGTTGTTGCACTTATCAGCGACCATAAGGCGGCCCACACCCTTGGTCAAGACCAATCCTCGATCCCTGGGGCAACACACAGGGTCGGCAGCGCGCAGCGTTCATGAGGCGTTCGCACAGGTGGGCGGGTGTGACATCCCGGCGATGCGCGTAGCGCCGCGGATTCCCCCGGTCGGCGGGTCCGCGGCCGAGGGGAGCGAACAAGGGGCTACCCGTGGGTAGTAATTGCTGACAAGCTGTCTACGGCGTCCGTCAGCAGCCCAGACGAGGAGCACTCCATGTCCGCCACCGCCACCTTCACGGTCCCCACTGTGCACGGCCCCAGGGACGTGACCGTCTCCTACGCGCGCGTGGGACGCGGTGCGCCACTGGTCCTGCTGCACGGCATCGGCCACCACCGGCAGGCCTGGGACCCGGTCGTCGACATCCTCGCCACCGAGCGCGAGGTGATCGCGGTGGACCTGCCGGGCTTCGGCGCCTCCCCCGGCCTGCCCGGCGGCCTGGACTACGACCTGCCCACGACCAACGCCGTGCTCGGCTCCCTGTTCCGGACCCTGGACCTGGACCGCCCGCACGTGGCCGGCAACTCCCTGGGCGGCCTGCTCGCACTGGAACTGGGCCGCGAGAAGCTCGTACGGTCCGTCACCGCCCTGTCCCCCGCCGGGTTCTGGACGCAGGCCGAACGCCGCTACGCCTTCACGGTGCTGCTCGCCATGCGGGGCGTCGCCCAGCGGCTGCCGCTGCCGCTGGTGGAACGCCTGTCCCGCTCCGCCGCCGGGCGCACCGCGCTGACCAGCACCATCTACGGCCGCCCCGGACGCCGTTCGCCCGACGCCGTGGTCGCCGAGACGCTCGCCCTGGCCGGCGCTACCGGTTTCGGCCCGACGCTGCGGGCGGGCACCACCGTCCAGTTCACCGACGACCTGCCGGGCCTGCCGGTCACCGTCGCCTGGGGCACCCAGGACCGGATCCTGGTGCGCCGGCAGGGCGTCCGCGCCAAGACGATCATCCCGCACGCCCGGCTGGTGCGGCTGCCCGGCTGCGGGCACGTCCCGATGAACGACGACCCGGCGCTGGTCGCCCGCGTCATCCTCGACGGCAGCCGCTGACCGGCTGGACGCCCCCGGGGACGGCATGTTGTTCACCTGCGGTTGGCGCGCGCGCCGCGACGAACCAGTAGGTGTGGCTCTGCACACCGGCCGGATCCCGTCCCTGGAGGCACAGCCATGTCCCACCGTCCGCTCCCCGGCCGCCGCGGCGTGCTGCGCGGTTCGCTCGCCGCGTCGGCGGCCCTGACCCTGCCCGTGGGCCTCGGCGCGGCCCCCGCGTTCGCCCGCTCCGGACGCCCCTCGGCCGACTGGGGCGTGCAGACGGGCGACGTGAGCACCGACTCCGGTCTGGTGTGGGTGCGTTCGGACCGGCCGGCCCGCATGATCGTGGAGACCTCGGCCACCGAGTCGTTCCGCCACCCCCGCCGCTGGCAGGGCCCGCTGCTGGACGCCGGCACGGACTTCACCGGCACGACCCGGCTGCACGGCCTGCCCTCCGGCGAGCAGATCCACTACCGGGTGCTGCTCGCCGACCCCGACGACCCGCGCCGCACCGGCGAGCCGGTGACCGGCACCTTCCGCACCGTCTCCCGGAGCCGTCGGGACGGCGTGCGGTTCCTGTGGTCGGGCGACCTGGCCGGGCAGGGCTGGGGCATCAACCCCGACCGCGGCGGCTACCGGATCTACGACGCGATGGCGAAGCTGGACCCCGACTTCTTCCTGTGCAGCGGCGACAACATCTACGCGGACGGCCCCGTCGCCGCCACCCAGGCCCTGCCCGACGGCGGCACCTGGCGGAACGTCACCACCGAGGAGAAGGCCAAGGTCGCCGAGACCCTCGCCGAGTACCGGGGCAACTTCCGCTACAACCTGCTGGACGCCAACCTGAGGCGGTTCAACGCCCAGGTGCCGTCCATCGTGCAGTGGGACGACCACGAGGTGCGCAACAACTGGTACCCGGGCGAGGTGATCGCCTCCTCGGACACCCGGTACACCGAGAAGAGCATCGACGTGCTGGCGGCACGCGCCCGGCGGGCGTTCAGCGAGTACTTCCCCCTCTCCACGCTGCGGCCGGGCGCGCGCGAGGGCCGGGTGTACCGCGTGCTGCGCCAGGGCCCGCTGCTGGACGTGTTCGTGCTGGACATGCGCACCTACCGCAACGCCAACTCGCCCGGCGACCAGACCACGGACCCGCAGGGCATCCTCGGCCGTGAGCAACTGGACTGGCTGAAGCGGGAGCTGGCACGGTCGCGGGCGGTGTGGAAGGTGATCGCCGCGGACATGCCGATCGGCCTGGTGGTGCCCGACACCACGGAGAACCGGCCGAACTTCGAGGCGGTGGCGCAGGGCGACCCGGGTGCCCCGCTGGGCCGTGAGCTGCAGATCGCCGAGCTGCTGCGCTTCGTCAAGCACCGCCGGATCACCGGCACCGTGTGGCTGACGGCGGACGTGCACCACACCTCCGCCCAGCACTACCAGCCCTCGCGGGCGGCGTTCACCGACTTCGAACCGTTCTGGGAGTTCGTCTCGGGCCCGCTGAACGCCGGCGCCTTCCCGGCCAGCGCGCTGGACGGCACCTTCGGCCCGGAGCGGGTGTTCGTGAAGGCGCCGACCGCCTCCAACGTCTCGCCCGCCGGCGGCTACCAGTTCTTCGGCGAGGTCGACATCGACGGGGGCAGCGGCGAGCTGACGGTACGGCTGCGCGAGCAGGACGGCACGGTGCTGTTCACCCGGACGCTGCAGCCGGGCCGGGTCGGCCAGTAGGGCGCCGCCGGGCCGCCGGGTCCCGTACCCTCGTCGTCGTGCCGCGCACCGGCGTCATCCCCCGGAGCGCGGCACGGTCACGAGCGGACGCCAACTCCCGCCCCTGAGCACGTTTTCGCAGGCAGGACCCATTGTCAGTGGCCGCCTCTACGGTTCTTCCCATGACGCGATCACTGCAGACCGTGGCCTATCCGCGACCCTCCGCGCTCGAGTCGGGGGCGGACGGGCGCCGCCTCGGGCTGGAAACGTCCCGGGGCGCGACGCCCGCGGGGGCCGAGGACCATCCCCGGTTCTTCTCGGGCTTCCTGACCTCGCCGCAGATCGGCGCCGCCGCGCTGCTGGCCGTGGCGGACGTGGCCGCGGCGCGCTACCACCAGCCGCAGTGGCGCGCCTCGCTCGACCCGGTGGTGACCGGCAACGGCGACCGGCTGCGCTTCGAGTCCTTCTCGGGCTGCGGCGGTGTCTACGCACGGCTGGACGTCCTCGCCCCGGGCCTGGACGACGGCGAGGTGGGACACGGCACGACGAACGTCGACGTCAACGACCCGCTGCGGGAGGCCCTGTCCCGGATCGGCTCGGACGATCCGCTGCACCTGCGGGTCGGCCCCGAGGAGCTAACGGTCACCACCCTGGACGGTCCCGTGGTGGAGAAGAAGGTCCCGCTGCCCGACCGGTGGCTGCGGGGCTTCGCCGAGGCCCAGGTGATCGCGGCCGGGTTCGACCTGCGGGCGGAGCTGCCCGCCGGCGAGGCGGTGCGCTTCCTGCGCGGGCTGCCCGGAGCGGGTGGGGGACGGCGGGCCGCGGGCGGGCCGCGCTGGGTGGTGCCGGTGGGCCGTGGGCTCCGGCCGACGACCCGGCCGGTGCCGGGCGCCGTGTGCCTGCCGGGCCCGGAGCGGCTGGGCGCGCTGCGGAGGGTGCTGCGGCACGCGACGGCCCTGCGGGTGTACGGACCCGCGGTCGGCGCCGCGGCGGGCACGGCCGGTGCGGCCGCGGCCTGGGAGGTCGTCCTGCCGGGCATGCGGCTCACCCTCACCCTGTCGCCGGACGCCTCGCGCGGATTCTCCGGCGAGGGCGGCGTCCTGGACGCGCTGGCGACCGAGGAGGCCGCGGGGGACGCCGAGCTGATCGCGGTCCTGCTGGCGTGGGAGCCCCGGATCGACGTGGCCGACCTCGCGGCGTCCTCGGGCCTGACACCGGCGCGGGTGCGCGCCGCCCTGGTCCGCCTCGGCACTTCGGGGCGCGTCGGCTACGACACGGCGGAGGCCGCCTACTTCCACCGGGAACTGCCCTACGACGCCGGGCGCGTGGAGAGGCACAACCCCCGGCTGCGCTCGGCCCGGGCGCTGGTGGCGGCCGGCGCCGTGGCCCTGGACGGCGCCCTGGCCACGGTGACGGCCGAGGACGGGCACGCGCACCGGGTGCGCGACGAGGCGGGGGTGCTGAGCTGCAGCTGTCTGTGGTGGGCGAGGTACCGGGGCGGACGGGGTCCGTGCAAACACGCGCTGGCGGTACGGATGGCGCGGCGGGGCGCCGCGGTGGAGCAGGCGCCGGCGGTCATGGGCGGGGGTGTGCGATGAGCGCGCTGACGGAGGCGGTGCGGGCCGGGCGGACGGCGGAGACGCTGCGCGTGGTGCGGGGCCTGACGGACGCCGAACGGCGTGCGTGTCTGCCCGACTTGAGGGCGCTGCGCACGGAGCTGCGCGAGTTCTCGCCGTGGGACCGCCGGTCGGAGCGGGTCCGCCCGGCGCTGCACCTGGCCGGGGCCGCCTGCCACACGGGGGCCGCGGCGGCCGCCGCCTGGCTCGTCGCGCGGGATCTGCGCTGGCAGCAGGCGCCCGTCGACACGCTGCTGAGCGCCCTGGAGAGCCGGGACTCCGGCTGGCTGGCCGACGTCGCGCGGCGGCTGGCGCAGCGGCCGGCATCGGCGGGCGTGCCGTACGAGCTGATGGCCGGGCTGGTGAGCCGGTCGGGCTGCGAGGTGCCGGTGACGGACGCCTATGTGATCGGCTGGGTCGGGCACGTCGGCGGCGGCTGGCGCGGCGGCAACGTCCTCGGACGGCTGCGCCGCGAGCCGGACCTCGCCGCTCTGGTCGCCGGACTGTTCGCGCTCACGGACCTGTCCGAGGTCCGCTGGCTGCTGGGCGACGGACCGGACGGCTGGCCGAGCGCGCTCGCGTCGCTGGCCAGGGAAGGGGTGCTGGACCGCGCGTTCCTCGTGGACGCCTGTGTCGCCCGGCTGCTGCGCGGCGCCGACGGCGCCGACCACCGGATCCTGCTGCCGGTGCTGACCGAGCTGGGGCTCACCCGGGAGGAGGAGCGGGCCCGGACCGCCGACTGGACGGCACTGGCGCGGGACGCGGCCTCCCCCGTCGCCTCCCACGCGCAGACGGTCCTCGGCGCACTGGCGCTGGACGGCGGGCTGACCGCCGGGCAGCTCGCCGAGGCGTCCGAAGGGCTGTTGTTCCGCGGCGAGAAGAAGCTGGTCCGGGCCCAGCTCGTGCTGCTCGGCAAGGTGCTCGTACGTGACCCGGGGAAGGCGGCGGAGCTGCTGCCCGTCGTCGGGCAGGCGTTCGGGCACGAGGACACCCAGCTCCAGGAGCGGGCGCTGAAGCTGGTGGAGCGGCACCTGAAGAAGCTCGACGGGCCCGAGGCGCGCGACGAACTGGCCCGCTGCGCCGACCGGTTGCCGCCGGCGCTGCGGGCCCGGGCGGCGGCCCTGCTGGGCGTCCCGGTGGAGTCCGGGGCGGCGTACGAGGAGGTGCTGCCGCCCGTGCCCGAGCCGGTCCGGCTCGCCCCCGCGCCGGCGACGGCCGAGGAAGTGGCCGAGGAACTGGGCGCACTGCTGGCCTCCGGCGGCGACGTCGCCACGTTCGAGCGGGCCCTGGACGGCCTGGCACGCCACGCCTACCGGGACCCGGACGCGCTGCGCGAGGCCCTCGCGCCGGTGGTCTCACAACGCTGGTGGGCAGCCGCGAACGGGCGGTACGGCGGCGGGCCGGCCGTCGACACCCGCTACGGCCACTGCAACGCCCAGGAAGGCCTCGACCTGCTTCTCGCGGCTCTGCACGGCAGGGTCAGGCCGGCCGATCTCCTCCGCGCCGTGAACGACGGGCCGAGCGAGCAGGGGTGCGCGCACAGCGCTCTCGCCCGGGTCTTCGACGCGCGGCTGCACGCCCTGGCGTACCGCCTGTGCACGGAGCCGCTGCCGCTGCTGCTGGCCACGCCCACCTGGAGCACGGGACTGCTGGACCCCGGTGAGCTGGTGGACCGCCTCACCGAGTACCGGCGCCTGGGCGCGCGGGTGTGCCCGACCGACTTCGGGCAGGCGCTGCTGCGGGTGCGCGCGGACGACGGTGCGGCGGCCCGGGATGCAGCGGTCCGGGCCGAGGCGCTGGGGACCCGGGAGGGCGCCCGGCTCGCCCGCCGGCTGGTCTCCGGCACCGAGTCTCCCGCCGCCCGGGCGGCCCGGTGGCTGCGCACCGGCGCCACCGCCCCCGCGGCGGCCCGCCGGCACAGCAGGGGCCCACGCATCCTGGTGGAGGCGGCCGAAGTGCCCGAGCTGCGGCACGGTTTCCCGCCGGAGTTCCGCGGGCTCGGCCACCCGGCGTCCCCCTACGCCTGGAGCCGGCACTGCCACCACTGGGACGACTCGATACGTCCGCACTGGCTCGCCGTGCTGCCGGAGCATCGCGAGCTGGTGGCCGCGCGGCTGCTGCCCGACCTCGCGGCCACGGCCGTGGACGACGGCCGGGGTGCCGGTGTGCTGCCGCTGCTCGCGGAGGCCGGCGGCGAGGCCGGCGACGCGGTGCGCCTGTGCGTGGCGTACGGACTCGGGGCCCGGCACCAGGAGGACCGGCTGGCCGCCGTGGACGCCCTGCTGGTGCTCGCCGCGCGGGGGCAGCTCGACACGGCCCGGCTGGGCGCGGACCTGGGCGAGCTGTTGGGGAGCGGCGCCGTGAAGCCTCAGCGGCTGGCCGACTCGGCGCGGACGGCCGCGTCGACGGGCGCCGAGGCGACGACCGGGGAGGTGCTGCGGCACGCGCTGCCCGTGCCGCTGGCCGCCCTCGCGGCCGCGCGCCCCGAGGCGGCCGCGGTGGCGGCCCGTGGTCTCGGCGACCTGCTGGCGGTGGCGGCGGAGTGTGCCGAGCGCTCCGGGGCACGCGGTGAGGTCCCGTATCTGGCGGAGACCGCCGCGCGCGGCGGCTCCTCCCGCCTGGTGACCCAGGCGCGGCGGCTGTGGGACGCGCTGGCTTTGGAAACGGCCGCCTGAACCGCCCCTGGTACTGGAAAGCCCAACAAAAGGGACGGAAGCAGCTTTACCCATCGGTCACAAACCGTTCGTGATCACGCAACACCGTTCCTTCACAGTGGCTGCATGACTTCGGACATGTCTCGAGTGACGCGCGCCAAGCACGGCCGGCCGGTGCACCACTGGCGGCGGGACCTCGTCGAACTCGCCGCCCTGTTCACGGCGGTGGCGGTGGCGGACGGGGTGGCCAACCTGATCGGGCACGGCCCCGACGGTCCCGCGCTGCTGGTGATCTCGGCGGTCGTGCTGGCCGCGACGGCGGGCTTCCACACCTGGTGGGCACGGCGCCACGGGCACGCACCGCCGGCCGGGGATACCGGTGCCCGGCCGGCCGCCGAGGTGCGGCCGGCCGGGCCCGCGCAGGACCCCGGCGCGGCGGCGCCCGACGCGGCCGGCGCCAGTGCGCTGTGGCGGATGCGGACCACCGTGCGGGACGAGCCCGGTTCGCTGGCCGCGCTGTGCGCGGCGCTGGCGGGACGGCGGGTCGACATCCTGAGCCTGCAGACGCACCCGCTGGCCGACGGCACCGTGGACGAGTTCCTGCTGCGGGCGCCCGGGGCGCTCACGGCGACCGAGCTCACCCGGGCGGTGTCGCTGGCCGGTGGCGCGTCCACCTGGATCGAGCGGGCCGACGCCCACGACCTGGTGGACGCCCCGGCCCGGGTCCTGGCCCTCGCGACGCGCACCGCGCTGGACACCGCGGAACTGCCGCTGGCCCTGCGGCAGTTGCTGGGCCGGTGCACGATCCGCTCGCTGCCCGCCACGCCGTTCGGCGGGGGCCGGGGGCCGGAGCCGGTCCCGGCGGAAGGGGTGCTGGAGGACACCGTCATGCGGCTGCGGGCGCCGGAGGGCGGCGTGCTCACCGTGGAGCGGGCGTACCTGCCGTTCACCCCGGCCGAGTTCGCGCGGGCCAGGGCGCTGGTGGAGCTGGACAGGCGGCTGGGCCCGCGCATCCCGGACGGCCGTGACGTGCTGACGCTGCCCGAGGGCGCCGACATCACCGTGCGCCGGGTGGACACCGGCGATCTCGCGGCGGCCAGGGAGATGCACGAGCGGTGCTCGCGGCACACCCTCGGCCTGCGCTACCACGGGCCGGCCGGGGACGCCGACCGCTATCTGAACCACCTGCTCAGCCCCCGCTTCGGCCGGACGCTGGCCGCGCAGACCGCCTCCGGGCGCATCGTCGGCCTCGGCCACCTGCTGTGGGACGGCGACGAGACCGAGGTCGCGCTGCTGGTCGAGGACGCCTGGCAGCGGCGCGGCATCGGAGCCGAACTGCTCGGCCGGCTGGTGGCGATGGCGGTGGAGGCGGGGTGCGAGAGCGTGTACGCCGTGACGCAGGCCTCCAACACCGGGATGGTCGCGGCGATGCGCGGCCTCGGACTGCCCCTGGACTACCAGATCGAGGAGGGCACTCTGGTCGTCACGGCCCGTCTGGGCGCCGCCGCCGTCGCCGCCCGGGCGTCCCGCGAGGACCTCGGGGAACGGCTCGGCGGAGCGGGCCGGCGCGACTGAGCGGCGTCCGTGACGGCGGCCCGGCCCCCCGCACCGGGCCGCCGTGGTCGTGTGGAGGCGGGTCAGCCCGCGGTCTCCCGCAGGGGCGCGGCCTCCCGCAGCGGGACCGGCGTCCGGGTCCGCTCCCCCAGCGCCCGGTCCAGGTCCGCCCACAGGTCGTCGACGTCCTCCAGGCCCACCGACATGCGCAGCAGTCGGTCGCTCACCCCGGCGCCGCGCCGGTCGTCGGCGTCGACGATGCGGTGGCTGATGGACGCGGGGTGCTGGATGAGGGTGTCGACGCTGCCCAGGCTGACCGCCGGGGTGATCAGCCCGACGCGGGCGATGACGTCGTGCGGGTCGCCGTGCACCTCGAAGGCGATCATGGCGCCGCCCAGCTTCGGGTAGTGGACGCGGGCCACCCGCGGGTCGGCGGCGAGCCGGCCGGCCAGTTCGGCGGCGCTCGCGGAAGCGGCCCGGACCCGGACCGGCAGCGTGGACAGGCCCCTGAGCAGCAGGTAGCCGGCCAGCGGGTGCAGGACGCCGCCGGTGGCGAAGCGTATCTGCCGCAGCCGTCCGGCGAACTCCTCGTCGCAGGCCACGACACCGGCGAGGACGTCGCCGTGCCCGCCGAGGTACTTGGTGGCGCTGTGCAGCACCAGGCGCGCTCCGTGCTCGGCGGGGCGCTGCAGCACCGGCGTGGCGAAGGTGTTGTCGGCCAGCAGCGGGACGGAGCCGCAGGAGTGGGCGACGGCCCGCAGGTCGACCTCGGCGAGGGTCGGGTTGGCGGGTGTCTCGACCATCACCAGACCGGTGTCGGGGCGCAGCGCGTCGGCGATGCCGGCCGGGTCGGTCCAGGTGACCTCGGTGCCCAGCAGCCCGGCGGTCAGCAGGTGGTCGCTGCACCCGTACAGCGGGCGCACCGCGACCACATGGCGCAGGCCCATGGCGGACCGCGCCAGCAGGACCGCGCTGAGCGCGGCCATGCCGCTGGCGAAGGCGACGGCGGACTCGGTGCCCTCCAGCCGGGCGAGCGCGGTCTCGAAGCGGACCACGGTCGGGTTGCCGAGGCGGCCGTAGATCGGCGGGCCCTCGGGGTCGGCGCCGTCGGTGGCGAAGGCGTCGATGCGGGCGGCCTCGCCGCGGCTGTCGAAGGAGGGGTAGGTGGTGGACAGGTCGATCGGCGGGGCGTGCAGCCCCTGGCGGGCGAGATCGTCGCGGCCGGCGTGCACGGCCTCGGTGGCCAGTGCTCTCGATGCGGTGCGTACGGCGTCGTAGGCACCCGTGCTCGCTGTGTCCATGGGCGAAGGGTGAACACCGAACGGGTCCGGGCGACCGGACGCCGTGCTACGTTCGGCGCATGGCCGAATCTGTCGTACTGGATCCGGTGGATCTCCATCTGCTGCGGCTGCTGCAGAACGACGCCCGGACCACCTACCGCGATCTCGCCGCCCAGGTGGGCGTGGCGCCGTCGACGTGTCTGGACCGGGTGACCCGGCTGCGCCGCGCGGGCGTGATCCTCGGCCACCAGCTCCGGCTGGACCCCGCCAAGCTGGGGCGCGGTCTGGAGGCGCTGCTGTCGGTGCAGGTCAGGCCGCATCGCCGGGAGCTGGTGGGGCCGTTCGTGGAGCGGATCCGCGCGCTGCCGGAGTCGCGGACGGTGTTCCACCTGACCGGTCCCGACGACTACCTGGTGCACGTGGCCGTGGCGGACATGGCCGATCTGCAGCGGCTGGTGCTGGACGGGTTCACCGCGCGCCCGGAGGTGGCCCGGGTGGAGACCCGGCTGATCTTCCAGCAGTGGGACTGCGGGCCGCTTCTGCCCCCGGCTGAATCCGCGATCCACGGGTGACGCGGGCACGGTCCGCGTATGAGGATGGGCGCCATGTCCGAAACCCAGATCCCGCTGCCCCGTCAGGTCGCCGACGCGTACGTGGACGACCTCATCGCCCTCGACCCGGTCACCGGAACCTACCTCGGTGTGCAGGAGAGTTCGACCAGGCTGCCCGACTACTCCCCGGCCGGCCAGGAGGCCCTGGCGGAGCTGATGCGGACGACCCTGGCGCGGCTCGACGAGGCCGAGCGGCAGCCCGGCGCGGACAGTGACGCGGAGCGTCGCTGCGGCCGGCTGCTGCGGGAGCGGCTGACCGCGGAGCTGGCCGTGCACGAGGCCGGCGAACACCTGCGCGCGGTCGGCAACATGAGCACCCCGGGCCACTCGGTGCGGGACGTGTTCACCGTGATGCCGACGGGGACCGAGGAGGACTGGTCGGCGATCGCGGAGCGGCTGCGCGCGGTGCCGGCCGCCGTCGCGGGCTACCGGGCGTCCCTGGAACTGGGCCTGGAGCGCAAGCTGTACGCGGCGCCCCGGCCGACGGCCACGTACATCGGCCAGCTCGGCGAGTGGACGGACACCGACGGCAAGGGCCGCGGCTGGTACGAGGACTTCGCCGCCGCCGGTCCGGACGCGCTGAGCGCGGAACTGGACGAGGCGGCCCGCACCGCGACGGCCGCGCTGGCCGGACTGCGGGACTGGATGCGGGAGGTGTACGCGCCGGCCGTCGAGGGCGCGCCGAACACGGTGGGCCGGGAGCGCTACGCCCGCTGGGCCCGCTACTTCAACGGCACCGACCTGGACCTGGACGAGGCGTACGCGTACGGCTGGGCGGAGTTCCACCGCATCCTCGCCGAGATGGAGCGGGAGGCGGAGAAGATCCTGCCGGGCGCCGCGACGCCGTGGGTGGCGCTCGCGCACCTGGACGAGCACGGCCGGCACATCGAGGGCGTCGACGAGGTCCGCGATTGGCTGCAGGGCCTGATGGACCGGGCCATCGCGGACCTGGACGGCACGCACTTCGAACTCGCCGAGCGGGTACGGAAGGTGGAGTCGCACATCGCCCCGCCGGGCGGTGCCGCCGCCCCGTACTACACCGCGCCGTCGGAGGACTTCTCGCGTCCGGGCCGGACCTGGCTGCCGACCATGGGGCTGACCCGGTTCCCGGTGTACGACCTGGTGTCCACCTGGTACCACGAGGGCGTGCCCGGTCACCATCTGCAGCTCGCGCAGTGGGCGCACGTGGCGAAGGACCTCTCCCGCTACCAGGCCACGGTCGGCGGCGTCAGCGCCAACGCGGAGGGCTGGGCGCTGTACGCGGAGCGGCTGATGGACGAACTGGGCTACCTGACGGACCCGGAGGAGCGGCTCGGTTACCTGGACGCGCAGATGATGCGCGCGGCCCGGGTGATCGTCGACATCGGCATGCACCTGGAGCTCGAGATCCCGGCGGACTCTCCGTTCCACCCCGGTGAGCGCTGGACGCCGGAGCTGGCGCAGGAGTTCTTCGGCTCCCACAGCAGCCGTCCGGCGGACTTCGTGGAGAGCGAGCTGACCCGGTACCTGACGATCCCGGGCCAGGCGATCGGCTACAAGCTCGGCGAGCGTGCCTGGCTGCTGGGCCGTGAGAACGCCCGCGCCCGGCACGGCGACGCCTTCGACCTGAAGGCCTGGCACATGGCCGCCCTCTCGCAGGGCTCGCTGGGCCTGGACGACCTGCTGGACGAACTCTCCCGCCTCTGACCCGCGCCCCGCTCCCGCCCGGCGTCGCCGCCGTGGGTCCGGTCCGCGCCGGACCGGACCCACGGGGGGCACCACGTCCGGAGACCCGGCGGGGGCACCACGTCCCGAGGCCCTGCGGAGGTGCGTCCGCCCCCGGTGGCGGGCGGGCAGGTCGCGCCCCCGCACCATCAGGGACGTACGCGCGTGTCCTCCGGCTCGGGTGCGCGGCCGTGCGCCGTGCCGCCGGTCAGGAGCACCGGGCTGAAGCGCGGCTGCCGCTCGCGGTAGGCGCGGGCGAGGTGGTGCTGCAGCCGTATGTGGCGGAACTGGTAGACGGCGCCGGTCTGCCGCAGGACGCCACGCCGGTAGGCGTCGTCGAGGAAGGCGACCGTGCGCCAGGGCAGGCGCCCGGTCAGCGGCAGCCAGCCCCGGGCGACGACCAGCCAGTTACCCCAGGCCGTGAAGGACAGCAGGTAGGCCGTCGCTCCCCCGAGACCACCGATCGCCCCGGTCAGGCAGGCGTCGGCCGGCGACCACTTCAGCGGCCCCAGCGCGTCGCCCAGCGTGCGGACGACCAGGAAACCGTTGCCCGCGACGAGGACCGCCAGGGCGGGCCCCTGCACGGCGAACTGCCGCAGCACCGTCGCCCGGTTCGCGTGCAGCAGCCGCACCGGTGTGGCCGCGGCCGCCACGTCGAAGGGTGTCTCCAGGAACAGGGTGCACCAGAACACGACGCCGGCGGCCGCGCCGATGATCACCCCGAAGCAGAGCATGTTGGTGAGTGTCGCCCGGACCACCGGGCCGTCGGTCAGCGAGACGCCGTCGTAGAGGGCGTGCTGGACGCCGGCGGCGCAGGCCCAGCCGACACCCATCACGGTGCCGCCCAGCACACCCGCGAACCGGATCGTGGACGTACGTCCCGGTCCGCGTCCCACGCCGCCGCGCACCCGTCTCAGTCCCAGCCGCACCCGCGACGGCTCGAACACCCCGGCGCCGAGCGCGACCATGGCGCTGTGGACCGAGCCGAAGGCCACAGCCGCCGCCAGACCGAGCAGCAGCCCCTGGATCAGGGCCTCCCCGGCTCCGACGGACGTGCACGTCATGTCGACCACCCAGTCCACGAGGCCGACGCACAGCCCGGAGGCGAGCGCGAGCACCGTGATGCGGGTCGAGCGCCGCAGCGAGACGCCGACGTGCCACCAGGCGAGGTCCTGCCGGTCGCGGTCGAGCAGCGACAGATGGTGGGCGAGGTGGCCGAGCCAGTGCTGGACGCGGGCGGCCTCCCAGCCCTCGTGCCCGCGGCCGCCGCCGGCGGACGGCTCGTCGGGCAGGTCCCGGTAGACCGCGGGCACGAACCCGGCCAGCAGGTGTTCCTCCAGGTCGCGTTCGGTGGGGAACAGGGCGCCGTCCAGGAGTTCCGCCGGATCCGCCTGTCCCGTGCCCCCGTACAGGGTTCGCGCGAGGCTCACCATCAGCGGGGTGCTCAGCACCCGGGCCAGGGGTTCGGCCGACGGGGTTCCCGCCGCGCGCAGCCTCGCCAGCACGCCCTCCCAGCCCTCTCGTGCCGGGTCGCCCCGCCCGGCGGCGGTCCGGTCGGTGCGCGGCAGGTATCCGGCGAGGTCCTCCAGGGTCAGGTCGGTGAGTTCGATCCCGGCGGCCCAGACGAGGGGTGCGCCCGCCGCGGCGACCGCGTCCGCGTACTCCGCGCGGCGGCTGGTCACGACGAGCGGCCACGAGGTGCCGTTGAGAACGTCGAGTGCCTTGCCGCGCAGGCCTTCCGCGATCTCGTCGAAGCCGTCCAGCACCGGCAGGACGAGGTCGGCGTCCACCAGGGCGGCGGCCAGCGTGGCTCCGCTGGGGACCCGGCGCGCCAGATGCGGGTGGTCCCGCAGCAGCCGCCCGACCAGCCAGTCCCGTAGCGGCGTGGTGGCCGGGTCCCACGAGCCGACGCTGAAGATCACCGGGACCGGGTCCGGGACGGCCCACTCGTCGAGGACGTCCAGGAGGAACCGGATCGTCAGCACGGACTTCCCCGAGCCGCCCCGGCCCAGGACGAGCAGCCGCCGGGACGGCACCTTGCGGTACACGTCCGCGACACGGTGCAGATCACCGCACAGGTCCACCCTGGACGCCACGGCCCCCGGCCCGAGCCGCTGGACGTTCTCCCAGTGGTCCGTCAGCTCCGCGGGCGCGTCCTGCCAGCGCACCGGGAGCGGGAAGGGGTCGTGGACCCTGCGCTGCTCCTCCTCGCGCCGCCAGCGGTGCCTCACCTCCCGGGCCAGTTCGGCCGCCGCGGTGGCCAGGGTGCGCTGGATCGCCGACGGTTCGGGGCGCCGCGGCGGGGGCGTCTCCTCGGCGGTCTCCGCGCCGCGCAGGAGGGCGGTGAGCCGCCGGCGGTCCTCGGCGTCGGCGCCGAGCGCGTCCGCGAGCAGGCTGACGGTGCCGAGCCGGTGATCGGCCGCCCGGCCGGTCTCGAGTCTGCGGATGGTGCGCACGCTCACCCCGGAGAGCTCCGCGAGACGTTCCTGCGTGAGCCCCGCGCGGGTGCGCATCCGGCGCAGCAAGGGTCCGAGCCGATCGTCCACTGCCGCACTCCCGGGTCACGGTCACGAAGGGGCCGGTGGAGCCTACCCCTGGCGACCGGCCACCAATGGCCGGTGCCGTGGCCTGTCGCGTGAACAGCCGAAACCGCACGGTGGACGGCGAAATCCAGCAGGGAGAGGAGGCCGCCGTGGCATACCGCTTCTGGTGCGGCGAGTGCGGCTACAAGTCCGACTGGGGCAGCGAGTCCCAGGGCGAGAGACAGCAGATCGAGCACTACGCGGCACGTCATCCGGGAACGCCGCCCGGCGGCCAGGTGGAGGTCAACCGCAAGGACCCGGAGGGCGGCGCCTGCCTCCCGGTCGTCCTGGTGGCGATCGTGCTGCTGATCCTCCTGGCCTCGTGCCGCCACTGACGCCCTGACCCGTGCACACCGCCGGTCCGTCGCGACGGCCGCGGCGGCCGGCCGGGAGAACACGGAGAACATGATGAAGACGAACGGACCGGCCCGGCGACGGGTCCTGCGTACGGCCGCAGGCCTCACCGCGGCCGTCGCCCTCGGCGGCACGGGTGCCGTCGCCACGGCGTCCCGAGCGGCCGCGGCCGACGCGCCGGGCGACGGGTTCGGCCTGCGCGTCGTCGAACGCGACGAGAGCGATCCCCGTCTGCGCCGCTACCGTTTCCGGACCGGCGCCATCGGCTGGGACCCCGGTGTCCACGTCCTCCTCCCGGACGACTACGACACCGCCGGCCGCAGCTACCCGGTCGTGTACCTCTTCCACGGGGGCGGCAGCAAGGCCGACTTCACCTGGTTCGACACCGTCGGCATCCGGGAGCTGACGGCCGGTCTGCCGCTCATCGTGGTGATGCCGGACGGGGGGCACGCGGGCTGGTACTGCGACCCGGTCAGCTCGAACGCCGGGCGCCGCGACTGGGAGACCTTCCACATCGCCCAGTTGCTCCCCTGGATCGACGCCGGCTTCCGCACCCACGCCGAGTGCGACGGCCGTGCCGTCTGCGGCTTCTCCATGGGAGGCTTCGGCGCGCTGAAGTACGCCGCCGGGCACGGCGAGCTGTTCGCCTCGGTCAGTTCGCACTCCGGCCCGGCGAGCCTGCGCCGTGACTTCGGCCTGGTCACCCACTGGGCCAACGTCTCCTCCGCGGTCAGCGACCTGGCGGGCGGCACCGTGTACGGGGCGCCGCTGTGGAACGAGTCCAGGGTCAGCGCCGACAACCCGGTGGAGCGGGTGGAGCGGTACAGCGGCAAGCGGATCTTCCTGGCCGCCGGTACCGGGGGTCAGCCGGTCGACTGGTTCAACCAGGTCAGCGAGGCCCAGGTGCTGGCCGGACAGCGCGAGTTCCGCGGGCTTCTCGACGCCGCGGGCATCGCGCACGAGGCCCACGAGGAGCCCGGCGGTCACGTCCTGCGCGCACCGCTGCTCCGACGTGACCTCGAGGGCATCGTCGACCGGCTCCGCCGGGCCGGCTGACGGTTCCGCGCCCGCGAACGCGCCGGCGTCCGCCGGGACACGGACACCGCACGGACACCGCGCGGACACGCACGGACACCACTGACGGAGCGACACATCTCACGGAGGAAGGAACGACGATGCGCGGACACACACGGGCGGGAACACTCGCCGGCGTGCTGGGGGTTCTCCTGGCGGCCGTCTCGGTGCCGGGTGCGCAGGCAGCGCCCGCCGAGTCCGGCAAGCGGGTGTTCAACTCGATGCAGATCGTGTTCTCACCCGACACCCCGAACGACTTCTGCACCCTCGGCGCCGTCGGCAGCGACCGGTACGGCCGGAAGATCGCCGTCTCGGCGGGGCACTGCATGAGCGACCCGACCCACCAGTACGCCGACCGCGACATCCCAGAGGACGTCGCTCCCGTCTACGACCGCAACGACATCGGCTTCGGCCCCCTCGGCCACGTCCGCTACTTCAAGGACCGTGAGGGCTCGTCGACGGGGCACCCCACCAAGGACTACATGATCATCGAGTTGGCGCCCTCGGTGACCCTCTCGTCGCAGGGGCCCTACCTCAAGGAGACGGGCGAGGTCGAGGCACCCGGCGGGCAGCCCAGTCCCAACGCGCTCAACCCGCCGCGGGACGACGAACGGCTGCTCGGCGCCGGCCTGCTCAACACCAACGAACTCGTGGTCTCCGGTCAGCTGGGCGTCCACTACGGGCGCGTCACCAGCAACTCCCAGGGGGTCTACCAGTCGTGGGCCTCGCACGAGGGCGGCGACTCGGGCGGTCCGGCGATCTGGCACGTGCCGGGCAGCGCCTACCCGTCGCAGGCGAACGGCTTCCAGGCGTCGGGACCGTGGGCCGGCATCACCAAGGCCGTCATCCTGGGGGTCCCGCAGTACGTGTACACCAGTTCCGCCAACATCCTCGCCGACCTGCGCGCACGCGACGCCGCGCATCCGGGCGTGTACGGCGCCGGGTTCCAGGTCACCGACAACCCCTGAGGGACGGGTCCGTCCCCCGTACGGAGTGGTGTTCGCGGTGGTGCCGGCGGCGGCGATCGTGCCGATCAGGCCGGCCGTTCCCGAAGGGGCCGAGGCGGTCACCACGCAGGCGACCGCCCCCGCCGGGCAGCGGACCGCGGTGCGGTGGGCGCTGGGCCTGGTCCCGTTCGCCGGGATCTGGCCGGCGGGCCGTGCCGCACGGCGCCGCTGCCGCACGGCGCCGCTCACCCGGACGGTCCCGCCCGGCGCGCGAAGCGCCCGTACCGCTCCCATGCTGGCCAGCGGGACATGACCGCCGTCCGGGGACGCCCGCGCTGGGCGGGCGGTGCGCACCGGACCTGGCCACCGGAAGGCGGAGCGTCGATGCGGCTCGTCGTCGATCTCAACAAGTGTCAGGGGTACGCGCAGTGCGCGTTCCTCGCGCCCGACGTCTTCGCCATGCACGGCGAGGAGTCGCTGGTCTACAACCCCAGGGCGGACGAGGGACAGCGCGAGCGGCTGGCCCGGGCCGTCGCCGCCTGCCCGGTGGGGGCGATCACCGCCGACGGTCTGCAGGGCCCGGGCGCGGGCGCGGCGGCCGGACCGGCCGGAGAGGTGTCCGATGGCCGCTGACCACGTCGACCGGCTCCGGCGCGAGGGCCGGATCGTGATCGTCGGCGCCTCGCTCGCCGGGCTGCGGGCCGCCGAGACACTGCGCGCCGAGGGGTTCACCGGGTCGCTCACGATGATCGGTGACGAGCCGTACGAGCCGTACGACCGGCCGCCGTTGTCGAAGGCCGTGCTGCTGGGCAAGGCGTCCGCGCACCGCACCGAGCTGCCCCACCGCCATGAGACCGACGCCGAGTGGCGGCTCGGGGTGGCGGCGACCGGCCTCGACCTGACGGCGAAGCGGGTGCGGCTGGCCGACGGCGACGAGGTGGAGTACGACCGGCTGCTGATCGCGACCGGAGTGCGGGCCCGGCCCTGGTTCAGGGAGGAGGAGGCCCGCCTGGACGGCGTCTTCCTGCTGCGCACCCGCGACGACGCGGCCCGGCTGCTGCAGCGGCTGAGGTCGGCGCGCCGGGTGTTCATCATCGGCGCCGGGTTCGCCGGTTGCGAGGTCGCCTCGGCCTGCCGGGAGATGAGCCTCGCCGTCACCCTGGCGGAGCGGGCCGGAGCGCCGCTGGTGGGCGCGCTCGGCGGGGTGGTCGGCGCCGTCGCCGCCGAGCTGCAGACCGAGAACGGGGTGGACCTGCGCACCGGTGTCACGGTCACCGCGCTGGAGGGCGACCCGGCCGGCCGGGTGCGCGCCGTCCACCTCTCCGACGGGGGCAAGGTCGACACGGACGTCGTGGTGGTCTCGCTCGGTTCGCTGCGCAACACCGAGTGGCTGACCGGGTCGGGGCTCGGCGCCGGGCCGCGGGGCATCGCCTGCGACGCCGGGTGCCGGGCCTTCGACTTCCGGGGCATCGTCACCGACGACGTGTTCGTCGCGGGTGACGTGGCGCGCTCGCCGCACGCGCTGTTCGGCTACCAGTTCCTCTCCCTGGAGCACTGGGGCAACGCCGTCGCCCAGGCGGAGACCGCCGCGCACAACATGATCTGCCGGGGCGCCGACCGGCGTCCGCACCTGTGGATGCCCGCCTTCTGGTCCTCGCAGTTCCGGGTGAACATCAAGTCCGTCGGCGTACCGCCCATGGGCGACCAGATCATGATCACGCAGGGCTCGCTCGCCGAGCGCCGGTTCGTCGGCGTCTACGGCCACCAGGGCCGGGTGGTCGCCGCCGTCAGCTTCGACAACACCCGCTGGCTGGAGTTCTACCAGCGGCAGATCGAGCGGGGCGCGCCGTTCCCGGTGGAGTACCCGACGATGGACCGGCGCCCCGAGGGGCGGCAGCCGCTCGACGCCGACTTCCCCGACCCGTCCCTGCCGACCCACGGCCCCACCGTGACCCTGAGCGGCTACTCACCGGCCGACCAGCAGCTGGTGTTCACCCCCGGCCACCACTGAACGCCGCCGTGCCCCGACGCCCGAAGGACCCGTCATGACGCAGGCCTCACTGTTCCGCCGGATCACCGACTTCGCCAACCGCGCCGACCCGTATCCGCTGTACGAGGAGCTCCGCGGGACTCCGGTGCTGCACGAGGAGGACGACGGCCCCTACGTCATCAGCTCGTACTGGGACATCGAGGGCCTGCTGCACGATCCGCGGGTCAGCTCCGACGCCGCCAACCTGGCCGCCGCGGGCGACGAGCCGGCCGAGGCGCAGAGCACGGGGCTCCCGCCGTCGTTCCTCAGGCTCGACCCGCCGGAGCACGACCGGCTGCGGCGCATCGCCAACAGCGCCTTCGGGCCACCCCACAAGCCGCGCCGGGTCGATTCCATGCGGGACGAGCTGCACGGGATCGTCGGCGGGCTGATCGACGCCTTCGGCGAGGCGCGCGAGGTCGACCTGGTGGACCAGTTCGCCTACCCGTTCCCGGTCACCGTCATCTGCCGGCTGCTGGGCGTGCCCCGTGAGGACGAGCCGCGCTTCCGCTCCTGGGTCGATCCGATCGTCGCCACCCTGGACCCCGAGACGCGCGAGAGCGCGGACGAGGCGTTCGTGAAGGCGGCGCAGGAGGCGCGGATGCAGCTCGGCATGTACCTGGCCGGGCTGGTCGAGCAGCGCACCCGGGACCCGCGGGACGACATGCTCTCCGACCTCGCGGACAGCCACGGCCCGGAGGGCGCCATGACCATGATGGAGGTGATGAGCACCGCGGTGCTCCTGCTGATCGCCGGTCACGAGACGACGGTCAACCTCATCACCAACGGCATGCTCACCCTGCTGCGCCACCCGGACGTCCTGCGGCGGCTGCGGGAGGACCCCGGTCTCGCGCCCGGCGTCGTGGAGGAGCTGCTGCGGTACGAGCCGCCGGTGCAGATCGTGCCGCAGCGCACGTGCATCGCCGACATCGAGGTGCGCGGGGTGACCATCCCGAAGGGCTCGCGGATCTGGCTGATGCTGGCCGCGGGCAACCGGGACCCGGAGCGGTTCAAGGACCCTGAGCGGTTCGACCCGGACCGCCGCGACATCCAGCACCTGGGCTTCGGCAGCGGCATCCACAGCTGCTTCGGCGCTCCGCTGGCCCGGCTGGAGGCGCAGATCGCGCTGTCCGAGCTGGCCCGGCGGCTGGACGGCCCGCGCCTGGTCGAGGATCCGCCGCCCTACCGGCAGAACGCGGTGCTGCGCGGCCCGCGCCACCTGCGGATCGCCTTCGACGGGCTGAGCTGACCGGCGGCCGCCCGGGTCAGGAGCCGAGCCGGGTGACCCGGACCAGGCCCAGCCAGGTCTCCGGGCCCGGCTGGGCGTAGGCGGCGGCGACCGCGTACGGGCCCGGGGCGAGCGGGACGCGCAGGTGCCCGGCGCGCTCCACCCTTCCGCCCGGCCGGGCCGCGTCGAACAGCACCACCGGGCCGGGCACCTGCCAGCGGATCTCGGGCCCCCACTCGGCCGTGCCGAGCGCGGCGGGGACGTGGGCCAGCAGTTCGTCCTCGGAGTCCGCGGCGGACCAGCGCACGAAGACGCCCTGTTCCGGCAGGTAGGCGGTGGCGGCGGGCTCGTCGCCGAGGACCAGGGCCGCGCTGTCGCCGACCGGGAGCAGGCCGGCGTACCCGTCGACCTCGCAGGCGCGGTCGTAGTCGGTGGCGAACTCCTCGCTGTCGGCGCCCGCCCAGAACGGCAGCACCGTCTCCGGCACGGCTATCAGGGGCCCTCCGCCCGACTCCACCCACTGCAGTGCGCCTTGATCCGCGTATCGAGACATGGGCAGAACCTACACGCACGCCGATCACCCGCCGGGGTCAGCAGCCGCATTCGGCCCCGGCCGGCGCGGTCAGCGGGTCGGTCTCGCGCCGGGCGCCGCCCTGCCAGGTCTCGTAGCCGAAGCCCTCCCGCGCCCAGTACTCGAACCCGCCGAGCATCTCCTTGACCCGGTAGCCGAGTTCGGCGAGGGCGAGGGCGGCGCGGGTGGCGCCGTTGCAGCCTGGGCCCCAGCAGTACGTCACCACGGGCACGGCCTTGTCGAGGAGCCGCTCGGCCTGTGCGGGGATGAGCGCGGTGGGCAGGTGGACGGCGCCCGGGACGTGCCCCTGCTCCCAGGACTCGGTGGACCGGGAGTCGACCACCACGAAGCCGGGGTCGCCGCCGGCCGCGAGCGCGGCGGCGACGTCCGAGACGTCGGCGTGGAAGGCCAGGGAGGCCCGGAAGTGGGCGGCCGCCTCGGCCGGGGCGGCGGGGGCGACGCGCAGGACGGGGTTCTCGGTGTCGGTGACCATGACCGGAAATCTACGGTCCCGCACCCGTTGGCCGAAGTGCCGATCCCCGGCATTCCGCTTGATCCGCCGGGGATCTTCCTGCTATTCATCGCGCATGACCGTGTATTCCCCGGACGCCACCGACTGGCGGATCCTGGACGTCCTGCAGCGCGAGGGCCGGGCCAGCTACGCCGAACTGGCGCGGGCCGTCTCGATGTCCCCGAGCGCCGTCACCGAACGGGTGCGCCGGCTGGAGGAGGCCGGTGTCATCCAGGGTTACGCGGCGGTCGTCGACCCGGAACGCCTCGGGCTGCCGATCCTCGCCTTCGTGCGGCTGCGCTATCCGCACGGCAACTACAAGCCGTTCCACGATCTGGTGGCGGCGACGCCGGAGATCCTGGAGGCCCATCACGTCACCGGTGACGACTGCTTCGTCATCAAGGTCGCCGCGCGGTCCATGCCGCACCTGGAGGAGATCTCCGGCCGGATCGGCGCGCTGGGCTCGGTGACCACCAGCGTGGTGTACTCCTCCCCGCTCCCGCGGCGGCCGCTCGGCCGCTGACCGGTCCGGGCCCGCGTCGCGGTCAGGCCCCGCGCTGCCGAAGCGAGGAGCCCGATCTGCCCTTGACCACCTCCAGTTGGGCGTGGATCCGGCGGCGCAGGTCGGCGACGTGGCTGACGATGCCGACGCTGCGGTCGCGTTCGCGCAGCGCGTCCAGGACGTCCAGGACCTCGTCGAGGGTCTGGTCGTCCAGGCTGCCGAAGCCCTCGTCGATGAAGAGGGTGTCCAGGCGGACGCCGCCCGCCTCGTCGGTGACGACGTCGGCGAGGCCCAGGGCCAGGGCGAGGGAGGCGAAGAAGGTCTCACCGCCCGACAGGGTGGCGGTGTCCCGCTCACGGCCGGTCCACGCGTCGACGACGTGCAGGCCGAGTCCGCTGCGGCCGCGTCCGGTGCGGTCGTCGGAGTGGACGAGGGTGTAACGGCCGGAGGACATGCGCCGCAGACGTACGGTCGCGGCGGCGGCGACCTGTTCGAGGCGGGCCGCGAGCACGTACGACTCCAGGCGCATCCGGCGTTCGTTGTCGGCCGAGGTGCCCGCGGTGAGCGCGGCCAGCCGGGCCACCCGGTCGTACTCCTCGCGCAGGGGCGCGAGCCGGCGCACGCCCTCGGCCGCGCGGGCGGACAGACGGTCCAGTTCGGTGCAGCGGCGGGCCGCCGCGTCCCGTGCGGAGGCCGCCTCGCGCAGCCGCCGTGCCGCCTCGACCGCCGTCCGCTGCGCGGCGTCCGGATCGGCGGGGGGCCGCTGTGCGGCGGCCGCGGTGCCGGCCTCGGCCAGCACGGCGCGTACCGCCGCCTCCTCGTTCTGCCGGTCGTCCAGGCGGTGCTGGAGTTCGCGGTGGGCCGCGTCGTCGAGGAGGGCGGCGGCCGCGTCCCGCGGGGTGTCGAAGCCGGCGCGGTAGGCGGCGTCGGCGAGGCGGGCGTCGGCGTCCTTGAGCCGCTGGGCGGCGTCCTCGGCCGCGCGGGCGGCGTCGGCGGCCTCGGTGAGCCGGGCCGCCAGCCGCTCCAGTTCCGCGGCCCGCGCCGCGACGCTGGCCGCGGTCCCCCGCGCCGTCGCCAGCTCCCGCTCCAGCGCGCTCTGTTCGCGCTCCAGGGTCTCGCGCCGGGTGACGCGGGCGGCGGTGCGCACGGCGGCCCGCTGGCGCTCGTCTAGGCGCCGCTCGCGCTCCTGCTCGGCCCGGCGCAGCTCCTCGTGGGCGGCGTGCAGGGCCGAGGCGTCCCGGCGGGCGTCCGTCCACCGCCGCTCCAGGTCGTCGGCCTCGGCGGCGAGCCGGTCGGTGGGTGTGTCGCCGGCCTCGGCGGTGGCGGCGGCCAGCGCCTCGCGGACGACGCCGAGCCGCCGCTCGTCCTCGGCCTGCTGCTCCTCGGCCCGCCGGGAGGCGGTGAGGGCGCGCTCCTCGGTCTCGCGGTCGACGTGCCCGGCGACCTTGCGGGCCGGCGCGGGATGTTCGGTGGCTCCGCACACGGCGCAGGGCTCGCCGTCGGTGAGCCGCGCGGCCAGTTCGGCGGCGATGCCGTTCAGGCGCTGTTCCTTGAGGTCGAGCCAGTGGGCGCGGGCGTCGACGGCCTGCTGCCCGGAAGCCAGCGCCCGCTGCCGGGCCCGTTCCAGGTCGGAGGCGAGCTCGTCCCGGGTGCGGGCCGCGGCGAGGCGCCGCCGGGCGGGTTCGCGCAGGACGGCGAGCTGTTCGGCGCGGGTCGCCGCCTCCTGGGCGGACTCGACGCGGGCCCGCAGGCCGGCGCGGGTGGTGTCCCATCCGGCGAGCCAGGCGTCGGCCTCGCGCAGTACGTCCTCGTCGGCACGCTCCTGCTGGTCGAGTCCGGCACGCTCCTCGGCGGCCTCGGCGAGCCGTCGTTCGGCGCGCCGGGCCGACTCCAGGCCGCCCAGTTCCTCGGCGGCCCGGCGCGCGGCGGCCGCGAGACCCGCCGGGCCGTCGCCCGCGTGGCTGCCGGGCAGGCCGACGCGGGCGCGCGCCTCGGCCGCGGCCGCGCCACGGTGCTCGCGCTCGGCCGCGTCGCGCAGTTCCAGCGCGGGCGCCACCGTCTCGGCCTTGCGCGCACGCGCCATCCGCTCCTGCGCCTCCCGGTACGCGCCCGCTTCCTCCTCCAGCCGTCCGGCACGCTGCCGGGCCTCGGCGAACCGGCTCTGCAGCCGGGCGAGTTCGCGTGCCTCGTCCAGGGTGTGCCGGGCCGCCTCGTGGTCGGTCTCGGCTGCGGTGAGGCCGCACCGGGCGATGGTGAGGCGCTCGCGCGCGGCGGCCCGGGCCACGGCCGCGGCGCGGAGCACGGCCTCGGCGAGGCCCGGCTCCCCGGGGCTCAGCTCGGGCAGCTCCATCGCGTCGCCCGCCTCCTGCTGCATGCGGTGGGCGTCCGCGAGCAGCGCGGCGTCGCCCTCGCGCACCCGGGCCTCGCTCGTGCGCCGGCGCTCGGCCAGCCGTTTCTCCACGTCGGCGAAGCGCTGGGTGTCGAAGAGGCGCCCCAGCAGCCGGCCCCGGGCCTCGGCGTCGGCGCGCAGGAAGCGGGCGAAGTCGCCCTGGGGCAGCAGGACCACCTGGCAGAACTGCTCGCGGCTCATGCCGAGGAGCTGGATGATCTCCTCGCCGATCTCCTGGTGGGAGCGGCTGAGGTCCTTCCAGGCGCCGGCCGGGGCGTCGTACTCGCGCAGCCAGGTCTGCGCCTTGTCGACGGTCGTGCCCTTGCCGCGCAGTTTGCGGCGCTCCCACGGCGGCTGCCGGGTGACCTCAAGCCGCCGTCCGGCGACGGTGAGTTCGAGGCGGACCTCGGTGCGCGTGCCCGGTTCGGCGTGGTCGCTGCGCAGGTTCATGCCCTGGCCGGTCTGCCGGGCGCCGGGCACGGTGCCGTAGAGGGCGTAGCAGACGGCGTCGAGGACGGAGGTCTTGCCCGCGCCGGTGGGGCCGTGCAGCAGGAAGAGCCCGGCGGTGGACAGCGCGTCGAAGTCGACTCGCTGGGAGCCGCCGAAGGGCCCGAAGGCGGTGATGTCCAGCCGGTGCAGCCTCACCTCGCCACCTCCCGCACCGCGTCGTGGGCGCGCACCGCGTCGAACGCCTCGCGGAGCACGGCCGCCTCCGGCTCGTCGGGCCCGGCGCCGCGCACATGGGCGACGAAGTCCTCGGCGATCTCCTGGTCGCCGCGGCCGGCGAGGCGCCGGGCGTACGACACCTTGGGGTCGTCGGCGGCCCGGTCGGGGGCGAAGACCAGGCTGAGGGTGTGCGGGAAGCGCTCCGTGAGCCGGGCCATGGGGTCGGCCGGGCGGACCGGATCGGTGAGGGTGGCCTCGACGAAGGCGCCCTCGTGGCGGGCGAGCCCGGGGTCGGCGAGCAGTTCCTCCAGGGCGCCCCGGATCCGGGCCAGCGGGCGCGGGACCGGGCAGTCGAGGCGCTCGGCGGCGACGGAGCCGTCGGCGGCCAGGTCGACGAGCCACATGCTCTTGCGGTGGTCGGCCTCGGAGAAGGAGTAGGCGAGCGGGGAGCCGGAGTAGCGCACCCGCTCGGTGAGGGTCTGGCAGCCGTGCAGATGCCCGAGGGCCACGTAGTCGACGCCGTCGAAGACCCCGGCCGGCACGGCGGCCACCCCGCCGACGGTGATGTCCCGTTCGCTGTCGCTGGCCCGGCCGCCGGTGACGAAGGCGTGGGCGAGGACGACGGAGCGGGTGCCCGGCGCGCGGCCGGCGAGGTCGGCGCGGACCCGCTCCATGGCGGCGGCCAGCACGGTCTCGTGACCCGCCTTCTCCACCGCGAACTCCTCCTTGACCAGGGCGGGTTCGAGGTACGGCAGGCCGTAGAAGGCGACGTCCCCGTGGGCGTCGCGCAGCACCACCGGGGTGCCGACGGCGGACGGCTCGGTGCGCAGGTGGATGCCCGCGCGGTCGATGAGACCGGCGCCGACGCCGAGGCGGCGGGCCGAGTCGTGGTTGCCGGAGATCATCACCGTGGGCACCCCCAGCTCCGCGAGGCGGTGCAGGGCCTCGTCGAAGAGCTCGACCGCGGCGAGCGGGGGCACCGCGCGGTCGTACACGTCGCCGGACACGACCACCGCGTCCACCTCCCGTTCACGCACGGTGGCGACGAGGTGACCGATGAACCCGGCCTGGGCCCCGAGCATGTTCACCCGGTGGAAGGCCCGGCCCAGGTGCCAGTCGGACGTGTGCAGGAGTCGCATGATCCCCGACCCTAACGGCCGGGTCCGACACCACGGGGGGTTACTCCCGTACCAGCCCGTCATGACCCGCCCCGCACCGGTGCGTTATGTCCGATTGGCGATGAACTTCCGTTATGGGGGCGGTGAACGTCACGCGTCCCCGTAGGCCTCTCCGCCCAGTTCCAGGTCGGCCGTGCCCGCCGTCGCGTCGGCCAGCCAGGCGCGGAACGCGTCGACGTCGGCGTCCGGCAGGCCGATCTCGATGGTGACGGCCTCGCCGTAGCGGACGTCCCGGACCTCGCGGCCGGTGGCGCGCAGGTCGTTCTGCACCTTGCCCGCGCGCTGGTGGTCGACGGTCACCGTGGCCAGCCGGAACCGGCGCCGGGTGATGGTGCCGATCGTGTCCAGGGCCTCGCCTACGGAGCCGCCGTAGGCCCGGATGAGGCCGCCGGCGCCGAGCTTCACACCGCCGTAGTAGCGCGTGACGACGGCCACCACGTACCGCATGTCGCGGCGCAGCAGCATCTGCAGCATGGGGACGCCGGCCGTGCCGCCCGGTTCGCCGTCGTCGCTGGCCTTCTGCACGGCCGCGTCGGCGCCGATGACGTACGCCCAGCAGTTGTGCGTGGCGTCGGCGTGCTCCTTGCGGACGGCCGCGACGAACTCCTGGGCCTCCCGCTCGGTGGCGGCCGGGGCGAGGGCGCACAGGAAGCGGGAGCGGTTGATCTCGGTCTCGTGCACGCCCGCGCGGGCCACTGTGCGGTACTCGTCCTGCATTCCGTCAGCCTATGCGAGCGGCGCCGGGCGCCCGCTCGCGGTGCGGGCGCCCGGCTCCGGCTACCGCTTCGGCTTCTTCCCGCGCGGCACGGTGAACGACGTCAGCAGGGCCGCGCCGGGGGCGAGGGCCGGCCAGCCGGTGCCGCGCCAGGCCAGCACGGCGAGCGCGGCGGTGGGGAACTTCGCGCGCACGCGTTCGAGGGTGTCGTCGAGACCGTCCCCGGCCAGTTCGAGGACCAGGTCCTCCAGCCCCGGGTTGTGCCCGACCAGCAGCAGGGTCTCCACCTCGCCCGGCGTCTCGCGCACCACCTGGAGCAGGTCCGGTACGCCGGCCCCGTACAGCCTCGGGTCGAGGCGGACCGGGGGCGGGGTGCCCCACTGCGCGGAGGCCAGCTCCCAGGTGCGGCGGGCGCGTACGGCGGTGGAGCACAGGGCGAGGTCGGGCAGGCAGTCGATCTCGGCGAGCGCGCGGCCGGCGGCGGGGGCGTCCCGCAGCCCGCGCGGCGCCAGCGGGCGCCGGTGGTCCTCGACCCCTTCCGGCCAGGCGGACTTGGCGTGCCGCAGCACGACCAGCCGGCGCAGCGGGCCCGCGCCCGCCCGCTCGATCACCCGAGGCTCCCGATGTCCCGCGCGAGCTCGAGGGCGAGCAGGCGGTCGGCGTACGCGTACGTCTCGAAGCGGGCGCCGTCCGGGATGTCCGGGGCGCGCTCCACGTCCCTGAGCACGTCCAGCGCACGGGGCACGTCGAGGTCGTCCTCCCAGGCGTCGCGCAACCGCAGCCGCACCTCCTCCGGCACCGGCCGCGAGGGCCGGCGCGCCCACCCGGCCACCGCCCGCCGCCACCGGCCCAGCGTCCGCGCGGCCTCGCCCAGCCGTGCGGCGTCCAGCGACACGGGGACGCCCCGCGGGACGGCCAGCAGCGCCAAGCGCAGGGCGCCGGCGTCGGCGGCGAGGAGCGCGCCCAGCGCGGCGTCCTGGACGGGGGCCCCGGGCGGCGTCGCCGCGTCCGGCTCCGGCGGCTCCCCCGTCCAGGTCACCGGGGCGACGCCCACCACCGCTCCGCCGTCCGGCGCGGTGTCCCGCTCCCCCGTCACGTGCAGGACCTGCGCCTCCCCCAGCCCCGAGGCGAGGTCGCGGCCGTCCTCGAAGGGGCGGACGGACAGGGTGGCGGCGGCCGCGCGGAGTTCGGCGAGCCGGTGGGGCGCGGTGAGGATGGTCCACACCGGGGTGCCGCCGAGTTCCAGGGCGCGGACGAGGACGTCGGCGGTGAGCAGGACCCTGAGGGCCGTCGGGTCCAGGCCGGAGGCGTAGGCCTCGATCCGGGTCAGGCCGCGGCGGGCGGGCGCGGCGGAGACGGACTCACCGGTTCGGGCGTCGAGGATGCGCAGCACGGCCCGAGCGTAGGCGCGGCGGCGGCCTTGTGCAGGCACCTCGCGCCGATTCCGGACACCGTGGCGGGGAACCGGGGGAATCAGCACCCGGTGAACGCTGTTCCCCGGACGACGGTTACCCCGCGGCCCGAGGAGGCGGCCTTGTACGGCGACGAAGCGACCATCCGCAGGATCCTGACCGAGCTGGGAGACACCTGGGCCGTGGTCGGCCTGTCCGCGAACGAGCGGCGGGCCGCGTACGGGGTGGCGCAGGTCCTGCAGCGGTTCGGCAAGCGGATCGTGCCGGTGCACCCGAAGGCGGAGACGGTGCACGGCGAGCCGGGCTACGCATCCCTCGCCGAGATCCCCTTCGAGGTCGACGTCGTGGACGTCTTCGTCAACAGCGAGCTGGCCGGTACGGTCGCCGACGAGGCGGTGAAGAAGGGGGCGAAGGCGGTGTGGTTCCAGCTCGGCGTCGTCGACGAGGACGCCGGGGAGCGGGTCCGGGCGGCGGGGCTCGACATGGTGATGGACCGCTGCCCGGCGATCGAGATCCCCCGCCTGCGCTGATCCGTCGCGTGCGCCCGGCGCCGGGCGGTGTCGCGCGCCCCGGTGTCAGGCGGTGCCGCGCGCCCCGGTGTCAGGCGGTGCCGAGTCCTTCGAGCACCACCGCGCCCGGCAGCTCCGCGAGCGCCTTGCCCGGCACCAGCAGCTTGCCCCGGCGCCGCCCGCTGCCGACCAGGACGTACGGCAGGTCGGCCACGGCGGCGTCGATCAGGACGGGCCAGCCCGCGGGCAGTCCGACGGGGGTGATGCCGCCGTACTCCATGCCGGTCTCCCCCGTCGCGGTGTCCATCGAGGCGAACGAGGCCTTGCGGGCGCCGAGCCGGCGGCGCACCACGCCGTTGACGTCGACCCGGGTGGTGGAGAGCACCAGGCACGCGGCGAGGGTGGTCTCGCCGCCCCGCTTGGCCGCGACCACCACGCAGTTGGCGGAGCGCTCCAGCAGGTCGCGCCCGTAGTGCTCGACGAAGACCGCCGTGTCGGCCCAGCGCGGGTCGGTGTCGACGTAGACGATCCGGTCGGCGGGGACGGCGCCCCGCCAGTTCCGTACGGCGTCGGCGACGGGCGCGGTCAGCTCGTCCAGGCAGTCGGGGGCGGGAACGGCGGTCTCGAAGTCTCCGATGGGTGCGCGCATGGCCGCACGCTAACAAGCCGCCCCCGGCGGGCGTACCCGCGTCTCAGTGCACGGGCGGGACGGAGACGGCCATCATCATCTCCATCGGCGCCTCGCCCCGGTTGCCGTACAGGTGCGGCACGTTGGCCTCGAAGGAGGCGCTCGCGCCGGCCGGGACGCGGTACTCCTCGCCGTCCACGGTGAGCGTCAGCTCGCCCGCGGTGACGTGGACCAGTTCCACCGTGCCGGCGGGGTGCGGTTCGGAGGGGCTGCTCTCGCCCGGCATCAGCCGCCAGTCCCAGATCTCCAGCGGCCCGGGCGCCTCGGTCCCGGCGAGCAGCCGGTTGTAGCTGCCGGCCTCGGTGTGCCACAGCCGTACCGCGCGCTCGGCGGGGACGACGCGGACCTTCGGGCCCCGCTCGTAGTCGAGGAGCGTGGTGACGCTGACGCCGAGCGCGTCGCCGATCTTGACGACGGTGCCGATGCTGGGGTTGGTGCGGGCCTGCTCGATCTGGATGACCATGCCGCGGCTGACCCCGGCCCGGGCGGCGAGGACGTCCAGTGTGAAGCCGCGCACGGCACGCCAGTGCCGCACGTTGCGAGCCAGGGACTGGGCCAGGAGTTCGAGGTCCGACACGATCCGTCCAATGTCCGGGGTTCAGCAAACTGTACTGCGCAGTATCCCCCGGCGACCGTTCGTGTCAGCCGTCGGCCTCCAGCCGCGCGAGCTGCTCGACGCCCTCCTCGTCCAGGTCGGCGAGCGCGCGGAGCTGCTGCGGGGTGATCCCCTCCGGGGGCGGCACCGGCGCCGGGGTGCGCAGCGGCGGCTGCCAGCCGTCGTCGGGCGTCCAGCGCCGGACGACCCGGGCGGGCGCCCCCGCCACCACGGCGTGGTCGGGGACCGTGCCGCGGACCACCGCACCGGCCGCCACCACCACGTTCCGGCCGATCCGGGCACCGGGCAGGATCACCGCCCCGGTGCCGATCCAGCAGCCGGGGCCGATCTCCACCGGCTCCATGCGCGGCCACTGCCTGCCGATGGGCTCGTGCGGGTCGTCGTAGGAGTGGTTGGTCGAGGTGACGTAGACGTAGGGCCCGAAGTAGCAGTCGCTGCCGATGGTGACCGTCGTGTCGGCGATGACGTGGCTGCCCCGGCCGAGGACCACCCCGTCGCCGATGCGCAGGATCGGGTCCGGACCGAGGTCGAGGTCCGGCATCAGGCCCGCGGTCAGCGTGACCTGCTCGGCGATGATGCAGTGCGAGCCGATGTGGATCCAGGGCTCGCCGAAGACGGTGCCGAGCGGGAAGGCCAGCCTGGTGGCCGGTCCCAGCGAGCCGAAGCGGAACCTGCCCGGGTGCTCGGCGCTGACGGACCCCGCGCGCTGCGCCCACGCCCAGGCCGCGTGGACGGCGCGCTGGGCGAGGCCCCGCCGCCGGGATGAGAACGTGTTCTTGCGCTTCGGCACGGGCTCACGTTACTCAGCGGGCTCCCCGGCCGAGCGCCCGGGCCGCTGTGATCTTTGCCCCAGTGCTCACGTACCGTGCACGGTACGGACGGACACGAGGAGACGGTGATGACGCACAAGGCGCTGATCGTGGGCATCTCAGGGAAGGAACCGCGGGTGGACGCGGAGGCGTTCGTGGCGCCCACCGCCTCGGTGATCGGAGACGTCACGCTGCGCGCGGGGGCCAGCGTCTGGTACGGCGCGGTGGTGCGCGGGGACGTCGAGCGGATCACCGTGGGCGCCGACGCGAACGTGCAGGACAACGTCACGCTGCACGCCGACCCGGGGTTCCCGGTGACCGTCGGGGAGCGCGTCTCCATCGGGCACAACGCGGTGGTGCACGGGGCGACCGTGGAGGACGACTGCCTGATCGGGATGGGGGCGACCGTACTGAACGGGGCGGTGATCGGGGCGGGCTCGCTGGTCGCCGCGCAGGCCCTGGTCCCGCAGGGGATGGTCGTACCGCCGGGGTCGCTGGTGGCGGGGGTGCCCGCCAAGGTGAGGCGGGAGCTGTCCGAGGAGGAACGGCAGGGCGTCACCCTCAACGGCACGCTGTACGCGGAGCTCGCGAAGACCCATCGCGAGGTGCACGACTAGGGCCGCCGCCGGGGCGGCTCAGTCCCCGGCGGGCACCGGCTCCGGCTCCGGGTCCCGCCGCTGCGCCTGGGCCTTCTTGGCGCGGCGCTTGATGACCAGCATCGACGCCAGCCCGATCAGGACCGCCGCCGCGAGACCCACGTAGGAGAAACGCTTCAGCCAGTCCTCGGCGACGACGCCCACGTAGTAGATGACGGCCGTGGTGCCGCCGGCCCAGCAGATGCCGCCGAGGACGTTGGCGATGAGGAACTTCCAGTACGGCATGTGGAGCACGCCCGCGAGGGGCCCGGCGAAGATGCGCAGCAGGGCGACGAAGCGGCCGAAGAACACGGCCCACATGCCCCACTTCTCGAAGGACCGCTCGGCGGTGGCGACATGGCCCTCGCCGAAGTGCCTCGGGAACTTGGCGCCCAGCCAGGCCAGCAGCGGGCGCCCGCCCTTGCGGCCGATGGCGTAGCCGATGGAGTCGCCGATGACGGCGCCGGCGGTCGCGCACACACCGAGCACGACCGGGTTGATGCCCGTGTGCTGGGAGGACATCAGGGCCGCCGAGACCAGGACGATCTCGCCCGGCAGCGGGATGCCCAGGCTCTCCAGACCGATCACCAGGGCCACCACGGCGTAGACGGCGGCCGCGGGCACCGTGTCGAGCCATTCCTGGACGTGCACCGCCGGTTCCTCCCCAGTCGCTGTCGCTGTCCGTGCTGCGGAGCGTGGCTTGCGCAGCGTGCCCCAGGGGAAGGCTACCTGGTCGGCGGTGAACGCGGCCCGCGCGCACGGGCAGCACGGGCACCGCCGCGCCCTCACCCCGTCGCCTTCCGGCCATCGGGGTGTCACGCGGGAGGGAAAGGCTCCCCGAGGTTCCGCCGGTCCGCCTCCCCTGACCCCGCCGCTCCTCCGCCGGGCCCGATGCGGAAGGACGTCGTCCCGTGTCCTCACCGTCCCCGCTCCCGCCGCTCTCCCCGCCCTCCTGTCCCGGGCCGCGCGCTCCCGCGCGCCGGGCCTTCCTCCTGGCCGCCCTGCCCGCGCGGCTCGTGCTGTGCCTGGCGCCGGTGCTGCTCGCCGGGTGCTGGGCGCTGGCCAACCGGCCGGTGGCGGCTCAGGGGGCCGCCCGGCTGGCCTCGGCCGACCCCGGATGGCTGCTGGCCGGGGCCGCGCTCACCTGCCTCACCTGGGTGGCGGCCGCTTGCGTGCGGCAGGGCGCGCTGCCGGACCGGCTGCCGGCGGGGCTCCTGCTGGCCTCGCAGTTCGCGGCCGGCGCGGCGAACCACGTGCTGCCCGGCGGTCTCGGCGCGCACGCGGTCACGCTGCGCTTCCTGCGCACCAGGGGCGTGCCCCTGGACCGGGCGACCGCGTCGATCGGCCTGTACTCGCTGGCGCGGTCCGCGGCGCGGACGCTGGTGCTGCTGGTGTTCCTGGCGGCCTGCCCGGCCCACCGCCGGCTCGGCGGGCTGGTGCCGGACGGTCCGGTGCCGGTGCCGGCCGCCGCGGCCGCGGGCGGCGCGCTCGCCGTGGCCGGGGTGCTGCTGACGGTCGTGCGTCCGGTGCGGCGCCCGGTGACGGGCCTGGTGCGCGCCGCGCTCCGCGACGCCCGGGCGGTGCACGGACGGCCCTGCCGGGTGGCCGCCCTGTGGGGCGGGGCGGCGGCGATGCCGCTGGCCCAGGCGGGCACGCTGATCTGCGTCGGCGCCTCATTGGGGCTGGGTCTGCCCTGGGAGCAGGTGGCGCTCGCCCATCTGGCGGCGGGCACCGCCGCAGGGGCCGTACCGGCGCCGGGAGGCCTCGCGGTGGACGCGGCCCTGGTGTGGACGCTGGTGTCGTTCGGCGCCGTTCCGGCGGCGGCCGCCGCGACCGTGATCGGCTACCGCGTGCTGACCGACTGGCTGCCGCTGCTGCCGGGCGCCCTGACCCTGTCGGCGCTGATCCGCGCGAAGGCACTGTGAACCCGGCTCGCAGCAGCCGGTGGGGCGGCCGTGTCGTCCGGCGCGGGCGACACGGACCGACCCACCGGGCGGGGCCGATCCGACGTGGACGACACGGAACGACTCCTGGGCAGGGCCGCCGAACCGACTCGGGCGACTCGGACCGACTCACCGGGCAAGGCCAAACCGACTCGGGCGACACGGACCGACCCACCGGGCAGGGCCGGGGCGCCGTGCGCCGGCGGAGTGGGCGGGGGTGGGCCCTACCGGTGGCCGGCGGGGACGCCCAGGGTGACCGAGGGGTGCGGGACGCCGTCGTCGCCGGGCCGGTCCATGGCCGTGAGGACGCTGGCGAGCAGCCCCAGCGAGGCCAGGCCGACGCCGACCGCGAGTGCCGTACGGCGTCCGCCCGGCGGTGCGCCGCCGGGCCGGCCGGCCGGGGCCGCCGGAAGCCGCCCGTGGGCCGGGACCTCCCCGCGGGCGGCCCGGCCGGGCCGGGAGTCGAGGTAGCGCCGGGCACCCCAGCCGAGCACGGTCTCGGCGATCAGGACGTCGAGTCCGTCCTCGAACCGGCTGAGCTGCTCGGCGGCGTGCCGGCAGTGGGAGCAGGCCGTCAGATGCCGGCGCACTTCCGGCAGCCGGGCCCCGGTCCGGCGAATGGGACCGTCGAGCAGGCGGTTGCAGAAAAGGCATTCCGCGGAGGTCGCGAGTTCCCGGTGGGCGCGTACGCAGGCCGCCCGGAATTCCGCCCGGGCCCGCCCCAGCGCGATCACCGCGGCGGCCGTGTCCATACCCAGCAGACCAGCGGGTATGTTTATGGATTCCGCCTCGACCTCGGTATGCCACAGAAGACATTGGGACGCGCCCGGAAGCGACCGGAAAGCGCGTTCGGCCAGCCGTCGCCTTTCCGGCGTGCGGGGCGCCGCCGCGCGCAGACCGCGGCCGCCGGCGGGCTTGCGCAGCTCCGGCAGGACCACGCACGCCGCCTCGTCGGCGGCCCAGGTGCGGACGGTCTCCCGGACGGCCGCCAGCAGCCGCGGGCGCAGGGCGCCGCCGGCCGCTCCGCTCACGGGCCGGCCGAGGACCTGCTGGAAGGCGGCGGAGGTCACCAGCCGCGCCGACGGGCCGGCGGCGGCCAGGCAGACGACGGCGTAGTCGTGGACGGCCCGCCAGTGCCGTGCCAGCAGCAGGGCGGCCGCGTCGTGGCGGCCGGCCTCGGGACCGCCCAGCCGGGCGGCGAGGGTGTGGTCGGACTCCCCCGGCGGCGGCCCGGAGCGGGCGGGGAGCGGTGGGTGCGGGGGGTGGGGGGACTGCACGGAGGGCGTTCCTTTCCAGCCGCAGGACGGCGGCATGCGGATCGCGTCCTGTCGGAAAGCGGCACCTGAGCGGTGCACGCCGGGAGGGTCCGGCCGTACCTGCGGCTCCGGCCTTTTCCCTCTCACGGGAGGGCTCACCTTCGCACAACCGCGTCGCGGGAAACAAGGAGTTCGAATGACCGGGCGGCGACATCGGGGAAATGAACAATAGTTACCGCTGGTATCCACAGGCGTTTCACGCAATCCGGGATCGCACAACGGTCAACTTCTTCACGTCAAAGGCCCGATGACGCACGGGAGTCTCCGGCTTCCCGTGCACTTGGGACAGCCACCCACAGTCGGTTCCGACGTCTTCCCGGTTCCGCTCTCATCCGCGTGCCGCCGCATGCCCGCATGATCGTCCCCCACCCCCCAGCGACCCCCGCCTCCCCCTGCGGGAACCGGCCGCGGCCGACACGGTGGGGACGGGCCGCGGCCGGCGGCCGGGGCCCTGTCCGACTCCCCGGTCAGTCCTGCTGGTTGGGGCGCAGGGTCCACACCACCTGCATCTCGCCGGTCACGGCGCCGTCCGCGCGCCGGATCTCGATCGTCACCGGGAACTCGGGCCGCTTGCCCGCGTCCAGTTCGGCCACGACCTCGGCGGCCGGGCGGCCCAGGGTCGCGGTCGCCGTGACGGCGCCCATCGCCAGCTTCTTGTAGGCGATCTCGGCCCGGACGGCGAGCGGCACCGCGCGCGAGAGCTGGTCGCCGAACGCGGCCAGCACGATCGCGCCGCTGGCCGACTCGCCGAGCGTGAACATCGCGCCGGCGTGCGGCCCGCCCACGTGGTTGTGGAAGTCCCCCTGGTCCGGCAGCGACACCACGGCCCGCTCCGGAGAGGTCTCCTGGAACTCCAGGTGCAGCGTCCGGGCCATCGGCACGGTGGCGGCGAGCATCTCGCCGATCGTCATCTGGTCTGCGCTCATGCGGGCATGTTACTCACGAGTAGCAGGGCTGACCAGTGCGGTGGTGATCACCGCTGTATCGTGGCCGCCCATGTGGCCAGGGGAACAGCCGCCGGGAGGCGGCCAGCAGCACAACCCGTACCACCAGCCGGGATACCAGCAGTACCCGCAGGCGAACCCGTACGGGCAGCAGCCGCAGTGGGGGCAGCCGGCGCCCGCCGGCGCACCCCAGCCGCAGCCCCCGCAGGGCGGCGGCGGTGGCGGCCGCACCAAGCTGATCGCGGTCATCGCGGCCACCGCCGTCGTCGTCGCCGCCGGCGTGACCGGATTCCTGGTCCTCGGGGGCTCCAAGGACGACGAGGCCCGACCCGGCCCGGCCGCGTCCTCCGCCTCCCCCACCGCCTCCGCCTCCGCCTCACCTTCGGGTGAGAACGACCCGCGCTCGGCCGGCAGCGCCCAGAAGCCGACCGTCGCCGGCTGGAAGGTCGTGGTGAACCCGGACACGGGCATAGCCTTCGACGTTCCCCCGCAGTGGCAGGTGCGGGCCAAGACCTGGGTCACCTACGTCACCGACGACTCCGACCCGGACGAGAAGGTGCTGGCCGGCATGAAGGCCCCCGCCGTGCTCAAGGAGAAGTGGTGCGGCTCGGACGACGACAAGGACGGCCGGACCGACTACGACCCGCTGGCCAACGTCGGCACGCGCGGCGACAAGAACGCCACGGACACCGCGACGAAGGCCCGCGAGGAGGCCGCGAACTGGGTCTACGGCTGGTACACCCAGCCCGACCGCGAGTCGGTGAAGACCGGCCCGGTCACGTCGTTCACCACCGCGTCCGGCGTCACGGGCAGCGTCGCCACCTCGCGCTCGTCCGGGGTGCCGAAGCACGGCAAGTGCGCCTACGACGGCAAGGCGACCACGTTCGCCTTCAAGGACGCAGACGGCGCGTTCCTGGCCTGGTCCTTCGTCGGCGCGGCCGGCGTCTCGGAGGAGGTCCCGGACACGACCGTGCGGAAGATCATGGCGACCGTCCGGCTCTACGGGGAGAAATAGCGGCGCGGTTTCGGTACGCCCCTGACAAGGGCCGGTGACCGAATCGTTTCCGTGGGCCCACTAGGGTTGCTGCCCATGTGGCCAGGAGAGCAGCCGCCCGGGGGCGCGCAGAACCCGCAGAACAACCCGTACCAGCAGCCGGGTTACCAGCAGCCGAATCCGTACCAGCAGCCCGGCTACCAGCAGTACCCGCAGGCGAACCCGTACGGGCAGCAGCCGCAGTGGGGACAGCCGGCGCCCGCCGGCACACCCCAGCCGCAGCCCCCGCAGGGCGGCGGCGGTGGCGGCCGCACCAAGCTGATCGCGATCATCGCGGCGACCGCCGTCGTCGTCGCCGCCGGCGTGACCGGATTCCTGGTCCTCGGGGGCTCGAAGGACGACGAGGCCGGCGACGGCAAGGACAAGCGGAAGACCAGCCAGTCGCCGGCGCCCCGCCCCTCGCAGTCCTCGTCCGCGCCGGAGGACGACCCGCGCGGCGGCGCGGGCGAGAAGGCCACCGTCGCGGGGTGGAAGGTCGTCGTCAACCCCAAGTTCGGCACGGCCTTCGACGTCCCGGCGGACTGGGAACTCCAGTCCACGGACGTCTCGTTCTTCATGGAGGACCACGCCGACAACGACAAGCTGATCACCTCCGTGTCCGCGCCGGCCTCGTACAAGTCGAAGTGGTGCACGGACGACAGCGACAAGGACGGCAAGACCGAGGACTCCGCGCTGGCGGTCGCCGGCACCCGCGGCGAGAGCGGCGCCAAGAGCGCCGAGCAGGCCGCGGTCACCCGGGTGCCCTGGTACGTCTACGGCGGGTACACCCAGCCGGACAAGAAGAGCATCACCTTCGACAAGAAGGCCACGCCGTACAAGACCGCGTCGGGTGTCGAGGGCGCCTACGCGTGGGCCCGTTCCAGCGGCACCCCCCAGAAGGGCAAGTGCGCGAGCGACGGCAAGGCGCTGTCGTTCGCCTTCAAGAACTCGGCGGACGACATCGTCTCGTTCGACTTCTACGGCGCCAAGGGCGTGAAGGGCGAGGTCGACACCGCGACGATCATGAAGATTCTCAGCACCGTGCGGCTGCACGGCGATCCGACGGGGGGCTGAGCGGCCGGCCGGACCGGGGCCGCCCGCGGGGGCGGCAATCCGCTTGGCAAGCCGGGTGGCGAGCGGTGATAGTCACCCGGTGACCTCCACCGCCGGCGACCGCCCTACCCGCCCCCGCGGACCCGCCTGGGCGGGCCGCAACTACTCGCTGCTGACCACGGCGGCCATCGTGACCGGTCTGGGCGCGAACGGCTCGCTGATCGCCGCCGCGTTCGCGGTGCTGGACGCGGGCGGGGACGGCGGCGACGTCGGTCTGGTGGCCGCGTCCCGGACCCTGCCGCTGGTGGTGTTCCTGCTCATCGGCGGCGCGGTCGCGGACCGGCTGCCCCGGCACCGGGTGATGGTCGCCGCCAACGGTCTCAACTGCCTCTCCCAGGCGGTCTTCGCGGCACTGGTGCTCACCGGCGAGCCCCGGCTGTGGCAGATGATGCTGCTGACCGCGCTCGGCGGCACCGGGCAGGCGTTCTTCAGCCCGGCGGCCGAGGGCATGCTGATGTCTTCCGTGGAGGGGGACCAGGCGGGCCGGGCGTTCGCCCTCTTCCGCATGGCCACCCAGGGTGCGGCCCTGGGCGGCGCGGCCCTGGGCGGCGCCCTGGTCGCGGCCGTCGGCCCCGGCTGGGTCCTCGCCGTCGACGCGGCGGCCTTCGCCCTCGCCGGAGCGCTGCGCGCCTTCCTCGACGTCGGTCACATCCGGCCGCGCGCGCCGGGCGGCGGCCTGCTCGCCGATCTCCGCGAGGGCTGGCGGGAGTTCACCGGGCGGCCCTGGCTGTGGGGCATCGTCGTGCAGTTCTCGATCGCCAACGCGGTCGTCGCCGCGGCCGACGCCGTCTACGGCCCGCTGGTCGCCCGCGACAGCCTGGGCGGGGCGGGCCCCTGGGGTCTCGCGCTGGCCGCGTTCGGCGCGGGCACGGTGGCCGGCGCCCTGCTGATGACCCGCTGGAGACCGCGCCGCCTGCTGCTGGCGGGCACGCTGTGCGTGTTCCCGCTGGCCCTGCCCTCGGCCGCGCTGGCCGTACCGGTGCCGGTGGGCGTCCTGTACGCGGTCATGTTCGTCGCGGGCGCGACGGTGGAGGTGTTCGGCGTCTCCTGGATGACCGCGCTGCACCAGGAGATCCCCGAGGACAAGCTGTCCCGGGTCTCGGCGTACGACTGGTTCGGCTCGGTGTCCCTGGTGCCGCTGGCCACCGCGCTGGCCGGCCCGGCGGAGGCGGCCTTCGGCCGTACCGGCTCGCTGTGGGGCTGCGCGGCACTGGTCGTGCTGGTCACCGCTCTGGTCCTGCTGGTCCCGGACGTCCGCACGCTGACCCGGCGCACCGGACGGACGAGCGTCCCCCGGCTTCCCTCAGCCGATGCCGAAAGCCCCGTCGGGGGGCTCGGGTGAGGCGACGGCGTCGGCGTCCCGGACCGGCCGCGCCCCACCGGTGAAGTCCCGCAGCGCCGCCCCGTGTTCGACGCGGGCCGGGAACGCGTCGGCGGCGGCGCGACGGGCCAGGCCGGCCGTGTCGAAGGGCCGGTGCGAGGCCACCAGGACCGCGTTGCCGAACCGCCGGCCGCGCAGCACTCCCGGCTCGGCGACCAGCGCCAGCTCCTCGAACACGGCCGCGAAGGTGGCCAGTTGGGACCGGAGGAAGCCGAAGGGCGCCCCGTCGGCCAGGTTGGCCAGATAGACGCCGCCGGCCCGCAGCACCCGCTCGGCCTCGCGGGCGTAGGCGAGCGAGGTGAGATGGGCCGGGACCCGCGAGCCGCCGAAGACGTCGGCGACGATCACGTCGGCCGAGTCGTCCGGCGCGGCTTCGAGCCAGGCCCGCGCGTCGGCGGCGTGCACCGCGATCCCCGACCCCTCGGGCAGCGGCAGCCGCTCGGCGATCAGGTCCAGCAGCCCCCGGTCGGCCTCCACGACGTGCTGCCGGGAGCCGGGCCGGGTGGCGGCGAGGTACCGGGGCAGCGTGAGCGCTCCCCCGCCGAGGTGCACCACGTCCAGCGGACGCCCGGGCCCGTCCACCAGGTCGAGGGCGAACCCGAGCCGGCGCGCGTACTCGAACTCCAGGTGGCCGGGCTCGTCGAGGTCGACGTACGACTGCGGCGCCCCGTCGACGGTGAGCAGCCAGGCCCGCTCCCGGTCGACGTCGGGCATCAGCTTCGCGGTGCCGTGGTCGACGGTCCGGGTCACGGGTATGGCTTCACTCACGCCACCATTGTCACCGCCGCGTGGGCGGCGCCGGACGCGGGGCGCCGCCGCGGGGCCCGCGGGGCACCGCGCGGCCGGCGACGGCCGCTCCGCAGGGACCGCGGGGCGCCGCGCGGCCGGCGACGGCCGCCGCGCGGGCCCCGCGCCCCCGTCACCGGGAGCCGACGGACAGGACCGTCCCGGCGCCCACGGTCCGGCCGCCCTCGCGGACGGCGAACCCGAGCCCCGGCTCGAGCGGCACCTCCCGACCCAGCTCCACGGTCATCTCGACCGTCTCACCGGGCCGGGCGACCGCCGTCTCGCCGAGGTCGACGTCCCCGACCACGTCGGCGGTGCGGATGTAGAACTGCGGCCGGTATCCCGTCGACAGCGGGGTCGCGCGGCCGCCCTCGCGCGCCGACAGCACGTACACCCGCGCCACGAAGGTGCGCGCCGGCGCCACGCTGCCCGGCGCCGCCACGACGTGCCCGCGCCGCACCGCGTCCCGGGGCACACCGCGCAGCAGCAGGGCCACGTTGTCCCCGGCCTGCGCCTCCCCCATCGGCCTGCCGAACGTCTCAAGACCGGTGACCACGCTCTCCACGTCCGCGCCGAGCACCGCCACCCGGTCCCCCGGACGGACGGTCCCGCGCTCGACGGCCCCGGTGACGACCGTGCCCCGGCCGGTGATGGTGAGCACGTTCTCCACCGGCAGCAGGAACGGCGCGTCCAGGTAGCGCTCGGGCATCGGGACGTAGGTGTCCACCGCGTCGAGCAGCGCCTCCACGGACGCCGTCCAGCGCGGGTCGCCCTCGAGGGCCCGGAGCCCCGAGACCCGTACGACGGGCACCGAGTCGCCCGGGTAGCCCTGCGCGCTGAGCAGGTCGCGGACCTCCAGCTCGACCAGGTCGGTGAACTCCTCGTCGCCGGCGTCGGCCTTGTTGAGGGCGACGACGATGTGGTCGACGCCCACCTGCCGGGCCAGCAGCACGTGTTCGGCCGTCTGCGGCATGATCCCGTCGAGCGCGGAGACGACGAGGATCGCCCCGTCGAGCTGCGCGGCGCCGGTGACCATGTTCTTGACGTAGTCGGCGTGACCCGGCATGTCGACGTGGGCGTAGTGCCGGGTGTCGGTCTCGTACTCGACGTGCGCGATGTTGATGGTGATGCCGCGGGCGGCCTCCTCCGGGGCGCGGTCGATGCGGTCGAAGGGGACGAACGTCCCGGTGCCGCGCTCGGCGAGGACCTTGGTGATGGCGGCGGTCAGGGTGGTCTTGCCGTGGTCGACGTGGCCCATCGTGCCGATGTTGAGGTGCGGCTTGGTGCGCACGTACGCCGTCTTGGACATGGCTGTACCTCGAAGCCTCTCAGCCGTAAGGGAGTTCGGGACCCCGAGGAACTCGCCGACCCTCCCCCTGCGGGGTCCGCCGGTCGATCCGGAGAGGGTCAGCTTCGGGCGCCGTCGGCAGCGGCCACGAGGAAGGGGACGGCAGCCTTCGGCGCATCCGCGACGGCGGATGCTGCGAGGAGGAAGGCGTACCGGGACATGTCGACGATCATCGCCGACGATTTGTCCGGCGTCGAATGGTTTTCGGGTTGCCCGGCGTCGGATGGTTTCGCGGGCCGTGCTCCGCCGGGCCGCGCCGGCGCGCGTCGCGTGCCGTCAGGGCCCGATGTTCTTCAGCGCCTCACGGACCGTCAGCGGGGCGAACCGGCCCCGCTCCCGCGCCAGGAACTCCCGTACGGCCCCCGGATCGGTCCTGGCGTACTCGCGCAGCGCCCACCCGATGGCCTTGCGGATGAAGAAGTCGGGGTGCCCGGACTGCAGCAGGCAGTAGGCGAACAGCCGGCCGGTGTCGGTGCGTTCCTTGTACCGGAGTTGGTGCAGCAGGGCCGCGCGCGCCTCCCAGAGGTCGGCGTCGGCGATCCAGGCGTCCATGTCGGCGGTGAGCGCCGGGTCGGCCGCGACCAGCGCGCCGACGAGGTGCGCGGCGAGCGCGTCGACGGTGTCCCACCACGGCACGGTGGTGACCAGGTGCCGGGCCACGGGCAGGAACGCGGAGGAGCAGCGGGCCGCGTGCCGGCGCAGGTAGTCCACCGCGAAGTAGTGGTACTCGCGTTCGGGCAGCCGCCAGCAGCGCAGGGCGATCGCGGCGCAGTCGGCCTCGCCGGGGCGCGGGACGCCGGCCAGGACGGTGCGGGACAGCGCGCGGCGGGCCGGGGTGGGGATGCCGAGGAAGGGCGCCACGTCCTTCATGTACGCCCGCATCGCCGCCGCCCGCGCGGGGTCGGCCGCGGGGGCGTACACGGCGGTCAGCCGCTCCAGGACGGCGTCGGCGAGGGCGCTGCGCGGCACGTGCGGAGGGGCGGGGGACGCGGCGGTCATGGGCCGAACGATACGGCGGCCCCGGCAACCCGGGCAGGGAGGAGGAGGCGGATACCTGGAGACGCGGCCGGGCGGTCGGCGGGTTGCGCCACTCGGCCGTCCCGCCGCCGGTGAGACGGACCATACGGCGATCACATGTGTTCGTCGGTTACTGTCACCGGATGCTCGATGCCACCAACCGCTCTGGGGGCACCGCCCTGGCCTCTCCCCCGGCCGCCGCCACGGAGCTCGCCGTTCCCCCGGCGACCGCACCGTCCCTGCCCCGCGCGGGGTTCGCCGTCCGCTGCACCCGCGTGCTGCTGTCGCCGTACGCCCGTCTGTCCCTGCTGCTGGTGCTGCTCGCGGGCGCCGCGGCGGGGGTGCTGGCCTTCGAGCCGCAGCGGCTGCTGACGCACGGCTGGCCGCCGCAGCTCGGCGGGGCCGCCGCGGCCGTGGTGTTCGCGGCGGCGTACGGGCTGTGCACGGTGGCGTTCGTGCCGAGACCGCTGCTGAACCTGGCGGCGGGCGCCCTGTTCGGCTCCGAACTGGGGGTGGCGGCGGCGCTGGCGGGTACGGTGCTGGGGGCCGGGCTGGCCTTCGGGCTCGGCCGGGTGCTCGGGCAGGAGGCGCTGCGGCCGCTGCTGCGGGGGCGCTGGCTGAAGGCCGCCGACGGACAGCTCAGCCGGCACGGCTTCAGGTCCATGATGGTGGCCCGGCTCTTCCCGGGCGTGCCCTTCTGGGCGGCGAACTACTGCGCCGCCGTCTCCCGGATGGGCTGGCTGCCGTTCCTGCTGGCGACGGCGCTCGGCTCGATCCCGAACACCGCCGCCTACGCGGTGGCCGGCGCCCGTGCCTCGGCGCCGACCTCCCCCGCCTTCCTGATCGCGATGGCCTGCATCGCCGTACCGGCCCTTGCGGGCACGGTGGTGGCCTGGCGCAAGCGCCACCAGCTGCGGGCCGGTTGAGCCGCGGCGGGGGCCGGACCCGTCAGACGCCTTCCAGGATCATGGCGTTGGCGAGGCCGCCCGCCTCGCACATGGTCTGCAGGGCGTAGCGGGCGCCGCGCTCGCGCATGGCGTGGACCAGGGTGGTGGTGAGCCGGGTGCCGCTGGCGCCGAGCGGGTGGCCGAGGGCGATGGCGCCGCCGTGCACGTTGACCCGGGCCGGGTCGGCGCCCGTCTCCTGCTGCCAGGCCAGGACCACGCTCGCGAAGGCCTCGTTGACCTCGAACAGGTCGATGTCGTCCAGGCCGAGCCCGGCGCGGCGCAGCACCTTCTCGGTCGCCGGGAGCACGCCGGTGAGCATCAGCAGCGGGTCGGATCCGGTGACGGCGAAGCTGTGCAGCCGGGCGAGCGGGCGCAGGCCGAGGCGGGCGGCCGTCTCGCTGGAGGTGATCAGCACGGCCGAGGCGCCGTCGTTCAGGGGGCTCGCGTTGCCCGCGGTGACGTTCCACTCGATCTGCGGGAAGCGCTCGGCGAAGCCGGCGTCGTAGTAGGCGGGCTTGAGACCGGCGAGGATCTCCGGGGTGCTGCCGGGCCGTACGCACTCGTCGCGGGACACGCCGTCCAGCGGCGCGACCTCGGCGTCGAACAGGCCCGCCTGCCACGCGGCGGCGGCCTTCCGGTGCGAGGAGACCGCGAACTCGTCCATCCGGGCCCGTGTGAGGGACCACTTGGCGGCGATGAGTTCGGCGCTGACGCCCTGCGGGACGAGGCCCTCCGGGTAGCGCTCGGCGACGCCCGGGCCGAACGGGTCCGCGCCGGCCGGCACGTTGGACCACATCGGCACCCGGCTCATCGACTCGACGCCGCAGGCGACGACCAGGTCGTACGCGCCGGAGATGACGCCCTGCGCGGCGAAGTGCACGGCCTGCTGGGAGGAGCCGCACTGGCGGTCCACCGTGGTCGCCGGGACCGCCTCGGGGAAGCCTGCCGCGAGGACGGCGTACCGGGTGGTGTTCATGGCCTGCTCGCCCACCTGGTCGACGGTGCCGCCGATCACGTCGTCGACGAGCGCGGGGTCGACGCCGGAGCGCTCGACCAGGGTGCGCAGCGTGTGGGCGAGGAGCTGGACGGGGTGGACGTGGGCGAGGGAGCCGTTCGGCCTGCCCTTGCCGATGGGGGTGCGTACGGCTTCGACGATGACTGCGTCGCGCATGGTGCGGGCCTCCCGCGTGCCTGAGCGTTCGCACGCTCGACTACTGGTGAGTAGGAAATCCGAACCCACCATAGCCGGGTGAGTTGGAAAATCAAACCCTCACCTAGACTGGTCCGCATGGCCGCCACGAAGGACCCGCGCCCCTGCTCCATCGCCGACGCCCTGGCGCTGGTCGGCGAGAAGTACTCGCTGCTCGTGCTCCGGGAGGTGTGCCTGGGCAACGGGCGCTTCGACCAGCTGGTGCGCAACATCGGCGCGCCCCGCGACATCCTGGCCACCCGGCTGCGCCGGCTCGTGGACGCGGGGATCCTCGTCAAGCGCGCCTACAGCGAGCGCCCGCAGCGCTTCGAGTACCGGCCGACGCAGGCGGGGCTGGAGCTGGAACCGGTCCTGATGACCCTCAAGGAGTGGGGTGACCGCCACTTGCGCGGCGGCGTCGACCTGCCCATGGTCGTCGAGCACCGCTGCGGCAGCGAACTGGTCCCCCAGGTGACCTGCCGGGCCTGCGGCGACCCGGTACGGCACGAGGACCTGACGGCCCGTCCGCAGTCCCCCGGCTGGACCGTCGCCGGACCGGCCACGGCCTGAACCGCACGGGCCGGGCGCGGCCCGAACGCCTGCCGAACCCCTGTGCCCGGCCCGTCACCCGCGCCCGCTACGCTGCCCTCGTCGCATGATCACCTCGTATCCCCTTCAGCGCTTGGACGCCTCACCTCCATGTCTTGGTTTGAATCCCTCGTCCTCGGACTCGTCCAGGGGCTGACCGAGTTCCTGCCCGTCTCCTCCAGCGCGCACCTGCGGCTGACCGCGGCCTTCTCGGGCTGGGAGGACCCCGGGGCGGCCTTCACGGCGATCACGCAGATCGGCACGGAGGCGGCGGTGCTGATCTACTTCCGCAAGGACATCGGCCGGATCCTCTCCGCCTGGTTCCGGTCGCTGTTCGACAAGGCGATGCGGCGGGACCACGACGCCCAGATGGGCTGGCTGGTGATCGTCGGCTCGATCCCGATCGGGCTGCTCGGCGTGACGCTGAAGGACCAGATCGAGGGTCCGTTCCGCGATCTGCGGATCACCGCGACGATGCTCATCGTCGTCGGCGTGGTCATAGGCATAGCCGACCGCCTGGCGGCCCGGGACGAAAGCGGCGGCCGGCACCGGGCGCCCAAGCAGCGCAAGACCCTGGAGAGCCTCGGCGTCAAGGACGGCCTGATCTTCGGCCTCTGCCAGGCCTGCGCCCTCATCCCCGGCGTCTCCCGCTCCGGCGCCACCATCAGCGGCGGCCTGTTCATGGGCTACCGGCGTGAGGCGGCGGCCCGCTACTCCTTCCTGCTGGCCATCCCGGCGGTGCTGGCGTCCGGCGTGTTCGAGGTGAAGGACTCGGTGGGCGGCGGAGAAGTCGCCTGGGGCCCCACCCTGTTCGCGACGGTGATCGCGTTCGCGTCCGGCTACGCGGTGATCGCCTGGTTCATGAAGTGGATTTCCAGCAAGAGCTTCATGCCGTTCGTCTGGTACCGCGTGGCCCTCGGCATCGTCATCATCGCGCTGGTGACGGCGGGTGTGCTCAGCCCGCACGCGGCCGAATCCGCGAGCTGAGCCACGCCGGGCACCGGCCAACCTGTGTGGCGTGAGTAGCCGATCGGTAGCGCAGCGTCAGTGTTTGCCCCTAGGCTGGGCCGCATGTCCCCCGATTTCGAGCCCCGTGGTTCCGTGCGCTCCGCCGCCGAGCTGAACGAGCGGATCCGGGCGCTCTGGCTGCGCGCGGGCGGCACCCTGTCGCCCCAGGAGCGCGCGGAGTACGAGCTGTTGGTGGTCGAGTGGGCGCACGCCGTCCGCGGCCGTGTCATCGAGGCGGCCTGAGGCGGGAGTTCACAACGGGAGCGGGCCCGCGCCGGACCGGTATGTTCTGCGGATGCGAAGGCCGGCGGAGATCGAGGACCTGTCCGGGCCGGTGCGCGAGGCGCTCGGACCGGGTTGCCGCGCGGTCGCGGTGGAGCGGCTGCGCGGCGGCAGCAGGAAGGGCGTGTACCGGGTCCGGGTCGACGACGCACCGGTGACCCGGGTGATCGTCTACCGCTGGGCCGGGGCGGAGGACTTCTGGCCCGCCCGGACCGATGCCGGCCCGGGCGACCCGTTCGCGCCGGCCTCCGGACTGGCCCCGTTCCTGGCCGCCCGGCAGACCCTGGACGGCCTGGGGGTACGGGTTCCCCGGGTGTTCCTGGCGGACGGCGGACGGCGGCGGTACGCGGCGGACGTGGCCGTGGTCGAGGACGTCTCCGAGGACACCCTCGAAGCGCTCTTCGAGTCCGACCCCGTCCGCGCTGCGGCCGCCCTGGAGGACCTGGCGGCGGCGACGGACGCCATGCACCGGCACCTCGCCCCGCAGTACGGCCGGGTGGACCTGCTGCGGGCCGGCGGCACCGCGGCCGGGGTCCCGTGCGAACGGCTGGTCCTCGACCGCGCCCTGTCCGATCTCGCGGAGGCCGCGGGCCGTGACGGCCGGATCGCCACGGTGCAGGACCGCCTGCGCGACCGTCTCCACCACCTGGCCGCGCTGGTGCCCCCACGCGCCGAGTACGGGCTGATCCACGGCGAACTGGGACCCGACCACGTCATGGTCGACGCCGACGGCCGCGCGGTGCTGATCGACATCGAGGGCCTCATGCACTTCGACGTCGAATGGGAGCACGTCTTCCTCCGGCTCCGCTTCGGCGAGCGCTACCCCGTGCTGTCCCGCCCCGGCCTCGACCCCCGGCGGACGGACCTCTACGCACTCGCCATGCACCTGTCCCTGGTCGCCGGCCCGCTGCGGCTGCTCGACGGCGACTTCCCCGGCCGGGCCGCCATGGCGGCGATCGCCGAGCACAATCTGTCCGAGGCCCTGGCCCTCCTGCCCTGAGCGCCGCGCCCGCGGGACCCCTGACGCGTCCCGCGGGCGGACACGCGCACCACCGTTGCGGCCCGTCCCCTTGGCACCGGGCCTCAACTTGCCCAACACTGTGCCGATGACGCAGCGTGTGGAGCTCGCGACCGTGATGGACCGGCTGGCCGTGGACGAGACGGTCACCGAGTACGCGGTGGCGATGGACGACGGGGACTGGACCGCCTACCGGGAGCTGTTCACGGCGGACGGGCGGGCCGACTACCGCTCCGCCGGCGGCATCGAGGGCGAGGCCGGCCGGGTGGCCGGGTGGCTCGCGGGGAGCCTGGAGCCGTTCGGGATGCGCCAGCACCTGATCGTCAACCGCCGGGTGCGGTTCGCCGTCCACGAGCACGACACCGGGGACACCGCCCGGGTGCGGGCCGACTACGTCAGCCCGCTGCGCCTGGCCGGCGACGACGGCTCCGGCGCGCCCGACCTGGTGTGCGGCGGCCGGTACGACTTCGCGCTGCTGCGCACGCCGGACGGCTGGCGGCTGAGCCGGGTCGTGGCGCACGAGAAGTGGCGCCGGACGTCCGGGCGCGGCACGGCGGCCGGTTCCGGGTGAGCCGCGGGGCGCCCCGGCGCCCCCTGTCGGAGATCGCTTCCGGCGCGCACACTGGAGGCAGCGCTGGGTAGGGAGACTCCCTATGAGGACGATCGACCACTGGCTCACCTCCCCCTGGCGGCGCTCCGGCGTCGCCGCCCTGGCGGGCGCCGTGCCCGTGTTCGCGTTCCCGGCGCCCGCGTTGTGGTGGCTGGCGTACCTGGCCCTGGTGCCCTGGATCCTGCTGGCGCGCTGCGCGCCGACCGCGCGGCGGGCGGCGTACGACGGCTGGTGCGGCGGCTTCGGGTTCATGGTGGCCGTGCACCACTGGCTGCTGCCGAGCCTGCACGTGTTCATCTTCCTGATAGCCGCGCTGATGGGCGCGCTCTGGGCGCCCTGGGGCTGGCTGGTCCGCCGGTTCCTCGGCGGCGTCCCGTCACCGGGGCGGGGCGCGGCCGCGCTGCTGGTGCTGCCCTCGGCGTGGCTGACGGTGGAGCTGGTCCGCTCCTGGCAGGGACTCGGCGGCCCCTGGGGGATGCTCGGCTCCAGCCAGTGGCAGGTGGAACCGGCGCTGCGGCTGGCCTCGGTCGGCGGGGTGTGGCTGCTCAGCTTCCTGGTGGTGGCCGTCAACGTGGCGGTCGCGGTAGTGGTGTCGGTGCGCGAGTCGCGGCTGCCGGCGGTGGCCTCACTGGTGGCCACCGCCGCGGCGACCTCGGCCGCCTGGGCCTGGGCGCCCAGCCCGGACGTCGACGGCGGGGTGCGGATAGCCGTCGTGCAGCCCGGTGTCGTCGGCGGGCAGGACAGCGCGCAGAAGCGCTTCGACCGCGAGGAACGGCTCACCGAGCGGCTCGCCGGACAGGGCGTCGACCTGGTGGTGTGGGGCGAGAGCAGCGTCGGCTTCGACCTGAACGGCCGGCCCGACCTGGCCCGGCGGATCGCCGCGCTGTCCCGGCGGACCGGCGCCGACCTGCTGGTCAACGTGGACGCCCGGCGCTCCGACCGGCCCGGCATCTACAAGAGTTCGGTGCTGGTCGGAGCGAACGGCCCGACGGGCGAGCGCTACGACAAGATGCGACTCATCCCCTTCGGCGAGTACATCCCGGCCCGCTCGCTGCTGGGCTGGGCCACCTCGGTGGGCAGGGCGGCCGGCGAGGACCGGCGGCGCGGCACCGAGCAGGTGGTGATGAACGCCGGGCACGGGCTGCGGATCGGCCCGCTGATCTGCTTCGAGACTGCCTTCCCCGACATGAGCCGCAGGCTGGCCGCGGACGGCGCGGACGTGCTGCTCGGCCAGTCCTCCACCTCGACCTTCCAGGGGAGCTGGGCCCCGGAGCAGCACGCCTCGCTGGCCGCGCTGCGGGCCGCGGAGACCGGCCGCCCCATGGTCCACTCGACGCTGACCGGTGTCTCCGCCGTGTACGGCCCGGACGGCCGGCGCCTCGGCCCCTGGCTCGGCACCGACGCGAGCACCACCCACGTCTACGAGGTGCCGCTGGCCCACGGGATCACGCCGTACGTCCGCTACGGCGACTGGCCGGTGCACGGCGCGCTGCTGATCCTGGCGGCGCTGTGCGTCGGCGAGGGCGTGCGGGCGCTCAGGCTGCGGCGGACCGGTCCAGAACCGCTCGTACCACGCGCTCGCACAGCTCATGGGTCGCCAGTGCGTCACGGGCGCTGAGCACCTTGCGGGCCCGCACCGCGTCGAGGAAGCCGAGCACCGCCTGCTCTATGCCGCGCTGCCGCGCCACCGGCACCCAGTCGCCGCGCCGGCGCACCGTCGGCTGCCCCCGGTGGTCGATCACCTCGGCCAGGTTGAGCACCTGGCGCCGGGTGTCCTGCCCGGAGACCTCGAGTACCTCCTCGGCCGAGCCGCTGAGCCGGTTCATCACCCCGAGCGCGGTGAAGCCGTCCCCGGCGAGCTGGAGCACGACGTGGTGCAGCAGACCGCCCTCGACGCGGGCCCGCACGGTCACGTCGTCGACCACGCCCGGCACCAGGAAGCGCAGCGTGTCGACGACGTGGATGAAGTCGTCGAGGACCAGGGAGCGCGGTTCCTCGGGCAGCCCGATCCGGTTCTTCTGCATGAGGATCAGCTCGCGCGGGTGGTCGAGGCACTGCGCGTAGGCCGGGGCGTGGCGGCGGTTGAACCCGACGGCGAGCGACACGTTCCGCCGCTCGGCGAGCGCCACCAGCCGCTCGGAGTCGGCGAGTTCGTAGGCGAGCGGCTTGTCCACGTAGGTGGGCACGCCCGCCTCCAGCAGCCGGGTGACGATGTCCGGGTGGACGGCGGTCGGCGCGTGCACGAAGGCCGCGTCCAGGTCCGCCGCGAGCAGGGCGTCCAGGGTGGCGTGGCGCCGGTCGTCCGGCAGGTGGAGCGAGTCGGCGACCCGGGCGAGGGTGGCGGGCGTCCGGGTCTGCAGGTGCAGTTCGACCCCCGGCTGCGTGCCCAGCACCGGCAGATAGGCCTTCTGCGCGATGTCCCCGAGTCCGATGCAGCCGACCCTCACGTGCTCTCCCCTACCGGTAGCCTGCGGATGCCCTGCGGGAAGCATACGGGGGCGGCCGGCCGGCGCCGCCCGGGCCCGTCCGCTCGCACGGGTCCGGTCCGCTCGCGCGGGTCCGGGGCTCCGGTCCGTGGGCGTCCGGCGGCGCCGCCGGCGACCGGGCGTCAGCCTCGGGGCGCCCGGGCCCTTCGTTCGGGGCACGAGATCACCCGTGCGGGGCATCAACCCCCCGTGCGCGGTACCGGCGCGGCTGTGGACCCAGCAGAGTTGCACGGGTGCATCGATCGACGACCACCGCAGCGCTCCTGGTCACCGTGGCCGTCTCGGCCCTCTCCGGCTGTGTCACGGTACAACGCCCGGTGACATCCGGCCCCCCGCCGGACACCGTGTCCTCACAGCGGACCGCTCCGCGTCCGGACGGCAGTGCCGTGCCGCGGGTGGTGCAGGCCCCGGTGCGGGAGGCACTGGAGATGGCCGGCCCGTCCCGGCGGCCGCGGCACGACGAGCCGGACGCCCGGCGCCCGACGTCCGCGGCGCCGCCGGCCACCCGCCGTCCGGCCGCCCCGCCCGCGCCCGTTCTGCCGCGCCAAGAGCCCCCGCGCCGGCCAGGCGGCGGCCTGCCGGGCGCGGCGCAGCCGCTGCCGCAGGCGCCGGACGTGTGCGCCCTCGGCAGGCAGTACGGCGGCTGGCGCGGCGGCAGCCCGGAGTCGGAGATCTGCGAGCAGACCTACGGTCACTGACCGCGGCGGCGGGCACCGGGCTAACCGGTGGGCCGCTGCCGGGGCGGTCCCCAGGAGTCGCCGGGGCCGCCGTCCTCACCGAGCCGCAGCTCCAGGCGGCTGATCGCCGCCCGTACCCCGTCGCCGTAGCCGTCGTCGGACAGCGAGCCGGCGGTGCGGCGGGCCCGGCCCAGATGGCTGCGGGCGGCCTCGGCCTGGCCCAGCCGGGCGTAGTCGGCGGCCAGGTTGAGGTGGAGGGACGGGATGAAGCCGCGGACGCTGACCGGGTCACCGGCGCCGCGGCCGTCCGCCAGCTCCTCGGCCGCCGACAACGCCCGCAGGTCCCATGCCAGTTCGTCGGCGGGGTCGTCCTGGGTGTCGGCCAGGTAGTGGGCCAGGGTGCAGCGGTGCAGCGGCGCGCCGTCCTCACCGATCTCCGCCCAGAGCTTCAGGAGGCGGCGGCGGGCCTCCTCGCGGTCGCCGCCGCGGTGCAGCATCACGACCTGGCCGATCCGCGTCAGCAGGGCGTCCGGCGCCTGCTCCTGTCGCTCCGCCACCGCGTCCTCCGGCCGTCGTCGGCTGTCGGGTCACCGTCCGCTCCGACGCTAACCGCAGGCACCGGCGATCCGGGGCAGGCGGCCCCGTACGACACGGGACGGCCCGCTGCCATTCGGGTCAGCCCAGGTCGGGGATCCGCCAGTCGATGGGCTCGTGCCCCTGTCCGGCCACGGCCTCGTTGATCTGGGTGAAGGGGCGGGAGCCGAAGAACTTCTTCGCCGACAGCGGTGAGGGGTGCGCGCCCTTCACCACCACGTGCCGGGTCTCGTCGATCAGCGGGAGCTTCTTCTGCGCGTAGTTGCCCCACAGCACGAAGACCGCCGGGTCGGGGCGGGAGGCCACCGCGCGGATCACCGCGTCCGTGAACTTCTCCCAGCCCTTGCCCTTGTGCGAGTTCGCCTCCCCGGCGCGGACGGTGAGCACCGCGTTGAGCAGCAGCACGCCCTGCTCGGCCCACGGCATCAGGTAGCCGTTGTCCGGGACGGGCAGGCCCAGCTCCTCCTGCATCTCCTTGTAGATGTTCCGCAGCGAGGGCGGGGTCCTCACACCGGGCCGGACAGAGAAGCACAGACCGTGGCCCTGGCCCTCGCCGTGGTACGGGTCCTGGCCGAGGACGAGCACCTTGACCTTGTCGTACGGCGTCGCGGCGAGGGCGGCGAAGACCTCCTCGCGCGGCGGGTAGACGGGGCCCTTCGCCCGCTCCTCCTCGACGAACTCGGTCAGCTCCTTGAAGTAGGGCTGCTGCAGTTCGTCACCCAGAACCCCGCGCCAGGACTCGGGCAGCATGGCGGTGTCGGTCACGTCAACGTCCTCACGATGTGCGGTCACTTCGGTTCTCAGAACCTACAGGCGACCACTGACAGCCGGGGCGGGCGGACCGTCACCAGCTCGTCTTGCGGTGCAGCTCCCACATCATCATGATCGTCGAGGGGTCGAGGGCGCGCTCGCCGCCCGAGATGTCCTCACTCGCCGCCACGTACTGCCGGCCCTGCCACAGCGGGATCAGCCGGGCGTCGTTCACCAAGATCTGCTGCGCGGCCTCCAGGTCCTTGACCACCTTGCCGCGCTCGCTCTGGGCGCGCGAGCGGGGCAGCAGCACGCTGGTGATCTGCTTGGAGTCGTACGGCGTGCCCAGGGCGTTGTGCTCGCCGACGAACGGGGCGATGAAGTTGTCCGCGTCGGGGAAGTCCGGGAACCAGCCGCGGCCGAACACCGGGTACTCGCCCTTCTGGTAGCCGACCACGTAGGTCTTCCAGGGGCGGCTCTTCAGGGTGACGCTGAACAGCCCGGAGGCGTCGAGCTGCCGCTTGAGCTCCTGGAACATCACGGCCGTCTCGGAGCCGTAGCGGTCGGTGGTGTACCAGAGGGTGAGCGGGACGCGCTGGGTGATGCCCGCGCCGGTGAGGATCTTGCGCGCCTTGGCCGTGCTGGGGTCGCCGAAGTCGTCGAAGTAGCTGGTGGTGTGGCCGGTCAGGCCCGCCGGGACCATCGAGTACAGCGGGACCACGGTGTCCTTGTAGACCTTGTGCGCGATCGCGCCCCGGTCGATGACCTGGGCGATGGCCTTGCGCACGGCGGGCTGCTTGGCCCACGGGTCCTTGGGGTTGAACACCAGGTAGCTGATGTCCGTGCCGGTGCCGTCCACGAGTTGCAGGTCGCTGGCGCCGGCCCGCTGCAGGGCGAGGATGTCGTCGGCGGCGAGGCCTCGGTAGGTGACGTCGATCTGCTTGTCGCGCAGTGCCTTTACCATGGTGGCCGAGTCCTGGTAGTACCGGATCGTCACCGCGTTGTTCTGCCGCTTGGCGAAGCCCTCGTAGTTGTCGTTGCGCGCCAGGACGGCCTGCTTGCCCTCCTCGTAGGACTGCAGCGTGTACGGGCCGGAGCCGAAGACCTTGTTGTCCTTGCGCAGCGAGTTCGCCGGGTAGTCGTCGGGGTCGACGATGGACATGGCCGGGGTGGCGAGCACGAACGGGAAGGTGGCGTCGGACTGGTTGAGGCGGAAGACCACCTCGTCGTCGCCGACCGCGTCCACGCGGTCCAGGCTGCCGAGCAGTCCGGCGGGGCCGCCGGGGGCGTCGATGGTGCGGATGCGGTTGATGGAGTGCTGGACGGCCTCGGCGTTCAGCGGGTCGCCGTCGGCGAACTTCATGCCAGGGCGCAGCTTGCAGCGGTAGGTGCGGCTGCCGGCGTCGGTGAAGGAGCAGCTCTGCGCGGCGTCCGGCTGCGGGGTGGTGGCGCCGTTCGGGTAGGCGAGGAGCGTCTGGTAGATGTTGCGGTACAGCTCCCAGGAGCCGTCCCACGCGCCCGCCGGGTCCAGGGTGCTGGGCGCGCTGGTGGTTCCGACGACGATCGGGCCCTTGCTGTCGGGATCGCCGTTGGAGAACAGACCGCAGCCGGCCACCAGGGATATGGACGCGATCGCCGCGACTCTCCGCAGGAATCGGTTCCGGTTGAACACGCGCACGCTCCTCGATCCGCCATGCCAAGGGTCGGCAGACCATACCGCAGCGTTCGGGTCCCTGAACCTCCCCTGAACCAGGCCTTCTTGATCGATTTTGCGATGACTACGTTGTCAGTCCGCTGTGCGTGCTTTGTGCGGCGTTTCGGGCGCCGTTCCGCTGGGAAACGGCGCCCGAAAAAGACGGCCGGCCGGTATCGGTCCGGTCAGCCGACGCCGGCGTTGAGGAAGAGGCCGCCGTCCACGACGAGCGTCTGACCGGTGACCCAGTCGGACTGCTCGGAGGTGAGGAACGCGGCGGCCCCGCCGATGTCGGAGGGGACGCCGAGCCGGCCGAGCGGGTAGGAGGCGGCCGCCTCCGCCTCGCGGCCCTCGTAGAGCGCCTGGGCGAACTTGGTCTTCACGACGGCCGGGGCGATCGCGTTGACCCGCACCCGGGGCGCGAACTCGTGCGCGAGCTGCTGGGTGAGGTTGATCATCGCGGCCTTGCTGACGCCGTAGGCGCCGATGAACGGCGAGGGCGCGAGGCCCGCGATCGAGGCGATGTTGACGATCGCGCCGCCGTTGTCCTTCTGCCAGGCGTGCCAGGTCTTCTGGGCGAAGCCGAGCGCCGAGATCACGTTGGTCTCGAACACCTTGCGGGCGACGTCCAGGTCGAGGTCGGCGATGGGCCCGAAGACGGGGTTGGTGCCGGCGTTGTTGACCACGAAGTCGAGGCGGCCGAAGGCCTCCATGGTCCGCTCGACGGCCTCGCTCTGGTGGGCGAGGTCGTGGGCCTTGCCGGCGACGCCGATGACCCGGTCGGCGCCGAGCCGTTCGACGGCCTCCTTCAGGGCGTCCTCGTTGCGCCCGGTGATGCAGACGCGGTCGCCGCGGGCGACCAGCGCCTCGGCGACGCCGTGGCCGATGCCGCGGCTCGCGCCGGTGACGAGGGCGACCTTGCCGGAGAGCTCCGGGAGTTCAGTCATGTCGGTGATTCCCCTGGCTTCCTAGTCGAGCGGTCCGCCGGCCACGTACAGCACCTGGCCGGAGACGAAGCCGGCCGCCTCGCCGGTGAAGAAGGCGATGGCGTTCGCGATGTCCTCGGGCTCGCCCACGCGCTGGACCGGGATCTGGGTGGCGGCGGCGGCCTTGAAGTCGTCGAAGCCCATGCCGACGCGGTCGGCGGTGGCCTTGGTCATCTCGGTGGCGATGAAGCCGGGGGCCACGGCGTTGGCGGTGATGCCGAACTTGCCCAGCTCGATGGCGAGGGTCTTGGTGAAGCCCTGCAGACCGGCCTTGGCGGCCGAGTAGTTGGCCTGGCCGCGGTTGCCGAGCGCGGAGGACGAGGAGAGGTTGACGACCCGGCCGAAGCCCGCGTCGACCATGTGCTTCTGGACGGCCTTGGTCATCAGGAACGAGCCGCGCAGGTGCACGTTCAGGACGGTGTCCCAGTCGGAGACGCTCATCTTGAACAGCAGGTTGTCGCGCAGCACGCCGGCGTTGTTGACCAGGATGGTCGGGGCGCCCAGCTCCTCGACGACCCGGGCGACGGCGGCCTCGACCTGCGCCTCGTCGGAGACGTCGGCGCCGACCGCGATCGCCCGGCCGCCGGCGGCGGTGATCTTCTCGACGGTGTCCTTGCAGGCGGCCTCGTCGAGGTCGATCACGGCGACCGCGCGACCCTCGGCGGCCAGCCGTACGGCGGTGGCGGCCCCGATGCCGCGCGCCGCGCCGGTGACTACCGCGACCCGCTGTTCAGTGGTGGACATTGCTGCTTCTCCTCGCCCTTGAGAGAACCCTGTGCGGCTCCAGGCGGAGCCGGCCGGTGCGGTGAGCGACCGCTTAGTACCTTCAGCACCCGCGACGCTAGAAGCCCTGGCACCCGGTGTCAACGGGACACCGGGCCGGTGTGATCCATTACCTCACCAGGAGGTCCAGCAGACGCTCGGTCTCGGCGTCCGGGTCGGCGGTGAGCCCGGTGTGCACGGGCCCCGGCTGCACCACGGTGGAACGCGGCGCGATCAGCCAGCGGAAGCGCCGCCCGGCGTCGTCGCCGGCCGCCTGCCCGGCCCCCTCGCCGCCGGCGCAGACCCGTTCCACCGCGCCGAGCGCGGCCCGCACGCCCGCCACGTCCGCCGCGGGGTCGAGGGCCAGCAGCCGGGCCTCGTCCAGGTGGGTGCGGGCGCCCACATAGGCCTGGGCGCGGCAGTAGACCACCACGCCCGCGTTGACGCACTCGCCGCGCTCGATCCGCGGCACGACCCGCAGCAGGGCGTACTCGAACACGTCCCGGTCACCGCCCTGGCCTGCCCGGGTGATGTGGCGCTCGGTCACATGACCGGCCATCTGGATGTGACGCTCGCTCACTTGCCCTCCTCGATACCGGTGATGCGCTCGGCGATGACGGCCGCCCGGGCGAGCAGCGGCCGTGCGTAGGCGGTCCGCAGCTCGTCCGGGGTGCCGAAGCCCGGCTCGCCGGCCAGCCAGGCGTCGGGGACCTCGGCGGTCACCTCGGCGAGGAGGTCCTCGGTGACCCTCGGGGCCAGCTCGGCCGCCGCGGCGGCGACGTCCGGCGCGAAGCGGGCGAGGGCGTGGTCGGCCGCGTCGTACGGACGGGCCGCGGAGGCCTCGGCGGAGGGCCAGTTGTGGTGCCAGATCATCGTGGCGCCGTGGTCGATGAGCCAGAGCTCGCCGCGGTGCACCAGGAGGTTGGGGTTGCGCCAGGACCGGTCGACGTTGTTGATCAGCGCGTCGAACCAGACGATCCGCCCCGCCTCCGCGGGGCTCACCGGGAAGGCGAGCGGGTCGTAGCCGAGGGCGCCGGAGAGGAAGTCCATGCCCAGGTTGGCGCCGCCGCTGGACCTGAGCAGGTCCTGCACCTGCTGCTCGGGCTCGCCGAGGCCGAGGACGGGGTCCAGTTCCACCGTGACCAGCCGGGGCATCCGGAAGCCGAGCCGGCGGGCGAGTTCGCCGCACACCACCTCGGCGACCAGGGTCTTGCGGCCCTGTCCGGCGCCGGTGAACTTCATGACGTAGGTGCCGAAGTCGTCGGCCTCGACGAGTCCCGGCAGCGAGCCGCCCTCACGCAAAGGGGTGATGTAGCGGGTCGCGGTGACTTCCTTGAGCATCGCCCCAGGTTACTGGGGCAGAAGCCGGTCCGGCCGGTGGCCGTACGGACGGTGCGCGGCCGTGGTGACGGCTTCCGGCGGTCCGGCCGTGGTTCCATGCCGGTCCGCCCTGTGTGCGGGGATCCGGGCGCCCGTCTGAACAGGCGGTCGCCCCGGACCGTACCCCTGGGCGGATCACGAGACGCTCCGCGGAAGGGAACCACCTCATGACCAGCGCATCGTTCAAGCCCGAAGCGGGACCGGCCCGCCGTACCGTCATGGCGGCGGCCGGAGCGGCCGGGCTCGCCGCCGCGCTGACCGCCTGCGGTTCGGGCGACGGCTCCTCGGACACCGCTGACACCGGGTCCACCCCGGGCACGACCGGGTTCACGCAGGGGAGCGCGTCCCCGGAGGCCGGCGAGGCGGCCGGCGGCACGGCCCTGGCCCGGACCTCGGACATCCCCGAGGGCGGCGGCAAGATCTTCAAGGACCAGGGCGTGGTGGTCACCCAGCCGACGGCCGGCACCTACAAGGCGTTCTCCGCCAAGTGCACCCACCAGGGGTGCGCGGTGTCCCGGATCTCGGACGGCGTGATCGTCTGCCCGTGTCACAACAGCCACTTCTCCGTCGCGGACGGCAGCGTGAAGCAGGGGCCCGCCACCCAGCCGCTTGCCGCGGAGAAGATCACCGTCTCGGGCGACGAGATCAAGCTGACCTGAGGCGCGCGGGAGCGGCCGGCGCACCCGTCCTGTTCCCTTTCCCGGCGTGATCCCGGAGGATCGCGCCGGGGGCGGGTTCCGCCGGTACGACGTGGGAGAAGAGGGGCCGTATGACCGGGACGCAGCAGCGCCGGGGCCGGAAGATCATGATGACGCCCGGGGAACTGGACGATTTCCTGACCAGCCGGCGCACCTGCCGGGTCGCGACCGTCTCGGCGGACGGCACGCCGCACGTCAGCGCGCTGTGGTTCGTCTGGGACGGCACGTCCCTCTGGCTGTACTCCGTGGTGCGCAGCCGGCGCTGGGCGCAGCTCGGCCGCGATCCCCGGGTGGCGGTCGTGGTCGACTCCGGCGAGGAGTACGACGAGTTGCGCGGGGCCGAGCTGTCCGGGCGGGTGGAGTTCGTCGGCGAGGTGCCCCGGACCGGAGAGCTGCGCGCCGAACTCGACACCCCCGAGACGCTGTTCGCGCGCAAGTACTTCGGCCTGGACGAGATGCCGCACGACGGCCGGCACGCCTGGGCCCGGCTGACCCCGGACCGGACGGTGTCCTGGGACTTCCGCAAGCTCGGTGCGGTGGGCTGAGGCCCGCGGGCCCCCGGCGGCCGGGCCGCCTCAGAGCTGGTCCACCCGCTCGGCCGCCGCCCGCAGCGCGTCGACGGCGGCGCGGATCGAGGGGCGGCGGTCGGCGTCCGCCCGCCAGACGACGTAGACGTGCCGCCGCACCCGCTGTCTGAGCGGGACCAGGACGATGCCCGGCGGCACCGGGTGCCGTCCCAGCAGCGGCGCGATGCACACGCCGAGCCCGGCCGCGACCAGCCCGAGCTGGGTGTGGGTCTCCCCGGCCCGGTGCCCGACGATCGGCTCGATGCCCTTGGAGCGCAGGGTGAACATCAGCCACTCGTGGCAGAACTCGCCCTCTCCCCAGGTGATCCACTCGTCCTCCGCGAACTCGGCGAGGTCCACCTCGTCCCGGTCCGCGAGCCGGTGCCCGGCCGGGATGGCCACGTCGGCCGGATCGTCCAGCAGGGGGGCCTTGACCAGCCCGTCGGGCACGGGCATCGGCTTGTTGTACCAGTCGAGGACCACGGCCAGGTCGAGGTCGCCGCGCACGACGGCGGCGATGCCGTGCTCGGGCTCCAGCTCGCTGGAGCGCACCCGCAGGCCCGGGTGCCGGCCGCGCAGCTCGGCGAGCGCGGTGGGGAACAGCCCGCGGGCGGCGGTCGGGAACGCCGAGACGCGCAGCTCGCCCGCGACCTGGCCGCGGTGCGCCTCCAGATCGGCCTGGGCGAGCTCGACCTGGGACAGGATGCGGGCCGCGTGCTCCGACAGCAGCCGTCCGGCGTCCGTCAGCCGCACGCCCCGGCCGTTCTTCGCCAGCAGGCGCTGCCCGGCCTCGCGCTCCAGTTTGCCCAGTTGCTGGGAGACCGCGGACGTCGTGACGTGCAGGGCGTCGGCGGCGGCGCTGACCGAGCCGTGCCGGGCGAGGGCGTCCAGGGTGCGCAGGCGCTCCAGGTTCAACATGTAAGCGATACTAAGAGGTATCCGGTGAGCATTCTCGATTGTGCTACGACGTCGGCTCACGCATCGTTGACGGCATGAGCACGGTCACCGCACCCTCGACCCAGTCCCCCGCGCCCGCCCGGCCCCGCGCCCGCCTCGACTGGCGGCTGCGCTTCGGCGCCCTGTCGCTGATCTGGGGCTTCAGCTTCCTGCTGATCAAGGTGGGCACGGACGGCTACGCGCCGTTCCAGGTCACCCTCGGCCGACTGGTCTTCGGCACGGCGGTGCTCGCGGCGGCGATGGCCGTGAAGCGGGAGCGACTGCCGCGCGGGGGCCGGCTGTGGGGGCACATGGCGGTCGCCGCGTTCTTCCTGAACGCCCTGCCGTTCTCCCTCTTCGCGTACTCGGAGCTGACCATCCCCTCCACGCTGGCCGGCATCTGCAACGCCACCTCGCCGTTGTGGGGCATGGCCCTGTCGATGGTGGCCCTGTCCGAGGACCGGCCCACGCGGGTGCGCGTCGCCGGGCTCGGCCTCGGCTTCCTCGGCGTGCTGACCGTGCTGGGCGCCTGGCAGGGCTTCCACGGCCTGGACGCGACGGGCACGGCGATGGCGCTGCTCGCCTCGCTCAGCTACCCGATCGGCTGGATCTACGTCCGCCGGACCCTGGCCGGGACCGGGAACTCGCACCTGTCCATGACGGGGGCGCAGCTGCTGCTGGCGACGGGGCAACTGGCCGTCGTGACCCCGTTGTTCACCCAGCTCCCGGACCGCTTCCCGGTCGTCCCGCTGCTGGCCGTGGCCGCGCTGGGCGCTCTCGGCACGGGTCTCGCGGTGCTCATCCAGTACGGCCTCGTCGCCGAGGTCGGGCCCACCACCGCCCAGATGGTCACCTACTTCATCCCGGTCATCGCCACGGCGGCCGGCGTGGCGATCCTCGGCGAGTCGCTGCGCTGGACCACTCCGGTCGGCGCCGTGATCGTTCTCGCCGGGGCCGCCCTCACCCAAGTCAGGCCGAGGGCGAGCAAGTCGGGCGGGTGAGGGCGGGGGACTCCGGCGTCCCGTCGGCAGGCCCCGCAGCCCGACGGTCCGTCCTCAGCCGTAGGACCGGGCCGGGGACGGGCGTACGGCATCCGCCACCGCGTCGGCCAGGGGAACGATGTCCCTGGGGGTGAGGGCGGAGACCGTGACGCGGACGCCCGGCGGTGAGCCCAGCCGGAACCGGGCGCCCGGGGCGACCGCCCAGCCCGCGTGCAGCAGCCGGGCCACCACGCTCGTCTCGTCGGGCACCGGCACCCAGACGTTCATGCCGCTGCGGCCGTGCGCCGGCACCCCGCGCGCGGCGAGCGCCTCGACGAGCGCCTCCCGGCGCGCACCGTAGGAGGCGGCCACCGCGAGGGGGTCGACGGCGCCGCCGCGCCACAGTTCCACCACGGCCCGCTGGACGAGCCGGCTCACCCATCCGGGGCCCAGCCGCTGCCGCCCGCGCACCCGGTCGACGGTGACGGCGTCGCCGGTGAACACCGCGAGCCGCAGGTCCGGCCCCCAGGCCTTCGCGACGGAGCGCACGAAGGCCCAGTGGCGGGTGACGCCGGCCAGCGGCCGCAGCGGCACGTCGACGATGCCGTGACCGTGGTCGTCCTCGATCAGCAGCGTCGCGGGATGGTCCGCGAGGACCGAGCGCAGCTCACGCGCGCGCGTGGCGCTCAGCGCGGCGCCGGTCGGGTTCTGCGCCCGGTCGGTGACGATCACCGCCCGCGCTCCGGCCCGCAGCGCGCGGCGGACGTCGGCGGGCAGCGGGCCCTCGTCGTCGACTCCGACGGGGACCGTGCGCAGCCCGAGCGCCGGGACGAGGTCGAGCACGCTGCCCCAGCCGGGGTCCTCCACCGCCACCTGGTCGCCCGGCCTGAGGTGGGCCGCGAGGACCCGCTCGATGACGTCCAGCGAGCCGGAGGCGACGGCGACGGGCCCGTCCGGCACCCCGTCGGCGTCCAGCGCGGCGCGGGTCAGCCGGGCCAGCTCCGGCTCCACCGGGTCGTGCCCGTACAGCACGGGCTCCCGGTCGCCGTGCGCGGCGGCCGCCGCGAAGGCGTCCGCCAGGCGCGGCAGCAGCGCGGGGTCCGGATTGCCCTCGGCCACGTCCCGCACACCCGCCGGCACCTCCACCCGCAGCTGCTCGCGCCCGGTCGTGGCCGGCTTGGCACGGACCCGGCTGCCGCGCCGCCCCGCGGTCTCGATCACCCCGCGTTCGCGCAGGGTGCGGTAGGCGGCCGCGACCGTGTTCGGGTTCACCCCGAGCCGGGCCGCCAGCTCCCGCATCGGGGGCAGGTGCCGGCCGGGCTCCAGCTCTCCGGCGCCCACGGCCCGCTCGACGCTGGCCGCGATCTCCGCTGCGCCCCGGCCCTGAATCGGATACTCTCCTAGCACAAAGCCAATTATGCACTAGTGCAATGGAGAACGCCATGCAGGGGACCCGGGAAGCCTCGTCGCCGTCCGCCGCGTACACACCGACCGACCGCACCGTGCCCACGCGCTCCGCGGACCGGGCGACGTACGACCGGGACATGGTGCACGCGATACTCGACGAGGGCTACGTCTGCCACCTCGGCTTCGTCCGCGACGGCGCGCCGGTGGTGCTGCCGACGCTGTACGGGCGGGTCGGCGAGCGGCTGTACGTCCACGGGTCCACCGGTTCGCGCCCGCTGCGGATGACCGGCGAGGCCGATCCGGGGCTCCAGGTGTGCCTGACGGTCACCCATGTCGACGGCCTGGTGCTGGCGCGCTCCGCCTTCCACCACTCGATGAACTACCGCTCGGTGGTGGTGCACGGCACGGCCCACGAGGTCACCGACCCCGAGGAGCGGCGGCTGGCCCTGGACGCGCTGGTGAACCACGTCGTGCCGGGCCGGGCCGCCGACTCCCGGCCCGCGAACAAGAAGGAGCTGGCCGCCACCGCGGTCATCCGCCTCGACCTGGACGAGGTCTCCGCGAAGATCCGCACCGGCGGCGCGAACGACGAGCCCGAGGACCTGACGCTGCCGCACTGGGCCGGGGTCGTGCCGCTGCGCAAGGGCTACGAGGCCCCCGTCCCCAACCCCGACCTGGCGCCCGGCATCGGGCTCCCGGACTACCTGGTCCGGTGAGCTAGGAGGTCACGGGCACCGCTTCCCGGCGTCCGGCCCCGCGGGCCTCGCCCAGCGCCAGGCCCGCGACCGCGCCGAGCATCAGCAGCGTGCCGGCCAGGGTGGCCGCCGTGAGGCGCTCGCCGAGCAGCGCCACGGCGAGCACGGCCGCGGTCACCGGCTCCAGCAGCATGATCACGGAGACGGTGGCGGAGCGGACGACGGCGGCGCCCGCGAAGTACAGGGCGTAGGCGAGGGCGGTGGGCACGGACGCGATGTACGCGATCAGGACCAGCAGCCGCACGGGGTGGCCGGTGTGCGGGAAGAGCCCCTCGCCCAGGGCGAACGGCAGCAGGCACAGGGTGGTGACGGCGAAGGCGCCGATGGTGGTGCCGGAGGAGTCGGCGGCGCCGTCCCGCCCCCAGCGGCGCGTCAGCAGCGTCATGCCGCTGTAGCCGGCCGCCGAGGCCAGCGCGTACAGCACGCCGGCCGGCCGGACGGTCGCGGCGGAGCCGCCGAGAGTGAGCACGGCGAGCCCGGTGAGGGCGCCGGCGACCGCGAGCAGGCCGCCGGCGCCGAGTCGCTCGCCCAGGGTGAGCCGGGCGCCCAGAGCGATGAGCACGGGCCCCGCGCCCAGCGTCACCACGGTGGCGACGGCGAGCCCGGTCGACCCGACGGCGGCGAAGTACGCGGTCTGGAACACGGCGAGCCCGATGCCGGTCGCGACGGCCTTGGCGGCCCTGCGACGCAGCGGTTCGGGCGCGGCCGCCCGGACCCGGCCGCGCAGCAGCCGGCCGCCCAGCAGCAGCACCAGCCCGACGGCGCAGCGCCAGAACGAGAGGGTGAAGGCGCCCATCTCGCTGGTCCGGTAGACCAGGGAGGCGACGGCGCCCGCGGTGCCCCAGGTGGCACCGGTGACGATCAGGTAGAGCAGGCCACGCCCGACGGGCAGGCCGGAGACAGCGTTCGACACGGGGTTTCTCTCCGCAGAAGCGCACCGGAGTGCGGAAGTGGTAAGGCGGCCCGGCCCAGCGGGACGCGCGGACTTCGTCTGCGGGCAGCGCCGTCCCGCCCGGCGCGGCGCGCCGGGCGTTCACCACGGGGGCCCGCCTCAGGCGGCGGGCGGCGAGAGGACGAGCGCGTTCGACGTCATGACCGGCACCTTAGGCAGCCGTGCCGCGTGCGGACAACTCCCGTTCCGCGCCGCCGCCCGCGGCCACCGGCTCCGCCGCCCCCTTGGCGGGCGCCGCGGACTGGGCGATGTACGCGCCGAGGAGGACCACGGCGCCGCCGATGATCTGCGGCGCGGACAGGTGCTCGCCGAGCAGAACCCAGGCCAGCACGGTCGCGATGACCGCCTCGAGGCAGGCGACGACACCGGCGACCTGCGGGGACAGCCGGCGCACGGACAGCACGCCGGTGATGTACGCGGCGACCGTGGCGACGAGGACCACCCAGGCCAGCAGGGCGACGGCCGGGACGGCGGTGCCGTCCAGCCGCGCGGAGCCGGCCAGCACCGGCCAGTCCATGGTCCACGGGCGGGCCACGGCGGTCAGCACGAGGGAGCCGATGAGCAGGCCGTAGGCGATGACGCCGAGGGGGTCCGGCGCCTGCTCGGCCGCCTCGCTGCCCTGGTCGGACAGGACGAAGTAGCCGACCTGGCAGCAGGCGGCGCCGAGCGCGAGCAGCAGGCCGACCGCGTCGAAGCTCAGGCCCGCCCACACCTCGACCACACAGGCGAGGCCGCCGGCCGCGAGGATCACTCCGAGCGCGGCCGCGCGGGTCACCGGCCGCCGCTGCACGAACCGCACCCAGCCGAGCACGAGCGCGGGGGCCAAATACTCGACGAGCAGCGCCACGCCGACCGGGATGCGGGAGAGCGCGGCGAAGTAGAACGCCTGCACGCCGGCCACGGCCAGCAGTCCGAACCCGGCGAGCAGCGCGGGGCGGCGCAGCAGCAGCGTCCGGTGCCGCACGGCGAGCGGCAGCATGACCACGGCGGCGCCCGCCACCCGTAGCCACACCACGTGGAGCGGGTCGAGTCCCGCCTCGATCAGCGGCTTAGCCGCGACTCCGGACCCGCCGAAGGCCAGCGCGGACACGAGCGCGAGTCCGAGCCCGGCACCCTTGCCGTGGCTGCCCCGGCTGCTTGCAGATATAGGCACCGGCACATGATGACAGGCGCTGACATGAGCGTCACCCTCGTTGACACCTGTCTCAGGGGATGGACGGTGTCAGGGCCGGGCGTCCGCCGGGCGGCCGTCGAGCCGGGCGCCCAGCTCACGGGTGCGGACGCCGGCGCGTTCCAGGACCTCGACCGCACGGGACCGGGGGTCGAGGACGAGCCCGGCGAGCAGATCGGTGCCGCTGGTCCGGGCCGCACCGCGGCGCCGAGCGCGCCTGCGGGCCTCCTCCACGGCGACGGCCGCGACGGGCGACCAGTGCCCGGTGTCGCCGTGCGCCGCGCCGCCCGGGCGCGCGGCGTCGTACCGGGCGGGGCCGGGCAGGACGGCGAGCGCGCCGGCGCCCTCCACGCTGCGCTGCCAGCGCAGTCCGTAGCCGATGCTGCGCTGCACCAGGTAGCCGAGCAGCCGGGCGAGCCGCGGGGCTCCGCCCACGGCGGCCCGGACCTCGGGGTCGTGCTCCAGGAGCGAGTGGAGCAGATGGGCGGTGTCGATCTGGCGGTCCCCGTCGCGCACCGCCCGGCGGCGGGCACCGGCGACCACCGCCGCCAGCACGGCATCGTCGTCCGTGTGCGGGAGTCCCTGGTCGGGAATGCTCCGGCGGGCTGTACGGGGATGCACACCATCACCTCATCAGCCACAGGCGGCCGGGTCATCCACGGGGGGAACCATCTTCGGGTGCCGCGCGGAGTGGACATGGCCCGCCGGGATCTCATCCTCAGGGAGGAGATCAGGCCGTTGACACGAGGGCGCCCCGCGGAGGTTCCGCGGGGCGCCCTGGTGCCGTGGGAGCTCAGTCCTCGTCGGCGAGGATGAGGTACAGCTTCTTGCGGGCGTCGTTGAGGACGGCCACCGCCTTGTCGCGCTGTTCCTTGGTCCCGGTGTTCCAGACCTGGCCGAAGGCCTGCATCAGCCCCATGCCGGCCTGCCGGATCTCGCCGAGGGCCTCCCAGTCGACCCCGCGCGAGGCCTCCTCCCAGGGGGCCTCCGTGCCTTCCTCGGCGGCCGCGCGGCCGCTGTCGGTCAGGGAGAAAAGCTTCTTGCCGCCCTCGCTCGCGCTGGCGATCAGACCCTCGTCCTCCAGCATCTGCAGGGTCGGGTACACCGAGCCGGGGCTCGGCTTCCAGGCGCCGCCGCTGCGCTCGGCGATCTCCTGGATCATCTCGTAGCCGTGCCGGGGCCCTTCCTTGAGCAGGGCCAGGATCGAGGCGCGCACGTCGCCGCGCCGCGCCCTGCCCCTGGGTCCGCCGCGCCCTCGCGGCCCCCACGGCCCGGGTCCGAACCCGGGCCCGCCGGGTCCCCAGCCGGAGCCGCCCGGACCGAAGGGCCCGAAGGCGGCCCGCCGCCCCTCGAAGCCGCCGAACGCGCCCCGGCCGCGCCGGCCCGGGCCGTCCTGACGATGTCCACGCTCGAATCCGTGGCTGCGCATCGTGATCACTCCATCCCATCGTCGACCTGTCACGTTCGCTTCGCGTTCTTACGCGATGCCTCAACGATATATCGGAAGCAGCTCGGACGGCAAGGCCCTTTCACGCCCGGCCGTAAGGCGGGATGCCCGCGGCCCACCGGCCGCCTCGCCTCGCCGCGGAGCCGGAAATGGGGCCAGGACTCGCCGATTGGCCTTGGTTCCCGGTCCGCCGCGGCCCTAGCGTCTGCGCCATGCGCATCCGAATCGTCGACGCCTTCACCGACCGCCCCTTCGCCGGCAACCCGGCCGGCGTCCTGCTCCTGGACGACGTCTTCCCGGACGACGACTGGCTCCAGAACGTCGCCATGGAGGTGAACCACGCCGAGACGGCCTTCGCGCACCGGCTGCCCGCGGGCGGCGAGGCGGACTGGGCGCTGCGCTGGTTCACGCCCGTCGCCGAGGTCGCCATGTGCGGGCACGCCACGCTCGCCACCGCGCACGTCCTGCACACCACCGGCGCCCACGAGGGTCCGGTGCGGTTCGCCACCCGCAGCGGCGTCCTCGTCGCCACGCCGGGCCCGGACGGCGCGATCACCATGGACTTCCCCACCGCCCCGCTCACCGAGGTGGCCGTCCCGGACGGCGTCGGCGAGGCGCTGGGCGCCGCCCCGGTCGTCGCCTACGACACCGGGCCGAACGTCGGCGACCTGCTGGTGGAGCTGGCCGACGAGCGGACGGTGCTCGCGCTCGTCCCCGACCACAAGGCCCTGACGGCGCACTCCACGCGGGGCGTCATCGCCACCGCCCGCGCCGACGATCCCTCGCTCGGCTACGACTTCGTCTCGCGCTGCTTCTTCCCCAACGTCGGCATCGACGAGGACCCGGTCACCGGCAGCGCCCACACCGCGCTGGCCCCGCACTGGTCGGCACGCCTGGGCCGGGACGACCTCACGGGCCTGCAGGCCTCCCGTCGTGCCGGGCTGGTGCGCACCGGTCTGCGCGGCGACCGCACGCTGCTGACCGGCCGCGCGGTCACCGTCATCGAGGGCGAACTGCTCGCCTGAGCGGCCGGGCCGGCCCCCGTCTCAGGCCGTCGGCAGCCAGTCCACCCTGCCCGCGAGCAGGGCGTAGCCGACGAACGCGCCGATGTCGAGCAGGGAGTGGGCGACGACCAGCGGGCCGACCCGGCCCCAGCGGCGGTAGAGCCAGACGAAGACCACGCCCATCACCATGTTGCCGACGAAGCCGCCGATGCCCTGGTAGAGGTGGTACGAGCCGCGCAGGACCGCGCTGGCCACCAGCGCGGTCCCCGCCGTCCAGCCGAGCTGCCCCAGTCTGCGCAGCAGGTAGCCGACGACGATGACCTCCTCGAGGACGGCGTTCTGCACCGCCGACAGGACGAGCACCGGGTACTTCCACCACACGTCCGGCAGGGCCTCGGGCACCACGGTGAGGTTGAAGCCGAGGCCACGGGCGGCCAGGTAGAAGGCGATTCCGGTGCTGCCGATCACGGCCGCGACGCCCGCGCCCCGGCCGAGGTCGGGCCAGGGGCGGCTGCGGTCGAAGCCCAGCGTGCGCAGACTCTGGCCCTCACGCATGAGCAGATGGGCGACCAGCGCCACGGGCACCAGCGCGGAGGCGATGCCGAAGAGCTGCCAGGCCAGGTCGAGCCAGGGACGCCCGGGCGCGGCGGAGGCGTTGAGAGTGGCCGCCTGGTCCTTGAGCCCGCCCGGTCTGGTGACCGACCCGACGAAGCTGATCAGCGCGGACACGCCGCTCGCGCCGAGCGAGAGCGCCAGTACGAGCAGTGTCTCGTCCCGGAAGATCCGCCGCGGGAACCGCTCCTGCGGGAGCCGCTCCTGCGGATGGCCTGCGGCCGCCGGGTCCGCCTCCACGTGCACTCCTGTCGTCGCTCCGGCCGTGCGAGCACAGCATGCCGGATCGTCTTCGGGAGCGCTCGACCGGGCCCGGCCCGCCGCGCGGGGCCCCGCGCCCGCCCTCAGCCGAGCGGGACGGGCTCGGGCAGCCCGACCGGCCAGGTGTGCACCGGCTCACCCACGTGCATCAGCTCGGCGTAGCGGCGTGTCGTCGCGGCCAGCGCGGCCCCGCGTCCGAGCCCCTGCTCCAGCGCCCGGTGGAAGGTGGCCGTCTGCCAGGACGCCCCGTTCACCCGGCGCCGGCAGCGCTCCTCGATGACGCCCAGGTAGAGGTCGCGGTCTGCGGCCTCCACGCCCCAGGCGTCGAGTCCCGCGGAAGCGAGCGGCAGCAGTTCGTCCCGGACCAGGGTGACGGCGTCGACCTCGCCCGTGCCGCCGTAGCGGCCCCGGCGCGGCCAGACGAAGCGGGCGTCGATGCCGTCCCGGCAGGCAGCGTCGAAGTTGGCCTCGGCCGCCTCGAACGGCAGCCGGGTCCACACCGGGCGCGACTCCTCGGCGAGGGCCCGCACCAGGCCGTAGTAGAAGGCCGCGTTGGCGATCACGTCGGTGATGGTCGGGCCGGCCGGCAGCACCCGGTTCTCCACCCGCAGGTGCGGCACGCCGTCCGCGATGTCGTAGACGGGCCGGTTCCAGCGGTACACCGTGCCGTTGTGCAGCACCAGTTCGGCGAGCTTCGGTATGCCGCCGGCGTCGAGGACCTCCAGCGGGTCCTCGTCGTCGCACATCGGCAGCAGCGCCGGGAAGTAGCGCAGGTTCTCCTCGAACAGTTCGCGGGCGGAGGAGATCCACCGCTCGCCGAACCAGGTGCGCGGCCGTACGCCCTGCGCCTGGAGCTCCGGCGGGCGGGTGTCGGTGGCCTGGAGGAACAGCGGCGGCCGGGACTCGCGCCACAGCTCGCGCCCGAACAGGAACGGCGAGTTGGCGCCGACGGCGATCTGCGCCGCGGACGCCGCCTGGGCGGCGTTCCACACGTCGGCGAAGCGGGCCGGGGTGACCTGCAGGTGCAGCTGCACCGAGGTGCAGGCGGCCTCGGGGGCGATGGACTTCGAGGTGCAGCGCAGGTGCTCCACGCCCTCGATGTCGAGCTGGAAGTCCTCGCCGCGCGCCGCCACGATCTGGTCGTTGAGCAGGGTGTAGCGGTCCGCCTCGGAGAGGTTGGACGAGACGAGGTCGTCGCGGTCGAGCGTGGGCAGAATGCCGATCATCACGATGCCGGCGTCCACCTCGCCGGCCTTTCGGTCGGCGTACGCGAGCGAGGTGCGCAGTTCCTCGGCGAGCCGGTCGAATACCCGGCCGCCCAGCCGGTGCGGTGCGATGTTCACCTCCAGGTTGAACATCGCGAGTTCCGTTTGGAAATCACGGCTCGCGATCCGCTCCAGCACCTGCCCGTTCAACATTTTCGGCATGCCGTCGCGGCCCGCGAGATTCAATTCGATCTCGACGCCCATGAGGTTCTTGGCGCGGTCGAACCGCTTCTCGTCCAGCAGCCGCTCGAGTCCCGTCAGACACTTCTGGAGCTTTTCGCGGTAGCGCTGGCGATCGGACAGGTCGAACTGCCCTGCCACGACCTTCTCCCCCATCTAAGTGTCCCTCCTCGGATGGCGGGCCGCGGATCGGCCGCCGGGGTCCCGGGTCTGGATGATGCCCAGTGGAAGCGATCGATAACGTCCCGCGCGGGCCCGGCGCCCGCTACTCTGTCGGAATGTTCCCGGCGGCACATTCACGGGGCATGCCGCATCACGCACGTTCGTGTGCCCCGATCGCCTCGTGAAAAACGCCGACGACAATCGGCCGACCGCGGCGGCGGCGTATTACGAGGTCAGCGGGGGTTCCCGGCGCGAAAAGCGGGATACATGCAGGCGAATCGGCGACTGAATGACGTCTTGCCGGACCGACCGGAATGCGGTAGACGAAACATCGTCTGAACACGTGTCGTATAAACTTCGCGAACAAGGCCCGGGGTTGGTGCCCGTGGTCCCGGTTTCTGTCGTGTTCCTGCCGAAGATTCAGCGGCAGGCCCCAGCCGTACCCTCGCTCGCCGAACCGGGCCCCACCTCTCTGGCCGTACGTGAGCTGACAGCGCCGTCCGCCCCACCCTCCTCGCGCCGCCGCGCCTGTCGAACGAGAGGCGACCCACCATGCCCCTGCACGCGCCCGCCGCACCCGCGCCCGCACTGCGTTCCGTCCTCACGGCCCTCGGTTCCCCCACCGCGGTCCGCGAGGCCAGAACTCCGTCCCTGCGCGCCGCACAGGGACCCACGACGCCCGAACTCCCGCTTCCCGTATACGTACTGGACCGGATCACCGCACAGGGCCTGACCGCCACCCGGCTGGCCGGCTGGCGGTTCCTGATCCGCTGCGGCGACCGGGCGGTGGCCGCAGCCGACACCATGCTGACCGCGGACGGCTGGGCCTTCTCGCATTTCTTCGAGGGGCCTTGGATCACCTCCACCGAGCGCGCCCTGCAGCAGGCCGAGGCGCTGACGCAGCCGTACCAGCCCCGCCTGCTGTCCGTGCCCGGCCTGTACATGCTCACGCTGTGGCTGCACGGCGACGTCGGCGCCGACGCCTCCGAGGGGCATCCGGCCGCCACCGACCTGCTGGTGCCCCTGGCCCCGGCGCCGCCCGGCATTCCGGCCCACCGGCCGCATCGCGTCGCCGAGTTGCTCCCGGTGCTGACCCATCGGGCGACTCCCGTACCGCTGCTCGGTTCCATTCCCGTCTGAACGACCCGCGCGTACCCCGCTTCCCGCACGGGAAGCGGGGTACGCGCGTCTTTTCCGGCCGACGCTCGCTCGCCCGAGCGATCGCCCGCTCCTACGAGCCGGAAAGGGGATCTCTGCCGTTCGGACTAGCCCTTTCCGGCCCCCCGGAACCACCCGAAGTGACAGTGCAGTTGGGATGAACCGCCCGCGCGGGTGACGCGTCATGAACCTGTGAGAAGCCGTGCTGCGAAATACCTGCGGATTGACGCCCAGAGGGCAACACTGGGTTCCGACCGACGTATCACCACGGGGGACGGACATGACCACGACAGAGCGAGAGATCCCATCCATGTGCCAGCACCAGCCACCGTGCCCGCCAGCCGAGTCCGCCGACCGGGAGTCCGCCCGCCTCGTGGCGCACCACCCGGAGCAGGGCTGGAGCCTGCTGTGCAACGGCGTCCTGTGCTTCGAGGACACCGGTGAGCTTCTGCCCGACGGCAGCGTCATCGCCCCGCACCGCCCGGACCGGGTGATGACCGCCGCCTGACCTTCCGGGCGCACCTTCCGGGCGGTACCGCCGCGCCGCCCGGCGATCAGAGGGGCCGGCCGCACACGCACGGTGCGCACCGGCCCCGAAGCGTGTCCGGGCCCGGTCACCTCAGGTGACCGACCGCTCCCGCAGCGCTTCCCGCAGCGCCGAGTAGGCGGGCTTGGGCGCCAGCCCCTCGTCCCAGGGCAGGGCCGCCCCCTCGCCGGGAAAGAAGGCCGGGATCCAGGAGTACTTGTCGGTGTAGTCCCAGACCGTCACGCCCACGCAGCGGCGGACGGTCAGGCAGGCCCTGGTCAGGTTGCGGTACCAGTCGGCCTGTTCGGCCAGCTTCCCGTCGGTCGCGGGCAGTTGCATGCGCACGTCGACCTCGGTGAGGGCGGTGTCGAGGCCGAGGCGCGAGAAGCGGCGGAGGTTGTCCTCCAGGGTGGCGGGATAGCCGTACTGCAGGGCCAGGTGGGCCTGGAAACCGATGCCGTCGAGCGGGACGCCCTGCGCCTTCAGCTCCTCGGCCAGCCGGTGGTAGGCGTCGCTCTTCGGGCCGACGGCCTCGATGTTGTAGTCGTTGAGGTAGAGCCTGGCGTGCGGGTCGGCCGCGTGGGCCCAGCGCAGCGCGTCGGCGATGTAGCCCGGACCGAGCGTCTTGTACCAGATGGTCTCGCGGTAGCTGCCGTCCTCGTTGAACGCCTCGTTGACGACGTCCCACGAGTAGACCTTGCCCCGGTAGTGCCGTACCTCCGTGGTGATGTGCTTCTTCAGCACGGCCCGCAGTTCGCCGGCGGTCCACTCCCTCGACGTCAGCCAGTCCGGGAGCTGGCTGTGCCAGACGAGGGTGTGGGCGCGGACCTTCTGGTGGTGCCGGCGCGCGAGGTCCACGATCTGGTCGCCGGCGCTCCAGTCGAAGACGCCCTGCTGCGGCTCGGTGGCGTACCACTTCATCCCGTTGCCGGGGGTGATCATGTCGAACTCGCTGCCGAGGATCTTCGTGTAGGCGCTGCCGGTGAGTTCGGGGTTGTCGGTGGCGCTGCCGAAGTAGCGGCCGTGCCGCTGGGCGAGTTCGGCGAGGGTGGGCTGCCGGTCGTGGGCCTGGGCGGCGGGCCCCGCGGCGAGGCCCGCGGCCACCAGGACGGCCGCGAGGGCGCCGGCGAGTCCGAGACGCGTCATGGGCATGGTGCGACTCCTGTCTGTCGGGGGGTGGCTCAGCCCTTGGTGGCGCCCGCGGTCAGCCCGCCGACGAGCTGGCGTTCGGCGACCGAGTAGAAGGCGAGGGCGGGGACCATGGCGAGCACGAGGTAGGCGAAGACCCGGGCGTACTCCGCCGAGTACTGGCCCTGGAACTGCTGGACGCCGACGGGCAGCGTCCACCAGGTGCTGTCGGTGAACACCAGCAGCGGCAGGAAGAAGTTGTTCCAGCTGGTGACCACCGCGAGGACCGAGACGGTGCCGAGCGCGGGCCGGGCCATCGGCAGCAGCACCCGCCAGAAGAACCCGAAGGCGCTGCAGCCGTCGAGCGTGGCCGCTTCCTCCAGCTCACCGGGTATCTGCCGGAAGAAGCCGCGCAGGATGATGATCGTCATCGGCAGTCCGAAGGCGGCCTGCGGGAGGATCACGCCGAGCGGGTTGTCCAGCAGGTCCAGGGAGCGCAGCAGCAGGAACAGCGGCAGGGCGGCCACCGCGAAGGGGAACATCAGCCCCATGGTGAACAGGGTGAACAGCCATTCCCGTCCGCGGAAGGCGAACCGGGCGAAGGAGAAGGCCGCGAGCGCGGACACGGCGACCACCAGCACGGTCGTCGCCACCGCGATCAGCGTGCTGTTGCCGAGGAGCCGCCAGAAGTCGCCGGAGCGCAGGATGCCGGTGTAGTTGCCGGTCAGCCACCGGTCGGGCAGCCCGAACGGGTTGCGGGACAGCTCGTCGGTGGACTTGAAGCCCGACAGGATCGCGTACACCAGGGGTACGACCATCACCGCCCCGACCACGACGAGGATCCCGTGCAGCGGGAGCGTGCGTACGGTCTGCCGCCTCACGTGCCGGCTCCCCTCATCGTCGTGGTGGCCCCTTCGAGGTCGCGGCGGAGCACGAACCGCTGGTAGGCGAGGGCGAAGGCGAGGCAGATGCCGAACATGACCACGCTGACCGCGCTGGCGTAGCCGACCTGGTAGCGCTTGAAGCCGTACTGGAACATGGTCACGGCCATCGTCTCGGAGTGGTGGTCGGGTCCGCCCTGGGTGACGACCCACACCAGGTCGAAGAGCTGGATCGCCCCGATGACGGACAGGAAGACGCTGATCCGCAGGGTGGGCGCGAGCAGCGGCAGGGTGACGTTGCGGAAGCGCTGCCAGGGACCTGCGCCGTCGATCAGCGCCGCCTCGGTCAACTCGGCCGGGATGGACTGGAGTCCGGCCAGGTAGAGCATCATGTGGAAGCCGAAGTACTTCCAGGTCATGACGAGGAACAAGGTGGCCATGACGTAGGAGGGGTCGGCGAACCACTCGCCGCCCAGGCCGTCCAGGCCGACGGCGCCGAGGACGTGGTCGGCGAGCCCGTCGTCGGGGGCGAAGACCATGCCGAACAGCACGCCGGTGATGGCCTCGGACAGGACGTACGGCGCGAAGAACAGCATCCGGTACACCGCCCGGCCGCGCAGCCGCTGGTTGAGGAGCACCGCCATGGCGAGGGCGAACGGCAGCTGCAGGGCGAGCGAGAGCAGCACCAGGACCAGGCAGCGCCACAGGTCGCCCAGGAAGACCGGGTCCTGGAAGAGGCGGCTGAAGTTGTCCACGCCCGTGTAGTCGGAGGGCATGCCGAAGCCGCCCCAGCGGAAGAAGGCGGCGTACAGCGCGAACAGCATCGGCAGCAGCACCAGCCCGATGAACAGGACCAGTGCGGGCAGTTGGAAGGCGACCGCGGTCAGCCAGTTGCGCGCGCGCCGCCGCGACCGCCCGCGGACCGCGCCGGCGGCCGGGGGCGGGCGGTCGGCGGCCGGGCCGCTTCGCCGGTCGGGGAGGTAGGTGGAGGTCATCGCCGGCTACTGCTCTTCCTTGGCCGTCTTGGTGATGGACTGCGCGACCTGTTCGGGCGACTTGGAACCGGCGATGAGGGCGGCCACGCTGTCGTTGACCTCCTGGCCGACGGCGGGCGCGTAGGCCTGGTCGAGGTAGAGCTGGAAGCCGGTGGCCGCCTTCAGCTGGGCCTGCACGGCCTTGAGGTTGGCGTTCGTGAGGGCGTTCTCGGCGGCCGGGACGACCGGCAGCACGCCGGTCTTCTTCACCAGTTCGCGGTCGGTGGTCTCGCTGGCGAAGAACTTCAGGAAGTCGAAGGCGGCCTGCGGGGCGCCCTTGCGCAGCGCGTGCCCGCCGCCTCCGCCGAACACCTCGGTGATCTTCCCCTTGCCGCCCTCCACCGCGGGGAACGGGAAGAAGCCCAGGTCGGAGCCGAGGCCCTTGCCCGAGTCGGCCTCCACGACCGGGGCCCACTGGCCCATGAGCTCCATCGCGGCCTTGCCGTTGCCCACGGTGGCCGCCTGGCCGGTCGGGGTGGAGTAGGCGGCTCCGAGGAATCCCTTCTGGAACGGCTGGAGGGCCACCAGTTCCTTCAGGTGCCGTCCCGCGTCGACGAAGTCGGCGCCGGTGAAGTCCTTGGCGTCGCCGGCCTTCTGCAGGGCCTCGGCACCGGCGGTGCGCATCGACAGGTAGGCCCAGTAGTACATGCCGGGCCACTTCTCCTTGCCGGCCAGGGCTATCGGGGTGACGCCGGCGGACTTCAGCGTGCGCACGGTGTCGAGGAAGCCGCTCCAGGTCGTCGGCGGCGTGGTGACCCCGGCCTTCTTGAAGAGCGCCTTGTTGTACCAGAACCCGATCATGCCGATGTCGAACGGGATGCCGTACGCCTTGCCGTCCAGCAGGTACGGCTGCCCGGCGACCGGCAGCAGCCCCTCGGCCCAGGGCTTGGTGCGGTCGGTGAGGTCCTCGACCAGTCCGGCGGCGACCTGCTGCCTGAGCACTCCGCCGCCCCAGGTGTGGAAGATGTCCGGCAGCTTCCCGGAGGCGGTCAGCGCGGTCATCTTCGACTTGTAGGCGTCGTTCTCCAGTTGGACGATCTTCACCTTGACCTTGGGGTTCTGGGCCTCGAACTTCTTGGCGAGGCCGGCCCAGACGGTCTTGGTCGGCTGGGTGGTCGAGATGTTCCACCACTCGATGGTGGTCGTCCCCGAGGACGACCCTCCGTCCGAGTCGCCGCCGCAGCCGCTGAGTGCGGTCACCCCGAGGCCGGCGGCCGCGGAGGCCGCCAGGAAGCCGCGGCGGGACAGTGCGGGGTCGCCCATCATGCGCTCCTTCGAAACTTTCGGAAGTGCTTCGGAGAGGTACCAGACGCGGGAAAGCAGGGTCCACCGCATACGCCCGCAGGGTCAGGCACACTCCGGTGGTCCGAAACATTCGGTCAAATTCCCGAACGTTCCGATCCGCGACTCTAGAAAGGCGCGTGAGGAGCGTCAAGGTGTCGCGCATCAGCTCGCCGGTTCGTAGTCGAACCAGTCGAAGGCCGCTCGCCCCTCGGCGACGTACATGCCGATGACACGGCCGGTGAACCCGCCGGCCACCTCGGTGGACAGATAACGGCCGTCGAGTTCGGCCGGTCGAACGATCCCTTCGGAAGTTTCGACGGAGAAGGCGATGGTGTCGGGGCCGCTCAGGGGCCGCGCCTGCCGGGTCGCCCTGATGTCGGCGGCCAGGGTGACCGGACCGGCCGGCACCGGGTGCTCGGCGACGCATCGGCGCACCGGGCCGATCCGCACGATCACGGACGCCACTCCCCCGGCCACCTCCAGGTCGTAGTGGTGGGTGTCGTCCAGGCGGACGGACAGTCCGGCCCGCGCCGACGGCCCGGCGTCCAGCAGGACGGCGGCCCGGCAGTCGTGGTGCGACTGGCGGCGGCCGACGAAGGTGCGCCCGGACGGACCGGCGCCGCCGCCCACACCGCCGCCTTCGCCGCCGCCCACACCGTCGCCGGCGCCGTCGGCCGCGAGGGTGAGCCATCCCGGCCGCTCGGTCAGCGACCAGCAGCCGTCCGGGCGCCGTCGCGGCGAGATCCAGTGCGGCGCGAGCCGCGTGCCGGTGAAGTCGTCGCGCGCCGGCGGCTGCTGGACGGGCGCCCAGGCGGCCGGCGCCGGGTGCCGCTCCCGCACCGGTCCGAGCCGGGGCCAGCCGTCCGCCCAGTCCACGGGCACCAGGAAGGTCTCGCGGCCGAGCACGTGGAACTCCGGGAAGCAGCCGCGCGGCCGCGTGCCCAGCAGCACCATCCACCAGCTGCCGTCGGCCGCCCGGACCAGGTCGCCGTGACCGGTGCACTGGACCGGCAGCCCGGTGCCGCGGTGGGACAGCAGCGGGTTGCCCGGCGCCGGCTCCCAGGGGCCGCGCGGCGAGCGGGCACGGGCGGCCGAGACACCGTGGCCGAGCGCGGTGCCGCCCTCGGCGATCAGCAGGTACCACCAGTCGCCGATCCGGTACAGGTGCGGCGCCTCCGGGTCCCGGAGGCCGGTGCCGGACCAGGTGGGCAGCGGCCCTTCCAGCACCTCGCCGGTGCGCGGGTCGATCCGCGCGACGCTCACCCCGGCCAGGGCGCACCAGCAGTCACCGTCCTCGTCCCAGGCCAGGTCGGGGTCGATGCCGGGCAGGTCGATCCACACCGGGTCCGACCAGGGCCCCTCCGGGCGCTCGGCGGTGACGAGGAAGGTCCCGCCGGCGCCGACGGCCGTGCTGATGACGTGGAACAGCCCGTCGTGGTACCGGATGGTCGGCGCGTAGACGCCGCCGGAGGCGGGCACGGCGTCGGACAGCGTCAGCTGCCCCGGCCGGTCGAGGACGTTGCCGATCTGGCGCCAGTGCACCAGGTCGCGGCTGTGGAACAGCGGTATGCCGGGGAAGTACTCGAAGCTGGAGCACACCAGGTAGTGGTCGTCGCCCACCCGGCACACGCTCGGGTCGGGGTGGAAGCCGGGGATGACCGGATTGTCGTACGTCCGCATGAACGCCTCACAGGTCACGGTGTCGAAAGTTTCGATTCCGGCGCCGAATTTTACTGAGCCGCGCCGCTCCGAGGGCCCGTTCGGCTGGTCCCGTCACGCGGTCGGGAGTGGGATGGGAGGTAGGCCCTGCGCGCGGGCATGGACGGGGGGACGGGCCCGCGGCGATCCGTGAGGAACGGTGAGGTCATGTCCGGTTACGACACCCCGGCGGCCCGCGTGGTGGTCGGCGTGAGCGGTTCCCTCGGCAGCGTCACGGCCCTTCGCCGGGCGACCGCGCTGGCCCGGCGGCTGGGCGCCGAACTGTGGCCGGTGCTCGCCTGGGAGCCGCCCGGCGGCGACGCCACCGCGCGCCGCTCCCCCGCCGCCGCCCTGCTCGTCGAGGAGTGGCAGCGGCTGGCCAAGCAGCGCCTGGCCGCGGTGCTCGAGGAGATCTTCAGTGACGAGGGGCCGGGGGTGCCGATGCGCGCGGTCATCGTGCGCGGCACCCCGGGCCGGGCCCTGGTGGCGACCGCCGACCGGGAGAACGACCTGCTGGTGGTCGGCGCGGGCCGGCGCGGCCTGCAGCGGGCCTTCTCGGGTCACGTCTGCCGGCACTGCCTCGCCCACGCCCGCTGCCCGGTGCTGGCGGTGCCTCCGTCGCCGCTCGAGTCGGACCTGGTGGCCGTCCACCGGCGCAACGCGTGGCACCGGCGCATGGACACCAGGGATCTGTGAGGCGGGGCCGACCGCCCACTGCGGCTGCGGATCTCTTGGTGCGGGAGCAGCATGGAGGAGTCGTACGAGATGACGTTCGGTGCCCGCCGTCCTGTGGTCCGCGATCGCCCCTCCATTGCCCCCGACGCCCCTCCATCGGCCTCCGGCCTCCGCTTTTGCCGCTTCACCGACTCCCGCCGGGCCAGTCTTAACGCAAGATTGACGCCTCCCGGCCCCGACACCAAGGGCCACGGCGTCACTCTCTGCTTACGCTGGTGTCGCCGTCCGCGTGATGGCCGGAAACCACTGAGCCGCACACCTGGAGCACGCCGATGGCCACGACCGAGCACCCCCCGCCCAGTCGCCTGCGCGCCTGGATGCTGGAGGGGCTGTCCGACATGGGCAAGGAGGGCGGCCACACCGGACCCCACGCCGTGCCTGAGGCCCCGCACCGGGGGCAGCGCTGGTGGCGGGTGATGTGCCTGACCGGTGTCGACTACTTCTCCACCCTCGGCTACCAGCCGGGCATCGCCGCCCTCGCGGCCGGCCTGCTCTCACCGATCGCGACGATCGTCCTGGTGATCGTGACCCTGGCCGGCGCCCTGCCGGTCTACCGTCGGGTGGCCGAGGAGAGCCCGCACGGCGAGGGTTCCATCGCCATGCTCGAACGGCTGCTGTCGTTCTGGCAGGGCAAGCTCTTCGTGCTCACCCTGCTGGGCTTCGCGGCCACCGACTTCCTGATCACCATCACCCTGTCGGCCGCCGACGCCTCCACCCACCTGGTGGAGAACCCGCACCTGACCAGTGCGCTGCACGGCCACCAGATGGTGATCACCCTCTTCCTGGTCGCCCTGCTGGGCGCGGTGTTCCTCAAGGGCTTCCTCGAGGCGATCGGCGTCGCCGTCGCCCTGGTCGGCGTCTACCTCGCGCTCAACCTGGTCGTCGTGATCACCGGCCTCTGGCACGTCCTCACGGCCGGTCACGTGGTGGCCGACTGGGGCAGCGCCCTGATCGCGCAGCACGGCAACGTCTTCGTGATGATCGGGCTCGCCCTGATCGTCTTCCCCAAGCTCGCCCTCGGTCTGTCCGGCTTCGAGACCGGTGTGGCCGTCATGCCGCACGTCAGGGGCGAGGCCGGCGACACGGAGGAACGGCCGGCCGGCCGGATCCGGGACACCAAGAAGCTGCTGACCACCGCGGCTCTGATCATGAGCTGCTTCCTGATCGCCACCAGCTTCATCACCACGCTGCTGATCCCGGCGAACGAGTTCAGGCCCGGCGGCCAGGCCAACGGCCGCGCCCTGGCCTACCTCGCGCACGAGTACCTGGGCAGCGCGTTCGGCACGGTCTACGACATCTCGACGATCGCCATCCTGTGGTTCGCCGGCGCGTCCGCGATGGCCGGACTGCTCAACCTGATGCCGCGCTACCTGCCCCGCTACGGCATGGCCCCGCACTGGGCGCGGGCGGTGCGCCCGATGGTCATCGTCTTCACCCTGATCGCCTTCCTGGTCACCTGGATCTTCGACGCGAACGTGGACAAGCAGGGCGGCGCCTACGCCACCGGCGTGCTGGTGCTGATCAGCTCCGCGGCGATCGCGGTGACCATCGCCGCGCGCAGGGCCGGGCAGCGGCACTGGAGCATCGCCTTCGCGGTCATCTCGGTGGTCTTCCTGTACACGACCGTGGTGAACGTCATCGAACGCCCGGACGGCGTGAAGATCGGCGCCTGCTTCATCGCCGGCATCATCCTCGTCTCCTTCCTGTCCCGGCTGGCCCGCGCCTTCGAGCTGCGCGTGACCAGCGTGACCCTCGACCCGATGGCGGAGCGGTTCATCCGGGACATGGCCAGCCGCAAGATGCGGTTCATCGCGAACCAGCCCAACGACCGGGACAAGGCGGAGTACCGCGACAAGGTCGAGCAGATCCGGTCCGACAACGACATGCCGGAGCACGAGGACTTCGTCTTCGTCGAGGTGACGGTCACCGACCCCTCCGAGTTCGAGGCGGGCCTGACGGTGCGCGGCGAGGTCCTGCACAACCGCTACCGCGTGCTGACCGTGGAGTCCGCCTCCATCCCCAACGCCCTCGCCGCGCTCCTGCTGCACGCCCGCGACCTGACCGGCTGCACCCCGCACATCTACTTCGAGTGGACCGAGGGCAACCCGTTCGCCAACTTCCTGCGGTTCTTCCTCTTCGGCCAGGGCGAGGTCGCCCCGGTCACCCGTGAGGTCCTGCGCGAGGCGGAGCCGGACCGGTCCCGCCGCCCGCGCGTCCACACGGGCTGATGCCCGGGAGGCGGGCAGCGGGTGCCAGGCCGGCGCCGGCCTGCCGCGAAACGGCCGGCGCCGCGGGCGCGACCCGGCCGACCCCATGTCCGTGGTCCCCGGGTGATGGCCCTATCGTGACCGGCATGCAGTCCTACACGATCGGCCAGGCCGCGCGGCTGCTCGGCGTGAGCCCGGACACCGCTCGCCGCTGGGCGGACGCCGGGCGGGTGGCGACCCATCGCGACGAGGCCGGGCGGCGGCTCGTCGACGGCAAGGACCTCGCCGCGTTCTCGGTCGAACTGGCCGGAACGGGCGCCGGCGACGAGGAAGCGCCCTACACCTCCGTGCGCAACGCCTTCCCCGGCATCGTCACCGCCATCAAGCTCGGCGACGTCGCCGCCCAGGTGGAGATCCAGGCGGGCCCGCACCGGCTGGTGTCGCTGCTGACCCGCGAGGCCGTGGAGGAACTGGGCCTGGAGGTCGGCATGGAGGCCACCGCGCGCGTGAAGTCCACCAACGTGCACATCGACCGGGTCTGACCGGCTCCCGCCGCGAGCATCCGGCCCGGCGGGCTCATCCGGTGTGCGCGCGGCCGGCCGGGGCCGGCACAGGCGCGCCGAAGCCGTATCCCCCGTCGACCCGGATCGCCGTGATGCCGCTGACGTGCCGGGCCCCGCAGCGGTCCTGCGGGAGCACCAGTTGAGGGCCGGACGCGTCCAGCGGGGTGCCGTCGACCGTGACGGCGAGCAGCACGGCGGCGCCCGCGAAGTCGGGATCGATCTCCGCCCAGGACAGCACGGCGTGGTGGCCGTCCTCGCCGGTGACGGCGATCAGGAAACGCAACCGGTCCTTGCGCCGGACCGGGTCGAACGACGGCCCGGCGCCGGCGAGTACGTCGTGCAGCCGCGGCCCGCTGAACCGGTGGTGCTGGACGCCGCTGGTGGCGCACTCGAAGCTGACCGCGACCCGGTGCTGCGGCAGGCCGAGCAGGTCCGGCACGGTGAGCCGGGCGGGGCGCGACAGATCGCCGGTCAGGTCCAGTTCCGCGAGCGTCACCTGCGACCACCTCCCGGATGACCGTACCCGGCAAGAGCCCCCGTACAAACGCACATGCGAGCCCATTCAGCGAACGATGCTGCTCATGCGATGAGACAGGAGACTTCTGCCTGGCAGATGCGGCAGTATCATCGCGGCACGGCCGATGCGCGGCCGTGGCAGGGCGCGACGACTCGTTCGAGGACCTGAGGAGTAGATCCGTGATGACCCGTTCCGTGCGCCGGACCCGGCGGATGCTGCAGCTGGCCGGTGCGGGAGCCGCCGCCCTGATATCGCTGAGCGCCTGCTCCTCGTCCTCCGGCGACTCCCCGGCCGGCGGTTCCGGCGCCTCGGGCCAGGCGTCCGGGAAGCTGTCCGGCTCCGTCACGGTGTTCGCCGCGGCCTCGCTGAAGGAGAGCTTCACGACCCTCGGCAAGGAGTTCGAGAAGCAGCACCCCGGCACCGAGGTCAGCTTCAACTTCGGCGGCAGCGACACGCTCGCCGCGAGCATCACCAGCGGTGCGCCGGCCGATGTGTTCGCCGCCGCCAGCCCGAAGACGATGGCGATCGTGACGGACAAGAAGGACGCGGTGGGCGCCCCGGCGACCTTCGTGCGCAACCGGCTCGAGATCGCCACGCCGCCCGGCAATCCCGGCAAGGTGACCTCGCTCAAGGACCTCACCAGGTCCGGCCTCAAGGTCGTCCTGTGCGACAGGACGGTGCCGTGCGGCGCCGCGGCCCAGAAGGCCCTGGACGCCGGCGGCCTCGAGCTGACCCCGGTCTCCTACGAGCAGGACGTCAAGAGCGCCCTGACCAAGGTGGAGCTGAAGGAGGCCGACGCCGCCGTGGTCTACAGGACCGACGTGAAGGCGGCGGGCGACAAGGTGGAGGGCGTGGAGTTCCCCGAGTCGGCCAAGGCCGTCAACGACTACCCGATCGCCCTGCTGAAGAACGCGGGCAACGCCCCGGCGGCCAAGGCGTTCATCGCGCTGGTGCGCTCCGCCGAGGGCAGGCGGGTCCTGGGCGAGGCCGGGTTCCTCCAGCCGTGACCTCGCCGCGCAGGCCCGGCTCCGCGGCCGGCCCCCGCACGGGCGGGCCGCGGCGCCGACGCGCGCGCGGAGTGCCGCTGCCGCTGCTGGTGCCCGGTGTCGTGGCCCTGGCGTTCCTGCTGCTGCCCCTCCTGGCGCTGCTCGTCCGCGCCCCCTGGGGCAGCCTGCCCGACCAGCTGACCAGTGCGGAGGTGTGGCAGGCGCTCCAGCTGTCCCTGGTCACCGCCACGGCGGCGACCGGGGTCAGCCTCGTGCTGGGCGTGCCGCTGGCCTGGCTGCTGGCGCGCACCGACTTCCCCGGCCGCCGGCTCGTGCGGGCCCTGGTGACTCTGCCGCTGGTCCTGCCGCCGGTGGTGGGCGGCGTGGCCCTGCTGCTCGCCCTCGGACGCAACGGGGTGGTCGGCCGGTGGCTGGACGCGTGGTTCGGGATCACCCTGCCCTTCACCACCGCCGGGGTGGTGATCGCGGAGGCGTTCGTCGCCATGCCGTTCCTGGTGATCAGCGTCGAGGGCACCCTGCGCGCCGCCGACCCGCGCTACGAGGAGGCGGCGACCACGCTCGGCGCCTCGCGGTTCACCGCGTTCCGCCGGGTCACCCTGCCGCTGATCGCCCCCGGCGTGGCCGCGGGCGCGGTCCTGGCGTGGGCCCGCGCACTCGGCGAGTTCGGCGCGACGATCACCTTCGCGGGCAACTTCCCCGGCCGTACCCAGACCATGCCCCTGGCCGTCTACCTCGCCCTGCAGAACGACCCGGAGGCGGCCATCTCCCTGAGCCTGGTGCTGCTTGCCGTGTCGATCGCGGTACTGGCCGGGCTGCGGGACCGGTGGCTGACGGGGACGTGAGGGCACGATGGGACGAAGGGACCGGATGGGAGAGGCGGGCGAGGCGGACACGGAGGGCGAGGTGAGGACGGAGGGCGAAGTGACGACGGAGGGCGAAGTGACGACGGGGGGCGAAGTGAGGGCGGAAGCCGGCCCCGCGCGGGCACCGGCGACCGGCTCGGCTCCCCTGGGCGGCACGGACGCCCCCGCCGGAACCGGCCCGGAAGGCGCCGGCGGGCAGGGGCTCGACGCGCGGCTCGTCGTGGACCGGGGGGACTTCCGGCTCGACGTGGCCCTGACCGCGGCCCCAGGCGACGTCATCGCGCTGCTCGGCCCGAACGGCGCCGGGAAGACCACCGCCCTGCGCGCCCTCGCCGGGCTGCTCCCGCTCACCGGCGGGCACCTGCGTCTGGACGGCGCCTCGCTGGAACGCGTCCCGCCCGAGTCCCGCCCGGTCGGCGTCGTCTTCCAGGACTATCTGCTCTTCCCGCATCTGTCCGCCCTGGACAACGTGGCGTTCGGACCGCGCTGCCGAGGCGCCGGCAAGGCCGAGGCCCGCGCCGCGGCGGCCGCCTGGCTGGACCGGATGGGCCTCGCCGGGCACGCCGGTGCCAAGCCCCGGCGGCTGTCCGGCGGCCAGGCGCAGCGCGTCGCGCTCGCCCGCGCCCTGGCCACCAGGCCGCGGCTGCTGCTCCTGGACGAACCGCTCGCCGCGCTGGACGCCCGCACCCGTCTGGAGGTCCGCGCCCAGCTCCGCCGCCACCTGGCCGAGTTCGAGGCCGTCGCCGTGCTGGTCACGCACGACCCGCTGGACGCGATGGTGCTCGCGGACCGGCTGGTGGTCGTCGAGGACGGCCAGGTCGTGCAACAAGGGACTCCCGCGGAGACCGCCCGCCGGCCCCGGACCGACTACATCGCCCGGCTCGTCGGCCTCAACCTCTACCGGGGACGGGCCGGGGGGCCCACCGTGCGGCTGGACGCGGGCCCCTCGGTGACGACCACGGAGGACCTGTCCGGGCCCGTGTTCGTGGCCTTCCCGCCGTCCGCGGTCACCCTCTTCCGGGACCGGCCCACCGGTGCGAGCGCCCGCAACCTGTGGGCTTGCGAGGTCGCCGGCCTGGAGACCCACGGCGACCAGATCCGCGCGGACCTCACCGGCGAACTCCCCCTCGCCGCCGACCTGACCACGGTCGCGGCCGCCGAACTGGACCTGCGTCCGGGTGCGTCGGTCTGGGCGACGGTGAAGGCGACGCAGACCCACGCGTACCCCGCCTGACGGGCGGGCCCTCTACGGTGGGTGCCCATGACACTGAGCATCCGCAACCAGTTCCCCGGCACCGTCACCGAGGTCCACCCGGGCGAGGTCATGGCGCTCGTCAAGGTGCGGCTGGCCGGCGGCCAGGAGCTCACGGCCGCCATCACCCTGGAGGCCGCCGAGCAGCTCGGCCTCGCCCCCGGCTCACCCGTCCGCGCGCTGGTGAAGTCGACCGAGGTCTCCCTGTCCTCGGGACGGATCGAGGGCGTGTCGATCCGCAACCAGCTCCCGGGCGCGATCACCCGGCTCGACCTGGGCGAGGTGATGGCCTCGGTGAAGGTCGCCGTGGCCGGGGGCGAGCTCACCGCCGTGATCACCAAGGACGCGGTCGAGGAACTCGGCCTCTTCGTGAGCTCCGACGTGGTCGCCCTGATCAAGGCGACCGAGGTGTCGCTGGCCGTGGACTGAGGAGCGCGCACACGCGGAAAAGCCCCGCCCGGTCGACCGGGCGGGGCTCGTCCACGGGACTCGCTCAGTCCTCGTAGGCGTCCAGCGGCGGGCAGGAGCACACCAGGTTGCGGTCGCCGAAGGCCTGGTCGATGCGGCGCACCGGCGGCCAGTACTTGTCGGCGACCGAGACGCCGGCCGGGAAGACGGCCTCCTCGCGGGTGTAGGCGTGCTGCCAGTCCGCGCCGAGCGCCCGCGCGGTGTGCGGCGCGTTGCGCAGCGGGTTGTCCTCCGTCGGCCACTCGCCCGCGCCGACCTTCTCGATCTCCGCGCGGATGGCGATCATCGCGTCGCAGAACCGGTCCAGCTCCGCCAGGTCCTCGGACTCGGTCGGCTCGATCATCAGCGTGCCGGCCACCGGGAAGGACATGGTCGGCGCGTGGAAGCCGTAGTCGATGAGCCGCTTGGCGACGTCGTCCACGCTCACGCCGGTCGCCTTGGTCAGCGGGCGCAGGTCGATGATGCACTCGTGCGCGACGAGGCCGCCGGGGCCGTTGTAGAGCACCGGGTAGTGCGGCTCGAGGCGCTTGGCGACGTAGTTGGCGGAGAGCACGGCCACCTGGGTGGCGCGCTTGAGTCCCTCGCCGCCCATCAGGCGGACGTAGGCCCACGAGATCGGCAGGATGCCCGCGCTGCCCCACGGCGCGGCGGAGACCGGGCCCACGCCGGTCTCGGGGCCGGCCGCCGGCTGCAGCGGGTGGTTCGGCAGGTACGGGGCCAGGTGCGACCGGACGGCCACCGGGCCGACGCCCGGGCCGCCGCCGCCGTGCGGGATGCAGAACGTCTTGTGCAGGTTCAGGTGCGAGACGTCACCGCCGAAGTGACCGGGCTTGGCGAGGCCGACCAGCGCGTTGAGGTTGGCGCCGTCGACGTACACCTGGCCGCCGGCGTCGTGGACCTGGGCGCAGATGTCGGCGACGTGCTCCTCGAACACACCGTGCGTGGACGGGTAGGTGATCATCAGCACGGCCAGCTCGTCGCGGTGCTGCTCGATCTTGGTCCGCAGGTCGGCCACGTCGATCTCGCCGTCCTCGGCGGTCTTCACGACGACGACCTTCATGCCGGCCATCACGGCGCTGGCCGCGTTGGTGCCGTGCGCGGAGGAGGGGATGAGGCAGACGGTGCGCTGCTCGTCGCCGTTGGCGCGGTGGTAGCCGCGCACGGCCAGCAGACCGGCCAGCTCGCCCTGCGAACCGGCGTTCGGCTGGAGCGAGACCTTGTCGTAGCCGGTGACCTCGGCGAGCCGGTCCTCCAGCTCGTGGATGAGCGTGAGGTAGCCCTCGGCCTGCTCGGCGGGCGCGAACGGGTGCAGCTGGCCGAACTCGGGCCAGGTGACCGGCTCCATCTCGGTGGTCGCGTTGAGCTTCATGGTGCAGGAGCCCAGCGGGATCATGCCGCGGTCGAGCGCGTAGTCGCGGTCGGCGAGCCGGCGCAGGTAGCGCAGCATCGCGGTCTCGGAGCGGTGCTCGTGGAAGACCGGGTGGGTGAGGTAGTCGTCGGTGCGCAGCAGGGCCTCGGGCAGGGCCTCGCCGGCCGCCGCGTCCAGAGCCTCGATGTCGCCGTCGACGCCGAAAGCGGTGAAGACGGCCTGCACCTGGGCGCGGACGGTGGTCTCGTCACAGGCGAGGGAGACGAGGTCGGCGTCGACGAGCCGCAGGTTCACGCCGCCCGCCCGGGCGGCGGCCACGACCTCGGCGGCCCGGCCGGGCACGCGCGCGGTGACGGTGTCGAAGTAGGCGCCGTGGACGATCTCGACGCCGCCCGCCTTCAGGCCCTCGGCGAGGATCGTGGCGTAGCGGTGGGTGCGGCGGGCGATGGTCCGCAGGCCCTCGGGGCCGTGGTAGACGGCGTACATGCCGGCCATCACGGCGAGCAGCACCTGAGCGGTGCAGATGTTGCTGGTGGCCTTCTCGCGGCGGATGTGCTGCTCGCGGGTCTGCAGCGCCAGGCGGTAGGCCTTGTGACCGTCGGCGTCGACGGACACGCCGACGAGACGGCCGGGCAGGCTGCGCGCGAACTTCTCGTGCACCGCCATGTAGCCGGCGTGCGGGCCGCCGAAGCCCATCGGCACGCCGAAGCGCTGGGTCGTGCCGATGGCGATGTCGGCGCCCAGCTCGCCCGGCGAGGTCAGCAGGGTGAGTGCGAGCAGGTCGGCGGCGACGGTGACGAGGGCGCCCAGCCCGTGCGCCTGGTCGATGACCGGCTTGATGTCGCGGACGGCGCCGGAGGCCCCCGGGTACTGGAGCAGAACGCCGTTGATCTCGCGCTCGGCGATCTCGGCCGGGATGCCGTCGGAGAGGTCGGCGACGACGACCTCGACGCCGGTCGGCTCGGCGCGCGTCTCGATGACGGCGATGGTCTGCGGCAGGGCGTCCGCGTCGATCAGGAACAGGCCCTTCTTGTTCCGGCCCATCCGCCGGGACAGCGCCATGGCCTCGGCGGCGGCCGTGCCCTCGTCCAGGAGGGAGGCGCCGGACGTGGGCAGCCCGGTGAGCTCGGCGACCATGGTCTGGAAGTTCAGCAGGGCCTCCAGACGGCCCTGGGAGATCTCCGGCTGGTACGGCGTGTAGGCCGTGTACCAGGCCGGGTTCTCCATGACGTTGCGCAGGATGACCGGCGGGGTGAAGGTGCCGTGGTAGCCGAGGCCGATCATGGAGCCGAGGACCTGGTTGCGGTCGGCGAGCGAGCGCAGCTCGGCGAGCACCTCGGCCTCGGTGCGGGCGCCCGGCAGGTCCAGGGCGTCGGCGTTCTTGATCACGTCCGGGACCGCGGCGGCGGTCAGCTCGTCGAGCGAGCCGTAGCCGACGTGCGCGAGCATCTTGGCCCGCGCCTCCGGGTCGGGCCCGATGTGGCGCTGCTCGAAGGGGATGCCCGCTTCGAGCTCGGAGAGCGGCGTGCGATGGGCGGTCATTGCGGAGGCCTCCTGGTCTGACGCGACCTTCGAGGGGCACCCCGGTACGGATACCCCGACGGCCTCCCCCTCTGTCATCTCGACCTGAGAGCTTCACCGGCCACCCGAGGGACGCCGGCTTTCACCGTCGGTGAGGGCGGACACCGTCGACGTCCGCCCTGCTTTCCAGAGTGACCTCGTCCGTGCGGTACGTGAGCCTGAGAGATTCCGGGGAGGATTTGCTCCTTCGGCGCCTCCGACGTGGTCGGAGGACTCTCCCGCACGGGGTCAGCAGCCGCTGTCAGCCTACCAGCGAGGTCAACGCCCGGGCCCTCGAGTGGCCGCCTCACTGATTGTGCTCTTTCGTAGTGCTTACGGATGAGTTGCGACCACGTGGAGGGAGAGTGACGGTGCAGACCGACATCGATCCGCGCAACCTGATCGGCCGCAAGGCGTTCGACCGCAATGGCACCAAGATCGGCACCATTGACGAGGTGTACCTCGACGACGCCACCGGCGTGCCCGAGTGGGCGGCCGTACGCACCGGTCTCTTCTCCCGGGACGCCTTCGTCCCGCTGGAGCCCAGCGAGATCGTCGAGGGCGCCCTGCGGGTCCCCTTCGACCGGGCGCTCATCAAGGACGCGCCCGACTTCGGCGTGGGCCGCCACCTCTCCCCCGAACAGGAACTGCAGCTCTACCACCACTACGGCCTCGACGTGGCGGCTCCCTCCCCGCTCGCGGACCGCGACTTCGGCAAGGTGGCGGGCACGGAGGAGCCCTGAGCCACGCCCGCGGGCCCCGCCGTGCCACACCGTCCCTACGGATCGGCGTCCACGGCATCCGGCACGGGCGACGCCGGGCCGTCACCCGGCGCACGCGGCCGCGGCCCCGCGTCCGGCACCAGCGGGAGCGGGTCCGCCGGCTCCAGTTCGGGATCCTCGACCCCGAACGTCCGCACCCGCCCCGGCCGGGACAGGGGCGTCTCGAAACGCACGGTCACCCGGCCGAGGCCGCTGCCCTGCACCCAGCCGTGGCCCCACGCGGCGTGCCATACGTCCTGCCCGGCCCGCCACTGCCGTTCGGCGGGCTCCGGCTGCTCCGGGACGGGGCCGGCCGCGGCCTCCTCCGGCGCCTCGGCCGTCATGGACGGCTGCGCGGCCTGGGCGAACAGGTCCTCCTGGGTGTAGTCGGCCAGTCCGGTGACGCCCACGCCGAGCAGCCGCACGCCGCCCGTGGTGTCCACGGAGTCCAGCAGCCGCTCGGCCGCCTCCCGGATCACCGCGGGGTCGTCGGTGGGTCCCCTGAGCGTCTCGGAGCGGGTCAGCGTGGAGAAGTCGTACCTGCGGACCTTCAGCACGATGGTCCGCCCCGACAGCCCGGCCCCGCGCAGCCGGCCCACGCACCGGTCGGCGAGCCGCCGCACCTCGAGACCGACCCGCAGCCGGTCGTGGATGTCCACGTCGTAGGTGTCCTCGACCGACACCGACTTGGCCTCCCGCTCGGCGACCACCGGCCGGTCGTCGCGGGCCAGCGCCATCGCGTACAGCGCGTGCCCGTGCGCCTTGCCGAGCAGCCGCACGAGTTCGTCCTCGCCCGCCTCGGCCAGTTCCTCGACCGTGGTGATCCCGGCCCGCCGCAGATGGTCCCCGGTGGCCGGTCCCACCCCGGGCAGGGTCCGCACCGTCATGGGGCCGAGCAGCGCACGCTCGGTGCCGGGTTCGACGAGGACGAGCCCGTCGGGTTTGGCCTCCTCCGAGGCGATCTTGGCGAGCATCTTGGACGCGGCGAGCCCGACCGAGCCGGTGAGCCCGGTGACCGCCCGTATGTCGGCGCGCAGCCTGGTCCCCACCCGCCGCGCCGACTCCGCGTCCCAGGCCGCCTCCCGGGCCTCGAGGTCGACGAAGGCCTCGTCCAGGCTCAGCGGCTCCACCAGCGGCGACAGCTCCCGCAGCAGCGCCATCACCTGCTCGCTCACGGACCGGTAGAGACCGAAGCGCGGCACCAGGTACGCGGCGTTCGGGGCCAGCCGGCGCGCCTGCGCCATCGGCATCGCCGAGTGCACCCCGAAGACCCGCGCCTCGTAGGAGGCGGTGGCCACCACACCGCGCGGTCCGAGTCCGCCCACGACCACGGCCTTGCCCCGCAGACTCGGCTTGGACGCCTGCTCCACCGAGGCGTAGAAGGCATCCATGTCGAGATGCAGGATCGTGGGCGCGTTTCTCACGTCTCCGATGCTGCACCACACCACTGACAACGCGGGCGCACGGCCCGCGGGGCCCGGTGCGGGGTGCTCAGACGGCCCGGTTGCGCCGCCGCGCCAGCTCGTCCGCCGGGTTGTGCCCGACCAGGGTCTCGCCCGTGTCGACCCGCTCCCCGTGGAGCTGGGAGAGCGCGCTCTCCACGTCCCGCCAGACCACGCCGACGGCGATCCCGAAGACGCCCTGGCCGCCCTGGAGCAGGGCGTGCACCTCGTCGGGCGAGGTGCACTCGTACACCGTGGCGCCGTCGCTCATCAGGGTCATCCGCTCCAGGTCGCAGAAGCCGCGTTCCCGCAGGTGCTGCACGGCGGTGCGGATGTTCTGCAGCGAGACCCCGGTGTCCAGGAACCGCTTGACGATCTTGAGGACGACCACGTCCCGGAAGCTGTAGAGGCGCTGGGTGCCCGACCCGTGAGCGGGCCGCACGCTCGGCTCGACGAGTCCGGTGCGGGCCCAGTAGTCGAGTTGCCGGTAGGTGATGCCGGCGGCCGCGCAGGCCGTGGGCCCCCGGTAGCCGATCTCCTCGGACGCCATGGACGCCGCCCCTCCGCCGTTCGGCACCGCCGTCGGCCGCTGTGGGGGGTGGCCGACCGCGCCACCGGGATATGCGTACTGACCGCCGGAAAGCGGCTGTGAGCTCTGGGAAGGGTACGGACCGCTCTCCCCGAAACCGCGTCCGGGGGCACCCCCAGCCGTACCGTCGCCGCTCGTTCTCACGCCGACCTCCGTCCTTGAACCGCCTTCTCGACGGTAGGCAGTCACCAGGGGTGCGTCAACGATCGCCACACTCGCCACGCCGGGTGATAATCACCCTAAGAGTGGTTTCCCGTGCCCCACCGCGGGGAAAGGCTAGCCGAATGCTCTCGCGGAGAGCCGCATGACGCTCTGGATGGCCGGTGGCAATTGCCCGGGCGCCGGGGCCGCCCGCAGGCCGCCGCCCCGGGCCGTCGGACCCGCCTCGCCTCACTGGCTGCTGGTGCCGAAGTCCTCCGGTGAGATCTGGTCGAGGAACTCGCGGAACTTCTCCACCTCGTCCTCCTGCTCGTCCGGGATCGCGATGCCGGCGTCGTCCAGCACCGTGTCACTGCCGTAGATCGGCGTCCCGGTGCGCAGGGCCAGCGCTATGGCGTCGGAGGGACGGGCGGACACCTCGACCCCGCTCGCGAAGACCAGCTCCGCGTAGAAGACGCCCTCACGCAGATCCGTGATGCGTACTTCGGTCAGCTCCTGGCCGACGGCCTCCAGCACGTCCTTGAAAAGGTCGTGGGTCAGCGGTCGCGCGGGGGCCATGCCCTGCTGGGCGAAGGCGATCGCCGTCGCCTCCCCCGGCCCGATCCAGATGGGGAGGTAACGGTCGCCCCCCACTTCGCGCAGGAGCACGATCGGTTGGTTGGAGGGCATTTCGACCCGGACACCTACGACATCGAGCTCGTTCACACAGCAACCCTAGGCCGTGCTCGGGACCTTTGGGTAGTCGGGCCGGGAACAGGTGCCCGATCCGGCCGCCGGCGCGTCCCGCCGTTCAGGGCATACGGACGCCGAGGGCGGTCTGCACCAGCGCCGCGTGCAGCCGCATGGTGAGCGCCGCCAGCTCCTTGGCACGGGCCTCGGCGTGCGCCCTGGTCTGCGGGTTGCGGTGGCGCTTCAGCGGGGCCACCACCTGGTCCACCAGGCCCGCCTCCCGGTCGGCGGCGGCCTTCATCACCCGCAGGTGGCGCGGCTCGATCCCGAACCGGCCCAGCTCGGCGACGAGCGAGGCGACGGTGACGGCCGCCGCGTCGTACACCCCGTCCTCCAGGGGCACGATGAGCCCGTACGACTGCCACTCCGCGAGGTCGTCCTCACCGATGTCCGCGGCCGCCAGCAGCTCCGCCCGTCCGACCCGGGCCACGGTGGGCCGCTCGGACGGCTCCGGCGGTTCCTCCCCGGTGCGCTGGCGCCCCACCAGGGGAAGCGCCACGGCCTCGCCGCGCTCCATGGCGTCCAGGTGCTCCCGGATCACCCTCAGGGGCAGGTAGTGGTCCCGCTGCATCCTCAGCACGTGCCCGAGGCGGTCCACGTCCTCGGGACTGAACTTGCGGTACCCCGAAGGAGTCCGCTGCGGCTCGATGAGCCCCTCCGACTCCAGGAAGCGGATCTTGGAAATGGTGACTTCGGGGAACTCGTCACGCAGCAGGTTCAGCACCGTGCCGATGCTCATCAGCCGGTCCGTGGCGGCGGCACCGCTTCGGGTGCCGCCGCTCGGTGTGTGAAGCATGGACCTTCCCTGGGTTCCCCCGGACGGAGTCCAGGGGTGTCAGATGCCCTGCCGGCTCGCGTAGAAGACCAGCCGGTACTTGCCGATCTGCACCTCGTCGCCGTTCGACAGAGGCACCTGGTCGATCCGCTCGCGGTTGACGTACGTGCCGTTCAGGCTGCCCACGTCGGCCACCGTGAACGCGCCGTCCGGGGAGCGCCGGAACTCCACGTGCCGGCGGGAGACCGTGACGTCGTCCAGGAAGATGTCGCTCTGCGGGTGCCGGCCGGCCGTGGTCAGGTCGCTGTCCAGCAGGAAGCGGCTGCCCGAGTTCGGTCCCCGGCGCACCACCAGCAGCGCCGAGCCCAGCGGCAGCGCGTCGACCGCGGCCTGCGCCTCGGGCGAGAGCATCGGCACCTGCGTCTGCCCGGTCACCTCGGCGTCGTAGGCCTCGATGCCCGAGATGGAGATCGTGGACGTGGTCTCCGAGGCACGCTCCGGCGTCAGACCGGGGCGCAGCGGCGCCCCGCAGTTGGAGCAGAAGCGGGCGTTCTCCGCGTTGCGGTTACCGCACCTCGTACACACCAGGACGGACATGGACGGATCCTCCTGCCGCGGCTGCCCCGCGGGGGCGTTCGACGCATAGGGGTCGGAGGCAAACCCTCCACCCGCACTTGAGGTTGACGGTTGCCCGAAACCTATGCCGCCGGACTGGGCAGGGTCAACAGACGCCGCGCCCTGGCCTCCGGAAATGTCACCGCCCGGACCAGCGACCTGGTCACGGAACAGCGGGCGCTGGCCCTCTGCGTCAGGCTGTGCGCGATGGCGAGCGGTCGCGTTGTCGCCGCCCTCTCGCGCGCTCTTGCCGAACAACTTCGCAAACAACTTCACGGGCGATTCCCCTTGACCGAAACAGACCCGCCCGTGGGGCAGGACGAACCCTGATTGCCTACACCGGTCGACCCGGACATCATCACAACGTCCGTATCCACCGCACAGTTTCCACCACACGCCACTTCTTCGGTGCGCCGACCCCCCGCAACCTCATGCCCCTGCCGGACGCCCCCATGCCCCGCCGGTTCACCGGGAGGACGACCGAGCGTAGTCAGGCTGCTTCACCTGCCGCAAGGCGTCCACGACGATCTTGTCCGACCGTTCGACGGTCGCCGTGGCCTGCTCCTTCTCCAGCGTCTGCACCACGCCTCCGGGAATGTTCAGAGCCGGTTCCAGATCCTGCGACTTGCCGATGACCTGGAAACGATACGGTGCGTTGATCTTGTGCCCGTCGACGCTCACGGTCTTGCCGGAGTCGGTGAAGTAGGTGCTCGCGACCACGCGCACGCCGTTGACCTGGATCGCCTCCGCGCCGGCCGCGCGCAGCTCCTGGATCGCGTCGAGCAGCATGTCCGCCTTGACCGTCCCCTTCGTGTCCTCGACCGTCATGGTGATGCCGGGACCCTGCGCCGCCACGGTGCCCGCCAGGATGCCGAGTTGCTTCTCCTTCTCGGCCGTCTGCTTGCGCGCCTCCGCGGCCTGGTCGGAGCTGCTCTGCAGCTCCTGGCGCTGTTTCTCGAGTCCCTGCTTCTCGTCCTCAAGACGCTGAGTACGGTCGTCCAGTTCATCGAGGATGCGAACGAGATCTTCCTGACGTGCCCCGCGCAGCGCGCTGTCGCTGTCGCTGTTCGACGCCACCTGCACGGCCAGCCCGAATCCGAGGCCGAACAGCAGGACGGCGACGATGAGTTGGGCCCGGGTGACGCGCGGCGGCCACACTCCGTTGATGAGGCGCTGCCGGCCGGTGAGCGGCGGTTCGCCGACCTCGGCGGGCGTCCGCCCCGGCTCGACGGGCGTCCGCCGAGGCTCGACGGGGGCCGGAGCCGCAGGGGCGGCCGGAGCCGGCACCTCGTCGGGCAGTTCCTTGCGCAGCCTGTTCTCCGGCTGCTCGTCCTGGTTGTTCATCGCCTCAAGCCCGGAAGACGTGCCGTCGGATCGCCGCGGCGTTGGAGAAGATGCGGATGCCGAGGACGACCACGACACCGGTGGACAACTGCGCCCCCACGCCCAGCTTGTCGCCCAGGAAGACGATCAGCGCGGCCACGACCACGTTGGACAGGAAGGACACCACGAAGACCTTGTCGTCGAAGATGCCGTCGAGCATGGCCCGCAGACCGCCGAACACGGCGTCCAGCGCCGCCACGACGGCGATCGGCAGATAAGGCTCGACGACCGCCGGAACCTCCGGCCGGACCAACAGGCCGGCCACGACTCCCACGATGAGGCCCAGTACGGCGATCACGATGTGCCCTTCTCAGTCTTGTCGTCGTTCGGCTGTGCTGTGCGTACGATCACACTCGGTGCGGAGGGCAGGCTGACGTCCCCCTCGGTGGAGATGGTGGCGCGGATGCCGAAGTTCTCCTCCAGGGCGTGCAGATAGAGCCCGTCGGCGCTGTCCTGGAACCTGGTGCTCAGCCGCTGCCCGTCCCCCACCGCCAGCACCGTGTACGGCGGCACCAGCGGCCTGTTGTCGACCAGTATCGCGTCACCCGCGGCCCGGATCGCGGAGAGGGCCGTCAGCCGCTGCCCGTTGATGGAGACGGCCTCGGCCCCGGAGGCCCACAGCCCGTTCACCACCCGCTGCATGTCCCGGTCGCGCACCCGGCCGGTGTCGGAGAAGCCCGAGGTCTCGCGCGGGTTGGAGCCGTCGCCGCCGGCGCTGGCCTCCTTGGCGTCGTTCACCACGAGTTTGACGCCGGGGCCGCGCACCGCGGTCGCGCCCGACAGCACGCCCACGAGGTCCGCCTCGGATCCGCCGCCGCTGTGGCGCAGCGCCGCCCGCCGGCGCGTGTCCACGTCGTCGCGCAGCTTGTCCACGTCGCTCTCGAGCCGGTCCGCGTCCGCGGTCTCCCGCTCTATGCGGTCGATCAGCTCCTGGCGCTCCTTGGCCACCACGGGCGCCGCGATCCGTGCCTGCGCCGCTCCCACGGTGACCACGAGCGCCGCGAGGACCAGACCCGCCGCCAGGCCGAGCTTCGCTCTGAGCGTCTTCGGCAGCCCCCCGGCCTCACCCTGCGCCGCCCGCCGGGCGGCGGCCTCGGCGTAGCCGTCGTCGAGGCTGTGGTCCATGACGTTGGTGATCAACGACATGGACGCGTCCGGGCGCGACGACCGCCGGGGGCTGCTCCGAACGGGGGATTGCTGCGGCATGCCGCACATCGTCGCATGTCGCGAGCCGTACCTCCGAACGGCCCCACGCGCGTGCCGGACAGGCCCCGTCGGTCAGGCCTGTCCGGCACGCGCGTGTGCGGCGGTTTCCGCCGCCCGGTCCCGCCGGTCCTACCGCCCGGCGCTGTCCACCACGGCCGACCACTCGTCCAGCAGGGCCTGCGCGGAGGCGTCGTCCGGTCCCTCCGCCCACAGGTGGGTGACGGCCTCGGCCGGGTCTGGCAGCACCATCACCCAGCGCCCGTCGGTCTCCACGACCCGCACGCCGTCGGTCGTGTCGACGGAACGGTCCCCGGCCGCCTCCACGACCCGCCGCATGACGAGGCCCTTGACGGCCCACGGAGTCGCCAGGTCCCGCTTGAGCACGTGGGCCCGCGGGATCCGCGCGTCGATCTGGCTCAGCGTGAGCTGTGTACGGGCCACCAGCCCGATCAGCCGCACGAAGGCCGCCGTGCCGTCGTAGACGCTGCTGAACTCGGGGACGATGAACCCGCCCTTGCCGTCACCGCCGAAGATGGTGCCCTCTTCGCGCCCCACGCGCGTGAGGTCGTCGGGGGAAGTGGTGGTCCACTCGACCTGGGTGCCGTGGTAGGCGGCCACCTGCTCGGCGATCCTGGTCGTGGTCACCGGCAGCGCCACCCGGCCGCTGCGCCGCTCCGACGCCACCAGGTCCAGCATCACGAGCAGCGCCCGGTCGTCCTCGATGATCCGGCCCTTCTCGTCCACGAGCGACAGCCGCTCGCCGACCGGGTCGAACCGCACGCCGAAGGCGGCCCTGGAGGACGCCACGATCTCACCGAGGCGGACCAGGCCCTTGCGCCGCATCTCCTCGGTCTCCGTGGGCCGGGACTCGTCGAGGCCGGGGTTGATCGTCAGCGAGTCCACACCGAGCTTGCCGAGGAGGCTCGGCAGCACGAGACCGGCGCTGCCGTTGGACGCGTCCACGACGACCTTGAGGCCCGATTCCGCTATCCCCGTGATGTCGACGTTCCGCAGCAGCGACCCGGTGTACGAGTCGTAGACGCTGGCCGGGAAGTACAGGTCGCCGATCTCGCCCGGGAACGCCCGGCGGTACTCCTGCCGCGCGAACACGCGGTCCAGCTTGCGCTGGCCGCCCTGCGACAGGTCCGCGCCCTGTCCGTCGAAGAACATGATGTCGACGGAGTCCGGCACGCCCGGCGAGGTCCGGATCATGATGCCGCCGGCGCTGCCGCGCGCCGTCTGCTGCCGGGCCACGGGCAGCGGCACGTTCTCCAGGTCCCGGACGTCGATGGCACTGGCCTGCAGCGCGGAGATCACCGCGCGCTTGAGCGCACGCGCGCCACGGGAGTGGTCACGGGCCGTGGTGACGGTGGAACCCTTCTTCAACGTGGTCGCGTAGGCGCCGGCGATCCGCACGGCCAGCTCCGGAGTGATCTCCACGTTGAGGATGCCGGAGACGCCACGGGCGCCGAAGAGGTTGGCCTGTCCTCTGGACTCCCAGATCACCGAGGTGTTGACGAAGGCGCCGGCCTCGATGGTCTTGAACGGGTAGACCCGCACGTTGCCCTGGACGATCGATTCCTCACCGATCAGGCACTCGTCGCCGATGACGGCGCCGTCCTCGATCCGGGCGGCCCGCATGATGTCGGTGTTCTTGCCGACGACGCAGCCGCGCAGATTGCTGTGCTGGCCGACGTACACATTGTCGTGGACGACGGCCCGGTGCAGGAAGGCACCGCTCTTGACGACGACGTTGGACCCGACGACGGTGTGCTCGCGGATCTCCGCGCCGGCCTCCACCTTGGCGTAGTCGCCGATGTAGAGGGGTCCGCGGAGCACCGCGTCGGGATGCACCTCGGCCCCTTCGGCCACCCAGACGCCCGGGGAGATCTCGAAGCCGTCGATGTCGACGTTGACCTTGCCCTCGAGGACGTCGGCCTGCGCCTTGACGTAGCTCTCGTGGGTGCCGACGTCCTCCCAGTAGCCCTCGGCGACATAGCCGTAGATCGGCTTGCCTTCCTTCATCAGCTGCGGGAAGACGTCACCGGACCAGTCGACGGACACATCGGCCTCGACGTAGTCGAAGACCTCGGGCTCCATGACGTAGATGCCCGTGTTCACCGTGTCGGAGAAGACCTGCCCCCAGGTCGGCTTCTCGAGGAAACGCTCGACCTTGCCTTCCTCGTCGACGATCGTGATGCCGAACTCCAGCGGATTGGGCACCCGGGTCAGACAAACGGTGACCAGTGCGCCCTTCTCCTTGTGGAAATTGATCAGGTCCGTGAGGTCGAAGTCCGTCAGGGCGTCACCGGAGATGACCAGGAAGGCGTCGTCCTTCAGCGCCTCTTCGGCGTTCTTGACGCTTCCGGCGGTACCGAGCGGCTTCTCCTCGTTGGCATATGTGAGCTCCATTCCGAGCTCGTCGCCGTCGCCGAAGTAGTTCTTGACGAGCGATGCCAGGAACTGCACGGTGACGACGGTCTCGTTCAGCCCATGCCTTTTGAGCAGCCTCAGCACGTGCTCCATGATCGGGCGGTTGGCCACGGGCAGGAGCGGCTTGGGCATGCTTGAGGTCATAGGGCGAAGGCGCGTGCCTTCGCCACCGGCCATCACGACGGCCTTCATGTCGGAAGCGTCCTCCTAAAGAGACGACGGTCTAGCCGACTTCACCCGTCAAGATTGTCCCGCAGAATCGCACGGCGGGCCAACGGACCACTTTGTCCGGACAATCAGCGAGCTCAATCGGCCGTGGCGTCCGCGCGGACGAGGCGGCGGACTTGTACCACGTAGAGCACTCCTGCCCACCAATAGAGGGTTGTACCCCATCCCGCGAACGCCCATCCGAAAACTGCGGCCAGTGACGCGATCCATCCGTTTCCGTCACTGAGCAGCAGGAGGGGGAAGGCATACATAAGGTTGAACGTGGCGGCCTTGCCCAGGAAGTTCACCTGGGGCGGCGGATAGCCGTGGCGCCGGAGGATGCCGACCATCACCAGGAGGACGAGCTCTCGCGCGAGGAGGAGGGCCGTCAGCCACAGGGGCAGGATCTCGCGCCAGGTGAGGCCCAGCAGCGTCGAGAGGACGTACAGGCGGTCGGCCGCGGGGTCGAGCAGCCGGCCGAGGTTGCTGATCTGGTTCCAGCGCCTGGCGAGCTTGCCGTCGAGGTAGTCGCTGATCCCGCTCAGTGCCAGCACGAGGAGGGCCCAGCCGTCGCTCTTGGGGCCGCCGAACTCCGGCCTGAGGATGAGCCACAGGAAGAGCGGCACGCCGGCGAGCCGGGCCATGCTGAGGATGTTGGGGATGGTGAGGACCCGGTCCGTCTGGACACGGGTCTCCTGGACCTCCACCCGGGGGCCTCCTGTGCTGTAAGGAGCGAAACGATGCTCCACGACCCTACCCCAACGCAAAAAAGCTCCGGCCCCTGGGCAGTGCCCAAGAGCCGGAGCTGTAAAAGGAGTTCGGCGGCGTCCTACTCTCCCACAGGGTCCCCCCTGCAGTACCATCGGCGCTGTGAGGCTTAGCTTCCGGGTTCGGAATGTAACCGGGCGTTTCCCTCACGCTATGACCACCGAAACACTA
>NZ_BJTV01000003.1 GCF_007176755.1 Streptomyces sp. 1-11
CCCACGTGTTACTCACCCGTTCGCCACTAATCCCCACCGAAGTGGTTCATCGTTCGACTTGCATGTGTTAAGCACGCCGCCAGCGTTCGTCCTGAGCCAGGATCAAACTCTCCGTGAATGTTTACTCGGCCAGAAAATTAATTCAGCCGGTTGAACACCACGAGAGCGGTGCGAGAGGAGGAATAGTCCCCTCGCACACAGCGTCCTCGCTGTGTTTTTCAAAGGAACCTCGTCCCGATCGTGATGACCGGAGACGGGGTATCAACATATCTGGCGTTGATTTTTGGCACGCTGTTGAGTTCTCAAGGAACGGTCGCTTCCTTTGTACTCACCCTCTCGGGCTTTCCTCCGGGCGCTTCCCTTCGTTCTTGCGTTTCCGACTCTATCAGATCTTTTCTCGACCCGATTTCCTCGGTGCTTTCCAGGTTCCCGCTTCCGCGTTTCCCTTTCCGGCGGTTCCGACTCTATCAGATCCTTTCGGCGTCCGATTCCCGGTCGGCGGGTTTGTCTTCGCGGCTGTTGGGCCGTTCCGACGAGTGGGACTTTAGCGGATTCCCGGCTCCCGAGCTAATCGGGGGCTGCGTCCTTTCGGACGCGGATTCCTCATTTCGCGAATACACACGCCAAAGCAGTCGACGCGGAACGTCGATGAAGTGGGTGGTACTGCGGAATGGCTGTCCGGGGACCGACCGGAGTCGGCGCTCACGTCGGACAACTCGGAGAACACTACGCACCGGGTCCGGGCGTGTCAACCCGCTCCCGGGGCGTACTCTGACGGCATGACCTCGCGTACGTGTACCCAGTTCTGGTGGGCCGCCTGACGGCGGCCGACCCACGTATGCACTCAACGGCCGCCGCTTCGGCGGCCGTTCTCGTATCTCCTCCAGGACTCCGGGGGCCGGCCGACCGGGACGGCGGTCTCGATCAGGAGATGGAGCGGAGATGACACGGGTCTTCAGCGGCATCAAGCCGACCGGACATCTGACCCTGGGGAACTACCTGGGAGCCATGCGGCGCTGGGCCGAGGTGGACCAGCACCGGTCGGACGCGCTGTTCTGCGTCGTCGACCTGCACGCGCTCACGGTGGACCACGACCCGGCGCGGGTGCTCAGACTGAGTCGGCAGGCGGCGACGCTGCTGCTCGCCTCGGGGCTCGACCCCGAGCTGTGCACCGTGTTCCTGCAGAGCCACGTGGACGAGCACACGCGTCTGTCGTACCTGCTGGAGTGCGTGGCCACGGACGGCGAGATGCGCCGCATGATCCAGTACAAGGAGAAGGCGCCGCGGGAGCGGGAGCGCGGCGGGAGCGTGCGGCTGTCGCTGCTGACGTATCCGGCGCTGATGGCCGCGGACATCCTGGCCTACGGGGCCGACGAAGTGCCGGTCGGCGAGGACCAGACGCAGCACGTCGAGCTGACGCGTGACCTGGCGGTGCGGTTCAACCAGCGGTACGGGCACACCTTCGTGGTACCGAAGGCCACTCCTCCGGAGGTGGCCGCACGGGTGATGAACCTGCAGGACCCGACGTCGAAGATGGGGAAGTCCGACGACTCGGGGCCGGGGATCGTCTATCTGCTCGACGAGCCCGACGTGGTGCGCAGGAAGGTCATGCGGGCGGTGACGGACAGCGGCAGGGACGTGGAGTACGACCGGGAGGGACGGCCGGGGGTGGCGAACCTGCTGGAGATCCTCGGCGCCTGCACCGGCGGGGACCCGGAGGCGCTGGCCGCCGGGTACGACTCGTACGGCGCCTTGAAGAAGGACACAGCGGAGGCCGTGGTGGAGGTGCTGCGCCCGGTGCGGGCCAGGCACCAGGAGCTGTGCGCGGACCCCGCCTACGTGGAGGCGGTGCTGCGCCGGGGCGCGGAGAAGGCGCGGGCGATGGCCCGGCCGACCGTCGACGCCGCCTACCGGGCGATCGGGCTGATGCCTGCCGTGTCCTAGCCCGTTGCGGGCACGGGCTGCCGGGCGAGGACGGGCTCCGGGGTGTCGGGTCGAGTCGGTGACCCGCCGCCCCGGGGCTCGCGCCCGGTTCAGTCCTTCTTGCCGGTGGCCAGCTCGCGACTCCGGTCGCGGGCCGCCTCCAGGGCGGCGATGAGGGCGGCGCGCACGCCGTGGTTCTCCAGCTCGCGGATGGCGTTGATCGTCGTACCGGCCGGGGAGGTCACGTTCTCGCGCAGCTTGACCGGGTGTTCGCCGCTGTCGCGGAGCATCACCGCGGCGCCTATGGCGGACTGGACGATCAGTTCGTGGGCCTTGTCGCGGGGCAGGCCGAGCAGGATGCCGGCGTCGGTCATGGCCTCGACCAGGTAGAAGAAGTACGCGGGGCCGGAGCCGGACAGCGCGGTGCAGGCGTCCTGCTGGCTCTCGGGGACGCGCAGGGTCTTGCCGACGCCGCCGAAGATCTCCTCGGCGTGCGCGAGGTGGGCCTCCCCGGCGTGGCTGCCGGCGGAGATGACGGACATGGCCTCGTCGACGAGGGCGGGGGTGTTCGTCATGACGCGGACGACCGGCGTGCCGGCGGCGAGGCGCTCCTCGAAGAACGAGGTGGGGATGCCGGCGGCGCCGCTGATGACCAGGCGGTCGGCGGAGAGGTGCGGGGCGAGTTCGTCCAGGAGGGCGCCCATGTCCTGCGGCTTGACCGTGAGGATCAGCGTGTCGGCGGTCTTGGCGGCCTCGGTGTTGGTGACCGGGGTGACTCCGTGCCGGGCGCGGAGTTCTTCGGCGCGTTCGGGGCGGCGGGCGGTGACCAGGAGGTCGGCGGGGGACCAGCCGGCCCGGATCATTCCGCTGAGCAGGGCTTCGCCGATCTTGCCGGTGCCGAGGACTGCGACTTTCTGGCTCATGCGGCTCAGTTTGGCACCGGCGCGGTGGGAAGCGGGCCGCTGTCCGGCAGGCGGGACGTGCCGGCGCGCCTCCCGCCGGCCGGGCCGGGGCCTGTCGGACGGGACCTAGGCGGTGCGCCGGCGCAGGGTCGCCGCGCCGAGGCACAGGACCAGGACGGCGCAGCCCGCCACGATCAGTGCGTCGCGTGCGAAGGCGGCGGTCATGTCGGTGTGGTGGAGGACCTCGTTCATGCCGTCGACGGCGTACGACATGGGCAGGACGTCGGAGACGGCCTCGAGCACGGGGTGCATGTCGGAGCGAGGGGTGAAGAGTCCGCAGAGCAGGAGCTGGGGGAAGATCACCGCGGGCATGAACTGGACCGCCTGGAACTCGGAGGCCGCGAAGGCCGAGACGAAGAGGCCGAGGGCGGTGCCGAGGAGGGCGTCGAGCAGTGCGACCAGCAGGAGCAGCCAGGCCGAGCCGGTGACGTCGAGGCCGAGGAGCCAGACGGAGAGTCCGGTGGCGAGGGCGGACTGGACGACGGCGACGGCGCCGAAGGCGAGGCCGTAGCCGGTGATGAGGTCGGCCTTGCCGAGGGGCAGGGCGAGGAGGCGTTCGAGGGTGCCCGAGGTGCGTTCGCGCAGGGTGGCGATCGAGGTCACCAGGAACATCGTGATCAGCGGGAAGATGCCGAGCAGCGAGGCGCCGATGCCGTCGAAGGTGCGGGGGCTGGCGTCGAAGACGTAGCGCAGCAGGACCAGCATCAGGCAGGGGACGAGGAGCATCAGCGCGATGGTCCGCGGGTCGTGGCGGAGCTGGCGCAGGACGCGAGCCGCGGTGGCGGTGGTGCGGGCGGCGCTGAACGCGCCGGTCGGGGCGGTGGCGGCCTGGGGTGTCGGGGTCATCGGGTCGGCTCCTCGGTGCGGTCCGCGGTGGCCGCCCGGTCCACCAGGCGGAGGAAGGCGGCCTCGACGGTGTCGGTGCCGGTACGGGTGCGCAGGTCGTCCGGGGTGCCCTCGGCGAGGATCCGGCCCTCGCGCATCAGGAGCAGCCGGTGGCAGCGCTCGGCCTCGTCCATGACGTGGGAGGAGACGAGGAGGGTGACGCCCCGGTCGGCGGCGAGGCCGTGGAAGAGGTGCCACAGGTCGCGGCGCAGGACGGGGTCGAGGCCGACCGTCGGTTCGTCCAGGACGAGGAGTTCGGGGGTGCCGAGGAGGGCGACGGCGAGGGAGACGCGGCTGCGCTGGCCGCCGGAGAGGTTGCCGGCGAGGGCGTCGGCGTGGCTGGTGAGGTCGACGTCGGCGAGGACGCGGGTGACGTCGTCGCGGCGGTCGGACCTGGTGCGGCCGGGGTCGAGGATCGCGGCGAAGTAGTCGAGGTTCTGGCGGACGGTCAGGTCGTCGTAGACGGAGGGGGCCTGGGTGACGTAGCCGATGCGGCTGCGCAGGGTGGCGTGTCCGGCGGGCAGGCCGAGGACGCTGAGGGTGCCGGAGACCTTGGCCTGGGTGCCGACGATGGAGCGGATGAGGGTGGACTTGCCGCATCCGGAGGGACCGAGCAGGCCGGTGACCTGGCCGCGCGCGACGGTGAAGCCGAGGTGGTGCAGGACGGTGCGGGGGCCGCGGACGACGGTGAGGTCGTCGGCGTGGACGGCGTCCGGCGCCGTGGGGCCGGGCGGGCCGGGCTCGTAATTCATCATGTGATGAATAATTGTCCCGCCGGTCCGGCGCCGTCAAGGGGCCTGCTCCCGTGCGCCGGAGACGCGAGCGGCGGCCCGGTAGGACCGGGCCGCCGCTGCACTGGGTCGGGCGAGGGGGTCAGGGTCTGGTCGCGACGAGCAGGAGCACGTCGTACGTCTCCTCGACGACACCGTCCGGGAAGACCTTCAGCAGATGGCCGCGCTCCTCCTCGAGGAAGGCGTCCCTGCGCTCCGCCGGGGCGACCAGGAACGCCGAGTGGCTGCCGATGTTGGCGAGGTGGGTGTCCAGCGGGACGCGCCGGCTCCAGCGGACGTCGCGACGGGTGAAGTCGAGGCGCCCGGTGGGGTCGGCCTGCGCGCGGTCGCCGGCCCCGCGCTTCTCGGCGGGGACGTCGACGCCGAGGAAGCGGCCGGTCCGCTCCGCCGACTCGGCGATCCACTCGACGTCCACCGCGTCGGTGTTCCACCACAGCGCCAGCGCCCCGCCCGGCCGCAGCACCCGCAGCGCCTCCGGAACCGACCGGGCGGGGTCGGTCCAGTGCCAGGCCTGGGCGTAGGTGACGAGGTCGGCGCGGGCGTCGGCGACGGGGAGGGCGTTGCCGTCGCCCCGTACGAGCGGGACGTCCGGCAGGGCGCGGCGGAACTCGGCGGCCATGCCCTCCCCCGGCTCGACCGCGAGGACCTCGGCCCCGCGGTCCCGCAGCAGTGCGGAGGCGATGCCGGTACCGGCGCCGACGTCCACCACCCGGGCGCCGGACAGGGGCCGGCCGGCCAGTTCCTCCACGGCGTCGAGGAGGGCGGGCGGGTAGGAGGGCCGGTTGGCGGCGTACTGGGCGGCGGCCGCGTTGAAGGAGTGGGCGCGCAGGCCGTGCGGCGGCTCGGCGGCGGCTCGGGACGTGGTCATGGAGCCATGCTGTCCACGCGGGCGGGCGGGGACACCGGCGGGTTCGTCCGCGTGGCCCGCCGGGAGCGGGTCACGGCGACGGTCACTCGCCGGCCGGCGACCGTCCCCGGATCACGCAGCGCCGCAGCGGACGGCTCCGTCCTACGGGCGGCGCTTGCGCTTCGACGGGTTGCCGGTGCGCCGGGAGGACCGGCGCTCGTACTCCTCGCGGGCCTTCTCGTACTCCTCGCGGTGCAGCTTCTCGCCCGGGGCCTCGGTGAGGGCGCGGAAGAAGTGGGCCAGCAGGGAGCCGACGAAGCCGATGGCGAGCAGGCCGCGCAGCGAGGCCTGCCGCTGGGGGTCGTGGCGCCTGCCGAAGCCCTCCCAGGTGTTGCGGAAGGCCAGCGCGCTGCAGACCGCGAACATGACGATGATCAGCACGGTCACGAAGGACTCGGTGCCGGCGATCCGCAGGCCGTCGTAGGCGAAGCGCAGCACCAGGCAGGAGACGACGGCCGCGGCGAGGGAGCCGGCCGCCACGCCGGCCCGGCGGGCCGCGTACCCCTGGTCGTGGTGCACCCAGGAGGTGCCGAAGAAGCGGAGGGGCTCGGGACGGGGGCCGCCGGGCGCGGCCTCGCCGCGCGCGGAGCCCGCCTGGTCCTCCGGGGTGCCGGTTTCGTCGCTCACGGGACGATTATGGCTCCGGGCGGCGGCGGGCTCCGGGCCGGGTCAGGAGCAGCGGGAGGCGACGTAGCCGTCGCTGCCGGTGTGCACGTAGGCGTCCGAGACGAACTCGCCGTTGTTGATGTTGTCCCAGATCTTCGAGGTGCCGTACGGGCCGGTCACGGTCGTGCCGGGCGTCTGGCAGAAGATCGGGACGCTGGCGCCCTCGGACAGGACCCGGACGATGCCGTAGCCGGTGCCGGGGCCGCTGCGGACGTTCAGCCGGACGCCCGGGGCGACCGGGTACGTGCGTACGGTCGCCTCCGCCGTCAGTGACGCGTCCTCGCCGTCGCCGGTGGCCGTGACCGTGTGGTCGGCAGACATGACAGACCTCCCCCGTCGAGCCCCATGACCGCGATGGGGCCTCCCCTTGATTGCCGCGTGCGCCGCGGCCCGGGATCCGGGTGCGCGACTCGCCCCCGGAGGCTAGCAAGCCGCCTCTGTCCCGTACGAGTCATCGACTAGGCTCCGTGCGTCGCGCGCACGGACGAACAGCACGGGGGTGGTCCATGGCGCCGCAGCGCAGCACCGGAGCCGGTACGGAAGCGGAACTTCCCGAGTACGCCGGTCGGTATCGCCTGGAGTCGTGTCTGGGCTCCGGTGGCATGGGCGTGGTCCATCTGGCCCGCAGTGACTCCGGACTGAAGCTCGCGGTGAAGGTCGTGCACGCCGAGTTCGCCAGGGACCGCGAGTTCCGGGGGCGTTTCCGGCAGGAGGTGGCGGCGGCCCGCAGGGTGAGCGGGGCCTTCACCGCTCCGGTGGTGGACGCCGACCCGAACGCCGAACGGCCTTGGATGGCGACGCTGTTCATCCCCGGCCCGACCCTTTCGGAGCACGTGAAGCGGAGCGGTCCCATGCCGCCCGCCCAGGTGCGCCGTCTGATGGCCGGGCTGGCGGAGGCCCTGCGGGACATCCACCGGGTGGGCGTCGTGCACCGGGACCTCAAGCCGAGCAACGTCCTGCTCGCCGAGGACGGCCCGAAGGTCATCGACTTCGGCATCTCCCGGCCGAAGGACAGTGAACTGCGCACCGAGACGGGCAAGTTGATCGGGACGCCGCCGTTCATGGCGCCCGAGCAGTTCCGCCGGCCGCGGGAGGTCGGGCCGGCGGCGGACATCTTCGCCCTCGGCTCGGTGCTGGTGCACGCGGCCACCGGGCGGGGGCCGTTCGACTCCGACAGCCCCTATGTCGTCGCGTACCAGGTGGTGCACGACGAGCCGGATCTGACCGGGGTGCCGGAGAGTCTGGCTCCGCTGCTGCTGCGGTGTCTGGCGAAGGAGCCGGAGGACCGGCCCACCCCGGACGAGCTGATGCGCGAACTGCGCTCGATGGCCGCCTCCTACGACACCCAGGCGTTCATACCCGCGCAGCGGACCGGCGACGGTCCCCCGCCGCCCCGGCCGGCCGCGGCGGAGCCGGCGCCGGAGTCCGAGTCGGCGCCCGAGTCGGAGTCCGGGCCAAAGTCCGAGTCCGAGTCCGAGTCCGAGTCCGGGCCCGAGTCCGGGCCCGGGTCGGAGTCCGCGTCCCGTCCCCGGCCCTGAAGCCGCCGGTCCGGGAGCCGGTCCGGGAGGCGGGTGGCCCTGGCCGCCGGGGTGCTCGCCGTCGTGCTGGGCGGTGCGCTCACGGGGCTGCTGTGGCCCGGCGGCGGCCCGGCGGACCGGGCGGCGGACGCGCCGGCCGCTGCCGCCGCCGTCACCTCCTGGCGGGCGAAGCCCGTCGGCCAGGGTTCCGGGATGCCGCAATGCCTGTACGGGGACGGGAAGTTGCTGTGCGTCCGGTCCGGCGTGGCGTTCGCGCTCGACCCCGCGGACGGTGCGCTGCTGTGGCGGCGCCCGGTCACCGGGGAGCGCGCGGCCGGGGCGCCGGTCCTCGTGGACGGCCTGCTCCTGGTACCGGTGGACGGCGGCCGCCGGGTGGCGGCGCTCGACCCGGCCTCCGGTGAGCGGCGGTGGCTGCGGGACCTGCCCCCGCACGGGGCGGCTCGGTTCGCCGGCGGCACGCTCCTGGTCACCGGCGCCGACGGGACGGTCACGGGATCGTCCGCGGTCTCCGGGGCCCGGAAGTGGCAGCGCCGGGTCGCCGGGCGGGACACCCCCTCGCTGACGCTCCCCGGCGGCGATCCGCTGGTCTACGCGGCCGGCTCCTCGGCGGACGGCGCGTACACGCTGGTCACCGCCCTCGACCCGGGCTCCGGCGCCGTCCGGTGGGACGCCCGCCTCGAGGGCCGGCTGCAGGTCGTCGGCAGCGAGGACGGTGCGCTGTTCCTGCTGGCCGTCGATCCGGCCACGGGGGACGCGACCGCGGTCGTGCGCTACTCACCCGCCTCGCGTTCGGTGCGCCGGGTCGCGCTGCCCGTCCGGCGGGTGGCGGCCCAGGCGGACGTGCGCGACGGGGTGGTCCACGTGCTGGCGGCCGGTGGCTCGCTGGACGCCGTCGACGTGCGCACGGGCCGCCGGCTGTGGCACCTGGAGACGTCCGTGAGCCGTGGTTCGGCGCCGGTCTCCTCGGCCGGCCGGGTCTTCTTCACCGCGCCCGACGGACGGCTCATCGCCGTGGACGCGCGCGACGGGAGCCTGCTGGGGCAGACGCCGCCCCGGCTCGGCCGGAACGCGGGCACGGTCACGGCCGTGCTGCCGGCCCCCCTCCTCGCCGGCCCCCGCGTGTACGCCGCCGCTCCGGACGGCACCGTGTTCGCCGTGCCCGCGAAGGACCCTTCGGCCTGGTGAGACGGCGCGCGGGGCCGCCCCCGGTGGAGGGCGGCCCCGCGCGGTGCTCCGGCTCAGCCGAGCTTGCTGACGTCGCGCACCGCGCCCTTGTCGGCGCTGGTCGCCATGGCGGCGTAGGCGCGCAGGGCGGCGGAGACCTTGCGGTCCCGGTTGCCCGGGGCGTAGTTCCCGCCCAGTTCCTCGTCGCGCCGGGCCAGCTCCGCCTCGTCGACCAGCAGCTCGATGGTGCGGTTCGGGATGTCGATGCGGATGCGGTCGCCGTCCCGGACCAGGGCGATGGTGCCGCCGGAGGCCGCCTCGGGGGAGGCGTGGCCGATGGAGAGGCCGGAGGTGCCGCCGGAGAAGCGGCCGTCGGTGATCAGGGCGCAGGTCTTGCCCAGGCCGCGGCCCTTCAGGTACGAGGTCGGGTAGAGCATCTCCTGCATGCCGGGGCCGCCCTTGGGGCCCTCGTAGCGGATGACGACGACGTCGCCGTCCTTGACCTCCTGGGTGAGGATGCGCTGGACGGCCTCCTCCTGCGACTCGCAGACCACCGCCGGGCCCTCGAAGGTCCAGATCGACTCGTCGACGCCCGCGGTCTTCACCACGCAGCCGTCGACCGCCAGGTTGCCCCTGAGGACCGCGAGGCCGCCGTCCTTGGAGTAGGCGTGCTCGGCGGAGCGGATGCAGCCGTTCTCGGCGTCGTCGTCCAGCGCCTCCCAGCGCTCGGACTGGGAGAAGGCCTCGGCGGAGCGGACGCAGCCGGGGGCCGCGTGCCACAGCTCGACGGCCTCGGGCGACGGGGAGCCGCCGCGGACGTCCCAGGTCTTCAGCCAGTCGGACAGGGAGGGGCTGTGGACGGCGTGGACGTCCTCGTTGAGCAGGCCGGCGCGGTGCAGTTCGCCGAGCAGGGCGGGGATGCCGCCGGCGCGGTGCACGTCCTCCATGTAGTACGTGCGGTTCTTCGCGACGTTGGGCGCGACCTTGGCGAGGCAGGGGACGCGGCGGGAGACGGCGTCGATCTGCTCCAGGCCGAACGGGACGCCCGCCTCCTGGGCGGCGGCCAGCAGGTGCAGGATCGTGTTGGTGGAGCCGCCCATCGCGATGTCCAGGGCCATGGCGTTCTCGAAGGCCTGGAAGGTGGCGACGTTCAGCGGCAGGACCGAGTCGTCGTCCTGCTCGTAGTAGCGGCGGGTGAGGTCCATGACCGTGCGGGCCGCGTTCTCGTACAGGGCGCGGCGGGCGGTGTGGGTGGCGAGGACCGAGCCGTTGCCGGGCAGGGAGAGGCCGATCGCCTCGGTCAGGCAGTTCATCGAGTTGGCGGTGAACATGCCCGAACAGCTTCCGCAGGTCGGGCAGGCGTTCTCCTCGATGCGGAGGATGTCCTCGTCGGAGATCTTGTCGTTGACGGCGTCGGAGATCGCGTCGACGAGGTCCAGGGTGCGCACCGTGCCGTCGACCAGCGTGGCGCGGCCGGACTCCATGGGGCCGCCGGAGACGAAGACCGTCGGGATGTTCAGGCGCAGGGCCGCCATCAGCATGCCCGGGGTGATCTTGTCGCAGTTGGAGATGCAGACGAGGGCGTCGGCGCAGTGGGCCTCGACCATGTACTCCACCGAGTCCGCGATCAGGTCGCGGGAGGGCAGGGAGTAGAGCATGCCGCCGTGGCCCATGGCGATGCCGTCGTCCACCGCGATGGTGTTGAACTCGCGCGGGATGCCGCCCGCCTCCTTGATCGCCTCGCTGACGATCCGGCCGACCGGCTGCAGGTGGGTGTGGCCCGGCACGAACTCGGTGAAGGAGTTGGCGACGGCGATGACCGGCTTCCGGCCGATGTCCGCACCGGGTACACCGGAGGCGCGCATAAGGGCGCGGGCGCCCGCCATGTTGCGGCCGTGGGTGACTGTGCGGGACCTCAGCTCGGGCATCTTCGCTCGCTCCTTCGAAGACCTTCTGCCAGTGAGTACTGACTCCTCCGAGCGTACGCCGCCGCTCCAAGGGATGGACAAGCCTGTCCGGATTCCGGGACGCGTGTTTCACGGGGCCGTGGCCGGGACGGGCCGGCGCGGCTGTCAGGGCTCGGTCAGATGGCGCTGCACCACGGGGGCGACCCGCGCGACGATCTGTTCCAGGTCCGCCGAGGCCAGCGGCTCCAGCTTGATCACATACCGCATCATCGCCGCGCCGACGAGCTGCGCGGCGGCCAGTTCGGCGCGCAGTTCCGCGTCCGGCAGGTCCACCTGGGCGGCCACGCGGCGCAGCAGCTGGGAGGCGACCAGACGGCGGAAGACGGCCGCCGCGGTCTCGTTGTTCACGGCGGACCGGAGGATCGCGAGCAGGGGCGTCCGGGTCGTGGGGTTCTCCCAGACGCCGAGGAGGAAGCGGGTCAGCCGTTCGCCGACCTCGGCCGGCGGGACGTCGGCGATCGCGTCGGGCACCTCGAGCGCGGGCGCGAAGGCGACCGCGACGGACGCCTCGAAGATCTGTTCCTTGGTGCCGAAGTAGTGGTGGACGAGCGCCGAGTCGACCCCGGCGGCCTTGGCGATGCCGCGTACGGACGTCTTCTCGTAGCCGCGCTCGGAGAACTCCTCGCGGGCGGCGGCCAGGATGCGGTCGCGGGTGCCGGCGGACTCGGTGCGCGGGGGCCGGCCCCTGCGGCGCGAGGTGGCGCCGGTCATCGCCGGGGCACCCGCACGGCGGCGGCGAGGTGCTGCCGGGTGAAGGCCAGGGCCTCGGCGAGGTCGGCCTCACGCTCGGCGCCGGACATCGCGCGCCGGGTGTTGACCTCGATCACCACGTGGCCGTCGAAGCCGGTGTGCGTGAGCCGCTCCAGCAGTTCGGCGCAGGGCTGGTTGCCGCGGCCGGGCACCAGGTGCTCGTCCTTGGCGGAGCCGCGGCCGTCGGCGAGGTGGACGTGGCCGAGCCGGTCGCCCATGCGGTCGATCATGGCGAGCGCGTCGGTGCGGGCCGTCGAGGTGTGGCTGAGGTCGATCGTGAAGTGCCGGTAGTCGTCCTTGGTGACGTCCCAGTCGGGGGCGTAGGCCAGCATCTCGCGGTCGCGGTAGCGCCACGGGTACATGTTCTCCACGGCGAACCGCACGTCCGTCTCGTTCGCCATCCGCCACACGCCGGTGACGAAGTCGCGGGCGTACTGCCGCTGCCAGCGGAACGGCGGGTGGACGACGACCGTGTCGGCGCCCAGCTTCTCGGCGGCCGCGCGGGCCCGCTGGAGCTTGACCCACGGGTCGGTGGACCAGACGCGCTGGGTGATCAGCAGGCAGGGGGCGTGCACGGCGAGGATCGGGATGCCGTGGTAGTCGGACAGCCGGCGCAGGGCCTGGATGTCCTGGCTCACCGGGTCGGTCCACACCATGACCTCGACGCCGTCGTAGCCCACGCGCGCGGCGATCTCGAAGGCGGTCGCCGTCGACTCCGGGTACACCGAGGCCGTCGACAGGGCGACCTTTACGTCCCTTGGTTCAGCCACGTCCGTCACCTTACGGGGTCGGGCGACCCGGGTGCGGGGTGCCGGTTCGCCATTGTGAGCTTTGCCATCCGCGTGGTCGCGCGGCATGCCGGGCCGCTCGCGCGCGCGGCGGCGGCATGTGCGGATACGGTTCCGCACCCCCGGGCACTCAGTCGGAGCCCATGTGGTCGAGGCGGCGGAGGATGACGCCCTCACGCAGCGCCCAGGGACAGATCTCCAGGCTCTCCACGCGGAACAGGTCCATCGCGCCCTCGGCCACCAGGGCGCCGGCGAGGAGCTGGCCGGCCCTGCCCTCCGAGACGCCGGGGAGTTCCGCGCACTGCTCGGCGGTCATCCCGGCCAGCCGCGGCACCCAGGCCTCCAGGGACTCGCGCTTGAGCTCGCGCTGGACGTAGAGGCCCTCCGCGCTGCGGGCGGCACCGGCGATGCGGGCCAGCTGCTTGAAGGTCTTGGAGGTGGCGACCACGTGGTCGGGGGCGCCGAAGCGGCTGAACTCGCCGACGGTGCGGGCGATCTCCGTGCGGACGTGGCGGCGCAGGGCGCGCACGTCGTCGGGTGCCGGCGGGTCGCCGGGCAGCCAGCCCGCGGTGAGGCGGCCGGCGCCGAGCGGCAGGGAGACGGCGGCGTACGGCTCCTCGTCCATGCCGTAGGCGATCTCCAGGGAGCCGCCGCCGATGTCCAGGACCAGCAGCTTGCCGGCGGACCAGCCGAACCAGCGGCGGACGGCGAGGAAGGTGAGCCGGGCCTCCTCCGGGCCGGTGAGCACCTGGAGCCGCACGCCGGTCTCGTTCTCCACGCGCGCGAGGACGTCGTCGGCGTTGGTGGCCTCCCGGACGGCGGAGGTGGCGAACGGCAGCAGGTCCTCGACGCCCTTGTCCTCGGCGGCCTGGAGCGCGTCCCGGACCACGTCGACCAGCCGGTGGATGCCGTCGTCGCCGATGGCGCCGCTGCCGTCGAGCAGTTGGGCGAGCCGCAGGTCGGCCTTGTGGGAGTGCGCGGGCAGCGGCCGTGCGCCGGGGTGGGCGTCCACCACCAGCAGATGCACCGTGTTGGAACCCACGTCCAGGACACCGAGTCTCATGTACGGAACGCTACTGCCAGAACCTGCGTCCTCGGTCCCCGTTGCGGGCCCGGGCCACTTACCCTGGACGCGTGCCAAAGACGAAAAAGGCGAAGGACGACAAGTCGTCCAAGTCCGGCAAGACGCCCAGAAAAGCCCCGAAGGTGAGTGACGAGAAGGGGCTCGACTTCGCGCGCGCGTGGGTGGAGTTCCCTGATCCGGCGGACGACGAGCAGGTGTTCCGCTGCGATCTGACATGGCTGACCTCTCGCTGGAACTGCATCTTCGGCAGCGGCTGCCAGGGCATCCAGGCGGGCCGCGCCGACGACGGGTGCTGCTCGCTGGGCGCGCACTTTTCCGACGAGGACGACGAGAAGCGCGTCGCCGAGCACGTGGCGCGGCTCACGCCCGAGATCTGGCAGCACCACGACGAGGGCACCCGCAACGGCTGGATCTCCGAGGACGAGGAGGGGTCCCGGCAGACCCGGCCCTTCCAGGGATCCTGCGTCTTCCAGAACCGTCCGGGCTTCGCGGGCGGCGCGGGCTGCTCGCTGCACATCCTCGCCCTGAAGGAGGGCCGGGAGCCGCTGGAGACCAAGCCGGACGTCTGCTGGCAGCTCCCCATCCGGCGCACGTACGACTGGATCGACCGGCCGGACGACACCCGCGTACTGCAGGTGTCGATCGGCGAGTACGACCGCCGGGGCTGGGGCCCGGGCGGCCATGACCTGCACTGGTGGTGCACCTCGGCCACCTCGGCGCACGGCGCGGGCGAGCCGGTGTACGTCTCCTACCGGGCGGAGCTGACCGAGCTGATGGGCAAGGCCGGCTACGACCGCCTGGCCGAGCTGTGCGAGCAGCGCCTGGCCTCGCAGCTCCCGCTGGTCGCGCCGCACCCCGCGGACCCGGAGATTCCTCAGGCACTGCCGGACGGCCCTTAGGGCCTGTCTGACGGGCTCGGGCCGCCGTCGTCGTCGGTGGGCGGCAGGGACGAGCTCGGCGGGTCGGACGGTGCCGGATCGGACGGGGTGGCCGGCGGGTCCGAGGGCGAGGGGGGCGGACTGGACGGCGGGTCGGTGTGGGCCGGGGGCGTGGGGCTCGGGTCGGGGGCGTGCGTCGAGGGCGGGGCCGGGGGGCCGCCGGGGGCGGTGCCGTAGCCGTCGATCGTGACCGCGGCGCCGGCCGGTGAGACCGCCACCCGCGCGTGCCAGTGGCCGGACGGCTCGCGCAGCCGGTCGACGTGCACCTTGATCGTGAACGTCTCGCCGGGCCGCAGCGTTCCGGACGACCGGCTGAAGTAGAGCCAGGACGCCGAGGTCGACGCGGACCAGTGGACCGGTTCCGAGCCGGACACGGTGAGTGTGATCAGCGTGGTCTCGCCGTCGGTGCGCGCGCCGACCGCGAGCTGCCCGGCGCCCTTCCTGCCGCTCCCGCCGACGCTGACGACCTCCACGGAGACGTCCGTCGTGCCCTTCCCGCGCGGGGCGCCGGACGGCTTCACCCGGGCGTTGCCCGCGTTCTCGTAGCCGCCGCCGGTGTCGCCGCCGAACGCGTCGGGGCCCTGCGCCTCACGCGCGGGGCCCGGACGGCCGTCCTCGCCGCCCACCGGCGCGCCCCGGTACGCGGCCCACAGCGCTAGCACGGGGGCGGCGACCACGGTGGCCACGACGGTCGTGGTGACGGCACGCGCGCGGAGCCGGTCGCGACGGGCTGCGCGGTCCTTGGGGTCCATCGGGAAGCCGCGCCGGTCGAAGCGTGGCGCGGCCGCGCCACGCGCGCGCGGGTGGTGCGCGAGGGCGACGTGCAGGGCCGCGCGGGGCGCCTGCAGGACCGGCAGCTCGGCGGGGGTGACCGTGGCGCCGGGCCAGCGGCCGGGGACGGCCCGCTCGGCGGTGCGGCGGCAGCGCGGGCAGTCGTCGACGTGCCGGACCAGCTCTCGGCGCAGGGTGGCGCTGAGGACCAGCCGGCTGTCTCCGGTGAGGTGGGCCACGCTCGGGCAGCCGCCGGTCTCCACCACCGCGAGCGCCGCCCGGGTCCGCTCGACCTCGCAGGCCGCGGAGGCCAGCAGCTCGCGCGCGGCGGCGGGCGTCATGCCGAGGACGGCGGCGACCTCGGGCGCGGCGAGGTGGTGGCGGACGGCGAGCTCCAGCGCCTCGCGCTGCTCCGGGGAGGTGCCGGCCGCCTCCGGCCAGGCGAGCAGGGCGAGTTCACCGCGCCGTTGCTCCACGACCTCCGGGGCCGCGGGCGGATCGGCCGGCCGTTTCGCGGCGGCCGGCCGGCCCGACGCGTGGCCGGCCTGGCGTTTCCGCCGGGCCTCGGCGAGCCCGCGCAGACACGCCCAGCGGGCCAGGGCGTACAGCCAGGCCCGCTGGTCGGCGGCGTCCGGGACCCGCTGGCCGCGCCGCTCGGCGACCGCGAGGACGTCCCCGAGGGCCGCGGTGGCCGCGTCGTGGTCGCACAGCACCGACAGGCAGTAGGTGAACAGACCGTCCAGGTACGGCTCGTAGCGCGCCGGCGGTCGCTGCGCGAGGGTGCGCGCGGCGGCTCGGTCGCGCGCCTCCCGGTGTGTCCGATGTGCGCCGGTGGTGCGGGTCGTCGTCTCCGGACTGCTGCTCATCACCCGTGCGACCGTAGGCGGCGGCGCAGTGCTCCTTCCGGCACCTTGAGCTCTTTTAATTCGTACGGGTGAAACGATCCCTCATAAGGGGACAGGAACCTTTCGTTCCGCGGCCTCCGCCCGATGGGCCGTGACCGGTGCCGGGCGGCCCTCGGGGGCGTTGTCAGTGGGGCGGGCTACGGTTTCCGCATGGCTGCCCGTACCAAGTCCACCAAGGACCGCCCGTCCTACCGCTGCACCGAGTGCGGCTGGCAGACCGCCAAATGGCTCGGCCGCTGCCCGGAGTGCCAGGCCTGGGGCACGGTCGAGGAGTACGGCGCGCCCGCGGTCCGCACGACGGCGCCGGGCCGCGTCACCAGCTCGGCGGTGCCCATCGGCCAGGTCGACGGCCGTCAGGCCACCGCCCGCACCACCGGTGTGCCGGAGCTGGACCGGGTGCTCGGCGGCGGCCTGGTGCCCGGCGCGGTCGTCCTGCTCGCGGGCGAGCCCGGCGTCGGCAAGTCCACGCTGCTGCTGGACGTCGCGGCCAAGTCGGCCAGTGACGAACACCGCACCCTCTATGTGACGGGCGAGGAGTCGGCGAGCCAGGTGCGGCTGCGCGCCGACCGCATCGGCGCCCTCGACGACCACCTGTATCTGGCCGCCGAGACCGATCTGGCGGCCGTCCTCGGCCACTTGGACGCGGTGAAGCCGTCCCTGCTGATCCTGGACTCGGTGCAGACGGTCGCCTCGCCGGAGATCGACGGCGCGCCCGGCGGCATGGCCCAGGTGCGGGAGGTGGCCGGCGCGCTGATCCGCGCCTCCAAGGAGCGCGGCATGTCCACGCTGCTGGTGGGCCACGTCACCAAGGACGGCGCGATCGCGGGCCCCCGGCTGCTGGAGCACCTGGTGGACGTCGTCCTGCACTTCGAGGGCGACCGGCACGCCCGTCTGCGCCTGGTGCGGGGCGTGAAGAACCGCTACGGCGCCACCGACGAGGTCGGCTGCTTCGAACTGCACGACGAGGGCATCACCGGCCTCGCCGACCCGAGCGGGCTCTTCCTGACCCGCCGGGCCGAACCGGTCCCGGGCACCTGCCTGACGGTCACCCTGGAGGGCCGGCGCCCGCTGGTGGCGGAGGTGCAGGCGCTGACCGTGGACTCCCAGATCCCCTCCCCGCGCCGGACCACGTCGGGCCTGGAGACCTCCCGGGTGTCGATGATGCTGGCGGTGCTGGAGCAGCGCGGGCGGATCAGCGCGCTCGGCAAGCGGGACATCTACTCCGCGACGGTGGGCGGGGTGAAGCTGTCCGAGCCCGCCGCCGACCTGGCGATCGCCCTCGCCCTCGCCTCGGCCGCCAGCGACACCCCCCTGCCGAAGAACCTCGTCGCCATCGGCGAGGTCGGGCTCGCGGGCGAGGTGAGACGGGTCACCGGCGTGCAGCGCAGGCTCGCCGAGGCGCACCGGCTGGGCTTCACGCACGCCCTCGTACCGGGCGATCCGGGCAAGGTCCCGGCCGGGATGAAGGTCCTGGAGGTGGCCGACATGGGGGACGCGCTGCGGGTGCTGCCGCGCTCCCGTCGCCGAGAGGCCCCACGGGAGGCGGAGGACCGCCGGTAGACTTTGCCCAGGTCTCGCCCGTCCGTACGAACCGAGTGCGCACGACGGCGGCGCCAAAGAACCTGCGACCGGAGGAGTGCAGTGGCAGCCAACGACCGGGCAGCAGCTCCCGGAAAGTCCGGTGGGAGTGCCGGTTCCGATCGCCTGATGCGCGCCTCGCTGAGCGCCGTGGCTCCCGGCACGCCCCTGCGCGACGGCCTGGAGCGGGTCCTGCGCGGCAACACCGGCGGGCTGATCGTCCTCGGCTCCGACAAGACCGTCGAGGCGATGTGCACCGGCGGTTTCGTCCTGGACGTGGAGTTCGCCGCGACGCGGCTGCGGGAGCTCTGCAAGCTGGACGGCGGCATCGTGCTCTCCTCCGACCTGTCCAAGATCCTGCGGGCCGGCGTGCAGCTCGTGCCGGACCCGACCATCCCGACGGAGGAGACGGGCACCCGGCACCGCACGGCGGACCGGGTCTCCAAGCAGGTCGGCTTCCCGGTGGTCTCCGTCTCCCAGTCCATGCGGCTGATCGCGCTCTACGTGGACGGCCAGCGCCGCGTTCTGGAGGACTCCGCGGCGATCCTCTCCCGCGCCAACCAGGCCCTGGCCACCCTGGAGCGGTACAAGCTCCGCCTGGACGAGGTCGCGGGCACGCTTTCGGCGCTGGAGATCGAGGACCTGGTGACGGTCCGGGACGTCTCGGCGGTCGCCCAGCGCCTGGAGATGGTCCGGCGCATCGCCACCGAGATCGCCGAGTACGTGGTCGAACTGGGCACCGACGGGCGTCTTCTCGCGCTGCAGCTCGAAGAGTTGATCGCCGGCGTGGAGCCCGACCGCGAACTGGTCGTCCGGGACTACGTCCCCGAGCCCACCGCGAAGCGGTCCCGCACGGTGGACGAGGCGCTCGCCGAGCTGAACGCCCTGACCCACGCCGAGCTCCTCGAAATGGGCACGGTGGCGCGGGCGCTGGGCTACACGGGCTCTCCCGAGACCCTCGACTCCGCGGTGTCCCCGCGCGGCTTCCGGCTGCTGGCCAAGGTGCCGAGGCTGCCGGGCGCGATCATCGACCGCCTGGTGGAGCACTTCGGCGGACTGCAGAAGCTGCTCGCGGCGAGCGTGGACGACCTGCAGACGGTGGACGGCGTCGGTGAGGCCCGGGCCCGGAGCGTGCGCGAAGGCCTGTCCCGCCTGGCCGAGTCGTCGATCCTCGAGCGCTACGTCTGACCGGACCGGCCGTCGTCGCCGCAGCCGTCGCGGGCATGCGTCCCCGCGTGATCGCGGACGGCATGCGCGCCTCCCCAGGGCCTTGAGTGGCCTTGGGGTTTCCCGCACCCCGGGCCGGCCACGCCGCAGGGCGCCTCACCAGCGGCAGCGCCCCGCGCTAGTCGGCCGACAGCACGAACGAGGCCCGCGCCTTCGCGAATCCCGGCGCCTTCGCCTCCAGCAGGTACGTCCCCGTCTTGGCCGACCCCGCCGGCGGTGTGGCGCACTCCGGCGCGCTCGGCTTGCGGTCCCACTTCACCGTGTACGTGATGGTCTGGCCCGCGTCCACCCGGAAGAGCAGGCTCGCCGCGTCCTTCGGGCAGTCGGCCGACGACCAGTACGCGTCGTCGCCCTCCGCCGGCGTGATGGTCAGCACCGCCTTCTTCGGCCCGAGATCGACCTTGCAGTCACCGGACGAGGAGTTCTTCACCACGAGTTCGAACTCCGGTGTCTCGTCGGGCGAGTAGGAGTTGTGCACGCTGCGCAGGGTCAGCGTGACCGCGCCGGCCGTGCAGTCGGGCAGTGTGGTGGACGCGGGCAGCGCGTCGCCCGCGACGACCCCGCCGCCTCCGGCCGCCGACCCGCCGCCCGGGCCGCCCCCGGAACCCCCGTCGGACCCGCCCGCACCGGAGCCGCCCTTGCCGTCCGAGCCGGAGTCGGAACCGGAGCCGGAACCCGAGTCACTCCCGCCGGTGTCCCCGCCGCCGCCCGACTCGTCGCGCCCGCCCGGGTGTTCGCTGTAGGCCGGTCCCGACGAGGACGGGCCCGGCGCGATGGTGGACGCGGGATTCTTGCCGTTCGGCCCGTCGGCGCCGTTCCTGCCGCCCCCGCCGCCCCACGTCACCATCCAGGCGATCAGCAGCGCCAACAGGGCGAGAACGGACAGCAGTAGGACCCTCCGTCGCCAGTAGATGGAGGAGGGAAGCGGCCCGACCGGATTGCGCAGAGATCCCACGGCGCAAACTGTACGAGAGATCGCCGCTCGCGCTCGCTTCACCCGCCGCCCGGTCGGCAACTTTTCCGGATCATCATCCCGGTAACTGCCGCGGCGGAAAGGCTTCTTCACGCACCGCTACGCGACGCGACGCTCCGCTACCGCGCCGTGGTCGGCCACACCCCCGCCGAGCCGTGGCAGGATCGGAAGGCCATGACTGAGAAGCTGCACGCCCCCGTGATCGCCTGGTTCGACTCCCACGCCCGCGACCTCCCCTGGCGCCGCCCGGATGCGGGCCCCTGGGGCGTGATGGTCAGCGAGTTCATGCTGCAGCAGACTCCGGTGAGCCGGGTGCTCCCGGTGTACGAGCAGTGGCTCGAACGCTGGCCGCGCCCCGCCGACCTCGCCAAGGAGGCTCCCGGCGAGGCGGTGCGCGCCTGGGGCCGGCTTGGCTACCCGCGCCGCGCCCTGCGTCTGCACGGAGCGGCCGCGGCCATAACGGAACGGCACGGCGGCGACGTACCGACGGACCACGCGCAGTTGCTGGCACTCCCCGGGATCGGCGAGTACACGGCCGCCGCGGTGGCCTCCTTCGCGTACGGGCAGCGCCATCCGGTGCTGGACACGAACGTGCGCCGGGTCTTCGCGCGGGCGGTGACGGGCGTGCAGTACCCGCCGAACGCCACCACGGCCGCCGAGCGGCGGCTGGCCCGGGAGCTGCTGCCGGAGGACGAGGGGACGGCCGCGCGCTGGGCCGCCGCCTCCATGGAGCTGGGCGCGCTGGTGTGCACCGCGAAGAACGAGGGGTGCGCGCGCTGCCCGATCGCCGCGCAGTGCGCGTGGCGGCTCGCGGGCAAGCCGGAGCACGAGGGTCCGCCGCGCCGGGGCCAGACGTACGCGGGCACGGACCGCCAGGTGCGCGGCAAGCTGCTCGCGGTGCTGAGGGAGGCGCACGCGCCGGTGCCGCAGGCGGCGCTGGACCGGGTCTGGCACGAGCCGGTGCAGCGCGCCCGCGCGCTCGACGGACTGGTGACGGACGGCCTGGTGGAGCCGCTGCCGGGCGGCCTGTACCGGCTGCCGCTGACCTGACGCACGGCCAAGTCACGTCCGGCCGGGATCCGTTACGACTCCGACAACCCGACAAACAGCCGGATAATCGGACATAAGCGCCGCACTCCTTACCCCGTACCTACTTCCGTTACACAACCGACGGACAGCCGATTGCCGGCCGCAGGCTGCTGCGCACAGCCTCGTGACAACCGCTCCGTAGCTTTCTTCTCATGCCCGACGGACCAACGGGCGAGCAGGACGGCGGGACTTCAGGCACGGGCCTGAGTACACGGGGAACGGAGGCGGTCGATCATGGCGCAGGGTGAGGTGCTCGGGTTCGAGGAGTACGTCCGCACCCGGCAGGAGGCGCTGCTGCGCAGCGCCCGCCGGCTGGTCCCGGACCCGGTCGACGCCCAGGACCTGCTGCAGACCGCCCTGGTGCGGACGTACGGCCGCTGGGACGGGATCGCCGACAAGCGGCTCGCGGACGCCTATCTGCGCCGGGTGATGATCAACACCCGTACCGAGTGGTGGCGGGCGCGCAAGCTGGAGGAGGTCCCCACCGAGCAGCTCCCGGAGTCCGCGGTGGAGGACGCCACCGAGCAGCACGCCGACCGGGCCCTGCTGATGGACGTCATGAAGGTGCTCGCACCGAAGCAGCGCAGTGTCGTGGTGCTGCGACACTGGGAGCAGATGTCCACCGAGGAGACGGCCGCCGCACTCGGCATGTCGGCCGGAACGGTCAAGAGCACGCTGCACCGGGCGCTCGCCCGGCTCCGTGAGGAGCTGGAGGCGCGCGATCTGGACGCACGCGCGCTGGAGCGTGAGGAGCGGGAGCGTTGCGCGGCCTGATGGGGGCCGGGCCCGAGCGGGCCCGAGGCAGTTCATTGGCGGTGATCGCGGCAGCGGCCTCGGTCACCGCCCTCGCCCTTTTCGCCGCCGCCTGCGGTACCGGGGGGACGGGCGCGCGGGACGAGGGCCCGGCGCACGCCTCCGCGGTGGCGGGCGCCGTCGCCTCGCCGCCGCCCAGCCCGTCCGGCTCCTACCGGCAGGTGGACGCGGTGGCGCTGCTGCGGCACGACCCCGAGGTGTCGGCCTCGGTCAAGCGCGACCTCAAGCCGTGCAACGGCGACGACTACCCGGTCGACGTGTCCTACGGAGACCTGACCGGCGGCGCCGCGAGCGACGTCGTGGTCAACGTGCTGACCTGTGCGGACGCGGTGGGCGTCGGCTCGTACGTCTACCGGGACGAGAACGGCGCGTACAAGAATGTGTTCAGGTCCGAGGAGTCCCCGGTCTACGCGGAGATCGTGCAGGGCGTCCTGACCGTGACCAAGCAGGTGTACCGCAGGGGCGACCCGATCTCGCGCCCGTCCGGCGAGGACGTCATCCCCTACGAGTGGCGGGCGGGGCGCTTCGCCCAGGGCAAGCCCGTCCACAACGACTACAGCAAATCCGTCGGCGGGGGTGCCACACCCCAGCCGGACAACTGACCGGCCCGAGCACCACCGGCCACGAGCACCCGAGGACTGAGAGCACCCGGATGGCAGACCAGACCCACGTCCTGTTCGTCGAGGACGACGACGTCATCCGTGAGGCCACCCAGCTCGCCCTGGAGCGGGACGGCTTCGCGGTCACCGCCATGCCCGACGGGCTGTCCGGGCTGGAGTCGTTCCGGGCGAACCGGCCCGACATCGCGCTGCTCGACGTCATGGTCCCGGGCCTGGACGGCGTCAGCCTGTGCCGCCGCATCCGGGACGAGTCGACGGTGCCGGTGATCATGCTGTCGGCGCGCGCCGACTCCATTGACGTGGTCCTCGGTCTAGAGGCGGGCGCCGACGACTACGTGACCAAGCCGTTCGACGGCGCCGTGCTGGTCGCCCGGATCCGCGCGGTGCTGCGCCGCTTCGGGCACGCGGGCGGCTCAGCGGCCGGCTCCGGCTCCGCGGCGGACCCGAACGGCGGGACGCTGACCTTCGGCGAGCTGGAGATCGACACCGAGGGCATGGAGGTGCGCCGGGCCGGGCGGCCGGTGGCGCTCACCCCGACCGAGATGCGGCTGCTGCTGGAGTTCTCCGCCGCGCCCGGCACCGTGCTCTCCCGCGACAAGCTGCTGGAGCGGGTCTGGGACTACGGCTGGGGCGGGGACACCCGCGTCGTCGACGTCCATGTGCAGCGGCTGCGCCAGAAGATCGGCCAGGACCGGATCGAGACGGTCCGTGGGTTCGGCTACAAGTTGAGGGCCTGAGCGGAGCGCGACATGCGGGGGATCATTCGGCGCCCGATGCGGCGCGTGGAACGGGCGGGACTGCGGACCGGGCTGAGATGGAAGCTGAGCGCGGCGATCGCGCTGGTCGCCGGCCTGGTGGCGATCGCGCTGAGCCTGGTCGTGCACAACGCCGCCCGGGTCTCCATGCTGGACAACGCCCGTGACCTGGCCAACGCGCGGGTGCAGATCGCGCAGCGCAACTACGAGCTGGGCGGCCGGCCGAACTTCCCGAGCATCAAGATCGACGACCCGGGCCTGCCGGCCCCGCTGCGCGAGAAGGTGATGGAGGGCCGCCGGGCCAGCTACGTGGGCGACCACGGCGGCGGGCCGGACATCTGGGCGGCCGTGCCGGTCAAGGACGGCCACGTGCTGTCCCTGCACAGCAACTTCCCCGACCGCTCCACGGACGTGATGAAGGACCTCGACCAGGCGCTGGTCATCGGCTCCATCGCGGTCGTGCTCGGCGGCAGCGCGCTCGGCGTGCTGATCGGCGGGCAGCTCTCGCGGCGGCTGCGCAAGGCGGCGGCCGCGGCGGGCCAGGTCGCCAAGGGGGAGACGGACGTACGGGTGCGGGAGGCCATCGGCGGGGTCGTGCGGGACGAGACGGACGATCTCGCGCGCGCGGTGGACGCCATGGCGGACGCGCTGCGGCAGCGGCTGGAGGCCGAGCGGCGGGTGACCGCCGACATCGCGCACGAGCTGCGCACCCCGGTGACGGGCCTGCTGACGGCCGCCGAGCTGCTGCCGCCGGGGCGCCCCACGGAGCTGGTCCTGGACCGGGCGAAGGCGATGCGCACCCTGGTCGAGGACGTGCTGGAGGTGGCCCGGCTGGACAGCGCTTCCGAGCGGGCCGAGCTGCAGGACATCATGCTGGGCGAGTTCGTCTCCCGGCGGGTCGCGGCCAAGGACCCGGACATCACCGTGCGGGTGGTGCACGAGTCGGAGGTCACGACCGACCCGCGCCGACTGGAGCGGGTGCTGTTCAACCTGCTGGCCAACGCCGCGCGGCACGGCAGACCGCCGGTGGAGGTGACCGTGGAGGGCCGGGTCATCCGGGTCCGCGACCACGGCCCCGGCTTCCCCGAGGCCCTGGTCGCCGAGGGGCCGAGCCGCTTCCGCACCGGCAGCGCGGACCGTGCGGGCCAGGGGCACGGCCTGGGCCTGACCATCGCGGCCGGCCAGGCCCGGGTGCTGGGCGCCCGGCTGACCTTCCGCAACGTGCGCCCGGCCGGCGCCCCCGAGCACATCCCCGCGGAGGGCGCGGTCGCCGTCCTCTGGCTCCCGGAGCACGCCCCCACCAACACCGGCAGCCACCCCATGCTGCCGGCGTCCGGCGGCCGCTAGGTCCGCCGACACGGGCGGTCGGACTCTGGGCGGCGTGGACCCGCGTGCGGCACCGTGCGGGCTCGTGGGCAGGACTCAGGGGCCCGCTGCCCGACCGCCGCCCTGCACCCCGGACCCGTTGCCGGTGCCCGCCGCCCGGCACGGCGAAGGCCCCCGGGGCGGACACCCGCCGGGGGCCTTCGGACCGGAAGTGGCTCAGAGAGCCTCGGTCACCTCGGGCTTCTGGGGGCCGCCCTTGAGCGGCACCTCCTTCACGAACAGCGCCGCGATCAGCACGAGGACCGCGATCACCGCGCCGAGCAGGAACGCCGAGTGCGTACCGGCGGACACCGCGTGCTGGTACGCCTCCCGCGCCTGCACCGGCAGCTTCGCCAGGCTCGCCGCGTCGAGCTGCGCCGACCTCTCGGTCACCTTGGAGCCCAGCGCGCCGGCCTTCTCCGCCATGACGTCCTGGACCTTGTGGTTGAACAGCGCGCCCATGACGGCCACACCGAAGGAGGAGCCGAGGGTGCGGAACAGCGTGGTGGAGGAGGACGCCACGCCCATGTCCTTCATCTCCACGCTGTTCTGCGCCACCAGCATGGTGATCTGCATCAGGCAGCCCATGCCCGCGCCCAGCACGGCCATGTAGATGCCGGAGGTGAGCCGCGTGGTGCCGGTGTCCATCAGCGACAGCAGGTACAGCCCGACGACCATCAGCACGCCGCCGACGATCGGGAACACCTTGTAGCGGCCGCTGTTGGTGGTGATCCGGCCGGCCACCATCGAGGTCACCAGCATCGCGCCGAGCATCGGCAGGAGCAGCAGACCGGAGTTGGTGGCGGAGGCGCCCTGGACCGCCTGCTGGTACAGCGGCAGGAAGAGGGTGGCGCCGAACATCACGAAGCCGGTGACGAAGCCGATGACCGACATCAGGGTGAAGTTGCCGCTGCGGAAGATGTGCAGCGGCAGGACCGGCTCGGCGGCCCTGGTCTGCCAGAACACGAACCCGACCAGCGCGGCGACGCCGATGCCGATCAGCTCCATGATCCGCGCGGAGGTCCAGGCGTACTCGGTGCCGCCCCAGGTGGTGACGAGCACGATGGCGGTGATGCCGACGGTCAGCAGCACGACGCCGAGGTAGTCGATGCCCGCCTTGGACCGCTTCTTCGGCAGGTGCAGCACGGCGCTGACCAGCGCGAGCGCGACGGCGCCGAGCGGCAGGTTGATGTAGAAGGACCAGCGCCAGCCCCAGTTGTCGGTGATGGTGCCGCCGACCAGCGGGCCGCCGATCATCGCCAGCGCCATGACGCCGGCCATCATGCCCTGGTACTTGCCGCGCTCCCGCGGCGGGATCAGGTCGCCGATGATCGCCATGACGCCGACCATCAGACCGCCGGCGCCGAGGCCCTGCACGGCCCGGAACCCGATGAGCTGACCCATGTCCTGGGCCATGCCGCTCAGCGCGGAGCCGATCAGGAAGATCACGATCGAGCTGAGGAAGGTGGCCTTGCGGCCGAACATGTCGCCGAGCTTGCCCCAGACAGGGGTCGCCGCCGCGGTCGCCAGGGTGTAGCCGGTCACCACCCAGGACAGGTGCTCCAGGCCGCCGAGCTCACCGACGATCGTCGGCATCGCGGTGCCCACGATCATGTTGTCGAGCATCGCGAGCATCATCGCGATCATGAGCGCGAGCAGGACCACCCGCACGCTCTTCGGCTGCTTCTCCTGCGATGTGTCCGGCTGTCCGGGGGTTCCCCGGTCCGTCGCGGCCGCTTGTGTGTCCGCCATCTCTCCCACTCCCCCTGACGGCCCCTTACTTGCCGCCCGGCTAGTTCACTACAGTGGGGGAAGGTAGACCCGCCACTAGCCGGTCGTCAAGTAAGTTTTGCGGGAGCGCGAGGAGTACGAGGATGGGCGTCACCATGGACGGCACCAAGCAGCAGCGGCGCGGCAACACCCGCCAGCGCATCCAGGACGTGGCGCTCGAACTCTTCGCCGAGCAGGGCTACGAGAAGACCTCCCTGCGCGAGATCGCCGAGCGTCTCGACGTCACGAAGGCGGCCCTGTACTACCACTTCAAGACGAAGGAAGAGATCATCGTCAGCCTCTTCGAGGATCTGACGCAGCCGATCGAGGACCTGATCGAGTGGGGCCGCAGTCAGCCGCACACGCTGGAGACCAAGCAGGAGATCGTACGGCGCTACAGCCAGGCGCTGGCCGCCGCGGAACCCCTGTTCCGGTTCATGCAGGAGAACCAGGCGACGGTGCGCGAGCTGCGCATCGGTGAGTCCTTCAAGGACCGGATGCGCGGCCTCAGGGACATCATCATCGACCCCGAGGCCCAACTCGTCGACCAGGTCCGCTGCGTGAGCGCGCTGTTCACGCTGCACGCGGGGATGTTCGTGATGCAGGACCTGGAAGGCGACTTCGAGAAGAAGCGCGCGGCCGTCCTCGAAGTCGCCGTGGATCTCGTCACGCAGGCGCATCAAGGCGCCCACGGGGAACGGTAGATCAGACCTTCACGCCGTGGGACTTGAGGAAGACCACCGGGTTGACGGCGGAACCGTAGTTCGGCGTGGTCCGGATCTCGAAGTGCAGGTGCGGGCCGGTGGAGTTGCCGGTGCTGCCCGAGAGGGCTATGTGCTGGCCGGTCTTGACGGCCTGGCCGACCTTGACGTCGATCCGGGACAGGTGCGCGTACTGCGAGTACGTGCCGTTGTCGTGCTTGATGACGATGGCGTTGCCGTAGGCGGGGCCGTCACCGGCGCCGTTGGGGCCGGCCTTGACGACGGTGCCGTCGTGCGCGGCCAGGACCTCGGTACCGGTCGGGACCGCGAAGTCCTGACCGCTGTGCTTGTGCGCCCAGTGGCTGCCGTCCTGCATGAAGCTGGCGGACAGCGTGTACTGCTTCACCGGGTCGATCCAGGAAGCGGCCGACGGGGTGGCCGCGCTCGCGACCCCGGTCCCCACCACGGCCGTGGCGCCGAGTCCGGCAGCCAGCACGGCCACGCGGGTGCGGAGCGAGGACGTACGCGAAGAACGGGACGTGAAGCGCTGGAACATCGAAACCTCGTGGGCTAGGAGACGGATGAGCCGTGCGACGTACAGGCGTTCGCCGCGTCGGCCATTCATTGGTAACCCACCACCTCATCCACCCACAAAGCCCTCCTTGTACGGCGTCATGTAGTAGACAGGCGTAAAAGCACCCACTTCTTGACAGACACCGACTCTTCGGACACCACCGCCCCTGACCTGCACTTTCCTCGTCACTCTCTGGACGAAATGCCCCACTTTGCCCCTATACGGAACAGCACTAACCCGCCTAGTACCGGGTGTTTCCCCTGTGCCGCTTGTCACCGCCGGGGCGGCCTCCAGAGCGCCGGAATGTGACGTGGGCTACTCGCTTAAGGGGTGCGGCAGTTGACGCCGAGGGGTGCTCTCCGGTCCCTGACGCCCCGTCATCCCGTTCTACCGGGCCCGGGAAATGTGACGCAGACCCCTGTACGACTACCGTTCAGTAACCCTACGGTTCCTCTCGCGCCACCCTCAGCACTGATCATGCCCCTGACAGTCACCGTTCTGCCGTGCAGCACGGACGTGAGAGGACCCCCACCGATGACCAGACGCCCCTGGGCGCGCCGCGTATCCGCCACCGCCGTCTCCGCGGCCGCGCTCGCCGCCCTGGCCGCCCCCGCCGAGGCCGCCGGTACGGCAGCGAGCACGGGCTCCACCGCCACCGCCACCGCCACCGCCACCGCCACCGCCGCCAAGGTCGACCACGCCACCTGGCAGAAGGACTGCCAGGCGGTCATGGACCAGGCCCTGCCCTACCTGGAGGGCCGCATAGCCGCGGCCGGGCCCGGCGAGAAGCAGGCGATCGTCTTCGACGTCGACAACACGACTCTGGAGACCGACTTCGGCTTCAGCTTCCCGCAGCCCGCCAACAAGCCGGTGCTGGACGTCGCCCGGTACGCCCAGGAGCACGGCGTCTCGCTCTTCTTCGTCACCGCCCGCCCGGGCATCATCGAGGCGCCCACCGAGTGGAACCTCGAGCACGACGGCTACGAGGTCTCCGGCCTGCGGGTCCGCGGCTTCCTCGACCTCTTCAAGGACGTCGCCGCCTACAAGACCGCCCAGCGCGCCGACATCGAGAAGCGCGGCTACACGATCATCGCCAACATCGGCAACAGCGCCACCGACCTGTCGGGCGGCCACGCCGAGAGGACGTACAAGCTGCCGGACTACGACGGCCAGCTGTCCTGACGCACGGCGAAAGGGGCTGCCCCGGGACCGAAGTCCCGGGGCAGCCCCTTTGGCGTTCGCGGCCCCGGAGGGTTACGCGTCCTTGCTCAGGTTCGGACCGGCACCGCCGGCCGCCTGCTCGATCGGCGGGACGTCGGGCAGCGCCGACTTCTCCTCACCGCGGAAGGTGAAGGTCTGGGAGTCGCCCTCGCCCTCGGTGTCCACGACCACGATGTGACCGGGGCGCAGCTCGCCGAAGAGGATCTTCTCGGAGAGCGTGTCCTCGATCTCGCGCTGGATCGTGCGGCGCAGCGGCCGGGCGCCCAGCACCGGGTCGTAACCCTTCTTGGACAGCAGCTCCTTGGCGGTCTGGGACAGCTCGATGCCCATGTCCCGGTCCTTCAGGCGCTCGTCCACCTTGCTGATCATCAGGTCGACGATCCGCAGGATGTCGTCCTGCGTGAGCTGCGGGAAGACGACCACGTCGTCGACACGGTTGAGGAACTCGGGGCGGAAGTGCTGCTTGAGCTCGTCCGAGACCTTGTTCTTCATGCGCTCGTAGTTGGACTTCGTGTCGCCCTGGGCCGCGAAGCCCAGGTTGAAGCCCTTGGAGATGTCCCGGGTGCCGAGGTTGGTCGTCATGATGATGACCGTGTTCTTGAAGTCCACGACCCGGCCCTGGGAGTCGGTCAGGCGACCGTCCTCCAGGATCTGCAGCAGCGAGTTGAAGATGTCCGGGTGGGCCTTCTCGACCTCGTCGAAGAGGACGACGGAGAACGGCTTGCGGCGGACCTTCTCGGTGAGCTGGCCGCCCTCCTCGTAGCCCACGTAGCCGGGGGGCGAGCCGAAGAGCCGCGAGACCGTGTGCTTCTCGCTGAACTCCGACATGTCGAGGGAGATCAGCGCGTCCTCGTCGCCGAAGAGGAACTCGGCGAGCGCCTTGGACAGTTCGGTCTTACCGACGCCGGACGGGCCGGCGAAGATGAACGAACCACCCGGACGCTTCGGGTCCTTCAGACCGGCACGCGTACGGCGGATCGCCTTCGACAGCGCCTTGACGGCGTCGACCTGCCCGATGACCCGCTTGTGGAGCTCGTCCTCCATGCGCAGCAGACGCGAGGACTCCTCCTCGGTCAGCTTGAAGACCGGGATGCCGGTGGCGGTCGCGAGGACCTCGGCGATCAGCTCGCCGTCGACCTCGGCGACGACGTCCATGTCGCCGGCCTTCCACTCCTTCTCCCGCTTGGCCTTGGCGGCCAGGAGCTGCTTCTCCTTGTCGCGCAGGGAGGCGGCCTTCTCGAAGTCCTGCGAGTCGATCGCGGACTCCTTGTCCCGGCGGACGCCGGCGATCTTCTCGTCGAACTCGCGCAGGTCCGGCGGAGCGGTCATCCGGCGGATGCGCATCCGGGAACCGGCCTCGTCGATCAGGTCGATCGCCTTGTCGGGCAGGAAGCGGTCCGAGATGTAGCGGTCGGCCAGGGTGGCGGCCTGCACCAGCGCCTCGTCCGTGATGGAGACCCGGTGGTGGGCCTCGTACCGGTCACGCAGACCCTTGAGGATCTCGATCGTGTGCGGCAGGGACGGCTCGGCGACCTGGATGGGCTGGAAGCGGCGCTCGAGGGCCGCGTCCTTCTCCAGGTGCTTGCGGTACTCGTCCAGGGTGGTGGCGCCGATGGTCTGCAGCTCACCGCGGGCCAGCATCGGCTTCAGGATGGAGGCCGCGTCGATGGCGCCCTCGGCGGCACCCGCACCGACCAGCGTGTGCAGCTCGTCGATGAACAGGATGATGTCGCCGCGGGTACGGATCTCCTTGAGCACCTTCTTCAGGCGCTCCTCGAAGTCACCGCGGTAGCGGGAGCCGGCGACCAGCGCGCCGAGGTCCAGGGTGTAGAGGTGCTTGTCCTTGAGGGTCTCGGGCACCTCGCCCTTGACGATGGCCTGGGCGAGGCCCTCGACGACGGCGGTCTTGCCGACGCCGGGCTCACCGATCAGCACCGGGTTGTTCTTGGTACGGCGGGACAGCACCTGCATGACCCGCTCGATCTCCTTCTCGCGCCCGATGACCGGGTCGAGCTTGGACTCACGAGCGGCCTGGGTGAGGTTCCGGCCGAACTGGTCGAGGACCAGGGACGTCGAGGGGGTGCCCTCGGCAGGGCCGCCGGCGGTGGCGGTCTCCTTGCCCTGGTAGCCGGAGAGCAGCTGGATCACCTGCTGCCGCACCCGGTTGAGGTCTGCGCCCAGCTTGACCAGGACCTGGGCGGCGACGCCCTCGCCCTCACGGATCAGGCCGAGCAGGATGTGCTCCGTGCCGATGTAGTTGTGGCCCAGCTGAAGGGCCTCGCGGAGCGACAGCTCCAGGACCTTCTTGGCACGGGGAGTGAAGGGGATGTGACCGGACGGGGCCTGCTGGCCCTGGCCGATGATCTCCTCCACCTGCTGGCGGACCGCCTCAAGCGAAATGCCGAGGCTCTCCAGGGCCTTAGCGGCGACACCTTCGCCCTCGTGGATGAGACCCAGGAGGATGTGCTCGGTGCCGATGTAGTTGTGGTTGAGCATCCGGGCTTCTTCCTGAGCCAGGACGACAACCCGCCGCGCGCGGTCGGTGAACCTCTCGAACATCGTTAATCGCTCCTCAGAGCGGTCAGGCAGTGGGGGGAACTTCCCCTCCCTGTCCTACCGCAGCTTAGTCCCGCAAGCGGGGACCGCTCATTCCAACTGCCGACACCGTCGATGGCCTCCTGACCCCGAACGCCGACATCTGTCCCAACCCGATGGTGCGAGACGATGTTCCCGCAGGCCAGGCAGTTACCCCAGTCGCCAGTACGCCGATGGCGAACGTGAGGCCGTCCGTCCTGCGTGTCGCCCCCTCCCACTAGGCATGTCTTACCCGCTGGGACTGACACTCCATGCCGCACCCCCGGGTTCCCTCCGCTATGGGCGAACAACCTTGTGGCTGCCCGGACCCCCGCACGCCCCCCTGTCCCGCGCAGTGCGCGACGATCGAGGTGCCCAGCGTAACCACGGGCCGGATGCGACGGTTGCACCTGGCATGGCTGGCTCGGTCCCCGCGACCTCATCGGTCCCCCTCCCCTGTCGTCCGTCCGATCCGGCACCGCCCGGCTTACGGGCGTACGGCCTGGACCCGGAGACCGGGGACCGGCACTGGTACGAGAACGAACTCGGCTGGCCGACCGTGCCCGGACGGCCGCCGATGCTGGTCACGGGGGTCCACTACGACGTCCTGGACGTGCCGGCCGGGGCGGGCGCCCCGGCGCTGCGGCACCTCGGCCCGGGTTCCCCGGTGGCCCTGTGGGGCGGGCGGATGCGGCTGCTGGTGGCCGCGGGCAGCGCGGAGGAGCTGCCGGGGGTGCTGGAGTGGCTGGAGTGGCGCGGGCTGGTGCCCGAGCTGCGGGCGCTGGGCGAAGGCTGCCTGATGGAGGCGCCCGCTCCGCCCGGGGCGGCGCACTCCGCCGCGCTGCCACCGGCGCGGGGTTCCGGCGCCGGGCGCGGATCGGATTCCGTGCAGGGGGCCGCCGTGTGGCTGCGGCCCCCCGGGCCGGGGGGTGAGGCCGAGGCCTCGCTGCCGGCGTTGCCGGCCGTGGGGGGCCCGACAGGCGCCCCGGATCTCGTACGACTGGTGGACACGCTGGCGACGCACTGCCATCGCGCCCGGCTGCGGCCCGCGAACGCCCGGCCGCCCGCCTGCGGGGGAAATCAGCCGTTGGCCTTCTCGTAGGCCTCGCGAATGGACGCGGGAACACGGCCGCGGTCGTTGACCTCGTAACCGTTCTCCTTGGCCCACGCGCGGATCGCCGCCGTGTCCTGGTTGCCACCGGAAGCGGGACGCGTCTTTCCGCGTCCGCCGGCGGCACGGCCCCCAGTACGACGACCGCCCTTCACATAGGGCTCGAGAAGGCCACGCAGCTTGTCCGCATTGGTCGTCGTGAGATCGATCTCGTAGGTCTTGCCGTCCAGCGCGAACGTCACCGTCTCGTCCGCCTCGCCGCCGTCGAGGTCGTCGACAAGAAGGACCTGAACCTTCTGTGCCACCGTATTTCCTTTCATCGATAACGTGCGGGCCAGGGCTGTGTGCGGCGTCCGCCGTTTCGCCGCCCCTGTTATATGCAGTACTGCAGTACGTCGGAAAGCAAACCGCTTTTGCCGGAAAAACACAAACCCCTGGGAGAGACCCGGGGGCCCGCAGCGCTCCGGAAACATGCGCGTTTCGGACATAGGGCACCGCGGGCATTGACGATCACAGATGCAGAAGCATCCGGCTGTTGCCCAAGGTGTTCGGTTTCACTCGTTCGAGACCGAGGAACTCCGCGACGCCCTCGTCATAGGAACGGAGCAGCTCCGCGTACACATCGGTGTCGACGGGGGTCTCACCGATCTCCACGAAGCCGTGCTTCTGGAAGAAGTCCACTTCGAAGGTCAGACAGAAAACGCGGCGAACGCCGAGCCAGCGCGCGGTCTGCAGCAACTTCTCCAGCAAGTGGTGCCCGACCCCGGCGCCCTTGAGACCCGGCTTCACCGCGAGAGTGCGGACTTCGGCCAGGTCCTCCCACATGACGTGCAGCGCACCGCAGCCGACCACCTCTGCGTTGTCGTCCCGTTCCGCGACCCAGAACTCCTGGATGTCCTCGTAAAGGGTGACCATGGCTTTGTCGAGCAGGATGCGGTCTCGGACGTAGGCGTCGAGGAGGTGGCGCACGGCCGGCACATCGCTGGTCCGGGCCCGCCGGACGGTGATGGCTTTCGCGGGGACTTCGGGACGTTCTGCTGACATGTGCGGACGCTATCGCCCGGAGGTGTCCCCCGCCGCGCCGGGGTTCTGCTCTTCGGGGGCTTCGCGGGGTTCCGCGGCTTCCCGCGCTTGTGCCGCTTCCCGCGCTTGCGCGGTTTCCGGTCCCTGCACGATGCGTACGGCGTCGCTGAGTGCCTGGCGCTGTTCCTCGCTCATCATCCCGAAGAACGCGACGAGAGCGGCGGCCGCGTTGTCGCTCTGCGACCAGGCGTCGTTCATCAGCGCGGCGGCGTAGGCGGCTCGGGTGGAGACGGCCTCATATCGATAGGCGCGCCCTTCCGCCTCGCGGCGCACCCAGCCCTTCTGGTGGAGATTGTCCAAAACGGTCATCACGGTGGTGTACGCGATGGACCGTTCCCGCTGGAGGTCTTCCAGGACTTCCCGAACGGTCACCGGGCGGTTCCACTTCCACACCCGCGTCATGACCGCGTCTTCGAGTTCTCCCAATGGGCGAGGCACAGCTCAGAACAATAGTGGGAGATTCCACCGAAGGCCTGCCGGACGTGCGCCAAGGCCGCCGAAGCGAACAAAAAGGGCGTACGGCCCGGCGGCACCGGGTGGGGTGCGCGGAGCCGTACGCCCGGAGGGGCGGGTGGGCCGGGAGGTCCGGGAGGGCTCAGGCTTCCGCGGCGGGGGCCTCGCGTCCGCCCTCCACGCGCGCGAGGGCGGCGTCGACGGCCGCGTCCTCCTTGGCCTTGGCGGCCCCGCCCTGGGTCTTCACGATCACCCTGACCACACCGATGAAGAACACGGCCATGACGACCGGGGGCACGAGCGCGGCGACGTAGTCCATGACACCAGAGTAGCCACGCGGGCCGGGACGAATGGGGCGGGGTGGGCGCCGTCGCTCAGCCGGCGGCCAGTTCCCGCGAGCGTGCCCGGCCGGCGGGCGGCGCGGGCGGCTTGCGGCGCGGGAAGACCTCGCCCGGCGTGGGGACGGGGCGTTTCGGGGCCGGGTCCGCCGCGGGGCGCTCGGCGGGCCGCCCGGGAGGGGTCTGCCCGGGCTTCGGGGCGGGCTTGCGGGCGGGCTCCTCCCGCTCCTCGGCCTCCCGGGCCACCTCGTCCCCCGCGCCGCCCCTGAGGGCCAGCAGGCGCGTCCTGGAGGGCGGTACGGCGGGAGCGGGAACCTTGCGCGCGCCCTGCGCGAAGCGGGCCCGCACGTCCTGCTCGGCGAGCGCACGGCAACGCTCCAGCAGGACGGCGCCCTTCGGGTTCCCGCGCAGCGCCCGCAGGGCGGCCAGGTCGTCCGGCGTCGGCCGGTGCCCGGTGGCCAGCACCTCCTCCAGCAGGGTGAGGTAGCCGGCCGCCGTGCCCGGCAGGGCGGCGCGGTACCGGGCGAGGTCGGCCACCAGGAAGGCGCGCAGCCGGGCCGCCTCGCACACCGCCTCGTCCAGGGACGCGGCGAGACGGAAGCAGTCCTTGACGTCCTCGGCGGACGCTCGGCCTGGGTGGAGGGCGAGGGCGAGGGCGCGGCGGAGCACTCGCAGCTCCTCCGCTCCGAACGCCATGCCGCCGCGGGATCCGTAGGGCGTGGGCATGCGGAGACGCTACCGCTAATCGGACAAAAGTGACGGATCGGGGCGTTGTGTTCGCGCGTGTCGCCGCCCGGTTTCCCCCGTCTGGTGTCACCCGCGCGTGTGAACGGCGAGAACCGGCGCCCCACCGGGCGCCGGTCCCTTCACTGCCTCGACACGTTCCGCTCGTAGACCATGCGCAGTCCGATCAGGGTCAGCCAGGGCTGGTGCTCGTCGATCACCGAGGACTCCCCCAGCACCACCGGCGCGAGGCCACCGGTGGCGATCACCGTGACGTCGTCGGGGTCGTCGGCCAGCTCCCTGGCCATCCGGTTCACCACGCCGTCGACCTGCCCGGCGAAGCCGTACACGACGCCCGACTGCATGGCCTCGACGGTGGACTTGCCGATCACGTTGCGCGGCCGGGCCACCTCGATCTTCCGCAGCTGGGCGGCCCTGATCCCGAGGGCCTCCACCGAGATCTCGATGCCGGGCGCGATGACCCCGCCGAGGTACTCCCCGCGCGCGGAGACCGCGTCGAAGGTGGTCGCCGTGCCGAAGTCGACGACGATCGCCGGGCCGCCGTACAGCTCGTTCGCCGCGACCGCGTTGATGATCCGGTCGGCGCCGACCTCCTTGGGGTTGTCGAACTGGATCGGCACCCCGGTCTTGACGCCCGGTTCGACCAGCACCGCGGGCACGTCGCCGTAGTAGCGGCGGGTGACCTCGCGCAGTTCGTGCAGCACGGACGGAACGGTCGCGCAGATGGCGATGCCGTCGATGCCGTCGCCCAGGCCGTCGCCGAGCAGCGGGTGCATGCCCATCAGGCCGTGCAGCAGGACCGCGAGCTCGTCCGCGGTGCGGCGCGCGTCCGTGGAGATGCGCCAGTGCTCGACGATGTCCTCGCCGTCGAACAGGCCGAGCACGGTGTGCGTGTTTCCGACGTCGATCGTGAGCAGCATGGGTGTTACTCCGCCTCGCGCAGGTCCAGGCCGACGTCCAGGATCGGCGAGGAGTGGGTGAGGGCGCCGACGGCCAGGAAGTCCACGCCGGTGTCGGCGTACGCGCGCGCGGTGTCGAGCGTGAGCCGGCCGGACGCCTCCAGCAGCGCCCGCCCGGCGACGATGCCGACGGCCTCCGCGCACTCGCCGGGCGTGAAGTTGTCCAGCAGGACCAGGTCGGCGCCCGCCTCGACGACCTCGCGCAGCTGGTGCAGGGTGTCGACCTCGACCTCGATCGGCACGTCCGGGAAGGCCTCCCGCACGGCCTTGAAGGCCGGTGCGACGCCGCCGGCGGCGACCACGTGGTTGTCCTTCACCAGGGCCGCGTCCGAGAGCGACATGCGGTGGTTGACGCCGCCGCCGCAGCGCACGGCGAACTTCTCCAGGGAGCGCAGTCCGGGCGTGGTCTTGCGGGTGTCGCGCACCCGGGCCTTGGTGCCCTCCAGGACGTCCGCCCACGCGCGCGTGGCGGTCGCGATGCCGGACAGGCGGCACAGCAGGTTCAGGGCGCTGCGCTCGGCGGTGAGCAGGTCCCGGGTGCGCGTGGTGACCGACAGCAGCTTCTGCCCGGCCTCGACCCGGTCGCCGTCCTCGACGTGCCGCTCGACCTCGAACTCGTCGGTGCAGACCACCGAGAGCACGGCCTCGGCGACCCGCAGGCCCGCCACCACGCCGGCCTCGCGCGCGGTGAAGTCGCCGGTGGCGACGGCGTCCTCGGGGATGGTCGAGACGGTCGTCACGTCCACCCCGCCGTCCAGGTCCTCCTGGATGGCGACGTTGGCGATGTCCTCCACCTCGACGGGGTCGAGGCCGGCGGCGGCCAGCAGTTCGGCGAGCGCGGGGTCGAGCCCGCACTCCAGGTACTCCTCGTCGCCCTCGGCGCCGCAGGCGCAGCCGTCGCCGCAGCCGCCGGTCGGGGCGAGGGGAAGGTCGTCGGTGCTCACTTCTGTCACTGCTCCTGGGAAGGCTGGTGGGGCCGGGTAGGGGGGAAGTCTGCGGTGTCGGTGGTGCCGACGGCCAGCGACCGGTCCGGGCCGAGCCGTACGACGATGTGGCGCCGCCAGTGTGCGTCGTCGCGCTCGGCGCGGTCCTCGCGCCAGTGGCAGCCGCGGGTCTCCTCGCGCCGCAGGGCGGCGGCGACCAGGACCCGGGCCACGCACAGGAGGTTGGTGGCCTCCCAGGTGTCGACGCCGGGCTCGGCGGTCTTGCCGTTGTCCCGCAGGGCGTCGCGGGCCTCGGCGTGCAGCCGCTGGAGCTGGTCGGCGGCCCGCTGGAGTGAGTCAGCCGAGCGCAGCACGCCCGCGCCCCGGGTCATGATCCGCTGGATGGCGAACCGGGACTCGGGGGCCAGCAGCGGCTGCTCGGGCGTCTCGGGGTGTGCGAGCGGCTCGGGCACGCGCGCGCGGAGGCCGCCCGCCTCCCGCGCGCCGGCGATGTCGGCGGCGATGCGCTCGGCGTACACGAGGCCTTCGAGCAGGGAGTTGGAGGCGAGCCGGTTGGCGCCGTGCACACCGGTGCAGGCGACCTCGCCGCACGCGTACAGGCCGGGCACGGTCGTGCGCCCGCGCTCGTCGGTGCGCACGCCGCCGGAGGCGTAGTGGGCGGCCGGGGCGACCGGGACGGGCTCCGTCACCGGGTCGATGCCGTGGGCGCGGCAGGCGGCCAGGATGGTCGGGAAGCGGTGCTCCCACATCTCGGCGCCGAAATGCCGGGCGTCGAGGTACATGTGCTCGGCGTCCTGCTCCTGCATCCGCCGTGTGATGCCCTTGGCGACGATGTCCCGGGGCGCCAACTCGGCCAGCTCGTGCTGCCCCACCATGAAGCGCACGCCGTCCGCGTCGACCAGGTGGGCGCCCTCGCCGCGCACCGCCTCGGACACCAGCGGCTGCTGCCCCTCGGCGTCCGCGCCGAGGAACAGCACGGTCGGGTGGAACTGCACGAACTCCAGGTCGCTGACCTCGGCGCCCGCGCGCAGCGCCAGGGCCACGCCGTCGCCGGTCGACACCGAGGGGTTGGTGGTCGCGGAGAACACCTGGCCCATGCCGCCGGTCGCCAGGACCACCGCGGGGGCGTGCACGGCGCCCACGCCGTCGTGCTGGCCCTCGCCCATCACGTGCAGGGTGACGCCGGCCGTGCGGCCCCCGTCGTCGGTCAGCAGGTCGAGCACGAGCGCGTTCTCGACGGTGCGCAGCCCACGCGCGCGCACCGCCTCCACCAGGGCGCGGGAGATCTCCGCGCCGGTGGCGTCGCCGCCCGCGTGCGCGATGCGGCGCCGGTGGTGGCCGCCCTCGCGGGTGAGCTCGATGCCGCCCTCGTCGTCGGTGTCGAAGTGGGCGCCGGTGGAGATCAGCCGCCGTACGGCGTCGGGGCCCTCGGTGACGAGGATGCGCACCGCCTGCTCGTCGCAGAGGCCGGCGCCCGCCACCAGGGTGTCGTCCAGGTGCTGTTCGGGGGTGTCGCCCTCGCCGAGGGCGGCCGCGATGCCGCCCTGCGCCCAGCGCGTGGAGCCGTCGTCGAGGCGGGCCTTGGTGACGACGACCGTGGTCAGGCCCGCGGCCTCGCAGCGCAGCGCGGCGGTCAGGCCCGCCACCCCGGAGCCGACGACGACCACGTCCGCGGAGATGCTCCACCCGGGCGCGGGCGCGTGCAGGCGGGGGCGAGCGCTGGGCGCTCCCGCCGGCGCGTGGTGGTGGGCGACGGACGGGCGTATGCCTGTGCTGGTCACGAGGCGGCTCCGAGGGATCCGAAGGTCAGGGGGAGGTTGTCGATCAACCGGGTGGCGCCGACGCGGGCGGCTACGGCGAGGACGGCCTCACCGGTGAAGCCGTCGCCGATCTCGGTGAAGTCGGCAGGGTCGACCAGGGCGAGGTAGTCCAGCTTCAGCGGCGGGTCGAACCGGGCGGCCTCGTCCAGGACCTGGTGGACGGCGGCGCGGACGGCCGCCGGGCCGCCGGGCGCGGCGGTGGCGACGGCGTGCGCGTCGGCCGCGGCGCGGGACTCGCCTATGGCGCTCAGCGCCTCCGCGCGGGCGTGCGTGGAGGGCACTTCAAGCGCCCGCGCGCGCAGCGCCTCCTGGGCGGCGTGCCGGTCCCGGCCGGCGAACAGGGCACGGGACAGCGCGAGGGCGGTGCGGCGCTCGCCGGGCGAGAGGTAGCGGTTGCGGCTGGACAGGGCGAGCCCGTCCTCCTCGCGCACGGTCGGCACGCCGACGATCTCCACGCCGAAGTTCAGGTCGCGCACCATGCGCCGGATCAGGGCGAGCTGCTGGGCGTCCTTCTGGCCGTACAGGGCGACGTCGGGGCGGGTGAGGTGCAGCAGCTTGGCGACGACGGTGAGCATCCCGTCGAAGTGGCCGGGCCGCGAGGCCCCCTCCAGGCGCTCGCCCATGGGGCCGGCGGTGACGCGCACCTGCGGCTCGCCGCCCGGGTAGACCTCCTCGACGCTGGGCGCGAAGACGGCGTCGGCGCCCGCCTGTGCGGCGACCTTCAGGTCGGCGTCCAGGGTGCGCGGGTAGCGGTCGAGGTCCTCGCCGGCGCCGAACTGCAGCGGATTGACGAAGACGGTGACGACGACCTCGCCGTCCGGTCCGGCGATCCGGCGCGCGGTGCGGATCAGCGTGGCGTGACCCTCGTGCAGCGCGCCCATGGTCATCACGACGGCACGGCGGCCGCGGCGCACGCGCGCGTGCAGCTCTTCGGCGGTGCTCAGCAGGGCGGTGGTCATCAGGCGTTCCCCTCGGTGCCGTTGGTGCCGTTCATGCCGTCGGGGCCGTCGGGGCCGTCGGCCAGCACGCCCAGGAGGTCCTCGGCGAGCTCCGGCTTCAGCAGCCCGTGGGCGAGGGCCCGGTCGGCGGTGGCGCGGGCCATCGCCAGGTAGCCGGCGACGGTCTGCGGGGAGTGCTCGCGCAGTTCGGCGACGTGCGCGGCGACCGTTCCGGCGTCCCCGCGCGCGACGGGTCCGGTGAGCGCGGCGTCGCCGGAGCGCAGCGCGTTGTCCAGGGCGGCGCCGAGCAGCGGGCCGAGCATCCGGTCGGGGGCGCCGACGCCGGCCGTGCGCAGCAGCTCCATGGACTGCGCCACCAGGGTCACCAGGTGGTTGGCGCCCAGGGCGAGGGCCGCGTGGTACAGGGGGCGGTTCTCCTCGCTGATCCACTCGGGCTCGCCGCCCATCTCGATGACCAGCGCCTCGGCGGCCAGGCGCAGCTCCCCGGGCGCGGTGACCCCGAAGGAGCAGCCCGCGAGGCGCTGGACGTCGACCTGGGTGCCGGTGAACGTCATCGCCGGGTGCAGCGCCAGCGGCAGCGCGCCCGCGCGCAGGGCGGGGTCGAGGACCTTCGCGCCGTACCGGCCGGAGGTGTGCACGAGCAGTTGCCCGGGCCGTACGGCGCCGGTGCCGGCGAGGCCGTCGACCAGGCCGGGCAGCGCGTCGTCGGGGACGGTGAGCAGCACCAGGTCGGCGCGCTGGAGGACCTCGGCGGGCGGCACCAGCGGCACGTCCGGGAGCATGGCCGCGGCGCGTCTGCGGGAGGCGTCGGAGACTCCGGACACGGCCACCGGGCGGTGCCCGGCGAGCTGCAGGGACGCGGCCAGGGCGGGGCCCACGCGTCCGGCGCCGACGACGCCTACGGTGAGCCGCGCGGGGCGGTCCTTGAGGTCTGGCTGGTGGACTGTACTCACGCGACGGAGGCCTTCCCGTTCCAGTCCGCTCTGGGTACCGGACGATTTCTCGTCATGTTAACGCTATCCGGTGCTGCGGCGGCCGGCCGTCCACAGGCTGTGGGTTTCCCCACGGGCCCGGCGCGGGGAAACCCGGCTGCCGCGCCGGGGCCGCGCAGGGCATGATCCCCCGCATGAGCGATACGGCTGAGCAGGACGAGGAACGGTCGGCGGCACAGCGGCTGCGCGAGCGGCGCCGGAGCGCCGTGCGGCAGGCGCGGCGGGTGCTGTCACGCGCGGGCATGCGGGGCACGGTCCGCGAGCAGCTGGCGCTGCTGCAGGAGGCCGCCCCGCATGTGTACGACCTGGACGAGCCGGCGGACATCTACGGCGACGGGGTCGTGGCCGCCCTCGAGGAACGGGTCGCCGCGCTGCTCGGCACGGAGGCCGCCGCGTTCTTCCCGACCGGCACGATGGCTCAGCAGGTCGCCCTTCGCTGCTGGGCGGCGCGCACCGGCGACACCACCGTGGCGCTGCACGGCCTGGCCCATCCCGAGGTGCACGAACGGCACGCGCTCAGCCAGGTCGCCGGTCTGCGCCCGGTCCGCGTGACCAGCGAGCCCCGGCTGCCCACGGCCGAGGAGATACGCGACTTCCCCGAGCCCTTCGGGGCGCTGATGCTGGAGCTGCCCCTCAGGGACGCCGGTTTCCTGCTGCCCTCCTGGGAGGAGCTGACCGAGGTCGTGGCGGCCGCCCGGGAGCGCGACGCGGTGGTGCACTTCGACGGCGCGCGCCTGTGGGAGTCGACCGTCCACCTCGGCCGCTCCCTGGACGAGATCGCCGGTCTGGCGGACAGCGTCTACGTGTCGTTCTACAAGTCCCTCAACGGCTTCGGCGGTGCGGCGCTGGCCGGTCCGGCGGCCCTGGTGGAGGACGCGCGGACCTGGCGCCACCGCTACGGCGGCACGATCTTCCAGCAGTTCCCGACCGCGCTCTCGGCGCTCGTCGGACTGGACCGGGAGCTGCCCCGGCTGCCTGAGTACGTGCGCCACGCGCGCGTGGTCGCGCAGGGGCTGCGCGAGGGGTTCGCCGAGGCGGGCCTGCCGTGGGCGCGGGTCAACCCCGAGGTGCCGCACACCCATGAGTTCCAGGTCTGGCTGCCGTACCGGCCCGAGGTGGTGGCCGAGGCGGCGGTGCGGCAGGGCGAGGAGACCTCGGTGCTGCTCTTCGCGAACGCCTGGCAGGAGGCCGGGCCCGGCATCGCCTGCACCGAGGTCACCGTCGGCTCGGCGGGCCTGGAGTGGACGGCGGACGACGTGCGGGCGGCGGTCGCGGACTTCGCGACCCGGCTTCCGGCGGCGCCGTAGTCGGGGGGCGCCCCAGCCGGGAGGTGTGGCGCGCGGCTCAGTCGAACCGGATGTGGCGCAGGCCCACCCGCGCCTGCCGCAGCCGGGTGCGTACCGGCCCGCCCTGGTGGGGGCGGAGCGTGAGGCCGGCCAGGACGGCGATGCGGTCCGCCGTCCTCGGCACGGTGGCGTGGTCCGTCCACAGGTGTTCGGCGAACTCCGGCTCGCGCAGCCGCCGCAGGCAGTGGTCGAGCCGGCTCACCGCCCAGGTCTCCCGGCCCGGCCCGGCCCCCTTCCGGCCGGGAAGCCGCAGCAGGTGCCCGAGACCGCGCTCGCGCAGCCTCCTGAGCACCGTCTCGCGTTCGGCGAGCAGCGTGAAGTGCCGCACGTCGTGGCCGAGTTCGCGCAGGCGGCCGACCGTCTCGGCGAAGTGGCCGGGGTCGGTCACCGTCATCGGGGCGATGACCACGCCCTCGTGCCCGGTGAGGGCCAGGTCGAGGACCTCGACGACGCCCTGCCGCCAGGACGCAAGGTCCTGGAAGTCGCCGCGCAGTCCGGGCGGAAGCATGCGGTGAAGGCCGAAGCCGACGTGCTCGGGGTCGCAGACGACGCTGCCGGGCAGGCGGCGCTGGATCTCGTACGCGGTCTGCGTCTTGCCGCCCCCGAAGGGGCCGTTGATCCACAGAAGCATGGCGGTGACCCTACCGACGCGGGCCGCCCGCCGGGCCCGGTCAGCCGTGGCCGGTCAGCCGTGGCCGCCGGCCCGCACCAGCCCGGTCTCGTACGCCAGCACCACCACCTGCACCCGGTCGCGCAGGCCGAGCTTGGTCAGGATGCGGCCCACATGGGTCTTCACGGTCGCCTCGGACAGCACCAGCCGGGCCGCGATCTCCCCGTTGGACAGGCCCTGGGCGACCAGCACCATGACCTCGCGCTCGCGTTCCGTGAGCCGCTGCAGCTCCTTGTGCCGGGGCTCCTTGGCGCCGGACGGCAGCATCGGCGCGAACCGGTCCAGCAGGCGCCGGGTGGTGGAGGGCGCCACCACCGCGTCGCCGCTGTGCACGGCGCGGATCGCCGTCAGCAGCTCGCCGGGCGGCACGTCCTTGAGCATGAAACCGGAGGCGCCCGCCTTCAGCCCGGAGAAGGCGTACTCGTCCAGGTCGAACGTGGTCAGGATGAGCACCTTCGGCGCGTCGGGCTCGGCGCAGATCCGCCGGGTGGCCTCCACGCCGTCCAGCTTCGGCATGCGGACGTCCATCAGGACGACGTCGACGCCGGTGGAGCGGACCGTCTGGATGGCCTCGACGCCGTCGCCCGCCTCGGCGACGACCTCCATGTCCGGCTGGGCGGCGAGCACCATCCGGAACCCGGTGCGCAGCAGCACCTGGTCGTCGACGAGCATCACGCGGATCGTCATCGGGGTCCTCTTCCGTTTTCCGTTCGCATCAGGGTGGGGGGTCGTGCGGGTCGTCCGGGGGTCGCGCCGAGGGGCGTGACAGGTGTCAACAGGGGGCGTGCGGCAGCGTCAGTGCGCTGGTTTGAGCGGCAGCAGCACGCTGATGCGGAAGCCTCCCCCAGGGCGCGGGCCGGCGTCCAGGGTGCCGCCGACCATGCCGACCCGCTCCCGCATGCCGATCAGGCCGTGCCCCTGCCCGTCGGCGCCGCCCTCCTCGTACAGCTCGTGCGGGGCGCCCTTGCCGTCGTCCTCCACCAGCAGCCCGAGCCCGTCGTCGAAGTAGACCAGGCGCACGCTCGCGCCCGCGTTGGGCCCGCCGTGCTTGCGGGTGTTGGTGAGCGCCTCCTGCACGATCCGGTACGCGGTCAGCTCCACCCCGCTGGGCAGCGGGCGCGGGGTGCCCTCGACCTTGAAGTCGACGGGCAGGCCCGAGGTACGGCACTGCTCGACGAGGTCGTCGATCTGGTCGACGTCCGGCTGCGGGACGTACTCCCCCGTCTCCTGGTGCTCGCCGGTGCGCAGCACGCCCAGCAGGCGGCGCATCTCGGCGAGGGCCTGACGGCCGGTGGAGGAGATGGTCTCCAGGGCCTTCTTCGCCTGGTCGGGAGCGGCGTCGAGGACGTAGGCGGCGCCGTCGGCCTGCACGACCATCACCGAGACGTTGTGCGCGACGACGTCGTGCAGCTCGCGCGCGATCCGGGCGCGCTCGGCGGCGACCGCCACCTTGGACTGCGCCTCGCGCTCCCGCTCCAGCCGGGCGGCGCGCTCCTCCAGCTGGGCGAAGTAGGCCCGGCGGGTGCGCATGGAGTCGCCGAGCACCCAGGCCAGGGCGAACGGCACGGTCTGGAACACGGCTATCGCGAGCTGGCCCAGCACACCGGTGTGCGCCGCCGGCCAGCGGATCTGGGCCAGGGCGGCCGCGAACAGGCTGACGGTGAGCGCCAGCCGGGAGGCCCAGCGCGCCCCCATCGTCGCGACCGTGTAGGTGATCACCAGCATGGCGAAGTCGGCGACGGTCGACTCGATGTCCAGGACGAGCTGGGCCAGCCCGGTCGTGAGGGCCAGCAGCAGCATCGGCTCGGGGAAACGTCGGCGCAGCGCCACGACGACGCACAGCACGGCGGACACCGCCAGCCCGCCGACGAGCGGCATGTGGTGTCCGGGCACCTTGCTGAGACTCACCACGCTCACGCCGGAGAGCCCGAACAGGACGACGGCCCAGAAGCCGTCGACCCATGTCGGGTGCCTGCGGAGAAAGTCGTAAAGGCGCTGCACGTAACCCAGAGTAGGGAAATGAAGGGAGTGCGGGGGTCAACCGGAGGGCCGATCCCCACGGGGCGGGCGTACTCCGCAAGGTGGAGGAAGTGATCACCTGTGCGCCTAGTCTGTTCCGGTGACGGACGAGGCGACCGCCCGGAGCGGGCACGAGGGACGCGGGTGGCGGCAGGCGGCCCGGGAGGCGCTGTACGGGCCGGGTGGCTTCTACCGGCGGCCCGAGGGCCCGGCCGGACACTTCCGCACGTCGGTCCACGCCTCCCCGCTGTTCGCGCACGCCGTGGCCCGGCTGCTGTGCCGGGTCGACGAGGCGCTCGGCCGGCCGGCCGCCCTGGACTTCGTCGACATGGGGGCCGGGCGGGGCGAGCTGGCCGGCGCGGTGCTCGCGGCCCTGCCGGCCGGCGTGGCCGCCCGCGCGCGCGGGTACGCCGTCGAGCTCGCCGCGCGTCCGGCGGCGCTGGACGAGCGGATCACCTGGCTGAGCGAGCCGCCGGACACGGTCACCGGGCTGCTGTTCGCCAACGAGTGGCTGGACAACGTACCCGTGGACGTCGCCGAGGTGGACGCGGCCGGGGTGCCCCGGCTGGTGCGCGTCGCGGCGGACGGCGCCGAGCGGCTCGGGGAGCCGGTGTCGGGGCCGGACGCGGACTGGCTGGCCCGGTGGTGGCCGCTGCCCGCCGAGTCCGGGCTGCGCGCGGAGCTCGGACGGCCCCGTGACCTGGCCTGGGCGGCGGCGGTCCGGCGGGTGCGGCGGGGGCTCGCGGTCGCCGTGGACTACGCGCACACCGCCGGCGCGCGGCCGCCGTTCGGCACGCTCACCGGGTTCCGGGAGGGGCGCGAGACGGCGCCCGTGCCGGACGGCTCCTGCGACATCACGGCGCATGTCGCGCTCGACGCGTGCGCGGCGGCCTCCCCGCCCGCGCGTCTGCTCACGCAGCGCGACGCCCTGTACGCCCTCGGCGTCACCGGCGCACGCCCCCCGCTCGCACTCGCCTCCACCGACCCGGCGGCCTACGTGCGCGCCCTCGCGAGCGCCGGGGAGGCCGCGGAACTCACCGCCCCGGACGGACTCGGCGGGTTCGGCTGGCTGCTCCGGCCGGTCGGCGTCCCCGACCCGCTCGCCTGAACCCGGCGGCCCGCCGGGCCCCGCCTGCCCCCGCTTGCCCGACTCGTGCCTGATCAGCACCGTCTGGCCCTGCTCGGCGCTCTTGGCCCTGCTTGGCACTGCTCGGCCCTACTTGTCGATGTCTCCCACCACGAAGAACATCGACCCCAGGATCGCCACCATGTCGGCCACCAGCGTCCCCGGCAGCAGTTCGGTCAGCGCCTGGATGTTGTTGAACGACGCCGAGCGCAGCTTCAGCCGGTACGGGGTCTTCTCGCCCTTGCTGACCAGGTAGTAGCCGTTGATCCCGAGCGGGTTCTCGGTCCACGCGTACGTGTGCCCCTCGGGCGCCTTCAGCACCTTCGGCAACCGCTGGTTGACCGGCCCCGGCGGCAGCTCGGCCAGCCGGTCCAGGCAGGCGTCGGCGAGGTCCAGCGCGTTGTGGGTCTGCTCCAGCAGGCACTCGAAGCGGGCCAGGCAGTCGCCCTCGTCCCGGGTGACGACCTTCAGGACGTCCTGGAGCTCGCCGTACGCCAGGTAGGGCTCGTCGCGGCGCAGGTCGAAGTCGACGCCCGAGCCGCGCGCGATGGGCCCGCTCACGCCGTAGGCGTGCACGGCCTCCGGCGCGAGCGCCCCCACGCCACGGGTGCGCCCGCGGAAGATCTCGTTGCCGAGCACCAGGTCGTCGAAGACGTCCATGCGCGAGCGGACGGCGGCGACGGCGGCACGCGCGCGTGCCGCCCAACCGGCCGGCAGGTCCTCCTTGAGGCCGCCGACGCGGTTGAACATGTAGTGCATGCGACCGCCGGAGACCTCCTCCATCACGTTCTGGAGCACCTCGCGCTCCCGGAACGCGTAGAACACCGGTGTGATCCCGCCCAGCTCCAGCGGGTACGACCCGAGGAACATCAGGTGGTTCAGCACCCGGTTCAGCTCGGCGAGCAGCGTGCGCGTCCACACCGCGCGCTCGGGGACCTCCATGCCGAGCATCCGCTCCACCGCGAGGACCACGCCCAGCTCGTTGGAGAACGCCGACAGCCAGTCGTGGCGGTTGGCGAGCATGATGATCTGCCGGTAGTCGCGCGCCTCGAACAGCTTCTCCGCGCCCCGGTGCATGTAGCCGATCACCGGCTCCGCGTGCTGGATGCGCTCGCCGTCCAGCACCAGCTTGAGCCGCAGCACGCCGTGCGTGGACGGATGCTGGGGGCCGATGTTGAGCACCATGTCGGTGCTCTCGGCGGCGCCGCCGACGCCGACCGTGGTCTCCGTCGCAGTCATGGACCCAGTCTCCCCTACGTACGCTGGCCCCATGGAGACGGGGAGCCCGGCGGGGACCGGGGTGGCGGGGGACGAACCGGTGTGGCGTGGCCTGCCGCCCGGGCTGCTGCGCATGCGCCGGCTGCTGCTGGTGGTGTGGACGGGCGTGCTCGTCCTGGCGGCGGGGCTGCTGCCCGGCCTGCTCGCGGGGCCCGCCTGGGCCGCCTTCGCGCTGCTGCCCCTGGCCCCGGCCGCGTGGGCCTGGCTGCTGCTGGGGCGCAACTGGCACTCCTGGCGGTACGCCGAGCGCGCCGACGACCTGCTGATCCGCCACGGGGTCCTGTGGCGCGAGGAGACCGTGGTGCCGTACGGGCGGATGCAGCTCGTGGAGGTCACCTCCGGCCCCCTGGAGCGCCGCTTCGGGCTGGCCGGCGTCCAGCTCCACACCGCGGCAGCGGCGACCGACGCCGTCATCCCGGGCCTCGACCCGGCCGAGGCGGAACGGTTGCGCGACCGGCTCACCGAGCTGGGCGAGGCCCGGTCGGCGGGCCTGTGACGGCCCCGGTCCCCGGCGGCGGGCCGGACGCCCCGCCGGTCGCCGAGCGGCGGCTGCACCCCGTCACACCGTTCCGGCGGGCCTGGGCGCCGGTCGCCGTGCTCGCCGGCTGGGCCGTGCACGACCCGAACGCGGCGCAGGAGCAGCTGGCGAGGCTGACCGGCACCATGCTGCTCATCGGGCTCAGCGTGCTGGTCCCGGCGGCCGGTCTGTACGGCTTCCTGTCCTGGTGGTTCACGCACTTCGCGGTCACCGGCGGCGAACTGCGCATCCGCACCGGCCTGTTGTTCCGGCGCACCGCGCACATCCGGCTGGAGCGCATCCAGGCGGTCGACGTCACCCGCCCGCTCCTCGCGCGCGTGGCGGGGGTGGCCAAGCTCCGCATCGACGTGGTCGGCGCCGCCAAGAAGGACGAACTCGCCTTCCTGGGCGAGCGGGAGGCGCGCGCCCTGCGCGCGGAACTGCTCGCGCGCGCGGCGGGCTTCGCCCCCGGGACGGCGCGGGAGGTCGGCGAGGCGCCGGCGCGGGAACTGCTGCACGTGCCCCCGCGCGCGCTCGCGCTCTCCCTGCTGCTGACGGGCGCCACCTGGGGCTCGCTGGCCGCCGCCCTGGTCGTACCGCCCCTGCTGTGGCTCGCCACGCACAGCGTGTGGACGGTCCTCGCCACCGCCCTGCCGCTGCTGGGCGCCGCGGGGGCCAGCAGCACGGGCCGGTTCGTCGCCGAGTACGACTGGTCGGTGAGCGAGTCGCCGGACGGGCTGCGCATCGACCGCGGGCTGCTCGACCGCGCGCACGAGACGGTCCCGCCAGGCCGGGTCCAGACGGTGCGGGTCGTGGAACCGCTGCTGTGGCGGCGGCCGGGCTGGGTGCGGGTCGAGCTGGACGTGGCCGGATCCGACAACTCGGTGCTCGTGCCGGTCGCCCCGCGCGCGGCCGCCGAGTCGGTCATAGCGCGCGTGCTGCCCGGTGCGGCCGTACCGGCGTCCCCGGTCCGGCCGCCGCGCCGGGCCCGCTGGTGCGTGCCGGTGTGGTGGCGCGGGCACGGTCTCGCGGTCACGGACACGGTGTTCGCCGCCCGGCACGGCCTGCTGCGCCGCCGCCTGTCCCTGGTCCCGCACGCCAAGGTGCAGAGCGTACGGCTCACCCAGGGGCCCTGGGGACGGCTGTGGCGCCTCGCCGACGTGCACGTGGACACCGGGGCGGGCCGGACCGTCACGGCCCGGCTGCGCGACGCGGACGAGGCCGCCCGGCTGCTGGCCGCGCAGGCCGAGCGCTCGCGCACCGGCCGCCGGGACGCCCGCCCGGACCGCTGGATGGCCTGAGCCGGGCGGCCGCCGCGCACGACGGAGCCCGGCGCCCCCCGCGGGGTGCCGGGCTCCGTTCCGTGGGCCGCCGCGGCGGCTCAGGAGGCCGCGCTGCGCAGCCCCTGGATGTCGATCTGTTCCGTCTCGTCGTGCGCGGTCAGGTCGATGACCTGGCCGACGCCGCGCGCCCCCTCGTCGGCGGGCTTGAACTCGGCCTCGGCCTCGGCCTTGTGCAGCGCGAGGGCCTCCTGCCCGACGACGTCCGCCAGGTCCTCGTTCTGCACCGAGTCCAGCGCACCGGACGGGGTGTCCTTGTGGGTGCCGAAGAAGTCGAACCCGCCCTCGACCGCGGGACGCCGGGCGGGCGCGGCCGGTACGACGGCCACCGCGGTCGGCACCGTGAAGTGCCCCGCGGGCTGCTGCCCGGCGGACCTGGCGGGCTCGGCCGGCGCCGGCGGGGCGGCGGCCGGGCGCGCGTGCTCGCCGGCCGCCGAGGACTTCCCCTGTCCCTCGTCCTCCTGGACGGCGCCTTCGCCGCGGGGAGCGCCGGCCGCTTCGGTCAGGCCGTCCCGGGCGCCCTCTCCTTTGGCGGCCGCGCCGGGCGGCACGGGCCCGGCGGACCGGGGCCCGGCCGACGGCTCGACCGACGGCTCGGCGGGCGACCCGGCGACGGTCCCGGCGCCGGCGGCAGGCCTGCCGGGGGCCGCGGCCGCGGGCTTCGCGGGGGCCCCGGTGTCCGCTTCCGCGGGAGCGCCGGCCCCGGGCTTCGCCGGGGCTTCGGTCCCGGCCTCCGGCCGGGCAGGGGCGCCGGCCTCGAACCGGGCCAGTGCCGTCGCGGCCCGCAGGTAGAGCCGGGAGCCCTCGGGCGAGAAGACGGCGCGGGGCTCCGGCTTCTCTACCTCGGCCGGGTCCGCCGTCGCCGCCGTCCCGGAAGCCTGGGGAGTCTCGGGCGGCTCGGGCTCCGCGCTGCGCGCGGGCGGCAGCGCGAGCGCGCCGGACGGCTCGGCCGCCTCGATCTCCAGCAGCCGGCGCCCCTCCAGGGCGCTCGCCCGCTCGGTCTCGGCGGTCGCGTAACGGCGCAGCAGGGCCGCGTGCTCGTTGCGCAGCCCGGCCAGCTCGGCGCGCTTGGCGCGCAGCCGCCGCTCGAGCTTGGTGCGCAGCTCCCGCGACTCCTCCAGGTCGGTCTCCAGTTCGGCGACCCGCTCCTCGAAGCGCCACTCGTCGCCGGCACGCGCGCGTGTGAGGTCGGCGACCTGCTTGCCCGCCTGGGTGTCCCAGCGGCGCATCACGAAGGCGCCGGCGAGGGCGGTCGCCGCGGCGGCCGCGGCCAGCACCCGCAACACGGTGGCCTCGGAGAACACCCAAGGACCCAGCGCGCAGACGACGGAGACGCCGGCGATGGCCGACGGCGGCAACAGCCGGTGCAGAGGCGGTGAATGGCGGTGGCGTCCACGTGGCATGGCCAGAAACTTACCGCGCGTAGGCGAATCATGGGTCCCCGCCCCGTAAAAACACAGCCACACCGAAAGCTTCGGTGGTCCCGTGGGCACCGGGCTCAGCGGTCGCTCAGCCGTCCGCTGAGCCACTGCAGCGCCGCCGGGATCTCACGGCGCCAGGTGTTGAAGTTGTGGCCCCCGCTGTCCAGGATGATCGACGAGACCCGGGTCCGGTTCGTGGCCTTCACGCGCGCGATGAACCTCAGCGTGTCCCGGTAGTCGTGCTCGCCGACCCGGCTGCTGGTGACGAGCAGTGAGGTGTCGGGCGCCGGGGCGTGCTTGAGGAGCCACCACAGGTCGGAGCGGTTGCGCAGGTTCCGGTCGCCGTGGAAGAGGTCTCCGGTCGTGGGGTCGATCGGCGCCCTGTAGTACGGCGACAGACCCACGCCGGCCGCGTACACGTCCGGGTGGTGCATGGCCAGCTTCAGCGCGCAGTAGCCGCCGGTGGAGTCGCCGATGACGCCCCAGCTGCCGGGCCGTCTGCCCACCCGGTAGTGGGCGAGCACGGCCTCGGGGAGGTCCTTGGCGAAGAACGTCTCCGTCTGCGGACCGCCCGGCACGTCCACGCACTCGGTGTCGCGCGGCGGCGCCACGGTCGGCCGCAGCATCACCAGGATCATCGGCTGCCCCCGCCCGTCCTTGGCCAGCTCCTGCGCCGTGCGCGGGTAGTTCAGCTTGTCGACCAGCGCCTGCGCCGTACCGGGGTAGCCGGTCAGCACGACCGCCGCCGGGAACGTACGCGTGCGGTAGCGCGGCTGGAAGTACTCGGGGGGCAGGTACACGTACGCCGGTGAGGCGATGCGGGATGCGCGGCCCACGATGTCGACCCGCTGTATCCGCCCGGCCGCCCCGGGAGCGGAGGCCCCCGTCACGCCCGGCACCGGGGAGGTGGAGAGCACCTGCAGCGGCCCGCCGGAGCCGCCGCCCGAGGTGTGGTCGACGACGACCCCCTGCTCGGTCTGCCGGCCGAACAGGTCCGCCCAGTCCGCGTAGAAGCCGAAGACCTGGTTGGCGCCGATCCCCAGGGAGGCGAGGAGGGCGAGCTGGGTGGCCAGCAGCAGACCGACGCGTCCGCTGACGGACCGCCAGCTCCGTCTGGCCAGCCGGGGCCACAGCCACACCGTGGCGACGAACAGCGCCACGGCGAGCATGACCGCCAGCGCCAGCACCTTGTTGCTCGTGAGACCCATGGGCTGTTACCGCGCTTTCCGCCCGCGCGCGCCCGCAACGTTTCGTCGCGAGGGCTTGCCCGGGGCTTTCCTTGGCCTTTGACCCGGCTTTTCCGAGGGGAGTGAACCTCTCCTCCCGAGACACCGTCCTAGAGGGCGCAATGTCGCCGGATGCCCCGATCGGCACCGGGTTCAAGGTCTCTCGCAGAACTACGGGATGCGATGTCTGTCAGGATAGATGGGGAATTGTCGGGCGGGGTTCCGGGCCGATCGAGCCGGGCGCGGCGCATCCTGCGCGGCCCGCGCCCCGAGGCCGTCCCCACCCTGGTCGCCAGGGCGTGCGCCGTCGTGGGCGTCCTGGACATCGCCGCGGGCGTCTTCCCGCGCTTCCGCCACAGCCGCATGCACGCCCTGGCCGAAGTACTGCCCGGCTCCTTCGGACCCTTCGCCGCGGCCCTGTCGCTGAGCGCCGGCGTGCTGTTGCTGCTGCTCGCGCACGGGCTCAGGCGGCGCAAGCGCCGGGCGTGGCGGGCCGCGGTCGCGCTCCTCCCGGCAGGCGCGGTGGCCCAGTTCGTCTACCGGCACTCCCTCCTCGGCGTGCTCATAGCGGTGGCGCTGCTGGTGCCGCTGCTGCGCCACCGCGACGAGTTCGCCGCCCTGCCCGACCCCCGCAGCCGCTGGCGCGCACTGGCCAACTTCGTCCTGATGAGCGCCGGTTCACTCGCCCTCGGCCTGGTCATCGTCAGCGTCCACCCGAACCGCACGATCGGCGACCCGAGCCTCGCCGACCGGCTGACCCACGTCCTGTACGGACTGTTCGGCTTCGAGGGCCCGGTGGACTACGCCGGCAACACCTCGTGGACCGTCGCCTTCTCCCTGGGCGCGCTCGGCTGGCTCACCACGGCCACCACCGTCTACCTGGCCTTCCGCCCCGAACACCCGGCCGCCCGCCTCACCGAGGAGGACGAGGCCAGGCTGCGCGCGCTGCTGCACCGGCACGGCCGCCGCGACTCCCTCGGCCACTTCGCGCTGCGCCGCGACAAGGCCGTCGTCTTCTCGCCCAGCGGCAAGGCGGCCGTCACCTACCGCGTCGTCTCCGGCGTGATGCTCGCCAGCGGCGACCCGATCGGCGACGTCGAGGCCTGGCCCGGGGCCATCGAGCGCTTCATGGACGAGGCCAGGGCGCACTCCTGGACCCCGGCCGTCATGGGCTGCTCCGAGACCGGCGGCGAGGTGTGGACCCGGGAGACCGGCCTCGACGCCCTGGAACTGGGCGACGAGGCGGTGGTCGACGTGGCGGATTTCTCGCTGGCCGGACGCGCGATGCGCAACGTGCGCCAGATGGTCAAGCGCATCGAGCGGGCCGGCTACGAGACCCGGGTACGGCGCATCCGTGACCTCGGCGACGCCGAACTGGAACGCATCCGCCGGGCCGCGGAGGACTGGCGCGGCACCGACACCGAACGCGGCTTCTCCATGGCCCTCGGCCGCATCGGCGACCCCGCCGACGGCGACTGCCTGATCGCCACCGCCCACAAGGCCGAGGAGCAGCCCGGCGAGTACGGCGACCTCAAGGCGATCCTGCACTTCGTCCCCTGGGGCGAGGACGGCGTCTCGCTGGACCTCATGCGGCGCGACCGCGCCGCCGACCCCGGCATGAACGAACTGCTGATCGTCGCCGCCCTGCAGGCCGCCCCGAGGTTCGGCGTCACCCGGGTCTCGCTGAACTTCGCGATGTTCCGCTCCGCCCTCGCGCGCGGGGAGAAGATCGGCGCGGGTCCGGTGCTGCGCGCCTGGCGCGGGCTGCTGGTCTTCCTCTCCCGCTGGTTCCAGATCGAGTCGCTGTACAAGTTCAACGCCAAGTTCCAGCCCCGCTGGGAACCCCGCTTCGTCGTCTACCGCGCCTCGGCCGACCTGCCCCGCATCGGCTTCGCCGCCATGCAGGCCGAGGGGTTCGTCGACCTCGCGCTGCCGCTGCCGCGCTTCCTGCGCCGGCGCGGGGCCGCCGTCCGGCGCCCCTGCGCGCACACGGTCACGGAGCACGACATGCGGGCGGCGTGAGCTCCGCGCCCCGCGGCCCGGGCTTGCGGGCCGCCCCGTCCGGCACCGGCGCCACCGCGCGTTCCGGGCCCCTCCCTGGGCCTACGCTGAAGGTATGAACAACCTCAGCGGGCGCGGCCGAGTGGCAGGCCTTCCGGCATGGGACCGGTGCGCGGTCATGGGAGTCGTGAACGTGACCCCCGATTCCTTCTCCGACGGCGGCCGCTGGTTCGACACGGGCGCCGCCGTCAAGCACGGACTGGAACTGGTCGCCCAGGGCGCGGACCTGGTCGACGTCGGCGGCGAGTCCACCCGCCCGGGCGCCACCCGCGTCGACGAGGACGAGGAACTCAGGCGCGTCATCCCCGTCGTCCGCGGTCTCGCCTCCGAGGGCGTCGTCGTCTCCGTCGACACCATGCGCGCGCGTGTCGCCGAACAGTCCCTCACGGCCGGCGCCGCCCTGGTCAACGACGTCAGCGGCGGCCTGGCCGACCCCGCGATGATCCCCGTGGTCGCCGCCGCGGGGGCTCCCTTCGTCGTCATGCACTGGCGCGGCTTCCTGGAGGGCGGCAACGTCCGGGGCGCCTACCAGGACGTCGTGGCCGAGGTCGTCGACGAACTGCGCACGCGCGTGGAGGCCGTGCTGGCGGGCGGCATCGCCCCCGACCGCGTCGTCGTCGACCCCGGACTCGGCTTCTCCAAGGAGGCCGGGCACGACCTCACCCTCCTCGCCCACCTCGACCGGCTGCGCGCCCTCGGCCACCCGCTGCTCGTCGCCGCCTCCCGCAAGCGGTTCCTCGGCCGCGTCCTCGCGGGCCCGGAGGGCGCGCCGCCGCCGGCCCGCGAACGCGACGCCGCCACCGCCGCCGTCTCCGCGCTCGCCGCACAGGCCGGCGCCTGGGCGGTGCGCGTGCACGAGGTGCGCGCCACCGCCGACGCGGTACGGGTCGCACGCGCCGTGGAGGAGGCTCGCACGGAACGGTCCGCGCCGGGCGCGGGCGGCGAGCGCGGGGCGGAAGGAACCCGGTGAGCGCCCCCCACACCGACGTCGAACAGGTGGAGGCCGCCAACACCGCCTTCTACGAGGCGATGGAACGCGGGGACTTCGAGGAGCTGTCCTCCCTCTGGCTCGTCCCCGCCGACCTCGGCGTCGACGAGGAGTACCACGACCCGGCCGACTCCGGCGTGGTCTCCTGCGTCCACCCCGGCTGGCCCGTGCTCACCGGCCGCGCCGAGGTCCTCAGGTCGTACGCGCTGATCATGGCGAACACCGACTACATCCAGTTCTTCCTCACCGACGTGCACGTCTCGGTCACCGGTGACACCGCCCTGGTGACCTGCACCGAGAACATCCTCAGCGGCGGCCCGGCCCCCGAGGACGGCGCCGAGCTCGGCCCGCTGCTCGGCCAGCTCGTCGTCGCCACGAACGTCTTCCGCCGCACCCCCACCGGCTGGAAGCTCTGGTCCCACCACGCCTCGCCGGTGCTCACCGAGACCGACGAGGAGGACGAGAACGGCGAGGAAGGTGTCAATGGGGTGAATCCGGACGACGACCCCCTGATCTGAACGGCCGCGCGCGGCACGGCGGCCCAGAAGTGGTTGGAATCACGAAACGGGGGGTAGGTGCGGCTACCAGCCCCTGACGCGGCCGGGTTCCCCAGGGAGAACACGCGGTGAAACCTCCGGGTCCCGGCCCGGCCCGCGCCCCGGTGCCCCGGGTGTGTCGGCGCCCGCAGGTAGATTCGTCCATGGCCGGTGTGCCGTCCGCATGTGGCACCGTCCGGCCGTTCCCGACGATTGCAGGAGTGATTCGCGTGGATCGTGTCGCGCTGCGCGGCCTGAAGGCCCGCGGGTACCACGGCGTGTTCCCCAAGGAACGCGAGGAGGGCCAGACCTTCCTCGTCGACCTCGTCCTCGGCCTGGACACCCGGCCGGCCGCCGCCGACGACGACCTCACCAGGACGGTGCACTACGGCATCGTCGCGGAGGAGGTCGTGGCCGTCGTGGAGGGCGAGCCGGTGAACCTCATCGAGACCCTCGCGGAGCGGATCGCCCAGACCTGCCTGAAGCACGAAGGGGTCCTGGAGGTCGAGGTCTGCGTCCACAAGCCGGACGCTCCGATCACCGTCCCCTTCGACGACGTGACCGTCACCATCACCCGGAGCCGAGTATGACCCGACCTTTCACCCAGGGTCACAGCGACCCGACCGTCCAGCCGGTGCCCGCCGCGGTCGTCGAGCAGGTCGACGCCGCCGACACCACGCTGAGCAACCCCAAACGGGCCGTGATCTCCATCGGCTCCAACCTCGGCAACCGCCTGGAGACCCTCCAGGGAGCCGTCGACGCCCTCGAGGACACCCCCGGCGTCCGCGTGAAGGCGGTCTCCCCGGTCTACGAGACCGAGCCCTGGGGCGTCGAACCGGGCTCGCAGCCCTCCTACTTCAACGCGGTCGTCGTCCTGAAGACCACCCTGCCCCCGTCCTCCCTGCTGGAGCGGGCCCACGCCGTCGAGGAGGCCTTCCACCGGGTCCGCGACGAGCACTGGGGGCCGCGCACCCTGGACGTCGACATCGTCGCCTACGCCGACGTCACCTCCGACGACCCGCTGCTGACCCTGCCCCACCCCCGCGCCCACGAACGCGCCTTCGTGCTCGCGCCCTGGCACGACGTCGACCCGCAGGCACAGCTTCCCGGCCGCGGCCCGGTGGCCGACCTGCTGTCGGGCGTCACCCGCCACGGCGTCGAAGCACGCGCGGACCTGGAACTCCGACTGCCCGAGTAGTCGTTAAGGTCAAGACGACCACAGTCCGGGACGGTCCGGGGGAGCTGAAGGGACACCGTGAAACAGCTGCGCATCAGGGTGCTGGCCGGCGTGTTCGTCGTGGCCGGGATCCTGTCCTGGGCGGGCGCCCGCCTCTGGAACTCGGTCGGGACCCTGCCCAGCGTCCCCCTGGCCGCCCCCGTCGTCCTCGCCCTGATCGCCGTGGTGCTGCTCGCCACGGCGCTCTCGCTGCGCGCCCGCCTCAAGGCCCAGCGCGAGCGCCGCCCCGGAGCGAAGGGCGTCGACCCCCTGATGGCCGCCCGGGCGGTCGTCTTCGGCCAGGCCAGCGCCCTGGTGGCCGCCCTCGTCGCCGGCATGTACGGCGGCACGGGCGTCTTCCTGCTGGAACTCCTCGACATCCCCACCCGCCGCGACCAGGCCTTCTACGCCGGCTTCTCGGTCCTGGCCGGCATCGCCGTCATAGCGTCGGCCCTGTTCCTCGAACGGGTCTGCAAACTCCCCGAGGACGACGACCAGAACCACCCGGGCGCGGAGCCGGTGGCCTGAGACCTCACCAGGGCTGGCGGGCCAGGTGTCCGTTGATCAGGAAGCCGGGCAGCGGGTCCAGGCGGTAGCTGTAGAGGGTGTAGGGCTTGTCCTTAGTCGTGCGTGGCCTCACGTCGTGCACCTGGGCCCATCCGGACTCACGGAGCTGCACCGGATGGGTCTCCGCCCGGAAGGTGCCGCGTGAGGGCCAGCTGTCCGCCACGACGAGGTGAGATGCCGTGCCGTCGAGACGAGGCGTGAACCTGGCCCCGATGATCCTTGCGAGTTCGGCAAGGAATGCGACGTTCGCGCTGACCAGCACCCGGCCTCCTCTGACCGGACAGCCGTCACCGTCCGAGTAACCGTCGAGGAAGCCGTCGAAGGTCTTCCTGTCGCGCAGCACCACCCTCGGAAAGCCCTGACGCATGTGGTGGGCGTCCCCGCCCACGTACTGCCTCAGCAAATCCGCCAGGTACGAGGACACGACCCGCACGCGAAAGCCAGGAACGTCCCGCCGAAGGTAGCCGGACGGACGGGTCACGGGCTCGAGGCGCGCGCTGAGCCCCGTGGCTCCCACCAGGCACTCGGCGAACCGCTCGGCGAACCTTCTGTCGTTGACCACGAGGGAGACGTAGTTCCTGCCGACCGTCCCGTCCGAGCACGTGGCTCCGATCAGGTAGCCGAGGTCGTAACCCGGAGTGATGGTCAATCGCCGCCGGTTCAGTTTCCGCGCGTGGGTCCAGGCGACCACATTCCCTCGGGCGTCCCTGGCGTGAACCCATCCGTCAGGCGTCGACAGCATCTGATCCGGCGCCACTACGAAGGCGAGGTGGTCGGTCACCACCTCTACGACCTCGCGGACCTTCGTCACCGCCACGTCCGTGACCGTGGTCTGCACGGTGCGCCCGTCCGACAGGGACCACAGGCGGCAGCCGACGCGAACGCTGCGTGCCTGCAGTCGTCCACCCACGGCGTTCACCGTCTGCTTGCTCGGTAAGCCGTACTGCACCTCGTCCCCCCTGATCAGTAGTCAGCTCACTGATCAGGGGACGGTATCGGGCACCACTGACATTCGGGTCAGTGCGCCAGTATCAGGCTCATCGCCTCGGCACGGGTCGTGGCGTCACGAAGCTGGCCCCGCACCGCCGATGTGGTGGTCTTGGCTCCCGGCTTGCGGATGCCGCGTACCGACATGCACATGTGCTCGGCCTCGATGACGACGATCGCGCCACGGGCCTCGAGGATCCGGACGAGGGAGTCCGCGATCTGGGTGGTGAGTCGTTCCTGCACCTGCGGGCGGCGAGCGAACACCTCGACCAGCCGCGCCAGTTTCGACAGGCCCGTGATCTTGCCGTTCTCGGCCGGGATGTACCCGACGTGAGCCACGCCGTGGAAAGGCAGGAGGTGATGCTCGCAGAGGGAGACGATCTCGATGTCCTTCACCAGGACCATCTCATCGTGTCCGAGATCGAACGTGGTCGTCAGAACGTCCTCGGGCTCCTGCCACAGGCCGGCCAGGAGCTCCCGGTACGCCCGCGCGACCCGAGCCGGGGTGTCCCGCAGTCCCTCGCGGTCCGGATCCTCACCGACCGCGATCAGGAGTTCCCGAACGGCGTTCTCGGCGCGCTTCTCATCGAATTCGCCGATGAAGCCCTCGCCGGCCAGCGTCACGGGGTCGGTCATCTGATGCCTCGTTCCTGTACGTCTCACCCACGGCATACGAAAATGCCGCACCCCCCAGGCTAGAACCTGGGGGGTGCGGCGTTCATTCCGGGCCGGGAGGCTGCCGGGAGCGTCAGCTCTCGGGGCGGTCCTCCGGGGTCTGCTCCGTCGCCGGGGCGGGGTCCACGGCGGTGGACTTGACCGTGCTGATGGCCGCCGTCGCGCCGTTCGCACCGTTGGTCAGTGCCAGCTCCTTGGGGGAGAGCACCGGCGGGCGGGTGGAGGGGGTGCGGCGGGAGGAGCCGGTCCAGGCGGGCCGCGGCGGGCGCTTGTGGATCGTCGCGAAGATCTCGGCGATCTCCTCCTTGCCCAGGGTCTCCTTCTCCAGGAGGGCCAGGACCAGGTTGTCGAGCACGTCGCGGTTCTCGACCAGGATCTCCCAGGCCTCGTTGTGAGCGGTCTCGATGAGCTTCTTGACCTCTTCGTCCACCAGCGCGGCGACCTCTTCGGAGTAGTCGCGCTGGTGAGCCATCTCACGTCCGAGGAACGGCTCGCTGTTGTCGCCGCCGAACTTGATCGCGCCGAGCCGCTCGGTCATGCCGTACTGGGTGACCATCGCGCGGGCCAGGTTGGTGGCCTTCTCGATGTCGTTGGCGGCGCCGGTGGTCGGGTCGTGGAAGACCAGTTCCTCCGCCGCACGGCCGCCCAGCATGTAGGCGAGCTGGTCGAGCATCTCGTTGCGGGTGGTGGAGTACTTGTCCTCGTCCGGGAGCACCATCGTGTAGCCGAGGGCACGACCCCGGGACAGGATGGTGATCTTGTGGACCGGGTCGGAGTTGGGCGAGGCCGCCGCGACCAGGGCGTGACCGCCCTCGTGGTACGCGGTGATCTTCTTCTCCTTGTCCGACATGATCCGGGTCCGCTTCTGCGGGCCCGCGACCACGCGGTCGATCGCCTCGTCCAGCGCCTTGTTGTCGATCAGCTTCTGGTCACCGCGGGCGGTGAGCAGCGCGGCCTCGTTGAGCACGTTGGCGAGGTCGGCGCCGGTCATGCCGGGGGTGCGGCGGGCGACGGCGGCCAGGTCGACGTCGGGCGCGACCGGCTTGCCCTTCTGGTGGACCTTGAGGATCTCCATGCGGCCCTGCAGGTCCGGCGGGTCGACGGCGATCTGCCGGTCGAAGCGGCCGGGGCGCAGGAGGGCCGGGTCGAGGATGTCGGGCCGGTTGGTGGCGGCGATCAGGATGACGCCGCCCTTGACGTCGAAGCCGTCCATCTCGACGAGGAGCTGGTTCAGCGTCTGCTCGCGCTCGTCGTGCCCGCCGCCGAGGCCGGCGCCGCGGTGGCGGCCGACCGCGTCGATCTCGTCGACGAAGACGATCGCCGGGGCGTTCGCCTTGGCCTGCTCGAACAGGTCGCGGACCCGGGAGGCACCGACACCGACGAACATCTCGACGAAGTCAGAACCGGAGATCGAGTAGAAGGGGACCCCGGCCTCGCCGGCCACGGCACGGGCGAGCAGGGTCTTGCCGGTACCGGGGCGGCCGTAGAGGAGCACGCCCTTGGGGATCTTGGCGCCGACGGCCTGGAACTTGGCCGGTTCCTGCAGGAACTCCTTGATCTCGTGGAGTTCCTCGACGGCCTCGTCGCAGCCGGCGACGTCGGTGAAGGTCGTCTTCGGGGTGTCCTTGGTGATGAGCTTGGCCTTGGACTTGCCGAAGTTCATGACCCGGGAGCCGCCGCCCTGCATCTGGTTCATCAGGAACAGGAAGACGACCACGATGAGGACGAAGGGGAGCAGGGAGAGCAGGACGCCGAGGAACGGGTTCTGCTTGGACGGCGAGACTGTGTAGCCGTCCGGGATCTGCTTGTCCTGGTACTTGCTCTGCAGCGTGCTGGCGATGGTCACGCCCTGGTCGCCGATGTAGCTCGCCTGGATCTTGGAGCTGCCGTCGACCTTCTGACCGTCCTTGAGCTCGACCTTGACGGTCTGCTCGTCACCGGTGGTGAGCTTGGCCGACTGCACCCTGTTGTCGTTGATCGCCGCCACGACCTGGCCGGTGTCCACCGTCTTATAGCCGCCGGACGAGCCGACGACCTGCATCAACACGACCACGGCAAGGACGGCCAGCACGATCCACATGACCGGCCCACGGAAGTATCGCTTCACGTCCATCCATACGGAGCGGTGTCGCCCCGTCCCTCCTGCCATAGTGAGTTTGATAAGACAGTTCTTCTGACGGTACCCCAGCATTGTTGTCCGAAGCCGCACGGAGCGGCATCGACGGCCGGCAATCCCGTCTCTGCATGCTCCAACGCTGCGGAACCCGCTGGGGTTCCCGGTCGTCCTGGAAGGACTGGCCCCGTTGGCTCAGCCGCCGTAGACGTGGGGCGCGAGCGTACCGACGAACGGCAGGTTGCGGTACTTCTCGGCGTAGTCGAGGCCGTAGCCGACGACGAACTCGTTGGGGATGTCGAAACCGACCCACTCGACGTCGATGGCGACCTTGGCGGCGTCCGGCTTGCGCAGCAGCGTGCACACCTTGAGGGTGGCGGGCTCGCGCGAGCCGAGGTTGTTGATCAGCCAGGACAGGGTCAGGCCGGAGTCGATGATGTCCTCGACGATCAGGACGTGCCTGCCCTTGATGTCGGTGTCGAGGTCCTTGAGGATCCGGACCACGCCGGAGGACTGGGTGCCAGCGCCGTAGGAGGACACGGCCATCCAGTCCATGGTGACGGGGGTGGACAGCGCCCGGGCGAGGTCCGCCATGACCATCACCGCGCCCTTGAGGACGCCGACGATGAGCAGGTCCTTGCCCGCGTACTCCGCGTCGATCTTCGCGGCCAGCTCGGCCAGCTTCGCGTCGATCTCTTCCTTGGTGATGAGCACCCGCTGGAGGTCGGCACCCATGTCTTTCGCGTCCACCCGCATCACTTTCGTCGTCCCGCACTTACGGCCGCACTCGCGTGCCCCCGGCTGCCCGGTCCGCCGGAGGGGTCCCCCGGGGCCGCGGTGTCAGCCCTGCCGAATCACCAGTCTGCCACCCTGGCGCCGGGCGACGACTTTGCCCGGGAGATTGATGTCCCCCTGGCCCCGCCAGCCGGTGATGAGCCGGTCGACTTCCTCGATGTGGCGGGCGAAGAGCGAGCCGGCCGGGGCCCCCGCCTCGATGGCGGCGCGGCGGATGATGCGGCGGCGCACGGCGGGCGGGAGGGCGTAGAGCTTGGCGCACTCCAGGTGGCCGGTGGCGTCGCGCACGGAGGCCTCGGCCTGGCTGGCCCAGGTGTCGAGGGCGTCGGCGTCGTCGCGGGAGAGCTGGGCGGTGCGGGCGAGCGCTTCCACGACGCCTTTGCCGAGGGCCTTCTCCAGGGCGGGCAGGCCTTCGTGCCGGAGCCGGGAGCGGGTGTAGGCGGGGTCGGCGTTGTGCGGGTCGTCCCAGACGGACAGGGACTGGGCCATGCAGGCCTTGCGGGCGGTCTGCCGGTCCAGGGACAAAAAGGGCCGCCGGTAACGGCCGCCGGCCCCCGAGACCGCGGCCATTCCGGACAGGGAGCGGATGCCGGAGCCGCGGGCGAGGCCGAGCAGGACGGTCTCGGCCTGGTCGTCGCGGGTGTGTCCGAGCAGCACGGCGGTGGCGCCGTGGTGTTCCGCGGCGGCGTCGAGGGCGGCGTAGCGGGCGTCGCGGGCGGCGGCCTCGGGTCCGCCTTCGCGGCCGACGGTCACGGCGATGGACTCGACGGGGTCGAGGCCGAGGCCGCGCAGCTTGAGCACGACCTCGTCGGCGCGCAGGCCGGAGCCGGGCTGGAGACCGTGGTCGACGGTGACGCCGCCGGCGCGGATGCCGAGCTTGGGCGCCTCGAAGGCGAGGGCGGAGGCGAGCGCCATGGAGTCGGCCCCGCCGGAGCAGGCGACGAGCACGAGCGGGGAGGGGGGCCGCTCGGCCGGGCCCCGCCCGGCGGCGACGGTCCGGCTGCGCTCGAGGCTTCGTCCGGTGGTGCTGCTGTGGTCGGTCAGGATGTCGTGGAGGACGCGGCGGACCGCCAGGCGTATCGCCGCGACCGATGGATGGGGACCCATGTCCGGTTCCCTTCATGAAGTTTTCGGGGGTGAGCCCGAGAGCCAGTCACTCAGAGTGTGTCGATGGTGACAGAAGCGGGCCGTTCCCCGAGCATTGCACGCCTACCCATGACTCACGGTCCCTCGGACGGGTGATTGGAGGGGCGTTCGCCTGCCGTCGGCCGGATTCGTCTCACGACTCCGCGGCGTGGTTCACGACTCGGCCTTGCGGTGCACCCGTGCGACCCAGTCCGCCGGTTTGGCGATCTCCGCCTTGGTGGGGAGGGTGTTGGGCGAGGTCCAGACGCGGTTGAAGCCGTCCATGCCGACCTGTTCGACGACGCCGCTCACGAAGCGCTCGCCGTCGCGGTACTGCCGGAGCTTGGCGTCGAGGCCGAGCAGTTTGCGCAGGGCGAGGTCGAGCCGGGAGGCGCCCTTGGCGCGGCGCTGCTGGAACTTCTCGCGGATCTCGGCGACGCTCGGCACGACCTCGGGGCCGACGCCGTCCATGACGAAGTCGGCGTGGCCCTCGAGCAGGGACATCACGGCGGTGAGGCGGCCGAGGATCTCGCGCTGGGCCGGGGTCTGCACCAGTTCCACGAAGGAGCGCCCGCCGTCGTCCTCCTCGCCCTCGGGGCGGCCGCCGGCGAGGGACTGGGCGGCTTCGCGGACGCGTTCGAGGACGGTCATCGGGTCGACGTCGGTCTCCGCCAAGAACGACTGGATCTCGCCCTCCAGGTGGTCGCGGAGCCAGGGCACGGCGGTGAACTGGGTGCGGTGCGTCTCCTCGTGCAGGCAGACCCAGAGCCGGAAGTCGTGGGGCTCGACGTCGAGTTCGCGTTCCACGTGGACGATGTTGGGCGCGACCAGGAGCAGCCGGCCGCCGCCGTTCTCCCCGGCGGGCAGGTCGCGGGAGGCGGGGGCGAAGGTCTCGTACTGGCCGAGGACGCGGGAGGCGAGGAAGGACAGCAGCATGCCGAGTTCGACGCCGGTGACCTTGCCGCCGACGGCGCCGAGGACGGCGCTGCCCGGGTTGCCGCCGCGGCGTTCCTGCATCTTGCCCAGGAGGGGTTTGAGGAGTTCCCGGAAGCCGGCGACGTTGGCCCGCACCCAGCCGGGGCGGTCGACGACCAGGACGGGGGTGTCGTGGGTGTCCTCGGTGCCCAGCCGGGTGAAGCCCCGGACGTGTTCCTCCGAGGCCTTCGCGTGCCGGCGCAGTTCCGCGACGACCTCTCTGGCCTCGTCGCGGCTCACTTCGGGGCCCGGCCGTACGAGCCGTGTCGCGGTCGCCACCGCGAGGTTCCAGTCGACCATCCCGGGAGATGCGGTGCCACCGAAGCTCGTCATGCGTCAACGGTACGTGAGCGGCCCCATTTCGGGCAGGCCGTGCGGGGGCGTCGCCGGGCCGCCCGCGCCGGGGCCCGGCACGGCGGCGGGTCAGCCGCAGCCGCAGCCCGCCAGGGTCGTGGCCGTCCGGTCCAGCGCCCTCTGGGCCTCCTGCGCGCCGGGCGTGCCGGAGGCCAGGAAGGCGAAGGCGAGCAGGTGGCCGTCGCGGTCGACGGCCGTGCCGGCCAGGGTGTTGACCCCGGTGAGCGTGCCGGTCTTCGCCCGTACGACGCCGGCCGCGCCGTCGGTGTAGCGGTCGGCCAGGGTGCCGGTGAAGCCGGCGACGGGGAGCCCGGTGAGGACAGGCCGCAGGCCGGGGCGGGCCGGGTCGCCGGCCTTGACCAGGAGGGCGGTGAGGAGGTCGGCCGTCAGTCTGTCCTCGCGGTCGAGGCCGCTGCCGTCGTGGAAGGAGGCGCCGGACAGGGGCAGGCCGAGCTTGCGGAGCTGGGTGGCGATGGCCTTGGCGCCGCCGGCGAAGCTGCCCGCCTCGCCGCTCGCGAGGCCGGTCTGGCGGGCCAGGGTCTCGGCGATGTCGTTGTCGCTGTTGGTCAGCATGCGCTCGACGATGGTGGCCAGGGTGGGCGAGGAGACGGTGGCGAGGGTCTCGGCGCGGCCGGTGGCCTTGGAGGGTCCGGGGGGCGTCGTCTCGACGCCCGCGTCGCGGAGGAAGCCGGCGAACTTGCGGGCGGCGTCCGCCGGCGGGTCGGTCACGCGGGTGGCCGGGCCGCTGGTGGAGTCGTCGGTGCGGCCCTCGTCGGCGGTGAGGGCGCTCACCGGGGCGAGGTTGTCGTTGACGCCGATGGGATGCAGGGCGGGGCCGGAGAAGAGGGTGGTGTCGTAGGAGAGGGTGATCTTGTGGATGCCCCGCTTCGCGAGGGTGGCGGCGGTGTCGGCGGCGAGGGTGCGCAGGCTCGCCAGGTCGCCGGCCGCGGCGCGCGCGGTGAGGGTGGGGTCGCCGCCGCCGACCAGGACGAGTTCCCCGGTGTCGGGTTCGAGCGCGGCGCGGGTGGTGAAACGGTGGTCGGAGCCGAGGGCGGAGAGCGCGGCGACCGCGGTGGCGATCTTGGTGGTGGAGGCGGGGGTGAGGGCCCGGTCGGCTCCGGCGGCGTACAGGCGCGTGCCGGTGGTGACGTCGACGACGGCCGCGCCGTGGCCGGTGCCGAGCGCCGGGACGTCCAGGAGGGGCCGGAGGACGTCCGTGAGGGCCTGCCGGCCGGGCGGGGCCTTCTTGGTGCCGACGGTGCCGGTGGTGCCGCCCAGGCCCGCGAGGACGGCCGCGGCGCTCGGCGCGGCCTGGGGGGCCCGGTCGTTCGCGCCGGATCCGCCGTGATCTGCGCCACCTGATCGCTCAAGGGCGGCCGCCCGGTCCCGCTCGGCCGTACGCTGACCGTCGGCGTCCCAGGGACCGGCGGCGGTCACCACCGCGGCGGCCAGTGCCAGTCCGGCGGTGGCGGCGCCCGCGGTGTACTGCCAGGTCCTGTCGGTGCGCCGGCGGGGGAGGTGCGCGAGTTCGGGGCGCACGGCCTTCGCCAGCCGCGCGATCCGCGGTTTCGCGGCGGTCGCGGCGCGCGCCAGGCGCGGTCGTACGGCGTTCGCGAGCCGCCGCACATGCGGTCCCGCGGCTCGCCAAGGCCTCTGCTCTGGCACGACCACCAGCCCCTTTCGCGATCACACACCTGCGTGAGGGACACTTAATCACCAGAACTATGTGTTGATCATGGAGGAGCCACCGGTGGAGTTCGACGTCACGATCGAGATCCCGAAGGGTTCGCGCAACAAGTACGAGGTGGACCACGAGACCGGTCGGATCCGCCTGGACCGTCGTCTCTTCACCTCGACCGCCTACCCGACCGACTACGGCTTCGTCGAGAACACCCTCGGCGAGGACGGCGACCCGCTGGACGCGCTGGTCATTCTTGACGAGCCGACCTTCCCGGGCTGCCTGATCAAGTGCCGCGCGATCGGCATGTTCCGGATGACGGACGAGGCGGGCGGCGACGACAAGCTGCTGTGCGTTCCGGCCACCGACCCGCGTGTGGAGCACCTGCGCGACATCCACCACGTGTCGGAGTTCGACCGCCTGGAGATCCAGCACTTCTTCGAGGTGTACAAGGACCTGGAGCCCGGCAAGTCGGTCGAGGGCGCCAACTGGGTGGGCCGCACGGACGCCGAGACGGAGATCGAGCGGTCGTACAAGCGCTTCAAGGAGCAGGGCGGCCACTGACCGGCCGGTTTGCCCGACACGGGCCGCGGCACCCTGGCGGGGTGGCGCGGCCCGTCTGCGTGTGCGTGCGCATACTGGGGTCTGCGGAATGTGTCGTTCAGGAAGCGGTGCGAGGTGACGGAGGCGGAGGACCGCAAGCCCCGGTCGGACGAGGCGCGGACCACGTACGACCCGGAGATCACGTCCGAGTTCGCCCTCCCCCAGGGACTGGCGGTCCCCAGGGGCGGCGGCGAGTCGGAGACCACGTCCGAGTTCGCGGTGCCCGAGGGGCTTCAGGCGCCGCAGCCGTCGAGTGCCGAGCCGGAGGGCTCGGCGTTCAGCCTGCCGCGCACGTACAGCGCCAAGGACTCGCTGGTGGCGTTCACCCCGGCGACGGGGGTGCCCGCGGTCAGCCTGATCAAGGACGCGCCCTGGCAGGACCGGATGCGCACGATGCTGCGCATGCCGGTGACCGAGCGGCCGGCGCCCGAGCCCGTGCAGCGGACCGAGGACGAGGGCCCGGCGGTTCCGCGCGTGCTCGACCTGACCCTGCGTATCGGTGAGCTGCTGCTGGCCGGCGGCGAGGGCGCCGAGGACGTGGAGGCCGCGATGTTCGCGGTGTGCCGGTCCTACGGCCTGGACCGGTGCGAGCCGACCGTCACCTTCACGCTGCTGTCGATCTCCTACCAGCCCTCGCTGGTGGACGACCCGGTGACGGCCTCGCGCACGGTACGGCGGCGCGGCACCGACTACACCCGGCTGGCGGCCGTGTTCCACCTGGTGGACGACCTGACCGACCCGGAGACCCATGTCTCCCTCGAGGAGGCCTACCGCAGGCTGGCGGAGATCCGCCGCAACCGGCACCCGTACCCCGGCTGGGCGCTGACCCTGGCCAGCGGGCTGCTGGCCGGTGCGGCCTCGGTGCTGGTCGGCGGTGATGTGATCGTGTTCGTCGCCGCCGCGCTCGGCGCGATGCTCGGCGACCGGCTGGCCTGGCTGTGCGCGGGACGCGGGCTGCCGGAGTTCTACCAGTTCACGGTGGCGGCGATGCCGCCGGCCGCGATGGGGGTGGCGTTCTCGCTGACGCACATCGGCGTGAACGCGTCCGCGGTGGTCACCGGTGGGCTGTTCGCGCTGCTGCCCGGGCGGGCGCTGGTGGCGGGGGTGCAGGACGGTCTGACGGGCTTCTACATCACCGCGGCCGCGCGGCTGCTGGAGGTCATGTACTTCTTCGTCGGCATCGTCGTCGGGGTGCTGGTCGTCCTGTACTTCGGGGTGAAGGTGGGCGGCAAGCTGGATCCCGACGCGGCGCTGGGCGGCATCACCGAGCGGCCGCTGGTCCAGATCGCCGCGTCCATGCTGCTGTCGCTGACGTTCGCGGTGCTGCTGCAGCAGGAGCGGTCCACCGTGCTCGCGGTCACGCTCAACGGGGGCGTGGCCTGGTCGGTGTACGGCGCGATGCACTCACCGAACGCGGGCGGGATCTCACCGGTGGCCTCGACGGCGGTGGCGGCCGGGCTGGTGGGGCTGTTCGGGCAGTTGCTGTCCCGGTTCCGGTTCGCGTCGGCGCTGCCGTACACGACCGCGGCCATCGGTCCGCTGCTGCCGGGTTCGGCCACCTACTTCGGGCTGCTGAACATGGCGCAGAACGAGGTCGACAAGGGGCTGGTGTCGCTGGCCAAGGCGGCGTCCCTGGCGATGGCGATCGCGATCGGGGTCAACCTGGGGTCGGAGATCTCCCGGCTGACCCTGCGGGTCGGCTCCGCCGGCAAGCGTCGGGCGGCGAAGCGGACCCGCGGCTTCTGACGGCTCAGCGGGCGCGGTGGTCGCCCTGGCTGTCGTAGGGGTGGCGGTTGGGGTCGTACTGGTTCGGGTCGTACTGGTTCTGGTGGTAACCGTTCTGGTCGTACCCGTTGCGGTCGTACCCGGGCCCGTCGAACCCGTTCCGGTCATACCCGTTCCGGTCGTAACCGTTGGGGTCGTACCCGTTCTGGTCGTAGCGGGGGCCGTCCTGGCCGTGGCGCGGCTGCTGGTGCTGCCCCTGGCCGTGGTACTGGCCTTGGTCGTAGCCGCCCTGGTCGTAACCGCCCTGGTCCCAGTACTGCCGGGGCTGCTGCCGGTAGGGCTGCTCCTCGGGCTCGACGCGGCGCAGGCGGGTCGTCGCGTCGTCCATGACCGGCTGCTGCTCGTACCGGGGCGCCGGGGCCTGCCGCGCGTGCTGCTCCTCGGCCGCCTCCCGCTGCGCGGCCTTGTTCTTGCTGCGCGCGCGCAGGTACTCGATCGCGATCGGGATCACCGACACCAGGACGATCAGGATCAGGATCGCCTCGATGTTGTTCTTGACGATGTCGTGCTGCCCCAGCCAGGAGCCCAGCAGGGTGACGCCCGCGCCCCACAGGACGCCGCCGATGACGTTGAAGACCAGGAAGGAGCGGTACCGCATGCCGCTGACGCCGGCGACGATCGGCGTGAACGTGCGCACGATGGGCACGAAGCGGGCCAGGACCAGGGACTTCGGGCCGTACTTCTCGAAGAACTCGTGCGCCTTGGCGACGTTCTCCTGCTTGAACAGCCGTGAGTCCGGACGGTTGAACAGGGAGGGTCCGACCTTCTTGCCGAACATGTAGCCCGCCTGGTCGCCGAGGATCGCGGCCAGGCAGATCAGGCCGATCGCGCCCCACAGCGGGAAGTCGAGCTGGTGGGAGGTGATCAGCAGACCACAGGTGAACAGCAGCGAGTCACCCGGCAGGAAGAAGCCGATGAGCAGGCCTGACTCGGCGAAGACGATGAGCAGCAGACCCCAGATGCTGTAGGTGTCCAGCAGGTACTGGGGATCCAGCCAGCTCGGGCCGAGGGCGAGTGTCATCACGGGTCCGGGCTCCTGAGGGGGTGAGGCGGCTACGGCGTCCATGGGGGGCCGCACAAAGCTACCAACGTGGCGCGACCGCCCCGGGTTCCACCGGTGCCTCCAGGATGCACTGTGGCGCCGCTGCGAGAAAGCTGTGGCTCATGGGACTCGACGACTACGGCGGCGGCCAGGGGCCCCAGCCGGACGTGCTGGTGGTGACGACGAACGACGTGCCCGGCTACCGGGTGCGGCAGGTGCTCGGCGAGGTCTTCGGGCTGACCGTGCGCTCGCGGCACCTCGGCAGCCAGATCGGCGCCGGGCTGAAGTCGATGATCGGCGGCGAGCTGAAGGGGCTCACCAAGACGCTCGTGCAGACCCGCAACCAGGCCATGGAGCGGCTGGTGGAGCAGGCACGCGCGCGCGGGGCCAACGCGGTGCTGATGTTCCGCTTCGACGTCACCGAGGCCGCGGACGTGGGCACGGAGGTGTGCGCCTACGGCACGGCCGTCGTGCTGGCCCGGGAGTAGGCCTCCCGGGCCGGGGCTCACGCCGTGTGCCGGTCGGCGTTGGCGGCGATCGCCGCGCTGAGGTGTTCGGCGAGACCGGGCCGCGTCGAGTCGTAGTACGCCTTGAAGCGCTCGTCGGCGACGTACATCGCGCCCAGACAGCGGTGCATGGGGTGCGGGCAGTCGTAGTACCAGGCGCCGATCTGCCGGCGGTGCTCCTCGGCCAGGTCCATGGCCGCCTCGTCCGTGGGCTGCCCGCCGGCCGCCATCAGGGCGACGTAGCGCTCGGTCCAGTCGTCGTTCTCGGCCCGCATGCGCTGCCAGTCGTCCTTGGTGTAGCGGGCGGCGCGGCGCTGCGACTCGGCGTAGGCCTCGGTGCCGCCCCAGCGCCGCTCGGTCTCCTCGGCGTACTGCTCGGGATCGTTGTCCCCGAAGACCTCGAACCGCTCCTCGGGGGTGAGGTTGATGCCCATCGTGCGTGCCTCCATGGCATGCTCCACGGCCGCGGCCATCTTCTGCAGCTTCTCGATCCGGGCGGTCAGCAGGTCGTGCTGGCGGCGCAGGTGCGCGCGCGGGTCCACGCCGGGGTCGTCGAGCAGGGCCGCGACCTCGTCGAGCGGGAAGCCGAGTTCGCGGTGGAACAGGATCTGCTGGAGCCGGTCGAGGTCGGCGTCGTTGTAGCGCCGGTGGCCGGCGTGGGTGCGCTCGCTGGGCACCAGCAGGCCGATCTCGTCGTAGTGGTGCAGGGTGCGCACCGTGATGCCGGCGAACCCCGCGACCTGTCCCACGGAGTAGCTCACTTTCCGCTCCTTGTCGTCGGTACGTCCACCACGTTGAGGCCTCACGCGGCGTGAGGTGCAAGCCGGATCCGCTCCGGATGTTGGAGTCGTCGCGTCCGCTTATCGTGACGACGTGGCCCAGGACACCCGACGGGAGGCTCGCTCGACCCGGCCGGCCAGCCCGGCGCGGGTCCTGCTGCCGTTGATCCTGCCCGCCGTGGCCGTCGGGGTGGCCGCGAGCCTCCTCTACGTGGGACTGAGCGTGGCGGCGGAGCAGCTCCAGCGCGTGCTGTGGGGGCCGCTGCCGGACGCGCTGGGGATCGGCCCCTACTCGGTGCTGTGGATGTTCGTCATGCTGGTGGCGACCGGCATCGCCGTCGGGCTGGTCGTGTGGAAGGTGCCCGGTCACGCCGGGCCGGACCCGGCGACCACCGGGCTCGACGCCCCGCAGCTGCCGCCCGTCGTGCTGCCGGGCCTGCTCCTGGCGACCGGTCTGATGCTGGCGGGCGGCCCGAGCCTCGGCCCGGAGAACCCGATCATCGCCGTGAACGTCGGCCTGGCGGCCTGGCTGGGCGGGCGTCTGCTGGCCCGGATGCCGGGCTCGCTGTGGCCGATGCTGGCGGAGGCGGCGACGATCGGGGCGCTGTTCGGCACCCCGGTGGCCGCCGCCCTGGTCATCTCCGAGGCGCTGGCCGGGCGCCCGGCCCGGGGGCTGCTGTGGGACAACCTGTTCGCGCCGCTGACCGCGGCGGCGGTCGGGGCGCTGACCACCTCGCTGCTGTACCGCCCGGCCTTCGACCTCGGCCTGCCGCCCCTGGGCCACCCGCGCTGGCAGGACCTGCTGGCGGCCCTGGTACTCGCCCCGGTGGCCGCGCTGCTCGGCATGTGCGCCGTACGCGCCTTCCCCTGCGTCCACGCCGCCTTCCAGCGGTTGCGCCACCCGATGCTGATGCTTCCGGCGGGCGGCCTCGTGCTCGGCGTCCTGGCCGCCCTGGGCGGCCATCTGACCCTCTTCAAGGGCCTGTCGGAGATGGGCGAGCTGGCACACGACCCGACCGGCTGGACGGCGGGGCAGTTCGCCACGCTGGCCGTGGTGAAACTGGCGGCGATGGTGGTCGCGGCCTCCTGCGGGTTCCGGGGCGGCCGGATCTTCCCCTCCGTCTTCGTCGGCGCCGCGCTCGGCCTGTGCGCCCACGCGCTCGTCCCGGCCGTGCCCGCGGCGCTGAGCGTGTCCGCGAGCGTGCTGGGCATGCTCCTGGCGATCACCCGGCAGGGCTGGGTGAGCCTGTTCACGGCCGCCGTCCTGGTGGTCTCGCCCGTCATCATCGCCCTGCTCTGCATCGCCTCGCTGCCGGCCTGGCTGCTGGTGACCGGGCGGCAGCAGATGCAGTTGCGCTCTGACGGCACCCCCGTCCGCTGACCCCGTTCCCGTCTGGAGACACCTCATGGCCCTGCACAAAGGCACGGAGAAGCACAAGGAGCGCCTGCTGTCGGTCAACCCGTTCTACGGCGAGGCCAACCCGGTCGGCGGGATGACCGAGGCCCCGCCCACCCACCGGCTCCCCGACGCCCCGCTGCCGCCGTCCACGGCGTACCAGCTCGTGCACGACGAGCTGATGCTGGACGGCAACTCGCGGCTCAACCTGGCCACCTTCGTCACCACCTGGATGGAGCCGCAGGCCGGGGTGCTGATGGGTGAGTGCCGCGACAAGAACATGATCGACAAGGACGAGTACCCGCGCACGGCCGAGCTGGAGCGGCGGTGCGTGGCGATGCTCGCCGAGCTGTGGAACGCCCCCGACCCGGCGGCCGCGGTGGGCTGTTCGACCACGGGCTCCAGCGAGGCCTGCATGCTGGCCGGGATGGCGCTCAAGCGCCGCTGGGCGCAGCGCAACGCCGACCGCTACCCGGGAGCGCGCCCGAACCTGGTCATGGGCGTCAACGTCCAGGTCTGCTGGGAGAAGTTCTGCAACTTCTGGGAGGTGGAGGCCCGGCTGGTGCCCATGGAGGGCGACCGGTTCCACCTGGACCCGCAGGCCGCGGCCGAGCTGTGCGACGAGAACACCATCGGTGTCGTCGGCATCCTCGGCTCCACGTTCGACGGCTCCTACGAGCCGATCGCGGCGCTGTGCGCCGCCCTCGACGGCCTCCAGGAGCGCACCGGGCTGGACGTCCCGGTCCACGTGGACGGCGCCTCCGGCGCGATGATCGCGCCCTTCCTCGACGAGGACCTGGTGTGGGACTTCCGGCTGCCGCGCGTGGCGTCGATCAACACCTCCGGGCACAAGTACGGCCTGGTCTACCCGGGTGTCGGCTGGGCCCTGTGGCGGGACAAGGAGGCGCTGCCCGAGGAACTGGTCTTCCGGGTGAACTACCTGGGCGGCGACATGCCGACGTTCGCCCTGAACTTCTCCCGCCCCGGCGCCCAGGTGGTCGCGCAGTACTACACGTTCCTGCGGCTGGGCCGTGACGGCTACCGGACCGTGCAGCAGACCACGCGGGACGTGGCACGCGCCCTCGCCGGGAAGATCGAGGCGCTCGGCGACTTCCGGCTGCTCACCCGCGGGGACGAACTGCCGGTGTTCGCCTTCACCACCCGCGACGACCTGCCCTACGACGTCTTCGACGTCTCCCGGCGGATGCGCGAACACGGCTGGCTGCTGCCCGCCTACACCTTCCCGCCGAACCGCGAGGACCTGGCGGTGCTGCGGATCGTGTGCCGCAACGGCTTCTCCCACGACCTCGCGGACCTGTTCGTGGACGACCTGGCCCGCCTGCTGCCGGACCTGCGCCGGCAGCCGCATCCGCTCACCAGGGACCGGGACGCGGCCACCAGCTTCCACCACTAAGGGCTGTCCCGTAATCCCCGGTGGATCAGCGCGCGGCGTCAGATGCGGTGCATCGCAAGGCGGAGGGTCGTCCTCATACTGGGCGTATTCGGGCGATCCGACAACGCGGCGAGGCGCCGTAGCTGTCGTCGCGTGCCCGCCGGGGATTACGGGACAGCCCTTAGGGCCCTTCGTCCGGATCAGGCCGGATCAAGGCGGATCAGCGGTCGTCCCCCGGATGCCGCTCCCCCGTCGCGTACGGGTTCTCCTGGCCCTCGGCGAGGACGCCCACGAACGGCTCGCCCTCCCCCGCGAAGGTGTACGCGCCGGCCGCCAGGCGGTCGACGAGTCCCTGCGTCCAGGCGGCGTCGGAGTCGGCCGTGTGCAGCCAGAGGTTCATGATCTCGCCGATGTGGCCGAGCCGGGCGGGGCCGTCCTCGGGGATGTAGTGCCCGGTGACGGCCGACCGCCACTGGCCGATGCGCCGGATCCGCTCCCGGAGCAGGTCCAGCGCCTCGGCCCGGTCCAGTTCGACCAGGAAGCCGATGGCGGCCGACTGGACGTCCGTCTTCTGGCCGTAGGAGACCAGGGCTTCGCGCAGCAGCCGGAAGAACTCCGTCTCGCCCGCGCCGGTGATCTCGTACTCGGTGCGCGGCGGGCCCCCCGCGGTGGACGGGGCGACCTCGTGCGCGTGCAGCAGTCCCTGCTTCGCCAGCTGCTTCAGGGCGTGGTAGATCGAGCCCGGCTTGGCGTTGGACCACTCGTGCGCGCCCCAGTACTCCAGGTCGCCCCGGACCTGGTAGCCGTGGGCCCGCCCGTGCTGACGGACCGCGCCCAGCACGAGGAGACGGATCGCTGACATGCCGTCCAGGTTATTGCCGCGGCTCAGCCCCGCTGCTCCAGGGCCACCAGCTCGAAGGCGGTCTTCCCGTCCAGGGACTCCCGGATGATGTCGGCGTGCCCGGCGTGCCGGGCGGTCTCGCGGATCAGGTGCAGGCACAGCCAGCGCAGGGAGACACGGCCCTCCGGCGGGAACCAGGGATCGGGCGGCAGCGGGAAGGTGTCGTCCAGGCTCGGCGCGGAACGGATGTACTTCTCCGTCTCGGCGGCGACCTGCTGCCAGTACGCCAGCTGTCCGGCCACCGTCTCGTCGTCGGCCAGCCGGAAGCACTCGTGCCAGTTCGACTGGTCGCGGTGGACCGCCGGCGGCTCCTGCCGGGCCCGGGCCAGCCAGCTCTGCTCGACCTCGGCGGCATGCTTGAGCAGGCCGCCCAGGGACAGCTCGCTGGCGCTCGGACGGGACCGGGCCTGCTCCTCCGTCAGCCCCAGCAGCGCCCTGCGGATGCCGCCCCGCTGCTCCTCCAGGAACGCGAGCAGCGCACCGCGCTCGTCGCCCTGTGTCTCCGCCGCCACGTGCGTGACCATGACCGGCCGCCTTTCATCGGGTCCTCTTGCCTGACACCGATGACGCTACGGGCCCTTGCGGTCAGCTTCTGTCCGCAAGGGCCCGGCACGCGCGGGAAGGTCCCGCGGACGGCTAGAAGGGGAAGCCGCTGCGGCCGTGCTGCACCGAGATCCACTTGACCGTGGTGAAGGCCTCGACCGTCGTCTCGCCGTTCAGCCGGCCGAGGCCGGAGTGCTTCTCGCCGCCGAACGGCACCAGCGGCTCGTCGTGCACGGTGCCGTCGTTCACGTGGAACATGCCGGTGTCGATCCGCTTGGCGAAGGCGACACCGCGCTCGACGTCGGCCGTGTGCACGGCGCCGCTGAGGCCGTAGGGGGTGTCGTTGACGAGCCGGACCGCCTCCTCCTCGCCGTCGAAGGGCACGAGGAAGACGACCGGGCCGAAGACCTCCTGCTGCAGCAGGGCGGAGCCGGCGGGGACGTCGGTGAGCACGCTGGGCTCGACCAGGTTGCCGGTGGTGGCGCCGCGCACCAGGGCGGTGGCGCCCTCGGCGAGGGCCTGCTCGACCACGCCCGCGAGGGCGCTCGCCTGCTGGGAGTTGATCACCGGGCCGATGACGGTCTGCGGGTCGCGCGGGTCGCCGGTCTTCAGCGTCCGGACCTTGGCGACGAACTTCTCGGTGAACTCCTCGGCCACCGAGCGGTCCACGAGGACCCGGTTCGCCGCCATGCAGACCTGGCCCTGGTGGACGAAGCGGCTGAAGACGGCCGCGTCCACCGCGTAGTCGAGGTCGGCGTCGTCCAGGACCACCAGCGCGCTGTTGCCGCCCAGTTCGAGCACTGCGCGCTTGAAGTGGGAGGCGCAGACGGTGGCGACGTGCCGGCCCACCTTGTCGGAACCGGTGAAGGAGATGACCTTGGGGATCGGGTGCTCGATGAAGGCGTCGCCGATCTCGGCTATGTCGGTGACGACGACGTTGAGCAGACCGCCCGGCAGCCCCGCCTCCTCGAAGATCTTCGCGACCAGGGTGCCGCCCGCGATCGGGGTGTTCTGGTGCGGCTTGAGGACCACGCCGTTGCCGAGCGCGAGGGCCGGGGCCACTGACTTGACCGACAGCAGGAACGGGAAGTTGAACGGGCTGATCACGCCCACCACGCCCACCGGCACCCGGTAGACGCGGTTCTCCTTGCCGTCGGCCGGGGAGGGCAGGATCCGGCCCTCGGGGCGCAGCGCCAGGTTGACCGACTCGCGCAGAAACTCCTTGACCAGGTGCAGCTCGAAGCCGGCCTTCACCCGGGTGCCGCCCAGCTCGGCGACGATCAGGTCGGCTATCTCCTGCTCGCGCTCCTCGATCAGCCGCAGCGCCCGCTCGAACACCGCGCGGCGCGCGTACGGGTTGGTCGCGGCCCACTGCTTCTGGGCGCGGGCGGCGCTCCGGTAGGCCTGGTCGACCTCGTCGACCGTCGCGACGGTGATGGAGGCCAGCTTCTCGTCGTCGTACGGGTTGAAGTCGATGACGTCCCAGGAACCGCTGCCCTGGCGCCATTCACCGTCGATGTACTGCTGGGCCAGGTCGCTGAAGTAGGACGGCATGTGATCCCTCAATCGGTAGCAGACAGGAGCGACGTCACGGTCTGATCACACGTCATCGTACTTGTGTTTCAGGTGAGTTGACGGAGTCCCCGGAGAAGATCCCGGCTCTCGTCCGGACCCGGGCTGTCCTGCTGGAGCTCCTTCAGCGCCTGCTCGTACTGGGCGACGTCCTCGCGCTTGTCCAGGTACAGGGCGCTGGTGAGCTGCTCCAGGTAGACCACGTCGGACAGGTCGGCGTCGGGGAAGCTGAGGATGGTGAAGGCGCCGCTCTCGCCGGAGTGCCCGCCGAAGCTGAACGGCATCACCTGAAGCCGGACGTTGGGGCGCTCGGAGACGTCGATCAGGTGCTGGAGCTGGCCGCGCATCACGTCACGGTCGCCGTACGGCCGGCGCAGGGCGGCCTCGTCCAGGACGATGTGGAACTCCGAGCCGTTGTCCGCGAGCAGGTGCTTCTGCCGTTCCAGGCGCAGCGCGACCCGCCGCTCCACGTCGTCCGGGCTCGCGCCCTTCATGCCGCGCCTGACCACCGCGCGGGCGTACTCCTCGGTCTGCAGCAGGCCGTGCACGAACTGCACCTCGTACACCCGGATCAGCGAGGCGGCGCCCTCCAGGCCCACATAGGTGGGGAACCAGCTCGGCAGCACGTCGGTGTAACTGTGCCACCAGCCCGCCACGTTGGCCTCCCGGGCGAGGGAGAGCAGCGACTCGCGCTCCGCCTCGTCACTGATGCCGTACAGCGTCAGCAGATCCTCGACGTCCCTGGTCTTGAAGCTCACCCGGCCCAACTCCATCCGGCTGATCTTCGACTCGGACGCGCGGATCGAGTAACCCGCCGCCTCGCGCGTGATCCCCCGTGCTTCACGCAGCCGCCTGAGTTGCGAGCCGAGCAGCATGCGCCGCACCACCGATCCGGGCTCTCCCGCGCTCACGTTCGCCAGCCTCCCCAACCGTCTTCAGGGGCCGCAGTCTGCCACTAAAACACTTCGAGCAGTACTCGCCCGGTTACGGAAACGGAAAGAGGCCGGCCGTTTCCCGCAGGCAGAGGTAGGTACCTCTGACAGTGGCATGGTCCAATGTGGCGGAAAAAATGGCCAAGAAGCGGTACGGGAGGGATCATTTCGGTCACGTGCACGTGCATCTGCCCTTGCATCTGCCTGTCCCATCCGAAAACATGGTGCCGCGCCACCGCTGCATCGCTACGACCGCGAATTCCGGGAGTGCCTCGCATGGGGACGAATGGATCGACCATGCTCAAGCCGTTACGGCAGGGCCTTCCGCCGTTGGACCCCGCAGCCGTCTCCGATGCCGCCTCCTGTGCCCTGCCGGCCCGGTTCGAGGCGGTGGGCGAGGCCCGGCGCTTCACCCGCCGCACCCTGGACCAGTGGGACGTGGGCGACCGCTTCGACGACATATGCCTCGTCGTCTCCGAACTCGTCACCAACGCCCTGCGGCACGGCCTGCCCATCCCGCACCAGCGTCCGTCCGGCGAGACGCGGCAGACCGCGCCCGCGGGCCCGGCCGACGCCGGCTGCCCGCAGCAGGCGCCCGCCGTGCGGCTGCACCTGCTGCGCTGGACCGAGCGGCTGGTGTGCGCGGTGCGCGACCCCAGCGACGAGACACCGGCGCCGCGCGATTCGGACGACTTCTCGGCGGAGTCGGGCCGGGGCCTGTTCCTGGTCGACTCCTTCGCCGACGGCTGGGGCTGGCACCCGCTCGCGGGCGCGCTCGACGGCAAGGTCGTCTGGGCGCTGTTCCGGCTCCGGACGGCCGGCTGAGGCGGCGCGAGGCCGAGTCACGCCGGGTGTCTACGCGCGTACACCGGGTGGGTCGCACCGCAAGAGTCGCTGAGTCGTTTCAGCCGGCTATGAGGTGGTCGAACTCGCCGTCCTTGACGCCGAGGAGCATCGCCTCGATCTCCGCGCGCGTGTAGACGAGCGCGGGCCCGTCCGGGAAGCGGGAGTTGCGCACCGCCACGTCGCCGCCGGGCAATCGCGCGAACTCCACGCAGGAACCCTGCGAGTTGCTGTGCCTGCTCTTCTGCCAGGCCACTCCGTCAAGCTGCGTCGCAGCCATGCCGTTGTACACGTCGAACCCCCCGTACACGCCGTCAACGTCGCGGTCCACAGGTCGCTCCCCGGTGGTGCACTTGGCTGATGTGGCCATGGATGTCTTGGTCAACTGGTCCGGATCATAGCTGCGTTCATGTGCAGATGCATGAGCGGATGCACGTGCACGGGGGGTGGTGCCGCGGTTACAGCTTTGACGTCCGCTTTACCGAAGCCGTTCCAGCGTCTGTCCGAGAGACGGCAGTACATGCCGACTCCAGCCCCCGTTCATGATCTTCCGCGCCGTCATCTGCGCCGGGTCGTCCGGATCGAATCCCTCGTGCACTAGGAACAGACGCGTACCGCGCCCTTCCTGTTCCAGGGTCCAGGTGATGGTCCAGTCGGCGGGACCGGCGGGATCCGCGTCGGCCCAGCGCAGGGACAGCATCCGCTCGGGGACGAAGGCGAGGACCCGCGCTTCGACGACACCGGAGAAGCGGGCGCCCGGGCGCGCGACCGAGGTCATCCGGTACCGGTGGCCGACCTCCAGCCGGAAGTCCTCGGCGCCGGGCATCTGCCAGCGGGCCAGCAGATCGGGTTCGGTCAGGGCGCGCCAGACCTTGGCGGGCGGATGCGGGAAGAACCGGTCGACGCGGACGGTGGTGAGGTCGTCGGCGTCATCGGGCGGTGCGGTGCTCATGGACGCTCATCGTCGGGCATGCGGTCGAGCAGATCGCCCAGGTCCCTCAGGCGGTCGCGCCAGAACCGCTCGTACGGATGGAGCCAGTCCTGCACGTCGGCGAGCGGAGCCGCCTCCAGACGGTAGATGCGCTGCCGGCCCGAGCGCCGCTCCGATACGAGGCCGGCGTCCCGCAGCACCTTGAGGTGTTCGGAGAGGCTCGGGCGGCGCATGTCGAAGTGGCCGGCCAGCGCCTGAACGGCCAGCGGACCACGCTCGCGCAGCAGCCGCAGCACCTCACGGCGGGTGGAGTTGGCGAGCGCGGCGAAGACCCGGTCCTCGGCGGCGGTACCCGTCCCGGTCATGCCGCGGCCGGGTTCACGGGGCGGTCCGGGACTCGGCGCGGTCGGTCCCGGTTCACGGGGCGGTCCGGTTCATGGGCGTCAGAAGCCTTCCTTCTCCGTCAGCAGCATCAGGCCGTTGCCGTCGGGGTCCGCGAAAGAGGCCATGCGCCCCCAGGGGAGTTTGTCCGGCCCCTGCACGGGGGTTCCGGCAGCGGCGAGCCGGGCGCAGTCCGCGTCGACGTCGGTCGTGACCAACATGATCCCGCGCGCGGAGCCGGGCGTGAAACCGCCCATCCCCGACCCGGAGAGCGTGAACACCGTCTGCGCGCCGCGGGGAGCCACCTGGAGCCAGCGGCCCTGGGGCAGTTGCCGGTCGGCGGTGACCTCCATGCCGAGGACATCGCGGTAGAAGCGCAGGGCACGGTCCTGGTCGGAGACGGGGAGGGTGACGAAGGAAGCGTGGGTGATGGTCATGCGGCGAGAATAGGTAGGCGGTTTCCTACGCGTCAACCGTAGGGTGTTTCCTACCTGAGGGCTCGGCCTTGCGTGCGGGGCGTTCCCGCTCGGCTGCCGTACGGGGCGTATCTGCTCGGCTCGCCGTGCGGAAGGGCGCTCGACCTGCCCTGCGGGAGGTATCCGCACGGCGTCCGGAGGTGTTCGGGGTAACGGCTGGTAACTTGCTGCGGTCCCTCCGGTCCGGAGGCGTCGTCCCCGGCGGGACGAGCGCGCCCGGGGCGGCCGGTTCGCTACAGCTTGGGAGCTTGACGTGACTACGGCGACTGCAAGGGTGCGGACGGCGGCCGCGGCGGCGGGTCTGGTGGGCGCGCTGGCGCTGACCGCGTGCAGCGGCGGCGGCGCTGACGACGACTCCTCACCGGCCCCGGCGCCGACGGCCGCCACGGAGTCCGCGAGCGGCTCCACGGGCACCGTCACGGGCGCTTCCGCCGAGCTCCAGGGCAGTTGGGTCGCCACCGGCAAGGGTTCGATCGTGGCTCTGGTGATCACCGGCAAGCGGGCCGGGCTCTTCGTGACGGGCGGATCCGTGTGCAGCGGCACCGCCGGTGCCGAGTCGGGCATGCGGATGATCCACCTGACGTGCACGGACGGCACCGAGGACCGGGTCACCGGCATGGTCGACTCGGTGACCAAGGACGCCCTGAAGGTGACCTGGTCGGGCAAGGTCGGCCACGAGACGTACACCAAGGCCGAGGGCGGCAAGCTGCCGTCGGGGATGCCGACCACCCTGAAGCGGTGAATTGGGCGGGGTGGGTGAGCGCGGCTCCGGCGTAGCCGCCATGATGCGGGGAGACCGTCACGACCTCGATGGGACCAGCTCATGCGCGTCATTCCGCTCACCGTCACCGCCCTCACCGCCGCCCTTCTGCTGACCGCCTGTGACGACGGCGGCGGTGGCAAGAACGGCAAGAGCGGCTCCGCCTGCGAGATCGGCGGGGTCTCGGTGCAGATCGGGGCGGCCAGCGTGGCCCCGTCCGCTGGTGACACCGGCGAGGTGCCCGTCAGCATCACCAACCAGAGCGCGCCCTGCACCCTGGACCACTTCCCCGGCGTCACGCTGAGCACGAGCGGCGGCGAGGTGAAACTGCCCGTGCTGGAGGGGGCGAAGGCGCAGAAGCTGAAGCTCGCCAAGGGCGACTCGGCGACCTTCACCATCGCCTACGTGCGCGGCGGGGCGGGCGGCAAGGCCGGCCTGACCGCCAAGTCGGTGAAGATCGGCCTGCCGGGCACGGACACCACCCGCAGCTTCCCGTGGTCCTACGGACCCGTCGCGACCAAGGGCTCCGGTGACACCCCGAACGCCTCCGTCAGCGCCTTCCAGCAGGTCGGGGACTGACGTCAAGCGGGAGCGGGGCGGCCGCGGAGGCGGACGTCGGGCCAGACGCGGGGCCGGGCGTCGGGCGGCTCACCGGCCGTGAGATCGAACGCCGGCCGGGCCGCACCCGAGGGCCGTCAGGCGGGACGCCAGCCGTGAGGCGGGACGCCAGCCGTGAGGCGGCGCACCGGCCGTCAGGCGGCGCATCGGCCGTCAGGCGGCGCATCGGCCGAAAGAGGGGACGCGGGAGTCCGGCGGCTCACCGGCCGTGAGGCGGCGCACTGGCCGACGGGTGGGACGCCCTCCGTAAGGCGGCACGCCAGCCGTAAGGCGGCACGCCAGCCGTAAGGCGGCACGCCAGCCGTCAGGCGGCGCACCGGCCGACGGCGGGGCGCCAGCCGTAAGGCCGGAAGCCGGCCAGGCAGGCCGAGGCCCGTCAGGCGGGACGCGGCCGGGACGGGTCCGAGGGCCGGTCGAGCCGAGGGCGGGCTCTGACCTGGGCCTGGTCCGCCGCCCGCGCGCCCTCCGTCCAGCCCGCCGCGTCGCTCACTCCGCGCAGCCGGGTGGTCGTGGTCTCGGGGAACATGTGCTCCAGGCGGCCGGCCACGGCCGTCTCCCGGGTGGCGAGGACCGGCAGCAGGTCCTCGGTCACCTGGGTGCCGGCCACGGCCGCGAGACGGTCGCCGACGCGATGGGCGTAGGCGGCGAGGAACGACTGCCGGAACGTCTTGGTGCGCTTGCGGCCGCCGGCCCGCTGCGCGGCCTCCGCCTTGGTCATCGCGTGGGTGGCCTGCACGAGCAGTGAGGCGTGGAGCAGTTCCACCACCTCCAGGTCCGCCTCGAAACCGACGACCGTGGAGAAGCCGAGCGCCTCGTTCCACACCGCGCGGCAGTGGTTGGCGGTGGCCACCGCGTCCAGCAGCACCGCCTTGGCCTGCTCGTACGGCGGCTCCACGCCGATGCGGCAGGCGCCGGGCGCATCCGGCGCGGGGGCTCCCGCGGCCAGCAGCGCCTCGTCGACGCTGTGCCGGGCCATCAGCTCCTGCGCCTTGGCCGAGAGCGCCTCCGCCTCCTCGGGGTAGCCGGTGGCCTCGGCCTTGGCGAGCAGGGCGCGGATGCGGTTGAGCATGCGGGAGGCGCCCGGCCCGGGGTCACGGCGGGGCTCCTCCAGGACCTCAAGGGCGGGCAGGCGCAGCAGCAGGCGGTACAGCTCGAGCACCGCGGTGGCGTGCGAGAAGCGGTCGCCCGCCCGGACGGCGGGCTCGGGGAGGGCTTCGAGCTGGGCGGCCCAGCGGCGTCCGCGGGGGCGGTCCCGCCCGGACTGGGCCCGGACCAGCCCCGCGACGAGCGACAGATGCACCTCGTCCAGCTCGCGCCGCACGAGCCGCACGACATCGGCGGGCTGCCAGCCGCGCCGCCATGCGGCCGCCACGAACTCCTCGCCCCGGCGCGCGAGTTCGGCGTCCGCCGCGGGGTCGGCGGCGAGCAGGGAGGCACCCGTGTCGAGCCCGGCGTCGTTGTCTTCGTACAGCGCGGCGCGGAACGCCCGCTCGACGGTGCTTGCAGTGCTGGTCACCCGTCGATCGTGCCACGCGTCTCCGTCAGCGGCCGAAGTCCGTCCACAGCCTGTGGACAACTGTGGATAACGAACACCCGTCGAGTGTCAACCAGTAGTTGACAGCCCGCCGGGGGCAACCTACGGTTGACACATGGCGACCAATCCGAACATCACGGCATCCGTACGCCTCGACGACCTCATCGCGGCGATCAAGAAGGTCCACCCCGAACCCCTGGACCAGCTCCAGGACGCGGTGATCGCCGCCGATCACCTCGGTGACGTGGCCGACCACCTGATCGGTCACTTCGTCGACCAGGCCCGCCGCTCCGGCGCCTCCTGGACCGACATCGGCAGGAGCATGGGCGTGACCCGGCAGGCCGCACAGAAGCGGTTCGTGCCCAAGGAGTCGGCCGACCTCGACCCCAGCCAGGGCTTCAGCCGCTACACCCCGCGCGCGCGGAACACGGTCATGGCCGCGCACAACGAGGCGGTGGCCGCGCACAACGCCGAGGGCCGCCCCGAGCACCTGGTCCTCGGGCTGCTGGCCGAGCCGGAAGGCCTGGCGGCGAAGGCGATCACCGCCCAGGACGTCCCGCCGGACGCGGTCCGCCGGGCGGCGGCCGCCGCGCTCCCGCCGGCCGTCGAGGACGCTCCCGACCTCGTCCCCTACGGCCCCGAGGCGAAGAAGGTCCTGGAACTCACCTTCCGCGAGGCCCTCCGGCTCGGCCACAACTACATCGGCACCGAGCACATTCTGCTGGCCCTGCTGGAGCACGAGAACGGCACGGGCGTCCTCAGCGGCCTCGGCATCACCAAGGAGGCGACCGAGGAGTTCGTCGCCAAGGTGCTGGCGACGCTGCTCGAGCAGAAGAAGGCGGCAGCGGACACGGAGGGGGCGGCGACCGACTGACCCCCGGGCGCACCCCGCTCCCGACCCGGACCCGCAGGTCAACGCCATTGTCAGTAGCGCCTGCCACACTCCTTCACATGGCCGGCCGATGGGCTCTCGCGGCGGCCGAGGACGGTGGCGTGGACGTCGCCCCCCTCGGCCCCGACGGGCTGCCCGCCGGGCCGGTGCGGCGGGAGAGCGATCTCGCCGGGGCGGTGCGGAGCCGCCCGGAGGTGACGCGCTGGGTGTGGCGGTCGACCGCCGACGTCTACCCGCGTCTGCTCGCCACGGGGGTGCGAGTGGACCGGTGCTACGACGTCGAGGACGCCGAGACGCTCCTGCTGGGCCACGAGGGCAGGTACGGCGAGCCACGCTCGGCCGCCGCCGCCCTGGCCCGCCTCCGGGGCGGCCCCGTACCGCCCGACCCGCCGCAGCGGCAGGCCGAACCGGGCGCCCAGTCCCCGCTGTTCGAGCCGGCCGGCAACCGCCTGCCCCTCACCGACCTGCTCGCCGTCTACGCCGAGCAGCAGCGGCGGCACGAGCGCACCGCACACCCCGACCGCATGCGGCTGCTGACCGCCGCCGAGTCCGCGGGGATGCTGGTGGCCGCCGAGATGAACCGCTCGGGCCTGCCGTGGAGCGCGGAGGTCCACCGCGAGCTGCTGCGCGACCTGCTCGGCGAGCGGTACGCGGGCGGCGGCGAGCCGCGCCGCCTGGCCGAGCTGGCGGACGAGGTGTCGGCCGCCTTCGGCCGCCGGGTGCGGCCCGACCTGCCCGCCGACGTGGTCCGGGCCTTCGCCGGGGCCGGGATCAAGGTGCGCTCCACCCGCCGCCGGGAGATCGCGTCCGTGGACCATCCCGCGGTGAAGCCGCTGCTGGAGTACAAGAAGCTGTACCGCATCTGGGTCGCGCACGGCTGGTCCTGGCTGCAGGACTGGGTGCGCGAGGGCCGCTTCCGGCCGGAGTTCCTGGCCGGCGGCACGGTCACCGGGCGCTGGGTGACCAACGGCGGAGGCGCGCTGCAGATCCCCAAGGTGATCCGGCGGGCCGTGGTCGCCGACCCCGGCTGGCGGCTGGTCGTGGCCGACGCCGACCAGATGGAGCCGCGCGTACTGGCGGCCATCTCCCGCGACCCCGGCCTGATGGAGGTGGCCGCGCGCGAGAGCGACCTGTACCAGTCGGTCTCGGACCGCGCGTTCTCCGGCGACCGCGACCAGGCCAAGATCGCCGTGCTCGGCGCGGTCTACGGCCAGACATCCGGCGACGGCCTGAAGAACCTCGCCGCCCTCAGACGCCGCTTCCCCAGGGCCGTGGCCTACGTCGACGACGCGGCCCGGGCCGGCGAGGAGGGCCGGCTCGTGCGCACCTGGCTGGGCCGGACCTGCCCGCCCGTCGCCGGCCCGGACGAGGACGCGGCGGAGGAGGCGGGCATCCCGGTCGGCGACGACGACGCCGGGCACGCGGACGGCCCGGCCTGGGGCCCGGGCCACACCTCGGGCGACTCCCGCGCGCGGGGCCGCTTCGCCCGGAACTTCGTCGTGCAGGGCAGCGCCGCCGACTGGGCCCTGCTGCTGCTCGCCGCGCTGCGCCGCGCCTGTGCGGACCTCGAGGCCGAGCTGGTCTTCTTCCAGCACGACGAGGTGATCGTGCACTGTCCCGCCGAGGAGGCCGCCACGGTCGTCGAGGCCATCCGCGAGGCCTCGCACCTCGCCGGACGCCTGACCTTCGGCGAGACACCGGTGCGCTTCCCGTTCACCACCGCGGTGGTGGAGTGCTACGCCGACGCCAAGTGAGGCCGGCGGCAGGGCCATTGCCCCGCCCGCGAGGGGGTACGCGGGCCTTTACGGGGCGTGTGCGGCGGCCGCCCGCCCCGGCAGGCGACCGGGTGGGAGGGGCGACCGAATGCAGCCGGAACACTGGACGGCGCGACGACTGAGGTTCACGCTGTGGGTCGCCGGAGCCGTGGCGGCGTTCGGAGTGGTCGGTGCGGTGCTGTCCGCGCTGAGGGCCCCGGACACCGTCACGTGGGCCGCCGCCGCCGGAGCCGCCGTGGCCGGCGGATGGGCCGGCGAGAGGTTCATGCGACGCCTCGAGGAGCGCCGCTGATCCTCGGCGCCCGCTCACGGCGAGCCGAAGCTGAACGAGAAAGCCCAGCGCAGACGGTGTCTGAGCTGGGCTTCGGATGGAGCCGCTTTCGGGATTCGAACCCGAGACCTACGCATTACGAGTGCGTTGCTCTGGCCATCTGAGCTAAAGCGGCGCGCTGCCCGCACTATGGTGCGATCAGCAACGTCGGTAAGTCTACACAGTTTCGCGGGGTGCTTCGTACCCGCCCCGGAGCAGGGCGCTCCGGGGCGGCCACGAGGGCTATGAGCAGCGCTTTCCGACGGGTGGCGGGGTGCCGTTGAGCAGGTAGGCGTTGATCGCGGAGTCGATGCAGGCGCTGCCGCGGCCGTAGGCGGTGTGGCCGTCGCCGACGAAGGTGAGCAGGCGGCCCGAGGAGAGCTGGCGGGCCAGGGACTGGGCCCAGCGGTAGGGGGTCGCCGGGTCACGGGTGGTGCCGACGACCACGATCGGGGCGGCGCCCTTCGCCTCGATCCGGTGCGGCTCGCCGGTGGCCTTCACCGGCCAGTACGCGCAGTTCAGGGAGGCCCAGGCCAGGCCGGCGCCGAAGACCGGGGACGCCTTCTCGAACTCGGGCAGGTCCTTCTCCACCTGCTGCGGGCTGGTGAAGGCGGGCGGCAGGTCGAGGCAGTTCACGGCGGCGTTGGCCATCATCAGGTTGCTGTACTGGCCCTTCGCGTTCCGTTCGTAGTAGCTGTCGGAAAGGGCCAGCAGGCCCGCGCCGTCGTCCTTGCGCATCGCCGACGTCAGCGCCTGGCGCAGTTGCCCCCAGCTCGCCTGGTCGTACATCGCCGCGATCACCCCGATGGTGGCCAGCGACTCGCCCAGCTTGCGGCCGCTCGCGTCGCCCGTCGGGATCGGATGGGCGTCCAGCTCGCGGAAGAAGGCCTTGAGACGGTCGCCGACCTGGGCGGGAGTGGCGCCCTTGCCGCCGAGCGGGCAGTCGGAGCGGCGCACGCAGTCCTTCGCGAACGCCTGGAACGCCGTCTCGAAGCCGGCCGTCTGGTCCAGGTTCACCCGGAGGGAGTCGAGGGAGGGGTCCACCGCGCCGTCCAGCACCAGCCGGCCCACCCGGTCCGGGAACAGGCCGGCGTACGTCGCGCCGAGGAGGGTGCCGTACGAGGCGCCCACGTAGTTCAGCTTCGGGTCGCCGAGCACCGCGCGCAGGATGTCCATGTCCCGCGCCGCCTCGACGGTCGACACGTGCCGCAGCAGCCGGGCCGAATGTGCCCCGCAGCTCTCCGCGAACTTGCGGAACTGCCCGACCAGCTCGTTCGTCTCCCGCTGGTCGTCGGGGGTGGTGTCGGTCTCGGTGAAGGTGTCCATCTGGCGGCCGTCGAGGCACTCGACCGGCTCGCTGCGCGATACGCCCCGCGGGTCCATCGCGACCATGTCGTACATCGCCCGGATCTCGGCTGGGTAGCCGATGCCCGCGTACTGCTGCAGGTAGCTGATGGCGGAGCCGCCCGGGCCGCCCGGGTTGACCAGCAGGGAGCCGAGCCTGTCCTTGCCGGTGGCGGCCTTGCGCGCGACGGCCAGCTTGACGTCGCCCGCGCCGGCATTCGCGTAGTCCAGCGGCGCCTTCATCGTGGCGCACTGGAATCCGGCGACGCCGCAGGCCCGCCAGCTCAGATGCTGGTCGTAGTACGGGGCCAGCGCCGAGGGCGTGGCCCGGGGCAGCGCGGCCAGCGTCGGCTCCGCCGCACCGCTGGACGTCGTGGTCATCGAACTGCCGGCGGAGCAGGCGGACACGAGCATGGCGGCGGCCGTGAGCAGAGCGCCCGCGACACGGGTCGTCGCCCGGGACCGGATGGGGGTCCGGCTGGTCCGGCGGGGCCGGCGGAGGGGGGGCCAGGTGTGCATCAAGCGATCGTAACGCTGAGCGATGCGACGGATACGCGGCGTACGGGGGGTGACCTCGTACGGGGGACGGAGTCCGTCAACCACCGTACGCGCGGCTCACCCGGCCCGCAGTGCCATCGTCATCGCCTCCACCGCGAGCAGCGGCGCCACATTGCGGTCCAGGGCGTCGCGGCAGGCGGCGATCGCCTCGATGCGCCGCAGGGTCGACTCCGGGGTGCTGCCGCGGGCCAGCCGGTCCAGGGCGTCCTGCGTGTCGCCGTTGGCGATGGCGACCCGGGAGCCGAGCTGGAGGGCGAGGACGTCGCGGTAGAACCCGGTGAGGTCGCCGAGGGCGACGTCGAGGCTGTCGCGCTGGGTGCGGGTTCTGCGGCGCTTCTGCATCTCCTCGAGGTCCTTCACCGCCCCCGCCGTGCCGCGCGGCAGCCGGCCGCCCTGGGCCGCGCCCAGCGCCGCCTTCAGCTCCTCGGTCTCCCTGCCGTCCATCTCCTCGGCGAGCTGCTTGGCGTCCTCGGCGGCCGCGTCGACCAGCTCCTGGGCCGCTCGCAGGCAGGCCCCGACCTCGTCCAGGCGCAGCGGGAGCCGGAGCACCGCGGCCCGGCGCTCGCGGGCGGCGGGGTCGGTGGCCAGCCGGCGGGCCCGGTCGGCGTGGCCCTGGGTGGCGCGGGCGGCGGCCATCGCGGCCTCGGGTTCGATGCCGTCACGGCGCACGAGCATGTCGGCGACCGCTTCGACCGATGGCGTACGCAGGTTCAGGTGGCGGCAGCGGGAGCGGATCGTGGGCAGGACGTCCTCGATCGAGGGGGCGCACAGCAGCCACACCGTGCGGGGCGCGGGCTCCTCCACGGCCTTGAGGACGGCGTTCGCCGACTTCTCGTTCAGCCGCTCGGCGTCCTCGACCAGGATGATCTGCCAGCGGCCGTTGGCCGGCGCGGTGTACGACTTGCGGACCGTGTCGCGCATATCCCTGACAAGGATCTCGGAGCCCACGGCGGCGATCGCGCTGACGTCGGCGTGAGTGCCGAGCAGCGCGGTGTGGCAGCCGTCGCAGAAGCCGCAGCCGGGGGTGCCGCCGAGGGCCCGGTCCGGGCTCACGCACTGCAGGGCCGCGGCGAAGGCCCGCGCCGCCTGGTTCCGGCCGGCGCCGGGCGGCCCGGTGAACAGCCAGGCGTGCGTCATCCTCGACGCCTCGGGCGGCGGCTGGTCAGCGGCAGCGGCGGTGACGAGGGCGTCGGCGTCCCGCGCGGCGCCGTCGAGCACCGCGCTCACCTTGTCCTGCCCGACGAGGTCGTCCCACACGGTCATGGGTCACGCCGTCCTTCCCTCGCACTGCGCGTCACGCCCTCCATTGTGCGGGCGGGCACTGACAACGACGGCGGCGCCCGCCGGTACCCCGTGGGGTCCGGCGGGCGCCGCCCGGTGTTCCTCGTCCGGCGGGCCCGTGCGGCGGGCCTTCGCGCCGGTGCTCAGCCGCGCCGGCCGCCGCGGCCGCGCCGCCCGCGGGGCTGGTCGTCACCGGACTCGTCCCGGTCCGGCTCCCGGTCGTCGTAGGACCCGAGCAGTTCGTCCGCCAGCGAGGGCAGGTCGTCCAGCGGGGTCTCCTCGGCCCAGTCGGGCCGGGGGCGGCGGCGGGGGGTGCCGTCGGCGTCGATCTGGGGCATCTCACGCGTGCGGTCCTCGGCGCCGTCGGGCCGGACGGGGCCGCGCTCGTCCTGGAAGAAGCCCTGCGGCACCCGGTGCGCGGGGTCGTCGCCCCGGACCGGCGGCAGCACGGCGGTCTCGTCGGCGGACACGCGCGGCAGGACCTCGGTCTCGTCCACCGGGCGCGGGGTCACCGGCGGCAGCACCGCCGTCTCGTCCGCGGCGCCGGAGGCGAGCGGCGGCTGCGGCAGCTGGGCGGTCACCTCGGAGTCCCGGACGCGGTCGGCCGCGCGGGAGTCCTCGGCGGGCTCCTCGCGCACCGGCCGCAGCACCGCCGTCTCGTCGTCGCCCGGGGAGACCACGGGCGTGGGCACCGTCTCGGCCGCGCCCGGGGACACCACCGGCGTCGGCACGGTCGCCGGGTCGGACGTCATGCCCGGGACCTGGGGCCGCGGCGTGCTGGAGCGGCGCACCGCGGTGTCGGCCGCCGCGGCGGCCTCGGCCGCCTGCCGACGGGCCTCCTCGGCGCGCAGCAGTGCCTCCTCGGCCTTGCGCTGCTTCTCCAGGCGCCGCGCCTCCTCCTCGGCGCGCAGCCGGGCCTGCCGGGCCTCCTCGTCGGCGCGCAGCCGTGCCTCCTCCTCGGCCTGCCGGCGCAGACGCTCCTCCTCGGCCCGGCGACGGGCCTCCTCCTCGGCGCGGGCCTTCTCCTCGGCGAGCAGGCGCTGCCGCTCCTCCTCGGCCCGGCGAGCGGCCTCCTCGGCCCGCTGCCGGGCCTCCTCCGCCTGCCGTTCGGCCTCGCGGCGCTGCGCCTCCTCCAGCTCGCGCCGCTTGCGCTCCTCCTCCTCGGCGCGCAGCTTGGCGAGCTGCTCCTGGCGCTCACGCTCCAGACGCTCCTCCTCGGCCTTGCGCGCCGCCTCCTCCTCGGCCTTGCGACGCGCCTCCTCCTCGGCCTTCCTGCGCGCCTCCTCCTGGGCCTTGATCTCGGCCTCGGACAGCGGCAGCACGGTGTCGAGACGGTGCCGGATCACGGTGGTGACGGCCTCGGGCTCCTGGGCCGCGTCCACGACCAGGTAGCGGCCGGGGTCGGAGGCGGCGAGGGTGAGGAAACCGGCCCGCACGCGCGCGTGGAACTCGGCCGGCTCCGACTCGAGCCGGTCGGGTGCCTCGGTGAACCGCTCGCGGGCGGCCTCCGGCGAGACGTCCAGCAGGACGGTGAGGTGCGGGACGAGTCCGTTGGTGGCCCACCGGTTGATCCGGGCGACCTCGGTCGGGGAAAGGTCGCGGCCCGCGCCCTGGTAGGCGACGGACGAGTCGATGTACCGGTCCGAGATGACGACCGCGCCGCGCTCCAGGGCGGGCCGTACGACGGTGTCGACGTGCTCGGCGCGGTCGGCGGCGTACAGCAGCGCCTCCGCGCGGTGCGACAGGCCGGCCGAGGACACGTCCAGCAGGATCGAGCGCAGCCGCTTGCCGACGGGGGTGGCGCCCGGCTCGCGGGTCAGCACGACCTCGTGGCCCTTGGCCCGGATCCACTCCGCGAGGGCCTCGGCCTGGGTCGACTTGCCCGCGCCGTCGCCGCCCTCGAGGGCGATGAAGAATCCGCCGGCCGCCTGCGTGGTGACCGGGTCGTCGCCGCCGAGCAGCGCGTCCTTGAGGTCGTGGCGCAGCGGGACGCCGGAACGGTCGTCGGCCTTGGCGAGGACGATCACGGCGACCGGCAGCAGCAGCGCGCCGACCAGCATGAGCGTGAACGAGGCCCCGCCGTGCGCGAAGACGAACTTGCCGTTCTCCAGCCGGTGCGGGCCGATCAGGCCCGCGACGACGGGGGCGATCAGGGCGCCGAGCGCTATGAAGACGCGTACGACCGCGTGCAGGTGCTCGGTGGTGCGCGCCCTGCGGTACTCCTCGGTCTCCTGGTCCAGCAGAGCGTGCCCGGTGTTGGCGGCGATGCCCGCGCCGACGCCGGCCAGCGTGACGATCAGCAGGACGGTGGTGACGTCCGGGACCAGGCCGGCGGCCAGCAGGGCGACGCCGGTGAAGGCGATGACGAGGGCGAGCAGGCGGCGGCGCGAGAGCGACGGCAGCACCGACGGCGCGGTGCGGATGCCGACGGCGACTCCGCCGGTCAGGCCGAGGACCAGCAGGCCGTAGAGGACCGGGCCGCCGCCCAGGTCCTTGGCGTGCAGCACGCACACCGCGACGGCGGCGGCGACGGCTCCGGCGACGGCGGCGCAGGCCGTGACGAGCAGCGGGATGGCGCCGGTGCGGCCCTTGTCGACACCGGTGCCGGTGCGCGGGCGGCGCAGCCCCTCCAGCGGGGACCGCGCGCGCGGGGTGCGCGTGTCGGGCAGTTCCAGGGAGGTCAGCACGGACAGGGACGCGGCGAACAGGCCGGCCGCGACGTAGGAGCCGAGGGCCGCCTGGTGCTGGTCGAACCAGGCCACGCCGGTGCCGAGCAGGTTGTTCAGCAGGGCGGCGACGACCAGGACGGCGGCGGCCAGCGGAACGGCAAGGAAGGCGGTGCGCAGCGCGAGCCGGCGCAGCGCGTCCAGGTGGTCCGGCAGCGGCCGTACCGTCGCCCCCTCCGGGGGCGGGGCGGGCAGCAGCGCGGGGGCCGCGCTCTCCCGGCACACCGTCCACAGCCGCTCGGCCACGCCGGTGACGAACACGGTCACCAGCAGCACGGCGAGCGCGTCGGACGGGATCCAGTCGATCCACAGGGGCGCGACGATCAGCAGCGCGACCCGCAGACCGTCGGCGCCGACCATGGTCCAGCGCCGGTCGAGCGGACCGTCCTGGGCGGTCAGCGTGGTCAGCGGCCCGAGGAGGACGGCGCCGAAGAGCAAGGTGGCGACGATGCGTGCCGCGAAGACGGTCGCCACTGCGAACGCCGCGCCCCGGTACCCGCCGCCGAAGGCGCCCTCGGCGATGGCCGCCTGGAGGGCGAGGACGATCAGCACCAGGAGGGCGAGGCAGTCGCCCACCCCGCCCACGAGCTGCGCGCTCCACAGGCGCCTCACCTGCGGTCGCCGCAGCAGTGAGCGGACGGCGCGTTCGCGGGAGTCCGCGACCAGGTCGTCGTCCGGTGCTGGGGTGGGGGCCGTTGGCTGGTCGGCTCGCGTCATGCGTTCAGCCTATCCGCAGGCGCCGACACCACACCCACCACTTCTGACGTGTGCACGCCCCGACACCGAGGTGGTGCCGGGGCGTTCGTTTCGCGAAGACGGGCCGGCCGGAGCGGTCCTCCGGCCTGCCCGCGGGGGGGGGGTCAGTCCTCCGTGCCCGGAGCCGTCGCCTTCGAGGCCGTCGCCTTCTTCGCGGTGGTCTTGGCCGTGGTCTTCTTCGCGGTGGTCTTCTTCGCGGCCGCGGTCGTCTTCTTGGCCGCCGTCTTCTTGGCGGCGGTCTTCTTCGCGGGAGCGGCCTTCTTGGCCGGGGCCTTCTTCGCCGTCTTCTTCGCGGGGCCCTTGGCCCGCTTCTCGGCGAGCAGCTCGAAGCCGCGCTCCGGAGTGATCGCCTCGACGCTGTCGCCGGAGCGCAGGGTCGCGTTGGTCTCCCCGTCGGTGACGTACGGCCCGAAGCGGCCGTCCTTGACCACTACCGGCTTGCCGGAGACCGGGTCCTCGCCCAGTTCCTTCAGCGGGGGCTTGGCCGCGGCCCGGCCACGCTGCTTGGGCTGGGCGTAGATCGCCTGCGCCTCCTCCAGCGTGATCGTGAAGAGCTGCTCCTCCGCCTGCAGCGAACGCGAGTCCGTGCCCTTCTTCAGGTAGGGGCCGTAGCGGCCGTTCTGCGCGGTGATCTCCACGCCGTCCGCGTCGGTGCCGACGACCCGCGGCAGCGACATCAGCCGCAGCGCGTCCTCGAGGGTCACCGTGTCCAGCGACATCGACTTGAAGAGGGAGGCCGTCCGCGGCTTCACCGCGTTCTTGCCGGTCTTCGGGGTGCCCTCGGGGAGCACCTCGGTGACGTAGGGGCCGTAACGGCCGTCCTTGGCGACGATCTGGTGGCCGCTCGCCGGGTCGGTGCCCAGCTCGAAGTCGCCGCTCGGCTTGGCCAGCAGTTCCTCGGCCAGGTCGACGGTCAGCTCGTCCGGCGCCAGGTCGGCCGGGATGTCCGCGCGCTGGTGCTGTTCGGTGTCCTTCTCGCCCCGCTCGATGTAGGGGCCGTAGCGGCCCACCCGCAGCACGATCTCGTTGCCCACCGGGAAGGAGGACACCTCGCGCGCGTCGATCGCGCCCAGGTCGGTCACCAGCTCCTTGAGGCCGCCGAGGTGGTCCCCGTCGCCGTTGCCGGCGTCGGCCGCGCCGCCCGGGGCGCCCGCGGCGAAGCCGCTGTCCGGCGCCGTCTCGCCGAAGTAGAACCGCTTCAGCCACGGCACGGCACGCGCCTCACCGCGGGCGATGCGGTCGAGGTCGTCCTCCATCCGGGCGGTGAAGTCGTAGTCGACGAGCCGGCCGAAGTGCTTCTCCAGCAGGTTGACGACGGCGAACGACAGGAAGGACGGCACCAGGGCCGTGCCCTTCTTGAACACGTAGCCGCGGTCGAGGATCGTGCCGATGATCGACGCGTACGTCGACGGGCGGCCGATCTCGCGCTCCTCGAGCTCCTTGACCAGCGACGCCTCGGTGTAGCGGGCCGGGGGCTTGGTGGCGTGGCCGTCGACCGTGATCTCCTCGGCGGACAGCGCGTCGCCCTCGGCCACCTGCGGCAGCCGGCGCTCGCGGTCGTCCAGCTCGGCGTTCGGGTCGTCGGCGCCCTCGACGTAGGCCTTCAGGAAGCCGTGGAAGGTGATCGTCTTGCCGGACGCGCTGAACTCGACGTCCCGGCCGTCGGCGGCGGTGCCGCCGATCTTCACGGTCACGCTGTTCCCGGTCGCGTCCTTCATCTGGGAGGCGACGGTCCGCTTCCAGATCAGCTCGTACAGCCTGAACTGGTCGCCGGTCAGGCCGGTCTCGGCCGGGGTGCGGAAACGATCACCCGAGGGGCGGATCGCCTCGTGCGCCTCCTGCGCGTTCTTGACCTTCCCGGCGTACGTACGCGGCCGCTCCGGCAGGTAGTCGGCGCCGTAGAGCTGGGTGACCTGGGCGCGGGCGGCCGAGACGGCCGTGTCGCTCAGCGTCGTGGAGTCCGTACGCATGTACGTGATGTAGCCGTTCTCGTACAGCTTCTGCGCGACCTGCATCGTCGCCTTGGCGCCGAAGCCGAGCTTGCGGCTGGCCTCCTGCTGCAGCGTCGTCGTACGGAACGGGGCGTACGGCGAGCGGCGGTACGGCTTGGACTCGACGGACCGCACGGAGAAACGGGTGTTCTCCAGCGCGGCGGCGAGAGCGCGGGCGTTCGCCTCGTCGAGGTGCAGGGTGTTCGCGCCCTTGAGCTGTCCCAGGGAGTCGAAGTCACGGCCCTGCGCCACCCGCCTGCCGTCGACGGTCTGCAGCCGCGCGACCAGCGACGACGGGTCCGAGGGGTCTCCGGCGCGGCCGGTCGCGAAGGTGCCCGTCAGGTCCCAGTACTCGGCGGAGCGGAAGGCGATGCGCTCGCGTTCGCGCTCGACGACGAGCCGGGTCGCGACGGACTGGACGCGGCCGGCCGACAGGCGCGGCATGACCTTCTTCCACAGGACCGGCGAGACCTCGTAGCCGTAGAGACGGTCGAGGATGCGGCGGGTCTCCTGGGCGTCGACCATGCGCTGGTTGAGGTCGCGCGGGTTGGCGACGGCCTCGCGGATCGCGTCCTTGGTGATCTCGTGGAAGACCATCCGCTTGACCGGGACCTTGGGCTTCAGCACCTCGAGGAGGTGCCACGCGATGGCCTCGCCCTCGCGGTCCTCATCGGTGGCGAGGAAGAGCTCGTCGGAGTCCTTCAGCAGGTCCTTGAGCTTCCTGACCTGAGCCTTCTTGTCCGCGTTGACGACATAGATCGGCTCGAAGTCGTGCTCGACGTCCACGCCGAGCCGGCGCACCTCGCCCGTGTACTTCTCGGGTACCTCCGCGGCACCGTTGGGAAGGTCGCGGATGTGCCCCACGCTCGCTTCGACTACGTAGCCGGGGCCCAGGTAGCCCTTGATCGTCTTCGCCTTGGCAGGCGACTCGACGATGACGAGTCGGCGGCCGCCCTGTGCGGTCTCGCTGGTCGGGGACAACTTCGCTCTTCTCTCCGGTCGACGCCGGCCACTCCCCCGGCGTTCGTCCCCGGGGTCGCGGCGCGCTTCTGGCTCGTGTGACGCTGCGGAGTGTGACGGTACATCCCGCCCCCGTGTCAAACGGGAAAAGCCCACAACGGCCACTCGAACGGTAACCCGACTACCGGCATTCCTGCCGCCCGGACTCCACGGCGGCCCCCGCTCCCCTGTCCGGAGCGTGACGCTCCCATTACCGGGCCGGCACGACGGCCACCGACGTCAGAGGCGGGTCAGGCAGTACGCGGCGAGGCCCAGCGCGGCGACTCCGGCGGCGCCGGCGAGCGTGGCCGATGCGACCGGGTTCACACCGTGGGCGACCGGATCGCGGTGCCGCACCCGAGCGCCGGTCCACACCAGCAGAGCGCCTCCGAACAGGGCGAACACAAGTCCCGCGAAGATCGCCGGTCCGCTCTCCATGCTCCCGCCCGCCCTTCCGCGCCGCCCGCCGTACCCAGCGCGTGGAGGGTGGCACGCGCGGGAGACGGGCGGGCGACATCGGGGTGAACGGACACCCGCCGGTTCACCGGGCACGCGGGCGAGTGGGCCCCCGCAGGAGCGGGACCCATATTTTTCCAGCCGTTTTCCCGGCGCCGGAAGGTTCCGGCCCGTGCCAGCGGCATACGACGACGGCCCGGCCGCTGCAACGGCGGCCTGCCGGGCTGCGCTACGGCCGCTGCTCCGGCGGCCCGCGGAGCGGCGCGACAGCCGCTGCGCCAACGGCCCTGACGGCGCGACGGCCGCTGCTTCAGCGACCCGCTGACGGCGCTACGGCCGCTGCCCCAGCGACCCGCTGACGGCGCTGCGGCCGTAGTGCGCGCACCGACGGCGGCAGCGGGCGCGGGCGCGGCGAACCGCCGGGGTTGGCGACCGTCTCGCCCGCCGACGACCGCCTCGCCCATCGTCGGCCGGTCAGCCCGCCGGCTCCAGGAAGCCCTGCTCGACCAGCAGCCGGATCTGCGCCGGGGTGCGGTCGCGCAGCAGGACCGCGTCCTCGCCGACGAGCTGGGCGATCGCGTCGAGGATGCGGCCGGCGCTCAGCGTGCCGTCGCACACACCGGCGAAGCCCGCGCCGACCGTGTCCACCTTCGTGGCGCGGCGCATACCGCGGTGCTGGCGCAGCACCACGTGCTCCGGGTCCTCGGCGCCGGGCAGCCCGACCTGCTCCTGGACCACCTCGGCGGTCAGCCGGAAGCGGCCTTCCAGCAGGGCCGCGTCGTCATGGTCCCGGAGATAGTCGAGACGCTCGAAGTGCGCCCGGATCGCCTCCCCGAGCGGCTGCTCCACCGAGTGCGGCCACTCCTCCACGGTGATCGAGGGCTCCGCGGCACCGGTCCTGCGCAGGGTGATCCAGCCGAAGCCGACCGCCTTGACCTTGCGGGCCTCGAACTCGTCGAGCCAGGCGTCGTAGCGCGCCTGGTAGTCCGCCGGGTCGCCGCGGTGGTCGCCGGCGTCCCTGAGCCAGAGCTCCGCGTACTGCGTGACGTCCTGCACCTCGCGCTGCACGATCCAGGCGTCGCAGCCGCGCGGCACCCACGACCTGAGTCTGTCCTGCCAGTCCTCCCCCGCGACGTGCTGCCAGTTGGCGAGGAACTGCGCGAACCCGCCCTCGTTCAGCCGTTCCCCCGCCTGCTGAACGAGCGAGCGGCACAGATCGTCCCCGCCCATGCCGCCGTCGCGGTACGTCAGCCGCGCACCGGGTGAGATCACGAAGGGCGGGTTCGACACGATCAGGTCGAAGGTCTCGTCGTCCCGGACCGGCTCGAACAGCGAGCCCTCGCGCAGGTCGGCGGCGGGCGCGCTGGAGAGCGCCAGGGTGAGCGCGGTGATGTGCAGCGCGCGCGGGTTGACGTCGGTCGCCGTCACGCGCGTGGCGTGCGAGGAGGCGTGCAGCGCCTGGATGCCGGAGCCGGTGCCGAGGTCGAGCGCGGCGGCCACGGGCGTGCGCACGGTGATGCCGGCCAGGGTCGTGGAGGCGCCGCCGACGCCCAGGACCACTCCCTCGTCACGCTGGCCGATACCGCCCGCGCCGCCGACCGCGCAGCCCAGGTCGGAGACGATGAACCAGTCTTCGCCGTCGGGGCCGCCGTAGGGACGCACGTCCACGGTCGCGGCGACCTCGTCGCCGGCCACGGACCTCAGCCAGCCGGCCTCCAGCGCCTCCGCGACCGGCAGGACGGCCGCCACGCGCGCGTGCGGCACCGGTTGCTGGAGCAGGAAGAGGCGGACGAGCGTCTCCAGCGGCGTGTCGCCGCGGGTGGCCCTGAGCGCGGGCACCGTCTCGCTGCGGGCCAGCGCCGCGTAGGCGGGGGCGCCGAGCAGATCGAGCAGCCCGTCGGCGGTGAAGGAGGCGGCGAGCAGGGCGTCACGCAGGCGTGCGGCGGTGCCGGGCCGGTCGGTGGCGGGCAGGTGGGCGAGGCCGGAGTCAGTCACGCCACCATTGTGTCCCGGTCCGGCCGGCCGGGGCCGCCTCGGCACGGGTGCGGCCGGCCGGGGCCCGCCTCGGCACGGGTCCGGCCGCCGCCCCTGTCCATCACCGGTCCAGGGCGTTCACCAGGACACGGGTCCGCCGATGCGGGGTGCCGGGGCGGAGACCGTCGAGGTCCGAGGTCAGCCGGTCGTGGCCGACGCCGGGGCGGAGGCCGAGGCGGCGACCTTGCAGCTCGGCTGCTCGGCGATCGCGTCCTTCACCTCGCCCTGCTCGAGCCGCTTCAGCGCCTCGGTGCCGCTGTTGCTCTGCTCACCTATCTGCTTCGTCTGGTCGGCCACCTCGTGCAGGCCCTTTGCGAACTTGCCCTGGTCCTCGGTGTCGAGCCCGTCGACCTTCTTCTTCAGGTCGCCGTAGGCCGTGGCGAGACCGGCGAGGTTCTTGGCGGCGTCCTTCTGCCGCTTGGCGCCGCCCTCGACCCCGGGAGGCGCGCCGGCGCTGTTGATGGCGGCGGCCAGCCCCTTGTAGCCGTCGGCCATGTCCTGGAAGGCCGAGGCGTACGTGCTCTTGGCCGTCTTCGGCGGCAGGTTGCTGTCCGTGGCTATCTTGGCGATCGAGGCGTTCGCCTCCCTGATCTTGGCGTCCTGGGCGGGCACCGCGTCGCACACCGACTTGGCCCAGGCGACCAGCTTGGGGTCGGGCCCGCTGTCCTTGCTGCTGCACCCCGACAACGCCGCCACCAGTACCGCACCGCCGGACAGTGCGGCCGCGAGCTTCTTGTTCACCGGATCGGTCCCTTCCATGGCTCTCGGCCCCCGGAATCTACACGGCATACCGACAGCCCCCCCATGCCGAAGGACCTGGAAGTCATCTTTTGTGATTCTTTGCACCACGGGAGAGAAGGCTCACCACCTGCCGACGCCGCACACGCGGCGGGCGGGCGGCACGTCAGTACGTGCCGCCCGCCCGCCCGTTGCGCAGGCCCGGTGGAGGCGGGCTAGGAAGCCACCGCCGCGTCCGGTGAGTTGGAGACGCGCTCGGCGTTCTCGTCGTCGCCGACGGCGATCCCGCGCCGCTTGGAGATATACACCGAGACGACGATGACCAGCAGCGCGAGGATCGCGATCCCGATCCGCACGCCGAGGTTCCTGTGGTCGCCGTAGGAGAACTTGATCACCGCGGGCGCGATGAGCAGCGAGACCAGGTTCATGACCTTCAGCAACGGGTTGATCGCCGGCCCCGCGGTGTCCTTGAAGGGGTCACCGACCGTGTCGCCGATCACCGTGGCGGCGTGGGCCTCGCTGCCCTTGCCGCCGTGGTGGCCGTCCTCCACGAGCTTCTTGGCGTTGTCCCAGGCGCCGCCGGAGTTGGCGAGGAACACCGCCATGAGCGTGCCCGCGCCGATGGCGCCCGCCAGATAGGAGCCCAGTGCGCCGACGCCGAGCGTGAAGCCGATGAAGATGGGCGCCATGACGGCGAGCAGACCGGGGGTGGCCAGCTCGCGCAGGGCATCCTTGGTGCAGATGTCGACGACCTTGCCGTATTCGGGCTTCTCGGTGAAGTCCATGATCCCCGGCTTATCACGGAACTGCCGCCGCACCTCGAACACCACCGAACCCGCCGAACGGGACACGGCGTTGATGGCGAGTCCGGAGAACAGGAAGACGACCGCGGCGCCCGCGATGAGGCCGACCAGGTTGTTGGGCTGCGAGATGTCCATGGACAGGCTCAGCGGCGAGCCGGGACCGGTGAGTTTCGCGCCGACGTCCTGCACGTTGGTGGTGATGGCGTCCCGGTACGAACCGAAGAGCGCCGATGCCGCGAGGACGGCGGTGGCGATGGCGATGCCCTTGGTGATCGCCTTGGTCGTGTTGCCCACCGCGTCCAGGTTGGTGAGCACCTGTGCGCCCGCGCCCTCGACGTCGCCGGACATCTCCGCGATGCCCTGCGCGTTGTCGGAGACCGGCCCGAAGGTGTCCATGGCGACGATCACGCCGACCGTGGTGAGCAGACCCGTGCCGGCCAGGGCGACCGCGAACAGCGCGAGCATGATCGAGGTGCCGCCGAGCAGGAACGCTCCGTACACGCCGAGCCCGATGAGCAGCGCGGTGTAGACGGCCGATTCCAGGCCCACCGAGATGCCGGAGAGGACGACGGTGGCCGGGCCCGTTAGGGAGGTCTTGCCGATGTCCCTGACCGGGCGGCGGGTGGTCTCGGTGAAGTAGCCGGTGAGTTGCTGGATCACGGCGGCGAGCAGGATGCCGATCGCCACCGCCACCAGGGCGAGGATCCGCGGGTCGCCGCTCTTGGCGCGGATCGCCACGTCGGTGACGCCGCTCAGGCCGGAGTACTTCCCGGGCAGGTAGACGAAGACCGCGACCGCGACCAGCGCGAGGGAGATCACCGCGGAGATGAAGAAGCCGCGGTTGATCGCGGTCATGCCACTGCGGTCGGCCCGGCGCGGCGCGACCGCGAAGATGCCGATCATGGCGGTGAGCACACCGATCGCGGGCACCAGCAGCGGGAAGGCGAGCCCCGCGTCGCCGAAGGCGGCCTTGCCGAGGATCAGCGCGGCCACCAGGGTGACGGCGTACGACTCGAAGAGGTCGGCCGCCATGCCCGCGCAGTCGCCGACGTTGTCGCCCACGTTGTCGGCGATGGTCGCGGCATTGCGCGGATCGTCCTCAGGAATGCCCTGCTCGACCTTGCCGACCAGGTCGGCGCCGACGTCGGCGGCCTTGGTGAAGATGCCGCCACCCACGCGCATGAACATGGCGATCAGGGCGGCGCCGAGGCCGAAGCCCTCCAGCACCTTCGGCGCGTCTGCCGCGTACACCAGCACGACACAGGAGGCGCCCAGCAGGCCGAGCCCCACCGTGAACATGCCGACGACGCCGCCGGTACGAAATGCGATCTTCATCGCGGTGTGCGAGACGGTGGTGAGATCCTTTTCGGGTTCACCCTCGCCCGGAGTCGCTTCCCGGGCCGCGGCGGCGACGCGCACATTGCTGCGTACGGCGAGCCACATGCCGATATAGCCGGTGACCGCCGAGAACACCGCACCGATCAGGAAGAACACCGATCTTCCGGCACGCTGATTCCAGTCGTCCGCGGGCAGCAGCAGGAGCAGGAAGAAGACGACTACGGCGAATACGCCGAGCGTGCGGAGTTGCCGGGCGAGATAGGCCCTAGCGCCTTCCTGGACCGCTTCGGCGATCCGCTTCATGCTCTCGGTGCCCTCGCCCGCCGCCAGCACCTGGCGCACCAGGACGCCCGCGACCGCGAGCGCGGCCAGGGCGACGGCCGCGATCACCGCCACGATGATCCGGTTGTCGTCCGTGAGTACCGCGGCCGCGAGAGTTGTGGGGTGGCCAAACTGATGAGGGGTAGAAAGCCCCGCCATTCGTCCTCCTTGACGCTTGGGCTGAGCTCAAGATGTGGACGGATTGTAGGTACCCCGGAGTGATCTAAACAGGGGACGGTAAACGGAATTCGCCGCACTGTGCTCTTCAGCGAAAGATCGAGTTGTCACCATGGAACCCGAAAGTGGTAACGCCTCAAAGGCATTGACGGCCACATTGATGCTTGATCAAATTATCAGGTATTGATCGTGAATTACTTCACGAATTCCTGGACGCGCCGGAAACAGCGCGAAGGGCCCTGCTCAGCAGGGCCCTTCGATGCGCTGTGCGCTGCGCGCGCTCCGCGCGGTGTTCGAGTGCGCGGCGTGTGGCGCGCGGGTTCAGGCGAGCGTGACGGCCGGCGGGACGGCGGTCGGCCAGCTCATGCGGATGAGTCCGCCGTCGCGGCCGGTGGTGACCTCCACGTCGTCCACGAGGCCGCTGATGACCGCGAGGCCCATCTCGTCCTCCTCGGCTTCCACATCCGCGTCCGCGGCTGGTCCACCGGCCACCCGCGCGGCGGGGGCTGCGTGCGGCGCCTCGTCGCCGACCTCGATGGAGAACTGTTTCTCCTCTTCGATCAGCGCCACCTTCACGGGTGCCGTGATGGCGTTGCTCTGGTGCAGTCCGACGGCGCGGGAGCAGGCCTCGCCCACGGCGAGGCGCACTTCGTCGAGTACGGCCTCGTCCACTCCGGCCCTGCGTGCCACCGCTGCCGCCACCAACCGGGCGGTGCGGACGTGCTCGGGTAGCGCGCTGAAGCGGAGTTCGACGGTGGCCATGCATCCCCCTCGCGACTACGGGCGTGCGGTCCGGGGGCGGGACCGCCGAGAGCCCGCACCCCCTGCTGTACTCATGGCCCCGGACCCACCGGCCCGGGGCGGGGCCGACCGTTGTCCGGACCGGCGAACGGCCCGGACCAGGTGACCGGCCCGGTGTCAGTCGGTGGCCGCCACCGCTTCCTCCACCGAGGTGTGGATCGGGAACACCTTGGTGAGGCCGGTGATACGGAAGATCTTCAGAATGCGCTCCTGGTTGCAGACCAGGCGCAGCGAGCCCTCATGGGCACGCACCCGCTTCAGGCCGCCGACCAGCACGCCGAGCCCGGTGGAGTCGAGGAAGTCCACGCCCTCCATGTCGACGACGAGGTGGAAATTGCCGTCGTTCACCAGCTCGACCAACTGCTCGCGCAGCTTGGGCGCGGTGTATACATCGATTTCGCCACCGACCTCGACGACCGTACGATCGCCGACGGTACGGGTCGACAGGGACAGGTCCACGGATCCTCCAGCACCTTGCTATCGAGCGGTCGCCCCTCAGGACACCGGCCTGCGGCCCTCGGGACGCATCGCCAGCCGCGATGGCATTCAATCACTTACCGGCAGGCGTGCACGACGCCTTGGCTCCATTGTCCGTCACGCCGGTGACACACTCGGTGCCGATGGCCAAGAATCACCGATCCGATCGACCCGTGGCGGACCCGGCGTCCCGCCCGTCTCCGGGCACCGTTCTGGACCGGCTCGCCTCCGGGCCGAGCCGATCCTCGCGCATCACTCATACGGAGCACTTGCCCCCGCGTGCGGGTCGGCATGCCGTCTGGCCTGACCGGATTCGCTCCGAGGTGATCGCCGCGGTGCAGGCGTGCGGCATCGAGCACCCCTGGGCCCACCAGGCGCTGGCCGCCGAGCACGCCCTGGACGGGGACTCGGTGGTCGTCGCCACCGGCACCGCCTCGGGCAAGTCCCTCGCGTATCTCGTGCCGGTCCTGTCGACGCTCCTGGACGGCTCGGAGGCGCCCAACGGCCGCGGGGCCACCGCCCTGTACCTGGCCCCCACCAAGGCGCTCGCGGCGGACCAGTGCCGAGCGGTGAAGGAACTTTCACAACCTCTGGGCAGCGCCGTGCGCCCAGCCGTGTACGACGGCGACACCCCGTTCGAGGAACGGGAGTGGATCCGCCAGTACGGGAACTACGTACTGACCAATCCCGACATGCTGCACCGCGGGATACTGCCCTCCCACCCCCGCTGGTCCTCCTTCCTGAAGGCGCTCAAGTACGTCGTCATCGACGAGTGCCACACCTACCGGGGCGTGTTCGGCTCGCACGTCGCCCAGGTCCTGCGCCGGCTGCGCCGCCTGTGCGCGCGCTACGGAGCCTCACCCGTGTTCCTGCTGGCCTCCGCGACCGCGGCCGAGCCCGCCGTGGCCGCCGGCCGGCTCACCGGGCTGCCGGTGGTGGAGGTCGCCGACGACGCATCCCCGCGCGGGGAGCTGGTCTTCGCCCTGTGGGAGCCCCCGCTCACCGAACTGCACGGCGAGAAGGGAGCACCCGTTCGGCGTACCGCCACCGCCGAGACCGCCGACCTGCTGACCGATCTCACCGTGCAGGGCGTGCGCTCGGTCGCCTTCGTGCGGTCCCGGCGGGGCGCCGAGCTGATCTCGGTGATCACCCAGGAGCGGCTGGCCGAGATCGACCGCTCCCTGGCCCGGCGTGTCGCGGCCTACCGCGGCGGCTACCTCCCCGAGGAGCGCCGTGCCCTGGAACGCGCCCTGCACTCCGGCGAGCTGCTCGGACTCGCCGCCACGACGGCCCTGGAGCTGGGCGTGGACGTCTCGGGCCTGGACGCGGTCCTGATCGCCGGATACCCCGGCACGCGCGCCTCCCTGTGGCAGCAGGCGGGCCGCGCGGGCCGCTCCGGACAGGGGGCCCTGGCGGTGCTGGTGGCCCGGGACGACCCGCTGGACACCTTCCTCGTCCATCATCCCGAGGCCCTGTTCGACCAGCCGGTGGAATCGACCGTCCTCGACCCCGACAACCCGTACGTCCTCGCCCCGCACCTGTGCGCCGCCGCGGCGGAGATCCCGCTGACCGAGGAGGACCTCGACCTCTTCGGGCCTGCCTGCGCCGGGCTGCTGCCGCAGCTGGAGGCCGCGAAGCTGCTGCGCCGCCGCACCCGGGCCTGGCACTGGACGCGCCGGGAGCGGGCCGCCGACCTGACCGACATCCGCGGCGCGGGCGGGCGGCCGGTGCAGGTCGTGGAGGCGGGCACGGGCCGTCTGCTCGGCACGGTCGACGAAGGCGCCGCGCACTCCGCGGTGCACGAGGGCGCCGTGCACCTGCACCAGGGCCGCACCTATCTGGTGCGCTCCCTCGATCTGGAGGACTCGGTCGCGCTGGTCGAACAGGCCGACCCGCCGTACTCGACGGTCGCCCGGGACACCACGTCGATCTCCATCCTGGAGACGGACGTCGAGATCCCCTGGGGCTCCGGCCGGCTCTGCTACGGCTCCGTCGAGGTCACCAACCAGGTGGTCTCCTTCCTGCGCCGACGGCTCATCACGGGTGAAGTGCTCGGTGAGACGAAGCTCGACCTCCCTCCTCGTACGCTGCGCACCCGCGCGGTGTGGTGGACGGTCACCGAGGACCAGCTGGACGAGGCGCGGATCACCCCGGAGATCCTCGGCGGCTCCCTGCACGCCGCCGAACACGCCTCGATCGGCATGCTCCCCCTGTTCGCCACCTGCGACCGCTGGGACATCGGCGGGGTGTCGGTCCCGCTGCATCCGGACACCCTCCTGCCGACCGTGTTCGTCTACGACGGCCATCCGGGGGGCGCCGGCTTCGCGGAGCGCGCCTTCCACACGGCCCGCGACTGGCTCGCCGCGACCCGGGAGGCCATCGCCTCCTGCGAGTGCGAGGCGGGCTGCCCGTCCTGCATCCAGTCCCCCAAGTGCGGCAACGGCAACGACCCGCTACACAAGAGGGGGGCGGTACGGCTCCTCACGGTGCTGCTGAGGGAGGCTCGGGAGGCCGCCGAGGAGAAGCCGCGGGAGGAGCCGGAGCCGCAGGGCTGAGGCCATGTTCCTGATGGAGCCGGCGATGTTCCTGATGGAGCTGGCGATGATCAGCCAAGTGGCCTGGGCCCGTGGCCGGCCCCGCCGCGGGGGGAAGGGGGCCGGGCGGGCCGGCTCTGGATCTGACCTCCGCCGCGAACGGCCCTCGCCCCGAGGCCGCGGTGACGTCCGAGGTCTCACCCGCGATCACGCATCGAACCAGCCGGACCCCCTGGGCCGCCGCCACCCGTTCCGCCCGGGCGCAGGCGCCCGCCGTGCCCTCGGCCCAGTGGTCCGCGGCGGCGAGCGCCGCCAGGTCCGCGCCACCGGCCGCCCGGTGCCTGACCACCACCGCCTGCCCGAGGGCGAGCACGACGCCGAACACCACACACAGCACGGTGATCACCCCGACACTCCAGACGGTGGCCGACCCGCGGTCCGGGCACCGAGGTTGGTGCCGGGGGCCATATAGCCGGCGCATCATGATCTCGGCTCCCCTGTGCCTCTGGTCGCCGCACTCGCGTCGGTGCCCGTGCCGGCGTCGGCACCGACACGAGTTCCGGTACCGGCGCCTGCGCCCATCCCATCGCCGGTGCCCGCCCCATGGCCCGCGCCCGCGCCGGTCCCGCTGCCTGCACCGCTGCCCGCCCCAGCCCCGGCACCGCTGCCTGCGTCACTGCTCGTCTCAGCCATCGCGCCCGTCACGGCGCCCGTGCCGACGGTCTCCTCGGCCGCTGCCACAGCCTCCGCTCGGACCTCGAACGGAAGACCGGTCAACACCGGTGGTCTGGCCGCCACCGTCACCCGGACCTGGTCGCCCTCACGGCTGACCGTCACCCGGGCTCCGTCCGGCGCCGCCTGCCGGGTCACCTCCATCACCGCGTCGGCCGGGTCCTGCCGGGCGGCGGACCGGGCGCCGGTGCGGGCGGCGTCCACGCACTGGATCTGGGCGGCCACCACGAGCAGCCCCCAGACCAGCGCCATGGTGAACGCCACCAGCACCGACAGCACCACCGCCGACTCCGCGGTCACGAACCCGCTGTCCGGCTCCCCGTCACATCCGCGCACTGAGCGCCCGCTTCACGATGGCCTGCAGTTCCGCCTTGACCTGGCCGCTGGTGACGACCTCGTAGAGCAGCAACGCGAAGCCGACCGCGGCGATGATCCCCATCGCGTACTCCGAGGTCACCATCCCCGTGTCCGCGCGCCACCGTTCCCGCACCGACTTCCACAGCTTTCCAGCCTTCTCGCGCACCTCGAACTCCCCTCGTTGCAGCCTTCTCGTCGCTTTCCGAAATCACGTCGTCCGTCCGCGTCCGTCGTCACCACCGGCGACACCGGCACGCCGGCTACCGCGTCCTCCGCCCTGCCGTCAGCCGTCACCCCCTCCCACCACACCGCCCGCCAGCCCGATCACCACGGGCAGCACACCGATCGCGATGAACGCGGGCAGGAAGCACAGCCCCACCGGCGCGGAGACCATCACGGCCGCTCTGCGCGCCCGGACCGTGGCTGCCCTTGCCCACTCCGCGCGGGCGTCCGAGGCGAGGCGGGCGACGGGGCCCGCAGCGGGCAGACCCGAATCGCCGGCCCGTTCCAGCAGCCGGGCGAGCGCTCCGGCGGCGGGCAGCGCGGCCAGCCGGCGCCAGGCGTCGACCGGCTCGCCACCGAGCCGTACCTCGGCCGCGCCCTGCTCCAGCGCCTCCCCTACCGGCCCCGCGAGGGCCTCTCCCACCGCTTGGGCGGCGAGCACCGGACCGGCGCCGGCCGCGATGCAGGCGGCCAGCAGGTCGGCGGCAAGGGGTAGTTGGCGGGCCGCGAGCCCGGTGTCGACGTCCTCCGCCGGGGCCGCCCCGGCCCTCCGGAGCCGCCACCGCCACAACCCCGCGCCGACGGCGAGAGCCACGACCGCACCGGCCGCGCCCCCGGCCAGCGCCCAGGCACCGCACATCGCCCCGGCGACCGGCAGCCACCGCCGCATCGTGTCGCCGGCCCGGAAGGGCGGGCCGGACCCGGTCTTCACCACGTCGAGCAGTCCGGCCACCCGGCGCCGTGCCCGCCGCCGGCGCCGGGCCATGATCAGCCACCGGGCCGCCCAACCCGCGCTGAGCAGAACAGCCGCGGCCGTCCCCAGCCTGTGGACGAGTTCCGCGCTCATGCCGCCTCCGCTCCCCGCACGATCCGCCCCGCCCACCACACCCCGGCGCCCTCGAACAGCGCCCCGGCCACCAGGCAGCCCAGCCCGGCGCCGCTGTGCAGCAGCACCCGCAGCGGGTGGGCGCCCATGGCCGAGCCGAGCAGCAGCCCCAATGCGGGCAGCACGGCGAGCAGCAGCGCCGTCGCCCGGGCCCCGGACAACTGGGCCCGCAGATCCGCCCGTTGGTCCCGCTCGGCACGCAGGGCCCCGTCCAGCCGGTCGATGCCGTCAGCGAGCCCGGCGCCCTGGTCCACGGCCACCCGCCAGCAGGCGGCGAGCCCCAGCAGCCCGTCGGCGCCCGGTTGCCGGGCCGCGACGGCCAGCGCGCCCGGCACATCACCGCCGAACCGCGCGGCCGCGACCACGCCGGCCTGCGCCTCCCCGAGCCCGCCGGAGTCCCGAGCGGCTCGCAGCAGTGCCTCACCGGGCTGCCTGCCGGCGCGCACCTCCCCGGCCAGCACCCCGCACAGGCCGATCACCGCGTCCGCACGCCGCTCCCCGGCCCGCCCCGCCTCCCGGGCCAGCCGCACCCGGCGCAGGACCGGCACCCCGGCGGCCCCCGCGACGACCGGAATCACCGAGGCGCCCAGCAGGGCGAGCAGCAGCCCCGCCGCCAGCGACCACCATTCGGGCCGCAGCCGTCCCCGCAGCCGCCGCAACTCCCCGGCGGCCCGTTCCCAGGAGGGCGGGCCGGTCGCCACCCCCGCGCCGCCGGCCAGCAGCAGCCGCGCCCGCCGCACCCCGTGCTGCCGTCCGCCCAGCAGCCAGGCCGCCGCTGCGACACAGGCCGCAGCCGCGCCCATCGACGCCTCACCGCTCATTTCCCTCGCTCCTCTCGTCCCGCTCGCTCCCGCCCCCGCCGCTCAACAACTCCCGCAACCGCTCCCAGCCGCGCTCCCGGGTGAAGGCCCGCTCGCCCCAGCGCAGTGCCGGCACTGTCCGCACCAGCCCCGAGGCGTCCCGTTCCAGCACGTGCACCTCGGCGATCCGGCGCCGCCCGGACCGGTCGCGTACCAGGTGGAGCACCACCGACAGCGCGGCCGCCAACTGGCTGTGCAGCGCCGCCCGGTCGAGCCCCGCCGCCGTACCGAGCGCTTCCAGACGGGCGGGCACGTCGGCGGCGGCGTTGGCGTGCACGGTCCCGCAGCCCTCGTGGCCGGTGTTGAGCGCGGCCAGCAGGTGCACCACCTCGGGACCCCGCACCTCGCCGATGACCAGGCGGTCGGGCCGCATCCGCAGCGCCTGACGGACAAGGTCCTCCAAGGTCACGAGGCCGGCGCCCTCCTGGTTCGCGGGCCGGGTCTCCAGCCGTACGACGTGTGGGTGGTCCGGTCTCAGCTCCGCCGAGTCCTCGGCGAGCACGATCCGTTCGCCGGGCTCGACCAGGCCGAGCAGCGCACTCAGAAGGGTCGTCTTGCCACTACCGGTGCCTCCGCTGACCAGGAAGGACAGCCGGGCCGCGAGCAGTGCCCGCAGCATCCGGTCCCCGCCGGGCGGCACGGTGCCCGCCTCGACCAGTTCACCGAGCGTGAAGGCCCGGGGCCGCACGACGCGCAGGGACAGGCAGGTGCAGCCGACCGCCACCGGCGGCAGCACCGCGTGCAGCCTGGTCCCGTCGGGCAGCCGGGCGTCGGCCCACGGCCGCGCGTCGTCCAGCCGGCGTCCGGCCACGGCCGCCAGCCGCTGCGCGAGGCGCCGCACGGCCGCCGCGTCCGGGAAGGCCACCGGTGTCAGTTCCAGGCCGCCGCCGCGGTCCACCCACACCCGGTCGGGGGCGGACACGAGGACGTCCGTGACGCTCGGATCGGCGAGCAGCGGCTCCAGCGGGCCGGTCCCGACGAGTTCCGACCGCAGTTGCTCGGCCGCGCCCAGGACCTCGGCGTCACCGAGGACCCGTCCCTGTTCGCGCAGCGCCTGGGCGACGCGCGCCGGGGTCGGTTCGGCGCCGCTCTCGGCCAGCCTGCGGCGGACCCCGTCCAGCAGTGCCGTGACGTCGGCCCGTTCGAGCCCGGGCAGGGTCATCGGGGGCCTCCCGCCTCGACCAGCGCCTGCTCCCAGAAGGCGGTGCAGAAGCGGGCCAGCGGGCCGCGGCCGGTCACGGCGGGCGGCTTCCCGGTGCCGTGCGCCCGCTGCAGGGCCGGTTCCACGGGTACCTCGCCGGCCAGGGGCAGCCCGAGCAGCCGGGCGATCTCACGGTCGTCGAGACCGGGCGCGTACGGCCCGCGCACCGCCACGCGCAGGTCCCTCACGACCATGCCGAGCGCCGAGGCGACCCGGCCGGCCGCCGCGACCGCCCGCAGGTCGGCCGGGACGACGAGGAGCGCGAGGTCGAGCTGGGCGAGGGCTTCGGCGACCCCGTCGTCCAGGCGGCGCGGGAGGTCCACCACGACCGTGCCGCCGCGCCGGCGGGCGGCGGCGAGCACCGCCCGGACGGCCTGGGCCGGGACGGCCACGCAGTCGCCGCGGTCCCAGCTGAGCACCCTCAGCGAGTGCAGCCGGGGCAGCGACTCCTCCAGCGCGCCGCCGCCGACCCGGCCGCGGGACGCGGCGAAGGCGGGCCAGCGCAGCCCCTCGGCGCTCTCGCCGCCGAGTAGCACGTCGAGACCGCCGCCCAGAGGATCGGCGTCGACGAGGAGGGTGCGCAGCCCCTCGCGTGCGGAGGTGACGGCCAGCGCGCAGGCCAGCGTGGACGCGCCGGCCCCGCCCCGGCCGCCGACGACGCCGACGGTCAGGGCCGGGCGGCCGACGCCCTCGGCGACGTCGGCGATGCGGTCGACCAGCCACTGCTCGCCGTCGGGCAGCATCAGGACGTGGTCGGCGCCGATCTGGACGGCCCTCTTCCACACCCCGGAGTCGTCCTGGTCACGGCCGACCAGGACCACCCCGCGCCGGCGTGTGGCTCCGCGCACCCGGCGGGCCGCGTCGTCGCCGACCAGGACGAGCGGGGCCGCTTCCCAGCCACCGCCGTGATCGGGTACACCGTGATGCACCTCGGGTGTGGCGCCCGCGGCCGCGCACAGGCGCAGCAGATCGTCCAGGAGGTCCGCGTCCTCGGTGACGATGAGCGGCCGTCCCGGCCGGCCTCCGGTGGCCGACGGCGGATCGTGGGCGACGGTTCCGGTCATGTGCTCCCCCTTCGCATGTGTTCCGCGCGGCCTCGGCGGCCCCGCGATTCCCGAAGATGTGAAGGACCGGCAAGGGGCGTCCTTTGCGGGACGACAGAAACCGGCCATAGGCACTCCGGCAATCGGAACCGGCCATGAACTCACGGCCGTCGGAGCGCGTGGGAATCACGGTGCAGCGATCCGGGAAATCGTGTGGATCTTGGTCGAAAACCGTGGACGGCTCAGTGGTTGTGAATATCGCCGTCACCCATACCGGTGACATCTGTTCCGGCTTCTCCGACACCCCTGCGAAACTTCCTCAGAGCAGCCTTACGGCTACGTTCCGTGACCGCGCCGAGGCGTGACGAAGTGCGGTCGACACCGGGCACGGCCGACCGCGAGACATGTTGAAAAGAGAAGAAAACCCGTCCGGACATGCGACGACCCCCGCCGGGGGGGAGAGCGGGGGTCGTCCCCACGGCCGACTCGGGGGGGGAGGAGTCGGGCCGGGTTAGCACGGTCGCGAACGATCCGTGACTTCCATGGTGTACCCGAGAGCCTTCTCAGGCAAACCCACACGCCCCACCTTACGCCGAATGGTGGGCGCCTATGCTCAGGGGCGTGGAAAACCACTCCTTGCCCCGCGCAGCGGCCTTCTTTGACCTGGACAAGACGGTCATTGCGAAGTCGAGCACGCTCACCTTCAGCAAGTCCTTCTACCAGGGTGGCCTGATCAACCGCAGGGCCGCGCTGCGGACCGCGTACGCCCAGTTCGTCTTCCTGGCCGGCGGTCTCGACCACGACCAGATGGAGCGGATGCGCCAGTACCTGTCCGGCATGTGCCGGGGCTGGAACGTCCGGCAGGTGAAGGAGATTGTCGCCGAGACCCTGCACGACCTGATCGACCCGATCATCTACGACGAGGCCGCGTCCCTCATCGAGGAGCACCACACGGCCGGACGCGACGTGGTGATCGTGTCCACCTCGGGCGCCGAGGTGGTCGAGCCGATCGGGGAACTGCTGGGCGCCGACCGGGTGGTGGCCACGCGCATGGTCGTCGGCGACGACGGCTGCTTCACCGGGGAAGTGGAGTACTACGCGTACGGCCCGACCAAGGCCGAGGCCGTCCGGGAGCTGGCCGTGTCCGAGGGGTACGACCTGGACCGCTGCTACGCCTACAGCGACTCGGCGACCGATCTGCCCATGCTCCAGGCGGTCGGGCACCCGCACGCCGTGAACCCGGACCGCGCACTGCGCCGCGAGGCGGTCGCCCGCGGGTGGCCGGTGCTGGAGTTCGCCCGGCCGGTGCGGCTCAAGCAGCGGCTGCCGGGATTCTCCGTACCGCCCCGCCCGGCCCTCGTGGCGGCGGCGGCCGTCGGAGCGGCGGCGGCGACCGCGGGCCTCGTCTGGTACGCGAGCCGGCGCCGGAGCACGACCTCCTGACCGTTTCGCGCCTTTTGCAGCCGAAAGTAAAGATGTGCAAGCAGGGGTTCCGCTTGCCCCGGAGGGTGCAGTACAAAGGTTTCAGGCCCGCGAGACCAAGGACATCCGTGAGGATCCCCTACTACTACGCACTGGCCCCACGGACCCCGCACGAACACCGGGCACCCACGCGACGTCGACCCGTCGATTACGGGCCAGCCGCACCAGGTGACGGGCAAAGTCCCCGACCTGATGGGCACATATCGAGGACGCTTGGTAACCCGGTGAGCGTGCCAGCGGCGGTACGGGTTCCTCGTACCGCCGCAACCCTGTCCGGGCCCCTTCGAGGGGCCTTTCGCATGTGTCCGCGGTCCGCGGCTCAGGCGGCCCCGCGCTGCAGCGCCTCGCACACCGCGGTGGACTCGCGCGCTCCCAGTTCGATCGCACGGCCGCAGTGGGCGATCCACGCCGCCATGCCCTCGGGGGTGCCGGAGGCGTACCCGTCGAGGGCGGCCAGATAGGAGGCGCGGCCCAGTTCGGCGTGGCCCACCTCGGGCGGGCAGACCGCCTTGGGGTCGAGACCGCTGCCGATCAGGACGATCCGCTCGGCGGTGCGCGCGACCAGCCCGTTGTGCGAGGTGAACGGGCGCAGCGCGAGCAGCTCGCCGTGCACCACCGCCGCGGTGACCAGGGCCGGCGCCGAAGTGCCCGCGATGACCAGGTCCGCCAGTCCCTCCAGCCGGCCCGACACCTCCCGGGCGTCCGGCAGCGGCAGCTCGAGCAGGGGCTCGTCGACCGGCTCGCCCGCCTGGCGCGGCCGGCCGACCTCGTCGCCCTGGGTCGCGGCGGCCACCAGGTGCAGCCGGGCCAGCACCCGAAGCGGCGACTGCCGCCAGATGGACAGCAGCTGCCCCGCCTCGGCCGTGAGCCTCAGCGCCGCGCCCATGACCATCGCCTCGGCGTCGGCGCCGAAGTCGGAACGCCGGCGCACCTCCTCCAGGGCCCAGTCGGCGCCGGACAGCGCCGCGGAGCCGCGGGCGCCGCGCAGGGCGGCCTCGGAGGTGATCTCGTTGCTGCGGCGCCGCATGACCCGGTGCCCGTAGACCCGGTCCACGGCCTTGCGCACGGATTCCACGGACTCGGCCACGCCGGGCAGCGAGCCCAGGGCCGCGAGCGGATCGGCGGTCGCGCCTGTCGTACTCATGAGTACGACACTACGCACCCCGCCGCCCCACCCCACGAAGGAGTGGTCTTCTTCACTTCGCCTGACACGTACAGCTATCTATTGACTACTGTTCGTGAACATGAAAATTGCTTTCGTCGGGAAGGGCGGCAGCGGCAAGACCACGCTCTCCTCCCTCTTCGTCCGCCACCTCGTGGCCGCCGGCGCCCCGGTGCTCGCCATCGACGCCGACATCAACCAGCACCTCGGTCCCGCACTCGGGCTCGACGAGGCCCAGGCGGCCGCGCTGCCCGCGATGGGCGAGCGGCTGTCGCTGATCAAGGACCACCTGCGCGGTGCCAACCCGCGCATCGCCTCCGCCGCGACGATGATCAAGACGACTCCGCCCGGCGAGGGCTCGCGGCTGGTCCGGGTGGGAGAGCCGAACGCGGTGTACGACGCCTGTGCGCGTCCGGTGGAACTCGACGGCGGTGCCGTCCGTTTGATGGTCACCGGCCCCTTCACCGACGCGGACCTGGGGGTCGCCTGCTACCACTCCAAGACGGGAGCGGTGGAGCTGTTCCTGAACCACCTCGTCGACGGCCCCGACGAGTACGTCGTGGTCGACATGACGGCTGGTTCGGACTCCTTCGCCTCCGGCCTGTTCACCCGCTTCGACATGACGTTCCTCGTCGCCGAGCCGACCCGGAAGGGGGTCTCCGTCTACCGCCAGTACAAGGAGTACGCGCGCGACTTCGGCGTGGCCCTGAAGGTCGTCGGCAACAAGGTTCAAGGGCAGGACGACATCGACTTCCTCCGCACGGAGGTCGGCGACGACCTGCTGGTGACGGTCGGGCACTCGGACTGGGTGCGCGCCATGGAGAAGGGCCGCCCGCCCCGGTTCGGTCTCCTGGAGGAGGCCAACGTCCGTTCCCTGCATACACTGCGGGCCGCCGCCGACGCCACGTACGCATCACGCGACTGGGAGCGCTACACGCGCCAGATGGTCCACTTCCACCTCAGGAACGCCGAGGCCTGGGGCAACGAGCGCACCGGGACCGATCTGGCGGCGCAGGTCGATCCCGGGTTCGTGCTCGGTGAGGGTCTGGCAACCCCTGTGTGACGTCTACTGCTTGACCGCCGGCGCCCCGGGGACGCCCTTGGGCGCCGGGGCCGGACGCCCGGACAGGAAGGAAGCCCAGCCCTGCCGGGGCGCCTCGCCCACCTTCAGAGTGCGCAGCTTGGCCAGCGTCTGCGGGTCCTGCGCGTCCAGCCAGTCCGCGAGCTGATGGAAGGAGACACAGCGCACCTCCGGCTTGTTGCACACCTCCTTCACCACCTCGTCGACGGCACGCATGTAGGTGCCGCCGTTCCAGGACTCGAAGTGGTTGCCGATGATCAGCGGTGCGCGGTTGCCGTCGTAGGCCCGGTAGAAGCCCTTGAGCAGGCCGTCACGCATCTGGTCGCCCCAGTAGCCGTACATGTCGGGGTCGCCCTGGGTCTTCGAGCCGGACTGGTTGACCATGAAGTTGTAGTCCATGGTCAGCTGCTCGTAGGTGTGCCCCGGGAATGGGACGAGCTGCATCGACAGGTCCCACAGGCCTTCCTTCTTCTCGGGCCACACCTGGTCGTCGACGCCGCTCGAGTCGTAGCGGAAGCCGAGTTGGCGGGCCGCCTTCCTGAAGTTCTTCTGGCCCTCGAGGCAGGGAGTCCGGGCGCCGATCAGCTCTTTGTCGTAGTCGAAGGGCAGGGGGGCGGCCTTCTTCATGCCGGTGTTGGTCCGCCAGCTCTTCACGAACTGCTTGGCCTGGGCGATCTCGCTCTCCCACTCCTTCACCGACCACTCGCCGACGCCGCCGTCGGGGCCGCAGAAGTGACCGTTGAAGTGGGTGCCGATCTCGTTTCCCTCGAGCCAGGCCAGCCGCACCTGCTGGAGGGTGTCGGCGATGCCCTGCGCGTCGTTGAAGCCGATCTCCGAGCTGCCCGGGGCGTGTTGGGGCGGTCTGTAGAGCTCCCGCTTCTCCTTCGGCAACAGGTACACGCCGCTGAGGAAGTACGTCATCGTCGCGTTGTTCTCCTTGGAGACCTTGCGGAAGTGGGAGAACAGCTTCTGGCTGTCCTCCCCCGCGCCGTCCCACGAGAACACCACGAACTGGGGAGGTTTCTCACCGGGCTTCAGCCGCTCGGGCACGGGCAGGTGGGGCTGCCCGCCGGTGTAGGCGGTCGATCCGTCGCCGATCAGACGGAGCACGCTGTTGGGCGCCGGCGCCCCCTGCCGCGGGCCGGACGCTCCTTCCTTCGGGCCGTCGCCGCCGGACGAGCAGCCGGCCAGCGACGCGGTACAGGCCGCGGCGACCATGACGCCCACGGCGATCCTCTGGGTGGCGGCCATCTTCCGCCTCACCTTCTTCCTTCTCTCAGGCCAACGCTGATGAGGGCGTTCTCAGGTGATGTGCCGGGTTGTGCCGACAGCGCCGCCAAGGTCGCACGGGGCCGGGAAGGAATTAGTACGACAAGCCGATGAAATGATCGCTTCGCCCGCAGAGGTGACTCTTTACCCCATTTGCCGCTAAAAGCTATGCATGACCTTTACTCTGGATTACGGTTCATTTACGAAGCGTTGATCTCTTCCCGCCACTGCACGCCGTGACCCCACGGCCGCGACCGAGCCCCCGCCATGACGGGGAACCCCCCAGTACGCGACCGCGCCACCCGGAGGAGACGGGACCATGTCAGCCTGCGCACCCGCGCCCACCCACCACTCCCACCCGCCGCACAGCCCGCCACAAACCCCGCGTCGCCGCCTCGTTCAGGGCGCCGACCTGTCCGCATCCATCGCGGTCTTCCTGATCGCACTGCCCCTGTCCCTCGGCATCGCCCTGGCGACCGGCGCCCCGCTCCAGGCCGGCCTGGTCGCCGCCGCGGTGGGCGGACTGGTCGCCGGCCGGCTCGGCGGCTGTCCGCTGCAGGTCAGCGGACCCGCCGCCGGACTCACCGTGGTCACCGCCGACCTCATCCACCGCTACGGCTGGCGGACCACCTGCGCCATCACCGTCCTCGCCGGACTCGCCCAACTGGGCCTGGGCTGCCTGCGGGTGGCCCGCGGCGCGCTCGCCGTCAGCCCCGCCGTGGTGCACGGCATGCTCGCCGGCATCGGCGTCACCATCGCCGTCGCCCAGTTGCACATCGTCCTCGGCGGCAGCCCGGACAGTTCCGTCCTCGCCAATCTGCGCGCTCTGCCCGCCCAGCTGGCGGACCTGGACCCGGCCGCCCTGTCGATGAGCGCGCTGACCCTGACCCTGCTGCTGACCTGGCCGCGCGTCCCCGGCCGGGCCGGCCGGCTGCTGCGCCGGGTCCCGGCCGCCCTGGTGGCCGTCACCGGGGCCACCGTCACCGCCGCGCTGACCGGGCTGGCCCTGCCCCGGGTCGACCTTCCGTCCTGGAGCAGCCACGCGCTGGCCGGATTTCCCGAGGGCCCGGGGCTCGGGATCGCCGCCGCCGTGCTCACCACGACCCTGGTGTGCAGTGTGCAGTCACTGCTCGGCGCGGTCGCCGTGGACAAGCTGGTCGCCGCCCGGCCCGGGCCCCCGCCCGATGTCGGACGCTCGGACCTCGACCGCGAGCTGCTCGGCCAGGGCGCCGCCAACATCGTCTCCGGAGCGCTCGGCGGACTCCCGGTGGCGGGGGTGGCCGTACGCAGTACCGCGAACGTGAACTCGGGTGCGGTGAGCCGGAACTCCACGATGCTGCACGGCGTTCTCGTAGTGATCGCCGCGCTGCTGATGGTCCCGCTCCTGGAGTGGATCCCGCTCGCCTCGCTCGCCGCCCTGGTGATGGCCGTCGGCATCCAGATGGTGTCCCTGCACCACATCCGCACGGTGACCCGCCACCGTGAAGTGCTGGTGTACGCCGCCACCACCCTCGGCGTGGTGATCTTCGGAGTTCTGGAGGGCGTTGTCCTCGGGATCGCCGTGGCGGTCGCCCTCGCCCTGCACCGCCTCGCCCACACCCGCATCTCGCACACGGAGAAGGAAGGAGTCCATCACGTACACGTGCGCGGCCAGCTGACGTTCCTCGCCGTGCCCCGGCTCAGCAGAGCCCTGCATCTCGTGCCCCAAGGCACGCATGCCGTCGTGGAGTTGGACGGTTCGTTCATGGACCACGCGGCGTACGAGTCACTGCAGGACTGGCAGAACACCCACACCGCGCGGGGCGGGACCGCCGAGCTGACCGGCCGGCGCGGAAGAGTCCGGCCGTCGGATCCGGGCCCGTCCGCGGAGTGCCGGTGCAGACCCTGGACGCCCTGGCGCAACCACCAGGCCTGCTTCGCGCAGGCCCCCGCCACCCCGGTCACCCATGACCTCGCCCGTGGCATCAGCTCGTTCCAGCGCAACACCGCCCCACTGGTCCGCGAGGAGCTGGCGCGACTCGCGCGGGAGGGACAACGGCCCTCGCAGCTCTTCCTCACCTGCGCGGACTCCCGGCTGGTCACCTCGATGATCACGTCGAGCGGTCCCGGTGACCTGTTCGTCGTCCGCAACATCGGCAACCTGGTGCCGCCGCCGGACGAGGAGCACGGCGACCACTCGGTGGCCGCCGCCGTCGAGTACGCGGTGGACGTGCTCGGGGTGCGGTCGATCACGGTGTGCGGGCACTCCGGGTGCGGGGCCATGCAGGCGCTGCTGGCCGCCGAGCCCGGGGGCGCGGGGACCCCGCTGGAGCGCTGGCTCGGGCACGGGCGGCCGAGCCTCGCCCGGATGGCCGGCGACCACCGCGTCCGGCCCCGGCTGGCCGGGCGTCCGCCCGCCGATGCGGTGGAGCGGCTCTGCCTGACCAACGTGGTCCAGCAGCTCGACCACCTGCGGGCCAACGAGACGGTCGCGCGCGCCTTGGCGGCCGGCGCGCTGGAACTGCACGGGATGTACTTCCACGTGGGCGAGGCGCAGGCCTATCTGCTCGACGCGGGCGGGGACGGCGGCGCGGTTTTCGAGTATGTGGCGGGAGCCGCGGGAAAGGAGGCGGAACAGAAGACGGGTACGGCCCCGGAGCTGCGGAGTCCGGTCTGAGTGCCGAGCCGGTCGACAGGTCTAAACCAATTTTGCCGTCGACCCTTGTCATCGGACCCCCGCGTCTGATGAGCTGTGGCCTGGGACACAACGGACACCCTGGGAAAGGGAGATGTCGTGAGCAACGAAAGCCTGGCCAACCTCTTGAAGGAGGAGCGACGCTTCGCGCCGCCCGCTGACCTGGCCGCGAACGCCAACGTCAGGGCAGAGGCGTACGAACAGGCCAAGGCTGACAGGCTCGGCTTCTGGGCCGAGCAGGCCCGCCGGCTGACCTGGGCCAAGGAACCGTCCGAGACGCTGGACTGGTCGAACCCGCCGTTCGCCAAGTGGTTCAAGGACGGCGAGCTGAACGTCGCGTACAACTGCGTGGACCGGCATGTCGAGGCCGGGCACGGGGACCGGGTCGCCATCCACTTCGAGGGCGAGCCCGGCGACAGCCGGTCGATCACCTACGCGGAGCTGAAGGACGAGGTCTCCAAGGCGGCCAACGCGCTGCTGGAGCTCGGGGTCCGCAAGGGCGACCGGGTCGCCATCTACATGCCGATGATCCCCGAGACCGCGATCGCGATGCTGGCCTCGGCCCGGATCGGCGCGGCGCACTCGGTGGTGTTCGGCGGCTTCTCGGCGGACGCGCTCGCCACCCGTATCCAGGACGCCGACGCCAAGGTCGTCATCACCTCCGACGGCGGCTACCGGCGCGGCAAGCCCTCCGCGCTCAAGCCGGCCGTGGACGAGGCGATCACCAAGGTCGACAACGTCGAGCACGTGCTCGTGGTGCGCCGCACCGGGCAGGAGGTCGCCTGGGACGGCGAGCGGGACGTCTGGTGGCACGAGCTGGTGGAGCGGCAGTCCGCCGAGCACACCCCGGAGGCGTTCGACGCGGAGCACCCGCTGTTCATCCTCTACACCTCGGGCACCACGGGTAAGCCGAAGGGCATCCTGCACACCTCCGGCGGCTACCTGACCCAGACCGCCTACACGCACTGGGCGGTGTTCGACCTCAAGCCGGAGACGGACGTCTACTGGTGCACGGCGGACGTCGGCTGGGTCACCGGGCACTCGTACATCGTGTACGGGCCGCTGGCCAACGGCGCGACGCAGGTCATGTACGAGGGCACCCCGGACACCCCGCACCAGGGACGCTTCTGGGAGATCGTGGAGAAGTACCGGGTCACGATCCTCTACACCGCGCCGACCGCGATCCGTACGTTCATGAAGTGGGGCGACGAGATCCCCGAGCGGTTCGACCTGTCGTCCCTGCGGGTCCTCGGCTCCGTGGGCGAGCCGATCAACCCCGAGGCGTGGATCTGGTACCGCAAGCACATCGGCGCCGACGCCACCCCGGTGGTGGACACCTGGTGGCAGACGGAGACCGGCGCGATGATGATCTCGCCGCTGCCCGGCGTCACCGAGGCGAAGCCCGGCTCGGCGCAGCGCGCGCTGCCCGGCATCAGCGCCACCGTCGTGGACGACGAGGCGAACGAGGTGCCCGACGGAGGCGGCGGTTACCTCGTGCTCACCGAGCCGTGGCCGTCGATGCTGCGCACCATCTGGGGCGACGACCAGCGGTTCATCGACACCTACTGGTCGCGTTTCGAGGGCAAGTACTTCGCCGGTGACGGCGCCAAGAAGGACGACGACGGCGACATCTGGCTGCTGGGCCGGGTGGACGACGTGATGCTGGTGTCCGGCCACAACATCTCCACCACAGAGGTGGAGTCGGCGCTCGTGTCGCACCCGTCGGTCGCCGAGGCGGCGGTCGTCGGAGCCGCCGACGAGACCACCGGCCAGGCCATCGTCGCCTTCGTCATCCTGCGCGGCTCGGCGTCCGAGGACGACAAGCTGATCGGCGCGCTGCGCGACCACGTCGGCGCCACCCTCGGCCCGATCGCCAAGCCGAAGCGGATCCTGCCGGTGGCGGAGCTGCCGAAGACACGTTCCGGCAAGATCATGCGCCGCCTGCTGCGGGACGTCGCCGAGAACCGTCAGCTCGGTGACGTCACCACGCTGACCGACTCCGCGGTCATGGACCTCATCCAGGCGAAGCTCCCGGCGACGCCGAGCGAGGACTAGGACGGGGCGCGGGCGGCGGCCACGCCGCCCGCCGGACCCGCGGGAGCGGCGGAAAGGGGCACCCGGACGGCAGGAGCACGCCGGGCGCCCCTTTTGCGTCTGATGTTCGGATCGCCGGATGCGTCCCGCGAGCACCTTGGGTAACCTGAACAGCGCTCGAAACGAAAGAGCCTCAAGGTGCGCCGGGAAGTCTGGTCGGCATGTGCTCAGCCCTGCCCGCCACACCCGGAGGTCTCCACCGTGCCCGCCCCCCGTGACACCGCGTCCCCCACCGCACGCACCGCCCGCAGGGTCCTGGAACGTCTGTCCCTGCCCGAGCGGAACGTCGTCGCGGACGCGCTGCGCACCGAGACCGTGGGCGGCATCCTCCTCCTCGCCGCCGCCGTCACCGCCCTGATCTGGGCGAACATCCCGGCGCTGCACAGCGGCTACGAGGCCGTGAGCGACTTCCACTTCGGTCCCGCCGTTCTCGGCCTGAACCTGTCCGTGGCGCACTGGGCCGCCGACGGCCTGCTCGCCGTGTTCTTCTTCGTCGCCGGCATCGAGCTCAAGCGGGAGCTGGTCGCCGGTGACCTCCGCGATCCCAGGGCGGCGGTGCTGCCCGTGGCGGCCGCGCTGTGCGGAATGGCCGTACCCGCCGTCGTCTACACGGTGACCAATCTGACCGGGCACGGCTCCACCGACGGCTGGGCCGTGCCCACCGCCACCGACATCGCCTTCGCACTGGCCGTCCTCGCGGTCATCGGCACCGCTCTGCCCAGCGCGCTGCGCGCCTTCCTGCTGACCCTCGCCGTCGTCGACGACCTCTTCGCGATCCTGATCATCGCCGTCTTCTTCACCGACCGGATCGACTTCGCCGCCCTCGGCGGAGCCGTCGCCGGGCTGGTGGTCTTCTGGCTGCTGCTGCGCGCGGGGGTGCGCGGCTGGTACGTGTACGTGCCGCTGGCGGTCGTCGTCTGGGCGCTGATGTACAACAGCGGCGTGCACGCCACCATCGCCGGCGTGGCGATGGGCCTGATGCTGCGCTGCACCCGCCGCGAGGGCGAGGAGTGCTCGCCGGGCGAACGCGTCGAGCACCTGGTGCGGCCGCTGTCGGCCGGGCTGGCGGTACCCCTGTTCGCGTTGTTCAGCGCCGGGGTGTCGGTGTCCGGCAGGGCGCTCGGGGACGTGTTCACCAGGCCCGAGACGCTCGGCGTGGTGCTCGGGCTGGTCGTGGGCAAGGCGCTCGGCATCTTCGGCGGCACCTGGCTGACCGTCCGCTTCACCCGGGCCTCGCTCAGTCAGGACCTCGCCTGGGCCGACGTCTTCGCGGTGTCCTCGCTCGCCGGGATCGGCTTCACCGTCTCGCTCCTCATCGGCGAGCTGGCCTTCGAGGGCGACACGGCTCTCACCGACGAGGTGAAGGCGGCCGTCCTCTGCGGGTCGCTGATCGCTGCCGTGTGCGCCACGGTGCTGCTGAAGATACGCAACGCCAGGTACCGCAGGCTCTGGGAGGACGAGGAACGCGACGAGGACCAGGACGGCATCCCGGACGTCTACGAGCAGGACGATCCGGCCTACCACCTGCGGATGGCGGAGATCCTGGAGCGCAAGGCCGCCGACCACCGCCGCGTCGCCGCCGAGAAGGCCGCCGCGGCGCGCGACGGGCTTCAGGAAGTACCGGGCGGGGCAGGCGATGAGGACGACCGTCCGGCATGATCTGACGAGACGGTACAAATCAAGACGGCACCCAAGACTCCACACGGCACGCAAGACTTCATAGGGAGAACGCGATGAGCGCACCCGACGGCACCCCGGTCGGCGCCGAACGCAGCATCGGCCAGCTGTTCGCCTCGGCGACGACCGATCTGTCGGCGCTGGTGCACGACGAGATCGCGCTGGCCAAGGCCCAGCTGAAGCAGGACGTCAAGCGGGGCGCGACCAGCGGCGGCGCGTTCAGCGCGGCCGGCATGCTGCTCCTGTTCTCCCTTCCGATGCTCAACTTCGCGCTGGCGTACGGCATCAGGACCTGGAGCGGCTGGAACCTCGCGGTCTGCTTCCTGCTGTCCTTCGCGGCCAACGTGCTGGTCGCCGGCCTGCTCGCGCTCATCGGCGTGATGTTCGCCAAGAAGGCCAAGAAGGGCCAGGGACCGCAGAAGGTCGCCGCGTCCGTGAAGGAGTCGGCGAGCGTGCTGCAGAACGCCAAGCCGCACCCGCGCCACGAGCTGCCGCAGGACCGTGCGCCCCACGCCATCGAAGCTGTGGCACGCTCGTCCTCATGACGGAACCCGCCGCGGCAGCGGCCGTACGGATCGGCCTTCCCTCCGGGGAGAAGGTGACACACCGGGACGTCGCGGCCAACGGCGCGCGCTTCCACATCGCCGAGGTCGGCGACGGCCCCCTGGTCCTGCTGCTGCACGGTTTCCCCCAGTTCTGGTGGACCTGGCGCCACCAGCTGACCGCGCTCGCCGACGCGGGCTACCGGGCCGTGGCGATGGACCTGCGGGGCGTCGGCGGCAGCGACCGCACCCCGCGCGGCTACGACCCCGCCAACCTGGCCCTGGACGTCACCGGGGTGATCCGCTCCCTCGGCGAGCCGGACGCCGCGCTGGTCGGCCACGACCTGGGCGGTTACCTGGCGTGGACGGCGGCGGCGATGCGGCCCAAGCTGGTGCGGCGGCTCGCGGTCGTCTCGATGCCGCACCCCCGGCGCTGGCGGGCCGCGATGCTCCGGGACGCCCGGCAGACGGCGGCCGGCTCCTACATCTGGGGGTTCCAGCGGCCCTGGATCCCGGAGCGTCAACTGACCGCCGACGGCGGCGCGCTGGTGGGCCGGCTGATCCGTGAGTGGTCCGGGCCGCGGCCGCTGGAGGACGAGGCCGTGGAGACGTACCAGCGGGCCATGTGCATCCCGTCGACCGCGCACTGCTCCATCGAGCCGTACCGCTGGCTGGTGCGCTCGCTGCTCCGCCCGGACGGCATCCAGTTCAACCGCAGGATGAAGCGGCCGGTGCGCGTGCCGACGCTGCATCTGCACGGCTCGCTGGACCCGGTGGCCCGGACGCGCAGCGCGGCCGGCTCGGGCGAGTACGTCGAAGCCCCTTACCGCTGGCGCCTGTTCGACGGACTCGGGCACTTCCCGCACGAGGAGGACCCGGCGGCCTTCTCCGCGGAACTGGTCAACTGGCTGAAGGATCCCGAGCCGGACAGGTGAGGGAACGGGCCCGTGGGGTACCCGGCACAGAACACCTGTTCCTCGAACGGCCACATGCCTGCCGCATAGGCCAATTGGGGGGCGCGGAGGCGGTTATCGACCTTCGGGCGGGGCAGATGTGGGGGTATGGGCTGGACGCACGACTACAGTGACGCACCCCGCAACCGCCGCTCGGCCTCCGGGCTGAGCTCCCCGCAGCGAGGCACTCCGCAGCTCGCGGAGGCGGACCTCAGGGTAGGAATTCCGCGTATCCTGCGCCGCCGTGCGCGCTGGGTCTCCGTGCGCCTGCGTCACCCGCGCGGCTGATCCGCCTCCCGGCAGTCACCGCGGCCCGGCCGCCCCGCCGGGGTCACAGGGCGCAGCTGTCGGTCCCCACCTGCTGGTTCGCCGTGCGGCCCCGGGTGATGTCCTGCTGGATCTCGTCCGCCGTGAGGGCGTAGCCGGTGTCGGCGTCGTCCAGGGACTTGGCGAACACCACGCCGTACACCTTGCCGTCGGGCGTGAGCAGCGGGCCGCCGGAGTTGCCCTGGCGGACGGTCGCGTACAGGGAGTAGACGTCCCGGCCGACCGTGCCGCGGTGGTAGATGTCCGGGCCGTTCGCGGTGATGCGCCCGCGCACCCGGGCGGCCCGCACGTCGTAGGAGCCGTTCTCCGGGAAGCCCGCGACGATCGCGCCGTCGCCGCCGGAGGCGTCCCGGGTGTCGAACTTCAGGGCGTTCGCCTTCAGGTCGGGCACGTCGAGCACGGCGATGTCGCGCTTCCAGTCGTACAGGACGACCGTGGCGTCGTACCTGCGGCCCACCCCGCCTATCTGCACGGTGGGCTCGTCGACGCCCCCGACCACGTGCGCGTTGGTCATGACACGCCGATTGGCGAAGACGAAGCCGCTGCCCTCCAGGACCTTGCCGCAGCTCTGCGCGGTGCCGGTGACCTTGACGATGGACCGCTGGGCGCGGGTGGCGACCGCGCTCCTCGCCAGGGCCGGGTCGGGCGGCTCCACGTCCTTGATCTGCTCGTTGGAGAAGGGGCTGAAGACCTGCGGGAAGCCGTTCTGGGCGAGGACCGAGGTGAAGTCCTGGAACCAGGTGTCGGCCTGGGCGGGCAGCGCCTGGGAGACGCCGAGCAGCACCTTGGAGCTGCGGACCTCCTTGCCGAGCGTCGGCAGGGTGGTCTGGGCCAGGGCGGAGCCGATCAGCCAGGCGACGAGCAGCATGGCGACGACGTTGACGAGGGCGCCGCCGGTGGCGTCCAGGGCGCGGGCCGGGGACCAGGTGATGTAGCGGCGCAGCTTGTTGCCGAGGTGGGTGGTCAGGGCCTGGCCGACGGAGGCGCAGACGATGACGACGACCACGGCGACGACGGCGGCGGTGGTGCTCACCTCGGCCTCACCGGAGACGGCGTCCCAGATGACGGGCAGCGTGTACACGGCGACGAGACCGCCGCCGAGGAACCCGATCACCGACAGGATGCCGACGACGAAGCCCTGGCGGTAGCCCACGACCGCGAACCACACGGCCGCGGCCAGCAACAGGATGTCCAGCACGTTCACTGCTTCAGGCCTCGCCTACTCCACTCCGGTCCCAGCAGCCTCGGCCGGGGGTCCGAGGGCCCGCGGCGCAGCCGCCGCCACTGCCCTCGGGCGAACACAGCACGGGGTCACCCTGTCATGACCGCCAGTCGAGCGGGACCTGGTTGTCCCGGTCCCAGGGGCGCTCCCAGCCCGAGTAGTGCAGCAGACGGTCGATCACGCCGGCGGTGAAGCCCCAGACGAGGGCGGATTCGACCAGGAATGCCGGGCCCCGGTGGCCGCTCGGGTGGACGGCGGTGGCCCGGTTGGCGGGGTCCGTGAGATCCGCCACGGAGACGGTGAAGACGCGGGCCGTCTCGTTGGGGTCGACGACGCCGACCGGGCTGGGCTCGCGCCACCAGCCGAGCACGGGCGTGACGACGAATTCGCTGACCGGGATGTAGAGCGCGGGCAGCACGCCGAAGAGCTGCACGCCGGACGGATCGAGGCCGGTCTCCTCCTCGGCCTCGCGCAACGCCGCCCTGAGCGGCCCGTCGCCCTCCGGATCGCCGTCCTCGGGGTCGAGTGCGCCGCCCGGGAAGGAGGGCTGGCCGGCGTGCGAGCGCAGGGAGACGGCCCGCTCCATGAGCAGCAGCTCGGGCCCGCGCGCGCCCTCGCCGAACAGGATCAGCACCGCGGACTGCCGTCCCGAGCCGTTCTCCGGCGGCAGGAAGCGGCTGAGCTGGAGCGGCTGGACCGTCTCGGCCGCCCGCACCACCGGGTCCAGCCAGTCGGGCAGGCCCTCCTTGCTCAGCGTCACCGGCCCCCTGTGCGTGTCGTGCGTGTACGTCATCGCCACCCCCGTCCTGCCGTGTCCAACGCCCGAGGGCACCGAGATCGTTCCGTCATCCGGCCCCCAGCGGCGGCGCGGGCCTGCCGCCGGCGTCGAGGTAGGCCTGCGGTGGCTTCAGGCGCTGGCCCGGGAAGCCGCCCTTCTCGTACTTCAGGAGCTTTCGCGCCTTCTCCGGGTCGGTCTCGCCCTCGCCGTAGGCCGGGCAGAGCGGAGCGATGGGGCAGGCGCCGCAGGCGGGCTTGCGGGCGTGGCAGATGCGGCGGCCGTGCCAGATGACGTGGTGGGACAGGTCGGTCCACTCGCTCTTGGGGAACAGCGCGCCGACGGCCGCCTCGATCTTGTCGGGGTCGGTCTCGGCGGTCCACCGCCAGCGCCGGACCAGCCGCTGGAAGTGCGTGTCGACGGTGATGCCGGGCCGTCCGAAGGCGTTGCCCAGCACGACGAAGGCGGTCTTGCGGCCGACGCCGGGCAGCTTGACCAGGTCCTCGAGACGTCCCGGCACCTCGCCGCCGAAGTCCTCGGCGAGGGCCTTGGAGAGCCCTATGACCGACCTGGTCTTGGCCCGGAAGAAGCCGCAGGGGCGCAGGATCTCCTCGACCTGCTCCGGGTCGGCCGCCGCGAGGTCCTCGGGGGTGGGGTACTTGGCGAAGAGCGCCGGGGTGGTCTGGTTGACCCGCAGGTCGGTGGTCTGGGCCGACAGGACGGTGGCGACCAGCAGCTGGAAGGGGTTCTCGAAGTCCAGCTCCGGGTGGGCGTAGGGGTAGACCTCGGCGAGTTCGCGGTTGATGCGCCGGGCGCGGCGGACGAGTGCGGTGCGGGACTCCCCGGCCGGGGGCTTCGCGGCGGCCTTCTTGGCGGGCACGGCCTTTCTGGCGGGCGCTGCCTTCTTCACCGGCGCGGTCTCGGCGTCCGCCACCGCCTTCCCGGCCGGCATGGCCTTTTTAGCCGTTTTGCGGCTTTTACTACTACCGCCGGAGCTCTGTTCGCCCACAGCGGAATCACGACGTACAACCACCCGTGCAGCCCCCTTGCCCTGTGCTCTCACCGGCGTTTTGGACACCCGGCCAGCCTAAAGCCCGGCACCGACATCCGCCCCGGACCCGGGGGATCGGCCCCCGATCGGACCCCTGCCGCGTACCCCGGGACATCTGTGCGGCATCCTTGTGACAGATCACACTGTTTGGACCGCCCGGCAAAACGGGGAACACGGTCCCCTGGTACACGGGGGATCATGAACCCCTGAGCAGGTCGACAAGGGAGAGAACTCGTGGACGACGTTCTGCGGCGCAACCCGCTTTTCGCGGCGCTCGACGACGAGCAGGCCGCGGAGCTCCGCGCCTCCATGAGTGAGGTGACCCTCGCGCGCGGTGACTCGCTGTTCCACGAGGGCGACCCCGGCGACCGGCTGTACGTCGTCACCGAGGGCAAGGTCAAGCTGCACCGCACCTCCCCCGACGGCCGCGAGAACATGCTCGCCGTCGTCGGCCCCAGCGAGCTGATCGGCGAGCTGTCGCTGTTCGATCCGGGCCCGCGCACCGCCACGGCGACCGCGCTGACCGAGGTCAAGCTGCTCGCCCTCGGTCACGGCGACCTCCAGCCCTGGCTGAACGTGCGCCCCGAGGTGGCCGGCGCCCTGCTGCGCGCCGTCGCCCGGCGCCTGCGCAAGACCAACGACGCCATGTCCGACCTGGTCTTCTCCGACGTCCCCGGCCGTGTCGCGCGCGCCCTGCTGGACCTCTCCCGCCGCTTCGGCGTGCAGTCCGAGGAGGGCATCCACGTCGTCCACGACCTCACGCAGGAGGAGCTGGCCCAGCTCGTCGGCGCCTCGCGCGAGACCGTGAACAAGGCGCTCGCGGACTTCGCCCAGCGCGGCTGGCTCCGCCTGGAGGCGCGGGCCGTGATCCTGCTGGACGTGGAGCGCCTGGCCAAGCGGTCCCGCTGACCGCCCTGGCGGCCCGCCGTCGCCGTCGGGCGCCGCGGCCATAATTCAGCGGCGCGGACGCCTCGCGCGCGGCACAGTGGCCGCATGACCGAAAGCGTGCGCCGTCCAGGACTCGACGCCGAGGGATACCTCGTCCGCGAGGGCTCCCTCACGCGCGTGACGGACGAGTTCCGTCCCGTGGTGGCCGCCGCGCGCGAACGGTTGCCGGAGCTTCTCGGGACCCGGCTGCACAGCGCGTACCTCTACGGGTCGATCCCGCGCGGCACCGCGCGCGTGGGGCGCAGCGACTTCGATCTGCTGCTCGCGCTGCGCGAGGAGCCCTCGGACGCCGACCGGGAAGCCGTCCGGTCCTTCGGCGAGGCGTTCGACGAGGAGTTCCCGCAGATCGACGGCGTCGGCACGCTGCTCTACGGCCGGGACCGGCTGCTGAGCGACCTGGAGCGGTACGACATGGGCTGGTTCGTCGCCTGCCTGTGCACCCCGCTGCTCGGGCCGGACCTGGCCGAGCACCTGCCCCGGTACCGACCCGACTCCCTGCTGGCCCGGGAGACCAACGGCGACCTCGCCCGGCTGCTGCCGCGCTGGCGCGAGCGGATCCGGCAGACAGCCGGCACCGAGGAGGCCCTGCGGCCGCTCGTCCGCTTCATGTCCCGGCACCTCGTGCGCACCGGTTTCACCCTCGTCATGCCCCGCTGGCACGGCTGGACCAGCGACCTGCGCGAGATGGCCGGGGCGTTCGGCGCCCACCATCCCGGGCGGGCCGCGCAGATGCGCCGGGCGGCCGAGTACGGCTACGAGCCCGTCGGCGACCCGGACGTGCTGCGGTCGTACGTGGATGACCTCGGGCCCTGGCTCGCCGCGGAGTACGCGCGCGTGCACGGCGTGAAGGCGCCCCGCCCCGAGGACCTCTGAACCGCCCCCGGGCCCCTGGAGCCCTTGAGCCCGCCGCACGGGCCTGCCATGGGCCCGCTATATGAGCCCGTGCTCGCTCAGGTAGTCCATCTGGGCCCGCACCGACAGCTCCGCGGCCGGCCACAGGGAGCGGTCCACGTCGGCGTAGACGCGCGCGACCACCTGGGCCGCGGTGCGGTAGCCGTCCTCGACCGCGGTCTCGACCTGGGCGAGGCGGTGGGCGCGGTGGGCGAGGTAGAACTCGACGGCTCCCTGGGCGTCCTCCAGGACCGGCCCGTGGCCCGGCAGGACCGTGTGCACGCCGTCGTCCACGGTCAGGGAGCGCAGGCGGCGCAGGGAGTCCAGGTAGTCGCCCAGGCGGCCGTCCGGGTGGGCCACGACGGTCGTGCCGCGCCCGAGGACGGTGTCCCCGGTCAGCACCGCCCGGTCGGCCGGGAGATGGAAGCACAGGGAGTCCGCGGTGTGCCCCGGGGTCGGTACCACCCTCAGCTCCAGGCCGCCGACCGCGATCACGTCGCCGGCGGCCAGTCCCTCGTCCCCGAGCCGCAGCGCCGGATCGAGGGCACGCACGCGCGTGCGGGTCAGTTCGGCGAACCGGGCGGCGCCCTCGGCGTGGTCGGGGTGGCCGTGGGTGAGCAGGGTCAGGGCGATGCGCTTGCCGGCCTTCTCGGCCGTGTCGACGACGGCGCCGAGGTGACCGTCGTCCAGGGGCCCGGGGTCGATCACCACGGCCAGGTCGGAGTCGGGCTCGGCGACGATCCAGGTGTTGGTGCCGTCCAGGGTCATCGCGGACGCGTTGGGCGCGAGCACGTTGACGGCCCGTTCGGTCGCCGGGCCGGTGAGGACACCGCCCCGCGGCTGACCGGGCAGCGCTGCCGCGTCCGTCATGCGAGGCCTCCCGCGTTGCTCGGCGCCGTCGTCCCGCGTCCCGTCCCAGGTGCCCCGTCGACGGCGGCCCCAGTCGTGGGCACGTGCTTGGTGAACTCGTCGTGCCCGGGCCAGGACAGGACGATCTCGCCGTCCACCAGGCGGGCCCTGGCCAGCACCGGGGTCATGTCCCGCGCCGGCGCCGCCGCGAGCGCCCCGGCCGCGGTGTCGTACGGCAGGAGCTGGCGCAGCGTGGCGATGGTGGGCGGCATCATCAGCAGCTCGCCCCTGTCGTACCCGGCCGCGGCCTCCCCGGGGCGGATCCACACGGTGCGGTCGGCCTCCGTGGAGGCGTTGCGGGTGCGCTGGCCCGCGGGCAGGGCGGCCACGAAGAACCAGGTGTCGTAGCGGCGGGACTCGAACTCCGGGGTGATCCAGCGGGTCCAGGCGCCCAGCAGGTCGGAGCGGAGCACCAGGCCCCGGCGGTCCAGGAACTCCGCGAACGACAGCTCGCGCGCGACCAGGGCGGCGCGGTCCGCCTCCCAGTCGTCCCCGGTGGTGTCCCCGACGACCGACCCGGCGTCGGGGCCGGCGAGCAGGACGCCCGCCTCCTCGTACGTCTCCCGCACGGCGGCGCACACGACGGCCTGGGCGCCGCTCTCGTCGACGCCCAGCCGCTCGGCCCACCACGCGCGCGCGGGCCCCGCCCAGCGGACCAGGCGGTCGTCGTCACGCGGGTCGACACCGCCGCCGGGGTACGCGTACGCGCCTCCGGCGAAGGCCATGGAGGCGCGTCTGCGCAGCATGTGGACGGCCGGTCCGGCCGGGGTGTCCTTCAGCAGCAGCACCGTGGCCGCGCGCTTCGGGGGCACCGGAGCGAGGGTGCCGTCCGCGAGCGCGCGGATGCGGTCGGGCCACTCCGGGGGGTACCACTGACCGTTCGCCATGGCCGGAGGCTATCCCGTGTAGGGCGAATGTTCGAGAGGCGTCCGGACCGGCGGGGTTACGGGACGAGCTCCACCTGGACCTCGACCTCCACCGGGGCGTCCAGCGGCAGCACCGCGACGCCCACCGCGCTGCGGGCGTGCACGCCCTTGTCGCCGAGCACCTCGCCGAGCAGCTCGCTGGCGCCGTTGACGACACCGGGCTGCCCGGTGAAGTCGGCGGCCGAGGCGACGAAGCCCACGACCTTCACCACGCGCGCGATGCGGTCCAGGTCGCCGGCGACGGACTTCACGGCGGCCAGGGCGTTCAGCGCGCAGGTACGCGCCAGCTCCTTGGCCTCGTCGGCCGTCACCTCGGCGCCCACCTTGCCGGTGACCGGCAGCTTGCCCTCCACCATCGGCAGCTGACCGGAGGTGTACACGTACGCACCGGACCGCACGGCCGGCTGGTACGACGCCAGCGGCGGTACGACCTCCGGCAGGGTCAGACCCAGTTCGGCCAGCTTCTCCTCGACCGCGCTCACGCCTGCTTCTCCCGCTTCAGGTACGCCACGAGCTGCTCGGGGTTGTTGGGCCCGGGCACGACCTGGACGAGCTCCCAGCCGTCCTCGCCCCAGGTGTCCAGGATCTGCTTCGTGGCATGGACGAGCAGTGGCACGGTTGCGTATTCCCACTTGGTCATGGGCCGACTGTAGCCGCTGCGGCCGCCCGGGCGGACGGCCGGCCACGGACGTCGCCGGCCAGGCCGGACACCCGGTCGGCGGAGGGCGGCCGACGCCGCTCACGAGGGCGGAGCGGACGCGTAGCGGGGCCGAACGGGAGCCCCGTTGTCCACAGCCTGCCGCGTGCCCGTCGACCGGACTGGTTAGGCTCGAATACGTGAGCAGGCTCCAGGTCGTCAGCGGCAAGGGCGGGACCGGAAAGACGACGGTCGCCGCCGCACTCGCGCTGGCCCTCGCCACCGAGGGGAAGCGGACGCTTCTCGTCGAGGTGGAGGGCCGGCAGGGCATCGCGCAGCTCTTCGAGACAGACGCGCTGCCCTACGAAGAACGGAAGATCGCGGTCGCTCCCGGTGGCGGGGAGGTGTACGCCCTCGCCATCGACCCCGAACTGGCCCTTCTGGAGTATCTCCAGATGTTCTACAAGCTCGGCGGCGCGGGCCGGGCGCTGAAGAAACTCGGCGCGATCGACTTCGCCACCACGATCGCGCCGGGGCTCCGGGACGTCCTGCTGACCGGCAAGGCGTGCGAGGCGGTCCGCCGCAAGGACAGGGCCGGGCGGTTCACGTACGACTACGTCGTGATGGACGCGCCGCCCACCGGGCGCATCACCCGGTTCCTCAACGTCAACGACGAGGTCGCCGGGCTCGCGAAGATCGGCCCGATACACAATCAGGCGCAGGCGGTGATGCGGGTTCTGAAGTCGCCGGAGACGGCGGTGCACCTGGTGACGCTGCTGGAGGAGATGCCCGTCCAGGAGACCGCCGACGGGATCTCCGAACTGCGCGCGGCCGGGCTTCCGGTGGGCCGGGTCATCGTGAACATGGTCCGGCCGCGGGTGTTGGACGCGGCGGACCTGGAACTCGTACGGACCGTGTCGCACTCCTCCGTCGCCCAGTCCCTGTCGGCCGCCGGGCTCGGCGGGGCGCGGCGCGGCGGGCACGCCGAGCGGCTGGTCGACCCGCTGCTGGAGCAGGCCTCGGAGTACGCCGAGCGGTACGCGCTGGAGCAGGAGCAGCGCGCGGTGCTGGGCGAGCTGGAGCTGCCGCTGCACGAGTTGCCGCTGCTCACCGAGGGCATGGACCTGGCGGGCCTCTACGAACTCGCCACCGAACTGCGGAAGCAGGGGTTGTCATGAGTACGGACCCGGCCGAGGCGCAGGACGCCGCCCGCCCCCACCTCTCCCCCGAGCACGTGCTGGACGTCGATCCGCTGCTGGACGACCCGGACACCCGGATCGTGGTGTGCTGCGGCTCGGGCGGCGTCGGCAAGACGACGACGGCCGCGGCGCTGGGCCTGCGGGCGGCCGAGCGGGGCCGCAAGGTGGTCGTCCTCACCATCGACCCGGCCCGGCGGCTCGCCCAGTCGATGGGCATCGACTCCCTGGACAACGTGCCCCGGCGGGTCAAGGGCACCGAGGGCGACGGCGAGCTGCACGCGATGATGCTCGACATGAAGCGCACCTTCGACGAGGTCGTGGAGGCGCACGCGGACGGGGAGCGGGCGGCCGCGATCCTGGCGAACCCCTTCTACCAGTCGCTCTCGGCGGGCTTCGCGGGCACGCAGGAGTACATGGCGATGGAGAAGCTGGGGCAGCTGCGGGCGCGGGACGAGTGGGACCTGATCGTGGTCGACACCCCGCCCTCCCGCTCGGCGCTGGACTTCCTGGACGCGCCCAAGCGGCTCGGCTCCTTCCTGGACGGCCGGCTGATCCGCCTGCTGACCGCCCCGGCCAAACTGGGCGGCCGCGCGGGGATGGCCTTCCTCAACGTGGGCATGTCGATGATGACCGGCACCCTGGGCAAGCTGCTGGGCGGTCAGCTGCTGAAGGACGTGCAGACCTTCGTGGCCGCGATGGACACCACCTTCGGCGGCTTCCGCACCCGCGCGGACGCCACGTACAAGCTGCTCCAGGCGCCCGGTACGGCGTTCCTGGTGGTGGCGGCGCCGGAGCGCGACGCGCTGCGCGAGGCGGCGTACTTCGTGGAGCGGCTGGCCGCCGAGGACATGCCGCTGGTGGGACTGGTGCTCAACCGGGTGCACGGCAGCGGCGCCGGCCGGCTGTCGGCGGAGCGGGCCCTGGACGCCGCGGAAAATCTTGCGGACCCCCGCATTGTGGATCAGGGGGACGGGAAAGCTGGACTTCGTAACTCTCCCGACACGTACGGCAGTTCAGGAACCCCCGCTGCTCCGACGGCTCCGGTCGAAGGCTCCCCCGCCGACACCGACGACGGCTCCCCCGCCGCGGACCCGGAGCGAACCGTGGACCAGCTCACAGCAGGCCTGCTGAGGCTGCACGCCGAGCGCATGCACCTGCTCGCGCGCGAGCAGCGCACGCGCGACCGCTTCCTGGCCCGCCACCCCGAGGTGGCGGTCGTCGAGGTGCCCGCGCTGCCCGGCGACGTGCACGACCTCACGGGCCTGCGCGACATCGGCGACCGCCTGGCGGCGGGGCGTACGGAGCTGTCCTAGCGCGGGGTGCGCAGACATGCCTGCGCACCCGTGCCCGTACCCCGCGTGCGTGTGCGCGCCCGCCGTGCGCGCGGCGCTGGCGCACCCGGGCAGGTGCGCACGGGTCTGCTCGGCGCACGGTGTTGGCGCGCGGGTGCCGACGCGCGCGCATGGCGCAGGTCACCCGCGCTGCGTACGACGCGCGTCACCAGCGCTGCGTACGGCGCGCGTCATCCGCGCTGCGAGCGGTGCGTGGACCGGCGCGCACCGGCCGTCCGGCGCCGCGCCGAGGGCCGGATCGTAACGCGGGCCGCTCTCGTGGCGGCCGTCGCCTCGACCGCGCCCGCCCGGACCCTGCCCACCCCGGGCGGCTGACGGGTCGGCACCTGAGGCGTCGCCCTCAGCTGACCGCGGCGTAGTTCTCGTAGACCTCGTCGCTGTCGAGGGACACGATGCCGGCGCCGCGCTCGTACTCCGAACGCGCGGTCTCCAGCAGCCGGCGCCATGAGGTCACGGTGGGCCGCCTGCGCAGCAGTGCGCGGCGCTCCCGCTCCGTCATGCCTCCCCACACGCCGAACTCGACGCGATTGTCCAGCGCGTCAGCCAGGCATTCGGTGCGTACCGGGCATCCGGTGCACACCGCCTTGGCCCTGTTCTGCGCTGCTCCCTGCACGAACAGTTCATCCGGATCGGTAGTGCGGCAGGCAGCCTGCGCACTCCAGTCGGTTACCCAGCCCATACCGGCGCCGTCCTCTCCCGAATCGAGGCTCCCCCACGGCGGCAGCGGCATATTCACCGCAGCCAGTTGAGGACGTTACGGAAGGTGGGCACGGCGCAACACCCCCGTCGGGCCCAATCTTGAATGGTCCGAACGGACTATGGGTAAGCGGCAGATCACCCGGGGGAGTGAGCTGACGACATGCGCGACCATCCCGGCATACCGGGACGGCTGCGGTGCGCCACACCGGGCGCCAGGTGACACACGAGGCGGATTCAGACACGCCCCGCCAGAGAACCAGGGGTACTTCCGGAACGATTCGGGGTCGTCGGACGTATTGATGTGTGGCCGCGCCGCTGTGACAGTTACGAGCAGCTTAGGCCAAGGCCTTTGCGCCTGTCCGGCGAATGAGAACCTGGGCCGCTCTTCGTCGTGCCGTGACAGCGGCCGCCGGCCGCCCGGCCCGGAACGCGCACGTCACGATCCGGCACCCGAACCTCCCGACGCAGGGCCGCTCCCTCGGAACGCTCATAAGTACGGATTAGGCTGCCCCCATGGCAAAGAAGCGCTCGAGCGGCGGCCTGTCCGCAACGCAGCAGGCTGCCAAGTTCCTCGGTGTCAGTGTGCTCGCGGGAGCCGTGATGGCGGGCATCGCGCTGCCCGCAGCCGGCGCCCTGGGCCTCGCGGCCAAGGGCTCGGTGCAAGGCTTCGACGAGATCCCGGCCAACCTCAAGAGCCCCCAGCTCAGCCAGCGCACGACCATACTGGACAGCAAGGGGCGGCAGCTCGCGACCGTCTACTCCCGTGACCGCACGGTGGTGGACCTCAAGAACATCTCGCCGTACATGCAGAAGGCGATCGTCGCGATCGAGGACTCGCGCTTCTACAAGCACGGCGCGATCGACCTCAAGGGCGTGCTGCGCGCCCTCAACAAGAACGCGCAGAGCGGCGGGGTCGCGCAGGGCGCCTCCACCCTCACCCAGCAGCTCGTGAAGAACTACTTCATCGAGGAGGCCGGCGACGACCCGACGAAGGTCGCCGAGGCCACCCAGCAGACCCTCGGCCGCAAGGTCAAGGAGCTGAAGTACGCGATCCAGATCGAGGAGAAGCTCGGCAAGAAGAAGATCCTCGAGAACTACCTGAACATCACCTTCTTCGGCGAACAGGCCTACGGCGTCGAGGCGGCCGCCCAGCGCTACTTCTCGAAGCACGCCAAGGACCTGAACCTGCAGGAGTCGGCGCTGCTGGCCGGCATCGTGCAGTCCCCGAGCCGCTACGACCCGGTGAACGACGAGGCCGAGGCCACCAAGCGGCGCAACACCGTGCTGCAGCGCATGGCGGAGGTCGGCAACGTCTCCCAGGCGGAGGCCGACCGGGCGAAGGAGGCGCCGCTCGGACTGCACGTCAGCCAGCCGAAGAACGGCTGCATCACCGCCACCAAGGGCTCGGCGTTCTTCTGCAAGTACGTGGAGAACGTCTTCCTGACCGACCCGACCTTCGGCAAGACCCGCGAGGAGCGCGCCAAGCTCTGGAACCGCGGCGGTCTGACGATCCGTACGACGCTCGACCCGCAGGCCCAGGACTCCGTCCAGGCCTCGCTGAAGGACCACGTCTACAAGTCCGACAAGGTCGCCGCGGCCGCCACGCTGGTCGAGCCCGGCACCGGCAAGGTCCTGGCCATGGGCCAGTCGAAGCCGTTCGGCTACGGCGACAACGAGACGGAGTACAACTTCTCGGTCAACCGGGACATGGGCGGCTCCAACTACGGCTTCCCGACCGGTTCGACGTTCAAGCCGTTCGTGGCGGCGGCCGCGATCGAGGGCGGCAAGCCCGCGACGCAGGAGTACTCGGCGCCGTACAAGATGAACTACCCGAGCCCCGTCCAGCGGTGCAGCAGCAACCCGTACGTCAACACCAAGGGCGAGACGGTCGAGAACGAGAACGAGTCGGAGAAGGGCCCGTACCGCATGAAGGAGGCGATGGCCAAGTCCATCAACACCTACTTCGTGCAGCTCATCTCCGACATCGGCCTGTGCCCGGTGGTCAAGATGACCGACGCGCTCCACGTGGTGCAGGGCGACGGCTCGAAGCTCCCGGAGACCCCGTCGATCGCGCTCGGCTCGATCGGCCTCTCCCCGCTGACCATGGCGAGCGCCTACGCCACCTTCGCCTCCCGCGGTATGTACTGCACCCCGGTCGCCATCGAGTCGATCGTCCAGAAGGTCGGCAACGAGCAGAAGTCGCTCGAGGTGCCCAAGTCGACCTGCTCGCGGGCGATGAGCGAGAAGACCGCAGACACGGTCAACACCCTGCTGCGCGGTGTGGTCGACTCCGGCACCGGCCAGGAGGCGGGCCTGAGCGACCGTGAGAGCGCGGGCAAGACGGGTACGACCGACGAGCGCAAGAACGCCTGGTTCGTCGGCTACACCCCCAACATGTCCGGTGCGGTCTGGGTGGGCAGCGCCAAGCAGAACGTGAAGATGACCGGGATCAGGATCGGCGGCGTCTACCGCGACCTGGTCTTCGGCGGGCAGGTCCCCGGTCCGATCTGGCGGGACGCCATGGCCGGCGCCCTCTCCGGCAAGGACGCCCCCGACTTCCAGCTGGTCGACATCCCGGACGACCAGAAGGACGGTGGTGACCAGGGAAAAGGCGATCAGGGGGGACGCGACAGGAACGGGGGAAACACGGGGGGAACACTCGGGGGCCTGATCGGCGGACTGACGGCCGGGGGAACAAGCCAGGGCGGTGACACCGGCGGCACCGCACCGACCCCGACCTTCTCCCTCCCCGGCGGCTTCCTCCAGGGCCAGACGAACGGCGGTACCCACGGGAACGGGAACGGCGGGCGCCGGGGATAGGCACGGCCTCTCGGCCCGGCGGCGACCGTGAAACGGCGGGGCCGCACCCTCGATGGATAAGCGTCAAACGGCGGGGCCGCACCCTCGATGGATGAGGGTGCGGCCCCGCCGTCGTGCGTGCGGCAGACCGGCCGGGCCGCACAGGGGTGCAGGTCGGGCCCGCGCCCCTGTGGGGGTACTGGGCCCCCGTGAGGGTACGGGTCCGGGTCCCCTTGGGAGTACGGGTCCGGGCCCCGTGGGTACGGGGCCGGGCCCGTGTCTCAGCCCTGCAGCAGCTTCTTCACCGCGGCGGCGACGCGGCCGCCCTCGGCCTGGCCGGCCACCTTCGGGTTCACGATCTTCATGACGGCGCCCATGGCCCGCGGCCCCTCGGCGCCGCCCGCCTTCGCCTCCTCGACGGCCTGGGCGACGATCGCGTTCAGCTCGTCGTCGCTGAGCTGCTTCGGCAGGTAGGCGGCGAGGACCTCGCCCTCCGCCTTCTCCCGCTCGGCCTGCTCGGGGCGACCACCCTGCGCGAAGGCGTCGGCCGCCTCACGGCGCTTCTTCGCCTCGCGGGTGATCACCTTCTGCACCTCGTCGTCGGAGAGCTCGCGCTTCTCCTTGCCCGCGACCTCCTCCTTGGTGATCGCGGTGAGGGTCAGCCGGAGCGTCGAGGAGCGGAGCTCGTCGCGCTCCTTGATCGCGGCGTTGAGGTCGTCCTGCAGCTTCGACTTGAGCGTGGTGGTCATGGGGACGATTGTCTCAGGTACCGGAGCGCGGACGCCCACCGATTTAGCGGCGGCCGGTCCCTGACCGACCGCCGGGTCTGACACGATGGTCGTATGCGCGCGCGATACGGAGTACCCCTGGGAATCATGGCGGCAGGCGCCGCCGGAGTGGCCTACGCGGCGGGCTTCGAGGCCCGTTCCTTCCGCCTCCGACGGGTGACGGTCCCGGTCCTCCCGCCGGGCATGGGCCCGCTGCGTGTCCTCCAGGTCTCCGACATCCACATGGTGCGCGGCCAGCGCAAGAAGCAGCGCTGGCTGCAGTCGCTCGCGGGGCTGCGCCCGGACTTCGTGATCAACACGGGCGACAACCTCTCGGACCCCGAGGGCGTCCCGGACGTCTTGGACGCGCTCGGCCCGCTGATGGAGTTCCCGGGCGCGTACGTCTTCGGCTCCAACGACTACTACGGCCCCAGGCCCCGCAACCCCGCCCGCTACCTGGTGGAGAAGATGAGCGGCCGCCACGGCCTGAACGGCAACCCCCCGGCCGTGGGCGTGGTCCACAACCCCTGGGAGGACATCAGGGACGGCTTCGACGCGGCGGGCTGGCTGAACCTGACGAACACCCGGGGCGCCCTGAAGGTGGAGGGCGTGTCGATCGAGCTGACCGGCCTGGACGACCCGCACATCAAGCGCGACCGCTACGCGCAGGTGGCGGGCGGCCCCTCCGGCTCGTACGACTTCTCGATGGGCGTCGTCCACGCTCCCTACCTGCGCGTCCTCGACGCCTTCACGGCGGACGACTACCCCCTGGTCCTGGCCGGCCACACGCACGGCGGCCAGCTGTGCATCCCCTTCTACGGCGCCCTCGTCACCAACTGCGACCTGGACACGGACCGCGTGAAGGGCCTGTCCCGGCACACGGCGGAGGGCCGCACGTCATACCTGCACGTCTCGGCGGGCTGCGGCACCAACCGCTACACCCCCGTCCGCTTCGCCTGCCCACCGGAGGCGACGCTGCTGACGCTGGTGGGGCGGGAGTAGCGAAACCCCGGGGGCGGGGGGCGGGGCTAGGGAGTCTCGGGGTCGATGGCCCGGGGCTCAGGACTGGGGGCCGGAGGCGGCCTCTGGTGCCCCAGCCGCCGCTGACGCTCCATGTGGCTCAGGGGCCCAGACGGCCCGGGCAGCTTGGGTGGCCCAGGCTGCCCCTGGGGGCTGGTGATTTCTTGGGCCGACGAATCTTGGTGGATCGGCGGTTCTCAGTGGATCGGCGATTGTCGGTGATGACCAGCGGATGTCGGTGACCAGCGGATCTCTCCGAGAGAGCGAATCTCGCTGCCCGGCGAACGTCGGTGGCCCGGCAGCCACACACCCATTCAGACCGCCCCAATAGCCCCATTCATCCCCCCTGCCTAGCGTGAGGGCATGACCGCCCCGATACCCAGGGACATCCCGGACCTGCCCGCGCTACCGCACCCGCCCCGCCGGCTGCCCGCCCCGGTCCCGGCCACGGCGGTGGTGGCCCCGGTGCACCGTCCGCTGGCAGCGCTGTTCCGGCTCCTGACCGCCGTCACGGCGGCTGCCGGTGTCGCCCTGGAACTGCTCCTCGGCTCCCCCACCCGGACCCTCAGCCACTTCAGCGTCCAGGTCGGCATCCTGCTGGCCGTCGTCATGCTCTCGTCGGCCTCCAGAGCCTGGCGGACCCGACGTCCGCTGCCCGCGGCCGTGACCGGCGCCGCGCTGCTGCACATCCTGATCGCCGCGCTGACGTACCACCTGCTGCTGGCCCACACCACGCCCCCGTTCACCATGACGGGAGCGGCTCCGCCGCCGGCCCGCTGGCACGGCCAGTGGGCGGCGCTCCAGCTCCTCCACACGGTGGCCCCGCTGGCGGCCCTCCTGGACTGGCTCCTGCTCACCCCCGCGGCCCGCCTGCACCTCCGCAACGCCGCGACCTGGCTCCTCTACCCCCTGGCCTACCTGGCCTTCTACCTCGCCCAGGCCGCGTTCCTGCCCCCCTCCACCCCGTCCCGCTACCTCTATCCCTTCCTCGACGCCCAGACCCACGGCTACCGCGACACCCTGGCGAACGCCCTCCTCATCGGCCTCGCCATCTACGCCGTGGCGGTCCTCCTCGTCACCCTGGACCACGTCCGCCCGAGCCCGGTCCGCCACCGTGGCTAAACCGGATTTCGTCTCCGGCCACCAGTGGGCTAAAGTAAACGACGTCGCCGCGAGAGCAGCGACATCGGGGTGTAGCGCAGCTTGGCAGCGCGCTTCGTTCGGGACGAAGAGGTCGTGGGTTCAAATCCCGCCACCCCGACAGCCGTAACAGCAGGTGAGGCACCTAGGAACGTTCCTAGGTGCCTCACCTGTTTCTGCTGACTACCGCTTCTCGCCTGCCCACGGGCGCCGTTCCTGCGCGCCGAAGATGCCGTCCATGACCACAGCTCCAGTCTGGATCACGGGCCGGATCTACTTCCGCCACCTTCTCAGTCACGGCAGTCCTGGAGTGCCCGACGAGCCGAGAGATCTCCTCCAGAGGGATGCCCCGGTCGGAGAGCAGCGAGACAAGTCTGTGCCGCTGTACGAGTAAGCGCGTCGGTGTGTACGGGTTCGGAGAAGCGTCCAGCTCACTGAGCGTTTTCCAACCTCAGGCTGAAGGGGACAGGAGCCAATGGCGGGGCCTGGCAAGAACAGCGCGAGCATTCGCGAGGTAGCACAGGTTGCGACTCAAGCTCACTGCGGTCTAGGACAGGGACTGACCTAAAGCGCCCATATCGTCGCTGCTGCCACCAACATCAGCGAAAGGACCGCGATGCCCGAGCAGACCAGCCCCGCGCCGGAGGGCTACACCACCGTTGCGCCCTGGGTCGTCACCGACGACACGGGGGCCTTCCTCGACTTCGTAGCCCAGGCGTTCGGGGGTGAGGTGCTCGGGCGGGTCTCGACCGAGGATGGCTTGATCGGTCACGGTGAAATTCGAGTCGGCGACACCGTCGTGTTGGCCTTCGACCGACACGCGGACTGGCCCACCATGCCGAGCCTGCTGCGCGTGTTTGTTGCCGATGCGGACGAGGCGTTCTCACAGGCTGTCGCAGCCGGCGGCCATATTGTCACTTCCCTGACCGACGACGCCTTCGGACAGCGCGGAGGGCGCATCAAGGACCCCTTCGGCAACATCTGGTGGGTGGTCAGCTGCGTGGAGGACGTCTCTGAGGGCGAGATGTGGAAGCGACTGCAGGACCCCGTATACGCCGAGGCCATGCGCGTGGCTCAAGAGACACTCGACGCCGAGCTCAGCGGTCGACCCCGCGGGCGCAGCAGTGCACCGGTCAGGACAACCAGCTGACCCATGATGTCGGGGTTCGCATGCGCGAGATCGTTAGCCAAGGAGCGTTTTCATTCTGCTTCGGCAGCTTGCCAGTTGGCCTGACACACGGGTGAAGCCCCTGGTAGATGGTTTTCGACCAAGAAATCCGTCTCTACTAAAGGCTTCACGTGCTTGTTTACCCGTCGGGGCTGGACGTGTCCAGTTCTGCCCTCCGCTTCCTCTCCGCCCGTCTGCGGGAACACCGCCGTAGTCTCGGCACCCGGTGGCGGCGACTGAGCCCGGGTCGGCAGGCTCTGCTCGCCCTCGCCCATCTCCGCAACGGTCATCCGTATGTGCAGCTTGCGGCCGGGTTCGGAGTGGGCACCACCACCGCCTACCGCTACGTCACCGAGGCGGTTGAGGTCCTGGCCGTCCTTGCCCCGACGCTCGCCGAGGCGGTCCGGGCGGCGTCGATGAAGGCATTCGTCCTGCTGGACGGGACGCTGCTGCCGATTGGCCGAATCGCCGCCGACCGGCCTTTCTACTCCGGCAAGCACAAGAAACACGGGATGAACGTGCAGGTGATCGCGGATCCTTCCGGCCGCCTGGTGTGGGCCTCGCCAGCCCTGCCCGGGGCCGTTCACGACGTCCGTGCGGCACGGAAGCACGGCATCATCGACGCGCTTGCCGAGGCCGACGTCAACTGCTGGGCCGACAAGGGCTACCAGGGCGCCGGAGGCACGGTCCGTGTCCCCTGCCGCGGCCGGTGGGAGACGCTTTCTGCAGGGCAGCAGGCCGTCAATCGATCCCACGCCAAGATCCGGGCGCTCGTCGAGCAAGCCGTCGCCACCCTCAAGTCCTGGCGACTCCTCCGCAAGCTCCGTTGCTCGACAACCCGCATCACGGTCCTCGTCCAGGCTGTCCTCTGCCTGCATCAGGCCAGCTCAACTTGAGCATGGAAAACGCTCACTGAGCAGACGGTCGTACTAGATCACGCAGGGAACGACGGGAACCAACCAAGCCAGCCAACCCCCTCAGCCCCCATGCCAGGTCACCCCGGCATCTGCCCGTGGACGAGCTAATGGCCCGTTACCGTTGCCACGGGCCGGCCGTCACGACTTGCTCTGGTCGACGACACCTACAGCGTGGCGGGGGCCGGCGGGGGTGCAGCGGAGCACACGCGCGCGTCACTGGTCAGCCGACGCGCCGTCGTGGCTGACTGTCGTCGACCGGGGCTCAAACCTGCACCCGCCGCACGCCGGTGCAGGCGGTCAGCTTGCTGCCGTCATCAGTGAGGAACAGCATGAACGTCCACGAGCCATCGGCAGTCCTGATCTGCCCCAAGCGAACCGGCTGCTGATGCCGACCGAGCAACTCCACGGCGCGTTCCAAGTTGGTGGTCTCGATGCCCCGACGACGCGTAAGTCGCAGCCGGCGTCCATAGACACGGGCGAGCAACTCGGCCGACGTAGCCCCGTCCCAGACCATGTAGGAGCCGCCGCAGCGGAGCGCCGCCAGAGCGGCTACAGACGCCTCATCGCTACCGACCAGCAGTCGTTCGAGTCGTTCCCGCTCCACCCCCGTCACCCCCGCCCGGATCCTGCTGTACAGCAGCCAGATACAGCCACCACAGCAACCGGCCCCACCCCGTAGCGCCCCCTGGAGGCCAGAACGCAACCTGTATGACCGTCTCCGACCCATCTCTCTATAGCTACGGATCAGAAAGCTTCTGACATCCACTGCTGACATCAACGACGGCGGATGGGGGCGGCCCCCTTGCGTAGCTAACCGGCCGTCGTACCAGCCACCAACAGCAGCCACAGAGTGCTCGGATCGAACTCCTAAAGCGGTGGTCGGCGGTACCCCGTTCGGTGGCAGGCGGCCGTACGCCTACTCGCAGGTCGGAGCGGCTGCCATCAGCATGCTGCTGATCGAGCCTGTGTCGGCGGCGGCGCTCGTGGGATCGATGCTCGATTCCTCTGCGACCGTCGTGGCCCAGCAATCTCCCCAAGTGGCTGCCCAGTCACCAGCGAGGTCGCTGTCGGGATCGAGATCCTCGGGCTTGCCCGTGATTCCGTAGGCATCGAGAAGTCGTCGCTCCACGCCGAACGGTTCGCCCATGGCGAGCTCCGGGTACTCACTGATCCAGCGCCTGAGAATCCGTCCGCCTTCGGCGATCAGCCACGCTTCTCCGTCGTTCTGTTCACTGTGGAAGAAGAGTTGGGCCTTACCGAAGACCGCGCTCAAATCTCGGCACAGGCTGGTGACGTGCGCCGTCTGCTGGGTGTATGGCAGGCCGAAGTACGGCCCGATGACCAGGGTCCACCCCTGCATCGGCGGCGTGACTACAACGGTGGAGAACGGCTCCTCCTCGTCGTGCGCCACCTCGTCGATGAGTGCCACACCCTCGGTCCAGCTCGTCTCCTGTACCTCCGTCAAGCCGAGGGCCATCACTACCTCCGCCTGATCGACAGTCTCGACCGCGAGCCATGAAAGCCAACAGGCGCGTATGAGCGGTGCGGAATCAGATGTCCCCATGGCCTGCATCGTAGGGGCGCAGGTGTTCGCCGACCTGAGGCAGTCTCTGGGCATCTGCGGTGGTTGCTGTACAACAGCGAAGTACAGCAACCACCGCAACCGACCACCAAAGGCCGTGGAAGACCCCACGACCTGCGTGCTGGACCGCAATGGCCGTCCCGCCGAGAGTTCAGGACGAAGAGGTCGTGCCAGACCCGTGCCAGATCGTGCGGAGAGCCACGGGGAACACTGGGGAGCCAGCCGACCTCGCACCAGGCGTCGGCGCCGCTCAGTCGCAGGTCAGCCTCGGGGTAAGCCCTAGATGCCCTTAGCTCTTCCCAAGCTCAAGTCTCGTCTACGTGACCGTTCAGATGGAAGAGGAGCCATTCGAGCCAGTCCGGTGTGACACCAAGCTCCGAGGCCCAGACGTGCATGGCACTGACGTAAGTGGTGTATCGGGTGGGCCAATGGCGGGTGCCCGCCGCCTTCCAGCTCGACCACCCGAGGGCGTTCAGCGAACGAAAGACGCGGTCGTCGAGGATCAAGGCCCGTTCACACGCGGCTTCACGATCGTCCACGGCCGCGAACCACTTGGTAAAGAAGGATCGTCCCACTCCACTAAGGACGAACTGCCGGTAGGCCCCGCTCAGGTCTCCGCTTCGGACGGCATGGCGTGTGGTCCGAAGGACTCTGGGCAGGCGCGGGTCGGACAGGGCCGCTTCGGTGTACCGCGGCCCGCGTCCGTTGGTGGTGCCTGAGCCCCAGACCATGACAGCTACGAACAGGTCACGCAGGCCGTCGGGGTCATCACCAGCGAGGTCACGGAGACGGGCCAAGTCGCCGCGTTCGATCAGACGGTCACCGGCCGGCTTACCCAGGGATTCAACGCCGATATCGAGTACATGCGCCGCCCCATGCGACGCCAACCGCGGGTGCCATGTTCCTGGACGGAAGCGCACGGGCTTCTGTGCACATTCGCCGTAGCCGACAACGAGCCTCTGAAGCTGCTCCACCATGCTCCCCCTGGCCATGACGGCGGCATGCCGTGGGCCGTAGCGTATGGGAAGTCGACCATGAGCGCAGGTGAATGGCCTCGTCCACCGCCTCCTGGAGCACCCACCGAACACTGAAGGCTTGTATGCGCGACGTGCTGTACCTACTCGCGCGCGCACGGAGCTTTCACACCGTGGATTATGCGCCCTACACAGTGCTTGCGCGACGCTGCACGCTGAGTGCCGAGTCTTCAAGCGGACTACCCGGGGGGGAACCGTGGGCGAGTGGAAGCAGAGCAAGTGCGGCTGGCCGACGGCATCTGGAGGGCGTTGCCAGAACAAGACGCTGAAGGGCACCTCACGCTGCTACCGACACCAAGGCGACTGGACGAAGCGCGGCCAGGCCGAGCTGAAGAAGAGGGCGAGCAAGCGTCGCAAGAAGTAGGGCGCAGTCGGGGGTGAGTGCCCAACTGCGTGACAACGTCGGCGCACACCGGCGAACGAGCACGGACGCCTGCGGACCATTGACGCAGGTGAGAAGCACACCAGCCCAAGGCCGCGCCCCCGCCCAAGTTGCTTCGGGACGAAGAGGTCGTGGGTTCAAATCCCGCCACCCCGACAGCCGAAACAGAAGATAAGGCCGGTACTGAATTCAGTACCGGCCTTATCTGCTTCCGGTAGACCTCCTCGGTCACAGCCGTCCCGGAGTGCCCGACAAGCCGAGAGATCTCCTCCGGAGGGACAAGGCGTCCATTCGTCGGCGTTGATCCCGTCGATGCCCTTGAGCGCCTGGCGGAAGGCACGGCGGACGTTGGCGGCATCGAGTGGCTTGCCCACGGCCGAGGAGATGGGCCCGGGGTTCTTCCGTACGGGCCGCGGTCGGGAGCGCGACGTCGATGTACGCGTGCATCGACCCGCAGGTCAGGCGGTCGGCCGCGTCGTGTGTGCTGGCCGGGGTCAGGCCGCGTGACCACCGTCGGCGTTCAGTTCGGTGCCGGTGATGTAGCCGGCCTCTTCACCGGCGAGGTATGCGATGAGCGAGGCGATCTCGTCGGCGGAACCGAAGCGGCCGAGGGCGGTCGTCGCCCGCTGTGGTTCGGCGAACGGGCCGTCCGCGGGGTTCATGTCCGTGTCGACGGGGCCGGCCTGGATCAGGTTCACGGTCACCCCTCGGGGACCGAGCTCCCGCGCCAGCGCCTTGGTCAAGCCGATCAGGGCGGACTTGCTCATGGCGTACAGCGTGCCGCCAGGAGCTCCGGCATACCGCGAGAGGGCGGTACCGAGCGAGATGATTCTGCCGCCGTTCTCCAGACGTGCGGCCGCAGCCTGGGACGCAGCGAAGACGCCTCGCACGTTGACGGCCAGGACCCGGTCGACGTCGGCCATGGTGAGACCGTCGATCGGGCCGAGGACGCCCACTCCGGCGTTGTTGACAAGGACGTCCAGTCGGCCGAACCGATCGGCGGCGGTCGCCACGGCACGCACCACCGCTGAGACGTCCGCCGCATCGGCCTGCACGGCCAGCCCACGGCGCCCGGTGGACTCGATCTTCTGCACCACGTCGCGCGCCGCTTCCCGGTCCTGCACATACGTGATCGCTACGTCAGCGCCCTCCTGGGCTAACCGGAGCGCCGTCGCCGCCCCGATCCCCCGGCTCCCACCGGTGACCAGAGCGACCTTGCCGCCGAGCGGATTTTGGCTGTTCATCAGATCTCCCTCGATGTCGCGTCGTTGCGACTTCAAGGACATCGCAGATGCGGAGCCGCCGCTGGCGGGAAGCAGACGTCACGCTGGGATCGGACGTCGCGGTCGATCGACGTAGCGGCTCGACGGCAGTGGTGACGGCAACAAGGTGGACGAGCGCGAAAAGACGTCGTTTCGGTTGTGGGCTGATCATCGGCCGCTCAACCCTGGAGGAGCCGGGGATCGCATCGGCCGACATGCTGGGCCGCCGCACTACAGCAGCGTGCCGACGATCAGTTGACGCCGGCGAGTCAGTCCCACCAGAACGACCAGTGCGTCCGCAGCGGCAAGCTTTTCGCGTAGTCGGGGAAGGGTGTCGGCGGATCATCGACGATGTTGTCGGCGGTCGACAGGACGTGCTCCAGGGCAAGAAGCTCGGCGTGCGCCGCGGTCTGCGGCGGGCGGGCGACAGAGACGAACAACTCGCCTCCCATTCCCACCACCCGGGCGCCGAACCGCTCCTCCCAGCTGCGCAGCAGCGCGCACACCAGCGGCAGCGGAGCGTCCGCATTCCAGCCGAGAAGCGCCGGGACGTCGGCGCTGCGCTGTGCAGGGACCAGCACGAGGCGGCACCCGTTCAGCCCGTACGGGTTTGCAGCCATGAGGTGACCGATCGTCCGCGCCGCAGCGTCCGCCGCCGAGGGATCGGCATCCGTGACCGGCGTCGCCGGTGCCAGACCCGGCCATGTCTCGAAGGGTGGGCCCGGATCGTGCGGCCACGGCGCGATGCCCTCCGGCACCGGCACCGGCTGCGGATTCGTCCACCAGGACAGACGGCGGCGCCGGTACTCGGCGAAGTCCGAGGCCAGTACGTTCTCCAGACGGACAGCGGATATCTCGGCCAGGCCCGTCGGACGGCCCAGGAACGGGCCGCCGAGCAGCGGCACCAGCCCGGTGTCTTCCTGCCCGTGCAGCAGGCGTCGCCACACGCCATCGACGTCGGACGGCGGTTCGTCCGCAATCCAGACACACACCGACCCCGAGGAGACGAACCGCCCCGGGGGAAGACCCTCTGGCAAGGCGAAAACCATGCCTGGACAATAGACCTCGGCTCCCTTCGGTCGCACACCGCCCTGAACGCCCGGGAAACAGCGGCGCTGATCGCGCCCCGGCCCAGGTAAGTGCCCTGTCATGTCAGCCGCGATCCGCATTCGGATTCCGCCGAAGCGGTGAACGTGGCGGCGCCCGTCGTCCGGGTGGGCGACGGGGCGTTGAGCTGCGTCATCCGCTCTTGTCGACTGGTTGACCGACTCCGTGGACCCCCAGCGATCCCGACGCCAGGTCGCACCCTGTGGACATGCCTGCTCGCGAACCCTTGCCAACTGCGCCTGATGCGCATCTCCGCCCCCGGACGGCAAGCGTCCGGGAGGCCCTCGGTCAGGCGGATCACCGGGTGAGCGGCCAGGCGCTCCAGGACTGAGCGGGCCGGCCGGAGCCTCGGTCGGGACGCCCTGTCAGGCTGCCGCCGGGGCGATCTCGTCGACGAGGGCCCGGACGCGCTGCTCGATGTCGTCGCGGATGGGGCGTACGGCGTCGACGCCCTGGCCGGCCGGGTCGGGGAGCTGCCAGTCGAGGTAGCGCTTGCCGGGGAAGACCGGGCAGGTGTCGCCGCAGCCCATGGTGATCACGACGTCGGACGCCTGGACCGCTTCGGCCGTGAGCACCTTGGGCACCTCCGCGGTGATGTCGATGCCCGCCTCCGACATGGCTGCCACGACGGCCGGGTTGACGCTGTCGGCGGGGGCCGAACCGGCGGAGCGGACCTGGACGCGGTCGCCCGCGAGGTGGGTGAGGAAGGCGGCGGCCATCTGGGAGCGGCCGGCGTTGTGGACGCAGACGAACAGCACGGACGGGGCTGTGGTGTCAGGCATGTGCGGGGTCTTCCTCGGGGGCGGGGGCAAGGGCCGGTGCGGATGCGGCCGGATCGGTGAAGTGGCGGCGGGCGTACAGGGCGACGTACACGAGGCCGATCAGCACGGGTACTTCGATGAGGGGGCCGACGACCCCGGCGAGTGCCTGGCCGGACGAGGCGCCGAAGGTGGCGATGGCGACCGCGATGGCCAGCTCGAAGTTGTTGCCCGCGGCGGTGAAGGCCAGCGTCGTGGCGCGCGGGTGGTCCAGGCCGACGGCGCGGCCCAGGGCCATCGAGCCGGTCCACATGACGGCGAAGTAGACCAGCAGCGGCAGTGCGATCCGGGCGACGTCGAGGGGTCGTGAGGTGATCGCGTCACCCTGCAGGGCGAAGAGGACGACGATCGTGAACAGCAGCCCGTACAGGGCGAAGGGGCCGATGCGCGGGAGCAGCCTGGTCTCGTACCAGGCGCGGCCCTTCGCGCGTTCGCCCACGCGGCGGGTGAGGTAGCCGGCCGCGAGGGGGATGCCCAGGAAGACGAGCACGCTGCGGGCGATCTCCCACACCGGCACATCCAGGCCGGTCTGCTCCAGGCCGAGCCAGCCGGGCAGGAGGGACAGGTAGAACCAGCCCAGCGCGGAGAACGCGACCACCTGGAAGACGGAGTTCAGGGCGACCAGGACGGCGGCGGCCTCGCGGTGGCCGCAGGCGAGGTCGTTCCAGATGATGACCATGGCGATGCAGCGGGCGAGGCCCACGATGATCAGGCCGGTGCGGTAGGCGGGCAGGTCCGGCAGGAACAGCCAGGCCAGGGCGAACATGAGCGCCGGGCCGGCGATCCAGTTGAGCAGCAGCGACGGCAGCAGCAGGCGGCGGTCGCGGGTGACGGTGCCGAGGCGGTCGTAACGGACCTTGGCCAGCACCGGGTACATCATCACCAGCAGGCCGAGGGCGATCGGCAGGGACACCCCGGCCACGGTCACCCGGGCGAGTGCGTCTCCGAGGCCCGGGACCAGGCGGCCCAGGCCGAGCCCGGCGGCCATGGCGGCGAGGATCCATACGGCGAGGTAGCGGTCGGTGAAGGACAGCCGGGCCGCCACGTTCGACCCGGGGGCGGCTGCGCTCACGAGGCGGCTCCGGCCGGTGCGGTGCGGCCGGGGAGGGGCCGGCCCGCGGGGCGGCTCAGGATGCCCGCGAGGCGGTCGGTCATCTCCGGGACCAGCCGGTAGTAGACCCATGTGCCGCGCCGCTCGGAGTCGATCAGGCCGGCCTGCCGCAGCAGTTTCAGGTGGTGGGAGATCGTCGGCTGGGACAGGTCGAAGGCCGGGGTCAGGTCGCAGACGCACACCTCTCCGCCCGCCCTGGAGGCGATCATCGACAGCAGGCGCAGCCGCACGGGGTCGCCCAGCGCCTTGAACACCTTGGCCAGTTCGACGGCCTGGCCCTCGTCCAGGGGAGCGGTCAGCAGTTCGGGGCAGCACGCATCGGCGCCGTCGCCCCGGCCGAGTACCGCCGGCTCTTGATTCGACATGCCTCTATGTTGACAGTCTTCGATACAGCACGCAATCTTGCATCGAAAGGCATCGATACAAGCCGATGGGGGTCCGTCATGTCCCGTGTTCAGCTCGCCCTGCGCGTCAGCGACCTGGAGGCGTCGATCACCTTCTACTCGAAGCTGTTCGGCACCGAACCGGCCAAGCGGCGCCCGGGCTACGCCAACTTCGCCGTCGCCGAGCCGCCGCTCAAGCTCGTCCTGATCGAGGGCGAGCCCGGCGAGGAGACCCGCCTCGACCATCTCGGCGTCGAGGTCGGGTCCACCGGACTGGTCCGCGCCGCCACCGCCCGCCTCGAGGAGGCCGGCCTGGCCGCCTTCGAGGAGAACGACACCTCGTGCTGCTACGCCCTCCAGGACAAGGTGTGGGTCCACGGCCCCGGCAAGGAGCCGTGGGAGGTGTACGTCGTGAAGGCCGACGCGGACACCCTCGGCAGGAGCGCCGACCCCGGCGCGCCCGACCCCGGCGCGCCCGACCCCGGCGCGCCCGACCCCGGCGCGCCCGGCGCCGGCTGCTGCGCCGACCGGGCGCCCGAGAAGGCTCCGGCGGCCGAGGAGGCTCCGGCGGCCGAGGAGGCTCCGGCGGCCGAGGAGGCTCCGGCGGCCGGTGATCCGGGCGGCGCCGGGGTTCCACCGGCGCCCGGCCCGCCTCGTGTGCCGGCACCTACGGCTGAGGAGTCGGGCTGGGGCTTGTCGGACTGGTCCTAGCGCACGTCGACGAAGTCGCCGGTGGCGTTGACCGCGGGGGTGGTCGCCGTGCCGGCGAAGCTGTAGCGGAAGTAGCCGTCGACGGAGGCGGTGACCGTGGTCTTCAGGCTGCCCGTGGAGGTGGTCCTGATGGTCTTCAGGGTGGTGTAGGTGCTGCTGCCCTTCTTGCGGAACTGCAGCTTCACCGGCTGGCTCGCGTAGCCGTGGTACTGGTTGTCCTCCCAGTTGGCGCGGGAGAGCTTGCCGGTGACCGTGATGGCGCGGCCCTTCTTCACCGGCTCCGGCGAGGCGTCGGCCGTCAGCTTCGAGGCGCGCTGCACCTTGAACGTGGTGGCCGCGTCGCGGTGGATGAAGTCGTGGTCGTTGGCCGAGACGAGCGTGCCGAGCTTCCAGGTGGCCGCCGCGCCGTTGTCGACGAAGCCGGTCGACGCCTGCGGGTCGAACGTCAGCGTGCCCGAGCAGGTGGACGTGGTGGCGTTCGTCTTGACGCAGGTGATGTCGCCGTCGTCCGCCCAGATCTGCGCGAAGTTCGGGGTCGGCCCGAAGGCGCTGATGTACGTGGTCTCGGCGATGCCCGAGTCGTCGGACGCGGTGACGGAGACCTTGGCGGACACGGCCTTGGTGGTTCCGACCACGACCGGCTTGCCGCCGTTGACGACGACCTTGTCGATCGTGATGTCGCCGCTGCCGCCGTCCCCCGCCTGGGCCGGGGAGACGCAGACGGCGGTGGTGAGCAGCGAGACGCCCGCGCCGAGAAGCGCGAGACGCGTGGTGGTGCGCATGGAGGTCCCCCTACGAAATCCTGATCGATCAAGGAGGAGCGTAGGACGTCGGCCAAGGGTTCGGCACGCCCTTTGCGTGCTCCGGCGCCCCGGCCCGGCATTCGGGTGGCATATGCGGTCATAAGTACCGTTTCATGACCCCTTGTTCCATTCTTGGGAGGTCGCGAGTCCGCGAGCCGCAATCACGGAGAGGGTCGCCCATGACCACCACGATGCAGGACGTCATCACCACGAAGCTCGAGCGCAACTTCGACGCCATGGACGCCAACCACGACGGGTACCTGGACTGGACGGACTACCAGAAGCTCGCCGACCGCTACATCCAGGCCTACCGGCTCGACAAGAACGACCGCCGGGCCAGGGCGCTCCAGACGTTCTGCCAGATCTACTGGCTGGAGCTGCTGCGGCACGCGGGCGTGGACGGCGACCGGCTGACGAAGGACCAGTTCGTCACCGCCAACCGCCTCGCGGTCATCGACACCAGCCGCCTCAACGTGACCGAGGGCGGCGGGCACGCCATCTTCGACGTCATCGACGTCGACGGCGACAACGAGATCGGCAAGGACGAGTTCGCGCGCTTCCTGCGGGACGTGTGGCGGAGCGACGCGCCGGACGCGATGTACGCGTTCGACAAGCTGGACACGGACGGGGACGGCGCCATCTCGCGCTACGAGTTCATCCGCGCGATCCGTGAGCACTTCCTGTCCAACGACCCGGAGGCCCCCGGCAGCATGTTCTTCGGGCGCGTCTGAGGACCGACCGCCCGAGTGACCCGCCGGCTTCCGCCAGGCCCCTCGCACGGCCGTCTCCTGGCTTCCAGGGGGCGGCCGTCGCCCTTCGCCCGTCAAGCCCGCGCCGGCCCGTGCCGCACGCCCGGATGAACACCGCTCGACCCGGGAACCCCGCCGCGAACTTCTACGTTGCTGTAGAAGATGCGGTCGCGCTTCCCAGTGGCCGCAACGCCGTCTATCGCATGTGGAGTTGGTTGGCATGGCCCTGTGGGACCGCATCAAGGAGTCCGCGTCTCAGATGCAGACCCAGTTGGTGGCGAAGAAGAACGACCTCAAGAGCGGTGCCTTCCGTGACGCGAGCATGGCCATGTGCGCGCTGGTCGCGGCTGCCGACGGAACCGTCGACCCCTCCGAGCGGCAGCGCGTGGCCCAGCTCATCGGCACCAACGAGGTGCTGCAGAACTTCCCCGCCGACGACCTGCGCCGCCGTTTCGAGGAGAACCTGAACAAGCTCACCGCCGACTTCGCCTTCGGCAAGGTCAGCGTCATGCAGGAGATCGCCAAGGCGAAGAAGAAGCCCGCCGAGGCCCGGGCGGTGATCCAGATCGGCATCGTCATCGGCGGCGCCGACGGCGACTTCGACAAGGACGAGCAGGCCGTCGTGCGCGAGGCGTGCTACGCGCTGGACCTGCCCCCGCACGAGTTCGACCTCTGACGGGAGGGACCCGGGCGGGTGCGCCCGGGGCCCCTCGCCGGGGCGGTGCCGGCCCGAGCAGCCCTCAGGAGGGCGACGCGGGTCTCCGGCCGCCTCTCAAAGGGGCGTCGCCGCCTGGAGGATGAGGTACATCGTCACGGCCGAGTTCGCCGACGACATCGCGGACACGGCCGTGCCCACCGCAGCGCCCCAGGCCGCCAGGCCCGCCGACGTGGACACCGGCGGCCAGCGGCGCCCCGCCGGGGCCGGTGCGAGCAGCGCCGCCACCCGGCGCGGCACCGGCCCGGGCGCGGCGAGGCACGGCAGCGTCGTGACCGGGGCGCGGGGCGAGGACAGGGCGGCCAGGCCGATCGCCCGGGCCACCGTGCGGCGGCTGCCGACCACGCGGGCCGCCTCCTCGTCCGCCCACCGTTCCGCCGTGTACGACACCGCCGTGCGCAGCGGGCGCAGGAACGGGTTGGCGCGGGCCGCCAGTTGGACGACCAGCAGGAGGCGGTGGTGCCGGGCGGCCAGGTGGGCGCGCTCGTGCGCGAACAGTGCCCGACGCTCACCGGGCCGGAGACGGTCCAGCAGGGCCGTGGTGACGACCACGCGGTCCCTGCGGCCCATTCCGTGCCCGAGCCCGCGTCCACGTCCGCGTCCGCGCCGGCCGGGGAGCGCGTACGCGTACGGCGTCCCGTCGCGGAGCACGGCCACCTCGGTGCCCGGCAGGCCGGCCAGTGCCCGGTGTGCGCGGCGGCGGGTCAGGGCATGGCTCCACAGGGTCCGCCCGCACGCCCCGACCACCGCACACAGGGCGGGGATAGCGGCCTTGCCGGCGATCTCGTCGTAGGGCACCGCGGCGCGCACCTCGGGGTCGGACCAGGCGTCCGGCAGCGGGTTGCCGGGGAGCTGGGCGGTGCCGACCACCATCACCAGGCCCAGGCACACGGTGCTGCACACCGCCATCACCGCCGCGACACCGGTCAGCAGCCGCGTGGCGGAACGGGGGTGCAGGTGCTGTTCGGCCAGGCGCGCGACCGGCCACGCGGTCAGCGGCAGCACCAGCGGCAGGAAGACGAAGAATCCCATCAGAAGGCCCCCATCAGACCTCAGTCGTCCTCCAGCAGGTCTTCCCCCAGCAGTTCGCGCAGCAGCCGCTCGTCCTCCGGTCCGAGGCCGGTGACGAAGCTGGCCAGCACGGCCTGCCGGTCGCTCCCTGCGTCCAGCACCTTGCGCATCTTCCGCGCGGCCAGGTCCGCCTCGTCCGACACGGGCGTCCAGGCGAAGGACCGGCCCGCCCGCTCCCTGGTGACCGCGCCCTTGGCCAGCAGCCGGGTGAGGATCGTGACCACCGTCGTGTAGGCGAGGTCCCCGCCCAGGCGCTCCTGCACCCAGCCGGCCGTCGCGGGTCCGCCCGCCTCCCGCAGCACCGACAGGACCTGCGCCTCCAGCTCGCCCTGCCCGCGCCTGCAACGCCGCCGGTCAGCCGTCACGCCCTGTCTCCTCTCCGCCGCCCCACACGTCGTGGGCGGTACATCGTAGGTACACCGGGCCGGTCCCCGCCGAGGCCGCCCGCGCCGGGGTCCGGTCGGCGGCCGCGTCCTGGGGCCGCCGGGGTCCGGCCGGCGGCCGTGTCCCGGGGCCGCCGGGCCCTTGTCGGCGAGGGTCCGGCGGACCTCTTCGCCCCTGCCCCTCAGCCGAACATGCCCGGCTCGTAGTCGCCGGCCGGCTGCTGGACGACGACGTTCAGACGGTTGTAGGCGTTGATCAGGGCGATCAGGCAGACCAGGGCGCCGAGCTGCTCCTCGTCGTAGTGCTTGGCGGCGTCGGCCCAGGCCTCGTCGCTGACGCCGCCGGCCGCGTCGGCGATACGGGTGCCCTGCTCGACCAGTTCCAGCGCGGCGCGCTCGGCGTCGGTGAAGACCTTGGCCTCCCTCCAGGCGGCGATCAGGTTCAGGCGGACCGCGGTCTCCCCCGCGTGCGCGGCGTCCTTGCTGTGCATGTCGGTGCAGAATCCGCAGCCGTTGATCTGGCTGGCGCGCAGCTTCACCAGTTCCTGCGTGGCGAGCGGCAGCGTCGAGTCCGACAGGACCTTCCCGGCCGAGTTGATGTAGCGGAAGAACTTGCCGGCGACCGGGTTCTCGAAAAGGTTCAAGCGAGCGTCCATGACGTCCTCCTGGGCGGTTGCTGTTGGCTACACCTCTCTGACGGAGCGGCCCGGAGAGATGTGACAGCAGCGGCTGTGACGTGGGTCACCCGAGGCGGGAGGGGTGTGGACCGGCGGTCCCGAGCCGGTCATGGATCCGCAGGAAATGTGTGCAGGAGCGCCACACAGGCCGCACACAGTCTGCGGAATGCCTCGTTAGCGTTGCTGGCCGACCGGTCCCCCGTGCGACCGCTCGGTCTCCCGTGCGAACGTGAACAGGCCCCGGCCGTGGCCGCAGGCGCCGTCGACCCAGGAAGACGTGAATGGACTACTGCTCCTCTTGCTGTCGGCATCTCAACGGCGCCCTGGTGTGCCCCGGCTGCGGCGCCTACGCCCCCGACATCGCTCCGCCGGTGGCGGTGAGCACGCCGGGCGCGACGCCGGGCACACCGGCAACGGCCGCGCAGGCGCACCCCGTCGACGCGTTCGACGCCTTCGGCACCGGTGACTGGTACGACGACTCGGCCGAGGCCGGCGAGGAGCCCGCGCCGGCCTCGGCGCCGCGGTTCCAGCCGTCCGGTGAGGCGGGCGGCCCTCCCGCCGCGTCCCGTGGGCGGGCGGCCCGGCGCCGGCAGCTCGCGCGCTGGAAGAAGAACAAGCGCCGGGCGGCGGTCGCGACCGCCTTCGCGATCGTCGGCGGCGGGCTGACGCTGGCCTCCGTGGACCGGCAGTCAGGTGACCGCGCCCAGGCGGCCGCGGCGCCCGACAGCCACACCATGGGCGTCGCGGAACGGCAGACCTCCGCCGAGTCCCGGCCCGACACGGCACCGCCCAGCGGCCGGCACCGGACGCCGCGGCCCGCGCACACCCAGGCGGCGCCCGCGGACGCCCCTCGCTCCGCGTCCGGCGGGCAGGGCAGGCACGCCATGGTCGCCGGGACGCCGGCCTCCGCGCCGGCCGGCGGGACGGACGCCGCGGCCACGCCGATTCCGGCGGTGACCCGGGCGGTCGAGGAGACGGCCGGCTCGGTGTCCGGGACGAAGTCCGGGACCGGCACGGGGTCCGGGTCCGGCGCGGGGTCCGTGACCGGCACGGGGACCGGGTCCGCGTCCGGGGCGGGGTCCGCCTCCGGGAGCGGCGGGTCTGCGGCGCAGGCGCCGGCCGGCTCGGTGTCCTCGAACGACGGCGGCGGTACCGGCTCGGGGACGTCCGCGACGACTCCCTCGCCCGCGGCCACCTCGCCGTCGCGGCTGTGCCTGCTCGTGGTCTGCCTCGGCTGAGCCGAGTTCATCCGGTCGCTGGAACCACCCTTGCCGGTGGGGCAGTCTTCTCCCTCGTGGCGAGCGTTCCGAATCAAGGTGGGGCCGGCGCGGGAGCGGCGCCGATGGTGGTGTGCGGCGACGACGGTCTCGCGCACCGGCTGGCCGCCGAACTGCGCACCGTCCACGGCGGGCAGGTCACCCTCGTGGTGCCGCCGAACGAGCGCCTGGCCCGGCCCCCGGTGGTCGGGCGGGCGCGTGCCGCCTCGGCCGCGCTGTTCGACCGGGTGGTCAGCGCCGCGGTGGGCCGGGCCGGGAACGGCGGCGGCGGTACGACGGCGGGGTCCGTCGGCGGCGTCGGCGTCGGCGGCACCGCCCAACGCGCCGACGGCGAGCGGGTGCTGGAGGCCTTCGACGTCACCGAGGCGGTGCTCGCCGAGGCCGGGGTGGAGCGGGCCGCCGCGCTGGCGCTCGTGTACGACGACGACGAGACGAACATCCGGGCCGCGCTGACCGCCCGCCGGCTCAACCCACGTCTGCGGCTCGTGCTGCGGCTGTACAACCGGCGGCTGGGCCAGCACATCGAGGGACTGCTCGACCAGGCGGCGACCCTGGCCTCCGGCGAGGGACCGGACGGCGGGCCGGAGGCGTCCACGACCGTGCTGTCCGACGCCGACACCGCCGCGCCCGCACTGGCGGCGGCCGCCGTCGCCGGCACCACCAGGGTCGTGCAGACCGAGGGTCTGCTGCTGCGCGCCGTGGAGCAGCCGCCCGGCCGGGACGGGCGGCTCGCCGAGCGGGGACTGTGCACCCTGGCGCTGCTGTCCGGCAACGGCGGCGGGTCCGCGCGGGCGGGCGGTGCGGGCGGAGGCGCCGGGGGCGAGGGGGCTCACGGGAGCGGGCACGGCGTGGAACAGGAGCCCCGGCTGCTGCCGGACGACGACGAGGTGCGGCTCGCCCGCGGGCGGTCCGCCGTGGTGCTGGAGCAGGTGTCGGCCGCCGATGGCGCCGGGGCGGACGCGGCGGGGCGCGGCTCCGGGGCGGGCACGGGGGTCGGCGCCGAGGTCGTGCCCGCGCTCGCCTCCCTCTTCTCGCGGCGGCTGCGGTGGTCGCTGGCCGGTCTGGTGGCGTGTGTGGTCGCGCTCGCCGTCGCGCTGTGGGTGGTCACGGACATCCACCCGTTGCGGGCCTTCTACCTGACGCTGCTGGACCTGTTCGCCATCGACGATCCGGCGATCGGGCAGTCGCTCGGGCGGCAGATCCTCCAACTGCTGTCCGGGCTGGTCGGGTTGCTGCTCCTGCCGGTGCTGCTGGCCGCAGTGCTGGAGGGGCTCGGCACCTTCCGGACCGCGTCCGCGCTGCGCAAGCCGCCGCGCGGGCTCGGGGGGCATGTGGTGCTGCTGGGGCTCGGGAAGATCGGTACCCGGGTGCTGACCAGGCTGCGCGAGCTGGACATCCCGGTGGTGTGCGTCGAGGCCGATCCGGAGGCGCGGGGGCTGGCGACCGCGCGGCGGCTGCGGGTGCCGGTGGTACTGGGGGACGTCACGCAGGAGGGGGTGCTGGAGGCCGCCAAGATCCACCGTTCGTACGCGCTGCTCGCGGTGACCAGCGCGGACACGACGAACCTGGAGGCCGTGCTGTACGCGCGGTCGGTGCGGCCGGATCTGCGGGTGGTGCTGCGGCTGTACGACGACGACTTCGCCACGGCGGTGTACCGGACGCTGCGGGTCGCGCATCCGCGTGCCTCGACGCGGAGCCGGAGCGTGTCGCACCTCGCGGCGCCGGCGTTCGCGGGGGCGATGCTGGGGCGGCAGGTGCTGGGGGCGCTGCCGGTGGAGCGGAGGGTGCTGCTGTTCGCCTCGGTGCCGGTGGCCGGGCATCCGGAGCTGGAGGGGCGGACGGTGGGGGCGGCGTTCCGGGCCGGGGCGTGGCGGGTGCTGGCGGTCGAGGGGCGGGTGGACGCGGGCGCGGACCACCTGCTGGGGGCCGGTGACCGGGTCGTCGTCGCCGCTACTCGCCGGGGGCTGGCGGAGTTGGGGTGAGCGCCCGGGGGGGGGCTGCGCCCCCTGGGCCACTGTCCTCGCCCGCCACACCCACACCCACACCCGTCTCGGCCGGCCGGGAAGGGCCCGTGCGTGTCCGGGGCGGACGGGTGGGGCCGCCCCGGACCGCGGTGGATGGGATCAGGCGTTGTTCAGGTGGCGGTCGGCGAAGTCCAGTTCCAGACGCACCTGCTTGATCCGTTCGTCGACGACCAGGGAGCCGTGGCCCGCGTCGTAGCGGTAGACCTCGTGCACCGTGCCGCGGCCCTCCAGGCGCTCGACGTAGTTGTCGATCTGCCGGATGGGGCAGCGGGGGTCGTTGACGCCCGCCGAGATGTACACCGGGGCCTTGACCTGGTCGACGTAGGTCAGCGGGGACGACGCCTCGAAGCGGTCCGGGACCTCCTCCGGGGTGCCGCCCAGCAGGGTGCGGTCCATGGCCTTCAGGGCTTCCATCTCGTCGTGGTACGCGGTGACGTAGTCCGCGACCGGCACTACCGCGATGCCCACCGCCCACGCCTCCGGCTGGGTGCCGAGGCCGAGGAGGGTGAGGTAGCCGCCCCAGGAGCCGCCGGTGAGGACCAGGCGGTCCGGGTCGGCGAGGCCGGAGGAGACCGCCCAGTCGCGCACGGCGGCCACGTCCTCCAGCTCGATCAGGCCGACCCGGTGCTTCAGGGCGTCCGTCCAGGCGCGGCCGTAGCCGGTGGAGCCCCGGTAGTTGACGCGGACCACGGCGTAGCCCCGGTCCACCCAGGCGGCCGGGCCGGCGGCGAAGGCGTCGCTGTCGTGCCAGGTCGGGCCGCCGTGCAGGTCGAAGACCGTGGGCAGCGGGCCGGTCGCGCCCGCCGGCTTCTGGATCAGGGCGTGGATGCGGCCGCCGGGGCCCTCCACCCAGACGTCCTCCACCGGGACCGACGGCGGGCACTTCATGCCGGGCGGGTCCAGGACGACGCGGCCGGAGGTGGAGCGCACCGCGGGCGGCTCGGCGGCCGACGACCACAGGTACTCCACGCTGCCGTCGGGCCGGGCCGTCGCCCCCGAGACCGAGCCGGGCGGGGTGGGGATGCGGGTCAGCTCACCGGCGGCCAGGTCGTAGCGGAACAGCTCGCTGCGGGCCTCGTGGCTGTGGACGACGAGCAGTGCGGTGCCGTCCGGGTACCACTCGGCGCTCACGTCGCCGGGCAGGTCGAGGGCGAGGTCCGTCTCGGCGCCCGTGGCCACGTCCCACACCAGCGGCTCCCAGCGGCCCCGGCGCTGGTGGCCGATGAGCAGCCGGGTGTCGCCGTCCACGGGGGCGAAGCCCAGCACCTCCAGGCCCAGTTCCCGGGTGCCGCCCTCGGTGTCGTCCAGCTCGGCGACCGTGGTGCCGTCCGGGCGCAGCACGCGCAGGGCCGCGTGCATCGCGTCGCCGTGCTCGGTGTGCTCGACGGCGATCAGGGCGCCGTCGTGGGAGAGGTCGCCGACGCCGGCCGACTCGCGGTGGCGGTAGATCTCCACCGGGTCCCGGCCCTCGCGGGCGAGGTGGATGGTCGTGCCCTCGTCGTCGGTCGAGCGGCCGACCACCGCCGTACGGCCGTCCCTGGCCAGGGCCAGGCCGGCCGGATAGGAGGGCTTCAGGCCGGGGACGGCGGCCTCGTCCGCGCCGCCCGTGAACGGCTGGCGGCGCCAGACGCCGAACTCGTCGCCGTCCTTGTCGTCGAACCACCAGATCCACGCGCCGTCCGGGGACAACACGCCGTCCGTCGTGCCGTTCGGCCGGTCCGTGGCCTGCCGCTGCCCGCCCGTCGCCCGGTCCCAGGCGTACAGCTCGTACGTGCCCGTCGCGTTCGACACGAACAGGGAGCGGTCCGGCGCGTCCTCGGCCCAGTCGGGCAGCGAGACCCGCGGCGCCCGGAAGCGCTTCTCCCAGTCCGGCATGTCCGGTGTGTCCGGCGTCCTGCTCTCACTCTTCGCCCCAGTCATGCGCCCATAGTGCCTGGTCCCACCGGCAGTCCGCTGGCGGTGCCCCCAGCCTGTGGACAACTTCCCGATCACACCCGCCGTGCCCGCGCGACGGGCGCGTGTCCGGCCGCACGTCCGGGCGGGCGCACCGGCACGCCCGCGCGGGTCGGTCGGCGCGCGCGCGTGGCCGACCCCGGGGCGGGGCCGCCGCACCGGAGCCGTACCGTTGAGGGCGTGTACCGGTTTCTGCTGACTCCCCGCTGGTGGGGCATCAACGTCTTCGTGCTGCTCGCCATCCCGTTCTGCGTGTTCATGGGGTCCTGGCAGCTCAGCCGGTTCGAGGGGCGGGTGCAGGACCACCGCGCCGCGACCGAGCAGGCCGCGTCGGACGGGCACGGGACGGCCCGGCCCCTGGACACGATGCTGCCCGTCGACAAGAGCACCTCGGGACGGCGGGTCACCGCGAGCGGCCGGTACGGCAGGCAGCTCCTGGTGCCCGGGCGGGAGCTGGACGGCAAAAACGGCTTCTACGTGCTGACGCTGCTGCGCACCGACGCCGGCCGGTCCCTGCCCGTGGTGCGGGGCTGGCTGCCGGGCGCGGCGGACGCGGGCAAGGCGCCCGCCGCGCCGTCCGGCGAGGTCACCGTGACCGGCGCGCTGCAGGCCTCCGAGACGCCGGGCGACAACGGCGCCGGCGCCCAGGGCGGTCTGCCCGCCGGGCAGACCGCGGCGATCAGCTCGGCCACGCTAGTGAACCTCGTGCCGGACCGCCTCTACGACGCCTGGGTCACCCTCGACCGGGCGGACGCGGGGATGAAGGCCGTGCCCGCGACCGCGCCCGAGGGCACCGGCCTGGATCTGAAGGCCTTCCAGAACCTCGGTTACACCGGCGAGTGGTTCGTCTTCGCGGGCTTCGTGGTCTTCATGTGGTTCCGGCTGCTGCGCCGCGAGGTGGAGTTCCAGCGGGACGCGGCGCTCGGTCTGGTGCCGGACCAGGAGCAGGAACAGGACGGGGAGCGGGAGCGGGAGGGCGAGGAGCAGGGGAACCCCTCCGCTCCCACCGCCGTCTGACCCGCCTCACCCCGCGGTAGCGGCCGGTCCGGTCGCCGTCCGGGGTCCGGACGGCGACCGGCGAGGGCTACGACGCCGCCAGCACCCCGGTGTAGTACACGGTGCCCGCGCACGCGTCGGGCACCGTCGCGGACGCCGACGGGGATCCCGTCTCGCCGGTGTAGCCGACGACGACGCTGCCGTCCGCCGTGCCCTCCTCGGTGAGGAGCTGGGTGGTGGTGCCCGACGTGCCGCCGGTTTCCGTGCCGCCGCCGACGCTCGCGGACTGCGAGGGCGTCGGGTCGGGCGAGGGGTCGCCGCCGTCGGTGCCGCCGGTGGTGGGGGTGCCGCCGCCGGCGGCGGGACAGGTCTCGGAGGGCACGAAGGCGAACCGCTCCTCGTAGGCGCCGCCGGGCTGCAGGACCAGCTTGGCGACCTCGAGCGAGGGATCGGGCAGCGCGGCCGCCGCGTCCCCGGCCACATGCCGGACGGCGCTGACCTTGGCCGGGTCCGCCGCGCCCTGCGCCACCGCGCTGACCACGACCCCGCCGGTCACGGTGCAGGCGGTGCCGGAGGTGTTGGTGACGCGGAAGGTGCCGTAGACGACGCCCGTCGAGTCGGGGCCGTCGGCGCCGCCGGTGACGGAGCCCAGCTGGACCGCGGTGCACAGCGCGGCGCCCGAGGCCGAGGGCGCGGACGAACCGGTGCCGCCGGACGAGCCGTTGCCGCCGCCGGTGCCGCCCTGCTCACCGGTCTTGCCCTTGTCCTTGTCCCGCTCTGGGGTGCTGCTGTGGGAGCCGCCGGTGCCGCCGGTGCCGGCCTGCGGGTCCTTTCCCTGGCTCGCGCCGCCCTGCGCCTCGGAGGACTGCCCGGCCATGGCGGTGTTGGGGTCGGTGCCGCCGGCGTTCGAGACGTGCACGAGGGCGGGGACGGCGGTGCCGATGAACAGGGCCGCGGCGGCCATGCCGACGGCGGCCTGGCGCTTGCGGGCGCGGCGGGCCGGCACCGCCCGGCGCAGGTGGTCGAGGGTGCCGGTGCGCGGTTCGAGGCCGTCGACCGCCGAATGCAGCAGGCTGCGCAGGAGCTCGTCCGAGCCGGGCCCTCCGAGCCCGTCGAGGCCCGTGCCGGGCGCCTGGGAGCCCTTTTCGTCGGGGCCGTGGTTCACAGTTCTGTTCCCAGCGTGCGATTTCAGGTGCTCTTGCCCCTGCCCCTGCGCCGGCTCGCGCCGGGCGGGGGCTTCATGGGGCTCGTCGGAGAGGTCCTCGGGCGAGGCGTTCACGTCCGACGGGTCCTCGGGCGACGGGTTCTCGCCCGAGGAGGTCTCGTGCGAGGAGGTCTCGCCCGAGGAAGTCCCGTGCGAGACGTTCTCGGGCGCGACGTTCTCGGGCGCGACGTTCTTCTCGTGCGGGACGTCCTCGTCGCCGCGCTCGGTGTGCTCGCTCATACCGGCGTCTCCATGGCCACCCGCAGGGCGGCGATGCCCCGGGAGCCGTACGCCTTCACCGAGCCCAGCGATATCCCGAGCGTCTCGGCGACCTGGGCCTCCGTCATGTCCGCGAAGTAGCGCAGCACCAGGACCTCGCGCTGGCGGCGCTGCAGGCCCTTCATCGCCTTGATGAGTTCGCGCCGCTCGAGCTGGTCGTAGGCGCCCTCCTCCGCGCTCGCCATGTCCGGCATCGGCTTGGAGAGCAGCTTCAGGCCGAGGATGCGGCGGCGCAGGGCGGAGCGGGACAGGTTGACGACCGTCTGGCGCAGGTAGGCCAAGGTCTTCTCGGGGTCGCGGACGCGTTTGCGCGCCGAGTGGACGCGGATGAAGGCCTCCTGGACGACGTCCTCGCAGGAGGCGGTGTCGTCGAGGAGCAGCGCGGCGAGTCCGAGCAGCGAACGGTAGTGCGCGCGGTAGGTCTCGGTGAGGTGGTCGACGGTGGTGCCGGCGGCCGCCGCGTCCGCGGCCGGCTCGGCGGCCGCGGTCTCGTCGGAACCGTCACGCTGGCTGGGGATGCGGGTGGGCCGCGCTGCAGGCATGGGCGCGATCACCGGCATGCCGCCGGGCATGCGCGGCCGGAGCGCCGCACGGGGCGGCCTGAGGGCCGCTGTACCGCGGGCCGCACTGAGTTCGAGTACCTCTGCCACGCCTGTTGGACACGCTTCCCCCCGGGAGGGTTGTACGTGCCGGGCGTCACATGTGCGACTACCGGCGGTTCCTCAACTGCCGTCATGCGTCCCGCTCTTCCCTTATGTCCCATTTGAACGGGCGTCCCCCACGCCCGGGATCACGGCGTCCCCACGCCGGGATCCTCACGCTCCGCCTCGCAAGGGTCAATGCAAAGACGCTCCCCGCCCTCCGCAGGGTTGCGGGGGACGGGGAGAAAATCCTCTGACGCCGGGAAGCGCGGATCAAGTGGTTTGGACCAGGTTCCCGGCCACGCTGCTTACATGAATACTACAAATGCTCTAACTACGGGTGGCTGTCTGCCCCGTGAGCTCCGCCGCCAGCAGCTCGGCGATCTGAGCGGTGTTCAGCGCGGCGCCCTTGCGCAGGTTGTCGCCGCAGACGAAGAGCTCCAGCGCGGTCGGGTCGTCCAGCGCGCGCCGCACCCGCCCCACCCAGGTGGGATCGGTGCCCACCACGTCGGCGGGGGTGGGGAACTCACCGGCGGCCGGGTCGTCGCACAGCACCACGCCGGGTGCGGTGGCGAGGATCTCGCGGGCGCCGTCGACGGTCACCTCGCCCTGGAAGCGGGCGTGCACGGTGAGGGAGTGCGTGGTGATCACCGGCACCCGTACACAGGTGACGGCGACCGGCAGCGCGGGCAGTCCGAGGATCTTGCGGGACTCGTCCCGCACCTTCATCTCCTCCGAGGACCAGCCGTCCTCCCGCAGCGACCCGGCCCACGGGACGACGTTGAGCGCGACCGGCTCCGGGAACGGCCCGGTGTCGTCCCCGACGGCCCGCCGCACGTCACCGGGCTTGGTGCCCAGCTCGGTCCCGGCGACCAGGGAGAGCTGGGCGCGCAGGGTGTCCACCCCGGCGCGGCCGGCGCCGCTCACCGCCTGGTACGACGACACCACCAGCTCGCGCAGCCCGAACTCGGCGTGCAGCGCGCCCAGGGCGACGATCATCGACAGAGTGGTGCAGTTGGGGTTGGCCACGATGCCGCGCGGCCGGTTGCGCACCGCGTGCGCGTTGACCTCGGGCACGACGAGCGGCACGTCGGGGTCCATCCGGAAGGCGCCGGAGTTGTCGACGACCAGCGCGCCGCGCGCGGCGGCGAGCGGCGCCCACTCGGCGGCGACCTCGTCGGGCACGTCGAACATCGCGACGTCGACGCCGGTGAAGGCGTCCTCCGACAGGGCCGTCACCTCGATCTCCTCCCCGCGCACGGCCAGCTTGCGGCCGGCCGAGCGCGCGGAGGCGATCAGACGGATCTCGCCCCAGACGTCCGCGCGCTGGGACAGGATCTGGAGCATGACCGCGCCGACGGCTCCGGTCGCCCCCACGACCGCGAGCGTCGGCTTGGCGGTCATCGGCCGGTGCCCCCGTAGACGACGGCCTCGTCGGTGTCGGAGTCGAGCCCGAAGGCGGTGTGGACGGCGCGGACGGCCTCCGGCACGTCGTCCTTGCGGGTGACGACCGAGATGCGGATCTCGGAGGTCGAGATCAGCTCGATGTTCACGCCCGCGTCGCTGAGCGCCTCGAAGAACGAGGCGGTGACGCCCGGGTTGGTCTTCATGCCGGCGCCGACCAGGGAGATCTTGCCGATCTGGTCGTCGTAGCGCAGGGAGTCGAAGCCGATGCCGCCCTTGTTGCGCTCCAGGGCGTCGATGGCCTTGCGGCCCTCGGTCTTCGGCAGGGTGAAGGAGATGTCCGTCAGGCCGGTGGACGCGGCGGACACGTTCTGCACGACCATGTCGATGTTGATCTGGGCGTCGGCGATGGTCCGGAAGATCGCGGCGGCCTCGCCCGGCTTGTCCGGGACGCCGACGACCGTGATCTTGGCCTCGGAGGTGTCGTGCGCGACGCCCGAGATGATGGCCTGCTCCACCTTCTTCTCCCCTTGCTGCTGTGTCTTCGGCACCACTGGCTCGCTGCTGACCCACGTGCCCTGCAGCCCGCTGAACGAGGAACGGACGTGGATCGGGATGTTGTAGCGGCGGGCGTATTCCACACAGCGGTGGAGCAGCACCTTGGAACCGGAGGCCGCGAGTTCCAGCATGTCCTCGAAGGAGATCCAGTCGATCTTCTTCGCCTTCTTCACCACGCGCGGGTCGGCGGTGAACACGCCGTCGACGTCGGTGTAGATCTCGCACACCTCGGCGTCGAGAGCGGCCGCCAGGGCCACCGCCGTGGTGTCGGACCCGCCGCGGCCGAGCGTGGTGATGTCCTTCTTGTCCTGGCTGACGCCCTGGAACCCGGCGACGATGGCGATGTTGCCCTCGTCCAGCGCGGTGCGGATGCGCCCCGGCGTGACGTCGATGATCCGGGCTTTGTTGTGGACCGAGTCGGTGATGACGCCTGCCTGGCTGCCGGTGAACGACTGGGCCTCGTGCCCCAGGTTCTTGATCGCCATGGCCAGCAGCGCCATGGAGATGCGCTCGCCGGCGGTCAGCAGCATGTCGAACTCCCGGCCGGCAGGCATCGGCGAAACCTGCTCGGCGAGATCGATCAGCTCGTCCGTCGTGTCGCCCATCGCGGAAACGACGACAACCACCTGGTTGCCGTTCTTCTTCGCTTCCACGATCCGCTTGGCGACGCGCTTGATGCCTTCGGCATCGGCTACGGAGGAGCCTCCGTACTTCTGCACGACAAGGCCCACGTGCGCTCCTCGCTCGGTTCGTTTGTGTCGGCTCAGTTTACCGAGCGTCCGTTTTCCGCCCCCCTGCTCCCGCATGGTGAGACACCGGACGCCCGCAACCGGCACCTGCCCAGCCCCCGGCGGAGCACGCGCAAAGTGCCCCGCGTCACAGCGCGGCGGCTACTTGCCCGGGCCGCCCAGTCCGAGGGGGCCGCCGATCTCCTCGGCCATGACCCGGCCCGCCTCGAACTCCAGGGTCTCGTCGCCCATGCCCTGGTCGGTGTCGAGGCCGTCGAGCTCCTCGAGGGGCTGGTCGAGGCGGACGTGGATCAGCACGGACTGCAGGGCGCGCAGCACGGCGGAGGCGGTGGGGCCCCAGTTGGAGAAGTAGGAGAACTGCCACCACCACAGGGCCTCCGTGATGCGGCCCGAGCGGTAGTGGGCCATGCCGTGGCGGAGGTCGGTGATGATGTCGGCGATGTCGTCGGAGATCCGGGCCGGCACGGACGCCCTGCGCGGCTCGTAGGGGTCGAAGACCTCGGAGTAGACGTCCACCGGCTCCAGCAGGCGGGCCAGGTTCTCGCGGAGCCCGTCCACGTCCGGTTCGGGGCCCAGGTCGGGCTCGTAGCGCTCGTCCGGGACGAAGTCCTCGTGGGCGCCGAGCCGGCCGCCGGCCAGCAGGAGCTGGGAGACCTCCAGGAGCAGGAAGGGAACGGTCGAGCCGGGCTCGTCTCCCCTCGCCACCTCCGTGACGGCCACCAGGAAGCTCTCGACCTGGTCCGCGATCTGGACCGAGAAGTCGTCCGGGTTACGCGTCGAGTCGTGCAGCGTGGCGTCAGACATCTAGGAGTCGTCTCCCCTCGAAGGCGCGGCCGAGAGTGACCTCGTCCGCGTATTCCAGGTCGCCGCCCACCGGGAGGCCGCTGGCCAGGCGGGTGACCTTCAGGCCCATGGGTTTGATCATGCGGGCGAGGTACGTGGCCGTCGCCTCGCCTTCGAGATTGGGGTCGGTGGCGAGGATCAGCTCGGTCACCGCGCCGTCCGCCAGCCGGGCCAGGAGCTCCCTGATGCGCAGGTCGTCGGGGCCCACGCCCTCGATCGGGCTGATCGCGCCGCCCAGGACGTGGTAGCGGCCGCGGAACTCACGGGTGCGCTCGATCGCGACGACGTCCTTCGGCTCCTCCACCACGCAGATGACGGCCGGGTCGCGGCGCGCGTCGCGGCAGATGTTGCACAGCTCCTCCTGTGCCACGTTGCCGCAGACCGCGCAGAAGCGGACCTTCGCCTTGACCTCCAGGAGAGCCTGCGCGAGCCGCTTCACGTCGGCCGGCTCCGCCTGCAGGATGTGGAAGGCGATCCGCTGCGCGCTCTTGGGACCGACGCCGGGCAGCCGCCCCAGCTCGTCGATGAGGTCCTGGACCACGCCTTCGTACAACGGACTGACCTTCCTGGAGACCTTTCGGTACGTACGGTAGTCGGCGGCCGCCCGTCCTTGGAAGGCGGCGGGCATGTCGCTCCGGTGGCCGGCACCGGAACGGCCGGCGGATCAGAAGGGCAGGCCCGGGATCCCGCTGCCGCCGCCGAGGCCCTGGGCCAGCGGGCCCAGCTTCTGCTGCTGCAGCGTCTGCGCGTTCTCGTTGGCCGCCTGCACGGCGGCCACGACCAGATCGGCGAGGGTCTCGGTGTCCTCGGGGTCCACCGCCTTCGGGTCGATCTTCAGAACCCGCAGCTCGCCGGAACCCGTGACGGTGGCCCGCACCAGACCGCCGCCGGCCTGCCCCTCGACCTCCGTGTTCGCCAGTTCCTCCTGGGCGCGCTGGAGGTCCTGCTGCATCTTCTGGGCCTGCTGGAGCAGCTGCTGCATGTTGGGCTGGCCACCACCGGGAATCACGATCGGCTCCTGCTTCCTCGTCCGCTGCGTTGTCGTTCGCTGTGCACGAGCCTACGTGGTCCGCCCGGCCCTCGCCCCGCCACTCTTTCGAGTGACAACAACGGCAGCCCTATACCTGATCAAGGCCCTCTTCCGGGCGGAAAAGCCGGCAAAGCCACGTCCGCGCCACCCATTGGGCGGTAGGAAGGGGGCCGCACGTCGGCATCCGGTGTCACGCGGTGTGACGGGGGTGCGCGTTGGCGTGTTCGGTGTCGTGTTCAGTAGGGAGTGCCGGGTGGGTCAGCCGGAGATGCAGCCCGAGGGTCCGCCGCAGGACGGGCGGGGCGAAGGTCCGGCCGGACCGCGGCCGGGCGATCTGACCGGGCGGACCTTCCCGCTCGGGGACTGGGGGGAGCCCGCCGAACGCCTGGAGGAGCTGTACCGGTGGGTGGAGCTCGGCGCGCTGCGGACGGCGGCCTGGTACCTGGAGGACCGGGTGTGGAAGCGGCGGGGCGCACGGGCGCTGCGGGCCGGCGCCGCGGCCGGGGCGGTCCTCGGGGCCGCGCTGCCGCTGCTGGACATGACCAGGGTGGTCGGCGGGGTCGCGCCCTGGGGGTATCTGGCGCTGCTGCTCGCGGTGGCCTGTGTCGGCGCCGACCGGTTCTTCGGGGTCACCTCCGGGTGGATAAGGGACGTGGCCACCGCGCAGGCCGTGCAGCGCCGGCTGCAGATGCTGCAGTTCGACTGGGCGTCGGAGAGCGTCCGGGAGGTGCTGGGTCCGGCGGAGGGCACGGCGAGCGAGGCCGCCGAGCGGTGCCTGGGGGTGCTGCGGCGCTTCTCGGAGGACGTGCAGGACCTGGTGCGCACGGAGACGGCCGACTGGATGGTGGCGTTCCGCACGGGGTCGGCGCCGCTCGGCATCCAGGCGGCGGTGGCGCCCGGCATGCGGGTGGAGCCCGCGGCCCCGGGCGGCCGGCACCCCTTGCCGCCCGCGAACGGCGCCCGCCCGAACATGCCCCGCCAGCGGCCGCCCGAGCCGCGGTAGCGCCCGCGGAGCGCCGCGCCTCACCGGCACAGCCGCATGCCCTCCGGCGTCCAGCACGGCACATGGCCGTGGGTGCGGATCACGTCCTGCCCGTTGCCCCGGGTCAGGTACGTCAGGAAGCTCGACGCCAGGGAGTCCGCCGGGGGCTGCCCGTAGGTGTAGGCGTACTCGATCTCGCGGTACGGGTACGTGCTGTGGCCGTGCTCGATCGCGTCCACGGAGGGGGCGCCGGAGTCGAGGGACAGTACGTGCAGGCCCTTGGCCCGGGTGGCCAGGTTGAGTTCGCTGTAGCCGACGGCGCCGGGCAGCTTCGCCACCTCGGCCAGCACCTGGTCGGTGGAGTCGAGCTCGCAGCGGGTCACCGGCGCCGTCGCGTCGTCCTTGTGGACGCAGTCGACGGAGGAGTTCGCCGGCTCGCCGCGGCCCAGTACCCGGCGCTGGAAGACCTGCCGGGTGCCGGAGCCCGCGTCCCGGCTCACCAGCCGCACCGGCACCGGACGGCCGCCCAGCCGGCTCCAGTCGGCGACGTCGCCCCGGTACAGGCGCCGCACGTCCGCCGTCGAGAGGTCCCTCAGGCCCACGTCGTCGTTCACGACCAGCGCGAAGACCGACAGCGCGACGCGGTTCTCCCGCAGCCGGGGCATGTCGGCGCTTCTGGGCCCGTCGGAGAGCGCCAGCAGCGGCGGCGAGCCGTTCTTCGCCTCGGCGCCGGCCGCCTCAAGCTCCCGCAGGCCGGCCGTCGAGCCGTGCGGGTCCACGGTGACGGCCGCGCCCTCGCAGTCCGCCTCGTACTTCCGCGCCACCTCCCGCAGCACCGGCGCGAACGCCGTCGACCCCGTGACGGTCAGCGTGCCCCGCGCGCAGCCGATCGGCGGGGGCGTGTCGTCGCGGGCCACGACGATGGTGGCGAGGGTCAGCACGGACACCGTGAGCATGATGGTGATGAACCGGGAGGCGCGGCTGAACAGCGGCGGTTTGTCGTCGGGTGTGGCGCTGCGGTTGGGGTGGACCTCGCCCTCCCTGATCCCGCCCACGACCCGGATCTCCCGGCCGACGTCCCCGCCGGACAGCAGCACGAGCAGCTTGAAGTGATCGCCCCGGTTCAGCGGGACCCGCGGGATCCGCAGGGTGTTGCCCTCGTAGCCGAAACCGCGCTCGGCGGTGAAGTGGTCCATCAGGTGGTCGGTGTCGGTGGGCTGGGTGACGGACACGCCCCGGACGGTGCGGTCGGTGAACACCGCGGTCAGGCCGTGGCGTTCGGGGCCGGTGTAGTCGTCGCGGTCGATGCCCTGCGAGCCGTCGTTCTCCAGGCGGAGCAGCACGAGGGTCGCGTCGGCCATGTCCGGCGCCTCGTCGAAGAGGCCGAGCCGGCGGTTGGCCCGGCCCGAACGGACGTCGTCGCCTATCGGGTTGTCCATCTGCACCCGGTAGCCGATCCGCTTGCGGCGCGGCACCCGGCGCTCGTACCAGACCATGCCGGCGGACGCGACGATGCCCAGCACCGCCGTGCCGACGGCCACGACGTTCTCCGCGCTCAGCCACTCCATATGGGCGCCCCCGCCACTCCCGGAGCCGTTTGGTGGGGTCACGGTACGCACGCGGAAGGGCGGGAACCGGATCCGTGCGCGGAAGTTCGCCGAACGTTCAACCACCGTGCGGAGAAGGGGATTTCAGCTCACTGACGGGTGTAGGTCAGACTCTCGCCGCCGCCCGCCTTCGCGCGCTTCAGCCGTCCGTCCGGGAGCAGGGTGACCTCGGTGGCCTCACCCGGGGAGCAGGAGGACATCGGGTCGCCGCTGGTGACGGTGGACGGGCCTATCTCCAACGGGCCCTCGCCGTGCGGCTGTTCGGCGAGGGTGGCCTCGAAGACGCAGTGGTAGGTGCCGCCGCCCTCGACGGGGCCGTCCGCGACCAGGGTGAGGACCGTGTCGCCCACGTCGCCCTGCGCGATGGTCAGCTGACGGGTGTTGGCGCCGCCGGTGTTGTCGATGGCGGTCTTCCAGGTGCCGAGGTAGGCGGCGGGGACGGCGCCGTCCGCGGCCGCGGGTGAGGCCGTGCCGGAGGGCGGGGCGGAGTTCGCCGGCGTGGGCGCCCGGGAGGCGCCGGGCGCGCTCGTGGTGCCGGCCGGCGCGGGGGCGGCCGTGTCGCCGCCGTGCCTCATCAGCGCGTACACCGAGCCGCCCGCGCCCAGCGCCACCACCAGCGCGACCACGACGAGCAGGGCGGTGGACCGGCCGCCGGGCCGCGCCGGCTCCGGCTGCCCGGCGAACGGCTGCGGCCCGTGCGGCGGGGTGGCGCCGAGCCCGCCGTACGGGGGGTACGGCTGCTGCGGGTAGCCGTACCCGGCGGAAGCGGGCTGCGGGTGGCCGTACCCGGCGGAAGCGGGCTGGGGGTGCTGCTGGGCCTGCTGCGGGTAACCGTGGCCGTACGGAGCGGGCGAGCCGTACGGGTCCGGGGCGCCGTGTCCCGGAGGGGTCTGGGAGGCTCCGGCGGGCGGGGCCTGCCCGGCCGGCGCGTCAGGCAGGTGCCCGGCGGCCGCTCCGCCACCGTCGGACCGGTCCGCCGGCCTCGGGGCGCCATCGGCCGCGAGCCCGTGCTCGGGCGACATGCCGGACCCGGCCGTCTGCCCGCCGCTCGCACCAGCACCGCCGAGAACGCCACCGGTCCCGGCGCCCGCGCCTCGGTCCGCGGGGAAGGCGACGGCTCCGGCGCCGTCGGGACGGGCACCGGCGGTCGGGCTCGCGAGGGTGGAACCCGCGCCCGCGCCTGCTCCAGCGGAAGGAACCGCGCCCTTGTCCAACAGCCCGCTCGTCCCCTTCCCACCGTGCCCGGCGGCCCGCGCACCACCGGGGCCGGAAACACCCGGGGCACCTGCCGGGTCAGCGGGACCTGCCGGGTCAGCGGGACCTGCCTCGTCGACAGAGTCGTCAGGGTCCCCCGAACCGACCGAGGCGGTCACCCCCTCCGGGTCAGCGCCCGAGGACACCCCCGCACCCTCCACCGGAGGGCGGGCACCACCAGGCCCGCCGGCACCCGAAGCACCCGGCGCATCCCCGACTCCCGAGGTACCCGAACCCGCCGGAGCCCCCGGCCACACCGGCGCGGGCGAGCCCACGGGACCGCCCGCGCCCCCAGCGCCCGGACCGCCCCCGCCCGCCGGGCCACCCGGACCCGAAGGCGCCCCCGCACCCTCCACCGGAGGGCGGGCACCACCAGGCCCGCCGGCACCCGAAGCACCGGGACCCGGCGCACCACCGACTCCCGGGGCACCCGAACCGGCCCGAGCATCCGAACCGCCGGACGCGCGCCCGCCCGCCGGGCCACCCGCACCCGGAGACGCCCCCGCAGCCTCCACCGGAGCCCCCGCACCGCCGGCGCCCGGTGCCGCCCAGCCCGCCGGCGCCCCCGGCACCGCCGACCCGGGCCCCCGCACGCCACCGGCCGCAGCAGCCCCCAGGGCCCCCAGCGCGCTCCCGCCCGCGATGCCGCTCCCCCTCGACGTGCCCGTGTCCGAGCCGCCCTGTGGGTCCTCGGTCTCCAGGAGCCGGACCGCGTGGCGGCCGAGCTGGGCCACCAGGGCGCCGGGGAGCCAGGGGTCGCGGGAGCGGCCCTCGGCCACCGTGTCCTCGGCGCCCGTCCACTCCAGGACCCGGGTCAGCGGAGGGCGGGCGGCGGGGTCCTTGCGCAGGCAGTCGCGGACCAGGTCGGCGATGCCCTCCGGCACCCGCTCCAGGTCGGGCTCCTCCTGGGCGATGCGGAACATCAGGGCGTGCGCCCCGCTGCCGGCGCCGCCGAAGGGCATGACCCCGGTCGCCGCGTAGGCCAGCACGGAGCCGAGGCAGAAGACGTCGCAGGCGGGCGTGACCCGGTCGCCGCGCACCTGTTCCGGCGCCATGAACCCGGGCGACCCCACCAGCGAACCGGTCCGGGTCAGTCCGTCCCCGGCCAGCGTCTCGAGCGCCCGTGCGATGCCGAAGTCGATCACGCGCGGTCCGTCGATCGTCACCAGCACGTTCGACGGCTTGAGGTCGCGGTGGACGATCCCGGCCGCGTGGATGTCCTGCAGCGCGTGCGCGAGTCCCGCCGCGAGGATGCGTACCGACCGCTCGGGCAGTGCCCCGTGGTCGTGCCCGACGACCTGCTGCAGGCTCGGGCCGGCGACGTACCCGGTGGCCACCCAGGGCACCGGCGCCTCGGTGTCCGCGTCCAGCACGGGCGCGGTCCAGTACCCGCCGACGCGCCGCGCGGCCCCCACCTCCTGCCGGAACCGCGCCCGGAACTCCTCGCGCGCGGCCAGCTCCTCGCGGACCAGTTTCACGGCGACGGTCCGGCCCCGGTCCGACCGCGCCAGGAACACCTGCCCCATGCCGCCCGCGCCCAGCCGCGCCAGCAGCCGGTACGCGCCGATCCGCCGCGGGTCCCCCGGTCCCAGCTTGTCCATCCCCGCGCCGCCTTCCCCCCATAGGTCTGCAACGGACCGAAGGATAGTGCGGGGGACAGTGCGGGCGTACCGGCGGCCGTGCCGGCCCGCCTCCACGGTTCGGTGACAGCCGCCGTGCCGGGCCCCGGCCGCCCCGGCCACGTCGACAACATGTCGTGGAATGCCCCCGGCCAGGGAACAGGACGCCGATGTCGCGAGCGCGGCGGGGGCCTCTACCCTCGGGCGCATGACCCCTCAGCCCAATCCCGAAGCCGGTGCCGCAGTGAAGGCCGCGGACCGTGCGCACGTCTTCCACTCCTGGTCCGCGCAGGACCTCATCGACCCGCTCGCCGTGGCCGGCGCCGAGGGGTCGTACTTCTGGGACTACGACGGCAAGCGGTACCTGGACTTCACCAGCGGGCTCGTCTACACCAACATCGGCTACCAGCACCCCAAGGTCGTCGCCGCGATACAGGAGCAGGCGGCGAGGATGACGACCTTCGCGCCCGCCTTCGCGATCGAGGCCCGCTCGGAGGCGGCCCGGCTGATCGCGGAGCGGACCCCCGGCGACCTGGACAAGATCTTCTTCACCAACGGCGGCGCGGACGCCGTCGAGCACGCGGTGCGCATGGCCCGGCTGCACACGGGCCGCCCGAAGGTGCTCTCGGCGTACCGCTCGTACCACGGCGGCACCCAGCAGGCGGTGAACATCACCGGCGACCCGCGCCGCTGGCCCTCCGACAGCGGCAGCGCCGGTGTCGTCCGCTTCTGGGCGCCGTTCCTGTACCGCTCCCGCTTCTACGCCGAGACCGAGGAGCAGGAGACCGCGCGGGCCCTGGAGCACCTGGAGACGACGATCGCCTTCGAGGGGCCGGGAACGATCGCCGCGATCATCCTGGAGACCGTCCCCGGCACCGCGGGGATCATGCTGCCCCCGCCCGGCTACCTGGCCGGCGTCCGCGAGCTGTGCGACAAGTACGGGATCGTCTTCGTCCTGGACGAGGTCATGGCCGGGTTCGGGCGGACCGGCGAGTGGTTCGCGGCCGACCTGTTCGGCGTGGTCCCCGACCTGATGACCTTCGCCAAGGGCGTGAACTCGGGATACGTGCCGCTCGGCGGCGTCGCCATCTCCGCGGAGATCGCCGAGACCTTCGGCAAGCGGCCCTACCCCGGCGGGCTCACCTACTCCGGGCATCCGCTGGCCTGCGCCGCCGCCGTCGCCACCCTCGGCGTGATGGCGGAGGAGGGCGTCGTCGAGAACGCCAAGCGGCTCGGCGAGAGCGTGGTGGGGCCGGCCCTGGCCGAGCTGGCCGCGCGGCACCCGAGCGTGGGCGAGGTCCGCGGCACCGGCATGTTCTGGGCGCTGGACCTGGTGAAGAACCGGGAGACCCGCGAGCCGCTGGTGCCGTACAACGCGGCCGGCGAGGCGAACGCCCCGATGGCCGCCTTCGCGGCCGCCGCCAAGCGGAACGGCCTGTGGCCCTTCGTGAACATGAACCGCACCCACGTGGTGCCGCCGTGCAACATCACGGAGGCCGAGCTGAAGGAGGGTCTCGCGGCCCTGGACTCGGCGCTGGGCACGGCCGACGAGTACACGGAGTAACCGCGCCACGGCTGCCGCCGGGCCGATCCGAACGCGTAAGGTGACGTGCTCGTAAAGAATGACGAATACGTGCGAGTACGTCACCCGCACGCGTGAGGAGAGGCCGACGATGCCCGGCAACGGCACCGTGACGCGCAGCACCCTGCGCCAGCAGATCGCGGACGCGCTGCGCGACGAGGTGCTGGCGGCCCGCCTCACGCCGGGCCGGGCGTTCACCGTCAAGGAGATAGCCGAGCAGTACGGCGTCTCGGCGACGCCGGTCCGCGAGGCGCTGGTCGACCTGTCCGCGCAGGGCATCCTGGAGGCCGACCAGCACCGGGGCTTCCGGGTCCCCGAGTACTCCCTGACCGACTACCGCCGCATGCTCGAGGCCCGCGGCCTGGTCACCGAAGGGATGTTCCAGGCGCTCACCCACGATCACCCTGCCTTCGCCGACATGGACAGCCCGCGGACGAAGGCGGCCCTCGCCGCCGTGCGCCGGCGCGGCGAGGAGGCGCAGCGGGCCGCCGCGGCCGGCGACCTCACCGTGCTGATCGGCTACGACCTGCGTTTCTGGCGCGAGCTGAGCGGGCTGTTCGGCAACCCGTACCTCGCCGACTTCCTGCACCGGCTGCGCGTGCAGTCCTGGGTGTGCGCGGTGCAGCACCTGCGCCGGCTGCCGGACGTCCGGGGCCGGCTGTGGGCCGGGCACACCGAACTCGTCGACGCGCTGGCCCGCCGCGAGGCCGGGGCCGCGCGGGAGATCGTGGCCGCCGCCAACGCGCACTCGCTGGCCCTGCTGGAACGACTGCCGCCGCGATGACGCGGAGCGGTGGGATCCGTGGCGGGCTCTGGGTATGGGACCCGTACGACAGGGGCTTGGCCGGTCCCGTACCGACTACCCTTCCCTGACCACCTTCCGCCGTGCGTGAGACGCGCGCCTGCCGATGCGAGGAGCTCTCTTTGGCCTGTGATCTGTGGCTGGTACCGCTGGTGGACGTGTTGTGCCACACCCCGGACAACCCGTTCGCCGAGGAACTCGCGCACTACAACGACGCGCTGGCCGCGGCCGGGCTCCCGCCGGTGCCGGTGTACCAGTACATGCCGGGCCTGTCCGGTGAGGTCGCCCCGGTGGCCGGCTTCGACTACGACGCGCTGCACTTCCTGCGCCGGGCCTACCTGCTCCAGGTATGCGGGCTGCCGGTGACCCCGGTGGACGAACTCGGCGGCGACTACGAGCAGTTGCTGGAGATGTTCGAGTCGACGGCCCAGCAGTCCCACCTGGTCTGGCACTACGACCACGCGGGCGCGTACGTCCCCGTCGACTTCCCGCACCCGCTGTCCAACGACGAACTCCTCGCCGGCGGCGGCCCGCTGGGCTCCTCGCAGAGCCTGCTGCGCGAGCTGGAGCACGTCGCCCCGTCGATCGGCATCGACCCGGCCAACCCGCCGGCGGCGCCGGAGCCACCCGCCGCCCCCACGGAGCTGGAGGAGCCGGCCGTCCCCGCGCCGTACGACCCCAGCCCGTTCGCCCGGGAGCGGCACGTGTGGCTGGGCCTGCACGCGGCGGCGACCAGGTCGCTGGCCCAGGGCTCGATGATCGTGTTCAGCTGAGGGAACCGTCACCCCGCCGGGGAGCGGACGGCCGGGCGCGGCTGCGCGCCGGCCGTCCCGCCGGAAGTCCGGGCTTCCGGGAAAGGCCCCTCTACAGGAACGAGTTGATCTCGATCGTCTCGTCCCGGCCCGGGCCCACGCCGATCGCGGAGATCGGGGCGCCGGACATCTCCTCCAGCGCCTTGACGTAGTTCTGGGCGTTCTTCGGCAGGTCGGAGAAGGACTTCGCCTTGGTGATGTCCTCGGACCAGCCGGGCAGGGTCTCGTAGACCGGCTTCGCGTGGTGGAAGTCGCTCTGCGAGTACGGGAGTTCCTCGACGCGCTTGCCGTCGATCTCGTACGCCACGCAGACCGGGATCTGCTCCCAGCCGGTGAGCACGTCCAGCTTGGTGAGGAAGAAGTCGGTCAGGCCGTTCACGCGGGTCGCGTAGCGGGCGATGACCGCGTCGAACCAGCCGCAGCGCCGGTCGCGGCCGGTGGTCACACCCCGCTCGCCGCCGATGCGGCGCAGCGCCTCGCCGTCCTCGTCGAACAGCTCCGTCGGGAAGGGGCCCGCGCCGACGCGGGTCGTGTAGGCCTTGAGGATGCCGATGACGCGGCTGATCTTCGTCGGGCCGACGCCGGCGCCCGTGCAGGCGCCGCCCGCGGTCGGGTTGCTGGAGGTGACGAACGGGTAGGTGCCGTGGTCGATGTCCAGGAGGGTGCCCTGGCCGCCCTCGAAGAGGACCACCTTGTCGTCCTCCAGCGCCTGGTTGAGGACCAGGACGGTGTCGGCGACGTACGGCTTGATCTGCTCGGCGTAGCCCAGCAGTTCCTCGACCACCTGGCCGGCGGCGATCGCGCGGCGGTTGTAGAGCTTGGTGAGGATCTGGTTCTTGGCGTCGAGGGCCGCCTCGACCTTCTGGGTCAGGATCGACTCGTCGTAGAGGTCCTGGACCCGGATGCCGACACGGTTGATCTTGTCGGCGTAGGTCGGGCCGATGCCGCGGCCGGTGGTGCCGATCTTGCGCTTGCCGAGGAAGCGTTCCGTCACCTTGTCGACGGTCACGTTGTACGGCGTGATGACGTGCGCGTTACCACTGATCAGGAGCTTTGACGTGTCGACGCCACGCTCGTTCAGACCGCTCAGCTCGGAGAGCAGGACCGACGGGTCGACGACGACACCGTTGCCGATGACCGGCGTACAGCCGGGCGAGAGGATTCCGGAAGGGAGGAGGTGGAGTGCATACTTCTGGTCGCCCACGACGACCGTGTGGCCGGCGTTGTTGCCGCCCTGGTATCGCACTACATAGTCCACCGAGCCACCGAGCAGGTCGGTCGCCTTCCCCTTGCCTTCGTCACCCCACTGAGCACCGAGCAGCACAAGTGCGGGCACGCGCGTACACCCCTTCCGGGCGGGGCATGTCCAAGGTCGGGGGCATGGGCGTAAGGTGCACCGCCGCGTACCACCGCGACCGTTGTCGGCCGCACAACCGTCGGACCGGATGCCCCGGAATAGACGAAGCCCCTGGCGCAATAGCGCAAGGGGCTCTTGCACAAAGATGCTACCCGAGGAAGCGAGGCAGGACCGAGGTGGCGACCTTCGCGACGTCCGATCAGCTGCTGGTGATCATCGATCCGACGGCACGGCAGGGGGACGGGGAGTCCGTACGGATCGCGAAAGACGTGCTCAGCGCGGGTGCGACCACCAAGGTGTGTCTGCCGGAGGGCCCGGAGGAATTCGCCCGGGCACTCGGCCGTCGGGGTTCCCGGCGGCCGGTGGTGATCGGCGACGACCGGGCGCTGGTGCGCGCGGTGGCCCTGCTGCACCGGCACCGGGAGCTCGCCGGATGCGCGCTGGCCGTGGTGCCGGTCGGGGAGGCGGCGCTGGCGGAGTCCCTCGGCGTGCCGGCCGGTCCGGTGGCGGCCGCGCGGGCCGTGCTCGAAGGGGCCGAGCGGCGCCTCGACCTGCTGGTCGACGACAGCGACGGTGTGGTGCTCGGCGCGCTGGGCATCCCGCCGGCGCCGGTCCGGACGGCCGCGGCTCAGCCGGTGGACGCCTCCGGCGGGCACCCCTGGCTGCGTACGCGCTACCGCTCCCTGGTCCGCACGCTGGCCCCGCGGCCCGCCCGGCTCGCCGCGATACCCGCGCCCGGCCCCTCCCGGCTGCGGGTGGAGGTCGACGGGGAGACGGTCGTGGACCTGGACCGGCCGGTGGAGGCGGTGTCGGTGACGCCGGGCGCCGGCGGGACGGCGGCGGTCGAGGTGCGCCCGCTGTCGGGCCCCGGCGCGGCGGCCGCGCCGCTGCTGGTCGCCGGGCGCACGGTGACGGTCGTGGGCGCGGACTTCCGCTACCGGGCGGACGCGATGGTGTCCGGGCCGGTGCGCCGGCGGACGTGGACGGTGCGTGAGGGCGCCTGGGGGCTGACCCTGCCGGTGCCGGGCTAGGTCGTGTCCGCAAAGTCCCGCCTGCCCCGCCCTCCGGGCGGACGACGGGACTTTGCGGACACGATCTAGGGACGCGGGGCGTCACGGGGAGCCGAAGAGCTCCTCCCGGCGGGCACGCCAGCGGACCATCAGCGCGGCGAGTTCGGTGTCGACGAACTCGAAGAAGGCCAGCGTCTCGGCCAGCCGGAGCCCGGCCGGGGTGGTGGCGCCGAGGCTCTCCACGCCCTCCCGCAGGGCGTGCTCCCAACGCTTGATGACGGCCTCGCGGCTGGTCAGAGCTTCGTACCACTGGTCGCCGTGCACCCGGTAGCGCTCCCGGCGCGAGCCGGGTTCGCGCTCCCGCGAGACCATGTGCACCTGCGCCAGGTAGCGCACCGCGCCGGAGACGGCCGCGGGGCTGACGCGCAGCCGCTCGCCCAGTTCGGCCGAGGTCAGGGTGCCGGAGTCGGAGGCGAGCAGCGCGGCGAAGACCCGGGCCGGCATGCGGGGCACGCCCGCCTCGACGAGCTGGGCGGCGAAGTGCTCCACGAACCGGGAGACCGCCTCCGGGTCGCGTTCCGGCGCCCGGGAGGCCTGCCGGTCCGCCGCTCCGGGCCGTTCGGCCCTGTCCGCCCGCTCCGTCATTCCCGGATCATCTCCCCTGATCAGGCCCGCCGTCGCCGCCGCGACGACCCCCAACCGCAGTTTATACGGTTTCTTAACTTCACAAGTTTGTGAAAGAAGCGTAGGTTGCGAAACATGACGAAGGCAGTCACGGTCCGCGGACTCCGCAAGTCCTTCGGCCGTACGCACGCGCTGGACGGCCTGGACCTGGACGTCGAGACCGGTGAGGTCCACGGCTTCCTCGGCCCCAACGGCGCCGGGAAGTCCACCGCCGTCCGCGTCCTGCTCGGCCTGCTGCGCGCCGACGCGGGCACCGCGCGGGTCCTCGGCCGCGACCCGTGGGCCGACGCGGTGGAGGTGCACCGCCGCATCGCCTACGTCCCCGGTGACGTGACCCTGTGGCGCAACCTGTCCGGCGGCGAGGTCATCGACCTCTACGGCCGGCTGCGCGGGGGCCTGGACCCGCGCCGGCGGGCCGAGCTGACCGAGCGGTTCGAGCTGGACCCGACGAAGAAGGGCCGCACCTACTCCAAGGGCAACCGGCAGAAGGTCGCCCTGGTCGCGGCGTTCGCCTCGGACGTGGACCTGCTGATCCTGGACGAGCCGACCTCGGGCCTCGACCCGCTGATGGAGGCGGTCTTCCGGCGGTGCGTCGAGGAGGAACGGGACCGGGGCCGTACCGTCCTGCTCTCCTCGCACATCCTCGGCGAGGTGGAGGAGCTGTGCGACCGGGTGAGCATCGTCCGGGGCGGCCGCACGGTGGAGACCGGCTCGCTGGCGGACCTGCGCCACCTCACCCGCACCAGTGTCAGCGCCGAACTCGCCGGCCCGCCGAACGGGCTGGCGGACCTCCCCGGCGTCCACGACCTCGACGTCCGGGGCCGCAGGGTCCGCCTCCAGGTGGACACCGGCAAGCTGGACGCGGTGCTGCGGCAGCTCGGGGAGTCGGGCGTGCGGTCCCTGACCTCGACCCCGCCCACGCTGGAGGAACTGTTCCTGCGGCACTACCGGGACGAGCGCGGCGAGGCGACCGGGGCGGCGGCGCGATGACCACGCTCACGACGCACACCACCGCACGGTCCCGTCATCTGGCGGGCACCGGAACCCTGTTGCGGTTCGCACTGCGCCGGGACCGGGTGACGACCCCGGTCTGGGTCGCGGCGAACGCCCTGATGGTCCTCTCCATGCCGGGCACGCTGCGCGACCTGTACGGCAGCACCGCCGAACGCGTCCGTCTGGTCGGCCAGTTGGAGGCCAACGCCTCGTTCCGGGCGCTGATCGGACCGGTCTTCGACACCTCGGTCGGCGCGCTGACCGCCTGGCGGGTGGGCGTGTACGCCGCCCTGCTGGCCGCCGCGATGAGCCTGCTGATCGTCGTACGGCACACCCGGGACGAGGAGGAGAGCGGCCGGCACGAGCTGGTGGCGTCCGGAATGGTGGGCCGCCGGGCCCCCCTCACGGCGGCGCTGCTGGCGGCGGCCGTCGCCGACGCGGCCCTCGCCCTGCTGGTCACGGCCGGTCTCGCCGGACAGGGTGCGGGCGGCGCCTTGGCCTTCGGCCTCGGGCTCGGGGGCGTCGGCATGGTGTTCGCCACGATGGCGGCGATCGTCGTCCAGCTCACCGAGAGCGCCCGGCTCGCCCGGGGCCTGACGGCGGCCGTCCTCGGGGCGGCGTTCGTGCTGCGCGCGGCGGGCGACTCGGCCGGGGACGACGGTTCCTCGCCGCTGACCTGGCTGTCGCCGCTGGGCTGGCTGGAGAACCTGCGCTCCTTCGCGGACGAACGCTGGTGGGTGCTCGCCCTGTTCGCGGCGGCGGCGGCCGCCCAGGGGGTGGTGGCCTACGCGCTCGCCGGGCGCCGGGACATCGGCATGAGCTTCCTGCCCACCCGGCCGGGCCCGGCCGCCGGCCGCCTCGGCACGGCGGGGGCGCTGGCCTGGCGGCTGCAGCGGGGCGGTGTGCTCGGCTGGTCGGCCGGCTTCTTCCTCGCGGGGGTCGTCTACGGCGGTCTCACCGACGGCGCGGCCCGCCTGGTCCGCGACAACGACGGCGCGCGGCGCGTCTTCGAGCGGATGGGCGGCGGCAACGGGCTCACGGACGCGTTCCTGGCGTCGATGACCGGCATGCTCGGCCTGATCGCGGCCCTGTACGCGGTCGCCTCGGTGCTGCGACTGCACGGCGAGGAGACCTCGGGCCGGGCGGAACCGGTGCTGGCGTGCGCGGTGGGACGGCTGCGCTGGGCCGCGGGCCACCTCACCATCGCCTTCGGCGGCTCGGTCCTGATCATGCTCCTGGCGGGCCTGGGCTTCGCCGTCGGCTACGGCAGGGAGGTCGTACCGATCCTGGGCGCCTGCCTGGTGCAGCTCCCGGCGGTGTGGGTGATCGGCGGAGCGGCGCTGCTGCTGTACGGCGCGGCCCCCCGGCTAGCACCGGCCGCCTGGGGCCTCGCGGTGGCGGCCCTCCTGATCGGCTGGGTGGGCCCCGCCCTGGACGCACCGCGGATCGTCCTGGACCTCTCCCCCTTCGGCCACCTGCCGAAGCTGCCCGGCGGCACGATGGACTGGCCCCCGGTCCTCACCCTCACCGCCCTGGCCGCGGCGCTGACCGCGGCGGGCCTGGCGGCCCTGCGACGGCGGGACCTGGCGGGCTGAGCGGATCGGTCGAAGTACTGCCCGGGGTTCCTCGGTGCCTGGTCCGCCGCCGGCCGGCGCGGGCGGGACGACCTCGTCCCGACGGGTGGTCACCCCACCGTGATGCTCAGCCCCTCCAGTCCCCGGATCACGAAGTTCGGCTTGCGCCGCGGCTCGGACGCGAGGGTGAGGGCCGGGGCCCGTTCCAGCAGGGCCGTCATCGAGGCGGCCAGCTCGATGCGGGCCAGCGGGGCGCCGATGCAGTAGTGGATGCCCGCGCTGAAGGAGATGTGCGGATTGTCCCGGCGAGTGAGGTCCAGGCGGGCGGGGTCGGCGAAGACGGCCGGGTCGTGGTTGGCGGAGCCGAAGAGCATGGCGATCTCCGCGCCCCGGGGAATCGTCGTCCCGGCGATCTCGATGTCGTCCAGGACCCAGCGTTCGAAGAGCTGGAGCGGGGTGTCGTAGCGCATCAGCTCCTCGACCGCGGACGGGACCAGGGAGTGGTCGGCGCGCAGGGCCGCCAGTTGGCCGGGGTTGCGGAACAGCGCCCACCAGCCGTTCACCGTGGCGTTCACCGTGGCCTCGTGGCCGGCGTTGAGCAGCAGCACCGCCGTGGAGATCATCTCCTGCTCGGTCAGCCGGTCGCCCTCGTCGTGCGCGGCGATCAGCCCCGAGATCAGGTCCTCGCCGGGCCGCTCGCGGCGGGCCGCGATCAGCTCCGCGAGGTAGGCGGAGAACTCCGCCGAGGCCCGGACCGCGCTCGCCGCCGTCTCCTCGGACGGGTTCAGCTCGTACATCCCGCAGATCGCCGCCGACCAGGGCCGCAGCAGCGCGCGGTCGGCTTCCGGGACGCCCAGCATCTCGGCGATCACCGCCACCGGCAGCGGCTCGGCGACGTCCGTGAGCAGATCGCCGCCGCCCGCCTCGACCAGCCCGGCCACCAGGTCGTCCGCCAGGCCGTGCACGTACGGCTTCAGCCGCTCCACCGTGCGCGGGGTGAACGCCTTGGACACCAGGCGCCGGATCCGGGTGTGGTCCGGCGGCTCCAGGTCGAGCATGCCGTGGTCGTTGAGGGTGTGGAACGGCTCGTGCTCCGGCGGGGGCGCGCTCCGGCCGAACTCCTCGTGGGTGAAGCGGTGCCGGTAGGTGCGGCCCAGGCGGCGGTCGCGCAGCAGCGCCGAGACGTCCGCGTGGTGCGGGACCAGCCACTGGTCGGTGGGCTCGTACCGGATCACCCGGCCACGCGCCCGCAGTTCGGCGTAGGCCGGGTACGGGTCGGCGACGAACCCGGGGTCCCAGGGGTCGAAAGCGAGGTCGGCGACAGTTGCCATGGAGGGACGCTAGCCCGGCTCAGCCCGGTGTGACCAGCCTCGCCTCGTACGCGAACACCGCCGCCTGGGTGCGGTCCCGCAGGCCCAGCTTCACCAGGATCCGGCTCACATGCGTCTTGATCGTCGACTCGGCCACCACCAGCCGCCCGGCAATCTCCGCGTTCGACAGGCCCTGCGCGATCAGGACCAGCACCTCCGTCTCCCGTTCGGTCAGCTCCCCGTAGGCCGCCTGTGCCGACGGCATCAGCCGCGGGGAGTCCGCGAGCCGGGAGAACTCGGTGATCAGCCGCCTGGTCACCGAGGGGGCGAGCAGTGCCTCGCCGGAGGCCACCACCCGGACCCCGTCGGCCAGCTGACGGGCCGAGGCGTCCTTCAGCAGGAACCCGGAGGCCCCGGCGCGCAGCGCTTGGTACACGTACTCGTCCAGGTCGAACGTGGTCAGCACCAGCACCTTCGCGGCGCCGTCCGCGGCGACGATCTCCCGGGTGGCCTCGATGCCGTTCAGTTCGGGCATGCGGATGTCCATCAGCACTACGTCCGGGGCGAGTTCCCGCACCCGCTCGACCGCCTCCCGGCCGTTGACGGCCTCCCCGACGACCTCGATGTCCGGCATCGCGTTCAGCAGGACCGAGAAGCCCTCGCGCACCATCATCTGGTCGTCGGCGACCAGGACCCGGATCGTCATGCCCCGTCCTCGATCACCGCGGCCGCCGGGACCGGCAGGAACACCGTCACCTCGTACCCCCCGTCGGCCGTCGGCCCCGCCGTCATCTCGCCGTTCAGCATGGCGACCCGCTCCCGCATGCCGGTGATGCCGTGGCCGGCTCCGGGGGACGGCTTCACGAGGTGGGGAGCGGGCGGCGGGCCGTTGACCACGCGCAGGCCGAGTCCGCCGAGCACGTAACCGATCTCCACCCGGGCGTCCGCGCCGGGCGCGTGCCGCAGGGAGTTGCTCAGCGCCTCCTGCACGATCCGGTACGCCGACAGCTCCACGCCCTGCGGCAGTTCGCGCACCGCGCCGGTCACCGCCTTCTCCACGCCGAGACCGGCCTGCCGCACGTTGGCCAGCAGCCGGTCGAGGTCGGCGAGGGTGGGCTGCGGGGCGTCGGGGGCCTCGTAGTCCTCCGCGCGGACGACCCCGAGGACCCGGCGCAGCTCGGTCAGCGCCGCCACCGCGTTCTCCCGGATGGTGGCGAACGCCTTCTCCAGCTCCTCCGGCGGGTTCTCCACCCGGTACGGCGCCGCCTCGGCCTGGATGGCGACCACCGACATGTGGTGCGCGACCACGTCGTGCAGCTCGCGGGCGATGGTCGTGCGCTCCTCCAGCAGGGTGCGCCGGGAGCGTTCCTCCGCGGTCACCGTCCGCTGCTCGGTGACCTCCCGCTGGGCCTGCCGGCGGGTGTGCCGGACGGTGACGACCAGCAGCACCAGCGCCGACAGGATCAGCATCGGGGCCACGTCCGTGGTGTAGCGGTCCCAGCCGAGGAGGGTGTCGGCGACGAAGCCGTAGACCGCGGTGAGCACCCACATCCAGGCCGCCGTGCGCGGGCGGGTGCGTATCGCGACGACCGTGACCACCGTCAGGTGCGAGACGAAGCTGCCCGGGCCCCACGGCCAGTCCATGCCGGTCGCCCCGCCGACGACGGAGGCGAGCGTGGTCGCGCCGAGCGAGGCCCAGAACGCGCCCACCGGCCGCACCAGGGTGAGCAGCACCGGTCCCAGCGCCAGCAGCCCGCACAGCAGCGAGGGCAGCCCGGAGCCGGCCGTGCTCGCCAGCGCGACCAGCATCGCCAGCCCGCCGAGGCCGACGACGACCGCGTGCGGTGTCCAGCCCGAGTGCCGCCCCAGGCCGCCGGGCCGGTCACCGGCCGCCGTGCGGGGCAGCGGACGGTAGGCGAAGGCGTCGTCGAACAGGTCCTGCCGCAGGCCGCGCAGGGCGTCCCCGGCGAGCCGCCACTCGGGGCTGCGCGGCCGCCCGGCCGCGCCCGCCGGGGCCGTCTGCGTGTGCGTCGTCTCGGTCACGTGGCAACGGTAGGCCGGACCGGGGCCGCGGTCGTCCCCTCACAGAGGGGTCCTCGGGCGTCCTCCTGAAGTACTACGGCTCCGCCGGGCGTCAGTGGCCGGACGGCCGCACCAGACCCGACTCGTAGGCGAAGACGGCCGCCTGGGTGCGGTCGCGCAGCCCCAGCTTCACCAGGATCCGGCCCACGTGCGTCTTCACGGTCTGCTCGGCCACCACCAGCCGGCCGGCTATCTCCGCGTTCGACAGCCCTTGCGCGATCAGCGTCAGCACCTCCGTCTCCCGTTCCGTCAGAGCGCCGACCCGCCGCATCAGCGGGCGCCGGGGCGTGCCGTCCAGGCGGGTGAACTCGGCGATCAGACGCCGGGTGATGCCCGGGGCGAGCAGCGCGTCCCCGGCCGCCACCACCCGGACCGCCTCGGCGAGCTGGTCGGCGGAGGCGTCCTTCAGCAGGAACCCGGAGGCCCCCGCGCGCAGCGCCTCGTACACGTACTCGTCCAGGTCGAACGTGGTCAGCACCAGGACCCTGACGTCCGGGTGATCGGCGGTGATGCGCCGGGTCGCCTCGATGCCGCCCAGCTCGGGCATCCGGATGTCCATCAGCACCACGTCGGGCGCCAGTTCACGGACCTTGGCGATCGCGTCCAGACCGTGCACCGCCTGGCCGACCACCTCGATGCCGGGCTTGGTGTCGAGCAGCACGGTGAAGCCCTGGCGGACCATCTGCTGGTCGTCGGCTACGAGTACGCGGATGGGGCAGGCGCCGCTGGTCATGGCGTCCGGTCTCCTGTCGTGGACGGGCGGGGCGGGCCGGGCTGTTCCGGCCGGGGCGGCGGCAGCGTGCCGTGCGGGAGGAAGGCCGTGACCGAGAAACCGCCGTCCGGAGCCGGGACGGCGGTGACGTGGCCGCCGAGCATCGCCGCCCGCTCCCGCATGCCGAGCAGCCCGTGCCCGGCCCCCGGGGAGGGCGGGACCGGTCGGCGCGGGCGGGAGTTGGTCACCGCGAGCCGCAGCCCGTCCGGGCCGTGCGCGACCTCGACCCGGACGGTCGAACCGGGCGCGTGCCGCAGGGCGTTGCTCAGCGCCTCCTGCACGATCCGGTACGCCGACAGCTCCACCCCGGGGGCGCAGGGCCGCACCACGCCCCTGACCTCGGCGGTCACGTCCAGCCCGGCCGCCCGGGTGTTCTCGATCAGCGCGCCGAGCCGGTCGAGCGTGGGCTGCGGGGCGTCCGGGGCGGCGCCGGTGCCGGGGTCGCCCAGGCCGTAGGGGTCCTCGGGGTTCTCCGAGCGCAGCACCCCGAGCACCCGGCGCAGTTCGGTGAGCGCCTCCAGCGCGTTCTGCCGTATGCCCGCGAGGTTCTCGACCAGCTCCGGTGACGGCCGCTCGACGAGGTGCGGGGCCACCTGCGCCTGGATGGAGATGACCGACATGTGGTGCGCGACCACGTCGTGCAGTTCCCGGGCGATGCGGCTGCGCTCCTCCAGCAGGGTGCGGCGGGCCCGCTCCTCGGAGGTCAGGGAGGTCTGCTCGACGAGTTCCGCGCGGGCCACGCGGCGGTCGCGCAGGGCGGCGCCGAGCACCACGACGACCGCGGACAGGACGACGGCGAGGACTCCGGTGGGCTGGTAGTGCGAGCCGCCCCACACGCCCTGCAGGAGCCAGGTGACCAGTGCGGTCAGGGCCAGCGCCTCGGCCGAGACCCGGGTGCGCACGCGCAGCGCGAGCAGCAGCAGGACGAGCAGGTGGGCGACGATGCCGGCCGCGGTCCAGGGCCAGGTGAACGTCACGCCGGGCACCAGGTCCAGCCTGCCGCGCACCGCCGCCGCGCCCACCACGGTCCCGGCCGTCGACAGCCACCAGCCCGCTACGGGCCGCCACATCGCGAGCACGATCGCGCCGCCCTGCGCCAGGGCGATCAGGAAGGCCGCTCCGGGCTGCAGGTGACCGTTGTCCCCGAGCTGCGCGCCGCCGCCGACGGTGACTCCGAACGCGGCCAGGCACAGCAGGCCGTGCGGCAGCCAGCGCAGCCACTTGGAGGCGGGCAGCGGATCCGGCCGGAAGTCCCAGAGGTCGCCGTGCAGCACCCGCAACCGGCGCCGCCACCGGTCCGCGAGCAGCACCGGGCTCCGGCGGCCCCCCGTCTCCGTCACACGGTCCACCCTAGGTCCTGTCGTCAGGGCTGAGGAGCCCGTGAGTCCGGTGGCCGGCGCCCGCCGCGCCCCGGTCCGCCGCGCGGTGCACGCGGACCACCCGGGACCGGCCGGCGGAACCGCCGCTCGCGCCGCGGCGGCGGGCGCCCTGCTCGCAGGAGCGGAACACCGCCCAGTACAGGGCGAGTACGGCGGTGAACACCGGCAGCCACAGGAGCCGGGCCACGACCCAGCGCAGGCCGTCCGGCTGGGTGTGCAGGCCGGGGAGCCGGCCGGCCGCGAGGGCGGTGACCGTGGTGGTCATCAGGGCCGTCTGGTGCCACAGGAAGACGGTCATCGCGGAGAGGTTGACCAGGGCCACGGCCGCCCAGGCGAGCGGGCGGCGCATCGCCCGGCGCAGCCGGCCGCGCAGCAGGAGGGCCAGCCCGCACTGGGCCAGACCGAAGGTCACGGCCGCCAGGGTCGGCGGGTTCAGGTTGGAGACGGCCACGCCCGGCACCCCGACCATGGACGCGGGATAGCCCGCGCACGTCACCAGCAGGACCGTGGCCGCCGTACCGCCGAGGAGCAGCAGCCGGGCCGCGTGGCGGCCGTCCAGCTCACCGCGGGTCCAGGCGGCGCCCAGGGTGTACGGGACCAGCCAGCCGGCCGCCACGTTCACCCAGCCCAGCCAGGAGGGGCCGGTGTGCAGGCCGAAGCGGAGGATGTCCACGTGCAGGACGACGGCCAGCGGCCAGAGCGGGCTGAGCCGGACGAGCAGCGGGGTGACCGCCGTGAGGGCCGCGAAGACCAGCAGGAACCACAGCGGCGACAGGGCCAGTTTGAGCAGTGTGTGCAGCGTCGCGAAGGGGACGCCGCTCAGCAGCAGGGCGGCGGCCGCCGCCGTCCACAGGGCGAGGAGCGCGAGCACCGGCCGGAGCAGCCGGGCCAGGCGGGTGCGCAGCCATGCCCCGTAGGTGATCCCCCGGGTCCGCGCCGAGGCCAGTGAGCGCGTCGCCACATGCCCGCCGACCAGGAAGAACACCGCGAGGGTCTGGAAGACCCAGGAGACGGGGGCCAGCCACGGCAGATGCCGCAGCGGGCTCGCCGTGTGCAGCGCCCCGTCCTGCGGCACCAGGGCGGTGACCAGCCAGTGGCCGAGGACCACACCGAGGATCGCGAGGGCGCGCAGCGCGTCGACCGCGCGGTCCCGGGAGGCCGGGGTGGCGGCGTCCACCCGGCGGGCGCCCCGGCGTACCGCGTGCGTCGGGCGCGGCGGGCGGGGGGCCTTCGCGGTCGCGGGGAGGGCGGGAGTCCGGCGACGGGGGCCGGGGACCGGCTCAGGCACGGGTCACCTCCGAGGGGTCTCCGAGGGTGATCCGGGCCAGGTTGGCGAGGGCGGCCGAGCCCGGGGTGAAGTAACCGCTGTGATCGGCGTCCGCGGCGTCGAAGACCCGGGCGCCGAAGGCCCGGGAGACCGGGTCGGCGCCGAAGCCGACGGTGGCGCCCGGCAGGCCGGCCCGTACGTGCGGGACGTGGGCCACCCAGTCGCGGCTGCCGCGCGCCGCCCAGACCCGGGCACGGGTGTGCAGCCCGGCGACGGTGCCGGCGCCCGTGCCCGGGCTGCCGACGAGGACGACGTCGCCGACGTCCAGGCCGTGCGCGGCCCGGCCGCAGACGACGGAGCCGTAGGAGTGGCAGAGCAGGGAGATCCGGGCCCGCGCGGGGGCGATGGCGCGCAACTGCCCGGTGAGGGCGCGGAGACGGGGCGCCGCCTCGTCGGCCCTCGCGGTCGTGGTCACCGTCGTGCTGACCGTGCCGGGGGTGCGGTAGCCGAGCCAGGCGACCACGGCGACGCGGGTGCCGGCGGGGGCGCGGCGCCTGAGCTCGTCGTACAGGGCGGCCGCCGCCCGGTGGAAGCGGGCGTAGGTGTCGATCGAGGTGTCCGAGCCGGGCACCAGGACGGCGACGCGGCCGGCCCGGCGCAGCTCGCCGAGTACCTCGGTGGCCTGGCCGGGGCCGCGGCCGTCGAAGGCGAGCAGCTCGCGGGCGGCCAGCGCCCGGTCGGCTGCGGCCCGGTGCGCGTCGCCGTGGGCGGCGGCCATGGCGGCGGCCTCGGCGGCGTCGGCCCGGTTCGCCGCGTAGACCGACGCCAGGGTCGCCGCGGTGGGCGGGGCGTGGCGGGCCGGGGGCGGGGCGGGGATCGTGGGGTGCGCGGCGGCGGTCAGGGCGACGACCGTGGCGGCGGTGAGCAGCGCCTGGCGCCAGAGCCTGTTCCGCCCCGGCCGCCACCGGCCCCGGCGGGACGGCGGCGGGTGCGGACCGGCGGTCGGCGGCGGCGCTTGCCCCATGGTGGCTTCCCTTCGCGAAGCCCGGCCATCGGGCTTGTCCAGAAGGGAAGTTAGGAGCCGGAGGGCGTCGCCGGCGTCCCGCCAGGGAGCTGTCCCGCGGGGTAGCTCTCAGGTACTACGGGTATGACCGGGGCGGCTCACCAGGCGAGTTGGGCGATCTCCTCGGCCACCACCGCACAGGCGTCGGTCGCCGGGTCGATGAGCGGGAAGTGCCCGACGTCCGCCAGCAGGGTCAGGCCCACCATCTCGCCCGCCTTCTCGGCGGCGTTCGCGTACGACTCGGCCACCGCCTGGGGCACCACCAGGTCGGCCTCGCCCTGGACCAGCGTCGTGGCGATGCCGTTCGGGAGCAGCAGCACGGGGTCCGCGTAGGGGCGGCGCTCGGCGAAGTGGTCGTGTCCGCCGAGGAGTTGCAGGGAGGCGTTGCCGCAGACGTCCAGTTTCTCCGCCACGTCGAAGTCGGCGACCGGGGCGAGGGCCACCACACCGCGCAGCGGGGCGGGGCCGTCGGTGCGCCAGGGGGCGTCGGCGGGCAGGACGTGCCGGGCCGCGGCCCACAGGGCGAGGTGGCCGCCCGCCGAGTGCCCGGTGAGCACCGTGCGACGCGCGTCGGCCTGCGGGAGCGCCTCGCGGACCAGGCCGGGCAGGGCGTCCAGGGCGGCGGCCACGTCGTCGAAGGTGTCGGGCCAGCGGCCGGCCGGCGGGGTCGCCTCGGAGGGGCCGGGCCCGGCGCCCTGTGCCTGCGCCGGGATCAGGGGCTCGCCGCCGCGCCGGTACTCGACGTTGGCCACGGCGAAGCCGGCGCGGGCCAGATGGTCCGCGAACGGGGTGACGTGGCGGCGGTCGTAGCGGGCGCGCCAGGCCCCGCCGTGCAGGACGACGACCAGGGGGGCGCCGGGGGCGCCGGTCCGCGGGGCGTAGAAGTCGATCACCTGATCGGGGTGGTCGCCGTAGGAGGCGGTGGCGTCGGGGTCGACCGCGGGGTGCGAGAAGGCCGACTCCTCTTCGGCGGCGGCGCGGGCTGCTGCGGCGTCGTCCGGCATGCTCCAACCTCTCAGCGGCGGGATGGGTTCGGCGGACCGGGCGGGTACGGGTCGGTACGCGGTGCCGGCCGTTGGCCGGGACGGTATCAGGCGGGTGACGTGCGCGGACACGGGGTCGCCGGGCGGCGGCGGGGGCCCGGGGGCGCCCCGCCGCCGTTCACGTCACCGGCTCAGCAGCTCTCCCAGCACCCGGGCCGCGCGTTCGGTGTCCGCGAAGCCCACGTACAGCGGGGTGAAGCCGAAGCGGAGCACGTCGGGGTGGCGGAAGTCGCCCACCACGCCCCGTTCGATCAGCCGCTTCATCACCTCGCCGGCGTCGGGGCAGCGCAGCGCGATCTGGCTGCCCCGCTCCGCGTGCGCCGCCGGGGTCACGCACTCGACCCGGCCCGGCTCGGTGTACGCGCCGACGCACTCCAGGAAGAAGTCCGTCAGCGCCAGCGACTTGGCGCGCACCGCCTCGACGGACACCCCGTCCCACGCCTCCAGGGCGGCCTCCAGGGCCAGCATGGAGAGGATGTCCGGGGTGCCGACCCGGCCGCGCACCGCGCCCGGCGCCGCCGCGTAGGCCGGGCTCATGGCGAAGGGCTCGGCGTGCGAGGTCCAGCCGGGCAGGGGCGAGTCGAATCGGTCCTGCAGGTCCCGGCGCACGTACAGGTACGCCGGTGAACCGGGCCCGCCGTTCAGGTACTTGTAGGTGCAGCCGACCGCCAGGTCCACCCCGTGCTCGTCCAGGCCGACCGGCAGCGCGCCCGCGCTGTGGCACAGGTCCCAGACCGCGAGGGCGCCGCGGGCGTGGACCGCGGCGGTGAGGCCGGGCAGGTCGTGCAGCCGGCCGGAGCGGTAGTCGACGTGGTTGAGCAGCACCGCCGCGGTGCGCTCGCTCAGCGCGGCGGGCACGTCCGCCGGGGTCACCGGGCGCAGCGTGCGGCCGGTCAGCCGGGCGGCCGACTCGGCGATGTAGCCGTCCGTGGGGAACGTCGTCGCGTCGACGAGGAGCTCGTCACGGCCGTCGCCCGCCATCCGGACCGCCGCCACCAGCGCCTTGAAGACGTTGACGCTCGTGGAGTCGCCCACCACGATCTGGCCCGGTGCCGCGCCGACCAGCGGGGCGATCCGGTCGCCGATCCGCTCCGGAGCCGTCCACCAGCCGTTCTCCTCCCAGGAGCGGATGCGCTGCTCGCCCCACTGCCTGCGGATCACGTCCGCCACCTGGTCCGGGACGTTCACGGGCAGGGCGCCCAGGGAGTTGCCGTCCAGGTAGACCACGTCGTCGAGGACGAAGCGCCCGCGCAGCGGGGCCAGTTCGTCGGCCGCGTCCAGTTCCTTGGCGCGCAGGGCGAGTTCGGGACGCTCAGACATGGGACCTCGCCGTCCACAGCTCGGGGAAGACGTTCTTGCGGGCGCGCTTCTCCAGCCAGGCCACGCCCGCCGAGCCGCCCGTGCCGGTCTTCGAGCCCATCGCGCGCCGGGTGGCGACCAGGTGGTCGTTGCGCCAGCGCCAGACCAGCTCGGCCACGTCGGACAGGGCCTCCCCCAGACGCACCAGCTCGGCGTCCTGGTCGCCGGAGTAGAGAGCGGCCCAGGCCGACTCGACGGCCTCCGAGGGCTCGTAGCGCTGGGTGACGTCCCGGTTCAGCACCGAGGCGGGGATCGCGTGGCCGCGGCGGGCGAGGAGCCGGAGCACCTCGTCGTACAGGCTCGGCTCGTGCAGGGCCTTCTCCAGCTCCGCGTGGGCGCGGGGGGCGCCGCGGTGCGGGACCAGCATCGACGCGGACTTCTCGCCGAGCAGGAACTCCAGCCGGCGGTACATCGCCGACTGGAATCCGGAGCCCTCGCCGAGGGCGCCGCGGTACGAGTTGAACTGCGCCGGGGTGAGCTGGCCGAGCGGCTTCCAGGAGGCGTTCAGCGCCTCCAGTTCGCGCACGGAACGCTTCAGCGCGGCGATCGCGGTCGGCACGTCGTCCTGGCGGAGGGCCTTCGCGGCCGTCTCCCACTCGTGCACGACGACGGTGAACCACAGCTCCATCACCTGGGTCGTCACCAGGAAGACCATCTCTCCGGGATCGTCGGAGAGGGTGTGCTGGAGGTGGGTGAGCACGTCCGCCCGGACATAGTCCTCGTACGGCGTCGTGCCCGCGAAGTCGAGATGCGGGGTCTCGGGCTCAGCGGCCTCGTGAGGGGGGTGAGCCGGTTGCGACATCGCTGTCTCCTGTTGTTGCTCCGGGTGGCGGTCCGCCCCTGCCGATGCCGGCACGGGGGCCCCGGTCCCCACCCCGAATCCTCCGCAATCACTCCGGTCACGGCAAGGCCCGCCTGCTGCCAGACGGGCCACACAGGTGACGCCGTGGCCGGCCCGGGTCAGCCGAGGGTCTGGGCCGCCGTGGGCGAGGAGTCCTTCAGGAACTGCGAGCAGCGCTGGTACTCCTCCTGCTCGCCGATCGCCTGGGCGGCGCGGGCGAGGCCGTGCAGGGCGCGCAGGAAGCCGCGGTTCGGCTCGTGCTCCCAGGGCACCGGGCCGTGGCCCTTCCAGCCGCTGCGGCGCAGGGCGTCCAGGCCCCGGTGGTAGCCCGTCCGGGCGTAGGCGTACGACTCCACGACCGCGCCCCGCTCGAACGCCTCGTCGGCGAGCTGGGCCCAGGCGAGGGAGGAGGTGGGGTACTTGGCGGCGACGTCCGCGGGGGCGGTGCCGGTCGCGAGGAGTTCGCGGGGCTCCGGGTCGTCGGGGAGGTGGGTGGGAGGCGGGCCGCCGAGGAGGTTCTCGTGAATCGTCATGGTCCCAGTCTGGCGCACGCCCGCTTCCACGGCGGATCAGCACCGGTCTGTGGTGCACGCCGGTGCCCGGGGCTCGCCGGGTGCGTGTGCTCGCCGGTGCGTGGTGCTTGCCGGTGCCCGGGGCTCGCCGGGTGCTTGACGGTACCCGTGCTGATGGGTGTGTGATGCTCGCTGGGTAACGGGTGCTTGACGATGCCCGTGCTGATGGGTGCCCGGTGTTGGTGGGTCCGGTGCCCGGCGCTACCGAGGTGCCCGGTGCTGATGCAGGCCGAAGGGCGTTCCGCTTGCCCGCGCTCGCGGGGTGCCTCCCCCACTCTCGGCTTCGCTCGAGCGGGGGGACCCCCACCGCCCACCCGTGCCGCCCCTAGCGGCACGCATGCCCGCAGCTAGGAGCCGACACCGGGTGCCTGAGCAGGGGCGCGGGGAACTGCGCGACCAGCCCCCACACACCCGCAGCCAAACCACACCGGACGCCACCCCAGGGGCGCGGGGAACTGCGCGACCAGCCACAACGCACCCGCAGCTAGGAGCCGACACCGGGTGCCCGAGTAGGGGCGCGAGGAACTGCGCGACCAGCCCCGACACACCCGCAGCCAAACCACACCGGACACCCCCACAGGGGCGCGGGGAACTGCGCGATCGGCCCCCACGCACCCGCAGCCGACCCGTGACCCGGCACCACCCCACCCCCACCCCCCACCCCCCGCCCCCGCCCCGCGGCTAACCGCGTCGTTCCGGCTCCAGCGGCGGAGCCGTCACGCCGCAGTGGGTGTGGCACTCCGGGTGGCGGCAGCCGGGCGGCGGCCGGCGGATCAGGGTGAACGCCAGCACCGCGCCCAGCAGCAGCACCGCCGCGCAGATGGGCATCGCCCGGGAGAACGCCGCGTCGAAGGCCGCCGGGGACCGGTACGCCTCCGGCCCCATGCCCGTCAGCAGCGGCAGCGCGGCCACCGCGACCAGGCCCGCCGCCCGGGCCGCCGCGTTGTTGATGCCGCTGGCCAGCCCCGCCCGGGCGGTGTCGACGGAGGCGAGCACGGTGGCGGTCAGCGGGGCGACCAGGGTGACCATGCCGGCGCCCATGACGAGGAGCGCGGGCAGGACGTCGGTGAGGTAGTCCGCGTGCACGCCCACCCGCAGCATCAGCAGCATCGCCGCCGCGCACAGCAGGGGCCCCACGGTGAGCGGCAGCCGCGGGCCGGTGCGGTCGGCCAGCGCGCCCGAGCGGGCCGAGAACAGCAGCATCAGGACCGTCGTCGGCAGCAGCGCCGTGCCGGCCTGGAGGGGCGAGTAGCCGGACACCACCTGGAGCTGGAGCGCGGTCAGGAAGAAGAAGCCGCCGAAGGCCGCGTACACGCACAGCGTGACCAGGTTGACCGCCGTGAACCGGCGTGAGGCGAAGATGCCGGGCGGGAGCATGGGGTCGGCGCGGTGCCTCTCGACGTACACGAAGGCCACCGCCGCGGCCAGGCCGAGGAGCGCGCTCACCACCACCCCGGCCCCGTCGCCGCCCGCCTCGATCAGGGCGTACGTGAGCAGGGCCAGGGCGAGCGCCCCGAGCCCGGCGCCGAGGACGTCGAAGCGGCCCTTGCCGGGGCCAGCCGCGGACTCCGGCACGTGCCGTACGGCGATCGGCGCACACAGCAGGGCGAGCGGCACGTTGAGCAGGAACACCCAGCGCCAGCCGGGACCGTCCACCAGCCAGCCGCCCAGGAACGGGCCGACGGCCGCGCCGACCCCGCCGAAGCCGGACCAGAGCCCGACCGCCCGGCTGCGGTCGTCCGGGTGGAAGGAGGCCTGGATGAGGGCGAGCGAGCCGGGGGTGAGCAGGGCGCCGCCGACGCCCTGCAGGGCGCGGGCGGCGATCAGCACCACCGGGTTCGGGGCGAGTCCGCAGAGCAGGGAGGCGGCCGCGAACCAGACGACGCCCAGCACGAAGATCCGCCGGCGGCCGTAGCGGTCGCCCAGCGAGCCGCCCAGCAGGATCAGGCCGGCCAGCGTGACCATGTAGGCGTTGACCGTCCACTGCAGGGCCGCGAGGCTCGCGTCCAGGTCGCGGCCGATGGTCGGCAGCGCGACGTTGACCACGGTGGAGTCCAGCATGGCCATGCTGGAACCGAGCACCGTGGTGAGCAGGATCCACTTGCCCTGGGGCGAGCCCAGCCGGACATCGGGCATGCTCCAGATATACAGCGGGCCCGGTGCCGAGGCACCGGGCCCGCCGAAGACGCGCTGGGCGACAGACGCGACGGGCGACTTACTTGATCTTGTTGCCCGCCGAGCGCAGGTTCTGCGTGGCCTCGACGACACGCGCGGCCATGCTCGCCTCGGCCAGCTTGCCCCAGGTGCGCGGGTCGTAGGTCTTCTTGTCGCCGACCTCGCCGTCGACCTTCAGGACGCCGTCGTAGTTCTTGAACATGTGGGCGGCGACCGGCCGGGTGAAGGCGTACTGGGTGTCCGTGTCGATGTTCATCTTCACCACGCCGTTGTCGAGCGCGGTCAGGATCTCCTGCTCGGTGGAGCCGGAGCCGCCGTGGAAGACGAAGTCGAACGGGGCGGCCTTGCCGAACTTGGCGGAGACGCCGTCGGCCAGTTCCTTCAGCAGCTCGGGGCGGAGCACGACGTTGCCCGGCTTGTAGACGCCGTGCACGTTGCCGAAGGAGGCGGCCAGCAGGTAGCGGCCCTTCTCGCCCAGGCCCAGGGCCTCGGCGGTGCGGATCGCGTCCTCGACCGTGGTGTAGAGGGAGTCGTTGATCTCGTGCGAGACGCCGTCCTCCTCGCCGCCGGTCGGGGTGATCTCCACCTCGAGGATGATCTTCGCGGCGCGGGCCTGCTCCAGCAGCTCCTGCGCGATCTCCAGGTTGTCGGCGAGGGTCTCGGCGGAGCCGTCCCACATGTGCGACTGGAACAGCGGGGCGAGGCCGGCCTCGACGCGCTTGCGGGAGAGCGCCAGCAGCGGACGCACGTACCCGTCGAGCTTGTCCTTCGGGCAGTGGTCGGTGTGCAGCGCGATGTTGACCGGGTACTTCTCGGCGATGATGTGCGCGTACTCGGCGAGCGCGACGGCGCCGGTCACCATGTCCTTGCTGTACTGGCCGCCCAGGAACTCGGCGCCACCCGTGGAGATCTGGACGATGCCGTCGCTCTCCGCCTCCGCGAAGCCGCGCAGGGCGGCGTTCAGGGTCTGGCTCGAGGTGACGTTGATGGCCGGGTAGGCGAACTTGCCTGCCTTCGCCCGGTCGAGCATCTCGTTGTAGACCTCGGGGGTTGCGATGGGCATGGTCCGCTCCTTGGAGTGTGCGGGTTGGGGTTCTGCGTACTACGGCCCTGACCTAGACCTTGGGTGTGACGTCATCGTCGTCCCCATCTTTCCAGACATGACCCGGTGCGAGGCGCTCCGGTCAAGCCACGGGCAAGTCCAGGTCAATTCCGGGCGTCAGTCCAGACCCAGTTCATCCTTCGAGAAGGCGAACCGGTACGGAACGCCCGCGCCGGCCTCGATCTTCTCCGCCGCGCCGGTGGCCCGGTCGACGATGGTCGCGACGGCGACGACCTCGGCGCCCGCCTCGCGCACGGCCTCGACGGCGGTGAGCGGCGAGCCGCCGGTGGTGGAGGTGTCCTCCACGACGAGCACCCGCCGGCCCGCGATCTCCGGTCCCTCCACGCGCCGTTGCAGGCCGTGCGCCTTGGCGGCCTTGCGGACGACGAACGCGTCCAGCCGCCTGCCGCGCGCGGCGGCCGCGTGCAGCATGGCGGCCGCCACCGGGTCGGCGCCCATGGTGAGGCCGCCCACCGCGTCGAACTCCAGGTCGGCGGTCAGGTCCAGCAGCACCTGGCCGACCAGCGGGGCGGCCTCGCCGTCGAGGGTGACGCGGCGCAGGTCGACGTAGTAGTCGGCCTCGAGACCCGAAGACAGGGTCACCTTGCCGTGCACCACGGCCTTGTCCTTGATCTGCTGCAGCAGCGCGCCGCGTGTGTCCGTCATGCCGCCCAGCTTAGAGGCGTCGCCAGGTCCAGGTGGTCGTCGCCTCCAGCGGCTCCAGCGGGGTGACCAGGCGCGGGAGGGTGTTGAGGCCGTTGGGCGGGCCGGTCTGCGGCTCGACGCACACCGCCTCGGCCTGCTCGTCGTAGACGACCACCCACTCCTCGCGGCTGGTCACCTTCAGCTCCAGCTGCCCGGGCCAGGTGAGGGTGACGTCGACGCCGCCGGGCATGCCGAAGCAGTCGTCCCAGGGGCCGGGCCCGGGGTCGACGCGGTTGCCGGTGGGCAGGTGGTCGGCGCCGCGCTCCTCCTGCCAGGCGGGCTTGAAGTCGAGCAGCACGTCGGCGCCGCCGAGGCTGCGGTGGAACCAGGGGTGCCAGCCGATCTGCGCCGGGAAGGAGTCGTCGTACGCCTCCACGGACATGGTCAGGGTCAGACTGTCCCCGGTCAGCGAGACCACCTGGGTCACGCGGCCGCGGTGCGGCCAGGGGTCGGTCAGGTCGTAGGTGATGACAGCCTCGTCCGCCGACGCCCGGGCGGTGCGCCAGGCGCCGTCGCGCGCGGTGCCGTGGATGGCGTGCGGCGGGGAGTTGAGGGGCATCTGGCGGACGGTGGCGCCGTCCAGGAAGCGGCCCTCGCGGACCCGGCCGCACCAGGGCACCATCGGGAAGCAGCCGTAGCGCTCGCCCTGGCGCAGCAGCTCCACGCCGCCGATCCGCAGCCCACCGATACGGCCGCCGTTGCCGGGCCGCACGCTCACCTCCGCGTCACCCGCGGTCAGCGTGATGTCTTCGTTACTCACGGGACGACCCTACTGGGGCGATCAAGAGGGCGTCCGCCGCACGCACGGGTCCGCCCGGTCCGGCCCGTGCCCAGGCCCTGCTGGGCCGTCGGGCAGGCCCTACCGGCGGCGGCGCAGGGCGCGGTTCACCACGATCGCGGAGGCCAGGGCCAGGGCGGCCGCGGGGGCCGCCCAGCGCAGGATCTGGTTGCCGGCGACGGTCTGGGGGGCCGGGACGGGGGCGTAACGGCCGCGCGGCGGCGCGTGGTCGACCTCCTCCGCGCTGCGGCCGATCATCGTCCGGCGCGCGTGCGCGGCCTCGGCGGGCGGTTCGCCCGTGGCGGCGAAGTCGTCCGCCGTGGCGTCGGCGGCGTCCGCGGCCGGGTCGAGGGAGGGCGGCGGGACCTCGGTCTCGAAGAGGGAGGCGGCCTCGGGACCGGGCGCCCGGTCCGGATTGTCCGGGCTCGCCGCCAGGCTCTCCACGAAGCGGTTCAGCAGCCGGGTGACCGCCGAGCTGACCGCCTCCGCCGGCAGCTCCGCGATGCGCCCGTCGGCGTCCGCGGTGCCCTCGACCGTGACGGTGGTGCCGTCCTGGCTGCCCGCGAGGCGCAGGGTGAGCGCGACCTTGGCGGTGCCGCTGCCGCGGGCCTCGCCGGCCTCGCCGTCGACGGCGTAACTGCCGTCCTCGCGGGGCGTGATGCGCAACGCCCCGCGGTAGGTGACGGAGTGTCCGCCGACCCGCAGCTTGAGCCGTCCCGCGACGGGTTCGGCACCGGCGTCCTGCTGGAGTCCGGGGACCGCCCGGGCGACCCGGGCGGGCTCGGCGAGCGCCTCCCTGAGCCGGTCGGCCGGAACCGGGACGAAGACCTGGTGCTCCATGTCGGCTGAGCCTACCCAGTCCCGGCCGGAACGCACCCTCCCGCGCGCGGAAGCCGTGAACCCGCTGCCGCGGGCCGCCCGCGAGCCCGGGAGTGCCCCGTACGGCGGCAGCTTGCCGGGATCGGGCCGGGCCGGTGCGCGACGCGGGCATGCATGGGGGCGGAGGTGGTGCCTTGATGCCCAGCGACGACCGGCTCATGCGTCTCGACGAGGCCGGCCGGGTGCTCGAGTGGCACCGTGCGGCCCAGGAGGCGTTCGGCCGGTCCGCCGAGGAGGCCGTCGGACGGACCGCGGTGTCACTGCTGCGCGAGATCACCGCGGGCGGCCCGGCCGGCCGCGCCCGCCCGGAGGCGATGCGGCCCCTGCTGGTCAGGCCCGTGCTCACGGACGGGACGCTGGAGTGGGAGGTGAGCGCCACGGCGGAGGCCGCGTCCGGGGAGGACCTCGCCATCCTGCGGGCGATGTTCGCCCACTCGCCGGTGGGCCTGCACGTCCTGGACGACCGGCTGCGCATCGTCCGCGTCAACACCGCCACCCGCACGCTGCGCGGCACGGCGGTCGACCGGCTGCCGGGCCGGGTCTTCTCCCGGGCGTACGGCCTGGCCGACCCCGCGCAGGAGGAGGCGGCGGCGCGCCGGGTGCTGGAGACCGGCCGGGCGGAGCTGAACCGGATCGTGCGGGTGACGCCGGGTGCGGCCGGCGGTGAGCACAGGATCTACTCCGTCTCCTACGTGCGCCTGGAGAACGCGGGCGGCGACGTCCTCGGCCTGGTCGCCTCGGCCGTCGACGTGACCGAGCGCGAACACGCCCTGTGGCGGCTCTCCGTGGTGGACGAGGTGCGGCGCCGGGTCGGCGGGCGGCTGGACGTGCTGTCCACCTGCCAGGAGTTCGTGGACGCCGTCGTGCCGCGGTTCTCCGGCATCGCCGTGGTCGAGGTGGTCGAGGAGGTGGTGCGCGGGGAGGCTCCGCCGGTGGTCCCGGTCGGCCGCGAGGTGCCGCTGCGCCGGGCCGCTTTCCGGGGCGTGGTGTCGGCGTACCCGCTGGGCGAGGTGCGGCGGCTGCCCTACGGCACGCCGTTCTCCCGGGTGCTCACCGACCTGCGGCCGCGGCTCGTCCGGGTCGCGGAGGACAGCCTGTGGCTCGCGGCCGATCCGCCCCGGGCGGACGCCATCCGGGCCTCCGGCGCCCACTCCCTGATCGTCGCCCCGCTGGCGCTGCGCGGCGCCGCGCTCGGCGTGGCCAGCTTCTACCGGCACCGCGACGAGGAACCCTTCCAGGACGCGGACGTCGCCCTCGCCGCCGACGTCTGCGCGCACGCCGCGCTCTGCATCGACAACGCCCGGCGCTACGCGAGGGAGCGGACCATCGCGGCGACCGTGCAGCGCAGACTGCTCCCCCAGCGGCCGCCGGCGCAGGCCACCGTCGAACCGGCCCACCTGCACCTGCCCGCCCCCGAGGGCGGCGGCGCCTGGTTCGACGTCATCGGCATGGCGGGCGCCCGGACCGCGCTGGTCGTCGGCGAGGTGGCCGGCCACGGCATGGCCGCCGCGACCACGATGGGGCAGCTCCGTACGGTGATCCAGTCGCTGGCGGCCCTGGACCTGGCGCCGGACGAGCTGATGGCCCGGCTGAGCGACACCGCGGCCCGGCTCGCCGCGGAGCGCGCCGCCCTGCCCGCGGGCGACCCGCTGCACCGGGAGCCGCTGACCGCGAGCTGCCTGATCGCCGTCTACGACCCGATCGACCTGACCTGCACCTTCGTGCGGGCGGGTCTCTCGGAGCCGGTCGTGGTCCCGCCCGACGGCGCACCGAAGGTGGTCCCGGTGCCCGCGGGACCGCTGCTCGCCGGCCCCGGCAACGCCCCGTTCCCGGCCACCACGGTCGACCTGCCGGCCGGGAGCACGGTGGCGATCGGCACCCGCGTCGTGGCGCAGGACGTCCTCGCGCCCTCCGCGCGGCTGCGCGCCCTGTTCGACGAGCACGCCCACCGGCCGCTGCCGGATCTGTGCGACGCCATCGCCTACGCCGTCAGCGACGGGCGGCGCACGGAGGACGCGCTGCTGCTGCTCGGGCGCACCTCCGCGCTGCCCGCCGACCGGGTCTTCGGCTGTGCGCTGCCGCCAGGCCCCGAGGCCGGGCCGTTCGCGCGCGCGGAGGCCCGGCGCCGGCTGCGGGAGTGGGGGGTGGACCAGGAGGTCGCGTTCACCTCGGAGCTGATCGTCAGCGAACTGGTGGGCAACGCGGTGCGCTACGGGGAGCCGCCGATGCGCCTGCGCCTGATCTGCAACGGCATGCTGACGTGCGAGGTCAGCGACAGCGCGATGTCCGCGCCGCACGTCCAGCACGCCCGCACCAGCGACGAGACCGGGCGCGGGCTGTTCATCGTCGCCGCCCTGGCCGACGACTGGGGCATCCGGTACCAGGCCGAGGGCAAGACCGTGTGGGCCCAGCAGTCCGTCGACGGCTGCCCGTGAGCCACGGGCAGCCGGGGTCGATGCCGCCCGGGTCAGTAGCGCGGGCGCGGGGGTCGGTGCCGCCCGGTCGGTGCCGCGCCAGCCGGGGCCGGTGCAGCGCACGCCGGGGTCGGTGCCGCGGGCGCCGGGGCCAGTGGCCCGGGTGCCCGGATCAGCGGCGCGGGCGCCGGGACCAGTACCCCGGACGCCCGGGTCAGTAGCGCGGGTGCACCAGCGTCGAGGCCGGCAGCCCCGCGATCCGGGTGGCGGCCGCCGCGCGCGCGTCGGATGCCAGGTCGTCCTCGGTGAGGGTGCGCGGCCGGGGTCCCCGCGGGTCGAGCCGCAGCCGCGGCGCCGTAGCGCCGGGAGCCGCCAGCAGGAACCCCCAGTCGTCCGGGGCCCGGGCGGCGTCGGCCGGGCGGCCGGGGGCGGCCGGGAACCCGGGGTCCCGGCCGGGGACCCGGTAGGGGGTGGTGGCGAAGCCGGCCGCCCGCAGGGTCGCGGCCACCGTCCAGAAGGCGCGGGGGCGGGCGGTGACCGGGCCGGCGTGCACCACGAGCCGCCCGTCGGCCGCGAGGGCGCGGCGGGCCAGGCCGTAGAACTCCTGGGAGTACAGCTTGGCGCCGGCGGTGACGCCCGGGTCGGGCAGGTCCGCGATCAGGACGTCGTACGCCCCCGCCGGCGCCCCGCGCAGCCAGGTGAACGCGTCCTGCGTCGTCAGGCGCAGGCGGGGGTCCGCGTAGGCGTGGCCGTTGAGGCGGGACAGGCCGGGGTCGCGGCGGGCCAGGCGGGTGAGGCCGGCGTCGGGCTCGACCAGGTCGACGCGGCGCACGTCGCGGTGGCGCAGGACCTCGCGGGCGGCCAGGCCGTCGCCGCCGCCGAGGATCAGCACGCGCGCGTGCTGGCCGCTCAGCGCGGGCTGGACGAGGGCCTCGGGACGGCGCAGCGCGTCGCGGCCGCCGGCCCGGAGCCGGCCGTCCAGGTAGAGGTACAGGGGCCGGCCCCCCGTGCCGCCGGCGAGGACCACCTCCTGCCCGCCGGTCCGCACGGCGACCCGCACGTCCCCGCCGTACACCGCGTGCCGGGCGGCGCGTTCGAAGTCGCCGGCGAGGGCGGCCGCGCAGCCGAGGACGCCGAGCACGGCGAGGCCGGCCGGCAGCAGGGTCCAGCGGGCGCGGCGGCTCAGGTCGCGGCGGAACAGGCCGAGCACCAGGGCGCCCCCGGCGAGCACGTTGACCGCGCCGGTGAGCAGCGCCCCGGTCAACTGGCCGAGGAACGGCAGCAGCAGGAACGGGAAGGCGAGACCGCCGACCAGCGCGCCCACGTAGTCGGCGGCGAACAGGTCGGCGACCGCGCCGCCCGCGTCCTGGCGGCGGATGCGCTGGATCAGCTCCATCAGCAGCGGCACCTCTGCGCCCACGAGCAGGCCGATGGCGAGCGAGAAGGCGACCAGCAGACAGCGCGGGCCGTCCGCCCAGATCCCGCCCCAGCCGCCGGTCCAGGCGAAGACCGCGTACAGCGCCATCGCGCTGCAGCCGCCGACCAGGGCGAGCGCGATCTCGATCGCGCCGAACCCGGCGGCCGCGTGCCAGCGCAGCCGTTTGGCCGCGAGGGAGCCGACGCCCATCGCGAACACCATCACGGACAGCACCACGGACGCCTGGGTGACCGAGTCGCCGATCAGGTACGAGGCGAAGGCCACGAGTTCGAGTTCGTACACCAGCCCGCAGGCGGCGCAGACGAAGACGCACGCGAGGACCAGGAACCGCCCGGTGCGGGGCCGCACCGGCAGCCGTACGGGGGCCGTCCAGGGCGAGGCCCCCGGGCGAGCGGGAGCGTGCGGTTCGATCACGCTGCGACGTTACGTCACGCACTCGGTACGCTTCGTCACCCGCACGGGTGGAACTCCGGGCAGTTGTCGCATTGCCGGTTTGGAACACACGGGAAGCGTGCGGCCCGGCGGGTCCCCGGCGGACCCGCGCCACGCCCCCCGGCGGGCGTCAGCCCGCCCGGCCGGCCGGGATGCGCGCACCGACCCGGGTCCGGGTCGCGACCAGTTGTCCGTCCTGCGGGTAGGCGTGCCAGGTGCGCCAGTGGACCTGGCCCTGGTGCCACTGGGCCAGCAGCGCGGTGAAGGCGTGCGGACTGCCGGGGAAGACACCGGCGAGGCCGTGCGGGTGGTCGGAGACGAGGGCCAGCAGCTCCTGGGCGCGACCCGCGAAGGAGCCCGGCGTGAGCACCTCGACGCGCGCCGCGAACTCGTACTCCCAGTCGTCGACCCGCTTGGCCACGCCCAGCGGCAGCGGGGTGCTGGATCCGGGGATGCACGCGACCGTCTCCGAACATCGCCCCCGCTCCTCCTCCAGCAGCACCTGATGGGACGCGCCGAGGAGCCGCAACTGCAGGCTGAGTCCGCCCAGTTCGAGGTCGAGGGTGGCCAGGGCGGGCAGCGGCTCGCGGCCCAGGGCCCAGGCGAGGTCGGCGGCACGGGTGTCGGTGTAGGCGGTGTTCAGGGTCGTGAGCATGGGTCGGCTCCGCTAACGAACAAGGAGAGGGGAGTTCGGCCTTGTCAGCCCAGTCGGCCCGGCCGGTGGGGGCGACTGCGGGAGTCCGAGGGCTGTGTCGGTGAGCAGGGCGGCCGTATCGGTGAATAAGAGGGAATCATGAACAGTGGTGCCACCACAGCGTTTTTACCCAAGTTCGTGCGGTTTCCATCCCTCAGAGGGCTCCACAGCTCAACTGTTCAACTACGGCGTGCGCGGGGCGCGCGGCCGGGAAACAGCCGGGCGCCCGCCGGACCGGTGCCTTCCGGCGGGCGCCCGGGGCCCGGGTGAGGCGGCCGCCCCGTGCCGGCCGCCTCCCCCGTCCCCGTCGCGTCAGTTACCCCCGCCGCAGCCGCCGCCACCGCCACCGCACGAGGAGCCCCCGCCGCAGGACGAGCCGCCACCGCAGGAGGAGCCACCGCCGCACGAGGAGGAGTGCCCTCCCCCGCAGGAGTGATGGCCGCCGTGATGGCCGCCGGACGACGATCCGCTGTCCGCCGCGCCCGCGGCCCACCAGCTGTTGCCGCTGTTGTACGACGACGAGGACCTGGTGCGGGACGAGCGGGCCCGGCCGGCCGGGCGGGACCTGCCCTTGGCGAGGCCCGGGCCCTTCCCGCCGGCCCGCTTCCTGCGCGCGCGGCCCGCCGTCCCCGCGATGATCAGCAGCGCGAGCAGAGCCAGACCGATACCGATCTCCATGGCGCCGCCCTCCTTCCTTTCCCCCGAAGCGGCCCCCCGTGGGCGCCTCGCTGTCACCGCCTTGCGTGCGGTGACCGGGGGATGCCCGGCCGCCGGACACGTCAAAGCGGAGTTGAGGAAGTTCAGAGGGTTCTTCCACGCCAACGGCCCCTGACCTGCGGAAAAGGGCAGATCAGGGACCGCCGCTGTCTTCCAGGGCCGTCTAGGGGCCGTGATCTTCTCGCGAGGCACCCCACAGCACGGAGTCGATGGCACGCCGGGCACGCTCGCGGCTGTCGGGCATCAGGTGGGCGTACACCCGCAGCGTCAGAGCCGGGTCGGCATGCCCCATGTACTCGCTGACGGCCTTGATGTTCTCGCCGGCGTCCAGCAGCGCGGAGGCGTAGAAGTGCCGGAGGGCATGCATCCCGTGCTCGCGCGCCGACTCGTACTTGCCGTCACCGTCAGCTTCCGGGATGAGGCCCGCGGCTGCGAGAGCGGGCTTCCACTCCTTGCCGTTGAAGTTGCTCCGCCACACCATGCCCCCTTGCTCAGCCGTGAAGATCAGCCGGGCGGAGACCTTCGGCCCTTCCGGCACGTCCCACGGCAACGTGATCTCTACGGGCTTGTAGGCGTCCATGTGCGCCCGGAGGGTATGCCCCACGGAGTCGGGCAACGGCACATCCCGCCTCTTGCCGCCCTTGGGGAGCGCGAAGACCGGGTGCCCTTCCACATGCTTGATCTGCCGCACGACACGGAGTGTGCAACCGTCAGCGGCAATGGCGTCTTCAGCCAGTCCGAACACCTCACCCTGACGCAGGCCGCATCCGGCACCAACGTCGACCATTGCTCGGTACCGCTCCAGAAGGGCCGCTCGAACAGCGAACACCTGAGCGGGTGCCCACGGAACCACAGGATGCGCCTCGGGCCTGGGTCGCCGGACACTCCGTGCGCTGCACGGATTACGCGACAACAACGAGTCATCGACAGCCGCCGACATGACCGACTGCACGTCCGCGAAGATGTTTCGGGCGTAGGAAGGGCCGATCCCGGGCTTCGCCTCCAGGGCGGCGAGGAATGCCCTGATGTGCTCAGGCCGGAAGGTCCCGACCGGTCGGGAGCCGAGCACCGGGTAGGCATGCAGCCGCAGACGCCGGCCGAGTTCCTTCCTGGCGGTCGCACTGGGCGTCTTGCTGTCCAACCACTTCTCCGCGTACTGGCGGAACGTGATCTGCATGGACTTGGGATCGGTGTACTGCCCGCGTGTCATGTCCGTCTCGATGGCGCTGAGCCACTTTTCGGCGAGACGCTTCTTGCCGTCGGGGAAGCTCTTGGACTTCTCAGCACCGTCAGGGCCGACGTACCGGGCCCGGTAGCGCATGCCCTTGCCATGACGGTCGGTCTTGACCTTGACGGGCTTGCCATTGGGCCCGGTCTCGGACCTGTACCAACGGTCTTGGATGTGACCGGCCATCAGGCAGCCTCCCCGATTCGAGAGTCCACCCAGGCGCGCACATCGCTGGGGTCGAAGCGCAGGTGCCGGCCGACACGGAAGCCGCGGGGACCGGTGTGCTTGCGGCGCCACTGGTACACCGTCTCGACGCTGGGCAGTTCGAACATCTCGACCAGGTCCTCAGGGGTCAGGAACCGGTTCGGCAGGTCTGATGCCATGGTCAACAGTTCCTTTCGTCGGCGAGCAGTGTGGGGAGTTCTTCGCGGGCGGTCTCGCGGTTGTGCTGGATGTCGCGGCGGATGTTGGCGGCGAGCCAGGATTCGCCGGGGGTGTGGCCGTGGCCGGCATAGGCCCAATGGGCGAGGGTCAGGGTGGTTGCTTCTTCGTCGTCTGGGTCGGGCAGGCCGAGGGCGGCGCGTTGCTGGGTGGCGCGGTAGTCGGCGCGGACCTGGCGGAGCGCGCCGAGGGTGGTGGAGTAGCGGCGGGACTTGGTGGAGAAGTGGCCGCGGAAGCCGAGCATGTGAGCCCAGTCCCGTAACTTCCGGTCCGGGTAGAGCGGGTGGAGGTCGAGACATGCGGCGATGAGCCGGGCCGGGTGCTCGGGCACCTCGAGGAGGGCCAGGGCCTCTTTGTTGCCGATGCGGCCGTCTACGGTGCCGGTGGTCTCGGCAGCCTTGGTGGCGTACTTGGCGACGTAGGAGGCGACGGCCTGTTCGGTGATCTCGGCACCGTCCCCGAAGGCCCGGATCGGGCGTACGTCGATCTGCTCGCCCCAGCGGAGCAGGCGGGCCGGTTGGTCCCCGGCCGGGGGCACGTCAACCGCGACGCGGGCAGCAGCAGCGCGGATCGCGTCGTCGAGGAGTTCGCCCGTGGCCCAGGCCGGCGGGGGATCATCCGGGCCGTCGGGGCCGTCGAAGCGGATCACTGCGTGAAAGTGCACGGCACCGCGCTTCTGGTACTCCGCGACCTTGCCGAAGGAGACGCGGGACTGTTCGCGGGCTTCCTTCTGTGTGAGACCGGCCCGCTTGGCGATCTCGCGGCGGAGGTAGATCGTGAAGTAGCGCCACAGGTCGGAGGCGTGGTTGTTCCACAGCACCGCGCCCGCGTAGTCGTAGGACTCCGGGTCGAGCGGGGTGCCCAGCTCGGGCGCGTCCTCCTGATGGTGGGTGCCGCAGCGGCAGGGCCGGGTGCCGGGCCGGTTGTGGACCGGGCCGAACGAGGGCGCGGTGAGGGTGGCGAACACCCGCGGGTGGTCGCGGATCGTGTCGGGGGTGCCCTTGGCGGGGTCTCCGACGAGGCCGGCGCGGATGAGGTGGTAGGTGTCCCCGGCGTAGGTCCAGGCGCAGGCCGGGCACCGTGAGGCCCGCCGGTTGCCACAAGCCACGCGGAGGACGCCGCCGGGTTCGCTGTCTGTCGAGTAGGAGTGCAGGACATGGCCGGTGGCCGCGTCGCGGGTGACAGTCGCGCCCGACAGGCGAATCGGGTCGGTGCAGCCACCGGTGCGGCGGATCTGGTCTTGGATGCGGTCGAAGCCGGTAGACCCGGCCAGCCTCAGCACGTCGGCGAGGGTGGCCGGGTCCAGGCCCGCCATGGTGGCGGTGTCGGTCATGTGGTCACCGGCCCCAACGCCGCTTCTTCGGCGTGCTGGCATCGCTGCTGGTCGGCCCGGACAGGTCCGTGCGGCCAGGCCGGGACGACTTCGTGTCCCGCTGGCCGTCGTGCAGCTCGTGCGCCTTGGCGGTCTTCTTCAAGCGGTCGTAGTCGCCGTCGATGCCTTCGTAGTGGATGCGGTCGACTCCACGGCTCCAGTTGCGAGGCATCAGGCGGTCACCTCCTGCGGGTGCCCGTGGCGAGCGGTGCCGGTGCCCTTGCAGGCCGGGCAGGTCACTCGGAGGGTCACGCGGGTGCCATCGCGGTGCCGAGTGCCGGTGGTGATGTGGGCGGCGGCGTGGCCGTCGCAGTCGCGGCAGACACGCATACCGCGGGTGTGCTGGGGCATCATGAGGACTTCCCTTTCGGGTCCGTTGGATCTGGAAGTGGTGCAGGCGCCCGGAGCGGCGGAAGTTTGGCGACCGAGGCCGCTCCGGGGGCCGTCATGGGCGGGTGTTGCGCCTGCCGTGCCCCTTGGCCGCGTACATCGCGGAGTCGGCGGCAGCCAGGGCGTCAGTGAGGGCCGGCACTGAGAGCTGCGAGCAGAAGCAGCGGCCGACCGAGGCCGAGACCGGCAAGGTCCTTCCGTCGTGGTCGAGCGGTACGTTCAGGGCGAGTTGCAGGGCCTCAAGGCCGGGGGTGCGGCCGGGGTCGGTGACGATGGCGGCGAACTCGTCACCGCCGAGGCGGGCGGCGATGCCGTAGCGTCCGCACCAGGTGTTCAGACGGCGGGCGGTGGCGGTGAGGACGGCGTCTCCGGCGGCGTGGCCGTGGGTGTCGTTGGTGGCCTTGAAGTCGTCCAGGTCGACGAGGAGGACCAGGGCGCCGGGGTGCTTGGCCAGCAGGTGTTCGGCGCGAGTGGTCCATCCGGCGCGGGTGTGCAGGCCGGTCAGCGGGTCTCGGCGGGCGGTGGCCAGGCGGCGCACGAGGAGGCCGCCGTGGACGGCCCAGCCGAGCGTCGGTAACGCGGCGGCGATCACGTGGGTGTCCATTGTTCAGTGCCCCTTGCGCAGGTCGGTGATGAGGAAGCGGAGCACGACGGCGGTGACGGCGACGGAGACGGCGGTGATGGCGACCGCGAGGAGCATCGAGACCAGGACCGCGCCGACGACCAGGACCACAGCCCCACCACCGGCAGTCAGGGCGAGCGCGCTGCCGGGGGTGAGCTGTATGGCCGGCCGCTGGGAGACCGACGCGGGGACGACCGGGACCGGGGCGTGGACCGCAGGGACCTGAGCCGGTGCTGGCGCGGCAGCGGTGTCCTGGGGCGGGTACTTCGGTGCGAACACGGGAGCTTCCCTTCTGTCAGGCGTTGCAGCGGTGGGTGCGGGCGGCAAGTTCGGCGGCGGAGCGGTCGCGGTGTTCGGTGGAGAAGCCGCAGCCGGGGGCGGTGCAGGCGGCGGTGTGCTTGGTCTGGCCCCGGCCGTTGTTGTAGGTGCCGACCTCGACCGGGCCGACGCGGATCACGTCGTAGAAGCGGTTCGGACGCACAGACTGACCTCCTTCCGGTGTCAGGTGAGATGGAGTTCGGCGGCGATGGCTTGGCAGGTCAGTGCGGGCAGGCCGAGCCGGACGGTGAGCGCGTCGGCGGTGATCTGCTCGCCGGTGCTGTTGCGGTGGGCGTCCGCGATCGAGCGGGCGTGGTCGAGCAGTGCCGGTGGAACGGCCGGGGACTTCACGGGCGCCTGGGTCAGTTCCGCCGCTGGGACCGGGGCCGGGGGCACCGGTTCGGGTGTGTCGGTGCGGTGCATCTCGACTTCCGCCGCCGGTTCCTCATCGGCCACCGGGGCCTGGGTGTCCGGGGTGGGGGCGTGGACGAGAAGGGTTCCGCCGAGGAAGGCGAGGGCGGGCCATCCGGCGACGAGGATGCGCAGCCAGGCGGGCACCTGGTGCAGGTCGAGCAGTCCGGCGGTGGCGACGTTGGCGCCGAGCGAGGCCGCCAGGGCGATGGCGAACCAGGTCCAGGAGGAGCGGTCTCGGCCGGCGCGCAGCCGACGCCAGGCGGCGACCAGGAGCAGGTCGACCGAGACCGGGTAGGCCCATGCCTTCCATCCGGACTGTCCGGCCGCCGCCGCCAGGTCGTGCAGGTGCGCGAAGGACAGGGCGCCGGCGATCACGGCTTGGATGAGGACGGCATCAGGGCGCAGCGAGCGGTTCACGGCGGCCCCTTACTCCGTGGCCGGTCGTGGCTTGACCAGCGACGGACCCGTCTCCGGGGCGTCGGCGGGCACGTGCGGCCGGAACCGCTCCAGGGCGGGAAGGTCCGGGACCAGGTGGGCGAAGTCCCGGCACGCTGCCTTCGCCTCATCCCGGGACGTGTGCGGGGTGCGGATCTTTGCCCAGCCACCGGAGGAGTCGGCCGCCACAGCGGTGCCGGGGCGTTCCGCGGGGATGAGGGAGGCGGCTGCGACGGCATCCGGGGCGACGTCGGCGAGGCCCATTTCGGCGGTCTGTTTGTCGTTGACCCGGTGCACCACGCGGCCCGTGAGCTGGGCGCGCAGCATGGTCGCGCCCTTGCCCAGTTCGGAGCCGAAGCGCTGCCCGCACACCTCCAGGTAGATCCCGACCGCGCGGGCCATCTGCGCCAGCCGGATCAACGCGGTCACGATCCGCTCCCGCCGCTCCTCATCCTTCTTCGAGGAGATCAAGAACAGCTCCGCCACCTCGTCCACCAGGACGACGACGGGCACCGGCCGTAACCGCTCGGGCAGGTCCCACATGTCCGAGACGCCGTGCGCGCTCAGCAGGTCGAAGCGGGACTCCATCTCTCCCACCAGCACATCCAGCAGTGAGGCGGAGTCGTCCGGGGTGGTTACCAGGGCCGACAGCCGGGGCGCGTAGGCGGAGTGCTCGACACCGCGCTTGCAGTCGATCCCGACCAGCGCCACCGGCAGCCGCGCCAAGCCCTTGATCAGATTCCGCTGATAGACCGACTTGCCCGAGCTGTTCGCGCCGAGCGTCAGCGCCATAGGCACCTGCCGGTAGTCACGGACGAACGCCGTCCCGTCCTCCCGCAGCGCCACCGGCACCACCAGACCCTCAGGGCGAGCCCCGCGCGGCATCCGGACCTGACGCAGCACGTCATAGCCCGTCATGCGCAACTCGACATACCCCGGCTTGGTCTCCGCGATCGTCACCGCGTGCACGCCCCAGGCATGCCGCAGTCGCTCCGAGGCCGCCATCAGGTCGGCCGGTTCCAGGCCGGCGGGAAGCCGCAGCGTCACCCGCAACCCCGTCGACGTTCCCCGGACCCGGCGCACCTTCGGCGGGACCGGCAGCACCTCACGCCGGGCCACGTTCCGCGCGATGAAGGCCCGCATGCGCGACGGCTGCACCGTCAGCCCGCACACGTCCATCGTGGAGCGGTAGGAGAGGGTGAACCGGCCCCAGGTGACCGGCAGCCCGACCAGCGACCAGTACACGCGCGGAGCGCGGACCTTCGCGTAGCCGAGACCGCCGACCCCCGCGAGGACTCCGGTCGTCTCCACGACCACGGACAGGTCGGCCATGGTCAGGCCACCGAGGTGATCGCGACCGCGCGGAACGAGATGCCGTGCCGCTTCTGGCCGTTGAACTCGTTCTCCCAGTCCCGTGCCTTCAGCCCGACCACCTTCACCGGCATGCCCGGCGCCAGGCCCTCCGGGTAACCGGTCTCGGGGACGGTGACCTGGTAGAGGTTCCCCTCCCCCTCGTCCGAGACCAGCAGGCCCACCGTCGACAGCGGCGCCCCGGTCTCCCGGTCCATCGCACGCTCACCGGTCTTGGCATTGGCCAGCTTCGGCGTCGGCGCGGTCGCCACGAACACCACAGCGGTCGACGTGTCGATCTTGAAAGACGGCATGAGCACATCCCTCGTTCAGGAGGCCGCCCGGTGCGACCTCTCTAGACATCTTCACTTTGACTGCGGATCTCTAGAGATGTCAAGCAGGATGTCTAGAGAGGTTGCGAGTGGAAGATCGCGGCAACACGGCAGAGAGCGAGCGCCATACCCATGGCCTAGGCTGTCTAGAGAAGAGAGGAGGGCTCCGGAATGGCCAACACCGACGACGACCGTCGGCCGAAGTACCAGCGGATCGCGGACTCCCTGCGCGAGGCGATCCAGTCGGGCGAGTACGGCCCCGGTGATCGCCTCCCCGGAGAGAACGAGCTGATGGCCGCGCACGGCGTGGCCCGCATGACGGCCCGGCAGGCGTTGAGCGTGCTCCGAGACGAAGGCGTCGCCGAGGCCCGCAAGGGTGCCGGCGTGTTCGTCCGAGAGTTCCGCCCCCTTCGGCGCCGAGGCATCCAGCGGCTATCCCAGCAGCAGTGGGGCAGCGGTCGTTCCATCTGGTCCGCGGACATCGAGAACCGCGCGCTCGAGGTGGACCAGGTCACCGTGTCCGAGGAGGCCGCGCCCGACCGCATCAGCGCGGTTCTGGAACTGGCCGACGACGAGACGGTGTGCGTGAGGCGCCGGCGCTTCGTCTTGGAGGGGAAGCCCGTCCTGCTCGCGACGAGCTATCTGCCTACGTCAGTGGTTGCCGGGTCCGCCATCACGCAGGAGGACACGGGGCCCGGAGGGACGTACGCCAGGCTTGCCGAACTCGGCTACAAGCCTGTGCACTTCCGTGAGGAGATCCGCTCACGCATGCCGTCGAAGGATGAGGCGGCACGGTTGAGCATGTCCTCGGGCACGCCGGTCATCCTCATCTGCCGTACCGCGTTCGCGGACGAGGGCCGCCCCGTCGAGATCAACGAGATGACGCTCGACGCCGCCTCGTACATCCTGGAGTACGACTTCGACGCGTGACCTGGGTTGTTACAGGTTTCTCTACCTCATCAAGCCCCGGCTGCGCTCCGCTCCGCCGGGCGCGCTCACGGCTCCGCTCGGGGCGCCGCTCCTGCCTCCGGCCCGCTCCGCCCCGGCTGCGCCTCTGCGCGCCCACAGATGGATAGGGCCGGCGGCCATGAGCCGATCACCGCATAGCGCGGCCACGGTCAGAACAGTGCCTCCGGCAGGGGATCGGCCGGCACCGGGATGGAGGGGGCACCGTCGCCGCCCGCAGGTCCATCGTGGCGGATGCGGGGGCTCCCATCCCGCACACCATCGACCCAGGCAGAGCCGAGCAGACGCGGCCCCTGGCGTCCAGGTCGTTCGTACAGTGGCGCGCTCCACCTGGACGCCAGGAACCACGCCCGCTCCACGGTGTGTGGGTCGACGGCGTACGGGATGGGAGCTGGGGAGAGTAGCGAGCTGAGGCTTGAGCAAAGCCGAGCGTCATTGGGTAATCGACCCGTTCACCTGCGCGGCAGTCGGGCTTTCTGCCATGATCAGTCTGGTTTTGGGAGCATGGAGGAAACGTGAGAGCACAGGAGTCCCGCATATCCGTGGCACTGGTAAGCGACCTATGCCACTACCCGCATGAAGTCTGGGATCTCGGACTCGATCAACTTGACATGTTCACCGAGGAAGTTCTTGAGGAACTGCATACGATTGCGTGGGCCGAGGGGAACGAGTACCCCAACCACAGCACGATGTCTGCAAAGACGGGCCAGCATAACTGGGGAGCCTCAGGGTCCTTCTCCGAGATCATCATGGAGGTCAGCTCGAATGCCGGCGGAGGCGTCGGCGCCGTAGCCCTCACGGCAGCGATCAAGAGTGTCTACGAGAAGCTGAGGAGTCGAGCGTACGGCGACGTATGGCGATCGCTTCCGTCTGCCGACCAAGCGGTTGAGATAGCGAAGTCAGCCCTTCGTCGACATTACGACGTGGCCGACGCCAGACTCACCGTGATCCGGTCGGAAATGGATGCGGAGGCTCAGCGGCACTACATTGAGTTCAGCCACGAAGACGGCCGAAAGTTCGGCGCGACTGTAGGCGCCATTAAGGGGATGCCTTCCTGTACGCGCGTATGGGCTGAGGGCGCCGACTTGGTACCACGCCCCATTCCCGATCCGTCGACCCACGCGAACTAAAGACGGACGCCGACCGGGACAGCCCCCCACCCGGCGGAGAACCTCGGCCGCTCGTCGGGGTCTCTACTTGACGACAGACAAATGACCATGACTTGCTGGGCCACCTTGGCCACCGCCTGGAAGGGCTGCAATCGACAACCCGAAAACCAACGCATCCAAATCTCGACTATTATCATTGAGTTCTTCGGCGATTCGACGCGAATTCCAGCCGTCTTCCCTAGCGAGTCGGAACACTTCGGTAAAGAGTTGAGATGTTTCCGGAATAATTCCGTCAGGCTCTGATGTCCTGTATCCACGTTGGGACAAATCGATCATCCATTGACGACGATTCCATTCGGAGATCAGCTCCAATTGATAGAGCCGCTCCACCATGGCTACTGCGGATACCTTCCAGTAGCTCTTTAGCTTGAACACGTCTTCCAGTCGCAGCCGACCCACGACTTGCGCGAATAGCCCATCAGCCGGGATCAAAAAGCTCGACGCAAAGTCATGCGCCTCCTGCTCTGTCGCGCGAGATCGGTTCCTTTTGGATCCCTGGTGCAGAACAAGGTGACCCAGCTCATGCGCTAGGTCGAAGCGCATGCGTTCAGCGGTCTTTGCTGTGTTCAGGAAGGCGAAAGGTCGCCCTTCGTACAAGAATGAGAACGCGTCGATTTCCCGATCGCTTATGGGCAGCGAGAAGACGCGGATGCCCTTCCGCTCGGCCAGGGAAAGCATATTCTTCACCGGCTTCTGGTGCAGGCCCCATGCTGATCGCAGTTGCTCTGCAGCGGCGACGGGAGTTAGGCCGGCAGTTTCCGAGAAGTCGGGAAGCTCAGGAATCGGAGTGCCGTAATGTTTATCCACCCAGGCGCTCAGAAGGACTGCCAATGAGCTGATGGAAAGAACCCGGTGCACTTGCCTAGCCGTCATGGACGAGAGGGCACGGAAACTGACCCACTCTTCTTCGACGCAGGGAGCGTCGTCAGCCTGGAAATAACTTTCGGGCAAGTCGAGTACACGCGAAAGCAAGTCGAGAGGTGGATTGTCCACCTCCCCGGCTTCCCAGGCTGATACGGCTCGACGCGACACACCGCAAAGCTCAGCGAGACCTTGTTTGGTCAGTCCCCTGCGCTCGCGCGCCATCGTGAGGCGTGTGTGGTTGAACGAAGGATAGTCAAGCCGTCCTTGTGACCATCGGTTCTCCGTCATCGTCGTCGTCCTCGCCCGGCTCAATTGGTGCGACCGCCCCAGAGGTGGGGATGGGGTCGATCAGGATCCTTTCGACCCACTCCCCAACGAACCCATCTTTAACATCAACCGGAAGCGAAACTTCCATACGGATGTGGTCATCGTCCGCATAGACGACGAGGAACCACGTCGAGCAGGCTTCGTCGGGCGGCAGCTCATTGGCTAGCACTGGTAGGTCGATTTCAAACGCAAGCTGCTGGTATTCAGCGTTCCTGTCGACTCGCTCCTTCGTCTTAGGTCCACGCTTCCGGGTCAGGCGAGGAGGCCGGGCACCGTCGAGGCCTGTGAACCGATCTCCTGCGACTACCGCGAAGGCGAGGCGTCGCTCTGCCGAGTAGACCGTCTCATAGTTCCCAGTCTGGCCGATTCGCCACCCCTGCCGAACTTTGAGGAGTTCTCTGCGAAGTGCGGCCAGCGTCTCCGCCCACATCGTGACCCCAGGGAAGTTCCGAGGGTAGTAGCGGAGAGACACACGACTTCGGGCGTCGTCGCCAGTGGTGACACTGTTGCGGATCTTAGCAACCGAGAGGCCCATTTCAGCCAGGCGGGCGTCTGCATCCTCTGGTCGAACGATCTTGCTGGGGCGAGCAGGGGTCTGCTCGTGGAACTGGCTCACAGCACCTCCGAGGTCCCAACTTCCTCAAATGCTACCTCATCTGAGGTGAATTTTGAGGAAGATCGATCAGCGGCCGGCCAACGGGCTGGTCTGACACATGCAACACCATGGGTCTGACAACGCTCAGGCACCCGGGGCGCCGGACAGTCGTGCAGCGGTCGCGTTCAACAGCACAGTGGTGTTGCTAGCGGTTCGGGGTGGCCATAGGGAGCCGTAGCACGACTGATGCCGTCACCGATCGATCCGCAGAGACAGTGAGAGCCCCCGGTTCACGAGGGCCCTCACAAGCGGACGCTGAGCCAATCAGCCCAGGTCAAAGCGCTTCCTTGTTCTCCCTGGGCGCCTCGCCCGACTTATGCACTGGAGGCGAAACACTCCAAGGTGAGGTGATCCACTTGTGGACCGCCCTAGAGCACGGGGTTCGTCGGCTGGGCCGTCTCTGGGCCGTCCGACAGCAGCCACCGACAACCAGCGTCGACAGTTGACAGCAGATCTCTCACAGCTCAGAGGGGGTCCGCGAGGCATCGCCGCAGCTCCCAACCCTCGAACGTAGGTTGAGGAAGTCCAGAGCTTGGGCGCAGGATGGCCGGCATGACCTCCAGCGCACGCCCGTACCTCAACCGCCGCCTGGCGGAGTTCGGCACGACGATCTTCGCCGAGATGTCCGCCCTCGCCGCGTCGACCGGGGCGATCAACCTGGGGCAGGGTTTCCCCGACACCGACGGCCCCGAGGAGATCCGGGAGGCCGCGGTGCGCGCGCTGCGCGACGGGCGCGGCAACCAGTACCCGCCGGGGCCGGGCGTCCCCGAGCTGCGCTCGGCGATCGCCGCGCACCAGCTGCGGCGCTACGGGCTGTCGTGGGACCCCGACACCGAGGTGCTGGTGACGGCCGGCGCCACGGAGGCGATCGCGGCGTCCCTGCTGGCACTGCTGGAGCCGGGCGACGAGGTGGTGGCCCTCGAGCCGTACTACGACTCCTACGCGGCGAGCATCGCGATGGCGGGCGGCCGCCGGGTGCCGGTGACGCTCCGCCCGCACGAGGGCGCCTTCCGCCTGGACCTCGACGAGCTGCGCGCGGCCGTCACGGACCGCACCCGTCTGCTGCTGATCAACACCCCGCACAACCCGACCGGCACGGTCCTCACCCGGGCCGAGCTGGCGGCGGTCGCCGAGCTGGCGGTGGAGCGCGACCTGCTGGTGGTGACGGACGAGGTCTACGAGCACCTGGTCTTCGACGACGCCGAGCACACACCGCTGGCCACGTTCCCCGGGATGCGCGAGCGCACGGTGACGATCGGCTCGGCCGGCAAGACCTACTCGTTCACCGGCTGGAAGGTCGGCTGGGTGACGGGCACGCCGGAACTGGTCACCGCGGTGCGCTCGGCGAAGCAGTTCCTGACGTACGTCGCCTCGGGCCCCTTCCAGTACGCGGTCGCGGAGGCCCTCGCGCTCCCCGACGCGTACTTCGAGGCGTTCCGCCAGGACATGCAGACCAAGCGGGACATCCTCGCGGCGGGGCTGGCGGAGGCGGGCTTCAAGGTCTACGACACCGCCGGCACGTACTTCATCACCACCGACATCCGGCCGCTGGGCGAGACCGACGGCTTCGCCTTCTGCCGCTCCCTGCCGGAACGGGCGGGGGTCGTCGCCATCCCGAACGCGGTCTTCTACGACCACCGCGAGGCGGGCGCACCGTTCGTGCGGTTCGCGTTCTGCAAGCGGGCGAGCGTGCTGGAGGAAGCGGCCTCCCGGCTCAGGACGGCGGCCGCGGCGCGTGGATGACGAAGGGCCACGGGGTGGCGCGGTGGAGCGACTGCCGGTCCGCCGTCCTCGCCGGTCTCCGCCGCGAGCGCGACCTGCTCGAAACGGCCTGCGGGCAGCCGGGTCCGAGGTCGGCCGGCCCCGCGGCACGTCTTTCGTCGCCGCTCAGAAGATCCCCTTGAACCCCCGCCACCCGGTGGCGATCTTCGTGCGGGCGCCGAACGCCCCCTTGCCGTTGCCGTTGTTGCGCCACAGGTTGCCGGAGGTGTCGCGGGACAGGAGGTCGGCCTTGCCGTCGCCGGTGAGGTCGCCGACGCCGATGACGGTGTCGTACGAGCCGCCCCAGGCGGAGTACAGCTTCACGCGGGCGGAGAAGGTGCCGTTGCCCTTGCCGTAGTAGCGGTAGAGGTTGTTGGACTTGTCCTGGGCGACCAGGTCGCCGATGCCGTCGCCGTTGAGGTCGCCGACGCCCACGATCTTCTTGTACGTCTTCCAGTCGGCGTAGAGCTTCACGCGCGCGGAGAGCTTTCCGGTACTCGTCCCCTTGTAGAGGTAGACCGCGCCGGTGGCGGAGTTGCGGGCGATGAGATCGGGACGGCCGTCGCCGCTGATGTCGCCGGGCGAGGTGAGGACGTCGTACTGGTTCCAGCCCTTGCCCAGCGAGGTGTGCGGGGTGTCGGTGATGAACGCCTGACCGAGCATGGTCCGGTACACCCGCAGTTCGCCGCTGCTGAACCGGACGAGGATGTCGTTGCGCCGGTCACCGTCGAGGTCGCCGAGCGGGACGAGCTTCACGGAGGTGGGCCAGCCAGAGGCGGGCATGGCCTTGCCCAGGGTGCCCGTACCGGTGCCCGGCCGGTAGCTGACGGTGCCGGAGGAGTTGAGGGTCAGGATGTCGCCGGTTCCGTCGGGCGCCCAGGAACCTCCATTGGTGAAGTCGTGGCGTACGGCGGCCCCGTCGGACACCTTCACCGTCTGCGACACGGTCAGCGCGCGTCCCGAGCCGTCGGCGGGCGGGATCGTCACCGTGAAGGCGTAGGTGCCGTTGGGGACGAACGAGCCCCTGGCGTCGCGGATGTCCCACCGGACGGTCAGGTCGCCCTGCACTGTCCCGCCGGAGAGGGTGCGCACGACGGCACCGGTGGCCTTGCTGGTGAGAGTGGCCGTCCAGGAGGCGGCGGGCTTGGAGAGAAGTCCGCGCCACTGCCACCACGGGGCGCCGGCCGCGCTGCTCTCTCCGGCGTTGCCGCTCGTCTCGGACTCGACGACGGAGAGCGGCTGGGTGGCGACCCCGCTGGGCACCAGGTGGATCCGGTTGTCCGCGTCGACGTAGGCGACGGGCCCGCCGAACTTGTCCACGGTCCAGGTCGTCCCGCGCCCGCCGGACGTGGCCGCCGGGAGGTCGGCTATCGCACGGGTGGCCGCGGTGCCGTCGGCGAAGTCGGTGAGGAGGAGCGTCCCGGTCGTCGTGTCCTGCCGGACGAGGTATCCGTCGCCGAGTTGGACCTGGCCGGAGGGGACGGGGATGTTCTTCTTCGCCGTACGGTCCCAGACGCCGGCCGTCCCGCCCGTCCCGCAGGACCAGTAGATCCAGCGGCTCACCACTTGGAGCTCCTTGGGGACGCACGGCGCGCCGGTGCTGACGGTGGTGGCGATCGCGCCGGTCTTGAGGTTCCTGGCGCTGACGACACCGTTGCCGGAACCCGGCGTCCACAGGCTGGTCCCCCAGACGGAGGCGGCTGTGACGGAGCGGGTGAGGACGGGCTGCAGGTCGGTGTAGACACCGAGGTCGCCGACGTACTGTTTGCTGGGGGAGGAACCGTTGACGACCGCGTAGCGGCCGGTGATGTCGAGGACGGTGCCGGAGGCCGAGGGCAGGTAGAAGAAGCCGGCCTGGTCGTCGCTGTCGACGGACTGCACGTACGAGCCGACCGGGTCGGAGCCGGCGGTGAACGTCACGGCGCGGCCGTCCCCGGTGGCGTACGGCCCCGAACCGAGGAGGTCCCACTTCCGCCAGGTCCGGGTGCCGGGTGTGCCGTCCGCGGCGACCGGCCGGGTGTAGTACGCACCCATGAAGCTGCTGTCGGCCTCGTCGGTGGCCAGGGTGCCGTTCTCCAGCGACAACCGCGTGATCTTCGCCGCCATCGGGGGTACGGCGGTCAGTTCGGTCGGTACCGGGGTGCCCGCGCCTGTGCCGGTGACCCGGCGTACCGCCCAGTGCCCGGCGTCGGTGCCGCCGACGACCAGCAGGCTGCCGTCGGGAGCGGGTACGACGGAGCTTTTCGCGTGCCGGAGCAGCGTGACCGGGGTGCCGCCCGTGACGGGGACGGCCATGAGCCGCTCGCCGGACTCGTCGGCCAGATCGGAGGGATCCGACGGCACGGTACGGGCCACCACCAGCCAGCCCCCGGTGATGCCGACCGACGGGGTGCCCTCGGTGCCGGGAAGAGTCACCGTCGTCCCGGGGGAGGTGAGGTCACCGCGGTCCAGGACGTGTGCCTTCGGCGTGGTACCGGACGGGTACCAGACCAACCGGTCCGTGCTCAGCGCGACGGCTGCCGGAGCCGCGGACAGGGTCACGTCGCCGGTGACCTTCGCTGCGGCCAGGTCCACCAGCGCCAGGTGCTGCACGCCTCCCAGCGCGTAGCCGACGACGGCGGTGCCGCTGTCGCCGCCGAGCACCCGGAAGTTCGATGTGATCCCGGCCGGCCACCCGTCGACGAGGGTGCCTTCGGCGGGGGCGCCGCCGCCGTAGAGCCACAGCGTGCGGTTGCCGTCCGTGTCCTGGGCCTGGGTCAGCACATGGGTGCCGTAGGTGGCCATGTATGTGCCGTGGGTGAGGGTGACATCGGTACTGGTGGCGGCGGAGAGGTCACGGAGGACGACCTTCTGGGTGGGCGAGACGACGTCGGTCACGATGTCGGACGACGAGCCCAGGTAGCCGGCGAGTTCGAGTCGGGACAGCTCGCCCAGTTCGGTCGTCGCCCCGGTGGCGTACGACGTCCACAGATAGCCGGAGCGCCCCTCCTGGGCATGCAGGTAGCCGTCGGCACCGGCGCTGTAGAGCCGGTCGGCGCGGGGCTGGTAACGGTCGGACTGGAAGACCTTCTCGGTCGCGAGTGCGGTGCTCCCGGTGCCGTCGCCCGCATCGGCCGTGCCGACGAGCGGACCGGGAGCGGCGACAACGGCCAGGACTGCCAGCGCGGCGACGACGCCACGGGCGGTGGTACGACGAGCCATCGTCGCCTCCTGAGGGGCTTCCGGCGGAAAGAGGTGTGACGGAGATCGACGGTCGGTAAGACGTGTGTTGATGCTGCCGCGAACTATCCGCTCCCCGAACTTCCCCTCACACGGGGCGAGTTGAGGATAACAATGGCCACAGGTCTCCCTGAGGCACCGGTAGGACGAGATCCTGATCGTCTTCGCGACGGCCACCGGGCCGGCACCCCCGGACCCCTTCTCGGCGCACCTGCAGTGCCGCTACCACTACGAGAGGCGCACCTGCAGTGCCGCTACCACTACGAGAGCTGACCGGTGAACCGCGGCGTTCCACCGGTCCCGTCCCATCCGCACGGTGCGTTCAGTCGCACGGCGAAGAGCGGCGGACTTCTCAGCCCGCGCCTCGGCCGGCGACGGCCGCCCCTGGTGGGCCCGGTGCCTGAGGGGCAGCCGGTTCTGCCCGGTCAGCGGCGCCGCTTGCGGCCGCTCTCGTCAGTGGGTGTCCCTCTCGGGCTCCGGACGTGAGAGTTCGTCGAGGTCGAGGGTGAAGGTGCGGCCGTCGGCCAGGGGGATGGGGAGCTTACCCGTGCCGTACGCGTGGGTGTGTGCCGCGATGTAACCGGTGGCGGTCGGCTGGGTGTGAAGGACGACTTCCTGGGCGTAGGGGTCCACGACCAGGTAGACCGGGATTCCGTAGCGGCCGTACTTCGCGGTGCAGTCGTCGTAGTCCTTGCGCGCGGAAGAGGTCGAGACGACGTCGGAGATCAGCAGGACGTCCTCGAAGCTGTAGCGCTTGCCTTCCTTGCGTGCGTCCTCGCGCAGGATCGCGAGGTCGGGGGCGGAGTTCTCGTCGGCGGGGAAGTCGATGTAGACATCGGAGGTGACCTTCGCGTGACGGCCGAGGGCAAGAGCGGAGTCGATCTGCATCGACCTGATGGTGCTGGAGTGCTCTTCGCTCTGCGGGGTCATGATCACCTTTCCGTCGGCCCCGAACAGGACCGTGTACCCCTTGGGGAACTCGGTGTGCACGATCGCGTCGACGCTCATGGACGGCTCCTTCCCGCGTGTGGTCAGGATACGACGGACAGTGCCGCGTCACCGAGCCCGTCGGTACGGCCGGCAGACCGGTCCGGACAGGTTGTGCGGCCCGCTGACGACCGCGAGGCGGGCGCGCCGTTCGTGCGGTTCGCGTTCTGCAGGCGCGAGGACGTGCTGCGGGAGGCCGCGGAGCGGCTGCGGCGCATGTGAGGGCGGGGTCCGGGGGCCGTGCCCCCGGACCGGCCGGGGACGGGGTTACTCCCCGTCCTCCTCGGGCTTCTCCGCTTCGTTCACTTCCTCTTCCAGACCGAGCTGCTCCACCAGCCACTTGTCGAACTCGATCGCGGCCCGCACCCAGCTGACCGTGGAGGAGACGAAGTGGTTGAGGTCGACGCCGGTGCCGACCAGCATCTGCGCCTCGCCGATGAGGCGGACGGTGCCGTCGTCGTGGGTGTGGGTGTACACCTTGGGCCACAGCGTGCGGCGGTTCCAGTCGTCGACGGACTCCAGCAGCTGCGGCTTCTCGTCGATCTTGTGGGGGCGGTCGTAGAAGGTCCGGACCGAGAAGACCGCCTGCTCATCCTCCCCGCGGAACATGAAGTACGTGCGGAACTGCTCCCAGGGCGCCGCGAGGTCTCCCTCCTCGTCGACGACGTACTTCAGCTCCATCTGGTCGAGGAGCTGCTTCACGAGGTCCTGATCCGGGACGACGGGGCCCACCGGTCCCTGGGGCTGCGGTTCTGGCTGGCCCCCGAAGTTCGGAATCGAGGACGGGTCGATGCTCACCGTGTTTTTCCCTTCATTGGATCCCGCCATCCTCCCCCATGCGGGGAGGGGGGTGGCAAGCCCCGACGCGGCCTGTCAGCCCAGGGCTGACATGATCCGGCCGGACGGGCGGCACGGCGCCCGCCGGGCGGCCGGGGGCGGGCGCCGCCCCGGCCGTCCGGCCGTCCGGCTCAGAGCGTCTTGCCCGTCGCCGGGCCCACGATCAGGCCCTCCTCGAAGCGGTCCACACGGACCGTGTCGCCGTCCTTGACCTCGCCGGAGAGGATCTCCTTGGCAAGGCGGTCGCCGATCGTGGTCTGCACCAGCCGGCGCAGCGGACGGGCGCCGTAGGCCGGGTCCAGGCCCTCCTCGGCGAGCCAGGCCAGCGCCTCGGGCGTGATGTCCAGGCTCAGCCGGCGCTCGGCCAGCCGCCTGGCCAGCCGGTCGATCTGGAGCTGGGCGATCCGCTCCAGCTCGGACCTGGTCAGCGCGGTGAAGACCACCAGGTCGTCGAGCCGGTTGAGGAACTCCGGCTTGAAGGAGGCGCGTACGACCTCCAGCACCTGCTCCCGCTTCTCCGCCTCGCTGGTCACCGGGTCGACCAGGTACTGGCTGCCCAGGTTGGAGGTGAGCACCAGGATGGTGTTGCGGAAGTCCACCGTGCGGCCCTGGCCGTCCGTCAGCCGGCCGTCGTCCAGCACCTGCAGCAGGACGTCGAAGACCTCGGGGTGGGCCTTCTCCACCTCGTCCAGCAGCACCACGCTGTACGGGCGCCGCCGGACCGCCTCGGTGAGCTGGCCGCCCTCCTCGTAGCCGACGTAACCGGGAGGCGCGCCGACCAGCCGGGCCACGCTGTGCTTCTCGCCGTACTCCGACATGTCGATGCGGACCATGGCCCGCTCGTCGTCGAACAGGAAGTCGGCGAGCGCCTTGGCCAGTTCGGTCTTGCCGACACCGGTCGGGCCCAGGAAGAGGAAGGAGCCGGTGGGGCGGTCGGGGTCGGCGATGCCGGCCCGCGAGCGCCGCACGGCGTCGCTCACCGCGCGCACGGCCTCGGTCTGGCCGATGAGGCGCCGGCCCAGCTCGTCCTCCATGCGCAGCAGCTTCTGCGTCTCGCCCTCCAGCAGCCGCCCGGCGGGGATGCCGGTCCAGGCGCCGACGACATCGGCGATGTCGTCCGCGCCGACCTCCTCCTTGACCATGGTGTCCCGGGCGACCTCCTCCTCGGCCTCGGAGGCGGCCTCCAGCTCCTTCTCCAGCTCCGGGATCCGGCCGTAGAGCAGCTTGGCCGCGGTGTCGAAGTCACCGTCGCGCTGGGCGCGTTCGGCCTGGCCGCGCAGGTCGTCCAGGCGCTCCTTCAGCTCACCGACCCGGTTGAGGGACTGCTTCTCCTTCTCCCAGCGGGCGGTCAGTCCGCGCAGCTCCTCCTCCTTGTCGGCGAGGTCGCGGCGCAGCTTCTCCAGACGCTCCCGGGAGGCCGGGTCGGTCTCCTTGGCGATCGCCAGCTCCTCCATCTTCAGCCGGTCGACGGAGCGCTGGAGCTCGTCGATCTCCACCGGGGAGGAGTCGATCTCCATGCGCAGCCGGGAGGCCGCCTCGTCGACCAGGTCGATGGCCTTGTCGGGCAGGAAGCGGGAGGTGATGTACCGGTCGGAGAGGGTGGCGGCGGCCACCAGGGCGCTGTCCGCGATCTGCACCTTGTGGTGGGCCTCGTAGCGGCCCTTGAGCCCGCGCAGGATGGCGATGGTGTCCTCGACGGTCGGCTCGGCGACCAGCACCTGCTGGAAGCGGCGCTCCAGGGCGGGATCCTTCTCGATCCGCTCCCGGTACTCGTCCAGGGTCGTGGCGCCGACCATGCGCAGCTCACCGCGGGCCAGCATCGGCTTGAGCATGTTGCCCGCGTCCATGGCGGAGTCGCCGCCCGCGCCGGCGCCCACCACGGTGTGCAGCTCGTCGATGAAGGTGATGACCTGGCCGTCGGACTCCTTGATCTCGGCGAGCACGGACTTCAGCCGCTCCTCGAACTCGCCGCGGTACTTGGCGCCGGCCACCATCGCGCCGAGGTCCAGCGCGACCAGCCGCTTGTCCTTCAGCGACTCGGGCACGTCGCCCTTCACGATCCGCTGGGCGAGCCCCTCCACGACGGCGGTCTTGCCGACGCCGGGCTCGCCGATGAGCACGGGGTTGTTCTTGGTACGGCGGCTCAGCACCTGCACCACCCGCCGGATCTCCTGGTCCCGCCCGATGACCGGGTCGAGCCGGCCCTCGCGGGCGGCGGCGGTGAAGTCGGTGCCGAACTTCTCCAGGGCCTTGTACTGGCCCTCGGGATCGGCGGTGGTCACGCGGCGTCCTCCCCTGGCCTTGGTGAAGGCCTCTTCGAGCTTCTTGGCGTCGGCGCCCTGCTTGCGGAGCACCTCGCCGGCCGCGCCGCCCTTCGCGGCGACGCCGATGAGCAGGTGCTCGGTGGACAGGTACTCGTCGCCGAGCGCCTTGGCCCGCTCCGAGGCGTCGGCGATGACCGCGAGCAGCTCGCGGTTGGGCTGCGGGGGCGCGACGGTGGAGCCGGTCACGCTGGGCAGTCCGGCAAGCACCCGCTCCGCGCCGGAGCGCACGGCGGCCTGGTCGGCCTCGACGGCGGCGAGCAGGTCGGTGATGTTCTCGTTGTCCTGGCCCTGGAGCAGAGCCAGCAGCAGATGAGCGGGGGTGAGGTCCGGGTGCCCCTCGGTCACCGCGCGGTTGCCGGCGGCGTTGATCGCGTCCCGGCTCCTGTTGGTCAGCTCGGCGTCCACGTGTCCGTTCTCCTCCTCGGCGTCGGCTCGACGGCCAGGTCCTTCCCAGTGCTGACTAGACCAGCGTACACAAAGTTGAGTCTATTCCGCTCAAGGCGGGGCAGCGCGCGGGATGGGGAAATCAGCGGCTAGGTTTCGGCCATGGCCAAGCACTCCGTAGACCCGGCTGCCCCGGACGAGCCCTATCTCGCCTTCTGGCGGGAACGGCATCTGTGCACCCTGACGACCCTGCGCCCGGACGGGAGCCCGCACGTGGTCCCGGTCGGGGTGACGTACGACCCCGCGGCCCGGCTGGCCCGGGTGATCACCAACGGGGGCAGCGCGAAGGCGGCCCACGTCCGCGCGGCCGGCGAGGAGGGCGCCCGGGTCGCGGTGTGCCAGGTGGACGGCCGGCGCTGGGCCACGCTGGAGGGCCGGGCCCGGGTGCGCGAGGACCGGGAGCGGGTCGCGGAGGCGGAGCGGCGGTACGCCGAGCGCTACCACCGGGTGCCTGCGGAGAACCCGCGGCGAGTGGTGATCGAGATCGAGGTCGAGCGAGCGCTCGGACACGGCTGACCCGGGCCGCCACGGACGCCGGCCATCGATTTCCGGCCAGTGTGGGAATGCGCCCATGCCCCGAAATGTCACCGCAAACTGCAGCGGCGTCACCGTGTTCAGGTCACGGTGACGCCGCTGCGGGGGGAAGCACCTGAGCGATCTTTTACGACGGGGGAATCGCGTCAGGCACTGCGGGGGGTGGCTGAGATGGTGGTGAGCTCCGGGTCGTCCGGCTCCGCCAGCCGATGGTCCCGTTGGTCCAGGTTCACAAAGATCATGCCGTAGCGGATGGCGCACCGCACCGGCTGCGGCGCCCCGCGCGGCTTGCGCAGGCACCGGTAGGCCCGTACGTCCTCGTCCTCGTCCCGGGTGACGACGACCGGCTCTCCGAAGACGGTCACCATCAACGAGTCACCACTGTGGGGGATGGCGGTGACCAGGTCGATGAAGTGCCAGCCGGAGCGGTAGGCGGTGGCCATCTCCCGCCTGAAGGACCGGTCGTCGGGTGGGGTGGTCATGCCCTCGCACCCGCCTGGACGGTGTCCCAGCCCAGATCCTGCCCGGACGCCATCGGACTGGTGCGCGGCGTGATGTCCCAGCCCAGATCCAGCCCGGACGCCATCGGACTGGTGCGCGGCGTGACGTCCCAGCCGAGGTCCAGCGCGGAGACGGCGTGACCGGCCGGCCGTACGATGTCCCAGCCGAGGTCCAGCGTGCTCACCGTGCCGAAGACCAGTCCTGTGGAGAAGGCCACGGCAAGTACTGAGCGAAGCATTCTCTTGCACATGATGGGCTTCGTCCTCACTTCCCCTGTGTCTCTCCCCCGCCTTGAAGACGATGGCTCATCAAGCCACGTCAAAGCCACAGAAGCGGTGCATCATGTTCCTGCATGTACAGGACCCTGGGGGGTGGAGATTTGCCTAATACTCACACGAACGAGACACATCATCCTCACGGGATGACGGATCTCTGTGAAGACGGCAAGCGCCTGTACGCCGACGCGCTGCGGCTGGGACGCGTCGCCCGCCCGGAGGCGGAAGCCGCCCCCTGCCTGCTGGAACTCGCGCTGCTGCACCCCGATCCGGACGATCCGAAGTGGCTGCGGCCGGTACCGCCCGCCGCCGCGCTCGCCCAGCGTCTGCACCCGATCGAACGGGAGATCCAGGAGCGCAGACACGCCGCGATCGAACTCACCGATTCCTTCGAGCCATTCATGGCCATCAGCGCCCAGAGTACGGGGGACACCAACGCGGTCACCGTGCACGAGGGCATCGAGCGGATCAACGCGGCCATCGAACGGGCCACCGCCGACTGCCGGCACGAGGTGCTCACCGTGCAGCCCGGCGGCGGACGCAGCGAGAACGTCCTCGGCATCGCGCTGAAACGGGGTCAGGCCGTCATCGAGCGCGGGATCTCCATGCGGACGCTGTACCAGCACACCGTGCGGCACAGCCAGGGGACGCTCGCGTACGCCGAGATCATGGCCAAGGGGAAGGTCGAGATACGCACGCTCGAGGAGCTGATCGAGCGTCTGATGATCTTCGACCGCACGGTCGCGTTCATCCCGGCCCGCGACGACCGCCAGGTGGCGCTGGAACTGCGGCACCCGGCCCTGGTGGCGTACCTGGTGAAGGTCTTCGAACAGCTCTGGCGGCGCGCGGTCCCGCTCCTGGAGGAGCCGGCCTACGCGCCCCCGGTCGACGGTGTCACGGGGGTGCAGCGCTCCATCGCCAAGCTGCTGGTCGAGGGACACGTGGACGAGGCGATCGCCCGCCGCCTCGGCATGAACGTACGGACCTGCCGGGCCCACATCGCCAAGCTGGCCGCCGCCCTCGGCAGCGGCAGCCGCGCCCAGCTCGGCTACCTCATCGCCCGCTCCGGGCTGCTGGACCAGGAGCCGTACCCCGAGCCCGGCCTGCCGGCCCCGGCACCGCACGGCTGACCGCCCGCCCCGGTGACGCCGCGCGGGAGCCGTGCCCGGCGCGCACGGCTCAGCGCACGCTCGGGGACTCCTGGCCGGGCGCTCCCAGCGCGGCTCGGGGGGCCGGCGGGCCGCTGTGCGCGGGCCCGTCCAGGCCCACCTGGGCGATCCGCACGCCCAGTTGCGTACGGCTGGCCGCGCCGAGCGTGTCCGAGAGCCGGGCGATGTGCGCCCGGCAGGTGCGCACGCTGATGCCGAGCCGTTCGGCGATCACCGCGTCCTGGTGCCCCTCGGCGAGCAGCGCGGCGATGGACCGCTCGCGGTGCGAGATGCCCTCGATGCCGGTGTCGGGCAGCGGGGCCGTCAGCGGCAGCGCCAGCCGCCAGAGCCGCTCGAAGACGGTCACCAGGTACTCCACCAGGGCCGGGTGCCGCAGCTCCAGGGCCATCGTGCGCTCGGCGTTGGCGGGGATGAACGCGACCGTGCGGTCGAAGAGGATCAGCCGGTCGATGACCTCGTCGAGGGTGCGGGCCTCGACCGTGCCGCCCATCAGCTCCAGGTAGTTGAGCAGCCCCTGCCCGTGCCGGGCCACGTGCGTGTACAGGTCGCGCATGCGCACGCCCCGGCCGCGCAGCGCGAGCGCCCGGTGCAGCCCCTCGGTCAGCTCGTCCTCGCGCCGGATGCCGCCGGGCTGCACGGTGAGCACCTGCGCGGTGCACGCGGCGGTCGCCTCGTCCATCGCGGCCTGGATGCGGGAGAGGCCGTCCAGCACCCGGATGGCCGTGCCCTCACCGGACGCCGTCAGCGCCTGCAGCCGGCTGCCCAGGCCCGCGTACCACTCGAAGGCGGCCACCGCCGAGCCCACCCGGCGCTGGCTCTCCCTGACCTCGTCGTGGACCCCGCGCAGCAGCCTGGTCATGACCTCCTGCGGTGAGGTCGGCACCAGCCAGTCCATGTCGTCGGGGTCGGGGTGCAGCAGGGCCAGTTCCAGCAGGCAGGGCACCGGCCCGGCGTCCGCGCGCGGCACCCGCCCCCGGCGTACGGCCCGGGAGTACACCCGGTCCCCGGCCGCGCACAGCCGGTCGGCACCGTGAGGATGCTCCTCCGTCCCGTGCCCGGCCATCGCCCATTCCACCCCCGGTTGCTGCCACTTCCGCAGCGCAACTATGCGCGGCCGGGACCGGGTCCGCAACACGGCTCCGGCCGCCCCGGGCGGGGAAACCGGCCGGTATGCGCCGTTGCGTACGGTCTTCCGCCCGCCGCGGCAGCAACAAGCTGCAAGGGTGGGACGCGGGCTACTTCAGGCCGATCGACGCGCAGGCCGCCTTGTACTTGGCCGTGCAGATGTCGCCGACCGAGTAGATGCCGTCGGCGATGACGGTGTCCTTGATCTTGGCCCGGGTCAGGGCGCTCACCTGGACGAGCCGGGACGGGATGTCCTTGTCGGTGGGGCTGTCGACGCGGTCCTGGGTCAGGGCGTCGAACTGGATGTCCTTGCCCTGCACCTTGGTGACGGCCATCTGGGCCGCGGCCTCGGCCTCGTCCGGGTAGGACTTGTAGACGCTCATGTACTGCTCGCCGGCCACGATGCGCTGCACCGCGTCCAGTTCGGCGTCCTGGCCGGTGATCGGGGGCAGCTTGGTGACACCGGCCGCCGTCAGGGCCTTGATGACACCGCCCGCCATGCCGTCGTTGGCGGAGTAGACCGCGGCGATGTTGTCCTTGCCGATACTGGCGATCGCCTTGGCCATGTTGGCCTCGGCGTTCTCCGGCTTCCAGTCCGTGGTGTCGAAGGACTGCGCGATGTCCACCTTGCCGTTCAGCTCCGACAGCGCGCCCTGCTTGAACTGCTTGGCGTTGGGGTCGGTGGGCGAGCCGTTCATCATGACGACCTTGTCGGAGGTGTCCACGCCCGAGCCCAGGGCCTCCAGCAGCGAGCGGCCCTGCACCTCGCCTACCAGCTCGTTGTCGAAGGAGATGTAGGCGTCGATCGGGCCCTCGGCGAGCCGGTCGTAGGCGATGACGGGGATGCCCGCCTCCTTGGCCTTCTTCACCTCGCCGACGATGCCGTGCGAGTCGACCGCGTCGAGCAGGATGACGTCGACCTTGTCGTCGATCATCGTCTGCATCTGGCCGGCCTGCCGGGAGGCGTCCGCGTCCGCGTTGGCGTACTGGACCGTGCCCTTCTTGTGGGTCAGTTCGGCCACCTTGGCCTTGATGATCGGGTAGTCGAACTTGTCGTAGCGCGTGTTCGCCTTCTCCGGCAGCAGCAGCCCGACGGTGACGTCGTCGCCCTTCGTCGGGCTCGCGCTCGCACCGTCCCCCGTCGCGTCCAGCACGCCGCACCCGGCGAGCGAAAGGATCATCGTGGACGCGGCCACGGATATGGCGATACGACGCATTCGAGGGCTCACTTCAGGTGCGATCCGGACGTGGGCGCTGCTTTACGACCCAGGTGTCTGAAAAGACAACGCGGCGCGCCCACCCGGCGTCAAGCGGAACTACTTAACGAGTGCGCAACAGCACGCTCCGCTGCATCTGTGAAGGAGGAGCGGAATCCCCTCCAAACACTCTTTACGGACCCTCCACGCAGAGGAAGTTCACGGAAGGGCAAAGATCCGCCCGGCCGACGGCGGCCGCGGCGCACACGAAAGGGGCCGGGGACGGTCACCCGTCCCCGGCCCCTGCCGGTGCTCGCCGCGGCCCGCGCGGGCCGCCCGCGCTCAGTCGGCCTGCTGCTGCCGCTTCGGCCGCCACACCACCAGCGCGCTGGTCTGCTGGACCTCCTGATACGGCACCAGGTCGCGCCGGTAGGAGGCGTGCACGGCCGCCTCGCGCTGCCGCATCGCGGTCGCCGCGCCCTCCAGGGCGTCCTGCAGCTCCGCGACGCGGGACTGCAACGCGGCGACCTGGTTCTCCAGTTCGATGATGCGCTTGATACCGGCCAGGTTGATGCCCTCGTCCTGCGACAACGCCTGCACCTGGCGGAGCAGTTCGATGTCACGGGCCGAATAGCGGCGGCCCCGCCCCGCCGTGCGGTCCGGGGAGACCAGACCCAGACGGTCGTACTGGCGCAACGTCTGCGGATGGAGACCGGAGAGCTGGGCCGCCACCGAGATGACGTAGACCGGGGTCTCCTCGGTCAGTTCGTACGGATTACGCCGACGGCCGGGTGTGTCCATGGGGCGCTCAATCTCCCTTCGCGGCCTCGAACAGCTCCGCCCGCGGGTCCTCGCCCGCGGTCGCCTCGCGATACGCCTCCAGCGCGTCACGAGCCTTCCCCGACAGGTCCTTCGGCACACTCACCTCGACGGTGACCAGCAGGTCGCCGCGGGTGCCGTCCTTGCGGACCGCGCCCTTGCCCCGGGCGCGCATGGTGCGCCCGTTCGGGGTGCCGGGCGGCAGCTTCAGGGTGACCGCCGGGCCGCCGAGGGTCGGGACCCTGACCTCGCCGCCGAGGGCCGCCTCGGCGAACGTGACCGGCACTGTGACGGTGAGGTTGTCGTCCCTGCGCCCGAACACCGGGTGCTCGCCGACGTGCACGACCACGTAGAGGTCGCCCGCCGGCCCGCCCCGCTCGCCGGGCGCGCCCTTGCCGCGCAGCCGGATCCGCTGCCCGTCCGTCACGCCGGCCGGGATGCGGACCTGCATGGTGCGCGAGGACTTGGCACGGCCGCTGCCCTTGCACTCCATGCAGGGGTGCTCGGCGATCAGGCCGCGGCCCTTGCAGTCGGGGCAGGGGTCGGTGAGCGAGAACCCGCCGCCCGAGCCCCGGGCCACCTGCCCGGTGCCGACGCAGGTCGGGCACACGCGCGGTGTGCCGTTCTTGTCGCCGGTGCCCGAACAGGCCTTGCAGGGCGCCTGGGAGGACATCCGCAGCGGCACCGTGGCGCCCTCGATGGCCTCCGTGAAGCTCAGCGTGACCTCGGTGTCGATGTCCTGGCCGCGCCGCGGCTGGGTGCGGGTGGTGCCCGTGCCGCCGCGGTTGAACAGGCCCCCGAAGACGTCGCCGATGCCGCCGCCGAAGCCGCCCGAGCCCTGTGCGTTGCCCCCGAAGAGGTCGCCCAGGTCGAAGTTGAAGTTGCCGCCGCCGGCGCCCGGCCCGGGGCGGAAGCCGCCGTTGCCGAACAGGGCGCGCGCCTCGTCGTACTCCTTGCGCTTCTTCGGGTCGCCGAGGACGTCGTTCGCCTCGGAGATCTCCTTGAAGCGCTCCTCGGCCCTGGCGTTGCCCTTGTTGGCGTCCGGGTGGAACTCGCGGGCGAGCTTCCGGTACGCCTTCTTGATCTCGGCCTCGGTGGCGTCCTTGGGGACGCCGAGGACCTTGTAGTAGTCCTTCTCGATGAAGTCCTTGGTGCTCATCCCCGACGTCCCTCCTTCCTCGCGGTGATTACGTCAGCCCTCCTCCGGGCCACCGTTCTCCTTGTCGTCGGCCGCCTTCGCCTCGGTGCTCTCCTCGGCGCCCTCGGCCTTGACCGTCTGCGCGCCGGGCTGCGGTTCGGCGACGGCCACCCGCGCGGGGCGGATGGTGCGCTCGCCGATGCGATACCCGGGCTGCAGGATGGCCACGCACGTCGTCTCGGTGACGTCCGGCGCGTAGCTGTGCATCAGGGCCTCGTGGATCGTCGGGTCGAAGGGCTCGCCCTCCTTGCCGAACTGCTGCAGGCCCATCTTGGCCGCGACGGTCTCCAGCGACTCGGCCACCGACTTGAAGCCGCCGACCAGTTCGCCGTGTTCCCGTGCCCGGCCGATGTCGTCGAGCACGGGCAGGAGCTCGGTCAGGAGGTTCGCGACGGCGATCTCCCGGACCGCGACCCGGTCGCGTTCGACGCGGCGGCGGTAGTTCTGGTACTCGGCCTGCAGGCGCTGGAGGTCCAGGGTGCGCTCGTTCAGCGCCGTGCGCACCTGGTCCAGCTGTGCCACCAGACCGGCGTCTGCGTTCGCGTCCCCGGCCGGGGCCGCCCCCTCCTCGGGGGCGGCCTTCGGCTCGGCGTCGTCAGGGGTGGCGCCGGAGGGGACGTCGGGCTTCTCCTCGAAGCCCGGGGTCTCCTCCGTCACGCGGCACCGTCCTTGCGCTCGTCGTCGACGATCTCGGCGTCCACGACGTCGTCGTCAGCCTTGGCCTCGCCCTCGGGCGCGCCACCGGCGGCCTGGGCGGCCTGGGCGTCGGCGTACATGGCCTGGCCCAGCTTCTGCGAGACGGCGGCGACCTTCTCGGTGGCGGTGCGGATCTCGGTGGTGTCCTCGCCCTTGAGCTTCTCCTTCAGCTCGGCGACGGCCTCCTCGACCTCGGTCTTCACCTCGCCCGGGACCTTGTCCTCGTTGTCCTTGAGGAACTTCTCGGTCTGGTAGACGAGCTGCTCGCCCTGGTTGCGGGTCTCGGCGGCCTCGCGGCGGGCGTGGTCCTCCTCCGCGTACTTCTCGGCCTCCTGGCGCATGCGGTCGACCTCGTCCTTCGGCAGCGAGGAGCCGCCGGTGACGGTCATCTTCTGCTCCTTGCCCGTGCCCAGGTCCTTCGCGGTCACGTGCATGATGCCGTTGGCGTCGATGTCGAAGGCGACCTCGATCTGCGGGACGCCACGCGGCGCCGGCGGCAGACCGGTCAGCTCGAACATGCCGAGCTTCTTGTTGTACGCCGCGATCTCGCGCTCGCCCTGGTAGACCTGGATCTGCACGGACGGCTGGTTGTCCTCGGCCGTCGTGAAGATCTCGGACCGCTTGGTCGGGATCGTGGTGTTGCGCTCGATGAGCTTGGTCATGATGCCGCCCTTGGTCTCGATGCCGAGGGACAGCGGGGTCACGTCGAGGAGCAGGACGTCCTTGACCTCACCCTTGAGGACACCGGCCTGGAGGGCGGCGCCGATGGCGACGACCTCGTCCGGGTTCACACCCTTGTTGGCCTCGTTGCCACCGGTCAGCTCCTTGACGAGCTCGGCGACGGCGGGCATGCGGGTGGAGCCGCCGACCAGGACGACGTGGTCGATCTCGTTGATCGAGATGCCGGCGTCCTTGATGACGTTGTGGAACGGCGTCTTGCAGCGCTCCAGCAGGTCCGCGGTGAGCTGCTGGAACTGGGCGCGGGTGAGCTTCTCGTCCAGGTGCAGCGGGCCCTCGGCGGACGCCGTGATGTAGGGCAGGTTGATCGAGGTCTCGGTGGACGAGGACAGCTCGATCTTCGCCTTCTCGGCGGCCTCGCGCAGACGCTGCAGGGCCATCTTGTCCTTGGCCAGGTCCACGCCGTGGCCGGACTTGAACTGCTGCACCAGGTAGTCGACGACGCGCTGGTCCCAGTCGTCGCCACCGAGGTGGTTGTCACCGTTGGTGGCCTTCACCTCGACGACGCCGTCGCCGATCTCCAGGAGGGACACGTCGAAGGTGCCGCCACCGAGGTCGAAGACGAGGATCGTCTGGTCGTCCTTGTCGAGGCCGTACGCCAGCGCCGCGGCGGTGGGCTCGTTCACGATGCGCAGGACGTTCAGACCGGCGATCTCGCCGGCCTCCTTCGTCGCCTGACGCTCGGAGTCGTTGAAGTAGGCCGGGACGGTGATGACCGCGTCCGTGACCTTCTCGCCCAGGTAGGACTCGGCGTCCCGCTTCAGCTTCTGCAGGATGAACGCGGAGATCTGCTGCGGGTTGAAGTCCTTCCCGTCGAGCTGGATCTTCCAGTCGGTGCCCATGTGGCGCTTGACGGACCGGATGGTCCGGTCCACGTTCGTGACCGCCTGGCGCTTGGCCACCTCGCCGACGAGCACCTCGCCGTTCTTCGCGAAGGCGACGACGGACGGCGTGGTCCTGGCACCCTCGGCGTTGGTGATGACGGTGGGCTCGCCGCCCTCCAGAACGCTGACGACGGAGTTAGTCGTGCCCAGGTCGATGCCGACCGCACGTGCCATGGTTGGTTCCTCCAGCTGACTTGAGTGCAACAGGCTCAAGTGTGCACGAGGAGACCCGTGCGGTCAACAGACCTGAGTCAACCGGGCTCAAGTCTTATCCGTTCCTTACACGCAACTGCCCTCTGACCTGCGTCGACACACTCCGGCGGGGCGGTTGGACAGGGATGCGAAGGAGTACGAGGACGGCCAGCACCACCCCGCCGGCCACCCACAGCACCGCCTTCTCCCCCGTCCACCCCGTGTGCACGAGCACCCCCACGAGCACCGAGGAGAAGGACCCGGCGCCCAGCAGCACCACCGCGCCCGGCGGGGTCGGCCCGAGCCGCCGCAGCCGGTGCGCCAGGTGGTCCGGGCCCCGCCTGAGCAGCGGCCGGCGGGAGGTCAGCCGGGCCAGGACGACGAGCAGGAGGTCGGCGGCGGCCACGGCGCTCAGGCTGAACACCACACCCGCCGTCCGCTCCAGCTCGTACCCCGCGCGCGTGAAGACGACGGCCGAGGAGAGCAGGAACCCGGTGAAGAGCGATCCGCAGGCCCCCAGCCCCACGCGCGCGGGATGCCAGTTGTGCATGAGGAAGCCGGTCAGCGCGGCGGCGAACACGCTGAGCAGCACGGCGAGCCCGTCCATCAGCTCCGCCGCGGCGCAGACCCCCGCCCCGAAGGCGGTGACCACCCCGACGGTCCCGGCCAGCCCGTCGGCGTGGTCGAGCCCCTTGAAGGCCAGCGTGGCGAGGACGATCCAGCCCACGGCCAGCAGCCCGCCCCAGACGCCCGTCTCGTCGAACGGCACGACGCCGGCCGCCGCGACGGCCGCGCCGGTGACCAGTACCCGCGCCCGCAGCCGCCACACGTCGGCGACCAGCCCCAGCAGGGCGATCCCGGCTGCGACGGCGAGCAGCCGGCCGACCCCGTCCCCGAACGGCGCGACCCCGGACCACTGCCCCGCCCAGGCGACCAGACAGGTGACGGCCACGACGGCCACTCCGCCGAGCACCGGGAGGGGCCGCTGCCGCCGCCGGTCCACGATTCCCGCGCGGAGCGCGGGCAGCCGGAGCAGCGCCGCGAGCACGGCGGTGAGGAGGAGGGCGGCGCAGGCCGCGGCGATCCCGTAGAGCACGGCTCTAAGTTAGGCGCGAAAGTAGCAATTCGGTACGAATAACACGATCTGATTGCCGGTCGGCCCAGGCACCCCTCAGCGACCCAGATCACCTCGCGCCTGGCTACAGTGCGAGTAAAGATGCGGGTAGTCTCGAACGGACTGCATAAGTTACCGCTTAGTAATTTCCCTCGCAGGCCCGAGGAGCCCCGAAATGCAACTCGCCGCGATCATCGTGTCGCTGGTTCTGATCGTGGTCGGCGTGGCCCTGTTCGCCCGCGCCCTCCTGCAGATCTACAACTTCATGCGGCTCGGCCAGAACGTGCCCGCGGGCACACGGACCGACGAGCCCGGCCGGCGCACCGTCACCGTGGTCAGGGAGTTCCTGGGCCACACCCGGATGAACCGCTGGGGTGTCGTCGGTGTCGCGCACTGGTTCGTGGCGGTCGGTTTCTTCTCGCTGCTGCTGACGATCGTCAACGCCATCGGCCAGCTCTTCCAGGCCGACTGGCTCCTGCCGGTCATCGGCGAGTGGGCGCCGTACAACGTCTTCGTCGAGTTCATCGGCACGATGACGGTGCTCGGCATCCTCGCCCTGATCGTCGTCCGTCAGCTCACGCACCCGCGCAAGCCGGGCCGCAAGTCCCGTTTCGCCGGCTCCAACTTCGGCCAGGCGTACTTCGTCGAGGCCGTCATCCTGATCGTCGGCGTCTGCATCTTCATGCTGCACGCGCTGGAGGGCGCCCAGCACCACGTGGACGGCTACGAGGCCTCGTTCTTCATCTCGTACCCGGTCGTCCACTGGCTCGAGGGCATGGACGTCTCCACACTCCAGAACCTCACCTACTTCTTCGCGGGCCTGAAGATCGCGACCTCCTTCATCTGGATGATCACGGTCGCCCTGAAGACCGACATGGGTGTGGCCTGGCACCGCTTCCTGGCCTTCCCGAACATCTGGTTCAAGCGCAACGCCGGCGGCGAGACCTCCCTCGGCGCCCTGCTCCCGATGACGTCCGGCGGCGAGCCGATCGACTTCGAGGACCCGGGCGACGACGACGTCTTCGGCGTCTCCCAGGTCGAGCAGTTCTCCTGGAAGGGCCTGCTGGACTTCTCCACCTGCACCGAGTGCGGCCGCTGCCAGTCGCAGTGCCCCGCCTGGAACACCGGCAAGCCGCTCTCCCCGAAGCTGCTGATCATGTCCCTGCGGGACCACGCCCACGCCAAGGCGCCGTACCTGCTGGCCGGCGGCGGCAAGACCATGGAGGGCGCGGAGAAGGCCTCCGAGGAGCAGCTCAAGGACGTGCCCGCCGCCGCCCTCGCGGAGGCCGAGCGCCCGCTGATCGGCACCGCCGAGGAGAACGGCGTCATCGACCCGGACGTCCTGTGGTCCTGCACCACCTGCGGCGCCTGCGTCGAGCAGTGCCCCGTCGACATCGAGCACGTCGACCACATCGTCGACATGCGCCGCTACCAGGTCATGATCGAGTCCGCGTTCCCGTCCGAGGCGGGCACGATGCTCAAGAACCTGGAGAAGAAGGGCAACCCCTGGGGCCTGGCGAAGAAGCAGCGCCTGGAGTGGACCAAGGAGGTCGACTTCGAGGTCCCGGTCGTCGGCAAGGACATCGAGGACCTCAGCGAGGTCGAGTACCTCTACTGGGTCGGCTGCGCCGGCGCCCTGGAGGACCGCGCCAAGAAGACCACCAAGGCCTTCGCCGAGCTGCTGCACATCGCGGGCGTGAAGTTCGCGATCATGGGCGGCGACGAGAAGTGCACCGGTGACTCCGCCCGTCGCCTGGGCAACGAGCCCCTGTTCCAGGAGCTCGGCATGGAGAACGTCATGGCCCTGAACACGGCGTTCGGCGAGGAGCTGGACGACGACGGCAAGGTCACGGCGGAGTCGAGGAAGCCGAAGTCGGCGAAGAAGATCGTCGCCACCTGCCCGCACTGCCTCAACACCCTCGGCAACGAGTACCCGCAGCTCGGCGGCGACTACGAGGTCATCCACCACACCCAGCTCCTGCAGCACCTGGTGGACGAGGGCAAGCTGATCCCGGTCACCCCGGTCGAGGGCATCATCACCTACCACGACCCGTGCTACCTGGGCCGCCACAACAAGATCTACACGCCCCCGCGCGAGATCATCGGCAAGGTCCCCGGCCTGCGCAACGAGGAGATGCACCGCCACAAGGAGCGCGGCTTCTGCTGCGGCGCCGGCGGCGCCCGGATGTGGATGGAGGAGCGGATCGGCAAGCGCATCAACAACGAGCGCGTCGACGAGGCCCTCTCCCTGAACCCGGACATCGTCTCCACCGCCTGCCCGTTCTGCCTCGTCATGCTGACCGACTCGGTCAACGGCAAGAAGAACGACGGCAAGGCCAAGGAGTCCATCCAGGTCGTGGACGTCGCCCAGCTGCTCCTCGACTCCGTCAGGACGCCGGTCGACCCGGCGGGCGAGGCGGAGACGGAGAGCGAGCCGGAGCCCGAGCCGGTGAAGTGACCACCCGCCGGACAGCCCACGGCTGAACGGCCCCACGGCGCCCCCTGAACCGCATCGCGGAGCAGGGGGCGCCGTGGCGTGAGCGGCCGGGCCGGGGCCGGCCGACGGCCATCGCGACCTCTCTGACCCCGGCGGACCCGGGTGAACCCCGGCGGACCCCGGGATGACCCGGGACCTGCCGCTGACGGTCCCTTAGGGGATGTCACAGGTCGGCCGCAAAGCCGGGCCCGGACGCCCCGGTCCGGCACGGGAGTCCCCGGGACCAGGTACGTTCGAGGGCGTGGCTGGATTCAGGAACGGACGCGGGGGCCGGGACAACCGCACCCCCCAAGGACAGCAGGCGCCGCAGGGACCGTCGTACGGACAGGGGCGGCCCGGCGGGCCGTCGCACGGACGGCAGCAGCCGCCGTACGGCCGGCCCCCGGGCCCCTCGTACGGCTACCCTTCGGCGCAGCAGCCGCCGTACCCGCAGCAGGGACAGCCGTACGGGTACCCGGGACCGGCCGACGACGGCCCGGAGTACTTCGGCGACGGCGGCCACCCGGGCGCCGGGCACGGCGGTCACGGCGGGCACGACCCGTACGCGGCCAACAACCCGGGCCACACCCAGGCGTTCTCGGTCGACGAGGCGGCCGGCTACACCCAGGGCTCGACCTACCACGCCGGCGCGGCCGCGCCGTCCGGCCCGATCGGCCCGCCCCTGCACTGGAAGGAACTGCTGAAGGGCGTCGTCCTCGCCCCGAACCAGACGTTCCTGCGGATGCGGGACTACACGATGTGGGCCCCGGCGCTCATCGTCACCTTCCTCTACGGCCTGCTCGCCGTCTTCGGCTTCGACGGGGCCCGCGCGGACGTGATCGACGCGACGCTCTCCAACGCGATCCCGATCGTCCTGGTCACCGCCGTGGCGATGGTGCTGAGCGCCTTCGTCCTGGGCGTGGTCACCCACACCCTGGCCCGCCAGCTCGGCGGCGACGGCGCCTGGCAGCCCACGGTCGGCCTGTCCATGCTGATCACCTCACTCACGGACGCCCCCCGCCTGGTCTTCGCCATGTTCTTCGGCGGCGACGCCGGCTTCGTCCAGCTCCTCGGCTGGGCCACCTGGATCGGCGCGGGCGTCCTGCTGACCCTGATGGTGTCCCGCTCGCACGACCTGCCCTGGCCGAAGGCGCTGGCCGCGTCGGCCATCCAGCTCATCGCGCTGCTGTCGATCGTGAAGCTGGGCACCTTCTAGCCCGCCCCGCACCCGACCCGCCCCACACACCGAGGCCCCCGCGCGGTCGACCGCCGGGGGCCTTCGCCACGCCCCGCGCATCGCGCCGATGAGGCTGTCCGGGGGAAAAGAAGGGCGTCGCAGCGTGCCCACTGATCATTCGCCGTCCGCCGTCGCCATTGTGTCAGCAGCAGCAGGGGGACCCGGCGGCCAAGAAGACCACCAAGGTCCTCAGGACCGTCAAGGACGCCGACGGCAACACCGTCATCAACTGCAACCAGCAGCAGGGCGGGAAGTGACGGCGGTCGCCTGATCCGACGGCCCGGCGGCCGGATGACTCACGAGCCCGGCCGCCGGGCCGTTCTAGAGAGCTGTCCCGCAGGCATCATTTGCGCAGGTCAGCGCCGGGTAGACGCACGAGAACGCGAGGCCGGCGGATGCTCGGCCTCGCGTTCTGGGTGGTGTTGGGCTACTCAGCCTGCGCTGTGACGCCCCCGTTCAGACTTCAGCTCGTCACGCCGTCGCTCCAGGTCCGGCAAGAGCTGGAGCAGGGTTGAGACGGTGATCTCCTTAGCCTTAGCGGCCTGCGTCAAGGCAGCGATATCCGCCTCAACATCAGCAAGTGCGGAAGCGTTCGGCCATGAGGCGACCACTGCATAGCGCGGCCCCGGTCAGAACAATGCCTGCGGCGGGGGATCGGCCGGCACCGGGGTGGAGGGGGCGCCGTCGCCGACTGCCAGTCCGATGTGGCGGGCGCGGGAGCTGGGGAGAGTGGTGGCGGAGGTGGTCGGGAAGCGGCGGACTGGCTAGATGATCTGCGAACCGGGTTGACCTTCCAGCAGGGTCTCCACCGTCAGGGTGCCCGCCGATGTAGCGACCAGCCATTCCCCGAGGGTGATGCCCGTGGGCCAGAGCTCTCCTTCGTGGTTGCACCACATGGCACCCGCAGGATCACGGAAGTCGACCAGCGACCAGATGGTGCAGCCCCAGTCGTAGATCAGCACCAAACCGGCAGGGACCCGGCCGGACGGATCCGGGCCGTCCTGGTACAGCTCGGCGATGTCACAGAAGTTGCCCTGGGGGCGCCCGCCGCTCACGCCCAGGACCCCCTCACCGGGGCCGAATCCTCCGTTGGCGACTTCGGTGTACAGACGCCGCAGGAGCGGAGGCACCGGGAAACCGATGACTCGTTCCGCCTCGGCAACAGCCTTGGGTGATGCAGGCGTGGGCAAGGGACGCGCCTGAGCCACGGTACACAGCGCCTCCAGAATCTCATCATCAGTCACCGGCTCAGCCTCCCAATTCGGAGCCTTGGAGGCCATGCCCTCCAAGACCGGAGTCGAATCACTGGGAGAGGGTCCGACCGTGCCCCCTGCGTGCCCCGATCGGGCCGACGAGCTTGACCGGGGCGTCAAGACTCCACTGCCCGCGCGGTACAGTGCCGCCCCCCATAGACGGAGAGGGCGAGCATGGAGAACCCGTTCAGGGATGGCGGACCGGCGGAAAAGGCGATGCCCTGTCTGAGCCTCGTCGTCTCCGCGATCCTTTTGGCAGCGGGCGTGAAGATGCACCGTGAGGGAGCATCTCTGTTGAGGCTTACGATCAGGCCACCAGTGCGAAGAGGGCAGGCGATGAACAGCCGAGCATTGAAGTGGGCGTTGATTTCGGCCCCGCTGGTTCTGTCGGTCTCCGCGTGCATGGGATGGGGCGGCTATCCGGTTGCGAAGAACGTCCATGAGTCCCAGCTCATAGGCACCTGGCGCGCCGAAGACTGCGACACCACGTTGACCTTGAATCGGGATGGATCGGCGTCCGTCACCGGCATGCCTACCGAGATGAACCTCGACGGCAAGGTCACGCAGAGGGTCAGCGGGGATGGCACCTGGGAAATCGACAAGGCCGGCGCTGAACAGGAACTCGATTTGAACATAAAGGACGAATGGACCTCCTTCGACCTTTACCGGGACAAGGGACGCTTGCTGGTGGGTCTGACCGTAGGGGATCCCGACAATATGAACTGGTGCGCCCTGACCGGGGATTCGTAAACGGCAGCCGATGCCCGAGCGCTGGGCCACGATCAGGTACAGCAACCAGCGCGACCTTGGTGACCGTCGCTATGAACGCAAGGCGGAGCACTTCGTGGCCTTCGCCGACATCGCTGCCTGCCGGTGCCAGCGTCTATATGAGGCTGCCGAGCAGGTAGACGAGCAAGCCCAAGAAGACCACCGCCATCGCCCCCGCCACGAACCTGAAGCGATCCGGAGTCATCATCGGCATGGCAGTAACAGGATTCCTTCGATCCAAGTAGTCGTAGACCCACAGACCAAAATTGCGATAGTCGACAGCAACGAGGAAACAGAGGCCTCCGAGCAGGGCGACCCAGCTCAACATGAAGAGATCCTCTATCCAATTGACGGGCGTAACCACCGGCCGGCCCGCAAGGACGAGAGGCCCGCACATGGTGCTTTCCACTCCCCACTGCTCCTTCGGTTCCCAGCGATGCACAGCATAGACATCGAGGGAACGGGAAGGTGCGGGGTGTGGAACGCGCAACTCAGAGCGCTTCCCTGTTCCCCTTAGGCGCCTCGCCCGACCTATGTACTGGAGGCAAAACGCTCCACGGGAAGTTGATCCAGTCTTCGGTGCGCTTCCAGACGTACTCGCACTTCACCAGGGAGTGGGACTTCTCATAGATCACCGCGGAGCGGACCTCGGCGACCGTGTCGAGGCAGAAGTCGCGGACCAGCTTGAGCGTCTTGCCGGTGTCCGCGACGTCGTCGGTGATCAGCACCTTCTTGTCGGAGAAGTCGATCACGTTCGGCACGGGCGCGAGCATGACGGGCATCTCGAGGGTGGTGCCCACGCCGGTGTAGAACTCGACGTTCACCAGGTGGATGTTCTTGCAGTCCAGGGCGTAGGCCAGCCCGCCCGCCACGAACACCCCGCCCCGCGCGATGCTCAGCACTATGTCGGGCTCGTAGCCGTCGTCGGCGATGGTCTGCGCCAGCTCGCGGACGGCGGTGCCGAACCGCTCGTAGGTCAGGTTCTCGCGTACTTCGCTCATGTCGTCGACGTCCTCACACCTGGGTCCGATGGAAGTTCAGATAGGACCGCGAGGCGGTCGGCCCGCGCTGCCCCTGGTACCGGGAGCCGTAGCGCTCGCTGCCGTACGGGTGCTCCGCGGGCGAGGTCAGCCGGAACATGCAGAGCTGGCCGATCTTCATGCCGGGCCACAGCTTGATCGGCAGGGTGGCGAGGTTGGACAGCTCCAGGGTCACGTGACCGCTGAACCCCGGGTCGATGAACCCGGCGGTGGAGTGCGTGACGAGCCCGAGCCGGCCGAGGGAGCTCTTGCCCTCAAGGCGCGAGGCGAGATCGTCGGGAAGCGTGATCACCTCGTACGTCGACGCCAGCACGAACTCGCCGGGGTGCAGGATGAACGGCTCGTCGCCCTCCGGCTCGACCAGCCGGGTCAGATCGGCCTGCTCGATCGAGGGGTCGATGTGCGGGTACCGGTGGTTCTCGAACACCCGGAAGTAACGGTCCAGCCGCACGTCGATGCTCGACGGCTGCACCATGGTTTCGTCATAGGGATCGATCCGTACCCGCCCGGCGTCGATCTCGGCCCGGATGTCCTTGTCTGAGAGAAGCACGCCCCGAGGATACGCAAGGCGCGCGGAGCCCCGACAATCGTGACGACTCCGCGCGCCTCGGTCCGTGTGCGCCGCCTACGGCTACCGCTTCTCCAGGGCGACCGGCACCACACTGCGGAGCCGGGCACACCGTGGACACCTCATGAGTCGGCCGGGGCCCAGCCGCTCGGCCTTCTGCATCGGGAACGTAGTGGCGCTGAAGACGTGCCCGTCCGCGCAACGAACGACGGTGCGTTCCATCAAATCCCTCAAGTCCCTTCCCCAAGAGCCGCGTCGGCCTGCTGCACTGCCGACGAAAGCCACATTACGGGATCAAAGAGACGACTCTCCAGGCGGCACTCCGGCCCCGCCCGGCCCCTCTCGCCACCCCGCCACGCTACGCCCCAACTCCGTTCCCCCGCAGGCGGATCCCATGCCTCGAACACACGTGGACCCCCGGTCCGGGCACCGGGGGTCCACGATGGGGTACAGTGAGCGAGCGTTCGGGCATCGACTCCGCGGAGCCGCCCGAGGTTACGCGGGTGTAGTTTAATGGTAGAACATCAGCTTCCCAAGCTGAGAGCGCGAGTTCGATTCTCGTCACCCGCTCCACACAACCCCCAGGTCGGAGACCCGGGGGTTTTTTGTTGCCCGGGCGCCCGCACCGCGGGCCGGCCGTAGGCGCGCGGCAGGAAGCCCGCGTCCACGGAGCGAAAAATCTACGTCCGTGAAATGAGAAATAGGTGCGGGGTATGGCGAGTATTCCTCGACCGCCCGGCGGAGCGGAATTGCCGACCGCACAAAACCGATCGCACCGTGCTACCGTCGACATCAGTTGCAGGTGTGGTTGCCAGAAGGTTTTTTCCGACGGCTGATCATCACGGCGACACGGAATGCGCACAGGGTGCATTCCTGGCACCGCCTCCGAAGGAGAAAAAACATGGCTACTGGCACCGTGAAGTGGTTCAACGCGGAAAAGGGCTTCGGCTTCATCGAGCAGGACGGCGGCGGCGCCGACGTCTTCGCCCACTACTCGAACATCGCCGCCCAGGGCTTCCGCGAGCTGCTGGAGGGCCAGAAGGTGTCGTTCGACATCGCGCAGGGCCAGAAGGGCCCGACGGCCGAGAACATCGTTCCCGCCTGACACGCCGGCACTGCCGCACACGTCGCAGCTGGGGCCCGCACCTTGGGGTGCGGGCCCCAGCTCGCTTCATTCCCAGGGTGATTCGCCCCTGTCATTTTTCGGCCCGGTCTCGCGATTCTCTGCGCCGCTCATTCTGCTGCGGAAATTCCTTGATACGTGCCCGCATCGAGGAAGGTTCCGCATGAACCGCACACGTACCACTCGCGCACGCGGCAATCGCGCCTACGACCGCTCCGGAGGAAGCGCCGCCGCAGGTCGCTCCGGTGTTTCGCGCCGCTTCGCCGGTTACGGCAACCGGCAGTCCGCGGGGGGCGAGTTCGCGCCGCCGAAGACGGTCACACCCGCGTTGCCCGCCGTCGAGGCGTTCGCCGGTCTCGCCATGCCGGCGCCGTTGCTGACCACGCTCGGCCACGAAGGCGTGACCGGGCCGTTCCCGATCCAGGCGGCCACCCTGCCGAACTCGCTGGCCGGCCGCGACGTGCTCGGCCGCGGCCGCACCGGGTCGGGCAAGACCCTCGCCTTCGGCCTCGCGGCACTGGCCCGTACCGCGGGCCGGCGCGCCGAGCCGCGCCGCCCGCTGGCGCTGATCCTCGTCCCCACCCGTGAGCTGGCCCAGCAGGTCACCGACGCGCTCGCTCCCTACGCCCGCTCGGTGAGCCTGCGGCTCGCCACCGTCGTCGGCGGCATGTCCATCGGCAGGCAGGCCGGTGCGCTGCGCGCCGGTGCGGAGGTGGTCGTAGCGACGCCCGGCCGGCTCAAGGACCTCATCGACCGGGGCGACTGCCGGCTCGACGACGTCGGCATCACGGTGCTCGACGAGGCCGACCAGATGACCGACATGGGCTTCATGCCCCAGGTCACCGCCCTGCTCGACCAGGTGCGACCCGGGGGCCAGCGGATGCTGTTCTCGGCCACCCTGGACCGCAACGTCGACCTGCTGGTCCGCCGCTACCTGACCGACCCGGTGGTGCACTCCGTCGACCCGTCGGCCGGTGCCGTCACCACGATGGAGCACCACGTACTCCACGTGCATGAGGCGGACAAGCACCGCACGACCACCGAGATCGCGGCCCGGGACGGCCGGGTCATCATGTTCCTGGACACCAAGCACGCCGTGGACCGGCTGACCGAGCACCTGCTGCACAGCGGTGTCCGCGCCGCGGCCCTGCACGGCGGCCGGTCCCAGCAGCAGCGCACCCGGACCCTGGCGCATTTCAAGAACGGTCACGTCACCGTCCTGGTGGCCACCAACGTCGCGGCCCGCGGCATCCACGTCGACAACCTCGACCTGGTCGTGAACGTGGATCCGCCCAGCGACCACAAGGACTACCTGCACCGTGGCGGCCGTACGGCCCGCGCCGGGGAGTCCGGCAGCGTCGTCACCCTGGTGACCCCCGGTCAGCGCCGCGGCATGACCCGTCTGATGGCGTCGGCCGGCATCACCGCGCGCGTCACCCCCGTCCGCTCGGGCGAGGCGGAACTGAGCCGGATCACCGGCGCCCGGGAGCCCTCCGGGGTCCCCGTGGTCATCACCGCGCCCGTCGTGGAACGCACCCGCCGCGCCTCCGCGGCGTCCCGGGCTCGCCGGGGCCGCACCGCCCAGGGCGGACCCGACGGCGCCGGGGCGCGCCGCCGGGGACAGCGGCTGCCCGGGCGGAACCCGGCCGCTTAGGCCGGCCCGGTCCCCGGCGCGCCCCGGCCTTGCCGAGGGCCGCCGTGATCTCCCGGGGCCGCAAGGGCCGCCACGCAGACCATCCCCTACCGAAGGAGACACCCTTGAGGCCATCGCGGACGCAGCACCGTGTGCCGGACCCCGCTCCCGTGACCGCGGTCGAGGACATCGAAGGCCACGGCCCCCGGGTATGCGACGACATGACGGTCGAGGTGGCTCTGGCCGTCATGGCGGGTGCCCGGGTCGAGTACCTGACCGTGTGCGACGGGGACGACGAGAGCACCGGCTTGGTCACCCGGGTCGGACTCGCCGTCGTCCGCGACAGCTCCGCGTACACCGACCGGATCCGTCTGCGGGACGTCCGCGACGAAGCACTGCCCTCGCCCGCCGGCGGCGAGTACGGCCGGGTACCTGGCGCACCCGCCCTCGCGTACTGAACCGGTCTCGCCCCGGGCGGCCTGTTCTCCTTCTTCCCGCGACTTCTCCCCCTGTGAGGCATCATGCGCTGTGTCATCGCCCGGTACCCGTTCGACCTGACCAGGACAGGGGTGCTGGCCTCCATGAAGGGCATCAGGCCCGGGCTGGTCACGGGTGCGTCCGTGACCATCGGCCGCCGCCGCTACCCGGTCAAGCAGGTGGGCCAGGTCGTCACACGACAGGACCCCCGCGACTTCACCGCCGTTGAAGTCGTGCGGGCCATGACGCGTCTCGGCTTCACCTGCCACGACCGCCCCGACGGCGCGCCCGTGGGCCCGGGGGGACCCACCGTCCTGCGAACCGCGTCCGCACTGCTCGGCGGCACCGGCCCCGTGACCGTGTGAGGACGGGCGGGAGACCGCCCTCAGGATCCCGGTGGGGGCCCTGCCGACGCGCGTCGGCAGGGCCCCCACCGTCGTGTCACCGTCCGCTCGGCACCCGCTTGCCGGCCAACGGGCCGGACCCGCGTCTCACCGGTCGAAGTGGACGAGGTCTCCCACGCTCCACGCGCTGACGTCCTTGATCGCGACGCGGTACATACCGCCCGTCTCCGGGATCCCGAGGCTGCCCTGCAGGATCCGGGCGAGATGGAAGTGCAGATGCGTGGGCGCCTCGCCGCGGCCGGGGCGGTTCCCTCGCGGAGCGCGGGCGAAGACGTCCGAGAACGGGCCGAGGCGGTCCGAGTCCTTCAGCACCTCCGCCACCCGCTCCCTCCATACGGCCTCAGGAGCCAGCCGGCCGGTGATGACGGCGCCACCGACGACCACGGTCAGCGACATCTGATTGCTTCGCTCGGACTCCACCGCGGCGGAGATGGCGACGAGCAGCTCATCAGGGTTCGACATGACAGCAGAGCTTACGCGGTCCGGCTGTGCCCGAACTGCCCGCGGACCTGGAGAGGTTGCGGGCGGCAGGAGGTGGTCCCGCCAACCGGTGCGAGCCGGTCGCGGCAGGATGCCTCTTCCTGCGGCGAAGTGAAACCTCCTATGACTGAAGTAGATTTCCGCAGCCGACACGGGTACGCTTCTTCTCGTAGACACGGTCGAACGAGACCCGTCAGACACGAACTGTCGGGTGCCTGAACAGGAAGTTCGCAGGTCAGCACGGCTCTCGATCGAGAGACGCGCTGGGCGGCTCGCACGTCGAGGAGCAGCCGAGGAGCAGTACGGATGTGCTCAGCGGTCGGATCGAGAGGAACGGAGGAGCAGACGCCATCAGGATCGCCCGGTCCGAGCAGCACTCGGCCCGGGTACCGCAAGACCCCGGAATGGATGGTGGTCCCCGGTCAAGCAGCTGCGATCCCCCCGCACCCCCCTCTGCCGGGCCGGGTAGCGGAAAACAGAAGGTCGGCACAGCAGTAGGGCCGACAGATGGTGTTCAATTTCCTTCGGGGCCCTGGTGCCGTACGGCACCAGGGCCCCTCGACGCGTTGCACAGCGAGGTGACATGACATCGGACAACCCCCTGAATGATCGTCTGGACGACGACGACTACCCCGCGTACACCATGGGCCGGGCGGCCGAGATGCTCGGCGCCACCCCGGCCTTCCTGCGGGCCATCGGTGAGGCCCGTCTGATCACTCCGCTCCGCTCGGAGGGAGGACATCGCCGGTACTCCCGCTACCAACTGCGGATCGCCGCGCGCGCCCGCGAGCTCGTCGACAAGGGGACTCCGATCGAAGCGGCGTGCCGCATCGTCATCCTCGAGGACCAGCTCGAGGAAGCGCAGCGCATCAACGCCGAGTACCGCCGTGCCGCCGGCGACTCGGCGGCCAGTGCCGGCTCCGGCTGAACACGTGGGCTCGGGCCGCGATCTGAACACCGCCTCGCGGCCGAAGGAGAGCACGCCCCGGAAAGCGGCCGGTCCGCTGCGGCCGTTCTGCCGTCGAGATCATTCCCTGGACCCCCGACAGCGCGGCCGAGCGCGATGCCGTTCGTGCGCGTGGTCCGTCCGGCCGTCGTCGTGACCCGCGCCACCCCAGGCCGCCGACCCGGAGATCGCCGGCCGTCCGGTCCGTTCCGGCGCCACGGCCGGTGCGACCGCGGGCGGGAATCTGTCACGGCGGAACCACATTCGCGTACCCGTCGGCGTTAGTGTGTCGCACGAGGCAGACGAGCGCCGGCCCTGCGCGGCGCGGGTGCGAGGCCCGCCCTGATTCCCGCCGTGCCCCCGGAACGAAGGTGCCATGCCCGTCGACAGCTCGCCCGCCGCCGGAAACCTCGACGACGACGACTATCCCGCCTACACGATGGGCCGGGCCGCCGACGTGCTCGGGACCACCGCCGCCTTCCTGCGGGCCGTCGGCGAGGCCGGGCTCATCACGCCCCTGCGTTCGGGAGGCGGCCACCGCCGGTACTCCCGCCGCCAGTTGCGCGTGGCCGCGCGGGCCCGTGAGCTGGTCGACCAGGGCACTCCGATGGAGGCCGCGTGCCGCATCGTCTCCCTGGAGAACCAGCTCGACCACGCCCTGCGGCTGAACCGGGAAATGAGCCGGAAGCTGGACGGGCACGGCGCGGATATCTAGTTCCGCCAGTACAGGATTACGGGCCGCGGGGGGCGAGAACTGCCGGACGCTCCGGAAATTGCGCCGTTGCCGTGACCGGTACCTGTGTTAGCGTGATAGCGGTTGCAGTTTTGGTTGCCGGAGATTTTTCTTTGCACTGCTTTCCGGATCCTTCCGGAGGGGTGATCATCGCGGCGACTCGGTTCCGTAAAGTGCGGGCCCGAACACTGCCCCTCTAGGGAGACTTAATATGGCATCTGGCACCGTGAAGTGGTTCAACGCGGAAAAGGGCTTCGGCTTCATCGAGCAGGACGGCGGCGGCGCCGACGTGTTCGCCCACTACTCGAACATCGCCACCACCGGCTTCCGCGAGCTTCAGGAAGGCCAGAAGGTGACCTTCGACGTCACGCAGGGCCAGAAGGGCCCGCAGGCCGAGAACATCGTTCCCGCCTGACGCGTACGCGCATCGCCGCGAGCCGATGGCTCGCGCGGCATGTGGCCGAGGCCCGCACCCTTGAGGTGCGGGCCTCGGCTCGTTCGCGTGTCCTTTTCCGTGTCACCGGTCCAGGGCGTCGGCCATGGTCGACTGCCAGTACGTCACCTGGACCGAGTCGTCCACGTACACGCCCTTCGCCGGGAGCGACGGATGGGCGGCGGCGGTGGCACCCGTGTCGAAGTAGACCTCGAGGGACTTGGCCGTGTAGCCGTGCGAGCCGCTGCCGTCCCCGGCCGACAGGAGGACGCCGGCGTAGCCCGACTCGCCGGGGGCCAGCGTGACCACCGCCTGCGGCTTGGAGTCCTCGAAGACCGGCGGGACGGACTGGGCCTCACCGAACCGGACCGCCGGGTAGTAGAGGAGGTCGCAGTTCTTCGAGCCGGTGTTGGTGACGGTGAGCAGAAGGTGGTTCAGCGGGCGGGAGACCTGGGTGGCCGTCGTCCGGGTGGAGGTGACGGAGCAGCGGGCTGGGGTGGACCCCGAGCCCGTGGAACCCGACGAGCCCTTGGCGCCCGCCGAGCCCTTGGTCCCGCCGGCGCCCGTCGATCCGGCGGAGCCGGCCGACCCGGAGGACCCCTTGGAGCCCGACGAGCCGCCGGAGCCCGTGGCGCCGCTCGAGTCGGCCGCCCCGCCGGCCGATCCGTCGGCGGTTCCGTCGGTGGTTCCCTCGCTCGCCCCGGACGACGACGTGGCCGCGGCCGTGGGCGTCGCCGTGGACGCGGTCCGCGAGGAGGCGCCCTCGTCGCGGACGTCCTGTCCGTCGTCGCACGCCGTGAGGCTCAGCGTCACGGCGGCGAGTGCGGAAGCGAACATCAGGCGGCTGCGGCGGGTGCGAGCGGACATGTGATCCCCCTTGTGCGGAACGGGTGTTGGCGCGGCCCGCTCGACCGGATGCCGGGAGCGGCGTGCTTGGATGGCCCCAGCCTGTGCGGTGGTCCGTCCCGGCCGCCAGGACTGCCGGCGCATCCGGGACGCTGGAACGCCCGCGACGACTCTGACCTGGGGAGATGACCTTCCCCTGGAACGGGGGTCCGGGACGCGTGGAGAGGACGGGACGGTGACGGGGGACGATTTCCCTGAGCTGCTGGGCCGGTTGAAGGAACGGTCCGGACTTAGTTACGGGGTGCTCGGGAAGCGGCTGCACACGAGTGCGTCCACGCTTCACCGGTACGTCAACGGGGACGCCGTGCCCACGGACTACGCGCCCGTGGAACGGTTCGCGCGCGTGTGCAGGGCGACACCCGAGGAGCTGGTGGAACTGCACCGGCGGTGGATCCTCGCGGACGCCCGGCGCAGGCAGCGGGCGAGCGGGACCGCGGCGGGGGCGGGGACAGGAGCAGCGGTGGAGGACGGGACCGCAACGGCGGGAGATGGGGCGGCGTCCGGGACACCCATCGGGGCCGGGGCGGAGGAACCCGCCTCACCCACCCTGGCCGACGCAACGGCGTCCCCCTCACCCACGGCCGAAGCAGCGTCCGGGGCGCCCAGCGGGACCCGGGCGGGACTCCCCTCGCCCGACCAGGCCGAAGCGGTGGCCCCCGTGTCGCCCGCAGGGGCAGGCGGACCGCCGGTGGCAGGAGCGGCGGTGGCCGGGGCCGGGGCCGGCGGTGGTCCGCGGAGTTCGGGGCAACGCCCCGCCCCGGCCGCGCGGCGGCGCGCCGTCGTTCTCGCCGGGGTCGGCGTGGCCGCCGCCCTGGTGTCGGCCGCGCTCGCGGCGAACCTCCTGTCCGGTCGGGACCACGGTCTCCCGGCCGGCGCCCCGTCCACCGGAGCGGTGGATCACCGCCCCGCCGAAACGAGCCCCAGCGCCTCTAAGACGGCCGATGCGAAGGGCGGTTCGGCCTCGCCGTCCGCCTCGCGCGGCGGGAGCCCCTCGGCCTCGGCGCCCGCGTCCGGCTCCGCCGCCCGTGGCGGCGACGCCGGCCCGGCGCGGGGCGGCGGCTCCGAGGACGGGGCCGGTGCGCCCGCCGTCGCCGTCAATCCGTACAAGTGGGAGGACCCGTGCAGCCAGCACTACCTGGTCGACCAGCAGCCCGAACAGGTGCCCCCGCCGCCCGGTGAGCCGGACGCGCGCGGGTGGGTGACCGCGCTGGGCGGGGTGGCCGGCGGGGAGCAGATGCTCGCCCTGACGGTGCAGGGGACCGGGCGGGCCACCGTGGTCCTGGAGGACCTGCACGTGCGGGTGGTGGAGAAGAGCGCGCCGCTCGCCTGGAACGACTTCGCGATGGGCGTCGGATGCGGCGGTGGCGTCGGGACCGCGGCGTTCGGGGTGGACCTGGACGCCGGGCGGCCCGCGCTCTCCCCGAAGGCCGGTCAGCGCGACTTCCCGTACAAGGTGAGCGAGTCCGACCCCGAGGTCTTCTACGTCTTCGCGGACGCGCGGGCGCACAACGTGAGCTGGTACCTGGAGCTGGACTGGTCCAGCGGCGACCGCCACGGCACCGTGCGGATCGACGACGAAGGCAGACCCTTCCGGACCAGCGGGAACCTCGGCCGCCCCGCCTACAGCCATCCCCTCGGCTCGTCCGAGTGGGGGCCCGCCCAGCCGGGGTGACGGCGGGCCCCTGCGAGGTGCCGGACGGCCCTTGCGGGGTATGCGCTCTTCTTCGCCGCCGGGACCAATCCGCCGCCTCTCCGGGACCGGATTACGTCCGGAGATGTCGCAACCGCGGAGGCCCTTGGTGAGAGAAGCCGTGTACATCGGCGCTAACCGCTCGTCGGAACCCGATCTGGAGGAGCTGGTGGGCCGCGTCGCCCTGGGCGACGAGGACGCGTTCGCCTCCGTCTACGACGCCGTGGCCGGCCCCGTCCTCGGGGTCGTGCAGGCCGTGCTGCGCGATCCGGCCCAGTCGGAGGAAGTTGCGCAGGAGGTGCTGGTGGAGGTGTGGCGGACCGCGCCCCGCTACCGGCCCGAGATCGGGACGGCCCGCAACTGGGTCCTCACGCTCGCACACCGCCGGGCGGTGGACCGGGTGCGCTCGGTGGAGGCCGCGGCGGTCCGGGACCACAAGGCCGCCCTGCTGGCGCGGACGCCCGAGTTCGACGAGGTAACCGAACAGGTCGAGGCCCGGCTGGAGCGGGAGCAGGTGCGCCGGTGCCTGCGCACGCTGACCGAGATCCAGCGGCAGGCCGTCACGCTCGCCTACTACCGGGGCCTGACCTACCGTCAGGTCGCGGAGGCGCTCACCCTTCCTCTCGGCACGGCCAAGACCCGGCTGCGGGACGGTCTGATCCGGCTGCGCGACTGCCTGGGGGTGACCGCGTGAACTCGCCCGCCGACCTGCACCGAATGACCGGTGCCTACGCGCTGCACGCCCTGTCCGACGAGGAGAGCTCCGCGTTCGAACGACACCTGGCGGGCTGCGAGTCGTGTGCGCAGGAGACGGCCGAGCTGTCCGCCACGGCGGCCCGACTGGGCCTCGCCGCCACCGTGACGCCGTCCCCGGCCCTGCGGGGGCAGGTCCTGCGCCGGATCTCCTCGGTCCGGCAGGTGCCGCCCGGCACGGTCGGCGTCCGTGCGGGCCGGGCCGGAAAGCGGGCGCGGCCGCTGCCCCGGTGGGCCCTCGCCGCATGTCTCGCGGCGGCCGCCGGCCTCGGCGGTACGACGGTGTGGCAGCACCAGCGGGCCGAGGACGCCGTGCGCCAGGCGCGTGCCACCCGGCAGGGCAGCGCCGAGATCGCCGCCGTGCTGGCGGCGCCCGACGCGCGGGTCCGGGCTGCCGCCCTGGGCGACGGCGCGACCGGCAGCGTCGTCGTGTCCAGGGAACGCAACAGGGCGGTCTTCGTCGTCTCCAGGATGGCCCGGCCCGCGGGAGGCAAGGTCTACCAGCTCTGGTTCGACGACGCCGGGACGATGCGGTCGGCCGGCCTCATGGATCCCGGCCGCACCGACCAGGCCGTGCTGCTGCGCGGCGGTGTGGACGGCGCCTCGGGCATGGGGGTCACCGTGGAGCCGGCGGGCGGCTCCGCCAGGCCGACCTCCACACCGGTCGCACTGCTGGGGCTCCCTGCCTGAACGCCGGTCGGGGGCGGTGCCCGGGCGAGCGCCCGGAAAACGGTGTGCCTGGGAGGCGCCCGGGCGGGTGACCGGGAAGCGGTACGTCGGGGCGGTGCCCGGGCGAGCGCCCGGAAAACGGTGTGCCGCCCCCGGTCAGATCAGGCCCGTCACCGTCACGGTCACGGTCACCCGGTCGGCGGGGCGGCCCGGGGACAGTGCGGCCAGGTGCGTCTGGACGGCGGTGCGGACGGCGCGGGCCACGTCCACCGTCCGGTCCCGGCGCGAGGCCACCAGCTGGACGTCGACGTGCCAGCCGCCGGGGCCGGGCGTCAGACGGACCCCGGCGGCCGGCCGGCGGCCGGTGCCCGGGCCGGACCACGCCGAGCGGAGCCGGGCGGCGAGACCCGGCTTGAGGAAGGCCACGCCGGGCACGCCCGCCACGACCCTGGCGACGTCCTCGCCGAGCATGTCGTGCGCGGTGTGCGCGATGTGCGCGGTCATGGGGTTCGCCCTTCCTGAGCGTCCGGCGCGGTGTCGACAAGGTCGGTGACGCGGATGTCCACGGCCGCCATGACCATCCCCAGGTCCCGGCCGGCGGTGTCCCGCACCCGTCGGCGTACCCGCTCCGCGAGCTCGGGCAGGCCGGCGCCGGCCGGGGCGTGGATGTCGAGGCGGATCTCGACGGCGCCGGTGTCCGGGCCGGCGGCGGGCGCGAGGCGGCAGGAGCCCGCGCGTACGCCCTCGACCGTCTCGGCCGCCTCGCGCAGCGCGCAGGCCGCGACGGCCTCCGTGATCCACAGGTCCTCGTCCGGTTCGCCCAGGGGAAGGGGCCGGCCCGGCCGCAGCTCCAGGCGGACGAGGTCCATGACGCGCCGGGTCAGCGGCCCGGCGTCGTACCCGGAGGTGTCCGGGGTCTCCTCCCGCAGCCCGCGTACGGCCGTCTCCAGCTCGTCGAGTTCCCGTACGGCCCGGCGGCAGTGCGGGCAGCCGGTCCGGTGGGGGTCGTCCGTCCGCCGTTCCCAGTCGTCCCAGACCCGGGACAGCCGCCGTCCGCACGGCAGGAGTTCGTCGTCGCCGTCGGCTTGCGCGCCGTCGGGCGGGTCGGTGCGGGTGGTCATCGCCAGGCCCCCAGTGCTCGTGTAAGGCAGCGTCGCGCGCGGAAGACGCGGGCCCGGACGGCCTCCTGGCTGAGGCCGACCGCCTCCGCGATGAACGCGTAGGACCGGCCGTCCAGTTCCCTCAGCACCCAGCAGGTGCGCTGTTCCGCGGAGAGGAGGTCGAGCGCCTCCCGCAGTTCGCGGACGGCGTCGCGGGACTCCGCGAGGCGCTCGGGGGAGGTGGTGTGCTCGGCCGCCGGCACCTCCCCGGCCGCCTCCAGCGGCGCCACCGGCCGGCGGGACCGCAGCACGTTCAGGCAGCGGTTGGTGACGATGCGGTACATCCACGTCCCGAAGGCCGCGCGGCCCTGGAACTCCGGCAACCGGCGCCAGGCGCTCAGGAAGGCGTCCTGCACCGCGTCCTCCGCCTCCGCCGGTGTGCCCAGCAGCCGTGTGGCCAGCCGGATCAGGGCGGGTGCGTGACGCTGCACGAGCACCGCGAAGGCGTCCTCGTCGCCCTCCGCGGCCCGGACGGTCAGCAGGACGTCGTCCGAGGCGCCCCCGACGTCGGGCGGCACGGTCGGTGTGCGGGCCCCCGCCACTGGGCGGCTCCTCTCGTCCGGTCTCTGCGGGTTGGACACCTGTACGCCGTGCCCGTTACGCACGACTTCTTCGGCGGCGGGGCGCAGGCGGATGCACCGGCGGCGGGACGCGGGGGAGCTCGGGGCAGTCCATTTCTTTTTCATCCGTAGCGGCGCGGCACGCGGATTGGTGCGGAAAAAAGATTCATCCGATCGGGAGAACGGCCAATCCGGGGACCCGCCGGGACCGGATTCCCCACGTGACCGAGGACGAGAAGAAAAGGCGCGGGCTTCCGGGGCCGCTTCGGGTCGCGGCGGGCGCGCTCGCCGGGGCCGTGGCGGGCTTCGCCTCGCTCGCGCTGGCCGAGCTGGTGTCGGCGGCGGTCCGTCCGCAGGCGGGGCCGGTCGTCGCGGTGGGCGGGGCGGCGATCGACCGCGCCCCCGCCGCCGTGAAGGACTGGGCCGTCCGGAATTTCGGGACCGACGACAAACTGGTTCTGGAAATCGGAATTCTGGCGGTGCTGACGATTTCCGCGTCGGCCCTCGGAATCGCCGCGCTGCGCTTCCGGCGGACCGGCGCGGCGGGGGTCGTGCTGTTCGGCGTGGCCGGTGCGCTGGCCGCGACCGGCCGGCCCGACTCGCGCGGCCTTGCCGACGCCCTGCCGTCGCTCGTGGGCGCGGGCGCCGGAGCGGCGGTGCTCCTCGTCCTCGCGGGCCGGCTCGCGTGGCGGGAACCCGTGCCCGCCGGTGACCCGGATCCGGGCGGAGGGTCCGGTGCGGGTTCCGGCCGGGACTGGGACCGGCGCGGGTTCGTGGTCACCGCCGCGGCCGCCGCGGTGGCCTCCGCCGGGACCGGAGCGCTCGGCCGGTCGCTGAACGGTGCGAGCGGCGGTGACGCGGTCGCCTCCCGCGACCGGCTGGTACTGCCGGCGCCCGGCTCGCCGGCGGACGCCGTTCCCCGGGGCGCCGGTCTGCGGATCCCCGGTGTGAGCCCCTTCATCACGCCCAACGGCTCCTTCTACCGGGTCGACACCGCGCTGGTGGTCCCGAAGGTGGACGCGGCGAGCTGGCGGCTGCGGGTGCACGGCAGGGGCGTGTCCCGGCCGGCCGTCCTCTCCTTCGACGATCTCCTCCGCCGCGGCCTGGTCGAACGCGACATCACCCTCACCTGTGTGTCCAACGAGGTCGGTGGTCCCTACGTGGGCACCGCCCGCTGGACCGGCGTCCGGCTGGCCGGCGTCCTGGCCGAGTGCGGGGTGCGGCCGCCGTCACGCGGCGGACCGGCGGACCAGCTGGTGGCCCGCTCGGTGGACGGCATGACCCTCGGCAGCCCGGTCGAGGACGTCATGGACGGACGGGACGCGCTGCTCGCCGTCGGCATGAACGGGGAGCCGCTGCCGTTCGAACACGGCTTCCCGGTCCGGATGGTGGTGCCGGGGCTCTACGGGTTCGTCTCCGCCTGCAAGTGGGTCACGGAGCTGGAGCTGACCACCTTCGACTCCTACGACCCCTACTGGGTGAAGCGCGGCTGGGCCCGCGAGGCACCCGTCAAGACCCAGTCCCGGATCGACACCCCCAGGCCCTTCGCACGGCCCGCGGCCGGCCCCGTCATGGTCGCGGGGGTCGCCTGGGCCCAGCACCGCGGCATCGGCGGGGTCGAGGTCCGGGTCGACGACGGCCCCTGGCAGGAGGCCCGGCTCGCCGCCGAGGACAGCCGTGACACCTGGCGGCAGTGGTCCTTCCCCTGGCAGGCCACCAAAGGCGGTCACACGCTCACCGTGCGCGCCGCCGACCGCTCCGGCCGGGTGCAGAGCGCACGACGCACCCGGACCGTCCCCGACGGCGCCAGTGGATGGCACTCCGTCGTGGTCACCGTCGAGTGACCTCCCCGACCACCTTTTCCCCCTCAGACAGGCAGCTCGGGCTGCCACCACCGACAGGAGAGATCCGATGAACACCCGTATCCGCCGTACCGCCGTGACCCTGGCCGCCGCGGCCGTCCTGCCGCTCGCGCTCAGCGCCTGTTCCGACGGCGGCAGCGACTCCGGCAAGTCGGGCTCCGCGCCGAAGACGTCGATGCCGGCGTCGGCGTCGGCCGGCGCCGCGGGCGGCTCCGCCTCGGCCATGGACGAGCCGTTCGGACCCGCCTGCTCCTCGGTGCCCAAGGAGGGCGCCGGCTCCTTCGACGGCATGGCCAAGGACCCGGTGGCCACCGCCGCCTCCAACAACCCGGCGCTGTCCACGCTGGTCTCCGCCGTGAAGAAGGCCGGTCTGGTCGACACGCTCAACAACGCGCGGGACATCACCGTGTTCGCGCCGACCGACGACGCCTTCAAGAAGCTCCCCAAGGCCACCCTGGACAAGGTCCTGGCCGACAAGGCCCAGCTGACGAAGATCCTCACCTACCACGTCGTCGGCCGCAGGCTCGCGCCCAAGGACCTGGAGAACGGCTCCTTCCCCACCCTGGAGAAGTCGAAGCTGGTCACGTCCGGCTCAGGTGAGTCCTACACCGTCAACGACTCCTCGAAGGTCGTCTGCGGCGGCGTCAGGACCGCCAACGCCAACGTGTACATCGTCGACACCGTGTTGATGCCGTCCTCCTGACGGTGCGTCGGACGGGGGCCGGGACCGCGTGGTCCCGGCCCCCGTCCGCGTTCCGCCGGATCCCGCCGGGAAATCCGCGTCACAAAGACGGCCGGGGCGGGTCCCAAGAGACACAGGCACCACGAGAACGAGCCGGGGCAGGAAGGACAGCACCATGACCACGCAGAGCACGGCCGCCGTCAGGGACACCCTCACGACCGGGGCCGGCGTGAGGACCGAGGGCACCACGGCCCTCGCCGGCGGCGCCACCGGCGCGGACCAGCCGCCCGCGCACCGCGGCCGGACGTCGATCGCCGACCTCGTCGTCGTGAAGGTGGCGGGCATCGCCGCCCGGGAGATCCCGGGCGTCCACGACATGGGCGGCGGGCTGTCGCGCACCATCGGCGCCGTCCGCGACCGGGTCCCCGGCGGCCGGCCCAACGTGGGCCGCGGCGTCAAGGTCGAAGTGGGTGAACGGCAGACGGCCGTGGACCTGGACCTGGTCGTCGAGTACGGCTTCCCCATCACCGACGTGGCCCGGGACGTGCGCGAGAACGTGATCGCGGCGGTGGAACGCATCACCGGCCTCGAGGTCGTCGAGGTGAACATCACCGTCAACGACGTCCGGCTGCCCGACGACGAGGAGCCCTCCGCGGGCGCCGAGGCCCGCGTGGAATAGCGGTCACGGGGCATGCGCAGGCGGCAGCGGATCCGGTCGGGAGGTGGACGGGCGTGAACGCACCGTTCGTAGGGATGATGGCGGGGATGGCACTGGCGTTCGCCGGGTACTTCGGCGGGTTCGCCGCGTTCCTGCTGGTGGCCGCGCTCGGCGGGGCCGGCTGGGCGGCGGGCCGCTGGGTCGCGGGCGGCGGGGGCGTCCAGGAGCTGCGGGACGTGTTCGATCGGAGCCGCCGATGACCGCCGCCGCCCGGCGGGGCACCACGACGGTCGCCGACCGGGCCGTGCGCAGGATCGCCGAGCGGGCGGCCGGCGAGGCGCTCCGGGGCAGGCCCGGCGCGCGGACCAGGAAGAGCGCGGCGTCCGTGCGAGGGCGCCGGGCCCGGGTGGCCCTCGGTGTGGCGCTCCCCTATCCCGCGCCCCTGACGGAGACGGTCCGCGGTGTCCAGGAGCATGTGGCTTCCCGTACAAGGGAGTTGACCGGGCTCGACGTGCCCACGGCACGGGTCGAGGTCACCGCGCTCGGCCCCGCGACGGCCGGCGCGGACCCGGTGGCCGCGGACGGCGGGAGCGCACCGCAGGCCGCTCCCCCGGACCGCACGCCCCGGCGGCTGTGGTCCGGGCGCAGGCTGCCGGCGGCCGGGGCGGCCGCCGCGGCGGCCCTGGTCTGCGGCGCCCTGACCGCCGACCTGGTGCGGGTGCGCGGCACGCACCGGCCGGCCTCCGCCTGGCGGGTCGCCGCGGTGCACTGGCTGTCGGGGCACGGGCCGGGCGACACGTCCGTGGTGGCCGCGGGCGCGCTCACGGCCCTGCTCGGAGCGTGGCTGACCGTCCTCGCCGTCACGCCCGGGCTGCGCCGCCGGGCGACCGTGCGCACCCCGGCGCCGCGGGTCGTGGCGGCGGTGGACCGCTCGGCCGTCGAGTCCCTGGTCCATGACGCGGTGACCGCGGTGGCCGGCGTCGGCCGGGCACGGGTCCGGGTGCGCCGCCGCCGGGTGACCGTGCGGGCCGGGCTGCTGTCCGGGGAGCTCGCCGGTGCGCGGGCCGCCGTCACGGCCGCGGCCGGCGGGGCCCTGACGTCCTGCGGGTTGCGCCGTGTGCCGCGGTTGCGGGTGAGGGTCGCTCAGGAGGCCGCTCCGGGTGTCGTCCCGCCGCCCCCGGCGCCGGACCCGGAGGAGGCCGGAGCCGGTGCCGCCGCCCTGGGCGGCGTCGTGGAGGGGAAGGTGTGATGCGCCGGACCCGCACCCTCGTCAACCGGTCGGCCCTCGGTGTCGCCGGCCTCGTGCTTCTGCCGGTGGGCGCCTGGCTCTCGGTGACCGGCACGTCCGTCGCGCGGTGGCTGCCGTCGTGGTGGCCCGTGCCGTCCGGCGGCGTCCTGCTGGACCCGGACCGGCTGGACCGGCTGCGCGGCGAGGACTGGTGGCCGTTCTCCGTCCTCGGCGCCGCGGCGGTCCTGACCGCCGTCCTCGCCTGGTGGTTCCTCGCCCAGCTCCGCTCGGGCCCGGCCGGAGCGCTGCCGCTGGGCGTGCCGGGCGGCTCGGTGCGTGCCGGAGCCCTCGCGGAGGCGCTGGCGCTGCGCGCGGCCGGGGTCCCCGGGGTCGCCCGCGGCCGCGCCCGCGTGGTGTGCCGGCCGCGGCGCCGCCTGGACGTGAGGCTGCGCGTCTGGCTGGGCCCGGGCACCGCACCGGCCGACGTGCTCGCGGCGCTGTGCGCCGTGACGGCGGAGGCGGAGCGGTCGGCCGCGCCGTACACCGCGCACACCCGCCTGCGCATCAGCGCCGTCCCGCACCGGACGCCCCGTGTCCGCTGACCCGTTGCCCGGCGGGGCGGACCGCCGTGCCGTGTGCGCCCGCCCGGCCGCCGCGTGGTGGCCGGCGCTGCGGCGCACGCCGGTGTCCCTGTGGAACGACGACATCTCGGACTACGCGGCCGCGCTGACGTACTACGCGATCCTGGCGCTGTTGCCCGCCATGCTCGTCACCGTGCCGGCGTTCGCCCTCTTCAGCCCGGACACCGCGCGGTCCTTCGTCACGCACGTCACCGCGTACGCGCCCGCCGAGTCCGCCGCGCCCCTGCACGCCGCCCTCTCCCGCATGCTGGGCGCCGACGGCGGCGCATGGCCGCTGATGGCGGCCGGTACCGCGAGCGCGCTGTGGTCCGCCTCCAGCTACCTCGCCGTCTTCCGCCGCGCCCTGCACCTCATGCACCGGGTGGAGGACCGGCGCTCGCCCTGGCGCAGGGCGCACCGCATCGTCCTCACCGCCCTCGCGCTGCTCGCCCTGCTGCTGGCCGGCTCCCTCGCGCTGCTGCTCACCGGCCCGCTGGCCGAGGCCGCCGGGCGGGTGCTGGGCCTGGGCACCGGCGTGGCCTGGGCGTGGAGCGTGCTGCGCGGGCCGCTGCTGCTGTGCCTGGTGGCGCTGCTCGTCGTGGTCGTCTTCCACACCGGCCCGGCCGAGGTCCGCCGGCGCGGGCACAGTGTGCCCGGCGGCGTCCTGGCGGCCGTCCTGTGGCTCGTCGCCTCGGCGGGGTTCGCCTTCTACGCCTCCACCCTGGGCACGTACAGCAGGCTCTACGGCTCGCTCGCCGGTGTCGTGGTCTTCCTCGTCTGGCTGTGGCTGTCCAACCTGGCCCTGCTCACCGGCGCGCAGTTCACCGCGGAACTCGGCAAGGAACCCATCGCCCGCCGCGGCGGCGGCAGGCCTCCGGAGACCCCGCACTGAGCCGGAGACGGGCCGGCGGGGCCGGCGGGACCGGGCGGACGTGCGGCGCCGGGTCCGGAGGGGCCTAGGCCCGGGCGGTGAACCGCCGGCGCACCAGGACGAGGGCGGTCCAGCCGGCCAGCGTCACCGCGCCGCCCAGTGCGGGCCACCGGCCGCCGGCCGGGATGCCGAAGGCCGCCAGGGCGGCGCCGGACATGGCGACGGCCGCCGCCGCGGACTCGGCGCGCAGCCGGCGGGCCGGGCGGGTGCCCGCCGAGGGCCCGATGAGCCGCCGGCCCAGGAGCGCCTGCGTGGCGTTGAGCACGGCCAGCAGGGCCGCCAGGGCGCCGAGGGACACGAACAGCATGGACACGCCATGAAGCTACACCGGCCGCCCGGCCCGTCCGGCCCGCGCCCCGGCGCGCCACCCGCCGGGCCGGTCAGCCACCGGACGGAGAGGGCCCGGAGGGCGTGTCGCGGGTGTCGGCGGACGTCGCAGAGCGGCGGCGGTCCCGGCGGATCAGCACGGCGGTGGAGAAGGCCACGAGCAGCGCCGCGGTGGCCGGCGGTATCAGGAATGACGTGATCATCGAGCCTCCCGGGTGCGGCGTTCGCGGCCTTCTGCCCGGCCCAGCGGCGCGGCCTGCACGGGCGGCACGTCCGACGGCGTCCGTCTCCGGCCCGGTGCCGGACACCTGCCGGTGTCCGGCACCGGAGCCGTCCGTGGTGCTCCCCGCGCCCCATGCTGCCCTGTCCGCACCGTCCGGCGCATTGCCGGTTCCCGGCAAAGTTCACTAGGGTCTGCATGCCGGTGGGCCGCTGAGGGACCGTCACCGGGGCGTGGGAGTGCGGGGGGACGGCGTGGCGGAGCGGGAGATCCCGGAGCGGTACCTGGAGGGCTACGCACCGATCCTGGCCGAGGTGGCGGCCACCGGGCGGCGCCTCACCCGCCCCGAGCTGGAGTCCCGGCGCGCTCTGGGGGAACAGGCCGCCGAGGCCGGGTACGGCCTGCGCGCCCTGGTCGGCGCCCACCTCGCCGCCGCCCGGGCCGCCTGGCCGCGCTCGCCCGGCTCCGCCGACAGCGCCCTGGCCGCCGTGCAGCAGGCGGTGGACGCCTTCGCCGAGGGGTACGAACGCGCCCAGCGGCTCGCCGTGCGCCAGGAGGAGGCGGCGCGGCGGGAGTTCATCGACGACCTGCTCTTCGGCCGCAGCGATCTGGGCAGGCTCGCCGAACGCGCGGAACGCTTCGGCCTGCGGCTGTCCCACGCCCACGCCGTGGCCGTCGCCCAGGGCCCCGTCGGCTACGACGAGGGCGACGCGGTGCCCCGGCAGGTGGAGCGTGCGCTGCTGGCCCGCTTCGGCCACCGTGACGTCCTGCTGACCACGAAGGACGGCCGGCTGCTGTGCATCGCCCCCGGCCACGAGGACGAGATCCTGCCCTGTTTCGCCGAGCAGGCGCACACCGCGACCGGCGGCGGGCGGGTCGCCGTCGGCCGCCCGCAGCCCGGCCCCGGCGGGGTGGTCCAGTCGTACGAAGAGGCCCTGAAAGCGCTGGAGATGGCCGAGCGCCTCGGTCTCGACGCCCCCGTGCTGTACGCGGCCGACCTGCTCGTCTATCCGGTTCTCGCCCGTGACCGGCAGGCCCTGGCCGACCTGGTGCTAGGCGCTCTCGGCCCGCTCACGGCCGCCCGCGGCGGTGCGCGGCCGCTGCTGGACACCCTCACCGCGTACTTCGACTCCGGCTGTGTCGCCGCCGAGGCGGCCCGCCGGCTGTCGCTGAGCGTGCGGGCCACGACCTACCGCCTCGACCGCATCCGCCGGCTCACCGGCGCCGATCTCGCGGACCCGGCCCACCGCTACATGCTGCAGACCGCCACGATCGGCGCCCGGCTGCTGGACTGGCCCGCGACCGAGCTGTGACGAGCGGCGGCCGGCGGCCGGCCCGAGTCAACGGCCGGCGGCCGGTGCGGGCGCCCGGGCCGCCGGGGCGCCCGTCCCGTGGTGCGGTCAGACGGCCGCCTCGACCGCCGGGTCCCGCCGGGCCGGCTGCGGCACGACGCGGCGGCGCCGGCCCGGGACGCCGAGGGTCGGATGGGTGACGGACCAGGCCGCGCCCTTGCAGACCAGCTCCTTGTAGACGGCGGCGAACCGGCCGGTCAGGGCCGCCCGGACGGACCGGTCGTCGGCCGTGACGTACTGGATCAGGCCCTCCCGGCGGCCCAGCGAGACGCACTGGTTGAAGTAGCGCAGCGGCACGTCGGGAAGTCCGCCGCCGGTCAGCCGGGCCACGACGGCGTCGGCGGCCTGCCAGGCGGAAGGCACGCCGGAGGCGCACGACATGCGCAGCGGCTTGCCGCCGGGGCCCATCGCCAGAGCGGCGTCGCCGATGGCGTACACGTCCGGGTGGGAGACCGAGCGCATGGTGCCGTCGACCACGATCCGGCCGGTGTCGGTGACCTCCAGGGTGGTGGCCTTCGCGATCGGGTGGACGGCGAAGCCGGTGGTCCACACGGTGACCGCCGCCGGGATGGCCCCGCCGTCGGCCGTCAGCACCCGGTCGGCCTCGACGGCGGTGACGGCGGCGTTCTCGTGCGCCGTGATGCCGAGCCGGCCGAAGACCTCGCGCAGGTGGCGGCGGCCCTTGGGGGAGAGCCAGTCGCCGAGCCCGCCGCGGGCGGCGAGGGCGACGTCGAGGTCCGGGCGGGCCTCGGCGATCTCGGTCGCGGCCTCCAGGCCGGTGAGGCCGCCGCCGACCACGACCACGGGCTGCCCGGCGCCCAGGCCGGCCAGCCGCTCGCGCAGCCGGAGCGCGCCGGGCCGGCCGGCGATCTCGTGCGCGTGCTCGGCGGTGCCGGGGACGCCCTGGTCGTTCCAGCCGCTGCCGAGGGCGTACACGAGGGTGTCGTAGGCCAGTTCCCCGGCGCCGTCCGCGCTCTCGACGGCCACCGTCCGGCGGTCGGCGTCGACGCCGGTGACCCGGGCGGTCCGCAACTCCACGCCCGTGCCCGCGAAGATCTCGCCGAGGGGCCGGGGCCGCAGGTCCTGGCCGGCCGCGAGCTGGTGCATCCGGATGCGCTCGACGAAGTCGGGCTCGGCGTTGACGAGGGTGACGGCGACCTCCTCGCGGCGCAGCCGCCTGGCGAGGCGTCCGGCGGCGATGGCCCCGGCGTATCCGGCTCCGAGGACGACGATGCGGTGCTGCATGTCCTGCTCCTGTCTTCAGCGGATTCGCCCCTTGAACCGGGCGGCCCGCCGTTTCCTGACAGATACGCGACGTGAAGCAGGTCACACCCGGCTCAGAAGGGCCTGAGCCGGGGTTCTGGGTGGTCGGTGGCCGCCCAGCGCCTGGTCGCGCGTTCCAGCTTGTCGGGGTTGACCTGGCTGCGGAGCGCGGCGATGCCGTCGGCGGTGATCTCCATGCACAGCACGCCGATGACCCGGCCGTCCACGACGACCAGGACGGCCGGGCCGCCGTTGGCCGTCGTGACGTGGATCTCGGGCGAGCCGCCGACCAGCTTGCGCTGGGCCGTGCCGGGCTTGAACAGGCCGCGCATGAACTTCGCGACCGCGAGCGCGCCCTCGAACGCCTTGGCGCGGGCCGGCACCTTCCCGCCGCCGTCGCCGATCGCGAAGGCGTCCTCCGTGAGCAGCCGCACGAGCGGCTCGGTCCGGCCGCTGGTGGCGGCCGCGAGGAACTCCTCCACCACCCGCCGGGCGGCCGCCCCGTCGATCTCCGCCCGGGCCCTGCCCGCGGCGAGGTGCTTCCTGGCCCGGTGCAGGATCTGCTGGCTCGCGGCCTCGGTGAGGTCGAGGATCTCGGCGATCTCCCGGTGCGCGTAGTCGAACGCCTCGCGCAGCACGTACACGGCCCGCTCGTTGGGGGACAGCCGTTCCAGCAGGGTGAGGACGGCGTACGAGAGCGACTCGCGCTGCTCGGCGGTGTCGGCGGGGCCGAGCATCGGGTCTCCGGCGAGCAGCGGCTCGGGGAGCCACTGGCCCACGTACGTCTCGCGGCGCGCGCGGGCCGAGGTGAGCTGGGTGAGGCACAGGTTGGTGAGCACCTTCGTCAGCCAGGCCTCGGGGACCTGGATGCGGCCGACGTCGGCGGCCTGCCAGCGCAGGAACGTCTCCTGCACGGCGTCCTCCGCCTCGCTCGCCGAGCCGAGCAGGCGGTAGGCGATGGCCTCCAGGCGGGGCCTGGACGACTCGAACCGGTCCACGTCGTGCACGGTCAGCGCCATGGACCCGGATCCTAGCCCGTGCCGTCGCGGGGGCGCCCGGGTAATCACGGCTCCGCGGCGCCGGTGACCGGCGGCGGGGGGCCGGACCGGCCCCCCGCCGGGGATCGGGGGCGGGGGCCGGACCGGCCCCCGCCCTCCTCAGGCCGCGCGCTTCCCGCGCCCGCCGGTCCGGTCCTGGAGTTCGATGGCCACCGGCGCGGCCACGAAGACCGAGGACCAGGTGCCCACGACGAGGCCGATGAGCAGGGCGAGGGCGAAGTCGGTGAGGGAGTCCCCGCCGAGCACGGCCAGGGCGGTGAGGATGAGGGCGGCTCCCATGCCGGTGTTGACCGTACGGGGCACCGTCTGCAGGATCGCCTGGTTCGTGATCCGGGGCAGCGGGGCGGTGCGATGGCGCCGGCGCAGTTCCCGGATGCGGTCGAAGACGACGACGGAGTCGTTCACCGAGTAGCCGATGACGGTGAGCAGGGCGGCGAGGAACACGCCGTCCACCGGCTTGCCGAGCCAGGCGAACACGCCCAGCAGGACCAGCACGTCGTGGGCGAGGGCGCTGACCGCCGCGGTGCCGAGCACCCAGCGGAAGCGGGCCGCCAGGTACAGCAGCTGCGCGCCCAGGGCGAGCGCCAGGGCGATCAGGGCGTTGCGGCGCAGCTCCTCGCCGAGGCTGGGGCCGATCAGCTCGTCGCGGACCCGGTCCGCCCCGCCCGCGACGGCGTCGACCGTGCGGGTGACCTCCGCCGCCTGGGCGTCGGAGAGCGCTCCGGTGCGGACGGTCAGCCGGTCGTCCCCGGAGGACTGCACGACCGCCCGGGGGAAGCCCGCGTCGGCGAGCGCGGCGCGGGCCTTGTCCGGGTCGACCGGGGCACTGGTGGTGTACTCGGCCAGCCGTCCGCCGGTGAACTCGACGCCGAGGTCCAGGCCGCGCAGCGCGATGCCGGCCCCGGCGAGCACCAGGAGCACGGCGGACCCGGCCAGCCAGCGGCGGGGGCGGCGCATCAGCTGCGGGTCGCGGCGCAGCAGGCGGTCGCGGACCGGGCCGGTGGTGGCGATGCCGCTGAGGTGCGGGCGGTTGCGCAGCCACGGCCGGGACGCGGCGTGGTCGGCGAGCACCCGGGTGATGAGCAGGGCGCTGACCATGGAGGCGAGGACGCCGATGCCGAGGGTGACACCGAAACCGCGGACGGGTCCCGAGGCGAGGAAGAAGAGCAGCGCCGCCGCGATCAGGGTGGTGATGTTGGAGTCGGCGATCGCGCTGAAGGCGTTGCGGAAGCCGGCGGTCAGCGACGAGCGCGGGGTGGGGCGCTGACGGGCGGCGTGTTCCTCCCGGGCGCGCTCGAACACCAGCACGTTGGCGTCCACCGCCATGCCGATCGCCAGGACGAACCCGGCGAGGCCCGGCAGGGTGAGGGTGGCGCCGAGGGCGGCCAGGGCGGCGTAGGAGATGAGGCCGTAGCAGAGCAGGGCGAGGGCCGCGAGCATGCCCATCACCCGGTAGACGGCGATCACGAACAGCGAGGTCAGGACGGTGCCGATGACGGCCGCCCAGGTGCTGGCCGCGATGGCCTCGGCGCCCAGGGTGGGGCCGACGGTGCGCTGCTCCACCGTCTCCACGGCCACCGGCAGGGCGCCGCCCTTGATGAGCAGGGCCAGTTCGCGGGCCTCGGTGTCGTCGAACGAACCGGTGATCTGCGTGGAGCCGGCAGTGATGCCCGTGCCGCACGCGATCGAGGGGGCGACCTCGGGCGACGAGATGATTTTGTCGTCGAGGACGATCGCGACACGGCGGCCGGGGTCGCCCACCGGCTTGCAGGCGGCCTCCCCGGTCAGCCGGGCCCATTCGGCGCGGCCGGCGCCGCCGAAGTCGACGGTGATGTGCCATCCGGCGCCGGACTCCTGGTCGAAGCGGGCGGCGGCGTCCTTGACCTGCTGCCCGGTCAGGGCGGCGGCCCGCAGGCGCAGTCGCTCGCCCGACGCGTCGGACAGGACCCGCTCCCCGGCCCGCTCCGTGCCGTCGGTGGCGGTGCCGGCGACCGGGTGGATGGTGAGCTGCGCGGTGCGGCCGAGCACCTCGGCCGCCTGCTTCGGGTCCCGCACGCCGGGGAGTTCGACGATGATCCGGTCCTCACCGGAGCGGACGAGGGTGGGTTCGGCGACGCCGAGCGCGTCCACGCGGCCGCGCAGCACCTCCAGGGTGCGGTCGGTGGCCTCGCGGTCGGCGGTGGCGGTCGGGGTGGAACGCGTCTGGAGCACGATCTGGGTCCCGCCGCGCAGATCGAGTCCGAGACGGATCGGCACGGTGAGGGCGATGTACAACGACACGGCGATCACGGTGAGGGCGAGCAGTGCCCTCACCCGGGCGGAGCGGATCAACACGGGCCTCCGGCGGGCATGCCAGGGCTGCGGCCGTGCGGCCGCGGCGGATGGCACGGACGAATGGATGAATGTGGGGGGACGGGCTGGACGGTGGATCGGGCTGGACGGGTGAGTGACCGACGGACGGCGCCCCGGGGCGCGGGGCCCGGGGCGCCGGCACGCGCGGGTACGAGACGCGGGCCGCCGCGGCCGGCGCCGATGTGAGGCGCGGGCCGCCACGGACGCCGCTCGCCGGCCTGAGACGCGGGGCGCGGTGGACGCCGGTGTCAGGCGGGGCTCGTGGCGGGCGCCGCTGTCAGACGCGAGCCGTGACAGGCCCGCCGTCAGCGCGAGCCGTGACAGAAGTCGCTGCCGCCAGACGCGAGCCGTGACAGGCCCCGCTCTCAGCGCGAGCCGTGACAGAAACCGCTGCCGGACGCGAGCCGTGGCGGGCGTCGCTTTCTGTCATGGGCCGCGGCGGGCGCGGGCCAAGGCAGGCGGCGGTCTCAGGCGCGGGCCGTGGCGGGCGGTGCCCGGCCGTGATCAGTCGCCGCCTGGTCCGACCAGGAGGAGCTGTCCCGCTCGGGGCCTTCGGCCCGTCCGCCGCCGGGCTGGAGCGGTGCCGTAACGGGCACGGCACCGGTGAGCGGTCCGGGCGGTGCCGGACGCTCCCCGTGGCCCTCGTGCCCGACAGCCGCCCGGGCGGGCCGGACACCGGCCCACGGCTCATCGGCGAGCGGAACGGCACGACTGTCGTCGGCGGGGTGTGAGCCGGGGGCGGCCTCACCGCCTTCGCGGGCCTCAAGAGGTGCGGTAAGGGAGGCGCTGGAAGCGAGGTCGGGGACGGGGGCGCGATGCTCACCGGCCGTCCGCGGGCCCGGGGCGGGCGTGACGCCCGGCTGGGCATCGAGGCGAACGGTCGGAGCGGGAGTGGGGACGGGGGCGCGATGGTCTCCGGCCGTCCGCGGGCCCGGGGCGGGCGTGACGCCTGGCTGGGCATCGAGGCGAACGGTCGGAGCGGAGGTGGGGACGGGGGCGCGATGGTGACCAGTCGCCTGCGGGCCGGACGTGGGCACGACGGCGGGGAAGGCGTCGGCTGCGGGAGTGGCCGGTGGGGCGGGGCGGACCGGGGACAGGGGGCCGGCGAGCAGGGTCAGGATCGTGAGGGCGAGCAGGGCCGGGATCGTGAGGGCGAGCAGGGCCGGGATCGTCAGGAGGCGGGCCGACGCGCGCAGGGCCGGGACCGGGATCGTCAGGAGGCGGGCCGGCGCGCGCAGGGGAGTACGTGGTGCTGGGCGCATGCGCCGGCCTCCTTTCATGGCGGTCACGGTGGTGGGGGCCCGGGCCCCGGCCGGGGAGTGGCGGCCGGGACTCCGGGCGGTCGGTGAGCCGGGGTCAGGGTTCGACCAGGCCGGCGCGGATGGCGTAACGGGTGAGTTCGAGGCGGTCGTGCAGGCCGAGCTTCTGCAGCAGGTTGGCGCGGTGGCGCTGCACGGTCTTGACGCTGATGAAGAGGATCTCGGCGATCTCCTTGGAGGAGTGCCCCTCCGCGACCAGCTTGAGGACCTCCTCCTCGCGCGGGGTGAGGATCTGGTCCGGCGTCTCCTCGCCGTGCCGCACCCGGTCGAGGTAGTTGCGGATGAGGGCGGTGACCGCGCCGGGGTACAGGAAGGGCTCGTCGCGCATCGCGGCCCGGCAGGCGGCGACCAGGTCCCGGTCGGCGACGGACTTCAGCACGTACCCCGAGGCTCCGGCCTTCAGGGCCTGGAAGAAGTACTGCTCGTTGTCGTGCATCGTGAGCATCAGCACGCGCAGCCCCGGTTTCAGCGCGATCAGCTCGCGGGTGGCCTGCAGTCCGGTCAGCCGGGGCATGGCGATGTCCAGCACGGCGAGGTCGACGTCGTGGGTGCGGGCCATCGCGATGGCCTCCGCGCCGTCGCCCGCCTCGGCGACCACCTCCAGGTCGGGCTCCTGGTCGAGGATGAGCCGCACCCCACGCCGGACCAGCGCGTGGTCGTCGGCGAGGAGGATGCGGATCGGGGTGGCTGCGGACATGGTCACGGCTGCTTCCTGGGAACGGGTGCGGTGAGCCGCACCTGGGTGCCCGCACCGGGCGCGGAGGTGATGTCGAGACGGGCCCCGATGAGCAGCGCCCGCTCGCGCATGCCGCGGATGCCGGCGCCCTCGCGGGCGGCCTCGATGCCGCAGCCGTCGTCGGTGACGGCCAGCTCCACCGTGTCCCCGGCGTGGTGCAGGGCCACGACGACGCGTTCGGCCTCCGCGTGCCGGGCGGCGTTGGTCAGGCCCTCCTGGGCGACCCGGTAGAAGACCAGCTCGGTCTCCGGCTCCAGGGCGGGCAGGTCGGCGTCGAACCGGCGCTGCACCTGCAGCCCGGTGTGCGCGGCGAAGTCCTCGGTGAGCGAGGTCAGCGCGCTGACCAGGCCGAGGTCGTCCAGCACCCCGGGCCGCAGCCGGCGCACCAGGCGGCGCACCTCGTCCAGGCTCTCGCGGGTGATCTCCTGCATCTGGTGGAGTTCTCCGCGCAGCGGCTCACCGGCCTGGTCGGCGGCCCGTTTCAGGGAGAGCAGGATCGCGGTCATGCTCTGCCCCACCTCATCGTGCAGTTCCTGCGCGATACGGCGGCGTTCGGCCTCCTGCGCGAACAGGGCGCGGGCGCTGCTGGTGGCGCGTTCCTGCTCCAGCCGCTCCAGCATCGCGTTGAACGCGCGGATCAGCTCGGCGACCTCGCCGCCGCCGTGGGCGGGCAGCCGCTGGCCGGGGCGGAGCAGGTCCACGGTGGTCATCAGCTTCGTCAGCCGGTCGAGCGGGGCCAGACCCCAGCGCAGCAGGCCCGCGTTGGCGACCAGCATCACCACCAGGCCGCCCAGCAGGATCACGGCCTCGGTCAGCACGACCGGGACGGAGACGGTCACCGGAGCCCACAGCAGCAGGGCCGTGGCCGAACCGAGCACCACGGCGTTGAGTCCGAAGATCCGCCAGAACAGGGTCACCGGGACGTACGCCTCCTTCCGAGATGCGGCCTTCCTCCACTGTCGGGCATCGAGCCCCCGGGGCGGGCCGCTGCCCTGGCCGCCCCCAGCCTGCCCGTCGCCCGCGCGCCGGATCGATGGGGCGCGCGGCCCATTTTCTCCGCCGCCGTCCACCCATCCACCACCCGGGTAGAGCCCGTGACGCTCGGTAAATGGGGTCTGCGCCCGATGGGCAGGGGCGGCCGGGACGGCGAGGGTCGAGTCAGTGACCCGGACCGGCCCGTCCGGGGCCGGGAACCGCCCGGCACCGACGACCGACCGAGACCGAGAGAGGGACGCACCATGTCGATCGACACCACTCCCGCCGATGGCCACCTGCGGAGCCTCACCGCCCACGAGGCCCGCCAGCGCCTGGAACACGCGCGCAGCGCCCGGCTGGTGCAGCTCGAGGCGGTGAACGAGAACGGGCAGCCGGCGGACGACCAGCTCATGTCCGCGCAGCGGACCGCCATCGAGCGGGTGCTTAAGGAGATCGACGACGCCTTCGCCCGGGTCGCGGCGGGCACCTACGGGACCTGCGAGAACTGCGGCAAGCCGGTGCCCGTGGAACGGCTGGAGATCCTTCCCTACACCCGCTACTGCGTCGGCTGCCGGCGCGTGGCCCCCTGACCGACGCTCCGCTCCCGACTTTCGCATTCCGCTCTGCCCGAGGGGTGAAGTGGTGACCCACCAGACCATCGGCGACCCGGGGACGCACGGCACCGATCCGCGCGTTCCGGCGAGGCACGCCCCGTACCGACACCTGTCGCCCGAGGATCTCGCCGCGCTGCGCGAGATCCTCCTCGAGCAGCGGCTGTTCCGCCAGGAGCAGCTCGTGCAGATCGCGTCCGCCGTCCCGTCGCGCGCCGACGACCTGCTGCGGCAGGGCGCCGCCGGGCAGGTCGAGGTGCACGTCAAGCTCGCCGCCTCCGCCCGCATGGTCCTCACCGACGTGATCGCCGCGCTCGAGCGCATGGACCAGGGGCGCTACGGCGCCTGCCACCTGTGCCGGCGCCCCATCGACCGCGAGCGGCTGCTGATAGTGCCGCAGGCCCGCTACTGCGCGCGCTGCCAGCAGGTACGGGAGGCCGGCCGATGACCGTCGTCCCGCGCCTCGGCGTCACCGGGCACCGGCCCTGGCCCCGGTGCCGGAAGTGCTGCGGCGTCGCCCTGGACCTGGGCAGCGCCCGCACCCGCGCCTGGATCGCCGGCCGTGGGCTCGTCCTCGACGTGCCCACGGTCACCTTCCCGGGCGCGGGCGCGCTCCACCCCGTCCAGCGGGGCACCATCGTCGACACCCCCGGCTGCGCGAGGATGCTGGAACGCCTGCTCGGCAACCGGCTGCCGCGCCTCACCCGGCCCCTGGTCATCGTCACCGCGCCGGTCCTGGACGGCGTCGCCTACCGGGACGCGGCCCGCACCGCCGTGAGCGTGCTGCGCCCGCACGGCGTGCTGACCGTACCCAGCGCCCGGGCCGTCGCGCTGGCCGCCGGCGCCGACCAGAGCCGTCCCGTGCTCGTGGTGGACATCGGCGCCCACCTCACCGAGGTGGTGCTGCTGAGCGACGGCGCGGTCGTGGACGCCCGCCGCACCGCGCTGGGCACCGGCGACCTCGACACCGTGCCGCCCGCGGACCTCGGCGACGCGGTGACCGGCATGGTGACCGCGATGCTGCGGCAGGACCGCACCTCCACCACCCTCGACGCCCTGCGCCGCGGCCCCCTGCTGGCGGGCGGCGGCGCCCTGCGGCCCGAGATCACCCACCGGCTCACCGGACGGCTGGACGTGCCGCTGCGCGTCGTGCCGGCGCCGCACACCGCGGCGGTGCGCGGCGCCGCCCGGCTCCTCGAAGCGGCCCACCGCCACCCCGCCGCGATCGGGGCCGGCGCGCTGCTGCCGCCCGGCCCGCACCCCCGCTAGCCCGCCCTCCCGTGCGCCGTCCCAGCCGCCGTGAGGAGGTCACCTTGGCCGGCCGCGTATCCCCGCCCGCACCCCAGCCTCCCGAGGACCTGCCCCGGTTCACGCTGTGGCGGCTGCGCAGCAACCCCCTGCGCCGCCGCTCCGACCTGCTCCTCGGGTGGCTCGGCATCGGTCTGCTGACGGCCGTGCTCGCGGCCGCCCCCGCCGTCGCCCTGCTGACCGCCGACGCCGCCCGCCGGCACTACGCCCGTACCGCGCAGCACCAGGCGGAGACACGGCGGCCCACCACCGCGGTGCTGCTCCGGGACGCGCCGCGCCACCCCGAGCCGGGCTCGGCGGAGGCCGCCGCGACGCGCTACCCGGCGCGGGTCCTGATCGACGGCCCCGACGGCCGTACCCGGACGGTGCGGACCGAGGTCGAGCCCGGGCTGCCCGCGGGCAGCACCGTGCGCGTCTGGGCCGACCGGGACGGGGAGATCACCGGGCCGCCGCTGACCGCGCGGGAGATCCGCTCGCGCAGCATGGGCTGGGCGGTCTGCGCGGTCCTGGCCACCGCCGGCGCCGGCGCGGCCGTCCACGCCGCCGCGGCCCTGGCCGTGCGGCGGCGCAACGTCGCCGCGTGGGAGGCGGCCTGGGCCCGGACGGCGCCCCGCTGGACGCTCTCCCCCTGACCGCCCGGCGTGACGGCGGCGGCCGGTCAGGACGCCCGGCGTGACGGCGGCAGGCGGTCAGGACGCCCGGCGTGACGGCGGCGGGCGGTCAGGGCGGCCGGCGTGACGGCGGCGGGCGCGATCACCGGGCCCGCGGCGGCGGGTCCGGGCGGCGGCCCAAAGGGTGATTCCGGGCGCATGGCGGAAGGCGGGCGGGGCCGCGGCGGGAAACCCCCTTGTGCGTACCGGATCACCGACCGGCAGGGAGCGTCATGCCGAAGTTCCTCATCCAGGCCAGCTACACCGCCGAGGGCACCAAGGGCCTGCTCGGCGAGGGCGGCAGCGGCCGCCGGGCCGCAGTCGACCAGGTCGTCACCGGCCTGGGCGGAAGCGTCGAGGCCATGTACTTCGCCTTCGGGGCCGACGACGTCGTGCTCGTCGTCGACTTCCCCGACGCGGCGGCCATGGCCGCCGTCGCCCTCCACGTCAAGGCCAGCGGCGCCCTGCTCACCCGGGCCACCCCGCTGCTCACCCTGGAGGAGGTGGACGAGGCCGCCCGCCGGCAGGTGGCCTTCCGCACTCCCGGCGGGTGAGCCGGGCCGGTGCCCCGGCTCCTCAGGCCGCCGGCGTGATCTCCTGCAGCTTCTGTGCGGCGATCAGGTCCGGGACGGCCGAGCTCGTCACGTACTGCCGGCCCAGTCCCGGCTGCCCGAACCACGGCCTGATCGGGCCGGCCTGCACCGTGAAGTCCGCGACGACGCGGTACAGGTGGTAGTTGAACGGCGGGGCGGCCGGGTCGTACTCGTCCAGGTTGGTCGGCGGGATGGCCCGCTTGGCGTACGGCGTGCCGGCCGGTGCGAGGAAGTTGCCGCGTCCGCTGCCGAAGAGGTCGACGAGCTGCCCCTTGTGGAGCGTCTGCGTCTCCTGCACGGGGCGGCCGTCGCGCAGCACGAACCCGTTGTTGTCCGGGTACCACCAGCCGGACACGTTCTGCTGGCTGGTCTGCCAGTAGCACCCGAGGAACCAGTACGGCGAGGTGCTGTCCTGCGGTTTCCAGCCCTTGAGCATCCGCGCGACGGGGCCCGAGGTGGGCAGGTGGCTGGGGCCCAGCCGCCAGTCGTCGCGGTAGTAGTTCTCCAGTCCGGTGGGCGGCGCCTTGGTCTGGCCCGCCGTCCGGTGGACGACCGGGCAGGCGCGGCCGTCGTGGCGGAGGTGCGCTCCGGCGGCCTGGGCGGGGGCCGGCGAGGCCCAGAGCAGCAGGAGCGCCGAGGCGAGCGCGCTCCACAGGAAACGGCGCAGTTCGCGCATCCGAGTCCCTTCTCCTGCGGTGCCGGCAGGGCACCGAGTACGCGGGCAGGTTGGTGGACGCGCGAAGGGACGGACACCCAGCGGGCGGCCCTCGCGCGGCAGGTGCATTCAATGCGCGGCGCGGGGCCGGAGCGCCGAACTGCGGCGGGAGGGGCACCGGAACGGCGTAACAGAACACCCCGGGCGGCCGAGGGCGCCGCCGCCCGGGCGGCGGATTCCCTCAGCCCTGGCGCGGGTTCGGCCGCAGGAGGGCGAACACCGACTGGTCGGGGGCGCTGAGCCAGGCGATGGTGCCGACGTCGGGGACGTCCACCGCGGGCATGAGCACGGTCGCGCCGTTGTCCCGCGCGGTGGCGACGACGGCCGCCGGGTCGGCCACGGCGAAGTACGGCACCCAGCGCGCGTCCCCCTGGCCGCCCTGCAGCGGGGCCACCCCGCCGAAGGCGCCCTCCTGCTGGTCCCCGTCCGCGATGCTGAGCACCTGGTACGTCATGTCGGGGGCCGTCATCTCCGCCGAGCGCCAGCCGAACACACCGGTGTAGAACCGGATCGCCGACTCCGGGTCGGTGGTGTGCAGTTCGACCCACACCAGCGCGTCGTCCTCGGAGGTGCGCTCCAGCCCCATCGGGGAGCGCAGCACCGCGAACCCGGCGCCCTGGGGGTCGGTGAACTGGGCCATCGACCCCTCGCCGATGCTCATCGGCTCCACCCGCACCGTTCCGCCGCCCTCGGCCACGTGCCGGGCGGTGGCCGCGAGGTCGTCGCTGTGGAAGTACGTCGTCCAGGCCGGGGCGGCGCCCTCCTCGGTGAGGCGACCGAGGGCGGCGACGGTCCTGCCGTCCTTCAGGAAGAAGCCGTAGCCGCCCGCTTCCGGCCCGGCGGAGGCGAACTGCCAGCCGAAGACGGCGCCGTAGAAGGCCGCGGTCGCGTCGGTGTCCGGGCTTCCGAGGTCGAGCCAGACGGGCGATCCGGTGCGGAAGTCGGTGCCGAGCATGCGTGTTTCCTCCTGGGCCGGGGCGAAGACGCCCGCCACTATGCCGTAAACAGCACGAAGAGGTGACAGTATGTGACAGAGAGACATGAAAGTGGTGATAGGAAAATAAGCGGTGATACATCGCTTTGCTGACATAGTGCGGGCCATGACATCCACGAGGCCCGGCTGCCGTGCCCCCACCGCGCGCCAGCGCGGCCGCCGCACGGCCCTCGTGCTCGCCTGCACCGCCCTCCTGGCCGGCGCGCTCTCCTGCCAGGGCGGCCACCCGGCGCCCCGCCCGGCCCACCACGCCCCCGGTTCCGGGGCCGGCGCCTTCGGTGCCGCACCCTCACCCGGCGCCCGGGGCATCGGCGACCCGCTGCTGCCGCTCGACGGCAACGGCGGCTACACGGTGCGCCGTTACGACCTCTCCTTCGACTGGCGGGCGCCGGCCACGCCGTTCGAGGCCGCCGTGACCGTCACCGCCACCGCCACCCAGGCCCTGTCCCGCTTCGACCTGGACTTCGCGGGCAACACGCTGCACGCGGTCACCGTCGACGGCCGCCCGGCGCGGACGCGGCGCGACGGCGACGAACTCGTCGTCACGCCGGCGCGGCCGCTGCCCAGGGGCGCCGTGTTCACCGTGCGGGTCGCCTACACCGCCGACCCCGCCCAGCGCCGCCACCGGCGCGACGCGATCGGCGAGTACGGCTGGGTGCCCACCCCCGACGGCACCGTGCTCTACCCCCAGCCCGACGGCGCCAAGATGATCTTCCCGGCCGACGACCACCCCAGCCTGCGGGCGCCGTTCACCTTCCGCATCACCACCCCGGCGGACCTGTCGGCGGTGGCCAACGGCCGGCTCGTCGAGCGGGCGCGGCAGCCGGGCGGACGCGTGCGCTGGACCTACGACTCCGAGGAGCCGATCGCGGCCCAGCTCGTCCAGGTGGCGATCGGAAGGTTCACGTTCGCCGACGGCACCGGGCCGCACGGGCTGCCGGTGCGGGACGTGGTCCCGGAGGGCCTCGTGGACGCCACCCGGGAGCACCGCTCCCGCACCCCGGACCACCTGGCCTGGCTCGAACAGCGGCTCGGCCCCTACCCGTTCCGCCGGTACGGCGTGCTGGTCGCCGACACCGACCTGCCGGTCGCGCTGGAGACCCAGTCGCTGTCCGTCCTGCCGAGGGACAGCCTGCTGGCCGACCGGGTGCACGCAGAGCGCGACCTGGTGCACGAGCTGGCCCACCAGTGGACGGGCGACAGCGTGGCCGTGCGGCGCTGGTCGGACCTGTGGCTGAGCGAGGGTCACGCGCGTTTCTACGAACGCCTGTACTCCGCCTCGCACGGCGGGGTGCCCCTGGAGGACGCGATGCGGGACGCGTACGAACAGCTCGACCAGTGGCGCCACGACGACGGGGCGCCCGCCGAACCCACCGAAGCGACCCTCTTCCGCAACGTCCGCTACGACGGCTCCGCGCTGGTGCTCTACGCGCTGCGGGAGGAGGTCGGCGAGGCCGTCTTCGAGCGGATCGAACGCACCTGGGTGACCCGGTACCGGGGCCGGGCCGCCGGCACCGCGGACTTCGTCGCGCTCGCCTCCGAGGTCGCGGGCCGGGACCTGAGACCGTTCCTGACGCCGTGGCTGTACGGGCCGCGCACCCCGCCGATGCCCGGCCACCCGGACTGGCGGGCGGCCCCCGTCGAGAGCTGAGCGGTCCACGCCGCCGACCGGGTGGCCTGACCGGGGTCACTGGTCCACGCCGGTGACCCTTGGCGCGACGCGGCGCGAAGGGCGCGGCAGCGTACTAGGGGTGGCGGTGGAGCACTCGCTCCCCTGGGCAGTACGAGCGCGGTCGGAGGCCCTTGCATATGTGGAGTCGTGTCCTGTCCCGTGTCCCCGGCGCCGTACGCGGGCGCAACGGGCTGATCTGCGCCACCGCCTCGGCGGCCCTCCTGCTGCCGCTGCTGGTCTGGCCGTCGTCCGACGACGGCGCGACCGACGACCGGCGCCTGCAGGGCGACTTCGCGACCGCCGCGCGGGACTACCACGTACCGGTGAGCGTCCTCATGGGCGTGTCCTACCTGCAGTCGCGCTGGGACTCCCATCCGGGCGTGCCGAGCACCGGCGGCGGCTACGGGCCGATGCACCTGGTGGACGCCGGCGCCGTGGGAGCGGCCGGCCCCTCGCCCCGGCCCGCCGCGCAGCCCGCCCGCGGCCGCCCCGAACAGCGGGCGACGGACCTGCGCCGGGCCGCCCGGCTGACCGGCGAGGCGGCGGACCGGCTCCGGCTGGACGCGTCCGCCAACGTGCGCGGCGGCGCGGCCCTGCTGGCGGCGACCCAGAAGGCGCTCGGCAAGCCTCTGAGCGGCAACCCGGCGGACTGGTGGGACACGGTGTCCCGCTTCTCCGGCTCCAGCGACAAGGCGGAGGCGGCGACGTACGCGCACGACGTCTTCGACGTGATCCGGAAGGGCGCGCACCGCACCACCGACGTGGGCCAGCGGGTCAGCCTGACCGCCCGTCCCGAGGTCCGCTGGAACCCGGCCGGCCGGTCGGGGCCGCAGCGGCCGGAGGACCCCGAGTGCCCGCCGGAGCTGTCCTGCTCCTGGCTGAGCGCGTCCTACGGCACGATCGACGACGAGGGCGACTACGGCAACCACGACCTGGCCGACCGGCCCCGGGACCAGAAGATCGAGTACATCGTCATCCACGACACCGAGGCGTTCCTGCCGATCATGTTCAAGACCGTGCAGGACCCGACGGAGGCGTCCTGGCACTACTCGATCAGCTCCCGTGACGGGCACGTCACCCAGCACATCAAGACCAAGGACGAGGCGTGGCACTCGGGCAACCAGTTCGTCAACGCCCGCTCGATCGGCATCGAGCACGAGGGCTTCCTCACCCAGCCCGACGCCTGGTTCTCCGAGCAGATGTACCGGACCTCGGCCCGTCTGGTGCGTTTCCTCGCCAGGAAGTACGGCATCCCGCTGGACCGGCAGCACATCTTCGGCCACGACAACGTGCCCGCCCCGACCGCCGGCTCCATCCCCGACATGCACGACGACCCCGGCCCGTTCTGGGACTGGCGGCACTACTTCGACCTGCTCGGCGCCCCGCTGAAGGCGACGGCCGGGCCGGACAGCCCCATGGTGACCGTGCTGCCCGGCTACGCCACCCACAAGCCGCGGTTCACCGGGTGCACGGCCAACAAGGGCGACCCGTGCCCGCCGCACGGCTCGAGCGCCGTCCGCCTGTACACCGAGCCGTCCGACGACGCGCCGCTCATCCAGGACATGGGGCGGCACCCGGACGGCGCCGACTCCACCGAGGACGTCAACGACCTGGGCTCGCGGGTCTCGGCCGGCCAGACGTTCGCCGTCGCCGGGCGCAGCGGCGAATGGACGGCGATCTGGTTCCAGGGCGACAAGGCGTGGTTCAAGAACCCGAAGGAGCACCCGACGGCGGTCGGCGCGGCCGGCCGGATGGTGACGCCCAAGGCGGGCCTGAACGAGATCCCGGTGTACGGGCGCGCCCTGCCGGACGAGGGCTCCTACCCGGAGGGCGTGACGTCGCAGCCCCAGTCGCCGCTGCCGTACACCCTGCGCGCCGGCCAGCGGTACGTGACCCGGTCCAGCGTCCTCGGCACCTGGGCCGGCAAGTCCTTCGGCAACCTGCCCAGCCCGGTGGTGAAGGGCCGCGAACGCTACTACGAGATCCAGTTGGGGCACCGCCTCGCCTTCGTCCGGGAGCAGGACGTGGACCTGGTCAAGGCGCCGTCCGCGAAGACCCCGGACCCCGCGACGGCGGCCGGCCCCCGGGACTGACGCCTCCCTTTCCGGCGGACGCCCGGTGCTCCGCCGCGCCGGCACCGTCCTGGTGGCCCGCCGCGCCCGTCCCGTCCCGGCCGCCGGCGGGGGAACCCTTACGGACCCGTGACGCGCCGCCCGCCGGACGGGGCCGGCGGGCGGACGCGGCCTAGCGTGGACGTATGCGCGTACTGGTCACCGGCGGCGCCGGGTTCATCGGGTCCCATGTCGTCGACGCCCTGCGGGCACACGGGCACGAGCCGGTCGTGTACGACGTCCGGGACGACCCCGGTGCCGACGTCCGCGACCCGGCGGCGGTCGCCCGCGCGCTCGCCGGGATGGACGCGGTCTGCCACCAGGCCGCTATGGTGGGCCTCGGCGACGGCGTCGCGGACGCGGCCGGGTACGTCTCGCACAACGACCTGGGCACCGCCGTCCTGCTCGCCGCGATGGCCGGGGCGGGCGTGCGGCGGCTGGTGCTGGCGGGCTCGATGGTGGTGTACGGGGAGGGCCGCTACGAGTGCCCGGCGCACGGCGTCGTACGTCCCGGACCGCGCGCCGAAGCCGGGCTGGCGGCCGGCCGCTTCGAACCGGACTGCCCGCTCTGCGGCGCCGAACTGGCCCCGGGACTGGTCGCCGAGGACGCCCCGGCCGACCCGCGCAACGTCTACGCCGCCACCAAGCTCGCCCAGGAGCACCTGTCCGCCGCGTGGGCGCGCTGCACCGGCGGCACGGCCGTCTCGCTGCGCTACCACAACGTGTACGGCCCCCGGATGCCCCGCGACACCCCCTACGCGGGCGTCGCCTCCTTCTTCCGCTCGGCCCTCGAACGCGGTGAGCCGCCGAGGGTGTTCGAGGACGGGCGGCAGCGCAGGGACTTCGTCCACGTGCGTGACGTGGCCGCCGCCAACGTGACCGCGCTGGAGGCCGGCGGGCGCCCCGGGACGCTCACCGCGTACAACACCGGCAGCGGTGAGCCGCACACGGTCGGCGAGCTGGCCGCCGCCCTGGCCGCGGCGCACGGCGGCCCCGAGCCGCTGGTCACCGGCGAGTACCGGCTGGGCGACGTCCGCCACATCACGGCGGACTCCTCCCGCCTGCGCGCGGAACTCGGCTGGCGGCCGAAGACCGGCTTCGAGGCGGGCATGCGGGAGTTCGCCCGCAACCGCTGAGCCGGCGCGGGCGGCGCGGCCGTGCGCCGACGCCCCGCGGGTGCCCCGGCGGGGACGCGCTCCGGTCCGTGCCGGGCGGCCGCGTTCACCCTGCGCCCGGCCGGCGCGCGGGCGGGCGGACGCGTCCGCGGACCCCGGCTCTACGGCCCGGCCGCCGGCAGGGTCACCTCGAAGCGGCAGCCGCCGGGGATGTTGCGCACCGAGGCGTGGCCCTGGTGTGCCTCCACGATGCCGCGGACGATCGCGAGACCGAGCCCCGCCCCCGCCGGGGGCGTCCGGGCGTCCGTGCCCCGCCAGCCGGTGTCGAAGACGCGGGGCAGGTCCTCCTCCGGGATGCCGCCGCAGCCGTCCGACACCGACAGCAGCACGCCCCCGGGCGCGCGTTCGGCGGCGACGGCGACCGTGCCGTCGGCGGGGGTGCGGCGGATCGCGTTCACCAGCAGGTTGGCCAGCACCCGGCTCATCTCCCTGCCGTCGACCTCCACCGGCACCGGCTCCACCCCGTCCCCCACCAGCCGCACGCCGTGCTCGCGGGCGAGCGGGCCGACGCCCGCGAGGGCGTCGCCGACCAGGTCGTACACGGAGACGCGGGCCGGACTGAGGGGGAGCGTGCCGGCGTGGATGCGGGAGAGCTCGAAGAGGTCGCCGACCATGTCGTTGAGGCGCTCCACCTCGGTGCGGATCTGCCTGAGGTAGCGGTCCGGGTCGGTGGCCACCTTGTCCTCCAGGGCCTCCGACATGGCGCGCAGCCCGGCGAGCGGGGTGCGCAGGTCGTGCGAGATCCAGGCGACCAGCTCGCGCCGGGAGGTCTCCAGCGCGCGTTCGCGGTCCCGGGACGCGGCCAGCCGGGCGCTGGTGGCGGCCAGTTCGCGGCTGAGCGCGTCCAGTTCGGCGGTGGCCGGGGCGGCGGGCGCGGCGAAGGCGCCGCCGTCGCCGAAGTTCCGTGCCGCGTCGGTGAGTTCCCGGCTGCGGGCGACCACCCAGCGGCCCAGCAGCAGTGCGGTGGCCAGCGAGACGACGGCCGCCATGGCGACCACCGCGGTCACGACCCGCAGGTCGTGGGCGGACAGGAACATCGCCCGGGCCACCGCCATGGTCCCGGCGAGCATGGCCACCACCCCGACGGCGGCCACCACGGCGAGCGAGACGGTGAGCGAGCGCCTGCGGATCAGACGCAGCACGGCCGCGCCCGCGAGGCCGGTGGCGGCGGCGCCGAGGAAGGCGTAGAGGGCGATGAGGAGGTTGTCGCGCACGTCAGACCGCCTCCTTGCCGGCGGTGTCGAAGCGGTAGCCGACGCCCCACACGGTCTGGATGAGCCGGGGCCGGGCCGGATCGTCCTCGATCTTGCCGCGCAGCCTGCGGACGTGGACGGTGACGGTCGACAGGTCGCCGAAGTCCCAGCCCCACACCTCCCGCATCAGCTCCTCCCGGCCGAACGCCCGCCCCGGGTGCCGCAGGAAGAAGGCGAGCAGGTCGAACTCGCGCAGGGTGAGCAGTAGTTCGTCACCGTCCTTGGTGGCGCGGCGGGCCTCCGGGTCGACGGTCAGGCCGGCCGCGGCGAGCCGGCCGCGCGGCACGGCGGGCCGGGCGCGGCGCAGCACCGACTCGACCCGCAGCACCAGTTCGCGCGGGCTGAACGGCTTGGTGACGTAGTCGTCGGCGCCGACCTCGAGGCCGAGGACGCGGTCGTCCTCGTCGCCGCGCGCGGTGAGCATGACGACCGGCACCTGACCCCGCTCGCGCAGCCGGCGGCACACCTCCAGGCCGTCCATGCCGGGCAGCATCAGATCGAGCACCACCAGGTCCGGCCGGTGCCCGGCGGCCCGCTCGAGCGCGGCGGGACCGTCGCCTGCGCGGTCCACGGCGAACCCGGCGCGGTCCAGATACCCCGCGACGACCTCGGCGACGGTCGGGTCGTCGTCGACGACGAGGATCCGGCCCCGGGTGTCCGGCCGCCCCCCGGTGTCCGGTGTTGTGTGTGGCTGCTGCATGTCCCCCACCCTGGCACCGCGCCGCCGCGGCGGCCCGGTGCCGGGCGCGACGTCCGGGTTTCGTAAGGAGCGGGTGTCCGGTTCGTCATGGTTCGGCTCCGTAAGGTGAACGCCGTGACCACCTCACCGTCCTCCACCGGCGTGGATGTCGTCCTGCCCTGTCTGAACGAGGCCGGGGCGCTGCCCTGGGTCCTGGAGCGCGTGCCGCCCGGCTGGCGCGCCCTCGTCGTCGACAACGGGTCCACCGACGGCTCCGCCGCCCTCGCCCGTTCCCTCGGCGCCACCGTGGTGCGCGAGGAGCGGCGCGGTTTCGGCGCCGCCTGCCACGCGGGGCTGCTGGCCGCCACCGCGGACGTGGTCTGCTTCTGCGACTGCGACGCCTCCCTCGACCCCGCGCACCTGGTCCCGTTCGTCCGGGAGGTGCGTGAAGGCGGGGCCGATCTGGTCCTCGGCCGGCGCCGCCCGCAGGCCCGGGGCGCCTGGCCGGCCCACGCGCGCGCCGCCAACCTGGTGCTCGCCCGCCTGCTGCGCCGCCGCACCGGGCTGCGCCTGCACGACCTCGGCCCGCTGCGCGCCGCCCGCCGGGAGGCGCTGCTGGACCTCGGCCTCACCGACCGGCGCAGCGGCTACCCCCTGCAGATGGTGGTCCGCGCCGCCGACGCCGGCTGGCGTGTCGCCGAGCACGACGTCCCCTACCTGCCCCGCGCCGGCGCCTCGAAGGTCACCGGCACCTGGCGCGGCACGTGGCACGCCGTGCGGGACATGAGGGCGGTCCTGGGCGAGCCGCCCGTCGCGCGGCCCCGGCCGCGGGCCGGCGGTGGCTGACCGCGCCGTGTCCCGTGTCCCCGAGGAGTCGCACCGCCCCGCGCCGCACAAGGAGAGCCCACCATGACCGTCCTCCTGGTCATCGCCAAGGAGCCCCTCCCCGGCAGGGTCAAGACCCGCCTCACCCCGCCCTTCAGCCCCGCCCAGGCCGCCGCCCTCGCCGAGGCGGCCCTCGCCGACACCCTGCGCGCCGTGGCCGGGGCCCCCGCCGGCCGCAGGCTCCTCGTCCTGGACGGCCGCCCCGGCCCCTGGCTGCCGCCCGGCTTCGACGTCGTGCCCCAGTGCGCGGGCGGCCTCGACGAACGCCTCGCCGACGCCTTCGCCCACTGCTCCGGGCCGGCCCTGCTGATCGGCATGGACACCCCGCAGGTCACCCCCGCCCTGCTCACCGTGGACTTCTCGGACTGCGACGCCTGCTTCGGCCCGGCCGAGGACGGCGGGTTCTGGGCGCTGGGCCTGGCCCGCCCCGAGCCCGCGCTGCTGCGCGGTGTGCCCATGTCGACGCCGGTGACCGGGGCCGTGCAGCGGGAGCGGCTGGTGTCCGCCGGGCTGCGGGTGCGCGACCTGCCGCGGCTGCGGGACGTCGACACCGCCGCCGACGCCCGCGCCGTCGCCGCCCTCGCCCCGCACGGCGCCTTCGCCGCGCGGCTGGCCGACTGCGCGGCGGGCCGGTGAGCCCGGCCGGCGCCCCGCCCGCCTGGGCGGCCTCCGACCCGTACGCGGCCGCCCTGCGCAGCGGCCGGGGCCCGCTGTTCCTGCGCCGCGCCGACGGCCGGCTGCTGCCGCTCGACGTGGAGCGCTGGTGCGCGCGGGCGGACGCCGTGGACCGGGCGGTGCTGGCCCGCTGCGAGGGCGCCGTGCTGGACGTCGGCTGCGGCCCGGGCCGGCTGGTCGCGGAACTCGCCGCCCAGGGCCGCACGGTCCTCGGCGTCGACGTCTGCGAGGCCGCCGTCACCCGGACCGTGACGGTGGGCGGCCAGGCGCTGCGCCGCTCGGTGTTCGGCCCGCTGCCCGGCGAGGGCCGCTGGGGGACCGTGCTGCTCATGGACGGCAACATCGGCATCGGCGGCGACCCGCCCGCGCTGCTGCGGCGGATGCGCCGGCTGCTGCGTCCCGGCGGCCTGCTGATGGCCGAGACCGACCCGGCGGACGTCGACGAGCGCGCCGAGGTGCGGGTCGTCGGCCACGGCCGGGAGGCGTCCGGGGAGCCGTTCCCGTGGGCCTGGACCGGCGCCCCGGCCCTGCTCGGGGCGGCGGAGCGGGCCGGGTGGCGGACGGTCGCTCAGTGGACGGCGGGCGGGCGGTGCTTCGTCGCCCTGCGCGCCCTGAGTCCCCGCAGCGCCAGCAGCAGCGCCGAGCCGCCGAAGAGCACCGCCGTCATCAGCAGCCAGCGGCCGAGGTAGACGTCCGCCGACTGCCCGGTGGCCAGGCGGTACCGCTCGTCCACCAGGTTCAGCACCAGCGGGAACCACACGAGCAGCAGCAGTCCCGACAGCAGGGCCGGCACCCGCACGTAGGAGGTCAGCTCGCGCCGCCCGGCCGCGCCGAGCCCGCGGACGACCGCCCGGTCCGCCGCCGTGTACAACGGCAGCAGCACCAGGTCGTGCAGCAGCGCCGCCCCCGCGATCCACAGTGCGATCGCGCGCCAGTCACCGGCGAACAGCCGCACCCCCGCATACCCGGCGACCGCGAACGTGCAGGCCAGCAGCAGCAGTTGGAACGGACTGCCGACCGGAGGGCGGCGCATCACAGGTCTCCGAAGGTCAGCCGGGCCACCCACTTGGTGTTGAGCACGCCGGGCGCTGCGGGCACGATGACGCGCGCCGGGCTGCCGTGGTCCAGGGACAGGTCCTCGCCGTTGACCGACAGGGCGAGCAGGGAGCGGCCGTCGGCCACCTGGTTGGCGCGCAGGGCCGCGCGGCGGAAGGCGCCGTGCCGCTGCAGGGACTCGACCAGCACGTCCGGCGCCGCGCCGTCGTGGCCGACGAGCGCCGCGAGATCGCGCAGCCGCACCCCGCGCCACCACTGGTCGGCGGTCGACCAGCCCTCCACGCAGGCGATGGGCAGCGACGAGCTGTGCTGGGGGAGCCGCAGCAGCTCGGCCCGGCTGAGGCGCACCGTGCCGGTCCGCCCGGTGACGACGAGCCGCCACGCCTCGGCGCCGGTCTCGGCCGGGTCGATCCCGGCGTACGCCGCCGTCTTGTTGATCTGGAAGCCGTTCGGACCGCCGCCCGGGTCGGGGCCGCCGTGCGGCGCGAGCGGCGCGGTACGCCGCAGCGGGCCGCCCAGGCTCTGGCCCACGGTGGTCAGGAACAGCAGCAGCGAGCCGCCGCCGGCCAGCCACAGCGCTCCGCGCCGGGAGACGGTGGGCGGGTCGGGGCGCGGGGCGGTCAGGTCGCTCTCCGGCTGCTCGCGCAGCCGCCGCCGCACGGTGCGCACGGCGGCCGGCGCCTTCAGCACGGCGTGCGCCGCGAACGCGGCGAAGAACACCCAGGCCCCGTAGAAGTGCAGCGGGTAGAAGGAGCCCGGGAAGACGTAGGCGAGCTGGATGTTGAGCACCCCGGTGGTGAACTCGAACAGCCCGCCGCCGACGAGCAGCAGCAGCGAGAGCCGCTCCAGCGCGTGCGCGAGGGAACGGGCCGGCGGCAGCGTGAACAGCCGCGGCACCACCGACCAGAGCTTGGCCAGCAGGACCGGGACCAGGGTGACGCCGAGGGTGACGTGGACGCCCTGGGTGAACCGGTACAGCCACACCGGGCCGGTCGGCCAGGGGAACAGGTAGAACCCGAGGACGCCCTTGTCCGGCGTGGTGTCGTTCACCGGGGACAGGTCCGGGTTGTAGGCGGCGTACGACACCAGGCCGGTCACGAACAGCACGGTGACGCCCGCGAGCAGCACGAGACCGAGTACCGAGGTGAACCAGGGCCCGCGCAGGGGGCTGCGCCAGAAGCCGGGGGCGGTGGGAAGCCGGGGATGGTCGCGCATGCCCCGACGGTAGGCCGCGAGGAGCCCCGGAAAGGCGCCTCGACCGGTGACGAAACGCTGACATCCGCCCCGTACGACGGCTTCGGCGCGGCCGTGCGGCCTAACGTGCCGACGTGACCCGCTCCCTCCGCAGTGACGCCGGCCGCGACCCGCGCCGTGCTCCCGGCCGCGGCCCGCGCGGCGACGCCGGCCGCGGCACGCGCCGTGACCTGTACGCGGCCTGCGCCGCCGCCCTGCTGGTGACGGCCGCCGTGCTGGCGGGCCGCCGCATCCAGGCCACCCGCCACACCCTGTTCGTGCACTGGCCGCCGCTGCTGGCCGAGTGGGACCCGCACCTGGGTCCCGGCACCCCGGCCGCCGTGCTCCTCGCCGCGGCCGGGGTGGCGTACGGGCCGTCGCTCGCCGCCCGCCTGCCCTGGCGCGCGCTGCTCGCGGCGGCCTGGGCGGCGGCGACGGCCTGGATCCTCTCCCTCGCGCTGGTCGACGGCTGGCACCGGGGCGTCGCGGGCCGGCTCACCACCCGCGAGGAGTACCTCCGGGTCATCGGCCGCTTCCACGACCTCCCGGCCGCCCTGCGCGACTTCAGCGGGCACATCGTCGCCGGCGCCCCCGAACCCTGGCCCGCCCATGTCGCCGGGCACCCGCCCGGTGCCACGCTCACCTTCGTCCTGCTCGACCGGGCCGGGCTGCACGGGGGCGGCTGGGCCGGACTGTGGTGCGTGCTCACCGGCGCCACGGCCTGCGTCGCCGTCCTGGTCGCGGTGCGGGCCCTGGCCGGTGAGACGCTCGCCCGCCGCGCCGCGCCCTTCCTGGTCCTGGCCCCGGCCGCGGTCTGGACGGGCACCTCGGCGGACGGCTGGTTCGCGGCGGCCGCCGCCTGGGCGGTGGCCCTGCTGGCGCTCGCGGTCACCCGGCGCTCCCTGCCGTGGGCGGCCGCCTCGGGCCTGCTGTTCGGCCTGACCTGCTACCTGTCGTACGGGCTCACGCTGATGGCCCTGCCCGGCGCCGCGGTGCTGTGGGTGGCCCGCGACGGGGTGCGCCGGCGTCCCGCGCTGCTCCTGGCCCTGCTCGCCGGACTGGCCGTCGTACCGGCGGCGTTCACGCTCGCCGGATTCGACTGGTGGACGGCGTACCGGCTGCTGGAGATCCGTTACCGCCAGGGCGTCGGCGGCATCCGGCCCTACGGCTACTGGGTGTGGGCCGATCTGGCCGCCGCCGTGCTCATCACGGGCCCGGCGACGGCCGCGGGCCTGCGCCGGACCGCCACGGTCCTCGCCCACCGCGCGCCCCCCGCCGCCGTCCGCCTCGCCGTCCTCGTCTGCGCCGCCCTCCTCGCCCTGCTGGCCGCCGACCTGTCCGGGATGAGCAAGGCCGAGACCGAGCGGATCTGGCTGCCGTTCGCGGTGTGGCTGCTCGCGGCCTGCGCGTACCTTCCGCGCCCCCGGGCCTGGCTCACGGCCCAGGTGCTGCTCGCCCTGCTCCTGAACCACCTGCTGCTGACCGGATGGTGACGGGGCGGAGCCCGGTGCCCGTGAAAGGGCGGGGAGCCGGTCCACAGGCTGTGGACGACGGCGTCCGGGTCCCGTCGCGAAGTCGGCCTCCTCACCCGGAGGGCGGCCGCTTCCGTGACCCGACAGGCCTCAGTAGCCCTCCTCCTCCACCGGCCGGCTGCGGCCCGGCTCGGGCAGTTCGGCCATCTCGGACCGCACCACCAGCACGTCGCCGATGAACAGGTCGTAGACCAGGATGCCGATCACGCCGCCGACCAGCGGCCCGACGATCGGGATCCACCAGTACGCGCTGTACGAGCCGGCCACACTGCCCGGGAAGGCCAGACTGTTCCAGCCCGCCGCCCAGGTGAACAGCCGCGGCCCGAAGTCGCGGGCCGGGTTGATGGCGTAACCCGCGTTCGCGCCGTACGACATGCCGATCGCGACGACGACGAAGCCGACGATCAGCGGTGCGAGGTTGGCCTTCACGGCCTGGTTGCGCAGGTCGAGGACGGCGGCGATCAGCATCAGCAGGAAGGCGGTGCCGACGATCTGGTCGATCAGCGGTCCCCAGATCCCGCCGTGGAAATACGGGGCCGGGAAGGTCGCGAAGATGGAGAACGTGGCGTTGGTGTGCCCGTTCACCTTCGGGCCCGGGACCGCGGCGTCGAAGGCGTTGATCGCCTGGTGGTAGACCAGGTAGACCAGCGCGGCCCCGGCGAACGCGCCCACGATCTGCGCGAACCAGTACGGCAGCACCTTGACCCAGGGGAACCCGCGGCGCACGGCCATGGCCAGCGTCACCGCCGGGTTGATGTGGGCGCCGCTGACGCCTCCGGCCACGTAGACGCCGAAGACGACGGCGAAGCCCCAGCCCCAGGCGACCAGCAGCCAGTCACCGGCCGCGAGGAAGATCGTCGTGGGGGTGGCGGCACGGCCCGAGCCGGGCAGTGCCGCGACGGCCATCGCGACCACGCCGCAGCCGAAGGAGATCAGGACGAAGGTCCCCAGGAACTCCGCCAGGCACTCGCCCAGCAGACCTCCCCGGCTTCTGAGCCGGGAGGGCTTGATGAGCGAAGGTATTTCCACAGCCATTGAGGCCCCCTCGAAGAGAGCGATGCGGCCAACATCACCATATTGGCCCACAAATGCTCTTCACGCAGGGCAGCGCTCGGTGGCCCGTCCGCCTGCGGCTTCAGCTGTCGAGGTCGTCGGCGTAGTGCCGGAACCCGCGCCGGTCGCGGTGCATGGCCCACAGGGTGTCCGCCAGCACGGACGGGTCCTTGCGCACGTGACCCGGCGTGATCGACCCCGGGATCACCAGTTGGGCGACGTGGATGCCCTCACCGGCCAGCCGGTCGTGCAGCAGGTGCCCGTAGGCGCTCTCCGCGGCGAACGCGATGGAGGTGCCGGCCCGGTCCGGATGGGGCACGGCCGCCGTACCGCCGTTGACGAGGAGGATGGTCCCGCGGCCCAGCTCCCGCATGCCGGGCAGCACCTGCTGCACCGCCGCGACCGGCCCGTACACCGAGAACTCGATGGGCCCGAGCAGGTCCCGGGGCCCGGTCTCCAGCACCGGCCGCATGAAGTCCCGGTGCGGCACCGGACTGTACTGCAGCACCTCCACGGTCCCCAGGGCGGCGCCCGCGTCGCGCAGCGCGGCCGTCAGCTCCTCCGGCCGGCGCACGTCGGCGGCGAAACCGCGCGCGGTGACCCCGTCCCCGGCCAGCTCGCGGACCAGGTCGTCCAGCCGGCCCGGATCGCGCGCGAGCAGCGCGACGTCGTACCCCTCGCGCCCGAACCGGCGGGCGACGGCGGCCCCGAGCCCGGGCCCGGCCCCGACGACGGCGATGACACTCACGCCAGGCATCCTCCTCGTACCGCGGCCGCCCCACCACCCGCACGCCGGCGGGACCGCCGTCCGGGCCGCGGCGCGGGTACCCCGTCACCCGCCGGCGACGCCCGCCAGCCCCTGCCGCGCGTCCTCTTCCCGGCCCTGCCGGATCCGCTCCACCTGCGCGGCGCTGACGGCCCGCACCGCGACCGCCCCCGCCACGGCGGCCCCGACCACGGCGGCGTCGGCGGCGAGCAGCGGCCATATCCCGTGGTAGGCCCGCGCGATGGTCTCGTCGGGGGAGTCGCGGGACACGATCCCGGCCCCGCCGAACATGCCGGCCAGCCAGAGCGCCCACCACACGTTGACGGAGCGGGGCAGCCTGCGTTCCGGGGCGGTGGCCCGGAAGGCGTCCGCGACAATCCCGCGCGGGAACCAGAGGTTCACGACGGGCACGATCCACCCGAGGTACACCCAGATCCCGAGGTACTTCGGCGTCCGCCCCGACAGCATCCGCGCGTTGTCCCGCACCCGCCACAGCCAGGCCAGGAACAGCAGCGCGCACACGAAGGCGACGCCACCGTCCACTGAGGTCACGACGTGGTACGAGTCCTCCAGCCCGTTGAGCGGCCGGTGCAGGCCGTCGCCCTGGTCCGGCGGCCCCGAGGCGGGCTCCCCCGCCGCGGCCAGCCTGATCTCCCAGATCCCCCGCACCAGCCAGGCGGCCCCGGCGGCCAGCAGCGCGCCGGCGGTCAGCGCGCCGAACGTCCGGACGGGCCGCGTCCCGGGCCGCACGCGCGCGGCCGCCTCCCCCATGTCTTCGTCCACGGGCCCATCCTGACGCATCGCCCGCTCAGCTCGTGAAGAACCCCTCGTCGAGCGCGATCTCCTGCAGCCGGTCCAGGCTCAGCTCCGGGCGGGGGCGGGTCACCGGAGTGCTCTCCGCATAGGAGTTGATCTCGCGGACCGTCACCCGGCGCCCGTCGGGGCGGAGGGTGTCGACCAGCCAGACCGAGGCGGGGCCGCCCTTCTCCGAACGGGTCCTGACCCGCTTGATCCGGGTGCCGTCGGGCAGGGTCCCGGCCTCGCAGCCGTCCGGAGCGCCGGCGCAGCCCATGCGGCGGGCGAGGAGCGCGGTCATGCCGTACTGGACGTCGACCTCCACCATGTTCCTGCCCCGGCCGTCGTCGTGGACCAACTGGACCAGCCCGGCGCCGCTGTTCACGTCGGAGACGGTGCCCCGGGGCAGGTGGGACCGCAGGACCCTGGTCAGGCGGGCGCCGTCGGCCCGGTCGGTGCGGGCCGGGCCGCCGGGGGCGCCGTCCCGGGCCGGCAGCGCGTCGATCGCCCTGTCCCACGCCGGGCTGCGCACGATCGCCGTGAGCTGGGCGGTCGACAGCAGCGGGTCGGCTCCCCCGGTGGCGCCCTTCTCACCGCCGCCGCCGAACTCCTGTGCCGTGACCTGCGCTCCGCCGGCGGTCGTCAGGACCACGTACCAGCGCTTCTGGCCGGTGTCGCTGCTGGGATAGGTGAAGGACTCGGTGGTGCTGAGCACGGCGCCGCCGGGGAGCCTGCGGGTGGTGCACTTGTCGTAGGGCCGCGCCTCCACCGGCAGGCACCCGCTCGCGCCCTGCTGGTCGGCGGGGAGGCCGGGGGACAGCCGCGCGACGCTGACGTCGACGCCGGACGATCCGGCCGCGGTGGAGTAGGTGAGCTGGGCCCTGGGCCAGACCTCCGGTCCGTCGGACCGGGAGCCCTGGCCCGAGGCCGCGGACACCGTGCCGCCGGGGGGCAGCAGGCTCTTCAGGATGCGGACCATCTCGTCGCCGCTGATCGACGACGGTGCCTGGGCGGAGGAGCCGGAGGAGCCGGGGGCGGAGGAGCCGGGGGCGCCCGCCGAGGCCTCGGCGCCGGTCCGGCCGCCGGTTCCGCGCCAGGTGCCGAGGGCGTCCGTGGCCGTCAGCGTGCCGCCCACGGCGACCACCGTGACGGCCGCGGCGGCGATCCGGGCGGCGCCGAGCAGGCGCATCCGGCGGCCCCGGGCGACGGAGCGCTTCACCAGGTCGGCCGAGTGGGGCGGGAACTCGTCGCTCGCCCCGCGCAGGGCGTGGGTCACGCGTTCCTCGAAGTCGTCGGTGCGGTCCTCGTCGCGTCGCATGGCGGGTGTGGTCTCCGTTCGTCGGGGGAGGTAGGTGGGACGGCGCCGGATCCGTCAGGCGGCCAGGTCGGCCAACTGGCCGCCGAGGAGCGTGCGCAGCCGTTGCAGGGCGCGCTTGCTCTGGGCCCGGACGGCTCCGGGGGACATCCGCAGGACCTGTGCGGTGTCGTCCACCGAGCGGTCCTCCCAGTAGCGGAGCACCAGCACGGCGCGGTCCCTGGCGGTCATCCGCGCGAGCCCGTCCAGCAGGGCCATGCGCAGTTCCGCGTCCCGGGCAGGTCCGGCGGCGTCCGGCAGCCGGTCGCTGGGGCGCTCGGTGGAGCTGCGGAGCCGGCGCTGGGAGAGGAAGGTCCGCACCAGCACGGTGTCGGCGTAGGCCACCGGTGAGCCCGCGCGGCTGACCCGCCGCCAGGAGCGGTACATCTTGGCCAGGGTCTCCTGCACCAGGTCCTCGGCGAGGTGCCAGTCGCCCGTGAGCAGGCACGCGGTGCGGAACAGCGGTCCGCTGCGGGCGATCGCGAACTCCAGGTAGTCCGCTGGTGCTTCCCTCACCGTGTGTCCCTTCGTGGTCGGACGTCACCCCTTACACGCGACGGGGGCACCGCCGCGTTACGGGTCCGCGGCCACCGCCCGGAAAAAGGCCCCGGCCCGGGCACCGTCGTGCGGTGTCCGGGCCGGGGCCCCGGTGCGGGAAAGGTCAGGTTCTGACCGTGAGGTGGAGCCAGGAGCTCCAGGTGGACAGGTTGGCGGTGTCCGTCTTGCCGTGCACGTACTCGGTGCGGACGCGGAAGCGGTGGCCCGTGGCGTTGGTGAGGGTCAGCTTCGTCACCGCGGTGCTGTGCGCGTCGAGGGCGAAGCAGCCCGACGTGGTGAGCGTGTGCCAGGCGCCGCCGTAGTGCTCCTGGGCCTGGAAGCGCTGGCACTGGCCGGGCTTGGCGGGCGTCACGGTCGCGGTCACCTGCGGCTTCACCGTGTGGTGGTAGACGCGGTAGGTGGTGCCGCCGTACGTGGTGCTCGTGTAGTAGCCGCTGAGCTTCCCGGTGACCTTCGCGTAGGCGGAGACGGCGCGGGCCGCGGTCGCCGGGGCGTAGCGGTAGTCGCCGGCGTAGGACGCCGTGAAGGTGGTGCCACGGCTGAGCCGGTACGTCGCCGACAGGTTGCCCTTGCCGTCCACCGTGCCGGTCTTCAGCAGGGTCTTGGCGCCGCCGCCGGGCTGGGCGTACAGCGAGACCGTGCGGCCGTTGTACGTGGTGCCGAGGTGGGCGGTGACGGTGGCCGTCGCGCCGTACGCGTACGTGGACGCGCCGGTCGAGACGGTCAGGGCCGTCCTGGCCCGGGAGACCTGGACGATCGCGGAGGCGGTGGCCGCCTGGTGGGAGGCGTCCCCGGGGTAGCCGACCGTGTAGGTGGCGGGGCCGCCGACGGTCGGTGTGTCCTCGACGGTGAGCGTGCCGTCGGTGCCCACGGGCGCGGTCCAGGTCACGGGCGTCGTGGTGTGCGCGGCGTCCGTGCGGGAGACGGTGACCTTCTCACCCGCGGTGTAGGGCGCGTCGTCGAGCGAGCCGGTGAAGGACAGGGCGGCGGCGCGGGCGGCGGTGCCGGGCGCCTTCAGCGTCAGCGCCGGGGCGTACGGCGAGACCTGCACGGACGCGTCGGAGGACGTCGGCTGGTGCGTGAAGTCCCCCGCGTACGACAGGTGGTAGGTGAACCTGCCGGAGGCGCCGGGGGCGTCCCGGACGGTGAACTCGGTGGTGGCCGGGTCCACCGGGACCGGCGGGAGGTCCTCGGTGTCCTGGGTGTCCTCGTTCGTCCTGGACACCTGGACGGTGGTGCCCTGCGGCAGGCTGCCGAGGCCGAACTGGCTGGTGAGCGAGCCGGTGAAGGCCACCGCGTGCGGCGACGCCGAGCTGATCTCCGGGAACGGGATGCTGGTGGCCAGCCGCGCCACGTGCACCGTCAGCGAGGCCGAAGCGGCCCGGTGCGCGGCGTCGCCCGCGTAGCTCACCTGGTAGGTGTACGCGCCCTCCTCCGGCCGGGTGTCGCCGATGGTGAACGATCCGTCGGCGCCGACCCGGGCGTCGGGCAGCGCCGTGCCGTCGCGGGTGACCTGGAGCGGGGCGCCGGCGGGGACGGCGCCCCCGGTGCTCAGCGACCCGGTGACCGTGTACTGCTCGGTGGGGACCGCGTACCCGGGGTGGGTCAGCGAGAGCTCGGTGTCGGTGAGCTTGGCGCCGCCGAGCACGTTGAGGGCGTAGGCGCCCGCGGAGTCCCGGGTGACGGCGTAGAGGGTCGCCCCGTCGGCTCCCCAGGCCAGCCCGTCCGGGGCCAGGGTGCCGGACGGGAAGGTGAGGTGGTTCTCCGCGACGGTCTTCGAGCCGGCGTACACGTAGACCCCGGCGCCGGAGCCGGCCGAGCTGCCCACGGCGATCGTCCCGTCGGCGTCGGCCGCGAGGGAGTTGGGGCCGGAGTACATCCCGCCGGCGTAGTACACGGCGGGATCGGCGGGGCTCAGGTCCGAGGTGCCGTAGACGTGCGGGGCCGGCTGCTGGACGGCGGCGAGCAGGACCCGCCCGCCGTCGCCGGTGACCTGGAAACCGGTCGCCGTGCCGCCGTACACCTCGGTGTCCGCCCTGACCGACGCGGTCGGGGCGGAGACGTCGAAGGTGGCCACGTGGCTGAGGTTGCCCTGCGGCTCCTCGGCCGCGAGCACTCCGCCGCCGGCGGCGAGCAGGGGCGCGACCGCCCACTGCGACATCGACGGCTGCCCGGTCGCGACCGGGTCGGCGGCCGACGGGTCCACGGAGCCGATGGCCCCCTTGCCGCCGGCCGTGTGCCCGTACCAGACCCGGCCGCCCGCCACCGCGACGGAGACCGGGGCGCTGCCGGCGCCGGTCGGCCAGCGGGTGGACTCGCTGAGGTTCGCCGTGTCGACGGCGGCGACGGCGTCCCCGTCGGCCAGGGCCGCGAAGAGGGTGCCGCCGTCGGCCGACAGGGCCAGGCCGGTGGCGCCCTGCTCACCGGTGATGGTGGTGACCGGGGCGCCGTTCAGGTCGGTCACCACGATGCCGTCCGAACCGGCGCCCTGGCTGAGGAAGATGTGCCGGTGGGCGGTGTCCACCAGCATGTGGGAGTAGTGGGCCAGCGGCAGCGGCGCGGTGCCGTCGGCCTGGGCGGCGGCTCCGGTGAGGCCCACGGTGGCAGTGGTCAGCCCCGCGACGACCGATATCGCCGTCGTGAGCGGGACCCGCTTGTGCATGGTGTTCCTCGGCTCGGGTGGAGTAGTGGATCAGGTCCGGACGATAGCGCCCGGCGCCGACAGCCCCGGGCGGCACGGCTCAGGCCATCCAGAAGAAGACCGCCGTCATCCGCTTCCGCGCCTGCTCGCGGCCGAAGTAACCCGTCGCGCTGTGCACCAGGTTGGCGTTGTACAGGAGCAGCCGGTTGTACCGGTGCGGGACGCGGACGTCCTCCTCGAAGGCGTCGGCGGCCACGAAGCGGGTGCCCAGCGCCTCTACGAGGTTGTTGTGCGGCGCCTGGACGACGTTGCCGCCGAGCCGGCCGCCGGGCAGGGACTGGCGGTAGAAGCTGGTGCCGCAGTCCCTGGGCCCGTCCGGGTTGAGGTACAGCACGGCCGCGTACCGGCACAGCGCGCGCGAGTCGGTGTGCGGGCGGGGCTCGCTCTCGCCCTCGCCGACCACCTGTACGCAGTTGTGGTTCAGGGTGCCGCCGCCCGGGGCCTGCTGGACCCACAGCCTCCCGGCCCCGGTCGCCTGCCGCACCAGCCGTTCCACGCGGGCGAGTTCCGGGGCTTGAAGGCCGGGCATGGCGCGCAGTCCGGGCCAGGTCTCGGCGGTGTACGGATAACCCCTGGTCCAGTCGTCCCGGGCCAGGCACCGCTCGCGTACGGCGCCGGGGTCGGGGAGGACGTCGTCCAGCACCCAGTAGTCACGGCCCCTGGTGGGCTTGCGGTAGGGCAGCACGGGCAGCGCGGCGGGCGTCCCGGGGGACGGCGGTGGGGGCATGCCGCGAATCTAGGACCGCCCCCGGTCTGCCTTCTCCCGGCGGAGGGTCAACCTTCGCCCAACCGTTTGCCATCTACATCTATCGATCGCCAACGGATCGCAATCACCGGGCGCCGGCGCCCCGCGCGGGAACCGCTCGGAGGGTCGCCGGGCCCCGCCGCCGGAACCGCGCGGAGTTTTTGCCCTCGGCACAGAGACGATCGGCCTCCGCGTCCGTACTGCTGTGCGTCCGAACTGCCCGCGTAGCGAAGGGGGCAGGCTCCACGACCGGGCAGGAGGCACGGTGCGCTTTTCGCGGAACGCGACGGGAACTCTCTTCGTGGGCGGTGCGATGGCCCTGACACTCGGCGCGCTCGCCTACCCGAGCATGCTCGGCCTGAACACCGTCTCCACGTCCCAGACACGGATCATCGCCCAGACCCAGTGGGGGCCGCTCACCGAGGGCGACCGGGACTTCGTGGTCAGGGTGCGGGCCGCCGGCCTGTGGGAGTACCCGCTCGGCCAGATCGGGCTGCAGAAGGGCGCCTCCAAGGGCGTCCTGGAGGCCAGCAAGCACCTGGTCGACGGGCACGCCGCACTGGACGCGAGCTGCCGCAAGATCGCGCCGATGCTGAACATCACCCTGCCCAACGTGGCCAGCCCCCAGCAGGAGGGCTTCGTCACCCAGCTCAAGGCGGAGAGCGGCAAGGCGTTCGACACCGACTTCGCCAACATCCTGCGGATGACGCACGGCTCCATCTTCAACTCGATCGCCAAGATCCGCTCCACCACCAAGAACTCGCTGGTGCGCGCCCTCGCGGACCAGGCGAACGACACCGTGCTGGACCACATGACGGTGATGGAGAAGACCGGCCTGGTCGACTTCGACCAGACCATCTTCCAGCAGACGACCCCGCCGAAGCTGCCCTCCGACAACCTCACCCCGCCCCCGCCGCCCGCGGGCCAGCCGGAGGTGGTGCTCACCCCGCCGCCGAACGCCACCTCCACCCCGCTGAACCTCAGCGGCCTGACCGGCGACGGCGGCGGCTCCGGCGGCAACGCCCCGGCGCCCACGCCCACTCCGACCGTGGGCTAGGTGTATTGATCACGAGGGCTCCCGCCGGATCCCCTAGCCCAGCCACACCGTGGTGTCCGGCGGGAGCGACCCGGCCGCCGGGAGCGGGGTGCTGGCGAGCAGCACCTCGCCCGGCGGCAGCGGCACGGGCCGGCCGGTGAGGTTGGTGACGCAGCGCCAGGTGTCGGTGCGGGCGAAGTCGAGGACGCCGGCCGGGGCGCCGGGCGTCCAGGTCAGCGCCTCGCCCTCCAGCAGCTTGCGGCGCAGCCGCAGCGCGGTGCGGTACAGCCCCAGGGTGGAGCCCTCGGCGCCGGCCTGCGCCGCCACGGCGTACGCGGCGAAGGACTCCGGCTGCGGCAGCCAGGCGGCCCCCGGGCCGAAGCCGTACGACGGCCCGTCCGGCGTCCAGGGCAGCGGCACCCGGCAGCCGTCGCGGCCCTTGCGGACGCGGCCGGTCTGCTCCCAGATCGGGTCCTGCAGCACCTCGGTGGGCAGGTCGGCGACCTCGGGCAGGCCGAGTTCCTCGCCCTGGTAGACGTACGCGGAGCCGGGCAGCGCCAGCATCAGCAGGGTCGCGGCCCGGGCCCGGCGCAGACCGGCCTCCGGGTCGACGGCGGGGGCCCTGCCGCCGGACAGCAGCCAGGCGTTCTCGTCGGTGCCGGGCGGCAGCAGCAGCCGGGAGGCGTGCCGTACGACGTCGTGGTTGGAGAGCACCCAGGTGGCCGAGGCGCCTGCGGTGCGGGCGGTGGCGAGCGAGCCGGCGATGACCTCCCGCAGCTCATCGGCGTCCCATCCGGCCTGCAGGTACTCGAAGTTGAATGCCTGGCCCAGCTCGTCGGAGCGGGCGTACAGCGCGCGGCGGCCGCCGGGGACCCAGGCCTCGGCGACCGCGGTGCGGGGCGGGGTGTAGGCGTCGAAGATCTTGCGCCAGTCCCGGTAGATCTCGTGGACCTCGTCGCGGTCCCAGTACGGATGGCTGCCGGGCGCCACCCGCAGCAGGGCCTCCTCGCCGGTCGCGCCGACGCCGCCGACGTCCCGGAGCGGTTCGGTGAGGTCCTTGGCCAGGCCATGCGCGACGTCGACGCGGAAGCCGTCGACACCGCGGTCGGACCAGAACCGCAGCGTGGTGCGGAAGTCGGCGCGCACCTCCTCGTTCTCCCAGTTCAGGTCGGGCTGTTCGGGCGCGAAGAGGTGCAGGTACCACTCGCCGTCGGCGGTCCGCCGCCAGGCGCTGCCGCCGAACACCGACTGCCAGTCCGTGGGCGGCAGTTCGCCATGGGCGCCGCGGCCGGGCCGGAAGACGTAGCGGTCCCGGGCGGCGGAACCGGGGCCGGCCCGCAGGGCCTCCTGGAACCAGGGGTGCCGGTCCGAGGTGTGGTTGGGGACGATGTCGACGACGACCTTCAGGCCGAGCCGGTGCGCCTCGGCCGCCAGGGCGTCGAAGTCGTCCAGGGTGCCGAGCCGGGGGTCGACGCCCCGGGGGTCGGCGACGTCGTAGCCGCCGTCGGCCAGTTCGGAGGGGTAGAAGGGGCTCAGCCACAGGGCGTCCACGCCGAGCGTGGCGAGGTGGTCCAGGCGCTGGGTGACGCCCCGGAGGTCGCCGAGCCCGTCGCCGTCGGCGTCGGCGAAGCTGCGCGGATACACCTGGTAGACGACGGCCTGGCGCCACCAGTCGGGGTTCCGGGACGAGAGGTCTGCCATGCGGGCTCCCTTCGGGAAGACGACAGTACAGAGACTGTCCACATTGCCCGGAAAGGGAACCTTCGGGTGCTGGGGGGAGGATCCTTCCCCGTGTGATGGAGTTGTGACGGCCCCATGAACGATCCCTGGATTCGCGCAGGTTGACAGGTTTCGGCAGGGCCGATCACCATGGCCTCACACTGTGGCGCATGTGACCAATGGGCCGCGTGTCTCTCTGACTTCTTTCGCTCACTCGAGCTTCTGCGATGGGATATCCATGTCCATAGCCAGACGTGTCACCGCGCGCCGCCTGCTGGGGACGGGCGCCGCGTCGCTCGCCCTGTGCGCCGCCTCGGTCGCCGCCGCCTCCGGCGCCTGGGCCCACGGCGGGCACGGCGGTGACGGCTGGAAGACCGGCGGCCACTACACGCCCGGCACCGGCGCGGGCACCGAGACCGTCACCGACCGCTGCCAGTTCTCGCTGGACGGCGTGAACTTCTTCGACTCGGTGAAGGTGGACGACCAGAACCTCCGGCCGACCGAGGACGGCAAGGTCCACATCAAGGTCCGGGCCGCCGGGGACGCGGCCGGCTGCACCGCCTCCCTCGCCTCCTACCTCGCCCACGGCGCGAGCTTCGCCACCTCCGGCGAGCAGGTCTTCGTCGACTTCGACACGGTGAACCTCAAGCCGGGCGCGACCGACTCCCTCGACATCGCGGTCCCGGACGCGGGCTGCTTCGCGCAGATCGACCTCTACCGTGGCGCGGTCAAGTTCGACGGCAGGACCGACGCGAACGACGGCTTCGAGCACGGGGACCTGCCCAAGGGCCCGGACCACCCGGTCATCAAGGACAAGCTGATCGCGGCCTGGAACGGCGGCACGAAGGACTGCACCGGCGCCGAGGAGTCGCAGTCCCCGTCGCCCAGCGCCCCCGCCGAGGAGACGGGCACGCCCACGCCGGGCGCCTCGGAGTCCTCCACGACGCCGTCCCCGGCGGCCACGGAGTCCGCGCCCGCCCCGTCCGCCTCCGAGTCCGCGCCCGCGCCGTCCGCCTCCGAGTCGCAGGCCGGCTCCGCTCCCACGCCGAACGGCGGCGGTGACACCGGTGGCGACCTCGCGGAGACCGGTGGCGGCGGCAACTCGGGCCTGATCGCGGGCGGGGCCGCCGTGCTGGTCGCCGGCGGCGCCGCGTTCGTGCTCCTCGCCCGCCGCAAGCGGGGCGCCCAGAGCTGACCGCTCCCCGCGGGACACGCTCCGCGGGGCACGCCCACAGGGCCGAGCGCCCGCCACGACCCCCGTCACCCGAAGCGGCCGCAAGGCCCACGGGCGGCGGGGGTCGTCGTGCTGGGCGGGCCTGACCGGCGGCGCGGGCGGCCGCTCCCCGGGAAGCGGCACGAGCGCGACGGCGGGCGGCCCGGCCTCCGGGGAGCGGCGCGGGCACTGCGGCGCGCGGGTGGGCAACGCCGTCCGGCGGAGCGCCCGCCACGACCCCCGTCGCCCGAAGCGGGCGGTCCCGGTCCCCCGGCCGGCGCCTCAGCCCGCCGTTCCCCGAGGTCCCTCGACGGTCTCCAGGTACAGCTTCACGTACCGGTCCACGTCCACCTGCAACGCCACGTCCACCAGGGCCTGTTCGCGGGCGCCCTCGTGGATCTCGGACTCGCCGGGGCGGGGGCGGCGGTCGACCAGCGTCTGCCCGCGGGCCGGGCCGGGGGCCAGGGAGACCTCGACCGGCAGGAGGCGGGTGGCGATGCCCGCCGGATCGGCGACCGCGCACACCGCGCCCGCGTCACCCAGTCCGCCCGCCTCCTCGGCCTCCGGCTCGCCGCCCTGCGCGGTGGGCCGGTGGGCGAGGAGTTCCCCGGCCAGCCGGGTGCCCGGGTCGGCGGCGGAGCGCAGCCGGTGCACATCGGCGCCGGGCACGACGACCCGCATGAACACGTCCAGTCCGTACATGGTGATCGGCACCCCGGCGGTGAGCAGCACCGCCGCCGCCTCGGGGTCGTGCCAGACGTTGAACTCCGCCACCGGGGTGGCGTTTCCGGTGGCGACCGCGCCGCCCATGAACACGATCCGCTCGATGTTGCGGGTCACCTCCGGGTGGGTGCGCAGCAGCAGGGCGATGTTGGTGAGCGGGGCCGTGGGCACGAGGGTGACCGGGCGGGGGGAGGCCAGGATCTCCCGGCGGAGCAGGCTCACGGCGTCCACGTCGGCCGGGGCGCGCCTGGGCGCGGGCAGGCCCAGGTCGCCCATGCCGTCCGCACCGTGCACGTGCCGGGCCGGCCGGGCCGGCTCGATCAGCGGGCGCTCGGCGCCGCGCGCCACCGGGATGTCGGGGGCGCCGGCCTGCTCCAGCACGGTCAGGGTGTTGCGGACCACCCCGTCCACGTCCGTGTTCCCGGCCACGCAGGTGACGGCCCGCAGGTCCAGCCCCGGATGGCGGACGGCGAACAGCAGGGCCAGGGCGTCGTCGACGCCGGTGTCACAGTCGATGATCACAGGAATACCGGACTGCCCGGTCACGACGGTCTCCTTCCCCCCACCCGGGGAACGCACCACGAAAGCCCCCTCAGCCTACGGCCGCCCGGCGTGCCCGGCCGCGCGGCGGCAGCCCGGAGCCGGGCGCGGGCGAGGGCCCCTCACCCGGACGGCCCGGAGCGCTGGTGGGCCGGTGGCAGCGGTGGTGGCGTGAGAGGTGGCACCACCACCGGCCCGCCCAGGAGGCCCCCCGATGACCGCCGCGATACGCACCCGCGCCCTCCCGCTCGCCGCTCTCGCGGCCGGCCTCCCCGCCCTCTCCGGCTGCGCGGCCCTCGGTCTGGAGCACCCGCCGACCGCGGAGCAGCCGCTGCCCACCGTGGCCGCGGCCTCGCCCACACCGAAGGCGTCCGGCGGCGCCGGGGTCCTGCTCAGCGACGATCAGGCCCGGGCCGCGCTCCTCACGCAGAACGACCTCGGCGCCCCGTGGACGGCCACGGGCGGGGCGGCCACCTGGCGCGACGGTCTGCTGAAGGCGTCGACCACGACGGCGGAGTGCCAGCGCCTGCTCGACGCGCTCTACACCGACGAACTCCTCGGCGCCCCCGCACGGGCCGCCGTCGGCCTGGACGACCCCGACACCGACGCCCAGCTCCGCTACCAGATCGGCGCCCGCCGCCCGGCGGACGTCGACGCCGCCCTCGCCTGGCTGCGCACGATGCCGGAGCGGTGCGCCCGGTTCACCGCCACCACGCAGAACGGCCTGGTGGAGGACGTCCAGGTGCAGGAGGCTCCGCTGCCGGAGGTCGGTGACGCGCGCCAGGGCCTGCGGCTCAGCCTCTACACCACGACGTCCGACAACCAGGACGTCACCCTCACCATGGACGTGGCCGCCGTCCGCGTCGGGCAGGACAGCCTCGCCCTCACCAACGGCGGCCTGGGCGACGTGCCGAACGAGGCGACCCAGGCCGCGGTCCAGGTCGGCGCGCTGCGCCTGGCGGCCGTGCGCAAGCAGGGCCGGGCCGAGGTCTGAGGCACCCCGGGCACCCCGGGCACCCGAAGGCCAGCCGGCCCGCCCCGCCGGAAGGGGTCACAGCGGGGGCTGGGCCGGGGCCGGGCCGAGGGTGGTGGTGCCGGGGGCGGTGCGGTGGCCCAGGCCGGTGCGGTAGGCGTCGAGGGCCGCCTCGACCCGGCCGGTACGGCGCAGCAGGTCGCCCAGCAGACGGCACAGGTCGGCGAGGTCACCGGCCGCACCGGCCCGTTCCAGCAGGCTGAGGGCGCGGACGTAGTGCTCCTCGGCCGCCTCGGTGTCGCGGGCGTCCTCGGCGATGATGCCGAGGAGGCGGTGCGCGGCGGCCGCGTGGACGGCGCCGCGCTCGGAGGAGAAGTCGCCGAGGACCCCGTTCAGCAGCTCGGCCGCCTCGGCGGACTCGCCCCGCCGGTGCAGCACGTCGGCGAGTTCGACGGCGGCCTGGCTGCGGTAGAGCGCCGCCCGGGTCTGGGAGAGCATGGTGAGGGCCTGGCGCAGCTCCGCCTCCGCGCGGTCCAGCTCGCCGTTCTGGGCGCAGACGTAGCCGCGCATCCAGTGGCAGTTGGCGAGTTCGGTGCGCAACTGGAGCTGCCGGTTCAGCTCGGCCGCCTTGGCCAGGGAGGCGTCCGCCTCGGCGAGGCGGCCCTCGGCGAGCAGGGTGCGGGCGACCGAGCGGTGCATGCGGGCGACCAGCGCGGGGTCGGCCACCTGCGGGGCGAGCGCGAGGGCGAACTCGGCGGCCTGCGCGGCGCGGGCGTGGGCGCCCATGTCCATGTACGGGCCGATGACACCGGCGTACAGGAGCAGCAGGGCGTCCGGGTCGTGCAGGCCGCCGCGGTTCAGCTCGTCGAGCGCGGACTCCAGGAGGTAGACGGCGTAACGGAGTTCGCCGGCGAGGTAGTGGGAGACCGCACGGCCGCGCACGGCCGGCACCCGGGCGGGCAGCGACTCACCGGCCAGGCGTTCCTCGGCCCGCTCGAAGTGCTCACGGGCCCGTTCCAGCTCTCCCGCCTGCAGGGCGGTCTCTCCGAGCCCGAGCAGCGCGGTGGCCTGCTCGGCGGGCAGCCCGTGGGTCTCCGCCTCGGCGAGCAGCCCGGTGTACCGGGTGGCCGCGTCCTCGCAGTCGCCGTCGGCGAGGGCGCGCTGGGCCTCGGCCAGCCGCAGCCGCAGGGCGGTGGCCAGGTGGGCGGGCCGGCCGACGGCGAGTTCCTCGAAGGCGACCCCGAGCCGGCCCGCGATGTGCCGCAGCGCCTCGTCGGAGGCGCGGACCCGGCCCGCCTCCAGGGTGGAGATGTAGGCGGGTGTGTAGGCGGGCTCCGCCAACTGCCGCTGGGTCAGGCCCCGTTCGGTGCGCAGTTGCTGTACGCGCCGCCCCACGACCTGCGGATCGTCTCGTTCCGGCATCGTCCCGCCGCCCCCAACTCGCCTGCCAGCCCTTGCCGTTAGCCCACGGCTGCCTCTAGGTTAAACGGCGGATTAAGCATGTTTAACAAGCCGCTGTCGTAGCGAGGTCGCCGTGCCCGGACGTACATCCGAACCCTACGGACGCCCCGTCGCACCGGCACCCGTCCGGCTCCGCCCGGGCGGCCGGACACCCACCGCCCGCGGAGTGGCCGCGGCCGTGCTCGCCGTCGCGGCGCTGGTCACGGCGGCCAACGTGGGACCGGCCAGGGGGGCCGACCTCCCGCCGGACCCGCCGGCCGTGGGCCAGACCCTGCCCTGACATCCCCGCACTCCCGAACAGCCGCAGTATCCAACCGAGTTCGTCAACCCCTTCGAAGGTTGTACGGCAGTGGCATATCTCACCAGCCACCCCAACTCATCCAGTCACGCCGATAATGTGTGCGATCCGGTGCAGCCGGAGACGCGGCAGGCGCCGTCGTCGGGGTGGGAAGGCAGAGGATGACGCTGGACGCACAGGCGCGGCCGGACGGCCACGGCGGGCACGACGAGGGCCACGGGGACGGCCGCGAGGACGACGACACCTCCGGCAGACCGCGCCGCTGGCGGCGGATACTGCGCTGGTCGGCCCTGGCCCTGGCGGTCCTCCTGTTCGGGGGCGCGGGCGCCGGCTACCTCTACTACGAGCACCTCAACGGCAACATCACCAAGGCCAGGCTGAACCTCGGCGACTCCGCGCCGCCCCAGGCGGCGCCGAACGCCGCGGGCCAGACCCCGCTGAACATCCTGCTGATCGGCTCGGACAGCCGGAACAGCGCGGCGGACCTGAAGCTCGGCGGCTCCAAGGCCGACGTGGGCCGCCCGCCGCTCGCGGACGTCCAGATGCTGCTGCACGTCTCGGCCGACCGCAGCAACATGTCCGTGGTCAGCCTGCCGCGCGACACGATGATCCCCGTCCCCAGGTGCACCGGCGCCGACGACGGCAAGGTGTACGGCGCGCTCACCCTGGCCATGGCCAACGAGTCGCTGGGCCGCGGCGGCCCGGGCTGCACGGTCGCCACCTGGCAGAAGCTCACTGGCATCCGCGTCGACCACTTCATGATGGTCGACTTCTCCGGTGTGGTCGCGATGGCCGACGCCATCGGCGGCGTCCCGGTGTGCGTCAAGGAGAACGTCTGGTCGCACACCGCCGAGGGCCACGGCTCGGGCCTGAAGCTGAAGGCGGGCACCACGTACGTCAAGGGCGAGCAGGCCCTGCAGTGGCTGCGCACCCGTTACGGCTTCGAGGACGGCACCGACGTCGGCCGCACCCACGCCCAGCACATGTACATGAACGCGATGGTCCGCCAGCTGCGCGCGAACGCGACCCTGGGCAACCCCGCCGAGATGCGCCGGCTCGCGGAGACCGCGACGAAGGCGCTCACGGTCGACGAGGGCCTCGGCACGGTCAAGAAGCTGTACGACCTGTCCACCGAACTGCAGAAGGTCCCCACCGAGCGGATCACGATGACGACCCTGCCCACCGTGCAGTGGTCCCAGGACCGCAACCGGCTGGTGCCCGCCGCGGAGGACGCCGACCAGCTCCTCGCCATGGTCCGCACCGACACCCCGCTCGACGGCAGGGCCGCGGCGCAGCTCACCGAGCAGGTGTCGGACGACCCCGCGGCCCCCGCCGGCACCCTCGCCGTGCGGGTCCGCAACGCCACCGGCACCGCCACCGAGGCCACCGTGCCGCGCCGGGCGGACGCGGTCGTCCGGGCGCTGCGCGCGAAGGGGTTCACCAAGGCGGAGGCGGGCGCCGCGGCCGCACCGGCGGCACGGACGCTTGTGCAGTACCCGGACCACCACCTGGAGGGCGACGCCCAGGCCGTGGCCAAGGCCCTCGGCATCCCGCTGACCCAGGTGCGCGTCTCCGCCGACGTCACGGGCGTCACCCTGACCGTGGGCGCCGACTGGCGCACCGGCGCCACCTATCCGAAGTCCGCGGCCCCGGCCAAGGCACCCGAGTCCGCCGCCGTCCTGAACGGCGACAAGACCGACGCCTGCATGCCGGTGCAGCCGGGTTTCACCTGGTGAGGCGGCTTCTCCGGGAAGAGGGAAACCCGGGGGCCAGCGGCACTCTCGTCGCACCGCCCTGCCGGCGGACGCGCGCCCGCTCCTCCTACTACGACTTCTCGTCCCACTACGACTTCTCGTCCGGCGACAACGTCAACTCGACGACGCACGGCGCCTGGAAGTACTTCGTCTTCACCGGCTGAGCAGGGTCAACCCGCCTGGAGCTGGCGCAGGTGCCGCTGGACGTTCTCCAGTGCGCCCCGGCGGCGGCCCGGTACCCGCAGCCTCAGCTCCGCGAGCGCGGGCCCGAGTTCACGGGCTCGCGCCGCGTCCTTCACACGGCTCCACTGGTGGTGCGCCCGGTCCACGGCAGCCTCCACGGCGGGCGCGTCCGGCGCCTGTCCCGCCGCCAGCCGCACCTGGGCCACCGCCAGCCAGGCCCGGCAGCTGCGTGCCGCGTCCCCGGCGAACATGGCGAGGTCCGCCCGGACCTCGGCCCAGTGCAGGGCCTCCCCGGAGGCGGGCCCGAAGGCGCGCACGGCGGCCTCCTCCTGCCGCGCGGCGAGCGAGTCGGCCTCGGCGTGCCGGCCGGCCCGGACGGCGCCGCTGATGGCCGCGTGCGGATCGCCCTGCGCGGCCGGCGGCGCGGCCACCGGGGCGCCCGGCGTGTACGGGCGGGGCATCACGGGCAGGTGGGCGGGCGCTTGGACGGGACCCCCGGGGCCGGCCAGCACCAGATCGCGTCCGGCGCCCTGCTCGGTGAGCCGGGCCAGCGCCTGCTCGTGCAACCGGGCGAGCGGTGGCCGGTGCCCACTGCGCAGCAGCGTCGCCACCGCCTTCATGTACGCCGGCTCGGCCGGGCCCCGTCCCCTGGCCGGGGGCGCGATCCGGCCGTAGACCGCGGTCGTGCGCCCGGAGTCCAGGGGGTGCTCGGCCAGCCGGCGCCAGGTCTCCGCGTCCGCGTGCAGGTCCACCAGGAGCGCGGTGTCGGCGGCGGAGCGCAGCCGCAGCTCCTCCCGGATCCAGTCCCAGGGCAGGGCCGTGTAGCGGACGGTCGCCGGGGTGGTGCGGGCCAGCGCGAGGTGGGGCCGGCGCTGACGCCGGTCCAGGTGGAGCTGTCCGGTGACGTAGACGGTGAGCGGCCCGGGCGCGGCCGCGGCGGCGCGCAGCCGGGTGAGGACGGCCTGCGGTTCGAGCGGGTCGGCGAGCTCGACCACGTTCGCGGTGTCGGTGCCGGACAGCACCGCGGGGGCGACCGCGGCCAGGACGGGCAGCACGCCGGCCGCGTCCACCAGACGCCCCCGGCCCAGCGGCGAGGCCGCGAGCAGCAGCACGGTTCCGGGCATCGTCCCTCCCCTGTGGATCGCCCCTGTGGCTCGCCTACAGCCAGCACCGTAGCCGCTGCTGCTGCAAAGGGTCGGCTCAGGACCGCAAACGTCCCTGTTCGGGTTGTTCGGGTGCCCGCCGGACCGCGAACGCCGTGGTGTCGTCCTCCAGATGGCCGCGGGTGTGTGCGAGCACGCCGTCGCGGACCCGGCGCACGAGGCGGTGCGGTTCGGCCCGGCGCGGGTCGGCCGCGACCGCCCGGGCCACCTCGGGGACGAGCGGGTAGAACTCCCCGGCCTCGTTCCGGGCCTCGGTCACCCCGTCGGTCACCATCAGCAGGGTCTCCTCGCGGCCGAACCGCACCCGGTGCAGCGGCGGGCGGCTGCCCGTCAGGTCGCCGAGCCCGAGCGGCAGGCCGTCCCCGGCCGGCAGCTCGCGCACCCCGTCCGGGCCGACCGCGAGCGGCGGCTCGTGGCCGAAGTTGATCAGCTCGACGGTCTCCGGGGCGTCGTCGGGGAAGCCGAGCAGCACGGCGGTGGAGAAGCGGTCGCCGTCGTCGGCGCCCAGCGCGATGCGGTGCATGCGGTGCCGTGTCATACGGGTCTCCAGCCGCTCGGCGACGACCGCCAGATCCGCCTCGTGGTAGGCGGACTCGCGGAAGGTGCCGAGCAGCGCGGCGGCCGTCTCCACCGCGCCGAGCCCCTTGCCCTGGACGTCCCCGACGAGGACCCGGGTGCCGTGCGGGCCGGGCTGGATGTCGTAGTAGTCGCCGCCGACCCGGGCGTCCACGTCGGCGGCCAGGTAGACGCCCGCGTGCTCCAGCCCGCCGAAGTCCGGTGGCAGCCTGCGCAGCACGGTGCGGCGGGTGGTGTCGGCGATGTCCCGCATGTGCAGCATCTGCCGCTCCCTGCGCACCCGCGCGATGGAGGCCAGGGTGGCGAGGGCGCCGCCGAGGGCGACCAGCAGGAAGTCCGGGAGTCCCGCCCGGTGCTCGCTGGGCCAGACGCGGTCCACGGCGACGTACGTGACCAGCGAAAGCACCGCGTACCCGGCGGTCGTCCACGCCCCGCAGACGGCCGCGGCCGTGCCCGGGACCAGCACGATCCAGGAGACGATCCGGAACCACTGCCCCGTCTCCAGGTCCAGCACGGTGATACCGGCGAGCAGCAGCAGAGGCAGCAGCTGCAGCGCGGTCCGCCCGAGTGACCACAGCGGCTGCCGCCGGCGCCGGGACTCCACTTGTGTCACGGCGGGCAGCGCTCCATGCCGTTCAGCGAAACACGGGATCACCACGGCCGCATCCGGGCACCCGGCCCGTCCGGCCGACTTGCCGGGCCGTCCCCCCAGGTGTGCCCTGGAGAGCGGGGGCGAGGAGCGAGAGGAGTGCTCTCATGGCTCATGCGGCACCCGCACCCGGCGGAATGCCCCAGCGGACGACGACGCCCCGGCCCGGCGGCCGGGACACCGGCGCGGTCCGCCGGCTGCCCGACGTCTTCAGCGAGCGGACCCACGCGGTCGCGCGGTGGGCGCTGCCCATCGTGCTCGGTGTGGTCTACGGCTACTGGGCGGCCGCCAACACCCGCTACGGCGGTCCCATCACCGGCTGGAACGTGCTGTTCGGCGTGGTGACGGGCGTCGTCTTCTTCGCCGTCTTCCGGGCCCTGGAGTCCTACGCCGTACGACGCCGGCGCGAGGTGCACGCGGTGCTGTGGGCGGCCTTCACGGGCATCGCCGTCGGCTTCCTTTACAGCCTGAGCGGGCGCGGCCACGGCGTGCTGGAGTCCGCGGTGCTGGCCCTGGCGGTCGCCGTGCCCACGTTCGTGGTGCTGTTCTACCGCTACTACACGCACGAGGACGCCGCGGGCCACCGCATCCGGTGACGGCCGGGGCCGCCCGCGCGCGCGGGCGGGCGGGCGGGCTGTGGACACGTACCGCGCGCCGTGCGGCACCGCGTCCGCCGGCGCGCGGTGAGCGCGCGGGCCCCGACCGGTGCGCGGTGAGCACGCGGGCCCCGGCCGGGCGATCCGGCCGGGGCCTGCGCCGGCCGTCGTGCCCGCGCCGTCACCGGTCGCCGGACCCGCGCACGCCGCTGTGCCCGCCGCCCTGACCGGTCGCCGGACCCGCGCACGCCGCTGTGCCCGCCGCCCTCACCAGTCGCCGGACCCGCGCGCCCCGCTGTACCCGCCGCCCTCACCAGTCGCCGGACCCGCGTCGCGGCGGCTCTCCCCGGCGCCGGTGCGCACCCGCCCGGGTGAACCCGCCGCCGGAAGCGCGGTCACCCGGATCCCGGCGGCGGGCGGCCCGGCTGGCCCGTTCGGTGGACTCCGTCCCCCGAATGCAGTCGTCCCGCTCGCGCGCCCGGGCACGCGGCTCTTGCCTTGAAGGGTGCCCCCACGCCTCAGGAGCGCCCTGTCGGCCGCCCTGATCGCCGTGTCCTGCCTCCTCGTGCCGTTCGGCGCGCTGGCGGCCTGGGCGGCGTACGGACTAGCCGACACGGGCCGGTACGTCACCGCGATGGCCCCGCTCGCCGCCGACCCCGACGTGCGGGAAGCCGTCGCGGACACCGTCGGGGACGGCATCCTGCGCGAGGTGGACCAGCGGATGCACGTGCGCCCGCTGGAGGGCTCGGTCACCCCGTTCGTGCACGACGCGGTGCGCTCCTTCACCCAGACCCGGGCCTTCCGGATCGCCTGGGACACCGGCAACCGGGTCACCCACGACGCCGTCCTGCGCGCCCTGCGCGAGGACGCGGGATCCGGCGCGGCGGACGCCGGCCCCGTCACCGTCGACCTCGCCCCCGTCACCGCCCAGGTCAAGCAGCAGCTCGCCGACGACCACATCACACTCGCCGAGCGCATCCCGGTCGAGCACACCGTGGTGCCGGTGCTCGAGGCGCACGAGGTGGCCCCGCTGCGGAAAGGATTCCACGTGCTCGAAGTCGCCGGTTTCTGGTGCCCGGTCGCGGCCGTCGTCTTCGCGGTCGCCGGAATCGCCCTGGCGGTCCACCGCCGGCGCGCGATCGTGGCGACCGCGCTGGGCACGGCCCTGGGCGGCGGGCTGCTCGCCCTCGCCCTCGTCGTCGGCCGCGGCCTCACCCTCGACGGCCTGGCCGACGGCGTGTCCCGCCCGGCCGCGGGAGCGGTCTACGACGCCCTGACCGGCACCCTGCGCACGGCCTCCTGGCTGCTGATCGGCCTCGGCCTCGCGGTCGCCCTCGCCGCTCTGCTCACCCGCCGGCTGCGGTCGTCCCGTCCCGCGCGACGCCGGCGAGGGTCCGCAGCGCCCACGCCAGCCGATGCTCCGGAGCCGAGCCGAGCCCGAGTCTGACCGCGTCCGGCGTACGGCTCGGGTCCACCCGGAAGGCCGTGCCCGGGGTCACCGCGATCCCGTGCGCCCGGGCCGCCGCGGTGAAGGTGTCCGCCCGCCAGGGCGCGGGCAGCCGCCACCAGGCGAAGTAGGCGGCCGGGTCGGACCGTACGGCGAAGCCGGCCAGCTCCTCGGCGACCAGCCGCTGCCTGCGGGCGGCGTCCCGCCGCTTGGCGTCGACCAGCCGCGCCACGGTCCCGTCGCCGATCCACCGTACGGCCGCCTCCAGCGCGAAGGAACCCGCGCTCCAGCCGCCGGACCTGATCGCGCGCGCCACCGCCTCCGCCCGCCCGGCCGGCACCGCGGCGAACCCCGCCGTGAGCCCTGGCGCGACCCGCTTGGACAGCCCGTCGACCAGGTGCACGAGGTCCGGGGCCAGGGCGGCCAGCGGCGGCGGTCCGGCCGGTCGCAGGAAGGACCAGATCCGGTCCTCCACGACCGGTATCCCCAGGCTGTGGACGACGTCGGCCAGCCGGGCCCGGCGCTCGGCGTCCATGGTCAGCGAGGTCGGGTTGTGCAGGGTCGGCTGGAGGTAGAGGGCGGACAGCGGGGCGGTGCGGTGGGCCGCCGCGACCGACTCGGCGAGCGGTCCGCCGTCGTCGGCCGCGAGCGGGACGAGGACGCAGCCGAGCCGGCCCGCGATCTCCTTGACCAGCGGATACGTCAGCGGCTCCACACCGACCCGGCCGCCCGGCCGGACCAGGGAGGCGAGGGTGGCGGCGATGGCCTGGCGGGCGTTGCCGGTGAAGAGCAGCCCCGCCGGGTCGGGCCGCCAGCCGTCCGTGGCCAGCAGCGCGCCGACCGCCTCCCGGGCGGCCTCGGTGCCGGCGGCCGCGGCGGGCCGCAGCGCCCCGGTCAGCGCGTCCGGCCGCAGCAGCGACGCGAGCGCGGGGGCCAGCAGCTCCGACTGGCCGGGCGCCGACGGGTAGTTCAGCTCCAGGTTCACGGGCGTGGCCGCGGACGCCTCGGTCAGCGACCGGCCCGGCTGCCCGTCCGGCTCGGCGGCCCGCACGAACGTGCCGCGCCCGACCTCGCCCACCACCAGCCCCCGGCGCACGAGTTCGGCGTACACCCGGCCCGCCGTCGAGGCGGCGATCCCGTGCCGCCTGGCGAACGCCCGCTGCGGCGGCAGCCGTTGTCCCGGCCGGAGCCGCCCGGAGCCGATGTCGGCGGTGATCCGGTCGGCGATGCGCCGGCAGTCCTCCACAAGTCCCCCTGTCGGCAGTCGCCTTGGATTGCACCGAGGGCAAAGATTTTATTGCACCGAGAAGACGGGGAACCCTAGGGTCGATCACATGCCCCCCTTCCTCGCATACGATGACAAAAACCTCGGAACCTCCGCCCGCACCCCGCTCGTGCTCGTCCACGGCCACCCCTTCGACCGCACGATGTGGGCTCCGCAACTGGCCTCGTTCGCAGACGGGCGCCGGGTGATCGCCCCCGACCTGCGCGGCTACGGCGCCTCCCCGGTGACCCCCGGCACCGTCCCGCTCTCCCGCCACGCCCGAGACATCGAGGAACTGCTCGGCTTCCTGGAGGTGGACGCCTTCGTCCTGGCCGGGCTGTCGATGGGCGGCCAGATCGCCATGGAGTGCTGCGCCCGCCTCGGCGACCGCGTACGGGGCCTGGTCCTCGCGGACACCTTCCCCGACCCCGAGACACCAGAGGGCAGGCGGGCCCGCACCGCCCTGGCCGGCCGGCTGCTCGCCGAGGGCATGCGCGGCTACGCCGACGAGGTCCTGGAGAAGATGGTCGCCCCCTACGCCGACCCCCAGGTCAAGGCCCATGTGCACGGCATGATGACGGCCACCTCCCCGGAGGGCGCCGCGGCCTCCCTGCGCGGCCGCGCCGAACGCCCCGACTACCGCCCGCTGCTGACCCGCGTCACCGTTCCGGCACTGGTCGTGGTGGGCGCCGACGACACCTTCACCCCGGTCGCCGACGCGCGGGCCATGCACGCGCTGCTGCCCGACTCCACCCTGCACGTGTCCGAGGGCGCTGCCCACATGCCGAACCTGGAGCGGCCCGAGGAGTTCAACGAGGTGCTGGGACGGTTCCTGGCCCGGCTGGACGCGGCGCCCACAGGCCCCACCGGGTGACCGTCACCCCGGCCGACGCCGCCCCCGGCTGTCGCAGGGACCGAAAAGCAACCTCGGGCCGCTAACCTTACGTGTCCGTCCTGGCCAGGGATTAACGGGTACCAACTCACGCAAAGGGTTGCGCACATGGGCATTCTCACTCTCCTGCGGAACGCATTCGGCCGGGGGCGCAAGGCGCGCACCGCCGAAGCAGAGGGTGCGGACCGACGTCCGTCGCAGGAACCGGAGCCGACGACCACCACCGACCCGGCCCCTACCGCCCAGGTCCCCGAGCCCCGCACCTCGTCCCCCGACGAGCACGAACTGGTCTCGGCCGCCTTCGACAACATCACGGTCCCCCACCAGGCCACCGACCGCGCCCCGGAACCCGAACTCGTCCTCGACCTCACCCCGGAACCGGCCCCCGAGCCGGAGCCGACAGAGGCAGCAGCCGAGGCCACCGAGGCAGCGGCCCAGGCCGAGACGGCAGCGAAGGCGGAAGCGACGACCGAGCCGGAGCCGACACCTCAGCCGGCCACCGACCCCGCCCCGACCGAACCCAAGCCCAACCCGACAGCCGAGGCCGAGCCGAAGACCGAGGCCACGCCGGAGGCAGAGGCCGAGGCAGAGGCAGAGGCCGAGGCAGAGGCAGAGGCCGAGCCTGAGGCGGAGGCCACGCCGGAGGCAGCAGCGGCAGAGACCGAGCCGGACGAAGCCAAGGCGGAACCGAAGGCCAAGGCCAAGGCCGAGCCTGAGGCGGAGGCCACGCCTGAGGCAGCAGAGGCAGAGCCGAGCGAAGCCGAGGCGGAGCCGAAGGCCGAGGCCGAGCCCGAGGCGGACGCGAGCGAGGCGAAGCCGAACGAGGCGACTGACGCAGACCCGGCGGCGGAAGCGAAGGCTGAGGCCGAGCCGGAGCCGGAGCCGGAGCCGGAGGTTAAGGCCGAGACCGAAGCCGAGGCGAAGCCCGAGCCCGAGCCCGAGGCTGAGCCGGAGCCCGAGCCCGAGGCGAAGCCCGAAGCCAAGCCGGAGCCCGAGGCAAAAGCTGAATCGAAGGCCGAGCCGGAGGTGAAGCCCGAGCCCGAGGCGAAGGCCGAGGCCAAGCCGGCCCCCGAGACGACGCCAGAGCCCGTGGCAGAGCCCGAGCCGACCCCGCAGTCCGTCTCGGAACCGGCCAAGGCGGCCACGGAGCCGGAGCTCCCCGCATCGACGCCGACGCAGGCCGAGGCGGAGCCGAAGGCCTCCACCCCCGAGCCGCAAGCCGCCGACGGCGAGGACACCCCACAGGCGTCACCCGCACCCGACAACGAGAGCCGCACGGGTGGTGCGGGTGGGAACGATCCCGCCGAAGGCGAAGCCGAGGCGACCGAGCCGCAGGCACCCTCCGCCGAAACAACTCCGGCACCCCCCGCCGAATCAACCCCGGCACCCGAACCCGCAACCCCCCTCACCAAAATCAACTCCCGCACCCCCTCCCTCACCACCGCCTACAACGCAGCCACCACCACCCTCGAAAAGCACAACCTCACCGGCACCCGAGCGAAGCTCTACCTCGTCCTCGACCGCTCCGCGAGCATGCGCCCGTACTACAAGGACGGCTCCGCCCAGGCCCTCGCCGACCAGACCCTCGCCCTCGCCGCGCACCTCGACCCCGAGGCCACGGTCCACGTCGTCCTCTTCTCCACCGAGATCGACGGCACCACCGACCTCACCCTCGCCGAGGGCCACGAGACGAAGATCGACGACATCCACGCGAGCCTCGGCCGCATGGGCCGTACCAGCTACCACGCCGCCGTGGAAGCCGTACTCGCCCACCACGAGAAGAACAACGAAGCCGGTACCCCCGTCCTGGTGGTCTTCCAGACGGACGGCGCCCCCGACGCCAAGACCCCCGCGACCCAGTCCCTCACCGAGGCCGCGAAGAAGCACCCCGGCGTCTTCTTCTCCTTCGTCGCCTTCGGCGAGCACGACAACAAGGCCTTCGACTACCTGCGCAAACTGAAGACCGACAACACGTCCTTCTTCCACGCCGGCCCCACCCCCCGCGAGCTCACGGACACCGAGCTCTACGAGGGCCTGCTGGCGGCCTGGCGCCCGTAACACCCGGTAGCAAAGCACAACGCGCCGGCACGACGGATGCCGCCCGCTTCTCACCCCGCAAAACGGGAGGCGGGCGGCATACACATGTCGGCTACGATTTCAAGGTTCGCAAAACAACCCGACCTGGGAGCAGCCCCCGATGGCTCGACACCTCATCACCAGCGCCCTTCCGTATATCAACGGGATCAAGCACCTGGGCAACATGGTGGGGTCCATGCTCCCGGCGGACGTGTACTCCCGGTACCTTCGCCAGCGCGGCCACGACGTCCTGTACATCTGCGCCACGGACGAGCACGGCACCCCCGCCGAGCTGGCCGCGAAGGAGCAGGGCCTCGCGGTGGACGCGTTCTGCGCCCAGGCGCACGACGCGCAGAAGGCGGTGTACGACGGTTTCGCGCTGGCCTTCGACTACTTCGGCCGCAGCTCCTCCGCGGAGAACCGGGACATCACCCAGCACTTCGCACGCAAGCTCAACGAGAACGGCTTCATCGAAGAGCGCGCCATCCGCCAGGTGTACAGCCCCGCCGACGGCCGCTTCCTCCCGGACCGCTATGTCGAGGGCACCTGCCCTCACTGCGGCTACGACAAGGCCCGCGGCGACCAGTGCGAGAACTGCACGCGTGTCCTGGACCCGACCGACCTGATCAACCCGCGTTCGGCGATCTCCGGCTCCACCGACCTGGAGGTCCGCGAGACCAAGCACCTCTTCCTGCTGCAGTCGAAGCTGCAGCACGAGGTCGAGGAGTGGGTTGCGCGGCACGAGGACGACTGGCCGCAGCTCGCCTCCTCCATCGCCCGCAAGTGGCTGAACGAGGGCCTGCACGACCGCGCGATCACCCGTGACCTGGACTGGGGTGTCCCCGTGCCCGCCGACACCTGGCCGGAGCTGGCGGCCGAGGGCAAGGTCTTCTACGTCTGGTTCGACGCCCCGATCGAGTACATCGGCGCGACGAAGGAGTGGGCGGACCAGGACCCGGAGAACCGGGACTGGAAGTCGTGGTGGTACGACGTGGACACCGAGGTCCGCTACACCGAGTTCATGGCCAAGGACAACGTCCCCTTCCACACCGTGATGTTCCCGGCCACCGAGCTGGGCGTGCGTGAGCCGTGGAAGAAGGTCGACTACGTCAAGGCCTTCAACTGGCTCACGTACTACGGCGGCAAGTTCTCCACCTCGCAGAAGCGGGGCGTCTTCACCGACCAGGCGCTGGACATCCTGCCCGCCGACTACTGGCGCTACTTCCTGATCGCCAACGCCCCCGAGTCGGACGACTCGTCCTTCACCTGGGAGCACTTCACCGCCACGGTCAACAAGGACCTCGCCGACACCCTCGGCAACTTCGTCAACCGGGTCCTGTCCTTCTCCCGCAAGCGCTTCGGCGACGACGTGCCCGCGGGCGGCGAGCCCGGCGAGGCCGAGGCGAAGCTCGGCGAGGAGATCGCACGCCTCCTGGCGGAGTACGAGGTGCAGATGGAGGCGCTCCAGTTCCGCAAGGCCGCGGCCGCCCTGCGCGCCCTGTGGTCGGCGGGCAACTCCTACCTCGAGGAGAAGGCCCCCTGGCTGGAGATCAAGACGAACAAGGACGGCGCGGCCCTCACCCTGCGCACGGCGATGAACCTGATCCACCTGTACGCGGTGGTCTCCGAGCCCTTCATCCCGACGACGGTGAAGGCGATGCGCGAGGCGTTCTCCCTCGAGAACGACACGGCGACGTGGGTGACGGCGGCCGAGGCGAAGTCCCTCCGCGCCGTCCCCGCCGGCACCCCCTTCACCGTCCCGCCGGTCCTCTTCGCCAAGCTCACGGACGAGGACCTGGCGAACTACAAGGAGCGCTTCGGCGGCGAAGAGGGCTGACCGTGACGGTCACCGGGGAGGCACTCCTCTCCCGGCGGCCGGCGTAACCCATCCGCACATCGGCAGAGGCCCGGAAACATCTCGTTTCCGGGCCTCCGCGTGTTCCCGGACCCCGGACAAGGAGACGTGAACGTTCCTTCCTTACCCGAACGGGTGAACCATCCTCATAGCGCAACATCGGGGCCCCTTGACCTGCCTACGTTGGCCGCATGGTCACATCCACCCACGAGGCGTCACACCGGATCTTCCAGGACAGACCGGAACTCCTCGCCCCCGTCTTCGACCTCCTCGGAGTCCCGATGTCCGCCAAGGCGTCGGTTTCGGTGCTCAGCGCCGACGTGACGGAGATCCAGCCTCTGGAGAGACGCGTGGACACCGTCCTGCGCGTCGAACCGTCCGACGGGGACGCCTTCCTCCTCGCCGTCGAGACGCAGGGCCGGCGCGACAACCGCAAGGCGACGAGCTGGTCGTACTACGTGGCATACCTCCAAGAGAAGTTTTGCCTTCCGGTATTGCTCCTCGTCACCTGCACCGACCGGAGCACGGCGGGGTGGGCGAGCGGCCCGTTCACCTGCGAGGTGCGGGGCTGGACCACTCACAGCACCCATCCGCTGGTTCTGAGCCCGGACAACGTACCGATGATCACCGACCGGCGCACGGCCGCCCGAAACCTGGCGATGGCGACGTTCTCCGCCATCACGCATAGCAAGAACCCGAAGGCCACAGCCATACTGGAGGCCCTGTTCGGCGCCCTACGGGAGACAGACCCGCTGACGGCTGTGTACTTCAGCGGCCTACTGGAGATCGGCCTTGGAGACACTCCGGCCCGACAGACATGGAGAAAGCTGATGGGTTTCACCAACTTCTTCCCCGGCCGGGGCACCCTGCTGGAGGAGACCTTCCTCGAGGGCGAAGCCAGGGGCGAAGCGAAAGCCATTCTTCGCTTCCTCGAAGCACGCGGCATCTCCGTACCCGAGGAGGCCCGGGACCGCATCGCCAGCTGCACCGACCTCGATCTTCTGAACCACTGGCTGGACCGAACGCCTCACGTGGAGAGCGTCGACGACCTCTTCGCCGAGGACCCGGAGGCCACCGTGGACCATGGCGGAGCCTGACCGCACGGCGCCGTCCTCCGGGCGGGGCGTCCACGCGTTCTGCCCGGCTTCTGGCAGAGTACGGATGCCGTGACCCCTTCCGAGCCCCAGCGGCGGCTTCTCGCGGACGTTCTCGGCGCAGGCAGCCCGTATGCGCTGGTGATCGCCGGCGGTTATGCCCTGCAGGCGCACGGGCTGGTGTGCCGTCCGCACGGCAACGTCGACTTCGCCACCGAGAGCCCCAAGGTTATGGAGCACATCGTGGCCGCCGTCGATTCCGCCCTGGAGGCGCGTGGGCGCCGGGTGCGGGTCGGGGCCGTCACCGCGCGCACCGCACAGCTCACCGTCACCGACCCGCCGAGCGGGGAGCCCCTCGTGCTCGCGCTGCACAAGGAGGCCTTCTGGCAGCCGCCCGAGCTGACCGGGTACGGGCCCGCCCTGTCCCTGGAGGACGCCGTCGGCACGAAGATCCGCGCGCTGTACGACCGGGGTGCGGCCGTGGATCTCGTGGACGCGCGGGCCGCCGCCGCCCGGTTCTCCCTGCCCCGCCTGGAGGAACTGGGCCGCCGCCACGCCCACGACCCCTTCGACCTGACCACCCTGCAGTCCCGGCTCACCGGCACGGACTTCTACGCCGACTCCGACTTCCGCCGTTACGGCCTGGACGAGCCCCAGGTGCTCGCCCTGCGCGCCTGGGCCCAGCACTGGTCCGACGACATCGCCGAACGGCTGATGGAGGACGGCGCGTCCCCGGACACCGAGCCCGATTCCGAGCCGGACCCGGACACGGACCCGGAGGCGGAGGCGGAACCCGGTCCGGACACCGGTGCCTGACCAGGCGCCCTCGGTGCCTGGTCAGGCACCGAGGGCGCCGGAAGAGCTCCCGGGAAAGCCCCTGCCGGAACAGTTCTTGACGGCTTCTTCATAGGTCCTTCATCACCCCCGATCTACATTCGTCGCCGCCCGGCCGGAACAGGCCGGGCGGCGACGGCGTGAAGGGGGCACGGGGTGATGAGTGCGCGGCGGCGGTTCGGGGCGCGGACCTGGCTGGTCGGGGTGGCGGTGGCGGCCGTGGTGGGCGTCGCCGGCTGCGGCGGTGACGGCGACAGCGGCGGCGAGGTCGCCTCGGCCGGCGGCGGCAAGGCGGGCGAGGGCGCCTCCAAGAACGCGTCGAGCGAGCTGACCGGGTACGTCGACGCCCAGCGCAAGTGGGTCGAGTGCCTGCGCGGCGCCGGACTCGACGCGCCCGACCCCGACGCCCAGGGCAAGGTGGACCTCGGCGACCAGTCCAAGTGGAAGCGCGACCCCAAGGCCCTCAAGGCGCAGGAGAAGTGCGCGGACCTCAGCGTGCCCGTCCCGGACAGCGTCGAGAAGGCCCAGCAGCCCGAGCTGTCCAAGGCGGAGATCCGCAAGAACCAGAAGTACGCCAAGTGCATGCAGGAGCACGGCGCCGCCGACTTCCCTGACACCGACTCCGGCGGCCACTTCCGCGACGTCACCTGGGACTCCACGTCCGCGGGCGCCAAGCGGGCGGCGCGCCAGTGCGCCTCCGTCATCGGTGTGCCGACCGACGCGCCCTCGGCCCAGGGCTGACGGGCCGGTGCCGTGGACGTGATGAAGGACGGTCCCCGTGATCCGGTGGCGGGCGCGGCGGGTCCCGGGGACCCCGAGGACGCGGGCCGGGACCGGGCCGTCGCCCGCCGGCGCAACAGGCTCGCTCTCGTCGTGGCCGGCTTCCTCGTCGTGACCGGCGTCAGCGTGGCCGGCGCCCTCGGCCTCGGCGGCGGCGACGGCCCGGACCACGGTGGCGGGGCCCCGAACCGCAGCAGCGAGGTCGTCCACGTCACCCGGGCGACCCTCACCGACCAGACCGAGATCGACGGACAGCTCGGCCACGGCCCCCAGGTCCCCTTCCCGGTCAGGGCGAAGGGCACGGTGACCTGGCTGCCGTCCACCGGCACGACCCTGCGGCGCGGTCAGGCGGTGATGCGGGCCGACGACCGTCCCGTGGTGCTGCTGTACGGCAGCCTGCCGATGTACCGCGACCTGGGCGTCGTCGAGCCGGAGCGCTCCAGCGCCACGGGCACGGGTGCGGGCGCGGGCGCCGCCACGGACGCGGGCACCGGCACCGGCACCGGCGACGGCGGATCGGCGGGCGGCAAGTCCCCGGCCGGGAAAGCTCCGTCCGCCCCGGCCGCCTCGGTCACCCGCCCGGCCGCGGACGCCGCGGCGCCCCTGCACGGCATGGACGTCAAGCAGTTCGAGAGCAATCTCAGCGCCCTCGGCTACTCGGGCTTCACCGTCGACGAGTCGTACACCGAACTGACCGCGAACGCCGTCAAGCGCTGGCAGAAGGACCTCGGGCTGCCGCAGACGGGCCGGGTCGGCGCCGGCGACGTCGTGTACGCGCCCGGTCCGGTCCGGGTCGCGGGCATCGGCGCCCGCGTCGGCGACGAGGCCGCCGTCGGCCAGGTCAGCTACACCAGCACCGCCCGCATGGTGACGGTCGCCGCTCCGGCCGCCGACACCGACTGGGCGCGGCGCGGCAGCGGGGTCACCGTGGACCTGCCCGACGGCCGCTCGGTCAGGGGGACCGTCGCCAGCCTGGGCTCGGACGCCTCGTCGGCGTCCGGCGGGGGCGGTGACGGCACCGGCGCGGGCGACGGCGGCGCGGGCGACGGCGGCGGCACGGACGGCGGGTCCGGCGGTGGTGCGGGCGGCAGGTCCGCGACGGTCTCGGTCGTGATCACCTTCGACGACCAGGACTCCCTGGGCCGGCTGCAGAGCGGACCGGTGACCGTCCGCTACACGCGCAAGCAGCGCAAGGACGTCCTCACCGTGCCGGTCGCCGCGCTGACCGCGCTCGCCGAGGGCGGCTACGGCCTCGAACTCGCCGGTGACGGCCCCCGGGGCGGCGGGGACGCCGGCGGCCCGGGACGTTTCGTCCCGGTGCGGACGGGGCTGTTCGCCGGGGGCAGGGTGGAGGTCAGCGGCCCCGGCGTGCGCGAGGGCATGAAGGTGAGGATCCCCAAGTGACCCAGCAGGACGTCGAGTACGCGGCTCCCGTCGCCCCCGTGGTCGAGTTCGCGGGCGTCTCCAAGACGTACGCCGGGGGCGTCCGGGCCGTGGCGGACGTCGACCTGAGCATCCGGTACGGCGAACTGGCCTGTGTGGTGGGCCCGTCCGGCTCGGGCAAGTCGACCGTGCTGCACCTGATGGGCACCCTCGACCGGCCGTCCGCCGGGCGCATCGTCATCGACGGCTACGAGGTCGCCGGCCTCTCCGACCGTGAGCTGTCCGCGCTGCGCGCACAGCGCGTCGGGTTCGTGTTCCAGCAGTTCCACCTCGCGGTCGGGGTGCCCGTGCTCGACACGGTCGCGGACGGCCTGCTCTACACCGGGGTGCCGCTGCGCGAGCGCAGACGCCGGGCCGCGCGGGCGCTGGCCCGCGTCGGGCTCGACCACCGGCTCGGCCACCTCCCGCACCAGCTCTCCGGCGGCGAGCGGCAGCGGGCCGCGGTGGCCCGCGCGGTGATCGGCGAACCGGCGCTGCTGCTGGCCGACGAGCCGACCGGCAACCTCGACTCGGCCTCCGGGGCGGCGGTGCTGGCTCTGCTGCGGGAGCTGCACGCGGCCGGCACCACGGTCGTCGTCATCACGCACGACCGGGAGATGGCCGAGGTGTTCGACCGCAGGGTGGAGATGCGCGACGGCCGCGTCGTGGCCGACAGCGGCAGCGGCCCGCGCACGTCCCCGGCGGGCACGGGGGAGCGCCGGTGAGGCCGGGCGTCGCGAGCGGGGGGACGCTCCGGCCGGCCCGGCTGCGGCCCGCCGACTTCCTGCGGCTCGGCGGCACCGGGCTGCGCACCCGGCCGCTGCGCGTCTTCCTCTCCGCGCTGGGGATCGCGATCGGGGTGGCCGCGATGGTCGCCGTGGTCGGCATCTCGTCCTCCAGCCGGGCGGAGGTGGACCGCCGGCTGGACGCGCTGGGCACCAACATGCTGCGGGTCGCTCCAGGGCGGACCCCGGACGGCACGGCGACCCGGCTGCCCCAGGAGGCGGTGCCGATGATCCGCCGGATCGGGCCGGTGGACAAGGTCGCGGCGACCGGTGAGGTCAGGGACGCGGCGGTCTACCGCAACGAGCACATACCGGTGGGGCGCACCGGCAGCGTGGAGGTGGCCGCGGCCGGGGCCGGGCTGCTGCCCGCGGTCGGCGGCGAGGTGCGCATCGGGCGCTGGCTGACCGAGGCGACCCAGGAGTACCCGGCGGTGGTGCTGGGCGCGCAGGCCGCCCGCCGGCTCGACGTCTACACCCCGGGCACCCGCCTGTGGCTCGGCGGCAAGTGGTTCTCCCTGGTGGGTGTGCTGGAGCCGGTGCCGCTCGCACCGGAGATCGACGGCTCGGCGCTGGTCGGCTGGCAGGCGGCCCGGACGTACCTGGGCTTCGACGGCCATCCGTCGACGGTGTACGTACGGGCCCGCGACGACCGGGTGGGCCAGGTGCGGGCGGTGCTCGCGGCCACCGCGAACCCGGAGAAGCCGAACGCCGTGCTGGTCTCCCGGCCGTCCGACGCGCTGGCCGCCCGGGAGGCCACCGAGTCGACGCTGACCGGGCTGCTGCTCGGCCTCGGTTCGGTGGCCCTGCTGGTGGGCGGCGTCGGGGTGGGCAACACCATGGTGATCTCGGTCCTGGAACGCCGCCCGGAGATCGGGCTGCGCCGCGCGCTGGGCGCCACCAGCGGGCAGATCAGGGGCCAGTTCGTCTCGGAGTCGCTGCTGCTGTCCGCGCTGGGCGGCCTGGGCGGCACGGTGCTGGGCACGGCGATCACCGCGGTCTTCGCGTCCGTACGGGGCTGGCCGACGCAGGTCCCGGTCTGGGCGACGGCGGCGGGGGTGGCCGTCACCCTCCTCATCGGAGCGCTGGCCGGCCTGTACCCGGCGGTCCGTGCGGGCCGCCTGACCCCGACGGAGGCCCTGGCGGCACCGTGAGCCCCACGACCGGCGGCCGTCCGTACGACGCCCGGCCGCCGGCCCTCCCCCTGAGCGGCCGCCCGGCCCCCTCGCCCTCGACACCCCCGGCGCCCCGCCTCCGTCGGCCGTGCCGCGCTCCTCACTCCACCGCGTCGAGCGTCACCGTGAACGTGGTGCCCGTGCCCGGTCGGCTCGTGGCCTCGATCGTGCCGTCGTGGTCCGTGACGATCTGGCGGGCGATGGCGAGGCCGAGGCCGCTGCCTCCCGTGGTCCGGCCGCGTGCGGCGTCCGCGCGCCAGAAGCGGTCGAAGAGGTGGGGCAGTTGCTCCGCGGGGATCCCCGTGCCCGTGTCCCTTACGCGGAGCACCGCCGTGCCGTCGAGGCGCTCGGCGCTCAGGGTCACCGTGCCGCCGGGCGCGGTGGCCCGCAGCGCGTTGCCGACCAGGTTGCCGACCACCTGCCGCAGCCGGTCGGCGTCGGCGTGCACCCGTACCGGCCGGGGCGCCTCCGTCCGCAGCGTCACGCCCGCGGTCTCCGCCTGGGCGAGGTGAGCGGTGCGGCTGGTCTCCAGCAGCTCGCCGAGGTCCACGACGGCCCGGTGGTAGGTGAGCGCGCCCGCCTCGGCCAGCGCCAGGTCCTGGAGGTCGTCGACGATCCGCTGCTGGAGCATCGCCTCCTCGTGCAGGGAGTCCAGCAGTTCGGGCGTCGGTTCGACCACACCGTCGCGCAGCGCCTCCAGGTAGCCGCGCAGATTGGCGAGCGGGGTGCGCAGTTCATGGGCGATGTCGGCGGTGAGCCTGCGCTGGCGCTCCTCGGCGGCCTGCAGCGAGCGGGCCATGCGGTTGAACGCCCGGCCCAGTTCGGCCATCTCGTCCCGCCCCGAGACCGGCACCCGCCTCTCCAGCTCGCCCTCGCCGAGGTCCCGGGCGGCCGAGGTCAGGGCCCGTACCGGGCGCAGCACCGCCCGGCTGAGCAGCAGCGCGCCGAGCACCGCGACCAGGGCGACGCCGGAGGCGACCGCCACGGTCGGCGCGGCGGCCAGGCCGGCCGGCGCCTCGCCGCGGAAGCCGAGTCCCACCTGGAGGCGCGGCGGGGCGAGGGCGGCCGTCCGTTCGTTGAAGACCCGCTGCAGGCAGGCGGTGAGGCGCTGTTCACCGGAGCACCGGGAGACGGCCGCGTGGTCCTCGCCCGCCCGGGTGTCGGCCCCGGGATCGGGCCGGACGCACTGGGCCCGGTCCCCGTCGGCGGTGATCCGCGGGATGCCGGTCCGGCCGGTCCGGGCGGTGATCCGCGCGCCGGCCCGGGTCAGACAGGCGGCGTAGGTGACGGCGGACCGGTAGTCGGCGATCGCGGTGACCGTCCGCTTGACCGAGGCGAGCGGCACGGAGGTCTCCGGCAGCCGCAGCCGGGGCCGGGGGTCGACGAGGACGGGCGGCTGGCCGCCGGCCGGGCGGGGGGTGCGGCCCGCCAGGGCGTCGGAGTCGGCGAGCAGGACGTCCGTCTCGGTGCTGACCCGGATCCGCTGGCCGGTGTCCGCCGCGAGTCTCCGCACGGTGGGGGCCACGCCGTCCCAGGTGCCGTGTTCGAGGCCGTACGTCTGGAGGGCACTGGTGATCCGCGCGACGTCCTGGCGCCCGGCGGTGACCGAGTCCCGGGCCTGGCTGGTCGCCTGACGCAGCGTCAGCCAGGCGGTGGCCCCGGTGGCGGTCAGGGCGATGAGCGCCAGCAGGGCCAGCACCCGCAGCCGGAAACTCACCGCGTCCCGCCGTCCGGCGCCGGCGCCCCGGGCGGCCGCGCCGCCAGGCGGTATCCCCGCCCGTACACGGTCTCCACGTACCGGCCGCCGTCGTGGCCGCGCTCCAGCTTCCGCCGCAGGTTCATCACGTGCGCGTCCACGGTGCGCTCCAGCACGTTCTGGTCGAACCCGAAGACCCGGTCGATGATCTGCGCGCGGGTGAAGACCCGTCCCGGCTCGGCCGCGAGCACGGCCAGGATCGCGAACTCCTTGCCGGTGAGCGGCACCGGCTCACCGGCCACCCGCACCTCGAAGCGCGCGGTGTCGACCTCCAGGCCGCCGGCCCGGAGCAGGGGCGGCCGGCCGTCCTCGGCGGCCCGCGCCCGGCGCAGCAGCGCCCGTACCCGGGCGGTGAGTTCGCGGGGGCTGTACGGCTTGGTCAGGTAGTCGTCGGCCCCGAGGTCGAGGCCGAGCAGCAGGTCCTCCTCGGTGCTGCGGGCGGTCAGCAGCAGGATCGGCACCCGGGAGTCCACGCGCAGGATGCGGCAGACGTCGAGCCCGTCGACGCCCGGCATCATCACGTCGAGGACGATCAGGTCCGGCCGGGAGGCGCGGGCGCGGTCGATCGCGGAGCGTCCGTCGGCCACGGTCTGGACCTCGTGGCCCTCCCGTTCCAGGTAGATACGGATGAGTTGCGCCTGTTTCACGTCGTCCTCGGCAACCAGTATGCGAGCGGGCAACGCGACTCCTTCGCCTGGGATTCCACACGGTACCGGATTACGCCCGCACTGATCAGGGGCGGATTCGGAGCATTCTCGTCCGCCGCTTCCCGGATAACGGGAATTGCGGAATCCGCGGATCCGCGGTCCGGCGGCCGAACATTTCGAGCCGAAAGGCGGCCCCGCCCAGGGTTGTACGAATGTCACACCACAGCGCAGGAATGGCCTATTCCCCCATCGTTCCTATTTCGGTCGCCCATCGAACAGAAATGGACATCCCTTGTCGGAAGCATTTCTTCAGCCTGTCCGGCACCGAATCGTACTAGTGCCACTCGGGGCCCGGACGATCCCGGGTGACACGAAAGGGAAAGCAAGACGACAGGAACAACGACGATGGGGGATCAATGAAGCGTCGATTCGCAGTCGTTCTGCCCACGCTGGTGGCGGTTGCCGCGAGCCTGCCGATCGCCCTGGCGACCACGCCCGCCTCGGCGGCCGCCTCCTGCGGCACGACCGTGGCGGACAAGGACGGCAGCGCCTGGAACAAGACGGCGAACGGGGCCAACGAGCGCAGCGGCTCCAGCACGGGCTGTGCGATCAACGGGGTGGCCTACTCGACCCAGCGGCTGGACTACCACTGCTACACCGTCGCGGGCGACTACACCTGGACGTACGTCCGCAACGACAGCACGGGCGTGTACGGCTGGATCCGCGACGACCTGCTGAGCGACTACGGCAGCGGGGTGTACTGCGGATTCTGATCCGCGAAACGGAATCCGGGCGGAAATCCGGAAAAGCGAAAAAGGGCGGCCCCCCGGTGGGGGCCGCCCCTGCGGGCCGCCGCGAGAACGGCGCCCGTATTACTTCGGCTGCGGCTTCCGGATGGAAAGGTGCAGCTCGCGCAGGCGGGACTCGTCCAGTTCGGTCGGCGCGCCCATCATCAGGTCCTGGGCGTTGCCGTTGAGCGGGAAGGAGATCGTCTCGCGAATGTTGGGCTCGTCCGCGAGGAGCATGACGATCCGGTCCACGCCGGGCGCGATTCCGCCGTGCGGCGGGGCGCCGAAGCGGAAGGCGCGGAGCATGCCGGCGAACTTGTCCTCGACCGTCTCGCGGTCGTAACCGGCGATCTCGAACGCCTTGAGCATGATCTCCGGCTCGTGGTTCCGGATGGCGCCGGAGGACAGCTCGACACCGTTGCAGACGATGTCGTACTGCCAGCCGAGGATGTCCAGCGGGTCCTGGTTCTGCAGGGCCTCCAGGCCGCCCTGCGGCATCGAGAACGGGTTGTGCGAGAAGTCGATCGCGCCCGTGTCCTCGTCCTTCTCGTACATCGGGAAGTCGACGATCCAGCAGAAGCGGAAGACGTTGTCCTCGAAGTGCCCGGCGCGCCGGGCGGCCTCGACCCGGACCGCGCCCATGACCTTCGAGACCTCGTCGAACTCGCCGGCCCCGAAGAAGACGGCGTGACCGGGCGCCAGCGACAGGCGCTTGGTCAGCTCGGCGACGTTCTCCTCGGTCAGGAACTTGGCGATCGGGCCGGACAGCGCGCCGTCCTCGCCGACGCGCACCCACGCCAGGCCCTTCGCGCCCAGCGAGACGGCGAAGTCACCGAGCTGGTCGAAGAACTTGCGCGGCTGGTCCTGGACCGCCGGCACCGGCAGCGCGCGCACGTGCTTGCCGGCGAACGCCTTGAACTCCGAGCCCTCGAACACGTCGGTGATGTCGACGAGCTCCAGCTTGGCGCGCAGGTCCGGCTTGTCCGAGCCGTACTTCAGCATCGCCTCGCGGAACGGGATGCGCGGGAAGGGCGAGGTGACGTGGCGGCCGCCGCCGAACTCCTCGAACAGCTCCGTCATGAGCTTCTCGATCGGCTGGAAGACGTCCTCCTGCTCCACGAAGCTCATCTCGACGTCGAGCTGGTAGAACTCGCCCGGCGAGCGGTCGGCGCGGGCGTCCTCGTCGCGGAAGCAGGGCGCGATCTGGAAGTAGCGGTCGAAGCCGGAGATCATCAGCAGCTGCTTGAACTGCTGGGGGGCCTGCGGCAGCGCGTAGAACTTGCCGGCGTGGACCCGGGAGGGCACGACGTAGTCGCGGGCGCCCTCGGGGGAGGTGGCGGACAGGATCGGCGTCGCCATCTCGTTGAAGCCCATGGCCGCCATCTTGTGCCGGATCGCGGAGATCACGGCCGTGCGCAGCATGATGTTGCGGTGCATGCGCTCGCGGCGCAGGTCGAGGAAGCGGTACTCCAGGCGCCGCTCCTCGTTGACACCGTCCTCGGCGTTGATGGTGAACGGCAGCGGGGCGGCCGCGCCGAGCAGCTCGACCTCGGAGACCTCGACCTCGATCTCGCCGGTGGGCAGGTCGGCGTTCACGTTCTCGGTGCCGCGGGAGACGACGCGTCCGTCGACGCGGACCGTGGACTCCTTGGAGAGCTTGTCCAGGGCCTCGTACGAGGGCGTGCCGGGACGGGCCACGAGCTGCGTGATGCCGTAGTGGTCGCGCAGATCGATGAAGAGGATGCCGCCCAGGTCGCGCCTGTTGTGCAGCCAGCCACTCAGCCGGACGTCGGTGCCGACGTCAGAGGCGCGGAGCTGGCCGCAGGTGTGGGACCTGTACCGATGCATCGTCGTTCATCGTCCTTCGTGGTGGGGTGATGACTGCCGGGACTGCCGCCCCGGCGGGGGCCGGGCACGGGGCCCGGACCCATCAAGGGTACCGGGCACCCCAAGATCGGCTCCCCACCTTTTCCCCGCGTCCGCCCAGGGTGGCAGTTATCGATCGCATCTTCCTAAAGTGGGTCAATGCGTACAGGCGAGCCCCTGCCGTCCGTCGGTGACGTCCTCGCCGCCCTCGCGACCGGGCTGTGGCACTGGGACACGGCCGCCGGCCTGGTCACCGTCGACGCGGAGGCGGCGCGGCTGCTCGGGCTGCCCGCGCGGCCGGTCACCCTCACGGAGAACGAGACCCGGGCCCGGCTGCACCCGGAGGACTGGAACGAGATCACCGGAGTGGTGCCGCTGGCGGTCGACGAGGGCACGCTCGCCGAGGTGCGCATCCGGATCATCGACGAGGAGGGCCGGGTCGTACGGGTCGTGCGCAGCCGGTCGAAGCCGTCCTTCGACCCGGACCGGCGGGCCTACGAGCTGATCGGCACGCTCCAGGAGGTCACCGAGCCCACCCCCGGCACGGCGGCGGCCCGCAACGCGGTGACCGGCGACTGGCGGCGCTCACGGGAGGCGTTCCTGCTGGACGCCGGCCGGGCCCTGGCGGAGGCGCGGTCCACGGCGGAGGTGCTGCGGGTCGCGGCCGGGCTGTCCATGCCCGGGTTCACCCCGGACGGGCTCGCGGTGTTCGGCGTGGAGGGCGACCGGCTGACGGTGATCGGCCACCACGGGCAGCAGCCCGGCGAGGACCGCCCCTTCCTGCACATGCCGCTCACCGCGGACTACCCGGCGGCCGAGGTGGTCCGCACCGGCCGGGCCGTCTACCTCTCCTCCCCCGAGCAGTACCGGTCCCGCTACCCCGTCACCTGGCCGCTCGCCCGGCACTTCGAGCGCCGCTCCTGGGCGTTCCTGCCGCTGACCTCGGCCGGGCGCACCATGGGCGCATGGATGGCGGCCTTCACCTACCCGGTGGCCTTCACCCCCGACGAGCGCGCGGTCCTGACCACGGTCGCCCGGATGCTGGCCCAGGCCCTGAACCGGGCCGGCGCAGCCGACACCCAGCGGGAGCTGACCGAGGGCCTGCAGCGCTCCATGCTGCCGTCCCTCGGCCCGGAGATCCCCGGGATGACGGTGGCGGCCCGCTACATCCCGACCGGTGGCGGGCTCCAGGTCGGCGGCGACTGGTACGACATGATCCCGCTGCCCGCGGGGAGGTTCGCGCTGGCCATCGGCGACGTCCAGGGCCACGACGTCCGCGCGGCCGGCCTGATGGGGCAGCTGCGGATCGCGCTGCGCGCCTACGCCTCCGAGGGCCACCGCCCGGACGCCGTGCTCTCCCGCGCCGCCCGCTTCCTGCACGGCATCACGCACGACGAGCACATGACCGACCTGCGCTTCGCGACCTGCCTCTACGTCGAGGCCGACCCGGCCACCGGCGTGCTGGAGATCGCCCGCGCCGGGCACCCGGACCCGGCGATCCGGATGGCCGACGGCACGGTGATGATGCGGCCGACGGCGGGCGGCGTGCCGCTGGGCGTCGACCCGGACGCCGACTACCCGACCACCCGGTTCCCGCTGGAGCCCGGCGAGACCCTGATGCTGTGCACCGACGGCCTGATCGAGACCGGCGGCCACGACATGGAGAGCGGCTGGCGGCGCATCCGCGCGATCCTCGAGGACCACCGGGGCGATCTGGAGTCGATGGCCGACGCGCTGGTGCAGGGCGTGCACGGGCCGTCCTCGCACCACACCACCGGACCGCTCGCCGACCGCCGCGAGGACGACATCGCGCTGCTGCTGCTGTGCCGTGGCGCGGGCGGCGGCCGCGACGGCGTCCCGGTTCCGCCGTCCCGGCTGCGGCGCACCCTGCTGCCGGTGGCCCAGGACGAGCCCGAGCGGATCGCCGAGGCCCGTCGGCACCTGCGGGAGCTGCTGCACGACTGGGCGTCGGCGGAGCAGGTGGACTCCGCGGTGCTGCTGGTCTCCGAGATGGTCACCAACGTCCTCGTGCACACCGACGCCGACGCGCTGCTGTCCGCCGAGGTCGCGGGCGAGCCGGGCGGGCGCCGGCTGCGGGTGGAGGTCACGGACTCCGGCGACGACCTCCCGCACCGGCGCCGGCCCGGGGAACTGGCCTCCTCCGGCCGCGGCCTGATGCTGATCGAACTGCTCGCGGACCTGTGGGGCGTGGACCCCCGGGGCAAGGGCAAGAGCATCTGGTTCGAGCTCTACGAGTCCGACGGCCCGGCCGCCGTGTGACGCTCGCGCAGCTCGCTGACGACCCCGACGGCGGCCGCGGTCAGCGGCACCGAGAGCAGGATGCCGACGATGCCCGCCACGGACGCCCCGGCGGTGATGGCCAGCAGCACCACCGCGGGATGCATCTGCACGGTCCGGCTCTGGATGACCGGCTGGAGCACGTGCCCCTCCAGCACCTGCACAGCGAGCACCACGCCGAGCGCCCAGAGTGCGATCACGAAACCGCGGTCGGCGAGCGCGACCAGCACGGCCACCGTCCCGGAGATGAAGGCGCCCAGGTAGGGGATGTAGGCGCCGACGAAGACGAGCGCGCCGAGCCCGATCGCGCCGGGCACCCGCAGGATCAGCAGGCCGACGGTGATGCAGACGGCGTCGATGAGGGCGATCACCGTGGTGCCCCGCATGAACCCCTGCACCGCCCCGAAGGCGCGCCGGGCCATCGCCTCCAGCGCCTCGCCGCGGGCGCCCGGCGCCACGGACCGCAGGGCGGCCACCGCGCGGTGCGAGTCGCGCAGGAAGAAGAAGACGAGCAGCAGCGCGAGCAGCGCCATCGCCAGGTACTCGCCCACGACGCCGACCCCGCTGAGGACGTTGGAGGCCGCGGTCCCGCCGTACTTGCCCAGCAGCTTCCTGGCGTTGCCGATCAGGTCGTCGAGACCGGTGCCGGCGGCCCCGAAGTGCTTCGTCAGGGCCCTGACGGCCTGCCGTACGGAGGCGATGATCTGGTCACCGGTGTCGACGAGCGCGGCGACCACGATGTACACGGCGCCGCCGACGACGGCCAGCACGGCGACGCAGGTCAGCCCGGCGGCGAGCGAGCGCTGCACCCTGGCCCGCAGCAGCCGCCGGTACAGCGGCCCGAGCAGCGCCGTGCCGAGCAGCGCGAGCAGGACCGGCACGACGGCGGTGCGCAGCACCTCGCACAGCCGGATCACGATCCACCCGACCCCGGCGACCAGCAGCAAGACGGCACACCAGGCGGCGAGACGGCGCACGGACTCGGGCAACAGCGGCACAGCCCCAGCCGACCACGCCCCGGGCCCGTCTGTCCTGCCGCACGGGCCCGGCCGGGTGAGGGGCGCGGCATCCGGCGCCCGGACGGCCGCCGCCCGGGCCGCTGGGTGCGCGGTCCGGGCGACGGGACGGGCGGATCAGGCCGTCGGGGCCTTCGGGGTCAGGCCTGGGGGCCTTCGGGGTCAGGCCTGGGGGCCGTTCAGGGTCAGGCCTGGGGGCCGTTCGGGGTCATGCCGTGGACGGCCGGGACCGTGCCGAGGCGGCCCTTCTGGAAGTCCTCGAACGCCTGCATCAGCTCGTCCTTGGTGTTCATGACGAACGGGCCGTAGTGGGCCATGGGCTCACGGATCGGCTGCCCGCCGAGCAGGACGACCTCCAGGTCCGGGGTGTTGGAGTCCTGCTTCTCGTCCGCCCGGACGGTGAGGGAGCCGCCCGCGCCGAAGACGGCGGTCTGGCCGAGGCGGATCGGCCGGCGCTCGGCGCCGACGCTGCCGCGGCCGGCCATGACGTAGGCGAGGCCGTTGAAGTCCTCGCGCCAGGGCAGGGTGATCTCGGCGCCCGGGGCGAGGGTCGCGTGGATCATCGTGATCGGCGTGTGGGTGATGCCGGGGCCCGCGTGGCCGTCGAGCTCGCCCGCGATCACGCGCAGCAGCGCGCCGCCGTCCGGGCTCGTCAGGAGCTGGACGCTGCCGCCGCGGATGTCCTGGTAGCGCGGGGCCATCATCTTGTCCTTGGCCGGGAGGTTCACCCAGAGCTGCAGCCCGTGGAAGAGGCCGCCGGACATGACGAGCTGCTCCGGCGGGGCCTCGATGTGCAGCAGGCCCGAGCCCGCGGTCATCCACTGGGTGTCGCCGTTGGTGATGGTGCCGCCACCGCCGTTGGAGTCCTGGTGGTCGAAGATCCCGTCGATGATGTAGGTGACGGTCTCGAAGCCGCGGTGCGGGTGCCAGGGGGTGCCCTTGGGCTCGCCCGGCGCGTACTCCACCTCACCCATCTGGTCCATCATGATGAACGGGTCGAGGTGCCGGTAGTTGATCCCGGCGAACGCCCGGCGCACCGGGAAGCCCTCGCCCTCGAAACCGCCCGGGGCGGTCGTGACGGTGAGCACGGGCCGTGCCACCGCGTCGGCGGGAGCGGTCACGCGGGGCAGGGTCAGCGGGTTCTCGACGGTCACTGCAGGCATGGTCGGTACCTCCTTGTGCGCCCAGTTTAGTTGAGCGTTGAACTTTCTGCCACCCCACAACAGAACGAGCCCGGAGGGCATTCCCTCCGGGCTCGCGACGGTGTGCGGGCGCGGCCGCCGGCCGCGCCGCAACGGCGGAGCCGGCGTCTAGCCGTACATGCGGCGCATGGCGAAGTCGACCATCTGCTCGACCGCCTTGGCGTCGAACACCATCCGGTGCTCGCCCTCCATGTCCAGGACGAAGCCGTAGCCGCTCGGCAGCAGGTCGATCACCTCGGCGCCGGTGATCACGAAGTACTTGGACTCCTTGCCCGCGTACCGGCGCAGCTCCTTGAGCGAGGTGAACATCGGGATCACCGGCTGCTGGGTGTTGTGCAGGGCCAGGAAGCCCGGGGTGTCGCCGCGCGGGCAGTAGACCTTCGAGGTGGCGAAGATCTGCTGGAAGTCCTCGGCGGGCATCTGGCCGGTGGTGAAGGCGCGCACCGCGTCCGCGAGTGAGGGTGGGGACGGCTCCGGATAGAGCGGCGGCTGCTGTCCGTACCCGCCGGCACCGCCCTGCTGCGGAGGGACGTAACTCTGCTGAGCGGCGCCACCGTCCATGGGCTGGCCGTATCCGTACATGCGCAGAAGAGTACTCAGTCACAGATGACCGGATCGGGCTTGCGTCTTATTACCGACGGGTAGCATCATCGGAACTACTTGTTGGTACGTGAACCAGATGCGAGGAGACAGTGCCTCGCCGAGTCCGATACGGAGCCGTCACCATGGGGCACTACAAGTCGAACCTCCGCGACATCGAGTTCAACCTGTTCGAAGTACTCGGACGCGACAAGCTGTACGGCACCGGCCCGTTCGGCGAGATGGACGCGGACACCGCCAGGAGCGTCCTCGAGGAGCTGACGCGCCTGGCGGAGAACGAGCTGGCCGAGTCCTTCGCGGACGCCGACCGCAACCCGCCCGTCTTCGACCCGGAGACGAACACCGCGCCGGTCCCGGCGTCCTTCAAGAAGAGCTACAAGGCCTTCATGGAGTCCGAGTACTGGCGCCTGGGCCTGCCCGAGGAGATCGGCGGCACCACTGCCCCGCCGTCCCTGATCTGGGCCTACGCCGAGCTGGTCCTCGGCGCGAACCCGGCCGTGTGGATGTACTCCTCCGGCCCGGCGTTCGCCGGCATCCTCTTCGACGAGGGCAACGACGTCCAGAAGAAGATCGCGCAGATCGCCGTCGAGCGCACCTGGGGCTCCACGATGGTGCTCACCGAGCCCGACGCGGGCTCCGACGTGGGCGCCGGCCGCACCAAGGCCGTGCAGCAGGAGGACGGCTCCTGGCACATCGAGGGCGTGAAGCGCTTCATCACCTCCGGTGAGCACGACATGGAGGAGAACATCCTCCACTACGTGCTCGCCCGCCCCGAGGGCGCCGGCCCCGGCACCAAGGGCCTGTCCCTCTTCCTCGTCCCGAAGTACCTCTTCGACTTCGAGACCGGCGAGCTGGGCGAGCGCAACGGCGTCTACGCCACCAACGTCGAGCACAAGATGGGCCTGAAGGCCTCCAACACCTGCGAGATGACCTTCGGCGACCGGCACCCCGCCAAGGGATGGCTGATCGGTGACAAGCACGACGGCATCCGCCAGATGTTCCGCATCATCGAGTTCGCCCGCATGATGGTCGGCACGAAGGCGATCTCCACCCTCTCCACGGGCTACCTCAACGCCCTGGAGTACGCCAAGGAGCGCGTCCAGGGCCCGGACCTGGCGAACTTCATGGACAAGACCGCGCCCAAGGTCACCATCACGCACCACCCCGACGTCCGCCGCTCGCTGATGACGCAGAAGGCGTACGCCGAAGGCATGCGCGCCCTCGTCCTCTACACGGCCTCGGTCCAGGACGCCATCGCCGTCAAGGAGGCGAACGGCGAGGACGCCAAGACCGAGCACGCGCTCAACGACCTGCTCCTGCCGATCGTCAAGGGCTACGGCTCCGAGAAGGGCTACGAGCAGCTCGCCCAGTCGCTGCAGACCTTCGGCGGCTCCGGCTTCCTGCAGGAGTACCCGATCGAGCAGTACATCCGCGACGCCAAGATCGACACCCTGTACGAGGGCACGACCGCGATCCAGGGCCAGGACTTCTTCTTCCGGAAGATCGTCCGCAACCAGGGCGCCGCGCTGAACTCGCTCGCCGAGGACATCAAGAAGTTCCTGGCGCTCGGCACCGGCGGCGAGGAGCTGGCGGGCGCCCGCGAGCACCTCGCGAAGGCGGCCGTCGAGCTGGAGGCCATCGTCGGCCTGATGCTGACCGACCTCGCGGCCACCGAGCAGGACGTCAAGAACATCTACAAGGTGGGCCTGAACACCAGCCGCCTGCTGCTCGCCTCCGGTGACGTCGTGGTCGGCTACCTGCTGCTGAAGGGCGCCGCCGTCGCCGCCGAGAAGCTGCAGACGGCCTCGGCGAAGGACCAGGCGTTCTACACCGGCAAGATCGCGGCGGCGAAGTTCTTCGCGGCCAACGTGCTGCCGGGCGTCACCCTGGCCCGCAAGATCGCGGAGGGCGTCGAGCTCGACCTGATGGAGCTGGACGAGGCCGCCTTCTAGGACGGACCCGGGCCGGCCGCGCGCCGGACGGCCCGTTCCGCGTCCACCGACCGCGGTCGTGGGCCCGCTCCCGTTCCGGGGGCGGGCCCACGCACGTCGTTAAGGTAAGCCCATGAGCGCAGCAGCCCGCTTCGACCGCGGCCACACCGACGACCTGATGTCCTTCCTGGCGGCGAGCCCGTCGCCGTACCACGCCGTGGCGAACACCGCCGAGCGGCTGGAGAAGGCCGGCTTCAGGCAGGTCGCCGAGACGGACGCCTGGGACGGTACGAGCGGCGGCAAGTACGTGCTGCGCGGCGGCGCGATCGTCGCCTGGTACGTCCCCGAGGGCGCCGCGCCGCACACCCCCTTCCGCATCATCGGCGCCCACACCGACTCGCCGAACCTGCGGGTCAAGCCGCTGCCCGACACCGGCGCCCACGGCTGGCGGCAGGTCGCGGTGGAGATCTACGGCGGTCCCCTGCTGAACTCCTGGCTCGACCGGGACCTGGGCCTGGCCGGCCGGCTGACCCTGCGCGACGGCAGCGCCGTCCTCGTCGACGTGAACCGCCCGCTGCTGCGGGTGCCGCAGCTCGCCATCCACTTGGACCGCGCGGTCAACAGCGACGGCCTCAAGCTCGACAAGCAGCGCCACCTGCAGCCCGTCTGGGGACTCGGCGACGACCTGCGCGACGGCGGCCTGATCGCCTTCCTGGAGGAGGAGGCCGGGCTGGCCGCCGGCTCGGTGGCCGGCTGGGACCTCATGGTGCACCCGGTGGAGGCGCCGGCCTACCTCGGCCGGGACCGTGAACTGGTCGCCGGCCCCCGGATGGACAACCTGCTGTCCGTGCACGCCGGCACGGCCGCCCTGGCCGCCGCCGCGTCATCGGGCGCCGCGCTCGGCCACATCCCCGTGCTGGCCGCCTTCGACCACGAGGAGAACGGCTCGCAGTCGGACACCGGCGCGGACGGCCCGCTGCTCGGCTCGGTCCTGGAGCGCTCGGTGTTCGCACGCGGCGGCTCCTACGAGGACCGGGCGCGCGCCTTCGCCGGCACCGTCTGCCTGTCCTCCGACACCGGCCACGCCGTCCACCCCAACTACGCCGAGCGGCACGACCCGACGCACCACCCGCGGGTCAACGGCGGGCCGATTCTGAAGGTCAACGTCAACAACCGCTACGCCACGGACGGTTCGGGCCGCGCGGTGTTCACCGCCGCCTGCGAGCGGGCGGGCGTCCCGTTCCAGAGCTTCGTGTCCAACAACTCCATGCCGTGCGGCACCACCATCGGCCCGATCACCGCGGCCCGGCACGGCATCCGCACCGTCGACATCGGCGTGGCGATCCTGTCGATGCACAGCGCGCGTGAACTGTGCGGCGCCGACGACCCGTTCCTGCTGGCGAACGCCCTGGTGGCGTTCCTGGAGGACTGAGCCGCGCCGTCCGGGCCGCCCCGGCCCGGCCCCTGAGCGACCGTCACGAGCCGCCCCCACACATGTTCGGGGCGGCTCCGGGTACCCGGAGCGCACCGGAGATTCCGGAACCGGAAGGGGAGGCGACGACAATGGGCCTCGGCGGTTGCATCATCCTCATCGCCCTGGGTGCCATCCTGACGTTCGCGACGGACTGGCACATGCAGGGAGTCAACCTCGACCTCGTCGGGATCATCTTCATGGCCGTCGGTCTCATCGGCATCGCCACGTTCAGCGGCATCGCACGGCGCCGCCGGGTCGTGGTGCCGTCGACGCCGGTGGTCGAGGAGGAACCGCACCACCACCACCACGCCCGCGACGGCTACACCGACGGCTACGGCGTGTGAGGGTCCCCCGGCCCGGCGACGGCTTTGTGACGACCGCCCGGCGCCGGGGAACGGTGACCGTATGAGATTCCTCGTACGCGACCGGCTCCTCGGCATCGGTGACGACTACTGGATCGAGGACGAACACGGCCAGAAGGTGTTCCTCGTCGACGGCAAGGCCATGCGGCTGCGGGACACCTTCGAGCTGAAGGACGCCCAGGGGCGCGTCCTCATCGACATCCACCAGAAGATGTTCGCCCTGCGCGACACCATGGTGATCGAACGGGACGGCGAGGGCCTGGCCACGATCCGGCGCAAACGCCTGTCCCTGCTGCGCAACCACTACCGGGTGTCCCTGGCCGACGGCACCGACCTGGACGTCAGCGGCAAGATCCTCGACCGTGAGTTCGCCGTCGAGTACGACGGCGAACTCCTCGCCGTCATCTCACGGCGCTGGCTGCACCTCCGGGAGACGTACGGCGTCGACGTCGTCCGGGACGACGCGGACCCCGCGTTGCTGATCGCGGTGGCGGTGTGCGTGATCCACCTTGCGGAGAAGGAGCGCGAGGACTGAGCACCGGGGCCGCGGCCGGGTGGGACCCCGGCGGCGGCCCCGGCCCCGTGACGGCCGAGCGGCGCGGCGGTTCAGCGGCGGCCGAGCGGCGTTGCGGTTCAGCGGCGGCCGAGCGGCGTTGCGGTTCAGCGGCGTTGCGGTTCAGCGGCGTTGCGGTTCAGCGGCAGCGGCGGTCAGCGGCGCGGCGGTTCCAGGCCCAGCACGCGGTCCTTCAGGGCCGGGAACTGCTCACGGGTGACCGCCACCTTCGCGGGGTCGAACTCCACCGTGAGGACCTCCTCGCCGGCGCCCGCCTCGGCGAGCACCTCGCCCCACGGATCGACCACGATCGAGTGGCCCGCCTGCGGGACCCCGGCGTGCGTCCCGGCCGTGCCGCAGGCGAGCACGAACGCCTGGTTCTCCACCGCCCGCGCCCTGGCCAGCAGCGTCCAGTGCGCCCGCCGCCGCTCGGGCCAGCCGGCCGGGATCACCAGCGTCTCGGCGCCCGCGTCGACCAGGGTGCGGAACAGTTCGGGGAAGCGGAGGTCGTAACAGGTGGCGACGCCGAGGGTGGTGCCGGGCAGAGGCACCGTCACCGCGTCCCGTCCGGCGCTCATCAGCACGGCCTCGCCCTTGTCGAAGCCGAAGCGGTGGATCTTGCGGTAGGCCGCGACGAGGTCACCGGAAGGCGAGAAGACCAGAGACGTGTTGTAGAGGGCGCCGTCCGCCGCGGCGGAGCCGCCGCCGGACGCGGCCCGCTCCGGGATCGAACCGGCGTGCAGCCACACGCCGGCGTCGCTCGCCGCCTTGGCCATCACCTCGAACGTCGGTCCTTCGAGCGGTTCGGCCTCCGTGCCGAACTCCGCGTAGGCGAATGCGCCGGTGGTCCACAGCTCGGGCAGGACCACGAGGTCGGAGCCGGCCTGCTCCCGGACCAGAGCGGCCGCCCGCCGCCTTCGGGAGGCCACCGATTCGCCCTCGTCCACGGCGATCTGGATCAGCGAGGCGCGCACACTACCACCGTCCTGGCATTCGAGTCGTCCATACAGGCCTACGATCGTCACACGAAAGCACTGCCGGGGTGCCTCGCAGCAGCGTAACTTGGGGTTCCCCCGCTCGAGCGCAGTCGAGAGCCGGGGGAGCGCCACGACACCCGCCGAGTGCAGCCACCGTCCGCCGGCAACGCCGCCACAACCTGCCCGTGTACCGACCGCCGAGGGGTCCCGTTCCGTGAGTCTGCATCCCACCCTCCAGCCCTACGCCGACGCCTGGACCCACTCCATCGAAGCGATATCCGAGCTGGTGCAGCCGCTCCCGGAGGCCGAGTGGAACCGGCGGACCCCGTGCCCGGGCTGGTCCGTGCGCGACGTGGTCTCGCACGTCATCGGCCTGGACTGCGAGATGCTCGGGGACCCGCGGCCCATCCACACCCTGCCCCGCGACCTGTTCCACGTCACCAACGAGCACCAGCGCTACATGGAGATGCAGGTCGACGTCCGCCGCCACCACACGGCGCCGGAGATGACGGCGGAGCTGGAGTACACCGTCATCCGCAGGAACCGCCAGCTGCGCAACGAGTCCCGCGACCCCGGCACCACGGTGCGCGGCCCGATGGGCCGCGAGATCACCCTCGAACAGGCGATGCGCAACAGGGCCTTCGACGTGTGGGTGCACGAGCAGGACCTGCGCGCGGCCCTCGCCCGCCCCGGCAACCTCGACTCGCCGGGCGCGCACGTCGCCCGCGACGTGCTGCTGGAGGCGCTGCCCAAAATCGTCGCGAAGGACGCGAACGCGCCGCGCAGCTCCGCGATCGTCTTCGACGTGCACGGGCCCGTCGAGTTCCTGCGCACGATCCGGGTCGACATCCAGGGCCGCGGCACCCTGGAGACCGCGCCCGCCCTCGGTCCGGCGGCCACCCTCACCCTCGACTGGGAGACCTACGTCCGGCTCTCCTGCGGCCGGGTGACCCCGGAGGCGGTGGCGGACCGGGTGAAGACGGAGGGCGAGCCCGAACTGACGTCGGCGATCCTGCGAAACCTCAAGGTGACGCCGTAACGGAACGGCCCGGGCACGACGCCTTCGGGGGCACGGGGCGGCTTCGGCGGCTCGGCGCGTGGGGTGGACGGATATTCCGGTGACCGGCGCCGTCCGGCTCACTAGCGTGCTCGTATGACCGACGATGGCCCTCCGCGGCTCACCCGCCTCTCCTTCCACGGCCCCCTCTCCGACGCCCGGGCGACGGCGCTGGTCCGGCGGCTGGCCGCGGCGCGGCCCCGGACCGTCCTGGACATTGGCTGCGGCTGGGGGGAACTGCTGCTCCGGGTGCTGGAGGCGGTGCCCGGGGCCCGCGGGACCGGCGTCGACGTCAACGGCGAGGGCCTGGCCCGCGGGCGGCGCGCCGCCGGGCCGCGCGGCCTGGCGGACCGCGTGGAGTTCGCCGAGGAGTCCGCGCTGGGCACCCGGCGCGGACCCGCCGACCTGGTGCTGTGCCTGGGCGCGAGCCAGGCGCTGAGCACGGCCGCGTCGCCGACCGCCGAGGCGCTGCACGAGCTGCGGCGGCTGGTGGCCGACGACGGGCGGGTGCTGCTCGGCGAGGGCTTCTGGGAGCGCCCCCCGGCCCCGCACGAGCTGGCCCGGATGTGGCCGGAGGCGTCCGCCGCGGACCACTGCGACCTGGGCGCCCTGCTCGACCTCGCCGTCGCGGCCGGCTTCCGGCCCGAGTGGACGGAGACCGCGAGCCGGGACGAGTGGGAGGCGTTCGAGTCCGGGTACCAGGCGGACGCCGAGGTGTGGCTCGCCGCCCACCCGCGTCATCCCTCGGCCGCGGCGGTACGCGACCGCCTGGACCGGCACCGGGCCCAGTGGATGGCCTACCGGGGCGTCCTCGGCCTCGCCTACCTCACACTGGTGCCGGTCGCCCGCTGACGCGCTCCCGGGCACGCCGGGCGTCACGCTGGTGCCGGTCGCCCCCTGACGCGCTCCCGGGCACACGGGCCCGCGCGGGACGCGTCCGCCGGCCCCGCACGCCGGGGCGGACGGCGACGGCCGCCCCGTACACCCGGGCGCGCGGTTCACGCGGGTACGTGGACCGTTTCCACCCGGCTCGCCACCAGGCGTTCCCGCTCCCGGCGGGCGGCCCGGCCGCGCAGGCGGAGGATCTGGCTGACCCCGAGTGCCTGCAGGACGAACACCGCGCAGAAGGCCACGGTGTAGTCGTCGCCGGTCGCGTCGAGCAGCACACCGATCGCGAACAGCGTCGTCATGGAGGCGATGAAACCGCCCATGTTGGTGATGCCGGAGGCGGTGCCCTGTCGCTCGGGCGGGTTGGCCGGGCGGGCGAAGTCGAAGCCGAGCATCGAGGCGGGGCCGCAGGCGCCGAGCACCGCGCACAGCACCACCAGCAGCCACATCGGCGCGTGCTCGGCCGGGTAGGCGAGCGTCACCGCCCACATCAGCGCCGTCGCGGCCACCGTGCCGAGCGCCAGCGGCAGCCGGGCCGCGTGGTGCCGGGCCACGACCTGGCCGTAGACCAGGCCGATCACCATGTTGGACAGCACGACCAGGGTGAGCAGCTCACCGGCCGTGGCGCGGCTCAGGCCCTGCGCCTGGACCAGGAACGGCAGGCCCCACAGCAGCAGGAAGACCATCGCCGGGAACTGGGTGGTGAAGTGCACCCACAGACCCAGCCGGGTACCGGGCTCCCGCCAGGCCGCCGCGATCTGCCGGCGGACGTAGACCGCGCCCTGGTGCGGGGACGGCGCGGGCTCGTGCCCCTCGGGGTGGTCCTTCAGGAACAGCAGCGTCAGGACGAGCACGACCGCGCCGGCCAGCGCGCTGCCGGCGAACGCGGCGGTCCAGCCGATGCCGTGCAGCAGCCGGGCGATGACCAGGGTCGAGACCAGGTTCCCGGCCATGCCCACCAGGCCCGCGAGCTGGGCGACCAGCGGCCCGCGCCGGGCGGGGAACCAGCGGGTGCCCAGGCGCAGCACGCTGATGAAGGTCAGCGCGTCGCCGCAGCCGAGCAGCGCGCGCGAGGCCAGCGCCGTGCCGTAGGAGGGCGAGAAGGCGAAACCGAGCTGGCCCAGCGTGAACAGCACGGCGCCGAGGCTCAGCACCTTCTTGGTGCCGAGCCGGTCGACGAGCAGGCCGACTGGTATCTGCATGCCCGCGTAGACCAGGAGCTGGAGGATCGAGAAGGTCGACAGCGCCGAGGCGCCCACGTGGAAGCGCTCGACCGCGTCCAGGCCGGCCACGCCCAGGGAGGTGCGGAAGATGACGGCGACGAAGTAGACCGAGACGCCGATCGACCACACCCCGACGGCGCGGCGGCCGCCCGGGGGGTCACCCGGCAGGGTGGCGCCGCTCATCGCACCTCACCCCGCGCGAGGTGGGAGAACCAGCTCACGTGCCGGTGCACGACCCCGACGGCCGCCTCCGCGTCACCGGAGCGCAGGGCCTCAAGGATCTCCTCGTGCTCGGCGAGCGTCTTGGCGATCCGGTCCGGGTGCGACTGCATGACGGCGACGCCCATCCGGAGCTGGCGGTCGCGCAGCTGGTCGTAGAGCCGCGACAGGATCTCGTTGCCGCCGCTGCGCACGATCTCGGCGTGGAAGCAGCGGTCGGTCACCGCGGCGGCGGCGAAGTCGCCGGCGGCGGCCTGCTCCTTCTGCCGCTCCAGCAGCTCCGCGAGCCGCTCCACCAGGCCCGGCGGGGCGGGCACGGCCTTGCGCGCCGCGTGCTCCTCCACCAGCAGCCGGGTCTCGACCACGTCGGCGATCTCCTGCGCCGACACCGGCAGCACCAGCGCGCCCTTCTTCGGGTAGAGCCTGATCAGGCCCTCCATCTCCAGCCGGAGCAGCGCCTCCCGGACGGGTGTGCGCGAGACGCCGACGGCATCGGCCAGCTCGCCCTCGGTGAGCAGCGTCCCGCCCTCGTAACGGCGGTCGAGCACTCCTTGTTTGACGTGGGTGTAGACGCGGTCGGCGGCGGGTGGTTGCTTCACGGGCGTGGCCATGTCCACAGGATAGATACAACACGTACGCATGAGGGTCCGCGTCCATCATGCGGACGTGACGCACATCGCCCCCAGCGCCCGCACAACCATCTGTGCTACTTACGTGTCACACTCGTGCGGCCCCACTCGCTCGCCACCTCAACTCGGCCGCATACCAGGGGCATTCCAGACAATCGGGGTACTTCACTTTGATTACCGGCATCAAGGGCACCCGCCGTTTCCGCCGAGCAACCGCCGTCGCCGTGACGTCCGGCGCGCTGCTCGCGACCGGGGCTCTCACCGCGGCACCCGCGCAGGCCGTCACCACGCCCTCGATCGTGGCCAAGGGCGGCTACGTGATGAACAACGCCAACGCCAAGACGCTGTACACCAAGGCAGCGGACACCAAGCGTTCCACCGGCTCCACCACCAAGATCATGACCGCCAAGGTCGTGCTCGCCCAGTCGAACCTCAATCTGGACGCCAAGGTGACGATCCAGAAGGCGTACAGCGACTACGTCGTGGCGAACAACGCCTCCCAGGCGCACCTGATCGTCGGCGACAAGGTCACCGTCCGCCAGCTGCTGTACGGACTGATGCTGCCGTCCGGCTGCGACGCCGCCTACGCGCTCGCGGACAAGTTCGGCACCGGCACGACGCGGGCCAAGCGCGTGGCGTCGTTCATCTCCAAGATGAACTCCACCGCCCGGAGCCTCGGCATGACGAACACGCACTTCGACTCGTTCGACGGCATCGGCAACGGCTCCAACTACTCGACGCCGCGGGACCTGACCAAGCTGGCCAGCAACGCGCTGAAGAGCTCCACGTTCCGCACGGTCGTCAAGACCAAGCACTACACGGCCAAGACGATCACCAAGACCGGCAGCACCCGCACGATGAAGACGTGGGACAACACCAACGGTCTGCTCAGCAGCTACAGCGGCACCATCGGTGTGAAGACCGGCTCCGGCCCGGAGGCCAAGTACTGCCTGGTCTTCGCCGCGACCCGGAACGGCAAGACGGTCGTCGGCACCGTCCTCGCCTCCACCTCCATCACCCAGCGCGAGTCGGACGCGAAGAAGCTGCTCAACTACGGCTTCGCCAAGCTCGGCTGACGGCCGCACCGGCCACCGGGGCCCGTCGCACCCAGTGCGGCGGGCCCTTTCACGTCCGGTACCGGGCCCGGCGAACGCGTCCCCGACGGCATGTCAGGGAGTGTGACCCTCACCGGGTGTGCCCGGCGGGGCACCGAAAACCCTTTGTGGCGGCGGCTCTAGGTCGCCTACTTTCGCCTCATCGACGTGTAGCTCAGCAGGAGAGCACCGGGCTTTTCACCCGGAGGGCGCGGGGGCGGAACCCGCCACGTCGGCCATCGACGTGTAGCTCAGCGAGCAGAGCACCGGGCTCGGGACCCGGAGGGCGCGGGGGCGGAACCCGCCACGTCGGCTATGAACGACGACGCTGAGCAGCAGCACCCCACTGAGGCGAACCCCGGATACGCGGCCGGCCAGCTGGCCGCCGCCCTCCGTACGGCCGCCCTCCACCCGGACCCCGCGACCCGCCGGCGCGGCGCGGAACGCGGCCGCAGGTGGCGCGCCGTGCTGGACGGCATGGCGAACGGCCTGCTGGCGATCGGTTCCCGCACACCCGTGGCCGGCCTGCCCGCCTGGGTCACGCCCGAGGTGGTCCGGGGCGGCTTCGCCACCGGCGAGCCGAGCGCGGGCGGCCCGCTGCTCGACCACGAGACCGCCGCCGCGCGCCGCGCCGGCGTGCCCGCGACCCGGCGGGCGCTGTTCGCGCACCACCTGTCCGACGACGGGCTGGCACGGCTGCAGGCCCTGCTCGACAGCGGCCGCTACGAGGTGACCGTCCCCGAGGAGGCCGCGCTGCTCACCGTCGCCTGGCTGGTCCGGGCCGGGGAGCCGGCGGCGGCGCTCGACCTGGTGGAGGAGCTCGCGCCGTTCGCCGACCGGCTCCGGTTCGCCCCGCGGCCGTCGGACCGGCCGGCGCCCCGGCCCGACGCCGTGCACCGCTCCACCGTCGCCGACGCCCGCGCGGCGCTCGCCGCCCGCCGTCCCAGCACGGCCGTCGAGACGCAGCGCGAGGCACTGGCGGTCTGGCAGCCGTTCGGCGACGAACTGCTGGCGCACTGGCTCGAGACGACGGACGAGCAGGGGCACATACACGTCCCCGGCCCCGCCGACCCGTGGCACGGCCGCTCCGCCGCGCTGCTGCGCCGCTACCGCGACCTCGCCCGGCGCCACACGTACTGCACCGGGCATCTGAGGGCCAAGGAGAACCTGGGCGTGCTGCGCGGCGCGCTGGAGGAGACCGTCGCCGCACGGGAGCTCGCGCCGCGGCGGCTCGGGCTGCTGCGCCACGCCGTCGCCTCGATGGTCCGCAAGCGCGGGCTGCCCGGCTCCGCCGAGCACACCGCCCTGCGCCGACGGCAGGCCGCCCACGCCGCGCTGCCCTCCCACCACGCGCTGGCCGGCGTCGTCCTGGACCGCCTGTCCGGCCTGCCGCGGGACGGCGGGATCGACGAGGTGGAGACCGTCCTGGCGCCGGTGAGCGAGCCGGAGGCGGACCGGACCGGTGTGCCCGCGGGCGCCGTCGTCCCCGCGGCCGTGCGCCGGCCCGTGGAGGCGGCGCTCAGCGCACCCGTCGGCACCCTCGTGGAGCGCGGCGTCGTGCCGTCGGCGGAGGTGCTGGCCGAGCTGGTCCCCCGGATCGTCGCCGCCACCACCGCCGGGGCCCACCGCGACCCGGCCCTGCGGTCGCTGGCCGCCGCCAACTACCGCGCCTTCCGCAACCGCCGCTCCCTGCTGCTGCTCGACCTCCAGCGGCAGGTCCGGGTGGAGGAGCTGCCCTGGGTGCGGGCCGTGGCCGGCCGGCGGGACGGATCCGGGGCGGACGAGGCGGCGGCCGGGGCGCTGCGGCGGCTCGGCGGGCTCGCGGTGCGCGCCTTCCCCGGCACGGTGCTGCCGAACCCGCTCGTCCGCGAGCTGGCGGTGCTGGGCCGCCAGGCCGAGCTGGGCGCGCCCTTCGTGGAGGAACTCGCGGCCGACATCTTCATGGGCGCCTTCACCCCGAAGTTCCTCACCGCCGCCCGGATCGCGGCCGAACTCCTCGGCGAGGGCTCGCTGTACGAGCGGTACTACGCCATCGACTACGCGGCGGTGCGCGACCTCGCCGTCGTCGAGGCGGCCGAGTCCCTCCGCGGGTCCCGGGGGGCCCGTACGTCCGCCGGGTTCGCCGCGCTGTGCCGGCGGCGGGCCGCGGAGTCGGCGCCGGGCACGGGGCGGTCCGGCTCCTCGGTCGCGAGGAACGGCACGGTGATCGAGCAGGCGCAGATCCTCACCACCCACAACCTGGCCACCCTGGTCCACCGGGTCGGCATCGACCCCGGCGCCGGCTGGGACGACCTGGCCCTGCGCTGCTTCGGCACCGTGTGTCGGCGGACCCGGCGCGTCCACCGCGACCCGCGGCCGCTCGGCGCCGTCAAGGACGCCGCCTACGCCTGGCGGCAGATGGTGTTCCACCTGTCCCTGTGCCCGCCGGACCGGCAGCGGCGCACCCTGGACCGTGTCGCCGAGGAGTGCGCGCGGCAGCCCTGGCACGTCGCCGGACGGCTCGCCCCCGCCCTCACCGGGCTGCGTCAGGTCCTGTCCGGCGGGCAGGCGGACGACGGCGCCGGCCGCCGTCTGCTGGGCTGGAGCACCGGCGGCCACTGGCTCCTGGAGGAGCCGGCGCCCGGCCCGCACGAGCGCCGGGCGGCACGGCGGCCGTGACCCGCGGGCACTCGGCGACCGGGGCCGCGGAGCCGACAGGAGAGGCGGCGGCCGGGGCCGCGAGGCCGACAGAAGAGGGGGTGGCCGCGATCCGGGATCGCGGCCACCCCCCTCATGACCCGGAGGGACTCCGGGCCAACGCCGTCAGGCCCAGGTCATCAGCCGCTTGGGCTGCTCCAGGATCGCCGCCACGTCCGCCAGCACCTTGGAGCCCAGCTCGCCGTCGACCAGGCGGTGGTCGAAGCTCAGCGCGAGCGTCGTCACCTGGCGCGGCTTCACCTTGCCCTTGTGCACCCACGGCTGGAGCTTGATCGCGCCGACCGCGAGGATCGCGGACTCGCCGGGGTTGAGGATCGGCGTGCCGGTGTCGACGCCGAAGACGCCGACGTTGGTGATGGTGACCGTGCCGCCCTGCATCGCGGCCGGCGAGGTCCTGCCCTCGCGCGCCGTGGACACCAGCTCGCCCAGCGACTGCGCCAGTTGCGGCAGCGTCTTGGCGTCGGCGTCCTTGATGTTCGGCACGATCAGGCCGCGCGGGGTGGCGGCCGCGATGCCCAGGTTGACGTAGTGCTTGACCACGATCTCCTGGTTCGCCTCGTCCCAGGACGCGTTGATGTCCGGGTTGCGCCGGATGGCGACCAGCAGCGCCTTGGCGATCAGGAGCAGCGGGTTCACCCGCAGGCCCTGGAACTCCTTGTCCTGCTTGAGTTCCTCGACCAGCTTCATCGTGCGGGTCACGTCCACCGTCACGAACTCCGTGACGTGGGGCGCGGTGAAGGCGGAGCCGACCATCGCGGCCGCCGTCGCCTTGCGGACGCCCTTGACCGGGATCCGGGTCTCGCGCGCGCCGTCCTGGGCCGCGACGGCGGGCGCGGCGGCCGGAGCCGGGGCGGCGGGCGCCTCCACGGCCGGCGCGGCGGTCTCGGCGGCTGCCTTCGGCGCGGCGGCCGCGTGCACGTCCTCGCGGGTGATGACGCCGTCCGCGCCGGACGGGGTGATCGTGGCGAGGTCGACGCCGAGGTCCTTGGCCAGCTTACGCACCGGCGGCTTGGCCAGCGGACGGGACTCCGCCGGGGCCGCCGGGGCGCTGTGGCCGTTCAGCTCCGCCTGGACCGCCTGGGCGGCGGCCGGGACGCTGACCTCGGGGCCCTTGCGCGGACGGCGCTTGGTGGAGGTGGTGGCCACGCCGTAGCCGACCAGGACCGGCTGGCGGCCCGTCGGCTCGGGCTCCGGCGCCTCGGGCTCCGGCGCGGCGGCGGCCGCCTCCGGCTGCCCGGCGGGTGCCTGCGGCGCAGCACCGCCCGAGACGTCCACCGCGATGATGGCCGTGCCCACGTCGACCGTGGTGCCCTCGGGGAAGCGGAGCTCGCGCACCACGCCGTCGTAGGGGATGGGGAGTTCGACGGCCGCCTTGGCGGTCTCGACCTCGCACACCACCTGGCCGTCGGTCACCGTGTCACCCGGCTGGACGTACCACTTGAGGATCTCGGCCTCGGTGAGTCCCTCGCCCACGTCGGGCATCTTGAACTCGCGTACGGATGCTTCCGTCATCGTCGTCACGAACCCTCTCCTCAGTACGCCAGGGCACGGTCGACGGCGTCGAGCACCCGGTCCAGACCCGGCAGGTACTCCTCCTCCAGGCGGGCCGGCGGGTACGGGGCGTGGTAGCCGCCGACCCGGAGCACCGGGGCCTCCAGGTGGTAGAAGCACCGCTCGGTGATCCGGGCGGCGATCTCGGCGCCGGAGCCGAAGAACACCGGCGCCTCGTGGACCACGACCAGGCGGCGGGTCTTCTCCACCGAGGCCTGGACGGAGTCGAAGTCCAGCGGGCTGACCGAGCGCAGGTCCAGCACCTCCAGGGACTTGCCCTCCTCGGCGGCCGCGGCGGCGACCTCCTGGCACAGCTTCACCATCGGGCCGTACGCGGCCAGGGTCAGGTCCGTGCCCTCCCGCACCACCTGCGCCTTGTGCAGCGGGCCGGGGATCGCCTCCGGGTCCACCTCGCCCTTGTCCCAGTAGCGGCGCTTGGGCTCGAAGTAGATCACCGGGTCGTCGCTCTGGATGGCCTGCTGCATCATCCAGTAGGCGTCCGACGCGTTCGACGGGGAGACCACCTTCAGGCCGGCCACGTGCGCGAACAGGGTCTCGGGGGACTCCGAGTGGTGCTCGACCGCGCCGATGCCGCCGCCGTAGGGGATGCGGATGACGACGGGCATCTTGACCTTGCCCAGCGAGCGGGCGTGCATCTTCGCCAGCTGGGTGACGATCTGGTCGTAGGCCGGGAAGACGAAGCCGTCGAACTGGATCTCCACCACCGGGCGGTAGCCGCGCAGGGCGAGACCGATCGCGGTGCCGACGATGCCCGACTCGGCGAGCGGGGTGTCGATGACCCGGCTCTCGCCGAAGTCCTTCTGCAGGCCGTCGGTCACCCGGAAGACACCGCCGAGCTTGCCGACGTCCTCGCCCATGACGACGACCTTGTCGTCCGTCTCCAGGGCGCGCCGCAGCGACTCGTTGATCGCCTTGGCCAGAGCCATCTTCTCGGCCATCTCAGTGACCCCCCTCTGCGTCCGCGAACGACGCCTGGTAGGCGGCGAACTGGGCTCGCTCCTCGTCGACGAGCGCGTGCCCGTCCGCGTACACGTTCTCGAAGATGGCGAAGTGGTCCGGGTCCGGCATGGCGCGGACCGCTTCACGCACCCGCCTGCCCAACGCCTCGGACTCGGTCTCGAGTTCCGCGAAGAATCCCTCGTCCGCGTGATTCGAGGCCTCCAGGAACCGGCGCAGGCGCAGGATCGGGTCCTTCGCCTCCCAGGCCAGCCGCTCCTCGTCGCCCCGGTACCGGCTGGGGTCGTCGGAGGTGGTGTGGGCGCCCATGCGGTAGGTGTACGCCTCGACCAGGGTGGGGCCCTCGCCGTTGCGGGCGCGCTCCAGGGCCCACTTGGTGACCGCGAGGCAGGCCAGCACGTCGTTGCCGTCCACCCGCACGCCCGGGAAGCCGAAGCCCTGGGCGCGCTGGTAGAGCGGCACCCGGCTCTGCTTCTCGGTGGGCTCGGAGATCGCCCACTGGTTGTTCTGGCAGAAGAACACCACCGGCGCGTTGTAGACCGCGGAGAAGGTGAACGATTCGGCCACGTCGCCCTGGCTGGAGGCGCCGTCGCCGAAGTAGGCGATGACGGCCGAGTCGGCGCCGTCCTTGGCCACGCCCATCGCGTATCCCGTGGCGTGCAGCGTCTGGGAGCCGATGACGATCGTGTACAGGTGGAAGTTGTTGCCGTTCGGGTCCCAGCCGCCGTTGTTCACGCCGCGGAACATCCCGAGCAGGTTGGTGGGGTCGACCCCGCGGCACCAGGCGACGCCGTGCTCGCGGTAGGTCGGGAAGACGTAGTCGTCGTCGCGCAGGGCCCGGCCGGAGCCGATCTGCGCGGCCTCCTGGCCGAGCAGCGAGGCCCACAGGCCCAGCTCGCCCTGGCGCTGCAGCGCGGTGGCCTCGGCGTCGAAGCGCCGGGTGAGCACCATGTCGCGGTACAGGCCGCGCAGCTCGTCGGGGGTGATCCCGTCGACGTAGCCGTCGTACTCGGCGTTCTTGACCCGCTCGCCCTCGGGCGTCAGCAGCTGCACCAGCTCCGGCTCCGTGCTCTTCCGGGTGGTGCGAGTGGTGCGCTTGGTGCCGGTGGTGCCGGCCTTGCCTGCGGCGCTGCGTCGCGGCTTGCGCGCGGCACTGCTGTCCACGGTCACGTGTGCTCCTCCGTCGTTCCGGCCCCCGGGGTTGCCGGTAGGCCAGTGCGGCTCACCTGTTCTCGACCACCGGGCACGGGGTGGGTGCCACTCGGCCGGGAACAGGCGTGACAGGTGCCCCGGCGAGCGCCCTGCGACGTTTACGTTACCCAGTGCTCCACATATCTGTGAAACCCCTCCTGACCTGCGTTTTTGCTTGGATTTCCAAGTAAATCCGCAGGGGGCGGAAGGTCGCTGGTCACAGCCTTGCAGGAGGCCGGAGCAACGGCACGTTATCCCGGCGACCCCGGACACGGGAAGAGTCGACTTGTGACTCGCGCCTCGCGGGCGAAAGTAGATAATTCCGGACATGACCGTTGCACCGTCTCACAATACGGGACGGAATCCTGGACAGCCGGAGGTGCGGTTCACGCGTGCGCAACCTGTGACCAAAAGCGATCACCGATGACAGAGTGTGACAAGCCGCAGCTCACAGCGTCTTTTGGTGCCCTAGCATCTGGGGCGTGCCGCGCTCTTGTGTACCACCCTCTGTACCCCACGCGCCCCCTCTGGGCGCTCTGCTGCGCCTCTACGCCGCCGGTACCGCCCTCGCCTGCGAACCCGTCGATCAGGGCCTGCTGAACCGCGGCTACCGGGTCCGCACCACCCGCGGACGCTACTTCCTCAAGCACCACTTCGATCCGGACACCGCCGACCCGGCCGCCATCGAGCGCCGGCACCGGGCCACCCAGCGCCTGGCCGACCTCGGCGTCCCCGTCGCCCAGCCGCTCGCCCACCGCGACGGCCGCACGGTCGCCGTCGTGCGCGGCCACGCCTACGCCCTGCACCCCTGGATCGACGGCCGGCACCGCCACGGCGGCCAGCTCACCCGCTCCGAGAGCGCCCGCCTGGGGGCCCTCCTGGGCGCCGTGCACGCCTGTCTTGAGCGGGTGATGCCGCCCAAGGGGCGCACCCGCCCGGCGAGCGGCCCGCATCCCGTCGAGAGCGCCGACCCGGCCGACACCTTCGCCCTGATCGACGAGCTGCTCGGCCGCGTCCGCCGCCACCGCCCCGCCGACGCCTTCGACGAGCTCGCCCGCCACCGGCTCCTGGAACGCCGCGACCTGCTGGAGCAGCACGCCGCGCGGCGCCCGCCGCGCGGCGGCCCGGTCGGCTGGGTGCACGGCGACTTCCACCCCTTCAACCTGCTCTACAAGGACGACGCGCCCGCCGCCATCGTCGACTGGGACCGGCTGGGCGTGCAGCCCCGCGCCGAGGAGGCCGTGCGCGCCGCCGCGATCTTCTTCGTACGGCCCGCGGGCGCGCTGGACCTGCCGAAGGTGCGGGCCTACGCGCGCGCGTACCGGCGCGCGGCCCACGCCACGGCGTCCGAGCTGGCGGCGGCCGTGCACCGGGTGTGGTGGGAGCGGCTCAACGACTTCTGGATGCTGCGCTGGCACTACGAGCGCGGCGACACCCGGGCCGACTGCCAGTTCCCGGCCGCCTCGGCGCTCGCGGTCTGGTGGACGCGCGAGTACGAGGCGGTGTGCGACGCCTTCGCCGGGTGAGGGCGCGGGGCGCGGAACGCCGCGCGCGCGGATGAGCCGTGGCTCATCCGCGCGCGCGGGAGTGGTTCAGCCGGGCCGGCTCAGGGCGACACCGGGGCCGACGGTGTGACGCCCCCGTCCGAGCCCTCCGTGGCGCCGCCGTCGGTGCCGTCCGTGGCCCCGCCGTCGGTGCCGCCGTCCGTCGGGTCCGTCGGCTGCGACTGCGTGGGCCCCGGGTCCGACGGCTCGTTGCTCGGCTCCGTGGTGGCCGTCTGGGACGGGGTGTACGAGGGGGTGTAGGACGGCGTTCCCCAGTTGGAGCCGCTGCCGTTGTCCGTCCCCTTGTCGGTGGCCGGGTCCGTGGCCCTGCCGGTGTTGTCGTCGGACGGCGACTCGGAGGCCGTCTCGTCCTTCGTGGCCTTGGAGTGGGTCGGCGTCGGCGTGGTCCCGCCGCCGCTGTCGCCGTTGTTGTGGTTGAGCGCCAGCGCGACACCGGCCGCGATCGCGATCACGGCGAGCACGGCGAGGATCCACAGCTTGCCGCGGCCGCTGCCCCGGTTGCCGTGCCCCTCGAAGCCGCCGTCGTCGCCCCCGTACCCGGAGGGAAGGATCGGCTGCGGGATCTGCGCGGTGCCGGCGCCGAAGTCGCCGGGCTGCTGCATCACCGCCGTCCCCGCGAAGCCGGCCGCCGCGGCGTGCCGGCCGTCGTGCGCGTCCACCGGCCCGGTGTTCCAGGTGCCGGTGTGGCCGCCCTGCTCGTACAGCATCTGCAGGCCGTACTGGATCAGGCCGCGCATCTCCTCGGCGGTCTGGAACCGGTCGTCGGGCTCCTTGGCGAGCGAGCGCATCACCAGGCCGTCCAGCTCCGGCGGACAGGCGTCGGAGGCCTCGGAGGGCGGGGTGGGGATGTCCTGGACGTGCTGGTAGACCACCGAGAGCGGGGTCTCACCGGTGAAGGGCGGCCGCAGGGCGAGGAGCTCGTACAGCAGGCAGCCGGTCGCGTACAGGTCGGAGCGGTGGTCGACGGCCTTGCCGAGCGCCTGCTCGGGGGAGAGGTACTGCGGGGTGCCCATCACCATGCCGGTCTGCGTCATGGTCGTCGACGCGCCGTGCAGCGCGCGGGCGATGCCGAAGTCCATCACCTTCACGGCGCCGTTGTCGGTGATGATGACGTTGGCGGGCTTGATGTCGCGGTGCACGATGCCGTGCTGGTGCGAGTAGGCGAGCGCCTCCAGCACCCCGGAGACGATGATCAGGGCCTGCTCGGGGCCCGGCGCCTCGGCGTTGAGCAGCAGGTCGCGGATGGTGCGGCCCTCGACCAGCTCCATCACGATGTACGGCACCGACTGACCGCCCACGACGTCCTCGCCGGAGTCGTACACGGCGACGATCGCGTGGTGGTTGAGCCCGGCCACCGACTGGGCCTCACGCGTGAAGCGGGCCTTGGAGACCGGGTCCTCGGCCAGGTCGGCGCGGAGCAGCTTCACCGCGACCGTGCGGCCCAGTCGGACGTCCTCGGCCGCGAAGACCTCGGCCATGCCGCCCCGGCCCAGCCGGTGGGTCAGCCGGTACCGGCCGTCGCCGACGAGCCCGCCGTTGCCCCACATCTCCGGCGTCTCTGACATGCCGCCGCCAGTCGCCTCGGGGTCGGACGGGCCCTGGGCGCTGTGCGTCTGTGCCATCGGTCCTCGCCGTCGTTTCTGCCCGCGGTGCGCGCGGTGTTGTCACGGTCTCCGTCGGCCACGCTACAGCCTCCGCGTCCGCCTCCGGTCCGGAACCGGAACCGGAAGCGGCCCGAGACGGACCGGTCATGAAACCCCCAGCACGCGCTCTCGTGCAAATTCTGTGCACCGCTCGTACGTCCGCTGTAACGCTTACGCGACGCTTCTTTCGCGTACGGTCACGGAACGGGCACCGAGCTTGACGTGTCGGTGCCCTCGGGCAGACTTGGCCGGGAATGAGACATTCGATCAAGGCATGTTCGCCCAGCGAAGGCGCCGGACGGCCAGTGGGGGACGCGGAGAGATGAGCCAGGACGGCGCACAGGAGCGGTACGCGGGGCGGACGCTGGCCGGCGGCCGCTACCAGCTGCGCGACCTGCTCGGTCAGGGCGGCATGGCCTCGGTCCACCTGGCCTACGACACCGTGCTCGACCGCCAGGTCGCGATCAAGACCCTCCACTCCGAGCTGGGCCGGGAACAGGCCTTCCGCGAGCGGTTCCGGCGCGAGGCCCAGGCCGTGGCCAAGCTCACGCACACCAACATCGTCTCCGTCTTCGACACCGGCGAGGACGCGCTGGACGGCTCGACCATGCCGTACATCGTCATGGAGTACGTCGAGGGCCGTCCGCTGGGCTCGGTCCTGGAGGAGGACGTCCGGCAGTTCGGCGCGATGCCCGCCGACAAGGCGCTGAAGATCACCGCGGACGTGCTGGCGGCGCTGGAGATCAGCCACGAGATGGGCCTGGTCCACCGCGACATCAAGCCGGGCAACGTGATGATGACCAAGCGCGGCGTGGTCAAGGTCATGGACTTCGGCATCGCGCGCGCCATGCAGTCCGGCGTCACCTCGATGACGCAGACCGGCATGGTCGTCGGCACCCCGCAGTACCTCTCGCCCGAGCAGGCCCTCGGCCGGGGCGTGGACGCCCGCTCCGACCTGTACTCGGTCGGCATCATGCTGTTCCAGCTCGTCACCGGGCGGCTGCCGTTCGACGCGGACTCACCGCTGGCGATCGCCTACGCGCACGTGCAGGAGGAGCCGGTCACGCCCTCCTCGATCAACCGCTCGCTGCCGCCCGCGGTGGACGCGCTGGTCTCCCGCGCCCTGAAGAAGAACCCGAACGAGCGCTTCCCGACCGCCGAGTCCATGCGCGACGAGTGCCTGCGGGTCGCCGCCTCCCTGCACACGGCCCCGCCCAGCATCGTGCCGGGCGCCGGGCCGGCGCAGAGCGGCGCGGGCGTGGGCGCCACGGTGTTCCCGCCCGTCGACCAGGCGGCCCCGGCCCCCACCGGCCCGGTGCAGACGCCGTACCAGCCGAACCCGTACGGCGCCCCGGCGCCCACCCCGGCGTACGGCTACCCCCAGCAGGGCGGCTACCAGACGCCGACCGCGTACGGGCAGTCCCCCTCGACCCCGCCGCCGTACAACATCACGCCGCAGACGGCCGTGCAGTCCCCGGGCGGGGGCGGCGGCAGGAGCAACAAGCCGGTGATCGTCGGCTCGATCGTGGTGTCCCTCGTCGCGGTCGTCGGCCTGGTCGTCGCACTGGCCCTGAACAGCGGCGGCAAGGACGACAAGGCCGGCGGCGACCCCAGCACCTCGGCCCCGGCCCACGCGGCGGGCTACCGGGGACCGGACACCTCCAAGACGGTCAAGGAGACCGACTGCACGGAGCCGGAGGAGTCCTACAACGACGAGAAGAAGATCCAGCTCCCGGACTTCCGCTTCAAGTACATCAAGTCCGTCAAGGAGTGCGCGGCGGCCGCGGGCTGGCGCGTGACCACCAAGGACGTCGACGAGAACACCTACGGCCAGGGCGCGGTCATCGACCAGTTCCCCAAGCCCGGCACGGACGTCGACCCGAAGGACGTGGAGATCCAGCTCAACGTCTCGACGGGCAACCCCTGACGCGGCCCGGCCGCGCCCCGCGGCCATGAGGGAGGGCCCGGCGGAACACCGCCGGGCCCTCGTCGTTCGCCGCCGGGCGGACCGGCCCGCCCGGCCCGAGGCAGGGACTACAGGTACGGGCCGCCCGAACGGCCGCCCGTGCGCGGGTCGTCGCCGCCCTCGTGGCCCACGCCCGGCGGCAGCGCGCGGCGCATCTGCTCCAGCTGGGCGCGCGCGGCCATCTGCTGGGCGAACAGCGTCGTCTGGATGCCGTGGAACAGGCCCTCCAGCCAGCCCACCAACTGGGCCTGCGCGATGCGCAGTTCCGCGTCGCTCGGCGTGGTGTCGTCGGTGAACGGCAGCGACAGCCGCTCCAGCTCCTCGACCAGCTCCGGCGCCAGACCGTCCTCCAGCTCCTTGACCGAGCTGCGGTGGATGTCCTTGAGCCGGGCCCGGCTGGCCTCGTCCAGAGGAGCCACCCGGACCTCTTCGAGCAGCTGCTTGATCATGCTGCCGATCCGCATCACCTTCGCCGGCTGCTCGACCTGATCCGTCACCGGCGTCTCACGGGAGTCCTCGTCCCCGCCGCCGATCGCCATGCCGTCCTGGCCCACGACCAGGATCTGGGGATTCTCCGGCGACCGTTCGTTCCTCGGCATCTCCATGCCGCCATTGTCTCGCACGCCCTCACCTCATCACCGTGCTGCCCCCTCATGGGGCAGATCCACCCTTTAGCTCCGACGGAGCAATCCGGAATGCCCGGTCTGCCCCACGATGTGAGGCTGGCTGGCGTCGATGTTCGACGACTGGGCTCCGGGAGGTCACCGACGTGACTCCATGGCTGCGACTCACGCTCCGCCTCATACCACTGCTGCTCGCCCTCGCGACGGCGCCGGTGTACGGCACGGCCCCCGCGTACGGCGCGCGGGCCGACCCACCGGAACCGCCCATACCCGCGGCCCGGCCCGCCACGCCGGTCGACCCGGCCGCTCCGGCCGCTCCGGCCTCAGCCTCCCCGGCCGCTTCGCACCCCGCGTCCCACCCCCACGGCCACTCCCACGACCACTCCCGTCCGGCCGACGAGCCGTCCCGGGCCGGAAGCAGGGCCGGTGAGGGCCGGATGCGTCCCGGCCGCCCGGACGGGCCGGTCGCCGAGGTGGAGGGCGACGACGGCTCCGGGACGATGACCGGTGTCCCCGACCCCGCGGGTCCGCAGGAGCCGGAGACCGCCGACCTCCCCGCGGTCTCGGCGACCGCCTCCCTCCCGCCGGAGGAGGCCGGCCTGGACCCCGCCCGGCCCCCGCGGCCGACCGCGACGCGGAACGACGCGAGCCAGGACGCCTCCCCGGCCGGGCCGACGCTGAAGATCCTGCCGCTGGGGACCGGGCTGGTCCTCATCGGTCTCGGACTGGGCCTGGCGTTCCTGGGCCTGCGGATCCGCCGGAGCTGACCGGACGGGAGCGGCACGCCCAAGTGCGGCACCGTCACCCGCGCACGGTCGCGTACGCCGAGGTCACGGGGCGATCAGCAGCACCTTGCCGATGTGGCCGCTGGCCTCGACCACCCGGTGCGCCTCGGCCGCCTCCGGCATCGGCAGCTCACGGTCCACGACCGGCCGGACGTGCCCCCCGGCCAGCAGCGGCCACACGTGCTCGGCCACGGCGGCCACGATCGCGGCCTTCTCGCTCAGCGGGCGGGCCCGCAGCGAGGTCGCGCTGATCGCGGCCCGCTTGCTCAGCAAGGTGCCGATGTTCAGCTCGCCCTTGACCCCGCCCTGCATGCCGATGATCGCGAGCCGGCCGTTGACGGCGAGGGCCTGGACGTTGCGGTTCAGGTACTTGGCGCCCATGTTGTCGAGGATGACATCGGCGCCCGCGCCGCCCGTGGCCTGCTTGATCTCGGCGACGAAGTCCTGGTCGCGGTAGTTGATCAGGATGTCCGCGCCGAGCTGGGCGCAGTAGTCCAGCTTCTCCTTGGTCCCGGCGGTCACCGCGACCCTGGCTCCGACGGCCTTGGCGAGCTGGACGGCCATGGTGCCGATGCCGCTGGAGCCGCCGTGCACCAGCAGGGTCTCGGCCGGGCGCAGATGGGCGACCATGAAGACGTTGGACCAGACGGTGCAGACCACCTCGGGCAGCGCGGCCGCCTGCCTCAGGTCGACGCCCTCCGGCACCGGCAGCAACTGCCCGGCCGGCACCACGACCTTCTGGGCGTAGCCGCCGCCCGCGAGCAGCGCGCACACCTCGTCGCCCACGGCCCAGCCGGAGACCCCGGGGCCGAGCGCGGCGATCTTTCCGGAGCACTCCAGGCCGGGGTACGGGGACGCGCCCGGCGGCGGGTCGTAGAAGCCCTGCCGCTGCATGATGTCGGCGCGGTTGACGGCACTGGCCACCACCTCGACCAGTACTTCGCCTTCGCCGGGCACCGGATCGGGGACCTCGTCCCACACCAGCGCCTCGGGCCCACCAGGTTCGGGAATCGTGATCGCATGCATGCCCGTGACGCTACTCCTCACCGGCGCCCTCCCCGGGGCAGGCCCGCTCAGTCGCTCGGCAGCGGACGGTGATGCGGGGTGACCCGGGCGCCCGGGCTCACCCGGACGATGGTGATCAGACGGTCCGTCAGCTCCAGCGATCCGATGGACGGGTCGTCATAGCCGAGCACCCGGTGCCCGCGGACCACGCTGACCACGAGGTCGTCCGTCTCGCGCGGGCCCTTGCCCACCTCGGCGCGCACGACTGGCCGTTCCATGATGTCGAGACCGCTGCCCTGCTGGATCAGGTCCTCCATCACCATGCCGGCGGCCGGACTGAGCACGGACAGGCCGAGCAGCCGGCCGGCCGCGCCCGAGCTGGTGATGACCGCGTCGGCGCCCGACTGCTTGAGCAGCGGGGCGTTCTCCTCCTCACGGACCGCGGCCACGATCTTCGCGCTCCGGTTGAGCTGCCTGGCGGTGAGGGTGACCAGCACGGCGGTGTCGTCGCGCTGCGGGGCGACGATGATCTGCCGCGCCTTGTGCACCTCGGCCCGCCGGAGCACGTCACTGCGGGTGGCGTCACCTATGACACCCGCGAAGCCCTCGGCCGTCGCGGCGTCGACCGCCTTGGAGCTGGGGTCGACCACGACCACCTGCTCCGCCTTCAGGCCGGTGACGCAGACGGTCTGGATGGCCGACCGCCCCTTGGTGCCGTAGCCGATGACGACGGTGTGGTCGCGCAAGGTGGACCTCCAGCGGTTCAGGCGCCACTCCTCCCGGGTGCGTTCGGTGAGGACCTCCAGCGTGGTGCCGACCAGGATGATCAGGAACAGCACCCGCAGGGGCGTGATGACGAAGATGTTGGTGAGCCGGGCGCTGTCGCTGACGGGTGTGATGTCGCCGTACCCGGTGGTGGAGAGCGTGACGGTCGCGTAGTAGAACGCGTCCAGCAGGTCCACGGAGTTGTCGGAGCTGTCGCGGTAGCCGTCCCGGTCGGCGTAGACGACCAACGCGGTGACGACCAGCACCAACAGGGCCATGAGCAGCCGTTTGCCGACCTGGCGGATCGGGCGCTCCACGACCTTCCTGGGGAGCTGCACCCGCTGGGCCACCAGATGCTCGTCCGCTCGGCGGGCGATGGCGTCATGACCCGGAAGTTTCACGTGAAACACACCCCGATTCCCGCTGCGGCCCACGGCAGGTCCAGCAGCTCCGTCTCCTCCCCCTGCTGTGCCCCGCCCGGCGGCACGACGGCCATCGCGTCGGCGACCGCGATCCCGCGCAGCATGGCCGGACCGTTGTAGTGCAGCGGCACGGCACGGTCACCGCGCAGCACCACGGGCACGAGCCTGGTGTCGTAGGGATGTCCGTGCACCGCCTCGTCCAGCGTCAGCGTGTACGGCTCCGGGGCCGGGCGGGCGGCGAGGGTGCGCAGCAGCGGCTCGGCGAGCGTGAGCAGGCCGGAGACGGCCGCGAGGGGGTTGCCGGGCAGGCCGACGAGGTGCTGGTTCTCCTTGGTGCGGGCCAGCAGCATGGGGTGGCCCGGGCGCACCTTGACCCCGTCGACGAGGAGTTCGGCGCCGATGCGCTCCAACGTGGGGTGGACGTGGTCGACCGGTCCGGCGGCGGTTCCGCCGGTGGTCACCACGAGATCGGCCCGGGAGCCGGTGAGCGCCTTGCGCAGGGCCCCGGCGTCGTCCCCCAGCCGTCGTACGCCGATGACGTCGGCGCCCATCGCCCCCAGCCAGGGCGGCAGCATGGGGCCGAGCGCGTCCCGGATCAGTCCGTCGTGCGGACGTCCCTCGCTGAGCAACTCGTCGCCCAGGATCAGGACTTCCACACGGGGCCGCGGGACGGCGGTGACGGTGTCGTACCCGGCGGCCGCGGCCAGGCCCAGGACGGCGGGGGTGACGAGGGTGCCGACCGGGAGGAGCTGATCGCCACTGCGGCACTCCTGGCCGCGGGGACGGATGTCCTGACCGTGGTTCATGTCGCGGGTGGCGTGCAGCCTGCCCTGGGGGTCCGTGCGGCCGTGTTCGCTGCGCAGCACGGCGGTGGTGTCGGCCGGCACGCGTGCGCCGGTGGCGATGCCCACCGCCTCGCCGTCGGTGAGCGGTTCGGGCTGCGCGTGCCCGGCGAGCGCGCCCTGCTCCCGCACCGCCCAGGGGCCGGGTCCGGCGACCGCCCAGCCGTCCATGGCTGAGGTGTCGAAGGAGGGCAGGTCGGTGAGGGCGTCGAGCGGGGTGGCCAGGACCAGGCCGAGGGCGTCGGCGAGGGGGACGGAGACAGGGGTCCGGCGGCTGCCCGAGCGGGCTGCGCGGGCGGCGATCTCGCGGGCCCGGGGCCAGGCGGTGGCGCGGTGCCGTTCGTGCCGCCGGTCCTCGCCGGTGGCGGCGGGCACGGCCGCGCCGCCGTCGTCCTTGGGTTCCCTCACGAGGGCCAGGGCCTCCTCGACGTCGAGGTCGTCGCTGTCCTCGGCGGGCGCTCCGGCCCGGGTGCCGGGACTCATCGCGGTTCCGGAGCGGGCGCGCCCCCGGCGCTTTGCTGATCGCCGCCGCTCTCTTCCTCCCAGCGCAGCGCCAGCGCGGCGGCCTTGCGGGCGGCCTCGGCGACGGCTTCGGGGCCGCCTTCGGCCTGGGCGGCGGCGTAGCCGACGAGGAAGGTGGTCAGCGGCGCGGCCGGCCGGGCGACGCCGTGCGCGGCGTCGCGGGCCAGGTCGAGCAGAAGACCGGTGTCGACGTCCAGGTCGATGCCCAGTTCGTCCTTGACTGCGGAGATCCATTCATCCAACACGTGCCCATGCTCCCTGATGCGTGCCCTGGCGTCGGCGATGTCGTCCCAGGTGTCGCAGTCGAAGGACGCGAGCGGGTCCGGGACGCGGGTGAGCTGGAGGGCGCCGGTCAGCCTGCGCAGGGGCAGCCCGGTGAGACCGCCGTGCCCGGCGGCCAGAGCGGCCAGTTCGCGGCGCAGCGCGGCGGTACGGTAGGCGGCCACGAGCGGCTGGTCCCGGCCCTCGGCGTCGGTGAGCAGCGCGCCGTCGGCGCCGGTGTCCCGCAGGGCCGTCAACAGCCGCCGCACCGTGGCCGCTTCGAGGAACGGCAGGTCGGCGGAGAGGACGGCGGTGTACTCGGCGGTGGTCAGCCGCAGCCCGGCCTCCAGCGCGGCGACCGGCCCGCCCCCGGCGGGTTCCTCGCGGGCCCAGCACACCGGCCGGGCGGTGGGGCGGGCGCCGGCGACGACGACGGTCGTGGCCGCGCCGGCGCAGGCCGTGAGCACCCGGTCGAGCAGTGCCCGGCCGCCCACCCGTACCGCGGGCTTGTCGGCGCCGCCGAGCCGCCGGGCGGCACCGCCGGCCAGCACGACGGCGTCGTACGGCGCGGCGGTCCCGGGCGCGGCGGGGGCGTTCTCGGTCACCCCCCGAGTATGTCCTCTCAGGTTCTCGTCATGGACCGGGTGGGGGTCACAGGGTGCGCAGCAGCACCGCCGGCTGTTCCACGCAGTCCGCCACGTAGCGCAGGAAGCCGCCCGCCGTGCCGCCGTCGCACACCCGGTGGTCGAAGGTGAGGGAGAGCTGCACGACCTGCCGTACGGCCAGTTCACCGTCGTGCACCCACGGCTTGGGGACGATCCGCCCCACGCCGAGCATGGCTGCCTCGGGGTGGTTGATGATCGGGGTGGAGCCGTCGACGCCGAAGACGCCGTAGTTGTTCAGCGTGAAGGTGCCGCCGGTGAGGTCGCCGGGGGTCAGCGTGCCGGTCCGGGCGGCCTCGGTGAGCCGGGCGAACTCCGCGGTGAGCGACTCGGCGTCGCGCGCGTGCGCGTCGCGCACGACCGGGACGACCAGTCCGCGTTCGGTCTGCGCGGCGAACCCGACGTGCACCTGCGGGAGTTGGACTATCTCCCGGGCCTCGGTGTCGACGTAGGAGTTCAGCTCGGGGTAACGGGCGAGGGCGGCGGTGCAGATGCGGGCGAGGAGCGCCAGCAGGGAGATCTTCGGTCCCCCGGCGGCGTTCATCGCGGCTCGCGCGCGCATCAGATCCGTGGCGTCGGCGTCGACCCAGCAGGTGGCGTCGGGGATCTCCCGGCGGCTGCGGGAGAGCTTGTCGGCGACGGCGCCGCGGACGCCCTTGAGCGTGGTGCGGAGACCGTCGCGGGTCGGCGCGGCCGGGGAGACCCCGGTGGCGGGTGCCGCGGTGCCGGGGGCGGGAGCCGTCCCGGCGCGCAGGGCGTTCTCGACGTCGGCGCGCAGGATCAGCCCCTCGGGCCCCGAACCGGCGAGCTGCCGCAGGTCGAGGCCGCCCTCCCGGGCCAGCCGGCGCACCAGCGGGGAGATCACGGGCACCGGGCCTCCGGCTGGCGCGGAAGCGGGGGTGGGCGCGGACGCGGACGACGGGGTGGACGCGGACGACGGGGCGGGCGCGGGGCCGGAGGCCGGCGCGGACGGTTGCGCGGGCCGTGTACCGGCGGCCTGCTTCACCTTCCCGTTGGCGCCGGCCGCGCGCACCCTGCGCCTGCGGGCCGGGGCCTCGGAGGTTCCGTAGCCGACGAGGACGTTGCCCGAGCCGGCGTCCTCACCGGCCGCAGCGGGGCCCACCGCCACCGTCAGCAGCGGGGCGCCGACGGGCAGTTCGGTGCCCTCCTCGCCGTAGCGGGCGGTGACCACACCGCCGTAGGGACAGGGGACCTCGACCATCGCCTTGGCGGTCTCGACCTCCACGACCGGCTGGTCGACGGCGACGACGTCGCCGACCCGCACCAGCCAGCGGACGATCTCCGCCTCGGTCAGGCCCTCGCCGAGGTCGGGCAGCTTGAACTCCAGCACCTGTGCCATCAGCCCTCGGCCTCCCACTGCAGGCGGGCCACGGCGTCCAGGATGCGGTCGACGCCGGGCAGGTGGTGCCGCTCCAGCATGGGCGGCGGATACGGGATGTCGAAGCCGGCCACCCGCAGCACCGGGGCCTCCAGGTGGTGGAAGCAGCGCTCGGTGACCCGGGCCGCGATCTCGCCGCCCGGACCGCCGAACCCGGTGGACTCGTGCACCACGACGGCGCGCCCGGTGCGCCGCACGGCCGCGCAGACGGTCTCCTCGTCGAACGGCACCAGGGAGCGCAGGTCGAGGACCTCGAGGTCCCAGCCCTCCGCCCGGGCGGCCTCGGCGGCCTCCAGGCAGACCGGCACGGACGGGCCGTAGGTGATCAGCGTCGCGCTGGTGCCGGGCCGCCGCACGACCGCGCGCCCGATGGGCTCGACGTCGGTGGGCTGCTCGGGGTTCCAGGAGTCCTTGGACCAGTACAGCCGCTTGGGCTCCAGGAACACGACCGGGTCGTCGGATGCGATGGCCTGGCGCAGCAGCCCGTAGGCGTCGGCGACCGTCGCCGGGGTGACGACGTGCAGACCCGGGGTGGCCATGTAGTAGGCCTCGGAGGAGTCGCTGTGGTGCTCGACGCCGCCGATGCCGCCGCCGTAGGGCACCCGGACGGTGATCGGCAGCGGCATCCGGCCGCGCGTGCGGTTGCGCATCCGCGAGACATGGCTGACGAGCTGCTCGAACGCCGGGTAGGCGAAGGCGTCGAACTGCATCTCCACCACCGGGCGCAGGCCGTACATGGCCATGCCGACGGCGGTGCCGAGGATGCCCGCCTCGGCGAGCGGGGTGTCGGTGCAGCGGTCCTCGCCGAACTCCTTGGCGAGTCCGTCGGTGACCCTGAAGACCCCGCCGAGGGTGCCGACGTCCTCGCCCAGGACGTGCACGCCCGGGTCGGCCGCCATCGCGTCGCGCATAGCGCGCGTGAGGGCCTGCGCCATGGTGGCGGGCTTGACGGCGACGGTGGTCATCGAAGGTCGCCTTCCTGGCCGTCCTGCTCGGCCTCGAGTTCGGCGCGCAGCTGGGCGCGCTGTTCACGCAGTTGCGAGGTGGTCTCGGCGTAGACGTGGTCGAAGATGTCCATGGGGTTGAGCTCGGGGTCCTGGTTCATGCGTTCCCGCAGATCGGCGGCCATCGCCTCGGCGTCCTGACGGGCGGCCTCGCGGCCGGCGTCGTCGAGCAGGCCCCGTGTGGTGAGCTCCCGCTCCAGCAGCTCGACCGGGTCGTGCGCCCGCCAGGCCTCGACCTCGGCGTCGCCGCGGTAACGGGTGGCGTCGTCGGCGTTGGTGTGCGCGTCGATGCGGTAGGTCACCGCCTCGACCAGCGTCGGTCCGCCGCCCGCGCGGGCCTGCCGTACGGCGTCGCTGAGGACCTCGTGCACGGCGGCCGCGTCGTTGCCGTCGACCAGCCGGCCCGGCATGCCGTAGCCGACGGCCTTGTGGGCCAGCGAGGGCGCCGCGGTCTGCTTGGCGAGCGGGACGGAGATGGCGAAGCCGTTGTTCTGCACCAGGAAGACCACCGGCGCCTGCCAGACGGCGGCGAAGTTCAGGGCCTCGTGGAAGTCGCCCTCGCTGGTGCCGCCGTCTCCGATCATGGCCAGCGCGACCACGTCGTCGCCCTTGAGGCGGGCGGCGTGCGCGAGTCCGACGGCGTGCGGGAGCTGGGTGGCCAGCGGGGTGCTGAGCGGGGCCACCCGGTGGGCCTGGGGGTCGTAGCCGTTGTGCCAGTCGCCGCGCAGCAGCGTGAGCACCTCGACCGGGTCCACGCCCCGGGCGACGACGGCGAGGGTGTCGCGGTAGCTGGGGAACAGCCAGTCGCGCTCCTCCAGGGCCAGGGCGGCGGCGACCTCGCAGGCCTCCTGGCCGGTGCTGGAGGGGTAGACCGCGAGACGGCCCTGCTTGGTCAGCGCGGTGGCCTGGGTGTTGTAGCGGCGGCCGCGCACGAGCTGTGCGTACAGCCGGCGCAGCAGTTCCGGATCGGCCTTCGCGGCGGTCTCGGTGCCGAGGACGCGATAGGGCTCGGCGTCGGGCAGCAGCGGCGCGGGGTCCATACGGGGCTGCCAGGCGGGCGGCGGCGATGGCCGGTACGCGCCCCGCTGCTCCATGACCGTCATGACGGCACCTCCTCGTGGGAGTGGCTACGGGAGGCGTGTCAGCTGTGACCCGCCTCACCTACCGATTGTTCGGTCGCCGGCACATTTTGGCTACAGGCCCGGGCAGGCTGTGGACAAACGGTTCTCCACATCCTGCAATGAACGCAGGACGTCCACGACGGCGAAGCGGGGGGACATGACAGCTGAACAAATGGCCGACGGGCCGCAGGACGGCACGGCCCCGCCCCCGCGCCCGCTGGACGCGATCGACCAGGACATCCTGAAAATCCTGCAGGCGGACGGCCGTGCCTCCATACGGTCCGTCGCCGAGCGCGTCCACGTCTCCCGCGCCAACGCCTACGCACGCATCAACCGGCTGATCGACGACGGGGTGATCAGGGGGTTCAGCGCGCGGGTGGACCACGAGCGGGCCGGGCACGGCACCTCGGCCTACATCACGCTGAAGATCGTCCAGAACACCTGGCGCACGGTCCGCGAGCAGCTCAGGCAGTTGCCCGGCGCCTCGCACATCGCCCTGGTGGGCGGCGACTTCGACGTGCTGCTGCTGGTGCACACGCCCGACAACAGGGCGCTGCGCGAGCTGGTGCTCACCCGGCTCCAGGCGATCCCCGAGGTGCTCAGCACCCGCACGCTGCTGGTGTTCGAGGAGGAGGACCTGGAGCCGGAGACCTGATTCCGCCCGTGCCCGAGGGCTGAGCCGCGGTGGACGGGGCCTCAGACCTGCCGCAGGCCCGAGAAGGCGACCCGGACCACCGCGTCGGCCACCTCGCGGCCGCTGACGCCCCGGCCGTCCGGCCGGTACCACTCCGCGATGGAGTTGATCATCCCGAAGACCAGCCGGGTGGCCAGGCGCACCTCCACGTCTCCGCGCACGTCCCCGTCGGCGGCCGCCGCCTTCAGCAGTCCGGCGACCCGGTGGTCGAAGTCGCGGCGCCGCTCCAGCGCCCAGCGCTCGGTCTCGGTGTTGCCGCGCACCCGCAGCAGCAGCGTCACGTACGGCAGCTCGGATATGAGCACCTCGACCATGCGCCGCACGACGTGCTCGAGCCGGTCGACGGACCGCCCCGCGCGCGCGGGCTCCTCCTCGAGGATCGCGAACAGCCCGTCCAGCGCCCGGCTGACGGCCCGCCGCAGCAGTTCCTCCTTGCCGCTGACGTGGTGGTAGATCGAGGACTTGGAGATGCCGGCGGCGCGGGACAGGTGCTCCATGGAGGTGCCGTCGTAACCGCGCTCGATGAAGACCTGCACGGCGACCGAGAGCAGCGTCTCGGGGGTGTACGTGTCGCGCTTGGCGGTGGTCATGGGGTGCCCTCCCGCTTGTCGGTGGCGTACGCGTGACGGTAGAGCGCGAGGGACGGCGCGTACCGGCCGGAGGGGTCGCGCAGGTGCAGGTCGTCCAGGAGGTCGTAGGCCCAGCCGTGGCCCAGCCGGCGGCTCCACTCGAAGGGGCCGAGCGGGTAGTTGACGCCCAGCCGCATCGCGGTGTCGATGTCCTCCTCGGTGGCCACGCCCTTGGCGACGGCGTCGTGGGCGAGGTCCACGATCCGGGCGACCGTGCGGGCGACGATCATGCCGGGGACGTCGCCGATGACGCTGACGTCCTTGCCGAGCGCCTGGAAGAGGCCGGTGGCCTCGGCGAGAGTGGCCGGCGAGGTGTCCTTCGAGGCGGACAGGGCGACGCGGGTGGCCCGGCGGTAGTCGAGGGCGAGGTCGAAGTAGACGACGTCGCGGAACTCCACGGAGGTCTGGCCGTCGGCGAGCACCAGCTGGCCGCCGCTCGGCAGCACCAGGCGGGTGCCGTGGTCCTCGTCCTCCTCGCGCACCTGGATGCCCGCCTCGCGGATCATCGCGAGCAGTTCGGCGGCGGGGCCGAGTCCGCCCTCTGCGGTGACGTGGGCGGGCGGCTGCCGCTTCTCGGCGGTGTGCGGCTCGGGGCGCTCGGCGCCCTCGGCGTAGTCGTACCAGCCGTGCCCCGCCTTGCGGCCGAGGCGGCCGGACTCCACGAGGCGGCGCTGGGCGAGGGAGGGTGTGAAGCGGACGTCCTGGAAGAAGGACCGCCACACGGAGTGGGTGACGGACTCGTTGACGTCCTGCCCGATCAGGTCGGTCAGCTCGAACGCGCCCATCCGGAAGCCGCCGCACTCGCGCAGGACCGCGTCGATGGTGGCGGGGTCGGCGGCCTGGGCCTCGTACACCGCGAACGCCTCGGCGTAGAACGGCCGGGCGATGCGGTTGACGATGAAGCCGGGGGTGTCCGCGCAGGCCACCGGGGTCTTCCCCCAGGCACGCGCGGTCTCGTACGCGCGCGTGGCGGACGTGACGTCGGTGGCGAACCCGGAGACGACCTCGACCAGCGGCAGCAGCGGGGCCGGGTTGAAGAAGTGCAGGCCCAGGAAGCGGCCGGGGTTTCGCAGGGCGCCGCCGATCGCCGTCACCGACAGGGAGGAGGTGTTGGTGGCGAGCAGGCAGTCCTCGGAGACGACGTCCTCCAGCTCGCCGAAGAGCTGCTGCTTGACCTCCAGCCGTTCCAGGACGGCCTCGACGACCAGCGCGCAGTCGGCCAGTTCGGCCATGCTCGCCGCGGGGGTGAGCCGGGCGCGGGCCGCGTCCCGCTCGGCGGCGCTGAGCCGGTCCTTCTCCACGAGCCGGTCGAGGCGGGCGCCGATCGCGTCGGCCGCCTCCCGGGCCCGCCCGGGCAGGGCGTCGTAGAGCCGCACGGGGTGGCCGGCCACCAGCGCGACCTGGGCGATGCCCTGGCCCATGGTGCCGGTGCCGACGACGGCCACGGGGCTGCTGAGGTCGAGTGCTGTCATGTGCGCGATCCTCCCGCACGGGGTTGTCCACAGATGCGGCAGGCCCCCTTGTCCCGACCGATCGTTCGGTTACTCTAGCCCTGTCCGCCCGTTCCTGCCTCTGTTTCCGCCCAGGTCATGAACTCGACGAAGAGTTCCTGAGACGAGGAGTTGGTCCCGCATGGCCGCCGAACTGACCGCGCACGACCTGATCGCCAGGCACCGGCCCACTCTCGACCAGGCCCTGGAAGCGATCCGCACGCGCGCGTACTGGTCCCCGCACCCCGAGCACCCCAAGGCGTACGGCGAACTGGGCAGCCTGGACGCGGCAGCCGGCAAGGCCGCCTTCGACGCCGTCCTCGGCACCCGTCTCGACCTCGGCCAGCCCGGCACGGACGACTGGGTGGGCGGCGAGGTCTCCCCGTACGGCATCGAGCTCGGCGTAACCTACCCGCACGCGGACCTCGACGTGCTGCTGCCGGCGATGCGGGCCGGACAGCGCGCCTGGCGGGACGCGGGCGCGGAGACGCGGGCGGTGGTCTGCCTGGAGATCCTCAAGCGGATCAGCGACCGGACGCACGAGTTCGCGCACGCGGTCATGCACACCAGCGGGCAGGCCTTCCTGATGGCGTTCCAGGCCGGCGGCCCGCACGCCCAGGACCGCGGCCTGGAAGCCGTGGCGTACGCGTACGTGGAGCAGGTCCGCACGCCCGACACCGCCGAGTGGACCAAGCCGCAGGGCAAGCGCGACCCGCTGGCGCTGACCAAGCGCTTCACGCCGGTTCCGCGCGGCATCGGCCTGGTCATCGGCTGCAACACCTTCCCGACCTGGAACGGCTTCCCGGGCCTGTTCGCCTCGCTGGCGACCGGCAACGCGGTCCTGGTCAAGCCCCACCCGCGCGCGGTGCTGCCGCTCGCGCTGACCGTGCGCATCGCGCGGGAGGTGCTCACGCAGGCCGGCTTCGACCCCAACCTCGTGGCACTGGCCGCCGAGCGTCCCGGCGAGGGCATCGCCAAGACCCTCGCCACCCGCCCAGAGATCCGCATCATCGACTACACCGGGTCGACGTCGTTCGGCGACTGGCTGGAGGCCAACGCCCGCCAGGCGCAGGTCTACACGGAGAAGGCCGGCGTCAACACGGTCGTCGTGGAGTCCACCGACGACTACAAGGGGATGCTGTCCAACCTGGCCTTCTCGCTGTCCCTGTACAGCGGCCAGATGTGCACGACACCGCAGAACCTGCTGATCCCGCGCGAGGGCATCCGCACCGACGAGGGCCACCGGACCTTCGACGAGGTGACCGCCGACCTCGCCCGCGCCGTCGACGCCCTGCTCGGCGACGACGCGCGCGCGAACGCCCTGCTGGGCGCGATCGTCAACCCCGACGTCAAGGCCCGACTGGAGGCGGCCGCCGGTCTGGGCGAGGTCGCCCTCGCCTCCCGGGAGGTCACCAACCCGGACTTCCCGGGCGCGGTGGTCCGCACGCCGGTGATCGTCAAGCTGGACGGCGCCCGCAAGTACTGGGAGAGGACGGACGACGAGGCCGCCTACATGAGCGAGTGCTTCGGCCCCGTCTCCTTCGCCGTCGCGGTCGACTCGGTGGCCGACGCGGTGGAGCTGCTGCGCCGCACGGTCCGCGAGAAGGGCGCCATGACGGTCGGCGCGTACACCACCGACCCGGAGGCCGAGCGGGCCATCGAGGAGGTCTGCCTGGAGGAGGCCGCCCAGCTCTCGCTCAACCTGACCGGCGGGGTGTACGTGAACCAGACGGCCGCCTTCTCCGACTTCCACGGCTCGGGCGGCAACCCGGCGGCGAACGCGGCCCTCACCGACGGCGCGTTCGTGGCCAGCCGCTTCCGGGTGGTCGAGGTCCGCCGCGAGGCCTAGGAGTCCGTGACCGCCGGGGGCGCCTTGGCCGCGCCCCCGGTGGCGCTCCAGTGGTAGAGCGTCATGGCCACGCTGGTGGCCAGGTTGTAGCTGGAGACCTGGGGGCGCATCGGCAGCGCCAGCAGGTGGTCGGCCCGCCCGCGCACCTCGGCGGACAGCCCGCTGCGCTCCGAGCCGAAGGCCAGCACGGCGTCGTCGGGCAGCGTGACGCCCCGGATGTCCTCGCCCTCCGGGTCGAGGGCGAACAGCGGTCCCGCGGGCAGTTCGCCGGCGCCGAGCCGCTCCACGGCCGTCGCGAAGTGCAGCCCCGCACCGCCGCGCACCACGGTGGGGTGCCAGGGGTCGAGGGTGCCCGTGGTGACGACTCCGGTCGCCCCGAAACCGGCGGCCAGCCGGATCACGGCGCCGGCGTTGCCCAGGTTGCGCGGGTTGTCGAGGACCACGACGGGCGCCTCGCGGGGCATGCGGGCGAGTGCGCGCAGGTTCGCCTCACGGGACGGCCGCACGGCCAGCGCCGCCACCCCGGTCGGGTGGGGCCGTGGCACGAGCGAGGCGTACGTCGCCTCGGGCACCTCGGTCAGCAGTTCGTCCAGGGCGTCCCTGACGTCCCCGGCCAGCTCCTCGGCGAGCGCGAGCGCCGCCCCGCGGTCGGTGGTGACCGCCACCGGGACCGGAGCGCCGAAGCGCAGCGCGTGCTTGAGGGCGTGGAAGCCGTCCAGCAGCACGGCGGTGCCGGCGCTCGCACGCCAGCGGGCCAGGGGATCGGTCATGCGCCGAACCCTACGCGTCCCGGCGCACGCTCCCCGGACGAGCCCGGCGCGCTCTGCCCGGACGGGCCCGGTTCGCCCTCCGCGGAGGCGCGCGGCGCCGGCAGCACGGGGTTCGCGTCCCGGCCGCGCCGCACCAGCCGCCCACGCGCGCGTGCCGCCCAGCCGCCGAGCAGCAGCAGGACGGACGTGGGCAGGAAGACGGCGTCCGCCGTGATCATCGCCAGCGAGAAGAACGGCAGCCCCAGGACGACCGCGATCACCGCGTGCTCGAGCATCATCAGGACCAGCAGGACGTTCTTCACCCGCCGGTTGAACAGCGTGAACGGGAAGGCGACCTGCACGATGACCGTGCCGTAGGTGACGGCCATCATGATCGTGCCGCTGGAGGACATCAGGTCGGCCAGGGCCGGCCAGGGCGAGAAGTAGTCCAGGTGGAGCGGGTAGTAGACGGCGGTGCCGTCCTGCCAGCGCGAGCCCTGGATCTTGTACCAGCCGGCCGTCGCGTAGATCAGGCAGGCCTCCGCCATGATTACGAACAGGGCGCCGTTGTGCAGGACGTTGGCGATCACGTCCAGCAGGATGCGGGGCTCCTCGGACCGGGCGCCGCGCCGCACGAGCGCCCACAGGCCGAGCGCGGCCCACACCGTCCACAGCAGCGAGGGCACCAGCCACCCGTTGTCGTACAGCCGGCCCGCCAGCGTCACCCCGGCGAGCATCAGGCCCAGCACCGCCCACAGCACGGGACCCAGCCGGTCGGGACGCGCCCGCTCCCCGCGCGCGCGTGCGGCCGCCTCGCGGGCCGCCCGCCGCGCGTCCAGCGACCACACCTGCCCGCAGCGGGTGAACACCAGGTAGAAGGACATCAGGTGCAGGACGTTGTCGCCGCCGTCGCCCATGAAGACGCTGCGGTTCTGCAGCGAGAGCACTCCCACCATGAAGAGCACGGAGGCGGTCCGGGTGCGCCAGCCGAGCAGCAGCGCCACGCTGGCGAGGATCGCCAGCAGGTAGAAGATCTCGAACCAGGCTCCCGCGCCGGACCACCTCAGGGCCGTGAAGGCGTGGTTCTCGTCGGTGAGCTGCCGGCCGAGGTCCCAGCTCCAGGGGCCGTCGGGGCCGTACATCTCCCGGCGGTGCGGGAACTCGCGCAGCAGGAACAGCAGCCAGGTGCCGGAGAAGCCGATGCGGATCACGGCGCTTTGGTACGGGCCGAGCGCCGACTCGGTGACGCGGGCGATGCCCCGCGACAGTGTCAGGGACGGGGCGTTCACGCCACACCTCCGGAGGCCTCGTCGGCGGTCACCGTCCACCAGGGCAGCACACGGTAGGCGGGCTTGTCGGAGAACTGTTCACGGCTCCACACGGGCGGCTGCACACCGGTGGTCCGGGAGCGGACCTGCACACGCTGGACGACGCCCTCCCGGCCGATCCCGTCCTCCCGGTGCAGGCGCATCACCACGATCCGGCGCATGTAGGTCTCGGACAGTGCGCCGCGCAGGCCCACCGGCCGGTTGTCGGTGCCGTGCGTGGCGGCGAGGAAGTCCCAGGCGCGGCGCAGCTCGTTCTGCTGGGTGTGGCTCGGCAGCAGGTTCCCGTCGATCGCTGCGCCGTCGCGCGCCGAGAGGTCCCGCCAGCCGGTGGTGCGCAGATCACCGTCCTTCGTCCGCACCTCGGCGCGGACCTGCACGGCTATGTTCTGCTGCAGCGGATTGGGGGCGAAGAGCTTCCAGTTCTGTTCGAACTCCGGGTAGACCCAGTCCTCGATCGCCTTGCCGTGCTGCTTGGTCACCGTGTTCGCGGGCGCGAGGCTCAGGAACACCATGCCCAGATGCACACAGGCGGCGACGGCGACGGCCGCCAGCGCCACCGCCGCTCCGACCTGGTAGCGGGGGGAGAGGGCGGCGACACCGGTACGGGGCGGGGCGGGCGGGCCCACCGCCACCCCGGCACCACCGGCCGCACGGTCCGCGCCCGAGGCGCCGGCCACGTCAGCACGGACGTTCGCCGACTCGCCCGCGTCTGTGCCCTCAGCCGCTGACTCACCAGCGTCCGTCCCCACGGCCGACGACTCCTCGGCAGCCGCTCCCGCAGCCGACGACTCATTCGCATTCGCGCCCGCGGCCCGCCGCTCACCCGCGTCCCCGCCTGCGGCCGGAGAACCCTCCCCGTCCGGGACCACGGCCGAGGATTCGCTCCCCTTCGCGACCACGGCCGAGGATTCGGTCCCCTCCGATCCGCCGGCCGGCGGTTCCTGGCCGTCCGCCCCGCCGGCCGCCGACGGCCCGCCGCTCCCCGCCGCGCCGGTTTCAGGAGGCCCCTGCCCGTCCGTGCCGCTCTCCGGGAGACGCGCCCCCCTCGACCCGTCCGGCCCCCGCCGGTTGTGCGAGTCCTCGTCGTACGCGTCCATTCCGCCCCGATCCCCGATTTCCGCCGACGTCGTACGGCCGCCCGCCACAGGCGCCGCGTGGTTCACGGGCGCCACTGCTCGGCGCCCGCACGGAACGGTACTCAGCCGCGCCCACCGGGCGCAGCCCCGGGGAAGCCACCGGCGCCCCGGCCGGTGCCACCTCGTCTCCCGGACGGGCGTCCGTCCGCCCTCCGCCCGTGCGGTGCGACCGGCCGTCCGCCACCGCACGGACCGTCGCGGGTGGGCCCTGCCCGGCCGGACGGACCTCGCCCGGAGGGTCCGGCCGTCACCGACCGACAGGTGGCCGGCGAGCCGCTCGCGGGGTTTTCCACAGCGGTTGACAGCGGCAGCGGCCCGGCACACCATTGACTCGCACGGACCGAACGATCGGTCGGGACAGTGTCCGCAGCAGAGCCCGAGGTCAGGGGGACCGCATGGCCACAGCAGCCGCGCAGCGCACGGCACGCACGAACGCCGACGGCACACCGGAAACCGCCGGAGACCCGGCGGCGTACCAGCACGCCTTCGACGCGGCCGTGGCCGCCGACGAACGCATCGAGCCCCGCGACTGGATGCCCGACGCGTACCGCGCGACGCTCGTCCGGCAGATCGCCCAGCACGCGCACTCCGAGATCATCGGCATGCAGCCGGAGGCCAACTGGATCACCCGGGCGCCCTCGCTGCGCCGCAAGGCGATCCTGATGGCCAAGGTCCAGGACGAGGCCGGGCACGGGCTGTACCTCTACAGCGCGGCCGAGACCCTCGGCACCAGCCGCGACGAACTTCTCGACAAGCTGCACAGCGGCCGCCAGAAGTACTCCTCGATCTTCAACTACCCCACCCTGACCTGGGCCGACGTCGGCGCCATCGGGTGGCTGGTGGACGGCGCCGCCATCACGAACCAGGTCCCGCTGTGCCGCTGCTCCTACGGGCCCTACGCCCGCGCGATGGTGCGCATCTGCAAGGAGGAGTCCTTCCACCAGCGGCAGGGCTACGAACTGCTGATGGCCCTCAGCAACGGCACCCCCGAACAGCACGCCATGGCGCAGGACGCGGTGGACCGCTGGTGGTGGCCCTCGCTGATGATGTTCGGCCCGCCCGACGACGCGTCCCAGCACTCGGCCCAGTCCATGGAGTGGAAGATCAAGCGCCACTCCAACGACGAACTGCGCCAGCGCTTCGTCGACATCTGCGTGCCCCAGGCCGAATCCCTCGGCCTCACCCTCCCGGACCCGGACCTGCGCTGGAACGAGGAGCGGGGACAGCACGACTTCGGCGCCATCGACTGGACGGAGTTCTGGGCGGTCCTCAAGGGCGACGGACCCTGCAACGAACAGCGCATCACCCAGCGCAGGCGCGCCCACGACGAGGGCGCATGGGTGCGCGAGGCGGCCGCGGCGTACGCGGCCAAGCACACCGGCAGCACCGGCAGCACCGGCGGGACGGGAGAGACACGAGGATGACCGACACCGACTGGCCCCTGTGGGAGGTCTTCGTGCGCTCCCGCCGCGGCCTCTCCCACACCCACGCCGGCAGCCTGCACGCGCCCGACGCCGAACTGGCCCTGCGCAACGCGCGCGACCTGTACACCCGGCGCGGCGAGGGCGTCTCGATCTGGGTCGTGCCGGCCGCCGCGGTCACCGCGTCCTCCCCCGACGAGAAGGACCCGTTCTTCGAGCCGGCCGCCGACAAGCCCTACCGGCACCCGACCTTCTACGAGATCCCGGAAGGGGTGAAGCACCTGTGACCGCCACCGTCCCCGTGACCGCCGCGCTCGCCCTCGGCGACGACGCGCTGGTGCTCTCCCACCGCCTGGGGGAGTGGGCCGGGCACGCCCCCGTCCTGGAGGAGGAGGTCGCCCTCGCCAACATCGCGCTCGACCTGCTCGGCCAGGCCCGCGTGCTGCTGTCGATGGCCGGCGACGAGGACGAACTCGCCTACCTGCGCGAGGAGCGGGCCTTCCGCAACCTCCAGCTCGTCGAGCAGCCGAACGGCGACTTCGCCCACACCATCGCCCGCCAGCTCTACTTCTCCACCTACCAGCACCTGCTCTACGGCGAACTGGCCGCCTCCGACGGACCGTTCGCGCCGCTGGCGGCGAAAGCCGTCAAGGAGGTCGCCTACCACCGCGACCACGCCGAGCAGTGGACCCTGCGGCTCGGCGACGGCACCGAAGACAGCCACGAGCGGATGCGGCGGGCCTGCGACGCGCTGTGGCGGTTCACCGGCGAGATGTTCCAGCCGGTCGAGGGGCTGGACGCCGACCGGGCGGCCCTGGAGCAGGTCTGGCTGCGCTCCGTGACGGACGTACTGGAGCGGGCCACCCTGGCCGTGCCGGAGGGACCGCGCACCGGCGCCTGGTCGGCGGGCGCCGGCCGGCAGGGCCTGCACACCGAGCCGTTCGGGCGGATGCTGGCCGAGATGCAGCACCTGCACCGCAGCCACCCGGGGGCGTCGTGGTGACGGCCACCGCGCTGGAGGCGGAACTGCTGGAGCTGGCCGGATCGGTGCCCGACCCCGAACTGCCCGTGCTCACGCTCCAGGACCTGGGCGTCGTACGCGCGGTGCACCTGCGCGGCGCCGACACGGCCGAGGTCGACCTCACCCCGACCTACACCGGCTGCCCCGCCATCGAGGCGATGAGCCTGGACATCGAGCGGGTACTGCGCGCCCACGGCATACGCGACGTCACCGTCCGCACCGTGCTCAGCCCCGCCTGGACGACCGACGACATCACCGCCGAAGGCCGCCGCAAACTCCGGGAGTTCGGCATCGCTCCCCCGCGCGCGACCCGTGAACGCGGCCCGGTGGCGCTGGCCCTCGGCCCGACGAGGACCGCGGAGGACGGCGACCCCGTCAGCTGCCCGCACTGCGGGTCCGCCGACACCGAGCTGCTGAGCCGGTTCTCCTCCACCGCGTGCAAGGCGCTGCGCCGCTGCCTGTCCTGCCGCGAACCGTTCGACCACTTCAAGGAGTTGTGATGGCGCGCTTCCACCCGCTCCAGGTGGCCGCGGTCGACCGGCTCACCGACGACTCCGTCGCACTCACCCTCACCGTCCCGCCGGAGTTGCGCGAGGAGTACCGGCACGCGCCCGGCCAGCACCTCGCCCTGCGGCGGCGCGCGGACGGCACCGAGATCCGGCGGACGTACTCGATCTGCTCCCCGGCCCCCGATCCGGCCGGAGAGGGCCCGAGCACACTGCGGGTGGGGGTGCGCCTTGTCGAGGGCGGCGCCTTCTCCACGTACGCGCTGAAGGAGATCGGTGTAGGGGACGAGCTGGAGGTGATGACCCCCGCCGGGCGCTTTTCCCTGGAACCGGCGCCGGGCCTGTACGCCGCGGTCGTCGGCGGCAGCGGCATCACCCCCGTGCTGTCGATCGTCGCCACGCTGCTGGCGCGTGAGCCGGAGGCCCGGTTCTGCCTGATACGCGGGGACCGCACGGCCGCCTCGACGATGTTCCTCGATGAGGTCGCCGACCTGAAGGACCGCTATCCGCAGCGGCTGCAACTGGTCACCGCGCTCTCCCGGGAGGAGCAGCAGGCGGGCTTGCCGTCCGGCCGGCTCGACCGGGAGCGGCTGACGGGACTGCTGCCCGCGCTGCTGCCCGTCCAGCGCGTGGCGGGCTGGTTCCTGTGCGGGCCCTACGGGCTGGTCGACGGCGCGGAGCGCGCGCTGCGCGAGCTGGGCGTGGACCGCTCCCTGATCCACCAGGAGATCTTCCACGTGGACGGGGGACCGGCCCCGTCTGCCGCCGCGTCGGCGCCCGCGCACAGCACCGTCACCGCCCGGCTCGACGGGCGCGGCGGCACCTGGCCGGTGCAGGACGGCGAGTCCCTGCTGGACACCGTGCTGCGCAACCGCCCCGACGCCCCGTACGCCTGCAAGGGCGGGGTGTGTGGAACCTGCCGGGCCTTCCTCGTCACGGGCGAGGTCCGCATGGACCGCAACTTCGCCCTGGAGACGGAGGAGACCGAAGCCGGTTATGTGCTGGCCTGCCAGTCGCACCCGCTGACGGAGAAGGTGGAGCTGGACTTCGACCGCTGAGCCTCCCGACCGGCACGGCGGGAAGCCCAGGAAGACAGACCCGAAGCCCCACCGGCCCGGCCGACCCGCTCGGCCCGGTCCGGCCGACCCGCTCGGGCCGGCCGGGCCGGACAGCGGGGATCCGGCCGACCGGCCGGGGTCGGGCCGCCTTGGCTCAGACGACGGCGCCCGGCGCCCCGGCGTCGGTGACCACGGGACGGCCCGCGGCCTGCCACACCTGCATGCCGCCGTCGACGTTCACCGCGTCGACGCCCTGCTGGATCAGGTACATGGTGACCTGTGCCGAACGCCCCCCGGACCGGCAGATCACATGCACCCGGCCGTCCTGCGGGGCGGCCTCGGTCAGCTCGCCGTAGCGGGCCACGAACTCACTCATGGGGATGTGCAACGCGCCTTCGGCGTGACCGGCCTGCCACTCCTCGTCCTCACGGACGTCCAGCAGGAAGTCGTCGTCCTTGAGGTCGGTGACCCCGACGGTGGGCACCCCAGCTCCAAAACTCATGCCTCCGACGCTACCGGAAGGACGGCCGGATCAGCCCTGGGCCAGCAGGGCGGCCAGCTCCGTCTCCCGCTGCTCGATGTCGGCGCGCAGCCGGCCGGCGATCTCGTCGAGCAGGCCGTCGGGGTCGTCCGGGGCCAGCCGCAGCATGCCGGCGATGGCGCCGTCCTCGAGTTCGCGGGCGACCAGCGTGAGCAGTTCCTTGCGCTGGGAGAGCCACTCCAGCCGGGCGTACAGCTCGTCGGCGGGGCTCGGCCGGCGCTCGGGCGGCACCGGGCCCGCCGCCCACTCCTCGGCCAGCTCCCTGAGCAGCGCCTCGTCGCCCCGGGCGTAGGCGGCGTTGACGCGGCTGATGAACTCCTCGCGCCGCTGCTGCTCCTCTTCCTCCTGGGCGAGGTCGGGATGGGCCTTGCGGGCCAGCTCGCGGTAGAGCTTGCGGGCCTCCTCGCTGGGCCGCACCCGCTCGGGAGGACGCACCGCCTGTTCGGTGAGCATGGCGGCGGCCTCCGGGAACAGGCCGTGGCCGTCCATCCAGCCGTGCAGCAGCTCCTCGACCCCGGGGATCGGCAGCACGTGCGCCCGGGCCTCCTCGGCCCGGCGGATGTCCTCCGGGTCCCCGGTGCGGGCCGCTCTCGCCTCGGCGATCTCCGCGTCCAGGTGCTCGATGCGCAGATAGAGCGGGCCGAGCTTCTGATCGTGCAGCCGGGAGAAGTTCTCGACCTCGACGCGGAAGGTCTCCACGGCGATCTCGTACTCGATCAACGCCTGCTCGGCTGCCCGTACGGCCTGTTCCAGCCGTTCCTCGGGCCGCGGTGCCTGGGACTGCTCAGCTTCCGGGGTCGTCACCCGCCCAGCGTAGGCCACGGCCGGAATCCGCCGCCCCGGACGGCCCGGTTCACCCGTGCGGCGCCGGGTCGGGGCAGTCGGCCGGTACCCACTCGGCCACCAGGTCCCGGCAGGCGACCACCAGCGTGCCCGGCCGGCGGGCCGGCTCGTGGGTACAGCCGGCCGGGGCCGGGAGCATCTCGTCGAGGATCACCTCGCCGAGGGAGGCGGGGTCGCAGCCGCCGAGGACGTCGGGCTGGAACCGGAGACCCCGGTGCAGCGCACGAGGAGGTCCTCGTCGCGCTCGAAGCGGTTGTGCCGGAAGCGGATCTCGACATCCACACCGCCGTGGCGGCGCACCCGGGACGGCAGCAGGTCCCGCACACAGCGTCTGCCGCCGGGGTCATAGTGCCCGGGGTCGGTGGCGAACGCACGGGCGCCCGGCGGAGGTTCCGCCGCGAGCGCGGGCAACCGCTCCAGGCAGGACCGGGGATCGGCGAGCCCCGTCTCCTCCCCCTCGCCGCCGCCCAGTTCGACGTGCCTCACCGCGCCACCCCCGTCACACCCCCGTCACACCCCGGTCTCGGCCGCGATCCGCCCCGCGCGCACCCCCGCCACCAGTTCCCCGTGGTCCGCCTCCGTGCGGTCGGCGTAGGCGACGGCGAAGGCGGCGACCGCCTCGTCCAGTTCCTCGTTCTTGCCGCAGTAGCCGGCGATCAGTCGCGGGTCCGCGCTGTGGGCGTGGGCCCGGGCCAGCAGGGCGCCGGTCATGCGGCCGTAGTCGTCGATCTGGTCGGCGGCGAGCGCGGCCGGGTCGACGCTGCCCTTGCGGTTGCGGAACTGGCGCACCTGGAACGGCCGCCCGTCGACCGTCGTCCAGCCGAGCAGGATGTCACTGACCACCTGCATCCGCTTCTGCCCCAGGACCACCCGGCGCCCCTCGTGCTCCACCGCCGGCGCCCGGAAGCCGGCCGCGGCCAGATGCGGGACGAGCGCCGACGGACGGGCCTCCTTCACCTGGAGCACCAGCGGCTCCCCGCGATGGTCCAGCAGCAGGACCACGTACGAGCGGGTGCCCACACTGCCCGTGCCGACCACCCGGAAGGCCACGTCGTGCACCGCGTGCCGGGCCAGCAGCGGCAGCCGGTCCTCGGAGAGGGTGGACACGTACGGCCCGAGCGCGGCGGCCACCGCGGCCGCCTCGGCGTCCGGGACCCGGCGCAGCACCGGCGGCGCGTCGACGAAGCGCCGCCCGCCGTCCTGCGTCTCCTCCGTCGATCTGGCCGCGAACCGGCCGCTGGTGTTGGCGCGCGCCTTCTCCGAGACCCGCTCCAGCGTGCCGAGCAGGTCGTGGGCGTCGCTGTGGGAGACCAGCTCCTCGTCCGCGATGGCGTTCCAGGCGTCCAGCACGGGCAGCCGGGCCAGCAGCCGCATGGTGCGCCGGTAGGCGCCCACCGCGTCCCGGGCGGCCTCCCGGCAGGTGTCCTCGTCGGCGCCCGCCTCACGGCCGGCCAGCACCAGCGAGACGGCGAGCCGCTTCAGATCCCACTCCCAGGGACCGTGCACCGTCTCGTCGAAGTCGTTGAGGTCGATGACCAGGCGGCCGCGGGCGTCGCCGTACAGGCCGAAGTTGGCCGCGTGCGCGTCACCGCATATCTGGGCGCCGATCCCGGTCACCGGGGTACGCGCCAGGTCGTACGCCATGAGCCCGGCGGAGCCGCGCAGGAAGGCGAACGGGGTGGCCGCCATCCTGCCCGCGCGTATCGGCGTCAGCTCGGGGAGGCGGCCGGCGTTGGACTCCGTCACCGCGGTGACCGCGTCCGGGCGGCCGGCGCCGGAGTCGAGCATGCGGTGCGCGTCACGCGGGACGGCGGCCCGCAGCGCCTTCCCCCGCTTCTTCGGCGAACCCTGCGCCGGCCACTGGGCGAACCCGCTCACCCGCGGCAGCCGGGACACCGGCACCGCCCGCTCCGCCGTCTCCACACCGGTTCCCGTCACCGAGACCGCCTCCCCCGCCCGCACCCTCGAACATCAACTCGTGCAGACCGTACAGCCGTCGACCGGAACGCGTCAGACCCTGTGGACAACCGGAAGCCGGTGGAAAAACCCCTCCCCCGGAGGACCGCCGCACCCCTGAGAGCTTCCTCACAGCGGCGGGAACACCAAAACGGCTACGGGCCCACCGTTTTCACGATGGGCCCGTAGCCTCTGTGTGCGCGAGGGGGGAGTTGAACCCCCACGCCCTTGCGGGCACTGGAACCTGAATCCAGCGCGTCTGCCTATTCCGCCACCCGCGCATTGGGTGTGTCTTCCGGCTTCTGCCCTTGCGGGCTGGCCCCTTCCGACATCCAGAACATTAGCACGTCGTACGGGGTGGGTTCACATCCCTTACCTGCCGCCCGGCCGGGTAGGGAGGTGGCAGGCGGCGGCCGCGTCTCGGGGAAGACCTGTTCACGTATCAACCTCGTACCGGTCCCGGCCATCTCCCCAGGAGGAGGCCCGGGTCCACAGCCGGGTGCGGGACACTGGTCCTTGCCCGCCTCTACGATCCTTGCCTGGAGGAGTTCGAAGGGGAGCCGCTGGGGGAACCGGCTGATTGCCGGACGCGTAGATACGATCAGTGAGCAGTACGGGCGGAACAGCGGCCCACAACAGGCACAGAGCAGGGCAAGGCATATCGGCAGCGACGGAGGAGGTGCCCCATGGGAGTCCTGAAGAAGTTCGAGCAGCGTCTCGAAGGTCTGGTCAACGGCACCTTCGCCAAGGTCTTCAAGTCCGAGGTCCAGCCCGTGGAGATCGCCGGCGCGCTCCAGCGCGAGTGCGACAACAACGCCACCATCTGGAACCGCGACCGCACGGTCGTGCCCAACGACTTCATCGTGGAGCTGAGCGCGCCGGACCACGAGCGCCTCAGCCCCTACTCCGGGCAGCTCGGCGACGAGCTGGCCGGCATGGTGCGCGACTACGCCAAGCAGCAGCGCTACACCTTCATGGGCCCGATCAAGGTCAACCTGGAGAAGGCCGACGACCTGGACACCGGCCTGTACCGGGTGCGCAGCCGCACCCTGGCCTCCTCCAGCAGCCAGCAGGCGCCCTCCGCCCCGCCCGCCGGACGCCCCGGCCCCGCCCAGAGCGGCTACGGCTACCCGCCCGCCGCTCCCGCCGGAGCGCCCCCCATGCCGGCCGCGCCGCCGCCCGGCACCCGCCCCGGCGGCTACGGTTACCCCCAGCCCGCCACCCAGCGGCCGGCGGCCGCACCCATGAGCGGCGGGCGCACCCGCTACTGGATCGAGATCAACGGCAGCCGCCACCAGATCTCCCGCCCGACCCTGGTGCTGGGCCGCAGCACCGAGGCCGACGTGCGGATCGACGACCCCGGCGTCTCCCGCCGGCACTGCGAGATCCGGACCGGAACGCCCTCGACGATCCAGGATCTCGGCTCCACCAACGGCATCGTGGTGGACGGGCAGCACACCACCCGCGCTACGCTCCGCGACGGCTCGCGGATCGTCGTGGGCAGCACCACCATCATTTACCGGCAAGCCGAAGGGTGAAGCGGGGGCAATGTCAGAGCTGACCCTCACGGTCATGCGGCTGGGTTTCCTGGCCGTACTGTGGCTGTTCGTGATCGTGGCCGTGCAGGTCATCCGGAGTGACCTGTTCGGTACACGCGTCACCCAGCGCGGAGCGCGCAGGGAGGCGGCACGGCCGCAGCAGGCCGCCCGGCAGCAGTCCGCGCCTCCGCAGCAGCGCGGCCAGCAGAGCGGCGGCCGGCGCGGCCGCAACGCGCCCACCAAGCTGGTCGTGTCCGAGGGCACCCTCACCGGCACCACCGTCGCGCTGCAGGGCCAGACCATCACCCTGGGCCGGGCGCACGACTCCACGATCGTGCTGGACGACGACTACGCCTCCAGCCGCCATGCCAGGATCTACCCGGACCGCGACGGCCAGTGGATCGTCGAGGATCTCGGCTCCACCAACGGCACCTACCTGGACCGGTCCCGGCTGACGACTCCCACGCCGATCCCGCTGGGCGCGCCGATCCGCATCGGCAAAACCGTCATCGAGCTGCGGAAGTAGTACGACAATGAGCGAGCGGAGCGAGCACGCAGCGGCAGGCCGCACCCCGGTCCCCGGCGCGCTCCCGACCGGAGGGTGGGCAGTGTGGCTCGACACGACCGGCTGTACCCGGAGCCGACTGGCGAGGTGCGCATGAGCCTGTCACTGCGCTTCGCCGCCGGATCGCACAAGGGCATGATCCGGGAGGGCAACGAGGACTCCGGTTACGCCGGCCCGCGCCTGCTCGCGATCGCCGACGGCATGGGCGGCCAGGCGGCCGGCGAGGTCGCCTCCTCCGAGGTCATCTCCGCCCTGGTCACGCTCGACGACGACGTGCCCGGCTCCGACATCCTCACCTCCCTCGGCCACGCCGTGCAGCGCGCCAACGACCAGCTTCGCGGCATGGTCGAGGAGGACCCCCAGCTCGAGGGCATGGGCACCACGCTCACCGCCCTGCTGTGGACCGGGCAGCGGCTCGGCCTGGTGCACGTCGGCGACTCGCGCGCGTACCTGCTCCGCGACGGCGTGCTCTCCCAGATCACCCAGGACCACACCTGGGTGCAGCGGCTCGTCGACGAGGGCCGGATCACCGAGGAAGAGGCCACCACCCACCCGCAGCGCTCCCTGCTGATGCGCGCCCTCGGCAGCGGCGACCACGTCGAGCCCGACCTGTCCATCCGCGAGGTCCGGGCCGGCGACCGCTACCTGATCTGCTCCGACGGCCTGTCCGGCGTCGTCTCCCACCAGACGATGGAGGAGACCCTCGCCAGCTACCAGGGCCCGCAGGAGACCGTGCAGGAGCTGATCCAGCTCGCGCTGCGCGGCGGCGGCCCGGACAACATCACCGTCATCGTCGCCGACGTCCTCGACCTGGACACCGGCGACACCCTCGCGGGACAGCTGTCCGACACCCCGGTCGTGGTCGGCGCCGTCGCCGAGAACCAGCACCACCTGCACGACAACGGGATCATGCAGACCCCGGCCGGCCGCGCCTCCCACCTCGGCCGCCAGGGCCACCCCGGTGGCGGCGGCGAGTTCGGCCCGCCCGGCTCCGGCGACACCACCGGCTACGCCCCCGCCGACGGCTACGGTGACTACACGGACGACGACTTCACCAAGCCGCGCAAGAACCGCAGGTGGCTGAAGAGATCGCTGTACAGCGTCCTCGCCCTCGCCGTCGTCGGCGGCGGCCTGTACGGCGGCTACCGCTGGACGCAGACCCAGTACTACGTCGGCACCAACGGCGAGCACGTCGCCCTGTACCGCGGCATCAGCCAGGACCTGGCCTGGGTGTCGCTGTCCAAGGTGGAGAAGGACCACCCCGAGATCGAACTCAAGTACCTGCCGCCCTACCAGCAGAAGCAGGTCAAGAACACGATCACGGCAGGCGGCCTCGACCAGGCCCGGGCGAAGATCGACGCCCTGTCCGTGCAGGCCTCCGCCTGCCGCAAGCAGGCCGAACGCGTGGCCGCCGACACCGAGAAGAACGCCAAGACGGGCGCGGGCGAGGCGGGAGGCACCACGGGAACCAACCAGGCCTCCTTCACGTCCAAGGCGTCACCCACGCCGAATCCGTCGGCGTCGTCGAAGTCCCCGACGTCCCCCTCGAAGTCCCCGACCGCCACGCCCAGCCCCGGCCCGAGCCTCTCCGAGAATGAGCAGAAGGTCGTCGATCAGTGCGGCAAGCAGTAAGCACGCCGTGAGAGGCCCTGTCACACGATGAGCAGTACTTCGAATACGCCGACGCACCACACGTCCACGATCGGCGCCATCGGCGCACCCAGCCGTCGCAACACCGAGCTGGCCCTGCTGGTCTTCGCCGTGATCATCCCGGTGTTCGCCTACGCCAACGTGGGCCTGGCCATCGACGGTTCGGTCCCGGCCGGCCTGCTCGGCTACGGCCTGGGCCTCGGCCTGCTGGCCGGCATCGCCCACGTCGTGGTGCGGAAGTTCGCCGCCTACGCCGACCCGCTGCTGCTGCCGCTCGCCACCCTGCTGAACGGCCTGGGCCTGGTGGTCATCTGGCGGCTGGACCAGTCCAAGCTGCTGCAGTCGCTGCGCGGCTTCTCGCCGTCCGCCCCCCGCCAGCTGCTCTACACCGCGCTGGGCATCGCCCTGTTCGCCGCCGTGCTGTTCTTCCTGAAGGACCACCGCGTCCTTCAGCGCTACACCTACATCTCGATGTTCTGCGCCCTGGTCCTGCTGATCCTGCCGCTGATCCCGGGCCTCGGCGCCAACATCTACGGCGCGAAGATCTGGATCCGCATTCCCGGCCTCGGCTCGCTCCAGCCCGGTGAGTTCGCGAAGATCGTCCTCGCCGTCTTCTTCGCCGGCTACCTGATGGTCAAGCGCGACGCCCTGGCCCTCGCCAGCCGCCGCTTCATGGGCCTCTACCTGCCGCGCGGCCGCGACCTCGGCCCGATCCTCGTCGTCTGGGCGATCTCGATCCTCATCCTCGTCTTCGAGACCGACCTCGGTACCTCGCTGCTGTTCTTCGGCATGTTCGTGATCATGCTGTACGTCGCCACCGAGCGGACGAGCTGGATCGTCTTCGGTCTGCTGATGTCCGCGGCCGGCGCCGTCGGTGTGGCGAGCTTCGAACCGCACATCCAGACCCGTGTCCAGGCATGGCTCAACCCGATGGGCGAGTACCGGCTCAGCCGCCAGATCACCCATGACGGCATCCTCCACTCCGACCAGCTCCAGCAGTCCCTGTGGGCGTTCGGCTCCGGCGGCACCCTCGGCACCGGCTGGGGTCAGGGCCACTCCGACCTGATCAAGTTCGCCGCCAACTCCGACTTCGTCCTCGCCACCTTCGGTGAGGAACTGGGCCTCGCGGGCGTCATGGCGATCCTGCTGATCTACGGCCTGATCGTGGAGCGCGGCATCCGCACCGCCCTCGCCGCCCGCGACCCGTTCGGCAAGCTGCTCGCCGTCGGCCTGTCCGGCGCCTTCGCCCTTCAGGTGTTCGTCGTGGCCGGCGGTGTCATGGGGCTCATCCCGCTGACCGGTATGACCATGCCGTTCCTGGCCTCCGGCGGTTCCTCCGTGCTGGCCAACTGGGCGCTGATCGCCATCCTGATCCGCGTCAGCGACACCGCCCGCCGCCCGGCGCCCGCCCCCGCCGCCAACCCCGACGCCGAGATGACCCAGGTGGTCCGCCCGTCATGAACAAACCCCTGCGCCGGATCGCGATCTTCTGCGGCCTGCTCGTCCTGGCCCTGCTGATCCGCGACAACTGGCTCCAGTACGTCAAGGCCGACCAGCTGCGCACCGACACGGCCAACCGCCGCGTGACCATCGAGCGGTACGCCAACCCGCGCGGCGACATCATCGTCGACGGCGACCCCATAACGGGCTCGGTCGAGGCCAAGAGCGGCGACTTCAAGTACAAGCGCACCTACAAGAACGGGCCCATGTGGGCCCCCGTCACCGGCTACTCCTCGCAGGCCTTCGGCGCCACCCAGCTGGAGAACATCGAGGACGGCATCCTCACCGGCAACGACGACCGGCTGTTCTTCCGCAAGACCCTCGACATGATCACCGGCAAGGACCAGCAGGGCGGCAACGTCGTCACCACGCTCAACGCCGCCGCGCAGAAGGCCGCGTACAACGGCCTGAGCTCCCAGGGCGGCAAGGGCGCCGTGGTGGCCCTCGAGCCCTCCACCGGCAAGATCCTCGCCCTGGCGTCCTACCCGTCGTACGACCCGTCGAGCTTCGCGGGCAACACGGACAAGGACTCCAAGGCCTGGAACAAGATCCTGAAGAAGAACAACCCGGCCGACCCGGCGCTCAACCGGGCGCTGCGCGAGACCTACCCGCCGGGCTCCACCTTCAAGGTGGTCACCGCGGCGGCCGCGCTGGAGAACGGGCTGTACAAGTCGGCCGACGAGAAGACGGACTCCCCGCTGCCCTACATCATGAAGGGCACCACCACCCCGCTGAAGAACGAGGGCAACCTCCCCTGCAAGGACGCCAACATGCGCGAGGCGCTGCGGGTGTCCTGCAACACCGTCTTCGGCAAGATCGGCGCCGACCTCGGCAACGACAAGATGCTGGAGGAGGCGAAGAAGTTCGGCTTCGACGCCGAGCAGTTCACCCCGGTCCGCTCCAGCGCCTCGGTGTTCTCCGACAACATGAACCCCTCGCAGACGGCGCTGTCCTCCATCGGCCAGTTCAACACCGCCGCCACCCCGCTGCAGATGGCCATGGTCGCCTCGGCCGTCGCCAACGACGGCAAGCTGATGAAGCCGTACATGGTCGACGAGCTGCAGTCCTCCAACCTCGACCCGGTCGCCAAGACCGACCCGGAGGAGCTGAGCCAGCCGCTGACCCCGCAGAACGCCCAGATCCTGCAGTCGATGATGGAGACCGTCGTCAAGAGCGGTACGGGTCAGCGGGCGCAGATCGGCGGCGGAGTGACCGTCGGCGGCAAGACCGGTACCGCCCAGCACGGCGTGGCGAACAGCGCGAACCCCTACGCGTGGTTCATCTCCTACGCCAAGCTCAGCGACAACAGCTCGCCGGTCGCCGTGGCCGTGGTGGTCGAGGACGAGAACGCCAACCGTGACGACATCTCCGGCGGCGGCCTGGCCGCCCCGATCGCGAAGAGCGTCATGGAGGCGGTCATCAACTCCAAGAAGTGAACCCGCTCACGTCCCCTCCACATCGTTGCACGTTGCGATACCGGTCCTGTATCGGGTTCCGGGCTTGGCCAGGGCACACGGAGCGAGCCGGGTACGGTAGGCCCGGACGGCAGCCTCCGGCCGCACACGACATGTGCGCGGCCGGGACCGACGGAGAGGGCTGGTAGGTAGCTATGGAAGAGCCGCGTCGCCTCGGCGGCCGGTACGAACTGGGCCAGGTGCTCGGCCGTGGTGGCATGGCGGAGGTCTACCTCGCGCATGACACCCGCCTCGGCCGCACGGTGGCGGTGAAGACGCTGCGCGCGGACCTCGCACGCGATCCGTCCTTCCAGGCCCGGTTCCGCCGGGAGGCCCAGTCGGCCGCCTCGCTCAACCATCCCGCGATCGTCGCGGTCTACGACACGGGCGAGGACTACATCGACGGGGTCTCGATCCCGTACATCGTCATGGAGTACGTCGACGGCTCCACGCTCCGTGAACTCCTCCACTCCGGCCGCAAGCTGCTGCCGGAGCGGTCCATGGAGATGACCATCGGCATCCTCCAGGGCCTGGAGTACGCCCACCGCAGCGGCATCGTCCACCGCGACATCAAGCCGGCCAACGTCATGCTGACCCGCAACGGCCAGGTCAAGGTGATGGACTTCGGCATCGCCCGCGCCATGGGCGACTCCGGTATGACGATGACCCAGACCGCGGCGGTCATCGGCACGGCCCAGTACCTCTCCCCGGAGCAGGCCAAGGGCGAGCAGGTCGACGCCCGCTCCGACCTGTACTCGACGGGCTGCCTCCTCTACGAGCTGCTGACCGTCCGGCCGCCCTTCGTCGGCGACTCCCCCGTGGCCGTGGCGTACCAGCACGTCCGCGAGGAGCCGCAGGCCCCCTCGGTCTTCGACCCCGAGATCACGCCCGAGATGGACGCCATCGTCCTCAAGGCACTGGTCAAGGACCCCAACTACCGCTACCAGTCGGCCGACGAGATGCGCGCCGACATCGAGGCCTGCCTCGACGGCCAGCCGGTCGCGGCGACGGCCGCGATGGGCGCGGTGGGGGCCGCGGGCTACGGCGGCTACCGCGACGACCAGGCGACGACCGCGCTGCGCTCGGACGCGGGAGCGGGTGCGACCACCATGCTCCCGCCGATGAACCCCGACGACGGCGGCTACGGCTACGACGAGCGCCCGGACCGCCGCCGCCAGCAGAAGAAGAACAACTCCTCGACGATCCTCCTGGTCGTCGCGGGCATTCTGGTGCTGGTGGGCGCGATCCTGATCGGGCAGTACATCTTCAGCGGCCACGACGGCGAGGGCGACACGTTCGCCGCCCCGACCTTCATCGGCAACAGCTACGGCACCGCCCAGAAGATGGCCGAGAACCGGGGCCTGCAACTGGCCGCGCCCACGCGGAAGCCCTGTGACAACCAGCCCAAGGGCAACGTCTGCTCGCAGGACCCGACGCCGGGCACGGACGTCAAGAAGGGCGACACCGTCAAGCTGGTGGTGTCCACGGGCGCGCCCAAGGTCACCGTCCCGGACATGCGCGGCATCCCGTACGACCAGGCCGAGTCGCAGCTGAAGGAGAAGGGCTTCGAGGTCGAGAAGAAGACCGAGGTCTCCGACCGGACGCCCGACGTGGTCATCGGCCAGGACCCGGAAGGCGGCACCAGCCGGCAGAAGGGCAGCACGATCACCCTGACGGTCGCCAGGGCCGAGGAGAAGATCGCGGTCCCGGACGTCACCGGCAAGACCTGTGACGAGGCCAAGGCCGAGCTGCAGTCCAAGGGCCTCGCCCCCAACGGAACCTGCAACGACACTCCCACCGACAACCCCGACGACGACGGCAAGGTCCTCTCGACCACCCCGGCGGCGGGCAGCGAGGTCGCCAAGAACACCCCGGTGGCGATCAACGTCGGCAAGGTGCAGAACCAGCAGGTGCAGGTCCCGAACGTCCAGGGCATGAAGCTCAAGGACGCCAGGAAGCTGATCGAGCAGAACGGTCTGAAGGTGGGCAACGTCACCCCCTCGCAGGACGACAACGCGATCGTCTTCACGGCGAACCCGGGCCAGGGAAGCACGGTCCAGCGCGGTTCGAACGTCGACCTGGTCACCGTCGGCGGCCAGAACGGCAACAACGGCGGAAACGACGGCGGCCCCAACTTCTTCGGCGGCGCCGGCGGCTGACGCCCAGCACGACGAGTGAGCCCCTGCCGGAACAGTCCGGCAGGGGCTCAGTCGTTCCCGGTCCTCACGGCGACGGGTCTCCTCGAAGGAGGCCGGTCACCTCAGCGCAGTTCCGCCGGTGGTGTCCGCTTGCTGTTCACCTTGTCCACGCGGACCAGTTCGCCCCACACCACGTACCGGTAGCGGGAGGTGTAGACGGGGGTGCAGGTGGTCAGCGTGATGTAGTGGCCCGGCTTCTTCCTGCCGGACTCCTCGGGGACCTGGGAGAGGACCTTGACGTTGTACTTCGAGGTCTCCGGGAGGATCGAGTAGACCTTGTAGACGTACCAGTCGTCCTTCGTCTCGAAGACGATCGGGTCGCCGTCCTTCAGCTTGTCGATGTTGTGGAACTTCGCCCCGTGGCCGTCCCGGTGGGCGGCGAGGGTGAAGTTGCCCTTCTTCCCGGTGGTGGGCAGGACGGCCTTGACGGGGTCCGTGTAGTAGCCGGCCACGCCGTCGTCGAGGATGTCCTCGTCGGTGCCCTTCTCCACCAGGACCGCGCCGTTGCGCATCGCCGGGACGTGCAGGAAGCCGATGCCGTCCTTGGTGTCCAGCGCGCCGGGACCCGTGTCGGTGGACCGGGCCCAGTGGTCGCGGACCCGGTCGGCCTGCCGGTCCGCCCTGCGGTCCGCTATGACGTTGGTCCACCACAGCGAGTAGACGACGAACAGCCCCATCACCACGCCCGCGGTGATGAGCAGTTCCCCGAAGAAGCTGACCGCCAGCGCTGCCCGGCCGGGACCGCGGCGGCCCGGGACGGGCGTCGCGCCGGACGCGTCCGTGTGGTCTTCGGTGTCGTCGGCGGTGGCTGCCACAGTCTTGTTGCCCCTACTCGATGAGCGCGTCCGGCTTGCCCTTGGTGCGCGGGCGTTCCTCGATCATCTTGCCCCAGACGATCAGCCGGTACTTGCTGGTGAACTCGGGTGTACAGGTGGTCAGGGTGATGTAGCGGCCCGGCCCGGTGAAACCGGAGCCCTTCGGGACCGGGTTCAGCACGCTGGTGTTGGACGGCGGGGTCACCGGCAGGGTCGAGGTCACCTTGTACACGAAGTACTCGTCCTGCGTCTCGACCACGACCGGATCACCGGGGACGAGCCGGTTGATGTACCGGAACGGCTCGCCGTGCGTGTTGCGGTGCGCCGCCAGTCCGAAGTTGCCCGTCTTCGCGTCCGGCATCGCCGTCTTCAGCGGGGCCTCGCCGTAGTGTCCGACCATGCCCTTGTCGAGGACGTTCTTGTTGCTGACGCCCTCGGCGATCGGCGCCACCACGTCCAGCTTGGGGATGTGGAGTATCGCGAAACCCTGCCCCGGTGCGAACACCCCGGGGGCCCGCTTGCCGCTCGCCCAGTCGTCCTGCAGCTGGTGCGTCTCGCTGCCCGCCTGCGCGTGCGCGCGGACGTTCGTCCACCAGAGCTGGTAGGTGACGAACAGCAGCATCAGCACGCCGGTGGTGATGAACACCTCGCCGATCACCCGGCTCGCGATGACCCCCGGACTCGCCTTGCGCAGCCGGGCCTGCCGCCGGGCCTCGACCCGGGACAGCGGCCGGCCGCTTCCCGGCTCCGCCGGGACCGCGGCCTCCCGGACCGCTCCGCCGTGACGCCCGCCGCGCCGCTTGGCGGCCTTCCTGCGGGCCGCGCGGCCACCCGGCGGGGTTCCGGGGGCGGAGGAGCCGGAAGAGGCTCCAGAGGCACGTGAGGCCCCGTTCTCGGGGCCCTGCGGCGGATCGGGGATGCGAAGCGCCATCGTCTCGTCGTCCAGGGCGGGCCGGTACGGCTCCGCCGGCGCCGACCTGGTGCCGTGCCGGTCCCCATGCGCACCGGAAGCCCCGTACGACTGATCCCCGTACGAGGCATCGGTCTCGCGCTCCGGGCGCAGCGCGGTCACGCCGTGGCCCTGCCCACCACCGGGGCGAGCCCCGCCGACCTCGCCACCGCGGCCTCGTCGCCGCACTCGGCCAGCCAGTTGGCCAGCATCCGGTGCCCGTGCTCGGTCAGCACCGACTCGGGATGGAACTGCACGCCCTCCACCGGCAGTTCGCGGTGCCGCAGGCCCATGATGATGCCATCGTGCGTGCGGGCCGTGACCTCGAGCTCCTCCGGCACGGTCGCGGGCTCCGCCGCCAGCGAGTGGTACCGGGTCGCCGTGAACGGCGAGGGCAGTCCGACGAAGACGCCCCGGCCCCCGTGCTCCACCAGCGAGGTCTTGCCGTGCAGCAGCTCCGGCGCCCGGTCCACCACACCGCCGTACGCCACCTGCATCGACTGCATGCCCAGGCACACCCCGAAGACGGGGACACCGGTCGCCGCGCAGTGCCGGACCATCTCCACGCACACGCCCGCCTGCTCCGGCGTGCCGGGGCCGGGCGAGAGCAGCACGCCGTCGAAGCCGTCCTGGGCGTGCGCGGTCGACACCTCGTCGTTGCGCAGCACCTCGCACTCGGCGCCGAGCTGGTACAGGTACTGGACCAGGTTGAAGACGAAGCTGTCGTAGTTGTCGACGACGAGAATCCGCGTGCTCACTGCTTGTCCACCGTCACATCGTTGAAGGGCAGCAGCGGTTCCGCCCAGGGGAAGACGTACTGGAAGAGGACGTAGACCACGGCCAGGACCATGACGAGCGAGACCAGCGCCCTGACCCACGTGTTCCCCGGCAGATGCCGCCAGATCCAGCCGTACATGCCGTCCCTTCCGTCTCACCACGGCACCGCCAACCCACGCCGTACGCCACCAGACTAACGGCGCGCAGCCCCCGGTTGGCCTGACTCGGCGGGCTGCGTGGTCAGTGCGGGGGACCACCCGGACGCGTGTACTGGGACGTACGGGAAAGGCGGCCGATCACCTCAACGCCGGCCGGAACGGCTCCGGCGCGCCACAGCCGCCTGCCGCGGGGCGCGGGCGGCTACGGCGCGGGCTGCGCGTAGTGCAGGTCCACGGTGCCCGAGTAGCCCGGCAGCGTCACCGTCCCGTCGTCGGTGACCTTCCAGCCGAGGCCGTAGACGTTGACGTACACCATGTACGTCTGGATCGCCTTGCTGGCGGCGAGCGCCTGCTGCAGCCGCTGCGGGTCGCCCACCGCGGTGATCTTGTACGGCGGCGAGTAGACGCGGCCCTGGAGGATCAGGGTGTTGCCGACACAGCGCACGGCGCTGGTGGAGATCAGCCGCTGGTCCATGACCTTGATCCCCTTGGCCCCGCCCTGCCACAGCGCGTTCACCACGGCCTGCAGGTCCTGCTGGTGGATGACCAGGTAGTCGGGCTGCGGCTCGGGGTAGCCGGGCAGCTTGGCGGTGGCGTTCGGCGGCGCGTCGTTCAGGGTGACGGTGACCGCCCTGCCCTTGACCTCCTGGGTGCCCGCGCTGCTCTCCAGGCCGCTCAGCTTCTCGTCCTGCGCCCGCGTGCTGCCGTCGTCGCCCTCGGCGAGCGACTCCACGTCGTCCCGCAGGGTGGCGTTGGACTCGTCGAGCTGCTTGTTCTTGTGGCTGCGCTCCTGGATCAGGTCGGACAGCTTGAGCAGGGAGGCGTCCTGCCGGATGTCGGTGCCCTTGGCCGTGTTGAAGCTGGTGAAGAAGATCAGCCCCGCCAGCGCGAACACGGCGACCGTGAGGATCCGCGCCGGACGCAGACGCGGCGTACGAACGGGTCCGGAACCCGTTGATCCCGTCCCGGGGGAGTCGGCAGAATTGCTCAACGTACCCTTATCTCCTTCGGCGCCGCGGAAGCACTACGCTAACGGACGCCCGGGGGAGCGCTAAGTGTCCCCTTGTACGCTGCCCCGGACCGACCCAGTTACCTGCGCGGCCACGCAGCGCATCGACAGGAGAGACCCTCGTGCCGAAGTCACGTATCCGCAAGAAGGCCGACTACACGCCGCCGCCCGCGAAGCAGGGGCAGGCCATCAAGCTCACCAACCGCGCCTGGGTCGCGCCGGTCATGCTGGCCATGTTCCTCATCGGCCTGGCCTGGATCGTCGTCTTCTACGTCACGGACGGCTCGCTGCCCATCGACAGCCTGGACAACTGGAACATCGTGGTCGGTTTCGGCTTCATCGCCGCCGGCTTCGGCGTCTCCACCCAGTGGAAGTAGCCAGGTCCGGGACAGCGCCGTCCGGGGTTGCCCACTGAGTTATCCACAGGATGCGCAGTCATCCACACCCTCCTGGGGAAAAGACTACGATCTGTGGATAACCCATCGGCCGTTGACGCCGGTGTGACTGCCCTACCGGCCCCCGTACAACCGTTCGCCCCCTGCCCGAGCTGCGAAAACGCATCCGAGCGGCAGGGGGCGCCGCCGTGGTCGCACAGTATGCACAAGATTCACCACACACTGTGGACAACGGTTCGACGTCAGGTGAGCTGAGCGGTTCTGACCAGCACCAGAACCACCACCACGACCAGTACGAGCGCACAGGTGCCGTACTGGATCAGCGACCGCCGTTCGCGCGGGGCGTGCACCATGGCGTACCCGGTGACGACGCCTGCGACCAGGCCGCCGATGTGGGCCTGCCAGGCGATACCGCCCCAGCCGAAGGTGATGATCAGGTTGATCACCAGCAGGGCGATGACCGGGCGCATGTCGTAGTTGAGCCGGCGCATCAGCACGGCCGTCGCCCCGAACAGCCCGAAGATCGCACCCGAGGCGCCGAGCGAGGCGGTGGAGGGTCCTTCGAGCAGGTACGTCAGGGCGCCTCCGGCCAGCCCGGAGACGAAGTACAGCGCCAGATAGCGGGCGCGGCCGAGAGCCGCTTCCAGCGGGCCGCCGATCCACCACAGGCTGAGCATGTTGAAGGCGATGTGCCAGATCGCCTGGTGCGTGAACATCGAGGTCACGAAGCGGTAGTACTCGCCGTCGGCGACGCCCATCGTCGCGTGGTACGGCTTCGGGGGCCACTCGCCGATGAGCACCAGGTCGTTGAGCAGCGAACTCTTGGCCTGGACCGCGAGGAACACGGCGACGTTGACCGCGATGAGGATCTTGGTGAGAAGCCGGGGGTCGGCCGTCACCGTGCCGCCCGCGACGGTGCGCGGGCGGGAGGCCGCCGGGTCGTGCCCGGTGCCCGAGCCCGTGCGGACGCAGTCGGGGCACTGGAAACCGACCGAGGCGCTGACCATGCACTCGGGGCAGATGGGGCGCTCGCAGCGGGTGCAGCGCACGCCGGTCTCGCGCTCCGGGTGCCGGTAGCACACGGGCGCGCTCCGGGCCTCGTGCGCGCTGCGGTCTGCGGCGTGGTCCATGAGCACCCCTTGCTGGTCGTGGGCCTTGTCCCGGCAGTACCCCGCCCCGCCCTTCCTTACGGACGAGCGGGGCGTTTGGTTCCCCGGGGCGGTGCCCGGCGGTGTGGGCGGGTCCTCCGCTCAGCTCGCGCGCTTGTGGATGACGACGGACTCGATGACGACGTCGTTGACCGGCCGGTCGTTCGGCTTGGTGGTGGGCACGGCCGCGATGGCGTCCACGACCTTCTGCCCGGCCGGGTCGCTGACCTCGCCGAAGATGGTGTGCTTGCGGTTCAGCCAGGTCGTCGGGGAGACGGTGATGAAGAACTGCGAGCCGTTGGTGCCCGGGCCGGCGTTGGCCATCGCGAGCAGGTAGGGCTTGTTGAAGGACAGGTCGGGGTGGAACTCGTCCTCGAACTCGTAGCCGGGGCCGCCGATGCCGCTGCCCAGCGGGTCGCCGCCCTGGATCATGAAGCCGCTGATCACCCGGTGGAAGACCGTGCCGTCGTAGAGCCGGTCGGTGCTCACGGCGCCGGTGCCCGGGTGCGTCCACTCGCGCTCGCCCTGTGCGAGTTCGACGAAGTTCCTGACGGTCTTCGGCGCGTGGTTCGGGAACAGCCGTACCTCGATGTCGCCGTGGTTGGTCTTCAGGGTGGCGTAGAGCTGCTCGGCCACGGTGTGCCTTCCGTTGTCCTCGTGTAACCCACAGATCCTCGCACGGTCCGTACGGGCGGCGCCCGGACGTGTCGAGTTCCGCGGAGAGGGAGCGCACGGCCGCGATTCGTGGCAGTGTCGTCGACAAGCCCCTCTTGCACCCATATGCCCGTCCGCGTGTGTCGCACTGGCTCCCGGCAGGCATGATCCGTAAAAGGGTGGAAAGTCGAATTACCGTACGCCACCGAGGAGGAGGAACCCGTGACCCGCATTGACAGCGTGCGCGCCGCGACCGGCTCGGCGAAGGACAGCGTGCTGCACGCCGCGGAAGTGGTGGCGCCCTACGCCGATACGGCCAAGGAGCGTGCCGCGTATTACGCGCAGGAGGCACGCGTACGGCTGGCGCCCGTGGTGTCGCAGGCCGCCGAACAGGCCCGCGAACAGTACGACGCCCGGCTCGCCCCGCGCCTGGAGCAGGCCCGTGCGCATGTTCCGCCGAAGGTGGACGCCGCCGCGCACGAGGCCGCCGTCCGTACCCGAAAGGCCGCCCGTCAGGCGGCCGTGTACTCACGTCCGAAGATCGAGCAGGCGGTGGCCGCGGCCGCGCCGGTGGCCGACGAGGCCGCCACGCGGGGCGCGGCGGCTCTGGCCGCGCTGCGCGGCCAGGTCACGGCGGAGGAGATCCGGAAGCTGGCGCGCAAGAACGAGCGGCGGCGCCGGACCGGCCGGGCCATGAAGGTGCTGACGGTGCTCGGTCTCGTGGCCGGCGGTGCGTTCGCGGCCTGGAAGTGGTGGGACAAGCAGGCCAACCCCGACTGGCTGGTCGAGCCGCCCGCCGCGACCGAGGTGCCGGAATCGGGCCTGAGCTCGGTGGACGGCAGCGGCTCCACGGTGCTGGACCCCGAGGTGCAGGCCAAGCAGGCGGAGGACGAGGCCACCGACGCCGACGACCAGGAGTGAGGCGGCGCTTCCTCATATTTTTGGAAACACCAGTGCTGGGAAACACCGGTGTGGGGCGGGCGGCCGCTTAGCCGCCCGCCCCACACCGGTGTTTCACGTGGAACCGAGCGCCCGAGCGTGTCGCCTTGCGCGCACGAGAAAGCCCCCCGACCGGCGTTTTCGCAGGTCGGGGGGCTTTTGTCGGAGTGGAGCCTAGGGGAGTCGAACCCCTGACATCCGCCATGCAAAGACGGCGCTCTACCAACTGAGCTAAGGCCCCGAAAACAAGCGTCCGGCCGGAAGAACTCGACCCGGGCGGGCGCCGGGGACCAGAGTACCGGGTCACCCCCCGTATCCCGCAAAAAGATTGGGGGTCCCGGCGCCTGACCACTCTCCGTAGGATGCTCGACGTGGTTCGCTACAGCGAACCGCGGTTTCAGGGGAAGCGATGGGGAGACGCAATGGACGCCGCACAGCAGGAAGCCACCGCGAGAGCGCGGGAGCTGCAGCGGAACTGGTACGGGGAGCCGCTGGGGGCGCTCTTCCGTAAGCTCATCGACGATCTCGGGCTCAACCAGGCCCGGCTCGCGGCGGTGCTGGGCCTGTCGGCGCCGATGCTGTCGCAGCTGATGAGCGGCCAGCGCGCGAAGATCGGCAATCCCGCCGTGGTCCAGCGGGTGCAGCTGCTGCAGGAGCTGGCTGCGCTGGTCGCGGACGGCAGCGTCAGCGCGGCCGAGGCGACCGAGCGGATGGACGAGATCAAGAAGTCCCAGGGGGGCTCGGTGCTGAGCAACACCACGCAGACGACGAACGGTTCGGGTGCGCCGACGGTGAAGCGCGTGGTGCGCGAGATCCAGTCGCTGCTGCGCTCGGTGGCCGCCGCAGGCGACATAATCGAGGCCGCCGACAGCCTCGCCCTGACCCACCCCGAGCTGGCAGAGTTCCTCCGGGTCTACGGGGCCGGCCGTACCTCCGACGCGGTCGCGCACTACCAGTCCCACCAGAACTGATCCCACGGCCCGGTCTTCGGAGGGGGTCCGGGACCGGGCCGGGCGGATCTCGGGGTGGTCGCAGAGGGACGACCGTTTCCCGGCGGGGCCGGGGTCGTATCACTCATCCAGGGGACTGGGGGGAGGAGCGGCGGACTGTCATGGGCGAGGTCTTCGCCGGCCGGTACGAGCTGGCCGACCCGATCGGGCGTGGCGGTGTGGGCGCCGTCTGGCGCGCCTGGGACCACCGGCGCCGGCGTTACGTGGCCGCCAAGGTGCTCCAGCAGCGTGACGCCCATTCCCTGCTGCGCTTCGTCCGCGAGCAGGCCCTCCGTATCGATCATCCGCATGTCCTCGCCCCGGCGAGCTGGGCCGCCGACGACGACAAGGTCCTGTTCACCATGGACCTGGTCGGGGGCGGCTCACTGGTCCACCTCGTCGGTGACTACGGTCCGCTGCCGCCGGGCTTCGTGTGCACACTGCTGGACCAGCTCCTGTCCGGCCTCGCCGCGGTGCACGCGGAAGGCGTCGTGCACCGCGACATCAAGCCCGCGAACGTCCTGCTGGAGGCCACGGGGACGGGCCGGCCCCGGCTGCGGCTGTCCGACTTCGGCATCGCGATGCGGTTCGGCGAGCCGCGCCTGACGGAGACCAACCTCGTGGTGGGAACGCCCGGTTATCTGGCGCCCGAGCAACTCCTCGGTTCCGAGCCGGACTTCCCCGCCGATCTGTTCGCCGCGGGCCTGGTCGCCCTGTATCTGCTGGAGGGCGCCAAACCGGACGCCAAGGCGCTGGTGCAGTACTTCGCGGAGCACGGAACACCCGGTCCACCCAGGGGAGTTCCGGAGCCGCTCTGGCAGGTCGTCGCCACTTTGCTCCAGCCCGATCCGGCGGCCCGTTTCCGCACCGCCACGGGGGCGCGCAAGGCGCTCGCCTCCGCCGTCGAGCTGCTTCCCGAGCCCGGCCCGGACGACGAGCTGATCGAGATCTTCGACCAACTCGGCCCGCTGCCGCCCGGGTTCGGCCCCGACGGCCCGCTGGAACCCGCCTCCGGGATACGGGTACGCCCGGCACAGGCGGCCACGGACAGGCACGCCGGTACCGGGACGGGTGCCGGTACCGGCGGCACGGGGAGCACCGGTGCGGAGCGCTCCGTCACCGGCTCGATGTCGGACACCGGCAGCTTCCACCTCCCGCCCCCGCAGCCGACGCCGAGCCCACAGCCGTACGCCGGGCTCGCGGGTCAGCCGGCTCCCCCGTCGCCGGGTGAGGACGGGCGCCCGGCCGGGCACACCCCGACTCCCGCCACCGAGCCCGCGCCCCACGCCCCGCGCACCCAAGCGCCCCAGCCGCAGCCCTCCCCCGAGGCCCACGCCCACGCCACCTGGCGTCCCGCACCGCAGGCCCCGGCGGCCCACGTGGCGCAGCAGGCTCCCACGCCCCCGGCGGCCCCGGGGGTCTTCGCGCCGCCGGTCCCGTGGGCTCAGCCGCGCACCGACTCCTCCACCGCCTCGTACACCGCCCAGGCCCCGCGCGTTCCCCAGCCCGACCGGGCGCCCGGCCCCGCAGCGGTCTCCGGGGGCATGCCCGGAGCCCTACCCGCCTCCGTACCGGCCGCCGGGCCCCCAGCCGGGCCCGCCGCCGGGCCCCCAGCCGGACACGCCTCCGGACCCGCCGACGGCCGCACGGCCGGGCCCATGGCCGGGCGTACGGCCGGGCACGGTCGCCGGGCGCGGCGTGGGGTCCGGCGCCCCGGTCCCCCGGCGAAGGCGGCGATCCCGATCCTGCTGCTGGCGCTGGCCTGCTACGCGGTGGGTTTCTGGGCGCTGGCCCGCGTCTGAGCCCGCCGGGCCGCCACCGTCCACCCGCCCAGCACCAGCAGCAGCACGGTCCCGGCGCCGATGCCGCCGCCCGCGAGAACCTTCATGCCGACGCCGCCGCCCCCCGCGTTCCCGGTCACCGCGGCCTCCCGGTCCCGCTCCGTGACGGTGAAGACGTCCCGCGGCTCTGGCCGGCCGTCGTACCGGGGCCCGTCGTGGGCCGGGCCGTCGACCCGTACCCGCAGTGTCACGTGGAACGGGCCCGTTCCGAAGGTGTCCGCCATCTTCTGGCTGAGGTGCAGCACGAGGTAGTAGTCGCCGGCGAAGCGCATCGCGTTCTCCCCGGTGAGGACGGCGTACCGGTTGGCGTACTCCACGGGCGGCAGCGGATCGAGCGCCGCTGACCTGCGGTTGCCGGTGTATCCGAGGGAGGCACCGTCGACGTATCCCCGCACGGGGCTGTAGAGGGACAGGTTCAGGGCGCCGCCGACGTAGCCGTGGCCGTTGGTGGCGGCGTCCAGTTCGGCGACGGCGTGCAGCCGGCGGCCCCAGTCGACCGGGACCTTGTAGAAGAGGGTCCCGCCGGGTGCGATGCCGGTCCGCCAGACCCCTTGGCCCAGCGGGCGGGCGGAGGTGAAGCCGGCCCCTCCGGTGCGGTCCCGGGGGTCGCCGGTGAGCGGCTCGGGGGAGGCGGGGTCCCGGTTCCGCGGTGCGGTGGTGGGCCCGGCCGCGGCCAGGCCGGGTTCGGTGACGGGCGCGATCTCCAGGTCCCAGGCGGGGGCCGGGGACGTCGTGCCGTTCGCCGGGCCGCCGGCGGCGAGGCGTTCGACGAGGAGGTAGTAGGCGCCGGCGCCCTGGCACAGCGAGCGGCCGGTCTGCCGTTGCCCCAGGGCCGTCAGCGGGCGGGCGCTGAGGCCCGCGCCGAAGAGCGCGGAGGCGGTGGAGCAGCGGGTGCCGCGCGCGTCCTCCAGGGACACCCGGATGCCGTCGGTGGCGTTGCCGGTGGTGCCGGCGGGAGGTACGGCGGTGACCGGGGCGTAGCCCGACTCGGCGGCGGTGAGGTCGAGGCGGTAGGTGAGCGTGCCGCTGCCCGGCAGGGAGTCGCGGTAGACGCGGCCCGCCTCCAGCAGCGGTGCGCCCGCGGTGCCCTTCGCGCCCGTGACGGACCGGCCGGCCGGGTCGAAGGCGTAGGAGTCCCGGGCCCCGGCCGCCGTCGCGGGTCCGCCCGGCAGCGCGGCCACGGCGCACAGCACGGCCGTCACGACGCCCGCCCCCGCCACGGCACCCGGCGGCCGGTCACCGGCCCGCCACCACGTCGTACGCCCTCGCCCCCGCACGTGCCGCTCCCTCACGTTCGCACCCGCGCACCCGGCCGGGGCTCATCCTGCCCCGAGCACCCCTGCGCCATCCGGGGAATCGGTGCGCCCGTCCGAAACGCCCGTACCGCCGGACCCGGCGCCACGGGCCCACTTGGGAACGCGTACACCACCGCTCAGGGACCGGCAACCCGAGCGGGAGGACCGGAACGGCGGACGGCGGGCCGCGGAGACGAGGGAAGGCCGGGGCCGCGGCGCCCCGTGCCCGCCCGGACAACACAAAACCCCGACCGCGAGGGCGGTCGGGGTCTGATCAGATTCTGAATCGGCACTCACGAACCCGTGGGCACGGAGTCAGTCGCCTCCGTCCACAGGTCCTGCTCGGCGCGATCCGCCTGGATCTGGCGGTACACGAGGAGCCCGCCGATGGCGGCCAGTGCGACCAGGAGCAGCTTCTTCACCGCGCGACCTCGTCTTTCCTTGACGGTAGGGGACCTCTGGCGCCCGACTATACACACCGGCCGATATCGATCGGTGACCTGTGTGGGGCCCCAACTCCCGTCCCCGACCACGCGATAGGGCAGGTCGGCTATGTCGTCGCCGGAGGGTGATCACGCCCGCACGGACGGTCACTTTTCTCGTGTTTCGCGCGACCTCGCCCGGTTTCGGGAGTTTTCAGGCTCTCTTACGTCCATCCGAGTGGTGTTGATCAGAACATCGCCGCGCCACGGCCGTGGGTCCACCACTTCGCGTCGCCGATACACATCATGAGGAAAGTACGCAAATCGCCCAACCCGAAAGTGAGGGGCCATGACCAAGAACAACAAGGTCGTGCAGCTGTGGACCGCCATCGTCACCGCCTTCCTCGCGCTGTGCACGGCGCTCGGACTCGTCACCGCGACCACCGCCCCCGCGGCGGCCGCACCCCGTACCGAGACGCCGCAGGAGCGCACCGCGGAACGGACCGTCCCGACGAGTCCGATGGCGAACCACCACTGGCTCCTGGCCCATGCCAGGGCCCTGCCCCCCACGATGAAGCAGCGCATCAGGGCCGAGGCCCACGGAAAGTCCCCGAGCTGCCGGCACCGCCCCCTCACCGAGACCGAAGCGGAGACGGACCCGGCACTGCAGTCCACAGCCCCGCTGAACTGCTGAATCCTCCGTAGTACGCAGAACGCAGACGTTTCGACACCAGGGCGACTTGCGTACGCATCAGTCGACACGGACAGACCCCCGGCCGGGCTCGGCCGGGGGTCTCGCGGTGCCCGGAAAGGCCGCGCGACGCCGCGACCGGCTCGTCAGCCCCGACTCTCCGCCGTAGCCTGGGCCGATCCCCGGGGTCGCGGGCCTCAAGCCGCCCGGCGGCCGTTCGAGGACCGCGTCCCGTCACACGCCCCACGTGCCCGGAAAGGTGGTGGATGCCGCCGTGCCCCGGCGCGTCACCGTTGTCACCGCTGTCCACGCCCCGTCCGCCCGCTTCCTGCCGGACGCCTACGAGTCCCTGCGCGAGCAGCGGCTGCCGGACGGCTGGGAGTGGCAGTGGCTGGTACAGGAGGACGGCCACAGCGACGGGGTGCGCCCGTACCTGCCGGACGACGCGCGGGTCAGTTTCCGTCAGGGGCGGCCGGGCGGCCCCGGTGTGGCCCGCACGATCGCGCTGGCGCGCGCGGACGGCGCGTACGTGAAGGTCCTGGACGCCGACGACCGGCTCACGCCCGGCGCGCTCGCCCGTGACCTGGCCGTCCTGGAGGCCGACCGCACGATCGGCTGGACCACCTCACGCACGCTCGACCTGCTCCCCGACGGCTCCACGGCCGGCTTCCCCGGTGATCCGGACGAAGGCCCCGTCGAGCGCGGCGCCGTGCTGCGTCACTGGAAGGAGCACGGGTTCCGGGCCCAGGTCCATCCGGCCTCGCTCTGCGTCCGCCGGGACCTGCTGACGGCCCTCGGCGGCTGGATGGCGCTGCCCGCCTCCGAGGACACCGGCCTGCTGCTGGCGCTGAACGCGGTCAGCCGCGGCTGGTTCATCGGGGAGGCCGGGCTGCTGTACCGGAAGTGGGAGGGGCAGGTGACCGGTCAGGCCGCGCACACCGACCCGGCCGAGCGGAACGCCCGCATGGCGGTGGCGGAGGCCCGGGCGCGGGCGCTGGCGGACCTCGGCTGGGCCTTCCCGGCCGGCCGGTGATCCCCGGCCGGCCGTGTCGTTCACGTGAGCACGACGGCCTGGGACGGGCACCTCTCGGCCGCTTCGCGCACCCGCGGGTCGTCCCCGGCGTCCTCCTGGCCGGGCCGGACCACGCCGTACCCGTCCTCGAACGCGAACACGGACGGGGCGCGGTGCGCGCACTCTGCGGAGCCGTAGCACACGGCTCGGTCCACGGAGACCTTCATGCGTCCTCCAGCCGTACGGGACCCCGGCGCCCTCCCGGGCCGGCCGGCGGTCGGTGACCGATCTGCCAGGACGTGACTGCCCGCTCCGGCCGCCCGGTGAACCGCCGCCGCGTACCCGGCCCGTCCGGCACCGGTCCCTCCCCTCGTGGGGACCGGTACCGAACGGATCGGGTGGCGTCGCCCGCACCGTGTCGGCGTATCGGCGCGGGACGAGGTGTCGGGTCCGGCAGTTCCGTCGTGTCGTCGGGTCCTGCCGCGCCCGGCGGGCACTTTGGCCGAGATCGTTCGCCACCTCGGGCCGTCCTCCGGGGTACTGGGCCGGTGGCCTGTCCGGACCGAGTGTGACGATTCCGCTACCGCGTCGTGATCCTGCCATTTCCGGCCCCGTACGAGGAGGCACCGGACCCCGATCGAGGGCTTAGCCGCAGGTCAGCCGTATAGGGTGAGTTTTCCGGTCCGGACGTCCTGAAGCGGGGGGAGTAAGGGGGAGGACCTTGAGTTCCGACTCAGGGACACGCACGGCCTTCGCCGAGCGGCTCGCGCTGCTGTACAAGGAGGCGGGCAATCCACCCCTGAAGAGCGTGTCCGAGGCGGTCGTACGCCTGCAGCGGGTGGACGAACGCGGGCGGCCGGTGCGGGTGTCCGCCCAGCGGATCAGCGACTGGCGACGGGCCAGGAACGTACCGGCCCAGTTCGCCGCGCTCGCGGCCGTCCTGCAGATCCTGATCCCCGAGGCGCGCCGCGCGCGTCCGGTCCCGGTGTCCAGCGGCCTGTACGACCTGACGCAGTGGCAGCGCCTGTGGGAGCGCGCCCTGGCCGACCCGGCCGGTGACCGCCCGGCGGTGCCCAGGCAGGAGAACCGGCGGCCGCCCGCCCAGGCGCCGCCGGCCGTCGGCGGTGTGTGCCCGTACCGCGGGCTGGCCTCCTACCGCCAGGAGGACGCCCGCTGGTTCTTCGGGCGGGAGCGGAGCACCGCATCCCTCGTGGCCCAGTTGCGCGCCGCGGAGCGGACCGGCGGGCTGATCATGGTGGTCGGCGCCTCGGGCGCCGGGAAGTCCTCCCTGCTGAACGCCGGTCTGGTGCCCGCGGTGCGGGACGGCGTGCTCGACGACGGCGCCGGCCGGCCGGCCGCCGTGCTCCAGCTGGTGCCGGGCGCCGACCCGCTGGGCGAGCTGACCCGCCGGGTACCGGAGCTCACCGCCCTCGCCGCCGACGCGCGCGTGGCCGAGGCGGAGGCGGACCGCCGGCCGGCCGCCCCGGGCCCCGGCACGCCGCACTTCGCCCGCGCGGTGCGCGAGGCGGTCATGGCGTGGGCGCTGCGGGAGACGTCCGCCCCGGACGAGGAGCCACCCGGCGACGCGACCGTGGTCCCACGCCCGGCCGGAACCGGCTCACCGGACACTCGTACGGTCCGGCCCGGGCCCGCGCACCAGGGCAACTCCGCATCCGGACCGTCGGGTTCGGAGGAAAACGGCGCCGGCCCTGACGCGGCGGACACGAGGCCACGCGAGGACGGCCGCGACCAGGCTGACCCGCGGACGTCCCGGTCCGGGGCGGCGGACACCCCGGCCCCCGGAACCCGCTCCCCGGACCCGCAGACGTCCGGGACGGGCCCGGCGGCCACTCGAGCGAACGAAACCGGTCCGGCGGACGCCCGGGCGGAGGGAAACGGCACAACCGGCACCCGGGCGGACGAGACCGGTCCGGAGGAAGCGCGGCCCTCGGAGACCCGTTCGCCGGACCCGGGCGTCTCGGTGACCGACCCGGCGGACACCCGGGGGCCCGGCACCGGCCCGGCGGACACCACGGCCTCCACGACCGGCCCGGCGGACGTGCGGGCGGGCGGCGCGCTCCCGGACCGGACCGGCTTGCGCCCGCACGACTCCCGCGCCTCGGTGACGCTCCCGATCCCGCACCAGGCGGACGCCCCGCACCTGCTACCGGACGACGCCACCACCCCGCTGCCGTCCCCGCGGCCGCCCGCCCCCGACACCCGGCCGGCCGCACAGGCACAGGACGCGCGGACCGGATCCTCCGCGCCGGCCGCGCGGCCGCGTGCGGTGATCATCGTCGACCAGTTCGAGGAGACCTTCACCCTCTGCCCGGACGAGGCCGCCCGCCGCGCCTTCGTCCAGCTGCTGCACGCGGCCTGCGCCCCGCTCCCCGACCCGCCCGGCCCCGCCCCCGTCCTGGTGGTCCTCGGCGTCCGCGCCGACTTCTACGAGCAGTGCCTCGCCCACCCGGAGCTGGCCGACGCGCTGCAGCACCGGCACATGGTGCTCGGACCGCTCACGACGGCGGAACTGCGCGAGGCGGTGACCGGTCCCGCCAAGGCCGTGGGCCTGGAGCTGGAACCCGGGCTGGCGGAGCTGATCGTGCGGGAGGTGAGCGCGGACGGCCCGCGCGGGGCGCACGACGCCGGAGTGCTCCCGCTCCTCTCGCACGCCCTGCTCGCCACCTGGCAGCGCCGCAAGGCGGGCCGGCTGACGCTGGCCGGGTTCCGCGCGGCGGGCGGTATCCAGGGCGCGGTGGCGGCGACCGCCGAGCGCGCCTGGACCGGCCTCGACCCGGCCGCCCGCAGCGCGGCCAGGCTGCTCCTGCTGCGTCTGGTCCGGCTGGGCGAGGACACCCAGGCCACCCGCAGGCGCGGCACCCGGCGCCAGCTCGCGCAGGAGTCGGTGGACCCCGGCAAGACGGAGGAGTCGCTGGAGGCGCTGGTCCGCGCCCGGCTGGTGACGCTGGACGCGGAGACCGTGGAGATCACCCACGAGGCGCTGTTGCACGCCTGGCCGCGGCTGCGCCACTGGATCGACGAGGACCGGGGCGACCACCTGCTGCGCCAGCGGCTGGAGGAGGACGGCCGCGCCTGGGAGGCCTCCGACCGGGACAGCGCGCTGCTCTACCGGGGGTCCCGGCTGGAACAGGCCCGGGAGTGGGCCAAGTCGGCCGGGGACACCTATCTGACCCGCGGCGCGGTGCAGTTCCTGGCCGCGTCGGTCCGGCTGCGCCGGCGTACCGTCCTGATCAGCCGAGCCGCCGTGGCGGCGCTGGTCGTGCTCGCCGTGCTGGCGGCCGGCTCGGCGGTGGTGGCCTGGCAGCAGCGGGACGACGCCGTGTTCGAGCAGGTGATCGCGGAGGCGGACCGGGTCCAGCACACCGATCCGTCGCTGGCCGCCCAGCTCGGCCTGGTCGCCCATGACCTGCGGCCGGACGACGAGGGCACCTACAGCAGGCTGATCTCGATCGTCAACGCGCCGCTGGCCACCCCGATGCTCGGCCACCACGGCGCCGTGTACCTCACCTCGTTCAGCCCCGACGGCAAGCTCCTCGCCACGGCGGGCTACGACCGCACGGTACGCCTGTGGAACGTGGCCGACCGCGGCCGTCCCGAACCGCTGGGCAAGCCCCTCACCGGCCACACCAGCTGGGTGAGCAGCGCGGTCTTCAGCCCCGACGGCCGCACCCTCGCCAGCGCCGGGGACGACGGCACGATCCGGCTGTGGGACGTCACCGACCCCGCCCGCCCGGTGCCGCTCGGCAAGCCCCTCACCGGCCATCGGGGCACCATCTACCTGGTCGCCTTCAGCCCCGACGGGCGCACCCTGGCCTCCGCGGGCGAGGACCGCAGCGTGCGCCTGTGGAACGTCTCCCGGCCGGACCGGCCCGAACCGCTCGGCGCGCTGGACGGCCACACGGCCGCGGTGCGCTGCGTGGCGTTCAGCCCCGACGGGCGCACCCTCGCGGCCGGGGGCGACGACGACACCGTCCGGCTGTGGAACACGGCCGACCCGCGCCACCCGAAACCGCTGCCGAAGGTGCTCACCGGCCACACGGACCTGGTCCACTCGGTGGCGTTCAGCCCGGACGGGCGCACCCTGGCCAGCGGCAGCGCGGACGACACCATCCGGCTGTGGAACGTCGCCGACCCGGCACGGCCGGCCCCGGTCGGCTCTCCGCTCACCGGTCACACGGGCCCTATCTGGTCCGTGGCCTTCAGCCCCGACGGCGAACGGCTCGCCGCCGCGAGCGCGGACAGCACCGCGAGCCTGTGGAACGTCGGCGACCCGGTGTCACCGTCCCAGGTCGGCGAGCCGCTGGCGGGCGGCAGCGGGGAGATGTACGCCCTCGGCTTCAGCCCGGACGGCCGCACCCTCGCCACCGGCAACGGTGACGGCAAGGTGCGCCTGTGGTCGCTGCCGACGTCGGACATGACCGGGCGCGGCGGGGCGTTCCGCCCGGACGGCAAGGTGCTCGCCACGGCCGCGCGCGACGGCGGGATCCGCATGTGGAATGTGACGGCCCCCGGCCGGCCCGTCGCCCTGGGCAAGCCCTTCATGCGCACGAACGGCGGGCAGCGCGCCCTGGTGTTCTCGCCCGACGGCCGCACCCTCGCGGTGCTGACCGGGAACCGGACGGTGCACCTGTGGAACGTCACCGACCCGGCCCGCCCGGCCCGGACAGGACCGCCGCTGGTCCTGCGGACCCGGTTCATGGGCCCGGACGCGCTGGCGTACAGCCCCGACGGGCGCACCCTGGCCACCGCCTACGACGACCGCACCATCCGGCTGTGGAACGTCGCCGACCCCGCCCACGCCGCCCCGCTCGGCAAGCCGCTCGGCGGTCACCGGGGCTTCGTCAACACCCTTGCCTTCAGCCCCGACGGGCACACCCTCGCCAGCGGCAGCGCGGACAGCACCGTGCGGCTGTGGGACGTCACCGACCCCGCCCGTACCGTGCCGCTCGGCAAGCCCCTCACCAGGCACTCGGGTCCCGTGAACGTGCTGGCGTTCACGCCCGACGGGCACACCCTCGCCAGCGGCAGCGACGACGACACCGTGCGGCTGTGGGACGTCACCGACCCCCGCGCGGCGAGCGAGCAGGGCAGGCCGCTCACCGGGCACACCGAGGCGGTCACGTCGCTGACGTTCGGCGGGTCCGGTCACATCCTGGCGAGCGGCGGCAACGACAACACCGTACGGCTCTGGGACGTCACGGAGCCGTCGTCGGCCACGCCCATCGGCCAGTCGATGAGCCCCTACGCCAAGACCGGCAACTTCCTGGCGTTCAGTCCCAACAGCCGACTGCTCGGCGTGTCCAGCGGCGCGGACACGGTCCGCCTGTGGCGCCTGGACGCCGACGCGGCGATCCGCCACATCTGCGCGGTCACCCGGGGCGTGCTGACCCCGCAGCGATGGCACGAGTACCTGCCCCGGCTGTCCTACGACCCACCCTGCCGGTGACCGATCAAGATCGGCCAACTCCCTTTCCCAACAAGCCGGTTGCCTCCCACAACCACCCCGGACTTGTTACCCTTGGCCATAGCCCGATCGCTGGTGCATCCCCCGTCGCCAGCGGTCGGGTTTTCACGTAGGCGCGGCCGCCGGACCGCCCGGCTCCCTGCGCGCGGTCAGCCGATGAGCGCGACGCCGACCACGGCCGCCCCGAGGGCCGCCCAGGCCCCGGCCGCCACTCTCAGACCCCGCACGGTGCGGGGCCATCGCCTGTGTTCGGGAATCAGTCCGTGGAATGTCTCCGCGGCCCCACGGACGTTGGCGGCCACCGCCGCTCCACCACCTACGGTGATGACGCCCCAGAGCACCAGGAACCCGAGATCCGCGGCCACAGTGGAAAGTCGCTTCGCCGCTGCCCGGCGCCCGTCCTATTCCTCCGGCTCCCACGCGCGGAGCAGATCGAACAAGCCTGCGTCTCCCTCGATCCGCAGGGAATCCACCGGGATCCGGTCGTACACGAAGAGCACCAGCTCACTGGCCGTGCCGCGAACGGAGACGCCGACCGCGTCCGGGCCCTCGTCGGCGCCGGCGGACGTCGTGCCGGGCGCGGGGATACGGGTGGAGCGTGCGCCGTCGCCGTCGACCGTGAGGCGCCAGGAGTGGCCCTCGGCGGCGTGGAAGTCGAAGGCGGTGGGCTTGTGCGGCCAGGCACTCGGCGTCGCGACGCAGGTGTACAGGAACTCCTCGACACCGTCGACTGCCACGTCGGCCGGCAGCGGCTCCGGGGCACCCACGGTGATCTGGGCGTCGTAGGTGTGCACCGCCAGCTGCTGGAGCTGGTGCCGGGCGACGGCGCCACAGGTCCGCGGCGACTGGGACGCACCCCACCACGTCCAGCAACCGCGGTCCGGGCCGGCCTCCCGCAGCGCGTCCAGCAGTTGCCGCGTCGACTCCGCCAACCAGGCCGTCAGCGCCTCGCGCTCCCGGGGCGCGGCCGGGGCGCCCTCCGCCGCGGACTTGGCCGGAGCGGGCCCCGCGGCGACGGTGGCGGCCCAGGCGCGGCGCCCGTCGCCGATGTGCTCCGCCAGATCGAACAGCGTCCACTCCGGGCAGGTCGGCACCTGCACGTCGAGGCTGGGCGCCGAGGCGACCACGGCGCGGAAAGCGCTCGACCGTTCTTCGATCAGTCGCAACAGAACGGGGAACGCGAGTGTCGTCGTCACACGGACTCTCTATCACCGGGCCCGGACAACCGGACAGTGATTTTCACAGCCGGGGCGACGGACACGCGGCCCGGGCCGGGACCCTCGGACGACGCCGCGCTCCGCACGATCCACTCATCGGCTGATGTCGGCCATGGATGCCGAAGACCCCCAGCCGGTACCGACTGGGGGTCTTCTCGCATGTGGGGCTAACAGGATTTGAACCTGTGGCCTCATCCTTATCAGGGATGCGCTCTAACCAACTGAGCTATAGCCCCGCCGCGCTCTGCGGTGTGTGTCCCGCGCGCTGACTCCTGAAGATTAGCGCACGAGGGCGGCAGTCCCAAAATCGGTTGTCGGGGGCTGCCCGGCGAGCACCGCAGGTGGGGTCACTCGTCCTCGGCCAGCGTCAGTTCGACGCCGCCCACGAAGCCCGCGGACAGGTTGTAGATGAAAGCGCCCAGCGTGGCGAGGGCGGTGGCGAGGACGACGTCGATGACCGCGATGATCGCCGCGAAGGTCAGGACGTGTGGCAGGGACAGGAAGGCCTGCAGGTCGAAGCCGTTGGCCTCGTTGGAGCCGGTCGCCTCCGAGATCGTGCCGCCGACCGTCGAGAAGACGCCCATCGCGTCCATGACCATCCACAGCACCGCCGAGGCGACGACCGTGCAGATGCCGAGCGCGATGGAGAGCAGGAAGCTGACCTTCATCACCGACCACGGGTCGGCCTTGGCCACGCGCAGCCGTGCCTTGCGGGTGCGCGGCGCGGTCCGCGCGCCGGTGCGCGGCCGGCGCACGGCACCGCTGGGCGCCTGCGAGGCCGGGTAGGCCTGCGGCGGGTGGTAGGGCCCGGACTGCTGCTCGGAGTGGCGCTCACCGGGGAGCGGGGAGGCCGCCTGCCCCTCGGCCGGGCCCGCGCCGGGCTGGATCTGCGGGCCTCGGGTGTCCGTCACGGTTCCCCCCTGGGATGCCGGCGTGTCGGTGGAGGACGAGTCCTTCGCCGAGGACCTGACCGCCCTCAGCTGGGTCGTGTGCGGGTCCGCCGCACCCGGCCCGTGCGCGGCGGAGCCACGACCGCCGCCCGTCTCCGTACCCGTGGGGGTACCGGCCGATCCGGCGCCCGTGGCTCCGCTCACCTTGACTCACTCCTCGTGCTACTCGGCCGAGGGCGCCTCACCCTCGTCCGTGCCGGTGGTCGCGGCAGCCTCGGCGGTCTCGTCGACCGCGTCCCCGCCGTCGACCTCCTCCGCCTCGCGCCCCGCCTCGGCGTTACGTGCGATGCCGACCACGGCATCGCGCTTGCCCAGGTTGATCAGTTGGACGCCCATGGTGTCACGGCCCGTCTCCCTGACCTCGCTGACTCGCGTACGAATCACACCGCCGGACAGGGTGATGGCGAGGATCTCGTCGCTCTCCTCGACAATCAGCGCACCGACGAGTGAGCCGCGGTCCTCCACGATCTTGGCGGCCTTGATGCCGAGGCCACCGCGGCCCTGGACGCGGTACTCGTCGACGGCGGTCCGCTTCGCGTACCCGCCGTCCGTAGCGGTGAACACGAACGTACCGGGTCGAACGACATTCATCGAGAGAAGCTCGTCCGCCTCCCGGAAACTCATGCCCTTGACGCCCGAGGTGGCACGGCCCATCGGTCGCAAGGTGTCGTCCGAGGCGGTGAACCTGATCGACTGGGCTTTCTTGCTGACCAGAAGGAGATCGTCGTCGGCCGAGACGAGTTCGGCGCCGATCAGTTCGTCGTCGGTTCCGTCCTCCCGCTCGCGCAGATTGATCGCGATCACGCCGCCGGCGCGGGGCGAATCGTAATCCTTCAGAGGCGTTTTCTTGACCAAGCCGGACTTCGTGGCCAGCACCAGGTAGGGCGCCGCCTCGTAGTCGCGGATCGCGAGGATCTCGGCGATCGCCTCGTCCGGCTGGAAGGCGAGCAGGTTCGCCACGTGCTGCCCGCGCGCGTCCCGGCCGGCCTCGGGCAGTTCGTACGCCTTCGCCCGGTACACCCGGCCCTTGTTCGTGAAGAACAGCAGCCAGTGGTGCGTGGTGGAGACGAAGAAGTGGTCGACGATGTCGTCTTCCTTCAGCTTCGTGCCGCGCACGCCCTTGCCGCCGCGCTTCTGCGCCCGGTAGTCGTCCGTCTTCGTCCGCTTGACGTAGCCGCCGCGCGAGACGGTGACGACGATGTCCTCCTCGGCGATCAGGTCCTCGATGGACATGTCGCCCTCGTACGGGATCAGCTTCGTCTTCCGGTCGTCGCCGTACTTCTCGACGATCGCGGCCAGTTCCTCGCTGACGATGCCGCGCTGGCGGACCGGCGAGGCGAGGATCTGGTTGTACTCGTTGATCTTCGCCTGGAGCTCGTCGTGCTCCTGGACGATCTTCTGCCGCTCCAGGGCGGCCAGCCGCCGGAGCTGCATCTCGAGGATCGCGTTGGCCTGGATCTCGTCGATCTCCAGCAGACCCATCAGGCCCGTGCGCGCGACGTCGACGGTCTCACTGCGCCGGATCAGCGCGATGACCTCGTCGATGGCGTCCAGCGCCTTCAGCAGACCGCGCAGGATGTGCGCCCGCTCCTCGGCCTTGCGCAGCCGGAACCGGGTGCGGCGGACGATAACCTCGATCTGGTGCGTCACCCAGTGGCGGATGAACGCGTCCAGGGACAGGGTGCGCGGCACGCCGTCGACCAGCGCCAGCATGTTGGCGCCGAAGTTGGTCTGCAGGTCGGTGTGCTTGTACAGGTTGTTCAGGACGACCTTGGCGACCGCGTCCCGCTTCAGGACGATCACCAGGCGCTGACCGGTACGGGACGACGTCTCGTCGCGGACGTCGGCGATGCCACCGATCTTGCCGTCCTTCACCAGGTCGGCGATCTTCTGCGCCAGGTTGTCGGGGTTCACCTGGTACGGCAGCTCGGTGACGACCAGGCACTGGCGACCCTGGATCTCCTCGACCTCGACCACCGCGCGCATCGTGATCGAACCACGGCCCGTGCGGTAGGCCTCCTCGATGCCCTTGCGGCCCACGACGAGCGCGCCGGTCGGGAAGTCCGGGCCCTTGATGCGCTCCATGAGCGCGTCCAGCAGCTCCTCGTGCGAGGCCTCGGGGTTCTCCAGGCACCACTGGGCGCCGGCCGCGACCTCGCGCAGGTTGTGCGGCGGGATGTTGGTCGCCATGCCGACCGCGATACCGGCCGAACCGTTGATCAGCAGGTTCGGGAAGCGGGCCGGCAGGACGGTCGGCTCCTGGGAACGGCCGTCGTAGTTGTCCGTGAAGTCGACGGTCTCCTCGTCGATGTCGCGGACCATCTCCATCGACAGCGGCGCCATCTTGCACTCGGTGTAGCGCATGGCCGCCGCCGGGTCGTTGCCCGGCGAACCGAAGTTGCCGTTGGAGTCCACCAGCGGCATCCGCATCGACCACGGCTGGGCCAGGCGCACCAGGGCGTCGTAGATCGAGGAGTCGCCGTGCGGGTGGTAGTTGCCCATGACGTCGCCGACGACGCGGGCGCACTTGTAGAAGCCGCGTTCGGGGCGGTAGCCGCCGTCGTACATCGCGTACAGCACACGGCGGTGGACGGGCTTGAGACCGTCCCGGACGTCGGGCAGCGCTCGGGACACGATGACGGACATCGCGTAGTCCAGGTACGAGCGCTGCATCTCCGTCTCGAGCCCGACGGGCTCGACACGCATCGCGAGTTCGCCGCCCTCTTGAGGGGTGACAGGGGTGTTCTCGTCGGCCATTGCTGGTGAAGATCCTTCCTGGTGCGGTCAGCTGAGACCGACTCAGATGTCGAGGAAGCGGACGTCCTTGGCGTTGCGCTGGATGAACGCGCGTCGGGCCTCGACGTCCTCGCCCATCAGGACCGAGAACAGGTCGTCGGCCTGGGCGGCGTCGTCGAGCGTGACCTGGCCGAGCACGCGGTGCTCCTGGTCCATGGTGGTCACCCGCAGCTCCTCGGCGTTCATCTCGCCGAGACCCTTGAACCGCTGGATCGAGTCCTCGCGGACGCGCTTGCCGCGCTGCCGCCCCATCTCGATCAGCGCGTCGCGCTCGCGGTCCGAGTACGCGTACTCCATGTCGTCCCGGCCCCACTTGATCTTGTAGAGCGGCGGGCGGGAGAGGTACACGTGCCCCGCCTCGACCAGCGGCCGCATGAAGCGGAACAGGAAGGTCAGCAGCAGGGTGCTGATGTGCTGCCCGTCGACGTCGGCGTCCGCCATCAGGATGATCTTGTGATAGCGGAGCTTCTCGATGTCGAAGTCCTCGTGCACGCCCGTGCCGAACGCGGAGATCAGCGCCTGGATCTCCTGGTTCTGCAGGATCTTGTCGATCCTGGCCTTCTCGACGTTGAGGATCTTGCCGCGGATCGGGAGGATCGCCTGGTACTGCGGGTTCCGGCCGGACTTGGCCGAGCCGCCGGCGGAGTCACCCTCGACGATGAAGATCTCGCACTTGGTGGGGTCGTTCGACTGGCAGTCGGACAGCTTGCCCGGCAGCGACGCCGACTCCAGCAGGCCCTTGCGCCGGGTCAGGTCACGGGCCTTGCGGGCCGCCACGCGCGCGGTGGCCGCCTGGATGCCCTTGCGGATGATGTCCGCGGCCTCGACCGGGTTGCGGTCCAGCCAGTCGTTGAGGTGCTCGTAGACCGCGCGCTGCACGAAGGTCTTGGCCTCGGTGTTGCCCAGCTTGGTCTTCGTCTGGCCCTCGAACTGCGGCTCGCTCAGCTTGACCGAGATGATCGCGGTCAGACCCTCGCGGATGTCGTCGCCGGTGAGGTTGTCGTCCTTCTCGCGCAGCAGCTTCTTGTCGCGCGCGTACTTGTTGATCAGGCTCGTGAGGGCCGCGCGGAAGCCCTCCTCGTGGGTACCGCCCTCGTGCGTGTGGATGATGTTGGCGAAGGAGTACACGCCCTCGCTGTATCCGCTGTTCCACTGCATCGCGACCTCGAGGGACAGGCTCTTGTCCTTGTCCTCCGCCTCCAGGTCGATGACGGTGGGGTGCACCACGTCGCCCTTGCGGGAGTTGAGGTACTTCACGAAGTCGACGATGCCGCCCTCGTAGTGGTACGTGACGGCCTTGACCTCGGCCTTCTCGTCCGCACCCGCCTCGTCCGCGCCGCTGGTCGCCTTTGCCGACTCACGCTCGTCGGTGAGCTTGATCGTCAGACCCTTGTTGAGGAACGCCATCTCCTGGAAACGCCGCGACAGCGTCTCGAAGGAGTACTCCGTGGTCTCGAAGATCTCCGGGTCGGCCCAGAACGTGACCGACGTACCGGTCTGCTCGATGGCCTCGTGCTTGGCCAGCGGGGCGGTCGGCACGCCCATCTTGTAGTCCTGCGTCCAGCGGTGCCCGTCGGTCCTGACCTCGACGGCGACCTTGGAGGACAGGGCGTTCACGACGGAGACGCCGACACCGTGCAGACCGCCGGAGACCGCGTAACCGCCGCCGCCGAACTTGCCGCCCGCGTGCAGCACGGTCAGCACGACCTCGAGCGCCGGCTTGCCCTCGGAGGGCACGATGCCCACCGGGATGCCACGCCCGTTGTCCACGACACGCACGCCGCCGTCGGGAAGGATCGTCACGTCGATGGTGTCCGCGTAGCCGGCCAGCGCCTCGTCGACCGAGTTGTCGACGACCTCGTACACCAGGTGGTGCAGACCGCGCTCACCGGTGGAGCCGATGTACATACCGGGTCGCTTGCGGACCGCGTCCAGCCCTTCGAGCACGGTGATGGCGCTGGCGTCGTACGAGGCGGGGGCCGTGCCGGATGCCGCGGCCCCGCCGGTGACGCCGGCGTCGGTGGACGGGATGTTCTCGTTGGGGTTGCCGGAATCGGCCACGAAGCGCCCTTTCTGGCACAGCACGAGCCGGGCTCCTGGGAATGCCCCCTCCGAGGAGGGTCACCGGAGCGGCTGCGGCATGTTGCGTCGGTAAGCCTTGATCAGCGTTGCTCAGCTTTTCCCGGACGTCCCCACGACTGGGGCGGGATTGTCTCCCAGTCTACCGGTAGCGCCGACAGTGATGGGGGTTTGCCGGTACCTGAGTCCCCATGTGCCGCCCTGAACCGGTCTCGGCCGGGTCCCGATATGCGGAAGGGGTCTCAGAGGGGCTCACAGCGGCACTCAGCGCTTTGGGCCGTCAACCCTTGGCTACTGGCGGGTCAGCAGGTGATCCACACCTGTGCACGGCGCCGCGGCGCGGCCCACGACGGCACCGCGCGAGACCATCGGACGTGAGTTACGTCACCCGTAGGTGTCGCCGGGTCCGGTGCTCCCCGGAGCCCGCAGCGGCCCGTAACGGCGGGCCGGACCGCCCGGGCCGTTCACCTTGATCAGCCGGACCGTGCCGTGCCCGAGGTCCTCGTTGAGCCGGGCCACCAGGGTCGGCGCGAGGAGCCGCAACTGGGTCGCCCAGGCCGTCGAGTCGCAGCTCACCGACAGCACCCGCTCGTCCTCGTCGTAGCGCTGCGGCACACAGTGCTTCGCCAGGTCCTCGCCGACGATCTGCGGCCAGCGGCCCATGACCCCGCCCACCGCGGCCGGCGTCTCCCAGCCCCGCTCGGTGAGCAGCCGGTTGATCGCCGCCCCGAGCGCCATCGGGTCACGGCCGTCCGCGCGCGCGCCCGAGCGCAACCCGCCGCCGCGCCGCGCCTGCTTCTTCTGCCGCGCCGCGTCCCCGCGCGCGCGTGCCTGCTCCTTCGCCGCACGCAACGCCACGCGCGCGAGGTCGACACCGGACGGCTCGTCCTTCTTCGGAGCGGGTTCCTCGGCGTTCATACGCGTTCCACCGTCCCGCCGGCCACCGCGTACCGCGCACCGGCCAGCACATGAGGCACGTCGTCGTCCACGGCGGCGGTGACCAGCACCTGCTCGCCCGGCGCGACCAGTTCCGCCAGCCGCTCCCGGCGACGGGCGTCCAGCTCGGCGAAGACGTCGTCCAGGACCAGCACCGGCTCGTTGCCCTCGGCGCGCAGCAGGTCGTAGGAGGCCAGCCGCAACGCGAGGGCGTACGACCAGGACTCGCCGTGCGAGGCATAGCCCTTGGCGGGCAGCTGACCGAGTCTGAGCACCAGATCGTCCCGGTGCGGGCCCACGAGGGTCACGCCCCGTTCGATCTCCTGCTTGCGCGCCTCGCCCAGGGCCGCCATCAGCTGACCGTGGAGATCCTCGCGCGTGTGGGCCTCACCGGGCGCCGACGGCTTGTACTCCAGCATCACCGGGCCGCCGCCGGGAGCGAGCTGCTCGTACGCCTTGTCCGCCAACGGCTGCAGCGCCGCGATCAGGTCCAGGCGGCGGGCCAGCAGCTCGGCGCCCGCGCGCGCGAGGTGCTGGTCCCACACGTCGAGGGTGGACAGATCCATGGAGCGTCCGCCGTGCCGGCGCGCGAGCGCCGCGGACTTGAGCAGCGTGTTGCGCTGCTTCAGCACGCGTTCGTAGTCGGAGCGCACCCCCGCCATGCGCGGCGAGCGCGCGGTGATCAGCTCGTCCAGGAACCGGCGGCGCTCGCCGGGGTCGCCCTTGACCAGCGCCAGGTCCTCCGGCGCGAACAGCACCGTCCGGACGATCCCCAGCACGTCCCGCGGCCTGACCTGCGAGGAACGGTTGATGCGGGCCCGGTTCGCCTTGCCCGGGTTCAGCTCGAGCTCGATGAGCTGCTGCCGGTCGCCCTGCCTGACCTGCGCCCGGACGACCGCGCGCTCGGCGCCCATGCGGACCAGGGGCGCGTCGGAGGCGACCCGGTGACTGCCGAGGGTGGCGAGGTAGCCGACGGCCTCGACGAGGTTGGTCTTGCCCTGCCCGTTGGGGCCGACGAAGGCGGTGACGCCCGGGTCGAGCGGGACCTCGGCCCGGGCGTACGAGCGGAAGTCGGCCAGCGAAAGATGCGTGACGTGCATGGTCGTCCGCCGACCTCCCCCAGGGTTGTGGATCGCGAGGCGACCCTGTGGATTACTTCTTCTCTACGGCGTGGCCGCCGAACTGGTTGCGCAGCGCGGCGATCATCTTCATCTGCGGCGAGTCCTCCTGCCGGGAGGCGAACCGGGCGAACAGCGACGCGGTGATCGCGGGCAGCGGCACCGCGTTGTCGATGGCGGCCTCCACGGTCCAGCGTCCCTCACCGGAGTCCTGCGCGTAACCGCGCAGGCCGTCGAGGTGCTCGTCCTCGTCCAGCGCGTTCACCGCGAGGTCCAGCAGCCAGGAACGGATGACCGTGCCCTCCTGCCAGGAGCGGAAGACCTCGCGCACGTCCGTGACGGAGTCGACCTTCTCCAGCAGCTCCCAGCCCTCGGCGTAGGCCTGCATCATCGCGTACTCGATGCCGTTGTGGACCATCTTCGCGAAGTGGCCCGCGCCGACCTTGCCGGCGTGCACCGCACCGAAGTCGCCCTCCGGCTTGAGCGCGTCGAAGACCGGCTGCACCTTGGCGACGTTCTCCGCGTCGCCGCCGTACATCAGCGCGTACCCGTTCTCCAGGCCCCAGACGCCACCGGAGACGCCGCAGTCGACGAAGCCTATGCCCTTGGCCGCCAGCTCCTCGGCGTGCTTCTCGTCGTCCGTCCAGCGGGAGTTGCCGCCGTCCACCACCACGTCGCCGGGCTCCAGCACCTCGGCGAGCTGGTCGATCGTGGTCTGGGTGGGCTCGCCGGCCGGGACCATCACCCAGACCACACGGGGAGCGGAGAGCTTGCCCACAAGCTCCTCCAGGCTGTGGACGTCCGCGAGGTCCGCGTTGCGGTCGTATCCGATGACGGTGTGGCCGGCGCGGCGGATCCGCTCGCGCATGTTGCCGCCCATCTTGCCGAGGCCGACGAGACCGAGCTCCATCAGTTGTGTTCCTTAGGTCGGTGTGTGCCGTGACAGGCACCTGAGTGCCGAGCCGAGCCTAAACCCGGACGCGCGCGCACAGTTGTGGGCATACGCGCTCATACGCACAGCCTGACCTGCGGAATCCAGCCTGCCGCGGGGCTCGTCACCCGGTCACGTGCCGGGCGCCGCCGAAGCGCCCGGCACCGTGCACAGACTGTGGACGGCCTCAGCCGCTGAGCCGCACCGGCATGATCAGGTACTTGTAGGCCTCGTCCGCCTCGGCGTCCAGCGCGGGCTTGCCGCTGAGCAGCGCCGGCTTGGTGGACGTCGTGAACGACAGCTGCGCCACCGGGGAGTCGATCGCGCTCAGGCCGTCCAGCAGGAACGTGGGGTTGAAGGCGATCGAGATGTCGTCGCCATCGAGCTGGGCGTCCACCCTTTCCACAGCCTGTGCGTCGTCGCTGGAGCCGGCCTCCAGGATCAGCACGCCCTGCTCGAAGCTCAGCCGCACCGGGGTGTTGCGCTCGGCGACCAGGGCCACGCGCTTGACGGCCTCCACGAAGGGGGCGGTCTCGATCACCGCGACGGAGTTGAACTCGGTCGGGAACAGCGTGCGGTACTTCGGCAGGTCGCCCTCGAGGAGACGGGTCGTCGTACGCCGCCCGGCGCCCTCGAAACCGATCAGGCCCTCGCCGGCGCCCGAGCCGGACAGCGCGAGGATGACGCTGTCACCGCTGGTCAGCGCCTTGGCGGTGTCCTGGAGCGTCTTGGCGGGCACCAGGGCGACCGCGGAGACGTCCGGGTTCTCCGGCTTCCACAGGAACTCGCGGACCGCGAAGCGGTAGCGGTCGGTGGAGGCCAGGGTGACGGTGTCGCCCTCGATCTCGATGCGCACACCGGTGAGGACGGGCAGCGTGTCGTCACGGCCGGCGGCGATGGCCACCTGGGAGACGGCGGCCGCGAAGACCTCGCCGGGCACGGTGCCGGTCGCGTTGGGCATCTGCGGCAGCGCCGGGTACTCCTCCACAGGCAGGGTGTGGAGTGTGAACCGCGAGGAACCGCAGACCACGGTCGCCCGTACACCGTCTGTGGAAATCTCCACCGGCCGGTTGGGCAGGGCGCGGGAGATGTCGGCGAGCAGCCGGCCGGAGACGAGGACGGTGCCGTCCTCCTCGACCTCGGCCTCGACGCTGACCTTCGCGGAGACCTCGTAGTCGAAGCTCGACAGGCTCAGCTGGCCGTCCTCGGCCTTCAGCAGCAGGCCGGCGAGGACAGGCGCCGGCGGACGGGCCGGGAGGCTGCGTGCCGCCCAGGCCACTGCCTCCGCGAGTACGTCGCGTTCCACCCGGATCTTCACCGTAAGCCGCCTCCTGCTGTTGCTACTGAGTCCTCCGACTCGGTGTCACCGCCCACTGCGACGGGAAGGACACCGGGGACCAGTCTGACGCACCGCACTGACAGTAGGTGCCTGTCGGGGTCAAGTCGCTCCGGGGGGCAGCCGGGCTCGAGACGGCGAGTTGTGCACAGGCCCCGCTTCGAAACGGATTCCCAGCTCTCTCTAGTCGGGAGTAGTAGTAGGGCCTGTGGATACCGTGGATAACCACGTTTGCCCAGCTCAGAGCCGGAATTTTGTCCACTGCCCCTGTGGGCGACGGCGGTGGACAACTCAGGGGTTCTGTGGAGAACGGAAAGTTCTGCACACCCCGCCCACAGGCCGAGCCGACTTCTCCCCAGCGGTGTCCCCAGGTTTACCCACGTTTCCCACACCCCAATCCGGCAGCCTCGTGTGACGGCTTTCACTCGACGCGGTGACCGGGGGCGTCGCGTTGCCGAACAGTGGACAGCGATGTGGAGAAGGCGGTGATCGCTGGGGACAACCGGCGCAGACCTGTGGGCTGCCCGTGGACAACTTCGTGCACAGCCTGTGGATCTCCCGTTCGTCCACAGTCTGTGGAGATCCTTCGTCCACGATTCCACAGGCTGCTGAGCTGCGCGGACGCTGCTTGCCCAGGGTCCCTGTGGACACGGTTCGGGACAACTCCACAGTCCCCAGCATGTGGAAGGAAGAAAGTCGGCGAATCTGTGGAGGGAGGCCGTAACCCGGCAGGTATTCGAACACCCGGTGACCGGGGAGGGAACGCGGCGAGCGGCGACGGCCCGCCCGCAGGCGGTCCCGGCGTGCCGCTCGGAGCCTGTGGGAGCCCCTTGCGAGGCGTCTGCGAGGCGTCTGCGAGGCGTCTGCGAGGCGCCTGAGGCGTCCGGATGCCGTTGGGAAGGCCTTGGGCACGGCGTAAGACGGCGGCCGATGAGGAGACGGGCAACGGCGACGGAGGCGGCCGGCTGCCGCGCGACGCGGGCGCCCTACGGCAACGCGGCGGGCGCCCCCGCACGTACACAGGAACGCGGAGGGCGCCCCGCCCGGACAGGAACGCCAAAAGCGCCCCCGGGATCTCCTCCCGGGGGCGCCCTCCGTGCGGCTGTGCGGCCTGCTCAGCCGTTCTTGATGCGGTTCGTCAGCTCGGTCACCTGGTTGTAGATCGAGCGGCGCTCGGCCATCAGCGCGCGGATCTTGCGGTCGGCGTGCATGACCGTCGTGTGGTCGCGGCCGCCGAACTGCGCGCCGATCTTCGGCAGCGACAGGTCGGTCAGCTCACGGCACAGGTACATGGCGATCTGCCGGGCGGTGACCAGGGCGCGGCCGCGCGAGGTGCCGCACAGGTCCTCCACCGTCAGCCCGAAGTAGTCGGCGGTGGCGGCCATGATGGCCGGCGCCGTGATCTCCGGGGCGGAGTCCTCGCCGCCGGGGATCAGGTCCTTCAGGACGATCTCGGTGAGGCCCAGGTCCACCGGCTGCCGGTTGAGCGAGGCGAACGCGGTCACCCGGATCAGCGCGCCCTCCAGCTCACGGATGTTGCGCGAGATCCGGGAGGCGATGAACTCCAGTACCTCCGGCGGGGCGTTGAGCTGCTCCTGCACCGCCTTCTTGCGCAGGATCGCGATGCGCGTCTCCAGCTCGGGCGGCTGGACGTCGGTGATCAGACCCCACTCGAAGCGGTTGCGCAACCGGTCCTCCAGCGTGACCAGCTGCTTGGGCGGCCGGTCGGAGGACAGCACGATCTGCTTGTTGGCGTTGTGCAGCGTGTTGAAGGTGTGGAAGAACTCCTCCTGCGTCGACTCCTTGTCCGCCAGGAACTGGATGTCGTCGACGAGCAGGATGTCCATCTCGCGGTAGCGCTTGCGGAAGCTGTCGCCCTTGCCGTCGCGGATGGAGTTGATGAACTCGTTGGTGAACTCCTCGGAGCTGACGTACCGCACCCGCGTGCCCGGGTAGAGGCTGCGCGCGTAGTGCCCGATGGCGTGCAGCAGGTGCGTCTTGCCGAGCCCCGACTCCCCGTAGATGAACAGGGGGTTGTACGCCTTCGCCGGCGCCTCGGCGACGGCCACGGCGGCCGCGTGCGCGAACCGGTTCGAGGCGCCGATGACAAACGTGTCGAAGAGGTACTTCGGGTTCAGCCGCGCGGTCGGCTCGCCGGGGCCGCTCGCCGGCGCGGGCTGCGCGGCCAGGGGACCGGGGGTGCCGCCCGCCCCGGCCTGGGGCCGGTCCGGGCGGACCGGGCCGCCGCGGTGCGCGTGGCCGGCGCCCGGCTGGTCGGGCAGCTCACGGCGGACCGGGTCGCGCTGGTCGTAGTCGGGGCGGTCGTAGTCCTGCCGGTCCTTGCGCTCGTAGTCCTTCCGGGAGTCGTACTCCGGCCGGTCGTAGTCGGAGCGGTCGTACTCGGAACGGGGGCCGTCGTACTCGCCGCGCTGCGGCTCGTACGGCGGGCGCTCCCGGCCCGGCGCCCGGTAGTCCTGTGACGGCGGGCCGTAGCTCTCCTGGGAGGGCCCGCCGTAGGAGTCCTGCGGCGGGGAGGCGTAGGGGTCGCGCTCGGGGAAGCCGAGCCGCGGCTGCTGCCAGCCGCCGTACTCGTCCTGCGCGGGGCGCGGCCAGGCGCCGGGTTCGGGCCGCTGGTACTCGGAGGGGTACGCGGGGCGCGCCGTGGGGAGCTGGTCCCCGCGGGACGGCGGCTCACCACCCGGCAGCGGGTCGGACGCACGGTGGCGGCCGTAGCCCTCGTACGGTCCGGAGGGCAGCTCGGGCTCCTCGTAGCGCGGCTGCGGCTGGGGCGACTTGGGGGCCGGCGGCTCACCCGCGGAGTCGTCGACGGTGATCGCGATGCGGATGGGGCGCCCGCACTCGCGGCTCAGGGTCTCGCTCACGATCGGCGCGAGACGGCCTTCCAGTACGCCCTTCGCGAATTCGTTCGGCACGGCGAGCAGGGCGGTGTCCGCGACCAGCGCCAGCGGCTGGCAGCGCCGGATCCAGTGCTCGTCTTTCGCCTCGACACCCTGACCGCGGCCCTCACCGAGGAGCTGCTCCAGAACTCGTGGCCACACTGCGGCAAGATCGGCAGGTACGTCAGCCACAGGGCACGCTCTCTCGCAGGTCCCACGAACGTGTGGTTCGGGGACGGGATCGGGATGAAAATCGGGTGGACGGGTCGGGCAATCCCGCTCGGGCGGGGACAAGGGAACGAATCGGAGTCCAGCCACGGTAGTCAGCGCGGCGGGTACGGTTCAAGTTGTTGTCCCCAGCCTGTGGACAGTGTCTCCCCGCTGCCGCCGGTTTGACCGGATGGCTCAGCCGCGCGTACCGTAACCAGGTCGAGTTGTCGATGGCTGCTGCCGCCTGCCTCCGATGGGCACAGATCACTTCAGGTGATCGGGAAGCGGTGCACTCGGGCGTGACGCGAGCTACTCGTGGGCGCACGGTGACAGCCAGGACGGCACCCCGCCACTACCGATTTTTTCTGGAGCCCCCGAGTGAGCAAGCGCACCTTCCAGCCGAACAACCGTCGTCGCGCGAAGACCCACGGCTTCCGGCTGCGTATGCGCACCCGTGCCGGCCGCGCGATTCTCGCGTCCCGCCGTAGCAAGGGTCGCGCCCGCCTGTCCGCCTGATCCCGATCAGGTCATGACGTCGTGCTGCCCACCGAGAACCGGCTGAGGCGGCGCGAGGACTTCGCGACCGCAGTACGACGAGGTCGCCGGGCAGGACGCCCGACCCTCGTCGTCCACCTTCGTAGCGGTGCCAAGGACCCGCACGCGCCTGGGGAGAGCGCTCCCCCGACGCGTGCGGGTTTCGTCGTGAGCAAGGCAGTGGGTGGAGCGGTCGTGCGCAACCAAGTCAAGCGCAGACTGCGCCACCTGATGCGTGACCGAGTCGCTCTTTTTCCCCCCGGTAGCCTGGTAGTCGTACGAGCGCTGCCCGGAGCGGGCGACGCAGACCACGCACAGCTGGCCCGAGACCTGGACGCCGCCGTGGAGCGGCTGCTGGGAGGGGGCGCGCGATGAAGTACCCACTGCTGGCCCTGATCAAGCTGTACCAGTGGACGATCAGTCCACTCCTTGGGCCGGTGTGCAAGTACTACCCGTCGTGCTCCCACTATGGCTACACGGCCATCGACCGGCACGGCGCGGTCAAGGGAACGGCACTCACCGCCTGGCGCATCCTCCGATGCAATCCGTGGTCGCTCGGCGGGGTGGACCATGTCCCGCCGCGCAAGCGCCCGCGGTGGCACGAACTGCTGCGCAACGCTTGGCGCGCACGCAAGGGCGGAACCTCCGCCGCCGGACCGGCCACCGAGGAGAAGACTCGATCCGAGCTTCCTTCGAGCCCGGCCGCAGAGACTTCGTCCCATGCCCAAGGAGCATGATTAGTGGACACGATTGCCAGTCTTTTCAGCTTCATCACGACACCCGTCTCATGGGTCATCGTCCAGTTCCACACGGTGTTCGGCGCCATCTTCGGCCCCAATACCGGATGGGCCTGGGGCCTGTCGATCGTGTCCCTGGTGATCCTGATCCGCATCTGCCTGATCCCGCTCTTCGTGAAGCAGATCAAGGCGACCCGGGCCATGCAGACGCTCCAGCCCGAGATGAAGAAGATCCAGGAGCGCTACAAGAACGACAAGCAGCGCCAGTCCGAAGAGATGATGAAGCTGTACAAGGAGTCGGGTACCAACCCGCTCTCCTCGTGCCTTCCCATCCTGGCGCAGTCGCCGTTCTTCTTCGCGCTGTACCACGTGCTCAACGGCATCGCCTCGGGCCAGACCATCGGCGTCATCAACCAGTCGCTGCTGGAGAGCGCCCGTCAGGCGCACATCTTCGGGGCTCCGCTCGCCGCGAAGTTCAAGGACAGCGCCGACACGATCCACGCGCTGAACGCCTCGGTCACCGATGTCCGGATCGTGACCGTGGTCATGATCGTCATGATGTCGGCGTCGCAGTTCTACACGCAGCGTCAGCTGATGACGAAGAACGTCGACACCACGGTGAAGACGCCGTTCATGCAGCAGCAGAAGATGCTGATGTACGTCTTCCCCATCATGTTCGCCGTCTTCGGCATCAACTTCCCGGTCGGTGTCCTCATCTACTGGCTGACCACCAACGTGTGGACCATGGGCCAGCAGATGTACGTCATCCACAACAACCCGACCCCGGGTTCCAAGGCCCAGGCCGCCTACCTCGAGCGTCTGACCAAGCACGTGACGCAGCACGGCAAGGTCCGCCGGCGGAGCGAGAAGACCATCGTCAAGGCGATCGTCGCCAAGGGCCGCGACCGCAACGAGTTCGAGCGGAAGTTCATCAACGGCCTGACCAAGGCGGGCCTCGCGGCCCAGACCGACGGCACCGTGGTGAAGAGCGAGAGCCCGGCACTGGCCCAGGCCGAGGACGGTACGACCGCCGCCACTGCCACCGCCGCGCGGCGTCAGCAGCCCAAGCGCCAGACCAAGGCCCAGCGTCAGTCCGGCACCACCAAGCAGCCGGGCGAGGCCGAGGGTCCCTCGCTGGAGAAGTCCGACGACGAGCCGCAGGACGTCAAGCCCGCCGCTGCCAAGCAGCCCCAGAAGCCCGGCTCCGGCACCCGCAGCAAGGCCCAGTCCGGGCAGCGCAAGGGTGGTCCGCAGCGGCCCAAGTCCCCGTCCAAGAAGTAAGAAGGAGCCCATCCCGTGACGGAAGGCACCACCTCCGCCGCTGCCGAGGGTGCAGACACCCTCACCCGCCTTGAGCAGGAGGGCGAGATCGCGGCGGACTACCTGGAGGGCCTGCTCGACATCGCCGACCTCGACGGCGACATCGACATGGACGTCGAGGCGGACCGCGCCTCTGTGTCGATCATCAGCGACGCCGGCAGCCGCGACCTGCAGAAGCTGGTCGGCCGGGACGGCGAGGTGCTCGAGGCTCTCCAGGAGCTCACGCGCCTGGCCGTGCACCGGGAGACCGGTGACCGCAGCCGGCTGATGCTGGACATCGCGGGCTACCGCGCCAAGAAGCGCGCCGAGCTGTCCGAGCTGGGCGCCAAGGCCGCCGCGGAGGTCAGGAGCAGCGGTGAGCCCGTGAAGCTCAAGCCGATGACGCCGTTCGAGCGCAAGGTCGTGCACGACGCGGTCAAGTCCGCCGGTCTGCGCAGCGAGTCCGAGGGCGAGGAGCCCCAGCGGTTCGTCGTCGTGCTGCCCGCCTGATCGGCACCTCTCGTTCCACGGCCCCGTCTGCCTGCAGGCGGGGCCGAACTTTGTCAGCCTGGTAGTTCTGGTGGCCGGTGCGCGAAGCCCGGCGCTGTACGGAAGGACGGTCCCCGTGACGGAGGCAGCGGAGCTTCCCCCCGCGCCCGAACAGGCGCGGGAAGTGTTCGGTGAGCGCTTCGCCGACGCGGTTCGCTATGCGGAGCTGCTCGCCGAGGCGGGAGTGCAGCGCGGCCTGATCGGCCCGCGCGAGGTGCCCCGCCTGTGGGAACGGCACCTGCTGAACTGCGCTGTGCTCTCGGAAGCGGTCCCCGAGGGGGTGACGGTGTGCGATGTCGGCTCCGGAGCCGGCCTGCCGGGCATCCCGCTGGCTCTGGTCCGGGACGACCTGAACATCACCCTGCTGGAGCCGCTGCTGCGGCGCACCAACTTCCTCACCGAGGTGGTCGAGCTGCTGGGCCTGGACCACGTCACCGTGGTGCGGGGCCGGGCCGAGGAAGTCATGGGCAAGTTGCCGCCCGTGCACGTGGTGACCGCCCGCGCCGTGGCCCCGCTGGACCGGCTGGCCACGTGGGGCGTTCCCCTGCTGCGTCCCTACGGCGAGATGCTGGCGCTCAAGGGGGACACCGCCGAGGAGGAGCTGAAGTCGGCCGCCACGGCCCTCAGCAAGCTCGGCGCGGTGTCGACGTCCATCCTCCATGTCGGTGAGGGCGTGGTGGATCCCGCGTCCACCGTGGTGCGGGTGGAGGTCGGCGAGAGCCCGGGCGGCGTTCGGTTCGCCGCCAAGCGTGCCAAGGCCGCTCGAACGGGACGGGCGCGGCGACGCCGCTGACCGTTTCGTCCGTGTGAAACGCCACAGGAGGCGGCTACCCGGTCAGGGGTGGCCGCCTCCTGCGGTGTGCTCTCTCGTTACGGCGTCTTCGTGAAGCAGACGTCCGGACGCAGGGAGATGGAGCGGCAGACCTTCTTGATCGTCACGGTGCCCCCGTGGCCGCTGTACGTGGTCGTCCCCTTGCCCTTCTTGTTCCACAGCGTGAAGATCTCGCTGCCGTGGCCCGCGCGGGTGTACTGCACATACACCTCGTTGTCGTCATCGGCGAGGTCCTTGACCGCAGCCACGCCGTGGTCGCTGTCGGTGCGGTAACCGTGACCCCAGATCACCTTGATGTCCTGGTCGGCGAAGGCCGGGGTGGCGGTGGCCAGAACGCTGAGACCCAGCGCCACGGCCACGAGACGGCCTATCGTCTTGGTCTTCATGGAGTGTTGCTTCCTTCGCTGGTCGAATCCGTTGGCAAAAATGGCACGGCGAACCGACAAAGGGATGTGATGTGCACCGCTGGTCATGCGGTGAAAGCCCCCGTCCCCGTACGTCTTCGACCCTAGCAGTTGTCGATCTTGGACGGTGTTGGAGGGCGTGTGAGGGGCGGGCAGCGGAGGCGGTCGGTGACTACTGACGGGTCACGCTGTGCTGTGAGTGAGGGATGAATGTCTCCGCGGAGAGGCTCCAGCGGAGTGTCGCTCTCGTCGGAGACGGATTGTTGTCATCGTGTTTCACGTGAAACGTCGCTCACTGCTGCACGGCATCATCAGTCGGGGACGCGCTGCGGCCGAACCTCGAGACCGCAAGCCCCTCGGTTCGCTCGGGAAGGCAGCGGAGTTGTCCACAGAGGTGGATTTCTCCACAGAACAACAGGCCTCACTGGTTCGCGACCCCGAAGGCATGGGAGGCTCTGTTCATTGCGAGCCTGAAGTCGAGGAGAGTGAATCCTTGCGGTCCGACGCCAACATCGCGGGACCGATGACCGATCCGGTCCCCGGCCCCCGTACCGAGTCGATGGGGACGGATGTTTCACGTGAAACACCGCCCCCGATGGACGACACTCCCATCGGTCGTGCTGCCCAGTTGGCGGTGGAGGCTCTGGGGCGGGCCGGTGAAGGCCTGCCACGCCCGGAGCAGACCCGAGTCATCGTGGTCGCCAACCAGAAGGGCGGCGTCGGCAAGACGACGACGACCGTCAACCTCGCCGCTTCGCTGGCTCTTCACGGCGGCCGCGTCCTGGTGATCGACCTCGACCCACAGGGAAACGCTTCCACCGCGCTGGGGATCGACCACCACGCAGAGGTCCCGTCGATCTACGACGTACTGGTGGAGAGCAAGCCGCTCGCCGATGTCGTCCAGCCGGTGCCGGACGTCGAAGGTCTCTTCTGCGCCCCGGCCACCATCGATCTCGCTGGTGCGGAGATCGAGCTGGTCTCCTTGGTGGCCCGGGAGAGCCGGCTGCAGCGGGCCATCCAGGCGTATGAGCAGCCGCTGGACTACATCCTCATCGACTGCCCGCCGTCGCTGGGTCTGCTGACGGTCAACGCTCTGGTCGCCGGCCAGGAAGTGCTCATCCCCATCCAGTGCGAGTACTACGCGCTGGAGGGGCTGGGTCAGCTGCTGCGCAACGTCGACCTGGTGCGGGGCCACCTCAATCCCACCCTGCATGTGTCGACCATCCTGCTCACCATGTACGACGGCCGGACGCGTCTCGCCTCGCAGGTCGCGGAGGAGGTGCGTACCCACTTCGGTGACGAGGTGCTCCGCACGAGCATCCCGCGTTCGGTCCGTATCTCCGAGGCGCCGAGTTATGGCCAGACGGTGTTGACCTACGATCCTGGATCGAGCGGCGCCCTCTCCTACCTTGAGGCCGCCCGAGAAATCGCGCTGAGGGGCATTGGCATCAGCTACGACGCCAGCCAGGCCCACATCGGCGCCCAGAATGATCCGAACATGGTGGAGGGGATCCAGTGAGCGAGCGACGGAGGGGGCTGGGCCGCGGGCTCGGCGCATTGATCCCCGCTGCCCCGACCGAGAAGGAGCCGGCTGCGACCGCATTGGGGGGCACAGCTTCCACGTCCCCGGCTGCGGTGCCGCTGATGTCCGACCGTGGGGTGGCCGCGGCGAAGGTGACCACACTGCCGCCTGTCTCCCACGAGGCTGAGGAGCCCTCGGCAAGCACCGCCGCAGAGGCGCCCGCGCCTCCCGTGGGGGCCCACTTCGCCGAGCTTCCGCTGGACTCCATCACGCCGAACCCTCGCCAGCCGCGTGAGGTCTTCGACGAGGACGCGCTGCACGAGCTGATCACCTCCATCAGGGAGGTCGGTCTCCTCCAGCCCGTCGTAGTACGGCAGCTCGGACCCGGCCGCTACGAGCTGATCATGGGCGAGCGGCGCTGGCGGGCCTGTCGTGAGGCGGGCCTGGAGGCGATCCCGGCGATCGTCCGGGCCACCGACGACGAGAAGCTCCTTCTCGACGCGCTGCTGGAGAACCTGCATCGCGCGCAGCTCAATCCGCTGGAAGAGGCGGCCGCCTACGACCAGCTTCTGAAGGACTTCAACTGCACCCATGACCAGCTGGCCGACCGGATTGGGCGTTCGCGCCCGCAGGTCTCCAACACTCTGCGCCTGCTGCGTCTCTCACCGGCCGTGCAGAAGCGGGTCGCGGCCGGTGTTCTCTCGGCCGGCCACGCACGGGCGCTGCTCTCCGTCGAGGACTCCGAGGAGCAGGACCGGCTCGCGCACCGCATCGTGGCGGAGGGGCTGTCCGTCCGGGCCGTCGAGGAGATCGTGACCCTGATGGGCTCGCGGCCCCAGAAGGCCACGCGGTCCAAGGGCCCTCGGGCCGGGGGGCGGGTGTCGCCGGCGTTCAACGAGCTGGCTACGCGCCTGTCGGACCGTTTCGAGACGCGGGTGAAGGTCGAGCTGGGTCAGAAGAAGGGCAAGATCACCGTGGAGTTCGCCTCCCCGGAGGACCTTGAGCGGATCCTGAACACGCTCGCCCCGGGTGAGCGCCTGGCTCTCCAGCAGAGCCTGCAGGGTGGCGCGGCCGACGACGCCGACCACTGATCGGCATCAGCGCCCACTGAGCTGAAGAGCGGACGGCGTCCGGTTCTACCGGAAGGCGGTCCGCTCTTTGCTTTGAGGCGGTATCGAGGTCATCGCATCGTGGCTACGATGCGATGGGTATGGCGCATCCACCTTGCGGATCTCTGAGTGGGAAGACAGGGGCCATGCGATCGATGAGCCGCACCGGACTGATGAGCGCGGGCCTGGGTATCGGAGTGGTCGGCGGATTCGTCGGCAGTCTGCTCAGGGAACGAAGCGTCCTGACAGCAGCTCGCGATGCGGCGGGCGAGGGAAGCGAGGATCAGGCTTCATGGGGCGTCGGCTCGTACCGCTCACGCTGGACAACCTCGAGGATCTTCCCCGGCGCTGCCGCTCCTGCGTCTTCTGGGAACTGGATCCCGTCAGCGGCGAAGCCGCGGTGAAGGCCGGCACGTCCGCGCTGGAGAAGGAGTCCTGGATCTCCGCCGTGCTGCTGGACTGGGGGTCCTGCGGCCGGGTGGTGTACGTCGACGACCTTCCCGTCGGCTTCGTGCTCTACGCGCCGCCGGCTTACGTGCCGCGCTCCACGGCCTTCCCCACGAGTCCGCTTTCACCGGACTCTGTGCAGCTCATGACGGCGTTCATCCTGCCCGGCTACCAGGGTCAGGGGCTGGGCCGGGTGATGGTGCAGACGGTCGCCAAGGATCTGCTGCGCCGGGGCTTCAAGGCGATCGAGGCGTTCGGTGACGCCCGTTGGAAGGAACCCGCCTGCCTGCTGCCCGCTGACCACCTCCTGGCCGTGGGCTTCAAGACGGTCCGACAGCATCCCACGCATCCGCGTCTGCGGCTGGAGCTTCGTTCGACGCTCTCCTGGAAGGAAGACGTGGAACTGGCGCTGGACCGGCTGCTGGGGGCGGTACAGAAGGAACCCGCACTGCGGCCGCTGTGACAGCGAGCCAGTGCCCCATCATGCGAATGGGCCAACCCATTGGGGTTGGCCCATTCGTGTTTCACGTGAAACATGCGCCGTCGGTTTGACGGCGTCCACCGACTACTCGGCGATGAACTCCTCAAGGTCCCGCACGATGGCGGCCTTCGGCTTGGCGCCGACGATCGTCTTGGCGACCTCGCCGCTCTGGTAGACGTTCAGCGTCGGGATGGACATGACGCCGTACTTGGCCGCCGTACCCGGGTTCTCGTCAATGTTGAGCTTGACGATCTCGATCTTGTCACCGTACTCGGCGGCGATCGCCTCCAGCGACGGGGCGATCTGGCGGCACGGACCGCACCAGGCTGCCCAGAAGTCCACCAGGACGGGCTTGTCGTTCTTGAGGACGTCCTGCTCGAAGGAAGCGTCGGTCACGTTCTTCAGAGTGCCGGCCACGGCGGGCTCCTTAACTTGATCGTGCGGTGAGGCGGGAGAAGGCGAGGATCAGACGGCGGGGGTCTTCTCGGGCTCTGCCTTGTCCTCGTCCGCGAGGGCGGCGAGGAAGCGCTCGGCGTCGAGAGCGGCGGAGCAGCCGGTGCCGGCCGCGGTGATCGCCTGTCGGTAAGTGTGGTCGACCACGTCACCGGCGCCGAAGACTCCGGTCACATTGGTGCGGGTGGACGGAGCGGCGACCTTCAGGTACCCCTCCTCGTCCAGGTCCAGCTGGCCCTTGAAGAGCTCGGTGCGCGGGTCGTGGCCGATCGCGATGAACAGACCGGTCACCGGCAGCTCCGACAGCTCGCCGGTCTTGATGTTGCGCAGCTTGAGCCCGGAGAGCTTCTGGTCGCCCTGGACCTCGGCGACCTCGCTGTCCCAGACGAACTTGATCTTCGGGTCGCCGAAGGCACGCTCCTGCATCGCCTTGGAAGCGCGCAGCGTGTCCCGGCGGTGGACGATCGTGACCGACTTGGCGAACCGGGAGAGGAAGGTGGCCTCCTCCATCGCGGTGTCGCCACCGCCGATCACGGCGATGTCCTGGTCCCTGAAGAAGAACCCGTCACAGGTGGCGCACCAGGAGACACCGCGGCCGGAGAGGGCGTCCTCGTTCGGCAGCCCGAGCTTGCGGTGCTGGGAGCCGGTCGTGACGATCACGGCCTTGGCACGGTGGACCGTACCGGCGGTGTCCGTGACGGTCTTGATCTCACCCGTCAGATCGACGGAGACGATGTCGTCCGGGATCAGTTCGGCGCCGAAACGCTCGGCCTGGGCCCGCATGTTGTCCATCAGGTCGGGACCCATGATGCCGTCGCGGAAGCCCGGGAAGTTCTCCACGTCGGTGGTGTTCATCAGGGCGCCACCGGCGGTGACGGCACCCTCGAACACCAGGGGCTTCAGCGACGCGCGCGCGGTGTAGAGCGCCGCCGTGTAGCCTGCGGGCCCGGAGCCGATGATGATCACGTTACGGACGTCGCTCACGGCTTGATTCCTCGTCTCTGGTCTCTGTCAGTCGACCGGTGGAGCCCCTTTCGGAGCTCTCACCCCACCCAACGGATCCTAGGGGGTTCGCATTCCCGGTGTGTTCGGGCACACGGGGATCGCACAGGGTACGGATGACCGCGCGGGCGCCGGGGAATCCTTCGGCGAACTCAGGACCGGGGGAACGACTGTGTCATCAGTACTTCACCGGCGGAGTCGGACTGCTGATGGACGCACTTGGCGTCGACGACATAGGCGGTGACGCGGGCCTTGTCGTTGGCATCGGGCACCACGACTAGATAGGCGCTCTTACCGGCGTAGACACCGGTCTTGGAGCCCAGAACGTCCTCGCGGCTGTTGATCGCCTGGCGGACGCAGTCGGGAACCGGGGGCTGGGACTGAAGCAGCGTGTTGGCGCTCTGGGTGGACCCGGGGCTGGTCTGCTCGGTCCCGATGCCGGACCGCGGCTCGTTGGAAGCGGGCTTCCGGGCCCTGCCCGCGGTCAGCAGCCCCTTCACCTGGCTCTGGACGCTGTCGCCGGAGAAGCGGCCGGCGGACGGTGTCATCGTGCCCTGAGCCGTCGTTCCAGAGCCATCGCCGCCCAGGGACTGCAGAACGAGGGAACCGGCACCGAGGACCGCGGCGGTGAGCAAGGAGCCCAGGACGACGGTCCTCCGGCGTCGCCCACGCCGGGAGCCCTTGCGCCCCGGTCCTGTGGGCGCAGCTGACCGTCCAGCAGGGCGGCCTGAAGAGAGCGAGGTTTCACGTGAAACATGGCCACCGTTCTCCTCGCCCGGCCCGTCCACCCCGGCAACCAGAGCCCGTGCGTCCCCGGTTCCCGGCGCGGTGGATACGGACAGCGCCTCGGCGGCGAGAGCGGCGTCGATGCGGCCGACGACATCCGCCGGCATGTGCGGGGTCTCGTCGACAGTGCCCAGCAGCCCGCGGATCTCCTCCAGGGAGGCGTGGACGTCCGCACACAGTTCACACGATTCCAGGTGCCGGCGTACCTCTGTGCCGCGGTCCGACGTGAGCAGGCCTTCGGTGAGATCGGCGATCTCCGCGACGTCCGGGTGCCCTGCCGTGTCTGTCGTGGAACTCACGCTCGCCCACCTCCGCCCTTCACTACGGCTGAACCACTTGGACCCGCACCGTCGGCGTCCCCGCGACGAAGGTCCGTTGCAGATGGGACGGATGTCCCCTGCACCCGGTTCCGTCCCGCACCGGGTTCTTTTTCATCACTGCCGGTTCCGGGCCGCAGATGCCCCAGCAACGGCAGCAGCCTGGCCCTGCCCCGGGCACAGCGGCTCTTCACCGTTCCGGTCGGCACATCGAGGATCTGGGCGGCCTCGGCGACGGGGTAGCCCTGCATGTCCACGAGGACCAGGGCCGCACGCTGCTCGTGGGGGAGCGTGCCGAGCGCCTCCAGGAGCTGCCGGTACAGGTCGTTCCGCTCGGCGGGGGCCGAGGCCGACTCGTGCGGCTCCAGCAACTGCTCCAGGCGCTCGGTGTCATCGACCGGGGCGGTCTTCCGGGAGGCCGCCTTCCGCGCCCGGTCCAGGCAGGCGTTCACGGTGATCCGGTGCAGCCAGGTCGTGACGGCCGACTGCCCCCGGAAGGTGTGCGCGGCCCGGTAGGCGGACACCAGGGCGTCCTGGACGGCGTCAGCGGCTTCCTCGCGGTCGCCCAGGGTTCGCAGCGCCACGGCCCAGAGCCGGTCCCGATGCCGTCGGACGATCTCGGCGAAGGCATCGGGGTCGCCTTCTACGTGTCGGGCGAGGAGGTCCTCGTCCCGTGCGTCGCCGTATCCGGCGCCATCTCCCATCGGCCCCTCCCGAGTGGAGACCTCAGCTGGTCACCTTGATGTCTGCCACTCGGCCTCGCCAGTGGCCCTGGTTGTCCGCGGGCAGCTTGGTCAACCACACGAGGAGGTACTGCGTCTTGAGGGACTTGCCGGGCTTGAGCGTCACCGTGGTGCCCGAGCCGTCGGCAACCTTGCTGTAGGCGTTGAAAGTCGACGGTTCGGATCCCGTGTTCGCGTCGGCGGCGCGGAGTTCGACCGAGGTCTCGCCCACGAAGGTGACGGTCACCTTGCCGACCTGCTGGACCTTGCCGAGGTCGAGTCTGACGCCGACGCCCGACTTCAGATTGCCGAACTCGGGGCTCAGGTAGTAGTCCGTCTGCCAGTAGGAAGCCGTGCTGCCGTCGTAGACCTTGTCTATGTCGGCCGGCTTCTCGGACTGGTCGGTTCCGAACGGGTCGAAGTCACGGGCGCCCTTGATGGCGATGGGCCGGCCGGCCGTGGGCTTCTTCGGGCTCTTGTCGCCGCCGTCCTGCGTCTGGGTGTTGTTGGTGTCGTTGGAGTTGTCGCCCCGGTCCATCAGGGCGTCCGCGAGTTGCCAGCTGCCCAGGCCCAGCGCGGCGATGAGCAGGGCGGAGACCGCCCACTTCAGGACCTTGCCGGTGCGGCTCTGCAGCGGGGGCGGCGGGGACGCGAGCGGCTGGGTCACTCCGGGGTGCGGCGCGGGGCGACCGTAGGAGCCCTGCTGGTACGTGGTGCGCTGGTACTCCGGCGGCGCGGTGAAGGCCGGCTCCGGCGGGCGGATGCGGGGCATCTCGCCGATCGCCTTGACCAGTTCCTCCGGCGTGGTGCACGCGGCCTCGTGGCGGGATGCGGTGGCGCCGTCGTTGACCAGGGCCCGCATGGCCAGCTCGGACAGGCCGCGGTGCACACCGGCCCGCACCTGGTCCGGTGCGATCAGGCCGATGTCCTTGGGCAGCCCCGACAGGCCGTAGGCGTCGTTCTCGTACGGCCAGCGCTGGGTGAGCGCCGCGTACAGCAGGGCGCCGATGGCCTCGGTGTCCGTGCGCTGCGGGGTGTCGGAGCTGATGCCGCGCAGCGCCGCGTTCACGGCGAGACCGCGGATGCGCCACTGGCCGGTGGAGGTGCGCAGGACGGCGTTCGGGTTCAGCCGGAGGTGGGCGAGGCCTTCACGGTGGGCGGCGGCCATCGCGGACGCCACCTGACTGACCATCTGGTAGGCGTCGTGCGGCTCCAGCGGGCCGGCCGCGAGCAGGGCGGTCAGTTCGGTGGCGTCGGGCAGCCATTCGTGCACGACGTAGACGAGGTCGTTCTCCTCGACGGCGTCGAGGACCTGGACGAAGCGTGGGTCGCCGAGCAGCGCGGAGGAACGGGCGGCGGCCAGCACCGACCGTGCCCGCACATGGTCCGCGGGCAGGATGTGGACGCCGACGGCACGACGCAGTTTCTCGTCCACCGCACGCCAACTGCTGAATCCGTCCAGACGGGTGACGCACTCCTCGAGACGGTAGCGTCTGGCGAGCTTGTGACCGCTGTGCAGTTCGGGTGGCGAAGCTTTCTTGCCGGGGCCCTCCGTCCCGCCGCTCCCCTGCGCCTCGTCGCTGTCCGGGTCCCGCTCCGGGTTATGGGCCACCCCGTCGGCCGTGGACTGGTCCGCCTTCGCGGTCAGCGGCTCATCACCGCTGTTGTCTGCCACGTCGACGGCAGCCGTGCTCCGTTCCGCCACCGTCGTCCCTGCCTCCCCATCCGTTGCACGCTGTCCGACGCCGAAACCAATTGTGCCCACAGTCCGGCGCTATGCACGACACACAGCCGCGGACGATGGTTGTGCGCCTACCCCCGGCTCAGCGCCCCAGACGCCCGCGCACCATACCCACGAGCGAGTTGAGCTCCTCGATCCGCATCCTGCGGGCGGCGACGAAGAAGACACCGAGCAGGACCGCGCCACCGGCGACCAGCGCGGCGAACGAACCGACGACGCCCTGGCCGAGGGTGTGCCCGATGCCGTAGCAGGCCGCACCGCTGAGCAGGGCCGCCGGCACCGAGGCGATGCCGAGCCGGGCGTAGGTCCGCAGCACCCGGGAGCCGTCCAGGTCGCCGCCGAGCCGCTTGCGCAGCCGCCGCCAGGCGACGCCTACACCAATGGCGTAGGCGAGGCCGTAGGCGGCCGCCATGCCCGCCACGGCCCAGCGGGCCGGCAGCAGGAAGTAGCAGAGTCCGGAGGCGGCCGCGTTGACCGCCGCCACGATGACGGTGTTGTAGAAGGGGGTGCGGGTGTCCTCGTACGCGTAGAAGGCGCGCAGGACGACGTACTGCACCGAGTAGGGGATCAGGCCGAGGCCGAAGGCCATCAGCATGTAGCCCATGTTGGTGGCGGAGCCGATGCCGGCGGAACCGAAGATCAGCGTGCACATCGGGATGCCGAGGGCGAGGAAGCCGAAGGCGATGGGCACGATGGCGACCGCGGTGGTGCGCAGCCCCTGGGAGATGTCGTCGCGGACGGCCCCGCCGTCACCCTCGGAGGCCGAGCGCGAGATGCGCGGCAGCAGCGCCGCCATCAGGGACACCGTGATGATGGCCTGCGGCAGGCCCCAGATCAGCTGGGCGTTGGCGTAGGCGGCGAAGCCGGTGCCCTTGACGCCGGAGTCGTCGCCCGCCGCGGTGGACAGCTGGGTCACGACCATGGCGCCCAACTGGTTGGCGAGCACGAACAGGACCGTCCACTTGGCGAGCATCGCGGCCTTGCCGAGGCCGTGACCCTTCCAGTCGAAGCGCAGCCGGATCCGGAAGCCGGTCTCCCGCAGGTAGGGGATCATCGCCAGCGACTGCACCACCAGCCCGAGCAGCACACCGGCGCCGAGGAGCCGCTGGCCCTGGGGCGGGATGGACTCGACGGCCAGGTGGGAGTTGGCGGCGGTGCCGTAGACCCAGATGAACATGCCGAGCGAGATGATGATGACGATGTTGTTCAGGACCGGGGTCCACATCATCGCGCCGAACTTGCCGCGGGCGTTGAGAATCTGACCCATCACCACGTGGATGCCCATGAAGAAGATGGAGGGCAGGAAGTAACGGGTGAAGGTGACCGCGACCTCGTTGGCCGCAGGGTCGTCGGCGATGGTGGGCGACAGCAGCCGCACCAGCAGCGGCGCAGCGAACATCGCCAGGCCGGTCAGCGCGGCCAGGGCCACCATCACGAGGGTCAGCAGCCGGTTGGCGAATGCCTCGCCGCCGTCCTCGTCCTCCTTCATGGAGCGCACGAGCTGGGGCACGAAGACGGAGTTGAGGCCACCGCCGACGGTGAGGATGTAGATCATCGTGGGCAGCTGGTAGGCCACCTGGAAGGAGTCGGCCAGCAGGCCGAGCCCCAGGGCGGCGGCGATCAGCGCGGAGCGGATGAACCCGGTGAGCCGGGAGACCATCGTGCCCGCCGCCATGACCGCACTGGACTTCAGCAGCCCCGCGGCCTTACCGCCCTTCTTCGGGGCGGGTGCGGGGGCGGGCGCGGTGGCGGTGGCGGCGGCCGTACCGGCGGGCTCCGGAGCCCCTGCTGGGGACGGCACCGAAGACGGCACGGGACCGCCGGGAACGGACGGCCCGGGCTGGTAGGAGGCGTCCGCGTACCCGCTCGGCTGCTGCGGGCCCTGGGCGTAGGGCGCAGCCGGGTACGGGTTCACGGGGCCCTGCCCGGGGCCCGGCCCCGAGACCGGGCCGGGGGCGGCCGGGGGATCCATCGGCGCGGGCCCGCCGCCCTGCTGCTGGTCCCGGAAGAGGTGCGCGAAGGCGTCCGGCTCGTGGTACTCCTCACCGGAGTGCGTGACCAGGTCGTCCACGCCCACGAACTGGGTCTTCCGGGGATCGTCGCCGTAGGGCAGGTAGGGGGCGGCGCGGTCCGGCTCCGGTGCCGGCGTCTGCGCCCAGACCCGCGGGTCCGGAGCGTGCGGCGACTGGGGCGGCGGGGCGTACAGCGGCTGCTGCTGCTCGTACGTGCCCGGGGGCGGCGGCGGGTGTGCGGCACGGTCGTACAGCGCCTCGGTCACCGGGTCCTGGGCGGCGAGGTCCTGGGCCCGGTACGGGTCCTGGTCGTAGGCGTCCTGGAGGTACATGTCGTGCTGCGGCGGCACCTGGCCGGGCTCCGGCGGCGACTCGGGGTAGCCCGAGCCGGCCGCGCCCTGGCCGCGGTCACCGTCGTACGGCGCGTTCATGGTTACCCCACCTCATCGTCCCGGGCCACACCGGCCACGACATCGCTCAACGGTCCACTCTCTCACCCGTCCCGGACGGGTCGGCGTTTTCCGATGCGGTGTCCGGCGCAGGGTCACTCGGCTGCTCCGGGCCCTCGGCACCGGGCGGGGCGTCCGACTGGTCGGTGAGACGGTCCGAGGGGGCGCCGGGGTTCCCCGGTTCGCCGTCGTTCTCCCCGCCGTCCGGGCCGGGGCCGTCGTCGTCCGCCTGGCGGGCCGCCGCGCGCTTGCGCTGGGTGTACATCCGGAACCCGGCCAGGACCAGCAGCAGGACACCGCCGCCGATGACCAGCATGACGGTGGGGGTGACCTCGGTGACCTTCACGTCGAAGCTGACCGGGTCGCCGTACTCCTGGCCGTCCTGGGTGTACAGCTGGGCGATGACCGTGACCCGGCCGTTGGCGTTGGCCGCGGTGGGGAACTTCACGGACTGGCTGTGGCCGCCGGAGACCTCGACGGGCTGCTCCTCGTAGGCCTTGCCGCCGATCTTCAGGCGGGTCGGCATCGTCGAGGTGACCCGCAGGACGAGGTGGCTCACGGGCTGCACGAGATTGTTCTGGACGGTCACCGGGATGGTGGCGCTGCGCCCGGAGAGCTTGGTCTCGGACTTGTCGATCAGTTTGACCTGGTCGGTCAGGTCGTCGAGCCAGGCCTCGACATCGCCCCGGAAGCTGTCCGCGTCGTCGCCGCGGCCACGCCAGGACGTGGACATCTCACGGTTTATGGCCCGCCCGAACGGGGTGATCACCCGGGACTGGTCGCTGAGGACCACCTTGAAGTTGTCGAGCTTGTCCTGCGTGCGCGCGATCTGCTCGAACGCCGTCCTCGGCAGCTCCCGCTTGCGCAGTGAGGAGGGGTAGGAGGACGTCGACGGAATGCGCGTGGCGGCGTCCGGGTCCGGCTTGGCCTTGGCGGCCGCGGTGAGGTTCTGCGCCTGGGACCAGGTCCCGCCCTGGAGTGCCTGCACCGCCTTGGCCATCGCCTGGGCCTGGCTCGCCGAGGGCATGCGCTGAGGGGCGACGACGATGCTCCGCTGGGCGTCGGTCTGCGCGTTCACCTCCAGGCTCTGAGCCAGGAACTGCTGGACGGCGAGCGTCGCCGAGCCCGCCTTGGTCAGGTCGTCCTCGAAGGCGGTGGACAGCCGTGCGTCGGAGACCACCGCCGTCGTACCGCCGCCGACCGGGCGGGCCGCGGACGGGGTGTACGGCAGTCCGGCGGTCTCCTGGAGGCTGTCGCTGCGGGCGAGCACGCGGTCGGCGCCGGCTGAGGTGGCGACCTTCATGATCGACGGGTCGACGGCACCGTCCACGGGCCAGGCGAAGTCGGTCGTCGGTGTGACGTGCAGCACGGTCTTCACGGTGGTGGCGGCGACGTCGGTGGCGTCCTTGAGATGGCTGAGCGAGCCGGTGACGCTGGTACCGCTGTGCGCCAGGGAGGCCAGGTCCGGGTCGGCGAAGGGCAGCGCGACGACCTCCTTGCCCACGACGGCCTTCTGCAGTTCGGCCAGCCACTGCTTGGCGACGGCCTGGTGCGAGCCGGCCCTGGTGGTGCCGTCGTCGTTCTGCAGCCGGTAGCCGCCCGCCATGGCGTCCACCGAGGCCAGCAGGTCCGGGTCCATCACCCAGGTGACGTCGAGGTCCTTGCCCAGAGCCAGCATTTGCGCCAGCCGGCCGCCGGGCGAGATCTCCTTGGCCAGGTCGTCGTCCTTGAAGACCGGCGTCTGCAGTTCACCGGCGCCCGTCCTCGCCGTCATGTGGGACGTGGAGAGCAGCGGCCACAGGAACGTCGTCCTGGTCTTGGTGTCCGCGTCGGACGGCTGCCACGGCAGGAACGTCCGCTGGACGCCGAGCACCTGGTCCCATGGCTGGGCGGAGGTCTGGCCGGACAGGGCCACGCCGAACTCGTAGACGCCGTCCTGGCCGAGGTCGAGCTGGTCCACCGGGACGGAGATGCTGAAGTGCTGTGCGACTCCGGGTGCGAGCTGGGAGAACTTCGCCTCGTACTTGTCACCGACCTCGGAGCCGGTGCGTGCTCGGAGATCGTCGGGGTGCCGGGCGACGGCGTCGATCGCCGAGCGGGTGTTGAGCAGGGGGCCCACCCGCAGGCCCACGTGGGCGCCGGTGACGTTCTGCTTACCGGCGTTCGTCACCGTGCCGGACACGGTCACCGTGTCCCCGTCCGTGGGGGCGCTGGGGCTGAGCGAGTCCAGGGAGACGGACACCGGACTGGACGAGGCGGCCTGTGCGGGCGCCGCGGCGGGCAGCTGGAGGAGTCCCGCCAGCAGGGGCACACCGGCGCACAGCGCTCCGGTGCGCCGCAGCCAGCGGCGGGCAGGTGAGGAGGCACTGGTCCCCTGGAAGTCAGCCGCCTCGGCCACGCGCTCGCCCGTCCCTCGTCGTCGTCAGTGGTCGTCGGAATGTGCGTCCACGCATGGTAACGAGGCGCGCAGAGTGGAAGTGCCGCGGTCTGCTCCGCAAGACCAGGGAGCGGCGGCGGCACGTCCTCTATATCCAGTATCGAGGGGAGAGCGGTTGTACGTCGTAAGCACAGCGCTTGTGCAGGTATGAGGGGAGGCGTCCGCACCGCTCGGTGGAGGCGACCGGGGCGGCCGGGGACACGTACCCTCTTCTGTTGTGCCGAACGCCAACGAAGACACTCCCACTGCCCTGAGCCAGGCGCAGCACCGCGCGGTCAGCGAGCTGCTGCGGGTGGCCCCCGTCGCCGACGACCTCGCCCGCCGATTCCAGGCGGCCGGGTTCTCGCTCGCCCTGGTGGGCGGCTCGGTCCGGGACGCGCTGCTCGGCCGGCTCGGCAACGACCTCGACTTCACCACCGACGCGCGTCCCGAGGACGTACTGAAGATCGTGCGGCCGTGGGCGGACGCCGTCTGGGAGGTGGGGATCGCCTTCGGGACGGTCGGCGCGCAGAAGAACGCCCGGGTCGCGGACACCGACTGGCAGTTCCAGATCGAGATCACCACGTACCGGTCGGAGGCGTACGACCGCACCTCGCGCAAGCCCGAGGTGTCCTACGGCGACTCGATCGAGCAGGACCTCGTCCGTCGCGACTTCACGGTCAACGCGATGGCCGTGGCGCTGCCGGAGAAGGAGTTCATCGACCCGCACGGCGGCCTTCAGGACCTCGCGGCCCGGGTGCTGTGCACCCCCAGCACGCCCGAGGAGTCCTTCTCGGACGATCCGCTGCGGATGATGCGGGCCGCCAGGTTCGCCGCTCAGCTCGACTTCGATGTCGCTCCCGAGGTCGTCACCGCGATGACGGAGATGTCCGCGCGGATCGAGATCGTCTCGGCCGAGCGGGTCCGGGACGAGCTGAACAAGTTGATCCTCTCCGCGCAGCCGCGCAAGGGCCTGGCGCTGCTGGTCGACACCGGGCTGGCCGACCATGTCCTGCCCGAACTGCCGGCTCTGCGGCTGGAGAGTGACGAGCACCACCGGCACAAGGACGTCTACGAGCACACGCTGATCGTGCTGGAGCAGGCGATGGCGCTGGAGCAGGAGGGCCCGGACCTGGCGCTCCGCCTGGCCGCGCTGCTGCACGACATCGGCAAGCCGCGCACCCGGCGATTCGAGAAGGACGGCCGCGTCTCGTTCCATCACCACGAGGTGGTCGGCGCGAAGATGACCAAGAAGCGGATGACCGCCCTCAAGTACTCGAACGAGCTGGTGAAGGATGTCTCACGGCTCGTTGAGCTCCACCTGCGGTTCCATGGCTACGGCACCGGCGAGTGGACGGACTCCGCCGTGCGGCGCTACGTCCGTGACGCGGGCCCGCTGCTGGAGCGTCTGCACAAGCTGACTCGGTCCGACTGCACGACGCGGAACAAGCGGAAGGCGGTCGCGCTGTCGCGGGCCTACGACGGCCTCGAGGAGCGCATCGGCCAGCTTCAGGAGCAGGAGCAGCTCGACGCCATCCGCCCGGATCTCGACGGCAACGAGATCATGGAGATCCTGGGGGTGGGCCCCGGTCCCGTGATCGGCAAGGCGTACAAGCACATGCTGGAGCTGCGCCTGGAGAACGGCCCGATGGTGCACGACGAGGCGGTCGCGGCCCTCAAGGAGTGGTGGGCCGAGCAGAACTGAGAAACGCCGGGACGGGGTCGTGTTTCACGTGAAACACGACCCCGCTGCCCTACCGAGGGGGTGATGTTTCACGTGAAACATCACCCCCTCGGCTGTTCCGGGTGCGGTGGCGCTCGAAGCGGGCCATGCCCAGGGCCACAGCGCCGTATACCAGTGCGACGAGGACCACCAGCAGTGCGGAGCGCCCGTCCGGCGGGAGAATCAGTGCGGCGACTCCGGCGGCGCCGACGAAGGCGATGTTGAAGAGGACGTCGTACAGCGAGAAGATCCGGCCCCTGAAGGCGTCCTCCACCGAAGACTGCACGACGGTGTCCGTGGCGATCTTGGCTCCCTGGGTGATCAGGCCCAGGACGAACGCGGCCGCCAGAAGCGGACCGGTGGCGAACGGGAGGCCGAGGGCGGGCTCCAGCACGGCGGCCGTGCCGGCGCACACCGCGATCCAGCGGCCCGGCCCGATCCGTCCCACCGTCCACGGTGTCACCACGGCGGCCGCGAAGAAGCCCGCGCCGGACACGGCCAGACCGAGTCCGAGCAGCCTCAGTCCGTCCTCAGGTGTGGTGGAGAGGGCGTAGCGGCACAGCATGAGCAGCAGGACGAGGAGCGCTCCGTAGCAGAAGCGCATCAGGGTCATGGAGGTCAGCGCCCAGGCCGCCTCCCGGCGTCGAGGTGCGGCCAGGTGCCGGACGGCCGCGAGCAGGTCGCGTGCGGTGTCCACGAGTGCGGTGCGCAGGTGGGGCTGTACGGGCTCCCGGTCGGGACCGAGCAGAGCGGGAGCCATGCTCAGGGCGGTGAGCGCCGCGCACAGGTAGAGGAAGGACCCCAGCAGCACCACCGCGGCGTCGGAGTCCGAGGCCACCAGCCGGACGGCGAAGGCGAGGCCGCCCCCGGCGGTCGCCGCGAGCGTTCCGGCCGTGGGAGACAAGGAGTTGGCGAGTACCAGGCGCTCGGTGTCGACCACGTGTGGCAGGGCTGCGGACAATCCGGCGAGGACGAAGCGGTTGACGGCCGTGACGCACAGCGCGGAGGCGTAGAACAGCCAGTTCGGCACATGGCTGACCATCAGGACGGCGGTCGCCCCCGCCAGCAGGGCGCGCAGCAGATTGCCGTACACGAAGACCTGGCGGCGCCGCCAGCGGTCCAGCAGCACGCCGGCGAAGGGCCCGACCAGTGAGTAGGGCAGCAGCAGGACCGCCATAGCCGAGGCGATCGCCGCCGCCGAGGTCTGTTTCTCCGGTGAGAAGACGACGTACGCGGCCAGAGCGACCTGGTAGACGCCATCGGCCCCCTGGGACAGAAGGCGCACGGACAACAGCCGGCGGAAGTCCCGCAGACGCAGCAGGACGCGCAGGTCACGGACGACGGACATGGCCCCACCCTCACATATGCGAAGGGTCCCCAGGTCGGGAGACCCGGGGACCCTTCGCAGCCCTGGCAGGAGCGTTCTCTTCGGCGCGCCGGGCGGCCGAACCCGCGTGCTTAGCGCTCGACCTCGCCGCGGATGAACTTTTCGACGTTCTCGCGGGCCTCGTCGTCGAAGTACTGGACCGGCGGGGACTTCATGAAGTACGAGGACGCGGACAGGATCGGGCCACCGATGCCGCGGTCCTTGGCGATCTTCGCGGCGCGCAGGGCGTCGATGATGACACCAGCGGAGTTCGGGGAGTCCCAGACCTCGAGCTTGTACTCCAGGTTCAGCGGGACGTCACCGAAGGCGCGGCCCTCGAGGCGGACGTAGGCCCACTTGCGGTCGTCCAGCCAGGCGACGTAGTCGGACGGGCCGATGTGGACGTTCTTCTCGCCGAGGTCCCGGTCGGGGATCTGCGAAGTGACGGCCTGCGTCTTGGAGATCTTCTTGGACTCCAGGCGCTCGCGCTCGAGCATGTTCTTGAAGTCCATGTTGCCGCCGACGTTCAGCTGCATCGTGCGGTCCAGGATGACACCGCGGTCCTCGAACAGCTTCGCCATGACGCGGTGCGTGATGGTGGCGCCGACCTGGGACTTGATGTCGTCACCGACGATCGGCACACCGGCCTCGGTGAACTTGTCCGCCCACTCCTTGGTGCCGGCGATGAAGACCGGGAGGGCGTTGACGAAGGCGACCTTGGCGTCGATGGCGCACTGGGCGTAGAACTTCGCCGCGTCCTCGGAGCCGACGGGCAGGTAGCAGACCAGGACGTCGACCTGCTTGTCCTTCAGGATCTGGACGACGTCCACCGGCTCGGCGTCGGACTCCTCGATGGTGGCGCGGTAGTACTTACCGAGGCCGTCGAGGGTGTGACCGCGCTGCACGGTGACACCGGTGTTCGGCACGTCGCAGATCTTGATGGTGTTGTTCTCGGAGGCGCCGATCGCGTCCGCCAGGTCGAGGCCGACCTTCTTGGCGTCCACGTCGAACGCGGCGACGAACTCGACGTCCCGCACGTGGTAGTCACCGAACTGCACGTGCATCAGGCCGGGGACCTTCGACGCCGGGTCGGCGTCCTTGTAGTACTCGACTCCCTGCACCAGCGACGCGGCGCAGTTGCCCACGCCGACGACGGCTACGCGAACCGAACCCATTCCGGTTGCTCCCTGTGTGTACGAGTGAGGCCCTGAGTGGGACTCACGTGGCGGTGTCGCCGGGCGTATCCGTGCCGGGGTTCTCCCCGGCACGGGGCAGGCCGCCCGTCGATCCAGTGGTGGTGTCCTGCTGAGCGGACCCCCCGGACGCGGAACCCTTCAGGTCCCGTCCGGCCCGCTCGCTCTCGATGAGCTCGTTCAGCCAGCGCACTTCGCGCTCCACGGACTCCATCCCGTGGCGCTGGAGCTCGAGTGTGTAGTCGTCGAGGCGCTCCCTGGTGCGCGCCAGAGAGGCGCGCATCTTCTCCAGACGCTCCTCCAGGCGGCTGCGCCGGCCCTCCAGCACACGCATGCGCACATCCCGCGAGGTCTGCCCGAAGAAGGCGAACCGGGCGGCGAAGTGCTCGTCCTCGTACGCGTCCGGACCGGTCTGCGAGAGCAGCTCCTCGAAGTGCTCCTTACCTTCTGCCGTCAACCGGTAGACGATCTTGGCGCGGCGCCCGGTGAGGGGAGCGGCCAGGGCGTCCTCGTGGGTGCTGCCCGGTTCCTCGATCAACCAGCCGTTGGCGACCAGCGTCTTGAGACACGGGTACAGGGTCCCGTAGCTGAACGCCCGGAACACACCCAGTGACGTGTTGAGTCGTTTGCGCAGCTCGTAGCCGTGCATAGGGGACTCGCGCAGCAGGCCGAGGACGGCGAACTCAAGGATGCCGGAACGCCGACTCATGATCGCCTCCTCTCGGTCCGCCGCGTCTTTATCTCACGCTGATGTATCGACTCGATACATCACGACGATAGAACGGCCTCCCGCACGCGACAAGAGGGGGGACGGTGAACGGGATCACATCACCGATTCGTAGGAGGCAAGTTGCCTGGTTTGGGGTGAACTTCGGGACTCGGCGGGTTTTGGCGGTGCGTAGTCTGTGCGGCATGCACATCACCGGGAACCGAGTGACGTCTGGGGGCGTCCTCGTCCCTGGAGCAGTACGGGTGAATGCGGGACCGACCACATCCGTACTTCGGGGGGACCGGAAACCAGCCGCCGTTTCCAGGCGCGCAAGGGTGCGCCTGCCCGAGGAGTAGTCGTTCGATGAGCGAGCACCGTCGCAAACCGCCGCAGCCGCAGGGAGGCGGACGTGCCGCGGCCCGACGCGGCCAGTCCGGCTCGGCCTCCGGCCGCCGCGCGGCACCGCGAGGCGCCACCGGGTCCTCTGCCGACTCCTATGGGTCCACTTCCTATGGGGCGGACTCCCAAGGCTCGGGGGGTGAGGAACGTGCCTACGGCGGCCGTGCCGAGGCCCGCCGGGCGGCGCAGAAAGGCGGCGGCCGGCGCAGGGCCGCCGACCCGGCCGGCCCCGGGCGCGGCAGAGGCCGGGCGGCCGACCCCGGCAAGAAGCGTTTCGTCGACTACCCGCGCTACGACAGGGACGGGTGGCACCGCTGGGTGCCGTCCTGGAAGCTCGTCACCGGGCTGTTCATCGGCTTCGTCGGCAGCCTCGTGGTCATGGTGGGCGTCGGCTACGCGATGGTCTCCATCCCCAACGAGAACGATGCCGCCAAGTCCCAGAACAATGTCTACTACTGGGCCGACGGCTCGCAGATGGTCGCGACGGGCACCGGCGTGAACCGTCAGAACGTCACCATCGACAAGATCCCCGAGGCCATGCAGTGGGCGGTGATCTCGGCCGAGAACAAGAGCTTCTACCAGGACTCGGGTGTCGACCCCATGGGTATCGCGCGGGCCCTGGCCAACATGGCCCGAGGCGGTCAGACGCAGGGCGGTTCGACGATCACCCAGCAGTACGTCAAGAACACGTACCTCAGCCAGGACCAGACCGTCACCCGCAAGTTCAAGGAGATGTTCATCTCCATCAAGGTGGGGACGAAGCGGACGAAGCCGCAGATCCTCCAGGGTTACCTGAACACCTCGTACTACGGACGTGGCGCCTATGGCATCCAGGCCGCCGCGCGGACGTACTACAACAAGGACGCCGTCGATCTCAAGCCCAGCGAGTGCGCCTTCCTCGCGTCGCTGCTCAAGGGAGCGACGTACTACGACCCGGCGGGAAACGAGAGCCTCGACAAGGCGGCTACGGCCAGTGCCAACCTCAAGCGGTCCAAGGAGCGCTGGTCCTGGATCCTCGGCGAGATGCACAAGGACAAGCACCTCTCGGACGCCCAGTACCAGGACGCCATCAAGAAGTACCCCATGCCCCGGGACCGCAAGGCGACCAAGGGCATGACCGGCCAGATCAGCTACCTGGCCGACACGGCGAAGAAGTACGTGCTGAGCCACTCGAACATCTCTGAGCAGGAGTTCGACAGGGGCGGCTTCCAGATCTACACGACCTTCAAGAGGGACAAGGTCAACGCCCTGAACGCGGCCGTCAAGAAGATCCAGAAGGAGCGCCTCAACCCGAAGCGCGAACTCGACAAGTACGTCCAGTTCGGTGCGGCGTCCGTGGTCCCCAACGACGGTGCGATCGTCGCTCTCTACGGCGGTGACGGCTACGAGAACGGCCACTTCACGAACAACGCCGACACCCAGGGTGTCCCCGTCGGCTCGACCTGGAAGCCGTTCGTGCTGGCCGCGGCCATGCAGTACGGCACCTACGACTCAGGCGGCGAGGGAATCTCCCCGCTGAGCAAGTACAACGGCGACGACCACCTCAAGGTGAAGAAGCCCGACGGGTCGTACTACCTCAACAAGGACAACTCGTTCTTCTTCCAGAAGAACGAGAGCCCGCACAAGTGGGGGTACATCACCCTGCGCAAGGCGATGGAGCAGTCCATCAACACCCCCTTCGTGCAGCTGGGCGTCGACGTCGGCATGTCGCACGTCCGCGACGTGGCCCGCTCGGCCGGCATTCTCGACGGGAGCATGTCGGTGGACCTCAACCCGTCGTTCGCCATCGGCACCTCCACGCCCAGTGCGATCCGCATGGCCGACGCCTACGCGACGTTCGCCGCGTCCGGCAAGCAGGCGGATCCGTACTCGGTGACCGCCGTCAAGAAGGACGGCCAGGACCAGCCCGGCTTCGCCAAGCCCAAGGTCAAGCAGGCGATGCAGGCGAACATCGCCAACAACGTCACGGACGTCCTGGAGAACGTCATCCAGAACGGTACGGCGCAGAACGCCAAGGCGCTGGGCCGTACGGCGGCGGGCAAGACCGGTACCACCGACAAGAACAAGTCGGCCTGGTTCGTCGGCTACACCCAGCAGCTCTCGACGTCGGTGGCGATGTTCCGGGAGAACCCCAAGAACCACAAGCTGCTCTCCATGAACGGCACCGCGGGCAAGGACTCCATCCACGGTGGTGACATCCCGACGCAGGTGTGGACCGAGTACATGAGGGCGGCGCTGAAGAACGCGAACGACCCGGGCTTCCCGGCCGCCGTGAAGATCGGCAAGGTCAATGACGAGGCCGGTGCGCCTTCTCCGACCCCGTCGATCACCATCACCCCGAGCCAGACGCCGAGCGAGTCGCCGAGTCCGTCGCCGAGCGTGACCGAGACGTCCCCGTCCCCGTCGGCCAGCGAGACCTGCCAGTGGGGCTGGGGCACCAACTGCAACGGCGCCAACGGCGGCAACGGCGCCAACGGCGGCACGGACACAGGTGGCACGAACGGAGGGACGACACCCTCGCCCTCAGCCACGGACACGACCGGAACGGGCACGACCAGAGGCAATGGCAACGGCAATGGAGGCCTCTTCGGGGGCCAGAACGGCTAGACAGCAGGCCTGACCGGTTGGCGGTCATTTCGCCCGCCACGTCACGTTTCACGTGAAACACGGGGCCGCCGCACTCACCGAGTGCGGCGGCCCTCGGCGTATTCCCAGACATGTACGGCAGGATGTGCCCCATGCCCAGTGCAGAGATGACGCCCGCGGGCGTGCACGAGCCCGAGCCCCCACGGTCCGCCGGAGCGGAGCCGGTGCGGCCGACCCGCGAGGACGAGGTCGCCGCGGCCGGCAGTGAGCTGATCGGCGGGCCCATCGGCCGGCGCGCCCTGCTCGGGACGACCTGGTGGACCCCGGTACGGGTCATCGCGCTCGTGGCGATCGGCATGTTCGCCCTCGGCCTGGTGCAGAAGGCTCCCTGCTACCAGAGCGCCTGGTTCTTCGGCGCGAGTTCGCAGTACACGCACGCCTGCTACTCGGACATCCCGCACCTCTACCAGGGGCGCGGCTTCGCCGACGGGCTGGTCCCGTACTTCGACCGCCTCCCCGGTGACATGGACTACCTCGAATACCCGGTGCTGACCGGCGTCTTCATGGAGGTGGCCGCCTGGCTCACGCCGGGTGGTGGCGGCATCCAGCACCAGGAGCAGTGGTACTGGTTCGTCAACGCCGGAATGCTGATGGCGTGCGCGGCCGTCGTCGCCGTCTGTGTCACCCGCACCCATGCCCGGCGTCCCTGGGACGGGCTGCTGGTCGCCCTGGCGCCCGCCGCCGCCCTCACCGCCACCATCAACTGGGACCTGCTGGCGGTGGCTCTGACGGCCGCCGCGATGCTGATGTGGTCGCGGGGCCGCTCAGTGGCCTTCGGTGTCCTCCTGGGGCTCGCCACCGCCGCCAAGCTCTACCCGGTGCTGCTGCTCGGCCCGCTGCTCGTGCTGTGCTGGAGGGCCGGCAAGTGGCGGGAGTTCTTCCAGGCCGTGGGCGGCGCGGCCGTCGCCTGGCTGGTGGTGAACCTGCCGGTGATGCTCTTCGCCTACGAGGGCTGGTCGAAGTTCTACACGTTCAGCCACGACCGGGGCGTCGACTTCGGCTCCCTGTGGCTGATCTGGGCGCAGAACTCGAGCAACCCGCCCTCCACCGACTTCGTGAACAACGCAGCCGTGGTGTTGGTGGGCCTGTGCTCGCTGGGTATCGCCGCGCTGACATTCACCGCCCCGCGCCGGCCGCGCTTCGCCCAGCTGGCCTTCCTGATCGTCGCGGTCTTCATCCTGACCAACAAGGTCTACTCACCGCAGTACGTCCTGTGGCTGGTGCCGCTGGCCGCCCTCGCACGCCCCAAGTGGCGGGACTTCCTGATCTGGCAGGCCTGCGAGGTGGCGTACTTCCTGGGCATCTGGTTCTACCTCGCCTACACGACCAGCGGAGACGCCCACAAGGGACTGCCCACGCTGGGGTACGACTGGGTGATCGCGGTCCATCTGCTCGGCACGCTGTACCTGTGCGCCGTCGTCGTGCGGGACATCCTGACGCCCGAGCGGGACGTGGTGCGCCGGTCCGGTGACGACGACCCCTCGGGCGGAGTGCTCGACGGCGCCGAGGACGTCTTCGTGCTCGGCGCGGCGGCCCGTCCGCCCCGTGACGCCGCCCACTTGGACGCGCCCCAGGTGGCCTGGGGCAGGCCCGAGCCGCTGCCGAACGAGGGGCGTTCGCTCTGAGCGAACGGACGCCCGGAGCTCGGACGCACACGAAGAAGGCCGTACACGCGCGCAGCGTGTACGGCCTTCCTGGTTCGGAGCCCTTGGTGTCCGGCGGTCCGGGCTAACGGTCCACGATCCGGTCGAACTGGGTGGTGGTGTGCCGCAGATGGGCCACCAGTTCGTCGCCCACCTGCGGCTCGGGGGCGTCCGAGGGGACGAAGAGGATCGACACCTGCATGTGCGGCGGCTCCGCGAACCAGCGCTGCTTGCCGCCCCAGACGAACGGGGACAGGTTCCGGTTGACCGTGGCCAGTCCGGCCCGTGCGACGCCCTTGGCACGCGGCATGACGCCGTGCAGCGCCTTCGGGGCCTCCAGGCCCACCCCGTGCGACGTACCGCCCGCCACGACCACCAGGAAGCCGTCGGAGGCCGCCTTCTGCTGCCGGTAGCCGAAGCGGTCGCCCTTGGTCACCCGGGTGACGTCGAGGACGGCGCCGCGGTACTCGGTGGCCTCGTGGTCCCCGAGCCAGAGCCGCGTCCCGATGCGGGCGCGGAACCGGGTCTGCGGGAACTGCTGCTGCAGCCGGGCGAGTTCGTCGGCCTTGAGGTGGCTGACGAACATCGTGTGCAGCGGCAGCCGGGCCGCGCGGAGCCGGTCCATCCAGCCGATGACCTCCTCGACGGCGTCCGAGCCGTCGGTGCGGTCCAGCGGCAGGTGGATCGCGAAGCCCTCCAGCCGGACGTTCTCTATGGCGGCGTGCAACTGCGGCAGGTCCTGCTCGCTGATGCCGTGCCGCTTCATCGAGGACATCACCTCGATGACGACACGCGCTCCCACGAGGCCGTAGACGCCGTCGATGGACGACACCGAGCGGACCACCCGGTCCGGCAGCGGGACCGGCTCCTCGCCCCGCCGGTACGGCGTCAGCACCAGCAGGTCGCCACCGAAGTAGTCCTTGATGCGCGCGGCCTCGTACGTGGTGCCGACGGCGAGGATGTCCGAGCCGAGCCGGGTGGCCTCCTCCGCCAGCCGTTCGTGTCCGAAGCCGTAGCCGTTGCCCTTGCAGACCGGGACGAGCCCCGGGAACTGCTCCTGCACGTGCTTGTGGTGCGCCCGCCAGCGCGCGGTGTCGACGTAGAGCGTGAGCGCCATGGCCGGACCCGGACCCTTTCTCGTGGCTGCCGTGTGTCAGTGAGGTGGAGAGCTGTGAAGCCTATGCAATCAAACGCTCCGCGATCAGCGGCGCGACATGTAGATGTCGAGCGCCTTGTGGAGCAGCTTGTTCAGCGGGAAGTCCCACTCGCCGAGGTACTCGGCGGCCTGGCCGCCGGTGCCGACCTTGAACTGGATCAGGCCGAACAGGTGGTCCGTCTCGTCCAGCGAGTCGGAGATGCCGCGCAGGTCGTAGACGGTGGCGCCGAGCGCGTAGGCGTCGCGCAGCATCCGCCACTGCATCGCGTTGGAGGGCCGGACCTCACGGCCGATGTTGTCGGAGGCGCCGTAGGAGTACCAGACGTGGCCGCCGACGATCAGCATGGTCGCGGCCGACAGGTTCACGCCGTTGTGGCGGGCGAAGTACAGCCGCATGCGGTTGGGGTCCTCGGTGTTGAGGGCCGTCCACATGCGCTGGAAGTACGACAGCGGGCGCGGCCGGAAGTGGTCGCGCACGGCCGTGATCTCGTACAGCCGCTGCCACTCGGCGAGGTCCTGGTAGCCGCCTTGGACGACCTCGACGCCGGCCTTCTCGGCCTTCTTGATGTTGCGGCGCCAGAGCTGGTTGAAGTTCTTGTGCACCTCTTCCAGGGACCGGTTGGCCAGCGGCACCTGGAAGACGTAGCGGGGCTGGACGTCGCCGAAGCCGGCGCCGCCGTCCTCGCCCTGCTGCCAGCCCATGCGGCGCAGCTTGTCGGCGACCTCGAAGGCGCGCGGCTCGATGAAGTCGGCCTCCATGTCGCGCAGGCGCTTCACGTCCGGGCTCTGGATGCCCTTCTTGATGGTCTCCGCGTTCCAGCGGCGGATGATCACCGGCGGGCCCATCTTCACCGAGAAGGCGCCCTGCTGCTTGAGGTGGGCCAGCATCGGCTGGATCCAGTCGTCCAGATTCGGCGCGAACCAGTTGATGACCGGGCCCTCGGGCAGGTAGGCGAGGTAGCGCTTGATCTTGGGCAGCTGGCGGTACAGGACCAGGCCCGCGCCGACCATCTCGCCGCTGCGCTCGTCGAACCAGCCCAGGTGCTCCGAGCGCCACTCCGCCTTCACGTCGGCCCATGCCGGGACCTGCATGTGGCTCGCCGACGGCAGGCTCTGGATGTAGGCCAGATGTTGCTCGCGGCTGATGGTCCTCAGGGTCAGGCTCATGTCGGGGCGCTCCTCGGGCTGGTGTGTCCCCATGGGTTCAGGGGCTCCGGCTCTCGCGCCGAAGCCTACTGCGCCTGGCGGGCGCCCCGACTGGGCGCACGGCACCTTCGCCCCGGCCGGTCGGTCGCCGGGGCGTTCGCGCGGTGCTCGGCGGCGCGTCTCGGGCGGGCCGGCGGTGTCAGCCGATGAGCCCGCCGAACAGCCCGCCGTTCGCCATGCCGAGCATGAAGCCGACGCCGGAGGCGCCCAGGCCGAGGATCAGGCCGAACCGTTCACGCGTCGTGATCGAGATCCACTGGCCGTACGCCCCGATCACGAGCCCCACCAGGCCGGCCCAGGAGGCGATCAGGTGGAGACCGGAGAAGAAACCCGTGATGAAGGCCAGCACGCCCAGGACCAGCGTCACGGCCATGAGGGCGTCCTGGAGCGGATGGGGCTTGCCGTCCGAGGCGAAGAGGGATCCGGCGGTGTTGGGTCGCAATGCCTGCTGTGCCATGGGGCACCTCCTGCGGATCGCGGCGCACTGTAGCGCCATACACACCCGATGTGTACAGACTGAGGGTGCCCACCGCCGGATTTCAACCGGAAGCCGGTGTGCAGGTAGTCTGTACCGTCTGCACCGGTGTCTGCCCAGGCCTGCCGGAAATTATCGGCGGCCGGCACTGCGGGATCCCGGCGGAAGCCCTTGATTGTCAGTGGCGGCCGATACCGTTGCGAACGCATCACGACCCTCCTGCCACGGAACGACCGTGGCCGCTGAGTCCAAAGGAGGTGGGTTCCACATGCGTCACTACGAGGTGATGGTCATCCTCGACCCCGATCTCGAGGAGCGCGCTGTCTCCCCGCTGATCGAGAACTTCCTGTCCGTCGTCCGCGATGGCGGCGGCAAGGTTGAGAAGGTCGACACCTGGGGCCGTCGTCGTCTCTCGTACGAGATCAAGAAGAAGCCCGAGGGCATCTACTCGGTCATCGACCTGCAGGCCGAGCCTGCGGTCGTCAAGGAGCTCGACCGCCAGATGAACCTGAACGAGTCGGTCCTCCGGACCAAGGTCCTCCGTCCCGAGACCCACTGAGCTTCCGCTCAGCTGATCTCGGGATTCGAGTAGCAGCAAGCAGCCAGCAGCAAACCCGCCGAGAGGTTCCCCCATGGCAGGCGAGACCGTCATCACGGTCGTCGGCAATCTTGTCGACGACCCCGAGCTGCGCTTCACCCCGTCCGGTGCGGCGGTCGCGAAGTTCCGCGTCGCGTCCACTCCCCGCACCTTCGACCGCCAGACGAACGAGTGGAAGGACGGCGAGAGCCTGTTCCTGACCTGCTCGGTCTGGCGCCAGGCGGCGGAGAACGTCGCCGAGTCGCTCCAGCGAGGCATGCGCGTCATCGTGCAGGGCCGGCTGAAGCAGCGGTCCTATGAGGACCGTGAGGGCGTCAAGCGCACGGTCTACGAACTGGACGTCGAGGAAGTCGGCGCCAGCCTGCGCAACGCCACGGCGAAGGTCACCAAGACCTCCGGTGGCGCCCGCGGTGGCCAGGGCGGTTACGGCGGCGGTGGCGGCCAGGGTGGCGGCGGCTGGGGCGGCGGCTCCGGTGGCGGCCAGCAGGGCGGCGGCGCTCCTGCCGACGACCCGTGGGCGACCGGCGCTCCCGCCGGTGGCAACCAGGGCGGTGGCGGCTGGGGCGGTGGCTCCGGCGGCTCCGGCGGCGGTGGCGGCTACTCGGACGAGCCCCCCTTCTAGGGCTCGCAATCCCCACTTCTTGATCACACAGGAGAAACACCATGGCGAAGCCGCCTGTGCGCAAGCCGAAGAAGAAGGTCTGCGCTTTCTGCAAGGACAAGGTCACGTACGTGGACTACAAGGACACGAACATGCTGCGGAAGTTCATTTCCGACCGCGGCAAGATCCGTGCCCGCCGCGTGACCGGCAACTGCACGCAGCACCAGCGTGACGTCGCCACGGCCGTGAAGAACAGCCGTGAGATGGCGCTGCTGCCCTACACGTCCACCGCGCGCTAAGGGAAGGGTGACCGACTAATGAAGATCATCCTCACCCACGAGGTGTCCGGTCTCGGTGCCGCCGGCGACGTCGTCGACGTCAAGGACGGTTACGCTCGCAACTACCTGATCCCGCGGAAGTTCGCTATCCGCTGGACCAAGGGTGGCGAGAAGGACGTCGAGCAGATCCGTCGTGCTCGCAAGATCCACGAGATCCAGACCATCGAGCAGGCCAACGCTGTGAAGGCCCAGCTCGAGGGCGTCAAGGTCCGCCTGGCCGTCCGCTCCGGCGACGCCGGTCGTCTCTTCGGTTCCGTCACCCCGGCCGACGTCGCTTCCGCGATCAAGGCTTCCGGTGGCCCCGAGGTCGACAAGCGCCGCATCGAGCTCGGTGCGCCGATCAAGACGCTGGGCGCCCACGAGACGTCCGTGCGTCTGCACCCCGAGGTTGCCGCCAAGGTCAACATCGAGGTCGTCGCGGCCTGACGCTGCGCTCGGCTGAAGAGCTGAGAGAGGGGCCATCCCAACGGGGTGGCCCCTCTTCGTATGGGCTGCGGCTTGCCGTGCGCAGGCGTGTAGCTCGTGTTTCACGTGAAACCGGGCCATCGCGGGCCCGCTGCTCCGCTCAGCGGGTCGCGCCTGTCACGATCCATCGGCCGGAGCGCGACCGCAGCCACAGGGTGAGCATCCGGACCGTCATCATCAGCGTCATGGCTGCCCAGAGAGCGGTGAGGCCGCCGCCGACCGCGGGGACGAGCAGCGCCACCGGTGCGAACACGACCAGGGTCACGACCATCGCCCCCGCCAGATAGGGTCCGTCGCCGGCGCCCATCAGGACACCGTCCAGAACGAACACGATCCCGCAGATGGGCTGTGAGAGAGCCACCATCAGCAGGGCGGGCAGTGCGGCGTCCCTGACCACGGAATCGCCGGTGAACAGGGGCAGGAACAGGGGCCGAGCGGCCACCACCAGCAGGCCGAGGCCGGTACCGGTGGCGATGCCCCACTGGATCATCCTGCGGCAGGCCAGCCGGGCGCCCTCGGAATCGTTCGCCCCGAGGTAGCGGCCGATGATCGCCTGCCCGGCGATGGCGATCGCGTCGAGCGCGAAGGCCAGCAGGCTCCACAGGGACAGAATGATCTGGTGGGCGGCGATGTCGGCGTCGCCGAGGCGTGCGGCCACCGCCGTGGCGATCATGAGAATCGCCCGCAGGGACAGGGTGCGGACCAGCAGAGGGGCTCCCGCCTGTGCCGAGGCCCGGATACCGGCCGCGTCGGGCCGCAGCGAGGCCCCGTGCCGCCGGGCTCCGCGGACGACGACGGTCAGATAGGCCGCCGCCATGCCGCACTGGGCGATCACGGTGCCCCAGGCCGATCCGGCGATGCCGAGTCCGGCACCGTAGACGAGGCCCGCGTTGAGCACGGCGTTGGCGACGAAGCCCGCGATGGCGACGTACAGGGGCGTCCTGGTGTCCTGCAGACCGCGCAGCACACCGGTGGCCGCCAGGACGATCAGCATGGCCGGGATGCCGAGTGCGGAGATCCGCAGATATGTCGTGGCGTAGGGCGCCGCGGTGTCCGAGGCGCCGAACAGGTTCACGATGCCTGGGGCCAGGGGGAGAACCGTCGCGATGACCGCCGCACCGAGGAGGAGCGCGAGCCAGATGCCGTCCATGCCCTGGCGGATGGCCGACTGGAGATCGCCCGCGCCGACCCGCCGGGCCACAGCGGCCGTGGTGGCGTACGCGAGGAAGACGAAGACGCTCACCGCGGTGGTGAGGAGAGCCGACGCCACGCCCAGTCCGGCGAGCTGGGCGGTCCCGAGGTGGCCGACGATCGCGCTGTCCGCCATGACGAACAGAGGCTCGGCGACCAGCGCACCGAAGGCCGGAACGGCCAGCGCGATGATCTCCTGGTCGTGCCGGCGGCGGGTGGCCTTGGGGATCGCGGGAGCCTGTGTCATGAGCACCAATCTAATCGTCCACAGGTAAGACATGCAATCGCCAAATGACCCTTACTTGCGGTCGTCGGTCATGTGACTGTGCGCACCGTTCGAAGCGATCTTGATCCGACTGGGAAAGTTTTTCTTCTGCACAGCCAGTGGACGGTAAAGCAGCAGTTCAGAGCGGTGGTGTGCACCACAGGGAGGGCTTGTTCACAGGGCTGTCCACCGGGTCGTGCACAGGTTTCGGGGAGTTCTCCACAGCATCTGGGCCGTCGTCCACATGGCCTGTGGATAACCAGATTGGCTGACGCTGCCGACAGGCCTAACGTTGTCCGGCGCCCGCTCCTTCCCCCCGACCCGGGAAACGTCACAAACCCGACGCGCGTGAACCGGAGTTGGGCCTCTTAGTTGTCAGTGCCGTGCCGTAGAACTGAGGACACGGCTAGGTCCGCCGTGCGGACGGGAGGAGGTGGCTCGGTGAGCATTTCCGAGCCCTTGGACGATCCGTGGGCCGAGGCCGGGCCCAGTGATCGTCTGCCGGCCTCCCGTCGGCGGAGCGACGGCGGCCGGGGCCGTGACGAGCAGCACGACCGGGGCCGGGAGAGCGGCGGCTGGGACGGCGGGGGCTCCTCGTTCGAGCGGCTTCCCCCGCAGGATCTGGACGCCGAGCAGTCCGTGCTGGGCGGCATGCTCCTGTCCAAGGACGCGATCGCCGACGTCGTGGAGATCCTCAAGGGCCACGACTTCTACAAGCCCGCGCACGAGACGATCTACCAGGCGATCCTCGACATCTACGCCAAGGGCGAGCCGGCCGACCCGATCACCATCGCCGCCGAGCTGACCAAGCGCGGCGAGATCAACAAGGTGGGCGGCGCGTCGTACCTGCACACCCTCGTGCAGACCGTGCCGACGGCGGCCAACGCCGAGTACTACGCGGAGATCGTCCACGAACGCGCGGTCCTGCGCCGTCTGGTGGAGGCCGGCACCCGCATCACGCAGATGGGATACGCGGCCGACGACGACGTGGACGAGATCGTCAACCGTGCCCAGGCCGAGATCTACGCCGTCACCGAGCAGCGCACCAGTGAGGACTACCTCCCGCTGGGAGACATCATGGAGGGCGCCCTCGACGAGATCGAGGCGATCGGCTCGCGCAGCGGCGAGATGACCGGCGTGCCGACCGGGTTCACGGACTTCGACTCACTGACCAACGGCCTGCACCCCGGCCAGATGATCGTCATCGCGGCCCGGCCCGCCATGGGTAAGTCCACCCTCGCGCTGGACTTCGCCCGGGCCGCGTCGATCAAGAACAACCTCCCCAGCGTCATCTTCTCCCTCGAGATGGGCCGCAACGAGATCGCGATGCGCCTGCTGTCGGCGGAAGCCCGCGTCGCCCTGCATCACATGCGGTCCGGCACGATGACCGACGAGGACTGGACCCGGCTCGCCCGGCGCATGCCGGACGTCTCCGCCGCCCCGCTCTACATCGACGACTCCCCGAACCTGTCGATGATGGAGATCCGCGCCAAGTGCCGCCGGCTCAAGCAGCGCAACGACCTGAAACTGGTGGTCATCGACTACCTCCAGCTCATGCAGTCCGGCGGCTCCAAGCGCGCCGAGAGCCGGCAGCAGGAGGTCTCGGACATGTCCCGTAACCTCAAGCTGCTCGCCAAGGAACTGGAGATCCCGGTCATCGCGCTCTCCCAGCTCAACCGTGGACCGGAGCAGCGCACCGACAAGAAGCCGATGGTCTCCGACCTCCGTGAGTCCGGCTCCATCGAGCAGGACGCCGACATGGTCATCCTGCTGCACCGTGAGGACGCCTACGAGAAGGAGTCCCCGCGCGCGGGCGAGGCCGACCTGATCGTGGCCAAGCACCGAAACGGCCCCACGGCGACGATCACGGTCGCCTTCCAGGGCCACTACTCCCGTTTCGTGGACATGGCCCAGACCTGACCTGCGGCTCTGCGCTCACGGCCGACACGCGCCGGGTCGGTGAAAAGGACTCGACGTGCGTCGGCCCAGCCGCTGGACTGGGCGCATGACGACATTCCAGGAAGAGCTGCTCCCCGGTACCCGGCGTGCGTTGCTGCACCGCATCGCCGTCGCTCAGACCGAGGGGCGGACACCCTCGTTGGTCGCCGCGGTCGTCCGGGACGGGCGGACCGTGTGGCACGGCTCGCGGTCCTCGGTCGACGGGCACGCGCCGGACGAGAACGTGCAGTACCGGATCGGTTCGATCACCAAGACGTTCACCGCCGTCCTGGTCCTGCGACTGCGTGACGAGGGGCTGCTCGACCTCGACGACCCGCTGGAGAAGCACCTGCCGGGTACGGGCGCGGGGGAGGCGACTATCGCCCAGCTGCTGGCGCACACCGGTGGGATCGCGGCGGAATCACCGGCGCCCTGGTGGGAGCGGACCCCCGGTTCGCTGCGTCCCGAGCTGAGTGACGTCCTCGGAGAGCGGCCGGTGCTGCATCCCGTCGGCCGACGGCACCACTACTCCAATCCCGGCTACACGCTGCTCGGTGCCCTGGTGGAGCGACTGCGTGGCGCTGCCTGGACGGACGCGCTCGGCAGGGAGGTGCTGGAGCCCCTGGGGCTGACCCGCACCAGTGCGCAGCCGCAGGCGCCCCACGCCGGTGGCTGGGCCGTGCACCCGTGGGCCGACGCGCTGCTGCCCGAGCCCTTGGAGGACCTGGGCCGGATGGCTCCGGCCGGACAGCTCTGGTCCACCACGGCGGACCTGGCGCGCTTCGCCGTCTTCCTGGCCGGCGGGGACGACCGTGTGCTGAGCGCGGAATCGGTCCGGGAGATGCGCACTCCGGCGGCCCCGGCCGAAGCCTCTGACGTCGTCGACGGTGCGACCTACGGCCTCGGCATGCAGATCCAGCGGCGTGACGGCCGGCTGATCGTGGGGCACTCCGGCTCGCTGCCGGGGTTCCTCGCGAACCTCAGCATCAGTGTGGAGGACGATGTGGCCGCCGTGGTGCTGACCAACTGCACATCAGGCCCGGCGGTGTCAGCGGTGGGCGCCGATCTCGTCCGCATCGTCGCCGAGGCGGAGCCCCGGATCCCCGCTCCCTGGCGCCCGTTGGGCGAAGTCGACCCGGCTGTGCTGGAGTTGGCCGGACAGTGGTACTGGGGGACGAATGCCTTCGCCCTGCGGGTGACGGCGGACGGCCTCGTCTCCCTGGGTCCGCTGACCGGCGCCGGGCGTCGGACACGCCTGCGGCCCAACGGTGACGACACCTGGACCGGACTCGAGGGTTACTACGCCGGCGAGGTCCTGCGCGCGGTGAGGCGTCCGGACGGGTCCGTCAGCCACCTGGATCTCGGGTCGTTCGTGTTCACGCGGCAGCCGTACGAGGAGAGCGCCGGGGTTCCCGGCGGAGTGGACCCGGCGGGCTGGCGAGGGATCGCGGACTGAAGCGAAAGCGGCCGGGGGCGGGCGTTTCACGTGAAACGCCCGCCCCCGGCCGTTCTTACAGCGGCAGCTTGAAGCCCACATGGGAGGCGGTGAAACCGAGCCGCTCGTAGAAGCGGTGGGCGTCCGTGCGGCTGCTGTCGGAGGTCAGTTGCACCAATTGGCAGCCCTGCCGCCTGGATTCGTCGATCGCCCACTGGATGAGCTGCGTACCCAGGCCGCTGCCGCGCTCGTCGGCGTGGATGCGGACGGCTTCGATAACCGAACGGGTGGCTCCCCTGCGGGAGAGGCCGGGGATGATCGTCAGCTGGAGAGTTCCGACGACCCGATCCTCGCGAACCGCGACGACGAGCCGCTGGTTCGGGTCCGCGTCCAGCCGCTCCAGGGCCGTCCGGTACGGCGACAGGTCGTCGGGCGACTCGCGCTGGGCTCCGAGTGGATCGTCGGCGAGCATGGCCACGATCGTCGGCAGGTCGGGCGCGGTCGCCCGGCGTATCTCAAGATCTCCCATGCCCGCACCCTATGCGGGCACGTTCACGGACTCCACGACCTTTACCAGCGGCGCCAGTTCGGGGCTCCTGGCCGCCTCGTCCAGGGCCTCGCGGAGAGCCGCGTCGTTGGTGGGCCGCGCCTCGGCCAGCAGCCGCAATCCGGCCTCAGTGACGTTGGTGTAGATGCCGCGACGGTCGGTGGGGCACAGGTAGCGCTCCAGGAGGCCGCGGTCCTCCAGGCGGGTCACCAGCCGTGTGGTCGCGCTCTGGCTGAGGACGACGGCGTCGGCGACCTGCTTCATCTGCAGATGGCCGCCCTCACCCTCGTGCTGGCGGCTGAGCACGTCGAGCAGGGAGTACTCGCGCACGCTCAGGTCGTGCTTCGCCTGCAGTGCGCGCTCGATGTGCGCCTCGATCCTCCCGTGCAGCAGGGAGAGGGCGCACCAGCCCTGGGCGAGGGCGGTGAGCGCAGGGTCCGTCGCTGTCATTGGCGTCTTCCTCCGTCCCGGAGCGGCTGACTCAAGAGTAGAGCATCGGTGCAATAGTCCTCGGTTGCATATAGCCCGCGTCTGCAACTATTGTGAACGCACGCAAAGCGCTCCTGCAATCGTCTGGGAAGGGTGTACCCCCACATGCCTCTCGCGCTTCTGGCCCTCGCGATCGGGGCCTTCGGAATCGGCACGACCGAGTTTGTGATCATGGGACTGCTGCCCGAGGTCGCGGGCGACTTCGGAGTCTCCATCCCCACGGCCGGCCTGCTGGTGACCGGATACGCCCTGGGCGTGGTGATCGGTGCTCCGCTGATGACCGTGCTGGGCACCAAGGTCCCGCGCAAGCGGATGCTGATGGTCCTCATGGGTCTCTTCATCGTCGGCAACCTGCTCTCCGCGGTGGCCCCCGCCTTCGCGGTCATGCTGATCGGACGCGTGGTCGCGTCCCTCGCCCACGGCGCCTTCTTCGGCATCGGTTCGGTCGTGGCCGCCGAACTGGTGGCTCCCGACAAGAAGGCCGGAGCCATCGCGATGATGTTCACCGGACTGACCGTCGCCAACGTCGTCGGTGTCCCGCTGGGCACGCTGATCGGCCAGAACGTCGGGTGGCGCGTCACCTTCGGCATCGTCGCGGCCCTCGGTGTCGTCGGTCTGGCCGGCATCGCCCGGCTGGTGCCGGACCTGCCGAAGCCGGAGGGTGTACACCTGCGGCATGAGCTGGCCGCCTTCAAGAACGCCCAGGTGCTGCTCGCCATGGCGATGACGGTCCTCGGCTTCGGCGGGGTCTTCGCGGCCATCACCTACATCGCGCCGATGATGACGCACATCGCCGGCTTCGCCGACGGCTCGGTCACCTGGCTGCTGGTCCTGTTCGGACTCGGCATGGTCGGCGGCAACCTCATCGGCGGCAGGTTCGCCGACCGCGCGCTGATGCCGATGCTGTACGTCTCCCTGGGCGCCCTGGCCGTGGTCCTCGCGCTCTTCACGCTCACGGCGCACAACAAGATCGCCGCCGCGGTGACCATCGCCCTGATCGGCGCCCTCGGCTTCGCCACGGTCCCGCCCCTGCAGAAGCGTGTCCTCGACCAGGCGCACGGGGCGCCGACGCTCGCGTCGGCCGTCAACATCGGTGCCTTCAACCTGGGCAACGCCCTCTCCGCCTGGCTCGGCGGCATGGTCATCGCGGCCGGGTTCGGCTACACGGCGCCCAACTGGGTCGGGGCCGTCCTCGCCGCGGCCGCCCTGGTCCTGGCCGTGTTCTCGGCCGCCCTCGAGCGCCGACACGCGACGCGCGGCACCGCGAGCGCCCCGGCGGCGCCCACCGCCCGGCGAACCCCGGTCCACCACTGAGCCCACCCGGGTCCCGGACAGCACCTCCGTACCCGCTCGCCGCCCGGAACACCGGGGCGGAGACGCCCCGGCCCGTGCGGGCACCACGTCACCTCACGCACCACGCACAAGGAGAACGCTCCACATGAGCACCACCACCGTCGCCCCCCTCACCATCGAGGACGCCGAGTCGCTCGTCGCCACGGCACGCCGCGCGGCCGAAGAGGCCGGGGTCGCCGTCAGCGTCACCGTCCTCGACGCAGGCGGCAATCTGCTCGCCTTCCGCCGGGACGACCGTGCGGTACTGATCTCCGGTGAGACCAGTACCCGCAAGGCCTACACGGCGCTCCAGCTCGACGCGGCCACGGCCGACCTCGTGGACGCGGTGCAGCCGGGCGGCCTCTTCCACACGCTGCCCACCGCTCTGGACCGGCCCCTGCTCTTCATCGCGGGCGGTCTCCCGGTCCACCGGGACGGGCGTCTGATCGGCGCGATCGGTGTCGGTGGCGGTGCGCCCGAGCAGGACCACGGTTTCGCCACCGCGGCCGTCGCGGCACTCGTCTGACCGTATGCCCGTCCGGCAGCGCCGGCGCCGCCAAGGAGCGGTGCCGGCGCTCAGCCCGCGGCCACGGTCAGGGGTGCGAACCGGCGTTTCCAGTCCCCCGGCAGGTCCGTGATGCCGTAGGTCATGACCGCGTTGTCGGTCACGGGGGCCAGCCCCCGGGCCTCGGCCCAGGCCAGCAGTTCCTCGTGCCGTATGTCGATGTCGGTGCGCAGGGGGCGGTGTGTGTGGGCCGCGAGCGAGGTGATGAGGGCCTTGGCCGTCTCCGTGTCCCGGGCGATCAGCGGTCCGACGACGTGGGTGTCCATGTTGGGCCATGCGGCCGTGTAGCCGGTGATCCGGCCGTCCTCCTCGGCCACGCGAAGCTGGTCGGCGAAGGAGGGGAGACGTGCGATGAGGGGCATGCGATCGACGCCGAACGCCTCCTCGTCGAGCCGGAGGATCGAGGACAGGTCCTCCGCGGTGGCCGGACGTGTCGCCACTCGGGGTTCCGGTCCACCGGTGGTGAACCGCCCCCTCAGCATCTTCGACTGTCCCGTGACCTTGAAGCCCAGTTCCTCGTAGAGCGGGCGCCCGAAGGGAGTGGCGTACAGGGTCAGCGGGGTGGTGCCCATGAGTGACACGACGTGCCGCATGAGGCGGCGCCCGACGCCCTGGCGGGCATGGCGTCCGGCCACGAGGACCATGCCGATGGCGCCGAGGGCCGGGCGCTCCCAGGAGCCGTATTCGGTGACGACACACGCCGCGACGAGTCCGCCGTCGGGGTCGTCGATGCCGTAGCCCTTTCCGGCCGTGAGGAGAAAGCCCCACTTGTGCTCCTCGCGTGGCCACCCCCGGTCCTCGGACAGGTCGGCGCAGGCGGTGAGATCGCGGAGCGTCAGAGGCCGGATGGGCAGGGCGGCGAGTGATGGAGTCGGCACGCAGGTCAGGCTGTCCGACCAGGGCCCTGTCCGTCCACCGGTTTCGACGCGGACGTGGACGCTTTTGGCCACGTCGTGGTCCGATCACGCAGGGCCCGGGCGCGAGGGTTTCACGTGAAACACCGGTGAGCCCTGGACCGCGCGGCCCCGGCGGCGATCCGGGACGTGTCGTACGTCCCTAACCGAGGTCGGGGGCGTGCATCGCGCGAACGCCCTCGATGTTGCCGTCCAGGTAGTGCCGCAGGGACAGCGGTACGAGGTGGACGGAGGCGATGCCGACCCGGGTGAAGGGGATACGGACGATCTCGTACTCACCCAGCGGTTCATCCACCTCGGGTCCATGACGCAGTGACGGCTCCATGGACTCCAGCCGGCAGACGAAGAAGTGCTGCACTTTCACCCCGGTCGCGCCGCCGTCCTCGCCGATGTGCTCCACGGTGTCCACGAAACAGGGCACGACATCGGTGATCTTGGCGCCGAGTTCCTCGTACACCTCTCGGTGCAGGGCGTCGACGACGGTCGGGTCCGCGGCTTCCACCCCGCCTCCTGGGGTGACCCAGTAGGGATCGACGCCGGGCTTGGTGCGCTTGATCAGGATCAGGTCGTCACCGTCCAGCAGAACGGCACGGGCGGTGCGCTTGACCACGGGTCGGACGGTCATGGAGGAAATGTGGCCCGGCTCGTTCCACGTGAAACCTCCCGCCCGCGACCCCGTTCGAGTGCGAGCCGTGCAGCGGTACGGCTGGTTCAGCCCCAGCCGTATGCCGCCCTCTGGAGCCACTCGTGCGCCCGGGCGATGTGCGGCATGGCGAGGGCGCCGGTACGCACGGCCAGGAAGTAGGTGCGCAGCGGTGGGACCGCCGGGTCGTACAGCGTCGTGATCTCACCGCGGCCGAGGGCGGAGGCGCTCAGATAGCGGGGCAGTACGGCGAGCCCGGCGCCGGAGATCGCGCAGGAGAGCACCGCGCGCAGATCGGGAACGATGACCGTCCCCGAGGCGGCCGGACGGGAGTCGAAGACGGAGGCCCAGTAGCGCGAGACGAACGGCAGCGACTCATGGACCTCCACGACGGGCAGGCCCTCCAGGGCCGCTGCCCCCTTGAGGCCCAGGGCTCCCGGGCCGATCCGCTCGGCCCAGCGGGGAGCGGCCACCAGCACATGCTCCTCGTCGCAGAGCGGGGTGGCGGTCAGCAGGGTGCCGCGCGGGCGGGCGGTGCTGATGGCCAGGTCGTGGTGTCCGGCGGCGAGCCCTTCGAGAGACTCCTCCGCGGTGCCGAAGGTGGCCCGCAGCGCCAGGCCCTGGCCGTCGTCGCCGGTCAGCTCGGTCAGGGCGGGGAGGGCACGCTCGGCGGTGAACTCCGGCGGGCCGGCGAGGTGCAGCGTTCGTGACGAAGCTCCGTCGTCGGGGGAGCTCTCGGCTATCTCGACCAGGGCGTCGAGGTGGGGTGCGGCCTTGTGGGCGAGTTCGTCGCCGATGGTCGTCGGCGTCACCCCGCGGGCCTGTCTCAGGAACAGGGGACGGCCGAGCTGGCGCTCCAGGGTGCGGATCTGGGAGGTGACGGCCGGCTGGGAGAGGCCCAGCAGGGCCGCGGCGCGGGTGAAGGAGCCGGCCCGGTGCACGGTGACGAAAGTGCGCAGCAAGGCCAGGTCCATGGTGCGCCCTCCCCCTTCCCGGCCCTCCTCGGGCCTAGGGCAGGCACCAACTATAAATAAGTCGATAGGTCTCTGTCGCTACCGTGATTGGACACTGACGGAGAGTCAACTAGCCTTGTTGGCGCGGTTCTTCACGTGCGGAACCGAGGACGGTCCGAGCCACGAGGGGGGAGGCTCGGACCGTCCGCCGATCAGGGCCGGTCCGTCGACCGGCTCACTCAGCCGACTCGTCGAGCGCGCGCAGCACGTCCGCCACCAGGTCCTCGGGGTCCTCCGCGCCGACGGACATGCGGATGAATCCCTCCGGGACCGCGTCCCCGCCCCAGCGACGACGGCGCTCGGCCGTGGAGCGCACCCCGCCGAAGCTCGTCGCGTCCTCGACCAGGCGCAGCGCCTCGAGGAAACGCTCGGCACGCGCGCGCGTGGGCAGCGTGAAGGAGACCACACAGCCGTAGCGGCGCATCTGCTGCGAGGCGATCTTGTGCGAGGGGTCGTCGGGCAGCCCCGGGTAGCGCAGCCCGGAGATGTCGGCCCGCTGCCGCAGGGCCTCGGCGACGGCGAGCGCGGTGGCGTTCTGCCGGTCGACGCGCATCTGGAGCGTGGCGATGGAGCGGTGGGCGAGCCAGGCCTCCATCGGTCCGGCGATCGCTCCGACGATCTTGCGCCACCGTCGTACGGCGGTCATCGCCTCGCCTTCGCGTCCGGCCGCGTAGCCCAGCAGGACGTCTCCGTGCCCGGTCAGCTGCTTGGTGCCGCTGGCCACGGCGAAGTCGGCGCCCAGCTCCAGCGGGCGCTGGCCGAGGGGGGTGGCGAGCGTGTTGTCGACGGCGACCAGGGCACCGCGCGCGTGCGCGGCCTCCACCAGCCGCTTGATGTCGCACACGTCGAGTCCCGGGTTCGACGGCGACTCGATCCACAGCAGCCGCGCGCCGTCGAGGACGTCCAGCTGGGCGTCCCCGCCGGTGGGCGCGATGCGCACCTCGACGCCGTAGGCCTCGAGCTGGGCGCGGACCAGAGGCAGCACCTGGTAGCCGTCGGAGGGCAGGACGACCGCGTCGCCCGCGCGCAGCTGGGAGAAGAGCACCGCCGAGATCGCGGCCATGCCCGAGGCGAACACCAGCGTCTCGACGTCGTCCCGTCCTGGGGCCTCCAGCTCGCTGATGGCGCGCTCCAGGTTGGTCCAGGTGGGGTTGTCGTCACGGCCGTAGGAGTACGGTCCCGTCACCTCGCCAGGCAGGTGGAAGTGCGCGGCGAACACGGGCCCGGGCAGGGTGGGCTCGTGCTTGACCGGCTCGGGGAGCCCGGCCCGTACCGCGCGCGTGCCGTCGCCGGTGTGGTCCGCGCCCTTGGTGGATTCGCTCATGCGATCCGTCCCTCCAGTTGTTCCCGTACGGCGGCGAGCAGACCGGTACTCGCCTCCTCCACCATCTCAAGGCATTCCTGGAAGCCCTCGGGGCCCCCGTAGTACGGGTCCGGCACGTCGAGGTCGTCGGGCGTGGGCTGGGCGTAGGAGCGCAGCAGACGGACCTTGTGGGCGTCCTCCTCGGTGGGCGCGAGGCGGCGCAGGGCCTTGAGGTGGCCGGTGTCCAGGGCGACCACCAGGTCGAGGCGGGCGAACCAGGAGGGCTGGAACTGCCGTGCCACGTGCCCGGTGCGGTAGCCGTGCTCGTCGAGGACCGAGACGGTGCGCGGGTCGGCGGCCTCCCCCTCGTGCCAGCCGCCGGTGCCGGCGCTGTCGATCTCCACCCGGTCCTCGAGGCCCGCGTCCTCCACGCGCGCGCGGAAGACCGACTCGGCCATCGGGGAGCGGCAGATGTTGCCGGTGCACACGAAACAGACGCGGTAGGTCATGACCGGTTCAGTCCTCGTCGGGCAGGACGAGGTTCAGCGCCCAGGAGACCACGGAGATGATCAGGCCGCCGAGCACGGCCGTCCAGAAGCCCTCCACGTGGAAGCTCAGGTCGAGCTTGCCGCACACCCAGGAGGTCAGCAGCAGCATCAGCGCGTTGACGACCAGGGTGATCAGTCCCAGCGTCAGCAGGAACAGCGGGAAGGTGAGCACCTTCACGATCGGCTTGACCAGGAAGTTGACCAGCCCGAAGATCAGCGCGACGACGATCAGCGTCCCGGCCTTCTTGCCCGTGCTGTCACCTGTGAGAGTGATCTTGTCGAGCAGCCACACGGCAACCGCGAGCGCGGCCGCGTTGGCGATCGTCTTGACTAGGAAATTCTTCATGTGTCTGATCGTGGCAGACCGGATCAGACCGAGCAGGGGCGAGGGCGGACGACGGCGATGAAGGCATTCCGGCTGGATGAACTGGAGGCGGAGCGCGCCTCCCACGACGGGGCCTATCTGCAGTTCCTGCGGGAGCGGAACATGTCGGTGGGCCTGTACGCGCTCGACGCGGGCGAGCACGACCCGCAGAAGCCGCACAACCAGGACGAGGTGTACTTCGTCGTCAGCGGACGCGCGTCGATCACGGTCGGCCTGGAGACCACCCAGGTGGCGCGGGGCAGCGTGGTGTACGTGCCGGCCGGCGTCGCCCACAAGTTCCACCACATCAGCGAGGACCTGAGGGTACTGGTCGTCTTCTCTCCGCCTGAGGCCTGAGCCCCGGGGTCGGGGTTCCCTAGGGGTCGGGTCAGGGGAGGACAAGGGATGCGAGGCGCCCGCCGGCCCCCGTCCCGGCCCTAGCATCGATGGCAGACATCAGGACTGGGTCCAGGACGGAGCACAGGACGTCGTGGACGCAACGGAACGCAAAGGACGAGGGCGATGCGAGAGATCTTCGCTGGGCTGCCGTGGTGGGTGAAGTGGGTCGCGGTGCCGGTCATCGCCCTGGTCGTGTTCGGCAGCCTGATAGCGACCGTCATCGGGTTCGTGATCGGCCTGCTCTTCAAGGCGCTGGTCTTCGTCGCGCTGGTCGGCGGGCTGATCTACATCGTGCGCAAGTTCATGTCGAGCTCCTCGTCGCGCAGCGACTGGTGAGCGGCGCGGGAGCCGGTGACCGGTAACGGGGGCCACCGGTTCCCTCGGGGGAGGGAAGTTTCCCCGGTGGACCGTCCGTACACGGGGGCGGACGGTTAGGTTCGGACCCACGCGGGGTCTGGCCCCGCCAGCGGCACACACCCCACCCGTGTTCCACCGCACGGGCGGCCCCACCTCGCGCCCCCGGAGTGACCCTTGGCCACGGTTGACACCGCACCGGCAGAACCCCAGGCACCGCCGGCTCCGCCGCGTCCCCGCGTGCCCCATGCGCAGCGGTCCTGCGCGGCGGCCGTCCCGGGGCAGCCGCGTCCCGTGAGCGGTCCCGGACGCGGGCGCTCACCGGAGGTCCCGGAGCAACCGCAGGCGGCGACCCTGATCGGCTCCGTCCAGCGGGCGATGCGCCTGCTGGAGACGGTCGCGTCCCACGACTACGGCGCCCCCGCCAAGCAACTCGCCCGGGAGACCGGCCTCGCCCTGCCCACGGCCTATCACCTCCTGCGCACCCTGGTGCACGAGGGTTACCTGCGCCGGGACAAGGGGCTCTTCTTCCTGGGTGAAGCGGCCGAGCAGCTGAGCGGCAGCGGAGCGCGGCAGAAACGTCGCGGCGCGGTGGCGGACACCCTCGCGTACTGGCGGGATTCCATCGGGGTCCCGGTGTACTACGCCATGTACCGGGCCGGTGAGATCGAGGTCGTCTGCGTCTCCGACTCGCGGGAGACCCCCGCGGTCGAGGAGTGGGCCGACTTCCGCGAGACCGGGCACGCCCACGCGATCGGACAGTGCCTGCTCTCCCAGCTGGACGAGGAAGCCCGCAGGGACCATCTGAGCCGCTACCCGGCGCGGTCCCTCACGCCCTACTCGGTGCGGGACGACGACGCCCTCCTGCGCCGGCTGGCCAGGACACCGCGGATGGAGCCGGTGGTGGAGCGGCAGGAGTACGCGCTCGGGACGGTCTGTGCGGCGGTCCCCATCACGGTCGGCACGACGGCGGCCACGATGGCCATCTCACTCCCCGTACATCAGAGCGAACGGCTGCTGCCCGCGGCCCGTCGCCTGCAGGCCGGGATCGGGCGGCATCTGGGCGCGCTGTCACTCTCTATCAGTATCTGAAAACTCACTCCTTGTGATTCGGCATGCACGTTGAGCAAGATTTGAGGCACAGTCGAGGGGGATCAATCTCGGCCAGTCGACGTCATACGACGGGGTAGGCGATGCGCGAATCCGTACAGGCAGAAGTCATGATGAGTTTTCTCGTCTCCGAGGAGCTCTCCTTCCGCATCCCGGTGGAGTTGCGCTACGAGACCTGTGATCCCTATGCCGTGCGGCTCACCTTCCACCTGCCCGGTGACGCCCCGGTCACCTGGGCCTTCGGGCGGGAACTGCTGATCGACGGTGTGGGGCGGCCGTGCGGGGAGGGCGATGTGCACATCGCTCCCGCCGACACCGAAGTGCTGGGCGAGGTGCTGATCCGGCTTCAGGTCGGCAGCGACCAGGCGCTGTTCCGCTCCTCGACGCCGCCCCTCGTGGCCTTCCTCGACCGCACGGACAAGCTGGTGCCGCTCGGCCAGGAGGGCGCCCTCGCGGACTTCGACGCCCACCTCGACGAGGCGCTCGACCGCATTCTGGCCGAGGAGCAGAGCGCCGGCTGAGGCCTTGGGGCAGCCGGGCGCCGGACGCTCGGGCACTGCCGCCCGGGACACCGCAGGAACGGTTCTTCAGCGCCCCCCGGCGCCCGATGCGCTAGCGCTTGCGCCGCCGGCCCCGGCCACCCCGGGCCGGGGGGACGGGCTGCGCCCCCGTGCCCGCGGCACCGGCCGCTGCGGGGCGGTCGGCCGCGACGACCAGGGCGGCGAGGGCGGTGGTGACCGGGACCGAGGCGACCAGGCCGATCGACCCCACCAGCGTGCGCACGATCTCCTCGGCCACCAGCTCGCTGTTGGCCACCGTGCCCACGCTGCTCTGCGCGATCGAGAACAGCAGGAGCAGCGGCAGCGCGGCGCCGGCGTAGGCGAGCACCAGGGTGTTGACGACCGAGGCGATGTGGTCGCGGCCGATCCGGATGGCCGCCCGGTACAGGTCGCGCCGGCCCATCGCGGGGTTGGCCTCGTGCAGCTCCCAGACCGCGGACGTCTGGGTCACCGTCACATCGTCCAGGACGCCCAGTGAACCGATGATGACTCCGGCCAGCAGCAGGCCGCTCATGTCTATCGACGGGAACAGCCCGTGGATCAGACCCGTGCTGTCGTCCGTGTTGCCGGTCAGCGCGGCCCAGCCGATGAAGCCGGAGCCGAGAACGCCGATCAGCAGCAGGGAGGCCAGGGTGCCGAGCACCGCGACCGACGTACGCGCCGACAGCCCATGGCACATGTAGAGCGCGATGAGCATGATGGCGCTCGAGCCGACGACGGCCACCAGCAGCGGATTCGAGCCCTGCAGGATCGCGGGCAGGATGAAGAACGTCAGCACCATGAAACTCACGGCCAGTGCGACCAGGGCCATGATCCCGCGCATTCGGCCCACCACCACGACGGCGAGCGCGAAGACGCCGGCGAGCAGCGCCATGGGGAACTTCCGGTTCACATCGGTCACCGAGTACTGCAGCTCCCTCGGCGCCGAGGGCTCGTAGGCGACCACGACCTTCTGGCCCTGGTGCAACTGCCGTGACTGGTCCGGCTGCACGATCTCGGTGAAGGTACGGCCCCGGTCCTTGCCGGTGTCGACCCTGATGGTCGCCTTCCTGCAGGGGCCCTTCGCCTCGTGCTGTGCCGAGCCGTCGCCTGGAGGGGAGGTGCCGCCCACCGCCGTGCCGCCCGAGGCGTTGACCGACTTGCAGTTCAGCTCGACCACCTGAGCCACCGTGGCCTGCTGGGTCTGGCGGTCGAAGCCGACGCCGGTGCGCTCGTGCGGCGGTGCTCCTCCCGGCCAGAGAACCACCAGGCCGACCACGACGGCGGCGGTGAACGGGACCAGGATCGCCGCGATGACCTTGCGCAGATGCTTCGAGACGGGCGCGGCGGGCCCGTGGCTGTGACTGTGACCGTGTGAGTGGCCGGGCCCACGGCCGTGGCCGTCGCCTGGGGCGGAGCCGCCCTGGCGCGGCGGCTCGGAGGGTGGGTAGGGGTACTGCTCCGTCGTGGTCACCGCCCGATCATCGCAAGAACGAAGGAGGCCCTCTGTTCAGCGCGCCCGAACTGACGCTAGCGTGGAGGCACCTTTGCACACGCGGGAGCTCGGAGCACCGGGCTGAGAGGGCGCTGACCTCCGTACACGCGATGTTTCACGTGGAACGACGTTTTCACAGGGGACATCCGCGGTCGGAGAACCGCTGCGTCGACCGCCGAACCTGTTACCGGGTAATGCCGGCGTAGGGAGTAGGTCTCATGACCAACAAGGACGCGCGCACGCCTGCCTCCGTTCAGGACGAGAAGTCCCAGGAGGCCGGGAAGTCCATCGGCTGGCACAAGGCGTACGTCGAGGGCTCACGCCCCGATCTGCGGGTGCCGGTCCGCCAGGTGCACCTCACCAACGGGCAGTCGGTCACGCTGTACGACACTTCGGGCCCGTACACCGATCCGCTCGTCGACACCGATGTCCGCAGGGGGCTGTCGCCGCTGCGGGAGAACTGGATCGTCGCCCGCGGCGACACCGAGGAGTACGCGGGCCGACCCGTCCGCCCCGAGGACGACGGGATCAAGCACACCTCGCCGCGCGGCGGGCTGCGCAACCTGGACGCGGTGTTCCCCGGGCGCCCGCGCCAGCCGCGCCGTGGCCGAGCGGGCCAGGCGGTCACACAGCTCGCGTATGCGCGCAGGGGTGAGATCACACCGGAGATGGAGTACGTGGCCATCCGGGAGGGCGTGGCTCCCGAGGTGGTCCGGGACGAGATCGCCGCGGGGCGCGCGGTGTTGCCCGCCAACGTCAACCACCCGGAGATCGAGCCGATGATCATCGGCAAGAGCTTCCTGGTGAAGGTCAACGCCAACATCGGCAACTCGGCGGTCACCTCCTCCATCGAGGAGGAGGTCGAGAAGATGACCTGGGCGACCCGCTGGGGCGCAGACACGGTCATGGATCTCTCCACCGGCCGCAACATCCACACCACGCGCGAGTGGGTGCTGCGCAACTCCCCCGTGCCCATCGGCACCGTCCCGCTCTACCAGGCGCTGGAGAAGGTCGATGGCCGGGCCGAGGAACTGACCTGGGAGATCTACAAGGACACCGTCATCGAGCAGGCCGAGCAGGGCGTGGACTACATGACCGTCCACGCGGGCGTGCGCCTGCCGTACGTGCCGCTCACCGCCAACCGCAAGACCGGCATCGTCTCGCGAGGCGGCTCGATCATGGCCGCATGGTGCCTGGCTCACCACAAGGAGTCGTTCCTGTACGAGAACTTCGAGGAACTGTGCGAGATCCTCGCCGCGTACGACGTCACCTACTCGCTGGGCGACGGCCTGCGGCCCGGCTCGATCGCGGACGCCAACGACGAGGCACAGTTCGCGGAGTTGCGCACGCTCGGGGAACTCAACCGCATTGCCAGGCGTTTCAACGTACAGACCATGATCGAGGGCCCGGGACACGTCCCGATGCACAAGATCAAGGAGAACATCGACCTTCAGCAGGAGATCTGCGATGAAGCTCCGTTCTATACGCTCGGCCCGCTGACCACGGACATCGCGCCGGCGTACGACCACATCACCTCCGGCATCGGCGCCGCGATGATCGCCTGGTGGGGCACGGCGATGCTCTGCTACGTCACGCCCAAGGAGCACCTGGGCCTGCCCAACCGCGACGACGTCAAGACCGGGGTCATCACCTACAAGATCGCCGCCCACGCGGCGGACCTCGCCAAGGGGCACCCGGGCGCGCAGGAGTGGGACGACGCGCTGTCCGACGCCCGCTTCGAGTTCCGGTGGGAGGACCAGTTCAACCTCGCCCTGGACCCGGACACGGCACGGGAGTTCCATGACGAGACCCTGCCGGCCGAGCCCGCCAAGACGGCGCACTTCTGCTCCATGTGCGGGCCGAAGTTCTGCAGCATGAAGATCTCCCAGGACATCCGCCGGGAACACGGCGGCACCCGGGCCGAGGTCGAGGAGGGCATGGCTCAGAAGTCGAAGGAGTTCGCGGCGTCGGGCAATCGGGTGTACCTGCCGATCGCCGACTGATCACCTCGCGCTGACTACCGCCGGCCCCGGGGCGCGCCAAGTCCCGGGCCCGGTGCGGCAGGAGCGACGCGGCGACCCGCCCGCGGGCCCCGCGTTCCCGCCTCTCGGCGGCCCGGGCCGGGCGGGCGCACCGTGAACGGGTGTGAGCCGGCTACTCCGGCTGGTGTTCCGGGCCGCCGAAGTCGGGACTGGTGTAGTCGGGGCTGCTGAAACTCGGGCGGTCGGAGCCGGAGCCGTCGTCCGGGCTGCTGAAGCCGGGCCGGCCGTAGCCGAGGCGCGGCATGCGGCCGGTCGGGGCCGAGGGCGCCGTGGGGTGCAGCGGTGCGGCGCCGGGCTGGGCGAGCGCGTCCCGCAGGAACGGCAGCACGCCGCGTTCCAGCAAGGCTTCCCGCCAGGCCTCTCTGGCCCGTGCCACCTCAGCGTCGGCCGCCGCATGGGTTCCGGCTTCCGCCGCGGCGCTGTTGCGCAGGGCGGTGAGCAGCAGCCCGGCGCCGGCGACGAGGATCGCGGCGGCGGTCACGGCGCCGAACACCCAGCCCGCGGTGAGCATGGTCCGGGCGAAGGCCTGCCCGGGGGCCAGCATCTTCAGGATGTAGCCGACGAGCAGGAAGATCGCCGCGGCGGTCCCGGCGAGGACGGGAGCCAGCACCGCGATCACGGCGACGGCGCCCGCGCCGGTGGTGTCGGCGGCCTCGCCGAGGGCGGCGGCGAGCCCGACCGGGTCCGCGCCCGGCTCCGTGGAAGCGGTGTCGTCGGCGGCCGGCGCGACGGCCGGCGCGGGGCGGCGCAGTTCTTCTCGGACCTTCACGTAGTGCTGGTACTCGGTCGCCGCGGCCGCCGTGATGAGCGCGGTGGCGTTGAGTGCCATGGTGCGCAGTTGTTCCGGGTTGAGCCGCTGTCCCACAGCGGCCAGTTCGGGTCGCTGGGGTGCGGAGCGCAGCGCCTCATCGAGGACCCGCTCGAATTCCTGGCGGTCCTCGCTCAGCAGGTGCTGCGGAACGCTGTTCATGTGCATCCCCCGATGCTCCGTAGGGCTTGGGGCTCGCACGCCGGCGAGCCGTCGGGCAGAAACGGAGGGGAGCCTGCTACGGATAAGCCGATGGTAGAGCCGCGACGCCACGCGGTGACAGGGGGTTGCCGGAAATTGCGTGCCGACCTGGGCGCATCCGGTCGGACCCGATCAACGCCCCGAACGCTCAGACTCCCAGCGGAAGTTGCTGGACCAGCAGCTTGCCGGCCATGGTCACGCCGCCGTCCATGGCGATGGCGAGCCCGTCGGCGTAGACGTGCGGTCCTTCCACCGAGGGGCGCTCGTCCTCCTCGGTCTCCTCGGAGCCGACTTCGCCGAGCAGATAGGGAATCGGGCTGTGGCCGTGAACGACGCGGGTGCCGCCGTACGTATCGAGGAGGGAGCGCACGGCTTCCGCGCCGCCCTCGTCCCGGAAGGAGAAGCGCTTGGTGAACTTGCGGAACAGATCCCAGACTTCGTCCGCGTCGTTACGGGTCAGGGTCTCGCGGACGGTGTCGTTGACCGCCTCGATCGAGTCGCCGTAGTCGAGGTAGGCGGTGGTGTCGGAGTGGATGAGCAGGTGCCCGTCGACCTCCTCGACGGCGTCGAGGCGGGACATCCACTGCAAGTGGTGGTCCTGGAGGCGGTCCATGTCGGTCTTCTGGCCGCCGTTGAGCAGCCAGGCCGCCTGGAAGGTGGCGGTGCCCGCGCCGGAGTGGACCGGGGTGTCGCCGAACCGCTTGGCGCCGAGCAGCAGCAGCTCGTGATTGCCCATGAGGGCCTTGCAGTAGCCGCCGGCCGCGGCCGCCTCGGCGGACAGCCGCATGACCAGGTCGATGACGCCGATGCCGTCGGGGCCGCGGTCGGTGAAGTCACCGAGGAACCACAGCCGGGCGGTGCCCGCGCTCCACTGACCGGCGTCGTCGACCAGCCCCTTCTCCCGCAGGGCGGCGAGCAGTTCGTCCAGGTAGCCGTGGACGTCACCGACGACGTACAGCGGGCCCGGGCCGGTCGCCGGCTGCGGGTCCGGGGCCGCCGGGCCCGGCTCGACGGAGACCTGCAGCGTGTCGCCGCGGTTGATGACGGGCAGGTCGCGCTGGGTGGGCGTGTAGCCGTCGGGGTAGGCCTCGTCCATGGGGGGCACGGTGTCACCGGGGTGGGTGCGGACGTACGGACCGGTCTCGTTGACGTATGCGGGCACCCGGAAGTCGCGCAACGTCGCCGTTCGCTCCACCTCGGGTCCTTGACCGGCCCCCTGAGTCATCAGACCCCTCCACCATCGCGCCGCAGCTGCACCGCTTCGGACTGCCTGGTCGCAGCGGCCCGCGGTGTCGTGGGCCCATCATAGGAATGCGCGTCGTTCCGTGTGGTGACCCAGGGGTAGTCAATCGGAGCGAGACTCCGGTTCACCGCGGCTTTCATCCCGTTTGGGCAGGTGTTCGACCGGTTGCCGGACACCCGGTGGGAGCGTACACGGGCCGGCCTCGCGCCCCGCGCACCTTCGGCGGCCTGCCGCCCGGCGGCGGTCACCGCGTGGTCCGCGGTCGTCCGCCGGGCTCGGTGCCTGTCCGCTATCCCGCCTCCGGGGCGCGCGGCGGGCTGACGGTGGTGCGCGGAGGGCGTCGCTGGGACGAGGTACGCACGATCAGTTCGGTCGGTATCACCTGTTCGACGGGCCGGTCCGAGTCGACGCCCTCGATGGCGTCGATGAGCAGTTGCACCACCGCGGTGCCGATCCTGCGCGGCTTCAGGGAGAGCGTGGTGATGGGCGGCTCGGTGTTGGCGTACACCGTGGACTCGCTGCAGCACACCAGCAGCAGATCTTCCGGGACGCGCAGGCCGTAGCGGCGGGCGGCGGCGAGGAGGTCGGTGCCGTTGGGGTCGAAGAGGCCGTAGACGGCGTCGGGCCGGTCGGGCCGGGCCAGCAGCCGGTCGGCGGCGACGGTGCCCGCGCAGGGGTCGTGCGCGGGGTAGGCCTCGTACACCGGGTCCTGGCCGACCCGCTCGCACCAGCGCAGGTAGGCGGTGGTGGACAGATGGGTGTAGGTGTCCGTCGTGGTGCCGGTGAGGAGGCCGATGCGGCGGGCGCCGGCGTCGGCGAGGTGATCGAGGATGTCGAGGACGGCGGCCTCGTGGTCGTTGTCCACCCAGGCGGTGACCGGGAGCGAGCCGGCCGGGCGCCCGTCGGACACGACCGGCAGGCCCTGGCGGACGAGCTCGCTGACCACCGGATCCTTGTCGGAGGGGTCGATGACGACCGTGCCGTCCAGGGCGACGTTGGACCAGACGTCGTGACGGGAGGTCGCGGGCAGGATCACCAGGGCGTAGCCGCGGGCGAGCGCGGCGGAGGTGGCGGCCCGGGCCATCTCGGCGAAGTACGCGAACTCCGTGAAGGTGAAAGGTTCATCCCCGTACGTCGTCACGGTCAGGCCGATCAGTCCCGACTTGCCGGTACGGAGGGTGCGGGCGGCGGCCGAGGGGCGGTATCCGAGCCGGTCGGCGACCTCGCGGACATGGCGCCGGGTGGCGTCCGGGAGCCGGCCCTTGCCGTTGAGGGCGTCGGACACGGTCGTGATGGAGACCCCGGCGGCGGCGGCCACGTCTCTGATGCCAGCCCGGCCCGGTCGGCTGCCTCGACGTGAGGTTTCCGCGCGGCTCACCTGGTGCTTCCCTGCTGCTGTCATGGCGAGCCGATAGTAGGGCTCATGCGGTGGGGTAGGGCGGACGCATATGCACGCGTTGACAGGCACGTTTCTGCATGGCGAACCGCCCGCAACTGCCTTGGAAAGCAAGGCAGTTGAACGATCCAATGGCAGGACGTGACGTGCCGACGGGCGTGGGCCTGCCAAGAGGCCGATGTCTCGAAGAGGTCTCAACTCACCTGCACGAGGGATGCGCGCCAGGGCGCGAGCCACCGGCGCGTAGATATATGTGCGGCACGCCCCCTGGTACGTACGCCTTCGTACGGTCATGCCCCCCGATGCCCCCCGATGCCCGCCGGGCCGAAGAGACCGGACTCCTGTCCTCCCGGACCTGTACGCAGCGAGGCCGAATCCTCATAAGGTGTGGAGTATTGGAAGCCGGCGGCGTCGACGGGCCGCCGGTGGTCGCGAGGAGGACTGCGGTGAGCGAGACGAGCCCCAAGCTGCGCGCCGAGCTGGAGGGTATCCCCACCTACAAGCCGGGCAAGCCGGCCGCGGCCGGCGGGCCGGTCGCCTACAAGCTGTCCTCCAACGAGAACCCCTACCCCCCGCTCCCCGGCGTGCTGGAGAGCGTGTCCGCGGCCGCCTGCAACTTCAACCGCTACCCGGACATGGCCTGCAGCGGGCTGATGGAGGAGCTGTCGGAGCGGTTCGGCGTCCCGCTCGCCCACCTCGCCACCGGCACCGGCTCGGTGGGCGTCGCCCAGCAGCTGATCCAGGCGACCAGCGGGCCCGGTGACGAGGTGATGTACGCCTGGCGCTCCTTCGAGGCGTACCCGATCATCACGCAGATCAGCGGTGCCCGTTCGGTCCAGGTGCCGCTCACCCCGGGTGATGTGCACGACCTGGACGCCATGGCGGACGCGATCACCGAGCGGACGCGGCTGATCTTCGTCTGCAACCCCAACAACCCGACCGGCACGGTGGTGCGCCGGGCCGAGCTGGAACGGTTCCTCGACCGGGTGCCGAGCGACGTCCTGGTGGTCCTCGACGAGGCCTACCGCGAGTTCATCCGCGACCCCGAGGTGCCCGACGGCGTCGAGCTGTACCGGAAGCGGCCGAACGTCTGCGTCCTGCGCACGTTCTCCAAGGCCTACGGGCTGGCCGGCCTGCGCGTCGGTTTCGCGATCGCCCATGAGCCGGTGGCGGCGGCGCTGCGCAAGACGGCGGTGCCGTTCGGTGTCAGCCAGCTCGCGCAGGAGGCGGCGATCGCCTCGCTGCGGGCCGAGGACGAGCTGCTGGGCCGGGTCGGCTCGCTGGTGTGCGAGCGCACCCGCGTGGTCGACGCGCTGCGTGCCCAGGGCTGGACGGTGCCGGAGACCCAGGCCAACTTCGTGTGGCTGCGGCTGGGGGAGCGCACGGCCGCCTTCGCCGCGGCCTGCGAGGAGCACGGAGTGGTGGTCCGGCCGTTCCTGGGCGAGGGTGTGCGGGTGACGATCGGGGAGAACGAGGCGAACGACATCTTCCTGAAGGTCGCCGAGGCGTTCCACAAGGAGAGCTGAGAGCGGGCCGCCGACGGGACGTCGGCGGTCTGTACCGGGCCCCGCCGTGTGCGGGGCCCTTCTCGTTGCCGGGCCCGGCTCTCTCTGCCGGGTCCGGCTCTTCCTGTCCGGCCCAGGCCCGGCCCGGACCTGGAGGGGTACCCCCGTGCGGTTGCCGAATGCCAGTGCGTCATAATGGCTTGTGAATGTGAACGCGTTCACAAGCGCGTCCCGATTGCTCCCGTATGTACGTGACAAAAGGAGCAAACCGCCGCTGTACCACGGCGTAGTAAGGAGAGTGACGACGTGGACCTGGCTCTGGCGCCGGAGACACTGGCGCGCTGGCAGTTCGGCATCACCACCGTCTACCACTTCCTGTTCGTCCCCCTGACGATCTCCCTGGCCGCCCTCACGGCCGGGCTGCAGACGGCCTGGGTGCGCACGGAGAAGGAGAAGTACCTCAGGGCGACGAAGTTCTGGGGCAAGCTCTTCCTGATCAACATCGCGATGGGCGTGGTCACCGGCATCGTGCAGGAGTTCCAGTTCGGCATGAACTGGTCGGACTACTCGCGCTTCGTCGGTGACATCTTCGGTGCCCCGCTCGCCTTCGAGGCCCTGATCGCCTTCTTCTTCGAGTCCACGTTCATCGGCCTGTGGATCTTCGGCTGGGACAAGCTGCCCAAGAAGATCCACCTGGCCTGCATCTGGCTGGTGTCGATCGGCACGGTCCTGTCGGCGTACTTCATCCTCGCGGCCAACTCCTGGATGCAGCACCCGGTCGGTTACAAGATCGACAGGGCGCGGGGACGAGCCGAGCTGACCGACTTCTGGGCCGTGCTGACCCAGAACACCGCACTCAGCCAGGCCTTCCACACCCTGTCCGCGGCCTTCCTGACCGGTGGCGCGTTCATGGTCGGCATCGCCGCCTACCACCTGGCCCGCAAGAAGCACGTCCGCGAGATGAAGACCTCGCTGCGGCTCGGCCTGATCACCGTGGTGATCGCCGGTCTGCTCACCGCGGTCAGCGGTGACGTGCTCGGCAAGGTCATGTTCAAGCAGCAGCCGATGAAGATGGCGGCCGCCGAAGCGCTGTGGGACGGCCAGGCACCGGCGCCGTTCTCGGTCTTCGCCTACGGCGACGTGGAGAAGGGCCACAACAGCGTGGCCATCGAGGTACCGGGCCTGCTGTCCTTCCTCGCCAACGACGACTTCACCTCGTACGTGCCCGGCATCAACGACGTCAACAAGGCTGAGCAGCAGAAGTTCGGGCCCGGTGACTACCGGCCCAACATCCCGGTCACCTTCTGGGGATTCCGCTGGATGATCGGCTTCGGCATGGCCTCCTTCGCCATCGGCATCGCCGGGCTCTGGCTGACCCGCAAGAAGTTCCTGCTGCCGCAGCACCTGCGGGTGGGCGACGACGAGGTGCCGAACCTGGTCCTGTTCCGGAACAAGGCGCTCGGCCCGAAGCTGACCTTCTGGTACTGGCGCATCGCGGTCTGGACCCTGGCCTTCCCGCTGATCGCCAACTCCTGGGGATGGATCTTCACCGAGATGGGCCGGCAGCCGTGGGCCGTCTACGGCGTGCTGCAGACCCGCGACGCGGTCTCCCCCGGAGTCTCCCAGGGTGAGGTCCTCACCTCGATGTTCGTCTTCACCGCGCTGTACGCGATCCTCGCCGTCGTCGAGGTCAAGCTGCTCGCGAAGTACGTCAAGGCCGGCCCGCCCGAGCTGACCGAGGCCGACCTCAACCCGCCCACCAAGATCGGCGGCGACACCCGTGACGCCGACAAGCCGATGGCCTTCTCCTACTAGGCCGAGGGAAAAGTCATGGAACTTCACGACGTCTGGTTCGTCCTGATCGCCGTCCTGTGGACCGGCTACTTCTTCCTCGAGGGCTTCGACTTCGGGGTCGGCATCCTCACCAAGCTGCTGGCCCGCGACCGGCCCGAGCGCCGGGTGCTCATCAACACCATCGGGCCCGTCTGGGACGGCAACGAGGTGTGGCTGCTCACCGCGGGCGGCGCGACCTTCGCCGCCTTCCCGGAGTGGTACGCCACGCTCTTCTCCGGCTTCTACCTTCCGCTGCTGGCCATCCTGGTCTGTCTGATCGTCCGGGGCGTCGCCTTCGAGTACCGGGCCAAGCGGCCCGAGGAGAACTGGCAGCGCAACTGGGAGACGGCCATCTTCTGGACCTCGCTCGTCCCGGCGTTCCTGTGGGGCGTGGCCTTCGGGAACATCGTGTACGGCGTGAAGATCGACCGGCACTTCGAGTACGTCGGCAGCGTCCTGGATTTGCTCAACCCCTACGCCCTGCTCGGCGGCCTGGTGACGCTGACGCTGTTCACCTTCCACGGTGCGGTGTTCACGGCACTGAAGACCGTGGGAGACATCCGGGTGCGGGCGCGGAAGCTGGCGCTGAAGGTCGGGCTCGTCACCGCCGTGGTGGCGCTCGCCTTCCTGCTGTGGACGCAGTTCCACAGCGGTGACGGCAAGAGCCTGGTGGCGCTGATCGTGGCGGTCGCCGCGCTGGTGGCCGCGCTGGTGGCCAACCAGGCCGGGCGTGAGGGATGGTCGTTCGCCCTGTCCGGCGTGACCATCGTGGCGGCCGTGGCGATGCTCTTCCTGTCGCTCTTCCCGAACGTCATGCCGTCCACGCTCGACGGTGACTGGAGCCTCACGGTCACCAATGCCTCGTCGAGCCCGTACACCCTGAAGATCATGACCTGGTGCGCGGCCGTCGCCACGCCGCTCGTGCTGCTCTACCAGAGCTGGACCTACTGGGTGTTCCGCAAGCGGATCGGCACCCAGCACATAGCCGAACCTGCGCACTGAGACCGCCGAGGGAGCGTTTCACGTGAAACGCTCCCTCCGGACGGAAGGGCATGTTTCACGTGAAACCAATCGATCCGCGTCTGCTGCGATACGCCCGCGCCACCCGCCTCTTCCTGGTGGCGGCCGTCGGCCTGGGAGCCGTCGGGGCCGGACTGGTCATCGCCCAGGCGATGCTCATCGCCGAGGTGGTCACGGGGGCGTTCCAGCGCGGCCAGGCGGTCTCCGAACTCCGCACTCCCCTGCTGCTGTTGGCCGCCGTGGCCGTGGGCCGGTCGATCGTCGCGTGGCTCACCGAACTCGCGGCGCACCGGGCCAGCGCGGCCGTGAAGTCGGAACTCCGAGGGCGCGTCCTGGAGCATGCCGTTCACCTCGGCCCCGGCTGGCTCGGCGGGCAGCGGACTGGTTCGCTGGTCACCCTGGCCACGCGGGGCGTCGATGCCCTGGACGACTACTTCTCCCGCTATCTCCCGCAGCTGGGGCTCGCGGTGGTCGTCCCGGTCGCCGTGCTGGCGCGCATCGTCACCGAGGACTGGGTGTCCGCGGCGATCATCGTCGGCACGCTGCCGCTCATCCCGCTCTTCATGATGCTGATCGGCTGGGCCACCCAGTCCCGCATGGACCGCCAGTGGCGGCTGCTGTCCCGGCTGTCCGGTCACTTCCTGGACGTGGTCGCGGGACTGCCCACGCTGAAGGTGTTCGGCCGGGCCAAGGCCCAGGCCGAATCCATCCGGCGGATCACCGGTGAGTACCGCCAGGCCACCATGCGGACCCTGCGGATCGCCTTCCTCTCCTCCTTCGCCCTGGAACTGCTGGCCACGCTCTCGGTCGCGCTGGTCGCTGTGACGATCGGCATGCGCCTCGTCCACGGCGACATGGACCTGTACACCGGCCTGGTCATCCTCGTCCTGGCGCCCGAGGCCTATCTGCCGCTGCGTCAGGTGGGGGCGCAGTACCACGCGGCGGCTGAGGGGCTCGCCGCCGCGGAGGAGCTCTTCGACGTGCTGGAGACGCCGGCGCCGGAGTCGGGCACCACTGCCGCGGGCCCGGGCGCCATCGCCTTCGACGGGATCACGGTCCGCTACCCGCAGCGCTCGGCCGATGCCCTGACGGGCGTCTCCTTCACCGTCGAGCCCGGTGAGACCGTGGCCCTGGTCGGACCGAGCGGCGCGGGCAAGTCCACCCTGCTGAACGTGCTGCTGGGCTTCGTCCGGCCCACCGAGGGCCGGGTACGCGTGGGCGGTACCGACCTCGCCGACATCGACCTCAAGCAGTGGCGTGCACGGATCGCATGGGTGCCGCAGCGGCCGCACCTGTACGCCGGCACCATCGCGGAGAACGTACGGCTGGCCCGGCCCGACGCGGACGACGCCGCCGTGCGCCGGGCACTGCGGGACGCGGGCGCGCTGGAGTTCGTGGAGGCGCTGCCCGAGGGCGCGGGGACCGTGCTCGGCGAGGACGGCGCGGGGCTGTCCGCCGGCCAGCGCCAGCGGCTCGCGCTGGCCCGTGCCTTCCTCGCGGACCGGCCGGTCCTGATGCTGGACGAGCCGACGGCAGCGCTGGACGGGGCGACGGAGGCCGATGTCGTGGCGGCGGTGCGCCGGCTGGCGGTGGGCCGCACGGTCCTGCTGGTGGTGCACCGGCCGGCGCTGCTGGAGGTGGCGGACCGGGTGGTCCGGCTTGAGCTTCCCGCTCCGGCGGCCGTCGAGGCGCCCGCGGCCGTCGCATCCGCCTCGGCCGCCACCGGGGGCGCCGAAGCGGGCACCCGGCCGGTCGAGCCGGGCGGCCCTGCCGACGCCGGGCCGGAGCCGGAGACCGGCGTGCCGGCTCCGCGCGGCCGGATCCTGGCCCGGGTACGGGCCCTGGCGGGCCCCCGGCGCGGCCGGCTGCTGCTGGCGCTCCTGCTCGGCGGTCTCGCGCTGGGCAGCGCTGTCGGCCTGATGGCCACCTCCGGCTGGCTCATCTCACGGGCCTCGCAGCATCCGCCGGTGCTCTACCTGATGGTGGCCGTGACGGCGACGAGGGCCTTCGGGATCGGGCGGGCCGTCTTCCGGTACGCCGAGCGGCTCGTCTCGCACGACGCCGTGCTGCGGATGCTCGCCGACACCCGGGTCGCCGTCTACCGGCGGCTGGAGCGGCTGGCGCCCGCCGGGCTGCGCACGGCCCGCCGCGGTGATCTGCTCACCCGGCTGGTCGCCGACGTCGACGCCTTCCAGGACTACTGGCTGCGCTGGCTGCTGCCCGCCGGGGTCGCGGCCGCCGTCTCCACCGTCTCCGTCGCCTTCACGGCCTGGCTGCTGCCCGAGGCCGGGGCCGCCCTCGCCGCCGGGCTCCTCGTGGCCGGCGCCGGCGTCCCCGTGGTCACCGCGGCCGCCGCGCGGCGCGCCGAGCGACGGCTGGCACCGGCCCGCGGCGTACTCGCCACCCGGGTCACCGACCTGCTCACCGGCACCGCCGAACTGACCGTCGCCGGCGCGCTGCCGGCCCGTACCGAGGCGGCCCGGCGGGCCGACGGCACCCTCACCCGGATCGCCGCGCGCGGCGCCGGCGCCACCGCCCTGGGCGACGGACTCACCGCACTGGTCTGCGGCCTGACCGTCGCCGTGACCGCGTTGCTGGGCGCCCAGGCGGTGGCCGCGGGACGGCTCGGCGGGGTGGCGATGGCCGTGGTGGTCCTCACCCCGCTGGCCGCCTTCGAGGCCGTACTGGGGCTTCCGCTCGCCGTGCGCCATCGTCAGCGGGTGCGCCGGAGCGCGGAGCGGGTGTTCGAGGTGCTGGACGCCCCGGACCCCGTCACCGAGCCGGAACGGCCGCGGCAGGCCCCCGTCTCGCCCTTCCCGCTCGTGGTCCGGGGCCTGACCGCCCGCCACCCGGAGCAGCGGCGCGACGCCCTGGCCGGGCTGGACCTCACCCTGGAGCAGGGCCGGCGGATCGCCGTGGTCGGCGTGTCCGGCTCCGGCAAGACGACGCTCGCCCAGGTGCTGCTGCGGTTCCTCGACCCCGGGGCGGGCTCGTACACGCTCGCCGGTGTGGACGCGTGCGCCCTGGGCGGCGACGACGTGCGGCGGCTCGTCGGGCTGTGTGCCCAGGACGCCCACCTCTTCGACAGCTCCGTGCGGGAGAACCTGCTGCTGGCCCGGAAGGACGCCACCGAGGCCGATCTGCGGGACGCGCTGTCCCGGGCCCGGCTGCTGGACTGGGTGGACGGACTGCCGGACGGGCTGGACACGCTCGTCGGCGAGCACGGGGCACGGCTGTCCGGCGGACAGCGGCAGCGCCTCGCGCTGGCCCGCGCGCTGCTCGCCGACTTCCCGGTGCTCGTCCTGGACGAGCCCGCGGAACACCTGGACCTGCCGACGGCCGACGCGCTCACCGCGGATCTCCTGGCCGCGACCGAGGGCCGTACCACGCTGCTGATCACCCACCGCCTGGCCGGACTCGACGCGGTGGACGAAGTGCTCGTGCTGGACGAGGGCCGGGTGGTGCAGCGGGGGCCGTACGCGGAGCTGGCCGCCGCGGCCGGGCCGCTGCGGGCGATGGCACGGCGGGAGGCGGCCGCCGAGGCGCTGGTGGCCGCCCGCTGAGCGGAGCGGGCACCACGTCCGCCCGTTGAGCGGCGCGGGCACCACGTCCCGTCCGCGCCAAAGGCGCGTGCACCACGTCCCGCCCGCTCAGACGTGCAAGGGCACCGGGCCGGCCCGCTGAGACGCGCAGCAGCCCGGTGCGGTCGGACCCGGTCCGGTGTCAGCCGCGTTCGGCGAGCATCCGCTCGATGACGATGGCCACGCCGTCCTCGTTGTTGGCGACCGTACGGCCCGACGCGGCGGCCAGTACGTCCGGGTGGGCGTTGCCCATCGCGTACGACCGGCCCGCCCAGGTCAGCATCTCGACGTCGTTGGGCATGTCACCGAAGGCGACGACCTCCTCGTGCGAGATGCCGCGCTCCGCGCAGCACAGGGCGAGGGTGCTGGCCTTGGAGACGCCGGGGCCGCTGAGTTCCAGCAGGGCGCTGGGGCTGGAGCGGGTGACGTTGGCGCGCTCGCCGACCGCCAGCCGGGCCAGCGTGAGGAAGGCGTCCGGGTCGAGTTCGGGGTGGTAGGCGAGGATCTTGAGCACCGGCTGGTCGGCGTCCGGGCCGTCGGCCGCGAGCAGGTCCTCCGCGGGCAGCAGGTTGTCCGGCGTCTCCATGTGCAGCTTGGGATAGGCCGGCTCCTGGTGGAAGCCGAACGTCTGCTCGACCGCGAACACCGTGCCCGGCGCCGCCTCGCGCAGCAGCAGCACGGCGTCCAGCGCGTTCCGGCGGGCCAGTTCGCGCACCTTTACGAACCGGTGGGAGCCGGGGCCGCCGTGCAGGTCGACCACGGCGGCGCCGTTGCCGCAGATCGCCAGGCCGTGGCCGTGGACATGGTCGCTGACCACGTCCATCCAGCGGGCCGGGCGGCCGGTGACGAAGAAGACCTCGATGCCCGCCTCCTCCGCGGCCGCCAGCGCGGCGACCGTCCTCGGGGAGACCGACTTGTCGTCGCGCAGGAGAGTGCCGTCGAGGTCGGTGGCGATCAGCCGCGGCCGGAAGGCGGCGGCCGGGGTCCCGGGCTGTCTGGTCGCTGAGGTCACCGGGCCATTCTGGCGCATATGCCCGCACGCCCGTGCGAGAGTCCGCACAGATGAGTCCACCGACACACCGAGGTTGGCCGGCGGACGACGTCCGCGGCCGCCGGCGGAGCCCACCTCCGGCACCGGATCACGAGAGCTGGGCGAGGCCCTCCATGGCGATCCGCTCGAAGACCTTCTCGTCGGCGGCGAAGTCGGAGTCCGGGATCGGCCAGTGCAGGACGATCTCGGTGAAGCCCAGCTCCTGGTGACGGCCCGCGAAGTCCACGAAGGCGTCCACCGACTCGAGCGGCCTGCCGCGGTCCGGGGTGAAGCCGGTGAGCAGCACCTTGTCCAGCCCGGCCACGTCCCGGCCGGCCTCCGCGCAGGCCGCGGCCAGCTTCTCCACCTGCCCGCGCAGCGCGGCGACGGACTCCTCCGGGGTGCCGTTCTCGTACAGCTTCGGGTCGCCGGTGGTCACCCAGGCCTGCCCGTGCCGGGCGGCGAGCCGCAGTCCGCGCGGGCCGGTGGCCGCCACGGCGAAGGGCAGCCGCGGCCGCTGCACGCAGCCGGGGATGTTGCGGGCCTCGAACGCCGAGTAGAACCGGCCCTCGTGGGACACCGAGTCCTCGGTGAGCAGCCGGTCGAGCAGCGGTACGAACTCGGCGAACCGGTCGGCACGCTCGCGCGGCGTCCAGGGCTCCTGGCCGAGGGCGGTGGCGTCGAAGCCCGTGCCGCCCGCGCCGATGCCCAGGGTCACCCGGCCGCCGGAGACGTCGTCCAGGGAGATCAGCTCCTTGGCGAGGGTCACCGGATGCCGGAAGTTCGGCGAGGTGACGAGCGTGCCGAGGCGCAGCCGCTCGGTGACGCCCGCGGCGGCGGTCAGCGTCGGCACGGCACCGAACCACGGGCCGTCGCGGAAGGTGCGCCAGGACAGGTGGTCGTAGGTGTACGCGGTGTGGAAACCGAGCTCCTCGGCCCGTACCCAGGCCGCGCGGCCGCCCTCGCTCCAGCGGCGGTAGGGCAGGATCACGGTGCTCAGACGCAGACTCATGGGTCCGAGCGTACGGGGGCGGCCCGGCATTGGCCGAAATCGATCACCATGTGTGGCCGCCTTGCGACGGCGTGACCGGGCCCGGGGCGGGCGGCACCCGCCGGAAGGTCAGTGCGCGGTGGGAAAGCGCAGGTAGCGGGGTGGTACCGCCCGGGTGAGCCACACACCGTTGGCACTGACGTGGAAGACGTGGCCGTCGCGGTGCATGGCGCCCGCGTCCACGGAGAGCACGACGGGCCGACCGCGGCGGGCGCCGACCCGGGCGGCGGTCTCGCGGTCCGCAGACAGATGGACGTCGTGCCGGGCCATGGGCCGCAGTCCCTCGGCGCGGATGGCGTCCAGGCTGCGGGCGACCGTGCCGTGGTAGAGGTACGGCGGCGGGGTCGCGGGCGGCAGGCCGAGGTCGACCTCGACGCTGTGTCCCTGGCTGGCGCGGATACGGGTGCCCTCGACCGCGAAGCGCAGCTTGTCGTTGGCGGCCACCACGTGGTCGAGTTCCTCCCGGGTGAAGCGGAATCCGTGCGCGGCGGCAGCGGCGATCAGCGTGTCGATCTCCACCCAGCCGGCCGGGTCCAGCGTCAGACCGATGCGTTCGGGCTGGTGGCGGAGGTGTTTCGAGAGGTACTTCGACACCTTCACGGTGCGTCTTTCGTCCATGGCTTCAGGGTGGGGGAGAGACGCGGATCACGCAGGTTGTTTTCGGCTGGAGGTTTGGTCCACAGCCAACACGCCTTATCCACAGGCTACTTGGGCAAATTGTGGACAACGCGCGGCCGTTTCGCGGAGGTTGATCAACTACGGTTCTCTAATATCTGGTTGCGATCGGAATGTCCAACGTCACGACCGGCAGCCCGCGTTCGCTTGCGATGAGTTCGATGTCGACGTCATCGTCATGACAACCCCATTACCGAGTAACCCTCTTGCGAGCTGCAGCCGTGAACGTCCGCAATCCTGCCGCTGCTTGCCGGTGATCACAGCCTCGGATTCACGCGGGCGATTCTGCGCAGTGCTCCCGGCATGAAGCGGGACAGGAAGTGGGCGCCTCGGGCTTCCGGGGTCACCGGGACCACCGCTCTGTTGTGGGTCACCGCGTCCAGAACCGCGCTCGCGACCTTCTCCGGTGGGTAGTTGCGCAGGCCGTACAGGCGGGCCGAGTTCTGCCGGCGGCGGCGTTCCTCCGCCTCGTCGACGCCCGTGAAGCGGGCCGTGGCGGTGATGCCGGTGTTGACCAGCCCCGGGCAGATGGCCGTGACTCCGATGTCCTGTCCGGCCAGTTCGGCCCGCAGGCACTCGGAGAGCATCAGCACGGCCGCTTTGGAGGTGCTGTAGGCGGGCAGTGCGCGGGACGGCTGATAGGCGGCGGCCGAGGCGATGTTGACGATGTGACCGCCCTGTCCGCGCTCGGCCATGCGCGCGCCGAAGAGCCGGCAACCGTGGATGACCCCCCACAGGTTGACGTCCAGGACCTTGCGCCAGTCGTCGGTGGTCGTGGTGAAGAAGGAGCCCGAGAGGCCGATGCCCGCGTTGTTGACCAACACGTCCACCACGCCGTACGCGTGGTGCACCTTCTCGGCCAGTTCCTCCATGGCCTGCTCGTCCGAGACGTCCGTCGTCTCCGCCCAGGCCTCGGGGGCGCCGATCAGCCGGGCCATCTCCGCGGTGCGGGCCGCCGCTTCGGCGTCCCGGTCGACGGCGACGACCCTCGCCCCCGCTTCCGCGAAGGCGAACGCGGTCGCCCGACCTATGCCGCTGCCCGCGCCGGTGATCAGCACCAACTGCTCGCCGAACCGGTCGGCATGGCGTCCCCCGGCCTGGGCGCCGGTCCGGCCGCTCTCGACGCTTGTGACGAACTCCGTGATCCACGAGGACACTTGGTCGGGCCGGGTGCGCGGGATCCAGTGCTTGGCGGGCAGCGTGCGGCGGGTCAGCCGCGGTACCCACGCGTCCAGGTCGTCGTAGAGCCGCTCCGACAGGAAAGCGTCGCCCAGGGGCGTGATGAGCTGCACGGGCGCGTGCGCGAAGGCGTCCGGGCGGGGCCTGCGCAGGCGGGCGCGGACGTTGTCCCGGTACAGCCAGGCGCCGTGGGCCGCGTCCGACGGCAGGGAGCTGGTCGGGTAGTCGCCGGACGGTACCTTCTCGGTCCGCTCCAGGATCTTCGGCCAGCGCTTGCCGAGGGGGCCGCGCCAGGCCAGTTCCGGCAGTGCCGGGGTGTGCAGCAGGTAGACGTACCAGGACTTGGCGCCCTGGCCGAGGAGTTGGCCCACCCGGCGGGGCGTCGGGCGCTTCACGCGCGTGTTGATCCAGTGCCCGAAGTGGTCCAGGGACGGTCCGGACATGGAGGTGAAGGAGGCGATGCGGCCCTCGGTGCGGCCCACCGTGACGAACTCCCAGGACTGCACCGATCCCCAGTCGTGGCCCACGAGGTGCACCGGCCGGTCCGGGCTCACCGCGTCCACCACGGCCAGGAAGTCGTCCGTGAGCTTGGCCAGGGTGAAGCCGCCGCGCAGCGGCCGCGGCGCCGTGGAGCGGCCGTGGCCACGGACGTCGTACAGCACCACGTGGAAGCGGTCGGCGAGGCGTGCGGCCACCTCCGACCAGACCTCCTTGCTGTCCGGGTAGCCGTGCACCAGCACCACCGTGGGCGCTTGCGGATCGCCCAGCTCCGCCACGCACAGCTCGACCCCGCCGGTGTGCACCCGGCGCTCACGCGCCCCTTCCAGTGTCACTTCGCCTCCGCCCAGCGCCGCACGTGCGGCAGATCGTCGTCCAGCCAGAAGGCGCTCTGCGCGGGGTCCCGGGAGTCGGTGACCACCAGGATCTCCTCGAACTTCGCGCCGGTACCCCGGAACCCGAGGTGGGGTTCGACCGCCCACAGCCCCGGCTGCGGCGGGTGGTCGGAGAAGCGGTACGGCGACCACAGGGGCGACCAGCCCTCGCGGTGGCCGTGCAGGGCGTCGGCGGCGAGCCCCTTGAGGGACTGCGCGCCGAACCCGAACAGGTGCGGCGAGAAGCGGCGGGCCCGCACCCGGTCCACCTTGTGGGCGATCACCCCGAAGGGGTACGCGCGGTGCCGGTTGGCGTAGCCCTGGCGGACCATGAGGCGGTCCACGTCCTGGTAGATCTCGCGCAGCGGGCGCCGCTCGCGCACCTCCCGCAGGATCAGCTCGCGGTGCGCCTCCAGGTCCGCCATCAGCCGGTCCTGCACCGGGTTGACGCCGAGCGAGCCCGAATAGCCGATGTCCGCCGTGCACCCCTCGTACACCGGGGCCATGTCCAGGATGAACGGCATCCCGGGCTCCAGCCGGCGGCCGGTGGGGAAGAACTGCAGCGGCAGGCGGAAGCCGGTGAACGCCGTGCGGTCGCCGAACCAGGCGAAGGGCAGGTGGAACCAGTCCCGCACGCCGCGCCGGCGCAGCCACTCGCGCTGCATCCGGGCCGCGTCACGCTCGGTGACGCCCGGCTCCAGACGCGCCGCGACCGCTTCCGCGCACTCGTAGGCGGGGCGCTGCACCCGCCTGAATCCCCGCAGCTCCGCGGAGAGTTCGTTGCTCACTGCCGTCGCCATGCCGTCCCGTCCGTCGACTGCGGTACGTGTCCGTAACTTGACATTGGTGAATGTGACAGTTGTTAGAGGTGGCGTCAATAGGGTGGATCAAGACCTGTGGACGACGGCCTGCGCGCGGCCGCCGGGTAGGTCCGGGGCAGGGGGTGGCTCGGGGTTCTGTCCTACTCGAGTCTGATGTCAAGACGGCTCTGAGGTCTGACGACCGGCGTGGCCCGCGTCACTACGTTCTAAGCGTGACTGTGATCGCGACCGAAAGCCTGAGCAAGCGGTTCCCCCGGGTGACCGCGCTCGACCGGCTGTCCGTGGACATCGGGCCCGGTGTGACCGGACTCGTCGGAGCCAACGGCGCCGGCAAGTCCACCCTGATCAAGATCCTGCTGGGTCTGTCCCCGGCCAGCGAGGGCCGAGCCGCGGTGCTCGGCCTCGACGTGGCCACCGAGGGCGCCGCCATCCGCGAGCGCGTGGGCTACATGCCGGAGCACGACTGCCTGCCGCCCGACGTCTCGGCCACCGAGTTCGTCGTGCACATGGCGCGCATGTCCGGGCTGCCGCCCACCGCGGCGCGTGAGCGCACAGCGGACACGCTGCGCCACGTCGGCCTGTACGAGGAGCGCTACCGCCCCATCGGCGGCTACTCCACCGGCATGAAGCAGCGGGTGAAGCTGGCCCAGGCGCTGGTGCACGACCCGCAGCTCGTCTTCCTGGACGAGCCGACCAACGGCCTCGACCCGGTCGGCCGGGACGACATGCTCGGCCTGATCCGCCGGATCCACACCGACTTCGGCATCTCCGTCCTGGTCACCTCGCACCTGCTGGGCGAGCTGGAACGCACCTGCGACCACGTCGTCGTCGTCGACGGCGGCAGACTGCTGCGCTCCAGCTCCACCACGGACTTCACCCAGACCACGACCACCCTCGCGATCGAGGTCACCGACAGCGACAGCCACCCGGACGGCACCCGCGCGGTCCGCGAGGCGCTCTCCGCGCGCGGGGTGGACACCCACGACGAGGGCGGCGGCCTGCCCGGCGCCGGACGCATCCTGCTGCTGACCGCCGCCGGCGAGGAGACGTACGACCTGGTGCGCGACGTCGTCGCCGACCTCGGTCTCGGCCTGGTGCGCATGGAACAGCGCCGGCATCACATCTCCGAGGTGTTCACCAGCAGCGACGAGCAGCAGAAGGAGGCCGTCGGCCATGGCGGTTGAGCAGCCCGCGCCGGTGACCGCCGGCGGCGACCAGTCCCGCATCCACGACATCGGCTACCGCGGCTACGACGGGCCCCGCCTCGGCCGCGGCTACGCCGTGCGCTCGCTGTACTCGCAGTCCCTGCGCGGCGCCTACGGCCTCGGCCGCTCGGTGAAGTCCAAGGTGCTGCCGATGCTGCTGTTCGTGGTGATGTGCGTGCCCGCGGCCATCATGGTGGCCGTCGCGGTGACCACCAAGGCACACGATTTCCCGCTCGCCCACGCCTACACCCGCTGGGCGATCGTCATGCAGGCCGTGATCAGCCTGTACGTCGCCTCGCAGGCGCCCCAGTCCGTCTCGCGCGACCTGCGCTTCAAGACCGTGCCGCTGTACTTCTCGCGGCCCATCGAGACCGCGGACTACGTGCGGGCGAAGTTCGCCGCGCTCGCCTCGGCCCTGTTCGTTCTCACCGGCGCGCCCCTCGTGGTGATGTACGCGGGCGCGCTGCTGGCCAAGATGGGCTTCGCCCATCAGACCGAGGAGTTCGCCCAGGGACTGGTGTCCGTGGCCCTGCTGTCGGTGCTGTTCGCCGGCATCGGCCTGGTCATCGCCGCCGTCACCCCGCGCCGCGGCTTCGGCATCGCCGCCGTGATCGCCGTGCTGACCATCTCCTACGGCGCCGTCTCCACGCTCCAGGCCATCGCCGACGTCCAGGGCAACACCGGCGCCGTGCCGTGGATCGGCCTGTTCTCGCCGGTCACCCTGATCGACGGGGTCCAGTCCGCGTTCCTCGGCGGCGGCTCCGGCTTCCCCGGCGGGACCGGCCCCTCCAGCGGCGAGGGCGCGGTGTACGTCCTGGTCCTCCTGGGCGTGGTCGCCGCGTGCTACGGCCTGCTGATCCGCCGCTACCGGAAGGTCGGACTGTGACGACCCTGAACATCGACCACGTCTCCCGCTGGTTCGGCAACGTGGTCGCCGTCAACGACATCACCATGACCATCGGCCCCGGCGTCACGGGTCTGCTCGGTCCGAACGGCGCCGGGAAGTCCACCCTCATCAACATGATGGGCGGCTTCCTCGCACCCTCCACCGGCTCGGTCACCCTCGACGGGCAGCCGGTGTGGCGCAACGAGGCCATCTACCAGCACATCGGCGTCGTCCCCGAGCGGGAGGCGATGTACGACTTCCTCACCGGCCGCGAGTTCGTCGTCGCCAACGCCGAGCTGCACGGACTCGGCGCGAAGGCCGCCCAGCGCGCGCTCGCCACGGTCGAGATGGAGTACGCGCAGGACCGGAAGATCTCCACGTACTCCAAGGGCATGCGCCAGCGGGTGAAGATGGCCTCCGCGCTGGTCCACGACCCCTCCCTGCTGCTGCTCGACGAGCCGTTCAACGGCATGGACCCGCGCCAGCGCATGCAGCTCATGGAACTGCTGCGGCGGATGGGCGACGAGGGCCGCACGGTGCTGTTCTCCTCGCACATCCTCGAGGAGGTCGAGCAGCTCGCCCGGCACATCGAGGTGGTCGTCGCCGGACGCCACGCCGCCAGCGGCGACTTCCGCCGGATCCGCCGCCTGATGACCGACCGGCCGCACCGCTACCTGGTGCGCTCCAGCGACGACCGTGCCCTCGCGGCCGCGCTGATCGCCGACCCGTCGACGGCCGGCATCGAGGTCGACGTGGCCGAGGGCGCGCTGCGCGTCCAGGCCGTCGACTTCGGCCGCTTCACCGCGCTGCTGCCGAAGGTCGCCAGGGACCACGGCATCCGGCTGCTCACGGTCTCGCCTTCGGACGAGTCCCTGGAGTCCGTCTTCTCGTACCTGGTCGCGGCGTAGGAGGCCCATGATGTACGACCCCACCGTCGCCCGGCTCACCTACCGGGCCCTGCTCGGCCGCCGCCGGGCCCTCATCCTCGGCGCGCTGCCGCTGCTGCTGATCGTGATCTCCGTGGCGGTTCGCGCCCTGACCGGCGCCGACGACCAGACGGCCGCGGACGTCCTGGGCGGCTTCGCGCTCGCCACCATGGTGCCGATCATCGGAGTCATCGCGGGCACGGGCGCGATCGGCCCGGAGATCGACGACGGCTCCGTGGTGTACCTGCTGTCCAAGCCGCTGAAGCGGCCGACGATCATCCTGACGAAGCTGATCGTCGCCATCGCGGTCACCATGGTGTTCTCCGCGGTGCCGACCATGATCGCGGGCCTGATCCTGAACGGCAACGGCCAGCAGATCGCCGTCGCCTACACGGTGGCCGCGCTGGTCTCCTCCATCGCCTACTCGGCGCTGTTCCTGCTGCTGGGCACGGTCTCCCGGCACGCGGTGGTCCTCGGGCTCGTGTACGCGCTGGTCTGGGAGGCGCTGTTCGGCTCCCTGGTGCCGGGCGCGCGCACGCTGAGCGTCCAGCAGTGGTCGCTCGCCGTCGCCCAGAAGCTCGCGGGCGGGGACCTGGTGACCTCCGACGTCGGGCTGACGACGGCCACGGTGCTGCTCGTCGTCGTCACCGTCCTGGCCACCTGGTACGCCGGCCAGAAGCTGCGGGCGCTGAAGCTGGCGGGCGAGGAGTAGGCCGGTCAGGGCCCCGGCAGTCCTTGACGGGGCCCTCACCTCCGCCGGAGCACACTGGACGCAGCGGGAGCACGGCTGGGAGGACCGGATGGCTGAGCGGACACCGGAGGACGGCGGAGCCGGGCGGACCGGCGGCGACGACTGGGACGAGACCGTCCTGGACGAGGCGTTCGTGCGGGCCGCGGAGACCTCCGAGCCGTCGGCGCGGGCCCGGATGCTGGCCGCCCGCTGGCGCGCCGAGTCCCCCGAGCCGCAGCCCTGGCGGTCGGACGAGCCGCCCGCGGGATGGTTCTTCAGCAAGGCGCGCCGGCGCAGGTGGCGCCGCCGGTAGCCCCGGACGCCGCATAGCCCGTGCCCGGTTTATTCGGTGGCGTCCGGATCCCGGCCGGGGCACAGTGGTCGTGCCCCATCCGCCGGGACGGACCCGGCGGCACGGACCGGGAGAGGAGCCGGGCGCTGTCCATGCACGACAGTACGTCCAGCTCCCGTCAGGGCAGTCCGAGGCGGGCTCCGGAGTGATCGCCACGACTCCGTGGAGCTCATGTCAGCTGCCCGGGGCGGCCGCTTCGAGCACGCGATGTCGCTCTCGCGTGGGCCGCCCACCCGGAGGATTGGCCGAGTGGCAAGGCACTGGCTCGCTGAGCCATGGTCGGGCGCAAGCCCGCGCACGTTCGATCCGTGCATCCTCCGCCGGACGTCGTCACCGGGACCCGGGCGGATCTTGAGGAGCGGACTACGGCAGCAACCGCTCCAGGACCGTCGCGATGCCGTCCTCCTCGTTGGAGGCGGTGACCTCGTTCGCCACCGCCCTCAGTTCCTCGTGGGCGTTGGCCATGGCCACGCCGTGGGCGGCCCAGGCGAACATCGGTATGTCGTTGGGCATGTCGCCGAAGGCGATGGTGTCGGCCGCCTTCAGACCCAGGCGGCGGGCGGCCAGGGAGAGGCCCGTGGCCTTGGACAGGCCGAGCGGCAGCAGTTCCACGATGCCCGCGCCCGCCATGGCCACCGTGACGAAACCGCCGGCCACGCGCCGGGCCACGTCCGCCAGCTCGTCGTCGCCGAGCGTCGGGTGCTGTATGTAGACCTTGTTCAGCGGCGCGGACCACAGGTCGGCCGCGTCCGTGAACGGGGTGGCGGGGAGGTTGCCCGTGACCGCGTACCCCGGGCCCACCAGCACCTCGCCGTCCAGGCCGTCCCGGCTCGCCGCCAGGTACAGCGGACCCACCTCGGCCTCGAGCTTGGCCAGGGCCACGCCCGCGAGCTGCCGGTCCAGGGTGACCGAGGTCAGCAGGCGGTGCGTGCCGGCGTCGTACACCTGGGCGCCCTGGCCGCAGACGGCGAGACCGTCGTAGCCGAGGTCGTCCAGGATGTGGCGGGTCCAGGGGACCGCGCGGCCGGTGACGACGATGTGGGCCGCGCCCGCCGCGGTGGCCGCGGCGAGCGCGTCACGGGTGCGCCGCGAGATCGACTCGTCGGAACGCAGAAGCGTTCCGTCGAGGTCGGTCGCGATCAGTCGGTACGGGAATCCGGCGCTCACTTGGCGACCGGCTCCAGGACCTCCCGGCCGCCCAGGTACGGGCGCAGCACTTCGGGGACCCGCACGGAGCCGTCGGCCTGCTGGTGGTTCTCGAGGATCGCCACGATCGTGCGCGGCACGGCGCACAGGGTGCCGTTGAGGGTGGCCAGCGGGCGGACCTGCTTGCCGTCGCGCATGCGGATCGACAGGCGGCGGGACTGGAACTCGGTGCAGTCCGAGGTCGAGGTCAGCTCGCGGTACTTGCCCTGCGTCGGGATCCAGGCCTCGCAGTCGTACTTACGCGAGGCCGAGGCGCCGAGGTCGGCGGAGGCGACGTCGATGACGCGGAACGGCAGCTCCAGCGAGGTCAGCCACTGCTTCTCCCACTCCAGCAGCCGCTTGTGCTCCGCCTGGGAGTCCTCGGGGGTGACGTAGGAGAACATCTCGACCTTGTCGAACTGGTGCACGCGGAAGATGCCCCGCGTGTCCTTGCCGTGCGAGCCGGCCTCGCGGCGGAAGCAGGGCGAGAAGCCCGCGTACCGCAGCGGCAGCCGGTCGGCGTCGATGATCTCGTCCATGTGGTAGGCCGCGAGCGGGACCTCGGAGGTGCCGACCAGGTACAGGTCGTCCTTGTCGAGGTGGTAGACGTCCTGGGCCGCCTGGCCGAGGAAGCCGGTGCCCGCCATGGACTGCGGACGCACCAGCGCCGGGGTCAGCATCGGGGTGAACCCGGCCGCGGTGGCCTGGGCGATGGCCGCGTTCACCAGGGCCAGCTCCAGCAGGGCGCCGACACCGGTGAGGAAGTAGAAGCGGGAGCCGGAGACCTTGGCGCCGCGCTCGACGTCGATCGCGCCGAGCACCTGGCCGAGCTCCAGGTGGTCCCTGGGCTCGAAGCCCTCAGCGCCGAAGTCCCGGATGGTGCCGTGCGTCTCCAGCGTGACGAAGTCCTCCTCGCCGCCGACGGGCACGTCGGGGTGGACGAGGTTGCCGAGCCGCTGCAGCAGCCGCTGGGTCTCGGCGTCGGCCTCGTCGCGCTCGGCGTCGGCGGCCTTGACGTCGGCCTTGAGCTGCTCGGCGCGGGCCAGCAGCTCGGCCTTCTCCTCCGGGGTGGCCTTGGGGATCAGCTTGCCGAGCGACTTCTGCTCGGCGCGCAGCTCGTCGAAGCGGACGCCGGAGGACCTGCGCCGCTCGTCGGCGGACAGGAGGGAGTCGACGAGCGCGACGTCCTCTCCACGGGCGCGCTGGGACGCGCGCACACGGTCGGGGTCCTCACGGAGCAGGCGAAGGTCAATCACGCGAGCAAGGCTACCGGTGCGAGCTCGCAGGTCACGACTCACTATCGCGACTCGCGCCTTACGTGCCGTTTCGGGGCAATTGCGCAATGTGGTGGAAGAGGTCAAGAAAGAATGTCCCACTCCCTGGAACGAGGCAGACGGCGGATTCTCGGTTGACCGGATTTCCTTGTGGAGGGCGGGACTTGGAGAGCCCGTCCGCAGGCCGTTGTCCACAGCGATCCGCTCTGTGGGGGAAGTTATCCACAGGCTGTGCGGAAAGTCTGTGGATTCCGGAATTGATCACTCCGGAAGTTTCGGCCAGGTGGAGGAATTCCTGGCCCAAGCAGGGATGACACCTGCTTTCGGGTGGAAAGGGGTCGCCCCAAAAGATGAACCAAAGGAAACGGGTGGACGAAGGGTGACGTGCCGGGCGGTGGTCGCAAGGGGGACTTCCGGGGCGATTTGTCGATGGGACCGCCCGCCCTTGTCGACTTGTCCCCAGGTCGAGAAGCGGACCTGTGGATAACTTCTGTGGATAACGAAGATATGCAGGTAGGACTGACCGGAAGCAGTCTACGGCCGCCTCAGAACCGGCCGTCCTGGCAGCGCGCCACCCAGTCGGCGGCGGCCATGAACTCCTCGTCCGAGGTCCCCGGCGAAGTGGCCCGGGCCTCGGCGGGCGTGATGTCGGCGCGCGGATAGGAGCCGAGGAACCGGACCTGGAGGCAGATCCGCTTGAGGCCCATCAGCGCCTCGGCCATGCGCCGGTCGGAGATGTGCCCCTCGGCGTCCACGCAGAAGCAGTAATTGCCGATTCCCGCACCGGTCGGCCGGGACTGCAGCAGCATGAGGTTGATGCCCCGGGTGGCGAACTCGCCGAGCAGATCGCGCAGCCCACCGGGGTGGTCGTCCCGCTGCCACAGCACCACCGAGGTCTTGTCCGCTCCGGTCGGCGCCGCGGGCCGGGCCGGGCGGCCGACCAGCACGAAGCGGGTCTGCGCGTTCTCCGCGTCGTGGATGCCGGTCTCCAGGGCTTCGAGGCCGTACCGGGCGGCGGCGAACTCGCCCGCGAAGGCGGCGTCGTACCGGCCCTCCTGGACCAGCCGCGCGGCGTCCGCGTTCGAGGCGGCCGACTCCCAGTGGACGTCCGGCAGGTTCCTCCTGAGCCAGTTGCGCACCTGCGGCTGGGCCGCGGGGTGCGCGGAGACCGTCTTGATGTCCGACAGCCGGGTGCCCGGCCGGACCAGCAGTGCGAAGGTGATCGACAGCAGCACCTCGCGGTAGATCGTCAGCGGCTCGCCGGCGACCAGCTCGTCCAGGGTGGTGGTGATGCCGCCCTCGACGGAGTTCTCGATCGGCACGAACGCGGCCTCGGCCTCGCCGGCCCGGACCGCGTCCAGCGCCGACTGCACCGACACGTACGGCACCAGCTCCCGGGTGGCCGCCTCCGGGAGCGTGCGCAGGGCGACTTCGGTGAAGGTGCCTTCGGGACCGAGATACGCATAGCTCGCTGGCATGTCCTCACCCTAATGGCCGCCGGGGCGGGCGGCTTCCGTGTCTCATGGAGGCCACCCGACCGAGTGGTTTGAAACCCCGGGCGGGTGGTTCTCCAGCCGGATTCACCCCTCGAGGAGCCGCTGGCCCACGTACTCTCCCTCGGCCGCTCCGCCGGGCACCGCGAACAGGCCGCTGGCCTCGTGCCGGATGAACCTCGACAGGGCGTCGCCCCGGTCGAGCTTGCGCTGGACCGGTACGAAGCCGCGCAGCGGGTCCGCCTGCCAGCAGATGAAGAGCAGCCCGGCGTCCGGCGTCCCGTCCTGGTCGATGCCGTCGTGGTACGAGAACGGGCGCCGCAGCATCGCCGCGCCGCCGTTGCGGTCCGGGCGGGTGATCCGGGCGTGGGCGTTGATGGGCACGGCCGGTTCGCCCTTGGCGTCGGTCTTCTCCAGGTCCATCGGCGTCGTCTCGTCACCGCCCGACAGCGGCGCCCCGGTGTCCTTGCGGCGCCCGATGACCGCTTCCTGGGCGGAGAGCGACAGCGCCTCCCAGTCGTCGAGGAGCATGCGGATGCGGCGTACGACGGCGTAGGAGCCGTTCGCCATCCACGCGGGCTCGGCCGAGGCGGGCACGAAGATCCGCCGGTCGAAGTCGGCGTCGGCGGGCTTGGGGTTGCGGGTGCCGTCGATCTGGCCCATGAGATTGCGGGCCGTCATGGGGTGGGCGGTGGCGCCCGGGGTGCGGTTGAAGCCGTTCATCTGCCAGCGGACGCGGGCCGCGTGCCCGGCGTCCTTCTGGATCGCGCGCAGGGCGTGGAAGGCCACCAGCGCGTCGTCGGCGCCGATCTGCACCCACAGGTCGCCGTCGCTGCGTGCCCTGTCGAGCCGGTCCGAGGAGAAGTCGGGCAGCGGATCGAGCGCCGTCGGCCGCTGCTTCTCCAGGCCGGTCCGCTCGAAGAAACTGTGGCCGAAGCCGAAGGTGACCGTCAGCGAGGACGGGCCCGCGTCCCTGGCCACACCGGTGTCGCCGTGCGGAGCCGCCTCGCCCGCCATCAGCCGTCCGGCCGTCGCCGACCAGCGGCGCAGCAGGGCCGCGGCCTCCTTGCGGCCCGCCCCCGCCGCCAGGTCGAAGGCGACGAGGTGGCCGCGGGCCTGGAGTCCCTCGGTGATGCCGGGCTGATGTTTCCCGTGAAACATCGCCCGGCCGGCGCCCACCGAGGTCAGCGGAGCGGCCCCGGCGGGCGCGGAGGCGTATCCCACGGCCGCGCCGGCCGCGCCGAGCGCCAGCCCGGTGGCACCGGCGGTGCCGAGCAGCGCGCGCCGGGAGACTTCCCGGGCGCCTCCGGCGCTGCCGCCGCGGTTACCGGGCTCGTGTGCCGGGGAGCCGGGGGCACGGGTCTCGGAAGTGGTCTGGTCGGGCATGGTGCGGTTCAGCCGATCTGCGCGTTCTTGGAGACGGTGGCCTGGTCGATGTCGGAGGTCCGCACGGTCACGGCGACCTTCCAGTCGCCCGCCATGGGGATCTGCACTCCGCTCGCGGCCCAGTGGCCGGTGGTGATGTGGTCCGGGGTGACCGGGAGCGGTCCGATGCTCTTCGCCGCGAGGGTGAGGGCGACCTTCACCTCGGGGACGTCGAAGGCGCGTCCGTTGGGCCGCTGGACGTAGACGTGCATCTCGTTGCCGCCCACCCGTGCGGGGTCGAAGTCGATCCGGACGAGGCCCTTGCCGTCCGTGCCGCCGGTGTCGAAGGGCATGTCCAGGGTCAGCGCGCCGGACGAGGACGACGACGAGGAGCTGGAGGACGAGGAGGCCGCCTTGGCCTCCAGTTCGGTGCGGCCCGGCTCGGTCTGGGTCAGCCAGGTGGTGACCGCGAGCAGCACGACCGCGACGCCGGCCTCGGCGAGCACCGAGCGGCGCAGCCCGAAGCGGTTCGGGTCGGCGTCCCGCAGCCGCTTTTGCCGGGCGGCGTCCACCGCGGCCCGCTGCCGGGCGAGCTGGACGGCGCGTTCACCGTCACCGGGGGCGCCACCGGTAACGGCACCGGGGGCGGCCTCCTGGCCGGCGGACGCCGGTGCGGAGACGGAGTCCTGGCCGGCGGACGCCGGTGCTGAGACGGAGTCCTGGCCGGCGGACGCCGGTGCGGAGACGGGTTCCCTCTCGGGCTCTTCCGGCCGTCCGGCCTCGGCGGCCGGGTCCGCGAGCCGGCCCGTCCACCGCCGCGAGATCCAGGCGATGCCGACCAGCAGCGCCACCAGCGCGATCTTGACCAGCAGCAGCTGTCCGTACCGGGTCTCGGTGAACGCCGACCAGGAGCCGAGCTGGCGCCAGGACTGGTAGGCGCCGGTGGCGACCAGGGTGAGGACGGAGGCGAAGGCGAGCTGGGAGAAGCGGTGGACGGCGGCGGCCTCGACCGGGATGTCCGCGGGTGCCCGGTACAGGGCGACGAGCAGGGCGGTGAGTCCGCCGAGCCAGGCGGCGACGGCCAGCAGGTGCAGTACGTCGACGGGCATGGCGAGACCCGGCTGGAGCCCGGTGGAGGCGTGCTCGGCCATGGCCCAGCTCGCCGCGAGCCCGGCGGCCACGACCACCCCGCCGACGGCCAGCCCGAAGGTCAGGTCGCGCTTCTCCACCTCCTCCTCGCGCCGGTCGTAGGCGCCGAAGAGGACGGCGATGAACAGCGCGGCGGCGGCGAGCAGCAGCAGCCGCGAGACCAGCGCCGCGCCGGTCTTGGTCTGCAGCACCTGGCCGAGCAGGTTCAGGTCGAGGACGTCGCCGAACTTCCCCGAGGAGGTGTAGGAGCCGCGCAGCAGCAGCAGCCACAGGGTGGAGGCGGTGAGCGCCAGCCAGCCGCCGACGACCAGCCGCTGCAGGGGCCGCACGCCCGAGCCGCGCTGCCAGCAGGCCAGCACGAAGGCGGCGCCGCCCGCCAGCACGATGAAGCCGGCGTAGGAGACGTACCGCCCGACGGAGTAGAGCCGGCCGACGGCCGAGTCGCCCGCCGCCGTCGCGACGCCGGAGACGACCGTCTGCGAGGGCGCCCCGATGGAGAAGGTGTAGGCGCCGGCGACCGGGTGGCTGTCGGCCGAGACGACCTGGTAGCCGACCGTGTAGGTGCCCTTGGCCAGGCCGCCCTTGAGCTTCACGGCGTACGTGGTGCCGCTCACGTTGACCGGCGGGCCGGCCTGCACCTTCCTGCCCCTGGGGTCGAGCACCTGCAGGGAGTCGTCGCTCATGGCCACCTTCTCGGAGAAGGTGAGCGACACCTGGGTGGGCGCCTTGGCGACCACCACCCCCTGCGCGGGGTCGCTGCCGGTCAGCGCGGCGTGCGCGGAGGCCGGGCCGGCGCCCGCGAGCAGCGCGCCGGTGACGGCGATGAGCAGCAGCACCAGGGTGCGCAGGCGGGGGGTGATGGTCCGCGTCAAGGTGGTCCCTCCCTCAGTGTCCGGTCGACGGGTTGTACGTGGCGGACTTCACCGGCATCTCGACGGTGAGGGGCCCGGACTCGGCGAAGGTGAGCTTCAGGGTCACGTGCTGGCCCTGCTTCGGGGAGCGCTTCAGCTCCTCGAACATCAGGTGGTTGGCGCCGCTTCTGAAGACCAGCCGGCCGTGGGCGGGTATCGCGAAGGAGGTCTTCTCCCGCATGGCTCCGCCGACGGTGCTGTGCATGGTGACCTTGCCGGCGACGTCGCTGCTGACCGAGGTCAGCGCGTCCTTCCCGCCGCCCCGGTTGGTGAGGGTCAGGAACCCGGCGGCCATGTCCGGGGAGACCGGCTGGGGCATGTACGCCGAGCTCACGGACAGCTCCGCCTTCGAGGCGTCCCGGCCGGCGTCCGCTCCCGTGCCGGCGCCGGATCCGCAGCCCGTGAGCGCGAGGGCGCCGGCGAGGGCGGCCGCGGGCAGGACGGCACGCCTCACGGCTTGGCTCCCCGGACGAGCTTGGGCAGGTCCTTGGTGTAGTCGTCGACGGTGGTGTCCTCGCCGTAGAGGACGTAGCCGCCGTCGGTCTTCGGCGAGAACGCGATGACCTGGGTGCCGTGCACCGAGACGACCTTGCCGTCCTTGTCCTTCGTCGTCGGCTCGATGGAGATGCCCAGCGAGCGGGCGCCGGCCTGGATGGTGGCGAAGTCGCCGGTCAGGCCGGTGAACTGCGGGTCGATGCCCTTGAGCCACTTGCCCAGCTCGGCGGGCGTGTCGCGGCCGGGGTCGGTGGTGACGAAGACGACCCTGAGATCGTTCTGCTCGGCCTTGGGCAGCGCCTTCTTGGCGACGGCGATGTTGCTCATGGTCGTCGGGCAGATGTCGGGGCAGTGGGTGTAGCCGAAGTAGACCAGGGTCGGGTGGCCCTTGGTCTCGGCACGCAGGTCGTACTTCTTGCCGTGCGTGTCGGTCAGGACCAGGTCCGGCTTCTCGAAGGGCTGGTCGAGGATGGTCGCGGCCTTGCCCGAGTCGGACTCCTCGGAGACCACGGAGACCGGCGACTTGGCGTCGTCGCCGTTGCCGCAGGCGGAGAGGGTCACGGTGGCGGCGGCGAGCAGCGCGGCCGCGGCGAACGTCTTCTTGCGCATAGAAAAATTTCCCAGATGTGAAGAATCCGGCGCGCACCGGGGGTCGTACGAAAGGGTCGCACGACCCCCGGCGCGTGTGCGGAACGGTGATCAGGCGGCCCGGCGGCGGCCCGCGAGGACGCCGTAGGCCACACCGGCGGCTCCGAGGACGATGCCGGCCACGCCGAGCACGCGCGCGGTGGTGTCGCTGCCGCCCTTCGGGTCCTCGCCGGCTGCGGTCTGCCTGGACTTGCCGTCGGCCTCGGCCTTGGCGTCGGTCTTGTCCGCGGCGGCCGAGGCCCCGTGGTGGTCGTCGGTGGCGGCGGACAGCTCCAGCACCGGGGCCGGGTTCTCGGGCTCGTCCTGGCCCTCCTGCGGCACCTCGATCCAGCGCACGACCTCCTTGTCGGAGTACGTCTGGATCGCCTTGAAGACGAGCTGGTCGGTGTCCTCGGGCAGGGCGCCGACGGAGAGCGGGAACTTCTGGAAGTAGCCCGGCTCGACGCCCTTGCCGTCGGCGGTCCAGGTGACCTTGGTGACGGCCTCGTCGATCTTCTCGCCGTGCATCGTCAGCGGCTTGTCGAGCTTGGACTTGGTGACCTTCACGCTCCAGCCGGGCAGCGGCTGGGGCATGACCGAGGCCAGCGGGTGGTCGGTGGGGAAGTTCACCTCGAGCTTGGTGGTCGAGGAGTCGTCGCGCTCGTTCGGGACCTTGAAGTCGATGACCGCGTAGCCGCCCTTGGCCGCGGTTCCTTCGGGCTGCACGCTGACGTGCGCGAAGGCGGTGCCGGACAGGGCGAGGACGGCCGTGCCCGCGACGGCGGTGGCGGCGGCGATACGAGAAGCCTTCATGGCAGGGAGCACTCCACTTGGGTCGATTTCCGGTGGTGATCGGGAGTACGCGTGCGCGTGGCGGTGCCGTTCGCTGTGCCACCGGGTGATCGCGCGCGCGTGTGCCGCACGACGGCGGCCCCTCCCGTCCGGCTCGTCCGTTTCCGGCTTCCGGTGCGGTGGCGCTCGCGTCGTGTCAGGCGGAGAGGAGGAAGGCGGCGGCGGGCGGGCCGCGCCGGATCACCGTGTGCTGGAGTGCGGTGGTGTGCGGGGCGGGCGGTTCGTCGCGGGCGGCCCGCCGGGTGCGCGGGCGCGGCTCGGCCGCGGGCAGCAGCCCGGCGCACAGGGCGCGGGTCAGCGCGAGCGCCGCGCGCAGGGAACGCACGAGCGCCCCCTCGGTGACTCCGTGCGCCGACAGCTCGATCAGCCGGAGCACGGCCAGGTCGCCCCGGCGCAGCAGCCAGCCGGCGGCGACGGCCGCGAGGACGTGGCCGAGGACCATCGGCAGGGAGGGCAGCAGCGACGCGGGCGAGCCGCCGGAGCCGGCGGCCATGTGGTGCATGGCCGGCATGGCGCCCACGGGCCGGCCCGAGGAGTCGATGAGATGCGCGTCGAGCAGGAGCCGGTAGGCGTGCCCGGGGGTGAGCGCCGACGCGCTGGACCCGCACAGCAGCCGGGCGGCCCGTTCGACGAGCACGCCGTCGCTGTCCGGCGTGGTCATCGGGCCCATGGACATCGTGCCCGCGGTCCCGTGCTGGCCCAGTCCGAACAGCGTGTGCAGCACGGTCTGGCCGAGCGCGAGGAGTGCGGCGATGCCGGGCAGCGAGCGGACGCGCCCGGCGAGCGGTGCCACGAGCAGCAGGGAGCCCGCGAATCCCGCGCCGAGCGTCCACAGGGGCACGGACGCGCAGGAGGCCATGGTGTGCCCGGCCGCGGCCAGCACGACGCAGACCGCGGCGAACACCGCGGCCCGTAGCATCCGGAGCCCGGCTCCGTGGCGTGCCGTGCGGGGGTGGGGGGCAGTCATGGCGGGGTCATCATCGCACTCGACCCGCCCGCGCCCCGCGGCAGGTCGCCCGATTCGGTCACCGTGCCGACGCCGCCGGAGTGACCGGAAGATCCCCTTCCGTCGGAACCCGATCTTCCGTACATAGTCCCCGTACGCGGCGCGCCGTCCGTACGGGCGGCGTCATGAGAACTGCGTGCTTACGGCCGGGCACGCGCGGCAATACGTAACGGTATGTCGAGCCGCGGCCGGGAGGCTGGAGCATGAGCATCTGGTGGTCACTCCATCTGCGCCGCGAGGCCGCTAGCGTCCCGCTCGCCCGCCGTCTGTTCATCGGCACCATGGAGACCGCGGGCGTCGACCCGGACGTCTCCTACGACCTGTCCGTGGCCCTCAGCGAGGCCTGCGCGAACGCCGTCGAGCACGGCGGGGACGGCACGCACGCGGGCTGCTCGGAGGCGTACCGGGTGACCGCCTACCTCGACGGCGAGAAGTGCCGGATCGAAGTGGCCGATTCCGGGCCCGGCTTCACCCCGTTCCAGGACGTGAGGCCCGTGCGCTCCGACGCGGAGCACGGCCGCGGGCTCTGTCTGATCAGGGAGCTCGCCGACCACGTGCACATCGGCGGCAAACCCGGCCGGGGCGGGACCGTGGTCAGCTTCGACAAGATCCTCAAGTGGAAGAAGGACCCCTCCCTGCTCACGGCGTGATCGCGGCCGGTGCGGCCGTGGGCCTTCCGCACGGCCGAGGGCCGGGCACCCGCGCGGGTGCCCGGCCCTCGGTGCGGCTCGTGAGCGCGATCAGCCCTTCAGGGACGCCATCCACGCCTCGACCTCGTCGGAGCGGCGCGGCAGGCCCGCCGAGAGGTTCCGGTTGCCGTCCTCGGTGACGAGGATGTCGTCCTCGATGCGGACGCCGATGCCCCGGTACTCCTCCGGGACGGTCAGGTCGTCGGCCTGGAAGTACAGGCCCGGCTCGACCGTGAGGACCATGCCCGGCTCCAGGGTGCCCTCGACGTACGTCTCGGTGCGCGCGGCGGCGCAGTCGTGGACGTCCATGCCGAGCATGTGACCCGTGCCGTGCAGCGTCCAGCGGCGCTGCAGGCCCAGCTCCAGGACACGCTCGACCGGGCCCTCGACCAGACCCCACTCGACGAGCCGCTCGGCGAGCACGTGCTGGGCGGCGTCGTGGAAGTCCCGGTACTTGGCGCCCGGCCGCACCGCCGCGATGCCGGCCTCCTGGGCCTCGTACACGGCGTCGTAGATCTTCTTCTGGATCTCGCTGTACGTGCCGTTGACGGGCAGCGTGCGCGTGACGTCGGCGGTGTACAGCGTGTGCGTCTCCACACCGGCGTCCAGCAGGAGCAGGTCGCCGGAGCGCACCGGGCCGTCGTTGCGCACCCAGTGCAGCGTGCAGGCGTGCGGGCCGGCCGCGCAGATGGAGCCGTAGCCGATGTCGTTGCCCTCGACCCGCGCGCGGAGGAAGAACGTGCCCTCGATGTAGCGCTCGCTCGTCGCCTCGGCCTTGTCGAGGACCTTCACGACGTCCTCGAAGCCGCGGACCGTGGAGTCGACGGCCTTCTGCAGCTCGCCGATCTCGAACTCGTCCTTGACCAGCCGCGCCTCGGAGAGGAAGACGCGCAGCTCCTCGTCGCGCTCGGCGGTGACCTTGTCGGTCAGCGCGGCCTCGATGCCCGCGTCGTGGCCGCGCACGACCCGCACCGGGCCGGTGGCCTCGCGGAGCCGGTCGGCCAGCTCGCGCACGTCGGCGGCCGGGATGCCGTACAGCGCCTCGGACTCGGTGAGCGAGTGGCGGCGGCCCACCCACAGCTCGCCCTGGCCGGACAGCCAGAACTCGCCGTTCTCGCGGTCCGAGCGGGGCAGGAGGTAGATCGTCTCCTTGTGCCCGTCGGCGGTGGGCTCCAGGACGAGGACGCCGTCCTCGGTCTGGTTGCCGGTGAGATAGGCGTACTCGACGGAGGCGCGGAAGGCGTACTCCGTGTCGTTCGAGCGGGTCTTCAGGTTGCCCGCGGGGACGACCAGACGCTCGCCGGGGAAGCGCGCGGAGAGCGCGGCACGGCGGCGCGCGGTCTCGGCGGCCTGCGGGACCGGCCGCAGGTCACGCATCTCCGTGTCGGCCCACCCGGACTTCATGTTCTCGGCCAGCTCGTCGGAGACGCCCGGGTACAGGCCGTTCTTCCGCTGCTTGATGGGCTCCTCGGCCTCGGCTTCCGGACCCGCTGCGGTAGCAGCCTCGTCGGGGACAGCCGGGTTGAGCTCGTCGGCCACGTGATCCTCCTCGATACGCCATGTGATCTCCCCCGGGGCCCGCGACGCTCCGCTTGTGGCCGAGCGGGGACCTCCATCATCGTACGGTCGCACCGCGGGCGGACCCGGGCCGGAACACCTGTTATGGCCGGTCATGCCAGACGGCTCGCGGCCGGTCACGGCGGGTGGTCGGCCGCGAGCCGGGGCCCGCCGAAGCGGGCGGCCGACGGGGCTCAGTCGAAGCGGGCGGCCAGCAGGACCACGTCCTCCGGGCTGTCCGCCGTGTCCCGGCCGTCCGGCAGGACGGTGCGCAGCACGTGGTCGGCGACCGCCTCGGGGTCGTGTCGCAGCGCGCGCGGGACGCTCGCGGCCGCCGCGTGCAGCCGGGCGAAGGCGCGGTCCATCGGGTCGCCGGTGCGGTGCAGCAGCCCGTCGGTGTAGAGCAGGACGGTGTCGCCCGCCTCGGCCTGGACCTCCACGCTGGGCGCCTCCCAGCAGGCGAGCATGCCGAGCGGCGCGGAGACGGAGGTCTCGGCGAACTCGGTGCGCCGTTCGCCGATCAGCAGCGGCGGGCTGTGTCCGGCGCCGGCCAGGGTGACGCGGCGCAGCGCCGGTTCACAGTAGGCGAACAGCGCGGTGGCCGAGCGCGCGGGCTCGGTCAGCCGCAGCAGCAGTTCGAGGTCGGACAGCACGGCGACCGGGTCCTCGCCCTCCATCACGGCGTAGGCCCGCAGGGAGGCGCGCAGCCGGCCCATGGCGGCCACCGCGCTGGGCCCGGAGCCGGTGACGGAGCCGACGGACAGGCCCAGGGCGGCGTCGGGCAGCGGCAGCGCGTCGTACCAGTCGCCGCCGCCGCGCGGGGAGGTGCGGTGGCGGGCGGCGAGCTGGACACCGGCCATCCGGGGCAGCCGGGACGGGAGCAGTTCCTCGGTGATGGTCGCCATGCGCGCGCGTGTGCGCTCCACTTCCAGCAGCCGGGCCAGGTGCTCGCAGGCGTGGCGGACGTACAGGCCGGCCAGGTGGCGGCGGCGCTCGTCCGGTTCCGCGGGCTCGTCGTAGAGCCAGCCGACGGCGCCGAGGTGACCGGCGGACTCCGTGGACAGCGGCAGGGCGTAGCTGGCGGCGTAGCCGAGGCGGGCGGCCACCTCGCGGTGGCGGGGGTCAAGGCCGTCCTCGGCGAAGAGGTCCGGGTGGGCGATGCCGTCGTGCGCGCCGGCGCTCCGGCCCGCGTCGAGGAAGGCGCCGTGCGGGAGGGCCTCGCGGGGCACGGTCTCCAGGTGGCCGAGATCGGCGCGGCCGAGACCGAGTCCGGCGGTGGTGCGGGGGCCCAGTCCGTCGCCGGGTTCCAGGGCGACCAGGCCGCGGCGGGCGCCCACGAGGGCGCAGCCGGCGCTCAGCAGTTCCTGCAGGGCGGGTTCGAGCGCGTTCGTCGCGGACAGGCGTTCGGTCAGTTCGTGGAGGGTCGTCAGATCCGAGACCCAGCCGGCCAGCCGGTCCTGGAGCAGCGTGCCGGGGTCGGGGCCGCCGGGGGCGGGGGCGTTCCTGACCGGAAGCGTGGTCTCCGGGGCGTGGGCGGCCTCCGGGGCGGGCGGTGCGGGCGCGACAGTGTGTGCGGGAGTGGGAACCGTTGAATCGATTCCAGCCACTTTCGGGGGATGGGGGGCGCTCATGGCGTCCGGCCTTCAGACCGGTGCGTATTGCTCAGAAGCATCGCAAACCCCCATGTCATTCTGCACCGCTAGCAGTGTCTCCACATGTACACGCACTCGTGAGGGGATGTCCAGCATTGTCCTGCGGGGATTCCTGGTGTCCATGGGTTTGAAGTGGCTTTCTCTCGAAACCCTTGCCTTACTGCCAAGTTGGCCTAAAACTGCCTCGGGTGACGGCTCGCTGCGGTCGACTGGCGGTGCTCCACGGAGCGTCACAACGGTCGTGATGGGTACGTACTCGATGAAGGCCAGGGGTGGTTGGGGGCCACCCGGAACCTGGCGCCGGACCCGGACGTCATAACCACCGACGGCCGAGCCCCATCCTCCCGTGGCGGAGGCGGAGAGAACCACGCGCGACAGCAAAACGCCAGACTTCGCCACCCCCGCGCCGCGCCCGTGCTTCCGGTGGACGCACCGAGGACGCGGCCGACGACCGACCCCTGGGGTCCCCCTGCCGTGCGCAGGGGTGTGATGCGCCAACAGGTACGCACAGTGCAGTGATCGACACATGGTGTGATGTGGTCCACGGTGTTGCCAGCGGTGCAACGGAAAGGAACGAGCGCTCATGCGCGAGATCCTCGGAAGGCGACGCAGGCTCCTGTCCAGGCGGAACGACGGGAGGCCTGAGCCGATCGACGCGGCCCTGACCTTCGCGACGGAATGGCAGTGGCCGGTACTCCCGGGTGTGGCCCCGGACCCGCAGGGCCGGGCCCGCTGTGCCTGCCCGGACCCGGAGTGCACGGTGCCCGGCGCCCACCCCTTCGACCCCGGTCTGCTCGCGGCCTCCACCGACGCGCGCATGGTGCGCTGGTGGTGGACCAACCGGCCGGGCGCGCCGATCGTCCTCGCCACCGGCGGCAAGGCGCCCTGCGCGGTCAGCCTTCCGGCGTCCGCGGCGGCCCGCGCCCTCGACCTGCTCGACCGGCGGGGCATGCGGCTCGGCCCGGTGGTCGCCTCGCCCACCCGCTGGGCGGTGCTGGTCAAGCCGTACTCCATGGAACAGCTCGGCGAACTGCTCTACGCCCGGGACTTCGTGCCCGGTTCGCTGCGCTTCCACGGCGAGGGCGGCTATCTCGCCCTGCCGCCGTCCGAGACCGGCCAGGGCGCAGTCCGCTGGGAGCGGGCCCCGCTGCCCGGTTCGGCCTCGCCCTGGGTGCCCGACGTGGAGGCCGTGGTGGACGGTGTGGTCGACGCGCTCACTCGTACGGGTGTGAGCGCGCCCGAGTTGTAGGAGTGTCCGGCGCGGACGCGACCCCGGTCCGCCGGCGGTCGTTATCTTCCGCTACATGCTGCGCATTTCAGGGGGCAACGGCACGCGGTCGCCGCACCGCGGCGGGCCGGACTCCCGAAGGCTTCGTCTGCTCGCCCTCGCGGGCATCGTGGTGGCCGTGCTCGCGCTGCCGCTGGCGGTGGCGTCCACGGGGCAGGCGGGCGACGCCGCGGCGCCCCGGCGGGCGGGCGGCCGGGCCGTCGCCGGCGTGCCCGCGGGCGGCGACGGGAAGGTTCCGTCCGCCGCCCCCTCGCGCTCGCCCCTGCTGCTCGGCCTGGGGCTGGCCACCGCCGTCCGCTGCGGTCCGGAACTCTCCTCCGCGGACGGCGTCGAGGCGCAGACCTGTGTGATGACCCAGGGCGAGGACACCTGGGCGCGCACCTATTACCGCAATGCCACCGGCGAGGCCGTGGATCCCGTGCTGAGCATCATGGGGCCCGGCGAACGGACCGTGCAGATCCACTGCGCCGCCGGCGCGGACGACGAGCCCGCCACCTGCGAGACGCCCCGCGAGCACACCCGGGGCGCGCTGGACGCCTACACGGCCGTCACCGAGTTCGCCGTGCGCGGGTCGGACGAGCCGCTGCTCCTGCGTTCGGGCAGCAACTCCGAACTGGCAAAGGCGAGTTGACGCTTCGCGGCGAACTGTCCGGCGGACACGGACGCGGATGCGGACATGGAAAGGCCCGGTTGCTGGCGACGGGGGATGCACCAGCAACCGGGCTACTGGAACGGTAACAAGAGATCGGCGGTTCGCAAATTCGATCTCGGCTATTCGGACACCGATTCCACTGTCGCGGCGGTCAGTTGTGACAGGAGTCACCTGACGCCGGCACCCCTCCTGAGGCTGACCGGTCGGTCAGCCGCAGGAGGCGCGCCACGGCGCGTCAGCTCAGCGTGACCTGCCGGTTGGTCAGTCCGCCGCGGGCCCGGCGCTCCTCGGGCGTGAGCGGTTCCCCGGAGGCCAGGGCGGTGGCGAGCCGCTCGGCGAACTCGGCGGCCGGCTTCTCCACGTCCTCGGCCGTGACCCCGCTCGGCAGGTCCCAGACCGGCACCGTGAGCCCGTGAGCACGGAAGGAGCCCACCAGCCGGGTGCCCTCGCCGAGGCTGGACCGGCCCGCCGCGTGCAGCCGGGCGAGAGCGTCCAGAAGCTGCTCCTCCGGATGCGGCATGACCCAGCGCAGGTGGTTCTTCTCCGGGGTCTCGCACCAGTAGGCGGCGTCCACGCCGGACAGCTTCACGGTCGGGATGGCGGCGGCGTTGGCGCGCTCCAGGGAGGCGGCCACCTCCGGCGTGGCGTTCTCCGCGTCCGGCACCCAGAACTCGAAGCCGCTGTGCACGACCGGCTCGAACGCGCCTTCCGGGTCGAGCAGGTCCTGCAGTCTCGGGCCCTCGGCGGGCGCGCGGCGGCCCTCCACCGGCGAGCCCGGGTCCGCCTCGAGCGCCCGCTGGAGGGTGTCGGCGAGGTCGCGGCTGATGTCGCCGGAGGGCGTGTCGTTCTGCAGGCCGAGCAGGACCGAGCCGTCGTCGCGGCGCAGCGCCGGCCAGGCCATCGGCAGCACCGTGGCCAGCGTGACCGACGGGACGCCCTCGGGCAGGCCGCCGGCCAGGGGCAGTTCTACGGTGGCGGCCGGGACCAGCTCGCGCAGCGCCACCCAGTCGCACTCGCCGGGCAGCCCCTCGAACGGGCGGCGCACCAGCTCGGTCACGGCGTGCGCGGCGGCCCGGCCGTGGCACGCCTTGTAGCGCCGGCCGCTGCCGCAGGGGCAGGGCTCGCGGGCGCCGACCACCGGGATGTCCCCGTTTGCCTGCTGCGGGCGCTTGGCCTTCGTCTGGGGTCGCTTCTTGGCCATCGTGGGGTCTCCCGGTTACGGCTCGTCTCGTACGGGCGGGAGCCTAGTCGTTCGCGCCTTGACCCACGGGAACCTGTGGACAACGGACACGCGGGCGCCACCGACGGCGTACGGCCGCGGGCCCGCCGGCGGGCCGCTCGGGCCTCAGCCCAGTTCGTCGAGGGCGTCAGCGAAGTCGAGTTCGGCCATGGCCGGGACCGGGGAGGCCGTGACGCGCGTAGCGAAACCCCCGCGTCGGCACCCGGCGTCCGGATCATGGACGTCGTCGTGGACCACGACCCACACCGTCACCTCGCCCTGGACGTCGTCCCGGACGCCCCAGTCGTCGGCGAGCGCCGTGATGATGTTCAGCCCGCGGCCGCCGTGCGCGGTGACCGACGGAGTGGCCGGGGCCGGGCGGGTCGGGCCGCCGCCGTCCGTCACCTCGACGATGAGCCGGCCGCGCGCGTCCACCTTCCACGCGGCGCGCACGGCGCCGTCCCCGGCCGGGACGTCCCCGAGCGGCCGGCCGTGTTTGCAGGCATTGCTCAAGAGTTCGGAAAGGATCAGTACGGCGTCGTCGACGACCGACTCGGACACTCCGCCGCTGCGCAGTTGCGCACGCATGCGGTGTCTCGCCTTCCCCACGCCCGCAGGGCCATGGGGAACGGCCATGCTCGACGACGTGGGCACCTCCTGTGCCACCACCAACGCCACCCCCGAGACCTCCTTAGCCCCACGCCACGGTGTGGATGCCCCAATGGCCTGTACCGGAAACCGGCCAGTCCTCTTCCGCTGACGCATTCGCAACGACCGCACACGCGACGAACGCGCCGGAGCACTCCCTGTGACGAGTCGGTGACTCTGTGGCTGGATCTCATGGGTGTGGCCGAGAAGGGAGGATGCTGCAGCCCTCCGCCCGGGGTCAAGAGGTGCGCACCGGTCCTTACCCGGCTTTTGCGCCCCGCCGTGAGCGGTCGTAGCCGGGTCCTCGGGTTCCCTGTGCTCAGCGGCCCAGCCGGCTCAGCACCGCGCGCGGGCGGTTGGTGATGATGGCGTCGACACCCAGCCGGACGCACAGGTCGACGTCGGCGGGCTCGTTCACGGTCCAGACGTGGACCTGGTGACCGGCTCGTTTCAGCCGTTCCACATAGGCCGGGTGGCTGCGCAGGATGCGGATCGAGGGGCCCGCGATGCGCACGCCCGCCGGAAGTCGGCCGTCGCGCAGCCGGGGTGAGACGAACTGCATCAGGTAGACCGCCGGCAGCGTCGGCGCCGCGGCGTGCACCCGGTGCAGCGAGCGCGCCGAGAAGCTCATGATCCGGACCTGCGACTCGGCGGCCGTCGCGGGAGAGTCCAGTCCGAACCGTTTCAGCAGCTGCAGCAGCCGCTCCTCGACCTGGCCCGCCCAGCGCGTGGGGTGCTTGGTCTCGATGGCCAGCTCCACCCGCCGGCCGGAGTCCGCGACCAGTTCGAGCAGCCGCTCCAGGGTGAGCACGGAGGTGTCCGCCGGGTCCTCCGGCCGGTGCTCCCAGTCCGGTTCCTCGTCCCGTCCGTGCCAGGCTTCGCGGGTCTTCCAGGAGCCGAAGTCCAGCCCGGCCAGATCGGCCAGCTCCAGCGCGGACACGGCCCCGCGGCCGTTGGAGGTCCGGTTCACCCGCCGGTCGTGGACGCAGACCAGATGGCCGTCGGCGGTGAGGCGTACGTCGCACTCGAGGGCGTCCGCCCCGTCCTCGATCGCCTTCTTGTACGCGGCCAGGGTGTGCTCCGGCGCGTCCTCGGAGGCCCCCCGGTGGGCGACGACCTGGATGGTGTGCTGTGGTGCGTGGGTCACCGCGTCATGGTGCCACCGACGCGGGGTACACGGGGGCGGCGCGAGGCGGCGGCGGTCGCCCCGCGCGGCGAAGAGGCATCCGTTATGCGGGATCGCGAAACGTTTGCGAGAAAAATCCTATATAAAGAGTGGTCCTGGACCCACAGCCACCGCTTATGGTGCTCTGACGGCCCGTGGGAAAAGCTGACTGCATACAAGAGGAACACCGAACCATGCAGCGCTGCCGCACCGGGCCCGTGCCGCCCGGGCGACCGGCGCGCACGCCACGACGGGCGTGCCTGAGCGAGTGTGTCCGAGTGCGACCTGGAACAACAGCCGTGGATCGAGGAGAAGAGCTGTGAGCACCGAGAACGAGGGCAACGCGGTACCCCCGGCCCCGTCCGCACCTCCCGTGCCGGTGGCATCTCCCGCTGCTTCCCCGCAGGGCTCCGCGCCCGACGGGGGCTCGCCGACGGCTCCGCTGCCGCCGGTGCCCCAGGGCAGCCCGGCCGCCCCGGAGCAGCCCCCGGCGCCCGCGGCGCAGGCCCCCGTCGGCCCGCCGCAGGGCGCCCCCGACGCCCAGCAGCCCTACGGCGCACCCGGCGCCGGCGCCCAGCAGCCCTACGGGACCCCCGGCGCCCAGCAGCCCTACGGCGCACCCGGCGCCCACCAGGCGTACGGCGCCCCCGCGGCCGACGGCTCCTGGCCGCCGCCCACCGGCGCGCCCTCCTACGGCGACGGCGGCTCCGGCGGCGACGGCGCGGCCTGGGGCTCGTCCTACCAGCAGCAGCCCGCCCCCAAGCCCCGCAACGGGCGGGGCGGTCTGGTCGCCGCGGTCCTGGTGGCCGCGCTGGTCGCGGGCGGCCTCGGCGGCGGCATCGGCTACACCCTGGCCAGGGACAGCGACGGCTCCGGCTCCACCACCGTGTCCGCCTCCGACGGCGCCCAGATCAAGCGCGCCCCCGGCACCATCGCCAACGTGGCCTCCAAGGCGCTGCCCAGCACGGTCACCATCGAGGCGGAGAGCACCAGCGGCGAGGGCGGCACGGGCACCGGGTTCGTCTTCGACACCCAGGGCCACATCGTCACCAATAACCACGTGGTGGCCGACGCGGTGAACGGCGGCAAGCTCACCGCCACCTTCCCGAACGGCAGGAAGTACGACGCCGAGGTCGTCGGGCACGCCCAGGGGTACGACGTCGCCGTCATCAAGCTCAAGAACGCCCCCTCCGACCTCAAGCCGCTCGCCCTCGGCGACTCCGACAAGGTGGCCGTCGGCGACGAGACCATCGCCATCGGCGCCCCCTTCGGGCTGTCCAACACGGTCACCACGGGCATCATCAGCGCCAAGAACCGCCCGGTGGCCTCCAGCGACGGCAGCTCCTCCAGCAAGGCGTCCTACATGAGCGCCCTGCAGACCGACGCGTCGATCAACCCCGGCAACTCGGGCGGCCCGCTGCTGAACGCCGGCGGCGCGGTGATCGGCATCAACTCGGCGATCCAGTCCACCGGCAGCGGCGGCGGCTTCGGCTCCGGCCAGTCCGGGTCGATCGGCCTCGGCTTCGCCATCCCGATCAACCAGGCCAAGTACGTCGCCCAGCAGCTGATCAAGTCCGGCAAGCCGGTGTACGCCAAGATCGGCGCCTCCGTCTCCCTGGAGGACTCCACGTCCGGTGCGAAGATCACCGACCAGGGCGCGGCCGGTTCCGCCGCGGTCGAGTCCGGCGGCCCCGCCGACAAGGCCGGCCTGAAGCCCGGTGACGTCATCACCCGGCTCGACGACCACGTGATCGACAGCGGTCCCACCCTGATCGGCGAGATCTGGACCCACAAGCCCGGCGACAAGGTCTCGGTCACGTACAAGCGGGACGGCCAGGAGCACACGGTCGACCTCACCCTCGGCTCCCGGGCGGGCGACAGCTGACGTCCCGCGCGTCGGGTGCCGCGCGCGAACCCGCGGCACCCCTGTGTACCCACGGCCGCGCGCCGGGCCGGTAATGTGTACGCGCGCCGCCGATCACGGGCGGCCGCGGGGAGGCGTGCCCGAGCGGCCTAAGGGAACGGTCTTGAAAACCGTCGTGGCAGCGATGTCACCGTGGGTTCAAATCCCACCGCCTCCGCACGATGAGCAGTGAGAACGGCCCCTGACCTGGTGAGTAGGTCAGGGGCCGTTCTCGCGGGCATCGTCCGCCAGCGACCGTTGTTCCCCGCTGTTCCCCGACCGAACGGGCACGGAAGGGGCACGCCTACCTACCGGCCGTCTCTAGACGGCAAGCAGCCCGGCGAGCATCAAAGCCGCGACCGCAGCGACGACCCGCGGTTTCCTCCAGCCCGGTCCCGAAGCCTGGCGGGTCAGCTCCCAGATGATCACCAGACTGCCACCGAGGCCCAGCGCGCTCCGCAGCAGGAACAGGGCGGTGTGCACAAGAGCCTCCAATAGCCTCCGAACGGTCTGGAAGGCTATCCCTGGTGACTGCATCTCCGGAAGAAGTCCATGATCCGGGCAACGTGCGCCCTGACTGGTGGGCTGACAGGATTTGAACCTGTGGCCTCCCTTATCAGGTCGATGACGGGGGTCTGTCAACGTCGACCAACCGCCCCTGCGCCTCGATCGATCGTTCATTGGGGTCCGGCCTCGGCCGCCGTCGTTCGCGCTTGTTGGTGTCAGCCGCTGGTGTCAGCCGCCGCGCGCGGTCTTGACAAGGGCTGCCCCGATCCGGCCAAAGGGAGGACTTAGCAGCCCATGCCCGCCTGGCCCCGGCCCGGTTGTGCCCGGAGTGCCTACGCTGGCACTGCTACAGAAGGGCGGTGCCATGGATGCTGACTCCCGGACCAGGGCCGCGATCGAGGAGCATTGGCGGGCCTCGGAAAGCGGGAACATCGAAGCTGAGCATGCCATTTACGCCACGGACGCGATCCTGGACTACCCGCAGTCAGGAGAGCGATTCCGGGGTCGCGCAACGATTTTGGCGCAGCGCGGCGGGCACCCGGCCGACCGGCATTTCACCGTCCAGCAGATCACGGGCCACGCGAATCTATGGGTGAGCGAATGCATCATCACCTACGACGGCGTGCCTTCGTACTCGGTGAGCATCATGAAATTCGCTGACCAGCACGTGGTGCACGAGACGCAGTACTTCGCCGACCCCTTCGGCGCGCCGACCTGGCGGGCCGCGCTCGCGGAGCCGATGCCTGGCCGAACCATCGCCGGAGCCTGATTCTCGGCCTCACTCGGCTGATCAGCCAGTCACTTTGTTAGCGGTTCTAAGCGCCTCCATGTCTGCGCTTCATCCTTCGCCGCAGCACAGGACTCCACAACAACCCACCACTCTCCCCAGCTCCCATCCCGTCCGCCGTCGACCCACACACCGTGGAGCAGGCGTGGTTCAGGGGCGTCAAGGTGGAGCGCGCCACTGTACGAACGACCTTGACGCCCCTGGGCCGCGTCTGCTCGGCTCTGCCTGGGTCGATGGTGGACGGGATGGGAACTCCCCGCGCACACCACTACGGGCCCGCGGTCGGCGACGGCGCCCCCTCCATCCCGGTGCCGGCCGATCCCCCGCCGGAGGCATCGTCTTAACCGTGGGCCGCTCTATGCGGTGATCGACTCATGGCCTCCGGCCCTATCCACATGTGGGCGCGCGTCGGCGCAGCGCGGGCGGAGCGGGCCGGAGGCAGGAGCGGCGCCCGCAGCGGAGCCGGGAAGCGCGCCCGGCGGAGCGGAGCGCAGCCGGGGCTTGATGAGGTAGAGAAACCTGTAACAGCTCTCGGCCTGGTGGCTCAGGAAGCAGTGCGGCTCAGGCAGAGGGCTGGTTGGTAGCCAGGAGTCGGCTGGTGAAGCCCTCGTGACGCAGCCGGTCGTAAGCCTCGAGTACGTCGTTCGGCACGGGCTGGCTGATCATGAATCCCTGCGCCGGGTAGATCAGCAGTCGCTGCAATGCCCCGACAAGCATGTCGATCACCAGGCGGGCGTCCCCGATGGAGTCGGCGTACTCCTCCAGCGTCATCGGGCTGGACGCGCTGACGATCTCGACTGCGGGCCACAGCTGGCGCGCGGTGGCGTAGGCCCGCCTCTCCTCGTACGGCTTGCTGATCAGCAAGACGGAGGACACGTCGACGCCGGCCTCTTCCAACAGCTCTCGGGAGAAGCGGATGTTCTCACCCGTGTTCCGCGCTCGTGGCTCCACGAGGACGGCTGAGTCAGGGACGCCAAGCTCAAGTGCGCGCTCTCGGTAGTGCACGGCTTCGCCTCGGGGCATGCGTTCCCGCGTCGTGGGGCTGGTGGCTCCCGTGAACACAAGCAGTGGAGCCATGCCGCGCTTGTAGAGGTCTACCGCCGTCTCGGCCACCCCCAGGTCGTGACTGCCCAGGCCGATGGCGACTGAACACGGCCGCGGGGTGTGGCCCATCTGGTGGTAGTCCCACAGGCGTCGAGTGTCGGCCCATGCCTGTGCAGAGATCATCACTGCCCCTTCTTATCCTTCGCCGAGTCGGGGACCTTGAAGTCGTACTCCCAGGCGAAGCGCGAAGCCGCGTGCACACCGATCGCGAACTCGACCACTGTGCCAGAGGCTGTGTAGGTCGTCCGGTGCAACTCGACCACGGTTCGCCCGGCGGGAGCTGCAGGAGCTTCACTTCATCGGGCGTGGGAGCTCTGGCGAACAGCTCTTCCTTCATGTGGTCGATCTCGAATCCCGCGTCATACAGCACCCGAAAGCCACCGCCGCGGCCGGCCGGTCCCGGAGTTGGGTCCACCAGCCGCGTGCCTTCGACGTGCTCGGGTCGGTAGCCCACAACCTGCCTTTTGATCTTCCGTGGCCGTGAGGCTCCTAGGCCTCGTGTTCCGCCAATCCCTGCTCGATCAGGGCGTTCATCCTGTCCTCCTCGCCGTCCAGCACCTTGGCCTAGTAGCGCTGGAGTACTGCGACGCTCTGTCCCGCACGGCGGGCCGTCTCGGCCAGGCTCACCCCCGAGCGGAGCCAGAACGACACGCACGCGTGCCGCAGGTCGTACGGGATGGCGGCCAGAGGAGAGGCGACCTGCGCGGGCGTGAGCGCCTTGCGGCGGGCCTCCTTCCACACAGCGCCGTACTCCTGTGATCGGACGGGACCGCCGCGCACGGCGCTGAACAACCGGCCGTCGGCCGTGGCACCGGACGCTTCGAGGTGATCCCGCAGGATGCCGACCGGCACGGGCGGGATGGGGACCGGGCGGTCCGCGCGGCGGGCACGGTGCTTCAACTGCCGCTCCTCGTACGGCTTGCCGTCGTTCGTCCATGCCGACCCGACCTGTGGCCGTGCGCCGGCGAGCATGAGACGCCCCCACCCCTTCGATGGGAGGTCGCATTGATCGGCGCTGAGCATGGACACCTCCTCGGGCCGCATCGCTGCGTAGTAGATGCAGGCGAAGAACGCGACCAGCAGGGGCCTGGGTTGCTCGAAACGACTCTGCTCCGGGTCGCAGGTGGAGCAGAATCAGTCTGCGATCAGCGTGCAGACTGAGACTGCCTGAGGGGGGCGAGGGGTGGATCCGGAAGTAGTCGGACTCCTCACATCATCGTTGGGAGCACTCGTCGCATTGATGGCGAGTGATTCCTTTCGGCGCATCTTGAGATCGATCGTCCGCCGACCTCGCGAGACATCCCTGATCATCAAGGTGGGCGACAAGCGGGTGGAGTTGAGCGGACTGAAGGCCGCCGACGCTCAGGCAACCATTGCAAAGCTGCTCTCAGAGACAGCCGCAAAGGGCGCCGGGGCAACGGTTTCGGGCGATGACCAGTCACGTAAGCGCTCGCACGGCGCTGAGGCGGCGGCTGGGGGCCAAGCCGATGACTGAGAACATCACCGGCGCCACAGCTGCTGGGGTAACCGCTCAGTCCGGTACCACTGAGGAACAGGGGGCGCTCGGGGGCGCCGCCACGCCAGCCGTGACTACAGTGACGGCCCACTTCAAAATGGTCTTCCTCTGCGTGATGTCTATAACGCTGCTATGTCTGTTCGCGAGTCTTTACATAGGAGTCTTCGTCGAGAAGCCAACGGACGGCGCCAAGCAGGCAATGGACACCTGCCGCACTCTTGCGAACCTCGGCTTTGGTGCCATGGTCGGCTTGTTGGGTGGCAAGGCAGTGAACTAGCAGGGGCGGGCGCTCAACGCCTGCCCCGCTACTCACCGGACCTGTACGAGCGCTCCCGCTGGCCCATCATCGTCCTCCGGTTTGTTCCGGGCTGGCTCCCAGACGAGCCCGTCAACCCGTTCGGCGACCTCACTCCGGACCGTCGAGTAGTTCTTTCTATTCGTCGTAGTCCGTGCGTGGCGTACCTCGACCGATCGGTGTCGCGGAGAGCCATCCCTCCTCGGTCCAGGCGTCGCCGGCCCCTGCGCGTTCCGGGTCCTGCCGGGTGCGGTGGACCCGAAGCAGGTCTACAAGCTGTGAGGGTAGTCCGACCGTCCGTGCATCACCCCGCCGATAAGCCCTCGGCGCTGCCGGGAGGCAGCGGCAAGATGGCCGCATGGTCGACGATGGGAACAAGGGCTTCAACCTGCCACGGGGCGCGACAGGCTTTTACCGGCCGAACGACGGTCCACTCCCCGAAACAGACCTGCGGGCTTTCCGAAGCGCTCTGTACGCAGCCGCCCGTACCGCCGGAGGCAGGGTCGGCCAGTTCGAGCCGCAGGCGTACCCCCGCACGTTCCACACCGCGTCGGTCATCGATGACATGGGCGAGTGGACCCTTCTCTGCCACATGCATCACCCCTGGATCGCGTTCGCTCAGGAACGCGGGGACTGGTACAGCGAGGAGTTCGTCGCACCGCCGTCCTGGGCCGGCGCCTTCGCGCACGCCGGATTCGTAGTACTTGATCATGAACGGCTCACCACACCTCTTTCCGACGTGGACACCTCGGGGCTTACATCGGGCGAGTGGCGTGAAATCCGCTTCTACGGCGTCACCACGTTGGGCGGGGTGCTCTTCAATGCGTGGGACTGATGAGGCGCACCGGACGCCGGCCGCTGTGCGGCCCCCTGGGGCTCACGCCGGGAGGTTCAGCTGCCAGGAGACGCCGAAGCGGTCGTTGACCCAGCCGAACTTCGTGCTGAAGCCGTGGTTTCCCAGGGGCATGAGCGCGGAGCCCTGCTCGACGAGGGCCGCGTAGAGGCGGTCGATCTCGGCCTCGTCCGCGCACTGCACGAAGAGCGAGACGGCCGGCGTGAAGGTGAAGCCGTGCTTCACCGGGCTGTCGATGCACATGAACTGTTCGCCGGCGAGCGAGAACGTCGCGTGCTGCACGCTCCCGTCAGCGCCGGGGCCGTCGGCGCCGTAACGGGTGATGCTGACGATCTCGGCGTCGTCGAAGAGCGAGGTGTAGAAGGTCATCGCTTCCTCGGCGTTCCCCTCGAACATCAGGAACGTGGTGATCCTCTGTGACGTCACGATCTCCATGCCGCACGCTCCTCGGGCGCTGTCGGGCTGTCCATGCGTGGCCACGTTAGCGGCGATACCCGCCCGTGCCCCGCAAACACAGGGACCGGGCGTTCACCCCCCGTCCGCGTACTCCTCCGGCCGGCGCCCGCCGAGCGCCTCGATCCAGCCCTCGGGGACGGCCTCGGCGAAACGGCGCACACGGCCCCCGAAGCACCCCGAGAATCTGCCGCATGCGCAGCTACCGAACCCTGTTCCGCACTCCGGAGTTCACCCCGTTCCTGCTCTCCTTCGCCGCCTCCGCCGCGGCCCAGACGATCGGCTCCCTGGCCCTCGGCACGCTGGTCTTCCGGGCCACGGGCTCCCCGCTCCTGGCGGCGGTGAGCATGTTCGGCCCGCAGCTCGCGCAGTTGGCGGGGGCCACGTTCCTGCTCTCGGGCGCCGACCGGCTGCCTCCGCGCGCGATCCTGACCGGGCTCTCCCTCGCCTTCGCGGCCGGTACGGCGGTGCTGGCGCTGCCCGGGCTGCCGGTCCGGGCGGTGCTCGCCGTCGTACTGCTGCAGGGCCTGGTCGCGTCGCTGGGCGGGGGAGTGCGCGGCGGACTGCTGAACGACATCCTGACCAAGGACGGCTACGTCCTCGGCCGCTCGGTCTACAACATGCTCTGGGGCCTGACCCAGGTCGCCGGTTTCGCGGCGGGCGGCGCGCTGCTGGCACTGCTGTCCCCGCGCGCCTGCCTGCTCCTCGCGGCGGCGCTGTACCTGGTGTCGGCGCTCGGCTGCCGCCTGGGTCTCACGGCCCGGCCGCCGCGCGCCGCCGGCCGCCCGTCCTTCTCGGCGACCTGGCGCACCAACGCCCTCCTGTGGTCCTCCCGCTCCCGCCGCCTCACCTACCTGGGCCTGTGGGTCCCCAACGGCCTGGTGGTCGGCAGCGATTCGCTGTACGTCTCCTACGCCCCCGAAGCCGCCGGCACGCTGTACGCCTGCGGCGCGCTGGGCATGTTCCTGGGCGACATGGCGGTGGGCCGGCTGGTGCCGCCCGCGGTGCGCAACCGGCTCGCGACCCCGTTGCGCCTGCTGCTGGCGGCGCCCTACCTGTTCTTCGTCCTGCGGCCCGGGGTGGCGCTGTCGGCCGTCGCCGCCGCCGTGGCCTCCGTCGGTTTCGCCGCGAGCCTGGTGCTGCAGGAGCGGCTGATGTCCCTCACCCCCGACGACCTCACCGGCCAGGCCCTCGGCCTGCACGCCACCGGCATGGCCGCTCTGCAGGGCGTCGGCGCCGCCCTCGCCGGCACGCTGGCCCAACTGACGTCACCGGCGGCGGCGATGACGCTCATGGCGGCCGGATCGATCGCCGTGACCCTGGTCCTCGCGGCACTGGGCAGGCGGGAGCGGCGCCACCCGGCCGCCCCCGGTACGCGCTCGGACGGCCTTCCACTGCCCACGGCCACCGACCAGGCATGACACAGGAGGTCACAGGAGGTCCGGGCCTCGCTCGGCCGCTTCCGGCCCGGTCTGGGCCCGCCGGGTCGGGCCCGGTCGGCCGGTACCGGACCAGCAGGGGCCGGCCCGGCCCCGTCTTCAGGGCCGGTGCCCCGTCATGCGGGCCGCCGAGGCGATCGTCGCGCGGGCCTCGCGCTCGGTCAGGCCGGTGTCGAGGGCCGCTTCGAGCAGCGGGGACAGCAGGGCCGGCCCGATGCCGTTCTCGTAGGCGCGGCAGGCCGCCCAGAACAGGCGGGTGTTGCGCTGGCCCTCGTGCGCGGTGAGCACGAAGTGGACCAGGCCCCGGCCGTGGTCGCCCGCCGGCGGCGGCGCCGGGTGCGTGGCGCGCTGCGGGGGCAGGAGCAGGCGCAGCAGGGCCGTCGGACAGGCCGCGGGGGCCAGGTGGGCGGTCCCGGGCGCGGACGCGTACACGCCGTGGTCCGTGCGGGATCCCGGGCCGACGAGGTAGCCGCCGGCGCCCCGGATGTCGATGCCGGGGGCGAGCCGGCCGGCGGAGTTGGGGACGACGACGTCCGGCGGCCCGGTCAGCCACAGGTGACGGCCGCCGCTCGGGGTGGTCACCACGACCGTCTCCGGGATCGTGAACAGGTGCCGCAGCGCCAGTTCCCGCAGCGCCGCCGAGGAGTCGGTGCCGGTCTTGGTGTCCAGGTCGACGCCGATGAGGTGGTGCGGGGCCAGCCCGCAGGCGATGCCGTAGCCGCCGGCCCAGGGCGCGGCGGCGAACAGTTCGCGGATGCGGGTGGGGTCGGTGGAGGCGTCGTACACACCGTGGCCGAAGCGGCCGCACTCACCGTGGCAGGGGGTGGGCCGGGGGTCGTCGTGGTGGGGGGAGCGCAGGGCCGGGAGCTTGTTCCGGGACAGCGGAATGACGGCCAGGCCGCGCTCGGCGGCTGACAGGGCGTGTGCGAGGGCCAGCGTCGTGGCCTGCCGGTCGGTGGTGGCCATGGATCCATGTTCGTACGTACGTTCGAAAAAAGGAAGAGGGGGCCGGTCGTGCGCGCCGGAGGCGCGGTTCGCCGGTGGCGCGAAGCGGTGAAAGGTGGCGAAGGGGGTTTATCGACTTGTCATCACGCTTGCGTGCGAATGAGGCTTCAAGGAGGGTTCGCCCGGATCCGGCTGGCAAGTCTGGAGGTGCAAGCCGTACTTCACGAAACCGCCGGCCGTCTCGGCCGGCAGGCGACCGGTCCTGGAGGGACGACATGGCAAGTATCCGTACCGCCGCCCGCTTCGGCCGGCTGTGGTGAGCCGGGGGCGGGAGCCCCTGTGGTGAGGGCTCCCGCTGGGCGTGCTTCGGGGTCGTAGGACGGCCGCGCGGCGGTGCTTCGGCGCCGCCGCGCGGCCGTTTCCCGGGCCGGCCCGCAGGGGAGAACCCGCACAGGACCTCATCCCGCGGTCCACCTTCAGGAGGTGGGGACGGCCCCACCCCTACAACCTGAGGGGGACGCCGCATCGGGACCTGCGACCGATCCGCGGGCGGCAGGTCCGCTCCTAGCGTGGAGCCATGACCACACCCGTCTGCACCAGCGCCTCGGCCGCCGCCGCACCGGCGCGGCAGACCCACTCGTTCCCGTCGTTCACGTCGTATGTGCGGGCCCGCCAGCCGGTGCTGCTGCGCACCGCGCGGTCGCTCACCGCCAACCCGAGCGACGCCGAGGACCTGCTGCAGACCGCGCTGGCCAAGACCTACGTGGCCTGGGAGCGGATCGAGGACCACCGGGCGCTGGACGGCTACGTGCGCCGGGCGCTGCTGAACACCCGCACCTCGCAGTGGCGCAAGCGCAGGGTGGACGAGTTCGCCTGCGACGAACTGCCCGAACCCGAGCCCGCGCCCGGCGCCGGGGACCCGGCCGAGCGGCAGGCGCTGCACGACGCCATGTGGCGGGCGATCGCCCGGCTGCCCGCGCGACAGCGGGCGATGGTCGTCCTCAGGTACTACGAGGACCTCAGCGAGGCCCAGACGGCCGAGGTGCTCGGCGTCTCGGTGGGCACGGTGAAGTCGGCGGTCTCCCGCGCCCTCGGCAAGCTGCGCGAGGACCCCGAACTGGGCCTGGTCCGCTAGGCCGTGTCCGGGCCCGGACACGGAGGGCTCCGGGCGCCGTCGTCAAACTGTTTCCCTCCTCCTAGTGACATACCGCGCGGTATGTGAGCAGAATCAGCGCAACCCCGACCACCGCGTAGGCAAAGTCGCCCGGGAGGACGCCGTGCTGAGCACCATGCAGGACGTACCGCTGCTGATCTCGAGGATCCTGACCCACGGGTCGACGGTCCACGGGACGTCGCGGGTGACCACCTGGACCGGCGAGGCGGAGCCGCACCGCCGCACCTACGCCGAGATCGGGGCCCGTTCCGCCCAGCTCGCCCACGCGCTGCGCGACGGACTCGGAGTACGGGGCGACGAGCGTGTCGCCACCCTGATGTGGAACAACGCCGAGCACGTCGAGGCGTACTACGCCATCCCCTCCATGGGCGCCGTGCTGCACACGCTCAACCTGCGCCTGCCCGCCGAGCAGTTGGCGTGGATCGTCAACCACGCCGCCGACCGCGTGGTCATCGTCAACGGCTCGCTGATCCCGCTGCTCGCGCCGCTGCTGCCCAAGCTCCCGACCGTGGAGCACATCGTCGTCTCCGGGCCCGGCGACCGCGCCCCGCTCCAGGACGCCACCGCACGCGTCCACGAGTACGAGGAACTGATCGCCGGCCGGCCCACCGCCTACGACTGGCCCGAGCTGGACGAGCGCCGGGCCGCCGCCATGTGCTACACCTCCGGCACCACCGGCGACCCCAAGGGCGTGGTGTACAGCCACCGTTCGATCTACCTGCACTCCATGCAGGTCAACATGGCCGAGTCGATGGGCCTGACCGACCAGGACACCTCGCTGGTCGTGGTCCCCCAGTTCCACGTCAACGCCTGGGGCCTGCCGCACGCCGCGTTGATGACCGGCGTGAACATGCTGATGCCGGACCGCTTCCTGCAGCCGGCCCCGCTCGCCGAGATGATCGAGCGGGAGCGGCCGACGCACGCGGCGGCCGTCCCCACCATCTGGCAGGGCCTGCTCGCCGAGCTGACCGCCCGCCCCCGTGACGTCTCCGCCCTCACCCAGGTCACCATCGGCGGCTCGGCCTGCCCGCCCTCCCTGATGGAGGCCTTCGACGAGCTCGGCATGCGGGTCTGCCACGCCTGGGGCATGACGGAGACCTCCCCGCTGGGCACGGTGGCCCGCCCGCCGGCCGGCTCCATCGGCACCGACGAGGAGTTCGCCTACCGCCTGACCCAGGGCCGCTTCGCGGTGGGCGTGCAGGCCCGGCTCACCGGCCCCGGCGGCGAGCGCATCCCGTGGGACGGCGAGTCGGCGGGCGAGCTGGAGGTGCGCGGTCCCTGGATCGCGGGGGCCTACTACAACGGCCCGGACGCCGAACCGCTGCGCCCCGCCGACAAGTTCAGCGAGGACGGCTGGCTCAAGACCGGCGACGTAGGCACCATCTCCCCCGACGGCTTCCTCACCCTCACCGACCGCGCCAAGGACGTCATCAAGTCCGGCGGCGAGTGGATCTCCTCGGTCGAGCTGGAGAACGCGCTGATGTCCCACCCGGACGTCGCGGAGGCCGCCGTGGTCGCCGTGCCGGACGAGAAGTGGGGCGAGCGCCCGCTGGCCACCGTGGTCCTCCGGGAGGGCGCGAGCGCCGACTTCGAGACGCTGCGCGCGTTCCTCGCCGAGGAGGGCAAGATCGCCAAGTGGCAGCTCCCCGAGCGCTGGACGGTCATCGCGACGGTCCCGAAGACCAGCGTCGGCAAGTTCGACAAGAAGGTGCTCCGCAGGCAGTACGCGGAGGGCGGCCTGGACGTGACCAGGCTCGGCTGACGGCCGCCCCGTACGACGGACAGCCCCCGGCCAGGCGCCGGGGGCTGTCCGTCGTGTGCGGCGGGGGCGACGGCGGGCCGCCGTCCCGCTAGTTCGTGCCGATGCCGGCCAGCAGGTCGACGATCCGGTTCTGCACCTCGGGGCTGGTGGACCGCTCGGCGAGGAACAGCACGGTCTCGCCGGACGCCAGCCGGGGCAGGTCGGCCGGGTCGACGGCCGCGGTGTAGACGACGAGCGGAGTGCGGTTGAGCTGCCCGTTCGCCCGCAGCCAGTCGATGATCCCGCTGAACCCGGCCTGCCGGCGGTGCACCTGCATCAGGTCCATCACCACCAGGTTCGGCCGGAACTGCCCCGCCAGCGTCACCGCGTCGCCGTCGCTCGCGGCCCGCGCCACCTGCATCCCGCGCCGCTCCAGCGTCGAGGTCAGCGCCAGCGCGATCTCCGCGTGCTCCTCGATCAGCAGCACGCGCGGCGGATGCTGCTCGCTGTCGCGCGGCGCCAGCGCCTTCAGCAGCACGGCGGGGTCGGCGCCGTACGCCGCCTCCCGCGTCGCCTGCCCGAGTCCGGCCGTGACCAGCACCGGCACCTCGGCGGCCACCGCCGCCTGGCGCAGCGACTGCAGCGCGGTACGGGTGATCGGACCGGTCAGCGGGTCCACGAACAGCGCGGCGGGGAAGGCCGCGATCTGCGCGTCGACCTCCTCACGGGAGTGCACGACGACCGGCCGGTAGCCGCGGTCGCTCAGCGCCTGCTGCGTCGTCACGTCCGGCGCGGGCCACACCAGCAGCCGGCGCGGGTTGTCCAGCGGCTCCGGCGGCAGCTCGTCGTCCAGCGGCTGCGGACGCGGGGTGTCCGCGACCTCCACGGCCCCGCCGGGACCGTCCAGCGGCTCCGGGCCCTCGGCCGCGTTCGCGTCCGGGGCGCCTATGGCGTACGACCGTCCGCTGCCCTCCGTGGCGGGGGCGAGCCGGGACTGCCCCGCGAGCGAGGGCTGCGCGGGCGGCTGTTCGGCCGGCGGATGCGGCCGGGCGCCCTGCTCAGGCTGCGGCTCCTGGCGCGCGGCCGGGTCGGGCGGCGTGCCCAGCTTGCGCCGGCGGCCGGAACCGCCGGGGGCGTGCGGCGGCGGGGTGGCCGTCGGCTGCTGCTGCACCTGGAGGGCCTGCCGCGCGAACGGCACGCCCTGCCCGAGCGTGCGGACGCTGATCGCCCGGCCCTGGGTGGAGTTCGGGTCGGCGACGTTCCCCGGTGCCTCGGCCGGCAGGGGCTGCGCGGCCCGCGCCGGCTGCCCGGCGGCGTGCTCCGGCGGCAGCGGGGTGCCGCCGGCGGGGGTGACCGCCGGGCCGGGCTGCGGCGCGCCGCCCGCCGGCGGTACGGCCACGCCGGCGCCTGAGGTGCCGTCGGCACCGGGCCACTGCTGCGGTACGGCGGCCGGGGCGGCCGGCCCGGGCTGGGCCACCGGCGCCTGGCCGGCCGCCTCGGCGGGCAGCGGCTGGGCGGCCGGGGGAGTGGCCTGGGCCGGTACGGGCCCGACGTGAGCCGGGGCGCCCTGTGCGGGCACCGCCCGGCCGGGGCCGCCTTGCGCGGGTACCCCCTGGCCGTCGGTGTCCTGGGCGGGCACCGGGTGGCCGGTGGCGGCGGGCGCGGGCTGGGCCGGGGCGCCCTGGGCGGGTACGGGCTGACCGTGTGTGCCCTGGGCGGGCACGGGCCGGCCCTGGGCCGCCTGCGGGGGAACCGGGCGGCCGGAGGGGACGGGTGCGCCCTGGCCGGCGGTGCCCTGCGCGGGCACGGCGGCGTGCGGCACCGCCGTCATCGGCTGACCGGGGACGGCCTGGACCGCTGCGCCGGCCTGAGCCGCGCCACCCTGGCCGGCCGGGGCCGTCGGCGCGGCCCCGCCCTGCGCCGGAATGCCGTGCACCGCAGCGGGCTGCCCGGGAGCCGCCTGCGCGTGCCCCGCCTGCGGGTGGCCGGCCTGGGCCGGGACGGTCCGGGCCGGAGCGTCGGTGGCCTGGGCGGCCCCCCGCACCGGGTCCGTCGCCGCCTCGCCCGGCTGGGCCACGGCCCGCCGCCGGCGGCCGGTCGGCGCGCCGGTGGGGTGCGGCTGCGGAGGGGTGTGGTCCTCGGCCTGGTCCGGCGACATCGCGTCGTGCCGGCCGTCTTCGTCCGCGCCACCGGCGACGGCCGCCGGGGCCTGACGGGGAATCGGGGCCCGGCCGGGGACCGGGGCCTGACCGGTCACCGGGCCGACGCCCGTCGCCGCGCCGGCGGACCCGGGCGAGCGGTCGGCCTCGGCGGGGGGAAGAGCGAAGACCGTACGGGCGCCGGACTCCTGCGCCGCCGCACGCTCCTGCGCCGCGGCCAGCGCCCGTCGGCGCCGACCGGTCGGCTGCGCGTCCTCGGCCGCACCGGCCTGGGCCTGCTCCGCGCCGGCCGCGGGCAGCGCGGGCGGCAGAGCGGCCTGCGGTGCGTCCGGGTCACGCCGGGCACGGCGGCCCGCGGGCACCGGCACGCCCTGCGGCGGCACGGCGCCGCCGAGTCCGCTGCCCACCGCCGCGGTGCCCGCCGCGTGCTCGGCCGCCGTCATCACGGCGCCCTCGCTCACGCCCTCACCGTCGGCGGCGCCCGTCTCGGCCGCCCGGCCGCGCCGCCGTCCGGTCCCGCCGTCACCGGCCTCGGCCGTGACCGTGGCCGGGGCCGCGGCCTCGACCGCGGCCGCCGCACGCCTGCGGCGCCGCCCGGTCGGCGAGGGCGATTCCGTCCCGCCGTCGGCGGGCTCGCCGCTCTCACCGGGAACGTCGCTCTCCAGGAAGGCGTCCGTCGAGCCCCGGCGGGCCCTGCGGCGGCCCCCGGCGGCTCCTGCCCCGGCCTCCTCCGGCGCGGCCGCACCGGCGTCCGGAGCCTGGACGGCGACCGCCCCGGCCCCGCCGCCGAGCGGCACTTCGAGCACGTAGGCGCTGCCGCTCATGCCCGGTACCTCGTGCGTCTGCAGCACTCCGCCGTGCGCCCGGACGATCCCGCGCACGATCGGCTCGTGCACCGGGTCTCCCCCGCTGTACGGCCCGCGCACCTCGATCCGCGCGACCTCGCCGCGCTGGGCGGCGGCGACCACGACCGTGTTGTCCATGTACCCGCCCGCCGAGACGGGCGCGTTGCCGGTGGCGTCGACACCCGCCACGTCCGCGACGAGGTGCGCGAGAGCGGTGGCGAGCCGCTGGGCGTCGACCTCGGCCTCGATGGGCGGCGCGTGCACGGCGAACTGCACCCGGCCGGGCCCGATGAGCTCGACCGCCCCCTCCACACCGGCCGCCACGACGGCGTCGAGCATCACCTTCGTCCGGGTGATGTCCTCACCGCCGGAGTCGAGGTGCTGGTAGCCGAGGACGTTGTCGATGAGCGTGGTGATGCGCGAGTACCCGGCGGACAGGTGGTGCAGCACCTGGTTGGCCTCGGGCCAGAGCTGGCCGGCGTCGTCGGCGGCGAGGGCGGACAGCTCGCGGCGCAGTTCGTCCAGCGGCCCGCGCAGCGACCGGCCCAGCAGCGTGAGCAGTTGCTCGTGCCGTCCGGCGAGCGCCTCGTAGCGGTCCTTCTCCCGCTCGCCGAGGGCGGCGTACCGCTCCTCGCCGGCCGCCAGCTCCTCCAGGTGCTGCTCGCGCAGTTCCTCGAGCTCGGTGACGTGCTTCTGGCGCAGCGCGGTCAGGTCGGAGGCGTGCTCCTCGGAGAGCCGCTCCAACTCCTCGGCGTGCGCCTTCTCCAGGGCGTCCTTCTCCTCGGCGAGCACGTCGTACGGCCGCCGGTCGGCGAAGGTCATCACGGCGCCGACGAGCTGGTCGCCGTCGCGCACGGGCGCGGTGGTCAGGTCGACCGAGACCTGCTCCCCGCTCTTGGACCACAGCACCTGCCCGCGCACCCGGTGCTTGCGACCGGAGCGCAGGGTGTCGGCGAGCGGGGACTCCGCGTACGGGAAGGGGGAGCCGTCGGCGCGCGAGTGCAGCACGAGGGTGTGCAGCTCCTTGCCGCCCAGCTCACCGGCCCGGTAACCCAGTATCTGGGCGGCGGCCGGATTGACCAGCACGATCCGCCCGTCGGTGTCCGTGCCGACGACACCCTCCGAGGCCGCCCGCAGGATCATCTCGGTCTGCCGCTGCGAACGGGCCAGCTCCGCCTCGGTGTCCACGGTCCCCGACAGGTCCCGCACCACGAGCATCAGCAGCTCGTCACCGGTGTAGCCGTAACCGTCGTACGCCTGCTGCCCGTTCTCCAGATTCGCGCTCGTGACCTCGACCGGGAACTCCGTCCCGTCCGTCCGCCGGGCGATCATGCGGGTGGGCTTCGTCCGGCCGCGCGGGTCCATGTGATCGGGCCGCCGCATGGAGCCGGGGATGAGCCGCGAGTCGAACTGCGGCAGCAGATCGAGCAGCCCGCGCCCGACGAGGGCGGTGCCCGGCGCCTCGAAGGCCTCCAGGGCGATCGTGTTGGCGTTGACGACGGTTCCGTTGGCGTTGACCAGGACCAACGCGTCGGGCAGCGCGTCGAGTATGGCTGCGAGGCGAGCAGCGCCTCGGGATGGCCTGCTGCTCACGAGACGCTTCCTCCTTGTCACCGCACCTTGCCGACCGCTCGGGCCATCTTGCCAACCGGCCCGCGGGGTGTCACGCGAGGGAGTCTAAAGCCACGGGTTGCGCCGGCGACGTCGGATGAGAGGGAGGTCGCACGACGAAGTGACGGCGAACATGTGACCGCACGCGTCCGTCGCACGTCCGCCGTGCGGCCGTGATGCGCCCGTCGCGGGGGTGTCACCGCGCCGACCTCGCGCCGACCTCGCGCCGGCACCGTTCCGGGACCGTTCCCGGACCGTTCCACCGTCGTCGTCCGGGCTCCGCGAGACCTTCGCGGGACCTTTACGAGAGCGGTGGCCGGCCGCGCCGGGGACCGCCTGCGCGCTCGGACCGCGGGCTGCCGGCGCGGCTGGACCGGCGATCGCCTACGCGGTCGGGCCGAGGCCGGGCAGCAGCGGCACCATCCGGTCCCACCGCGCGATCTCGCATCCGTTGCCCCGGTCGTACGCGGCGTCGACCGGGCGCCCGGCCCAGGTGCCGGTGACCCGGGCGGTGGCCGGTCCGCCGTAGAGCATGGTGCAGACGCTGTCGGGGGCGACCGGGGCGAAGGTGTCCCGTCCCCACTGCGTGTTCGCGTCGAGCGCCCGGCAGGCTCCCGCCGCGTCCGGGTGATCACCGGCGGTGGGATGGCAGGACAACTCGTACGTGCCGTCGAGCCGGGGACCCGCGTTCCGGACGACGACACGGAGGTGATCGCCGGCCTCGTCCTCCGGCCGCGCCGGCGGGGGCATGAGGCCCGCGGTCCGCAGGGCGGGCATGAGCCGGGCGCCGCCGGCGGTCGCGATCGGGGAGGCCGATGCCGCCGGGGCTGCTTGGGCCGCCGATGCCGGCGGGGCTGCCGACGCCGCTTGGGCTGCCGATGCCGGCGGGGCGACCGATGCCGGTGGTGCCGCTGTGGCCGGTGTGGCGGTGAGGGCGGACAGGGACGGGACCGAGAGCGCGGCGAGGGCCGATACCAGGACGCCCCGCGGGACGACCGACAAGACAGAGACCATGCCCTGATCAACGCGCTCGGGCCCCGGACGTTGCGGCGCCGCGACACCGGGCGAAGCCCTTTGCCCTGCGGCCCCCGCTCCTAGTACCGTGGGGGTCGATTGGTGACAGCACGCTCGACTGTGTCATCATCTGCACGCACCAGTCGCGCGCTCGCGTGAGTGGTTGTGCTGGAGGCGTCGCCTAGTCCGGTCTATGGCGCCGCACTGCTAATGCGGTTTGGGCCTTAAAGCCCATCGAGGGTTCAAATCCCTCCGCCTCCGCGCCCATCCCGAAGCCCCGGTCCCAGGACCGGGGCTTCGGCGTTGTCGGCCTCTCACCCCTCGTTCGCACGTTTCCGCAGGTCACAAGGGGTGTGCGGATCGGATTTCACATGACGGCGGCAGTCATGTAATGTTCTTCCTGTCGCCGCGAGCGGGCCGGAAGGGCCGGGAGCGGAAGACAAAAACAAAAGAACAAGCACTCGTAGCTTAACGGATAGAGCATCTGACTACGGATCAGAAGGTTGCAGGTTCGAATCCTGCCGAGTGCACATAGGACGAAGGCCCCGGAGAGATCCGGGGCCTTCGGCGTTCTGCCGGGTGTTCGCGACCGGTGAGCGTGAGCCATGCTCGCCAACCTCGGGCGTGGTCACGAGCATCTGTTCTTGAGGGTGGCATGACCGATCGGGACTGGGACGACGACGGGGGCTGCGAGAACGCGGTCGAGCAGGCCGAGCGGACGACCCGGATCGGGTGGGCAGCGATCGCGGGTGTGACCGGACTGCTGGGCGTCGGTGTGATCGCCGTCGTCATCGGCATGGGGTACGTCGTGGTCGCCGTGCCCTAGCGCGTGAGCGGTTCAGGCAAGGGCGTTGCGCCGTTGCGTCAACCGCGCCTGACACCGCCTCAGCATCGGCGCGTCAGCGTCGTCGGCTCCGCGTTGTCGTGGGTCGCGGCCGCCGCGCCGGAGGCGATGCCGCGTGTGCCGGACGCCTGGCCGGGGCCGTCCGCCGGGCCGCCGCTGTGAGGGCGGTCGCCGCCCAGGCCGCTCAGCGCCGACGCGGGTCACCGGTGCTCCCGGAGCAGGGCGAGCCGGCGTTTGTACTCCTCTTCGTCGATCTCCCCGCGCGCGAACCGCTCGGCGAGCACGTTCTCCGCTCCCCAGCCCTGCCATCCGCCTCCGCCGGGCGGCGGGGGCGAGCCCGGCTGCTGATGACGACGCGTACCGGCGAGGTGGCGCACCAGTGCGATCAGGCCGGCGATCAGGACGGCCCAGAACAGCACCATGGACACCGTCATGACGAACCAGCCGCCCCAGCCCCATCCGCCGTCGTACCACATCATGCCGATCACTTCCCTCGGCTGATTGCCGCGTCAAGACCAGAATGGATCAGCGCGGCCCCCGGCGCCCTGGGCCATTGGTGCTCGGCCGTAGGGCCGGAGGGCCCAACGCCGCGATGACGGAGCCCCCGGCCCGCCGGTGCCGGAGCGGCTCATGGCGGGGCGGTCGCTCAGCAGTCCTCCTGCGGGTCGTCGCGGTTCAGCTTCTCCAGGTACTCATGGGCCAGTCCCGTGGCCCGGGTGAACCAGTCGGTGATGACCGACAGCTCTTCGGGGGAGTAGTCGGCGAACAGTTCCATGACGCGTTTGTAGTGGCCCGCGTACACCGCCTCGACCCGGGTCACCGCGGCCGGGACGGGGGCCACCCGGACGCGGCGGCGGTCGGCCGGGTCGGGGCGGCGGGTGACGTAGCCCGCGCGTTCCAGGCGGTTGAGGATCCCGGTGACCGCGCCGGTGGTCACGTGCGCCCGGGCCGCGAGGTCGCCGGCCGTGAGCAGTTCCTCGCCGGCCTCCAGGACGAAGCCGAAGCAGGTGAGGTCGGTGACGTTCAGGCCCAGCCGCCGGGCCAGTTCCTGCTGGCCGATCAGGTGGGCGGCGATGAGGTCGTCCATCGCCGACAGCGCCCGCGCCGGATCGGCGGGCGGTCGGGGCGTGCCGTCCATCTTCCTTATTCCCTTAGCTCGTGAGATATTCGGGAGGTAAATGCCTTAGCCCGTGAGGGAAAATCATCGCTGTCCCTGGAGGCGGCCTCATGAGTCTGTACGACGAGGGTCACACGATCGCCGGCTGGACCGGTGTCGCCGTCGCGACCACCGGATCCGCTGTGGCCGGATGGGGTGTCTGCGCAGCCTCGGCGGCGGGAGTCGCCGGCGGCCTGGTCGTCGTCGCCGCGAGCGTCCTGGTGACCTGGGCACTGCACCTGACCGGCTGGGGGAAGCCGCCGGGCGTGCGGCCGCGGGAGCAGTGGAGCCTGCGGTCCCGCGACACCCAGGCCCGCGACGGCCACCCGGGCTGCGTCGGCTGCCGCCTGGCGGGCCGGGGGCGGCGGAGCGCGGGCCGGGCGGCGGTGCCGGGAAGGGCGGCCGCCGAACCGGCGACCCTGCCCGCTGCCGACTGAGCCGCTCGCGCACCGTGGTGCCGCCGGTCGCGCCGAAGTCGTTGTCAGTGGTGGCCTCTACGCTCGCTGGTGATGGGACGCGTGTGGAAGTGTTCGGGGCTGCGGTGGACGCCGGACGGTCCCGTGCTGGTCTGGGACGGCGGCCGGCGCAGTGGGCTGACCTGGGGCAAGCGGGTGGCCTTCGCGGTGCCGGAGGGGGCCGTGCGGCGGTGCGTGGGGGCCCGGGGGAACCCGTGTCCGGTGGCGGCCGGGGTGCCGGGGCGGAGTACGGGGGCCCGGTGCGAGGAGTGCGCGCGGCTGGACCGGGCGCACTCGGTGGCCGCCGACACCCTCGCCGACGATCCGCGGCCGTACCGGGTGTACCTCGCCTGGTTCGGGCCCGGCATGGTCAAGGTCGGCATCACCGGCGTCGGGCGCGGTCCGGCGCGGCTGCTCGAACAGGGCGCCGTCTGTTTCACCTGGCTGGGCTCCGGTCCGCTGATGGCCGCCCGGCGGACCGAGGAGCTGCTGCGGGCCGCGCTCCGGGTGCCGGACCGGATCCCGTACGCCGACAAGCGGGCCGTGCGGGCGGCGTTGCCCGTGACGGCGGCCGAACGGGCGCGTGAGGTGGAGGAGTTGCACGCGCGGGCCGGCGTCCTCGCGGAGTGGCCGGAGTCGCTGGGCCGGGAGCCGTGCCGGGTGGTGGACCACGTGGAGCGGTTCGGGCTCCTCGGGCCGGCGGCGGCCGCCGGCGGCGATGTCGTGGAGCTGGCGCCGGGCGGGGCCGTGAGCGGGGAACTGGTCGCGGCCGCCGGGCCGGACCTGCATCTCGCGGTCGGCGGCCGGCGGGGGACCGTCGTCCTCGACACCCGGCTGATGACCGGGTGGGAGGTGACGCCCCGGTCGTCGGACACCGGTGAACTGAGCTTTCCGGTACGCGAGTTCACCAGGGCGCCGGACGGGCTGTTCTGACGGCGCCGGCCGGGGCGGGCCGTTCCCAGGTGTTCCCTGAGAGGCGCCTGTGTGTTTCTCAGGGAAATCACAGACTGGGGAAAGCGTCTTCTCAGAGGGCGCCGACAGGGTGTCCGCCATGACCACGACCTCGCCCCAGGGGCGCACCGAACTGCTGAGGCCGGACGGGAGCCCCGTCCGCGTGCTTGTGGTGGACGACGAACTGTCGATCACCGAACTGCTGAGCATGGCCCTTCGTTACGAGGGCTGGCAGATCAGGAGTGCGGGCGACGGGCAGGGCGCCGTCCGGACGGCCCGCGAGTTCCGGCCCGACGCCGTCGTCCTGGACATGATGCTGCCGGACATGGACGGGCTGGCCGCCCTGCAGCGGCTGCGCCGCGAGCTGCCCGACGTCCCCGTCCTCTTCCTGACCGCGAAGGACGCGGTGGAGGACCGGATCGCCGGTCTCACCGCCGGCGGCGACGACTACGTCACCAAGCCGTTCAGCCTGGAGGAGGTCGTGGCCCGGCTGCGCGGGCTGATCCGGCGCGCCGGCGCCGGCGGCCGGAGGTCCGACTCGATGCTCGTCGTGGGCGACCTGACCCTGGACGAGGACAGCCACGAGGTGTCGCGGGGCGGGGTCGACATCCACCTGACCGCCACCGAGTTCGAGCTGCTGCGCTTCCTGATGCGCAATCCGCGGCGCGTGCTCAGCAAGGCGCAGATCCTGGACCGCGTGTGGTCCTACGACTTCGGCGGCCAGGCCAACGTCGTCGAGCTGTACATCTCCTACCTCCGCAGGAAGATCGACGCCGGCCGGGAGCCGATGATCCACACCCGGCGAGGGGCCGGTTACCTGATCAAGCCGGCCGTGTGATGAGCGGACGACGACGGCCGCGTCCGCGGGAGCGAGCGCGGCAGCCGCGCACCCTGCGGACCCGGCTCGTCGTCGCGTCGGTGGTGCTGATCGCCGTGGTCTGCGCGGTGATCGGCACGGTCACCACGCTGGCGCTGCGTTCGCACCTGTACGACCAGCTCAACGGCCAGCTCGACGAGGTCGCCGCCCGCGCGTCCGGCTCCTTCGGGCCGCCGGGCGAGGAGCCCCGGGGCGCCCTGGCGCCGGGCGGGCAACAGCCCAGGACGCATCCGCCGGCCCTCACCGACTTCGTCACCAGGGGGCCGCAGCCGCAGGGCACCGTCGCGGCCACGGTCGAGAACGGTGTGATCACCGACGCCCGGCGGGGCGAGCAGTCCCCCAGTGATTTCGAGCTGAGGCCGAAGTCGCTGACCAAGGCGCAGACCGCCGCCCTGCAGGCCGTTCCACGGGAGGACGGGGCACAGCACACCGTCGGCCTCCCCGGCCTCGGCGAGTACCGGGCCGAGTACCGGACCGGAACCAACGGCGCCTACTACGTCGCCGTACCGACGGCATCGGTCGACAACACGATCGACACCCTGATCCTCGTCGAGATCAGCGTCACCGCGGCCGGCCTCGTCGCCGCCGTCATCGCGGGCTACGCGCTCGTCGGCGTCGCCACCCGCCCCCTGCGCAGGGTCGCCGCCACCGCCACCCGGGTCTCCGAACTGCGCCTGCACACCGGCGAGGTGAACCTGAGCGAGCGGGTGCCGGAGTCGGAGTGCGACCCGCACACCGAGGTCGGCCGGGTGGGCGCCGCGCTCAACCGCATGCTCGACCACGTGCACGGCGCGCTGCACGCCCGGCAGCGCAGCGAGACCCGGGTACGGCAGTTCGTCGCCGACGCCAGTCACGAGCTGCGCACGCCGCTCGCCTCCATCCGCGGCTACGCCGAACTCACCAGGCGCGGAGGCGAACAGGTCGGACCCGACACCCGGCACGCCCTCGGCCGCATCGAGTCCGAGGCCGGGCGGATGACCCTGCTCGTCGAGGACCTCCTGCTGCTCGCCCGGCTGGACGCCGGACGCCCGCTGCGCTTCGAGCGGACCGATCTCGTGCCGCTCGTCGTGGACACCGTCAGCGACGCCCGCGCGGCCGGCCTCGACCACAACTGGCGGCTCGACCTGCCGGACGCGCCGGCCCCCGTGGCCGCGGACGCGGCCCGCCTGCAGCAGGTGCTGGTCAACCTGCTGGGCAACGCCCGCAACCACACCCCGCCGGGGACGACCGTCACCGCGCGCGTGCGGCGGCGCGGGCCGTGGATCCGCGTGGACGTCGAGGACGACGGGCCGGGCATCCCGGCCGGCCTGCTGCCGCACGTCTTCGAGCGGTTCGCCCGCGGGGACTCGGCCCGCTCGCGCGCCACCGGGTCCACCGGCCTGGGACTCGCCATCGTGCAGGCCGTGGCCACCGCGCACGGCGGCGCCGTGACCGTGGACAGCGTGCCCGGGCGGACGGTGTTCACCGTGCACCTGCCCGCGCCGGGCTCCGCCGAGGCGCTGCCCGACGCCGGTGCGGACCGGGCGCCGCACCCGCCGGCCCCGCACGGCTCCCACTCACAGGTGCGGCACAGCACCACCACATGGGCGGAACAGGGCGCCTGAGCAGAGTCGGTGCCATGCGAACCGACCCTTCTCCCGGCACCCTGCCGGCGCGGGAGCACCTCCCGGCCGGAAACGCCGGTACGCCTGTCCTCGACGTAGTGATCCCCGTCTACAACGAGGAGAAGGACCTCCAGCCGTGCGTGCGCAGACTGCGCGAGCACCTCGCGCGCACCTTCCCGTACGCCTTCCGGATCACCGTCGCGGACAACGCCTCCACGGACAGCACCCCGCGGGTGGCGGCGCGGCTGGCCGCGGAGCTGCCCGAGGTCAGCGCCGTCCGGCTGGAGCAGAAGGGCCGGGGCCGCGCCCTGCGGACGGTGTGGTCCGCGTCCGACGCGCCGGTCCTGGCGTACATGGACGTCGATCTGTCCACCGACCTCAACGCCCTGCTGCCGCTGGTGGCGCCGCTGATCTCGGGCCACTCCGACCTCGCGATCGGCTCCCGGCTCGCCCGTGCCTCACGGGTGGTGCGGGGCCCCAGGCGTGAGTTCGTCAGCCGGGCCTACAACCTGATCCTGCGCGGCTCGCTGCAGGCCCGCTTCTCGGACGCCCAGTGCGGCTTCAAAGCCATCCGGCGGGACGTGGCGCGGGTGCTGCTGCCGCTGGTGGAGGACACCGGCTGGTTCTTCGACACCGAGATGCTGGTGCTCGCCGAGCGGGCGGGGCTGCGGATCCACGAGGTGCCGGTCGACTGGGTCGACGACCCCGACTCGACCGTGCACATCGTGCGGACCGCGACCGACGACCTCAAGGGCGTGTGGCGCGTCGGCCGGGCACTGGCCACCGGCTCGCTGCCGCTGGACCGGCTCACCCGGCCGTTCGGCGACGACCCGCGCGACCGGGAGATCCAGGTCGTGCCCCGCGGCCTCGCCCGCCAGCTCGTCGGGTTCTGCGTGGTCGGCGGCCTGTCGACCCTGTTCTACCTGCTGCTGTACAGCGGCTTCCGGCAGTTCTCCGGCCCGCAGACCGCCAACGCGCTCGCGCTGCTGGTCTCGGCGGTCGCCAACACGGCCGCCAACCGCCGGCTGACCTTCGGGGTGCGCGGCCGGGGCGGTGCGGTCCGGCACCAGGCGCAGGGCCTGGTCGTCTTCGCCATCGGACTCGCTCTGACCAGCGGCTCCCTGGCCGCGCTGAACGCGGCCGGCGGCAGTCCCGCGCACTCCACCGAGCTGGCGGTGCTCATCGCCGCCAACCTCGCGGCGACCGTGCTGCGCTTCCTGCTCTTCAGGGCCTGGGTGTTCCCGGACCGGCCGGAGGACGGCCCGGCCCGCCCCGTGGCCGCCGCGCACATCCGGTCCGCACACATCCCGTCCGCGGGCATCCCGTCCGCGCCGGACCGGGGCACGGCGCCGCCGCCGGCCGGCGCCACGACCGTGCCGCACCGGCCGGACGGCCCGCTGCCGCGCCGTCCGCTGCCGCACCCGGCCCACGGCCCGTACCGGACCACCGCCCAGGTCCGCGCCGGAGAGGCCGCGGACGGCACCTGGAGGGACGGCACCACGCCGCTGCGGCCGGCGCGCCCGCACGACACCGACCCGGGGGATCCTCGATGACCACGCACCACGACCAGCCCGCCCAGCAGGACTCCCCCGCCGCCTGGGGCCCGCCCCCGACGGCTCCCCCGCCGGAGGCGGGAGCGGCCGAGCCCCGCCGCCCCCTCGGGTCCCGGGTGTGGCGCGGCCGCCCCGAGGACCCGCGCTGGGCCCGCCCGGCCCTCCTCGTCCTGCTCGCCCTCACCCTCGTCACCTACCTGTACGGCCTGAGCGCCTCCGGCTACGCCAACTCCTTCTACTCGGCGGCCGTCCAGGCGGGCAGCAGGTCGTGGAAGGCGTTCTTCTTCGGCTCGCTGGACGCGGGCAACGCCATCACCGTCGACAAGCCCTCGGCCTTCATGTGGCCGATGGAGCTGTCGGTGCGGATCTTCGGCCTCAACTCGTGGGCGATCCTCACCCCGCAGGTGCTCATGGGCGTCGGCACGGTGGCGGTGGTGTACGCCGGGGTACGGCGGCGGTCCGGCCCCGCGGCCGGTCTGATCGCGGGTGCTGTGCTGGCGCTCACCCCGGTCGCCGCGCTGATGTTCCGGTTCAATAACCCGGACGCGCTGCTGGCCCTGCTGATGTCGCTGGCCTGCTACTTCGTCGTCCGAGCGGTGGAGGACGGGCGGACCCGGTGGCTGGTGTGGGCGGGCGTCGCGATCGGGTTCGCGTTCCTCGCCAAGACCCTGCAGGCGTTCCTCGTCCTGCCGCCGCTGGCGGTCGTCTACGCCGTCTGCGGTCCGGTCCGGCTGCGCAAGCGGCTGGGGCAACTGGCCCTCGCCACCGTGGCGCTCGTGGTGGCGGGCGGCTGGTGGGTGGCAATCGTGGAGCTGTGGCCGGCCTCCTCACGCCCCTACGTCGGCGGTTCGCAGAACAACAGCTTCCTCGAGCTGACCTTCGGCTACAACGGGCTGGGCCGGATCAGCGGCGACGAGACCGGCAGCGTCGGCGGCGGTGGCGGCGCGGGCGGCTCCGGGCAGTGGGGCCAGACCGGCTGGGACCGGATGTTCGACTCGGAGACCGGCAGCCAGATCTCCTGGCTCCTCCCGGCCGCGCTGATCCTGCTGGCCGCCGGCCTGTGGGCGACGCGCGGGGCCCGGCGGACGTCGGCGACGCGCGCCTCGTTCCTGGTCTGGGGCGGCTCGCTGCTGATCACCATGGTGGTCTTCAGCTACATGGCGGGCATCTTCCACCAGTACTACACGGTGGCCCTCGCCCCCTACGTGGCGGCCGTCACCGGCATGGGCGCCGGACTGCTGTGGGAGCGGCGCCGGGAGACCTGGGCCTCGATCACGCTCGCCGCCGCCGTGGTGGCCGCGGCCGCCTGGGGCTACGTCCTGCTCGACCGCACCCCCGGCTACCTGCCGTGGCTGAGGTGGCTGGTGCTGGTCGGCGGCCTCGCGGCCGCGTTCGGGCTGGTCTTCGCGGGGCGGATCTCCCGGCGGCTGGCACTCGGCGCGGCGGCGGCGGGCCTGGTGGCCGCACTGGCCGGCCCGGCCGCGTACACCCTCAGCACGGTGAACTCGGCACACACCGGCTCCATCCCGACGGCGGGTCCGGCGGGCGCGAGCAGGACGGGCTTCGGCGGCGGCCGCCCGGGCGGCGGCGACGGCGGCATGCCGGGTGGCTTCGGCGGCGGGATGCCGGGCCAGGGCGCGCAGAACCGGCAGGGCGGGCAGGGCGCGCCGAACGGGATCGCGAACCCCCCGGGTCAGGGCCAGGGCTTCCCCGGCGGGGGCATGCCGGGCGGGAACGGCAACGCCCAGGGCCAGGGCCAGGGGCCGGGGAACGGGAACGGCTTCCCGGGCGGGGGCGCCATGGGCGAGGGCGGTCGCGCGGGCGGCGGCGGTCTCCTGGACGGCGCGCAGGTCGGCTCGGCGGCGAAGAAGCTGCTGGAGGCGGACGCGGGGCAGTACACCTGGGTCGCCGCCTCCATCGGCTCCCAGAACGCCGCGAGCTACCAGCTCGCCACCGGCGACCCGGTGATGGCGATCGGCGGCTTCAACGGCACCGACCCGTCCCCGACACTGGCCCAGTTCAAGAAGTACGTGTCCGAAGGGAGGATCCATTACTTCATCGCCGGCGGTGGCATGGGCGGCGGCATGGGCGGCGGCAGCGGTTCGGCGTCGCGGATCAGCTCGTGGGTCCAGGGCAACTTCAAGAAGGTGACGGTCGGTTCGGCCACCTTCTACGACCTGACGAAGAGCGGCTGAGGCGCGGCGGCCCGAGCGGGACGCGCCGTTCACCGTCCGGCTCCGGCCGTGCGGTGAACGGCGCGTGCGTGTTCCACCCGGTCGGGGCGGGCTCCCGCGCGGACCGCCTAAGAACTCGCCGGTCGGGGTATGCGTGCCGCTGCGGGCGGTGTGCGGTCGGCCGCGCCCGAGCGGCGGAGCTTCGTACCGGCAGGGCCTCGCGCCACCGGGCCCCGGCGCCCCGGGCAGTGACCGGAGTTCGAGAGAGGTGCGTCGGTGGCCAGGAGCGGCGGCGGGTCGGCGCGGGACAGTGTGTGGCTGGAGGCGAGGACGCGGCGCGGCGGGCGCGGCGGCCAGCCCTCGGGGCTCGACCGGGAGCGGATCACCGCGGCCGGCGTGCGGCTGCTGGACGCCGAGGGCATGGCGAGGTTCTCCATGCGCCGGCTGGCCGCCGAGCTGAACGTCACCGCGATGTCCCTGTACTGGTACGTCGACACCAAGGACGACCTGCTCGAACTCGCCCTCGACGCCGTCTACGGCGAACTGCGGCTGCCGGACCCGCAGGACGACGGCGCCGACTGGCGTGAGCAGTTGCGGGAGCTGGCCGGCGAGTACCGGTCGCTGCTGGTGCGCCACGCCTGGCTGTCGCCGCTGGCCGGGCGCTACCTCAACATCGGACCCAACGCGCTGGCCTTCTCCCGCGTGGTCCAGCGGGTCGTGCGCCGTGCCGGGCTGCCCGCGCACGGCGTCACCGGCGCCATCTCGGCCGTCTTCCAGTTCGTGTACGGCTACGGCACGGTCGAGGCGCACTTCCTGGCCCGGACGGCGGACACCGGGCTGACCGCCGACGAGTACCACCGCCGGGCGGTGAGCCTGGTCGCCGATGATCCCGGGACCGCCGAGATGTTCCGGGAGTCCCGGGACCTCATGGCGGCCCGGGGCGGCGACACGGTCGGCGAGATGATGGACCGGGACTTCGGGTTCGCCCTCGACCTGCTGATCGCCGGCATCGAGGCGATGGTCGCCAGGGGCTGACCGCCGGTCGCCGGCCGCCGTCCCGGAGCGGGGCGCCGGGGGTACGGCCGGCCGCCGCCCCGCGCGGCCCGGCCTTACTCCGGCCGCCGGGGCCGCTCCCGCGGCGGCTCTAGTCGCCCTCGGCCAGCCGCGCCGGGAACCCGCCGGTCGCCACCGGGCCCCAGCGTTCCGGTGTCACCCGGATGATCGACTTCCCCTGCTTGCGCATCGCCTCGCGGTACTCGTCCCAGTCGGGGTGCTCGCCGGCGATGTTGCGGTAGTACTCGACCAGGGGTTCGACGGAGTCGGGGGTGTCGATGACCTCGGCCGTGCCGTCGATCTGGACCCAGGGCCCGTTCCAGTCGTCGCTGAGCACGATGAGGCTGACCCGGGAGTCCCGCTTGGCGTTGCGGGTCTTGGCGCGCTCGGGGTAGGTGGAGGCCACGATCCGGCCCGAGTCGTCCACCCCGCAGGTGAGCGGGGAGCCCTGGGGGCTGCCGTCGGCCCGGCGGGTGAGCAGGACGGCGCGGTGCCTGGGGCGTACGAAGTCGAGCAGTTCGGCCTGCGATACACGGGTGTTCGTCGCGATGTTCGGTGCCATGGACGCAGCCTAGGGCGAGCCGGGCCCGGTGAGACTGACCCTGCTGGGCACAGGATCATCCGGACGTCACTTCACCGCAACGGAGCAGCTAGAGTGCTGATGTCGTGTGCTCGCAGTCAGGAATGTGCTGCGGAGCTCTCCTGAGCATGGCCGTAAGGCTGTGACACCCGAGAGGTTCGTGTGGCTTCCCCTGACTTTTTCGACGTGACCCGTGCGCCTGTCGGCCTTGAGCTGGCGGAGGCGCTCACGCTTGCCGCTCGGCGGCTGCACGAGACGACCACCCCGCAGGCCACGCTGCGCACCGCCGTCGAGCTGGCCGTCGAGCTGCTGCCCGGCGCCGAGCACGCCGGCGTCCAGGAGATCGACCGCGCCGAGGGCCGCCGTACGGTCGCCTGGACCGATGACCTCGTGTGCGACGCCGAGACGCCGGAGCTGCCGCACTGGGAGCGGCTGTGGAGCTCGCCGGTGGTGCGGCTGCCCGCCAACGACGGCGACGGCGGCGAGGGTGGCGACGGCGAGGGCGAGTCCGAGCAGGTGACGGAACCGCTGGCGGACCTGGGGCTGCGCTCGGTGCTGTCGCTGCGGCTGCGCGCCGACCGGCGCCGGCTCACCGTGCTCACCGCCTACTCCGGCAAGCCGCGCGCCTTCGACGAGACCGCCGCGCGCCTCGGCCGGCTCTTCACCGCGCACGTCAGCCTGGCCCTGAACGCGGTGACCGTCCAGGAGCAGCTCACCGAGGCCATGCACACCAGGGACCTGATCGGCCAGGCCACCGGCGTCCTCATGGAGCGCCTCGACATCGACGCCGCGGCGGCGTTCGAGAGCCTGGTCCGCGCCTCCCAGCGGGAGAACGTCAAGCTGCGGGACCTGGCCCGGCGCATCGTGGGCGCCACCGGCAACTGAGCGACCGGCAACCGAGCGACCGGCGCCTGAGCAGCCGAGTCACCGGGAACGACGACGGCCCGCCGCCACGTCACACGTGGCGGCGGGCCGTCGGGCGTCTCCGTCAGGCGGTCGGCAGGGTCTCGCCCTGTACCGCCTGGATGTCCAGCTCGACCCTGAGGGTCGTGCCGATGGCGGCGATGCCCGCCTGGAGGACCTGGTTGTAGTTCATCGCGAAGTCCTCGCGGTGCAGTTCGGTGGTCGCCCGGAAGGCCGCGCGGGTGCCGCCCCACGGGTCGGCGCCGGTGCCGAGGTAGGCCAGGTCCAGGTCGACCGGCCGGATCACGCCGTGCATCGACAGCTCGCCGTGCACGGTCCAGCGGTCGGGGCCGGCCACCTCCACGCCGGTGGAGCGGTAGGTGATCTCCGGGTGCCGCTCGACGTCGAGGAAGTCCGCGGACCGCAGGTGCGTGTCCCGCATGCCGTTGCCCGTGTCGACCGACGCGGCCCGGATCACCGCCTCCACGCGGGACTTGGTGACGTCGTCCGGGGCGATCTCGATCGTCCCGCCGAACTCCGTGAACCGGCCGTGCACGCTGGAGATCCCCAGGTGCTGCGCCACGGCGGCGACGGACGAGTGCACCGGGTCGATGGTCCACGGGCCGGGCGGCGGCAGTTCGGTGCCGCCCTGCCGGGCCAGCGTGACGGTGCCGACCTCGGCCCGCCCGCTCGCGGTGACGATGGCGCTGGAGGCGGCGGGCGCGTAGCCGACGGCGGTCACGATCACCGTGTACGCCCCCGGCGTCAGCTCGGTGGCGTCCCGTACGGCACCCTCGGCGTCCGCCTCGGCCCGCAGCACCTGCGTACCGGTCATGTCGGTCATCGTGACGACGGCGTGCGACACGGCCCATCCGTCCCGGGTACGGATCCTCGCGGACAGTCCCATCCCGTTTTCTCCCTGAAAAGCCAGATAATTCGGTCGTATGGAACCGGCCCGTGACGGGCGCGTCTCGGCTCGAGGCGCGCGCCGTCACGGGCCGGGGATCGGACTACTCGCCGGGGTGGGCGAGTTCGATGTCGTGTCCGTCGACTCCGGTGCCGTTCACCGTCAGGGCCGTGGCCACCGGCGGGTAACCCGTCGCGATGACGGTGTAGTCGCCGCTGTCCAGGTCGGCGAAGGCGTACGCCCCGTCGGTCCCGGTGGTGGCCGTGCCGACCACGTTGCCCGCCTGGTCGACCAGGGTCACCCGGGCGTCGGCCAGCGCACCGTGCGGGGCCCGCACGACACCCTGCAGCCGGGCGCCGGCGTCCAGGTCGACCTCGATCCGGGTGACCCCGGTCGTGGCGACCTCGACCGGCAGCGCGCGCGGCCGGAAGCCGCTCGCGTTGACCGCGACGGTCACCGCGCCCGGCACCAGGTCGGTGAAGGCGAAGTCGCCCTGCTCACCGGTGGCGGCGGTGGCCAGCAGGTCGCCGCGCACATCGGTGACGATCACCATCGCGTCCTTGACCGGCAGCGCGCTCCCGGCCGAGCGGACCACACCGGTCAGCCCGCTGGTGCCGCTGAGCAGGATGTCGTAGGACAGCGGCTCCTCGCCCACCACGACCGTGGAGGCCTGCGGCTGGAAGCCGTCGGCGGAGGCGATCAGGACGTACGAGCCGGCGCCCGGCGCGTCCACCGCGTAGGAGCCGTCGCCCTGGGCGACCGAGCGGCCGAGCTGGCGGCCGGACAGCGAGATCAGCGTGACCGCGGCCTGCGGGACCGGGGCGCTCTCGGCGCCGCGGACGAACCCGTGCACCGGGGTGCCGTTGCCGGCGCCCGGCTCCGCGACCGTGGCGACCGCGGTCACCGGCTGCGCGGCGGCCGCCGCAGCGGTGCCCTCGGAGTCGGACGCGGTGGTCGCGGCGACCGCGACCGGGACCGGGACCGTCTGCGCCTCGGCGACGACCGGGGCGGCGGCCGGGTCCAGGGCCGGCGACTCGGTGTCCGCGGCCTGGGCCAGCGCACCCTTGGTCTTCAGCGGGACCTCCTTGATGAACAGCGTGATCAGGAAGGCGACGGCGGCGAGGGCGGCCGCGATGTAGAAGACATCGGCGATGCCGTGGCCGTAGGCGCTCTCCAGCAGCGTCCGGATGGGAAGCGGCAGCTTGTCCATGTCCGGGATGGTGTCGGTGGAGCCCGAAGCCGCCATGGCGGCCTGGTACTTGGGGCTCAGGGAGCCGATGCCGTCCGTGACGTAGTGGGTGATCCGGTGGGACATCACCGCGCCGAGCGCGGAGACGCCGACCGCACCGCCGAGGGAACGGAAGAAGGTGACCGTCGAGCTGGCCGAACCGAGGTCCGAGGGCGCCACCTGGTTCTGCGTGGCGAGGACCAGGTTCTGCATCATCATGCCGATGCCGAGACCCAGCAGGGCCATGAAGATGGCCATCTTCCAGTAGTCGGTGTCGTACCGGATGCCGCCCAGCAGGGCCAGCCCGGCCGTCACCAGCAGGCCACCGCTGACCAGCCAGGCCTTCCAGCGGCCGGTGCGGGTGATGAACTGACCCGACACGGTCGAGGAGATGAACAGGCCGCCGATCATCGGGATGGTCAGCACACCGGACATCGTCGGGGACTTGTCACGGGCGAGCTGGAAGTACTGGCTGAAGAACACGGTGCCGGTGAACATCGCGACACCGACGAACAGCGAGGCGAGCGACGCCAGCGTGATGGTGCGGTTGCGGAACAGGCGCATCGGGATGATCGGCTCGCTGGCCTTCGCCTCGACGAGGACGAAGAGCGCGCCGAGCACGACCGAACCGCCGACCATCACATAGGTCTGCCAGGACACCCAGTCGTACTTGTCACCGGCGAAGGTGACCCAGATGAGCAGCAGGGAGACGGCCGCCGAGATGAGGGACGCGCCGCCCCAGTCGACCTTGACCTCGCGCTTGACCACGGGCAGGTGCAGGGTCTTCTGCAGGACGATCAGCGCGATGACGGCGAACGGGACGCCGACGTAGAAGCACCAGCGCCAGCCCAGCCAGGAGGTGTCGGTGATGACACCGCCGAGCAGCGGGCCGCCGACGGTGGCGACGGCGAAGGTGGCGCCGAGGTAACCGGAGTAACGGCCCCGCTCACGCGGGGAGATCATGGCCGCCATGACGATCTGGGCCAGGGCCGACAGACCGCCGACGCCGATGCCCTGCACCACGCGGCAGACGATCAGCATGCCGGGGTTCTGCGACAGGCCGGCCGCCATCGAGGCGACGACGTAGATGACCAGGGCTATCTGGACGAGCGCCTTCTTGCTGTACAGGTCGGCGAGCTTGCCCCACAGGGGAGTGGCCGCGGTCATCGACAGCAGGGCGGCCGTGACCACCCAGGTGTAGGCCGACTGACCGCCGCCGAGGTCGCCGATGATCTCAGGCAGGGCGTTGGAGACGATCGTGGACGACAGGATCGCCACGAACATGCCGAGCAGGAGCCCGGACAGGGCCTCCATGATCTGCCGATGGGTCATCGGGGCGTGACCTGTGCCTCCCCCGTGCTTGGCGTGAGCCCGCACACCGGCTGGTGTGGTCGTTGCCATGGGCTTCCTTTACTTACGTGCTTGCGGGTGTACGGGTGGTCTCTTCGACTACGGGTGCGGGGATCCGGACCGGGGTCGAGCGGCAGTCGCCGAAGGACGCCCGCAGGCGCGCCATCAGCGCGATGAGCTGGCCGACCTCCTCGTCGGTCCAGTCGGCCAGCCGCTCGGCCAGCAGGTTCGAGGTCCGCCGGGACAGCTCGTCGACCTGCTCCAGACCGGCGGGCGACAGGCGCAGGATGCGCGAACGCTTGTCCGCGGGGTCCGGGTGCCGTTCGATCCAGCCGCGCGCCGCGACGTGCGCCACATGCCGGCTGGTGACCGACATGTCCACGGAGAGCAGCTCGGCGAGCTTGCTCATGCGCATGTCGCCGTGGCGGCCGAGCAGGGTCAGCACGGCGGCCGAGCCGGCCGGGCACTCGGACGGCAGTATCCGACCGAGGTCCCGTTTCACGGCTCCGAAGGCGCTGAACTGACGTACCAGCTCTTCGTACTGCGCCCGCTCGGCCATCACACCTCCCGTATTCGTTGCTTAGGGCAACCATAGAGCCGGTTGGTTGCTGCAGGCAAACAACCAGGGGCCTGGCGGCGCAAAAACTTGGCAAAGGCAAGTATTGCGATCGTAAATGCGCTGGTCGGAGTGGCCGCCCGCATCCCGTCTGTCCCGGTGGACCCGCACTTGGGTCGCACCACCGGATTCGCTAGTGTCTCGGGCCATGGCTAACACCCAGGGCCCCCAGGGCAATTACGACCCCGCAGGCAGCACCCAGATGTTCCGCGCGTTCGTCGACGAGGGCCCGCAGGGCCGGCAGCAGCAGCAGCCGGCCTCCTCCGGGCCCCGGGTCGGGCTGATCATCGGCATCGTGGTGGCCGTGGCCGTCGTCGCCGCCGTCGCCTGGCTCGCGCTCAAGTAGGACACCCACCGTCCGGACGCACGGGGGCCGCCGACGCTGCCGCAACGGCGCGTCGGCGGCCCTGTGACCGTGTGCCCGCGTAGGGGCGCGGACGGGAGAGGCCCGGGGGCGGGTGTGGCCCCCGTCGCCCGTCAGTCCGAGATGAGGCCCTCCCGCAGCTGGGCCAGGGTCCGGGTCAGCAGCCGGGAGACGTGCATCTGGGAGATGCCGACCTCCTCGCCGATCTGCGACTGGGTCATGTTGGCGAAGAAGCGCAGCATGATGATCCGGCGCTCCCGGGGCGGGAGCTTGGCCAGCAGCGGCTTCAGGGACTCCCGGTACTCCACGCCCTCCAGCGCGCTGTCCTCGTAGCCGAGACGGTCGGCCAGGGAGCCCTCGCCGCCGTCGTCCTCGGGCGCCGGGGAGTCGAGCGAGGAGGCGGTGTACGCGTTGCCGACCGCGAGGCCGTCGACGACGTCCTCCTCGGAGACGCCGAGCACGGCGGCCAGCTCGGTGACCGTCGGGGAGCGGTCCAGCTTCTGGGACAGCTCGTCGCTGGCCTTGGTGAGGGCCAGGCGCAGCTCCTGGAGCCGGCGCGGGACGCGCACCGACCAGGAGGTGTCACGGAAGAAGCGCTTGATCTCGCCCACGACCGTCGGCATCGCGAACGTCGGGAACTCCACGCCCCGTTCGCAGTCGAAGCGGTCGATCGCCTTGATCAGGCCGATGGTGCCGACCTGGACGATGTCCTCCATCGGCTCGTTGCGCGAGCGGAAGCGGGCCGCCGCGTAGCGCACGAGGGGGAGGTTCAGCTCGATCAGGGTGTCCCGGACGTACGCGCGCTCGGGACTGCTCTCGTCGAGCGCGGCGAGCCGCAGGAACAGGGACCGGGACAGGGTCCTGGTGTCGATGTCCGCCGCGGCCGGCGGGGCCGGGGCAGGGGCGGCGGCCGGGTCGGCCTGGGCCGGCACGGCATCGAGGGCCGTGACGCCCTCGATGCCGTCGAGGACGTCGAGAGCGTCGAGCTCCTTGGGCGCTGCCTCGCTCGTGGGCGTGAGCACCTTCGAGCTGCCCTGGTCTGCGGACATGCCACCCCCTTTGGGTCGCGGGACGGTCGCGGCGGCGCCGTCATTGCGAGCGACGCAGCCTTCACCTGAATACCGGCGCCGGAGCTCCGGCAAACGCGCTTCCCGCAGAATGTCACATGTCGGCAACACGCTGTAGTGACATGTCGACATGTGAGTTGCGAATCGGCCCTGGAAAGAAGGGGTCTGACGGTCTTTCGGCGCACAACTGTCGGGAACCGCCCCACTGGGCGATTCGCTCTCGCCGGTGAGTGATCGATCCCGCTTTCGAACGGCCGTGGGCTGGTGTGTTCCGGCGCGTGCTCCCGTGCGCCGGTTATGCCTCGATGCGATTCGCGGATCGCAGCCGTTGGAAGCTGCGCGCGAGCAGCCGGGACACGTGCATCTGGGACACACCGAGCTCCGCGCTGATCTGTGACTGGGTCAGATTGCTGTAGTAGCGAAGCAGCAGGATTCTCTGTTCCCGTTCCGGGAGCTGGACCAGCAGATGGCGGACCAGGTCGCGGTGTTCCACGCCGTCCAGGGCCGGGTCCTCGTAGCCGATGCGGTCCAGCAGGCCGGGCAGCCCGTCGCCCTCCTGCGCGGCCTCCAGGGAGGTGGCGTGGTACGAGCGTCCCGCCTCGATGCAGGAGAGGACCTCCTCCTCGCTGATCCTGAGCCGCTCGGCGATCTCGGCGGTCGTCGGGGAGCGCCCGAAGGCGGTGGTGAGGTCCTCGGTGGCGCTGTTGACCTGCACCCACAGCTCGTGCAGCCGGCGCGGTACGTGGACCGTGCGGACGTTGTCCCGGAAGTACCGCTTGATCTCGCCCACCACGGTCGGCATCGCGAAGGTGGGGAACTGCACCCCCCGGTCGGGGTCGAAGCGGTCGATGGCGTTGATCAGGCCGATGGTGCCGACCTGGACCACGTCCTCCATCGGCTCGTTTCGGGAGCGGAACCTGGCGGCCGCGTAGCGCACCAGCGGGAGGTTGGCCTCGATCAGCGCCCCGCGCACCCGGTCGTGCTCCGGCGAGCCCGGGGTCAGCTCCTTCAGCTCGCCGAAGAGCACCTGGGTCAGGGCGCGGGTGTCGGCGCCGCGGCGCTTCTCGGGGGCAGGAGGGGAGGGGCTGGGCACCTCGTCCTGGGGCGGCGCAGTACTGGCCGACACGGTCAACGCCACCTCTTCATCGGTCAGTCATCCGTCAAAAGCGGTCATAGCATCACAAGACATGTGCACTGTGTGCAAGCACCGCATAACGCCGTGTTGTGGCCGGATGACGCCCAGTTCGGGGCCCGGGAAGCGGAGAAGCCCCCCATGTCTTCCATGGAGGGCTCCGGGCGTGCGGGGGTCAGAACTCGTAGTCGGCGATCACCCACGTGGCGAACTCCCGCCACTGCGCGACGCCTGCCTGGTGGGCCGGGTGTTCGAGGTAGCGCCGCAGCGCTTCCCGGTCGTCGACCGCCGAGTTGATCGCGAAGTCGTACGCGATGGGCCGGTCGCTGATGTTCCAGGCGCACTCCCAGAACCGCAGCTCCTCGATCTGCCCGCCGAGCGCCCTGAACGCCTCCGCGCCCGCCACGACCCGCGGATCGTCGCGCTCGACGCCCTCGTTGAGCCTGAAGAGGACCAAGTGGCGGATCATGGGGCGTACCTCAGTTCTTTCCTCCGTTGGCGGCCCAGGTCATGAAGTCGCCTATGGCCTTGGCCGCGTCCGATATGCCCTCGAAGCCTATCTGGACGTAGTCGGCCGCCTTGGCCGGGTCGGTGATGATCACGTACAGCGCGAAGACCACGAGCACGAACACGGCGATCTTCTTGGCGTTCACCGCCACCGCGGCCTCCCCTGTACCTGTGACTCCTCGGCGCCCTGTTGTCGGCGGTGAGTTTATCCGCCCGCTCGTGTGTTCCGGCCGGGGAATTGTGTGCGAGTCGCGGGGGAGTCCCAACGCGGGCCGGTGCGGGGGGAGTCGGAAAAGCCCCGAGGGGCCCGGTCCAATGGACCGGGCCCCTCGTACGGAGCGGTAGCGGAGGGATTTGAACCCTCGGTGACTTGCGCCACACTCGCTTTCGAGGCGAGCTCCTTCGGCCGCTCGGACACGCTACCGAGGGAGACCCTACAGCAAGGTGGGGCGTGGTCAGAAATCGGTATTCAGCGGTCCCGGAAGAACTCCGTGAGCACCCCGGCGCAGTCCTCCGCCAGGACGCCCTCGACGACCTCGGGGCGGTGGTTGAGCCGCCGGTCGCGCACGACGTCCCAGAGCGAGCCGGCCGCTCCCGCCTTCTCGTCCCGGGCGCCGTAGACCACCCGGTCCACCCGGGACTGCACCAGCGCGCCCGCGCACATCGTGCAGGGCTCCAGGGTGACGACCAGCGTGCAGCCGGCCAGCCGCCACTGCCCGAGCTTCGCGGCGGCCCGCCGCAGGGCGAGGACCTCCGCGTGCGCCGTCGGGTCGCCGGTGACCTCGCGCTCGTTGTGCCCGGCGGCCAGCACCGTCGTGCCGTCCGGGGCCAGCAGGACGGCGCCGACGGGGACGTCGCCGCCCCGCACGGCCAGCCGGGCCTCGTCCAGGGCGAGCCGCATCGCGGCCCGCCAGGGACCGCGCACCGGGTCGGGTGCGCCGGCGGTGTGCTCGGTGCTCAGCGGACGGTCTCCAGCACCTCCGAGGCGCCCAGGGCCTCGGCGATCGTGCCCAGCGCGTCGTCGGCCTCCAGGGTGCGCAGCTCCTTCTCGCTGATGCCCAGGTCGTCGAGGATCTCGCTGTCGCCCACCGGGCTGTGCGGCACCGCGTCGGCCGAGGCGCCGGCCGTGTCGTCCTCGTCGTCCTCGGACTCGCCGTCCTCCGTGCCGTCGAGGTCGAGGGCGTCCAGGTCGGGGCCGTCGTCGGCGCCCGGCTCCCGGCCCAGCAGCTCGTCGGTGAGCAGCAGCTCGCCGTAGGCGCTGCGGGCGGCGGCGGCCGCGTCCGAGACGTAGATGCGAGGATCCTCCTCGCCGTCCACGCGGACGACACCGAACCAGGCGTCCTCCTGCTCGATCAGCACGAGCACGGTGTCCTCCTCCGGAGAGGCTTCCCGGGCCAGGTCGGCGAGATCCGACAGGGTCTCCACATCGTCGAGCTCCGTGTCGCTCGCTTCCCACCCGTCTTCGGTGCGCGCGAGCAGTGCGGCGAAGTACACCGTGACTCTCCCACTGGTCATAGGCGTGCCGGTTGGGGGTCCCCCCGGCGGAGGTCATGGGCGGGAAGAGCTGGGCTCCGGGCCCCGTCCACTCGGAATCGTGGCAGAAACAAGACGTTCAGGGGACGTCTTCGGCTCCCTGTGTCCGGCTGTTTTGATCGTGGATCCGTGACCGGCCCACGTGTGTGTCCGTTGCCGCCACCTGCGGATCGTACGCGGCCTCACCGGCGTGTGCGCACGTCCGCCGGAGCAACACCGGCGCTGGTGCCGGTCTTTCCTACCGGCTTCCTTCCCACGGGTCTCTTCCCACCCGACCGTACGCCGGAATCCCCCTACCAGCGGAAGGTTCGCATCCGCATGGCGTGGCGCAGCCGGGCCGCCTTGGCGCGCCGGGGCTGGACGCGGTCGCGCAGCGCCCGGGCCTCGGCGAGGTCGCGCAGGAACTGGGCGCGTCGGCGCCGGCGCTCGGCGTCCGTCTCGGGCCGTCGGGGGCCTGTCGCGCTCCCGGCGTCCACGGCGGCGACGGTCTTCTGATCAGGCAGGTCAGGCACAGTTCACACCACCCCGGGTCCGTCCCTCCCACCTTCCCTCGGACGGGCGGTTTGATGCCAGCGCCGGGCGCGGCCGAGCGCGGTTACTGTTAGGGACATGCGTCTCCACGTCGTCGACCACCCCCTGGTCGCCCACAAGCTCACCACGCTGCGCGACCAGCGCACCGACTCCGCGACCTTCCGGCGGCTCGCCGACGAGCTGGTCACCCTGCTCGCCTACGAGGCGACCCGGGACGTGCGCACGGAACAGGTCGACATCAACACGCCGGTCGCCCGGACCACCGGCGTCAAGCTCGCCCGCCCGCGCCCGCTGGTGGTGCCGATCCTGCGGGCCGGCCTCGGCATGCTGGACGGCATGGTCCGGCTGCTGCCGACCGCCGAGGTGGGCTTCCTCGGCATGATCCGCAACGAGGAGACCCTGCAGGCCTCCACCTACGCCTCGCGCATGCCGGAGGACCTCTCGGGCCGCCAGGTGTACGTCCTGGACCCGATGCTGGCGACCGGCGGCACCCTGGTCGCGGCCATCCAGGAGCTGATCAAGCGCGGCGCCGACGACGTCACCGCCGTGGTGCTGCTCGCCGCGCCCGAGGGCGTCGAGGTCATGGAGCGGGAGCTCGCGGGCACCCCGGTCACGGTCGTCACGGCGGCCGTCGACGACCACCTCAACGAGCACGGCTACATCATCCCCGGCCTCGGGGACGCGGGGGACCGGCTGTACGGCGCCGCCGAGTAGGGCTCGGGCCCGGCCCGTTCAGCAGCCCTTCGGCGACGCGGCGGTCGTCCGCTTCGGTTCACTCAGCCGGGCCAGCGCCTGGTCGGCGGCCGCCCGCTGCGTCAGGCCGCCGAACCGGTCGCCGATGATCAGGTCGAGGTCGGCCCCCTTGCGGCCGGCCTCGGTGCGGGGCTCGGCGCCGGCGAGCTGGGTGGCGAGCACCGGCAGCGAGGTGTTCAGCGCGGCGGCGGGGCCGAGCAGCACCCCGGAGCCCTTGACCTTCTTGTCGAACTCCTTGGGCGCGTTGCCCACGTCGCCGATCCGGAAGCCGCGCTTCTTCAGCTCGTCCGCGGTGGCCTTGGCGAGGCCGCTGCGGGTGGTGGCGTTGTAGACGTTCACGGTGATGGCGCGGGGCGCGGGCAGCGCCGCCCTGGCGGGCGCCGCTGACGCCTTCGCGACGGGGCACTCGGCCCTGCCGCCGTCCGCCTCGGACTTCTTCCCGCTCCCGGTGAAGACGTCGATGAGCTGCAGGGTGCCCCAGCCGATCAGGCCGAGCGCGGCGACGGAGGCCAGCACGGCGGCGACGAGCCTGCCGCGCCGCCGGGGAGGGCGCATCCGAGGGTATTTGCCCCCCGTGATCCGGTACTGGCCGCCCATGCCGGGAGGAGTCAGCATGCTCATGAGCGCAGCGTAGTGTGCCTGAGCGGCGATGCCTATTAGATGATCAGCAGACGCCGTTCAGTGGACCCGAAAGGGGCAACGGCCGTGTCGGCCGGGTCAGTCGAGTTCGAGCACGCGTGCGTGCAGCACCTGGCGCTGCTGGAGGGCGGCGCGCACCGCCCGGTGGAGGCCGTCCTCCAGGTAGAGATCGCCCTGCCACTTCACGACGTGCGCGAAGAGGTCGCCGTAGAACGTCGAGTCCTCGGCCAGCAGGGTCTCCAGATCGAGCTGCTGCTTGGTGGTCACGAGCTGATCGAGGCGGACCGGGCGCGGCGCGACGTCCGCCCACTGCCGGGTGCTTTCCCGGCCGTGGTCGGGGTACGGCCGGCCGTTTCCGATGCGCTTGAAGATCACACGGAAAGCCTACCGGGCCAGACGTTCCGGGCGCAGCCATGGCGCCGCAGTGCGACGCTGGAATTGCCGGAGCGAAGAGGCCCATAACGGGTGCTATCGGAGACAGGGGCCGTGGATGAGTGACAGCGAGGCGCTCCCCGCCGAGGCCGAACGGATCCGCGCCGGATACGCCTTCACCGGCCCCGCCCTGGATCTCGGCGCCCTGCTCTGGGACGGCCGCTGCCTCGCCGGGGCGCCGGTGCGGATCCCGCTGCCCGTGCTCAACCGGCACGGGCTGGTCGCGGGCGCCACCGGCACCGGCAAGACCAAGACGCTCCAGCTCATGGCCGAGCAACTGTCCGCGCAGGGCGTGCCGGTGTTCCTCGCGGACATCAAGGGCGACCTGTCCGGCATCTCCCGGCCGGGCGTGTCGAACGACCGCGTCCAGGGGCGGGCGGCCGAGGTGGGCCAGAGCTGGGCGCCGGCCGGTTTCCCCGCGGAGTTCCTCGCGCTCGGCGGGTCGGGCCACGGCATCCCGGTGCGGGCCACCGTCACCAGCTTCGGCCCGGTGCTGCTGTCCAAGGTGCTCCGGCTCAACCAGACCCAGGAGCAGTCCCTCGGACTGATCTTCCACTACGCCGACACCAAGGGCCTGGACCTGGTCGACCTCAAGGACCTCAGGGCCGTGGTCGCCTTCCTCACCTCGGACGAGGGCCGGGCCGAACTGACGGACATCGGCGGGCTGTCCCGTGCCACGGCCGGGGTGATCCTGCGCTCCCTGACGGCCTTCGAGGCCCAGGGCATGGCGGACTTCTTCGGCGAGCCGGAGTTCGACACGGCCGACCTGCTGCGGACGGCGCCGGACGGGCGGGGCGTCGTCTCCGTGCTGGAGCTGCCCGCCGTCCAGGACCGGCCGCAGCTGTTCTCCACCTTCCTGATGTGGATGCTGGCCGACCTCTTCCACGACCTGCCCGAGCTCGGCGACGTCGACAAGCCCCGGCTGGTCTTCTTCTTCGACGAGGCGCACCTGCTGTTCAGCGACGCCTCCCGGGCGTTCCTCGAGTCGATCACGCGGACCGTGCGCCTGATTCGCTCGAAAGGGGTCGGCGTCTTCTTCGTCACCCAGACCCCGAAGGACGTGCCGTCCGACGTCCTCGGCCAGTTGGGAAACCGCGTCCAGCACGCGCTGCGCGCCTTCACCCCGGACGACCAGAAGGCCCTGAAGGCGACCGTGCGGACCTTCCCCGACTCCGCCTACGACCTGGAGGAGCTGCTGACCGGCCTCGGGACCGGCGAGGCCGTGGTGACCGTGCTCGGCGAGACCGGCGCCCCGACCCCGGTCGCCGCGACCCGGCTGCGCGCGCCGCAGTCCCTGATGGGACCGGTGGACGGGCCGGGCCTGGACCTGGCGGTGCGGGAGTCCGCGCTGCACGGGCGTTATGCACAGGCTGTGGACCGCGAGTCCGCGTACGAGCGGCTGAGCGAGCGGCCGCCGGCGGCCGGGGCCCCGGCCGCCGGCGCGGACCGGCCGGGCCGCACCCGCTCCGCGAGCCGCCCGGACCCCCGGGGCGAAGGGGCCCGAGGAGGAGCCGTCGCTGGTCGAACAGGTGGTGGGCAGCGGGGTGTTCAAGTCGCTGGCCCGCTCGGTCGGCACCCAGATCGGCCGCGAGATCACCCGCTCCCTGTTCGGCACGGCACGGCGGAGGCGGTGACCGCCTCCGCCGGCTGATCAGCGGCCGTCCTCCTTCACGGGCCGCTGCGGTGGCGGGTTCGTTCCCTCCGGCCGGGCCGGCGCGCTGCGCCTGGCCTCCGCGCGCAGCAGGGCGCGCAGGACCGCGTACGGGTCTGTGGGCATGGTGGTTCCTCGCGTCGGACTGACTGGGCCTGGGGATGAGGCCCGGTCAGCAGCGCAGGACCACCGTCCGCAGCAGGGGCACGGCCTCCGGCGGGCGCGGCACGGCGGGGCGCGGTGCCGCCGCCGCGGGGGCGGGCGCCGGTCCGGCCGGGGGCGCGGGGCGTTCGGGGGACCCGGCCGGGTGGCAGACACGGGCGGACGGCCGGAGCGGGGTGTCGGTGTGGTCGTGCTCGGCGGCGCCGGCCGCCGCGGCCGGGGCGGGCGCCGCAAGGGCCTGCACATGGGCGCCGGGCACCCACACCGCGAGGAGCAGGACGAGCACCCGCAGCCAGGTGCGGCTGCGGGGGATGCGCGCGGTCCTGCTCACACGGGGTCTGTGCCCGCCGGGCCGCCCCGGCACATCGCGCGCCGCCCGGGATGCGCCCGTTCGGCGCAGCGCCGGCCTCACACCGTGCGCGGCACCTGCCGGGCCACGCCCCGGACGCGTACCGCGGTGACGATCTCCACGATGCCGACCACCACCAGCCACCAGCCGGCGACCAGGGTCAGCACGGCGACCGAGGTGAGGGGCGAGTCGATCAGCACGATGCCGGCGACGAAGGTGACGATGCCCAGGAAGATCTGCCAGCCCCGGGCGGGCATGCCGGAGTCGGAGGCGGCGGCCAGGGTCTGGGTGATGCCCCGGACCACCCAGCCGATGCCGATCCACAGGGCGAGCAGCAGGGTCGACTGCATCGGCCCGCGGAAGCAGAACAGGCCCAGCAGGACCGACAGGGCGCCGCTGACGAAGGCGAGGACGCGCAGCGAGGTCCGCCGGTGGGTGCCGAAGGCGGCGGCGAGCTGGAAGACGCCGCTGGCCACGAGGTAGAGCCCGAACAGCACGCCGGCGACGAGCAGGGAGGGGCCCGGCCAGACCAGTACGAGGACGCCGAGGACCAGCGAGGCGATCCCCGTGCCCAGGACGACCTGCCAGGCGGCCCTGGACAGGGCGTGCAGGGGCCCTTCGAGGGGCGGTTCCGGCTCGTGGCGGGCCTGCTGGGCGTGGCCCGCGTGGACGCTCCGGTCGTCGTACTCACGGTCCCAGGAGGGGCCGCCGCCAGGTGCCTCGGTCATGGTCCATGCTCGGATCGCCCGGGCTCGCGCCGCCACCCGGGCGGGGCCGTCCGGCTGAGGTCTACCTGCCCGCTGCCTTCGCCGCCCCGGCGGCCTTGGCGGCGGCCTTCATCTCCTGTTTGTGCGCCCGGACCTTGGCCAGCGACTCGGGCCCGGTGATGTCGGCGACGGACCGGAAGGACCGCTCCTCCCCGTACGCCCCGGCGGCCTCCCGCCAGCCCGTGGGCCGTACGCCGAGCTGCTTGCCGAGCAGCGCCAGGAAGATCTGCGCCTTCTGCCGGCCGAAGCCGGGCAGCTCCTCCAGCCGCTTCAGCAACGCGGGCCCGTCGCCGGCGTCCCGCCAGACGGCCTCGGCGTCCCCGTCGTAGTGGTCGACCAGGTACCGGCAGAGCTGCTGGATCCGCTTGGCCATCGAGCCGGGGTAGCGGTGCACGGCGGGCTTCTCGGAGAGCAGGGCGGCGAACGCCTCCGGGTCCATGGCCGCGATCTCGTGGGCGTCCAGGTCCCGGGCGCCCATCCGGCCCGCGATGGTCGCCGGTCCCTTGAACGCCCACTCCATCGGGATCTGCTGGTCCAGCAGCATCCCGGTGAGCGCGGCGAGCGGGCTGCGCCCGAGCAGGGCGTCGGCCTCGGGGTCCTGGGCGAGGTGCAGAGTCGCTTCCATGGCTCGATGGTGCCCCGGAGGACCCGGCGGCGCAGCCGGGCGGCGCCGCGCGCGGCCGGCCGGCCTCCCCGGGCGGCGGGGCGTCGCGTACGATTCGCATTAACTTAGGCAAGGCTTACCTAAAGAGGTGCTCCGAGGTGACCAGCGAGATCCACCGTGATGCCTGGGGCATCCCGCACGTGCGGGCCGCCGACGCCCGGGCCCTGGCCCGCGCCCAGGGCCGGGTCACCGCGCTGGACCGCGCCTGGCAGCTCGAGGTCGAGCGGCACCGGGCCCGGGGCACCTCGGCCTCCTTCCTGGGCGCGGCCGCGCTCCCCTGGGACGTGTTCGCCCGCCGCGCCCGCCTCGACGACACCGCGCGGCGCTGCTTCCGCGCGCTGGAGGCACGGGACGCGGAGACGGCCGACTGGGTCCGGGCGTACGTGGACGGCGTCAACGAGGGCCTGGTGGCCGGCGCCCGCCGCGCGCCCGAGTTCGGGCGCTCGGGCCTCGCCCCCGGCCGCTGGGAGCCCTGGACCCCGCTCGGGATCTGGCTCGCCACGCACATCCTGTTCGCCGGTTTCCCCGCCAAGCTGTGGCGCGAGGAGGCGATACGGCACCTCGGCCCCGAGGCGCCCGGCCTGTTCGCCGCCGACGGCCCCGGCACCGCCGGCAGCAACGGCTGGCTGCTGTCCGGCGACCGCACGGCCACCGGGCGGCCCATCGTCGCCGGGGACCCGCACCGCTTCATCGAGGACCCCGGCGTCTACCAGCAGATCCGCCTGTCCTGCCCCGAGTTCGACGTCGTCGGCCTCGCCGTCCCCGGTGTGCCCGGCATCCCCCACTTCGGCCACACCGGCGCCGTCGCCTGGGCCATCACCAACGCCATGGCCGACTACCAGGACGTCTACCGCGAGCGGCTGCGGCGCACCGGCATTGGTGTGGAGGCCCTCGGCCCCGACGGGGTCTGGCGCCGGGCGCGGCGGCACACGGAGACCGTGGAGGTCGCCGGGGAGGCGCCGGTCGGGATCGAGGTGATCGAGACCGAGCGGGGCCCGGTGATCGCCGGCGGACCGGAGGGCCTCGACGCGGGCGTCACGGCCGCCACCCCCCGCGTGAAGGGCGTCGCCTGGGAGGACGGCCCGGAACTGCCCACCGCCCTCGCCCTGCGCTACCCGCCCCGCGTCACGGAGGACCTCGGTTTCGGCTGTCTGCTCCCGCTCCTGCGCGCCCGCACGGCCGGCGACGTCGACCGGGCGCTGGACGGCTGGGCCGAACCGGTCAACGTCGTGCAGGCCGCCGACACCGAGGGCGGGCTGCTGCACCGGGTGGCCGGCCGCGTCCCCGTGCGCGCGGCGGACAACCGGGTCCGGACGGTCCCCGCCTGGCGGCCGGGCCACGAGTGGCGCGGCTGGCACGAGACGCCGTACGGCGAACTCACCGACGGCGTCGCCGTGATGGCCAACCAACGCGGCCCGGCCGCCCCCCTCGGCGTCGAGTTCGCGCCGCCGCACCGCGCCGACCGCATCCGCGCCCTGCTCCAGGAACGCCGCACCTGGTCGGCCGCCGGCCTGCACACCGTCCACACCGACACCCACCTCGCCTCGGCCGGTCCGCTGCTCGACCGGATCGCCACCCTCGACGGCCTCACCCCCGAGGCGGCCCGCCTCCGCGACCGCCTGCTGGCCTGGGACCGCCGCATGGACGCCGGCAGCACCGGCGCGGCGGCCTACGCCGCGGTGCGCACGGCGGTCGTCCGCCGGCTCGCCGCGCACCCGGCGTTCGCCGCCCTCACCGAACCACCCGCCTACCCCGAGGTCCTGCTGCCCTGGCTCGCGCTCGTGCCGCGCATCGGTCACGCCCTGGAACACCTCCTGAAGGCACGGGAGTTGTACGGCATCGACCGGGACGCCGTGGTGCGGGAGGCCCTGACGCGGACCGCCGCCGCCGGGCCCGCCGGCACCTGGGCGGACACCCACCGCCTCGCCCCCTGGCGGGCACTGCCCGGTCAGCGGCCGGACCCGGAACCCGGCCTGGCCGGCGACCACGACTGCGTGCTGTGCACCTCGGCCGTGCCCGGCCTCACCGACCTCGCGGCCCGCGGCCCGGCCGCCCGCTACGTCTGGGACCTGGCCCGCCGCGAGGACAGCCGCTGGGTGGTCCCCTTCGGCGCCGACGGCGTGCCCGGCGCACCGCACCACCGCGACCAGCTCCCCCTCTGGCTGGAGGGGGAGCTGGCCCCGGTCGTCACCGACTGGGCCCTGCTCACCCCCGAGGACACCCAGGAGAACGATGTCTGACCTGTTCGAACGGCACATCGACGGCTACGGCACCGTCCGCGTCCGCCCCCTCGACCCGGCGGGCGACGCGGAGGTGGTGCACGCCTGGGTGAGCGAGGAACGCGCCGCGTTCTGGGGCATGACCGGCCTGACCCGCTCCCAAGTGGCCGACGTCTACGCCCACATGGCCACCCTCGACACCCACCACGCCCACCTCGTCACCAAGGACGGCGAACCGGCCGCCCTGCTGCAGACCTACGAGCCCGGCGCCGACCGGGTCGGCGAGACCTACGAGGTCCGCCCCGGCGACATCGGCCTCCACGTGCTCCTCGCCCCCGCCGGGCCCGCCGGCCGCCGCCCCGGCTGGACCTCGGCCCTGCTGACCGGGATGACGGCGTACGCCCTGCTGGCGCTCGGCCGCCGCCGGATCGTGGTCGACCCGGACGTCCGCAACACCAGGGCGATCGCCCGCTTCCGGCGCCAGGGCTTCGAGACGGGCCCCGCGGTCGTCCTGCCCGAGGTGGACATCCCCGACGTGCACCTGCCCGCGAAGCACGCCCGACTGGCGTTCCTGACCAGGCAGGCGGCCTTCCCGGACGATCCCGCCTGACCCGGTGACCCGGCCGGTGCCACCGGTCCGGGCACATCGGGCGGCCGGTGCGGTGAGCACGGCGGCCGATCGCCGCGTACCCATGGGGAGGGCTGACGTACCCGGAGCGCATGCGGCCGCCCGGGCCCGGTGGACGGAGGGGTGAGGTGCGCGACGCACACCGGTGGCTGCGGAGGCTGACCGTGCTCGGCACGGGCCTGCTGCTGCTCCTCCTCGGCACCGCGGTCCCCGCCTCGGCCCACGCCGCCCTGCGCGGCACCGACCCCGCCGACGGCACCGTCCTGAAGTCGGCGCCGCGCCGGGTGACGCTCACCTTCACGGAGTCCGTCGGCCTGCTGACCGACTCGTTCCGCGTCTACGACCCGGGCAACCGCCGCCTGCGCACCGGCGAGGCGGACCACGCCCCGGGCCGCTCCGACACGGCCCGCGTCCCGCTGCCCGCCCGGCTGGGCACCGGCACCTACACGGTGACCTGGCGGGTGGTCTCGGCCGACAGCCACCCGGTGTCGGGCGCGCTCACCTTCTCGGTGGGCGAGCGCACGGCGGCACCGGCGGCCCGGCTCCCGGACCGCGCGGAGAACCGGGCGACCACGAGCCTCTACGACATCGCCCGCTACCTCGCCTACCTGTCCGTGGCGCTGCTCCTCGGCACGGTGGCCTTCGTGGCGTACTGCCGCCCGCCGGGCCGGGCCCGGCTGCGCCGGCCGGCGCTGGCCGCCTGGTGGGTCCTGCTCGCCTCGACCGCCGCCCTCTACCTGCTGAGGGCGCCCTACGAGGAGGGCACGTCCCCCGGGCGGGCGTTCGCGCTGTCCGCGCTCACCCGCACGGCCACCACCCGCCCCGGCGAACTCCTGCTCGCCCGCCTCGCCCTGCTGCTCCTGGCGGCGGCCTGCGTCCCGTTCCTGCGCCGGGGCCCGTGGCGGCGGGTCCCCCGCCGGGCCCTGCTGACCGCGGCCGCTCTCGGCTCCGCGGCCCTCTCCGTGACCTGGGCGGCGGCCGAACACGCCTCGGCCGGGCCGCAGGTACCCGTCGCCGTCGCCTCCACCGCGCTGCACCTGCTGGCCATGTCCGCCTGGCTGGGCGGCCTGGCGGCCCTGCTGCTGACGCTGCGCCGGGACACGGCGGCGGAACCGGCCCACGCGGCCGCCGGGGCGGCGGAGCCGGTCGCGCGGACCGTCGCCCGCTTCTCCCGCCTGGCCTTCGCCTCGGTGACGGTCCTCGCGGTGACCGGCGTCTACCAGTCCTGGCGGGGCCTGGGCTCCTGGCAGGCGCTCACCGGGACGGCGTACGGGCACATCCTGCTGGCCAAGCTGGCGGCGGTGGCCCTGCTCCTGGCGGCCGCCTCCCGCTCCCGGCGCTGGACGGCCCGCCTGGCGAGCCCGGCCCCGGCGGCGCGCCCGGCCCGCGTCCCCGAGCCGGCCACCGGCCCGCCGCTGCCCGCCGGGCCCCCGACGCCCGTACCGGACACCCCGGCCGCCCCCGCCCCGCACCACCTGCGCCGCCCGGTGCTGGCCGAACTGGCGACCGGGGTCCTCGTCCTGGTGCTGACCACCCTCCTGACCAGCACTCTGCCCGGCCGGGCCGAGGCCGAGGCGGCGCGGTCGGAGGCGACGACGGCCGGCATCCCGGCCGCGTCGGTCACCACCGTCCCGTTCGACGTCGGCACCCCCGGCGGCCACGGCAAGGTGCAGATCACCCTCGACCCCGGCCGGGTCGGCGCCAACACCGTCCAGGCGGTCGTCTACGGCCCCGACGGCGGCCTGGCCTCCGTCCCCGAACTCCGCCTCGCGATGGTCCTCCCGGCCCAGCGGGTCGGCCCCCTGGACGCCCGGCTCACCGACCGCGGCGGCTACTGGGCGGCCGACTCCTTCGCCCTGCCGATCCCCGGAACGTGGACCATGAAGGTGACGGTGCGCGTGTCGGACGTGGACCAGGTGACCGTGTCGAAGAGCGTACGGGTGGCGCGGTGACGGTCCGGGGGGAGAGGGCGGGATGGAGCACGGCGAACGAGTCGTCCGGGTCGTCGTCGAGGGCGTGGAGTTCGAGGCCGCGCTGACGGTCCGGTCGGACACCGGTCTGCTGGCCCTGCACGGCGCCGGCGAGGGCGGCACGGCGGAACTGGCCCGCGAGGTGGCGGCCCGCACCGGAGCCAGCGCACTGGTCTTCACCCAGCCCTCGGGACCCCCGGTCCACATCCCCTCGCACCGGATGGCCGCGGCCCCCTGCGAGGCCCTGCGGGAGTTCCTCGCGCACGTCTCCCTCACCGTCTCCCTGCACGGTCATCTGCGTCCCGACGCCCCCCGGTCGATCTTCCTGGGCGGCGCCAACCGCGCGGCGGCGCGGGTCCTGGGGCGCCGGCTCGCCCTGCTCGCCCCCTCCTTCGACACCGTCACCGACCTGGAGCTGATCCCGGACGGGCTGCGGGGCCTCGGCCCGCGCAACCCCGTGAACCTGACCCGTGCCGGAGGCGTCCAGGTGGAACTGCCGCCGGCCGCGCGGACCGCGCGCCCGCAGAAGGTGCCAGGAGTGCCCGAGACACCCCCGCGGGCGGTGGCGGACGCGCTGACCGCCGGGGTCGCGGAGCTGGCGGCGGGAGGGTTCGGCTGACGCCGGGACGGCGAGGCGGGCCGGCGCGGCCCGGCGCGCGCCGCCGCAGGCCGCTGGAGACCGACGCGGCCCGGCGGCCGACGCCGCCTCGCCGAGTGTGAGTGTGAGTGTGGGCGTGGGCGTGGGCCGCAAGCCGTGGGACCGGCTCACAGCTCGGGGTCGTCGAAGTGTTCGAGCAGGAAGTCGACCGGTACGTGACCGGCGGCGACGGCCGCGCCGTCGTGGAGCTGCTGTTCCGTCCAGATGACCTTGCCGCGGCTGGTGTACCGGGTGCCCCAGCGCTGGGCGAACTGCGCGACCAGGAACAGCCCGCGGCCGCCCTCGTCCGTAATCGCCGCCCGCCGCAGCCGCGGCGAGGTGCTGCTGCCGTCCGACACCTCGCAGGTCAGACAGCGGCTGTGCAGCAGCCGTACGGTCACCGGGGGCGAGCCGTACCGGATCGCGTTGGTGACCAGCTCGCTGAGGATCAGCTCCGTGGTGAAGGCGGCCTCCTCCAGCCCCCACACCAGCAGCGTCTCGCGGCAGCGCGCCCGCACCGAGGGCACCAGCGCCGGATCCGAGGGCACCTCCCACTCGGCCACCCGGGAGGACGGGAACCTCCGGGTGCGGGCCGCCAGCAGCGCGATGTCGTCCGAGGAGTGGGCCGGCTTCAGTGCGTCGATCACCGTTTGGCAGACCTCGTCCGGAGGGCGGTTTCCGGACCCGTCCAGCGCCCGGCGCAGCCGCTCCATGCCGACGTCGATGTCCTGGCCGCGGTCCTCCACCAGGCCGTCGGTGTACAGCAGCAGCTGGGAGCCCTCCGGCAGGGACAGCTCGGCCGTCTCGAAGGGGTAGCCGCCGAGGCCGAGCGGCGCGGACGCCGGCACGCCCGGGCAGAGGACCGTGCCGTCGGGGTGCACGAGCACCGGTTCCGGGTGCCCCGCGCGGGCCATCGTGCAGGCCCCCGTCACGGCGTCGTAGACCGCGTACAGGCAGGTCGCCCCGGTCACTCCCTCGCCCTCCAGGCCCTCCGCCGCCTCGCCCCCGCGCTCCTCGTTGTCCATGCGGGCGACCAGGTCGTCCAGGTTGCCGAGCACCTCGTCCACGGGCAGGTCCAGGGTGGCGAAGTTGTGCACCGCGGTGCGCAGCCGGCCCATCGTCGCCGCCGCGTGCAGCCCGCGTCCGACGACGTCGCCCATCACCAGGGCAACCCGGGCGCCGGGCAGCGGGATGACGTCGAACCAGTCGCCGCCGACCCCGCCCTCCGCGGGCAGGTACCGCCACGCGACCTCGAGGGCGTCCTGCTCCGGCTGCCCGCGCGGCAGCAGACTGCGCTGCAGCGTCACCGCCATCGCGTGCTCCCGGGTGAAGCGGCGCGCGTTGTCGATGGCGACCGCCGCCCGCGCCGCCAGTTCCTCGGCGAAGGAGAGGTCGTCCGGCTCGAACGGCTGCGACTCGCGCCGGTAGAAGTTCGCCACGCCCAGCGGCACACCCCGCGCCCGCAGCGGCACCGCCACCAGCGAACGCAGCCCGCACTCCAGAAACAGCCGGGCCCGCTCCGGGTCCTGCTCGTGCCAGCCGGGGGACTGCCGCAGGTCCGGCTCCAGCATGCCGCGCCCCTCCTGCAGGGTCCGCATCTGCGGGGCCAGGGGCGAGAAGTCGATCACTTCGCCGAGCGGGTACACCGGGACCTTCTGCGCTGCGCCGGCGATCGCGGCGCGCCGCAGGTGCCGCCAGCCCTCCGCCGTCGGCTCCCATCCGCGCAGCACCGCGTCCAGCAGGTCCACCGTCACCAGGTCGGCGAAGCGCGGCACCGCCACATCGGCCAGTTCCTGGGCCGTGCGCCCCACGTCCAGCGTCGTGCCGACCCGCACCCCGGCGTCGTACAGCAGGTTGAGCCGCTGGCGCGCGAACTCGGCCCGGCCGGTGATCGCCGTCAGCTCGGTGGTGTCCCGCAGCGTCACCACGCTGCCCCCGCGTCCGGACCGCGGGTAGGTGGGACGCTTGTTCACCGCCAGCAGCCGATCCCCCACGAGGTGCACCGCGTCGGTGACCGGCTCCGGCGTGGTCAGCAGCCGCTGGACCGGCTCCGGCAGGCCCAGCTCCTCCACCGGACGGCCCCGCGCGTCGTCGGGCAGCCCGAGCAGCCGCGTCGCCTCCTCGTTGGCCAGCAGCAGCCGGTCCTCGGCGTCGGTGATCAGCACGCCCTCGCGCACGGAGTGCAGAACCGCCTCGTGGTGCTCGTACAGCTCCGCCAGCTCCGAAGGGGCCAGGCCGTGCGTCTGCCGCAGCAGCCGCCGGGACACCAGGGTCGTCCCCCCTACGCCCAGCGCCAGCGCGACCGCGGCGGCGCCCAGGGTGATCGGCAGCTCCGGCATCCACAGCGCCGCCACGTTCCTGACCGCGATCCCGGCGGAGACCAGGCCGACGATCGTGCCCCGCGCGTCGTGCACCGGGACCACCGCCTGCACGGCCGTGCCCCCGCCCGTCGGCAGCGGCGGCCCGCCGACCTGCTCGACGACCGTGCGGCCCTGGAGCGCCGGCCCGATGGTGCCGACGAACTTCTTCCCGATCTCGCTCGGATAGGGGTACGTGTAGCGGATGCCCTGCTTGTTCATGGCGATGATGAAGTCGACGCCGGAGTTCTTGCGGGCCGCCTCGGCCCGCGGCTGGAGCAGCGCCGTCGGATCCGGGCTGCGCAGCGCCCTGGCCACCCCGGGGGCGCTCGCGAACGACTGGGCCGCGACGACCGACTCCCGGCGTCCCTCCCGCAACGCGTCACGCGCCGACTGGAGCACCACGGCCGCCACCGCGGCCAGCACCAGCAGCACCACGACCGCGATCTGCAGCAGGAGCACCTGTCCGGCCACACTGCGCAGGTGGAGCAGGGAGGTACGCCGTCCCCGCCGGCGTTCGGCGGACCAGTGCTCCGCCGAACCCGGAGGCTGTCCGGAAAATACCTCCATATCCCCTTGATAGCACCAGCGGCCGACCCAGGAGCGCTCAAGCCCGGTCCCGGGGCCGCGCCCGGGGCCCGCGTCCGTCCGGCGCCGCGCCCCCGGCGCCGGCGCTCCTCCCGGCCCGGTGCGCGGCGGGATACGGTCGAGGTCCCCGCGGAGCGGTCCCGGCACGGCGGTGCCACTCGGTGCGACGTGCCGGAGGGCGCGGAAAGGGGCCTGCGATGAGCCGGGTGAGCAGCGCGCCGTCCGCGCCGTCCGCGCCGGCCCGGCCGATGCGGCCGCTGTACGCGGCGGGGTTCACCACGGCCTTCGGCGCGCACGGCGTCGCCGCGAGCCTCGGCAGCGACACCGCGGGCGCGGTCACCTCCCTGCTGGCGCTCGGCGGGCTGCTCGCCCTCTACGACGGCGCCGAGGTCGTCCTGAAGCCGGTGTTCGGCACCCTCGCCGACCGGATCGGCGCCCGCCCGGTCCTGCTCGGCGGGCTGGTGGCCTTCGCCGCCGCGTCCGCGCTGTACGCGGTGGTGGACAGCCCGGGCTGGCTCTGGGCGGCACGACTGGGGCAGGGTGCGGCGGCCTCCGCCTTCTCGCCGTCCGCCTCCGCGCTCGTCGCCCGGCTCAACCCGGCGGCCCGGCACGGCCGCGCGTTCGGCGGCTACGGCTTCCACAAGTCGCTCGGCTACACGCTCGGGCCGCTGCTCGGCGGCGTCCTGGTCCGGGCCGGCGGGCTGCGGCTGCTCTTCGCCGTCCTCGCGGTGCTGGCCGCCGCGGTCGCCGTCTGGGCCGCGGCCGCCGTGCCCGTCGTGGCCCCGCTGCCCAAGGCCCGGCAGACGCTGCTGGACCTGGCCCGGCGGCTGGCCGAACCGGCCTTCCTCGCCCCGGCGTCGGCGCTGGCCGCGGCGACCGCCGCACTGTCGGCCGGGGTGGGCTTCCTGCCGGTCTCCGGACGCGCCGCCGGGCTGGGAGCGGTCGCCACCGGTGCCGCCGTGTCCTTGCTGGCCGCGTGCTCGGCGGTCGTCCAGCCGAGGGCGGGGCGGGCGCTGGACAGCGGACGTCTCACCGCTCGGGCCGGCCTGCCGGCGGGGCTGCTGCTGGCGGCCGGGGGTCTGGGCTGCGCCATGCTGCCCGGCCTGGCCGGCGTGCTGTCCGCCGCGGCCCTGATCGGCGCCGGCACCGGCCTGATCACCCCGCTCGGCTTCGCCGCCCTGGCCTCCTCGACCCGGCCGGAACGACTGGGCCAGACCATGGGCGCCGGCGAACTCGGCCGTGAACTCGGCGACGCGGGCGGCCCGCTGCTGGTCGCGGTCGTCGCCGCCCGGACCTCCCTCACCCACGGCTACGCGGCCCTGGGGCTGCTGCTGATCCTCGGCGCGGCACTCGGCCTGGCGGGCAAGTGGCCTCGAAAATCGAACACATGATTGAATTCATTCATGCGAACGTTCCCCGACGATCTCGCGCAGGCTCAAAGGGAGTGGAGTGCCACGTACCGGCAGCTCGCCGAGCACCCTGGCCGCACCGAACTGCGCCGGCGCCTGTACCGGCTCTCGACCCAGACGTTCTTCCATCCCGGCTGGCAGCGGCGCCGCCCCGCTCCCGCGGCCTGGCGGGAGCTGCGTGCGCTGGGACGGGCGGACGGGCCCGTGAACGAGCGGCCTCGCCGATGACGGGCTGGGACGCGGGCCCCGACGCCCCGGACGGACCCGAGGGCCTGTCGTCCGGACCGGTCCTCGTCACCGTGCTCCCGCCGTCGCCGTCCGGGGGCCGCCGCGTGCGCGTGGGCGGCGAATTCCTCGGCCTGGCCCACAACGCGGCCGACATAGCGGAGTTCCTCCGCCGGGCCGGCCTGGAGATCGACCCGGCCGACGTGGCGGAGGCCCCGTGGATCGACTGGCGCGGGGCGGGACCGGAGCGGTGGGGGCCGGAGACGAGCGGCTGACCTCGGAAGTCCGGCGGCGTGCGCGGACGGAAGGCCCGGTCCCGTGCGCGGACGGAAGACCCCGCCACGGCCCCGTGCGGAAGGCCGGCCGCGCCCTCAGGGCCGGACCGGGCAGGACACGGGCCCCGGCACCGGTCAGCCGATGAAGATGCTGTGCGTTCCGGGTATCTGCACCGCCAGCCCGGGAGGGATGACCTGGACGGGCCCGCCCGCGCAGCCCGGAACGTTGTGCACCAGGGCGGGCGTGTCCGTGAAGTTGAAGACCGTCGAGAGGTGAGTCACCTCGAAGCAGCCTCTCGGGTCGTCGTGACGGACCCCGTCGATCGCGAGGAACCCGTTCGCGCCGAACGCCGAGCCCGCGACGGCGAGCGCGAGCCCTCCGGCGGCGGCGAGTGTGGCGAGTGTCGAGATCGTACGGCGCATGACGAACCTCCCGGCTAGGCGGGCCAGGCAGGTCCGGGCCCTGCAACCGACCGTACGGAAGCGTGCACGCGGCGCATCCGGGCGTCATCCAACCGGGCGACCAGTGGCGTGCGGGGCGGCCGCCGGCCGGCTTGAGCCCGGTGGGCCCTTCGACGGGAGGCGGCTGCTCCCGTACCGATGCGGAAAATCATCCGATCGATCGGTGAATGTTCGTTTTGCGTCGAATGGTGAGGGGACCCGCACCGGACGCCGCCGGAGCGCCGACGCTCCGCCTGGCGAGCCGGCGGCAGAGCCACCGTTCACCTGCTCCGGGTGAACGGCCCGCGGAGACGTGCCGGGACTTCCGGGAGCCGGACTCCCTGCACCTTTCCCATCACCGCCACACCGCGACACCAAGGGAAGTCGCCATGAAAGCAGCGGTATATGAAGGACCGCGAACGGTCACAGTGAAGGACGTGCCGGACGCGAAGATCGAGCACCCCTGCGACATCATCGTCAGGATCACCACCACCAACATCTGTGGTTCGGACCTGCACATGTACGAGGGCCGCACCTCGTTCGAGTCCGGCCGCACCCTGGGTCACGAGAACATGGGCCAGGTGGTGGAGGTCGGTCCGGCCGT
>NZ_BJTV01000004.1 GCF_007176755.1 Streptomyces sp. 1-11
CATCCCCGAGGGCACGAAGGTCGAGCAGGGCGACCGCATCGGTCTGATCCGCTTCGGCTCGCGTGTCGACCTCTACCTGCCCGAGGGCGTGGAGGTCGCGGTCGAGGTCGGACAGAAGACCGTGGCTGGGGTGACTCGCATTGACCGTGATTGATCCGGAGACCCAGGCGGGCTGGGTGCCCGAGGCCGACGAGGTGGACGACGACGAGGAGATGCCTCTTTCTCTCCGCCTGTCGATAGCGGACACCCTCACGCTGGGCAACGCCACGTGCGGGTTCATGGCGGTGTACTTCACCACCACCGGCATCCTGATCCCGCACCTCACCGGCAGCCAGGAGTCCGGCATGGCCCGCCACAGCGCGGCCACGGCGGTGATCCTGATGCTCTGCGCGGCGGTCTTCGACCTGTTCGACGGCCTGGTCGCGAGGAAGCTGCGCTCCTCCCCGATGGGCGCGGAGCTGGACAACCTCTCGGACCTGATCAGCTTCGGCCTGGCGCCCGCGTACTTCGTGCTCGTCTACGGCATGGTCGCGGACGACGCGCACCAGCGGGTGGCGGCACTGGGGGCGATCGTGGTGCTCCTGGCCGTGGTGCTCAGGCTCGCGCGGTTCAGCTGCGTGACGGTGAAGGACGGCACCTTCCAGGGCATGCCCTCGCCGTTCGGCGCGCTCACGGTCGTCTCGATCGTCCTGCTGGAGCTGCCCTTCGTGGCCACCCTGCTGGCGATCCTGGGCACCGCGTGGCTGATGGTGAGCCGCGTCGAGTACCCGAAGCCGCGCGGCCGGCTCGCCGGCGCGATGCTGTCCTGGATCGTCCTGTCGATGGGCCTCCTGGCCGCCTGGGCCTTCGACGCCCCGAGCGGCCAGCTGCTCCTGCAGACCGGCTGCGCGCTGCAGCTCGTCATGGGCGCGGTCATCCCGCTGTTCGCCACGGCCCGCCGGGTGAACAACTTCCGGGACAACCGCCGCGAGGCGCGGGCGGCCCAGCCGTAGCCCCCTCGCCGACGCCGACGGGTGTGGCCCGGGTCCTTGGGACCCGGGCCACACCCGTTTCGCGTTCAAGGGCTGCCGGCTTTCCCCGTTGACCGATCAAGTACTCCTGGAACACGCCGAGTTGCAGGAGACTTCGGGGCGGAGGAGCGTTTAAAAGGGGCACTTACCCACAACTCACCAGATTCTCACCGGGAGGCGGCCATGCCCGCACCCACGCTCCACGAGCACCAGGTCCCGCACATCTCCACGATCCCGGCCAACGAGGGCGACGCCGTACGGCTCTACGTCCGCGAGTACGACGGCACCCAGGGCAACCAGCCCCGCACACCGATCCTGATGCTGCACGGCAGAAGCGTGCCGGTGGTCGCCGGGTACGACCTGATCGGCCCCGGTTCCGACATCGCGTACAGCTGGGCGCAGCAGCTCGCCTCGCACCATTACGACGTGTTCATGATGGACCTGCAGGGCAACGGACGGTCCCCGCGCCCGAAGATGGACGAACCGCGCAACGCCAACCCCGCCCAGCGGGGCGTGCTCACCCCCAACCCCCTGCCGGCCCCGTACACCGGGGCACCCCTGTACCCGCACCAGCTCGGCAACTCCGACAGCGAGTGGGCGGAGCTGGCGACCGTGATCGCCTTCGTCAAGTCGCTGCCCCGGATGACCACGCCGATCGACTTCATCGGCTGGTCCGCCGCGGGTCCGGTGATGGGGCCCTACACGCTGCAGCACCCCGAGGACGTCAAGAGCCTGTTCCTGCTCGCCCCGATCTTCCCGCCGAAGGGCCGGTGGTCGGACGACGCCTCGAATCCGTTCGGGCGCCCGCAGGAGGCGGCCACGCTGCCCGTGTCCGTGCCCCCCGCCGTCTTCGGCTTCCCCATGCACGTGAGCAGCAGGACGGGCTTCACGAACGCGTGGGACGCCGAGCAGGGCAGCGTGTACCAGCGGGAGCCCGGCATGGTCGACCGGGTGTGGGCCGCCATGATGGAGAACGACCCGGTCGGCGGCGCCTGGGGGCAGATACTCCCCTCGGGCAGGCCCGAGGGCATCCACCGGTACCGCAACTCCTACTGGTGGGGCTGGAACAACGAGACCGCGAAGTTCGAGAACCCGCCGGGCACCCCCGTGCTCGGTGACCGGGTGCCCCTGCTGCTCGTCCACGGCGCGCTGGACAAAACCGTCAACACCCCCGACTCCTCCCCCGTGCCCGACGTCCAGCGCTTCTCGGTGCCGGCCCTCTACAAGGCGGTCCAGGGACCGCACAAGCTGATGTTCCAGCTCGAGGGCGCGGGACACTCCGTGGTCTGGGAGCGGCCCGCCCAGGTCGTGCACGAGATCTCGCAGCACTGGCTGCAGAACAAGTACAAGGTGTGGGGTCTCACCAGCGGCAGCTATTACCGGGACGCCAACGGCGAGCTGACCCCGCTGCCCTAGGTCCTGTCCGACGATTCCCGCCGGGCCTACGCCGTGCCGCGAAGGTGGTCCACGGCGATCCGCTCCGCGACCCGCTCCAGGATCGGCCCCGCGTCCGCGATGCACTTGTCGACGTCCGGCTCGACGGACGTCAGCGGGTACGCCCGGCCGATCCCGGCCCGCCGCAGCGCCTCCTCGGACAGGGCGAGCCGCCCGCACACCGCGACGACCTCCTTGCCCGCCGCCCGGGCCGCGGCGGCGACCCCCGCGGGGGCCTTGCCGTGCAGGGTCTGCTCGTCCAGCGAACCCTCCCCGGTGATCACCAGCGAGGCGCGCTCCAGCGCCGGGGCGAAGCCCAGGACGTCCAGCATCACCTCGATGCCGGGGCGGAACCGGGCGCCCAGCAGGAGGGCGCCGTAGCCGATGCCGCCGGCGGCCCCGGCGCCGGGCGCCGCGGCGAAGTCGGCGGCACGCGGGCCCACGGCCGCCTCCAGCACCTCGGCGAGGCGCACGAGCGCGGCGTCCAGGGCCGCCACGTCGTCCGGCGAGGCGCCCTTCTGCGGTCCGTACACCGCGGGCGCGCCCTTCGGGCCGGTGAGCGGGTTGTCGACGTCGCTGGCGAGGACCAGCTCCACCGAGTCCAGGCGCGGGTCGAGGCCGGACAGGTCGGCCCGGGCCAGCGCGGCGAGACCGCCGCCCCCCGGCGGCACCGGCTCCCCGTCCGCGTCCAGGAACCGCGCGCCCAGCGCCGAGAGCATCCCGGCGCCGCCGTCCGTCGTGGCGCTGCCGCCGACGCCGAACACGATCGTCCGCGCGCCCTCGTCCAGCGCGGCGCGCAGCAGCTCCCCGGAGCCGTACGTGGAGGCGGTCAGCGGCGCGAAGACGCCGGCCGGCAGCCGCTGCAGCCCGCTCGCCTCCGCCATCTCCACGACCGCGGTGCCGCCGCGCAGCGCGTACGCGGCCGTCACCTCCTGCCCGAGCGGCCCGGCCACCCGGACCTCCCGGCGCTCGAAACCGGCCGCGACGGCCGCGTCCACGGTGCCGTCGCCGCCGTCGGCGACCGGCAGCGCCTCCACCTCGAGACCGGGCACGATCCGGCGCAGCCCGGCCGTGACCCGCTCGGCGACCCGCACGGCCGTCAGCGAGCCCTTGAACTTGTCCGCGGCGATGAGCACCCGACGGGTCCCGTTGCCTGCAGCGTCCGCCACCTTGCATTCCCCTTGCTCTCCGGGCCCCGCGCACGTCGGGGCCAGTCGCGCCGCTGCGACCTTAACCGCAGGACGGCCGTGCCGCCATGCCCTGCCCGAACCCTGGGAAACGGCTGGGAGGCGGCCGGGGAAAGCGGGTAGGCACCAGCCATGAGCGATCTCGACACCGGGCCGGACCTCGCCGACCGCGTCCACGGCGGCTGGCTCGGCCGGATCGCGGGCAACATGCTCGGCAAGCCGGTCGAGCAGGGCGAGGTGTGGACGCGCGAGCGCATCGACCGCTATCTGCGCGAGGCGGACGCGCTGCCGCTCACCGACTACCTGCCCGAGCCCGCCGACCCCGCCGACGCCGCCGCGCTGCGCCCGGAGTGGCGCCAGTGCGTGCGCGGCCGCGTCCGGGGCAGCTGCCGGGACGACGACGTCGACTACGCCGTCCTCGGCCTGCACCTGCTGGAGACGCACGGCTTCGGCTTCAGCACCGAGCAGGTCGGCGACCTGTGGCTGCTCAGGCTGCCGTACCTGCAGACCTTCACCGCGGAACGGGCCGCGTACCGCAACCTCGCGAACGGTCTCAAGCCGCCGCTGACGGCGACGTACGACAACCCGTACCAGGAGTGGATCGGCGCGCTGATCCGGGCCGACGTGCACGGCTGGACCTGCCCGGGCGACCCGCGCCGCGCGGCCTCGCTGGCCCGCCGGGACGCGGTGCTCTCGCACACCGGCAACGGGGTCTACGGGGCCATGTGGGCGGCCGCGCTGATCGCCTCCGCGTTCACGGCGCGGGACGTGCGCGAGGCGCTTCAGAGCGCGCTGGCCGTGATCCCGGCGAGCAGCAGGCTGGCCCGGACCGTGCGCCGGGTGATGTCCCTGCACGAGGCCCGCCTGTCCTGGGAGGAGACCCTGGACACGGTGTCCGGGGAGACCGCCGGGCTCGGCTGGATCCACACCGTCCCCAACGCGGCCGTCCTGACCGCCGGACTGCTGTACGGCGGCGGCGACTTCACCCGGACCGTCGCCCTCACCGTCCGCGGCGGCCTGGACACCGACTCCAACGGCGCGACGGCCGGGTCGGTGGCCGGGGTGATGACCGGCGCCGCCGCGATCCCGGCCCGGTGGACCGAGCCGCTGCGGGACACGGTGCGCAGCGCGGTGTTCGGCTTCGACGGGGTGCGGATCAGTGCGCTGGCCGAACGCACCGTGCGTCTGGCGAGGGCCGGCCTTTAGGGGTCCCGCACCTGGTTACTCTTCCTGGATGACCACCACAGACACCTTCGCCGCGTACATCGCGAGCCTGCCCCGTGTCCTCGCCGCCGCCGCCGCGCTGTTCCGGGACGCCGAGGGGCGGGTGCTGCTCGTCGAGCCCAACTACCGCGAGGGGTGGGCGCTGCCGGGCGGGACCGTCGAGTCCGACGACGGGGAGAGCCCGCGCCAGGGCGCCCGCCGCGAGACCCTGGAGGAGATCGGACTGGACCGGGACCTCGGCCGGCTGCTGGCGGTGGACTGGGTGGTCGGCACCGGACGGCCGCCGCTGGTGGCGTACCTGTACGACGGCGGGGTGCTCACGGGGGCCGAGTTCGACGCCATCCGGCTGCAGGAGGAGGAGCTGCTGTCCTGGCGCCTGGTGCCCCGTGAGGATCTGGCCGCCCACCTGCCCGGCGCCCTGGGACGCCGGGTGCTGGCCGCGCTGGACGTGCTGGCCGAGAACGCGGGCACGGCGGAGCTGGAGAACGGCCACCGGGTCGCCTGAGGTCTCAGCCCTCGGGGTCGGGGGGCCTGGCGTCCACGTCGCGCAGTGTCTCCTCGCGCTCGGCGACGCGCGCCTCGGTGCGGTGCCCGCGCTCGATGTAGTCGCGGACGACGAGTTCCACGGCGTCCTGCGGGCTGCCGACTCCCGCGAGCACCATGACCTCGACGACGAGCTGGGCGTCGAGCGAGACAGTGACCTTGGCCATGCCGGGACGCTAACAGCCGGCGCCCGCCGCGAGCAGCGTTCCCGGCGACATCCGTTCCCGGCGACACGGCGACACACTTCCCCGCGATATCCGTTCGCCGTGCCCGCGGGCCCCGCCCTACCCTCGGGGTCATGACCAAGCCCCTCGTCGCCCTGCTGAGCGGGGCCGGCATCTCCACCGACATGGGGATTTCGTCCAAGCATCCTGCGCCTTGCACGAGCACCAGGAACTACGGGGCGGCTGGAGCCGATGTACGTGCCTGGGGGTCGTGGGCGGCTCCAAGTCTTGGAAGAGCCTTCAGCGCGCATAGGTGCCGGTGGCCACATCACAACTGACGAACCGGGACGCACTGTGCGGCGGCCCGTACGCGCTGCCTGCGCCGCCACACGTCTCTCCCCCGTTACACCCGCCTGAGTTGAGCGGTCTGTCACACCGGTCCGCAACCGGAGTGGCGAGATTTCGGTACGCCCCTCCCCAGTGGCATGATCGATTGACTGTTCGAGGCATCGAGCTGGAGGGGGAACAGGTTGTCATTCGAGGAGGAGTGGGCCCAATTGAAGGCCGACGCTTTGGCGCGTCGGCAGGCCGGCATGCAGATCGACCAGCTGCCGGCAGACGGAGGCGCGGGGTCAGGCGCCCCAGCCTCCGGGTCTCTGATGGCCAAGGCCGAGTCGATCAATGGCAACGCGAATCTGCTGATCGAAATCGCGGGCTTCCTTCACGAGGGGCGGCCTGACGCCGAACTGACCAGCATGGCCCGTGCACCCCGGACGCCTGAGGACGTGGCCAAACAGGTGGCACGGTTCGCTGGATTCGCCGATGACCAGTACCTGGACGCAGTCGCTCTGTTCGCGGCGCTATCCACCCGCCTGAGGACGACCGGCAGCGACTTCGTGAAGATCGACGACGACACAGCTCAGCGCTTCCTCGACGACGTCCTTCGCTACGGCCAGTACGTCGCCCCGGAGGCACGATGAGCAGCGGCATCAGCCACCGCAAGGACGTCGAGTTCCTGGAAAGCTGCAACCCACCCCTCGTCGAACGGAACGCGGACGAGTTCAAGCGCCTGCACGACATGCTCGTGGCGGTCGACCCCTCCGCCGAGCGCGCCGAGAAGCACACGCAGTGGAAAAGTGAGGGCAGTCAGCACTACGAGGCCAGACTCGCCGAAGGGCGCAAGCTCATCGCGCAACTGGCCGAGGGCTACGACAAGGCCGCCAGCGCCCTGCGCAGCTACGCATTCGCGCTGGAGGTCGCCAAGGCCCACTACTCCAACGGCAAGGCGAACGAGCAGGCGCTCGCGACACTGATCCACACCAAGGGCACGGCGGTCACCCGCGAAGCCCAGGAAGCGGAGCCGATGCGCCAGTGGGAGGACATGCGGGCCACCACCGGTGTCATGGACTTCTTCGCTGAACTCACCATGGACGTCGACGACATCCGCGACGATGCGAACCGGTTGCACGACGCCGCCGGCGGAGACTTCCACTTGGCGAAGACCACTGAGCACGAGGCGCGGGAGATCTGCGTCCACGAACTCAAGCAGGCCTACGACCTGCTGCCGGACTTTCGCATGGGTTTCATCCAACGCGTCGACATCGTCTCTGCGATCTCGGAGCTGCGGCGGGAAGCGGCCGAGGCGAGCACGAACCCGTTGACGCGGTTGCCCGGCAGCGGCCCCAAGCAGGACTACTACCCCATCGCCGGGAACGAAATCGTCTCTCCGACACTGCGCGACATCCGCCTCCAGGTCGCCAGCCTCCCCGGAGCGAAGGACAGTTACTGGAGCCCGCCCTCCAACGCCGAGGAGCACGCTGAGTGGATCGCCGCGAACAAAGAGATCATCAAGGCGGCGGCACGGAACTCGGGGCTGCCGCCGGACATGGTCGCCGGCATCGCCTGGCAGGAGATCGGTGGGCAGCCTGGCATCCTCGACGACATCACCGACACCATCCGCGAACAGGCGGACTCCCCGTTGAGCCCGATCGCCCCCGAGAGCTTGCCTTGGCGTCTCGGCGGCGACCCCGACAACACATCCATGGGGCCCATAGCCATCCAAGTGCGACGCGGTGCCGAGGTCCTCGGCTACGACCCCGACAACCTCACCGACCAACAGCGCGGCATGGTGGAGGAGGCCCTCCAAGACCCCGGGCAGAACATCTTCATCGCCTCGGAGTACCTGGCCCAGCTCAAGGCGGAGAGCGAGTTCGCCGATGTACCGCCGGAGGAGATGACAGCGGCCCAGTACCAGGAGCTCGCCGCGCGCTACAACGGTGGCCCGTACTGGCAGACCGATGACGCTCAGGCCTACGGGCGTGGCTTCACAAACAACCTGGACGAGGCAAGGAACGCGCTGCGCTGATGACCCGCCCTTCCCACCCGGACAACGACCGCGGCGGCCTGCGCCTGGTCCTCGCCGTACCACTGACCCTGCTCACCCTCATCGCCGCGTACTTCTGCTGGACCGCCCTGACCATCCGCCCGTCAGGCCCTTGGGACGACGACGCATACGCCGGCATCGTCCTGTCCTGCGTCCTAACCATCGGGACTGCCGGTGCGGCGACGGGTTTGTGGCTGCTGCCGTCGGTGCGACGGGTCATGGGGTGGGGGTGGGTGGTTCCTGCCGTGATGCTCGGGGTTGTGGCGGGCGTGCGATGGAGCTTGGGTGGCTAGGGACCACTACCGCCCCATTCAGCGCGTCACGTAATCGCCATCGCCTCCTACGAACGCTCCGCTGCCGGAACGACGACGTGTTACGTCTGCCAATGCCTTGCGACTCCGGCATCCCCGACTATCGCGGCCCGAACGGCCTGTGGCGCCGGGACCCGGAGGCCGAGAAGCTCGTGACGTACGAGTACTACATGAGTGATCCGGGGATCCGGCGGCGGTCGTGGCGGATGCGGTGCGAGAACGGGGCGCGCGACGCCGAGCCGAACGCCGCGCACCGGGCCGTCGCCGAGCTGGAGCGCTCCGGGGTGCCGGTCAGGGTGATCACGCAGAACGTGGACGGGCTGCACCAGCTCGCCGGGCTGCCCGCCCGCAAGGTGCTGGAGCTGCACGGCACCGCCCGCAGCGTGGTCTGTGAGGACGACCCGCCGTGCCTGGAGTGCGGCGGCATCCTCAAGTCGGCGACCGTGATGTTCGGCGAACGGCTCGACCCGATGGTGCTCGGCGAGGCGGTCGCCGTCACCAAGGCCTGCCAGGTCTTCATCGCCGTCGGCACCAGCCTCCAGGTCCAGCCCGCCGCCGGCCTCGCGGACGTCGCCGCCGACCACGGGGCCCGCCTGATCATCGTCAACGCCGAGTCGACGCCCTACGACGAGATCGCCGACGAGATCGTCCGCGAGCCGATCGGCACGGCGCTGCCCGCACTGCTGGACCGACTGGCCGCGACGTCGGAACAGGGCGTGTGACCACGGCTCCTAAAACAGGGCCGTCCCCCGTTCGAAGTCGAGCAGGCGGCGCTTGCGGTCGAGGCCGCCGCCGTAGCCGGTGAGGCCGCCGGCGGCGCCGATGACGCGGTGGCAGGGGACGATGATGCCGACGGGGTTCCGGCCGTTGGCGAGGCCGACCGCGCGGGACGCCTTGGGATTGCCCAGCACGGTGGCGAGTTCGCCGTAGGAGCGGGTCTCGCCGTACGGGATGCGGGTCAGCTCGGCCCAGACGCCACGCTGGAACGGCGTCCCGGACAGGCGGAGTTCGAGGGTGAACTCCCGCAACTCGCCCGCGAAGTAGGCGGAGAGCTGTTCCGCGGCCTCGGCGAAGGGGGTCTCGTCGGGTTCGCCGAAGGCCTCCTGCGGCGGGCGGTGCCGCTGGCCGGCCATGTAGAGGCCGCACAGGACGCCGTCCTCGGCGACGAGGGTGAGCGGGCCGTAGGGGCTGTCGACGACGGTGTGCTTCTTCATGGTGGACGTCCTCAGACGGGAAGGAAGTTGATGGGGTGGCCGTCCGTGGCCCACAGGTACTGGACCGCGTAGGCCCGCCAGGGGCGCCAGGACTCGGCGCGGGCGGTGAGCGCGGCCGGGGTGTCGGGCAGGCCCAGCTCCCGGGCGGCGCGCCGGATCCCGAGGTCGGTGGGGAGGAAGGCGTCGGGGTCGCCGAGGGCCCGCATGGCGATGACGTCGGCCGTCCACGGGCCGAAGCCGGGCAGGGCGAGCAGGCGCGCCCGGGTTTCGGCCCAGTCGGACTCGACGCCGAGGCGGAGGGCGCCGTCGGCCAGTTGGCGCACCAGGGTGGTGAGGGTGGCGCGGCGGGTGCGGGGCATGGCGAGGGTCTCGGGGTCCACGGCGGCCAGCGCTTCGGGGGACGGGAAGAGGTGGGTGAGGCCGCCCTCGGGGTCCTCGAGGGGCTTGCCGTGCGCGGTGACCAGGCGGGCCGCGTGGGTGCGGGCGGCGGCCGTGGAGACCTGCTGCCCGAGCACGGCGCGGACGGCGAACTCGGCCTCGTCGACGGTGCGCGGCACGCGGCGGCCGGGCGCCCGGTCCACCAGCGGCGCGAGCAGCGGGTCGGCGCGCAGCCGCTCGTCCACGGCGACCGGGTCGGCGTCCAGGTCGAGCATGCGCCGGCAGCGGCTGATGGCCACGGTCAGGTCGCGCGGGTCGCTGAGGGTCAGGCGGCAGGCGATGTGGTCGGGGTGCGGCGCGAGGGCCACGATGCCGTGTCCGTACGGCAGCCGCAGCGTGCGCCGGTAGGCGCCGTCCCGCCACTCCTCCACGCCCGGTACGGCGGTGGCGGCCAGGTGGCCGAAGAGGTTGTCCGGGTTGAGCGGGGCGCGGAACGGCAGCCGCAGCGCCAGGGTGCCGGGGGCGCCCGCCGCCGCGTTGCCCGGCACCCGGGCGCGCAGCTCGCTCGGGGAGAGGGCGAACACCTCGCGGACGGTGTCGTTGAAGGTGCGGATGGAGGAGAAGCCGGCCGCGAAGGCGATCTCCGCCATGGGCAGCGGAGTCGTCTCGATCAGCAGCCGCGCGGTCTGCGCCCGCTGGGCGCGGGCCAGCGCGAGGGGGCCGGCGCCCAGCTCGGCGAGGAGCTGGCGCTCCACCTGCCGGGCGCTGTAGCCGAGCCGGGCGGCCAGCCCGGGCACGCCCTCGCGGTCCACGACCCCGTCGGCGATCAGCCGCATCGCCCGGGCCACCAGGTCGGCGCGCCGGTTCCATTCCGGGGAGCCGGGGCTGGTGTCGGGACGGCAGCGCTTGCAGGCCCGGAACCCGGCCTGCTGGCAGGCCGCCGCGCTCGGCAGGAAGGTCATGTTCTCCGCCTTGGGCGGGACCACCGGACAGCTCGGCCGGCAGTAGATGCGGGTGGTCAGGACGGCCGTGAAGAACCATCCGTCGAACCGCGCGTCCTTGGACCGTACGGCGCCCACGCAGCGTTCCCGGTCGAGGTGCATCCCTGTCTGCATGTCTCAAGGATCGGGCACCGCGGGGGCCGCTCGCTGGCGGGAAACCGACATGTACGTGGCGCTCGCCAGGGCGTCGCCGTATCGCCCCCGTCGGTCAGGGGCGCCGGTCGGCCCGTTCCCCGTGCCGGAAACGGGCTATCCACTCGGAGGTGGCCCGCAGTCCGCCGAAGGTGTAGAAGTGCACCTTCACCCGGCCGTGCCGGGCGGGGTCGTGGTGCCGGGCGAGGGCGTGCAGGAACCGGTCGGGGCCGGCCGTGCCGATGAGGTTGGTCAGCGAGAAGCCGTACTTGCGGGCCACGGAGGCGCTGGTGGCGACGCCGAAGCGGGTGGCGTAGGCCATCAGCCGGCGCACCCCCGCGGGGCCGGGGACGCCGATGCGCACCGGCAGGGCGACGCCCCGGGCGCGTACGGCCTCCAGCCAGCCGAGCACCGGGTCGACGTCGAATCCGAACTGGGTGATGACGTCGCCCGCGAGCCGTTCCGCGCCGAGGACCGCCGACTTGTCGGTCAGCGCCGACCACAGGGTGCCCTCGGTGATCGCCGGGTGGCCCTCCGGGTAGCCGCTGATGCCGATGTGGCGCACGCCGTGCCGCTGCAGCAGCCCGGTGCGGATGACGGACAGGGCGTCCGGGTACGGGCCCTCGGGGCGGGCGGGGTCGCCGCCGACCACGAACACGTTCTCGGCGGTGCCGTCCGCGGCCAGGCCGGCCAGGAACTCCTCCAGATGGGCCCGGGAGGGCAGGCGGCGGGCGGAGATGTGCGGCACGGGGACGAAGCCGAGGCTCTTGACCGCGCGGGCCGCGGCCAGCCGCGTGGCGAGGTCCTCGCCCGCCAGGAAGGTGACGTTGATCCGGGTGCCCGGCGGGATGCTGTGGCGCGCCTCCTGCAGCTTCGGCACGTCCTTGCCGGTCATCTCCAGGGAGAAGTCGTCCAGCAGCGAGGCGCTCACCGCGGGCGGGGCGGCGGGACGGGGGTTCATCGTGCTCCTCGTGCGGCTCCTGCCACCGCTTTCGGCGTCGGTCCTGACCGGGGCCGATGATGTCACGCGCGGTGCGGGCGGCGCGGGGCGGGGGGCTGCCCGGAATCCGGGAGCGGCGGTCGCGCCTCGGTCCCCGGCGCCGCGCCGGAAGGCGCTCCCCCGGGTGCGGTGCGGCCGGGCGCGCGGGGCAGCCGGGCCGCCGCGGCGAGGCCGGCGAGCCCGATCACGGCGAGCGTGATCATCGCCGCGGCGTAGGCGCCCTTGGTGAGGCCGGCGACGAGGATGGTGCCGGCGATGGCGGTGCCGAAGGACGAGCCCAGGTTGGACACGCTGCGGGACAGGCCGGAGATCTCGCCCTGCTGCTCCTCCGGGAAGCTCGACTGGACGACGTTCACGGACGGGGTCAGCATCACGCCCAGGCCCAGCCCGATGAGCAGCAGCCCGGGCACGAAGGCCCAGGGGGTGGAGAAGGCGGCGACCAGCGCGACCAGCACCGCCACGCCCGCGACGGAGAGCGTGAAACCGGCCATGATCAGCGTCCGCTGGGACCGCCGCTCGGCCAGCCGCTCGGCGGACAGCGAGGTCAGCAGCAGTCCGAGCGTGGCGGCCGTGAAGATCACTCCGGTCCGGACGGCGTCGTAGCCGCGGACCACCTGGAGGTAGGCGGCCACCGTGAAGGACGTGCCCATGAGCAGCAGCCACTGGACGTTCTGCGTGATGAGCCCGAGGTTGGAGGTGCGGTCGCGGAAGAGGGCGAGCGAGAGCAGGGGCTCACGGCCGGCCCGTTCCTTGGCGCGGGTGGAGCGGAAGAACCAGGCGAGGACGAGGGCGCCCAGGAGGATCAGCGCGATCATCAGCCGGAGGTCGTTGTCCGCCGCCAGGATGCCCATGACGATCAGGACGAGCCCGGTGGCCGACAGGACCGCTCCGCCGGTGTCGAAGGGGCGCTCCGGGTCCGGTGGCAGGGGGTCGCGGACCCGGCGGCTCAGCCCCACGATCACCGCGATGACCAGCGCCTGGAACACGAAGGCCGCGCGCCAGCTCACGGCGGTCGTGATGAGCCCGCCGATCAGCGGTCCCGCCGCCGCGCCGATGCCGCCCAGCGCCATGATCACCCCGAAGGCGCGGGCGCGGGAGGTGACGTCGGGGTACAGCAGCGTGGTGAGGATGTAGACCGGCGGGATCAGCAGGGCGGTGCCGACGCCCTCCAGGATCGAGTTGCCGAGGATGAGCACCCCGAGGCCCGGCGCCACCGCGCACAGCAGTGCGCCCACGGCGTAGACGACGAGACCGGTGAGGAAGCACCGCTTGCGGCCGTAGCGGTCGGTCAGTTTCCCGCCGGGGATCATCAGCGCGGCCATGACCAGCAGGAAGAGGGTGATGGAGATCTGCACCCCCTGGACCGTGGTGCCCAGGTCCCTGCTGATGTCGTTGATCATCACGTTCATGTTGGAGCCGGCGAAGCTGCAGATGAACTGCGCCAGGGCCAGCGCGGCGAGGACCCGCCGCTCCCCCGGCGGGGCCTTGGCCGGCGCCGCCCGGTCAGTCACCCTCGGTGTCCTTGTCCGTGGCTTCGGGGGGCACCTTGAAGCCGTGGACGCCGGGGTGCCGGGTGCCGCCGTCGCGCGGCATCGTGCTCGCCCGGCTCAGCTCCTCGTCCAGCGCCATGGCGGCGGAGACGAGCGAGAGGTGGGTGAACGCCTGCGGGAAGTTGCCGAGTTGCTCGCCCGAGGGGCCGATCTCCTCGGCGAAGAGACCGACGGGGTTGGCGTAGGTGAGCATCTTGTCGAAGGCGTGGCGGGCCTGCAGGAGCCGGCCGGACCGGGCGAGCGCCTCGACGTAGAGGAAGCTGCAGAGGTTGAACGTGCCCTCGGAGCCGCGCAGTCCGTCGGGTGAGGCGGCGGGGTCGTAGCGGTAGACCAGGCTGTCGCTGACCAGTTCCTCGTCCATGGCGTCGAGGGTGCTGATCCAGTCCGGGTCGCGCGGGGAGATGAAGCCGACCCGGGGCATCAGCAGCAGCGAGGCGTCCAGCACGTCGGTGTCGTAGTGCTGCACGAAGGCCTTGCGCTTGTCGTGCCAGCCGCGTTCGGTGATCTGCCCGAAGACCGCGTCCCGGGCGGCCGTCCAGCGCGGGATGTCGGCCGGGCGGGAGAACTCGGTGGCCGCGCGGATGCCCCGGTCGAACGCCACCCAGGCCATCAGGCGGCTGTAGGTGAAGTTCTGCCGGCCGCCGCGGGTCTCCCAGATGCCCTCGTCGGGCCGGTCCCAGTTGTCGGCCAGCCAGTCCAGCACCCGGCCCAGCGCCTTCCAGCCCCGGATGGCGCCGACGTCCCGGCCGACCACGAAGGCGTCGGAGGCCTCGCCGTAGATGTCGAGCTGGAGCTGGTCCGCGGCAGCGTTGCCCGCCCGCACCGGCCGCGATCCCAGGTAGCCCTCCAGGTGGTCGAGGGTCTCCTCGGTGAGGTGGGGGTCGCCGTCCACCCGGTACATGATCTGCAGCGGGTCGCCCGAGGTGGTGGCGCCGGCCTCGACGCGGTCGCGCAGCCAGCGGCGGAAGGCGTACGCCTCCTCCACGAAGCCGAGCTCGATCAGGGTCCCCACGGACAGGGAGGCGTCCCGGACCCAGGTGTAGCGGTAGTCCCAGTTGCGCTCGCCGCCGGCCTGTTCGGGCAGCCCCATGGTGGCCGCGGCGACGGGAGCCCCCGTCGGCGCGTACGTGAGCATCTTGAGGGTGATCGCGGAACGGTTGACCACTTCCTGCCAGCGGCCGCGGTAGGTGCAGGACCGCAGCCAGGCAAGCCAGAACTCGCGGCACCGCTCCAGGTCCTCGGCGACGCCCGGCAAGGACGGCGCCGGAGGGGCCGGGGCTCCCCCGCCCGCGGTGGTCAGCACGACGGCGGCGGCCTGCCCGGCGGAGAGGGTGAATCGGGCGGACACGTCGTCGCCGTCGGCCCGCAGCGTGATGCCGCCAGTCGTCTGGACGTGCAGGTCCGTGCCCGGGCCGCGCAGCACGGCCGCGTGGCCGTCGGCGAGTTCGAGGGAGTGCCGGGCGCGCCCGTAGTCGAAGCGCGGCCCGCAGGCGAGGGCGAAGGGCAGGGCGCCCCGCACCACCCGGACGATCCTGATCAGGCGGTGCCGGTCGGTGGGCTCCGGCGAGTCGACGGGGACCATGAAGTCGGCGACCTCGCCGACGCCGCCGGGTCCCATGAACCGGGTGATCAGGATCGCCGTGTCGGACAGGTAGAGCTGGCGCACCGACATGCCGTCGCCGTCCGGATGCTCCGCCGCCAGCCGGCAGTACCCGCCGCGCTCGCTGTCCAGCAGTGAGGCGAAGACGCTGGGCGAGTCGAAGCGCGGGGTGCACCACCAGTCGACGGTTCCGCCGGACGACACCAGGGCCGCCGTCTGGAGGTCACCCACCATTCCGTGCTCCGCGATCGGCGGATACCTGTCCATGCGCCGGCCTCCTCGCACACCGGTGACGGGTCGTGGCGCGCCGGTGCTACGGAATCGCGGCGGCGTCGTCGCGCTTGACGACGCACAGGGCCCAGATGATGAAGCCGGACAGCGCGATCATCACCACCGACCACACCGGGTAGTACGGCAGGGACAGGAAGTTGGCGATGATGACGAGTCCGGCGATGGCCACGCCGGCGATCCGGGCCCACATCGCCGGCCCGAACAGACCGAAGCTGACGGCGATCGCGACCACGCCGAGGGCCAGGTGGATCCAGCCCCAGCTGGTGAGGTCGAACTTGAAGACGTAGTTCGGGGTCGTGACGAAGACGTCGTCCTGGGCGATCGCCATGATGCCGCGGAACAGGCTGAGCAGTCCGGCGATCATGAGCATGATGCCCGCGAAGGCCGTCAGTCCTCCGGCCCACTGCTGCTTGGCGGTCCGGGTGTGTGCGCCGGTGCGCGGTGACGCGGTCATACCACTGCCTCCGTTCGTCGTGGTGGGAGGTGCTCAGCGCCCGGACGAGGTCGGTACGCCGCGAGCCGGCTGCTGCGCCGTCCCGGAACCGGAGCCGGTGCCGGCGGCGCCGCTGAGGACCAGTTCCTTCGCCCTGCGGAACTCGTCCTCGCTGATGTCGCCGCGCGAGCGCATCTCGGACAGCTTGGCGAGTTCGTCGGCGCTGCTCCTGCGGTCCGCGCCGCCCAGCGCGGTCTCCCGGACGTAGGAGTCGAAGGCTGCCTGCTGGGCGCGTGCCTGCTCCATCTCCCGCTTGCCCATGCCCTTGCCGCGGGCGATCAGGTAGACGAGGACGCCCAGGAAGGGCAGCACGATCACGAAGAGCGTCCAGCCGGCCTTGGCCCAGCCGTTCATGCCGTCGTCACGGAAGATGTCGACGATGATCCGGAACAGCAGGACGAACCACATGATCCACAGGAAGAACACCAGCATCGTCCAGAAGGCGCTCAGGAGTGGATAGTCGTACGCGAGGTAGGTCTGCGCGCTCATTTCTCTCCTCAGTTCCGGGGCTCCGGCCTGTCGAGCCGGCCGGGCCGGTGTGTGCCGATCCCAGAGTGCGCGGGGCGGGACGGGGCGGCCTCACCCGAGGCGGGTGATCGTGGCCGCCGCACCGCCGCCGCGACGGGCCGTCCGGCGGTTCGGCGGTTCGGCGGTTCGGCGGTGTCGCGGCGGCGAGGCCGAGCGGTGGTGAGGCACAAGGGGGCCGGTGGACGTCTCCCGGTACGGGGCCGACCGACGGTCTCGGCTCAGCGGGGGCAACCAGCGGTCCGGCGGTGACAGAGCCGAGCAGCACTCCTGGTACGACGTAACCGGCCGGCGGTCACCAAGGGGACGGGGCCGGCCGGCGGTCACAGCGCGACGGAGGTCACCAGCAGCACCAGGGGACGGAACCGGCCGGCGGTCTCAGCGCGGTGGGCCGGGGCTGTGCGGTGGGGGGCCCGGCGGGGTCCGCAGGGCGTCCTGCGCGGAGGTCGCGCGGCGCAGTGCGCCACGCCAGGCGAGGGCGACCGCGAGTTCGACCAGGCCCAGCAGCACGAGCCACAGCCCGAGCAGCCGGGTCAGCGCCCGCGCCGACTCGGCGGGCAGGACGAGCACCACGATCCCGGCGACGATGCCGAGCAGCGCGGCGCCGAGGACCACCCCGCGGTGCGGGAGGTCCACGGCGGAGATCGCGGTGTAGAGGCTGAGGATGCCGGACGTCAGCCAGGCGAGTCCGACGATCAGGGACAGCGCGGTGATGGTCTGCAGCGGATTGCGCAGGCAGAGCACGCCGGCCAGGACGAACAGCAGAGCGATGAGCAGCCCGGGCAGCCGTTCCGCCGCCCCCTCCCGGGAGAAGGCCGTCACGAACCGCAGCACGCCGATCAGCAGCAGGTAGAGGCCGACGAGGACGGCCAGGACGTGCAGCGTCTCGTCCGGCCAGACCAGGATCAGCACACCCGGGACCAGCGTCACCACCGCCGACCCGAGGATCCAGACCCACGACCGGGCGAGCGCCGTCATGGCCTCCCCCGGCGGCGGCCCCGCGGCCGCCCCGCCGAACGCATGCGACGGTCCGGTGCCCGGTGCCGTGCCACGCGACTCGGTCATGGCTCCTCCTCGCGTGGACGACGGGGCGTCTCCGGGCCGCCGGCGGGGCGGCGCGCGAACCCCTCAGCGGAAAGCATCCCGCGCCGGCCGGTGCGAGGGATCACCCGCGGTGGGTGATCCCCCGCCCGGTGCCGCAACGGTGGAGTGGCACGGGGGTGAGGTACGAGGAGGGCTCCGCACATGACCGCACCGAGTGCCGCCACCGTCTCGTGGTCGCCGGCGGACCGCGCCGCCCACGGCAGGAACGCCCGGGCCCGGGCACCGCGCTCGGGGCACGGCGACTTCGGGACCGCGCCGGACCGGCCGGACGTGATCGACGTGCTGGCGCGTCAGTCGGCGACCCGGTTACCGGAGTTGGTGCCGATCCGCTACGGCCGCATGCTCGAGTCCCCGTTCCGCTTCTACCGGGGCGCCGCCGCGGTCATGGCGGCCGACCTCGGCCCGCTCCCCCGCACCGGGCTCGACGTGCAACTGTGCGGCGACGCCCACCTGCTGAACTTCCGGCTGCTGGCCTCGCCCGAACGGCGTCTGGTCTTCGACATCAACGACTTCGACGAGACCTTCCCGGGCCCGTTCGAGTGGGACGTGAAACGGCTCGCGGCCAGTCTCGTCATCGCGGGCCGGGCCAACGGCTTCCCGGTCGGGCGGCAGGACGAGGCGGTGCTGCGGTGCGTGCGGGCCTACCGGGAACGCATGCGGGAGTTCGCCCGCATGCGCACGCTGGACGTCTGGTACGCCCAGGACGACGCGGACCGGCTGCGCCGGCTGCTGGCCTCCGCCCTGGACAAGGAGGGCCGGCGCCGTACCGCACGGGCGACCGCGCGCGCCCGTACGCGCACCCACATGCGGGCCTTCGCCAAGCTGACCACGCTGACCCCGCAGGGCCGGCGGATCACCGCGGACCCGCCGCTGATCATGCCGCTGCGCGACCTGGAGGCCGGCGCCCCGGCCGAGCAGGAGGACCGGTACCTGCAGTCGCTGCTGGAGCAGTACGCGCGCACTCTTCCCTCGGAGCGGCGGCATCTGCTGCGGCACTACCGGCTGGTGGACGTGGCCCGCAAGGTGGTGGGCGTCGGCAGCGTCGGCACCCGCTGCTGGATCCTGCTGCTGCTCGGCCGGGACGACGACGATCCCCTGCTGCTGCAGGCCAAGGAGGCCCAGAAGTCGGTGCTGGCCCCGTACACGGACGGGGAGCGGTACGACAACCAGGGCAACCGGGTGGTGGCGGGCCAGCGGCTCATGCAGACGACCAGCGACATCTTCCTGGGCTGGACCCACGTCATCGGCCTCGACGGACTCGGCCGGGACTTCTACGTGCGCCAACTGCTCGACTGGAAGGGCATCGCCCGGCCGGAGACCATGGACCCGGCTCTGCTGGACCTGTTCGGCCAGGTGTGCGGGGCCTCGCTGGCCCGGGCCCACGCCCGCTCCGGCGACCCGGTCGCCATCGCCGCCTACCTCGGCGGCGGGGACCGCTTCGATCGGGCGCTGCCGCACTTCGCCCAGGCGTACGCGGACCGGAACGAGCGGGACTTCGCCGCCCTGGGCGAGGCCGCGCGCACGGGGCGGGTGGAGGCGGCGGACCTGTGAGCGGCGGACCTGTGACCGTACGGACCCGGTCGGAGCGGGCCCGTACGGTCGCGGGGCCAGGTCCGAACCCCGTTTCTCATTCGGGTAGTTGCCGCATCTCCACGACCCGCAGGCCGAGCGACTGGCAGCGGACCAGCAGGCCGTAGAGGTGCGCCTGGTCGATGATCCGGCCGAACAGGACCGTCTGGCCGGACATCATCACATGCTCGAACTCGGGGAAGGCCTTGGTCAGGGTCTCCGACATGTGTCCATCGACGCGGATCTCATAGCGCATGTGCCGTTCTCCCGCCGCGGGCCGGCTGCGGTGTCACCTGCGATCCTGCTCCGTTCCCGGGGCACCGGACCTCACCCGGTGCAGGTGATAAGGGGTCCGGCGGCCGGTGGCGCCGGCCGGCGCGGACCGATCGGCGGGTCAGTGGATCAGTCGTTCAGTCGTTCAGTCGTTCAGTCGGCCAGTGGATCAGCGGGTCGGCGGGTCAGTGGGTCAGTGGGTCAGTGGGTCAGCGCGAGTTTGAAGGCGATGATGACCAGTCCGAGCAGCAGATTGACCGCCGCGGTGACGGACACCAGCCGCCAGGAGGCGCCCGCCTGCCGCGCGCCGAGGGCCGACCAGCCCACCTGGCCGGCCACGGCCACCGCGACCGCGAGCCACACGGCGCCCGTCACGTCGAGGCCCAGCAGCGGGCTCACGGCGACGGCCAGGGCCGGCGGGACGGCCGCCTCGACGATCGGCCACTCCTCGCGGCACACCCGCCGGACGGTCGGTCCGTCCAGCGAGCGCTGCGCGAGCCGGGCGCCGAACAGCTGGGCGTGCACGTGCCCGACCCAGAAGACGAGGCCGGTGAGCACCAGCAGCACCACCAGTTGCACCCGGGGGAACTTGCCCAGCCCGCCGGCGCCGATGACCACCGACGCGGCGAGCATCGATCCGTAGACGGCGCCGGTGTAGTCGGCGTGTGCGCGGCGCTCGGCCGGTGGTGTCCGTGTGGCGGTGGGCCGGGTCGAGGGCATCGGCGTCTCCTTTCGCACTCACTCCGCGTCGCCCTTGACGCCGGCCGGAGCGCCGGACGCCGGCCGTGCCGGGCGGCCACGGCCCGGCGCGGCCGGCAGATGGGGCGTGACGAGGAAACTCGCGAGGGTGATCGCGCCGGTGGCGAGGATGGCCGCCCGCAGGCCGTCGAGCTGCGCGGTGGCGTACGAGTCCGTGAGGGCGTCGACCTCGGCCGGGGGCGCCCCGGCCCGCTGGGCCGCCGAGCGCACCTGGTCCGTGGGCACGAAGGTGACCCCGGCTTCGAGGGCCACGCCGGCCTGCTGCCTGGTCTGCTCCGACAGCAGGGCGTTGTTCTGCACGTCCGCGGTGAACGCGTGTGCCAGCGCTCCGATCAGCATCGAGCCGATGAGCGCGGTGCCCAGTGCCGAGCCGAGGTTCTGCGAGGTGAACTGCAGGCCGCCGGCCTCGCTGCGTTCCTCCTCGCCGACGCTGGACTGCACGACGTTGCCGAGCTGCGAGGCGAGCAGGCCCATGCCGACGCCGAGCACGGCCATCGCGGCGGCGAACTGCGCGTCGTCGATGACGGGGTCGATGGTGGCCAGCAGCCACACGATGGCGACGGCCAGCGTCAGCAGGGCCAGCCGTACGACCCGGCGCGGCCCCAGGGTGCGCCCGAGCCGGGCCGCGGTCAGCGAGGTGACCAGCATCGTGATGGACACCGGCAGCAGCCGCAGGCCCGTCCGGAAGGCGTCGAAGCCCTGCACGACCTGGAGGTACAGCGGGATGGTGAAGAACAGTCCCAGCAGGATCAGGTTCTGGCTCAGCAGGCACAGCAGCCCCGATCGAAGCGGCGGCACGCGGAGCAGCGACAGGTGCACCAGGGGGTCGGCGCCCTTCGCCTCACGCGCGCGCTCCCAGCGTACGAAGCCGGACAGCACGGCCACCCCGGCGCCGACGACGAACAGGGTCGGCGCGAAGCCGAGGACGGTGAAGGGCGGGTTGCGCGGCTGCACCCAGCCCCAGGTGCTGCTCTGCAGCACGCCGAGCACGCCCAGGGCCAGGCCCACCGCCGAGAGGACCGCGCCGATGCCGTCCAGCCGGGGCGCCGGCCCGGTCCGCGGCGACTCCTTGATCACCCGGTGGCAGCACAGGACGGCGACCACGACCACGACCTCGCCCGCGAAGACCAGCCGCCAGGTCAGGTACGTGGTAACCCAGCCGCCCAGCAGCGGGCCGACCGCGATGCCCGCACCGGCCAGGCCGCCGATGACGCCGTAGGCGACCGCCCGGTCCCGTCCGCGGTAGGACTCGGCGACCAGGGCCGCCATGGCCGGCAGCACCATCGCGGCGCCGAGGCCCTCGATGACGGACCAGCCCAGCGCGAGGACCCACAGCGTGGGCGCCAGGGCGGTCAGGGCCGACCCGGTGCCGTAGACCACGAGACCGGACAGGAACAGGCGACGGCGGCCGTGGATGTCGCCGAACCTGCCCCCGATGATCATGAACGCCGCCATGACCAGCGCGTAGAGCGTGATGACGGCCTGGATGGCGGTCACCTCGGTGTCGAAGTCCTCGACCAGTCTGCTGATGGAGACGTTCATGACGGAGGTGTCCAGCACCATGAGGAACTGGGCCGTGCCGAGGACCATCAGCGCTCGCCAGTGTCGCAATTGCCCACCTCACCGAGTTCTGTGCCGGGATCAGACAAGTCCCCGTTCGCGGGCCTGCCGTACCGCGTCGCCGCGCCGGTTCACGCCGAGTTTGCGGTAGACGCTCTTGAGGTGGGTCTTCACGGTGTTGACCGACACGTACAGGTCGGCGGCGATCTCCTCCGTGGACATCATCTGCGCGAGCCTGCCCAGCACCTCGCGCTCGCGGCCGCTCAGCTCCTCCACGACCAGCGGCGCGGGCTCGGCGGCCGTGCCGGGACGGCCCCGCTCCGCCGGGACGCCGGGGACGAGCCAGCCGGCGGCCAGTGCCTGCAGGGGCGGGGTGTCCATGAGGTGCCGGATCCGGGGTCCGGCCTCGGCGAAGGGCCGCCGCAGCCGTTCCCCGCGCGCCTCCAGCAGGGCCCGGGCGAGCAGCTTGCGGGCGGCGGCGTCGTCCCCCTCGTCCTGGGCGACCCGCGCGCGCACCAGCGCGGCCCGCACGGTGACGCCAGGTCCCAGGTTGTCCTGTCCGCCCATCAGGTCGAGGAGGCCGATCGCCGTGTCGCGGTCGCCCGCGGCGAGCCTGACCCGGGCCAGCTCCGCCGCGTACGCGGGCTCGCCGGCGTACGGCACCTCGTCGAGCACCTTCGCGGCGCAGTCCGGCCGGCCCTCGGCGAGCTGGGCCGCGGCGGTGACCAGCGCGGTGTGCACCTCCGCCCAGGGGGAGGCCGTCAGGGCCGGGACGGCGAGCCCGGTCGCCGCCGCGGCGGCCCGGGGCTCGCCGCGCGCCAGCAGCAGCCGCGCCGTCGCCAGGGACCGGCCGGCCGCGGTCACCGGGTCGAGCGGTACGGTCCCGGAGCCGGCCGTGCCGTCCAGCAGACGGCGTGCCTGCGCGAGGTCGTCGCGTTCGACGGCCACCGCGGCCAGCACGAGCTGCCCGAGGCCCGGTCCCGAGGGGCGGCCCAGGCCGAACTGCTCCGTCTCCTCCAGGGCCGCCAGCGCCTGGCGCTCGGCCCGGCCCGGCCAGCCGTTCAGGTAGTCGATCAGGGCCAGGTGCCCGAGGGAGTCCTCTCTCGGCAGGGCCGTCGAGACCCCGCCGGGGCAGCCCGCCGCCTGCGCCAGGGCGTCGCGCGCCTCGTCGAAGCGGCCGGCCCACAGCCGGGCGGAACCCAGGTGGGTGAGGAGCAGGGCGGTGAACTCGGGGTGCTTGCGCAGCAGGTGGGCGGGTGTCTCGCCGCGCAGCCGGACGGCCTCCGCCAGCGCCTTCTCGGCCCGTCCCGGCGAGCCGGTCAGCCGGGCCGCCAGGGCCTCCAGCAGGGCGCGGCTCAGCCGGTCCGCCGCGTCGGAGGGGGGCTCGTGAGCGCCTTCCGCGGAGCGCGGGGCGCGCTCGTCGCGCGGGCCTCGCTCGTCGCGCGGGCCGCCTCCGGCGCGCGCGCGTGGCTCGGCCGGGGGGCGCTCCCCCGCCCGCAGCATCTTCTCGGCCCGGCGCAGATGGCTCAGGCCGCGGTCCACGTCGCGCCCCGCGAGGTCGCGCGCGGCGCGCACGAGTTCCGCCGCCGGGCCCGGGACCTCCGGTCCCATTCGGGCGAACAGCTCGGTGAGGTCGTCCGCGCGCAGGCCGGTGAAGAGCTGCCCGATCGCGAGGTCGTCGACGAGGGCCCGGGCGGCGAACTCCCAGTCGCCCGCGGCGGCGCCGTGCGCCAGTGCCTCCGGCAGCGAGCCGGAGGCGCGCAGCCACCGGGCGGCACGCCGGTGGAGTTCCGGTTCCAGGCCCGGTGAGCGGACCCGCAGATGGGTCCGCAGGATCTCGCCGAACAGCGGGTGCAGCCGGTACCACGAGTGCCCGAGATCCTCGACGAACGCGTTCTGGGTGTGCAGTCCGGCGAGCTCCGGCTCGACGCCGCCGGTGCCGGTCAGCGCCTCGGCCAGTCCGGGGCAGAACCGCTCCACGACGCTGACGTCCAGCAGCAGGTCCTGGGTCCGGGCCGGCTGCCGTTTCAGCACCTCGGCCAGGAGAAAGTCGGCGATCGTGGACCGGCCCGCCTCGAAGTCCGCGAGGTACGTCTCGGGGTCCGGGTGCTGCTGGGCCGCCATGGCGCACAGCCGCAGCCCGGCGGCCCAGCCGCGGGTCCGCTCCACCAGGGCGCGGGTGGCGTCGGCCGACAGGCGCAGGCCGTGCCGCTCCAGGAGGGCGGCCGCCTCGTCGGCGGTGAAGGCCAGCTCGGCGTCCCGGATCTCGGTCATGGCGGCGGCGGCCCGGTACCGGTGCAGCGGCAGCAGCGGCTCGGTGCGGGTGACGAGGATCAGGCGCAGCCCGGGGCCGGCGTGGTGGAGCACGAACTCGAGCTGGTCGGCGATCTGCGGGGTGGTCACCCGGTCGAACTCGTCGAGCACCAGGACGGCGGGGCGCGGGCGTCCGCTCAGCTCGTCGGCGAGGCGGGCCAGCAGGGTGCGCTCCACCCGCCCCGCGTCGCCCGGGCAGCCGATCTCGGCGGGCAGGGGCAGGCCGGCGGCGCGCAGGGCTTGCAGCACGTAGGCCCAGAAGACTCCGCAGCCCTGGTCCTCCGTCTCGTTGGTGAACCAGGCGACCGGCTGCCCGAGGCGGGTGGCCCAGTCCGCGACCAGCAGGGTCTTGCCCGCGCCGGCCGAGCCGTTGACCATCGTCAGCGGGGTGCCGAGGGCCTGGTCGAGGTGTTCGGTCAGCCGCCGGCGGCGCAGGAAGGTGGCCGGCCGGGCGGGCAGGGCGAAGCGGGTCTGCAGGAACGGCTCTCCCAGCGGGTCGACGTAGACGGCGGCCGGGCGCCGCGTGTTCTCGTGTCTCGCAGCCACGGGGTCATCACCCCCGTCCGACAGCCCATGGACACTTGCTCTCCTCGATCAGGATCGCAGTCTTCCCGTCCGCGCGCAGTTCGCACGGCGGCGGCCGCGACCGGCGGCACCGGCGACGGGCCGTCCCGCGCCCGGCCCGCCCGGGTCGGACGCCGCGCGAGCGGTGCCCTCGCGCTCAGGTCTCGTCGCCGGGCGCTCGCCCCGCCCCGCGCGCCGAGCGCAGGTCGGCCCGGCCGGCCGCGGCGAGCAGCGCGAGCAGCGCCAGGACCCCGAGCAGCACGAGGACCAGCAGCAGCACCGTGAGCACCGTCGGATGGTTCCAGAGGGCGAACACCAGCGCGATGATCAGCAGGACGGCGAGGGTGATGACCCGGCGGTAGGCCAGTGTCCAGGAGCCGACCCGTCCGGTGCTGATGTGGTGGGCCGCCGCCCAGCGGGCGGCGGAGTCGGCCGTGTGGTCGGACGCGCCGCGGACGGCCACGGGCAGCCGTCCGGGCCCGACGAAGTAGGCGCCCAGCGCGATGACGACGCCGAGGACGACGGCCGTGCGCAGGCTGATCCGCAGGAAGCGCACCAGGGCGTCGAAGACGGCCGCGGCGGCGGCCTTCGACTGCACATCCGGCGGCAGGTGGTCGAGGTAGTAGCGGCGGGCCAATACCAGGGCGATCGCCACCACCAGGCAGGCGAAGGCCGCGCCCAGCGCGGTGCGGGCGAGTGCTCTGCGTCGCCGTCGGGCCAGGAACACCCCGGCGGCGCCGAGCACGACGACGAGCACCGGGAACCAGTTGCCGACGACGTCGAGGAGGTGGGCCGCCTTGCGGAACTTGGCGAGTTCCTCGGAGTGGAACAGCACCAGTTGCTTGTTCACCTGCGGGATCCTGGCGGCGGGCTTCAGGCCGGCGTCGACCAGTTCCTGTTTGACCCGGTCGACGGCCGTGCCGACGTCCAGGGAGACCGTGCCGTCGCTGACGCCGACGGCACCGCGTCCCTGGCCGGTCAGGGCGTGCACGACGGCGTTGTGGGCGGTGCGGTTGGCGGTGTTCCACACGGTCGCGAAGGCGTCGCTGTCGACGACGCGGGTGGCGGTCTTCGTGACGACCTGGTTGACCGCGGAGTCGAGCTGCGGTCCCAGTCCCCTGACCGCGTCGGCGGCGAGCGGCGGCAGACCCTGGGACTGCAGCCAGGAGGCGATGTCCGCGGCGGCCCGCCGGCCGTCGACGTGCGCGCCGACGGCTTCCGTGATCCGGTGGACCGCGGCGTCCCGCACGGCGGGGTTCTTGGCCAGCGGGTCGACCGTGGCCACGTAGCGGTCGGTGTCGAGCACGATGTCGTGCACCCAGGTGGCGAGCAGCGCGACGGGCACGAGGACGCAGGTCAGCACGATCAGCACGGCGGAGGCGACCGCCCGCGCCACGTGCCCGGCGCTCCTTCCCGGCGGCGTCCCGCCCTCCCCGGCGGACCCCCGCCCCGGCGGCCCCGGGGGCCCGCCGGGCGGATGCCGGTCGGCGTCGGGAAGGTCCCCGCGCGCCGGGGGGCCGGAACCGGGCGCGCCGTGACCCGGCCCGGGCTCCTGCGGGGCGGCGCCCGGACGCCCGGGGTCTGGGGCCGACGACTGCGCGTCCGGGGCCACGTTCGAGGGGCCGGGGCCCGGCGCTTGCGGGACTGGGTGCCCGGGACTGGCGCCCGGTGCGTGCGGGTCCGGGGCCGGATGCCCGGGGCCGGGTCCGGGGCCAGGGCCCGGTGCATGCGGGTCGGGGCCGGGGCCCGGCGCGTGCGGGTCGGGGTGCCGGGGGTCGGGGCCCGGCGCGTGCGGGTCGGGGTGCCGGGGGTCGGGGCCTGGTGCGTGCGGGTCGGGGTGCCGGGGGTCGGGGCCTGGTGCGTGCGGGTCGGGTATGGCTGGCACGAGGGGCCTCCGGCGTGTAGGGGCGCGGACACCCCCATTGCGTCAGGTCCGCGGGTGCCACGCGCGCTGGGTGGACCGGACGGGCGAGCGGCAGGGCGCCGTCCGCGCGGCGGACGGGGCCGGACGGGGGAGGCGGCCGCTCCGCCACGCGGTGGACGGGGAGGCGGCCGCTCCGCCACGGCGGTGGACGGGGCTGGACGGGCGACCGGGCGGCGGGCGGTCTCCGGGGTGCCGTGCCGCGCTCCGGCCCCCAGTCTGGACGCAGCGAAAGGAGCCACGCCATGCCGACCTCCGTGCGGGTGCCGGCGGTGGGCCGGCTGGTCGCCTGGGCGAAGTCGGCACACCGCCGGGCGGAGATCCGCTTCCCGGTCCTCACCCATCTCGCGGACCGCATGGTGTCGGTGAACATCTTCGACTCCGGCACCCGCCTGGCCGCGCAGTGCTTCCTGACCGCGGTCCCGCTGCTCTTCGTCTTCGCGGCCTACGCCCCCGCGGCGGTGCGCCACCAGTTGATCGACTCGGTGCGCGCGGTGTTCGGGCTGACGGGCGCGGCCAACGCCGAACTGGAGAAGGTGTTCGAGCCCACGACCGGCAATCTGCAGGAGGCCACGGGCATCGTGGGCGGTCTGATGGTGCTGCTGTCCGCCACCGCCGTCAGCCGGGCCATGCAGCGGCTGTGCAAGCGCGCCTGGGAGATCCCCCGGGCGGGCGCCCGCATCGCTCCATGGCGGTGGCTGGCCTGGCTCGCCCTGTGGCTCGGGGCCCTGGTGCTCCAGGGCCCGGTGCGGAACGGTTTCGGGGTCGGCGCCTGGCTGGGCGTGCCCCTGACGCTCCTCACCCAGGTGGGGCTGTGGTGGTGGACCCAGCACCTGCTGCTCGGCGGCCTGGTCGGCTGGAAGCCCCTGCTGCCGGGCGCGGTGCTCACGGCGGCGGTCCTCACCGTGCTGGCGATGACCGCGCGCCTGTACATGCCGCGGGCGCTGAACCGGGCCCTGGCCGAGTACGGACCGGCGGGCTCCGTCTTCGTGCTGCTGTCCTGGCTGATCGTGGTCTGCGTCGCGGCGGCCGTCAGCGTCAGCGTCGGCGCCGTCGCCGCCCAGGAACCGTTCCTGGCCCACCGCCTCGGCGCCCCGCCGCCCCTGCGGGACCGCGACCCGCGCGCCCCCTGACCCGCCCCCGCGAGGACCGCCACCCGCCACCCGCCACCCGCCACCGCGAGGATCGCCCCGGCCGTCGCCCCCGGCCCCGTCGGGCACGGAGGTGCGAGGCCCGGCGCCCCATGCTGGAATTGGCTCCAGGGGTCGGACGAACGCAGCTCCCAAGGAGTGGTCATGGACAGCGTCGAAGAAATGGGCCCCGTCGACTACCTCGTGATCGAGTTCCCCGGAAACCGGATGACGGGCGAGGCGTTCCCGCTGCTCGTCGACCTGTCCGACCGGGGCATCGTGCGCATCATCGATCTGGCCTTCGTCCGCAAGGAGAGCGACGGCTCGGTCGTCGCCCTGGAACTGAGCGACCTCGGCGACGAGATCGACCTGACCGTCTTCGAGGGCGCCTCCGCCGGGGTGCTGGACCAGGGCGACATCGACGAGGCCGGCAACGCGCTGGAGCCCGGCAACTCCGCGGCGGTGCTGGTGTACGAGAACCTGTGGGCCGCTCCCCTGGCCCGCGCCCTGCGCCGCGGCGGCGCCCAGCTCGTGGCGAGCGGCCGCATCCCCGTCCAGGCGCTGCTGGCTTCGCTGGACGCCACGGAGGACACGGCTCCCCGCGGCGGTTCCGCGGCGGCCTGACCGGACGGCCCGTTCCACACTGGGAGATGACGATCATGCCCGGACTGATCAGGGGCGTCGCACGTACCGCCGTCGTCGCCGGTACGGCCACCGCCGTGTCCAACCGCGTCTCACGGCGGCAGGCCGGCCGCTGGGCGCAGCAGGACTACGAGCAGCAGCAACAGCAGTACGAACAGCAGCAGGCGGCGCCGCAGCAGTACGCGCAGCAACAGCAGCAGACGGCCCCGCCGCCGCCCGCACCCGCCGCGGGCGACGACATGACCAGCAAGATCGACCAGCTCAAGCAGCTCGCCGATCTGAAGTCGCAGGGAATCCTGACGGACGAGGAGTTCGAGGCCCAGAAGCGCCGGCTGCTGAGCTGAGCGCCGGGCCGCGGCGGACCCGGTGCCGAGCCGGGCCCACCGCCCGGGCGCGCTCAGCCGGGCGCGCGCTCAGCCGGCCTGCGCCGCGAACGCCTGGTACGCCCGCTCGTCGAAGAGGACGAAGCGTGCCTCCTCGACCGAGGTCGGTGTGGTGCGCACCGTCTCCACCGCGATGCGGGCCGCGTCGTCCATCGGCCACCGGTAGACGCCGGTGGAGACGGCTGGGAACGCGACCGTGCGGGCGCCGAGTTCGTCGGCGACCCGCAGGGACTCCCGGTAGCAGGAGGCGAGGAGTTCCGAGCGGTCCTCGCCGGCGGACCAGACCGGGCCCACCGTGTGGATGACCCAGCGGGCGTCCAGCGCGCCCGCCGTGGTGGCGACCGCCTGGCCAGTGGGCAGGCCCCTGCCGTACCTGGAGGCGCGCAGGGCGCGGCACTCCTCGAGGATCGCGGCGCCGCCCCTGCGGTGGATGGCCCCGTCCACCCCTCCGCCGCCGAGCAGGGAGGAGTTGGCGGCGTTGACGATCGCGTCGGCGCGCTGCCGGGTGATGTCGCCCCGGACGAAGGTGATCGTGGTCATTTCTGCCTCAGTCTCCGCCAGACGGCCTTGGCCGCGTTGTGCCCCGACATGCCGTGCACGCCGGGGCCCGGCGGGGTGGCCGAGGAGCAGATGAAGACGGCCGGATGGGGGGTGTGGTACGGGAACGCGGACAGTCTGGGACGCAGCAGCAGCTGGAGCCCGGAGGCCGCGCCGCAGGCGATGTCGCCGCCGACGTAGTTGGCGTTGTGGGCCGCGAGTTCGGCCGGGCCCGTGGTGGCGCGGGCGAGGACGCGGTCGCGGAACCCGGGGGCGAAGCGCTCCAGTTGGCGTTCGATGGCGTCGGTCAGGTCGCCCCGCCAGCCGTTCGGGACGTGGCCGTAGGCCCAGAAGACGTGCTTGCCCTCGGGCGCCCGGGTCGGATCGGCCACGCTGGGCTGGACGGTGATCAGGAACGGCCGGTCGGGGGCCCGGCCCGCACGGGACGCGGCGTGCAGCGCGGTGCCGATCTCGGCCCGGCTCGCGCCGACCTGCACGGTGCCGGCGGCCCGGGCCTCGGGTGCGGTCCAGGGGACCGGGCCGTCCAGCGCGTAGTCGATCTTGAACACGCTGGGGCCGTAGCGGAAGCGGTCGTAGTACCCGCCGAAGCCGGCGATGCGGGCGAGCGCGGCGGGCGAGGTGTCGAAGACGTAGGCGCGGGCCGGCGGCAGGTCGTCGAGTCGCTTGACCTCGTAGTCGGTGTGGACGGCGCCGCCGAGGTCGGTGAGGTAGGCGGCGAGGGCGTCCGAGACGGCCTGGGATCCGCCGCGGGCCAGGGGCCAGCCGCGGGCGTGCGCGGCCAGCGCGAAGACCAGGCCGATGGCGCCGGTGGCGAGGCCGCCGAGCGGGGCGATCACATGGGCGACGAGGCCGGAGAAGAGGGCCTTGACCGGCTCGTCGCGGAAGCGGCGCATCAGCAGGGTGGAGGGCGGCAGCCCGGCGAGGCCGAAGCGGGCCAGGGTGACCGGGTCGCGGGGCAGCGCGGTCGACGGCAGGGACATGAAGTCCCTTACGAGGGTGTCCCACTTGGCCAGGAACGGCTCGACGAGCCTGCGGTACGCGCCCGCGTCGCGCGGGCCGAAGGAGGCCGCCGTCTCGGCGACGGACCGGGCGAGCACGGCGGCGCTCCCGTCCGGGAACGGGTGCGCCATGGGCAGGTCGGCGTGCACCCACTCGAGGCCGTACCGCTGGAGCGGCAGGGCGCGGAAGGCGGGCGAGTTGACGCCGAGGGGGTGGGCGGCCGAGCACGGGTCGTGCCGGAAGCCCGGCAGCGTCAGCTCCTCGGTGCGCGCGCCGCCGCCGACGGTGGACCGCGCCTCGAACAGGGCGACGGAGTGGCCCCTGCGGGCCAGCTCCACGGCAGCGGTCAGTCCGTTCGGTCCCGCACCCACCACGACCGCATCGAGCATCGACGGCACCTTCGGACTCCTTCGTCAGCCGATGGCCACTCGCGATCAGGATATGCCGGTGGCCCCCGCGGTGACCGGGCCGGGTGTCTCAGCCGCCGGTGCCCAGCAGGTGCGCCACGCGGCGGGCGGTGGCGGCGTCCCGGGCGGCGGTGAACGGCAGTGCGTTGCCGCCGGTCACCCGGAACGGCTCGCCGGTGCGCGTCAGGTGGACGCCGCCCGCCTCCTCGACCAGCAGCAGGCCCGCCGCGTGGTCCCAGGCCGCCTCCCAGGAGAACGCGACCGCGTCCAACTCGCCCCGGGCCACGGCGAGGTACTCAAGGCCCGCGGAACCGCACGGGCGCGGGGCGACACCGTCGGTCCACAGGGCGCGCAGCGCGTGCTTCTGCTCGTCGGTGGTGAAGTCCGGGTGGGAGGTGGCGACGGTGAGGTCCCGGCCGGGCGCGGGCGGACCCGCGAACAGCCGCTCGCCGTCGAGGAAGGCGCCCCGGCCGCGGACGGCCGTGGCGAACCGGTCCGGCACGGGGGCGTAGGTCCAGGACGCCTGGACGACGCCCCGGTGGGCGAGCGCGACCAGGGTGCAGAAGCCCTCGTCGCCGTGCACGAACTGCCGGGTGCCGTCGACCGGGTCGATGATCCAGACCGGTGCGTCGCCCCGTATCGCCTCGTAGGTGGCCGGGTTGGCGTGCACCGCCTCCTCGCCGACCACGACCGAGCCGGGCAGCAGGGCGCCGAGGACCTCGGTGAGCCGCTTCTCGGCGAGCCGGTCGGCGTCGGTCACCAGGTCGTGCGGACCGCTCTTGCGGTCCACCTCGTGCTCGGCGAGGCGGCGGAAGCGCGGCAGGATCTCGGTTGCGGCGGCCATGCGGACCGCTTCCTCCACGTCGGCCGAGCGGCGGGTGAGAAACTCCTCGATGGTTTCCGTTTCGTCGATCATGTCCCCCATGAGACCACGCGCCGCTGACAATCCGCGCCCGGCCGGTGGACGCCGGGTGGAATCGGGATGAAGAGCGGGTGCCGGAGCGGCCGTCAGCGGCCGACCGCGTACCCCTGCATCCCGCGCGGGTTCGCGGCGGCCGACAGGACGCCCGTCTCCGGGTCGCGGGCCACCGCGCACAGGCGGCCCTCCGACCAGCCGGGCCCGACCGTGACGTCGTGGCCCCGGCGGCGCAGCGCCTCGATCACCCCGGGGTCAGTGCGGGACTCCACGGTGACGCTGCCGGGGCGCCGCCCGCGCGGGTGGAAGGAGCTGGGGAAGCTGTCGTTGTGCCAGTTCGGGGCGTCGATCGCGCCCTGCAGGTCGAGGCCGCCGCGGACCGGGGCGCGCAGCACGGCGGCGAGGAAGAAGTGCGTCTGCCACTGGTCCTGCTGGTCCCCGCCGGGTGTGCCGAACGCCATGACCGGGACGCCGTCGCGGAGCGCCAGGGACGGGGTCAGGGTGGTGCGGGGACGGCGGCCCGGGGTGAGGGAGTTCGGCAGTCCCTCCTCCAGCCACGTCATCTGCAGCCGGGTGCCGAGCGGGAAGCCGAGTTCGGGCACCACCGGGTTCGACTGCAGCCAGCCGCCGCTGGGCGTGGCCGCGATCATGTTGCCCCAGCGGTCCACGACGTCCAGGTGGCAGGTGTCGCCGCGGGTGCCGCCGTCGGCGGCCACCCGCGCCTCGCCGGTCAGGTCCGCGACGGTCGGCTCGCCCGCGCCCATCGGGCTGAACCGCGCGTCGCCGGTCACGAGCCGGTGCGCCTGTGTGGGCAGGCGCGGGGTGCGCCCGCCGGGGCTGCCGGGGCGCAGGTCCCAGGAGGCCTGGTCGCCGACGAGGGCGCGGCGGCCGGCGTTGTACTCGTCCGACAGCAGGTCGGCGAGCGGCACCTCGGCCGCGTCCCCGTACCAGGCCTCCCGGTCGGCCATGGCGAGCTTGCAGCCCTCGATCAGCAGGTGGACGTAGTCCGCCGAGCCGTACGCGGGCAGTGCGGGCGGCAGCAGGGCCAGTTGCTGGAGGAAGGCCGGGCCCTGGCTCCACGGGCCGGCCTTGCACACGGTCCAGCCGTTCCAGTCGTACGTCGCGGGCGCCTCGTAGGACGCCGACCAGCCGGCCAGGTCGGCCTCGGTGAGGGTGCCGGTGTGCCGCCGCCCGCTGGTGTCCAAGGTGGGCCGCCGGGACTGCCGTACCAGGGCCTCGGCGATGAAGCCGGAGCGCCACACCTCGCGCGCCGCGTCGATACGGGCCTCCCGGCCGCCGGCCCGGGCGGTCCCGGCCAGCAGTCGCCGCCAGGTGGCGGCCAGGGCCCGGTTGCGCAGCAGTTCGCCGGGCCGGGGCGCCCGGCCGCCGGGCAGGTACACCTCGGCCGAGGAGGGCCACTCGGTCTCGAACAGCGTGCGTACGCTCTCCACGGTCGCGCCGACGTTCTCCACGGGCGCGTGCCCGTGTTCGGCGTAGCCGATGGCGTACCTCAGGACGTCCTCGAGCGGCTTGGTGCCGTGGTCGCGCAGGAGCAGCAGCCAGGCGTCGAAGGCGCCGGGCACGGCGGCGGCGAGCGGTCCGGTGCCGGGTACGAGGTCGAGGCCGAGTCCCTGGTGGTGCGCGACGGTGGCGGCGGCGGGGGCGACGCCCTGCCCGCAGAGCACGCGCACCTCGCCGCCGGCCGGCGCGAACAGGATGGGCACCTCGCCGGCCGGCCCGTTCAGGTGCGGCTCCACCACGTGCAGCACGAAGGCACCGGCCACGGCCGCGTCGAAGGCGTTGCCCCCGTCCTCCAGCACCGCCATCGCCGACTGGGAGGCCAGCCAGTGCGTGGCGGACACCATGCCGAAGGTGCCCTGCAGGGTGGGCCGGGTGGTGAACCGCATCTGTCACCTCGGTGCTCGCGCGTGTGGGCCGGGCCCCAGTATCGGACCCGCCCGGCGCGGACGCCGCGGTTTTCCGGCCCGGCTCCCGCGCCCCTCCCCCGCGCCCTTTCCCGCGGAGACGTACGGGGGCCCGCGGGGTCCGGTGGTGTTCCCGGCGGGATCGCCCTCCCGCCGGGAACACCACCGGGCCCCGCGGCGTTGATCCCCTCGTCGAAGAGGGAGGCCAGGCAGTGCACGGTGAGTACAAGGTGCCCGGCGGCAAGCTGGTCGTCGTGGACGTGGCGGCCGAGGACGGCGTGCTGCGCGACGTGCGCGTGGCGGGCGACTTCTTCCTGGAACCGGACGAGGCGCTGGACGCGGTGAACCGCGCGCTCGAGGGCGCTCCCGCGGACACCGACGCGGCCGGGCTCGCCGCCCGGATCGACGCGGCGCTGCCCGCGGGCACGGTCATGTACGGCCTGACCTCGGAGGGCGTCGGGATCGCGGTGCGCCGGGCGCTGGCGCACGCCACGGACTGGACCGACTACGACTGGCAGCTCATCCATGAGGGCCCGCAGCCCCCGGCGCTGCACATGGCCCTGGACGAGGTCCTGACCGCCGAGGTGGCCGCGGGCCGCCGCCCGCCCACGCTGCGGGTCTGGGAGTGGGGCGCGCCCTCGGTGATCATCGGCAGCTTCCAGTCGCTGCGCAACGAGGTGGACCCGGAGGGCGCCGCCCGGCACGGCATCGAGGTGGTGCGGCGGATCTCCGGCGGCGGCGCCATGTTCGTAGAGCCGGGCAACACCATCACCTACTCGCTGTCGGTGCCCGAGTCGCTGGTGCAGGGCCTGTCCTTCCAGGACAGTTACGCCTACCTGGACGACTGGGTGCTCGGCGCCCTCGGCGAGATGGGCATCCGCGCCTGGTACCAGCCGCTGAACGACATCGCCACCGACCAGGGCAAGATCGCGGGCGCGGCGCAGAAGCGGATCGTCGGCCCGGGCGGCGGCCCGGGGGCCGTGCTGCACCACGTGACCATGTCGTACGACATCGACGCGGACAAGATGGTCGAGGTGCTGCGTATCGGGCGGGAGAAGCTGTCCGACAAGGGGACCAGGAGCGCGAAGAAGCGGGTCGATCCGCTGCGCCGGCAGACGGGGCTGCCGCGGGACGCGGTCATCGGGCGGATGATCGAGTCGTTCCGGGGGCGGTACGGCCTCGTGGACGGCAAGGTGACGCCGGAGGAACTGGCGCGGGCCGAGGAGCTGGCGCGGACGAAGTTCGGCTCGCCGGAGTGGACCGCCCGCGTTCCCTGACCGGACATAGCGGAATTTTCAACATGGCTTCCGAGGGCCTGAGTTACCGGCCGGGCACACAGCGAGTTCGCCCTTCCGCCGCACAGTCAGCCGTGTGACACTGTCGTCCCAGCCCACCCGCGGAACCCTTCCGCGCCCCCTCCCCCACGAGAAGTGCGCCGTGCGTTCACTGCCTCTGCCGCTCGCCCTGACCGCGCGCCTGACGCCGGTCGCCGTGCTCGCCTGCGCCGGCTGGGCTCTGTCCTCGGGTCCGGCCGCGCCGGCGGCCGCCGGCGACCGGCCGGCCCAGCAGACGCCCACCGGTGCGGCGTCCGCGCCGTCGTCCACGGCGGCGTCGAAGTCGTACTCCGCCGCCCCCGCCCCCTGCTCCAGTGTGCCCGCGGCGACCGTCAAGTCCCTGGTGCCCGGGGCGAAGACGGCGGGCAAGGAGATCCCGTCGACGGACACCGCGCTGCGCCGCACCTGCTCCTGGAACGCCCTCGAGGGCTACGACTACCGCTGGCTCGACGTCTCGTTCGAGATCACCGCGTCGGACGAGGCGGCGAAGAAGGAGTACCAGCAGCGCGTCACCGAGAAGAGCGGCGGTGGCCCCGTCCCGGGCGTCGGTGACGCGGGCTACTCGGTCGTGAACCTCAGCACCGAGAGCAAGCAGGAGACCCGCGAGGGCGTGGTGCTGATCCGGGCCTCCAACGCGCTGGTCGTCGTCACCTACAACGGCAGCGACTTCGAGACCAAGAAGGCGCCGAGCACCGACGAGATCAACAAGGGCGCCATCAAGGCGGCGAAGAGCGCCGTGGCCGCCCTGCGGCCGGGCGGGTCCGGCTGACCGGCGTCCCTCGGGAGCGGGTGAGCGGTCGGCCGGCCCGAGCGGGCTGCCGTCCAGGCTGTCACCCGTGAGGTCGGACGAGGCCCGCGGTGGAGGGCGCGGTCCGCCCCGGCGGCGCCGGCCGCCGGGGCGGACCGGTCTCAGGCGGCCGGCTGCGCCCGGTCCTCCTTCCGCCCGGTGAGCCAGGTCAGCGCGAGGTAGAGCACCAGGGAGGTGCCGAGGCCCACCGCCCAGCCGTAGTCGGCGAGGGCGGACAGGGCGGGGATCGGCCGGCCGTCGATCAGCGGGTGGAAGTCGGCGCCGCCGACCGCCAGCACGCCGCCGGCCAGGAACGCGGCCACCGCCCGCCAGTTCCAGCCGCCCGCGTACCAGTACCGGCCGCCCGCGCGGTACAGGTCGGCGAGGACCAGCCGGGTGCGGCGCACGATCCAGTAGTCCGCGACGAGGATGCCCGCGACCGTGCCGAGCAGGCCGCCGACCAGGCCGAGCCAGGTGAAGATGTAGCCCTGCGGGTCCGAGTACAGCTTCCACGGGAAGATCAGCACGGCGAGGACCGCGGTGATCAGCGCGCCGGTGCGGAAACTCACCTTGCGCGGGGCCACGTTGGAGAAGTCGAACGCCGGGGAGACCAGGTTGGCCGCGATGTTCACGGACAGGGTGGCCACCAGCACGGTGACCAGGGCGTAGAGCAGGCCCACCACGTTGTCCGTCTTGGCGGCGAGCTGGACCGGGTCCCAGACGGGCCGGCCGTAGACCGCCTGGGAGCCGGAGGTGACCAGCACGGACAGGAAGGCGAACAGGGTCATCGTGGTCGGCAGCCCCAGGGCCTGCCCCCAGGTCTGGGCCCGCTGGCTGCGGCCGTAGCGGGTGAAGTCGGGGATGTTGAGCGACAGGGTCGACCAGAAGCCGATCATGCCCATCAGGGAGGGCCAGAACAGCTTCCAGAAGTCGCCGCCCCAGCCCAGCTTGGACGGCTGGTCGAACAGCGGCCCGAAGCCCCCGGCCTTGCTGCTCATCCACCACAGCATCACGAACGCGCCGACGAGGACGAAGGGCGCCGCCCAGTTCTCGAAGCGGCGGATGGTCTCCATGCCGCGGTGGATGATGGCGACCTGGAGGACCCAGAAGACGGCGAACGACAGCCACATGGTCCAGGCGTGGCCGCCGATGCGCGAGGCGTTCGCCCAGTCGTCGCCGATGAGCTTGCCGGCGAGGAAGTAGATGGCCTCGCCGCCGATCCAGGTCTGGATGCCGAACCAGCCGCACGCCACCAGCGCCCGTACGACGGCGGGCAGGTTGGCGCCGCGCACGCCGAAGGAGGCGCGGGCGAAGACCGGGAACGGGATGCCGTACTTGGGCCCGGCGTGGCCCGTGAGCAGCATCGGCACCAGCACGACCAGATTGGCGAGGGCGATGGTGAACACGGCCTGCTTCCAGTCCATGCCCACCGCGATCAGCCCGGAGGCCAGGGTCCAGGAGGCCGTGTTGTGGGCCATGCCGACCCACAGCGCGGAGAAGTTGTACGTCGTCCAGGTGCGCCGGGTCACCGGCACGGGGAGCAGGTCCTCGTTGGCGTACCGGCCGGCGGGCGGCCGGGTGCCGGGGGCGAGTTCGACCCGCCCGTCGGGCCGGGTCACCTGGCCGGACAGGGGTATGGCGGAGGGGGCGGTGTCGGTCATGGGCGGGCCAATCGGGGTGAGAGTGGGTCGGGAGAGGCCGTGCGGGCGGCGCATGGGGGGTGCGCGGGCGGGCGCCCTGTGCCCCCTTCCCGGGGCCGGAGCGCGGGAAGGGGGAGACCAACGGGGAGGTGACGGTCAGGCGTTGACCGCCGGGATCACCCGGGAGCCGTAGGCGTCGATGACGGCTTCCTGGGCGTCGTGCATGTCGTACACGGCGAACTGGTCGACGCCCAGCTCGCGCAGTGCGTTCAGCTTCTCGATGTGCTTCTCGGCCGGCCCGATCAGGCAGAACCGGTCGACGATCTCGTCGGGCACGAACCGGGTGTCGGGGTTGCCGCTGCGCCCGTGGTGGGCGTAGTCGTAGCCCTGGCGGGCCTTGATGTACTCGGTGAGTTCGTCGGGTACCTGGGCGGAGTGCTCGCCGTACCTGGCGACCAGGTCGGCGACGTGGTTGCCGACCATGCCGCCGAACCAGCGGCACTGCTCGCGGGCGTGGGCGAGCGCCTCGGGCGAGTCGTCTTCGGTGACGTAGGCGGGGGCGGCCACGCAGACGGTGACCTCGGACGGGTCGCGGCCGGCGGCGGCGGCCGCGTCCTTGACGGCCTTCACCATGTACTCGGTGAGGTAGAGGTCGGCGAGCTGGAGGATGAAGCCGTCGGCCTCCTCACCGGTCATCTTCAGCGCCTTGGGGCCGTACGCGGCCATCCACACCGGCAGTTCGGAGCCGGGTGCGACCCACGGGAAGCGGATCTTCGTGCCGCCGAGGTCGGCCTCCTCGCCCCGGCCGAGGGCCCGGATGACCTTCATGGCCTCGCTGATCCGGGCCAGGGTGTTGGGCTTGCGGCCGGCGACGCGCATCGCGGAGTCGCCGCGGCCGATCCCGCACACCGTGCGGTTGCCGAACATGTCGTTTAGCGTGGCGAAGGTGGAGGCGGTGACCTCCCAGGTGCGGGTGCCCGGGTTGGTGACCATGGGGCCGACCCGCAGCCTGGTGGTGTTCGCGAGGATCTGGCTGTAGATCACGAACGGCTCCTGCCAGAGCACGGCGGAGTCGAAGGTCCAGCCGTGGGTGAAGCCGTTGCGCTCGGCCCGCTTCATCAGGCTGACGACGCGGGAGGCCGGCGGGTCGGTCTGCAGGACGAGTCCGAAGTCCATGGGCGCCGCTCCTAGTTGAGGTACTGACAGGTGGTGCGCGGAGTGAAGGCGCCGTGCCCGGCGCGCCCGGTGAACTCCCGCTGGTCGATGACGACTTCGCCGCGCGAGAGCACGGTCTCGACCCGGCCGGTCGTGCGCCTGCCCTCGTAGGCCGAGTAGTCGACGTTCATGTGGTGCGTCGCGGCTGACATGACCTGCTCGGCGTGCGGGTCGTAGACGACGACGTCGGCGTCGGCGCCCGGGGCGATGGTGCCCTTCTTGGGGTAGAGGCCGAACATGCGGGCCGGGGTGGCGCAGGCGATCTCGATCCAGCGGCGCCGGGAGATGTGCCCGTCGACGACGGCCTGGTGCAGCAGGTCCATGCGGTTCTCCACGCCCGGCAGCCCGTTGGGGATCTTCGAGAAGTCGCCCCGGCCCAGCTCCTTCTGGCCGGTGAAGCAGAAGGGGCAGTGGTCGGTGGAGACGACCTGCAGGTCGTTGGTGCGCAGGCCGCGCCACAGGGCCGCCTGGTGCTCCCGGGGGCGCAGCGGGGTGGAGCAGACGTACTTGGCGCCCTCGAAGTCCGGTTCGGCGAGGTTGTCGGTGGACAGGAACAGGTACTGCGGGCAGGTCTCGCCGAAGACGTTCAGTCCCGTGTCCCGTGCCCTGGCGAGTTCGGCGACGGCCTCCTGCGCCGAGACGTGCACGACGTACAGCGGGGCCCCGGCGACCTGGGCGAGCCGGATGGCGCGGTGGGTGGCCTCGGCCTCCAGCAGCGCCTTGCGGACCTCCCCGTGGTAGCGGGGGTCGGTCTCGCCCCGGGCCAGCGCCTGCTCGACCAGGACGTCGATGGCGATGCCGTTCTCGGCGTGCATCATGATCAGCCCGCCGTTCTCGGCGGCGCGCTGCATGGCCCGCAGGATCTGGCCGTCGTCGGAGTAGAACACCCCGGGGTACGCCATGAACTGCTTGAAGCTGGTCACGCCCTCCTCGACCAGCAGGTCCATCTCCTTGAGCGTCTCCTGGTTCACGTCGGAGACGATCATGTGGAAGGCGTAGTCGACGGCGCAGTTGCCCTCGGCCTTGGCGTGCCAGGCGTCCAGGCCCTCGCGCAGGGTGCCGCCGACGCTCTGGATCGCGAAGTCGACGATGGTGGTGGTGCCGCCCCAGGCGGCGGCGCGGGTGCCGGTCTCGAAGGTGTCGGCGGCGGTGGTGCCGCCGAACGGCATCTCCATGTGGGTGTGTCCGTCGACCCCGCCCGGGATGACGTACTTGCCCGTGGCGTCGATGACCCGGCCGTCGCCGAACGCCTCGGCGGCCGGGGTGCCGGAGGCGGCGAGGGCGGCGATGCGGCCGTCCTCGATCAGGACGTCGGCGTGGATCTCGTCGGACGCGGTGATGACGAGACCACCGCGGATGACGGTACGGCTGCTCATGGTCCCTCTCCTCCCAGGGTGGGCGCTGCGGTCAGGGCGCGGTCAGCGGCGTGTAGGCGCCGGGCGCCCGGTCGCGGTAGAACTGCCAGCGGTCGCGGACCTCGCGGAGCTTGGCCAGGTCCAGGTCGCGGACGACGAGTTCGGGCTCCTTGTCGCTCGCCACCTCGCCGACGAACTGGGCCTCGGGGTCCACGAAGTAGGTGGTGCCGTAGAAGTCGTTGTCGCCCAGGTCCTCCACGCCGACCCGGTTGATCGCGCCGACGAAGTACTCGTTGGCGACGGCCGCCGCCGGCTGTTCGAGCTGCCACAGGTAGCGGGACAGGCCGCGCGAGGTGGCCGAGGGGTTGAAGACGATCTCGGCGCCCGCGAGACCCAGCGCCCGCCAGCCCTCGGGGAAGTGGCGGTCGTAGCAGATGTAGACGCCGATCCGGCCGACGGCGGTGTCGAAGACGGGCCAGCCGCTGTTGCCCGGCCGGAAGTAGAACTTCTCCCAGAACCCCTGCACCTGGGGGATGTGGGTCTTGCGGTACTTGCCGAGGTAGGAGCCGTCCGCGTCGATCACGGCGGCGGTGTTGTACAGGACGCCCGGCTGCTCCTCCTCGTACATGGGCAGGACGAGGACGATGCCCAGCTCCCGTGCCAGCGTCTGGAAGCGCCGGACGGTGGGGCCGTCGGGGATCCGCTCGGCGTACTCGTAGAAGGCCTTGTCCTGCACCTGGCAGAAGTAGGGGCCGTAGAACAGTTCCTGGAAGCAGAGGACTTGGGCGCCCTGCGCGGCCGCGTCGCGGACCGCCTGCTCGTGGACCTGGATCATCGACTCCTTGTCGCCGGTCCAGGCGGTCTGGAAGAGGGCGGCACGGATCACTCGGCTCATCGGGACCTCCGGTCGCTCGGTGTACGGCGAGAGTAGGAAGCCCGGTGGGCCCGTTTGAGTTGCAGCGTGTCACGTCCGCGGGCGGTCGGCGTGCCACCGTGTCACGTGTTCCCCGGTCCATGTTTCACCGCCGTTTTCGCAGGTCGTCGCATGTTTCACCCCTGTTGCGCGTCATGCGCGAGGAGCGCGATGTGCACGGAGGCCGCCTGTTCGAAGTCGTCGAGGTCGACGCCCAGCCGTGCCTGTATGGCCTCCAGCCGGCGGTAGAGGGCGGGCCGGGAGACGTGGTGGAGCTGGGCGGTGCGGGACTTGTTGCGGCCCGTGGCCAGATACGTCCGCAGCACGTTCAGCAGTTCCCGGTCGGCCGCGCACAGCAGCCCGTCGAGCTCCCGCTCGGCGAAGGACTGCACATGCGGGTCGTCGCGCAACAGCCTTACCAGACCGCGCAGATGGACGTCGCGCAGCCGGACGACGGCCGGCAGGCCGAGCACGGCGGAGGAGTCGGCGACGGCGTCGGCGACGTGCCGCGCCTCCCGCAGCCCCGCGGGCACGTCCTCCCAGACGGTGCGCGGATCGGCGGCGGCGACCACGGCGTTCGGCGCCCCGCTCTCCGTCCGCAGCCGTGCGGCGAAGTGCGCGGTCAGCGCCTCGGCGTGCTGGTCGCGGGCGAGGCTGAGCAGCACGGCGGTGGCGCCGTCGGCCAGTTCGGCGACCAGCCCGGACAGTCCGAGCAGCCGCAGCGTCCGGTCGAGCCGGACCGGCTCCCCGCCGGGCACGACGAGGGGGACGAAGGTCCGCCGGTTGACCGGCAGCCCGGCCGCCCGGGCCCGGGGCAGCAGTTGCCGGGCGGGCACCACCCCGGAGACGAGGTCGGTGAGCAGGCTCTGCGCCGACTGTTCCTCCCAGGTGCGGGCGGAGCCGCCGCCGAGCATGCGGTGCAGCACCAGCGCCTCGGCGGTCCGGTCGGCGAGCATCCGGCCGGTGGCCGTGTCGCCCCGGTATCCGCACAGCAGCAGCCGGCCCCACCGCTCGCCGCGCCCGCCGAGCTCGGCGCGGACCCAGCCGTCGCCCTCGCTGCCTCCGGCCTGGCGGGCGATCCGCTCCCAGTCGCGCAGCACGTCGTCCACCGCCGGCCGCTCCCCCGCGGTGGCGAGGACCCGGTGGGCGAGGTTGGTGACGACGACGGGGCAGCCGCTGTGCTGGGCGGCCTCGTCGAGCAGGCGCTGCAGCGGAGCACCCGCGGTGATCAGCCCGGTGAGCGCGGTGCGAACGGCCTCCGACAGGCTCACGGCGGCGAACTTGCGCCGCACCAGCCGCGACTGGACCTCCTCGGTCAGCTCGGCGAACGGGAACGGCCGGTGCAGCACGACCATGGGCAGCCCGCACCGCTCGGCGGCCCGGCGCATCACCTCGGGCGGTGCGGGAAAGGCCCGGCCGAGCCCGAGGACGACGGCCGCGGCCTCCGCCCGGTGCAGGGACTGGACGTACTCGGCCTGCTTGGCCTCGTCACCGGCCAGCAGCACCCCGGTGGTGAGCACCATCTCGCCGCCGGTGAGCATCACCCCGACGTCGGCGGCCTCGGCCACGTGCACCCAGCGCACCGGCCGGTCGAGCTGCCCGGCTCCGGCCACCACCTCGGGCTCGCCCGCGAGCACCCGCTCCAGGGTGAGCACCTGCCGGACGGAGAGGACGGGTTCCAGCGGCTGCCAGCCGGGGTGCCGGGAGTGGGAGGTGGTGGTCATCGCCGTCGACCCGCTCTCTAGTACGTGCTCCTCAGCGCGCGTTCCAGGATCGCCGCGCCCTCCTCCGCCTCCGCCACGGTCAGGGACAGCGGCGGGGCGATGCGCAGGGCGCTGGTGCTGTGGCCGCCGCCCTTGCCGATGAGCAGGCCGCCCTCGCGGGCCGCCTCCAGGACGGCGGCGGCCGCCCTGGGGTCGGCCTCGTCGGTGCCGGGGCGCACCAGTTCCACGCCGATCATCAGTCCGCGCCCGCGCACCTCCCGGACGCCGGGCAACTGCGCGCCGATCGCCCGCAGCCGTTCCAGGAGCATGCCGCCGACCCGCCGGGCGTTGCCCTGGAGGTCGTGTTCGACGAGGTAGCCGAGGTTGGCGAGGCCCGCGGCCATGGTGATCTGGGTGCCGCCGAAGGTGGAGATGCTGTTGGCGTCCAGGCAGTTCATGATCTCGGCGCGCGCGATCACCCCGCCGATGGACATGCCGTTGCCGATGCCCTTGGCGAAGGTGACGATGTCCGGCGGGCCGCTGCGGGCGTGCGCCTGCCAGCCCCAGAAGTGGTCGCCGGTGCGGCCCCAGCCGGTCTGCACCTCGTCGCTGATCCAGAGGATGCCGTGGGCGTTCAGCACCTCCCGGAAGGCGGCGTACAGCCCGTCCGGCGGGGAGGTGAAGCCGCCGACGCCCTGGATCGGTTCGGCGATCAGCGCGGCGGGGGGCCGGGTGTGTCCGAGGACGTCCTTCAGGTCGGCCACGCAGGCGTCGATGAACGCGCGGTCGTCGAGATCGGCGAACGGGCCCCGGCCGCGGACGCCGCCGTGGACGTACAGGGTCTGCAGCGGGGAGAGCGAGGTCGGGGACCAGCCGCGGTTGCCGGTGATGCCGACGGTGCTGAAGGAGCGGCCGTGGTAGCTGTTGCGCATGGCCAGGACGGTGTTGGTGCGCCGGTGGGTGGTGGCGAGCAGCAGGGCGGTGTCGTTGGCCTCGGTGCCGGAGGTGGTGAAGAACACCCGGGCGTCCGGGATGCCACTCAACTGCGCGATGCGCTCGGCCAGTTCGACCATGGGCCGGTTGAGGTACAGGGTCGAGGAGTGGATGATCCGGCCGGCCTGCTCGGTGACGGCCTTGGTGACCTCGGGCAGGGCGTGCGCGGTCATCGTGGTGAGGATGCCGCCGAAGAAGTCGAGGTACCGGTTGCCGACGGAGTCCCAGACGTGCCGGCCCTCGCCGTGGGTGATCTCCAGCGGCTCGTCGTAGTAGAGGGCCAGCCAGTCGGGCAGGACGCCGCGGTGGCGGGCGTAGAGGTCGTTCACGGCTGCACCAGTCCTTCGTAGGCGTCGGGGCGGCGGTCACGGTAGAAGGCCCACTGCTGCCGGACCTGCTCGATGAGGTCGAAGTCCAGGTCGCGGACGAGGAGTTCCTCGGTCTTGTCGCTCGCCGGGTCGCCGACGAACTGCCCGCGCGGGTCGACGAAGTAACTCGTGCCGTAGAAGTCGTTGTCGCCGTACTCCTCCTGGCCGACCCGGTTGATGGCGGCGACGAAGTACTCGTTGGCCACGGCCGCGGCGGGCTGTTCGAGCTGCCACAGGTACGAGGAGAGCCCGCGGTGGGTGGCGGACGGGTTGTAGACGAGCTGGGCGCCGTTGAGGCCTAGCTGCCGCCAGCCCTCGGGGAAGTGCCGGTCGTAGCAGATGTAGACGCCGACCTTGCCGACCGCCGTGTCGAAGACGGGCCAGCCCAGGTTGCCGGGTTTGAAGTAGTACTTCTCCCAGAAGCCCTTGACCTGGGGGATGTGGTGCTTGCGGTACTTGCCGAGGTAGGAGCCGTCGGCGTCGATCACGGCGGCGGTGTTGTAGTAGAAGCCGGACTGCTCGACCTCGAAGACGGGTACGACGATCACCATGCCGGTCTCACGGGCCAGGGCCCGCATCCGGCGGACCGTCGGCCCGTCCGGCACCGGTTCGGCCCAGCGGTAGTGCTCCGGCTCCTGGACCTGGCAGAAGTAGGGGGCGTTGAAGACCTCCTGGAAGCCGATGACCCGGGCGCCCCGGCGGGCCGCCTCGCGCGCGTGCTCCTCGTGCTTCGCCACCATGGACTCGGTGTCGCCGGTCCAGGCGGCCTGGACCAGTGCGGCACGTACGACGTTGGCCATGAGCTGCTCCTTCGACGCTACGTCCGAGCCTCTACGCCCGTAGAAACGGCCCGTAGAGGGACGAAAGTAAGCCTCCCGGACGTCCTTGCCAAGACCATCGTCACCAACCCGCGGAGTCGATCACGTTTGACACTCCTTAGGGTGATCACGGCGCCCGTCACGGGGTGCGCCCGGCAGCCCGCGCATCCGGTTCACCGGCCCGCGGCGTCACCGCCGGCGCGGGCCCGCCCGCCCCGCTCCGGCGCTGTGCCCGTCAGGCAACACCAGCCGTGTTACGCGTCCGCTACGCGGCGTTTTCCGGGAGCGTGCGGGCGGCTGGGGCGCGCTCCTCGCGCGCACCTCTCCACTCCCGGCACGCCCCTCGCGCGCACCTCTCCGCCCTCGGCGCGCCCGCGCACGCCCGGCGCACCCATCGGACGCCCGGCGCGGCCCGCACGCCCTGCACGCCCTCCGCGGCCCCGTCAGACGCTCAGCGGCGCGCACCGGGCCAGCAGCTCGTCCATGGACAGCCCGAGCACTCCCGCCAGCGCGGCCACCGTGAAGAAGGCCGGGGTGGGGGCCCGCCCGGTCTCGATCTTGCGCAGGGTCTCGGCCGAGACGCCCGCCGCCACCGAGACCTCGGCCATGCTCCGCCCGCCGCGCGCCTCGCGGAGCAACCGGCCGAGCCGCTCGCCGCGTTCGCGCTCTTCGGGGGTGAGGGGGGTACGCACCATGCGCCCATTCTAATACCGACCGCCTGACGGCGCCCCTATTCAAATACCGGTATAGTAATTGGCATGACGGAACTGAAGACGGACGCGTCGATCGACGCGATGCACGCGGCGGGCCAGGTCGTGGGACGGGCCCTGACGGCCGTACGGCAGGCCGCCCGCGTCGGGGTCTCGCTGCTGGAACTGGACGAGGTGGCCCGGGAGGTGCTGCGCGAGGCGGGAGCCTCCTCGCCGTTCCTCGGCTACCGCCCCTCCTTCGCCCCGACCCCGTTCCCGGGGGTGATCTGCGCCTCCGTCAACGACGCGATCGTGCACGGCATCCCCACCGGCCTGCGGCTGCGCGACGGCGACCTCGTCTCCATCGACTGCGGCGCCGAGCTGGACGGCTGGGTGGGCGACTCTGCGATCAGCTTCGTGGTCGGCCACCCGCGCCCCGCGGACCTGCGCCTGGTCGAGACCGCCGAGCGCGCACTGGCGGCGGGCATCGACGCGGCCCGCGTCGGCAACCGCATCGGCGACATCGCGCACGCCGTCGGCCGGGTCTGCCGCACGGCCGGCTACGGCATCCCGGCGGGCTTCGGCGGCCACGGCGTGGGGCGCCGCATGCACGAGGACCCGGACGTCCCCAACGAGGGCCGGCCCGGCCGCGGGCTGCCGCTGCGCCACGGCATGGTCCTCGCGATCGAGCCCATGCTGATCGGCGGCGGCAAGGACGCCTACTACGAGGCGGAGGACGGCTGGACCCTGCGCACCTCCGACGGCTCGCGCGCCGCGCACGCCGAGCACACGGTGGCCGTCACGGACGCCGGCCCCCGGATCCTCACCGCGCGGGAGGCCGGCTGACGGGCCGGGCGGCCCGTCCGCGGCAGGGGCCCGGGTCCCTGCCGCGCGGGCGTTGCTGCACATGCCCTTCGCACCGGCTCGTGTCATCGTGGCATGAGCGGCCCGCCCCCGGGTTACCCGGCCGCTCCGCACGTCGTCTGCGAAGGAAACGAAACGATGACCAGCGGCTACAACGGCCCGGAGGACCCCTTCGGAGAATTCTTCGCCCGCTTCTTCGGCGGCACCGGCCCCAACGTCCCCGGCGGACAGGGCGCCCCCCGCCACATCGACATCGGCCGCCTGCTCAGCCAGCCGGCCCGCGAACTGGTGAGAGGGGCCGCCCAGTACGCCGCCGAACACGGCAGCCGCGACCTGGACACCGAGCACCTGCTGCGCGCCGCCCTGGCCGCCGAGCCCACCCGGAGCCTGCTCAGCCGCTCCGGCGCCGACCCCGACTCACTGGCCACGGAGATCGACCACCGCGCCGGGCCCGCCCAGCACCCGCCGGGCGAGACCCCGCCGCCGACCTCGCTGTCGCTCACCCCGGCCGTCAAGCGCGCCCTGCTGGACGCGCACGACATGGCCCGTGCGAGCGGCGCCGGGTACATCGGGCCCGAGCACGTGCTGAGCGCGCTCGCCATGAACCCGGACTCGGCCGCCGGGCACATCCTGAACGCGGCCCGGTTCCAGGCGGGCGGGCTGCCGCCGGAGACCCCCGAGGCCACCCCGCCGCGCCCGGAGCGGCAGCGGCCCACCTCGACCCCGACGCTCGACAAGTACGGCCGCGATCTGACCGACATGGCCCAGCAGGGCCGGGTGGACCCGGTGATCGGCCGCGACCAGGAGATCGAGCAGACCATCGAGGTGCTGTCCCGGCGCGGGAAGAACAACCCGGTGCTGATCGGCGACGCGGGCGTCGGCAAGACGGCCGTCGTCGAGGGGCTGGCGCAGCGCATCGCGGACGGCGACGTGCCGGAGATGCTGGCCGGACGCCGGGTCGTCGCACTGGACCTGACCGGCGTCGTCGCGGGCACCCGGTACCGGGGCGACTTCGAGGAGCGGCTGAACAACATCGTGGAGGAGATCCGCGCCCACTCCGACCAGTTGATCGTCTTCATCGACGAGCTGCACACCGTCGTCGGCGCCGGCTCCGGCGGCGAGGGCGGCGCGATGGACGCGGGCAACATCCTCAAGCCCGCGCTCGCCCGGGGCGAGCTGCACATCGTGGGCGCGACCACGCTGGAGGAGTACCGGCGGATCGAGAAGGACGCGGCGCTGGCCCGGCGGTTCCAGCCGATCCTGGTGCCCGAGCCGACGGTCCCGGACACCGTCGAGATCCTGCGCGGGCTGCGCGACCGGTACGAGGCGCACCACCAGGTGCGCTACACCGACGAGGCGCTGGTCGCCGCCGTGGAGCTGTCCGACCGCTACCTCACCGACCGCCGGCTGCCGGACAAGGCGATCGACCTGATCGACCAGGCCGGCGCCCGGGTACGGCTCGGCGCCCGGACCAAGGGCGCGGACGTGCGCACGATGGAGCGCGAGGTCGAGCAGCTCGTCAGGGACAAGGACCAGGCGGTGGCCGACGAGCAGTACGAGCAGGCCACGCAGCTCCGCGACCGGATCGGCGAGCTGAAGCAGCGGATCGCGGACTCCAGCCACGGTGAGCAGGCCGACGAGGGCCAGCTCGAGGTCACGGCGGAGGCGATCGCCGAGGTGGTGTCCCGGCGGACCGGCATCCCGGTGAGCCGCCTCACCCAGGAGGAGAAGGAGCGGCTGCTCGGCCTGGAGCAGCACCTGCACCAGCGGGTGGTCGGCCAGGACGAGGCGGTCGCGGTGGTCGCCGAGGCCGTGCTGCGCTCGCGCGCCGGACTGGCCAGCCCGGACCGGCCGATCGGCAGCTTCCTCTTCCTCGGCCCGACCGGCGTCGGCAAGACCGAGCTGGCCCGGGCGCTCGCGGAGGCGCTGTTCGGCAGCGAGGAGCGCATGGTCCGGCTCGACATGAGCGAGTACCAGGAGCGGCACACCGTCTCCCGGCTGGTCGGCGCCCCGCCCGGGTACGTCGGCCACGAGGAGGCCGGCCAGCTCACCGAGGTGGTGCGCAGGCACCCGTACTCGCTGCTGCTCCTGGACGAGGTGGAGAAGGCGCACCCGGACGTCTTCAACATCCTGCTCCAGGTGCTGGACGACGGCCGGCTCACCGACTCCCAGGGCCGCACGGTGGACTTCACCAACACGGTCATCGTGATGACCAGCAACCTGGGCTCCGACGTGATCAGCCGGCGCGGCGCCGGGATCGGCTTCGGACCCGGCGGCGCGGACGCCGACGAGGAGGCGCGGCGCGAGCAGATCCTGCGGCCGCTGCGGGAGCACTTCAGGCCGGAGTTCATCAACCGCATCGACGAGATCGTGGTCTTCCGGCAGCTCAGCGGCGAGCAACTGCGGCAGATCACCGACCTGTTGCTGGAGCGCACCCGCCGGCTCGTGGACGGCCAGGGCGTCTCGGTGCGGTTCACGGACGGGGCCGTCGACTGGATCGCCGAGCGCGGCTACCAGCCGGAGTACGGCGCCCGCCCGCTGCGCCGCACGATCCAGCGGGAGGTGGACAACCAGCTCTCGCGGCTGCTGCTCGACGGCACCATCACCGAGGGCAGCCGGGTCACGGTGGACGTCGCCGGCGGACGGCTGGACTTCCGCGCGGAGCAGGCCCCGTCGCCCGGTCCCGGGTCACCCGCTCCCCCGCCGTCCGGTCCCCCGCCGTCCGGTCCCCCGCAGGCCGATGGTTCCGCGCCCGGCTCCGGGCCGGCGGCGGAGAGCCGGCCGGGCGGCGAGGCCCGGCCGGACGAGGAACCCCCGCACCCCGCACCCGAGTTGTAGGCCCGGGCCGCGGGACGGCAGCGCGCGGGACGGGGTCACGGCGCCGGGTTCACCACCATCGCCGAGCCGCCGCCCCGCCGCACCTTCTCGGCGGCCGCGAGCCACTTGCCGTCCGGCAGCCGCTGGACGCCGGTGGCCGCGCCGATCTCGGGGTTGAGCTTGAAGCGGTGCCCGATCGCCTCCAGCCGGGCCCGCTCCGCGCTGTCGTACAGGGCCGGTTCCAGCTCGGTCTGCGCGGCGTTGCGCTGGCTGGCGCGCGGCGCCGCGATGGCGTCGACCAGCGGCAGCCCCCGGTCCAGGAAGCCGGTCAGGGTCTGCAGCACGGTCGTGACGATGGTCGCGCCACCGGGTGAGCCGAGCGCCACGACGGGCCGTTCGTTGCGGTCCAGGACGATCGTCGGGGAGATCGAGGAGCGCGGCCGCTTGCCCGGCCCCGGCAGGTTCGGGTCGTGCACGGCCGGGTCGGCCGGCGTGAAGGAGAAGTCGGTCAGCTCGTTGTTGAGCAGGAAGCCCCGGCCGGGGACGGTGATGCCGCTGCCGCCGGTCTGCTCGATGGTGAGGGTGTAGGCGACGACGTTGCCCCACTTGTCGGCGACCGTGAGGTGCGTGGTGTTCTCGCCCTCGTAGGTCGTCGGGGCCGCCTTGCCGCCGGTGCCGCAAGCCGCCGGATGCCGTGGGTCGCCCGGCGCGAGCGGGCTGGTGAGCACCGCGTCGTCCTTGATCAGGCAGGCCCGCGAGTCGGCGAACCGCTGCGACAGCAGTTCCCTGGTGGGCACGTCCTCGAAGGCGGGGTCGCCCACCCAGCGGCCCCGGTCGGCGAAGGCGATGCGGCTGGCCTCGATGTAGTGGTGCAGGTACTGGGTCCGGCTCGCCTTCGACAGGTCGGTCCGCTCAAGGATGTTGAGCGCCTCGCCGACGGTGGTGCCGCCGGAGGAGGACGGCGCGATGGAGTACACGCCGAGGCCGCGGTACGAGGTCCTGGTGGGCGCCTGGAGCTTGGCCCGGTAGACGGCGAGGTCCTTCTCGGCCAGCTTGCCCGGGCGGGCGTTCCAGCCGGAGGCGGGGTCCACCGGCGGGTGTTCGACCGTCTTGACGATGTCGTCGCCGATGTCTCCGCGGTAGATCGCGCCGACGCCCTTGCGGCCCAGTTCCTCGTAGGTGCGCGCGAGTTCGGGGTTCTTCAGCGTGGAGCCGACGACCGGGAGCCTGCCGTCGGGCAGGAACAGCTTCGCGGTGTCCGGGAAGTAGCGGAACCGGGTCTCGTTGGAGGCGGTCTGCGAGCGGAAGGTGTCGTCCACCGTGAAGCCCCGGCGGGCGATCCGCTCGGCCGGCTTCAGGACCGTCCCCAGGCGCTCGCTGCCCCACTCGTCCAGCGCGGTCTGCCAGGTGGCGGGCGTGCCGGGGGTGCCGACGCTCAGGCCGCTGCTGACCGCGTCGGCGAAGGCGAGCGGTTTGCCGTTCTCCGTGAACAGGCCGGAGTCGGCGGACAGCGGCGCGGTCTCGCGGCCGTCGATGGTGTGGACGGTGCGGGTCCTGGCGTCGTAGTAGACGAAGTAGCCGCCTCCGCCGACGCCGGCCGAGTAGGGCTCGGTGACACCGAGCGCGGCGGCGGTGGCGACGGCCGCGTCGACCGCGTTGCCGCCCTTCTTCAGCACCTCGATGCCGGCGGCGGAGGCGTCCGCGTCGACGCTGGAGACGGCGCCGCCGTAGCCGACGGCCACCGGCGTCTTCGTGGCCGTGCCGCCGGCCCTGGCGGTGGGCGGCGCGGCCGCGCCCACCGAGACCACGGCGGCCGAGACCGCCAGAACCGCCAGTTTCCGCGTGCCAGGACGACCCATCCGTACCTCCCGCAGGGACAAGTCCGCGCAGCGTAACGAGATTGCCTCCGTACCGACAGTACGCCTGGGACAGCCGCCACACGAACGTCACACCTCGAACACGGGTACGTAGCGGGCGTGCGGGACCGCTAGCATGCGCGGCCATGAACGACGACGTGCGCAACATCGTCCTCGGGGTCGTGGCGGCCGGCGTCAGCGCCGCTCTGGGCTGGCTCGCCCGCACCTACCTGTGGCGGCGCAGGCTCCGCCGCAAGCAGGCCTTCTTCGGGCTGCCGGACCACTCGGAGTCGCTGCTGGTGGTACCGCAACGCGGGCGGTTCCGAGCTGTCGGTGATGCGGCACGACGTGTGCGCCCTGCTGGAGCTCTCCGCGCTGATCAAGGACTGCAACGCGCACGCCCAGATCGTGGCGCACGACGCGACCCGGCAGGGCTTCGGCGAGCGCACGGAGTTCTGCCTCGGCGGGCCCGTCTCCAAGAGTCGGATTCCCCGTCACCTGGCTTGGACTCAATAGCCCGGGGCCGGATGGTCACCTGAATCTCGATGGAGTCCGGCTCCCAGACGGGCCGCGTGTCCGCGTCCTTCAGCAGCTCCATGGCCGCGGCCCACGTGCCATCGGCCAGCCACCGGTGGGACTGCGTCTGGAGCGACTTCGGGTTGAGGTCGTACCGCGAGCCCAGATCGATCATCCGGTCACCCGTGACCGCCTTCTCCAGCAGGAGCTGCACCACCTGGCGCCGGTCCATCTTCGAACGGGAGCCTCCCATCAGGGGCTTGATCCGCTCCCATCCTTCGTCCGCCAGAACGGGAACGCCCCGGCCTTCCTGGACGAACCACTCACGAATGCCGCAGGCGACGCCCAGCCGGCGCGGAGCGCAGCGGATCACCTGCGCCTCCATGCCCATGAGATCGACCAGTTCGGCCTTCTCTTCGTCGGTCAACTCCGCCAGGTTCTCCCTGGCGATCTCGGCCAGACGCTCGAAGCCCTGAAGGCGCCGGGCGGCGTCAGCGGCCTCCCGCTGGAAGGCTTCCGCTTCGCGCTTCAGCTTCTCCAGGCCCTCCAGCTCCTCCAGATGGGGCTTGGAGGCCCGTTCGGCGGCCTCCGCAGCCTCTCCCTTGGACTGTCCCCGCCGCAGTGCCCTGCGGGCCGCGGCGGCCTCCGTGACGTCGACCAGATCCTCTGTCTCGGCAATCTGCTGGTCCAGCTCAGCGATGCGCTGCGTGTGGTCCACACGCTCACCGGCCGTCGCGTCCAGCCAGTCCTGGGACAAGGCCTTCATGCGGTCGGCGTCGCTCAGGACGCGTACCACGTCCTGCCACACCTGCCGCTCAATGGCGGTGGCTTCCAGGTAAGGGCAGGAGCACTGGTCGCCGGCTCCGGCGTAGGACTCCTGGCGGCCCTTGCACCGGTAGATGACCTCATTCGGCCGGTGCTGGTGGCCCGCGTAGTACTTGCCGCACGGGCTGACCATGCAGCCGGTCAGCAGGTAGACGCGCTGCCGCGTCTTCCTCGGCCGCTTCCTCTCGGATGCGGCGGCCTTCAGCGCTTCGATCTTCTCCTCCGAGAAGATCTCGGGCAGCTTGATGATCACCGAATCCCCGAAGACCGGCCGGCCCTCCTGGTCCCGGGCCGCCGCGCTGCCGCGCCAGACCACCTGCTGTTCCAGCACGGCCTGGCCGAGCATCCGGCTCCGGATGTTCTTGCGCGTCCAGGGAGCACCCGAACGGGTCAGCCGCTTCTCACTGTTGAGCGTGATGGCGACCGTGGTCCAGCTCTTCGTGCTCAGGAAGACCTCGCGCGCCCTGCGCAGCGTCTCGGCCTCTTCGTCGTGCACGGCGTAGTGAGAGACGCCCTTCACGCCGCGCTCAGCGATGCACCAGCCGAACGGCACTGTGCCGCCCGGGTACAGGCCGTCTTCGGCCTTCTCCTGGATGCCGCCCTGCGTGCGGTCCCGGATGTTCTCACGCTCGTCTTCGGCGTAGTCGGCATCCTTGCGCATCTGACTGCGGCCGGCGGGCGTGGAGTTGTCGTAGTCCTTCTTGACTACGGCCACGTACACGCCCAGGTCTTCCAGCTCCCAGACCCACTTCCAGAACGCCCGGCCGGTGCGGCCGATACCGCGGCCCTCGTTGACAACGACCATGTCGAACGGGCGGGGCGTCTTGCGGGCGGCCTGCATGAGCCGCTTGAGGTCGGGCCGGTCATCGGCGTCCAGGCTGCCTGAATAGCCTTCGTCGGCGTAGGTGCCGACGTGGGCCCAGCCCTTCTTCTCGATGTACCGGGCCGTCTTCTTGCCCGTGTAGGCGATGCCGTAGCCCTTGGCCTGATCCTCGGTCGATACCCGGAGGTAGTCGACGGCTCGCAGGGTGAGCGTTCCAGTGGCCCTCAGCGCCGTGTCCACGGCGCGCGGAGAGTCTTGGTCATGTCAGTCCCTTCACGACTGGCGATGTGATCCCGGGAGGGCCTGAGAAACGCTCCCGGGATCACTCATATGGCGCTGATCTTAGGACTCCACGCCGCCAGCGCGGGGGCGGAACAGGATCTCCAGCGCGCGGCGGTGCGCCGCCGCGCTCACCTCTTCACCCCCTTGGCTCGGGCCGCGGACAGCTGGGTGTCGAAGTAGGCCTCCCAGATGCGGCCGATGTTCTCCCGGGAGGGATCTTCGTTCCCGACGATGCTCATCAGGTCGTAGTGCTCGGTCGCCTCGTGCACGGCGGAGCCGCCCACGAGCCACATGGCGGGCATCTGCGGGGCCCGTGTCATGCGGGTGAGGAAGTACGCCCGAGCGCAGCGCTCCAGCGTCTCCCTGGAGCTGTGAGAGATGTGCGGGGGGAGCATCAGGCCGCCTTCTTCTTGTACCGGGCGTTCGCCGCGGCCCGGCAGCCGCGGCACTGCCGCTTCCCGTTGGGGTCCACGTACGTGTTCTCAGGCGTGCGCTCGTGGCCGTTGCGGCACTTCCCCCCGCTCTCCGCGCGCCCGCTCGCGGCGTCCGGCCGGTTGACGTACTCCCTGATGGCCTCGGGCTGGGGGAAGTAGATCTGCACGTCATCGGCGGGACTCCACTTGTAAGATCTGTAGCGACGGCCGCGGCCGTCGATGAGCACGAATTCTTCTTCTCCGCCGCCCCAGGCTCCAGCTCCACCGGCCTCAGCTCCACGACCTCGGCCGGCTCTTCGTCCTCCAGCGCCCGGAGATGGCGCTCCCATTCGCGGATCAGGTACATGGCCGGCTTCTCGGGGATGCCGGTCATCCGCTGGATCTCGCGGAAGACCGTGTCCAGCTCGTGCCTGAGGCGGCACAGCTCCTTGCCCAACCTCAGGCGCCGCTCCTGCGGCCGGCGCTTGACGGCCGCGGGCAGGGCCTGGCGGATGCGGAAGCGCTGGTGCGGGTCCAGCCCGCCCCATACCCCGTCGTTCTCCCCCAGCGTGTCCCGGCGGCACTGGTGCATGACCGGGCACATCTGGCAGATTTCCTTGGCCTGGTCCCAGGCCTGCTGCGTCTTCTCCGAGGGCGCCTTGCTGACTTGACGACGTCTTGGCGAAGAAGCGCTTGTAGTCCGCCGGGTCGGTGCAGATGGCGTCCTTCGGGTGCGTCCGCTCGATGTCGTAGAGCATCAGGGGACCCTCCGCTTCCTACTTGTGAGGTGCCACGCTCCGCAGGCGCCGCAGTAGTAAGAGGCCCGCTCTTTCCTACCCCGCTTGAAGAAGATGAGCAGGGCCGCTCGGGCCTCGTAGCGGGTCGCGTAGGGCTTCTTATTGCACTGCTCCGGCATCAGCGGTACCTCAGGTACGCCGCGGCCATGAGCAGGCCAATGCCTCCGCTGATGATGCTGCTGGCCACAGTCCAGCCCAGCTCCGAGCGGCGTTCCTTGAGCGCCCTGGCGGCGCACTTGATCAGTTCCACCAGTACGGCTCCCCTGACATGACGAAGGCCGCCTTTACGGCGGCCGGGATGATCAGCTTCTGAAGTCGGGTCATGGCGCCGACCAGCTGCCGGGCGTGGGGGTGAACACCCAGGCGGAGTCGGGCCCGGAGGCGGGCGCCTTCCGCATCGGCGGCGAGGACTACCGCGTGGACAGCGGCAGGAGCGAGTACGTGCTGCTGGCCCGGCTCACAGCGGGCGGCCGGGGCGAGGCCCGCCCGGTGTTCCTGTTCTGCGGGCAGCGGGCGATCACCAACCAGGCCGCGACCCGCTATCTCGCCCGCGAGCACGAGCGGTTGGCCCGCAAGTACGGCTCCGGTTCCTTCGTGCTGCTGCTGAAGGTGGTCAACTCCCAGGCGTGCGGGCCGGATGTGGTGGAGCTGGTGGCGGACGTGACCCGGGCGGCCCGGACGCCGGCACCGGAGCCCGCCGCGCCCGCGGCCTCGTAGCCCGGCGGTCCGGCCCGCCAACCACCTTTATTCGCAACTCACTTACCGACGGGTAGCAAATCTGCGGGCGCGCGGTTACCGTCGGGTCACTTTGCATCCCACCGAGTGAGGAGTGACCCCATGAGAGACGGTCGCACCGGTCCGCGCGCCCTGGCCGTCGGCGCCCTCGCCACCGCCCTGATCGCCGGCACCGCCGGCGGCCCGGCCGCGGCCGCCCAGGCGGCCCCGTCCGTGCGGTTCGTGGACATCGCCGGCGCCGGCGGCACCGTGCTGAAGGCGAACGTCGTCACGCCCGCGGACGCCGACGGCTCGCGGACCTACCCGCTCGTCGTGCTGCCGACGAGCTGGGGCTTCCCGCAGGTGGAGTACCTGGCCCAGGCCCGAAGGCTCGCCGACTCGGGCTATGTGGTGCTGGGTTACAACGTGCGCGGGTTCTGGCAGTCCGGGGGCGAGATAGAAGTGGCCGGTCCGCCGGACACGGCGGACGCCTCCCGGGTGATCGACTGGGCCCTGGCCAACACCCCCGCTGACGCACGCCACATCGGCATGGCGGGGGTCTCCTACGGCGCCGGTATCAGCCTGCTCGCCGCCGCCCACGACAGGCGGATCAAGGCGGTGGCCGCGCTCAGCGGCTGGGCCGACCTGATCGGCTCCATCTACTCGGGCCGCACCCAGCACGTCCAGGCGGGCGCCCTGCTGGACGGCGTGGGCGCCCTCACCGGCCGCGAGAGCCCCGAACTCCGGCAGATCTTCGACCGTTTCTACGCGGCCGACCTGTCCCACGAGCAGGAGATGGTCGACTGGGGGCGGAAACGTTCCGCCGCGACCTATACCGACCGGCTGAACCGCAACGGCGCCGCGGTGCTGCTCGCCAACGCCTGGGGCGACACGGTCTTCCCGGCCAACCAGTACGCCGACTTCTACCAGAAGCTGACCGTGCCCAAGCGGCTCGAACTGCGCCCCGGCGACCACGCGACCGCCGAGCTGCCGGGCCTGTTCGGGCTGCCCAACGACGTGTGGACGGACACCGGCCGCTGGTTCGACCACTACCTCAAGGGCGTCGACAACGGCATCGACCGTGAGCAACCGGTCCAGCTCAAGTCCCGTAGCGCGGGCGGATACGAAGGCTACCCGGACTGGAAGTCGGTCGGCGCGACCCGCCGGAAGACGGCGCTGCCGGGTTCCACCACCATCCACGCCGGCGTCGACTCGGGCGCGGACGGCGGGATCGTGTTCCTCTCCAGCATCCTCGACCAGGTGGCCCGGGTGCCGCCCGTCGCCGCGGTGCCGCTGCTGCCGCGCCGCTGGGCGGCCGTCTGGCAGTCGGAGCGGTACGGCACGGCCCAGCGGGTGCGCGGCACGGCCACCCTGCACACCACGCTCACCCCGACCGCGGAGAGCGGCACCATGATCGCCTACCTGTACGACGTGGGCCCGCTCGGCTTCGGCAAGCTGGTGACCAACGCGCCCCTCACCTGGCACGGGCGGACGCCGGGAGAGCCGTTCGGCGTGGACCTGGACCTGTTCTCCACCGCGTACGACGTGCCCGCGGGGCACCGTCTGGCGCTGGTGGTGGACACGGTCGATCCGCTCTACATCGAGCACAACCCGTCCGGCGCGCAGCTGACCTTCTCCTCGCCGGCGGACGACCCGTCGTACCTGTCCGTCCCCTTGCGCGAGCAGTGATCTCCGGCTGCCGCCGGACGAGCCTGGCCCGTATGAACTGCCGGCCCCCTGCGGTCGCGGGACCGTGGGGGTTCCCCACCCGGCAGCTTGCCCATCCCGATGCGGCTCGGCGCGATCACCATCACCACGGGGATGAACGGCAAATCGTAGTCGAGGTTGGGGGCAATGGGCTTCCCCGCGTGGAGGATCGCCTCTCACCTGCGGGAAAAGCCGAGGAGTGACACGGGAGTTGCCCCCGGGGACCGAGGGGCGGCGCGGTGTCAGGACTCGGAGACCTCCGCGTAGAGCTGCGACAGTTCGGGGACGCCGCTCGCGGCCCACTCCTGCCCCGGGCGCACGACCTCGACCTCGCGTCCGGAAGCGAGCCGCACGACCGGCTCGCCGTCGGCCCGGATCCGCCAGGCGGCGCCGGGCACGGTGCGCACCACCACCGTGCCCACGTACAGCCCCGCGTCGTTGCCCAGCCAGGGCAGCGTCTCCGCGTCGTCGCGCCAGCGTGGGACGAGCTGGTCCAGCGCCTCGAGGGAGGCCGGGGTGTCGTCGAGACGGACACCGGCCTGGGCCGCCTGGGAGCGCAGCAGCTCACATTCGGACAGCAGCGCGGCGATCGCCTCGGCATCGCCCGGAAGCGCGGCGCGGCCGTTCTTGTGGTGCCGGTGGCCCAGGAACGGAATGTGCATGGACCAAGCGTGGCATCACACGTCCAGGTCGACCACCACCGGCGCGTGGTCGGACGCGCCCTTGCCCTTGCGCTCCTCGCGGTCGACGTAGGCGTCCTTCACCGCGCCGGCGAAGGGCGCGTTGCCGTAGACCAGGTCGATGCGCATGCCGCGGTTCTTGGGGAAGCAGAGCTGGCGGTAGTCCCAGTAGGTGTAGGGGTGGTCGTACTTCAGGGGCCGCGGGACGACGTCCGCGAGGCCCGCCTCGCGCAGGGAGGCGAGGGCGGCGCGCTCGGCCGGGGTCACGTGGGTGGAGCCCTCGAAGGCGGCCCGGTCGTAGACGTCGTCGTCGGTCGGCGCCACGTTGTAGTCGCCGAGCACCGCGAACGGGCGGCTGCCGGCGGCGTCTCCGGCGACGGCGGCCCGCAGCGCCTCGAACCACTGGAGCTTGTAGGCGTAGTGCGGGTGCTCCACCTCGCGGCCGTTGGGCACGTAGACCGACCAGACGCGGACCGGGCCGCAGGTCGCGGCGAGGGCGCGCGGCTCCGTCACGCCGTCGTAGCCCGGGTCGCCCGGCAGGCCCTTGACCACGTCCTCGATGCCGACGCGGGAGAGGACCGCCACGCCGTTCCACCGGCCGGTGGCGTGCACGGCCGCCTCGTAGCCCAGCTCGCGCAGCGGCTCGGACGGGAACTGCTCCTCGGCGACCTTCGCCTCCTGGAGGCAGAGCACGTCCGTGCCGCTGCTCTCCAGCCAGGCCAGCAGCCGCGGCAGGCGGGCGGTGATCGAGTTCACGTTCCAGGTGGCGATGCGCATGTCTCACAACCTACCCGGCGGGTGTGACAGCCGGCCCGCCTCACAGCTCGGCCGACGCCCCCGGGGCGAGCCGCCGGTGGTCGGCGCCGCCCAGGCCGCCGATGTGGGCGTCGTAGATCGGCCGGGCGAGATCGGTGAGCAGGGCGTCGTGGACGTCGACGACGCGGCGCGGCGCGACCTCGCGGACGTAGTCGATCACCTCGGCGATCTTGTTCCAGGGAGCCATCACCGGCACCAGCAGGGTGTCCACCGGCCGGCCGGGGACGGTGAGGGCGTCGCCGGGGTGGAAGACCCGGCCGCCGTCGATCAGGTACCCCACGTTGGCGACGCGCGGGATGTCCGGATGGATCACGGCGTGCAGCTCGCCGCGGGCCTGCACCTCGAAGCCGGCGGCGGTGAAGGCGTCACCGTCGCCGACGGTGTGCACCCGGCCCGGGAAGGCCGCCGTGAGCCGGTCGGCCACCGGCTTCACGGTCCAGAGCTCCGCGCCCGGGCGGTCCTCGAGGGCGGCCCGCAGCCGGCCCTCGTCGAAGTGGTCCGGGTGCTCGTGCGTGACCAGGATCGCGTCGGCGCCGGCCGCCGCGTCCGGCTCGCTGAACCCGCCGGGGTCGATCACCAGCGTGCGGCCTCCGCTCTCCAGGCGGACGCAGGCGTGGGACTTCTTGGTGAGCTTCATGGCTCCCCATCCTGCCGCTCCCGGCGGCCGGGCGCTCACTCGGCGGGCGTGGTCTCCTCCCGGACGACCTGCTGCGCCACCCGGAACGCCTTGCTCGCCGCCGGGACGCCGCAGTACACGGCCGCCTGGAGCAGCACCTCCCGGATCTCGTGGGGGGTCAGTCCGTTGCGCAGGGCGGCGCGGACGTGGAGTGCCAGGTCCTCCAGGTGGCCGCCGGCGGTCAGCGCGGTGAGCGCGATACAGGACCGGGTACGGCGGTCGAGGCCGGGCCGGTCCCAGATCTCGCCCCAGGCGTAGCGGGTCATGAACTCCTGGAAGTCCCCGGAGAACTCGTCGGCCTCGGCCAGCTCCTGGTCGACGTGCGCGTCGCCCAGCACCTCCCGGCGGACTTTCAGCCCGCTCTGGTACCGGTCGGGCGGCCCGAGCGGCTGGGCCGGCACGGCCGGGGCGATCTCGGCGACGGGCACCGCCTGCGGCGGCGCGGCGACCGCGGGGTGGACGGGGGCGGCCGGCAGGGCGGTCTGGCCGGTCTCGTACGGCTGCTGCCAGGCGGTGGAGAAGTGCCGGACCAGCAGGTCGGTGACGGCGCCCGGCTGCTCGACCGGGACCAGGTGGGAGGCGCCGGGGACGACCGCGAGCCGGGCGTCCGGGATGCCGGCGACCAGGGTGCGGGCCTCGGCCGGGCCGGTGACCTGGTCGTCGGAGCCGACCAGCACCAGGGTCGGCACGCCGACGCGGCCCAGCTCGTGCCGTACGTCGAAGCCGGCCAGGGCCTCGCAGGAGGCGATGTAGCAGCCCGGGTCGGTGGTGCGCACCATCTGCACGGCCCACTCGGTGATCGCGGGCTGGGCGGCGGCGAAGCCACCGGTGAACCAGCGGTCGGGGGACGTCCGGGCGATCGGGTCGAGCCCGTTGGTGCGGACGATCACTCCGCGCTGCCGGAACTCGTCGGCGGTGCCGAACCGGGGCGAGGCGGCGACCAGCGCGAGCGAGGCGAGCCGTTCGGGGTGGCGCAGGGCCAGTTCGATGCCGACCGCGCCGCCGAGGGCGCAGCCGGCGTAGCCGAAGCGCTGCACGCCGACCGCGTCCAGCGTGGCCAGCAGCCGGGCCGCCAGTTCGCCGACGGAGGGCGCCGGGCGGGCGGGTGCGCCGCCGTGACCCGGCAGGTCGAACCGGAAGACCCGCCACTGCTTCGTCAGCTCGGGGATCTGCCGGTCCCACATGTGCCATGTGGTGCCCAGGGACGGTCCCAGGATCAGGACCGGAGCGTCTTGTGGCCCGTCGAAGCGGTATTGCAGGGTGTTCGGTGGTGTCTCGCTCACGCCCCAGACCCTCTCACGTGTCGCGGACGCCCCTATAACGCAGGGGTGCGGGAAACCGGCCTGCCCCGGTTGAAGACCTCGCGGCCGGCGTATCGCTCGAGGCATCGGATGATCTCGCGTCGGGTCTTGCCCTCCCGGGTGCGGCGTTCGTAGTACGCCTGCGTGCGGGGGTCGTGGCGCAGGCGGGTGAACACGATGCGGTGCGGGGCCGCGTTGGCTTGCCGGTCGCCGCCGTAGTTGAGCCGGCGCGTGCTCCGCCGGCCGGAGGAGTACTCGATGGGGCTGTCTCCGCAAAGGGCAGCAAAGGACGCCTCAGTGTTCAGTCGCTCGGGGTTGTCTCCCATGGTGATCAGTAGAGTGACGGCGCTGTCTGGGCCGATGCCCACCGGTAAGAGCAGCTGTGGGGCGTGGCGTTCGACGAGTCGGGTCAGGCGTTGGTTCAGCTCGTTGATCTGCCCGGTGAGCTGTTCGATGCGTTCGGCGAGCATGCGTAATGTCATGTGGGTGGCCTGGACCACCGCGTCCTCGTCTCCCCCGCCATCGGGTGGGCTGAGGGTCGCGCAGGTGCGGAACAGCTCGGCGTTGCCCAGGCTCGACAACCGTTCCCGCAGGGCGGGGTCGGCGATCACTAGGACGGCCTTGAGCTGGTTGATCGCCTGTGTGCGGGCCTTGACCGCGGAGTCCTTGGCGAGTTTGTAGATCCGGGCGCCTTGCACGGGTCCGTCGCCGGACTTGGCCTGGGCCCGGGTGCGACCGCTGAGCACGGCTCGCGCTGCGGCCTGCGCATCGAGCGGGTCCGACTTGCCGAGCAGACGGCGGGCTGTGCGGTCAGGCCGATTCACTCCGAACACCTGGATCTGCTGGGTCAGCAGGTAGCGGGACAGGCCCGCGCCGAAGGTACCGGTGCCCTCCACACCGGCCCGGCGCACCGTCCCCCGCCTGCGGGCCCACACGAGCAGCCGACGGTAGCCGGCCACCGTCGCCGGAAAGGACTCGGTGCCCAGGATCTTGCCCAGCGGGGACACCACGGCGGCGACGTGCACCTCACCGTGCGTGTCCACGCCGAGCACGACTTCTCTCCGCACGGGAGGGCAAGGCCCCTATTGGGACACGCCCTGTGGCTCGGTGACAGCAGAAGCCAGCCCGCAACGACGGTCGACAAGCCTGTGACTGGACACTTCGGTCAAAGATCTCAGGAGTCAGACCCCCGTCCGGGACGGCATCGCGCAACCGTCGCATCGATCCCGGCGTGTCGGCATCTACCGACCACAGCCGGATGGCTTCGCCCGAACCAATGCCCAACCTGGCCGGAGCAGGCTGAGAATGAGTTGACTCCCCGCCCACTCGCGACCGGCAATGACAGACAGCCGTCTGGGCCGCCTTACGGTCGCCCTCCATCGGCCATCGCACGAACGGCTTCGAGCCCTCATTCTGGTGCACGGTGGTCCGCAAGTCATGGCGCGGGCTGCCAAAGAGGCTGCCTAGCAACTCGGCAAAGGCACCGGCGAATGCTTGGGAACTCGGTCTACTCGAGTAACGGGGAACAGCAGCACCGCACGAAGGGGCGCCCGCGTGGAAGGCATGGCGCATGTGGGCGCTGCCGGACCCGATGCTCGCGGCCCCCGCCACCGACCCGGCGCCGCCCGATGGGTGGGCCGCCGAGGAGAAGTGGGACGGTTCTCCAGACACCTCGTGATGTCTCATTCGCGTTGGCACCGTTCACCCAGGTCACGACTGGTCCTTCGTGCGTGCGGCTGAGGCTTGCCGGGTGTCTGCGCCGCTGCTGACGTGCCGCTGGGTCTCCTGGGGGCCGTGCCAGTCCAGGCAGACGGCGGTGGCATCGTCTTCGAGCCGGCCGTCGGCGGCGTCCCGGACCGCGGACGTCAGCGCCAGCGCGGTCTCCCTCGGGTGCAGATTCCGGGTGCACCCCAGCAGGGCGGGCAGATCGACCTTCTCTCCGTGACGTTCGAGCATGCCGTCGGTGAACATGAGCAGACGGTCACCGGGCCGCAGGTCGAGGTCCTGCACACGGTACGGGTGGGGAGTCAGCTCAGACAGCCCGAAGGGATGGTCCACCTCGCAGGCAATCGTCTCCACAGCCCCGTCGCGCATGCGCAGCGGCCAGGGATGACCGGCGTTGACGAACCGGGCCCGCCCGGTATGGAGATTGATGCGCAGGAGCTGCCCGGTGGCATGACCGTGGCCGTGTTCGATCAGTGCCTGGTCTGCCCGGTGGGCCTGTTCGCCCAGGCCGGTGCCCGCCCGGCGGGCACCGCGCAGGGCGCCCACCAGGACCGTGGCGGCCAGGGCGGAATCCATGTCGTGGCCCATGGGATCGGTCACCGACACGTGCAAGGTGTCGCGGTCCACGGTGTAGTCGAAGGTGTCGCCGCTGAGGTCCTCGGAGGGCTCCAGGTTCCCGCACAGGGTGAACTGTGCGGCCTCGCACGACAGCGACAGGGGCAGCAGCTGGTACTGGATTTCAGCTGCCAGGGTGGCCGGCTTGGAGCGTTTGCCCCAGGTGTAGAGATCGGTGAAGCGGCCGTTGGCGATCACGATGTAGGCCAGGATGTGGGCGGCTTCCCCGACTGCGTCGAGCACGTCCTCGCCAGGGCCGGTCGGCAGGAGCAGTTCCAGCAGCCCGATCGCATCCCCGCGGTTGGTGACGGGCACGATCACCCGCTGCCCCTCGCCGGTCGCGTCCTGATACAGGCGCTGGGTACGGATCACCTCCTCGTAGACACTGCCGAACAGGGGAACCCGCTCGGCCTGCCGCCCACCTTGAGTGGGAGCGGTGGACAGCCGAGCCACCGCCTTCCCCGTCAGGTCCACGATGAGGAAAGAGACCTTAGTGGCCTCGAAACGCCGCCGCAGGTCCTCCGCGATCACGTCGACGGCGTCCGCCGGCGCCGCTGTCTCCGCTGCCGTCAGCAATCGGGTGAGCTCACTCTGTCCACCACTCACGACCGCAGCCCCTTCCACAGCCCCCCCACCAGCTTGGTAATAACCGCAGTGAGCGTCAATCCGTGAACAGTCACGCTCCGGCATCCGCCCGCGGACGCGGCCGCCACGGCTGCTCTGTACAAAAGCGGCTCGACAGGCCGATGTCTTATGCGACACGCCAGAGTCTGGAGCTCCATGGTGGGCGGGCTTCGACGGGCACGTCCGGAGGAGTAACTCACAGCCGGTCACCCCGTACGAGAGCCGGATCGTCGGCGGCACCGAGGCTTGAGCCGCGACCACCCATGTAGGACTTCCGGACGGGGAGCAGCGCGCTCCCACGGTCGGCGACCTGCCGCTTGCCGAACGACGGTTCGTGGGGCCTGTGCCCGCGCCGCCGCTCATGCCGCGTCGCGCCAGGCGGCGACACCGGTCACTGTGACCGCGACGGTGACCGGCTCCGCGGCACCGTGGTTGGCGAGGTGGGTGACGAGGGCGGCTGTCACCCGGTCGTGGATGTTTCGGGCGATGTCCAGCGCCCGCCGACCCTCCGTCAGGACGCAGCGCACCTCGATGTGCCATCCCGACCCGTCCGGCGCCCGGTCGGCGCGTATGCCGGCCTCGGGTGGCGTGGTGTCCGCCCGGGTGGGCGCGGCGGCTGCCGCGAGGCGCCGGGCGAGGCGGGGCTGCAGGGCGGCCACGCCAGGAACCGCGAGGGCTGCGTCGGCCGCGACGCCGAGGAGCGCGGTGGTGCCGGTGGCGGTCATCATGCGCCACCGCCCGTCGGGAGGCGGGGACCTGGGGTCGGCCCCGGTTCCAGAACGTCGGCCACGGTGATGTCGACGGCTGTCACCGTGAGCCCCAGGTCCTGTCCGGCCGAGTGGAGGACCGTTCGGCGTACCTGGTGGACCCGGTCGGGCAGCGGGCGGTCGAGGGCGGCGGCCAGGGTCATGGTCACCCGCACGTCGGTGCCGTTGCCCTCGGGTACGAGCCGGCAGGTCGCGGCCCTGGCACCGGGGACCGTGTCCGCGGCCCGCCTCAGCACCTTCGCCGCGGCGCTCTCGGCGATCCGCAGGTCGCGGTCGGGGTCGGCCAGGGGCAGCAGTCGCCCGAACCGGGCCTCTGCCCTGACGACGTCCATGACCCGGTCCGCGAGTGCGCGCAGGCCCGGAGGGTCCTCGTCGCGCAGCGCCCGGGCGGCCGCATTCACCGTTGCCAGTCCCTCGACCGCCTCTCGGCAGTGAGGACAGGACACCGGGTGCAGGTCGGCGGCCGGCGGTGCGTCCCGCGCCTGTTCCCAGACCCGGCTGAGCAGGCGGCCGCAGGGCAGTACCTCATCGCCTGCGATCGGGGGCACGTCGGCGGCGGCCGAGCCGTTGCGGGGCCCGCCGGCTCCGGGCGGTTCGGAAGGCCGCGTGTGCGGGTCGTCTAGCGCCATGGGCCCATCGCCTCCTGCAGGGATCGGCGTGCCCTGAACAGTCTGCCGCGTACCGTCTGCTCGCCGGTACGCGTCACGTGCGCTATCTCCTTGTAGGGCAGGCCCTGCACCTCCCGCATGATCCAGCAGACCCGCTGTCCGGCGTCCAGCTCGGCGAGTGCGCGGGACAGGGCGGCCGTGGCCGCGTCCTGCTCGGCGGTCCGGACGGGCTGGCTCCACGCGTCGCTCGCCGCGGGTTCGGCCACGGTGTCCAGGGGGAGGGGCGGCGGTCGGCGGCGGCACATGGTCTGGCAGCGGTTGACGGTGATCCGGTACATCCAGGTGCGGAACTCCGCCCTGTGGCGGTATTCCGGCAGGTGGCGCCAGGCACTGACGAAGGCGTCCTGGACGGCCTCTTCGGCGTCCTGGGGGTTGCCCAGCATGCAGCGGGCCAGGGTCAGGAGGGAGCGGCTGTGCCGCTGGACGAGAACGGCGAAGGCGTCCTCGTCTCCCTCGGCCGCCCGCACCGCCAGCAGACGGTCGGGCAGGCCGCACCCCAGTCGTGGGGAAGCAGTGCGTTCGATCATGGCGCTCCCACGCAGGCTCGGAACGACCGTGTACCCCCGAAAAGAGATGTGATGTACGTCACACACCAGGGCACGTGAGGACTCCGCCGCTCGGTATGTCCAACTTTCGACGGGCATCATTCCGGTGTCCGGCCGACCGATCGAGGCGACCGCCATGACGGACAACATCACCAGCGTCGGCGGGGGCAGCCGGCCCGAAGCGGACGTGAGCGCGCTCAAGGGCCGCACCGGGGCCGGGGCTCCGGCCGAGACACGGGGCAGGACCACCATCGCGGACGGTGTGGTGGCCAAGATCGCGGGCATGGCCGCCCGCGAGGTACCGGGCATCCACAGCCTGGGCGCGGGGATGGCCCGCGCCTTCGGCGCCATGCGGGAGCGCGTCCCCGGCGCAGGCGGAGGCGGAGCGGTCACCCGCGGCGTCAAGGTCGAGGTCGGGGAACGGCAGGCCGCGGTGGACCTGGACGTCGTCGTCGAGTACGGCGTCTCCATCGTCGACGTCGCGGGCGGCGTACGCACCAATGTCATCAGCGCCGTGGAGCGGATGACGGGCCTGGAGGTCGTCGAGGTGAACATCGCCGTCGACGACGTCCACCTGCCTGACGACGAGGAGGAACAGACCGGACCGGACGAGGGCCGCGTGAGGTGACCGCTGCCGGGAGCACCGCCGTGTCCTCGGGCCCGAGCGGATGATCACGGCGAGAGGGACGCTCGCGAGACGGGTGAGTGCGAGATGAACACAGCAACGACGGGACTCGCGGCCGGCATGGCCCTCGGCTTCGCCGGCTACTTCGGCGGCTTCTGGGCGTTTCTGCTGGTGCTGGTCCTGGGCGCGGCGGGGCTGATCGTCGGCCTCGTCGTACAGGGCGACCTGGACCTCCGGACACGGAGGCAGCGGTGAAGACCCGGCCCGGTTCCCCCGGTGAGGGGTCGGGCCCGCCGGCGCCGGCCGCCGGGCTGCCGCCCCCGGCCGAGCGGGGCGCCACCGTCATCCCGGACAGGGTGGTCGCCCGTATCGCCGCGCAGGCCGCGCGCGCGGCGCAGTCGCGGCGCGCCGCGGTACCGCCCGATCGGGGCGGATCTGAGGCACCCCACGCCTCCGCCGCCGTCCGTACCGGATCGGTGCGCCTGCATCTGACCATGGACCTGCCCTACCCCACCGACATCCCGCGTGTCTGCGAGCGGATCCAGCGGGACGTCGCCGAACGGGTCGCCCAGCTGACCGGGCTGCGAGTGGGAGAGGTCCTCCTCACCGTCCGGCGGCTGGTGACCGCCACCGCCTCGAGCCGGGGGCGGGTCCGGTGAGCGGCCGGGCGGCCCGGGTCAGCCGTGCAGGAAGGGCGATCGTGATGACATCCGGTCCACATCCCCCGGGCCGCGGCTCCGCGTCGTCCGGGCACCGTGCCGCAGTGCCGCTGACGAAGGAGCCCGATCCTCCCGAACGCGACGTGTCCCCCTCGGACCTCACAGCCGGTGAGCGCGAAGGAGGGCACCGAACCCGTCGCAAGTGGTCGGCGCGCAGCGTCACGGCGGCGCTCGTCGCCGCGGTGATCCTCGTGGCCGCGGTCGCGACGCTCGTCGACGTCGTCGCCGTACGGGCGGGACGTCCGGCCGCGGCCTGGCGACGGCACCTGGCCTACGAACTGGCGACCCGCCCGGTGGACGACGTGTGGATGCTGACGGGGGCCGCCGTGGCCGCCGCCGTCGGCGTCTGGCTGATCGTCCTGGCCCTCACCCCCGGTCAGCGCCGCTGGCTACCCCTGCGCTCACCCGCCGGCTGCCCGCGATTGCGGGCCTTCGTGGACCGCGACGGCGCCGCCGTCCTGCTGCGCGACGCCGCCATGCGGGTCCCCGGAGTCGGCGCGGCGCACGTCCTGGCGGGCCGCCACCGCATCAAAGCCCGCGCGGAGGTCCGCTTCCGCGAGCCCCGACAGGTGAAGGACGACCTCACCGCCGTCCTCGCCGAGGAGCGCGACCGGCTCGCCCTCGCCCGTCCTCCCCGCATCGCCGTACGGACGCGGCGACGCACCCGCTGACACAAACCCGGAGCACCGGAGCCCGCCATGACGCCGCGATCCGCCCTCAACCGCACTCTGCTGGCCCTCGCCGGACTGGTCCTCCTCGGCGGCGGACTGCTCATCCTCTTCGCCGGGCTCGACCTCTACCGGCGGCACGATCTGGCCCCACCCGCCGGCTGGCCCCTGACCACCCCGGCCGACGTCCTGCTCGGCTCCGCCGACCGGGCACGCTGGAGCAGCCAGGGCTGGTGGTGGTGGCCCGCGGTCATCGCCGCCCTCGTCCTCACCGCCCTGCTCGCCCTGTGGTGGCTGCTCGCCCAGCTGAGCCGACACCGCCCCGGCTCACTGCCCGTCGGCGGCACACCCCCGCAGGAGGGCGTCGAACTGCGCGACCGCGCACTCAGCGAAGCGATCGCGAACGAAGCCGGTGCCCTGCCAGGGGTAGGCCATGCGGCCGTAGTCATCACCGGCCGACCGGGCCGCCACCGCACCCGCATCAAGCTCACCCTCACCCCCGAGGGCACGCCCGGCGCCACTCTCGGTGCCCTGTGCGAAGGCCCGATCGGCACCGCGCGTCGGTCCACCGGCCTCATCGACATGCCAACCGAGGTCCGCCTACAGGTCAGCCGCCACGGACCACACCGCGTGGAGTGAGGAGGAGATCGGCCGTTCCCGCCGACGCCCTTGCTGCCCATAGCAGTTCGCGGGCGCGCCGGCACCACTCCCCGAAGGAGAGATCATGATCATCCTGGGCGTCATTCTGCTCGTCGTCGGCTTCCTCACCGGCCTGTCCATCCTGTGGACCATCGGGATCATCCTGCTGGTCGTGGGAGCCATCCTGTGGATCCTCGGCGCGATGGGACACGCCGTCGCTGGTCGACGCCACTACTGGTAGGCGGGGTCGGTTGCCCTGCAGGGCAGTGATCCATGCTGCGGGCAGGCCGGCAGACGGCGCGGACCCCACCAAGATGTTCGCGGCGGCGGACGACGACGGCGAAGAGGTCGATCCGGCTGAGGCCGCCGCCGGTGCTGACCAGCCGCCGCGGCTCGGCCGGGGCGCGCCCGGTGGCCGTTGTGCCGGTCCTCGCCGCACGAGCGCACGGCCGACTCGTTGGGGAGTCGGTGGATCGGCCCCCACGGTCCGGGCGGAAGTTCCCCACCGCGTCGGCCGGTGAGTCTCCGTCGGGAGTTCGTATGCACAGCACCTTCGTGAGGATCCGCCCGGAACGTCCCCCGGGGCCACGGCGATGACGGGCGGTGAGCGGCAAGGACCCGCGGAAGGCTCCACCCGGTCGGAGCACTTCGGGGAGGAGTTTCTGGGAGTCCTGCTGGACCAGGGGCACGAGTTGCCGCCGCACCAGCTCGGTCCGCTCGTCGCACGGCAGATCGGCAGGCTCGACGGCCGCGAGACCTCTATCTTCCTGCAGGACTACGGCCAGGTGTGGCTCGTCCCCCTGCCGGGCGACGGGCTGGCGGCCGGGGAACCGCAGCCGATCGACGGCTCCGACGCCGGACGCGCCTTCCGGGAAGCGCGTCCCATCGAGGTTTCGCAGGCCGACGGTGTGCGGGTCTACCTTCCCCTGCTGGACGGTGGAGACCAGGTGGGAGTGATGGCCGTCACCCTGGACCACCTCCAGGACGACGAGCGACGGCTGCTGCGCAGGCTCGCCTCACTCGTGGCCGACATGCTGGTGACCAAGCACGGTTACACCGATCTGTTCTTCCGGCTGCGGCGCAGAGAACCGATGAGTGTGGCGGCGGAGATCCAGTGGTCGCTGCTGCCACCGCTGGCGATGTCCACGCCCCGGGTCGAGCTGGCCGGGATGCTGGAACCCGCCTACGACGTGGCCGGCGACAGCTTCGACTACGCCCTCGACGGCGATGTCCTGCATGTGGCCATGGTCGACGCGATGGGCCACGGACTCGACGCCGCCACGATGGCCACGGTGGTCATCGGAGCCTACCGGCATGCCCGGCGCATCAGCGTCGGCCTGTCGGAGATCTATACGTTCATGGACCGGGCCGTCGCCGATCAGTTCGGCCCCGACCACTTCGTGACCGCTCAGATGATGCGGCTCAACACGGCAACGGGCAGGCTTCAGTGGGTCAACGCCGGACATCCCGCTCCTCTGTTGATCCGTGGACACCGTGTCGTACGACGGCTGCAGGGCCCGACGACCCTGCCCGTCGGCTTCGGCGGTCACGAGCCCCGGATCAGTGAAGTGGCTCTCATCCCCGGCGACCGGATCCTGTGCTTCACCGACGGACTGATAGAGGAGCGCGATGTCGGCGGTGAGGAATTCAGTGAGGAGCAGCTCATCGGGTGGGTGAACCGCCTTGAGCCCTCGGCGCAGCAGATCCGCACGGTGGCGCGCTCCCTCTCCCACACGCTGCAACGGGCGCGGGGCGGGATCACGACGGACGATGCGACGCTCCTGCTGATCGAATGGCGCGGGAGCGCCACCGACGACCTCGCCCTCCCGGAGTGAGCCGGCCTCCCACCCCCAGGGAAAGGCCGACGACACGCAGCCTTTCCCCCACCGCCGATCTCTCACACTCCTGCTGCCGCGGTGGGCACGTGACGGGTGACCGGTCCGTCAGGAGTGCGTGAGGCGGGGTGGGGGGGCGTCGTGTCCGCCTTCGGAGTCCCAGACCGCCTCCCGGAGCGAGTCCGAGTCGGCCGCTGCCTCTGCCGCGGCCCGGAAACGTTCGGCCTCATGGATCAGGCCGGTCGCCGTGAGGCTCCGCGACGGGTCGGTGGCCGTGGCCATCAGCCGGACTGCGGTGGCCGGGGCTGTCTCCGGTGGGATCACCAGCAGGTCCCAGCGGCCGAAGGTGTGGGACAGCAGCAACAGCTTGTGCGGGTCCTGCCCGGCGTTGGACCAGCCGACGCGCACCATGTGGCCGTGCGCGGGCACTTCACCCGGGATGACCGGCCAGAACGTGCGGCTCACCGCTATCCGGGTGATCCTCCCCCACAGCGGGTCGAGACATTCGACGAGCGCCGGGAGCTCCTCCGTCAGGTTGCGCGAACGGGGCCACCAGGCACCGTCGATCAGGGCCGGAGGGGCGCCGGCCCGCGCCAGCGTGAGTCGGAGCGGTGACGAAGAAGGGGCCCGGTCTCCGACTGCGGGTGTGAACGGAATGGTCGCGGTCATGACGCGGACCCAACCCCGGGCCGGTCACGGCCGGCCCGGTTGCCATGAATCGCCGAGAACGACCCGGCGTGGAAGCCGGTGTACGAGATGCTCTCGGTAATCACCAGGATACTCCTCGCCGAGGCCCGGCGGACTGGCGGGGAGTGACGGGCTGAACGGAACAACACACGTCACAGAGCCAGGGGAGTGCTGGGCCGGGGCATGCGGGCCGTCGGGCGTGAGACCGGTCCGGGAGCCGGCATACGAAGGGCCCCGGCGCCCTCGGCCCACTGCCGCCGGTATCGACAGCCGCTTCACCGAATGCGGCGGCGTCTCCACAACCGCCCCGGCGTGTGCGGAGTACCGTGGACAGCACCGAGGGCATTTCGCACACCGGCTTCCACGCCGGGTCGTTCTCGGCGAGAGACGAAACCCGGGGCGCCGCCAAGGCGGCCCGGAGACGGGTCCGCATCATGTCGGCGACCTTGCACCAACTCCTGCCACACCACGAGCCCGTCGCAGCCCCGGCCGTGCGTCTCGCGCTGAAGACCGACGGCCCGTCGCGCGGCCTCCTGGACGGTGCCTGGTGGCCCCGCTCCCGAGACCTGCTGAGCGAGCTGCCCGCACTGACCGATGTGCTGGACCCTCTGTGGGGCCGCATCACCCGCATCGCCGTCAACCCGAAGTACTGGCCGGTCATCCCGCACGAGATCCCCGTGGGCGGTCATGTCGTCAAGGCCGGATGGTTCACCCCGGAGATCGACCCGCACAAGCTGCTGCTGCTCTCCTACGGCACCGGCCGCTGGGACCTGCTGGTCATCCCGCCCGAGACCGAGACGGAGCCGGCGGCCCGCCTGATGGCGGCCGCGTCCGACTACGACGGCCCACCGCTGACCGCAAGCGCTCTCATCGCCGCGGACGAGACCCGGCACGCCGTCTCCGCCGCCGACCGGCCACTCGAACCGGACGAGGCAGAGAAGCACGAGGAGGACGGCTCCGCCTCAGCGGCCGTTCCGGCAGGGACGGATCGCGCCAGTCGCCTGGTCATCGGCATGTGAGACGGCCGCCACGACCGGTGCCTTCACGGGTTTCGGACCTGCCTCACGAGCCGGCGCAGGCACATGCAGGGGTCTCGACCGGCGAGTCTCCGCCCCACGTGGTCCTCGTCCCGAGGAGCAGTACATGCAAGCCCTGATCGTTCTCATCGTCGTGATCGGTCTTCTGGCCGTCCTGGCCCTCGCCCTGTCCGTGAAGGTCGTCAAGCAGTACGAGAAGGGAGTGCTGTTCCGCTTCGGCCGACTCGTCGGAACACGCTCCCCGGGACTGCGGTTCATCATCCCGTTCGTCGACGCCCTGCACCGGGTGTCGCTGCGGGTCGTCACCATGCCGATCCAGTCCCAGGGCATCATCACCCGGGACAACGTGAGCGTGGACGTGTCGGCGGTCGCCTACTTCCGGGTCGTCGACGCCGTGAAGTCGGTCGTCGCCGTGGAGAACGTCAACGCGGCGATCAACCAGATCGCCCAGACCACCCTGCGGAAGGTCGTCGGCCGGCACACGCTCGACGAGACGCTGTCGGAGACGGACCGTATCAACCTGGACATCCGCCAGATCCTGGACGTCACCACCGTCGACTGGGGTGTGCAGGTCACCCTGGTCGAGCTCAAGGACATCCAGCTGCCCGACACCATGAAGCGCGCCATGGCCCGCCAGGCCGAGGCCGAGCGGGAGAAGCGAGCGAAGATCATCAACGCGGAGGGCGAGTCCCTGGCCGCAGCAGCGCTCGGCGACGCCTCGGACACCATGATGGCCCACCCCCTGGCGCTTCAACTGCGCAATCTCCAGAGCCTGGTGGAGATCGGTGTCGACCAGAACACCACCGTCGTCTTCCCGGCCCCCCTCATGAGCACGATCGGCGAGCTCGGCTCCTTCCTCGCCCGGGAAACCGCTGCCGCCGCACCCGCCGCGGCAGCGCCACCGGCCGGCACCGGCCGCACCGACACGTCCCTCAGCCCGGCAGGCAGCGCGCCCGGCACCGCGGCGTGAAGCCGACTACGGCCCGAGCGATCCGTGGCGCCAGGGAGGATTCGTGACCGTCGCCTGTCGCGCGCATCCTCCGGGCACCGGCTGATGATGGGGGTACGGCCGAACACGCGGAGCTGATCATGACGGGTTGGCGGGTCAGGGACTACACCCAGGACGATCTCGAAGCGGTGATCCGTGTCGACATGCAGAGCGGCACGACCGAGGAGCCGCCGCTCTTCCCACTCTCGGACGCCGTGACGGCCCTCCAGACCCGCCACCCGGCCGTGGTGGCCACGGCCGACGACGTGCTGATCGGCGCCGCGGTGAGCAGGGTGGAGGGCGAACGGGCATGGATTCTGCGCATTTGCATGGCGCCCGGCTGGCGGCAGCGCGGGCTGGGGAGTGCCCTGATCACCGCCCTTGAGCAACGCGTCTTCGCCGCCGGCGTCCGCGCGGTGCACGCCGCCCTGCCCGAGGGCGAGACCGGTGCCACCGCCCTGCGCAATTGCGACTTCGGCGCCCGCCCCGGGCTGGTCTTCTTCGAGAAACGCGGACCGGTGACCCCGCAGTCGGCCGGCACGCTGTCCTCGCTCGGAGCGGAGCTGCCGCCAGGGGGGCTCTGGCAGAAGGTCGCGGGCATGCAACGGGAGAAGCAGCTCATCGAGCGGCGCCTGGTCCTGCCGCTGGCCCATCCCGAACTGGCCGCCCAGCACGGAGTGGAACCGCCACGGGCGGTGATGCTGTTCGGCCCGCCCGGGACCGGCAAGAGCACGTTCGCGCACGCGATCGCCAGCCGCCTGGGATGGCCCTTCCTCGAACTGTTCCCCGCCCGTCTGGCCGCCGAGTACGGCCTGGCGACCGGGCTGAACCGGCGCTTCGACGAGATCGCCCGGCTCGACCACGTCCTCGTCTTCATCGACGAGGTCGAGGAGGTCGCCGGCGAACGCGGCGGCGCGGACGCGACCGCTGTCGGCGTCGTCAACGAACTGCTCAAGGCGATCGTCCGGTTCCGAAGCCAGGACGGACGGCTGCTCGTCTGCGCCACGAACAACGTGACCACGCTCGACTCCGCGTTCCTGCGGCACGGCCGCTTCGACTACGTGCTGCCGATCGGCCCTCCCGACCACACCGCCAGGACTGCACTGTGGGAGAGCTACCTGGCCCGAGCGGGCGCGCGGGCCGACAGCGCGGTACTCGCGTCCGCCAGCGAGGGGTTCACCCCCGCCGACATCGCCCACGCGGCGCGTACCGTCTCCCAGGCCCAGTTCGAGCGCACCTTCGACACCGGAACCCGGACCACCCCCACCACCGACGACTACCTGGACACGATCTGCGACACCAAGCCCACGGTCAGCGCTGCCATGGCCCGGGAATTCGCCCAGCAGACGGAGGAGTTCGCCCGCATCTAGCGTCCAGGCCGGGTGGGGAGTCGATCTGCGACGGACGTGTCAGGCCGGCGTAGGTGGCGTGTCGCTGCCCGTTTCGATGAGGATCTGCCTGGCCTCGGTGACGTTTTCGGCCCGTACGGCCCTGGCCATCGCGGCGCGTGCCGCGTCGGGCGACGTGTCCGGAGGGACCAGCAACAGAGAGAAAAGGTCCCCTTCGCCTCGGGTGATGAGGACGGTGTCGTCACCGACCGGGAAGGAGTCGATGTGCACGACCCGGTCGTCGACCATCACCCGGGTCGGCAGTTCGTCCCAGGCGCTGCCGTCCAGACCGACCCGGGTGACAGGCCCGAGATGCTCGGTCAACGCGGAGATCAGCGAGGGAAGCTCGGCACCGATGTCCCGGGACCGCGGCCACCATGCGCCGTCCAGGATTCCCTCGCGTGCGTGGGTGGTCTCCAGTCGCAGCAGGGCCGTTCCGGGTTTCACCGACCGGTGCACGGCGTCCGGCAGGAGCCTGGGGAAGTCGGGGGTGTCTGAGCCTGCCATGGTGTCCGCCCGTCCGCAGAGAGCAGTGCGACCGCACGGCGTGCGACCACGATACGACCCTGCTACCTCACGGTACTCCGCACGACGCTCCCGCGAGCGCTTCGCCGCAGGCGCGGTTGCGGAAACAGGCAACGGCTCCGGCGTATACCCGCCGGAGCCGCCCTTCCGGGTCATTGCACGTGAGCGTGCGCCGACCCGCTTTCCAGGCTACGTCAAAGGGACTAATCCGCCATAAGCAATCCTTGCGAGGGTTAACTTAGGTCCGAGAAGCCGACGCGGCGGCTCAGCCACGCCCTTCCTCTTCCGTCTCCATCTGCCTGATCCCCTGGTGCGTCAGCGTGATCATCGCGGGCGTGTTGCCCCTCCCCCAGTCCACGACGACCCAGCCTTCGCCCGCCAGGTACATACAGGCAGCGGCCATGTCCTGCTCAGGGATGCCGAGGTCGGTGCGGAGCTTCGCCCCATCGACGCCCAGGAGTCGATCGCCCTCGGCGGCTTGGTACAGAGCCTGCATGATCCTCTCGCGATACGTCTTCCGGTCTCGCAGTATCGCCATCACGCGCCTTCCTCTCCCGCCCACGGTCGGGCCGAAGTCGATGTCATCCGCGGTCGCGGTGGGGCGCGTCGGAACGGTCGCGTCCACCGCCGGCCGACGGCGCCTCCGGGGCCGACGCCCGATCCCCGGCAGAACATCGCTGTAGTGGAAGGCAGCGATCCGTTCGGCGTGCTGACCATTGAGCTGGTGGATCAGAACTACTCCGATGGCGATCAGGACGAGCAGCACGGCCACGGCGATGACGAGCATGGGATCTCACCTCCGCCGACCGGCGGGCGAAGGCCCTGCCGAGCCGATGGGCCGGGGCCGGGACGACGGTCGACCTGCTCCGCCGTCGGCCTCCCAGGCTTCTTCCCTGTTTCGTGCATCGATCCCGTCTGCTGCTTGCTCCCGGGCCGAGGCATCGACGCCGTCGCCGGCCATCAGCTGCGCGGCAACATCCGCACCGGTTTCCGGCGGAATCACCAGCACGTCCCGGCGGCCGTCAGCGGAGAAAAGAGTGAGTCTGTGGGGATCCTGCTCCTCGGTGGACCAGCCCACCTGCACGGTGCGCCCGGCATAGGACACCCAGTGCGGCAGGACGGGCCAGTAGGCCGGGTGCACGGTGACACCCGTGATACGACCCCAGAGATCGCCCAATGCCGCCGTCAACGACGGCAGCTCACGGGTGAAGGCACGGGAGCGAGGCCACCACATACCGTCCAGCCCGCCCGGCGCGGGCGTGATGGACAGCCGGGCCGGATGGGGCGGCGCGCGCCTGCTCGATGTCGTACGGTCAATGGTCACGGCCATGGCGCGAACCTGTCTCCGGGCTCGTGGGTGCGGCCCGGCGCTGTCGATCTCCGGGAACGGCACCCGCAGCGGAGCCGGTGCGCGAAGAACTCCCGGTGTCTTCACACTACTCCGCTCACCGGTCCGAAAAGCCGGGGATGACCAGGCAGTTTCCTGCCTTCGGGACCTGGTCGCCGGTGCCGATGCCGGTCAGAGCCAGTCCTTGCGCTTGAACGTCAGATACAGCAATGCGGACAGGAGCACGATGACGGCGGCGGAGGTGACGAACCCCGACTCGCGGCCGAAACCGGGATAGGGGAGGTTCTGGCCGTAGTAGCCGGTGATCGCGGTGGGTACGGCGATGATCGCGGCCCAGCTCGTCACCTTCTTCATGATCAGGTTCATGCGGTTGGCCTGGACCGAGAGGTTCGTCTCCATGACCGAGGCCACCAGGTCCCGCAGCGATTCCGTCCACTCGGTGGCACGCAGCACGTGGTCGTAGACGTCCTGGTAGTACGGGGCGAGAGGGTCGTTGATCAGGTGCAGGCCGGGGCGCATGAGGGTGTTGACCACCTCACGCATCGGGAGCACGACGCGGCGCAGCTGGACGAGCGACTTACGCAGTGCGAAAACGCGGCGCTGCACGGCTTCGATCTCACGGCGCCCGGCCGCGAAGAGCAGACCCTCCAGGTCCTCGATGCTGTCGTCCAACTGCTGGACCGCGGCGAAGTGTCCGTCCACGAGATGGTCGAGCAGACCGTGCAGCAGGAATCCGACGCCGTGGCCGGCCAGGTCCGGGCTCTCGTCCCAGCGGGCGACGACGTCCTCGATGTCGAGGCCGTCGTCCTTGCGGACGGTGATCATGGCCTGGCTGGTGAGGAATACGGCGATCTCGCTGTACGTCAGTTGCCCACCGTCCGGGCTGACGGTCACGGCGTAGGCGCTGAGGAACTCGTGGGTGCGATAGCGGTCGAGTTTCGGCCGCTGTCCATGGTGAGCGGCATCCTCCAGAGCCAGTTCGTGGATGCCGAACTCCTGACCGAGCATGGTGAGTTCAGCGGCTCCGGGCCGGTGCAGGTCCAGCCACAGGACCGACGCCGGATCAGCGAGATGCGCTGAGACGTCACTGGCGGGAAAGCCCTCCAGGACCAGAGTGCCGTCGTGATACAGCCGGGTACGCGTCACCATGGCCCGAGGCTAGTGTCTTTATACCCCTGTCATGCCGCTTCGCCCTGATTGCCAGCGCGGCTGGTTCATCGACAGCAGCCACCCTCCGTGGGGGCCTTATGTCAAAGCCCGCGACATCCGGAGCTCCGACCGACGAGCATCGGGTGCCGGTCCGAAGGCAGGGATGTGGGTACCCGGCTGCCGCATCGCATCCGGCCTGCACCGCACGACCGGATGCGGCCCGTCAGCCGGGAAGGACACTCCGAGACCATGACCACGCATACCCTGCGCCGTCGGGGCTGGAGCGCGTTCGTCGTCATCGGCGCCGGGTGGTGGACCCTGGCGCTCGCCGCGTTCCTCGCCGTGATGTTCGGGCAGGTGGCTCTGCTCGCCCACGACGTCGCGCACCGCCAGGTCTTCCGCCGGCGCCGGCCCAGCGAGACGGCCGGCCGCATCGCCGGGGCCGCGATCGGGATGGGCTACGGATAGTGGCAGGACAAACACACCCGCCACCACGCCAACCCCAACCACGAGGACCTCGACCCCGACATCGCCCCGGACCTGCTGGTGTGGTCCCAGGACCAAGCCCGCGCCGCGACCGGACTGCCGAGGATCATCGGCCGTCGGCAGGCGTTCCTCTTCTTTCCCCTGCTCCTGCTCGAAGGGTTCAACCTTCATGTCTCCAGCGCGCGAGCACTGGGCAATCGCGCCCTGAAGAACCGCGCCCTGGACGGCACGCTGCTCTACGGGCACACCGCCGCCTACCTGACCGCAGTGTTCCTCGTCCTCCCGCCCGGTATGGCGATCGCGTTCCTGGCCGTCCACCAATGCCTGTTCGGCCTGTACCTCGGTTGTCTGTTCGCCCCCAACCACAAGGGCATGCCGATCCTGACCGGCGAGGACCGCCCCGACTTCCTGCGCCGCCAGGTCCTCACCGCACGCAACGTACGCGGCAGTTGGTTCACCGACCTCGCCCTGGGCGGCCTGAACCACCAGATCGAGCACCACCTGTTCCCCAGCATGCCCAGCTCCCACCTGCGCAGGGCCCGGCCCGTCGTCCGCCGCTACTGCCAGGACTGGGGAGTCGACTATCGGGAAACCGGACTGATCGCCTCCTACCGGCAAGCACTCGCCAGCCTCCACCGAGCAGGAGCGCCACTGCGGCGAGCCCGTATCAGCAGCGCCCGAGCATGACGCACCGGCGCCGGCGGTAGACGATCTCGCCGCCCTGTCTGAACCAGCACAGCCGTAAGCCGCCGTACCCGTCCCAGACTTTGCGCCGCGTCGCGCGCAGGGCTGCGCCGGAAGAAGCCTCGCCCGCAGCCGGCCGGCGTCCACCCACGAAGCGAGCGCATCCTCGCCGGATGTGCCTGCCTGTGCCGCCGGATGGGCCGGACCCACGCACTCAGCTCGCGAAGTGACCCTGCTCCGGCGTCAGTCCCACCGCGGACATGAGCGAGTCCGCGGCCTGCTCGGTGGTCTCCGGTGGCACGACCAGCAGATCCCGGCGCCCATGGGCGGGGGCCATCAGCACGATGGTGCTCGGCGTGCGCGCCGTGGCGGTCCTGCGCAGCCGGACGACCTGGTTGCAGACGAGCATGCGGCCCGGGGCCCCGGCCCACCCTGCGCCGTTCACCAGGACACTGACGATCTGGCCCCAGGCGCGGGGCAGGCCGTAGAGCAGTGACGGGAGCTCCGCCAGGAGGTCGAAGGTTCGCGGCCACCACGCCCCGTCGATACAGCGTGGCACGGTGTTCTCGGGCGCGAGGTACAGGCGAAGGAGGGGCGGGGCCGGTGGCGGGCGCCGCAGCTGGTCGCTCATGAGGTGTCCTGTCGGGTGGTTCGGCGCGGCATGTGGCCCTTGGCCGGACAGCGCGCCTCGGCGGCGGGCGATGCGCTCGCGGGGAGGCGGGAGTGCGGCGTCGGCCGTTCGTCCCTCCCAGGCGTCCTGTGCGTTCGCGTAGGCGGGGAAGCGGCCGAGCAGGCCGGTGTGGCGGAAGAGCAGGTCGGTCGTGTGGCTGTCGTACACGATGCGTACCCAGCCGCGCCGGGCGCGGCAGTCGGACCACGCCTCGCACAGCGCGGACAGGACGCTGGAGTCGGAGAAGGTCACCTCGCTCAGGTCCACGATCAGGAAGAGCCGTCCGGGCGGGGCCGCTCGGGCCTCGGTCAGGGCGCGGACCAGTGGGGCCGCTGATTGCGTGTCCAGTTCGCCGTACGTGCGGACGATGCGGCACTCCTCGAAGAGCGCAGAAGTGTCATTCAGAGTGGGCAACGGCTCACGCGAGGATGGTGGTCGAGGCCGGCCGGTCGTCCCTGCCGCGGGCTCCCAAGGGGCCCCGTGCCTCATTCCGCCTCCCCGGCCGCGCCCACCGGGCGACCCGCATCGGCGAGCGCCAGCATGCTCGCGGCGGTCAGTGGGTTCTCCGGGTCGGCAGCGGCGGCCAGCAGCCGGACGGCTGTTCCGGCCGGCTCCTCGGGCGGGACGACCAGGAGCACCCAGCGTCCCACGGCGCCGCAGTCCAGGGTGATGACGTGCGCGTCGCTTCCGGGTCCGGTCGGTTCCACGGCGATCACCCGGCCCGGGGCCATGACCGTGTGCGGGGCACCGGGCCACCCGGCGGGGTCCACGGTGACCCGTATTACGGCCCCCGGCTCCGGCTCCAACAAGTCGACGAGCGAGGGAAGTTCGAGTTCCAGCGCGTCGCAGCGCGGCCACCAGGCCCCGTCCAGTGGGCCGTGGCTGACGTCCGGGGTGAGGGTCAGGCGGGGCAGGGGCATACGGTACGTGTGCGCGTCGGCACCGGAGACGCCTCCGGCCGACGTACTGCTGGGTTCCATGGTCCGGTCCCGTCCCGGGAGCCGCAGGACGACTGCCCGTTTCGTCCCTCGCCGGGAACGGCACCGCCGGAAGCGCTGCGCGGAAAGCTCTCGGTACGATCAGGCTACACCTGGGCCCAGGAGAAGCGCGCGCGTCAGCCGTCCGGCTCCGTCTTCTCTGCCCTGCCGTGTTCCCCCTGTTCTTCCTCCAGCTCCTCCATCAGGCGGATGCCCTCATGTGTCAGCGAGACGGCCGCGGGGGTCCGGTGCGAGGTCCAGTCCACGCTGATCAGTCCCTCGTCGGCCAGATAAGAGCAGGCGGCGGAGAGGTCCTCGTCGGGCAGGCCCAGCTCGGCGCGGAGTACCGATCCGCTGACCTCGGGGCGATTGCGTTCGACGGCCCCGTAGAGGGATCGCAGGACCGCCTCCCGGTTGTTCTTGCGTTCGCGGAGTCTCGTCATGGCTGTCGTTCTCCGAGGTCACGGCCACGGGGGACGGACACGCCGGCGGATCCTCGTGGCCTCGCGGATCCGGGTCATACCTCGTCGGCGTGAGCGTGCGCGTGCTCTGTCGAATTGCTGGTCGCGAGCCGGAGCGTGCGGGTTCCGCGGCGTGCGCGGTGTCGAGGGCGACATGGAGCCGGGTCGCGACCGGCGGGCAGCTGCTCCATACGGACCTCCTGACAGGCGACGGGTGCGAAACGTGCACCAACGACGATTCGGGTCGCTGCCCGACGCAGCCGGCGACGGTGTGGGGGCCTGCGTCGCGTTTCCACGGCAGCCTCCTCTGCAGGGTATGCCGGGTACGGGTGGCCCTGCGTCGGATGACCGGCCGGGCGGCCGGCCGCCTGCCGGTCCCCCGGCCGAGCCCGGTGACCACGCGAGCCGGCCTGGGCCGGAGGAGAGCGCCCGTACGCGGACGGTCGGCGCCGTTCCTGGTGTCGGCGACCGCCGGGCCCGCCGGGGCGGGCCCGGCCGGGAGTACGGTGGACACACCGAGGGCACGCCGCGCACCGCCTCAGGCACCGGTGCCGTTCTCGGGGATCGACGACGCCGGGGCGGCCATCGCCCGCGCCCGGGGGCAGGGTTGGCAATGACCGCGCAGGTGCTCCCCCCGACGACCCTGGCCCTCCCCGCTCTCCGGCCCGCACGGGGCAGGCCGCGTACCCGCGAACAGGGCCCGCCGCAGAGGGAGCGTACGTCCTCGCCCCAGATTGCAGATCGGATCCATCGGCTGACGCGTGGTCAGGTCGTGGACCGTCTGCAGGAGCTGGGCGACCTGTACGCGGAAACCTCCGGTGGTGACCCATGGGCGTGGAACCAGGCACGTGGCCCCTTCCTGGGCCATCTCACGGCCGACACACGACGGCCGGGGTTCTCGCTGCTGATCGCCGAGACCACCGCCCTGACCGGTTACGCCTATGGCTTCCCCACCGGCGGCTCGGGTCCATGGTGGGCGGGCTTCGACGGGCACGTCCGGGGAGGTCTGCTCCGCCGCGCCGCCTCCCGGCCGCTCTTCGTCGTCTCCGGGATCGTCGTCCCGCCTCGCGTGCGCCGGGAGTACCGGGACCACGTCTGGAACCTCGCCCGGCGCCTGCAGCGGCGACTGCTCGCCGACCACGGCGCCGCGCTCGGCGTCGCACTGGTGGACGTCCGGGACGGCAGGACCGTCGAGACAATGCGGTCCTGGGGCTGGCGGTACGCCGGAGACGACGGCCTTCAGGCCGTGCCGCCCGGTCCGTTCCGCATTCTGGCGCTTGCTCCGGGAACGTGAACAGCCGCGCCCCGTCATGGATCACGCCTCGGCCCGGTCAGGGCACGGGCAGGCGCAGGGCGAGAAGGGCGACGTCGTCCGTGCTGCCCAGGGGCGTCCGGGCCGCCAGCTGGTCGCACAAGATGTCCAGAGGTTCGTGGGCGAGGGCGAGAGCGTGGCGACGCAGTCGGCTGAGCCCTTTGGTCAAGTCGCTGCCGGGGACTTCGATCAGGCCGTCGGTGTAGAGCAGGAGCGTGGACCGCGGCGGCAGCGCGTGGGCGGCACTCGGGCGCGGATCGCTGGCACACGGGTCGGTTCCGAGGATGAGTCCCTGCCCGGCTTCGAGGTACTGCGCGCTCCCGTCGGGGGTCAGCAGCAGGGGCGGCGGGTGCCCCGCACTGGTCCAGTGCAGCGTCCAGGGGCCGGTGTCCGGACCTTCCACCCGGGCGAGGACGAGGGTGGCCATCCGCACGATGGTGATGGCGTGCATGGCGTCGTCGAGGCGGTCCACGACGGCACCGGTCGGCTCGGCATGGTCCCAGGCGAGGGAGCGCAGGATGCCGTGCAGCTGCGCCATGCCGGCCGCGGCGGTCAGATCGTGCCCGACGACGTCGCCGATGACGAGGGCGAGCGTGCCGTCCCTCAGCGCGAAGGCGTCGTACCAGTCACCACCGACCTGGGAGCCGGGCGGAGCGGGCTGGTACCGGGCGGCCAGCTGGAACCGGCCGTGCGCGGGCAGCGGGGGAAGGAGGTTGCGCTGCATGGCCTCGGCGACCGCGCGCTGCCGGCCGAACCGGCGCGCGTTGTCGATGACCAGACCGACCCGGCGGCCGATGTCGCCGGCCACGTCGAGATCGCCGGTGTCGAAGGGCCGGGCCGGGTCGGTGCGCACCAGCGTCAGGGCACCGGTGACCTGCCGTCTACTGCCGAGCGGCACCGTGATGGCGGATGCGGCGCCGATCGCTCCGAGGAAGGCGTCGTGCACGCTGGCCAGCGGGGAGTCGGGCGGTGCGTCCAGGTCCACCCGCTCTTGAAGCACGGGAGCGCCTTCGTTCAGTACCTGGACCAGGGGCGAGTGGGTCGCCTCCCCGACCGGGGGCAGATGACCGCGCCAGTCCTCCTGCCCGGCTGCACGGCCCTCCGGACCGGTCACGGCCACTCGGTGCACCTGACGAGAGCCGACCCGCAGGTCCACCGCGGCCCAGTCGGCGAGGCGGGGGACAAGGACGCGGCTCAACCGGGCGAGGGCCTCGTCCACCTCCAGGGTCTGCCCGAGCACGTCGGTGATCTCCGCGACGAGTGTCAACCGCTCGGCGAGACTCTCCAGCGCGCTCGTATGAGCCGCTCGTTCCGCCTGTTCCACCCGTTCCGACCGCTCGGCGCGTTCCGACCGCTCGGCGCGCTCCGCTCGTTTCCTACCGGCAAGGCGGTCCGCCGCGGTCTCGACGATCAGCACGGCCATGCCCAGGCAGACGCCGGAGACGTCGTCCGCCAGGGGGGTGGCCGACCAGGAGATCGGGACCAGCCGTCCGTCACCACGCAGGCCCCTGTCGTCGTCCCCGCGTGCCGCACGCCTCTCGGCCAGTGCCCACAGCAGCGGGCAGCGCTCCCGCGGGACGAGGCCACCTCCCGGGTCGCGATGGCACAGGTCGTGCAGATCCCGCCCGTACACCGACCCTGCTGCGCGCTGCAGAAGCCGCTCGGCGGCCGGGTTGACAGCGACGATCCGCCCGGCCGGGTCGATCACGGCGAGGGCCGTGCCCAGCTGCTCGACCACCCGCTGCCACAGAGCCGGCGCCCTCGAGGACAGCCGCCGCTCGTGCTCTCCGCCGGACCTCAGGCCCTCCGCCACGTCGCCGCCGTCCTTTCCGCACAGACCACACCGCGGTCCGCGGCCCCCGGGCCGGCGGGTCACGCAGACGTCGGCACCCCGATCCCGAGTTCCTCTTCGAGTACCCGCACCCGCGAGTAGTTCGCCGCCCTCGCCCGACCGGTTTCGTCAACCCGTGGAACGCGAAGCGCTCGACCGCGACCGCGCACGGGTGACCCCCGAGATGAGAAGTCGGCTGCCGGCCTCCATGCGGGGTCGCCGTCTCGAACGCCCACCCACATCCAGTCGGAACTGGCCGTCGCCACCCGCCAGACCATCGTCGACGCCATGGGCATCGTCGTCGGTCACCACCGCTGCGATCCTGTCATCGGCCCCCTGGGCTCATTGGCTGAACCGGAGGAGCCTGAGTCGGGCCAGCCCAATGGATACGCTCATGTGAGCCGTGATCCGCTCCCGCAGGATCCTTGCGGTCCGTCGGGCACTCCTCTTCGTGGACAAAGCCGCGACCGGTCGTGCGCAGGACCCCGGGGGGGCATGCTCTGGGACGACGCGGTCAAGACGTCTTCTTCCGGCTGCGGTTCATGCGCTCCGACAGCACGGTCGTCTGCCCCGGCGTCTGCTGGTCGAGCAGTCCTTCGCCTGGATCATGCACGCCCGCGGGCACCCGCCACCACGAACGGAGGATCCCGCGATCCGAGCGGTACTGATCGTCCGAAGGCAGGGCCCGCCGCCCTGGCCGAGTGAACCCTGAGCGAGCTCCGCTCCACCGGCCGCCGCGCGCCGTGGAACGGGATGTGGAAACCGCTCCTGAACAAGATCAGCGAGTTGCAGACGGAAACCAGTCAGCTGCAGGAAGCCGTCGTCTCCCACACCGTGGTCGACCAAGCGATCGGCGTGGGCATCACCGTCGGTGGCCTGCATCCCGAGCAAGGATTCCAAGTGCTGCGAGAGGTCTCACAGCACAGGAATACGAAACTGCGGCAAGTATCCGAACGGATCGTGGACTGGGTACACGGCAAACAGCTGCCCGACGAAATCCACACCGCTCTGAACAAGGCACTGGCCAGAGCACGGTCATCTGAACGCAACGCAGCTCTGCCGCCCGCGTTCTGAGCCGGACGGCAGGGCGGGCGGACGAATGGAATGCCAGCTCACTTCCGAACCCGCACGCGACACGACCTCCGCCCAACGAGTCCCCGAACCCACCTGGCCAAAACGTCCCACCCCAGACTTACATCGCGTACGGCGAGCATCCGGCCTCAGGGCGAGACGCCCTCATCCGACTGCGGCAGTCGCAGGGCGAGCAGGGCGATGTCGTCGTGGGCCCCTGCCACGAGTCCGTTCATCAGCTCGTCGCTCAGCTCGTCGATGTCCTGGTCGACCAGGACGGCAGCGTGCTGCCGGAGCCGGGTCATGCCGTGATCCATGGATTCGCCGCGCCGTTCGATCAGACCGTCCGTGTACAACAGCAGGGTGCTGCCCTCGGGCAGGGGCAGGCAGGCACTGGGCCGTTCGGCGTGCGGGTCGACGCCCAGCAGCAGGCCGTGTGCTTCCCAGAGGTAGGTGGTGTCGCCGTCCGCGGTGACCAGCAGGGGTGGTGGATGTCCGGCACTCGCCCACTCCAGCTGGTACGGCCCTCCCTCCTGGCCCTTGAGCAGTGCGTACACGCAGGTGGCGGTGCGGTGGCTGTAGAGGGCGTCGACTGCGAGGTCCAAGCGGCGCAGGATCATGCCGGGGGGCTCCCGGCGGTCGCAGGCGATGCCACGCAGCATGTTCCGGATCTGGCTCATGGTCACGGCGGCATGCAGATCGTGGCCGGTGACGTCGCCGATGATCAGAGTGGTGTCACCGCTTTCCGGCAGGACGAAGCTGTCGTACCAGTCACCGCCGATCTGCGCGGTGGCGAGCGCCGGGGAGTAGCGGGCGGTGATGCGCAGACCCGGTACGACGGGCAGGTCCGGCAGCAGGGAGCGCTGGAGGCGCACGGCGACAGCCTGGGTCTCGGCGTAGAGCCTGGCCTTGTCGAGGGCCAGCGCGATGCGGTGGGTCAGGTCCTCGACCAGCGCCAGGTCCGCCTCACCCCACGGCGGGTGTCCCTCGCCCCGGACCAGGGTCAGCGCACCCAGCACTCGCCGACGTGCCCGCAAGGGGGCCACGATCACGGAGTCTCCCCCGAGTCGGGCGAACGGTTGCATGGTTGCCGTGTGCAGTGAGTCGGACGCCTCCTGCGCGGTCGGCAGCCGCCCGGCCGACAACAGCGGCGGGCCGGCGCCGCGAAGCACCGGGACAGCGGGCCTGTCGCCGTCTCCGGCACCGGCACCGGCACCGGCACCGGCGGCAACGGTCCCGTCAGGCCGGTCAGGGCGGCGTTGGGGTCACGGTGTGAGACACAGACTCGCTCGACGGCGCCGTCCTCGTCCATCAGATCGGCCGCGGACCAGTCGGCCAGTCCCGGCACCAGTACGCGGCACACCCGCCTGAGCCCCTCGACCGCGTCCAGCGTGCTCGACAGCGCCGCCGCGCTCCGGGTGGCGAACGCCAGCTGGCCGAGCGCAGCTCGCAGCGCCGCGTCCGCGTCAGCGTCATCCTCGTCCGTGGCGACCACCTCCCGCCTGGGGGCTCTACGGCCGCTTCCGTCCTGGGAAACCACTCCTCGGGAAGTGCACTGAAGCCGTGCACGGCACGAGGGCCCATACAGGTACTTACCGGGGTCCTACCGAGCGCCTCGTGGCTTGTCTGTCGGGCACCCTCTGGACGCCTCCCGGCCCCGTTGCAGTTCACCGAGCAGCTGCAGTTGCACCGCCGCGCTCTCGCCGGCACGGCTGGCCGAGGACGATCCGGGCGCGCTCGGTAACGCTATGACCGCTGTTGGGGATGGGGCGAGTTTGCGGGCGGCAGAGCCTGCTCGGCCCAGACGATCTTGCCGTCGACGGAGTAACGGACGCCCCAGTTCTGCGCGAGTCGGGCGATGATGAACAGGCCGCGCCCCCCTTCGTCGATGGTTTTCGCGTGACGCAGCCGTGGCGCGAGGGCATTGCGGTCGTGGACTTCGCAGGTGAGCGTGCGGTCCTTGATGAGCCGCAACTGCACAGGCGGTGTGCCGTAGCGGATGGCGTTGGTGACCAGTTCGCTGACGATCATTTCGGTGGTGTAGGCGGTTTCCTCGCCCACTCCCCAGTGGGTGAGTTGGTGTTGGGCGTGGGTGCGCGCCGTGGCGACGGCTTTGGGGTGGGAGTCGAGGTGCCATGCGGCGACCTGGTCCGCGGGCAATGTGTGGGTGCGGGCCAGGAGGAGGATGACGTCGCCGTGGCGGGTGTCGTCCCGCAGCCCGTAGAGCACGTCGTCGCACAGATCCTGCAGTGGCCGGTCAGTGTGGGCCAGCGCCCGTTGGAGGGTCTCCGGGGACTGGGAGGTGTGCAGGAGGGACGGCGTGTAGAAGGCGAGGACGCTGCCGTCGGGGAGAGACACCGTGGTGGCAGCGAAGGGGGGTCCATCGGTCCTGCCCATGGGAGGTCCGCTCGGTAGGTGAGGAATCTCGGTGCTCCCATCGGGATGGGCGATGACGGGTGGGGGGTGACCGGCCAGGGCGATAGTGCAGGTCCCAGCGAGCGGGTCGTAGACCGCGTACGCGCAGCTTCCCGTGAGCGGCATGGGGTCGCCGGGCGGCAGAGCGGCGCGTTCCTGGGCCAGGCTGATGGCGGTGTCGTTGAGGCGGGCGAGGAGCTCGTCGGGCTCCAGGTCGAGCGCGGCCAGGGCGTGTGCGGCGGTTCCTATCTGTCCCATGGTGGTGGCCGCATGGATGCCCCCTCGGCCGGCTACTTCGCCGACCACCAGTGCGGTGCGGGCGCCGGACAGGGCGAATGTGTCGAACCCGCCGCCTCCCCCGGTTTCAGAGGGCACCAGTATGTGCGCGGTTTCAACGGTCGTCTGCGTCGCAACCTCGGGAAGCAGCAGGTGGCGCTGGATCGTCAGGGCAATGGTGTGTTCGCGGGTGTAACGGCGGGCGTTGTCGATGCACAGCGCGGCGTGAGCGGCCACTGCTTCGGCGAGGGTGACATCGCCTTGGTCGTAGACGTCGCCCTGGTCGGTGCGGTAGAGGCTCATCAGTCCCAGCACCTTTCCCCGCAGGGTCAGGGGTGTGGTAACAAGGCTCTGGACGCCTGAGGCGCGGATCGCCTCGGCGCGCTGCGGGACGGCCGCCAGCCAAGGTGTTTCGGGACCCAGGGCGACGAGGCGCGGCTTGAGGTCGGTCAGCGTCTGGGCGTAGGGCGTCGGGAACGGCAGAGCACGCACGTCCCCCACCGGATGTGCCTGGCCCTGGTTCTCGCCGCCACTGCGAGCGAAGGCGGCACGGCGCAGCGGCACCTCCCGTCCGAGGGGACTCGGCGGAGGTTCCTCGCCACGCACCACTGCCTCCACCACTTCCACCACGGCGATGTCGGCGAGGTCCGGCACCACCGCCTGCACCAAATCCTCGCAAGTGGCCACAACGTCTAGGGTCTGTCCCACGCGATCGCGCACCGAGTCGAGAAGGCGCAGACGGGCGCGTACTTTTTCGTATTCGGTGACACCAAGTATCTCCGTCAGCACTCCCAGGATCCTGCCCTGCGCGTCCTCAAGACGAAATGCCGAGACGGAGAACCGGTACTCCGGCCCCGGCGCGCCCTTCGGACGCACCCCCAATCGCCGCCCCCGAGCGGGCGCGCCGCTCTCCAGCACGCCGTGCAGCATCGTCTCGACCTCACCGGGCGCGGAAAGGTCACATACGTCGGTGAAGTGCCGGCCTGTGATCTCTTCAGGGGTGCCCGTTTTCAGGACCGGCGTGTTGACGTTGATCCATAGGATCCGCAATTCCGTGTCCAGGAGCATCAGGCCGGCCGGGGATTGGTGGAACAGAGCTTCCAGTACTGCCGCACCCTCGACGGCCGAAATGGCTTCGTTGTGCGCCACGGCAACCCACCTCCAGTATCCAGACTGCGCCTGGCTCCTGCGCGCCGCTCCACCGCATCGTGCGACGTCCCCGGGCAGGCCGCCGGATCTCCGCCGCGGTAGACATCACCGTTCTCGTCGCGGTGGTCGGCTCCCACATCGATGCCACCTCACGTCGCGACTCCCGGATCGCCCGGTGCGCAGCCGCCGTGCTGAGCCTGGCGGCGTCGGCGATCGGTCTGCACCTCAGCCGTGGCGGCGGCTCGGACCGGACGGCGCCCGCCGCATCGCAGAAGCCGGAGGCGGTGCGCAGGCTCTGGCGGGCGCATCCTGACCCGGCAGTCTCCGGGGCCGAGAGGCCGGCTGATCAAGCGCCGCGACCGCCGTGTCGCGACCTCCGTGCAGTCCGCGAGTGAGCCCGTCCCCTCGCCTCACCCGGCTGACATCGTCGCTGTGGCTGCGGTGCGGATGTGCTGGCTGAGAAAGCGGGGTGGCAGATCGTCGGCACGGACGCGATCGTCGTCAAGGCGTTCAACACCACGTTCGCCGGGCTGCTCTCGCCGGGTGAAGGCCACGGCTTCCCGCTCGACGTGCTGATCGCCGGTGACGACTCTGCTGCCAAGGACAAGGTCGCTGACCTCATCTCCTCTGGCGCGATGCGTCCACTGGACGTCGGTCCGCTGCGCCGTGCACGGCAGCTCGAGGCGTTGGGTTTCCTGCACATCAAGGATCACCGGCAGGAACAGAAATTCACGACCATTACGCCTCCCGCTGGAGCAGTAATCACGGGAATGCGGTGGCACAGACTCCTGAGCGCTTCCGAGTGCCTGGACGAGCCGTTCGTAGTCGCGAGCATGCCGACGGGCGTGCATGATCCAGGCAGCGGGAGCGTTCGACGGCCCAACGCCGGGGCAGAATGACCAATCCGGAGGCGTCCTTCGATCGGCTGATTGTCTTGATCGTCGGGTTCAGGTAGGTTTTCGCCCAGGTCACGAGCTGTCCGGCATGGGCGAAGTCGGCCCAGACGATGGCAGCGTCGCCTCACGGACCCCGTCTCGCTGGCTGCGATTGCAACTCCAGCGTCCCCGAGCGCATCGCCCGAAAGCTAATTGCATGAGGAGCCGAGCGCGTCATGCGCTCAGGGACAGTCGAGTTCGAGGCTAATCCCCACCGGAGTTCTCCAGCGGGGATTAGCCTCGAGCCTCAGGTCAGAGGCCCGGCCAGCATGCTCCCAGCGGGCCTCCCTCTATCACCGACGCCCCTATAACGCAGGGGTGCGGGAAACCGGCCTGACCAGGTTGAAGACCTCGCGGGCGGCGTATCGCTCGAGGCACCGGATGATCTCGCGTCGGGTCTTGCCCTCCCAGGTGACGATCCGCTCACTCTCGGCCCGGATCCGCAGCGTGCCCGAGCCGGTGCCGTGGACGACGCCGTTGGTGGTCGGCTCCGCACCGCGTTCAGGAGTCGAGGCCGAGTTCGGCCCAGACCGTTTTGCCGGGGTGACCAGGGGTGACGCCCCAGCGTCGGGCGAGTCGGTCGAGGAGTTGGATGCCGAAACCGCCGGGCTCGGTGTTCGCGGTGGCGCACTTGCGGGGCCAGCGGTCGCTGGAATCGCTGACGGCTATGCGCAGACACCGACCGTTCCAGGTGAGCTGGATCAGGGGCGGGCCGGAGCCGTGACGGATGGCATTGGTGATCAGTTCCGAGGCGAGCAGTTCGGCGGTCTCGATCATCCGGTGCCGGCGCAGCGGGCCGCCAAAACCGTCCACGCAGTCGCGGACCCAGTGCCGGGCTGCGGTGATACTCGCCGTGACTGCGGGGAAGCGCGTCTCGCAGGATGGGATGGTCGATTCGCCGTTCACGAGGTTCCTCCAGCGCGGGTGGCTCCGGGCCGCCGCCGACCGGTGCTCTGCGCACCCGGTGGAAGCCATCTGCCGGGTTACCCATGCCTGCCCGGTGAACCGTCCGTGTCTGCCGGGTGACCGGCAGATCCCGCGGACGTCGTCCGGCGGGGGTTCGACGGTGCCGGCGCGTGCTGGGCGAGTGCGCTGCAGCCCCCTCGACGCCTTCGGCACCTAGATGGACGACGACACCGCCGTGCCGGCCGTTCCGGCACCCCGCCCCGACGCCGAAGCGCACGAGACCCACGCAGTGAAGGCCCGGCGGATGCCGGGCCTTCACTTTCGAGTAGCGGGGACAGGATTTGAACCTGCGACCTCTGGGTTATGAGCCCAGCGAGCTACCGAGCTGCTCCACCCCGCGTCGGTACGGTGAACTGTACGGTACCGATCGGAATCGCCCAATCGACCTTCGCCTACGCTCCGGAGCGAGCCCGGCCGGTCGCGAGGTACGGGACGCAGGGACGGCCCGCGTCGTCGACAACTGCGGGCGGTGACGCGTTTACGCGTCAACTGGCCCGAAGACCGACCGCCAGCGTCAGTTCAAGGACCCGGTGTGGCGATGCGAGATCCGGAAACAGCTCCCGCAGCTGCGACATCCGGTACCGGACTGTCTGGGGATGGACGAACAACGCCGCCGCCACCTCGTCCCGCCTGCCCTGGTGCAGCAGCCACGCCCGCAGCGTCTCCTCCAGCCGCCGTGCGGTCGCGACAGGCAAGGTGCGCAACGGCGCGAGGGCTCGGGCACGCAGGTCTGCGAACGCGTCCACGTCGGCGCTCAGCACCAGCTCGGGCAGGTGGTCCTCGGTGTCGCGGATATCGGAGGAGAGGGAGCGCGCGCGTGCGGCTCGTGCGTACGAGGATGACGCACGAGTCCATGGCCGGGCCGGGCCGACCACGGCGGTGCGGTCGGTCAGCTGCCGCAAGAGATGTGATCGGTCGGCATCGGGGACGAGCAGCACACCGGTGGCGTCCGGCAGATCGTCGAGGACGAGGGTGCTCGGGTCGAGTGTGCGGTAGGCGGGCCGGGCCTGGGCGGCGGGCAGCAGGACCGCCGTCAGCGTAACCGGAGGCTGCCATCCGGCCCGTTGAGCGGAGGCCAGCAGGACGTCCGGGCTCGCGCCGGCGAGGAGGTCGCGGGCCAGGTGTTCCAGGTGGCGCTCGTGGGCCCTGCCCCTGGCGGCCAGTTCGTCGGCGTGGCCCGCGGCGCTCGCGGCGGAGAGCTCGTCGATGTAGGCGAAGGTCAGCTCGGCGAACTTGGCGACCTCGGCGGCGGGCAGACCTGCGGGCACGGCGCCCGCTGCCAGGCATCGCCAGGCCACGCGGGCACCGACGCGGTAGGCACTGAGCAGGGCGTCCATCGAACGGCCGTCGCGCACCTCGCCGCGGCCCAGCTCGTAGGCCGCGTCACCGCCGTCACCGCCCGTGGCGTTTCCGCTCGCGAGGTCCAGGTAGTGTCCCAGGGCGGTGCGAACGGCTCGGCGGATGGTGGCGCCCATGTGGCCCGACAGGGCGTTGGCGTAGGAGGGGACTTCGTCGATGATCGCCTGGACCACCTCGTCGGCGGTGGTCTTCAGCGCGGCCCTCAGTGCGGTGACCGTCGTCTCATCCAGGGCCAGTTCGCTGGCCCTCTGGGTTACACGACTCACGTTTTTATTCCCTGCGAACAATTTCACCCACCAGATTCACGTCCTACGGTCAGGACTTTACGCCCTGAGGCGCAGCAAGCTGGAGTCATGACGAGTGCAACCCTCCGCAGCAGGGCGTGGAAACTGCTGGAGATGGTCACGACGCCGCTGCTGCCGTCGGACTACCTCGACCTGGTCAGCCCGCTGCGCGCGGGCGCCGACCTGCGGGGGCGCATCGAGGCCGTGCGCCCCGAGACGGCCGACGCCGCGACCATCGTGATCAGACCGGGACGGGGCTGGCGCGGCCACACAGCCGGTCAGTACGTGCGGATCGGGGTCGACGTCGACGGGGTGCGCCTGTGGCGTGCCTACTCCCTCACCTCGCCGACGAACCGCCAGGACGGCCGCGTCACGATCACCGTGAAGGCGATCCCCGACGGCAAGGTCAGCAACCACCTGGTCCGCAGGGCGAAACCGGGCACGCTGATCCAGCTCGACCAGGCGACCGGTGACTTCGTGCTGCCGCAGGCCAAGCCGGCCAAGGTGCTCTACCTGACGGCCGGCAGCGGCATCACGCCGGTGATGGGCATGCTGCGCGACACCGAGTTCGACGACGTCGTCATGGTCCACTGCGCGCCGCGGCCGCACGACGTGATCTTCCGAGGCGATCTGCACGACCTGGTCGCGGACAAGAAGCTGCGGCTCACCGAGGTGCACACCGAGACGGACGGCATGCTCGACATCGCCCGTCTCGACGAGCTCGTGCCCGACTGGGCCGAGCGCGAGACCTGGGCCTGCGGGCCCGCGGGCCTGCTGGACGCCGCCGAAGCGCACTGGACCGAGCACGGCGTACAGGAGCGCCTGCACACCGAGCGCTTCCGCCCCGGCATCGTCGTGGCCGGCGACGGTGGCGAGGTCACGTTCAGCACCACGGGCAAGACCGTCGACGCGGACGGCGCCACGCCGTTGCTGGACGTCGGTGAAGAGGCCGGCGTGCTCATGCCCTCCGGGTGCCGCATGGGCATCTGCTTCGGCTGCGTCACGCCGCTCAAGGCGGGCGCCGTACGCGACCTGCGCACCGGCGAGATCACCGAGGCCGAACCGGGCGTCCTCATCCAGACCTGCGTGTCCGCCGCCGCGGGCCCCTGCGACATCGAACGGTAGGAACACCTTGACCGCCATCGACCCCACCGCCCACCTGACCGCGGAGCAGATCGAGGAGCTCGGCCGCGAGCTGGACGCGATCCGCGACGAGGTGATCGCCGGCCGCGGCGAGAAGGACGCCGCCTACATTCGTAAGGTCGTCGCGGCGCAGCGCAAGCTCGAACTGGTCAGCAGGGGTGTGCTGCTGTTCTCGTTCTTCCCGCCCGCGTGGCTGCTCGGCACCGCCGGACTGTCCGTGGCGAAGATCATGGACAACATGGAGATCGGCCACAACATCCTGCACGGCCAGTGGGACTGGATGCGGGACCCGAAGATCCACTCCACCACCTGGGAATGGGACCACGTCTCGCCGTCCGACCAGTGGAAGCACTCGCACAACGAGCTGCACCACACGTACACCAACGTGATCGGCAAGGACAACGACCTCGGCTACGGCATCATGCGCGTCGACGAGGACCAGGAGTGGCACCCGTTCCACCTCGGTCAGCCGCTGTGGAACTTCGTCAACGCCTGCTTCTTCGAGTACGGCATCGCGGCGTACGACCTGGAGCTCGGCAAGAACCTGAGCGAGCGCCGCCGCAGGAACCCCGAGTTCCGCGCGCGGGCGAAGGCCGTGGGCCGCAAGATCCGCAAGCAGGTGCTCAAGGACTACGTGATCCACCCGCTGCTGTCGGGCCCGTCGTTCCTCACGACGCTCGCCGCCACGTTCACCGCGAACCTGGTCCGCAACGTCTGGTCCCACTCCGTGATCATGTGCGGGCACTTCCCCGAGGGCGTACAGGTCTTCGAGCGCCGGTCGATCGAGGACGAGACGCGCGGCCAGTGGTACCTGCGCCAGATGATGGGCTCGGCGAACATCAGCGGCAGCAGGGCCATGCACTTCATGACCGGCAACCTGTCGCACCAGATCGAGCACCACCTGTTCCCGGACCTGCCGAGCAACCGGTACGCCGAGGTCGCGGTGAAGGTGCGCGCGCTGTTCGAGAAGTACGAGCTGGAGTACGTCACCGGGCCGCTGCCCAAGCAGGTGTTCTCCGCGTGGCGCAAGGTCGTCCGGCTCTCGCTGCCGAACAAGAAGAAGCCCGCGGTCCAGACGCCGGCTCGCGAGCAGGAGCTCGTCGCAGCCTGACGGGTAAAAGCGCCTGGCTCACGAACCCGAGGTCAGGCGCCCTTGTCCGCCGGGGGATTCCGGCGGCCGCCGGCGAAGCGGCGCCGCCGGAACCCCGGGGCCGGGCGCGGGTTCCGGGGCCGACCGTGCCCGGCCACCCCTTCGCCGCGTCGCGCCGGCCCCTGTCAGGGCCCTGCCGGAGGACCTGCCCGCTCAGGGGGCGGTGGGCCCGACGTCCGGGAGGCCCAGTCGGAACCTGCCGAACTGTGCGCCGTCCCGGGCGGCGAAGAACCGCTTCAGCAGGTCCTCCTCCTCGAACGCCGCGTTCAGCCGCTCCCGCACCTTCCCCAGCACCTCCCGCGGGCCCTCCGGGCCGCCGAAGCGCAGCAGTTCGGCGCACATGGCCTCGTCCTCGCGGAGCTGGTCCAGCAGCCAGCGGACGAGGTCCAGGCCTGTGGTGCAGGGGATCGAGCCGGTGATGTGCAGGGAGGGGCCCTCCTCGGTCACCGGGTCGTGCCAGTAGCCCCGCGGCAGGAAGAGGACGTCCCCGGGCGAGAGCACCAGGTCGTCGACGGCCTCGGCCGGTGGCGTGCCCATCTCCGAGTCCCTCGGGTGCATGGAGAACTCGTTGCGCCCGAAGATGCGCCACCGCTTCCTGCCCTGGAGCTGGATGGCGAACACGTCGTGGTTGTCCCAGTGGGCGTTGAAGCCGCCGGTGGGCGCCCAGGAGGCATACAGGTTGAACTCGAAGTCGCTGAGCAGCCTGCGTTCGAAGGCCTCGGAGAGCTGCGACAGTCCGGGGTGGATCTCGTCCGCGTACCGCATCGCGAGCGTGTGGCCCGCGCTCAGTGCCGCTCGCAGCCGCACCGGATCGACGCGGACCCGGCGGCGCCCGCGCCGGGCGGCGCGTGCCTCCATGTACGAGGCCTCGGGGAGCTGTCTGCCGTCCCGGGACAACCGCATCTGCGGGGATCTGAGGGGGTGCGTCTCCAGAATCTCGTTGAGGTCGTCCCAGCCGAAGAGGCTCCTGATCGGCTCCGCGGCACCGGGGAACACGCGATGTTCCCGGTGGTAGACCCGCGTCAGGAAGTCGCCGGCCGTCAGGGTGGAGACGAAGTCGTCCACAGCGGCCGAGAGGTCTGTGGGGGATTCCATGGCTCCTCCGTGGTTCACCGTCGGCGCGGGACCGGCCGGTTGCGTTGGGAAGTCGGTGGACGGGGTGCCGGGGGGCGGACCGGCCGTGGTCGTAGGCCTCACCCGGTCGCCTCCTGGACGGAGAGCCGGGGGGCCGGCACGGCCGGAAGCGGCCGGCCTCGCTCGCGTCCCGGGGCGGCTTCACCCCAGGGGGCCTGAGCCCGGCACGAGGCGGCGCGTACGACCAGCCGCAGGGCCTCGTCGCCGTCCCAGGTGAGCGCCGCGCCTCTGATGGCCTCGACGCTCGGGGGCACGTCGAGGCCCAGGTCCTCGACGAGGACCGTCCTGCAGCGCCTGAGGACGCTCAAGGCGCCTGCCGAGTCGCCCTGGACGCAGTACACCGCTGCCAGGAGCTCCCACAGACGTTGCCGGTACGGCGCTTCCGCGATGATCGTCTCGATGCGGTAGGACAGCATCTCGGTCCGGCCCGCGATGAGCAGCGCGGTGAAGAGGTCCTCGTACGTGTCGAGGCGCCCGTTGCGCAGTCCCGTCGCGTGCGCGTCGAACCAGCGCGTCATCGGCAGATCCTGCCCGAACGGGCCGCGCCAGAGGGCCAGCGCGTCCTCGAGTACGGCGATGGCCCGGTCGACCTCGCCCCGCGCCAGGTGGTTGCGGCCCTGCCGGGAGGCCTGGACGAACATGGGCAGGTCCACCTCGTCCGGCCCGGCCTCGACCCGGTAGCCGCTCTGACTGCCGCGGGATGTCTTGATCCTGTCGCTCAGTCCCGGCGTGGCCCGGTCGAGATCGCGCCGCAGTCCGGTGAAGTGACTGCGAATGTTCGCCTTGGCCGACGAGGGCGGATCGTCCCACAGCAGTTCGGCCAGTTCCGTCATTCCGATGGGGTGACCGGACCGCAGGAGCAGAGCCGTGAGAATCGCCCGCCGCATGGGGGAACGAACCTCGACCTCTTCCTGAAATCGCAGGTGTCCCAGGATTCTGAACAGCACGGTGCCACCCACTCCTTTCACGGGAGCGGACAGCACAGGGCTGTGAACAACACCTTCTTCTCGGGAAAAAACGTCAGTAATACGAAGCGGCGACTCACGGTCGACGTCATAATTGTCCCCCATTATTTGCTCAATGTGACGATCTGTTCAGCTTGCCCGTGACGCGTACCGCGCGGAGTCCGGCGGCGCGGGCCCCGGCGGCCTGGCCGGCCATGGTGCGGACCGGCGCGGGCAGGCGCGGTGTCCGCGGCGAGCAGGAGTGAAGGCCGTGGCGAGCGTGACCGCCAGGAACATGCCTCGCCTCCAATTCATATGTCCGCAAAGGACGTTGAAGGGCATTGGGCCGGTGGTGTCCCCTTTGCCACGGCCGCTTCGCCTTACCCCGGCGGCAACAGCGACCGAGGAGAGGAAACCATTCGGAAACCCGCCCGTGCGCATCCGAGATCTGTCAGGAAATTGCCGGGCAGCCAGTTGCCACATGCAGCCAGGACATGACGGGACGAACCAGCGCCCGCTCGCGACGGATGCCGGTCGGTGAAGTCCCTTTCGACCGACTCCTGTGATCCTCGCGGGCGACGGGGTACCGAAGTGACGAGTCGTCCGCAAGCCGCATCGGACGTCATCAGTCGCTACCATGCCGATCATGCAGACTGTTGACAGGAGCATCACCAGAAACGCACAGACCGGCGCCCCCGCTTCAGGGCGCGTGGTCGACGCGGGCTAGTTCACAGGGTGGCCGTAAAAGGGGGAAGCACTTGACCGAGGTGCTGGCACTTGACCAGGAAACACTACGGGTGTATCGCGCGTTCCTGTTCCACAACGAACAGGAGGCACACGAGCTGGCCCGGCTGACGAGCAGCGACGACGGCAGCGTGAAGGCGGCCATAACACGGCTCGTCGACCTGTCGCTGCTGGCCCCTTCCGAGGACTCGCCGGGCGGGCTGAGAGCCGTGGACCCGTTGCGCGGGATAAGAGTCCTGCTCGAGCGGGAGCAGGAGGAGCTCGCGTGGCGGGAACACCGCATCAAGCACAACACGACGGTGCTCGACGCTCTGGCCGCCGAATACGCCGCCGCCGTGAGATCAGCCCAGGTCGACGGCATCGAGCGGCTGCATCGCATCGATGACATCCGTACGCGTATCGAGGCCCTGGCGGAGTCCTGTCAGCAGGAGAGTCTGGCCTTCCATCCCGCGGGGGGACTGACCGAGGAGTCGGTGGAAGCCTCACGGCTCCTCAACGAGCGCGCCATCGCCAGAGGCGTGCGTTTTCGCTCTATCTACATCGACAGTATCATGCGTGATCGCGTCACCCGGTCGCACGCCCAGTGGATGGTCGAGCACGACTGCGAGGTGCGCACCACCCCCTCCCTGCCGATGCGCCTGCTGATCGTGGACACGACGGCCGCCGTGGTCAGCGGGCTGCCCGGGCAGGTCTCCGGCACGACGCTGCTCTTCAGGAGCCGGCCGGTGGTGCTGGCCATGCGGGCGCTGTTCGAGGCGTACTGGGACCATGCCAACTCGTTCTCCCAGCCAGCCGGCTCCGGCGAGACGGAGCCCTGCGAGATCACACCTCAGGAACGCAAGCTGCTCGAGTTGCTGGCCGAAGGTCTCACCGACAGCGCGGTGGCCCGCTCGCTGGGCATCAGCGTGCGCACGGAGCGCCGGAAACTGGCCGGGCTGATGGAGCGGCTCGGCGTCTCCAGCCGCTTCGCGGCAGGTGTGCAGGCGGCTCGCCGGCAGTGGATCTGACGCACCGGACGGAGCGGGGGTCTGTCGCCCGGCGGAATCGGCCAGGTGAAGTCCGACACCAGCGGTTCCGCGGGAAGGCCGGCACCCGCCTCGGCCTGTGCGGTCACGGCCCACGGCGACTCGGCCGCGGGCGCGGTGGTGGCCACCGATGCGGGCCGGCGGACTCCTCGGGACAAAGCGGATCCTTCCATGGGACGGTGAGCGCGGCGCCGCGCGCCGGCGCCGGGGCGGTCAGAGCACCGGACGGCCTCCTGGGCCGTGTCCGCGAACGCGCCCGTGCCGCGCCGGCCGGCACGCCCGCTCGCCGCGCCGGCCGGAAGCCCGAGCCCGCACGGTGCGAGGGCGGCCTGTGCGAGGGCGGCCGGCCGGCACTCCCCCGGGCCTTCGGCCGGGACCCCGGGCACGGGCCGGACGCCGCGACGCCCGCACGGCGTGCGGACGACGCGACCTCACGGACACGGTCTAGGACGCGTCCACCTGCAGCGCACGCGAACGCCGGCCGTCGTCCTCACCGGCTTCCTGGCTCGCGGTGGCCTGCTCGTCCCACTCCTGCATGACGCCCTCGACGTCCTCCACGCTCATCGGGTCGAAGTCCACCACGTCCGCGACGGCGTTCACGCCGGAGATCATCGAGACGAAGCCGACACGCGAGCTCTGCATGACCATGTTCCCGATCTCCCGGGCCCGCTCCTCGTACTCCTCGCGCAGCCGGGTCGGGTCCATGAAGAAGCGCACGTAGGCCAGGATGTCCTTGAACAGCTGGCGGTAGAGGGCGTCGAACCGCTCCAGGGCCCGCTCCTCCTGGCCCTCGTCCTCCAGCGCGGCGCCGAGCGCCCGGGCGGCCAGCCAGGCCCCGGAGGTGCCCAGCCACACCCCGGAGGAGAACAGGGGGTCGATGAACGCGGCGGCGTCTCCCACCGCGACCCAGCCCGGGCCGTGGAACGTGTCGCACACATGGGACCAGTCGCGTGTGGTGCGCAGTTCACCGACGGCGTCCACGTCGACCATCGTCCGCGCGACGTGGCTGTCCTTCAGGCAGTCGAGGAAGACGTCCCGCTGGGTACGACCGCCACGGGTCCGTTCGGCGAGCTGCTCGGCGGACAGCACGTAACCCATGCTCAGCTCGGTGTCGGAGAGCGGGATGCCCCATACCCAGCCACCGCCCTGGATGGCCTCGACGAGGATGTCGTCCTTGTCCGCGATGGGCGTGAAGGCGTCGAAGTAGGTCCACACCGCCACGTTGCGCAGGTCGTCCTGCCAGTTGGTGCGGGTCAGCTGACGGGTCAGCACCCGGCCCTGGCCGGAGGCGTCCACCACGAAGCGGGCGTTGGCCCGGTGGGTCTCCCCGTCCTGCGTGTAGCCCACCCCGGTCACTCTGCCGGTCTCGTCCCGGAGGATCTCCGTGACCTGGGCGGCCTCGTGCACCATGGCGCCGAGCTTGCGGGCGTTGTCGAGCATCAGCTCGTCGAACTCGCTCCGCCTGACGTGCCAGGCGTGGGTGAAGTGGCTGCCGGTCGAGGAGAAGGCCGCGGAGAAGTCGCTGCGCCACGGCTCGGGGTCCCTGCCCCACCGCAGGGTGATACCGCTCTTGTGCCGGAAGCGCGCGTCCAGCTCGTCCACGAGGCCGAGTTCCTCCATGAGCGGCGCCATGCCGGACACCATGGACTCCCCGATGTGGTACCGGGGGAAGGTCTCCCGTTCCAGGACGAGTACCGTGTGGCCGGCTTTGGCGAGCAGGCTTCCGGCCGTGGCTCCGGCCGGGCCCCCTCCCACGACGACGACATCGACGTTCTCGGTGCGGGACATGTGCTTCGCCCTCTCTGCTGACGGACAATCGTGTGATCAGGCATGGAAGGTGACGCGCGCTCGGTCGCGCGTCCCGGGCCCGGAGGACGGCGCCCCCGGGCCACGCCGGGCGAGCGGGGCGCCGCCCGGCCGGCCGCGCGTCAGGCCGGTCCGACGACGGCCGCGGACGCGCCCGACGTGCTGCCGAGGATCTGCAGGAGGTCCTGGGCGGCCGCTTTCGGTCCGTGCGTCTGCGCGACACCGATCGTGTTGAGGACCACCTCGTCCACCCCCGCGGCGGCGAACTCGGCGAGCCGGTCGCGGATCTGGTCCACGGTGCCGTACAGGAAGGCACCCGCGTCCGCGACCCGCGCGGCGTCCTTCGCGTCGCCCTCGTCGGACACGGCGATTCCGGCCTTGCGGAGCGCGTCCTGGTAGTGGGGGGCCTTCAGATGGTTCCCGCAGGTCGCTTCGACCAGGGCGGTGACGTCACGGCCCTCCCGGGCGACCGCCAGCGGCACGATGGCCGTGGTGCGCACGGGCTCGTCGAGCTTGCGGTCGGCGCCGTGCATCGCCGGGACCAGCGTCTCGGCCAGGTACCGGGCGGGCAGGAGCCAGGTGACGGCCCGGTCGGCCACCTCGCCCGCGAGCGCCGCCATCCTCGGGCGCAGCACCCCGAGGCCCACCTCCACCGGCGGCGCCGGACGCTTCGGCAGCCGGGCGGCCACCGAGAAGTACTCGCCCTCGACCATGGCGTCGTCGCCCGACACCAGGGCGCGCACGATCGTCGCGTACTCCCGGCAGGCCCGCAGCTGACTGGCGTACGGCCGTCCCATCAGAGCGCTCTGGAAGGAGACGGGCCCCGGCCCGAACCCGGCCACCACGGAGTGCCCGGTGGCGAGTGCGACCGAGCGCGCCTCGAACGCCGCCTGGTAGGGCGACCGCATCGGCATCAGGGAGACCCCGAAGCCCATCGGGACGCGCACTCCGATCCCGGCGAGCCAGGTGGCGAGGTGGTGGGAGTCGAGGACCAGCGACTGCCCCTGCCACAGACGCTCGGCGGCGGTCCACTGCACGAGGTTCGCGAACAGCACCGCCTGTTCGGGGCGGGCCGGCACCACCGGCAGCAATATCGAGTACTTCATCGTGCGCTACCGCTTCCGCCGACGTACCGACACGATCAGGGAGATGACGGCTCCGGCCACCAGACCCAGGACGGCACCGCCCCGGTTGTCCTGGCTGAAGGCCACGGCCGCGATGATCGCCCCGACGAACAGGGGGAACGACGGCGCCATGCCGCTCTGCTTCTTCTCGCTCATAACTGGTTCTTCCTTGTCTGTGGTCACCGCGGGACTTCCGTCAGGGCGCTCGCGCCACGCGGCCGCGGCGACGGCGCTCCCGGCACGCGGGAGGCGGTCAACGCGACCGGCACGAAGGCCGGGGCCGGGCCGTCCAGCGCCCTGTTCAGCAGGAGGTCGGTATGACCGATGCCCGACCAGCCGAACATGTAGCCCAGCAGCGAAGTCCTCCCCGGACAGCCGGTGTTGAACCCCTGCTCACGGGCCGCACTCGCCACACGCCCCCGGTAGTCGGCCGCCCGGTCGAGCAGGGACGGGTCCTCGCAGAGTCCGCTCGCCGCGATCAGCGACTGGATCACGCCGCTGGAGCCGTGGCAGACCGACAGGTCCACCGGCTTCCCCTCCCGCAACGACGTCGCACGGTCCGCCAGTTCGGCGAGGCGGCCGCCGGCGAGCGTACAGGGCCGGTCCGCCGACGCGAGGATCTCCGCCGCGACCAGCAGCAGCCCGGCGCTGCCGTTGCACCAGCCGGGCACCGGCGGCAGCTCCCCGTGGGCCAGGCGTTCCGTCAGCCAGTCCGCGGCCGCGCCGGTCAGGGCCGGGTCATTCCGGTACCGGCCGATCCGGGACACGGCCCACCGCATGCCGAGGTCGCCGTGGGCGACGTCGAACCAGGCGCGGTCCAGCGTCGTACCGGCCTGGGCGAGCACCAGATCGCACAGCTCGGTGAGCCGGTCCTCGTCCATCAGGGGCTCCTGACCCGCTTCGAGACGGGCCAGCACGGCCATGAGGAGGCCGGCGGGACCGTTGGCCAGGTCCTTCTCCAGGGTGCCGGCCCTGATCCGCTCCGGGATGCGCTCCAGCAACCGGGACGTCCAGCCGCGGTCCTGCCGGCGCGGCCGGGTGAGCAGCAGCGAGGCCGCACCGGTGAACACGCTCTCCGGGGCCCGCAGCAGCGCCTCCCCGTACGTCTCGAGAAGCGCGCTCAGGCCGCGGTCGGCACTCAGGTGCAGCTCCGCCAGTTCCGGGTCGTGCCGCGCGGCGTCCTCGAGGAAGGTGACCATCCCCCCGCTGTCGTGGAACGACAGGAGGTTTCCCGGGACCACGGTGGGGACCCCGCGGTCGGGTCCCACCCCGCCGATCCAGCCGCACTGCGCACCGTCCTCGCCCTGGTGAGTCACCCGCACGTCCTGGAGCGTGCGGGCCACCAGAGGCCACCACGCCTCGTCCGCCGCGGTGTGCAGGACCGGGGCGAAGACGCTGTGCCGGGACATGACGTCCGGCGCCGCCTCGGCGAGTTCGCCGAAGCACTCCTCCAGGACGAACCGGTGGTAGGCGTCGCTCTGCCCGGCGTGGAGCGCGAGGCCCGCGCGGGCGAAGTCCGCCGGTGACGACGGGTGGGCCCGGTCCTGCCGGGAGGTGTTCGTGGCCAGCTCGGTGGAACCGGCCCGCGCCGTGAAGTAGGGCACGTTCCCGGTGTCCAGCGCGATGCGCTCGGCCTCGCCCGCGAACGCGCGCGCCTCGTCGCTCAGATGCCGGGGGAAGCCCTTCAGCAGTCCGAGGAGACGCTCGGTCTCACCGGTGTCGCGCAGGTACTTGGGTTGCGTGGCCGCGTCGAGGAAGCGGCCGTACACCATCGTCGAGCGGATCAGGCAGCGTACGGGCAGGTCGGCGTACCGGTCGAGAACGCCCTCGATCGCCTCGCGCTGCCGGACGGCTCCCAGGGCGTCGGTGTATCCGGCGAGGATGTCGCCGTAGTACCGCACGGCCGGCAGCCCCTCCTCGCCGAGTCGCGGCACGTTCTCCTTGTGCCGGTACACGACCGGTTCCCAGCGCAGGCGGACGGCGTCCGTGCCGCCGTCCTGGATCACGGTCTTCTTCAGCTTCCCGGACACCTGCTCGCCGCCGACGCCGACGCCCGCCAGGATCACGTCGATCGGCGATTCGGGGCGGACGTTCGGGACCAGCATGGTGGAGGCCACGGAGGCCTCGACGTGCTTGATCAGCCGGTGTTCGAGCGAGTCGTCCCCGGAGCCGGCGCCCGGCCGCAGCATCATCTCCGTGTCGATGACGCACGGGTGCTCCCCGGCGGCCAGCAGGTTCTCGTCGTGGAGGTCGGACGCGCCGATGGCGCCGAAGAGCGCGCACAGCGCCCCGAAGCGGTAGAAGTACCGGGCCGGCTGGTCCGGCGCGGTCATGGCGCCGGGGGTGACGAACCGCTGCCATCCGTGCTCGCCCACGGACAGCGACGCCGGCACGCATCCGTCGAGGGAATGGACGAGGTACGGCTCGGCCGCGGCGTACAGGTCGCGGACGAAGTCGTCGGCCACCAGGGTGCGCGGCTTGAAGACCAGCCTTCCGCCGCCGGCGAGGCGCACGCCCACGACGCGCCGGTTGTCGTTGTGGGGGTCCCCGCCCGTGGTGATCAGGGAGGCGAGCGTGTCGTTCCCGTCGGCCAGCAGCCCGGCCGCCGCGAGCCGCGGCCGGTCCTGGTGGAAGGCGGTGAACATCTCGTCGTAGGCGTCGAGGAAATGGTCCAGGACCACGGTGAGCCGACGGCGCAGCACCTCGTAACGGGCCAGGATGTCCTGGCAGTTCACCGGGTCGTCCAGGTGCCGGCGGAACTTCTGGAGCGCCTCGTCGCTGTCGGTGGACATGGGCAGCCCCTGGGCTCCCCGGAACTCGTGGAACTCGGCTATCAGCACCCGGAGGGAGTGTCCCTCCACGGTGGTGACGAGGTCCTCCCAGATCTGGTCGGTCAGCTCCCGCGCGTGCTCGGGTGCGGACACCCGGGACAGGGGGCCGCGCAGTCGGTCCACGACTGCCTGACGGGGTACGCGGTTCGTGTAGAACGGCAGGAAGTCGACGACTGCCACCTGTGGGCCGGTCACGCTCGCTCTCCCCCCACCAGCGTTTCCTCCCGCCGGCCGTCACCGTACAAGTCGGCGTACAGGTCGCCCTCGCCGAGGAGTTCCTCGTGGGTTCCGGCTTCGGTGATGGTGCCCTTGTCGAGGACGTAGATCCGGTCGGCCGACTTCACGGTGGCCAGACGGTGCGCTATCACGACCTGTGTCGCCCCGATCTCCGAGATGACCCGCATGACACGGCGTTCGTTGATGTTGTCGAGTGCCGCTGTGGCCTCGTCCATGACCAGGATCTTCGGATTCCCCAGCAGGGCGCGGGCGATGGCGATCCGCTGGCGTTGCCCGCCCGAGAAGTTGGCTCCCATGTCGGAGACCAGGGTGTTGAACCCCATGGGCAGGTCGTCGACGAAGTCGAGGATGCCCAGCCGGTCGCAGAACTCGCGGACGTACTCCTCGGACAGGTCCTTGCCCAGTGTCAGGTTCTCCAGGATGGTGCGGTTGTGCATGTGCACCTCCTGGGGGATGTAGCCGATGGTGCGGCGCAGGGCGGTCATGTCGTACTTCTCGAGGTCGTGGCCGCCGAACTCGATCGTTCCGCTCGTGGCCCCGTAGAGTCCGCAGATGATGCGGCCGAGGGTGCTCTTGCCGGATCCCGAGGGTCCGACGAGGGCGACGCGTTCTCCCGCGCCGATCGTCATCGAGACGCCCCGGACCACCAGGTCGCTGTGCTTGGTGAACCGGAAACTGACGTCCTTGAGGGTGATGGACGGGGAGGCGAGCTCGGTCCTGGTGCCACCGGGCGCCTCGGGTTCCTCTTCGGAGATCTCCGCCAGCCGGGACACGTACCGGGACACCTCGTTGAACGAGGTGTAGGTCTGGAACACCGAACTGGCCAGCGAGAAGTAGGTCGCGGAGATCGCCTGGACCGACACGGCGGCCCCCAGGGAGATGCCTCCGTGGCTGACCAGGTAGAGGCTGAACAGCAGCAGGATCAGCGGCCCGAACATCTGCGTCGTGGTCGACAGGCCGGCGATGCGGCCCTGCTGGAGACGCATCCGCGTCCTCATCGCGTCCAGCGAGTTGCTGTACGTCTCGTTCCAGCCGGTCAGGAACTCCTCGGCGTAGCCGCCCATCTTGATGGCCGGGATCGACACGATGGCGTCGAGCTGGGTGCCCTGGCTCTTGGAGAGGTACGCGATCTCCGAGTCGACCGCCTCGGTGACCCGGTACCGCGTCTTCATCAGGTACAGGGCGTTGAGCAGGAAGAGGCCCACGGCGACCAGGCCCAGGCGCCACTCCGTGACCAGCAGGTACACCGTGACACAGATCAGTGTGCCCACGTCGAGCACGCCCTGGGCCATCCGGGAGGAGATCAGGTCGCGTACCGACGTCACGCTGTTGAGCCGGTAGATCAGTTCACCGGGCGGCCGTGTGGTGAAGAACTTGAACGGCAGGTTGAGGAGCCTCGTGAACGTCTGGCTCATCAGGTCCTTGCCGAGCACGGCGATCAACGAGGACAGCAGCATGACCCTCGTCAGATGCAGCACGTAGTAACACAGGGCGGCGGCCAGCACGGCCCCCAGGAGGACGGCCGAATCACCGGGTCCCTGCCAGTGGGCGTACCGGTCGACGGCCCAGCGGGTGAGGACGGGGATGCCGAGCACCGTCCCGTAGCCGCTGAGCGACAGCAGGGCCACCAGGCCTATGCGCCGCTTCGCGTCCGTCGTGAGCAGCAGGAACTTGCGCCATTCGGCGAACGGCCTGGCGCGCTTCTTCTCGAACCCCTCGCCCGGCTCGGCGGTGAGGACGATCTCGGTGAAGCTCTTCTCCAGTTCCTCGCGGCTGATCCGGCGCCGTCCGACGGCGGGATCCATGACGACGGCCGTGCGGCCGTCGAAGCTCTCCAGGACGACGAAGTGGTAGTTCTCCCAGTAGAGGATCACCGGTGAGGTGAAGTTCGCGAGGGCGGCCACGTTCCTGACCCGGTACGGCTTGACTCGCATGCCGCGTGACTCCAGGAACTGCGCGAGCTGGCCGGCCGACAGGCCGTCCCGTCCCGCCTCCATGACCTCGCGGGCGCTGACGATCTCCTCCGCGCGCCCGTAGTACCGCAGCAGGGCGACGCACGAACACAGACCGCACTCCGTCTGCGTGACCTGGGTGACGGTCGGTACCCGGCGTGCCGTGGAGATCTTCTCCCGGTGGGGTGTCGTCATGGTCAGCGCCCTCCCACGGTGAGGGTGAGCGGGCACAGGCGCAGGTCCGGCTCGATCCGGTTGAGCAGGTGCAGTGCCAGGCCGGCGCTGCCGACCATGAGGCTGTTGGTGTGCGCGTAGCGGCTGTCGGGGTCGGCCGTCTTGCGGCGGAACACCTCCGGCCGGAGCCAGCGGCGTTCCTGTTCGCGCACTTGCGCGTGCAGCGGTGTGCCGGCCGGGCCGGCGATGAAGCGCAGGGCGCCGTGGTTGCCCAGGTCGCCGTGGCACCAGGTCAGGTTGCGGCCGAACCCGAGACGCAGCGTGTTGCTGATCGCCAGGTCCCGCGAGGCCGTGACGTCCTCGGCGCCGGGCACGGTCCCGTAGGTGTCCAGGGCCAGGGCGACGCTGGTCGAGCCGTGGCACCAGCCGGTCGCGAAGGTTCCCGTCTGCGAGGCACGGGACGCCCAGTTCCGCTCGTCCGGGTCGAAGAACACGTCGAGCCGCTCGACGAGTGCGCTCAGCACCGTCTCGACCAGGGGCCTGTGTTCCGCCGGCAGCAGGGGGTGGGCGCGGCCGAGGGCGTGGACGATCCCGCTGATGCCGTGGGCGAACCCCGACTGGTCCAGGACCGACCGGGCCTGGACACCGTCCGACCCGATGGCCCGGGCGAGGAGGAGCGTCACCTCGGTGACCGCTTCGGGCGCGTCGGGGCCGGCGATGGCCGTGACACAGTTCAGCACGCCCGCGAGGCCGCTGATGACGTCCAGCGGCAGCCCGTCGGCCGGCTCGGCGCGGATCTGCTCGAGGACCAGGGGCACCGCTCCCCGGGCGGCGCGCACCCAGTCGTCCTCGCCGGCCAGGCGGCCCGCCGCCGAGAGGCAGAACAGGATGCCCGCCATGCCGGTGTAGCCGCCGTAGCCGGCCTGGCGGAGGCTGCGGGACTCGTAGCGGTGCGAGGCCAGGATGTCGGCGGTCGCCGAGAAGATCTGCCGCGAGACGTTCAGGTAGCGGTCGTCGTCCAGGACGCGTCCGGCGGCGCCGAGCGTGAGGGCGATTCCGGTCCGGCCCGTGTAGAGGTCGTAGCCGAGCACGCCGGGCGGCCAGGGGCGGTCCGCCTCCGCGGACGCCAGCGGCCCGATCCAGGTTCTGGGCAGGTGCGCGAAGCGGTCGGGCAGGGAGGTCTCGACCAGGCCGTCGCACAGTTCCCGCGCGAGGGCGACGAGGGCCTCGCGTTCACCGGTGCCGGCGTCGCCGGCCGCCGCGGGGGCTTCCGCGTGCCGGGCGGGAGACAGGTGGTTGTCCGGGAACTGGGCGGTGAACGCCGACCGGATGAGCCGCAGTTGCTGTACGAGATCGGTCTCGCCGAGGCGGCCCGCCTTGCCGAGGGCGAGTTCCAGCGGGGAGTGGCTGAGCTCGGCGCCCACCTCCCGGCCGTCCCCGTCGCAGATCCGCGTTCCGGTGGCGCCGACGGTGAAGTACGGGACGTCCCGCTCGGCGAGCTGCCGGAGTTCGGAGACGATCAGCGGCCGGGCCGAGGTCTTGCTGGCGATGGCGATGCGCTTGAGGAGCGCGAGATAGGTGGCCGGGTCGTCCAGTGCGCTCGGCCCCGTGGTCATGCGCAGGGTCTGGGAGTAGAGCGCGGTGGGGTTGTGGACGTAGCGGATCCGCAGGCCGTCGGCGGTCGTGCGCAGCAGCGCGGTCCAGGTGCCGGGTGCCGCGAGGACCGCACGGTACGTGCGCGTGAAGCCGTCCGCCATCTCCCGGCCCAGGCGGAGGATCTCCTCCTCGGTCCGCTCGCCGACGACGGTTTTGCGGCCCTGCACCGCCTGCGGTTTGAGGGAGAGCCTGATCTCGTCGGTGTACGGCGCGTCGAAACTCATCTGCTTGAACGGAGACGTGCCGCGCCCCGGCCCGCCGAGGAATCCGAGGTCCACGTGTCCGCCCCGGTCCTTCTTCCTGCCGGCCATCACCAGCGGCAGGATCCCCACCCCGTAGACCGACTGTCCGATGGTGGCGTACGCGTTCCCCTCGGCTTCCGGGACCGGCCCGTCGTGGACCCGCTCCGGGTGGAGCAGGGTCTCGAGGTCCACCGGGACGGGACCGCGGCGGGTCGGCACGATGTTCTCGAAGTGCATGTCACGCGCGTTCAGCAGGTAGAGGACGGCGGCCAGTTCACCGCTGTCCCGCATGAAGCGCTCGGAGATGCCGGAGACGTCCTCGGCCTCGATGTACTCGACGTATCCGTAGCCGTCGCGGGCGAGTGCCCGGGCGGCGACGAGACGGGTGCCGAAGGCCTTGTTGAGTTCGTCCGCGAGGCGGAGGTAGGCGGCCTCGCAGGACACGTCGCGCGGTTTGTAGGCCAGGCGGGTGCCGGACTCGAAAGTGAGGATGCAGACGGCCCGGCCGTGGTGGTGGGTGTCGCCCTCGGGTGCGCCGAAGGAGACCAGCCGGTCGTCCGGCGCGAGACCGAAGGTGTCACGCAGCGTCTCCCGGTCGGCGGCCACTCTGGAGCAGAGTTCGACGACGGCGTCGACGGTGCCGGCCAGCACCACCGGCGTGAGGTCCCGCAGCACGGGAAAGCTGAGACCCGCGGCGGCGGCGAACGAACCCCGTGTCGCCTCGTCCACGAAGTACCGGTAGCGCTCCTGCGGGCTGTCCCCTTCGAGGAGCCCCTGCTCGCGCGCGTGGTTGACGGCCGCCACCAGCGGACGGGTGTACAGCTCGCGGACGCGGATCTCCGCCCTGGCGAGCAGTTCGACCAGCGCGTCGTCCACGTCGGCGAACAGGCCGGTGAACGCGGCCAGCGGATCCCCGTCCGCGGCAGCCGCCGCGATCGCCCTGATCACGTGCTGGAACGGGTATTCCTCCGGACGCGACAGCCAGTCCTTGACGACGCCGGGCCGGGCGGATGCCGCGACGGACTCCCGCGGCTCACCGGCGACCACGGCGAGAACGTGGTCGTCGAATGGCGCGAGCGGCGTGATCGTCTCACCGATCTCCGTGTCGTCGAACTCCGGATAGAGGTTGATCGCAGATCTCATTGCCGTCCTTCTGCACGCGATGTGAAGTGCCCCCAAAAGGCGGGGCGGAATGGACCCTTGGGGGTTTCGATCCATTCCGCCCCGCCCGCTTACACCGACCTACAGAGCACTCAGCAGGCGCTGGTGCACTTGGTGGTCGGGCAGAAGGCGACGCTGGCCGCCACCGTCACCGCGATGGACACCGGCGTCGTGCCACCGGTGACATCGGCCTCGCTCAGCTCGATGAGCTCGGCCTCGTCGTACGTCCCGAGAATGTCCTTCTCGTTCTGCATGATGGTTCCTTCCCCGTTGCTCGAAGTGATCTGCTCGTCAGCAGGCGCTGGTGCACTTGATGGTCGGGCAGAAGGCGACGCTGGCCGCCACGGTCACCGCTATGGAGACCGGCGTCGTGCCGCCGGTGACGTCGGCCTCGCTCAGCTCGATGAGCTCGGCCTCGTCGTACGCCCCGAGGATGTCCTTCTCGTTCTGCATGGAGCTGCCTCTCTCGCTGCGCCGGTGACGGTCAGTTGCAGTTGGCCTGGCATTCCTTGGTGAGGGTGCACCAGCCGCCGTGGTTGCCCAGCGCGTCCGACAGCGAGAAGGTGTTCGTGGTGCACGCGCCGTAAGCGACGCCGTCGAAGTCCTGCTCTTCGATCTCCTCGATGAGGGACAGGTCACCCTGGTACATGGAGGTTCTCCCTTGTGTGGTGGATGCGGGGGCCGAACTGCCGTTCGGCGCCTGCTCCGATCATGGGAGGCGGACATTCGACCCCCGCATCGCCGACGAGGGAGAGCGCGCATCGGCTGCGCATAAGGTCCGCATGCGCGGGGCGCACGGACCGCGCCGGTGCGGTCAGGCGTCGCGGCGGCGCAGGGCCAGATAGCCGGCGATCGCCGCGGCCGCGGTCCACGCCGCGAGGACCGCGAGTCCGGACCACGCGTTCAGCACGTACTCGTCGGGCGCGTGCCGGTAGAGCACCAGCCCGCCGGCCTGGTCGGGCAGGAACTGGGCGAACCTGCCGACGCCCGGGATGTTCGTGAGGATCGTCGAGACCGTGAAGAAGAGCGGCACGAGGATGCCCATGGTGATCGCGGAGGAGCGCAGGAGGACGGCGACGCCCATGGAGAACACGCTCAGCATGGTCGCGTAGAGCACTGCCCCGGCCAGGGCGGGCAGCACGCCGTCGGCCGTGAGGGACACGCTCTCGTCGCCCATGGTCGCCTGGGCGAGGAGGAAACTGGTGACCGCGGCGACGGCGGAGACCGCCAGGGCCATCAGGCCTCCGGTGAGCAGCTTGGCCGTGTAGAAGACTCCGCGCCGGGGCACCGCGGCCAGTGAACTGCGGATCGTCCCGGACGAGTACTCGCTGGTGACGACCAGCACTCCGAAGACCACGAGCCCGATCAGCCCCAGCCGCAGCCCGCTGAACCCGGCGGAGATCGGGTCGAAGGACGACGGAGCCGGCTTGTGCGCGTACTGGTGCTGCACGACGGCTCCGGTGAGCACGGCGAAGGCGAGGCTGAGGCCGACACCGACCGCGAGGCTCCACGGCAGGGAACGCAGGGTGCGCGCCTTGGACCACTCGAAACCGACGGCCGCGCCCAGGTCGTTGCTCATCGCACTGCCCCCTGCTCCGCGCGGTACTCGACGGCATCCGCGGTGAACTGCATGAACGCCTCCTCCAGGGAGGCGGTTCTCGGACTGACCTCGTAGACGGCGATCCGGTTCTCGGCGGCCAGAGTGCCCACCGTCCGTGGGTCGGTGCCCACCGCCTCCAGTGATCCGTCGGGCCCGGCGTCCACCTGGACGCCGCGAGCGGCCAGGAGGTCGCGCACCCGTTCGGGCTCGGGTGTGCGGATGAGGACGTAGGAACGGGAGTTGCCGGCGATGAAGTCCGCCACGGAGGTGTCGGCGAGGAGCCGGCCGCGTCCGATCACGACCAGGTGCTCGGCGGTCAACGCCATCTCGCTCATCAAGTGGCTGGAGACCAGGACCACACGGCCCTCGGACGCCAGGCGCTTGATCAGGTCGCGGATCCACTTCACGCCCTCCGGGTCCAGGCCGTTGACCGGCTCGTCGAGCAGCAGCGCCTGTGGGTCGCCGAGGAGGGCGGCAGCGATGCCCAGACGCTGGGCCATGCCCAGCGACAGCCCCTTCGCCCGCTTGTCGGCGACGCTCGCGAGTCCGACCATGTCCAGGAGTTCGTCGACCCGCCGCGGCGACAGCCGGTTGCTGCGGGCCAGACCCGCCAGGTGCCCGCGCACGCTCCGGCCGCTGTGCACCGCGCGGGCGTCGAGCAGCGCGCCCACCGCGGTCAGGGGACGGGGCAGCTCTTCGTAACGCCTGCCGTCGATGAGGACTTCACCCGAGGTGGGACGGTCGAGACCGATCATCGCGCGGATCGTCGTCGATTTTCCGGCACCGTTGGGCCCGAGGAAGCCGGTCACTCGTCCCGGCTCCACGCGGAAGCTCAGTCCGTCGACCGCCCGGGTCTTTCCATAACATTTCGTCAGCTCTCGCACTTCGATCATCACACTGTGTCTCCCATGACTGACTTTGCGTGTATGAGCATGGGTGTCGAAAGGCAGGGGCCGGCGCCTGCCGTCTCCTTCTCGGCGGCGGTCAGTCGGCCGGTCGCACGGCCCGCGCCGTCGCCGCGATCCGCTCCAGCGCGGCGGCGTGCCGCACGAACGCGTCCCGCCCCTTCGGCGTGAGCCGTGCGAGGGTGCGCCGGCCGCCTACACCGACCTGCTTGCGCACCTCGACGTACCCCTCGGCCGCGAGCGCCGACAACTGCTTGGAGAGGGCCGAGTCACTCGTGCCGATCGCGTCCCGGATGAATCCGAACTCGGTCCATCCCGCGGGCGCCAGCAGGGCGACGATCGTCAGCCGTGGGGCCGGGTGCAGGAAGGCGTCGAAGTCGGCGTCCATCAGTACCGCCGCTCCGCCCGGCGCCGCAGCCGCGCCTCGGCGGCCCGGCGGGCAGGGGGCGCCGCCAGCAGGCACGCCCCGACCACCACCGCGGCGGCGACGAGGTGGGGCGCCGGCACGCCGACCGAGGAGAGCGCCGCCGCCAGCCCCAGGAACACCCCGAACCCGGCGATCCCGCAGACCACTCCCAGCAGCGCACCCGTGGCGCCCGGCCTGTTGCGGACCGGCGCGCCGTGGGTGTGCCGGACCACGATCAGCGCCACCAGCAGCAGCCCCGGGAGCAGCACCGCGCCGCCCCAGGGATTGGGCAGGTCGAAGGAGGCGAAGGAGACGAACAGCAGCAGCGCCGCCGTCAGGACGGAGGCACGTGACAGGCCGAACCGCAGTTCGGCCGCACCGGACTGTTCCTGCCGTCTGCGGATGTCGTCGAGCGCGGCCTGCGCGTCGGCCGGCGTCACGGCCTGCCGGCCGGCGGGGTCCCTGTCGTGTCTGTCTTCGGACGTCATCTGCCCTCACACCCTTCTGAGGAGCACCTCTACTTTCCTAACGAGAAAGTAGCAGGTAGTTTCCTGACAGGAAAGTAGACTCCGCGCACACGTCCACGGCACAGGAAGACGGAAGGGGAGGCCCGTGAAACCTTTGCTACTCGAGGAAGTGTCGAAGCGCTTCGGATCCCGACAGGCGCTGGATTCACTCACGTTGAGCGTGAGACCTGGGGAGATATGCGGCTTCGTCGGCGGCAACGGGGCGGGCAAGACCACCGCCATGCGCATCGGCGTCGGGGTGCTCGCACCGGACCGCGGACAGGTGCTCTGGGGTGATGCGCCGGTCGGGAGACTGGAGTCGGCACGGTTCGGCTACATGCCCGAGGAGCGCGGGCTCTATCCCAAGATGACCGTGGCACGGCAGCTGATCTACTTCGGCGAGCTCCACGGGCTGTCCCATGCCGATGCCCGTGGGGCGATGGTCCGCTGGACGGAGCGGCTGCGCATCACCGAGCATCGCGACAAGCGGGTGAACACCCTCAGTCTCGGCAACCAGCAGCGCGTCCAGCTGGCCGCCGCCCTGGTCCACGATCCCGAAGTGCTCGTCCTGGACGAGCCGTTCTCGGGGCTCGACCCGCTCGCCGTCGACGACATGAGTGACGTCCTGCGCGAGAAGGCGGCACAGGGCGTGCCCGTGCTCTTCTCCAGCCACCAGCTGGACCTGGTCGAGCAGCTCTGCGACCGGGTCTCGATCGTGCGTGCCGGACGCCGCGTGGCCTGCGGGACCCTCGACGAGCTGCGGCCCGCGCAGGCGAGCGGCCAGGTGTACGTGGAGGTCGAGGGCGCCGGTGAGGACTGGCCCGCGGGCTGCGCCGCGGCCGCCGGTTTCCGGGCGCACCAGCAGGGGGTCCTGGTCGATCTCGTCGCGGGCCGCACCGAGAACGACCTGCTGGCGGAGGCCGTGCGGCACGGCACCGTGAGGCAGCTGCGGCGACATGTGCCCGGCCTCGCCGAGTTGTTCCGCGACCTGGTCGAACCGGTCGGGGACCCGCCGGCCGACGGCTCCGCCGCCGACGACTCCGCGGCCGACGGCGCTCCGACCCCGGGCAAGGCCCGTACCTCCGACCTGGACGAGGTGTCCGCGTGAAGCGCCCCGGCTCCGAGCAGCACTCGCTGAACCCGACCCGCGTCCGCCTGGTCTACGTCCGGGAACTGCGGGCGCGGATGTACACCCGGGGCTATCTCCTCAGCCTGGTTCTGCTCTCCCTGGTCACGTTCGGCCTGGTGATCGGCTTCAACTTCATGGGGCGCAGCACCTCCGCCACCGTGACCGTCTGCGGCACTCCGGCCGCGTCGCTCGGCACCGCGCCGCCCGGGGTGCGGGTGACGTCGTGCGACGGCATGGCGCAGGCGCGCAAGCGGGTCGAGAGCAAGGACGCCGACGCGGCGGTGGTCGTCGCCGCAGGACACGCATCCCTCCTGACCCGCGCCGACACCAGCGATCAGGCGCGGGCGGGCGCCGACGCGCTGGCCAGGACCTGGGCTGGCCAACAGGCCCTGCTGCGGCAGGACGTGGACCTGGGGCGGCTGGCACGGGACACCGCGGCCGCCGAGCCCGCCACCGTGACCGTCGGGAAGTCCGTGGGCTCGCTCCAACTGGGCGCCGCGGCGAGCCTGATCATCGTGCTGTTCATGCAGATCGTCAATCAGGGGTCGGTGATCGCACAGGGCGTGGTCGAGGAGAAGTCCACCCGGGTGGTGGAGGTGCTGCTAGCCACGCTCACTCCGCTCGAACTGCTCGTGGGCAAGGTCTCCGGCATCGTCACGGCCGGCATGCTGCAGGTGGCCACGATGCTGGGCGCGGTGGCCGGGGCGCAGTCGGTGATGTCCGGGGAGAGCGCCGCGATGCCGGGCCTGCGGGCCCTGGTGGTGACGGTGCTCTGGTTCCTCCTGACCTTCGCCATGTTCGCCTCGCTGTACGCGGCGGCCGGATCACTGGTGTCCAGGCCCGAGGACCTGCAAGGCGTGCTGACGCCGGTGATGCTGCTCGCCCTGGCGCCGGTCGGCGCGGCGACGGCGGCCGCCGCCCATCTCTCCGCGCCCTGGGTCTCGGTCGTGCAGTACATACCGCCCTTCTCCGGTCTGCTGATGCCGCTCAAGGCCTCGGTGGGCACGGCGACGGTGCAGGAGCAGCTCGCGTCCGCCGGCATCCTGCTGGTGGTCACGGCCTGCTGCATGCTTCTCGCGGGGAGGATCTACCGCAACTCGGTGCTGAGGGTGGGCGCGCCGGTGCGGTGGCGCCAGGCACTGGCGGCCTGAGCGCTTTCCCTCGATCGGCGGGGGTCACGGGCCCGGTGACCAACCGGCGGCCCGGCCCCTGCCCGGCTCCACGGGCGGACCGGTGCGGCGGCGCCACGCGGGGCGGGCGGCGCCACGGGGCCGCCCGCCGCTTCCGCGTGCCACACCGCCGCGTGCCGGACCGACGCGTGCCACACCGCCGCGCCCCACGGCCCCATGCGGCGCGGGCGGCGCCACGGGGTCGCCCGCCACTGGCGCGTGCCACACCGCCACGTGCCACCCCGTCCCGCCCCACGCCGCCGGGTGCCACACCACCGCGTGCCACTCCGCCGCGCCCCACGCCGCCGCGAAGCGCGCATGACCCGCCCCGTGCTCGCCGGCACGCCGGATCGGAGATCAGCGCGGCGTCCACGGGACCCCGCGCTCGGCGACACACGTGCTCGGCGACAACTCCCGACCGGCCGGCCGAGCTCCAGTCGGCCGCGGCCGGCGCCGGCACGTGCGTACTTCGTGAGGGTCCGTCGGCCGGGTACGGAGTTCTCGGAACCTCAGGCGCGGGAGGCGGGCCCGCTGCGCAGGAGGGCGAGTTCCCGGTTGATCTCCACGAGGAACCGGGAGACCACGGCCAGCTCCTCGCCGCTGAAGCGCTGCCGCGCGGCCTCGGTGCCGCGGGCCAGGGGCTGGAAGAAGTCCCGGGCGACGCCTCTGGCCGCCTCCGCGTAGTGCAGGTGGACGACGCGGCGGTCGTCGGCCGCGCGGACGCGCCGGATGTGCCCCGCCCGCTCCAGGCGGTCCAGGCAGGCGGTCATGGCGCCGGAGGTCAGGTCGAGCAGCCCGCGCAGCCGCCCGGGCGTCATGGGCCCCTCCTCCGGATCGGCGTCCAGGATCGCGACGAGCGCCTGGACGTCGGTGAGGTGGAGACCCTGGGTCTGGGCGAACTCGTGGGCGATGCGGTTGAACTCGCCGTTGAGCCGTCGCAGAAGGACCGCGAAGTACTGCAACCCCGTGGGGTCGTCCGCCGGAAGAGACGGCGAGGCGTGTTCGGTCCCATGCATCGCCCCAGTATATGGTTACTCAATCATTGAGATACTTCACGACTGAGTTATTCGGTCGCACAGAGATTTGAGGAGACGCATGAGAGCGACACCCGGCCGGACCCGTTGGCTCGTGCCGCTCGTGCTGCTGTTCGTCTGGCTCGGCGTAGGCGGGACGCTCGGCCCCTACGCCGGGAAGCTGGGCGAGGTCGCCACCAACGACCAGTCCGCCTTCCTCCCGCAGAGCGCGGAGTCGACCAGGGTGCTCAAGGCCCGCGAGGCGTTCGACGAGGCGGAGACCCTGCCCGCGATCGTCGTCTGGACCGCGGACGGCAAGCCCGTCACGGACGACCAGCGCGCCACCGCCACCCGGGCCGTCGGCGCACTCGCCGGGCGGACCGGGATCGTCGGCGCGCCCTCGCCCGCGCTGCCCTCCGAGGACGGCAAGGCGCTGCAGGCCGTCGTCCAGCTGCGGCCGGACCTGGGCGACCGGCTGCCCGACGTGCTGGACACCGTGCGCGAGGCCGCGGGGAGCGTGCCGGGCACGACCGCGGAGATCGCGGGCCCGGCGGCGAGCCAGGCCGACCTGGGGGACGCGTTCGCCGGCATCGACGGGCTGCTGCTGGGCGTGGCGCTGGGCGCCGTGCTGCTGATCCTGCTCCTGGTCTACCGGAGCGTCCTGCTGCCCTTCGTGATCATCCTCGGGGCGGTGTTCGCCCTCGGACTGGCCTGCGCGGTCGTCTACGTGCTGGCCGACCACGACGTGGTCCGGGTGGACGGGCAGGTGCAGGGCATCCTCTCCATCCTCGTGATCGGCGCCGCCACCGACTACGCGCTGCTGCTGGCCGCGCGGTTCCGCGAGGAACTGGCGACGGGTCAGGACCGTGCCGCGGCCGCGCTGGCGGCGGTGCGCAGGTCGTTCGGCGCGATCACCGCGAGCGCCGCCACGGTGGCCCTCGCGCTGCTGGCGCTGCTCGCCAGCGACCTCACCAACAACCGCGCGCTCGGGCCGGTCGGCGCCATCGGCATCGTCTGCGCCGTGCTCTCCGCGCTCACCTTCCTGCCGGCCGTGCTGGCGCTGCTGGGCCGCACCGCCTACTGGCCGTCCCGGCCGCGGGAGTCGGACGCCTCCGTGGAGGGGCACGGCGTGTGGCACCGCGTCGCCGGCAAGGTGGGCGCCCGTCCGCGCGCGGTCTGGGCGGTGACGGCGATCGGCCTGGCCGTGCTCGCGGCCTTCGCCCCGTCGCTGTCCGCGAAGGGTGTGCCGCTCGACGAGATCTTCGTGAACGACGCCCCGTCGGTCGCCGCCCAGAAGACCCTCGGCGAGCACTTCCCCGGCGGCTCCGGCAACCCGGCCGTCATCATCGCCGACGCCGGCCGGGCCGCTCAGGTGACCGCCGCGGCGAAGGGCACCGAGGGCGTGGCGTCGGCCGCCGCCGTCTCGGCTTCCGGGCGGCCCGGCGGCGGAGCGCCGAAGGTCGTGGACGGGCGGGTCCGCATCGACGCCACCCTGCAGTCCGCGGCGGACAGCGACGCCGCCAAGCGGACGATCGAGCGGCTGCGCACCCGGGTGCACGCGGTGCCCGGGGCCGACGCGCTGGTCGGCGGCTACACGGCCCAGCAGTACGACACCCAGCAGACCTCCGCCCGGGACCGCACCGTCATCGTGCCGGTCGTCCTCGGGATCATCCTGCTGATCCTCGTGCTGCTGCTGCGCTCCCTGCTCGTGCCGGTGCTGCTGGTGGCGACGGTGGCGCTCAACTTCCTGGCCACGCTCGGCGTCTCCTCGCTCGTGTTCAAGCACGTCTTCGGGTTCAGCGGGGCGGACGCGTCGGTGCCGCTGTACGGGTTCGTGTTCCTGGTGGCGCTGGGCGTCGACTACAACATCTTCCTGATGTCCCGGGTGCGGGAGGAGGCGCTCGTGCACGGCAACCGGCAGGGTGTGCTGCGCGGTCTGACCACGACCGGAGGGGTGATCACCTCGGCCGGTGTGGTGCTGGCCGCGACGTTCGCCGCGCTGACGGTGATCCCGCTGGCCTTCCTGGTGCAGATCGCCTTCATCGTGGCCTTCGGCGTGCTGCTGGACACCCTGGTGGTCCGCTCGCTGCTGGTCCCGGCCCTGGTGCTCGACATCGGCCCGCGGGCCTGGTGGCCCAGCGTCCTGCCCCGCGACGGCGCCGCCCCCGTGCCCGGTGCGCGCGAGGCGAACGGGGTGGAGGGCGCCGGGGTCTGAGGATGCGCGCGGCGGTGACGTGGACGAACCTGGGCGAGTGGGACAACCAGGTGACGTGAGGGGTGACCATCGTTGATGTCCGCACGGAAGAGCGGCAGCGAGGACGACGACGTCCGGCACGCGTTCGGCGACGCCGTCAACATGACGGCCGGCGAACTGGAGAAGTGGCTGGAGACCGACGAGTCGAAGAGCGTGGGGCAGAGTGACGGCGGCGAGAGCGTCGGACACGAGTCCGGGCGGCGCATCGTCACCCTGCTGCGCACCAAGAAGGCGGATCTCGGCGAGGACGACATCGCCCACATGCGCAAGGTGGTCGGCTACGTCAGGCGCCACGTCGAGCAGCGCCCCGAGGGCGACATCACCGACACCAGATGGCGCTACTCGCTCATGAACTGGGGTCACGATCCGAAGAAGTGACCGGCCGGCGGCCGGCGGGACCACCTGGGAGCTGGTGCTGGACGGCGCCGGCACGGTACAGGCGTGCACACCGCGGGCACTGGAGCTGCTGGGCGGCGCGGACACGGCCCCGAGCGGGCTCGACCTGCCCTCGCTCGTGACGGAGCCCGCGGTGTGGGACCGCCTGGCCGGGGCCGCCGCGGCGGGCCGGGACGCCTGCGCCCGGGTGACGCTGCGCCGCCCCGGCGGCGGCCGGCTGGACGTCGACGCGCAGGTGTCCTCGCTCACCGGGGACGGCGGGGCGCGCTTCCTGGTCCGGCTGCTGCCCGCGGAGGAGTCGGCACGCGAGGACGCCTGGGGGATGCGCGTGGCGCTGTCCGACGACGGTCTCGCCGCCGCCGATCCGCGCGCGCAGCAGCGGCTGGACCTGCTGCACGGGGCGGCGGTGCGCATCGGCGGCTCCCTGGACGTGACGGGGAACGCCAGGGAGGTCGTGGAGCTGCTGGTGCCCGTCTTCGCCGACTACGGAGCCGTGGACCTCACCGAGGACATGCTCGCCGGACGGGAGCCCGGGCACTTCGAGCACGGGACACCGCTGCGCCGGGTCGCGGTGGCCGCCGCCTCGGGGATCTGGCCCGAGGACGCCTACGGTCTCGGCGAGCCGATCACGCTCGACCGGGTCCAGGCCGAACACGCGCGTCTCGGCGCGGCCGGAGTGATCGCGGATCTGGCGCCGGTGCGCGAGGCGGCGCGGAACGATCCCCGGCAGACCCGGCTCATGCTGCCGGACAGCGCGACCTCCCTGCTCGTCTTCCCGCTGCAGGCACGCGGGGCCGTGCTGGGCGCGGTCGCGCTGTGGCGGTGCGGGGACCGCGAGCCGTTCGGGCCCGCCGACGGCTCGCTGGTCGAGGAGATCGGCTCCCGGCTCGCGCTCGGCCTCGACAACGCCCGGCGCTACACCCGGGAGCGGCGGACCGTGGAGTCGCTGCAGCTCAGCCTGCTGCCGCCGCCGGTGACCCGGCTGGGCACGGCGGAGACGGCGGGGGCATACGCGCCCGCGAGCACCGCCGCCGGCACGGGCGGGAGCTGGTACGACGTGATCCGGTTGTCCGGCGCCCGGGTCGCCTTCGTGGTGGGCAGGGTGGCGGGACACGGTGTGACGGCCGCCGGGACGATGGGGCGGCTGCGCTCGGCGGTGCAGACCCTGGCCGACCTCGATCCGCCGCCGGAGGAACTGCTCGGCCACCTGGACGACCTGGTGACCCGCATCGGCGAGGACGAACACCGCGAGGACGCCTCGGCGCCCAGTGCGCTGCACGGCGCGACCTGCCTGTACGCCGTCCACGACCCGGTCTCGGGGCAGTGCCGGCTCGCCAGCGCGGGCCATCCGGCGCCGGTCCTGGTGCGGGGGGCCGGGGACGCCGGGGACGTGGTCAAACTGCAGCCGGGCCCGGCGCTGGGCGGGGGCACCGAGCCCTTCGAACCGCTGGAGCTGCTGCTGTCGCCGGGTGACGTGCTCGCCTTCCACAGCGGCCCGCTCACCGGACGCGGCCAGGACACCGAGCGGGAGCTGCGTGACCTGTGCGACGCCGCCCGCGGCGCGGCGGGCGGCACCCGGCCCCTGCTGGAGGTCGCCGAGCACCTCAGGGAGCGGCTGCGCCGGGAGCCGCGCCCGGAGGACATCGCCCTGCTGCTGGCCCGCGTCGGCCGGGTGGCTCCCGCCGACACGGCCTTCTGGGAGCTGCCCGCCGACCCCGCCCAGGTGGCGCACGCCCGTTCCCTGGCCGCCGGGCAGCTGGCGCACTGGGGCCTGGACGAACTGGCCTTCACCACCGAGATGATCGTCAGCGAGCTGGTCACCAACGCCGTCCGCTACGCGGGCGGCCCGGTCGGGCTGCGGCTGACCCGGCACGACCGCCTGATCTGCGAGGTCACCGACCCCAGCCAGTCCCAGCCGTACCTGCGCCGGGCCCGCCTGTCCGACGAGGGCGGCCGAGGGCTGTTCCTGGTCGCCCAGATGACCCACCGCTGGGGCAGCCGCTACCACCCCGGCGGCAAGACCATCTGGACCGAGCAACTCATGACGCCGCCCGGATGAGGCACGCACGCGCGCGGCGCCGCCCGCCTGCTGGGCCCTGGCCAAGGGCCCAGACGTCGCCGGCGTGCGCTTGGAGCGTCGGGGTCGGCGGTCGGCGCAAGCTACGGCGCGGTTCCTCGCCGTACCCGCGCGAGCGGCTGTACGACGACCGCTGCGTGGTGGTGGCCGCGCCGGACACGCCGCCGGAGGCCACCGCGCTCGAGCTGCTGACCACGCAGCCGCACGTCGTCGTCGACACCGACCGGCGGGTCTTCCCCTACTCGGTGCTGGAGGACAACGGCATCCCCTACCGTGTCGGCCGGCTCAGCTCGGACTTCCTGCTCGTGCCCTATCTGGTCGCGAGCGCGGGCGGGGTGGCACTGCTGCGCCACCGCGTCGCCACGGCCATGCGGGCGCTGGCCGACCTGCGGATCGAGGAGTTCCCGTTCCCGCTCCCCGCGCTGGGGATCGACATGGTCTGGAACCCACGGCTGACCGACCAGTACTTCGTCGAATGGCTCCGGGCGCTGCTGTTCGACGTCGCGACGAGTCTGTGACCCCGGCCGCGCGCCCCCGCCCAGGCCCGCGCGCGCTCAGCCCAGCAGCCGCACCCAGCTCGCGGCCAGCTCCTCGAGCATCTGCTCCCGGGTGAGCTTCCAGTCGGCCCGGTCCCAGTGCTGGGCGACGAAGTCGAGCTGGGCCATCGCCAGGACGCCCCGGAAGTGCCGCTGGTGCGGCTCCAGGCGGCCGGCGGCCGCCAGCCCGTCCTCGATGTCGCTGATGGCATCCTCCAGCCAGCGCTCGACCAGGTCGGTGAGGTCCGGGTCGACCACGGCGGCGTCGCGGCCGATGCGGATGATCGGCCGGATCTCGGGCCAGCTCTCGGCGGTGCTCCGCAGCCACGCCGTGATCGCCTCCGGCGTGCCCTCGGTGACGGTCGCCACCAGGTCCCGCGCCGTGGAGCCGTGCTCGGGTGAACGCACGCGCTGCAGCGCCTCGTTGAGCTGCTCGTCGATGAGCGCCTTCATCAGTTCGCTGCGGGAGGCGAAGTACGCGTAGAAGGTGACCCGCGTGGTGCCCGCCGCGGTCGCGATGTCGTCGACCGTGGTGGCGGCGTACCCCTTCGTCCTGAACAGTTCGAGTCCCGATTCCAGCAGCAGCCGGCGCGTCATCCGCTTCTGCGCCGCACGAAGGTTCGCCATGTCCGGATCCTAACGCGACGGCTGTACGCCGAGCACACAAACCGGCTCCACGCAATGCGCTTCGTTCAGTAGTTTTGCTTAGGGTCAGTTTCATTGACGACGTGTAAAGCGAATGGATACCGTGCCAGAGCCACCGGGTGCTGAGCACCCCACCCCGGACACGTGAGGCAGGCATGAGCGTCAAGAGCAACACCGTGAACACCGTCCTGGGCGCGGTGCCGGCCGAGGAGCTGGGAGTCGTCTCGGTCCACTAGGCGCTGCTGTCGGTCACTCCGGGCGCCGAGCACGCCTTCGACATCACCATCGACCGCGCCGAGGTCTTCGAGGTCCTCGCCGCGAAGCTGACCGACTTCCGGGCGCACGGCGGCGGCACGATCGTCGACAGCACCGGCATGTTCCACGGCCGGGACGTCCGGCTGTACGAAGCCCTGTCGCGCACGACCGGCGTGCACATCGTCGCCTCGACCGGCCAGGGCCCCGAGGAGATGCTCGGCGGCTACTTCCTCACCCCGCAGACGAATCCGCCCACGCCGTGGCCGGCCGGGAAGTTCGCCGACCTCTTCACCAAGGAGGTCACTGAGGGCATGGTGGTGCCCCGGGTGGAGCGGCGCGGCGCCGCAGGCCTGGTGGCGACCGCCGTGACCGGCACGGGCATGACCGCCACCGACGAGAGCCTGCTGCGCGGCGCGGCCCGCACGGCCCTGAACACCGGTGCCGCGCTCTCCTTCCGCCACGGCCGGGACGCCGTCGCCGAACTCGGCGTCGTGCTGGACGAGAAGCTGCCCGCCGGCCGCGTGGTCGTCGGCGGACTCGACCGCGCGGACGCCGTCACGGCCGGCGCGCCCCTGGAGATCGCCCGCCTCGGTGCCTATGCCGCGCTCGACCACGTGGGCACGCACGACGCGGCCCACGTCACCGACGCCGAGCGCGCGGCCCTGGTCGCCGAGCTGGTCCGGGCCGGCTTCGGCGACCGGGTCCTGCTGTCGGTCGGCGCGACCGGGGTGGCGAAGGGCCACCCCGGCAACGACCTGCCGTACAGCCACGTCCTGACCACCTTCGTCCCGCTCCTGACTGCACAGGGCAGGCGGCAGCTCATCACCACCGCCTACCTCAAGGCCTCGCACCGCGAGCTCGACGAGGAACGCACCACCGAGGGCGACCCGTACCACCCGCACACCCGCGCGGTGCCGGTCGAGCCGGGGCGGATCGAGGAGTACGTGCTGCGCGTCTACCCGTTCGCCGCGACCTTCCTGCCGGGCCACCGGCTGGTCGTCGAGCTCTCCAATGACGAGCCGCTCGCCGACGAGCACAACGCCCTGCTGCCGCCGGACGCGTTCCACCTGCCAGTGGGGCGGCCGGTCACGCACAAGATCTACCGTGACGCCGACCATCCGTCCCGGCTGGTGCTGCCGTTCACGACGGCCTGAGCGCGCTGACCGTGGGCCGCGTCCCGGACCGCCGGGGCGCGGCCTACGCGTCGTCCGGGGTGCCCAGACCGGTCAGCGCTCCCACCGGGTCCAGGTCGGGGGTGCCCCGGGGCCACCAGTCGTCCTGGCCCGGCTCCGACTCGTAGGCGTACCACAGGCCGTCGCGGCCCAGCCGGAGCTGGACGTGCCCACGCGGGTGGGTGAGGCGGTTGCGCCAGGGACGGAACGCCGGGAGGTCGGCGGCGAGCAGCAGCGGGCGGGCCCGGTCGAAGCGGCCGGCCGGCGGGTCCCAGGGGTCCTCCAGCACGGCCAGCCCCTCGGGGCCGCCCTGCCGCCAGGCGGCGACCGCGCGGGCCAGGTCGGCCGGGGTGCGGCCGGCCGCCGCGGCGAGCGTGGCGTACAGGGCGCGGGTGGCGGCGGTCAGGCCGGAGCCCGGGCGGGCGGCGGCGAGCCGCACCGCGTCCTGCCAGAAGGTGAGTCCGCCGACCGGGTCGTGCCCGGTGGTGAGCAGCGCGTGGGCGCGGGCGGCGGCGTCGGTGGCCAGCTGGTCCAGCGCGAACGGGTCGGGGCCGCCGGGCGCCGCCGGATACACCGGGGGCTGCTCGGGGTGCGGCGGCGCGGGCAGCGGCTGGGGCGGCGGCGGCAGCCGGCGCGGGGCGAGGGCGTCGGCGGCGCGGACACCCGGCAGGGAGCGCGGGGCGCCTTCCTGGGCGGCGCGGGCCGCGCGGGCGGCGCTGCGGCGGGACAGCGCGTCCAGCAGCTCGCGTTCGCCGCGGCCGCGCAGCAGGAGCAGCACGAAGGGGTCGGCGTCGAGCAGGCGTGCCGTCTGGTAGCAGAGGGCGGCCGCGTGCTTGCACGGGTGCCCGGAGTCGGGGCAGCTGCAGCGGGGCGCCAGGTCGCCGGGGCCGGGCAGCAGGGGCACACCGCAGTCGGCGAGGGACTCGGGCAGTTCCTTGTCGAGCAGGGCCGCGATGTGTCCCGGCCGGTCCGCGGCCGCGTCCAGGAACCGCTCCCAGTCGCCGTCCTCCAGCGTGCGCAGGCGCACCTGCACCCGGTACGGGCGCGGGCGGCTCCCGCGCACGTACGCCAGCACCAGGCCCGGGGTCACCGTGATCGCGTCCACGTTGCCCCCGTCCGCGTAACCCCGGCCGCGGGCGAGCCGCTTGACGTCCAGCGCGCCCCGCTCCAGCGCGTCGGTCCAGGCGTTGCCCCACCAGGTGCCGGCGAACGCGGCGTCCCCGGTCCGGACCCCGCGGGCCGGGAACGCCGGGAAGGTGCGGCGCAGTTCGGAGTCCCGGTGCGGCGTGGCCATGGTGGCGGGCACCTGCGGAGGCGCGGCGGCGGGAGGGGCCAGTCGAGCGGAGGCACCGCTTGAGCGCTCCGGCTGGTACGCGGCGTTCGGGGTGTCCGGGGTTTCGGCGGTGCCTGGAGCTTCGGAGGTGTCCGCAGCTACCGAGGTGTCCGGTGCCTCGGCGGTGCCTGGAGCTTCGGAGGTGTCCGCAGCTACCGAGGTGTCCGGTGCCTCGGCGGTGCCTGGAGCTTCGGAGGCGCCCGGAGCTTCGGAGGCGCCCGGGGTTTCGGGGCTGTCCACGGTCTCCGGGGTCTTCGGGGCTTCTGGGGTGTCCGTGGCCTCCGGAGCGTCCAGAGTCTTCGCGGTTTCCCGGGTGTCCGTGGCCTCCGGGGAGTCCGGGGTCTTCGAGGCTTCCCGGGTGTCCGGGGTCTCCGGGCTGTCCGGGATCTCAGGTGTGTCCGAGTCGTCCGTGTCGTCGGTCCACGAGGGCATGCGGAAGGCGCTGTTCAGGAACTGCCGCATGTCCTGGACGGCTCGGGCACGCGCCGCCCTGGGGCCCTCGCCGGGCTGCCCTTGACCGGCGGACGCCCGGGACGGCCCAGGGGCCCGGCGCGCCGACGCGCGATCCGCACGCCGGGCCCCGGCTTCCGCCTCCCGGGCGCGTGACGCCTCCCGCCGAGCCGCGCGCAGCGCCTCCCGCGCGACATCGCCGGGACGCCCTCCACCGGCCGGAGCCGCCGCAGGCGCGGGCCCACCGGCGGACGGCCGCCCCTGGGCGGACGAGTCCTCCTCCACCGGCCCGACCCCACCGGCGGACGACAGTCCCTCGGCGGACGGAACCCCACCGTCGGCGGGGCGGGGCTCACCGGTGGTCCCGGTGCCGGGCGCCTGCGCCGGGCCGTCCGGTTCGGTGGCCGACCCGGTCCGGGCGGACTCGGTGCGCCGGCGTGCCGCGCGCAGGGCCTCGCGGGCGGCGTCGCCGGGGCGAGGTTCCCCGGTCGTCATGACGTCCTCCGCAGGGAGACCAGGTCGGACAGTTCGCGGTCCGTCAGTTCCGTCAGGGCGGACTCGCCGGAGCCGAGGACGGCGTCGGCGAGGGCTCGCTTGGAGGCGAGCATCTCGGCGATGCGGTCCTCGACCGTGCCCTCGGTGACCAGGCGGTGCACCTGGACGGGCTGCGTCTGGCCGATGCGGTAGGCGCGGTCGGTGGCCTGCTCCTCGACGGCCGGGTTCCACCAGCGGTCGAAGTGGACGACGTGGCCCGCGCGGGTGAGGTTCAGACCCGTGCCGGCCGCCTTCAGGGACAGCACCAGCACCGGGGTCCGGCCGCTCTGGAAGCGGTCGACCATGCGCTCGCGCTCCGGCACCGGCGTGCCGCCGTGCAGCAGGTCCACGGGGACCGCGCGGGCGGACAGGTGGGCGGTGATGAGCCGGGCCATGCCGACGTACTGGGTGAAGACCAGGACCGAGCCGTCCTCGGCGAGCACGGTGTCCAGCAGCTCGTCCAGCAGGGCGAGTTTGCCGGAGCGCGCGGACAGCCGGTCGGCGCGGGCCTCCTCCTTCAGGTACAGCGCGGGGTGGTCGCAGATCTGCTTCAACGCACCCAGCAGCTTCAGCACCAGGCCGCGCCGCCCGATGCCCTCCGCGGTCTCGATGGCGAGCATCGACTCGCGCACCACCGCCTCGTACAGCGCGGCCTGTTCACGGGTGAGCGGGACCGGGTGGTCGGTCTCGGTCTTGGGCGGCAGTTCGGGGACGATGCCGGGGTCGGACTTCTTGCGGCGCAGCAGGAAGGGGCGGACCAGCCGGGACAGCCGCTCGACGGCCTCCCGGTCCTCGCCGTTCTCCACCGCGCGCGCGTGCCGGGCGCGGAAGGACTTCAGCGGGCCGAGCAGACCGGGGGTGGTCCAGTCGAGCAGGGCCCACAGCTCGGAGAGGTTGTTCTCCACCGGGGTTCCGGTGAGGGCCACGCGCGCGGGCGCCGGGATGGTGCGCAGCGCCTTCGCGGTCGCGGAGTACGGGTTCTTGACGTGCTGCGCCTCGTCGGCGACGACCATCCCCCAGGACTGCTCGGCGAGCAGCTCGGCGGTGGAGCGCATGGTGCCGTACGTGGTGAGGACGAAGCCGCCGGCCAGGCCGTCCAGGCTGCGGTCGGGGCCGTGGAAGCGGCGGACCGGGACGCCTGGCGCGAACCGGGTGATCTCGCGCTGCCAGTTGCCCAGCAGGGATGCCGGGCAGACCACCAGGGTGGGCTCGGTGCGGGCCCGTTTCAGGTGCAGGGCGATGAGGGTGACCGTCTTGCCGAGGCCCATGTCGTCGGCGAGGCAGCCGCCGAGCCCGAGGGAGGTCATGAGGTCGAGCCAGGCCAGGCCGCGGAGCTGGTAGTCGCGCAGGGTGGCGTCGAGTCCGGCGGGCGGTTCGGCAGGCAGGGGGCCCGCGGTGAGCCGGTCGCGCAGGGCGGCCAGCGCGCCGGCGGGCACGGCCTCGACGCTCTCGCCGTCGACCTCGGCGGTGCCGGTGAGCGCGACGGACAGCGCGTCGACCGGGTCGAGCAGGCCCAGTTCGCGTTTGCGGGCCTTGCGCACCAGGGCCGGGTCGACCAGCACCCAGCGGTCCCGCAGCCGTACGACCGGCCGGTGGGCCTCGGCGAGCGCGTTCATCTCGGCCTCGTCGAGCGGTTCCCCGCCGAGTGCGAGCTGCCAGCTGAACCGCAGCAGCTCAGCGCTGTCGAAGAACCCGGTGCCGTCGGTCGCCGAGCCGGGCGCCGGGCGCACCACGGCGGCCGCGCTGAGGTCGCGGGCGAGGTCCCGGGGCCAGTGCACGGCCACCCCGGCGGCGCCCAGCCGGGCGGCGGCCACGCCGAGCAGGTCGCCCAGCTCGTCCTCGGACAGGGCGAGGACGTCGGGCACGTCCTGCTCGGTGAGCCGGTGCAGCGGCGGCCACACCCGGGCCGCGCGCCGTACGGCGAGGGCGGCGTCCACATGGGCGCGCGGGCCGAAGGCGGAGTCCGCCTCGCCGGCCCACAGGGCGGCCGCGTCGGTGATCAGGGTGGGGTCGGCGAGGCTGTGCACCTGGACGACCGCGGCTCCGGCGGCCCGGGCGCCCCCGGCGGTCCCGGCGTCGAAGACGTCGTAGGCGGAGAGGTCGAGGCGCAGCGAGATGCGTACGCCCGCGTCCATGCCGGCGGCGACCTCGGCCGCCCAGTCGTGGGCGTCCGGCAGGCTCTGGGCCGCCCGGGCGGCGAAGGGCCGGCCCGCGGTGTGGGCGGCGGCGGGGGTGCGCGGCAGGGTGTCGGCCACGGCGTCCAGGAAGGAGCGGATCAGCGCCTCCGGCTCGGGCAGCCGCAGCGGGCCGGGGTCGGGCAGCGGCACGGCGTGGCCCTCGGGCGGCAGGGCGGCGGCCACCGCGCGCAGGTGGGCGATGTCGTCGGGTTCCAGCGGGCCGGCCCGCCAGGCGTCGTGGCCGCCCGGGGTGAGGCCGGGCAGCAGGCGGCCACGGGCGACCAGGCGCAGGGCGTGCAGCGCGGCGGCGCCCCAGCAGGCGGTGGCCGGGTGGGCCGCCGGGTCGTGCCGGGCCCGTACCAGCAGGGGCAGGGCCTCGGCGACCGGCAGGGTCAGCGCGGGCACCTGCCGGCGGCGGGCGCCCGGTCCGTGGCGCCGTACGACGGTCAGCTCCTCGACGGCCGGTGTGCCGGCCCCGTCGTGGGCGGCGGTGCCGTCACCGGCGGGCAGCGGGCCGCCCTCGGGGTCCCAGAAGGCGATCCGGCCCTCGCGCGGGAGGGGCGCGGGCAGGTAGACGGACGCGAGGCGCACCGGTACCGGGTTCCCGGTCCGGCCGGGCCCTCCCGCGGGTCCCGCGACCGCGGCCGTGCCACCGCTCATGTGTTCCGTCACCTCCCGCCCGGGTCCTGTGCCGACCGACGTCCGTCGACGTCCTCGACTCTACGGGCGGGGTCTGACAACCGGGCCGGGCGGCCGGACGGCTGGGCCGCCGCGGGCCGGGCCGGGGCTACGGGACGGTGCGGGAGACGACGTACACCGTCGGGAAGTTCGGGTCGGCCATGTTGACGACGACGTCCTGGGTGGGCGCCGGGTTCTTCTGCGGGTGGGCCAGTCCCCACCAGGGGCCGGGCCCGCTGAAGTCCCAGCCGGAGACCTTGCGGTCGCGGGCGCTGATCGGCTTGGCGTCCTTCTTCAGCTCGTCCCGGCGCACGCCCATGGCGCCCAGGAAGCTGTCCAGGCCCGCGCTGTTGGTGCGGAACTCTATGTACAGCCGGCTGGTCTTCCAGTTGTTGGTCTCGTAGTAGGCGACGGGGTCGGCGGGGTGCGGCACGGCCACCTGGTAGAGGCGGCGCTGCACCTTGGACGGGAAGCCCGGGGTGAGCCCGGTCGCCGAGTACTTGGCCTCCTTGTCCTTGCCGCTGTTGCGGCTCTGGTTCGCGGAGATCACCAGGTAGCCCGCCGGGACGCCGATGAGCAGCACGATGATCAGCAGGGTGAGCGCCCTGCGCTTCGCCCTGTGCCGGGGGTTCTCCGCGGCCCGGCGCGGCTCCTTCGGCGGCGCGGCCCGGTGCGGCAGCGATGTGGTCATGCGGTGTCCTGGTCGCGGCGGGTCTGCGCGTACCGCTCGTAGCGTTCGTAGCGCTCCACCCGGCGCCGCTTGGCCCGCCGGAAGCGCCGGGCGACCAGCCGGGCGAGGTCGGCGGCGCCCACCATGCCGGCCTCGGGGCCGAGCTGGGCGCGGGTGATACGGGCCTCGGGGCGGTAGCCGCGGCCGGTGAGGTGGCGTTTGAAGGCGTCCCGGGCGGGGCCGATGAGCAGGTCGTCGGCGGCGCTGACGCCGCCGCCGATCACGAAGCAGGACGGGTCGAGGGCCGCGGCCAGGTTGGCGATGCCGACGCCGAGCCACTGGCCGATGTCCTGGAGCAGCTCCACGCACATGGCGTCGCCCTCGCGGGCCAGCTCGGTGATCATCGGGCCGGTGATGTCGTCGACGGCGCCCTTGACGTGCTCGATGATCCCGTAGGCCACCGGGGAGTCGGCCGCGGCCAGCTCCTTGGCCTCCCGGACCAGCGCGTTGCCGGAGCTGTACTGCTCCCAGCAGCCGCGGTTGCCGCAGGGGCAGCGGTGGCCGCCGGGCACCACCTGCATATGGCCGAACTCACCGGCGACGCCGTACTTGCCGCGCTTGACCTGGCCGTCCTCCAGGATGGCGCCGCCGATGCCGGTGCCGAGGGTGATCATGACCAGGTGGTCCTCGCCGCGTCCGGCGCCGAAGCGCCACTCGGCCCAGGCGGCGGTGTTGGCGTCGTTGTCCACCAGGACCGGCACGGACAGGCGGCTGGCGAGGCGGTCCCGCAGCGGTTCGTTGCGCCAGGACAGGTGGGGCGCGAACAGGACGCGGTTGCGGTCGGCGTCGACCCAGCCGGCGGCGCCGATGCCGACGGCGTGCACGTCGTGCCGGTCGGACAGGTCCAGCACCAGCTCGGCGATGGTGTCCTCGACGACCTTGGGGCTCTTGGACTTGTCCGGGGTCTCCGTGCGGAGCTTCTCCAGGATGTTGCCGTCGGCGTCCACCACACCCGCCATGACCTTGGTGCCGCCGATGTCGATGCCGACCGTGGGCACGCGGGGCGCGGTCAGGTGCGAGCGGCGTTCCCTGGTCCCGACCGTGCGGAGCACGGGGGCCCGGCGGGAGCCGATGGGGGCGGTGAGGTCGCGGTAGGTGCTCATCGTTGCTCGATTCTGCCTCACCGACGGGGCAGGTGCGGTCCACGGCCGGGGGCGCGGACCGGCCGGGCCCCGCGCTCCTCAGGAACGCTGCAGTTCATGGCGGAGGGCGTCCAGGTCGGAGCCGCCGGCCATCTGTCGCGTCAGGTCGTCCAGGGTGATCTCGTCCTTTGTGTGATTGCCCACCATGGTGCCCCGGCGCAGCAGGACGAACCTGTCGCCCACCAGGTAGGCGTGGTGCGGGTTGTGGGTGATCAGCACGACGCCCAGGCCCTCGTCGCGTGCCGCCGCCACATACTTCAGCACCACGCCGGACTGCTTCACGCCCAGCGCCGCCGTCGGCTCGTCCAGGATCAGGACCTTCGCGCCGAAGTGGACGGCGCGGGCGATCGCCACGCACTGGCGCTCGCCGCCGGAGAGTGTGCCGATGGGCTGGTCGACGTCGCGCAGGTCGATGCCCATGCGCAGCAGGGCCTCGCGGGTGGTGCGGCGCATGAGGTCGATGTCCAGGCGCTTGAAGGGGCCCACGCCCGTGCGGGGCTCGGAGCCGAGGAAGAAGTTGCGCCAGACCGGCATCAGGGGAACGACGGCGAGATCCTGGTAGACCGTGGCGATGCCCCGGTCGAGGGCCTCGCGCGGGGAGGAGAGGGTGGTCTCCTCACCCTCGATGCGCAGGGTGCCGCCGTCGTGCCGGTGCAGACCCGCGACGATCTTGATCAGGGTGGACTTGCCGGCCCCGTTGTCGCCGAGGACGCAGGTGATCTCGCCGGGGTGGACCTCGAGGGAGACGCCCTCCAGGGCGCGGACCGTGCCGTAGTGCTTGCTGACGTCGGTCAGCTCGACGAGAGAAGTCACTTGTTGGCCTCCGCGCGCTTGCGGACCCAGGCGTTGAGCAGGGTCGCGAGGAGCAGCATCGCTCCGAGGAAGAACTTGAACCAGTCCGGGTTCCACTCGGCGAAGACGATGCCCTTGCTGGTCATGCCGAACAGCAGCGCGCCGACCGCCGAGCCGACGGCGCTGCCGTAGCCGCCGGTGATGAGGCAGCCGCCGATGACGGCCGCGATGATGTAGATCAGCTCGTTGCCGACGCCCTCGCCGGACTGGACGGCGTCGAAGGAGAACAGCAGGTGCTGGCCGGAGATCCAGGCGCCGAGCGCCACGCCCATGTAGAGGCCGATCTTCGTCCTGGCGACCGGGACGCCGACCGCGCGGGCCGCGTCCTGGTTGCCGCCGACCGCGAAGATCCAGTTGCCGGCGCGGGTGCGCAGCAGGATCCAGGAGACGAGGGCGACCAGGCCCAGCCACCACAGGATGGTGATCTTGAAGTCGACGCCGCCCACGGTGAGGGTGGAGGCGAAGACGGCGTGGGCGCTCGGGAAGCCCTCCATGTCGGCGATGCTCTTGGTGGAGACCGTGTCGTCGATCAGCTTGGTGAAGCCGAGGTTCATGCCGGTCAGCATCAGGAAGGTGCCGAGCGTGATGATGAAGCTGGGCAGCTTCGTGCGGGTGAGCATGAAGCCGTTGAAGGCGCCGATCGCCAGGGTGACCAGCAGGGACACGCCCACGCCCACCCAGGTGTTCGCCGTCATCTGGTAGCTGAACATCGACGAGACGAGCGCCGAGGACGTCACCAGGACGCCGGCCGACAGGTCGAACTCGCCGCCGATCATCAGCAGCGCCACGGGGACGGCCATGATGCCGATGGTCGAGGAGGCGTAGAGGACCGTGCTGAGGCTGGCGGCGCGCAGGAAGCCGTCGGCGGCGAAGGCGAAGAAGACGAAGACGGCGAGCGCGCCCACCACCGAGCCGAGCTCCGGGCGGGCGAGCAGCTTGCGCAGCGGCGAGCCGCGCAGGAGTCTCTCGTCCGGCGTCTGTTCCAGGGTCGCGTTCACCGGGTGCCCCGCTCGGTGTACTCGGCCAGCGCGGCGGCCTGGTCCTTGGTGACGATCTGCGGGCCGGTGAGCACGGGCCGGCCGCCGCCGAGGACGTCGCCGTTGTACTTGTACAGCCACAGCAGGTCCACGGCCTGGTAGCCCTGGAGGTAGGGCTGCTGGTCGACGGCGAAGCCGAGGGTGCCGTCCTTCAGCTCGGCGGCGACCTTGGCGTTGAGGTCGAAGGTGTCGATCTCCGCCTTGCTGCCCGCGCCCTTCTTCGCCTGCACGGCGGTGTCGGCGTAGGGGGCGCCGAGGGTGACGACCGCGTCGACGGAGGCGTCCGCCTGGAGCTTGGCCTCGATCGCGGACTGCACGTCGGGCATGTTGGTGCCGTTGACGTACAGCTTGCGCACGGTGCCGTGGAAGGTCTTGGCCACGCCGTCGCAGCGCTGCTCGTGTCCGACGTTGCCCTGCTCGTGCAGGACGCACAGGGCCTTCTTCTTCCCGCGCTTGTTCAGCTCGTCGCCGACGGCCTCACCGGCGACGGTCTCGTCCTGGCCGATGTGGGTGAGGGCGCCGAAGGCCTTGGACTCCTCGGAGCCGGAGTTCACGGTGATCACCGGGATGCCGGCCTTCTCGGCGCGGGCGACGGCGGCCTTGAGGGCGTCGGGCTTGGCGAGGGTGACGATGATGGCGTCGACCTTCTTGTCGACCGCCGCGTCCACGAGCTGGGCCTGCTGCTGGGCCTCGTCGTCGTGCGAGTACAGGAAGTTGATGTTGTCCTTGACCGCGGCCTGCTTGGCGCCGCTCTGCACGATGTCCCAGAAGGTGTCGCCGTCTCCCGAGTGGGTGATCATCGCGAAGGTCCAGCGGGGGGTGTTCACCGCCGCCCGCCCCTGGGCCGCGGCGGCCTTGCGGGCGTCCTCCGCCCGTTTGCCGCCGGTGCTGCTGCACCCGGCGAGGGACACGGAGAGTGCCCCTGCCAGCGCTATGCCTACCCAGGTCCGAAACCGTGCCACGAGGCCGTGCCCTTCTTGCCGTGTCCGTGCGTACGCGAGGGGCCGCGCTCGGCTCGGCGGCCCCTGAACACTCCAGTATCGAACACGACGGACACCCGTGACACCGCCGGGGAGGCGCTGCCCCTCACCTTGTCCGGACATTGCGACGTGCCGGGGGCCGGACGGTCAGGGGCGTACCAGGAGCTGGAACTCGAAGGAGTAGCGGCCGGGACGGTAGGTGTGGTCGCCGAACTCCACCGCGCGGCCGGTGTCGTCGAAGGTGGTGCGCCGCATGGTGAGCAGCGGGGCGCCCTCCGCCTCGCGGAGCCGCTCGGCCTCGCCGGCCGTGGCGCCCCGGGCGCCGATGGACTGGCGGGCGCTGTGCAGGGTGATCCCGGCGGTGCGCATCAGCCGGTACAGGCCGGTGGCCTCCAGCCGGCCGGTGTCCAGGTCGAGCAGGCCGGGCGGCAGGTGGTTGATCAGGTACGCCATCGGTTCGCCGTGCGCGAGGCGCAGCCGTTCGACGCGGTGGACGTCGCTGCCCTCGGCCACCGCGAGCGCGGCGGCGATCTCGGCGGAGGCGGGGACGACGGTGTTGACCAGGACCTTGGTCTCGGGACGCTGTCCGGCCGCCTCCAGGTCGTCGTAGAGGCTGCTCAGTTCCAGGGGGCGCTTGACCTTGCTGTGCACGACCTGGGTGCCCACGCCCCGGCGGCGGACCAGCAGGCCCTTGTCGACGAGGGACTGGATGGCCTGGCGGACGGTGGGCCGGGACAGGCCCAGCCGGGCGGCCAGCTCGATCTCGTTGCCCAGCAGGCTGCCGGGCGTGAGTCCGCCGTGCTCGATGGCGGCCTCCAGCTGCTGGGAGAGCTGGAAGTACAGCGGCACCGGGGAGCTGCGGTCCACGCGGAGATCGAGTGACACGGTCGGGTCCACGACTGGTTTGGGCACGGGCTCGAGCGTAGTCGCGTGCCTGGTTGACGGGAAGTCGTGTAGTCCGGTTGTCCGGACATTGCGATTGACAGGGTCCGGTCTCCGCCCCCACTTTGTTTCCATGCGCATCGGGGTCATCGGTACGGGCCGCATCGGCACCATTCATGCGAACACGCTCAGCCGCAGTCGCGAGGTCGGGTCGCTGATCCTGACCGACGCGGATCCGGCACGGGCGCAGGCGCTGGCGAACCGGCTGGGCGAGACGGCGGCGCCGGGGGTGGACGAGATCTTCAGATGGGGCGTGGACGCGGTGGTGATCACCACGGCGACCGCGGCGCACGCCGAGCTGATCGGCCGGGCGGCCCGGTCCGGCCTGCCGGTCTTCTGCGAGAAGCCCATCGCCCTTGACCTGCCGGGCACGCTGCACGCGCTCGCCGAGGTGGAGGCGGCGGGCACGGTGCTGCAGATGGGCTTCCAGCGGCGGTTCGACGCGGGTTACGCGGGCGCCAGGGAGGCGGTGCGCTCGGGCCGGCTCGGGCGGCTGCACACGGTGCGGGCCATGACGTGCGACCAGTCCCCTCCCCCGCCGGAGTGGCTGCCGCTGTCCGGCGGGCTGTACCGGGACACCCTGATCCACGACTTCGACGCGCTGCGCTGGGTGACGGGGCGCGAGGTGACGGACGTGTACGCGGCCGGCTCGGACACCGGGCAGCCCGTGTTCCGCCAGGCCGGCGACGTGAGCACCGGCGCGGCCCTGCTCACCCTGGACGACGGCACGCTCGCGACGGCGACGGCGACCCGGCTGAACGGCGCGGGGTACGACGTCCGCATGGAGCTGGCCGGGGAACGGGACACGGTCGTGGTGGGCCTGGACGACCGTACGCCCATCGCGTCCACCGAGCCGGCCGGGCCGCCGGCCGCGTCCAGGCCCTGGACCGGTTTCCTGGAGCGGTTCGGGCCCGCCTACGAGGCCGAACTGTGCGCCTTCGTCGAGGTGCTGCGCGGTGAGCGGCCCAACCCGTGCGACGGCCAGGAGGCCCTGCAGGCGCTGCGGATCGCCGAGGCCTGCGAGGTGTCCCGGCGGGAGCGCCGCCCGGTGCGGCTGGTGGAGATCCAGGACCGGGTCCAGCCGTCGTACGGCTGAACCCGGGCCGCGGACCGGCGCCGGCGTCCGGCCGGGTCCGGGCGGGTCACCAGCGGACGGGAAGGCTGCGCATTCCGCGGATCAGCATGCCCGGGAGCCACTCGCCCGGGGAGCCGTCGAGGGCGAGGCCGGGGGCGCGCTCCAGGAGCGTGCCGACGGCGATGCGGCCCTCCAGGCGGGCCAGGGTCGCGCCGAGGCAGTAGTGGATGCCGTGGCCGAAGGCGAGGTGGCCCCGGGCGTCGCGGCGGATGTCGAAGCGGTCCGGCTCGGCGTAGCGGCCGCCGTCGCGGTCGGCGGCGGTGAGCCCGATCATCACCGACTGGCCCTGCTCGATCGCGGTGCCGGCGATCTCCAGGGGTTCGGCGGCGTACCGGAACGTGGCGGTCTCCACCGGGCCCTCGTAGCGCAGCATCTCCTCGACGGCGCCGTCCAGCAGGCTCATGTCGGCCCGCAGGGCGGCGAGTTGGTCCGGGTGCGTGAGGAGGGCGTGGACCCCGTTGCCGATGAGGTTGACGGTGGTCTCGTGGCCGGCGACGAGCAGCAGGTAGGCCATGCCGCTCAGTTCCCGCGAGGAGAGCCGGTCGCCGTCCTCGGCGGTGGTCCGGATCAGGTCGCTGAGCAGGTCGTCGGTGGGGCCTGCGCACCGCTTGTCCTCGATCAGGTCCGCGAGGTACCTGGCGAGGCGGACGATGGCGTCGTACTCCGTGCCGGCGTCGGTCGGCGCGACGACCTCGGTGGAGATGCGGCGGAACTCCGCGCGGTCCATGTCCGGGACGCCGAGGAGTTCGCAGATGACGGTGAGGGGCAGCGGGTAGGCGAGCGCCTCGATGAGGTCGGCGCGGCCGCGCGGCAGCATCTCGTCCAGCAGGTCGTCGGTGATCCGCTGGATCCGCGGGCGCAACTCCTCCACCCGGCGCATGGTGAACGCGCGCGTGACCAGGGAGCGCAGCCGGGTGTGCTGGGGCGGGTCGGCGACCAGCAGGTACTTGCCGATCTTCTCCTCGTCCAGCATGGGCGAGCCGATTTTCGCGGTGTCCTTGGCCAGCCGGGGGTCGGCGAGCGCGGCGCGCGCCTCCTCGTACCCGACGACCAGCCAGACCAGTCGGCCGCTGTCCGCGCCGGCGAACCGGACGCGGTGCACGGGTCCCTGCTCGCGCAGCCTGGCGTACACCGGGTGCGGGTCCCTGCGGAACGCGTCCCCGAACTCCCTGAGTTCGATCACCGGTTGCCTGCCCATCGCTCCCCTTCCGGACTCCCCCGAGGCCCAGCGGGCACACGCCCACAGCGGTACCGGCAGTCTAGGGGTGCGGGGCGCCACGACGGCGTCCGGCCGACCCGCACGGGCGGCTCGGCCGGACGCCGTCGTGGCGCCCCAGTGCGGTGCCGCCGGGCGGGGCGGCACCGGTCCCTCAGGGGTGCGGCGAGGCGTCCCGTCCGGTGGGGTCCTCGGGGCGGTACCGGCCGGCCAGGTGGTCCCGCAGGGTGCCGCCGATCACCTCGGCGACCCGCGCGCCCTGGCTCTCCAGGTAGAAGTGGCCGCCCTGGAACAGGTGGGAGGTGCCGCCGGCGGTGGTGTGCCCGTGCCAGGCCCGCACGTCCTCGGGCCCGGTCCGGGGGTCGTCGGTGGCGATCATGACCACGATCGGGGCGCCGATGCGGGCGTCCGGCTCCCGGCGGTAGGTCTCGATGGCGCGGTAGTCGTTGCGCAGCGGGGGCAGCACCAGTTCCAGCAGGTCCGGGTCCATGAGCACGCGGGCGTCCGTGCCGCCCATGGCGCGCAGTTGGGCGATGAGGCCGGCGTCGCCGAGCCGGTGCACGCCGTCGTCGTGGACGCGGCTCGGCGCCCGGCCGCCGGACGCGAACAGCAGGGCGGGCGCCGGGTGGCCGTCGCGTTCGAGGCGGCGGGCCACCTCGAACGCGACGGCCGAGCCCATGCTGTGCCCGAAGAACGCGGCCGGTCCCGCCATGTGCGGGGCGATCTCGGCGTGGATGGCGTCGGCCAGGGCGTCGACGGTGGGTATCGGCGGCTCGCCGAAGCGGTCCTGACGCCCCGGGTACTGCACGGCCAGTACGTCGAACTCGGGTGCCAGGGCCTTGCACATCGGGTGGAAGTAGCTGGCGGAGCCGCCGGCGTGCGGGAAGCAGAACAGCGTGGCCCGCGGGGCGTGCGCCGGCTGGTAGCGGCGGAACCACAGGTCCTGCGCGGACATCGTCACGTACTCACCTCTCGGGAGAAGACTGGTGAGGAGCGTGGTCGTCGGCGACGGCGCGGGCGGCCGACCGCGCTGTCCGCCCGGGGTCCGCGCCGCGCGGCGGCGGGTCGCCGGGCGCGGCGTCCGGCCGGGCCGCCGGCACCACGGCGTCCTCGTGCCGTACCTCGGCGTCAGGATAGGACAGCGGGGCGGCGCCGGCCCGGGATTCGTCCGAGCCGGGCACCCGGCCGCGATCGGCGCCCCGGGGAGGCCGACGCCGGCGCCGTCCGGTGCGACACCGTCCGGTGCAGCGCGGTGACTGGGCCGCGCGGTGGGGCCGGGCCCGCGTCGGCCCGGACCGGCTCGAACGCGTTGGACCGATTTTCGGACGGAGTTCGAATCGGCCGGATAGGCTCTGCCGAACCCCTTCACTCGGATAATTCGCCCGGTCCTGCGGAGAGGCATCATGAGCGTGAACCCATTCGACGACGAGTCCGGCCGGTTCTTCGTGCTCGTCAACGACGAGGAACAGTATTCGCTGTGGCCGGCCTTCGCCGAGATACCCGCGGGCTGGCGGGCCGTCTTCGGCGAGGAGGGCCGGGCCGAGTGCCTGGACTTCGTGGAGAAGAACTGGACGGACATGCGCCCCAGGAGCCTGCGCGTGGCCATGGAGGCCGACAGCGGCGGCGCCGTCGCCTGACCCTCCGGTCGGTTCCGGTCACCCGGGGGCCCTGTCCGCCGCACCCGGCCGGGCCGGGCCTCCGGTGGTTCCGGCCCTCGGCCGGACCCGGGGGCGGCCGACGGCTTCCGTGCCCGGCCACCCCGCTCACGCGGAGCGGGGCGCGGCCGCCCGGGCGGTTCCGCCGGGCACGGGCGCACACGGACCCACCATGCGCCCGGGATGCGCCGGTTCAGCCCGCGTGAGTGGAGAACAGTCCGCCGGTCGGGCCCTGCTTGTCGCCGCCCTGGGCCTTCTTGAGGGCGTTGGCGAGGCTCTCGATGGTCAGGGACTGCAGGATGACCCGGCCGTTGCCCTCCAGGGTGGCCAGGGACAGGCCCTCGCCGCCGAACACGGCGTTCATGATGCCCTGCCGGTTCAGCCCGCCGACGCGCTGGACGCCGTACTGGATGCCCTCCTCGAAGGCGACGACGCAGCCGGTGTCGACCTCGATGCGGCCGCCGAAGTCGGCCGGGTTCAGGTCGATGAAGTTGCCCGCGCCCGCGATGATCACCGTGCCCTGCCCGGTGAACTTCTCCAGGACGAAGCCCTCACCGCCGCTCATGCCGGTGCGGCCGCCCTGGAAGGCGATGCCGAACTCGACGCTGGACTCGGCGGCCACGAAGGCGTCCTTCTCGGCGAACCACGCGCGCGTGCCGTCCAGCTCCAGGGCGCGCATCTCACCGGGCAGCACGCCCGCGAAGCCGACCGTGCCCTGGCCGCCCTGGGCGGTGAAGTACTGGAACGCCAGCGACTCGCCGGCCAGCACCCGCTGGCCGACCTGCATGGCGGTGCCCATGGCCTGGCGCAGCATGCCGCCCATGCCGCCGGAGCCGTTCTGCTGCCGGCCGCCGTTGCCCGACGGGCCGGACAGCCGGGTCTCCATGGTCACGTTCGTCGTCTTGAACAGGAACTTCCCCGCCTCGCAGTACACGGTCTGGCCGGGGTGCAGGTTGACGACCGCCATCTGCATGGCGTTGCCGACGATCTCTTGCTGAAGGGTCACGCGGGAAGAACGCGGGAGGTGGAGCGAAGAGTTCCGGGATGTGACGAGGCCGATGTCCGTTCGCCGCCGGTGAACGGGGCCCGCGGCAGCCGGCACGCGGGCGTGCCGACGGCGAAGGGGCCCCCTCCCGAAGGCGAGGTGCCCTGGTGACCTGCGGCGGCCCCGCCCGTCCGGCGCGCCGTCGCGCCGTCATCGCCCGGCCGGTGCGCACCGCGCGCGCGTGCCCCCGGTTCCTGCCGCGCCCGGTTCCCGCCGCGCCCGGTTCCCGCCGCGCCCGGTTCCTGCCGCCGCCGCGCGCGTGCCCGCCGGGTGCGCGCGCGGCGGCGCCGGCTCAGCCGCCCAGTTCCTGGTGGTGGGCGGCGAGGGCGGTCGCGCCCTCCTCGGTGAGGGAGCCGAAGACGCGCAGGCGGGAGATGCCGCCGTCGGGGTAGATGTCCACGCGCGCGTGGGTGCCGACGGCCGGCTCCGGCAGCACGAAGCGGTGGTTGGTGTCGGGCTGGAGGCGGGTGCGGGGCAGGATCTCCCGCCAGTCGCCGTCCTCGCCGTCCCTGACGGACACCGATGCCCAGCCGGCGCTGTTGCCCTTCAGGTAAGCGGTGTCGATCTCGACGGCGCGGATCTGCGCCTGGGCGGCCAGCCGGTAGCGGATCCAGTCGTTGCCGCGGTCGCGGCGGCGGCGTGTCTCCCAGCCGTCGTCCATCTTGCGGGAGCGGCCGGGCTGGATGGTGTTGGTGGCCGGTGAGTAGAAGAGGTCGGAGGCGTCCTCGACCCGGCCGCCGTTCTCCAGCGCGACCACGTCGAAGGTGCCGAGCGCCCCGAGCCACTCCGGGTCGGGGACGACCTCGCCGTACACGCGCAGGCGCGCGATGCCGCCGTCGGGGTGCTGGTTGACCCGCAGGTGCGTGAAGCGCTGTTCGGCGGAGACGGCGAAGCCGTTGGCCGCGTGGCCGCCGACCGGGGTGCGCGGGACGAGCGTCGTCCACTTCACGTCGTCGCCCAGCAGTTCCTCGGGGGACGGGGAGCCGGGTACCGAGGTGCCCTCCACCGAGACGGCCTGCGGGTAGTTGCCGCGGAAGTGCGCGGTGTCGACCACGATGCCCCGGATCACGCCGGGCGCGCCCAGCCGGACCAGTGCCCAGTCGTGGTCCTCGTCGGTCGGCCAGGGGTGCCCGGCGGAGGCCCCGCGCCGGCGCCGGGTCTCCCAGCCGTCCATGATCTTGCCCTTGTGCCCGAAGTGCTCCGGGTCGAACTCGGCCCGCTCGGGGACCAGCAGGTTCTCCCGCTGGGCGAAGAACTCGTCGTTGGCGGCGATGACACCGGCGCCGAGCCGCCGGTCGGCGAGGTTGGCGTACTGGGTGAAGGGCAGGTCCGTGGTGCGGTAGTCCGCGTAGGGGTCGCCTCCTCCGTAGGGGTTCGCGTCGCCGGTGAAGCTCGCAATCGCCGTCACTGTGATCAGGGTTTCCTTTCGGTGGTCGGTCCCCGCGGTCGCGGGGGCGTGAATCAGGGGGTACGGGTCAGCAGCCGGCCCTTCGGTTCGGTGAACTCGCCGTCGGCGACGATCCGTTCGCCGCGCAGCCAGGTGGACTTCACCACGCCGGACAGGGTGCGGCCGGCGTAGGCGGTGACCCGGTTGCGGTGCTGGAGCCCGGCCGGGTCGACGGTGAAGGTCTCGTCGGGGGCGAGGACGGCGAAGTCGGCGTCGCGGCCGGCCTCGATGGCGCCCTTGCGGGCCAGGCCGGCCAGGGCGGCCGTCCGGGTGGACATCCAGCGGACGACGTCCTCCAGGCCGTGGCCGCGCCGGCGGGCCTCGGTCCACACGGCCGGCAGGCTGAGCTGGAGGCCGGAGATGCCGCCCCAGGCGGTGGCGAAGTCGGCCGTCTTGAGGTCGGCGGTGGAGGGCGAGTGGTCGGTGACGACACAGTCGATGGTGCCGTCGGCGAGGGCCTGCCAGAGCAGGTCCTGGTTGGCGGCCTCGCGGATGGGCGGGCAGCACTTGAACTCGCTGGCGCCGTCCGGGACTTCCTCCGCCGTCAGGGTGAGGTAGTGCGGGCAGGTCTCCACCGTCAGGCGCACGCCCTCGGCGCGGGCGGCCGCGATCAGCGGGAGCGCGTCGCTGGAGGAGAGGTGCAGCACGTGCACGCGCGCGTCGAGGCGTTTCGCCTCCGCTACGAGGGTGGCGATGGCCGAGTCCTCGGCGTCGCGGGGGCGGGAGGCGAGGAAGTCGGCGTACCTGGGGCCGCCGTGCTGCGGGGCGGCGGCGAGCCGGTGCGGGTCCTCGGCGTGCACGATCAGCAGGCCGCCGAAGCCGGCGATCTCGCTCAGGGAGCGGGTGAGCCGCTCCTGGTCGAGGTGCGGGAACTCCTCGACGCCGGACGGGGAGAGGAACGCCTTGAAGCCGAAGACCCCGGCGTCGTGCAGCGGGCGCAGGTCCTTGACGTTGCCGGGCAGCGCGCCGCCCCAGAAGCCGACGTCGATGTGCGCCTTGTCGGCCGCGACCTCCTGCTTGACCCGCAGGTTCGGCACCGTGGTGGTGGGCGGCAGGGAGTTGAGGGGCATGTCGACGAGCGTGGTGATGCCGCCGGCCGCGGCCGCGCGCGTCGCCGTCCAGAAGCCTTCCCACTCGGTGCGGCCGGGGTCGTTGACGTGTACGTGGGTGTCGACCAGGCCGGGCAGCAGCACGTGGTCGCCGAAGTCCTCGAGGCGCGCCCCGGCCGGTACGGCGGCGTCGTACGGCAGCACGGCCGTGATGACGCCGTCGGACACGGTGACCGTGGCGGCCCGTGTTCCCTCCGGTGTGATGACGCGCGTCGAGCGCAGCACCAGTTCAGCCTCGGACACCCGGACCCCTCTCTCTGCCGCCGTTCACGCCCAGGAAACGGGATGTACATCCACGTAACGGACTTCAACGTTCTGTTGAAGGAGTCTTCACTCCCGGTCCTCCGCCGTCAAGGGGCAGACTTTCCACCGGCGGCGCGGGCACGACAGCCCTGGACGTTTCCACAAAGCGGAATTAGAATTCCGATGAGCAGAACGTAGCTACGTACAAGCAGGGAGTCAACCGGCCGCCGGGTAGGCTTCTGCCCTCCCCGCCAGCCCCGAAAGGAACGTGCCGTGCCGACGTCCAGCGCCAGCACCACCGACTCCGCCAAGTCCTCCGCCGGCGGCGGGGTCCAGTCCCTGGAGCGCGCCTTCGACCTGCTGGAACGGATGGCGGACGCGGGTGGCGAGGTCGGCCTGAGCGAGCTGTCCGCGACCAGCGGGCTGCCGCTGCCCACCATCCACCGGCTGATGCGCACCCTGGTGGCCTGCGGTTACGTGCGCCAGCAGCCGAACCGCAGGTACGCGCTCGGCCCGCGGCTGATCCGGCTCGGCGAGTCGGCGTCCCGGCTGCTCGGCACCTGGGCGCGGCCCTACCTCGCCCGGCTGGTGGAGGAGACCGGCGAGACGGCGAACATGGCCCTGCTCGACGGCGACGAGATCGTCTACGTCGCCCAGGTGCCGTCCAAGCACTCGATGCGGATGTTCACCGAGGTGGGGCGCCGGGTGCTGCCGCACTCCACGGGGGTCGGCAAGGCCCTGCTGGCCGGCGTCCCCGACGACGAGGTCCGCGCCCTGCTCTCCCGCACCGGCATGCCGGCCGCGACGGAGAAGACCATTACCACGCCCGACGGCTTCCTGGCGGCCCTGGCCGACGTGCGCCGCCAGGGGTATGCGGTGGACGACAACGAGCAGGAGATCGGCGTCCGCTGCCTCGCGGTGCCCGTGCCCGACTCCCCCACGGCGGCCGCGATCTCCATCTCCGGCCCGGCCGGACGGGTCACCGAGACCGCGACCGAGCGGATCGTGCCGGTACTGCAGGGCATCGCCGTGGAACTCTCCGAGGCACTGGCGAGCTCGGGAGCCTGACCCTCCACGACCGACGCACCCGGCCGCCGGCCGCGAGCAGCCGACGCCGAGTGCGCCGAACGCGACCGGCCCGGCACGACCGGCCCGCCGACGCCCGGCGCCCGGGTGCGCCGTGGCGGCGTCGAACGCCCTGTCCAGCGAAGGGAGCCGCCCGGCAAACGCCCCACGGCGGGCGCGAAACCCACAGGACGCCGAGCGGTCATCGCCACGCACGGCTCGGCCGCGAGCTTCGTGCCCGACGGTTCGGCCGAGAGCACGCACCGGACGCCGCGGGGCCCGCCCTCCGGGCGGACGACGGGACTTTGCGGACACGACCTAGCGTCGGGGCGGCCCGCCGAACTGGTCCACCGCTTCCCTGACCTCCGCCAGGCCGCGCGCCAGCGCGCTGACCGAGCCGATCGCACCCGCGATCAGCAACAGGGAGCGGCGCAGCCGGGGGGTCTCGGGAGTGCCGCCCGCGGCCATCGCCGCGAGTGCGGCCAGTTCGTCCTCGGCTATCCCCCGGTCGGGGAAGTCCGCCGGAAGCGCGGCGAGTTCGCGGCGCAGCCGGGAGACCGCGGTCCGCAGCCCCGCCACCCGCACGTCCTCGTCGCCGCCGGTCACCGGCATCTGCTCCAAGCTCCGCGACACAGCCCTCCCCCTCACACGCCGTCGTGCGCGGGTCAGTTAACGCCACGCCGTCCGGCGGCGCCACCGCACGGGCCGAAATTCAGCCCAAGGGGCCCGGCCGGCGCGGCCCGCTTCGGGTATGCAGGACGCATGACGGACAACCAGGACGGACACGGGGAGCAGGTCGCCGGCCTGCTGCTGGCCGCCGGCGGCGGCAGAAGGCTCGGCGGGCGGCCCAAGGCGCTGCTGGAACACCGGGGCCGACCCCTGGTCGAACACGCGGTCGAGGTGCTGCGCGTGGCCGGCTGCCGGCGGATCCACGTGGTGCTCGGCGCGGCGGCGGACGACGTCCGGGCCCGGGCGGACCTGAGCGGCTGCCTCACGGTCGGCAACCCCGGCTGGGCCGAGGGCATGGGCTCGTCCCTGCGTGCCGGACTGGATTCACTGGCCGGTACCGGCGTGACCGCGGCCCTGGTGAGCCTCGTCGACCAGCCGGGCATCGGACCGGCCGCCGCGGCCCGGGTGCTGGAGGCCTTCGAGGACGAGAACTCGCTGGTCTCGGCCGCCTACGAGGGGGTGCGCGGGCATCCGGTGCTGTTCGGCGCGGCGCACTGGGCGGGCATCACCGCCTCCGCCACCGGCGACCGCGGAGCCCGCGCCTACCTGCGGGAGCACGCGGCGGCGCTCAGGCTGGTGGAGTGCGCGGACGTGGCCGAACCGTACGACATCGACACCGAGGCGGACCTGAGCCACCTGGAGTGAACGCGGTGGCACCGAGCGCCACCTTGCCTCGACCCGGAGATTCTCGACATCAACAAACCATTGAAGTTCCACGATGAGGAAACTACTATCCACTGCTCAGAAGCGCCCGGTCGCACAGCGGGCGCACTTCGTCCATTTCGTGCCACTTGGCACCCGGTGCCACCGCTGAAGGAAGTGACAGCTCATGTCCGCACCAGCGCCGTCTCCGCTGGCCATCGTCGACGCCGAGTCCCTGCCCCGGCAGGAGGAGGTCCTCACCGACGCGGCGCTCGCCTTCGTGGCGGAGCTGCACCGGCGGTTCACCCCGCGCCGTGACGAACTCCTCGCCCGCCGGGCCGAGCGCCGCGCCGAGATCGCCCGCACCTCGACCCTCGACTTCCTCCCGGAGACGGCCGCCGTGCGCGCGGACGACTCCTGGCGGGTCGCCCCGGCCCCGGCCGCGCTGAACGACCGGCGCGTCGAGATCACCGGCCCCACCGACCGCAAGATGACCATCAACGCGCTCAACTCCGGCGCGAAGGTCTGGCTCGCCGACTTCGAGGACGCCTCTGCGCCGACCTGGGAGAACGTCGTCCTCGGCCAGGTCAACCTGAGCGACGCCTACACCCGGAACATCGACTTCACCGACGAGCGCACCGGCAAGACCTACGCCCTGCGCCCCGCTGAAGAGCTGGCGACCGTCGTCATGCGCCCGCGCGGCTGGCACCTGAACGAGCGGCACCTCGTCGACGCCGACGGCAAGCCGGTGCCCGGCGCGCTGGTCGACTTCGGCCTGTACTTCTTCCACAACGCCCAGCGGCTGCTGGACCTCGGCAAGGGCCCGTACTTCTACCTGCCGAAGACCGAGTCGCACCTCGAGGCCCGGCTGTGGAACGACGTGTTCGTCTTCGCGCAGGACTACGTCGGCATCCCCCAGGGCACCGTCCGCGCCACCGTCCTGATCGAGACGATCACGGCGGCGTACGAGATGGAGGAGATCCTCTACGAACTCCGCGACCACGCCTCGGGGCTGAACGCCGGCCGCTGGGACTACCTGTTCTCCATCGTGAAGAACTTCCGCGACGGCGGCCCGAAGTTCGTGCTGCCGGACCGCAACGCGGTCACGATGACCGCGCCGTTCATGCGGGCGTACACCGAACTGCTCGTCCGCACCTGCCACAAGCGCGGCGCGCACGCCATCGGCGGCATGGCGGCGTTCATCCCCTCCCGGCGCGACGCCGAGGTCAACAAGGTCGCCTTCGAGAAGGTCCGCGCCGACAAGGACCGCGAGGCGAACGACGGGTTCGACGGCTCCTGGGTCGCCCACCCCGACCTGGTCCCGATCGCCATGGAGTCCTTCGACAAGGTGCTCGGCGACCGGCCGAACCAGAAGGACCGGCTGCGCGAGGACGTCCACGTCGAGGCCGCCGACCTGATCGCCGTCGACTCGCTGGAGGCGAAGCCGACCTACGCGGGTCTCGTCAACGCCGTGCAGGTCGGCATCCGTTACATCGAGGCCTGGCTGCGCGGGCTCGGCGCGGTCGCCATCTTCAACCTGATGGAGGACGCGGCCACCGCGGAGATCTCCCGCTCCCAGATCTGGCAGTGGATCAACGCGGGCGTCGAGTTCGAGAACGGCGAGAAGGCCACTCCGGAACTGGCCCGCAAGGTCGCGGCGGAGGAACTGGCGGCCGTCCGCGAGGAGCTCGGCGAGGAGGCCTTCGCGGCCGGGCACTGGCAGCAGGCGCACGACCTGCTGCTCCAGGTGTCCCTCGACGAGGACTACGCCGACTTCCTGACCCTGCCGGCGTACGAGCGGCTGAGGGGCTGACCGAGGCCGGCCGGCGGCCCGGGCGGATCCCCGGGCCGCCGGCCGGGCGAAGCGCACCGCGCCGGTCAGCCGAAGCGCACCGCGTCGGTCAGCCGAAGTGCACCGCGCCGTCCTGCTCCACCCCCGGCCGGCCGTGCAGGTCGGGGACCCGCTTGAGCCAGTCCGGACGGCCCCGCTCGGTCCTCGCCGCGCGGGCGGCCTCCTCGGCGGCCAGTTCCGCGCGGCTCGGGAAGTCGGTGGGCAGCCAGTCGGCCGACAGCCGTACCCGTTGCAGGAGGTAGTCGACGTAGGCGGCCCGTACGTCGTCGGGGGCCGCGAAGCCGGCGTCCTCGGCCAGCCAGGCGTCCGGCACCTCGGCGACGATCCCGCGCAGCAGCTCCTCGGTCACCCGCGGCGCCAGTTCCGCGTCGGCGGCCCGTACGTCGGGACCGTAGTGGCCGAGCGCGTGGTGGCGGAAGTCGTAGCGCTTGCCCGGGGTGGTGGTGTCCCAGCGGTGGTGGAAGACGAGCGCGGCGCCGTGGTCGATGAGCCACAGGCGCGGCGGGACCGTGCCGAGGGTGGGCCACACCATCAGGTTGGAGCTGTGCACCGTGCGGTCCACGTTGACGGTCAGCGCGTCCAGCCAGACGATCCGGCCCGCCTCCAGCGGGTCCACCGCGAAGGACTTCGCGACCTCAGGGGTGAAGTCGGCGGCGCCCGGCAGGTAGTCCATGCCGAGGTTGACGCCCGCGCTGGCGCCGTGCAGCTCGCGGACCTCCTGGTGCGGCTCGGCAGCGGCGATCGCCGGATCGAAGTGGACGAGGACCAGTTCGGGGAAGCGCAGGCCGAGCGCCCGCGCGAGCTCGCCCACGATCACCTCGGCGACCAGCGCCTTGTGCCCCTGCGCCGAGCCGGTGAACTTCACGACGTAGGTGCCGAGGTCGTCGGCCTCGACGACGCCGGGCACGGAGCCGCCCGAGTGCAGCGGCGCCACGTAGCGGGCGGCGGTGACCTCCCTCAGCATCGGCCAGAGCTCCGCGGCTCGTTCACCGTACGTTCCACGACCAGCTCCAACGCGATGCACCCCGGGCAGTGGACCCGGGTCCCCGCGGCGGGGACCCGTGAAGTCCGAACGCCATCGTCGCACAGCGCGGCCGCGCTCGCCGATCGTTGTCCGGCGGTGCACTGTGGGGAGCGTGGGTTCCCGGCAGCGGCTCCTTCACGGCCTCGGACGCGTGCGGCGGTCACGGCACACCGTGCTGCTGCTGCCGGTCGCGCTCATCGTCCTGATCACGGTCGCGGACGTCGTCACCCCGTCCGACGTCGTCCTGAGCCCGCTGCTGGTGATCGCGCCCGCGCTCACCGCGTGGTCCAGGGGCCCCTGGACCACGGGCGGCATCGGAGTCCTGGCGCTGGCGGCCCAGGCCTTCATCGGCCGGCACTCCAGTGTGCTGACCTCGCGGGGCGAGATCGTGCAGCTCATCGCGCTGGCGGTGCTGACCGCGCTGATCGTGGCCCTGTGCGCGGCCAGGGAGCGGCGCAGCCGCCAGCTGGCCCAGGTCCGCTCGGTCGCCGAGGCCGCCCAGCACGTCCTGATGTGGCCCCTGCCCAAGCAGCTCGGGCCGCTGCGGCTCGCCTGCCTGTACCTGGCCGCCGCCGACGAGGCCGAGATCGGCGGCGACCTCTACGCGGCCGCGCGCACCGAGGACGCGGTCCGCGTGGTCATCGGCGATGTGCGGGGCAAGGCCCTGCCCGCGATCGGCGAGGCCGCCCTCGTGCTCGGCGCGTTCCGGGAAGCGGCCCACCAGCACGAGGGGCTGCCCGAGCTGGCCTTCGCGCTGGAGCGGAGCGTCGCACGCTACCTCGCCGACTTCGAGCCCCTGGACGAGGCCGGGGAGCGCTTCGTCACGGCGCTGCTGCTGGAGATCCCCGACGAGGAGCCGATCGTCCGCATGACCAGTTGCGGGCACGTGGCGCCGCTCCTGCTCCATCCGGGCGGCGCCGTGACCGCGCCCGAGCTGCGTCCCGCGCCGCCCCTGGGCGTCGGCCTGACCGACGCCGGGGACCACCCCCTGGACGTCCTGCCCTTCGGGCCCCACGACACGCTGCTGCTGTACACCGACGGGGTCGTGGAGGCCCGCGACCACGACGGAGCCTTCTACCCCCTCACGGACCGCGCCGCCCAGTGGACCGACAGCTCTCCCCAGGCGCTGATCCAGCACATCCGGCGCGATCTGATCGCCCACACGGGCGGGCGCCTCGGCGACGACGTCGCCCTCATCGCCCTGCGCCGCGCACCGGCGCACACGCGCTCCCACGTCCCCTCCTGAACGGACGGGCCCGGGCGGGCCGGAGCGTGGCCGCGCGAAGGTAAGCACCGGGCGAAAAAAGCTGTCCGAATGCCGGACCCCATACGTCCCGGCGCCGGTCCGGCCGGGTCGTACGGCCGTGTACTCACCGTCCGCACGCCGACCTATTACGCCATGATTACCCGCCTCCCCGGCGGCGGCCCGCTCGTCCGGGGCGGAGGACTAGCGTGGTGACTGCACGAAGCGCTCCGCACGATCCGGGTTCCTGACGGGTCGTACTTCTACCGGATGGAGGCCGCAATGTACGTGCACCCACGTGTGTTCGCCGCGTCAGCCGTGTCCGCCGCGCTGCTCTGCGCCGGCGCGGGACCGGCGCTGGCCGCCTCGACGCCGCCGCCCCGCCCCGCCTCGATCACGGTCAAGGCCAGCCCCACGACCGTGAAGGCCGGGCACACGGTCCGGTTCGCCGGACACACCACCGGCATCCGGGCCGGATCCGCGGTACGGCTGCAGGTGGACAAGAACGGCAAGTGGATCCCGCTCCATGTGAACTCCAAGGTGAAGAAGGGCAACACCTTCGCCCTCTCGACCCGGTTGCACATGAAGGGAAGCCAGCACTTCCGCGTCGCCGCGGGCCGCACCCACTCGCCGACCGTCAACGTGACGGTGCAGTAGGCCGCCGACCCACCGAGGGGGCGGGAGCCCCCGGTGCGCGGCCGTCCGGGCGGACACGGATCCTCCGCCCGGGCGGCCGCCGCGTGCGTCAGCGGCCGGCCAGCGGGTTCGGCACGGGCAGGTAGCGGGCGGCGGCGCCGTCCGCGCCGGTCCAGCGCAGCAGCAGGTTGGTCTTGCCGGGGAGGGTGGGCGAGGCCAGCAGGGCGGGGATCTCGGGCAGGTCGTGGCGGGCCAGTTCACGGCGGGCCGCGGGCCAGGGGTCGAGTCCCGGGTGGTGCTCGGCGAGTGCCCCGGCGATCTCGGTCAGGTTGTTGACGACCAGGCAGTACACCAGCCGCTCCCAGCCGGCTGCCCGGGAGACGTCCGGGAGCAGTTTGACGCCCTCGGCGTCCCGGAACAGGGCCTGCACGGGCAGGCCCGCCCGGTCCACGGCGACCAGGGTGTTCTGCAGGTGCGCCTCCAGGACGACGCCGTGGCCGGCGAAGGCCGTCAGGACGGGCGGCACGACCTGCCGCAGGTACGCCTCCCACCAGGCCCCGGGGTCCTTCGCGGCGGCCAGCGGGCTGCCCTCGAACCCCTCGGCCAGCCCGGCGGCGAGCAGCGCGGTGGCGCCGGGCAGGAGGGCGTCGCGCAGGCCGCCGCGGACCAGCACGGCCAGTTCCTCGAAGGCGAAGGCGGCGGTGCGGTAGCCGCGGTCGGGGAGCCAGGCGGCGGGCGGGCCCATCGCGCGGAACGCGCCTTGCACGGCGGTGTCGGCGCGGGTCAGTGCCAGCAGGTCGTGGCGCCACAGCCGGCGGATGTCGTTGGTGATGCGCACGTCCAGGCTGAACTTCAGGAACAGGTCGCGCCGTGGCTCGTACACCGTGCGGATCGCCGCCGTGGGCCAGGTGTCGAAGCCGGTGGCGCCGAGCCCGACCAGCCTGCCGTCGGCGAACGCGGGGGCCAGGGCGTGGGCGACGAGGTCGAGCTGCCACGGGTGGGCGGGCAGCAGCCGGTAGCCGGGCGGGGCGGTGCCGAGGGCGTCCAGGGCGCTGGTGTCGCCCTCCTCGGCCACCTGGTCCTCGCGCACCCCGAGCAGCGCGAGCGGGAAGCGGGCGTGCGCCTCGGGGGCGTACGGCAGCCAGGCAGCGGACGGGCCGCCGCCCCGCGCCTTGGGGGCCGGGTGGCAGGGGTGGCCGGTGATCAGGGACTGCTCGGAGCGCAGGTAGGGGTCCGCGGGCGCCGTCGCCCGGGCCCGGGCCGCGAGCAGGGCGGCGACGGTCTCCCGGCTGTCGAGCATCTCGGCGGGCAGGTCGTCGCACGGTCGGCCGGTGTGCCGGCGCAGCTCCTCGGCGACCAGTTTGACCAGCTCGGCGTGGTCGAGGCGGTGCCAGGCCCCGGCCGCGTGTACCTCCGGGCCGGCGGGCCGGCGGCCGGCCCGCACGCGCAGCAGCCGGCCGGTGCCGGGCAGCCGGAAGACCCGGTGTTCCCCGGCGGGCGGCAGCGGCTCGGCGACCTCCCGCAGCAGGCAGTTCAGCAGGGGGGCGGCCGCGTAGGCGTCGGCGCGCCGTCCTGCTTCGTCACTGGGAGGCTTGAGGTCCACGCGATCCACTCGTCCGTCGTCGGGGCCGCTCGTGCCGGCCCGCCGGTTCGGTGCCGGGGGCCGGTGGCGATCAGTATCTCTGCCGTACCCGACAATCGTCCCCCGAGCCGGCCTTTCCCGAGGAGCCGAACGTGTACGACTCAGTCACCGCCGAGGCGGGGCTGGCCGAGGAGCTGGCCTCCGTCCGGCCCGGTCTGCTGCCCCGGTACCGGGCCGCGCTGCCCGGCGCCCGGGCGGCGGTGCTGACCCGGCTGTGGCGGGCCCTGGCGTACGAGCCGCTGCCGTGGATCTCCCGCCGCACCGGTTCGGGGCACGGCCTGGTGCTGCGGCTCGCCGACGGCCGGGACCTGGCGGGGCCGCCGGCGGACCCGTACGCGACCGCCGGGTACGTCACGTCCGTACGCCTCGGCCGGGAGCGCTACGACGACCCGGCGCGCCTGATGACCGACCTCGCGGTGCCGCACGCCGCCGGTTTCGCGGCCGAGCTGGCGCACAGCACGGCGTCGCTGGCCCTCTCCCGGGCCGGCGCGGACCCGGCGCGGAGCCGGCCGGAGCGGGACTGGGAGTGGGAGCAGCGGGTGACGGACGGTCATCCCTACCATCCCAACTGCCGTTCCCGGCCCGGTTTCTCGGTGGCGGACCAGCTGGCCTACGCACCGGAGCACGCTTCGGTGGTGGAGCTGGGGACGGTCCCGGTGGCGGCGGAGCGGTGTCTGCTGTCGGGCGAGTGGCCGGACGAACTCCGGTACGGGGGGCGGCTGTTGCTGCCGGTGCATCCCTGGCAGGCGGACCATGTGCTCAAGCGGCCGTACGACCCCTGGCGGTCCGCGCATCCGCTGATGTCGCTGCGGACGCTGGCCCTGCCCGGCGGGCCCCACGTCAAGACCGCGCTGAGCGCCCGGCTGACCTCGTCGGTGCGGGACATCTCCCGGTACTCCGTCGAAGTGGCGGCGGCCCTGTCGGAGTTCGCGACGGACCTGGCGGGCCGCACCGGCGGCCTGCTGCACATCACCCGCACGCTGGGCGCGGTCACCGCGCACTCCCCCGATCTGGCCGCACTGCTGCGGGAGCCGCCCGCCGCGTACGCGGGCCCCGGCGAGCGGGTGCTGCCGGTCGCGGCGCTGCCCGGCACCGGTCTGCCGGGCTCCCCCGCCTGGCTGGCCGCTTTCGCCCGGCTGGCGCTGACGGTGGGTCTGCGGCTGCTGGACCTCGGTGTGGCCCTGGAGGCCCACGGCCAGAACCTGCTGGTGATCACTTCGGCGGACGGCACCCCGTTGCGGCTGGTCTACCGGGACCTCGCCGACATCCGGATCAGTCCCGCCCGGCTGACCCGGCACGGCGTCACCCCGCCCCCGCTGACCGGGCGTCTGGTCACGGACGACGAAACGGCCCTGCGCCGCAAGCTGTTCGGCTCGCTGGTGGCCGGCGCCCTCGCCGGCACGGCGGGCTCGGCGCCGGCGCTCGGGGCGGCGCTGGCGGCGGCGCTGCCCGCGCTGCCGGACACGCCCGACCTCGCCGTCCTGCGCGAAGGCCCCCTGCCCGCCAAGGCGCTGACGCTGATGCGGCTGTCCCCGGAGACCCCCGGCGACCAGTGGACCGCGCTGCCCAACCCGCTCGTTTTGGAGCCCGGCACCCGAGATCAATAAGATCCGCCGATGATCAGAAGACAACGGCTGGCGGCGGGAGTGTGCGCTCTCCTCGCCGCCCTGACGGCCGGGCTCGCGTTCCCCGCCGGGGCCGTAGCCGACGAGACGGAACAGTCCGCCCCGAAGGTCGAACTGGTGCTGGACGTCAGCGGTTCCATGCGGACACGGGACATCGACGGCGGTACCCGGATGGCCGCGGCGAAGCAGGCGTTCAACGAGGTGCTCGACGCCACGCCGGAGGAGGTCGAGCTCGGCATACGCACGCTCGGCGCCGACTACCCGGGCAACGACCGCAAGACGGGCTGCAAGGACACCGCGCAGCTCTACCCGGTCGGACCGCTGGACCGGACCGAGGCGAAGACCGCGGTGGCCACCCTGGCCCCGACCGGCTGGACGCCGATCGGTCCCGCGCTGCTGAAGGCCGCCGGCGACCTGGACGGCGGTGAGGGCGCCCGCCGTATCGTCCTCATCAGCGACGGCGAGGACACCTGCCAGCCGCTGGACCCGTGCGAGGTGGCCCGCGAGATAGCGGCCAAGGGCATCGGGCTGACCATCGACACCCTCGGCCTGGTCCCGGACGCCAAGACCCGCGACCAGCTCAGCTGCATCGCGGACGCGACCGGCGGCACCTACACCTCCGTGCGGCACAAGGAGGAACTGAGCGACCGTGTCGGGCAGTTGGTCGACCGGGCGGCCGATCCGGTGGTGACGCCGGTGGTCACCGAGGGCGCCGGCGAGTGCGCCGCGGCGCCGGCCCTGAAGTCCGGTCTCTACACCGACCGCGAGGAGTTCGGGCAGCAGCGCTGGTACAAGGTCGAGGTGAACCCGGGCCAGGAGCTGCGCGCCTCCGTGAGCGTGGCGGACGACCGGGCCGTCCACCCCGACTACGGGGTCCTGCTGCGGGCGGTGACGCTGCACGGCCGGGAGATCGTGCGCGGTGAGGCGGCGGGCAACGGCCGCACCGACGTGATCTCCACGGGCCTGCGGTACCCGAGGCCCGCGAGCGACGACGACGAGGCGACCGCGGAGACCGTGTGCCTGCAGGTCACCAACTCCTTCTCGGCCGCCGCGGGTGTCAAGACGACCCCGGGTCTGCCGCTGGAGCTGACCGTGGACGTGGTGGACGGGCCGTCGAAGGCGAGCGACGTGGCGGCCTTCGGTCTCGGCCGCGGCTGGTGGCTGCTCGGCGCGCTGGTGCTGGCCGGCTTCGTCGCCGGTCTGCTGTGGGGCTGGCTGTCACGCTGGCGGGTCGCGGTCTGGAGGACCAACTGATGCGAATCACACGTGCGCTGGGCGCCGCGCTGCTGGCGCTCGGCCTGGCCGCCGGTCCGGCGGCCGCAGACTCCACGCCGTCGCCGAGCGCCTCGGACGACGGCAAGGCGCCCACCCGGGCGGGCACCTCCTTCCGCACGGCGACGGAGCTGGAGCTGGGGCAGCGGGCCACCGCGTCCGGCTCCGCCGGCGACTACCTGTACTGGTCGTTCCCGGCGGACGCGGAACAGCGCCCGACGGTCGAGGCGACGGTGCGGCTGCCGCGGACGCACGGCACGCAGACCTGGCAGATCGACGTCTACGACGGTCTGCGCCGCCGCCAGTCCTGCCAGTACGGCGCCGCGACCCGCACCGCGGGGCAGGGGACGTCCTCGGTCGAGCTGGCCTGCGTGCTGCGCACGGTGCGCGCCTGGGCGGAGCCGTGGGCCAACGACCCGCTGCCGGGCACCTATTACGTGCGGCTGACGGTGGTGGACCTGGCCTCGTCCGACCTCGGGCAGCCGGTGAGCACCGAGGTCCGCGTCGGCTCCAAGGACATCGGCGGCGCGGCGGCTGTGGACGGCTCGCTGGCGAAGCCGCTGGTCCCCGGGATCGCGGCCGAGTCACGGGCCGGTGAGCAGGACGGCTCCAAGCCGGCGGTGCTGTCGGGCATCGAACCGGACGGCGGCTGGTCCTCCGGCTGGTGGTCCGACCGCTGGGTGTGGACCGCGATCGGCGGAGTGCTGGCCGCGCTCGCCGGCATCGGCGGCTACGCGCTCACGCGCGGTTCGGGGCGCCCGTCCCGGGTACCGCCGTCCGTCTGATCCACGGACGCGTCCGGCTCGCAGACGAAGGCCCGCCGCCCCGGCGGGCCTTCCGCGTCTTCGCTCACGGGCCGCCCGGGCCGGCCTCCCGCCGTCCGGTCCCCTCCCGCAGCGCCTCGGCGAGCGCGCCGTCGCCGGTCACGGTGATCTGCCCGGCCCGGACGGCGTCCGCCGGCGTCAGCTCGCCGCGGCAGACGGCCGCGCAGGTCGCCGAGTCCAGCACCAGCCGCGCGTCCACCGGGCCGGGCGCGGGCCCGTCCCCGTAGGCAGGGCCGTCCCCGGCGCCCAGGTGGAGATGGAACTCGCCCTCCTCCAGCAGGACTTCGACGACCCCTTCGCCCTCCAGGGCCCGCAGCAGGGGCAGCGCGGACCAGTGCGCGCGGACCGCGTCCGTGGGCCGCCGCTCCCCCAGTTCGTTCTCGCCCCACTTCCCCAGGGCCTGCAGCACGGGCAGCAACGCGCGTCCGCGCTCGCTGAGTTCGTACACGTAGGCCGCGCCCGGCGGGGGCAGCCGCCGCCGGGTGGCGATGCCGTCGCGTTCCATGTCCTTCAGCCGGGAGGCGAGTACGTCCGTGCTCACGCCGGGCAGGTCGGCGTGCAGGTCCGTGTAGCGGCGCGGACCGGCCAGCAATTCCCGGACGATCAGCAGGGTCCAGCGGTCGCCCACGAGGTCCAGGGCGCGGGCTGCTGAGCAGTACTGGTCGTAGCTTCGGCGAGGTGACATGCGGCGCAGTCTAGACGGGTTGTTGGACTTTCCAAGCTCACGCTTGGTAAAACCAAGCAACACGAGTTCCCGGAGGGGCGCATGGAGTTCCGGCAGTCGAACAAGCTCAGCGAGGTCTGTTACGAGATCCGCGGCCCGGTGATCGAGCACGCGGACGCGCTGGAGGAGGCGGGTCACAGCGTGCTGCGCCTGAACACGGGCAACCCGGCGCTGTTCGGCTTCGAGGCGCCCGAGGAGATCCTCCAGGACATGATCCGGATGCTGCCCCGGGCGCACGGCTACACGGACTCGCGCGGTGTCCTGTCCGCCCGCCGCGCCGTGGCCCAGCGCTACCAGACCCTCGGCCTCGCGGTCGACGTCGACGACGTGTTCCTCGGCAACGGCGTCTCGGAGCTGGTCTCCATGGCCGTACAGGCGCTGGTCGAGGACGGCGACGAGATCCTCATCCCCGCCCCGGACTTCCCGCTGTGGACGGCGGTGACGACGCTGGCCGGCGGCAAGGCGGTGCACTACCTCTGCGACGAGCGGGCCGACTGGAACCCGGACCTGGCCGACCTGGAGTCGAAGATCACCGACCGCACCAAGGCCGTGGTGATCATCAACCCGAACAACCCCACCGGCGCGGTCTACCCGAAGGAGGTGGTGGAGGGCATCCTCGGCCTCGCCCGCCGGCACGGCCTGATGGTCCTCGCCGACGAGATCTACGACCAGATCCTCTACGACGACGCCGTCCACCACTCCGCCGCCGCCCTCGCCCCCGACCTGGTGGTCCTCACCTTCTGCGGCCTGTCGAAGACGTACCGGGTGGCCGGCTTCCGCTCCGGCTGGCTGGTCGTCACCGGGCCCAGGCAGCACGCGAAGGACTACCTGGAGGGCCTGACGATGCTGGCCTCCATGCGGCTGTGCGCCAACGCGCCCGCGCAGTACGCCATCCAGGCCGCGCTCGGCGGCCGCCAGTCCATCCGTGACCTCACCGCGCCCGGCGGACGGCTGCACGAGCAGCGCACCGTGGCCTGGGAGAAGCTCAACGAGATCCCCGGGGTGTCCTGCGTGAAGCCCAAGGGCGCGCTGTACGCCTTCCCGCGCCTGGACCCCAAGGTGCACCGGATCCACGACGACGAGCGGTTCGTCCTCGACCTGCTGCTGCGCGAGAAGATCCAGGTGGTCCAGGGCACCGGCTTCAACTGGCCCGCGCCCGACCACTTCCGCATCCTCACCCTTCCGCACGCACAGGACCTGGAGGCGGCGATCGGCCGGATCGGCCGCTTCCTCGGCGGATACCGGCAGGGGTAGCGGCGGCCGTCCGGACCGACCCGGCCTGCGGACGTCCTGAGCGGTGTGAAACCGTGCTGGAGCATGCGCTGAAGATCAGCAAGAAGGGCGTTGACGTGGGTGACCTTTTGCTTGTCCGGCACGGAGAGACCGAGTGGTCGCGCTCCGGGCGGCACACCGGCCGGACCGATGTGCCCCTGACGGAGCACGGCCGGGAGGAGGCGCGCCGGCTGGCGCCGCTGGTCCGCTCGCACCGCATCGGCGCCGCGTTCGTCAGCCCGCTGCAGCGGGCCCGGGAGACCGCCGCGCTCATCGGCGTCCGCGACGCCCGGGTCGACGCCGACCTGTGCGAATGGGACTACGGCGGCTACGAGGGCGTGACCACGGTGGAGATCCAGCGCGAGCGGCCCGACTGGTTCCTGTTCACGGACGGGGTCGCGCCGGGCCCGCCGGATCATCCCGGGGAGAGCCCGGAGGAGGTCGGGGCGCGGGCGGACCGGATGCTCGGCAAGGTGGACGCCGCCCTGGCGAACACCGAGGGTGTGGTGCTGCTGATCGCCCACGGCCACTTCCTGCGGGTGCTCACCGCGCGACGGCTGGGGCTGCCGCCGCAGCACGGGGCGCTGTTCCAGCTCGCGACCGGCGCGCTGGGCCGGCTCGGCACCGAGCACGGGCGGCCCGTGGTCGCGGGGTGGAACGTCCGGGTGCCCGAATGACCGGCCCCGCCTCCTGAGCCGGGCCCGTTGTCGGACCCCCGTCGTACGCTCGGGAAACGAGCCGCCGGTCCGGTGACCGAGGGATCCGGCGCCGTGGAAGGGGGCTCGCCGTGTCACGTCCGCCGACCGTCGCGCAGCGGCGGCTGATCGAGGCCGCCGATCCGGTGACCGGGCGGCTGCGGGGCACGCGGGCGCAACTGGAGGCGCTGGTGCGGCGGGGGCTCGCCTTCCGCCATCCGCGGCCGCCGCACGACCACTTCCTCACGCCCGCCGGGCACCGGGTGCGCGAGGCGGAGCCGCAGGCGCCGCCCGTCGCCGGGGAGGCGGAAACCGATGGCGGCGGGGGCTTCGCCGCGCGCGTCGGCGGCGAGGAGCGGGCGCCGGTGTCCGCGGCCGCCCGGCTGCGTGAGGTGCACAGCGCCTGGCAGGGGCTGCTGGAGCTGCGCCGGATGACCAACCCGGACGGCGCGACCGGCCGCCCGTGCGGCTGGGAGCGTACCCACCTGGTGCGGGCCGCCGCGCTCGCCCTGGAGGCGGCGGGGCACCGCCCGGCGGGCCCGGACGGCGACGGCTACCGGGTGCGGGCCACACCGCAGCCGGAGGCGGTCGCCGTGTACGGCCCCGACGAGCCGTTCCTGCGGGCGTGCGCGCAGACGCTGGAGCGGGCCGGCTGGCAGGCCGGCGCGTACACGGAGCCGCGGACGCGGGTGCGCTATCTGCTGGCGTCGCCGCGGCGGGCGTGAGCCGCGGGCACGGCCGCGCCCGCGCGTGTCCGGCGATGGACGTGCGGCGCCGAGCGGCGTCGTGCACGACCGCGACGCGCCGCGGTCCGCGCCGTCCTCCCCGAAGACCTCCGGACAGCAGGCCCTGGGGTCTTTCGACCGATCCGGGCGAGAGGACTCAAGCGTCGAGCAGCCCGGGCGGGTGCTCGGTGTCGTAGCGGGCCCGGGCCTCGGCGACGTACGCACGGTTGCGCTCGGCCCAGTGGGCCAGCCTGCGCAGCGTCGGCTGCAACTCGCGGGCGGCCGGCGTGAGCCCGTACTCCACCTTCGGCGGGACCGTCGGGTGCACGGTGCGCGTGACCAGGCCGTCGCGCTCCAGGTGGCGCAGGGTCAGGGAGAGCATGCGGCGGCTGATGCCCTCGATGCCGCGTTCCAGCTCCGTGAACCGGACGGGCCCCGCGGCGGCGGCCACGAGGATCTGTACGCTCCACTTGCCGGCCACCCGGTCGATGACCTCACGGACCGGGCAGGCGTCCGCGTCCGCCGCCCGGACGGTGACACCGGTGTTCCTGCGCGACATCGGGACTCCTTCCGCCCGCCGGTCCGCACGCTCGCCCACACAGCCCCGTCGCGCCCGTGACCGGCGACGGCGGCATCGCCACGAACATAACCCCGCCGCCCGCCCTGCGCCGTTCCGCGCATCGGCCGCCGACTATGGCGGCCCGGACGAAAGCGCGGCGCCACGGCGGCGGGAGGCGGCGCGGGGCCGTGGGCCGCCGCGCCGCCTCCCGCCGCACGCGTCCCGCTCAGTGGGCGGGAGCCAGTTCCTCGCCCGACTCCATCGGATGGGTGACGTCGGCGGCGTCCCGGCTCCGGCCCAGGTGGTTGAAGACCAGGTTGAGGAGGACCGCGGTGAGGCACCCGGTGGAGATCCCGGAGTCCAGGACGATCTTCGCGGTGTCCGGGAAGGCGTGGTAGAACTCCGGCGCCGTGATCGGGATGATGCCGACGGCCAGGGACACGGCGACGATCAGGACGTTGTTGTCCCGCTCCAGGCCGGCCCGGACCAGGGTCTGGATGCCGCTGGCCGCGACCGAGCCGAACAGCACGACGCCGGCGCCGCCGAGGACCGGGCGGGGCACGACCGCGATGAGCGAGGCGGCCATCGGGCACAGGCCCATCAGGACCAGGAAGCCGCCGCCGACGGCGACCACGAAGCGGCTGCGGATCCTGGTCATGGCGACGAGCCCGATGTTCTGCGCGAAGGCGCTGCACATGAAGCCGTTGAAGAGGGGGCTGAGGGCCGAGCCGAGGGTGTCGGCGCGCAGGCCGGCCGCGATGGTCCGCTCGTCCGCGGGCCGTTCGACTATCTCGCCCAGCGCCAGCATGTCCGCCGTCGACTCGGTCATCGACACCACCATCACCACGCACATCGACAGGATCGCGGCGATGTGGAACTGCGGGGCGCCGAAGTGGAACGGGGTCGGGAAGCCCACCACGGCCGCCTTCGTCACCGGGGCGAAGTCCGTGACGCCGAAGGGTATGGCTATCAGGGTGCCCGCCATCAGGCCGAGCAGGACCGCGATCTGCTTGACGAAGCCGCGTGTGAAGCGGCGCAGCAGCAGCACGATCAGCAGGGTGACGCCGGCCAGGGTGAGGTTGGTGGCCGAACCGTAGTCGTGGGCGGCCGGGTTCGGGCCCTGTGCCCAGTTGAAGGCGACCGGGAGCAGCGAGACGCCGATCAGGGTGATGACCGTGCCGGTGACGACCGGCGGGAAGAAGCGGACCGCCTTGCAGAAGACGGGGGCCGCGAGGAAACCGAGGAGGCCGGCGACGATGACCGCGCCGAAGATCATCGGCAGGGCGTCGGACTTGTCCTTGGCGGAGGCGACGATCGCCGTCATGGGTGCGACACCGGCGAAGGTGACCCCGTTGACGAAGGGCAGCCGGGCGCCGATCTTCCAGACGCCGAGGGTCTGCAGGAAGGTCGCGAGACCGGCGGTGAAGAGACAGGCTCCGGTGAGGAAGGTGAGGTCGGTGCCGGACAGGCCTACGGCCGCGCCGACGATCAGGGGCGGGGCTACGACTCCCGCGTACATGGCGGCCACGTGCTGCAGGCCGCTGGTCGCCATCTTCAGGGCGGGGAGTTTCTCGTCCACGGGGTGGACGGACTGCTCGTCGGTGTCGACGGGGTGGGCGGACACGGCGGCTCCTCCGGTCGGTGGGACACGTCGGCTCTGACGCGGTTTCAGGGAGGTGGTGCGCGGCGGTCGTGCGGGACCGGTGGGCCCCCAGGGGGGCCGCGAACGGAGACCGTTCCGGGGCGCGCGCCTTCACGCGCGCCCCGGAGCCGGCCGCTGCGGACCCCCCTGGGGTCCGCCGCTGCCGGCCGGGAGCCGTCCCTCCCGGCCGGAGTTCCGGAGTCGGCTCAGCCCTGGGCGGCGATGCGCGCCAGACGCCGGGCCTCGTCCCGCGTGGAGCGGGCGACGGCGTCCTCGTCGACGGTCAGCAGGCGGCCGTCCTCGACGATCTGCCGGCCGTTGACGAAGGAGGCGGTGACCGGGGCCGCCGCGCCGAAGACCAGGGCGGTCACCGGGTCGGCGATGGAGGCGTGGGCGAGGGTGTCCAGCTTCCACAGCACCAGGTCGGCCAGCTTGCCCGGCTCCAGCGATCCGGTCTCGGCGCCGCGGCCGAGCACCTGGGCACCGCCGTGGGTGCCCAGGCGCAGCGCCTGCCGGGCGTTGAGCGCGGCCTCGCGGTGGGCGCCGAGGCGGTTGATGAGCAGCGCGTTGCGCAGTTCGGTGTGCAGCTCACCCGACTCGTTGGACGCCGTGCCGTCGACGCCGAGGCCGACGGGCACGCCGGCCTTCAGCATGTCGGGGACGCGGGCGATGCCGGCCGCGAGGCGGGCGTTGGAGGAGGGGCAGTGCGCCACACCGGTACGGGTCCGGGCGAAGGCGGCGATGTCGGAGTCGTTCATGTGGACGCAGTGCGCCATCCACACGTCCTCGCCCAGCCAGCCGGTGGACTCGAAGTAGTCGGTCGGGCCCATGCCGAACAGCTCGTGGCAGAACTTCTCCTCCTCCATGGTCTCCGAGCCGTGGGTGTGCAGCCGGACTCCGAGTGAACGGGCCAGTTCGGCGCCCTGCCTGAGCAGTTCGGTGGAGACGGAGAAGGGGGAGCAGGGGGCGACGGCGACCTGGGTCATGGCGTCGAAGGAGGAGTCGTGGTGCTCCTTGACGGTCGCCTCGGTGGCGGCGAGGGCGCCTTCGAGGGACTCGACGGCGAAGTCCGGGGGCAGGCCGCCGTCCTTCTCGCTGCGGTCCATGGAGCCGCGGGCCAGGGTGAAGCGGACGCCCGTCTCACGGGCGGCGCGGATGATCGCGCCGGACAGGTCGCCGGAGCCGCGCGGGTACACGTAGTGGTGGTCCATGGCGGTGGTCACGCCGCCGCGGGCCATCATCGCCAGCGAACCCCGGGCGGCCGCGTCGACCATCGGTTCGTCGATACGCGCCCAGGTCGGGTACAGCGCGACGAGCCAGTCGAAGAGGTTGTGGTCCGTGGCCAGGCCCCGGGTGATCCACTGGTAGAAGTGGTGGTGGGTGTTGACCAGGCCGGGGGTGACGAGGTGCCCGGTGGCGTCGATACGGCGTACGACGTTCTCCAGGCCCTCGGGGGCCTTGCCCGCGCCGACCGCCTCGATGCGGTTGCCGGCGATGACCAGGTACCCGGAGGCGTACTCGGTGTCGTCGGCGTCGACGGTCGCGATCGAACAGTTCTGGATGACGATGCGCTGGGCTGCTGCCATGATTCGTCCTTTTCGCTCAGCGGACTGAAATGGTTGGGCACGGCAGGACCCTGGAGGATTTGAGTGCCGTGACCGGGAACCTGGGTTCCCCGGTCACGGGTGCCGAGAGGGTGGTGCGGCTAGAGGTTGGTGAGGTCCACCGGAATGCGCGGCTCGCAGCCGTCCCGCAGCACGGTGGCCTCGATCAGGCCGTAGGGCCGGTCGGCGGCGAAGTAGACCTCGTTGTCGTTCTTCAGCCCGAAGGGCTCGAGGTCGACCAGGAAGTGGTGGCTGTTGGGCAGCGAGAAGCGGACCTCGTCTATCTCGCCGCGGTTGTTGATGATGCGCGAGCCCATCTGGTACAGCGTCTGCTGCAGCGACAGGGAGTACGTCTCGGCGAAGGCCTGGAGCATGTGCTTGCGCACCTGCTCGTAGGACTTCTCCCAGTTGGGCATCTTCTGCTCGTCGTCGGTCCAGTTGAAGCGCCAGCGGCCGGACACCGAGGTGGCCAGGATGCGGTCGTAGGCCTCCCGCAGCGTGGTGTACTTGTCCTTGACGTAGCCCCAGAACTCGGAGTTGGTCGAGTTCATCACCGTCAGGTCCTTCAGGCCCGAGACGACCTCCCATGACGAACCGTCATAGGTGACCTGCGCCAGCCGGGTCTCCTGGCCCTTGCGCACGAACGAGTGCTTGACCTCGTCCGCGCCGATGAACTTCGAGTTGGCGTCGGAGGTCTCGATCCGCTCCCAGGCGTACTCCTCGATGCGGATGCGGGCGCGGTGTATGGCCGGCTGCGAGGTGACGAAGTGGCGGGCGAGGTGGATGCCGAACTGCTCGGCCGACTCGATGCCGTGTTCCTTGGCGAAGGCGAACACCGTGTTCTTGGTGGTGTCGGTCGGCAGGACGCTGGCGTTGGAGCCGGAGTAGTGGACCTCCTCCATGTCGCCGCTGAGGGCCACGGAGACGTTCAGGTCCTTGATGTGGTGGGTGGCGCCGTCCCGCGTGATCTTTACGACTCGGTTCTCGGCCTTGCCGTACTGGTTCTGTCCCAGGATGGTGGGCATTTAGCTAGCTCCCTCGGTAAACGGAGTAGCCGAACGGGTTGAGCAGCAGCGGTACGTGGTAGTGCTCGCCCGGTACGACGGCGAACGTGATCGCCACCTCGGGGAAGAACACCGCGGGCCCGCTGTCCCGATTCGCGGGGGCGTCCTGCTGCGCATCGGCTTGCTTCTTCTCGAAGTACGGCTCCACGGCGAAGTCGAGCCGTACGTGGGTGGTGTCCTCCGGCAGCGCCGGCAGGTCCTTGCACCGGCCGTCGGCGTCGGTCGCCGAGCCGCCGAGCGCCTGCCAGTCGGCGTCGCGGCCCGGGCGGGCGGCGAGCCGGACGGCGACGCCCTCGGCGGGGCGGCCGGCGGAGGTGTCCAGGATGTGCGTGGACACGGAGGCGGTGGTGCTGGTGCTCATGGTGTCAGGCGTCCTCTTCGACGAGTCGGGCCAGGCGGATGCGGTTGATCTTCCCCAGCTCGGCGCGGACGATCTCCCGTTCCCGCTCGGGCGGGTTGCCGATCCGTTCCCGGGCCGCGTCCCGCATCTCCGCCGCACCGCGGCCGGTGGCGCAGATGAGGAAGACGTGGCCGAACCTCTCCTGGTAGGCCAGGTTGAGTTCGAGCATCTCGGCCTTGAGTTCGTCGGTGGCGCCGGCCATGCCGCGCTGCTCCCTGGCGGAGGTCGGATCGCCGGGCGCGGGGCGGCCGATCGGCGGGTGGCCGGCCATCGCCTCCGCCAGGTCGGCGGCGCTCAGCGCGGCCGTCGCGGCGTCGCTCGCCCGGTGCAGGTCGGCGACGGTGGCGTACGGCCGGCCGGCCAGCAGCCGCCGGGCCCACTCGGTGGAGGCGCACGCCTCGTGGAGGGCGGCGAGGGCCGCGCGCTCCTCCAGGACGTTGAACCGGGCCAGGCCCGGGGGCGTGGAAGTCGTAGTCACGGGAGCCTCCGTGGCCGGAAACGGCCTTCGTGCTGAACGGGCTGCCCAGTAGCTAACGCCCTCGGAAACACGGCGTCAACACTTTGTTGAAAATTCCGGGTTACATCCCGGACGGCCCTCAGCCCTCCTTCTCCCGGTTGAGGTAGTTGTACACGGTGAAGCGGCTGACGCCGAGAGCGCCGGCCACGGTCTCCACGCCGTGCCGGACGGAGAAGGCGCCGCGCGCCTCCAGCACGCGCACCACCTCCTGCTTGGCCTTGCGGTCCAGATCGGCCAGGGGCATGCCCTTCCTGCGCTCCATGGCGGCGAGGATGTGGTCCAGGGAGTCGGCGAGCTGCGGCAGGCGCACGGCGACCACGTCGGCGCCCTCCCAGGAGAGCACGACGTCGTCGGGGCCGGCCTCGTCGGGCGGGAGCAGCTCCCCGCCCATGGCGTCGACCAGCGGCTTCACGGCCGCGATGAAGGACTCGTCCCCGGTGCCGGTCACTCCCCGTCCTCCCCGACCACGTTGACCTGCAGCGAGATCCGGGTGGCGCCGGCCTCCAGGGACTTGCGCAGCAGCGCGTCCACGGCCGTCAGCACGCGGTCCGCACCGCCCTCGGCCGTGTTGCCGAACGGACCGACGTCCACGGCGTCCAGTTCGGCCGCCTCGATGACCGCGCGGGCCGCCAGGGCATGCTCGGGCGCCTCCTCGAGGTCGAAGGGCTCGGTCGTGAACTCCACTCTCAATCGCACGGGCTCAACCTAACCCCCGGCCCCGGCCCCTGGGCAGGCCCGGCAGGACCCGCGCGGACTCCTCGGCGCCGGCCCCGCGGACGACACCCCTTGACAAGCGGCGAGACCCACAGGCAGTCTTCCGTTAAGCAGAAATAAACTTCCACATTATGGAATTACAGGAAGGGAGCGCCGCCCCCGTGGGATTCGCAGACCAGCGCTTCACCGTCAACCTGTCGATCCTCTTCACGGAACTGCCGCTCCTGGAGCGCCCCGCGGCCGCCGCCGCGGCGGGCTTCACGGCGGTCGAGCTGTGGTGGCCCTGGGTCGACTCGCCCACCCCCGAGCAGTCCGAGCTCGACGCCCTGCGGCGGGCCGTGGAGGACGCGGGCGTGCGGCTCACGGGCCTGAACTTCTACGCCGGCCGGCTGCCGGGCCCGGACCGCGGCGCCCTGTCGGTCCGCGGCGCGGAGTCGGAGCGGTTCCGCGCCAACGTCGACGTGGCCGCCGGCTTCGCCGCGTCCCTCGGCTGCACGGCGCTCAACGCCTTGTACGGCAACCGCGTGGCGGGCATGGACCCGGCCGAGCAGGACGCGCTCGCCCTGGAGAACCTCGCCCTCGCGGCCCGCGCGGCGGACCGGATCGGCGCGGTGCTGCTGGTCGAGGCGCTCAACGCGCCCGAGTCGCCGCTGTACCCGCTGGTGTCGGCGCCGGCCGCCGTGGAGGTCGCCGACCGGGTGAACGAGGCGACCGGGCTCGGCAACGCCACGTTCCTCATGGACCTCTACCACCTGGCCATGAACGGCGAGGACCTGCCGGCGGTGATCGAGCGGTACGCCGCGAGGACCGGCCACGTGCAGATCGCCGACAACCCCGGACGCGGCGCCCCCGGCACCGGCTCCCTGCCCCTGGAAGACCTCCTCGACCGGCTGGCGAAGGCGGGCTACGGCGGCTGGGTCGGCCTCGAGTACAAGCCGGGCGACTCGCCGAGCGCGGAGGCCTTCGAGTGGCTGCCCCGCGAGGCCCGCGCCGCCCGCTGAGACGACCCGGCCGGGGCCGTGCCCCGGCGCCCCGACCACTGACACAGCCAGAGAGGCACCTCCCATGAGCAACCTTCCCAAGATCGCCTGGATCGGCCTCGGCATCATGGGCTCCCCCATGTCCGAGAACCTGATCAAGGCGGGTTACGACGTCACCGGCTTCACCCTGGAGCGGGAGAAGCTGGACCGCCTGGCCGCCGCGGGCGGCACCGCGGCCGGCTCGATCGCCGAGGCGGTCCGGGACGCCGACGTCGTGATCACGATGGTCCCGGCCTCCCCGCAGGTCGAGGCCATCGCCTACGGCCCCGACGGCATCCTGGAGAACGCGCGGTCCGGCGCGCTGCTGATCGACATGTCCTCGATCACCCCGCAGACCTCCGTCGACCTCGCCAAGGCCGCCGCCGACAAGGGCATCCGCGTCCTCGACGCCCCCGTCTCCGGCGGTGAGGCCGGCGCCATTGAGGCGGTGCTGTCGATCATGGTCGGCGGCGAGCAGGCCGACTTCGACCAGGCCCGGCCCGTCTTCGAGGCGCTGGGCCGGACCATCGTGCTGTGCGGCCCGCACGGCTCGGGCCAGACCGTGAAGGCCGCCAACCAGCTCATCGTCGCGGTGAACATCCAGGCCTGCGCAGAGGCCGTGGTGTTCCTGGAGAAGTCCGGCGTCGATCTCAAGGCCGCGCTGGACGTCCTGAACGGCGGGCTGGCCGGCTCCACCGTGCTCACGCGCAAGAAGGACAACTTCCTCGCCCGTGACTTCGCGCCGGGCTTCCGGATCGACCTGCACCACAAGGACATGGGCATCGTCACCGACGCCGCCCGCAACGTGGGGGCCGCCCTGCCGGTCGGCGCCGTGGTCGCCCAGCTCGTCGCGTCGCTGCGCGCGCAGGGCGACGGCGGCCTGGACCACTCGGCCCTGCTGCGGGCCGTGGAGCGCCTCTCCGGCGCCCAGGTCTGACCCGCCCCCCTCGACTTCCGGGCCGCGGCGCCGCCGACACCTGTCCTGTCGCGCCCAGGCGGCGCCGCGGCCCGGAACCGGCTTCAACAAACTGTTGACGCCTCGTTCCCCCACTTCTAGGCTCCACGAAGCGGAAACAGGTTTCCGCTGACTCCCGCACGGAAGGTCCACGATGTCGAAGCGCGTGCTCACCACCGAGTCCGGCGCCCCGGTCGCCGACAACCAGAACTCCGCCTCCGCCGGCGTCGGCGGTCCGCTCCTGCTCCAGGACCAGCACCTGCTGGAGAAGCTCGCGCGCTTCAACCGCGAGCGGATCCCCGAGCGCGTGGTGCACGCCCGCGGCTCCGGCGCGTACGGCCACTTCGAGGTGACGGACGACGTCACCGCCTTCACGCACGCCGACTTCCTGAGCGAGACCGGCCGGCGCACCGAGGTGTTCGTGCGCTTCTCCACGGTCGCCGACTCCCTCGGCGGCGCCGACGCCGTCCGCGACCCGCGCGGCTTCGCGGTGAAGTTCTACACCGCCGAGGGCAACTACGACCTGGTCGGCAACAACACCCCGGTGTTCTTCGTCAAGGACCCGGTCAAGTTCCCGGACTTCATCCACTCGCAGAAGCGCGACCCGTTCACCGGCCGCCAGGAGCCGGACAACGTCTGGGACTTCTGGGCCCACTCCCCCGAGGCCACGCACCAGGTCACCTGGCTGATGGGCGACCGCGGCATCCCGGCGTCGTACCGGCACATGAACGGTTACGGCTCGCACACCTACCAGTGGACCAACGCCGAGGGCGAGGCCTTCTTCGTCAAGTACCACTTCAAGACGAACCAGGGCGTCCGCTCGCTGAGCAGCGAGCAGGCCGCCGAGATCGCGGGCAACGACCCCAACTCCCACCAGACGGACCTGCTGCAGGCCATCGAGCGGGGCGTGCACCCGTCGTGGACCCTGTACGTCCAGGTCATGCCGGCATCCGAGGCGGCCGACTACCGCTTCAACCCGTTCGACCTGACGAAGGTGTGGCCGCACCGGGACTACCCGCTCCAGCGGGTCGGCCGGCTGGTGCTCGACCGCAACCCGGACAACGTGTTCGCCGAGGTGGAGCAGGCCGCGTTCTCCCCGAACAACTTCGTCCCCGGCATCGGGCCGTCCCCGGACAAGATGCTGCAGGGCCGCCTGTTCGCCTACGCGGACGCCCACCGCTACCGCCTCGGCGTCAACCACACCCTGCTGGCGGTCAACGCGCCGAAGGCGACGACCGCGCGGAACTACGGCCGCGACGGCCTGATGGCGGTCAACTCCCAGGGGCGGTACGCCAAGAACTACGAGCCGAACTCCTACGACGGCCCGGTGGAGACCGGCCGCCCGCTGTCGGCCCCCCTGCCCGTGTCCGGTCACACCGGCACCCACGAGGCCCCGCAGCACACCAAGGACGACGACTTCGTCCAGGCGGGCGACCTGTACCGCCTGATGTCCGAGGAGGAGCGGCAGCGCCTGGTCGCGAACATCGCCGGCGGCCTCTCGCAGGTCTCCCGCGACGACGTGATCGAGAAGAACCTGGCCCACTTCCACGCCGCCGACCCCGAGTACGGCAGGCGCGTGGCGGAGGCGGTCCGCGCCCTGCGCGAGGACTGAGGGCCCGAAGACCGCGTCCGGGTCCCGGCGGGGAGGCCGGGGACCGGACGCACACGACCCGCTGCCGAGCGGTCCGGATGAGGGGTGACCTCTCGGTGCGGCGGGCAGAGCGAGGACCGCGGCGGCGCGCGAGCCAGTGCGGTGGTCAAGGACGCGGGTCCCCTTCTCGACCAGAGGGAAGGGTTCCCGGCTCCGTCGCGGCCGCCGCGGTCCTCCTGTCCCGGCCTCACGCTGAGGCCCCCCTGTCAGCCGTCCGGCGGCGCGAACGTCCTGTCGCGCCCAGCCTCGCGCCGTCGGACGGCCACCACACGGCACATGAGAGCGCCCCCGCCCCCGGGGGCGCTCTTCGCGCTGCCCCGGGCGCCGGCGTGCGCCTCGGCCGCGCCCGCAGGACGCTGGAGCCATGGGAAATCCGACGCAGTATCCGCACATCGTGGTCCACGCCCCGGCTCTGGACGGCTCCCGGCGGGTCACCGAGGGGGACGTGACCCTGGGGCTCGCCTCCCATCTGGACGACGTGGTGGAGATCCTGCGGCTGGCCGACCTGGACCGGATCGAGGTCGAGGAGAGCGACCTCGTCGAGTGGCAGGGCGGCGGGCCGGAGGACTGGCCCGGCCTGACGGAGCACGAGCTGTAGCGGCGCCGGGTACGGCGGTGGCCGTACCCGGCGTACGCCAACCTCAAATCAAGCTCTGAACAACGGCGCAGGGGCTTCTGGCGGCCGTCGCGGTCGGGCACATTGTCGGCACGCGGGGCCCGCCGGCACGGGGGCGGCGGGCCCCGTACGGGGGTGCCTCATGGACCGTACGTCGCCGCTGCTGCCGCCGGACCCGTGCGCGATCGCCCTGCTTCGGGGCGGCGACCGGGCCGCCGTGACCGTCGCCGTGCTCGCCCTGCACCTGCGCGGCGCGGTCGACGCGGGCCGGCCGGGAACACTGCGCAGGACCGGCGCCGCGGACGCCGGAGCCTTCCGCCATCCGCTGGAGAAGGCGGTCCGCACCGGCCTCTACCGGCCCGCCGGGCCGCGGGAGCTGACCGCCCGGGCGGTGGTGCGGCGGGCGCTGGCCAGGACGCGCGCCGAACTCGTGGCGGCGGGGCTGCTGCGGGCGCTGCCGCCGGGCCGCACCCGGGCCGGCCGCCGGCTCCTGGCGGAGTTGCGCGAGCGCCGTCCACTGCCGGACGGGCCGGACGGCCCGGGCGGTCCGGCGGAACAGGAGGTGCTGCTCGCCGTCGCGCTGCACGGCGAGCGCGCGCTGACCGCGCTGCTGCCGCGCTTCGCCCGCGACTCCGGGCTCACCGGCCGCGGTGCCCTCGCGGACGAGGGCCGGTTCCCCTTCGGCCGGGGCGGCGGCGTCCGCGCCATCGCCTACCACGGGGACGACAGCGGCGGGGACACGGACGGCCGCGATCACGGCGGCGGGAGCCACGGCGGCCACCACCACGGCGGCGGCCACGGTCTCGGCGGCCACGGGTCCGGGGGCCATGACTTCGGCGGTGGCTGCGGCGGCGGGTTCGACTGAGCGCCGCCGCCCGTGGCGCACGCCGAAGGGGCGGCCCGTCCCTGCGGACGGACCGCCCCTTCGGGGGCAGGCGGCTCAGGCCTTCAGCGGGCTGATCGCCGTCGGCGCGTGGCCGGGCTCGGTGGCGAGCTCCTCGAACTCGGTGATGTCGCTGATGTCCATGGTGCGGCTCATCGAGATGTTGGTGACCCGCTCCAGGATCGCCTCCACCACGACCGGCACCCGGTACTCGGCGGCCAGCTTCCTGGCCTGCTCGAAGGCGGCGCCCAGCTCGCCCGGCTCGGTGACCCGGATCGCCTTGCAGCCGAGGCCCTCGGCGACCTTGACGTGGTCGACGCCGTAGACGCCGATCTCGGGCGTGTTGATGTTCTCGAACTCCAGGTTGACCTGGAAGTCGATGTCGAGACCGAGCTGCGCCTGCCGGATCAGGCCCAGGTAGGCGTTGTTCACCAGGACGTGCACGTAGGGGATCCGGTGCTGGGCGGCGACCGCCAGCTCCTCGATCATGAACTGGAAGTCGTAGTCGCCGGAGAGGGCGACGACCGGGGAGTCCGGGTCGGCCTTGGCGACGCCGATCGCGGCCGGGACGGTCCAGCCGAGCGGGCCGGCCTGACCGCAGTTGATCCAGTGGCGCGGCTTGTAGACGTGCAGCATCTGCGCGCCGGCGATCTGGGAGAGGCCGATGGTGGTGACGTACCGGGTCTCCGGGCCGAACGCCCGGTTCATCTCCTCGTACACGCGCTGCGGCTTCATCGGCACGTCGTCGAAGTGGGTGCGGCGCAGCAGGGTGGCCTTGCGCTCCCGGGTGGAGGCGACCCACTCGGCGCGGTCGGGCAGCCGGCCGTCCGCCTTCAGCTCCTTGGCGGCCTCGACGAACAGCTCGAGCGCGGCCCTGGCGTCGGAGACGACGCCGTAGTCAGGCGGGAAGATCCGGCCGATCTGGGTGGGCTCGATGTCGACGTGGACGAACGTGCGGCCGCGGCGGTAGGTGTCGAGCTTGTAGCCGGTGTGGCGGTTGGCCCAGCGGTTGCCGATGCCGAGGACGAAGTCCGACTCCAGGAAGGTGGCGTTGCCGTAGCGGTGCGAGGTCTGGACGCCGACCATGCCGGCGTTCAGCTCGTGGTCGTCGGGCAGCGCGCCCCAGCCCATCAGGGTCGGGATGACCGGGGTGCCGGTCAGCTCGGCGAACTCGGTCAGCAGGTCGCAGGCGTCGGCGCCGATGACACCGCCGCCGGCGACGATGACCGGGCGCTCGGCGGCGAGCAGGAAGGACAGGGCCTTGTCGATCTGGGCCCGGGTCGCGACGGGCTTGTGGACCGGCAGCGGCGCGTACGTCTCCGGGTCGAACTCGATCTCCGTCTGCTGCACGTCGATCGGCAGGTCGATCAGGACCGGGCCGGGCCGGCCCGAGCGCATCAGGTGGAAGGCCTGCTGGAACACGCCGGGGACCTGCGCGGCCTCCATGACGGTGACCGCCATCTTCGTCACCGGCCGGGCGATGGAGGCGATGTCGACCGCCTGGAAGTCCTCCTTGTGCATCACGGCGGTGGGCGCCTGGCCGGTGATGCACAGGATCGGGATCGAGTCGCCGATGGCCGAGTACAGGCCGGTGATCATGTCGGTGCCGGCCGGCCCGGAGGTGCCGATGCAGACGCCGATGTTGCCGGGGCGGGCGCGGGTGTAGCCCTCGGCCATGTGCGAGGCGCCCTCGACGTGGCGGGCGAGCGTGTGGTGGATGCCGCCGCCCTCCTTCAGCGCCTTGTAGAACGGGTTGATCGCCGCGCCGGGCACGCCGAAGGCGTCGCTGACGCCCTCGAGCTTGAGGATCTCAACTGCCGCGCGGGCAGCGGTCATTCGGGCCATCGAGTACTCCTGCTTCGGCTGTCGGATGCGTACTCCCGTCGCGCCCCGCGGTGAGCACTGTCTCCAGGGTCGTCACTTCTGACGTCGATACGTTTTCCGTGCTGTTTTCCGTAGCATTTTCCGCATTACGGAAGACAACTTCTACTATCTGGAATCAATGTAAGGTGACGGCCGGGTGCCGTCAAGAGAGCCGGGGCGCCGCGGGGAGCCGGGCCGGACAGCGGCGCCAAGAGCCGGACAGGCGGGCGGGGATGGAGGACGATGGGGGCGCTGCCCCGAAGCGACGCCTGGGAGTGGATGGGCGATGCCCGAGAGCGTTCCGCTGCACTGTCCGGCCTGCCGGCGCGAGCACGTCTACACCGCGCCCCCGTACCCCTGCGCCTGCGGCGCGCCCAGTGCCCCACGGCTGGACGCGGCGGCCGGGCCCGCCGTGCTCGCCCACCGCGCCTGGGACGAGGAGTGGGTCGTCGTGCGCTGCGCCGCCTGCGGCCGCCGCAACCAGTGGCCGCACCCCGAACTGGGCTGCCCGTGCGGCACGGTGCTGCGCATACCGGTGGCCGGGACCCCGTCACCGGGCCCCGGCCACCGTGCTCCGGCGCGGTCCGCCGCCTCCTCCGCGCGGGACGCGGTCACCGCCGCCGTGCTGTGCCTGCGCCGGCTCGGCCACCGGGACATCCGGCGCGCCGGCCGGCGCCCGCCGGGCGGCATCGGCCTGGCCGCGCCCGGCCTCCTCGTGCGGGTCGACCCGGCCGGGCGCCCGGCCACGGCGCGGGACGTGGAGTGTCTGTGGCTGACGGCCATGACGGAGTCCGCCGACTGCGTCTACTTCTCCCGTGCCGGCTACACGGGGGCGGCCCGCGGCCGGGCCGACGCCCTGGCCGTCCCGCTGTTCGCCCTCGACCGCGACGGGACGGCCACTCCGGTGAACGGCCCCGGCCGGGACCTCGCCGGCCCCGGCCCGGCCTGAGCCGCCGAGTCCCCCGCCGTCAGCTGCCGTACGTCCGCCGCAGCTCCACCTTGCGCACCTTGCCCGAGACCGTCATCGGGAAGTTCTCCAGGATCTGCAGCCGGCTGGGCACCTTGTAGTGGGCGAGGCGGTCGCGGCAGAAGGCGTGCAGCTCCTCCAGGGTGAGCGGGTCCGCCGGGTCCAGGGGGATGACGCAGGCCAGGACCTCCTCGCCGTACCTCTCGTGCGGAACGCCGACCACCTGGACGTCCCGGATCTTGGGGTGGGCGTAGAGGAACTCCTCGATCTCGCGCGGGTAGACGTTCTCGCCGCCCCGGATGATCATGTCCTTGATGCGGCCGACGATCTCGACGTACCCGTCCTCGCGCATCACCGCCAGGTCGCCGGTGTGCATCCAGCGGCCCGCGTCGACGGCCTCGGCCGTCTTCTCCGGCTCGTCCCAGTAGCCGAGCATCACGCTGTAGCCGCGGGTGCACAGCTCCCCCGCCGTGCCGCGCGGCAGGGTGACCCCGGAGACCGGGTCGACGACCTTGACCTCCAGGTGCGGCAGGACCCGGCCGACGGTGCCGGTGCGGTGCTCGAGGTCGTCCTCGACGCGGGTCTGCAGGGAGACCGGTGAGGTCTCGGTCATGCCGTAGCAGATGGAGACCTCCGCCATGTGCATCTCGGCGACCACCCGCTTCATCACCTCCACCGGGCAGGGCGAGCCGGCCATGATGCCGGTGCGCAGGGAGGAGATGTCGTACTCGGCGAAGCCGGGCAGGTTCAGCTCCGCGATGAACATGGTCGGCACGCCGTACAGCGAGGTGCAGCGCTCCTGCTGGACGGCCTCCAGCGTGGCCGCCGGGTCGAAGGAGGGCGCCGGCACCACCATGCAGGCGCCGTGGGAGGTGGCCGCCAGGTTCCCCATGACCATGCCGAAGCAGTGGTAGAACGGGACCGGGATGCACACCCTGTCCTGCTCGGTGTAGGCGACCAGCTCGCCCACGAAGTAGCCGTTGTTCAGGATGTTGTGGTGGGAGAGCGTGGCCCCCTTCGGGAACCCCGTGGTGCCCGAGGTGTACTGAATGTTGATCGGGTCGTCGCAGGACAACTCGGCCTCACGGGCCCGCAGTTCGTCCTCGTGCACCGCGGAGCCGCGATCGGTGAAGGCCGCCCAGCCCGGATCGCCGATGTAGACGGTCTCCTTCAGCCGCGGGCAGCGGGTCCGGACCTCCTCCACCATCGCCCGGTAGTCGCTCGTCTTGTGCCGGACGGAGGCGAACAGCAGGGTGATGCCGGCCTGGTTGAGGACGTACTCGACCTCGTGCGTGCGGTAGGCCGGGTTGATGTTCACCATGACGGCGCCGACGCGTGCGGTGGCGTACTGCACGAGCACCCACTCGGCGCAGTTGACCGCCCATATGCCGACCCGGTCGCCCTTGGCGACGCCGGCGGCGAGCAGCGCGCGGGCCAGCCGGCCGACGTCGGCGGCGAACTCGGCGTAGGTCCAGCGCCGCCCGGCGGACACGTCGACCAGGGCCTCGCGTCCGGGCCAGGCGGCCACCGCGCGGTCGAGGTTGGCGCCGATGGTGTCGCCGAGCAGGGCGGTGGGGCCGGTTCCGTGCGTGTACGACAGTTCCGAGGTCACCGGAAGTCCTCCTCGCGGTACTCGTGGTCGGAGCCGGCGGCGGTGGCCTCGCGCAGCTCGATGCGGCGGATCTTGCCGGAGACGGTCTTGGGCAGCGCGGCGAACTCCAGCCTGCGCAGGCGCTTGTAGGGGGCCAGCACCTGGCGGGAGTGCTCGAAGAGCACCTTGGCCGTGCCGGGGCCGGGCTCCCAGCCCTCGGCGAGGACCACGTACGCCTTGGGCACCGCGAGCCGCAGTTCGTCGGGGGCGGGCACGACGGCCGCCTCGGCGACGGCCTCGTGCTCCAGCAGCGCGCTCTCCAGCTCGAACGGGCTGATCTTGTAGTCGGAGGCCTTGAAGACGTCGTCGCTGCGGCCGATGTAGGTCAGGTACCCCTCGGCGTCGCGGGACGCGACGTCGCCGGTGCGGTAGTAGCCGCCGGCCATCGCCTCCGCGGTGCGGTCGGGGTCGCCGTGGTAACCCGTCATCAGGCCCACGGGACGCTCGGACAGGTCGAGGGCGATCTCACCCTCGTCGGCGCCGGGGGCGCCGGAGACCGGGTCGAGCAGCTCCACCCGGTAACCGGGGCTCGGCCGGCCCATGGAGCCCGTCTTCAGCGTCTGGCCGGGGCTGTTGGCGACCTGCACGGCCGTCTCGGTCTGCCCGAAGCCGTCCCGGATCGTGACGCCCCAGGCCCGCCGGACCTGCTCGATGACCTCCGGGTTGAGCGGCTCGCCCGCGGCGACCACCTCGCGCGGCGGGGTGGCGAGCTGGGTCAGGTCGGCCTGGATGAGCATCCGCCACACGGTCGGCGGCGCGCAGAAGGTGGTGACGCGGTGCCGGTCCATCTCGGCCATCAGGCGGGCGGGATCGAAGCGCGTGTAGTTGTGGATGAAGACCGTCGCCTCCGCGTTCCACGGGGCGAACAGGTTGGACCAGGCGTGCTTGGCCCAGCCGGGCGAGGAGATGTTCAGGTGCACGTCACCGGGCTTGAGGCCGATCCAGTACATGGTGGCCAGGTGCCCGATCGGGTACGAGGTGTGGGTGTGCTCGACCAGCTTGGGGCGGGCGGTCGTCCCGGAGGTGAAGTACAGCATCAGCGGGTCGTCGGCCAGGGTGGGCCCGTCGGGGACGAAGTCGGCGGAGGCGGCGTACGCGTCCTCGTACGGCTCCCAGCCCTCCTCCGGCAGCCCGCCGACGGCGATCCGGGTGTAGGCGCCGGGCACCTCGGCGAACTTGGCGGTGTCCTCGGCCCGTACCAGCACGTGCTTGACCCGGCCCCGCTCCACCCGGTCGCGCAGGTCGGCCGGGCCGAGCAGCGGGGTGGCCGGGATGACCACCGCGCGCAGCTTCATCGCGGCCAGCGCGGTCTCCCACAGCTCGACCTGGTTGCCCAGCATGACGAGGATGCGGTCCTCGGCGGCGACGCCCCGCGCCCGCAGGTGGCCGGCGACGCGGTCGGAGCGCTCGGCCATCTCGGCGAAGGAGACCCTGGTCTCGGTGCCGTCCTCCTCGATGATGTGCAGCGCCGTCCGGTCGTTGCCCTCGGCGATCACGTCGAACCAGTCCAGCGCCCAGTTGAAGTGCTCGGGGCGCGGCCAGGCGAAGCCCTCGTAGGCGCGGGTGTAGTCCTCGCGGTGCTCCAGCAGGAAGTCCCGCGCGGTCCTGAAGACCTCGGTCGCCGTCGTCATCGGTGTCCTCCTAGAATCCGGACCATTGCCGGGCGGCTCTCTGGCATCGTCTAATCCGTGATGCAGGTCTCACTACCCCCGAACGGGGGTGTGGTCCACGGTGAGCCGCGCCGAAGGAGCGATGAGGTGGCAGCAGAGGCCGTGGCGACGACGGAGATACGCGGTGCGCTGGCCAGGCTGCGGCACGCCACGGGGCTCCCGGTCGCCTTCGGCGGACTGGTCGAGGCGGGCCGGCCGCAGATCCGGATCAGCGAACTGAGCGGCACCCACACCGCCGCCCTCCGATCCCTCGCGGTGACCTCCGGCAACGGGCTCGGCGGCAGGGCGGTGGCGCTGGCCCGGCCGTGCGCGGTGACGGACTACGCCGGCTCCCGGCAGATCAGCCACGAGTACGACGTCCCGGTGGCCGCCGAGGGCATCCACTCGGTGCTGGCGGTGCCGGTGGTGGTGCGGCGCCGGGTGCGCGGGGTGCTGTACGGCGCGCTGCGCTCGGCCCAGCCGCTCGGCGACCGCGCGCTGGGCGCGGCGGTGGCGGCGGCCCGGGACGTGGAGCAGTCGCTGGTGGTGCGGGAGGAGGCGCGGGGGCTGCTCGCGGCGGCCCGGACCGAGCCCGCCGGCGGGCGCCGGACGGCGGAAACCGGCCAGGAGCAGGTGCGCGAGGCGCACGCGGCACTGCGCGCGCTGGCGCCGCGGATCACCGACCCGCAACTGCGCGCCGAACTGCTGGCGGCCTGCGGGTTGCTGACCGCGCCCCGCCCGGCCGGCGGCGCGAGCCTGGCGCCGCGGGAGCTGGACGTGCTGTCCTGGGTGGCGGCGGGCGCGACGAACGCGGCCGTGGCCGAGCGGCTGGGTCTTCGTCCGGAGACGGTGAAGGGCTATCTGCGCTCGGCGATGCGGAAACTGGGCGCTCACACCCGGGGGGAGGCGGTGACCGCGGCACGCCGGGCGGGGCTCCTGCCGTAGAGACCGGCCGGCCGGCGGTGCTCGTAAGGAAACCTGCCCATTGTTGTGGCCATGCTGCGAATTTTTTCCTGCGCTTGACCGTTTGTTATTTCCCTCACCACGGCTTCCGTCCGAATTTCAAGGATCGTTGCCTAGAATTTGGCCCGGACACGAGACAGGAGGGGAGCGGTGACCGTGCGACGGGACTTCCAGGAGTCGGTGCGATGCCGTCCCGACCTGGTCATCGGCCGCGAAGAGCTGTTCGTGAGCGCGCGGGACCGACTCGACTCCGGTGGCAGCGTGCTGTTGCACGGCCCCGCCGGAATAGGGAAATCGACGGTCCTGCGGGCATTGGCCGAGGAATACGGCGCCACCGCGCGCCGGGTCCTGCGCTGCTCGGCGACCGAGTCAGAATCCCACCTTCCGTTCCTGGCCCTCGCCGACCTCCTCGGCCAGGCCCTCGACGAGGTCGCCCCGCGGCTGCCCGCCGCTCAGCTCACGGCCCTGGAGTCGGCGCTCACCGGCCGCGGCGAGTCCAGCCTCCAACGCGACGGCCTCGCCCTGCGCCTCGCCGTGCTCTCCGCGCTGCGGGCGCTCGCCGACCGGGGCCCGGTCCTGATCGTCGCCGACGATCTGCAGTGGCTGGATCCGGCCAGTGCCGAACTGCTCGGCTTCGCCGCGCGCCGGCTCGGCGACACCCCCGTGCAGATGCTGTGCGCGGTGCGCACCGAGGACGAGGCCTACGACCGCCACCTGCGCGCCTGCCCGCCGGACACCCTCTCGGTGCGGCTCGGCCCGCTCTCCCGCACCGAGCTGACCACGCTGCTGAACCACCGCGGCTACGACGGCCTGCCCCGCTCCACGGTCCGGGAGGTGCACCGCACCAGCGGCGGCAACCCGCTGTTCGCCCTGGAGCTGGGCCGCGTCCTGGCCGAGAACCCGGCCCCGCCCCGGCCGGGCGAGCCGCTGCCGGTGCCCACTTCGCTGCGCGCCCTGGTCCTCAGCCGCCTCGACCTGCTCTCGGTGGAGGCCCGCCGCACCCTGCTGCTGGCCAGCGCGGGCGCCCGCCCCACCCTCGCCCTGCTGCACGCGGCCGGCCGGGAGAACGCCGAGGCCGAGTGCGCCCAGGCCGCCGAACTCGGGCTGCTGGCAACGGAGACGGACGACCCGGCCGTGCGGTTCGCGCACCCGCTCATATCCGCCGCCCTGTACGCGGAGGCGCCCGCGCAGGAGCGGCGCGCGGTGCACGCCGCACTGTCGACGGCGGCCTTCGACCCCATCGAACGGGCTCGGCACCTGGCCCTCGCCACCACCGGCACCGACCCGGACGTGGCCGGCCGGCTCGCCGGCGCCGCCGCCCTGGCCCGGGACCGCGGGGCGCCCTCGGTGGCCGCCTCGCTCGGGCTGCTGGCCGCCCGGCACACCCCGGCCGGCGGCGAACCGGGGCCGGACGAGCGGCGGCTGCGGGCCGCCGAGGACGCCATCACGGCCGGCGAGGCCGACCTGGCCCGGGACATCGCGCGCGAGGTGCTCTCCCGGGCCGTGCGGCCCGCCGAACGGGTGCGGGCGTGGATGGTGGTCATCGAGTCGGCCGGGCAGGCGCTCGGCGACGTGGACGCCGTCTTCCCGCAGGCGCTGGCCGACGCCGGCGACGACCCCAGACTGCTCGCCCTGGTCCGCTACCAGCTCGCCTGGCGCGCCCTGGTCGTCGAGGGCGACTTCACCGAGGCCCGCCAGGAGGCCGCGCACGCCGCCGAACTGGCCGCGCGGGCCGGCGACCGGCGCACCGAGCTGATGGCGCGCGCCTTCCAGGCCTCCACCGAGACCCTGATGGGCCACCCGGACGCCGCCGCCACCACCCAGCGGGCCCTGGAGGAGCCGCAGGACCCGTACGTCGCCTGCCACCACAACGGCGTCGGCTACGCCCGCTACCGCTGGCTGCTGATGAGCGACCAGCTCACCGAGGCCCGGGCCACGATCACGGCGCTGCTGCGCGAGGTGCGCCGGCGCGGCATGGTCGAGAGCGAGGTGCACTACCTGCGCATGTGCGCCGAGACCGAGCTGCGCGCCGGTCACTGCGGGCGGGCCCTGGACCTGTCGCGGGAGAGTCTGCGGCTGGCCCGGGACGCGGGCATCGGGGAGAGCGCGTCCGCGATGCTGGCCTCGCTCGCCGAGGCGTCCGGGGGCGACACCGAACGGGCCCTGGAGCTGGCCCGCGAGGCGGTCGGGCACGCCGAGGAGGACGGCGACCAGATGTACCTCTCCCGCGCCCTGGCCGCCCTCGGCTACGCCCAGTTCGTCGCCGGGGACGCCCGGGCCGCCGTGGAGTCGCTGGGCCGGGTGCGGGAGCTGGAGCTGGGGCTCGGCATCACCGACCCGGCGCGCGGCCGCTGGCACGGCGACCTGGCGGAGGCCCTGGTGCTGGTCGGGGAGCCGGGCCAGGCGCAGCAGGTCATCGACGGCGCCCGGGCACACGCCGTCAGGCTGGGCCGGGAGAGTGTCCTGGCCGTCCTGGACCGGGCGGAGGCGCTGGTCCGGGCGGCCCGCGGCGACCACGAGGCCGCCGTCGCCCGGCTGACGTCCGCTCAGAACCGGCTCGGCAAGCTGGGCAACGGTCTGGAGGAGGCCCGGGCGGCGTTCGCGCTGGCCCGGCTGCGCGCCCGGAACGCGGAGAGCCCGGCCAGGCGCAGGGCGGCGTACGACGAGGCGGTGCGGCTCTTCCGGCGCTGCCGGGCGCTGCCGTGGCTGCGCCAGGTGGACGAGGCGCTGCGCGCCCCGCAGCCGGAGCCCGCGCCGCCCGCCCGGGACCCCCTGGACGCGCTGGACGGTCTGGCCTCGATGGAGCGTCAGGTCGCCGCGCTCGTCATGGAGGGCGCCACCAACCGGGAGATAGCGTCCCGGCTGTTCGTCAGTGTGAAGACGGTCGAGGCCACCCTCACCCGGGTGTACCGCAAGCTGGGGATCCGGTCGCGCGTCGACATCGTCCGATTGGCGGCGGCTCGCCGAGCGCGGTGAGCGGGGCGCTAGTTAACTGAGCCGGACCGAGGGTTTTCCCTCACCCAACCCCCTAGGGGGTTCCCTCATTGGGAGCCGGGGGACCCGGGTCCTAGCGTAAAGGGCGTGCCGCTCGCCCGGGCACACGGGGTCGGTCCCTCCCCCAGCCGCTCGGTCTCGCCCGAGCAGGGGGTTCCCCCACCCACGTGCACCACCCCCACGCCCGTGCGAACCCCCACCGGCCAACCCGAGGAGACGCATGACCGGCCTCAGACGTGCCAGAAAGACCACCGCCGCGCTCCTTGCGACGGCCGCCGCCGCGGCCACCGCGCTCATCGCCTCCCCCGCCGCGGCCGACGCTCCTCAGCCCATCGTCGGGGGCACCACCACCACCACGACGGCGTACCCGTTCGTCATGCAGGTCACGGACGCCTCCGGCAGCCAGTTCTGCGGCGGCACCCTGGTGGCCGCCAAGAAGGTGGTGACGGCGGCCCACTGCATGGTCGGCGAGACGACCGGCAGCGTCCGCGTGGTCGGCGGGCGGACCTATCTGAACGGCACCGACGGCACGGTCAGCAAGGTCAGCAGAATCTGGATCGACCCGGACTACACCGACGCCACCAACGGCGACGACGTGGCCGTGCTGACCCTGGCGACGGCGATGCCGTACGCGAAGGCGCCGTACGTCTCCTCCTCCCAGACCGGCCTGTACGCGGCCGGCACCACGGCCCGCATCCTGGGCTGGGGCACCACCTCGGAGAGCGGAAGCTCCTCCAACCAGCTCAGGACCGCGACCGTTCCGGTCGTGTCGGACGCCGGCTGCGGGAGCTCCTACGGTTCGGACTACGTCCAGTCCGACATGGTTTGCGCCGGATACACCTCCGGCGGCGTAGACACCTGCCAGGGCGACAGCGGCGGTCCCCTGTTGATCAGGGGCGTCCTGGCAGGGATCACTTCCTGGGGCGAGGGTTGCGCGGAGGCCGGTTACCCGGGTGTGTACACCCGGCTGACCACCTTCTCCGACCTCGTGAAGGCGCAGGTCGCCTCCTAGCCCCGAGGACCACCCGAGTACCCCTCGGGTAGATGCCGGGGGGGCGTTGCGAGCCACCACGAGCGGCCCGCAGCGCCCCCCTCTCCAACTCCCGCGGTCACCGCGCACGCCCGTTCGGCGCGGGCGTCGGGCCACCGGTCCGGACGCGCGGGCGGCTCACCGCGGTACGACGGTGCCGAACCGGACGTCGTACGGCTTGCCGGGGTGCAGCGCGGCGAGCATGCGGACGCCCTCCTCGGCGACCGCCTCCCGCTGAGCCCCCGTCAGCCGCGCGAACGGCTCGACGACGAGGGTGGCGCCGTCGGGCTTCCACAGACCGGCCAGGAAGCCGTCGACCAGGAGCGTGCGGTAGGCCTGGTTGCCGCGCCGGGCGCGGCCCCGGTACGCGGGGGGTACGACGCGGCCGCGGTCGGCGTGGGAGAGCAGCAGGTTGTCGTACTCGGGCAGGAAGCGGGGCGGGGCCGGGGTGTCCGGGTCGGGGCGGGGCGCGTCGGGCAGGTCGAACAGTTCGGCCCCGGTGGCGTCGCGGAAGGTGAGCAGCCGCGGGCGCAGCCGCTCGAAGGCGTCCCTCAGCCGGGTGAGTCCGGACCAGGTCTGCATGTCCCTGACCGAGGCCGGCCCGTAGGCGGCGAGGTAACGCCGGATCACGGTTTCGGGTGCGGGGGCCGGTTCGGCGGGGCGGCCCAGCCAGTGCTCGGCGGTGGTGAGGGCGACCCGGCCGGAGCGGCCCCACAGACCGCGCGGGGTCACCTGGACGAGGGGCAGGGTGCAGCGGGCGGCGACCGCGAGGGACCCCGGGTCCGCGTCCGGCCACTCGGCGCTCAGGCCCTCGCGCAGCTCGCCCATCGTCCGCGGCTGCGCCTCCACCAGCTCACGGGCGACCGCGGCCAGCCGGCCCAGGTCCACGCCGGCCAGTCCGGTGCGGAAGAGCGTCAGCTCCCGCTGCCGGGCGGGCTGGACCAGCGGCCGCAGGGTCAGGCAGTCGTCGGCGGTGTGCGTGTGGATCGTGGACCGCAGGGTGACGATCCGGACGGCCGCGCGGTCGGCCATGAGCCGGGACAGCCGCTCCGGCGCGAACCCCTCGAGCCGGGCGGCGAGGGCGTGGTACGGCGGCTCGGTGTTCTGCGCCTGCAGGCCGAGGAGATGCCCCACGGCCTCCTCGGCGGACAGCGCGGAACGGCGCAGCAGGAGCTGCCGCTCCAGGGTGGCGCGGTTGAGGGCGCGGGTGTCCAGGAGGGGAGCCGGGGCCGTGCTGCGCTGCATCATGGTGGCACGCTAACCGGCCTTGCGGACACCTTCTGTCCGCGATCGGCGGCCCGGCTCCGGGGGCGATCTTGTCCGGGCGAGCCGAGAATGAGCGAGGGCGCCCCAGCCGGAGAGGAGCTGAGCGCAGGTGACCGACGATCCGGCCGCACGCATCGCGGAACTCATCGGGCCGCTGCGGGTGCCGCCGGGCACGCGGGTGGACGTCGGCCGGGACTTCGACCCCCGCTACCGGGCGGGGCTGCGCAGGCGTGACGCCGAGAGGACGCTCGGCGCCGGGGTGGCCCTGCTGGCGGAGTACCAGCAGCGGCTGGCCGCGCAGGACACCTACGGCGTCCTGCTGTGCCTCCAGGCGCTGGACGCCGGCGGCAAGGACGGCACGATCCGGCACGTGATGAGCGGCGTCAATCCCCAGGGCGTGCGCGTGAGCAGCTTCAAGGTGCCCTCGGACGAGGAACTGGACCACGACTACCTGTGGCGCTACGCCCAGCGGCTGCCCGCCCGGGGCGAGATCGCCATCTTCAACCGCTCCCACTACGAAGAGGTCCTGGTCGTGCGCGTGCACCCGGAGAACCTCCTGCGGCAGCGGCTGCCCGCCGAAGCGCGCGGTCCAGACGTCTGGGAGCGGCGCTACCGCGAGATCAACGAGTGGGAGCGGCACCTCACCGACAGCGGGTTCAAGGTCGTGAAGGTCTTCCTGAACCTCTCCAAGGAGGAGCAGCGCGCCCGCTTCCTGAAACGGATCGACCTGCCGGAGAAGAACTGGAAGTTCTCCGCGGCCGACGTCCGCGAGCGGCGTCACTGGGACGAGTACCAGCGGGCCTTCTCCGCGATGCTGTCGGCCACCAGCACCCCCTGGGCCCCCTGGTACGTCGTGCCGGCGGACCGCAAGTGGTTCGCGCGGATCTGCACGGCGGCCGTCCTCGCGCACACCCTGATCGAGATCGGCCCCCGCTACCCCGAGGTGAGCGAGGAGGCGCGCAGGGACCTGCTGGCCGCCCGGCGCGAGCTGGAGCGGGAGGCGCCCTCCGGCGCCCCGGCCGACCCGTACGCGGCACGGCACGCGGGGCCGGGCGGCGCCGAGCGGGGCGGCCCCGCGAAGGGCGGTAAGCACGGCGGACCCCGGCGGCGCGCGAAGTGACACGGGCCGGGAACGGCGGACCGGGGTAAGTCCCGCTGTCCGCCCTCGCGCATGCGCTCGTCGGGTAGCCGGGCAAGTTCCTCGTCCGCCCGTCCGGGCCGGGGGCCGGCGGCCGTCCGGGGGCCGGGGGCCGGGGGTGAGCGGACGCCCGACGACCCGGCCCGGTCGGGTCAGCGCCCGGCGACCCGGCCCGGTCGGGTCAGCGGGTGTCGCGGCCGGTGGCGGCGCGGCCCATCGACAGGGCCAGGCGGCGGACTTCGCGCCAGTTCATGGCCGGGGCCGTGCGGGGCACGCCGGGGCGGTGGCGCGGCACCCGGACGCGCAGGGCGCCCGGTTCGATCCGGCAGCGCACCGGGGTGGGCAGCATCAGGGCCTCGCCGTCGACACCGGCCGGGACGGTGGGCGCGTCGGCGTCCACCACGACCTCCCCGGCCTCGAAGGCGGTCAGCCCGCGGCTGCGTCCCCCGCTCAGCAGCAGCTCGGTCGCCTCCGTGGTGCCGTTCACCTCGACGGCCAGCACGCCCAGCCGGCCCGAGTCCAGGCGGTCCCGGTGGCCCAGTCCCGCCGCGTCGTCGCCGTGGTAGGGGTTGTTGCTGACCAGGACGGCCTGGGGCCCCGTCAGGGTCCGGCCGCGGGCCCGCAGGACGAGCCGTGGGCCGGTGTGCCGGGTCAGCAGGTCGGGCAGCATCTCCAGGGTGGTGCGCGCCTTGTCCTCGCGGTAGGCGGGGCTCTGCACCACGGCCGCGTACACGCCGAACGAGGCGTTGTTGACGAAGACGCGCCCGGCCCCGCCGTCCCCGTGGCCCGGGCCGCCGCCGATGCGGCCGAGGTCGACGCGGAGTTCGACGCCGTCGGTCAGCGCCTCCAGGCAGGCCGCGGGGTCCTGCCGGTCGAGGCCCAGGTCCATGGCGAAGTGGTTGCGGGTGCCGGCGCTGATCACCACGAACGGGAGCCCGTGCTCGGCGGCCACCCCGGCGACCAGGGCCTGGGTGCCGTCGCCCCCCGCGACGCCGAGCAGGTCGGCCCCGCGCCGTACGGCCTGCCGGGCCAGCTCGGCCACGTCCCGCGGCGCGGCCGGGTCGAGCACCACGACCTCGGCGCCGAGTTCCCTGGCCCGCTCGGCTAGGCGGAACTTGCCGACCTTGCCGCCGCCGGAGCGCGGATTCATGATCAGGAACGGGTGCCGGGCCCGTTCCGCCGGCCGCTCCGGCATGGCCGGCGTGCCCTCGCCGGCGAGCGCCGCCCGGCCCGCGGAGACGGCCAGCGCCCACAGGCCGAGCGAGACCAGCACGACCCACAGCAGCCCGGCGGCGGCGTACAGGGCGAGGACCGCGAGCGGTACGGCGGCCACCAGCAGCACGGCCAGCGTCCTGACCCATCCGGTGCGGCTCAGCAGCCACCACACACCGGCCGCCGTGAGCGCGAGACCGGCCGCGCCCACGGCCACCAGGAAGACGCTGCCGAGCCCGGCGAAGACCAGCAGCACCGCCACCGCCGCCGCGCCCGCCGCCAGGGCCAGACGCGCGGTCCAGCGCCTGTTCATACGGCAACCTCCCGTTCCGTCGTCCCAGGCTACGAGCGGTCACCGCGGACGGCACGTCCGCGCCGGGACGCGCCCGGCGGCCGGGCGTGGACGCCCGGTGGCCACATCCGGACGGTCGCCTTCACCTCGTGTGGTGTCATTCCGGTGGTTCAAGATCCGACTACCGAGGAGCAGGGATGTCCGAGGCTTTGGTGCTGGGCGGCGGCGGTGTGGGCGGGATCGCCTGGATCACCGGGGTACTGGCGGGACTCGCCGACGCGGGGCAGGACGTCACCGGGGCGGACCTGCTGCTCGGGACCTCCGCCGGCTCCACCGTCTCGGCGCAGCTCGGCAGCGGGCTGGGCCTGGCGGAGCTGTACGCGCGCCAGGTGGACCCGGCGCTGCAGTCCGCCGAGATCATGGCCGTGATGGACCTGGAGGGGTTCGCCGCCGAGATCGGCGCCGCGACCTCCGCCACCGCCTCCGTGCCGGAGCTGCGCCGGGCCGTGGGGCGGGCGGCGCTGGCGGCGCCGACCGTTCCGGAGCCGCGGCGGCGGGCGGTGATCGAGTCCCGGCTGCCCTCGCACGGCTGGCCGGAGCGCGCGCTGCGGATCGTCGCCGTGGACGCCGAGAGCGGGGAGCCGCGGGTCTTCGACAAGGACTCCGGGGTGCCGCTGGTGGACGCGGTGGCGGCGAGCTGCGCGGTGCCGGGGGTGTGGCCGCCGGTCAGCATCGACGGGCGCCGGTACGTCGACGGCGGGGTGCGCTCGATGGCCAACCTCGACTACGTGGACGACACCGGCGCCGACCGGGTGATGGTGATCGTGCCGATGGGCATGACGGAGCCCTTCCCGAGCGAGCGGCCGGTGGAGCGGTCGGTGCGGGAGCTGCGCGCCCGGGGCGCCGAGGTGGTGGTCGTGGCGCCGGACGAGGCGGCGCGGGCGGCGATCGGGGACAACCCGCTGGACCCGGGCACCCGCGGCCCGGCCGCCGAGGCGGGCCGGGCGCAGGGCCGGGCGCTGCGGCTGCCCTGGCGCCACGGCTGAGGCGGGCCCGGGCCGCCCGCGCTCAGGTGCCGTGGTCGCAGACGGAGCTGAGCCAGGTCAGGCTCTCCGGGCTGCTGAGGGTGTCGAGGTTCTTCAGCAGCTCGTCCAGATGACGTTCGCCCGGGTCGGCGAGGAAGTCGATGGTCGCCTGCGCGAACGCGTCGCGGACCTGCGGCGGCATCGCGTCGGAGGCGTCGAAGCAGTGCACGGCGTCCGGGTCGAGGAGGGTCCGGGCCAGTGAGAGGTGCCATTCGGCGCCGCCGTCCCCGGCGGACGGCTGGGCCCCGGCGTGCACGGAGAAGCCGGACTCCTTGGCGCTCCAGGCCCGCTGGGCCCCGGCGGAGGCGAGGTGGCGGATCAGTTTCTCGGCCTGCGGGGTCGCGCGCAGCAGGGCGACCAGGTCGCCGGAGACCTCCCAGGCGCCGTCGGCGGTGGCGCCGGGGATCAGCCGGGCCGAGGGTGTGTAGCGGCCGTCGGCCTTCTTCCAGGGGCCGAGGTCGCGGATGAACGAGGCCTGGTGTTCCAGCGTGCACTGCGGGGGGTCGGTGGTGACCAGCTCCGACGCCTTCTGGTACTCGGTCTTCAGGGCGCGCCGCACGAGGTCGTCGGGGCCGCCGGCGCCGACCAGCCGGCCCCAGGTGGTCCAGGCCCGCTTCACCTGCCTGGACTGCCAGGGCAGCCGGCCGCGCGCCCAGCTCTCGTAGGTGCCCGGGCCGTACTGCTGGAGCAGGATGTCCTCGATCCAGTCGGTGCCGGGCCAGCCGCTGGTGGCGCCGGAGCCCATGCCCAGGCACCACTGGCCGGGCCGCCGCGCGACCTCCCTCAGCGTGCCCGGACGGGTGCGGGCGGGGTACCAGACGATGCTCTTCAGGTCGGCCTTCAGCGGGAACCAGTACACGTGTCCGTTCAGGGGCGTGGCCCAGGACTCGCTGAAGTCCTCCCGGCGGATCAGGCCCTCCAGCGGCTCCAGCCGCTGCCGCCCCGCGTAGTCGGCGAGTTCGCCGGGGCCGGTGAGCACCACCACGTCGGGTGGTGTGCCGGTCTCCACGTCGGCGCTGAGCACCTGGCTCTCGGCGGAGCTGCCCTGGTAGTCGACGCGGATGTGGTTCTCGCGCTCGAAGGGCTCGATGACCGCCTGGCGGAAGTACCGCGCGTCCCTGCCGGTCCAGTTGGCCAGCAGGGTCACGGTCGGCTCGCTCCCCAGGACGTGTACGCCGGCCACGACGGCCACCGCCAGCACGGCCAGGCAGCTCGCCACGACGGTGACGGTGCGGACCGCGCGGCGCCGGGTGCCGGGGGCGTCCCGGCCGCTTTCGGGGGCGCTCACCGGGGCCTGAACCGGTAGTCGTCGATGTGCGGGCGCAGACCGGTCTCGGTCAGTGCCATGAGCAGGACGCCTCCTATCACGATCCACGCCGAGGCCGCGGCGCGGAAGCCGGTGTGCGCCAGGTACGAGGCGGTGCGCGGACCCGCGTCGGAGACGGCCTGCCCGGCCACCACCCGGTCGAGCAGGCCGCGCGTGTCGGCCATGCCCCGGTGGGTCCACACCGTGAACAGCACCAGGGTGACGAACCCGCCGGCCGTCAGCACCGCCGCGCCGATGAGCTGGCGGTTGTACCGGCGCCGGAAGCGGCGCCGCAGGAAGAGCTGGGTCTCCGCCAGGGCCGCGCCCAGCGCGAGGGCGCACAGCCCGGCCACGCTCCAGCCGAGCCACAGCGGCCCGCCGAAGGAGGTCTGCCGCCGCACCGCGGCCCGCTGCTGGTCCTGGAGCAGCTTCAGCCGGGCCTCTATCCCGGACTCGTCGCTCTTCAGCATGCTGCTCGCGTAGCTGAGGTAGGCCTCCCGCAGCACGCTGCCGCTGGGCTGGAGCTGGGCCTTCTGGACCATTCCGGTGTACTCGGTGATGAGACCGGCGACCGTCTGCACGGCCTGCCGGCCGGCCGGTCCGCCCACGTCGTCGGCTGCGGCCTGGGCGAGGCTCTGCGCGGCCACCGAGATCTGCTTCTGGAACTCGCTGGTCGACGGGGTCGCCCCGGTCGCGTCGGCCTCCGCCTCGCCGAGCGCGTACAGCGCGGTGTCGATCGAGACGACGGCGGGCGCGCTGGAGGTGCGCAGCGGGCCGGCGTCCCCGTGCACGCCCTGGTAGGAGGCGAACAGGGACACGGTGAGCAGGGCGGACAGGGCCAGCAGCAGGCGCCGGCGCACCGCGAGGTCGTAGGCGGTGGTGCTGCCGCCGTCCGCCGGCCGCCGCCCGGCGCCGAGCAGGCGGCCGAGCAGGCGGGGCAGCGGAGCGCGGTCGCGCGGGACCGTGGTGCGGCGCGCGGACCGCGGGCCGCCGGGCGACCGGCCCCGCTCCGCGCGCGCCGCCGCCGGCTCCCCCGCGGCGCTCACGCCGTCCCCCTGAGCAGACGGCCGCACTCGCCCCCGCAGTAGACCGAGTCGGCCGGGCCGAGCCAGGCGCAGTCCGGGCACTCGACCAGGTCGTCGGACCCGGCCGGGGCGAGCGGCCCGGGTTCCGGCTGGGCCGCCGCGGCGGCGGGCGGCGGCCCCGCGGGCGGTGGCTGGGGCGGTGTGGTCATGGCGCTGGAGAGGATCAGGTGCTGCCAGTCGACGTCCTTCAGGCCGTCCCGGACCCGGCCGGAGCCCGGGCCGGCCTCGATCCGGCGCAGGGCGCCGAGCAGTTGGGCGTCGCCCAGCTCCCCGGCCAGGGACAGCGCCCTGGCGAGGGCGCGGTCCGCCTCCGCCCTGCCCTCGGCGCGGCGCAGCCAGGCCCGGTAGGCCCGGGCGACGGCCGCGCTCGTCTGCTGGTACAGCTCGTGGCGGCGGACCCCGGGGTGCCGCTCGGAGGCGTCGAGCGGGTTGTCGGTCCAGCGGACCAGCACGGGCCGCGGTGCGGGCAGCCGCACCGGGTGCCCGAAGTCTGGTACGGCCACCTCCACGGCGGCGAGCTGGAGGTCCTCGCCGGTCTCGCGGCCGGCCGGGTCGGCGCTCAGCACGACCTGGAAGTGCCGGGTCTCCTCGCCCCAGGCGCGGGTGACGTACTCGGCGCCGCGCTCGCCCAGGGCGCTTTCCGCGGGCTGGAGTTCCTGCTCGCCCGGCACCACCTGCTTGACCTGGCGGATCACCGTGCCGGGGGTCGGGGTGAGCCGGATGCGCAGCTCGGGGACCGCCGTGCCGAGCAGCGTGTTCATCAACTCCTCGTACGCGGCCGGGAGTTCCGACTCGCGGCGGACCGCGCCGGCCCGGCCGTGCAGCCGCCGGGTGATGCGCAGCAGGAGGTCGGCGTCCCAGTCGTCGCCGATCCCCCAGGCGTCGCAGACGAACCGTCCGTCGCAGGCCTCCAGGGCGGTGTCCAGGGACATCGCGGCCCGGTGGTCGTGTTCGTTGCGCCCGTCGGTGAGCAGCAGCACGTGCTTGACCGGCGCGGACTGCTTGGTCAGCAGCCGCCGGGCCAGGTCGAGCCAGTGTCCGATGGCGGTGCCGCCGTCCGCGTCCAGCAGCCGTACGGCGCGCTCGGCCGCCGCGCTCTCGGCGGGTCCGGCGACGGCCATCGTCTCCTGGCCTGGCCCGGGATGGACCACCGAGGCGTCGAACCGGCCGGACAGCACGGCGAATGCGGTGCCCTCCGGGAGCAGCCGCAGGGCCGCCGCCGTGGCGTCCTTGGCGGCGTGCAGCTTGGCGGCCGGGTGCAGCATGGAGCGGGAGGTGTCGACGATCAGCACCTCGGCGAGCGCGGGCCCGGCGCCGCGGGCGGGGCCGGCGGCGAACGGGGCGCCCCCGCCGCTGACGCCGATCTCCAGGATGGCGTGCATCTCCCGGACACGGGGCCGCTCCGCCGCCGGCGCCACGGGCAGCTCCTTGTTCTGGCCGACGGCGAGGGTCACCTCGATCTCACCGGCGCTCTCCGTGCTCCCCGTGCTCATCGCCGCCTCCTCTCGGGCTTCCCGGGTCCGGTCGGTGTGCTCAGAACGTGGTCATCGGCCGTACGGCATGGGCCAGGTCGAGCAGCCGGCCGTGCTCGGCGGCGTTGCCCGCCTGCGCGGCGAGCTGCCGGAAGGACTGCTCCAGCAGGACGCGCAGCGGGTTCTCGGCGCCGGATCCGAGCAGCTCGCCGGCCGGGAAGTCCGGACCCCAGCCCTGTTCGGGGCGGCAGTGCAGGACGTTCTCCCGGACCTCGGCTACCAGCCGGGCCCGCGACCCGCCGTCGGCGGCGCCGCCGTCCAGGCGCAGCTCCGGCAGCCGCCGTACGGCGTCCCGCAGGTCGGCCGGCGTGGGCGGACGGCCGTGCAGGAGACCGGCGCGGACGCGTACGGCCGCGATGCGGGCGGCGTCGTAGTGGCGGGAGGTGGCGGGCACGTCGTCGAGGACGTGGACGGCCGCGTCCCGGTCACCGGCGGCCAGGTGGCCGCGGGCCAGTCCGAACGCGGCGGCGGTGTGCGCGAAGTCCCGTGCCCACACGGCCTCGTAGAACCGCATCGCGCGGCCCCGGCTGCCGTCGGCGGCGTGTTCGGCGCAGTGGCCGAGGGCGAGCTTGGGCACGTACTCGCCGGGCAGCGCCCGGTAGACGGCCTCGAAGCAGCTTCCGGCCTGCCGTACCTCGGCCTTGCTCAGGTGCAGTACGCCCCGGTGCCAGGCGATGCGCCAGTCGTAGGCGGCGGAGCGTTCGCCGAGTAGCGTCTCGGCCTCGGCCAGCCAGCTCTCCGCCTCGCCCTGTTCGCCCTTGCGCAGATAGGCGCGGCACAGCCAGAGCGCGGTCTCGGGAGTGCCCAGGCGGGACTCGCGGGGCCACTGCCGGGCGACCCGGTCGGGGGCGTCGGGCGGGAAGGTGTCGAGCAGCAGGGCCGCGCCGTCCTCGGGGTCGGGGACCGGTTCGGCGAGGGCGCCGGCGACCTGGGCGGGCGGCGGCGGCGACACGTCCAGCGCGGCGGGCTCTCCGCCGGGGCGGCCGGTCCAGTGGTCCAGGGCGGGGATGGCGCCGAGCCCGGCGTCCAGTCCGGCCTCGGAGGCGCGGAACCGGGTGGAGCTCTCGGGCAGTTGCTCGCCGAACTGCAGCGACCGGAACTCCCGCAGCACCTCCCAGAGCTGACGGGACATCTCGGCGGCGGACCGGAACCGGGCGCGGGGTTCGCGGTGGGTGGCGCGGTCGACGACGCGGCGGAAGGAGTCGGGGGCGAGCCCGCGGGCGGGTTCGGCGCCCCGGGCCAGGGCCTGGAGGGTCATCCCGACGGTGTAGAGGTCGCTGTCGACGTGCCAGCCCCGGCTGTCGATCTCCTCCTTCGGCGGGGCGAAGGTCGCGGTGTAGACGTAGGCGGAGGCGCGGTCGCCGATCGCGCGGACCGCGCCGAGGTCGATCACCTTGATCGCGCGGCCGAAGTGGATGACGTTGGCGGGCTTCATGTCGCAGTAGAGCAGGCCGCGTTCGTGCATGTACTGCAGGGCGCCGAGGATCTTGCAGCCGTAGGTGAGCACGTGGTCGAGGCGGGGCCGGCCCTGGAAGATCCGCTCGACGTCGTCGGCGTCGAAGAGCTGTTGCAGGGAGCGGCCCGCGATGTAGTCCATGACGAGGTGGCCGGTGGGCGAGCGGCCGGCGGCCTGGTGTTCGGCGTAGGTGATGATGCGGACGATGTCGGGGTGGTGCAGGTCGGTGAGCGAGCGGCGCTCCTCGACGGCGTTGCGGCGGGCGAGCGCGTCGTGCACGTTGATCAGGCCCTTGAGGACGACGCGGTAGCCGTCGGCGCGGGTGTCCTCGGCGAGGTGGATCCAGCCGAGGCCGCCGCGGGCCAGGCAGCCGAGGATCCGGTAGTGCCCGGCGACCACGTCACCCTTCTCCAGCTGGGGCAGGAAGGAGTAGTGGGTGCCGCAGCGCGGGCAGCGGCCGGTGGCGCGGGCGGGCTGGCCGCCGTAGCCGACGCCGATGGTCATCGTGCAGCCGTTCGCGCCGCAGCGGCGGCCGCCGGCGGGCGGCCGGGGGTCCTCGACGAGTCCGCCCTCGGGGACGGGCACGTCGGGCAGCAGGACCAGTCCGTGCTGGTCGAGTTCTCCCACCCCGGCCACGACGTGCACCGGGGCCGGGCCCGGCGGCTCCTCGGCGCCGGCGCCGGCGCCCGGCCGGGGGGCCGGGGGCTCGGGGCGCTGTCCGGTGCGCCGGCCCCCCGCCGGCTCCTGGTGGCGGTGGCCGCAGGTGTCGCAGTAGCCGGTGGCCATGACGTGGCCGGCGCAGCCGGGCCGCAGGCACGAGGTCATCGGGCGCCGCCCCCGTTCCCGGAGGCGGGCGCCGAGCAGAAGCCGACGAACCGCTCCGCTGCGCGCTCCGCCTCTTCGACGTCGCAGGGGGTCTGCCGCAGCAGGGACAGGGCGCGTTCGTAGAGCCGGTAGGCCTCCATGACCCGGTCGTCCCCGGACCCGGCACGCTGCCGGCACAGCGGCCACTCGGCGGTGACCCGGCCGAGGAGCTCCTCCCGGCGGCGCAGCCGGGAGCCGAGCGCGTCCAGCGCCTGCTCCAGGCGCTGCCGGCGGCGCTCGGCGGCGTCCTCGAAGGTGAACAGCAGGTCGGCGCGCCCGGGTTCGCGTTCCCGTTCGGGGGTGTGGGCGACCCACTCGCGCAGCATCCGGGTGCGCCGTACGCCGGCCTCGGCCTGGTCCAGCAGCAGCCGCGTGCCGGGGTCGGCCAGCACCCGGTCCCGGCGCTCGTCCAGCGCGGGGCCCAGCTCGTCGACGATGCGGTCGAGTTCGCTGCCGAGCCGGCTCCAGCGGCCGTGCAGCGGCCGCCGCACGAAGGACTCGGCCGCCTGGTCCGCGCGGCCGCCCCGGCGGCGGAAGACCAGCAGCAGCCGGGCGCCCTGCTGGGCGAGCCGTTCCAGCAGGGCGAGCAGGTCGTCGGGGTCGGCGGCCCGGTCGACGCCGGCCAGTACGGCGGCGAGCGGGACGCGCAGGGCGCCGAGCCGCTCCGGCCGGGGGTCGCCGCTGATGCCGAGCCGTTCGGCGATCCGGCGCATGACCTGGCCGGCCGTCAGGTCGGCGACGTCCAGCGCGAGGTCGTGTCCGCCGGCCGGGGGCACGGTCTCGGGCGGGTCGTGGGTGAAGGCGCTGGTGGTCTGCCGGGTGCGCAGTTCCCGGTCGGCCAGGGTGACCGCGCGGGCGAGGGTCCAGGCGCGGGCGCCGCGCGTGGGGACGACCGTGACCAGCACCGGCCAGCCCTCGCCCCGGAACCAGGAGGCCAGTTCGGTGGCGAAGGGCACGTCGAGCCGGCCCGCGGCGGGCGTCGCGGTGCTGCGCAGCGCCGGGTCCACGGCCTCGGCGCCGGCGCTCCAGGCGGCGGCCTGCGGCAGATGGCTCAGCACGGTCTCGGTGGGGCTCATGTAGCTGAAGACGGAGCCGGACCCCTCGTCGACGCTGAGCACGATCCCGATGACCTGGTCGGTCTCGTGGTCGATCACCGGCCCGCCGCTGAAGCCGGGCAGGGCCAGTTCGCCCGGTGTCTGCGGACGCAGCTGCACCTGGCTGTCCCGGCCGCGGGCGGCGACCAGGGTGGCGCCGTGCCAGCGGCCGCCGGCGTCGCCGTCCGGGAAGCCGTACATGCTGACCGGTCCGTGCGGCGCGGCGAGCCGGTGCAGCCGGGTGGTGTGCTCGGCGGGCAGCGGCTCGGCCAGCCGCAGCAGGGCCAGGTCGCCGCTGCGGTCGCCGAAGGCGTCCTCGCGCTGCGGCACGTGCTCGTCCGCGCGGACCGTGGCGGCCACGCCGGGCACTCCGGGCACGCCGAGGAAGTGGACGACGTAGGGCCGGCCGGGGCTGACGACGTGGGCGGCGGTGAGCACCCGGTCGGGCGCGAGCAGCACCCCCGCTCCGAGCACCGGCCCGTCCGGTTCCCCGATGCGGGCGATCCAGGACGGTATCCGTAACCGTGACTTGACGGCTCGCTCCCCCGTGCGCGTCATGTCAGCCGAGGTTACTCCCCGTGGCCTCCCGGTACCACTGGTGTGCACGGGGTCGTCGCGACGGAGCGGCCGGGCCGGGCACGTGAACGGGAACGGACGCCCGCCCTCCATTATTGGCACGTACATGCCGTAAGATGCGCCCGCCTGCGGTCCCTGCGGAAGAGAGAGCCGTGAAGAAAGCGCGTCCATGTCTCGCCCTGGTGGCGTGCACCTTGCTGGCCACCTCGTGCGGCGGGAACGACACGTCCGTCGACACGTCCCGTCTGACGGCCCCGCAGCGGGAATGGGTCGAGTTCTCCTACGCGCACGAGAAGAACGACGAGCTCAAGCGGGCGTGGGAGGACCTGAGCGCGGAAGGCGTCAAGTCCTACCTCGCACGGCAGCGCCCACGCCTGTGCGGCGACACCGCGGCGCTGATGCAGAGCCTGAAGGAATCGGGCTACACGGCCGAGGAGATGGAGGAGTACAAGGACAAGAGCGAGGGGCTGATCTGCTCGCACCCCTAGGGGCTCCCGCCCGGATCAACGCCGTGGAGGCCCCCACAGGTTCTCGTGATCGGCGCATCCGGCGGGAAGCGTCGAGTCGTTCCCGCCGCACCCGTTGACGTAGGTCCTCTTGCCGTCGTCGGGCGCCTCCTGCTCGACAAGTTCTTCCTGTCGCCGGCCACCGCCATGCTCGGGCAGATCTTTCCTCGATCTCACGGCGATTCGGACGCCTCGGCGCGCCAGCCGGTCCAGCGCCGCACGGTGATGTCGACCACCGGTCCGGCCGGCGGACGCGAGCGGTACTGCGGGTACTTGGCGCACAGCAGCGCCAGGGCCGTCTCCCGCGCCCGCCGTGCGTCTGGGTCGGCGGCGCCGGGTGGCAGGACGCGGGCCTCGCCGTCCGCGCGTACCCACCACAGGCGGTCCCAGTCCTCGTCGTAGGCGTCCACGAGCAGGCACACCGCGGGGTGCCGGGCCAGGTTGGCCAGCCGCTTGAGGCGGGTGGTGGTCTTCGGTTTGTGGTCGACGGCGGTGACGAGCCGGTCGGCGCCGCCGGGGGCGTGGTGGGCGAAGACGACCGGCACCTGGTGCGGGCGGCCCGCCGCGTCGACGGTGGCCAGCCGGGCCACCGGTGCGGCGGTGAACCGGCGCCGCGCCTCGGCCTCGCCCAGTCGGGGCATGTCCGCTCCTCGCCCCCGCCCGGTCAGCTCACGTGCAGGGCGTCGAGCACGTCGGCGTCGCTGAGTTGACCGAAGTCGTCGTAGAACTGGCCGACGGCGCTGAACGCGGCGGGCCGGTGAGGGCAGACGATCGTGTCCGCCTCCGCCGCGAGCGCGTCGAGCGAGTCGGGGGCGCCGACCGGGACGGCCAGGACGAGCCGGGCGGGTTCCCGGCGCCGCACATGGCGCAGGGCGGCGCGGGCGGTGGCGCCGGTGGCCAGGCCGTCGTCGACGACGATCACGGTGCGGCCGCGCAGTTCCGGGGGCGGGCGGTCGCCGCGGTACCGGCGTGCCCTGCGGGCCAGTTCGCGCCGCTCCCGCTCCACGACCGGGGCGAGCCGCTCCTCGCTCAGGCCCAGATGGCCGAGGGTGGCGGCGTCGAAGAGCGGCGGGTCGCCGGCCGCGAGGGCGCCGACGGCGAACTCCTCGTGGTGCGGGGCGCCGATCTTGCGCACGACGAGCACGTCGAGGGGGGCGCCCAGGGCCCGGGCGACGGGCACCGCGACCGCGATCCCGCCGCGCGGCAGGGCCAGGACGACGGGGTCGGGCAGGTCGCCCCGGTCGCGCAGGTCGCCCAGCGGGCGGGCGAGCGCCCGTCCGGCCTCGGCGCGGTCGCTGAAGCGCATGCGCGGTCCTCTCGCCGGAAGTCCCTCACTCCCCCGCCCCTCCATGGTGCTACGACCCGGCCGCCGGGCGCTCGCTTGGCCGAAATAAATCGAACATAGGAGCTATAAACTGAGTGTATAGTCCCGGCATGCCTCTGATGACTCCGGCCGGCAAGAGCCCGGCCCCGCTGCCCGCGTCCATGAAGATGCGCCGACCGGCGCGTGGGTTGCGTCTGTCCGCGCTCTCCTCGGCGGCCGCCTGTCTGGCGCTGGCGCTCTCCGGCTGCGCACAGGTCGACACGACCTCGCCCAGCACCGTGCGCGCCGAGGGGGCGGGGGCCCACGGGGCGCCGGCCGGGATGGGGGCGGTGGACTGCCGTGCGGCGAAGTGCATCGCGCTGACCTTCGACGCGGGGCCGAGCGAGAACTCGGCGCGGCTGCTCGACATCCTGAAGGAGAAGAAGGTGCCGGCGACCTTCTTCCTGCTCGGCAGGCGGCACATCGACACCTATCCCGAGCTGGTCAAGCGGATGGCGGCCGAGGGCCACGAGGTCGCCAGCCACACCTGGGACCACCGGATCCTCACCCGGATCTCCGACGAGCGGATACGCGAGGAACTGACGCGGCCCAACGAGGAGATAGAGCGGCTCACCGGGCGCCGGCCGACGCTGATGCGCCCGCCGCAGGGCCGCACCGACGCCGACGTGCACCGGATCTGCAAGGAGCTGGGCCTGGCCGAGGTGCTGTGGAGCGTGACCGCGAAGGACTACACGACCGACGACTCGGCGCTGATCACCGAGCGCGTCCTGGAGCAGGCCTCCCGGGACGGCATCATCCTGCTGCACGACATCTACCGGGGCACCGTGCCGGCCGTGCCCGGCATCATCGACGCGCTGAAGGCCCGCGGCTACGTCTTCGTGACGGTGCCCCAGCTGCTGGCCCCGGGGAAGGCCGAGCCGGGCAAGGTGTACCGGCCCTGAGCGGGCCGGGGGCGCGCGGCCGGGCGGGTGATCCGGGGTCCCGGTGGCGCGGGCGGCCGGCGACGCACGCCTACGATCGTGCCGTGCCCTTCTTCTCCGTCGAACGCACCGTGCCGCTCCCGCCCGAGGAGGCGTGGCGGCGGCTCACCGAGTGGCCCCGCCACGGCGAGGCGGTGCCGCTCACCCGGATCACCGTCCTCACCCCCGAGCCGACCCGTGAAGGCACCGGCTTCGTGGCCCGCACGGGCGTCGGCCCGTTCGGCTTCGACGACCCGATGGAGGTCACCGTCTGGCGCCCGCCCGCGGACGGCGGAGCGGGGCTGTGCCGGCTGGAGAAGCACGGGCGGCTGATCCTCGGCTGGGCCGAGATCGAGGTCTCGCCCCGGCCGGGCGGCCGGACCCGGGTGGTGTGGCGGGAGGACGCGCGGATCCGCTTCGTCCCCCGCCTCTTCGACGGGCTCGTGGCCCGCACGGCGCGGGCGATTTTCGGACACACGGCGAACCGGCTGCTCCGGCGGGCGTGACCGGCTGACAGCCGCTCAGGCCACCGAACCGACGCGGTCCGCGCGCGCCGGCGCCGTGTCGTGGTGGATCGGGGTGTGGGCGCCGGTGAGCGGGACGCCGCTGCCGCCGCGGCGGGCCGCGACGATCTCCGCGGCGATCGACAGGGCCGTCTCCTCGGGGGTGCGGGCTCCGAGATCGAGGCCGATCGGGGACCGCAGACGGGACAGTTCGAGTTCGCTGACGCCGACCGCGCGCAGCCGCTCGTCGCGGTCCAGGTGGGTGCGGCGCGAGCCCATGGCTCCGACGTAGGCGACCGGCAGACGCAGGGCCAGCCGCAGCAGCGGCACGTCGAACTTGGCGTCGTGGGTGAGGACGCACAGGACGGTGCGCCCGTCGACGTCCGTGCGCTCCAGGTACTCGTGGGGCCACTCGACGACGATCTCGTCGGCCTCCGGGAAGCGGGCCCGGGTGGCGAAGACCGGGCGGGCGTCGCACACCGTGACGTGGTAGCCGAGGAACTTGCCGACCCGCACCAGCGCGGAGGCGAAGTCGATCGCGCCGAAGACGATCATGCGCGGCGCGGGGACCGAGGACTCCACCAGCACGGTCAGCGGGGACCCGCAGCGCGAGCCCCGGGCGCCGATCTCCAGGGTGCCGGTGCGGCCCGCGTCCAGGAAGGCGCCGGCCTCGGCGGCCACCGTGCGGTCCAGTTCGGGCACGTCGCCGAAGCCGCCTTCGCGGGACCCGTCGGGCCGGACCAGCAGGGCGCGGCCGCGCAGTGCGGCCGGGCCCTCGGCGATCCGGGCGACCGCCGCCGCCTCGCCGCTCGCGGCGGCGGCCAGCGCAGCCGCGAGCACCGGCCGGACGGGACCGTCCGCCCGGACCGGCGTGACGAGGATGTCGATGACGCCGCCGCAGGTCAGACCGACGGCGAAGGCGTCCTCGTCGCTGTATCCGAAGCGCTCGAGGACACTCTCCCCGTCCTCGAGCGCCTGCCGGCACAACTCGTACACGGCGCCCTCCACGCACCCGCCGGAGACCGAGCCGACGGCCGTGCCGTCGGCGTCCACCGCGAGAGCGGCGCCCGGCTGCCGAGGGGCGCTGCCGCCGACGGCCACCACGGTGGCGACGGCGAAGTCACGGCCCTGCTCGACCCACCGGTTCAGCTCCTCGGCGATGTCCAGCATCTGTCGGTCTCCTAACGGGATCGCGGTTCGGGTGAGTCGGCCGGGCGGGTCCTGGGTCCTGTCGTCACATTCCCGTCGTACGCCCGCAGGGCAGACGGGAATGTGACGACAGGTCCTAGCGGACGCCCAGCCAGCCCTCGATCGGGTGGAGGGCGAAGTAGACCAGGAAGACGGCCGTCAGCCCCCACATGAAGGCGCCGATCTCCCGGGCCCTGCCCTGGGCGGTCTTGATGGCCGTGTAGGAGATGACGCCCGCGGCCACACCGGTGGTGATGGTGTACGTGAATGGCATCAGGACGACGGTCAGGAAGACCGGGATGGCGGTGGCGCGGTCGGCCCAGTCCACGTGCCGGGCGTTCATCAGCATCATGGCGCCGATGACGACCAGGGCGGCGGAGGCGACCTCCTGCGGGACGATCGCGGTGAGCGGGGTGAAGAACAGGCAGGCGGCGAAGAACAGTCCGGTGACGACCGAGGCGAGACCCGTGCGGGCGCCCTCGCCGACCCCGGTGGCCGACTCGATGAACACCGTCTGGCCGGAGCCGCCCGCCACACCGCCGATCGCGCCGCCGGCGCCGTCGATGAACAGCGCCTTGGACAGGCCCGGCATCCGGCCCTTGTCGTCGGCGAGCTTCGCCTCGGTGCCGACGCCGATGATGGTGGCCATCGCGTCGAAGAAGCCGGCCAGCACCAGGGTGAAGACGATCATGCCCACGGTCATCGCGCCGACCTGGCCCCAGCCCCCGAACTCCACGTGCCCGAAGAGCGAGAAGTCGGGCATGGAGACGGCGCTGCCCTCGAGGGCGGGCGCGCCGCCGGCCCACTGCTGGGGGGCGACCACGCCGAGGCCGTTGAGGACGGCGGCGACCACCGTGCCGGTGACGATGCCGATGAGGATGGCGCCGGGGACGTTCCTGGCCTGCAGCATGAAGATCAGCAGCAGGGTGCCGGCGAAGAGCAGGACCGGCCAGCCGGTGAGTTCGCCGGCCGGGCCGAGGCTCACCGGGGTGGCCTTGCCCTGGTGCACGAAGCCGGCCTTGTAGAAGCCGATCAGGGCGATGAACAGGCCGATGCCCATGGTGATGCCGTGCTTGAGCGCGAGCGGGATCGCGTTCATGATCATCTCGCGCAGGCCGGTGACGACCAGCAGCATGATGACGGCGCCGTACAGCACGCACATGCCCATGGCCTGGGGCCAGGTCATGTTGGGGACGACCTGCGAGGACAGGACGCCGGAGACCGACAGTCCGGCGGCGAGCGCGAGGGGCACCTTGCCGACGAAGCCCATCAGCAGGGTGGTGAGGGCCGCGGCGAACGCGGTCGCGGTGATCAGGGCCTTCTGGCCGAGGGTGTCCCCCGCGACGTCCTTGCCGGACAGGATCAGGGGGTTGAGCAGCAGGATGTACGCCATCGCCATGAAGGTGGTGATGCCGCCGCGCACCTCACGCGCGACCGTCGATCCTCTGCCGGTTATGTGGAAGTACCGGTCGAGCCAGGATCTGCCGGCCGGGACGCGGGTGCCTTCACCCGCGTCTTCGGCTGTGGTCCTGGGCTCCACTGACTGCTGGGTCATGGGCCAACTCCCAAGGTTCACAGGGGCACCCGGCTGCCGTCGGGCGGCAGGCGGGATTTGGGATTGGACGGCCCGGGGGACGGCCCGAGACGAACGTGGTACTCGCTGACCGGCGCCGGGGTGGCTGTGGGCCGGGCGTTGCCCGGCGCCGGGGTGCCGCCGTCGCGGCGTCGCACGCGACGGCGGCCGGGGTGCTACACGGTGCCCGTGAGGTGTTCCGGGCGGACCGGTGTGCGGTTCAGCTCCAGTCCGGTCGCGTTCCGGATCGCCGCGAGGACGGCCGGGGTGGACGACAGGGTCGGGGCTTCGCCGATGCCACGGAGCCCGTACGGGGCGTGGTCGTCGGCGAGTTCGAGCACGTCGACGGGGATGGTCGGCGTGTCGAGGATCGTGGGGATCAGGTAGTCCGTGAAGGAGGGGTTCTTGACCTTCGCGGTCTTCGGGTCGACGACGATCTCCTCCATCACCGCGACTCCGAGCCCCTGCGTCGTACCGCCCTGGATCTGGCCGACGACGGAGAGGGGATTGAGCGCCTTGCCGACGTCCTGGGCGCAGGCCAGTTCGACGACCTTGACCAGGCCGAGTTCGGTGTCGACCTCGACGACGGCGCGGTGCGCGGCGAAGGAGTACTGGACGTGGCCGTTGCCCTGGCCGGTGCGCAGGTCGAAGGGTTCGGTCGGCCGGTGCCGCCACTCCGCCTCGATCTCCACGGCCTCGTCCTCCAGGACGTCGACCAGGTCGCCGAGGACCTCGCCCCCGTCGGTGACCACCTTGCCGCCCTCCAGCAGGAGTTCGGCCGTGGCCCAGGCCGGGTGGTAGGAGCCGAACCTGCGGCGCCCGATCTCCAGTACCTTCTCGCGGACCAGTTCGCAGGCGTTCTTCACGGCGCCGCCGGTGACGTACGTCTGCCGGGAGGCCGAGGTCGAACCGGCGCTGCCCACCTGGGTGTCGGCGGGGTGGATGGTCACCTGGCTGACGCCGAGCTCGGTGCGGGCGATCTGCGCGTGCACGGTGACGCCGCCCTGGCCGACCTCCGCCATCGCGGTGTGCACGGTGGCCACCGGCTCGCCGGCGATCACCTCCATCCGGACGCGCGCGGTGGAGTAGTCGTCGAAGCCCTCGGAGAAGCCGACGTTCTTGATGCCGACCGCGTAGCCGACGCCGCGGACGACGCCCTCGCCGTGCGTGGTGTTGGACAGACCGCCGGGGAGCTGCCGTACGTCGGCGCCCTCGCTGGACTCCCACTGGCGCTCGGGCGGCAGCGGCATCGCCTTGACCCGGCGCAGCAGTTCGGCGACCGGGGCCGGGGAGTCGACCGGCTGCCCGGTCGGCATGAGGGTGCCCTGCTCCATCGCGTTGAGCTGCCGGAACTCCACCGGGTCCATACCGAGTTCACCGGCCAGCTTGTCCATCTGCGCCTCGTAGGCGAAGCACGCCTGGACCGCGCCGAAGCCGCGCATGGCGCCGCAGGGCGGGTTGTTGGTGTAGAGGGCGACGGCCTCGATGTCGACGTCCTCGACGACGTACGGCCCGACGCTGAGCGAGGAGGCGTTGCCGACCACCGCCGGCGAGGCGGAGGCGTAGGCGCCGCCGTCCAGCACGATGCGGCACTTCATGTGGGTCAGCTTGCCGTCGCGGGTGGCCCCGTGCTCGTAGTACAGCTTGGCCGGGTGGCGGTGGACGTGCCCGAAGAAGGACTCGAACCGGTTGTAGACGATCTTCACCGGCTTGCCGGTGCGCATCGCCAGCAGGCAGGCGTGGATCTGCATCGACAGGTCCTCGCGGCCGCCGAAGGCCCCGCCGACGCCGGCCAGGGTCATCCGCACCTTGTCCTCGGGCAGGCCGAGGACGGGCGCCATCTGGCGCAGGTCGGAGTGGAGCCACTGGGTGGCGATGTAGAGGTGGACGCCGCCGTCCTCCTCGGGCACCGCGAGGCCGGACTCGGGGCCGAGGAAGGCCTGGTCCTGCATGCCGAAGGTGTACTCGCCCTCGACGATGACGTCGGCCCGCCCGCGTGCCGCCGCCACGTCGCCGCGGACGATCGGCTGGCGGTGCACGATGTTCGGGTGCGGGACGTGCCCGAAGTGGTGGTCGTCGCGGTTCTCGTGCACGAGGACCGCGTCCGGGGCGGTCGCGGAGGCCTCGTCGGTGATGACGGGCAGTTCCCGGTACTCGACCTTGATCTTGGCGGCGGCGCGGCGGGCCGTCTCCGGGTGGTCGGCGGCGACGATCGCGACCGGTTCGCCGTGGTGGCGCACCTTGCCGTGGGCGAGGACCGGGGTGTCCTGGATCTCCAGGCCGTAGTGGCGCACCTCGGTGGGCAGGTCGTCGTAGGTCATCACCGCGTACACGCCGGGCAGGGCGAGGGCCTCGGAGGTGTCGATGGACACGATCTCGGCGTGCGCGACGGTGGAGCGCAGGATCTGGCCCCAGAGCATGTCCTCGTGCCACATGTCGGACGAGTACGCGAACTCGCCGGTGACCTTCAGGGTGCCGTCCGGGCGGAGCGTGGACTCGCCCACGCCGCCCTTGGTCTGCGAGCCCTGCGTGATCTTCGTAGGAGTGCCGGTGGGGGCACCGCCCGTTCGAGCGGAGCCGAGAGCGGGGGACGGCATGTCAGACCCCCTCGGACTGGCGGGCGGCGGCCAGGCGGACCGCGTCCATGATCTTCTCGTAGCCGGTGCAGCGGCACAGGTTGCCCGACAGGGCCTCGCGGATGTCCGCGTCGGTCGGGTTGGGGTTGTGCTCCAGCATCTCGTCGGCGGCCACCAGCAGGCCCGGGGTGCAGAAGCCGCACTGCACGGCGCCGGCGTCGATGAACGCCTGCTGCACGGGGCTGAGTTCGGCGCCCTCACCGGTCTGCGAGTCGGTGCCCCTGGCCTGCCAGGCCTTGGCCTCGTCCAGCGAGGTGCCGGCCGAGCCGCCGCAGGAGCGCTGCCTGGCGTAGTCCGCCAGACCCTCGACGGTCACCACCTCGCGGCCCTCGGCCTGGCCGGCGGCGACCAGGCAGGAACACACCGGCACGCCGTCCAGGCGCACCGTGCAGGAGCCGCACTCGCCCTGCTCGCAGGCGTTCTTGGAGCCGGGCAGGCCGAGGCGCTCGCGCAGCACGTACAGCAGGGACTCGCCCTCCCAGACGTCGTCGGCCTCCTGCGGGCGTCCGTTGACGGTGAAGTTGACTCGCATCACGCAGCTCCCTCGGTGGTGCGGCGGGCGCCGCGGTAGGACTCCCAGGTCCAGGTGAGCGTCCGGCGGGCCATGACGCCGACCGCGTGCCGGCGGTAGCTCGCGGTGCCCCGGACGTCGTCGATCGGGTTGCAGGCGCCGGAGCACAGCTCCGCGAACCGCTTGGCGACCGACGGGGTGACGATCTTTCCGTTGTCCCAGAAGCCGCCCTCCTCCAGGGCCGCGTTCAGGAACTCCTCGGCCGCCTTCGCCCGGACCGGCGTGGGCGCGGCGGAGCCGATGCCGGTGCGCACGGTGCGGGTCTCGGGGTGCAGGGCGAGGCCGAAGGCGCACACGGCGATCACCATGGCGTTGCGGGTGCCGACCTTGGAGTACTGCTGCGGGCCGTCCGCCTTCTTGACGTGGACCGCGCGGATCAGCTCGTCGGGCTGGAGGGCGTTGCGCTTGACGCCGGTGTAGAAGGCGTCGATCGGGATGAGCCGGGTGCCGCGGGCGGCCGACTCCACCTCGACGTCCGCGCCCGCCGCGAGCAGGGCGGGGTGGGCGTCGCCGGCGGGCGAGGCGGTGCCGAGGTTGCCGCCGACGCCGCCGCGGTTGCGGATCTGCGGGGAGGCGACCGTGTGCGAGGCGAGCGCGAGGCCCGGCAGCTCGGCGCGGAGGTTCTCCATGATCTTCGTGTAGGGGACCGAGGCGCCCAGCCGGACGATGTCCTCGCCGACCTCCCACTCGTACAGGTCGCCCACGCGGCCCAGGTCGAGCAGGTACTGGGGCCGCCGGTGGTCGAAGTTGATCTCGACCATCACGTCGGTGCCACCCGCAATCGGCACAGCGGTGGGGTGCTCGGCCTTCACGGCGAGCGCCTCCTCCCAGCTGGCGGGGCGAAGGAAGTCCATGACCGGCTCTCTTCTTCGTCTCGTGAGTCGTGCAGATTGAGCCAATCCGTGTGCGGCGGTCCCGGCTCGTTCATGTGCTCTTTACGCGGAGTGGGCTCAGTACACCGTCCCGTACTCCGGCGGGGTCAGTCACTGAAACCATGAAGGAGTTGGCTGGCCACGACGGGCATCTTGTAGATTCGTATGAACGGAGGCCATCGGTAACCTCTCCGTTTTCCCCGGGAAACGCGGGGTGCCGGCCCGGCGGCCCCGCCGTACGGCCCGGACACCCGGGTTCCGGGCCCGTCACGGGTCCCCATCAGGATTCATCGTAGATTTCGAGACACAGAACGGCGGCGACGAGATGCGGCTGCGCGCACTGCTGGACACCGATGCGCTGGGGCTGCGGCTGCTCGGCGGCGAGGACGAGCTGGACCGCTCCGTGCGCGGGGTCATGACCACCGACCTGCGCGATCCGAGCCGCTATCTGTCCGGTGGCGAGCTGGTGCTGACCGGCCTGGCCTGGCGCCGCGACGCCGGCGACTCCGAGCCCTTCGTGCGCATCCTGGTGCAGGCCGGGGTGGCGGCGCTGGCGGCCGGCGAGGCCGAGCTGGGCGATGTGCCGGACGACCTGGTGCTGGCCTGCGCGCGGCACCGGCTGCCGCTGTTCGCGGTGCACGAGTCGGTGGCGTTCGCGACGATCACCGAGCACGTGGTGCGGCAGGTCTCCGGGGAGCGGGCCGGCGATCTGGCGGCCGTGGTGGACCGGCACCGGCGGATGATGACCTCGGGCCCGGCGGGCGGCGGCCCCGACGTGGTCCTGGACCTGCTCGGCACCGACCTCGACCTGCGCGCCTGGGTGCTCTCCCCCACCGGCCGGCTGATCGCCGGCTCCAAGGTCGCGGGTCCGGCGCTGCCGGCCGGGACCTGCGCGCGGCTCGCCGCCGAGCACCTGGCCGCCGTCCGCACCGGCCGGCGCGGCCCGCACCGGGTGCCGCTGGACGGCACCACCTACTCCCTCTTCCCCATCCGCTCCTCCGGGCGCTCCCCGCAGGCCGCCCGCGACTCCCGCGAGACGGTCCTGTCGGACTGGCTGCTGGCGGTGGAGGCGGACGCCGGGGACTGGCCGGAGGAGCGCCTCGACCTGCTGCAGGGCGTCACCCAGCTGATCGCCGTGGAACGCGACCGGCGGGACGCGGCGCGCACCGTGCGCCGCCGGCTCGCGCAGGAGGTGCTGGAGCTGGTGCAGACCGGTGCGGCGCCCGCCGAGATAGCCGCGCGGCTGCGGGTGGCCGCGCCGGTGCTGCTGCCCGGGCTCGGGGCGGCCCCGCACTGGCAGGTGGTCGTGGCCCGGGTCGAGTGGGACGGCGCGGCGGTGGAGGGCGGCCCGGTCGCCCAGTCGCTGCTGGAGGAGGTCCTGGTGGACCCCCAGGCCACCGGCCCCGAGCCCTCGGACCGGATCGCCGTCGCCCACACCGGGGACGAGGCGATCGCCCTGGTGCCGCTCCCGGCGGTCTCCGCCGACCAGGACGGCTCCGAGACCGGGCTGCTCGCCGACGCGCTGCTGCAGGCCGTGCGGGAGCCGCTGACGGCGGGGCTGGCCGACGACGGGCGGCTGACCCTCGGCGTCAGCGCCGCCGTGCACTCGGCGGAGGGGCTGCGCGGCGCGCTGGAGGAGGCCCGGCACGCCCGCCGGGTCGCCGCGGCCCGCCCCGGCCGGGTCTGCGCCGCCGGCCACCAGGAGCTGGCCTCGCACGTGCTGCTGCTGCCGTTCGTCCCGGACGACGTCCGCCGCGCCTTCACGGCACGTCTGCTGGACCCGCTGACCGACTACGACCGCCGGCACCGCGCCGAGCTGATCCCGACCCTGGAGGCGTTCCTCGACTGCGACGGCTCCTGGACCCGCTGCGCCACCCGGCTCCACCTGCACGTCAACACGCTGCGCTACCGGGTCGGCCGGATCGAGCAGTTGACGGGACGGGACCTGTCGCGCCTCGAGGACAAGCTGGACTTCTTCCTGGCGCTGCGGATGAGCTGAGACGACGCGGGCACGGCGCGGCCGGATCCGGGTCACGCCGAGGTCCCCCGACTTTGTGAATTCTTTCACCCATCCCCTTGGCCCAGCACCATGATTGGTGCTGGAATGCCGCCACCACTCAACAGCTCGACGGCGTGCTCGGGGAGGGCAACGTGGCGCATTCCGCCATGTCTGGTAACGGAACGACCGCCGGTGACGATCCGCTCCAGACCGCGGTATGGCGGTTGCGCTCGCGGGCCTGCTGGGCCGACGCGGCGGCCCTGCTGCCGGCGGACACCCCGGCCGCGACCCTGCAGCGGGCGGCGCTGCTGGTCGAACGGTGCCTGTACACGGAGCGGGGCTGGGCCGAGGCGGAGGACGCGCTGCGCACCGCGGAGGCGCAGGCGCACACCGACGAGGAGCGTGGGGCGGCCGCCTGCGAACGCGGCCAACTCGCCTACGCGGCCACGCTGCACGGCGTACGGGACCGGGCGGACGAGGCCCGGGCCGCGCTGGGACGGGCGGCGGCGCTGATCCCGCCGGGGGCCGTGGGACGGGCGGTGCTGGACTTCCGGCGGGGGCTGCTGGCGGAGAACCTGGCCCGGTCCCCGCAGGCGGCGCGGGCGGCCTACCGCCGCGCCCACGCGGGCGCCACGGCGCACGCCGATCCGCTGCTGCTGTCCTTCACCTGGCGCCACCTCGCCGGACTGGCGCTGCGCGACGGGGAGTTGGCGGAGGCCCGGCACGGCTTCGCCGAGTCGCTGCGGATCCGCGAGGAACTGGGCTACCTCGTGGGCACGGCCCCCGCGCTGGCCTCCCTGGCGGACGCGGAGTCGGAGCCGGAGGCCTCACGGCTGCGGGAGGAGGCCCGGCGGCTGTTCCGGCTGCTGGGCGGCGTCCCGACCTGGCTGGCCCGCCAGTTGGCGCCGCCGGCGCCGGGTGCCGCGACGGCCTGAGGGCGGTCTCAGAGCGGGCTGAGAGGTTGCTGTGCCAGTGTGGCGCGCCCCGACCCCCTCAGGAGTGCTCGATGAGTCTGCTCAACGGCCTGCCGGCCCATGTGCTGCTGGTCCACATAGTCGTCGTGCTGATACCGCTGACCGCGCTGGCCCTGGTGGCCGGCGCGGTCTGGCCGCGGGCCGCCCGGCGGCTCGGCGTGCTGCTGCCCTCGCTCGCCCTCGTCGCCCTGGTCAGCGTGCCGCTGACCACCCAGGCCGGTGAGTGGCTGGAGCGGCACGTCGACGACGACGTGCTGGTGCGGCGGCACACCGAGCTGGGCGACGGGCTGCTGCCGTGGGCGCTCGGCCTGTTCGTGCTGGCCGCGGTCGTGTGGTGGTCGGCCCGCGGCCCGCGGCAGCAGGACGCGGACGGCGGCCCGGCGCGGGCCGCCCGGCTGACCGCGCTGCCGGTGCGGATCGTGGTCTCGGTGCTGTCCCTGGCGGTGGCGGCCGGAGCCGTGGTGGACGTGTACCGCATCGGCGACTCCGGCGCGAAGGCCGCCTGGCACGACGCCTACTCCAAGAGCGCGCACAGCGAGCGGGACGGTTCCTGACCCACACCCCCGGCCGGAGCGGCACGACCCGCTCCGGCCAGGCGGTACGACCTCGCTCCGGGCCCGGCGGGAGGCGGTACGACCCGGCGGGCGGTACGCCCCGGCCACGACGCGAGGCTGGGCGGTACGACGCGCCACGACGCGGGGCGGCATGACCCGACCCGGCCATGGCGGGAGGCGGTACGACCCGCCCCGGCCATGACGCCGGGCGGCACGATCCGGCCCAGCCACCACGCCGGGGCGGCACGACCGCGACCCGGCCACGGCCGGGCGCCCTCAGGCGGCGCCTGCGAAGTGGTCGCCGACCAGGTTGCGGACCACGTCGAGGTCGTGGGCGATCAGCGCGTCCAGCAGAGCGGTGTGCTCGGCGGCGTCGGCCACCAGGTCGGTGCTGCGGTGCCGGGCCGGGGCGCCGGCCAGGGGCCACTGGGAGCGCCGGTGGACGTCCTCCGCCATCCGGACCAGTTGCGCGTTGCCCGCGAGCGACAGCACCGCCCCGTGGAAGGCGCGGTCGGTCTCCGCGTAGGCGGCCGGGCAGCCGGAGGACGCGGCGCGCACCGTGTCCTCGGCCAGCGGCCGCAGCTCGGCCCAGCGCTCGGCGGGCACCGTACGGGCCAGCCGCAGCACCACCGGCACCTCCAGCAGCGCCCGCACCTCGGCCAGCTCGGCCAGCTCCCGCGCGCCCCGCCGCACGACCCGGAAGCCGCGGTTGGGCACCACCTCGACGGCGCCCTCCAGGGTGAGCTGCTGCATGGCCTCGCGCACCGGTGTCGCCGACACCCCGAAGCGCTCGCCGAGGGCCGGCGCCGAGTAGACCTCGCCCGGTGTCAGCTCGCCCGCCACCAGGGCCGTCCGCAGCGCGTCGAGGATCTGCCCGCGCACCGAGGAGCGACGCACGGCGGCCCTGGGCCGCGGGAGCGGATGCTCCCCGTGGGTGTGCTCGCCCCGCGCCCCGGGCGGGCCGGCGTCCGGCCGGGCGGCCGGCTCGGCGGCGTGCTGCCGCGCCGGGGCCCGGGACTGGCCGAAGGGGTCGGCGGAGCCCTGCGCACCCTGCTCCACGGGGCCTCCTCCGGCTTGTCGGCACTTGGGGTCATTAACGGCGGGTCGTCACTTGTCCGTCAAGCACCATAGGCGCACGGGACGGCTCTTCAAATTCCCTGGAGAATGGATAAGGTTAGGCTTACCTTTGCAGCCGTCCCGCGATCAAGGTCCGGTGATCCCGTCATGCCCGCTACGGCCACGCCGTTCACCGCCGCGTACACCCGCCTCAGCGCGGCCTACCCGGGGCTGACGGTCACCGAGCCGGGCCCGGCGCGGGAACTGCCCGAGGGCGGCGGCTGGATCGGCGCCGCCCGGCTCGCCGAGGGCGGGGAGCGGCTCGACGCCTTCCTCGCCTGGGACGAGGCCCAGGTGCTGCGCGACTACGGCCGGCAGGCCCGCCCGGATGTCGTCGCGAGCTTCGGCCTGCACCGCTACGCCTGGCCGGCCTGCCTGCTGATCACCGTCCCCTGGTTCCTGCACCGCCGGGTGCCCCGGCTGCCCGTGTCGCGGGTCGCCTACGACCGCGCCGCCGGCCGTATGGCCGTCCGCCCCGTCTCCTTCGCCTGCCTGCCGGACGACCCGGCGGCCGCGCTGCCCGGCGCGGTCGTCGTGCCGGACGAGGAGGCGCTGCGGGCCGAGGTGCGCGCGGCCGTCGCCGAGCACCTGGAACCGGTGCTCGCCGCCTTCGGGCCGCGGATGCGGCGGCGCGGGCGGGCACTGTGGGGCATGGCGACCGACGAGGTCGTGGAAGGACTCTGGTACGTCGCCCACCTGTTCGGCGCCGAGGAGGCGCGGCGGGCCGTGCGGGAACTCGAACTGCTGCTGCCCGGGGCGACGCGGCCGTACGCCGGCTCGGCGGCGTTCCGGGTGCTGGCCGGCCCGGACGGCGAGCCGCTGGCCACCCGGGACCGGGCGAGCTGCTGCATGTTCTACACCGTGCGCCCGGAGGACACCTGCGCCACCTGCCCGCGCACCTGCGACGGCGACCGGATCGCCAAACTCGCCGCCGCCGCGGTCGCCTGAGACACCCTCAGGTGCACGGGACGCCCGCGCGTCCCTTAAGATCATCACGATCGGACCACCCGCCGCGGACAGGCAATTCACAACTCCCCCTCCCGCACCGGGAACTTTCCGGGGAACCATCCGTACGGGTAGTCTTGTTCGAACTCAACTCCCGCCCCTCATGCGGCAGTTCGAGCAGAACGTCGCCCTGGGCATTCCCTTGCACCTCCTTGGCGGCCTCTTGCCCCGAAACCCCCTGAGGGCCGTCCGGAGTGGGCCACCATGGCGGGCGTCACGCCCTATCCCAATGCAAGGGACCCCTGATGAGACTGACCGACATATCGCTGAACTGGTTGCTTCCGGGCGCCGTACTGCTCCTGGGCGTGCTGGCGGCGGTGGCGGTGCTCGCGCGCGGCAAGCGCTCCTCCGGGGAGAACGCGAGTGCGGACGACTCCTGGGAGCGCAGCGAGGAGCGCCGCAGGCGCAAGGAGGCCATCTACGGCACGGCCTCCTACGTGCTGCTGTTCTGCTGTGCGGCGGTCGCGGCCGCGCTCTCCTTCCACGGCCTGGTCGGCTTCGGTGAGCAGAACCTCGGGCTGACCGACGGCTGGCAGTACCTGGTGCCCTTCGGTCTGGACGGCGCGGCGATGTTCTGCTCCGTCCTCGCGGTGCGCGAGGCCAGCCACGGCGACGCCGCCCTCGGCTCCCGGATACTGGTCTGGATGTTCGCCGCAGCGGCGGCCTGGTTCAACTGGGTGCACGCGCCCCGCGGCATCGGTCACGCGGGCGCCCCGCAGTTCTTCTCGGGCATGTCCCTGTCGGCGGCCGTGCTGTTCGACCGCGCGCTGAAGCAGACCCGCCGGGCCGCGCTGCGCGAGCAGGGCCTGGTGCCCCGCCCGCTGCCCCAGATCCGCATCGTCCGCTGGCTGCGGGCCCCGCGCGAGACCTTCAAGGCGTGGTCCCTCATGCTCCTGGAGGGCGTGCGCAGCCTGGACGAGGCGGTCGAGGAGGTGCGCGACGACAAGCGGCAGAAGGACGAGACGCGCCGGCGCCGGCGTGACCAGCAGCGGGTGGAGCGCGCCCAGCTGCGTGCCATCAGCCGGGGTCACCGCGGCTTCGGCGGCCGCGGCGGCCGGCAGGTCGAGGTGCAGGCCATGGAGCGCGGCCCCGCTGCGTCGACCGCGGAGCCTGCCATATCGGCGCCGGAACTGCCCGTAAGCTCACGTCCGTCCCTTCAGCCGGTCCGCAAGGGCACTGAGGCGGTCACCGTCGACCTCACCGCGGAGGACGACACGATGGCCCTGCCGCGCCTGGACTCCCTGGAGCGCAAGCTGAAGGACCTGGAGCAGCAGTTCGGCTAGGTCCTGGGGCGGGACCCGGACTCATCTCGGGACGGGGGCGTGACCGCGTGGTCACGCCCCCGTCCCGCGTCCGTCTCCGGGCCGCCTCAGGCCGCCTCCGCGCCGAGTTCGAACCAGACCGACTTGCCCAGGCCGTGCGGCAGCACGCCCCAGGAGTCAGCCAGGGAGTCCACCAGGACCAGGCCGCGGCCGTTGGTGTCCTCACCGGTGTCCGGTGTGCGCTGCTGTGGTCTGCGGGCCACGAAGTCCCGTACCTCCACGCGCAGTCCGCCCGCCGAGACGACGGCGGTCAGGACCGCGTCGCGGTCGGTGTGCACGAGCGCGTTGGTGACGAGTTCGCTGGTGAGCAGTTCGGCTATCTCCGAGCGGCCCGGCCTTCCCCAGTGCCGCAGCAGTTCGCGCAGTTCCCGGCGCGCCTCGGGCACCGCCCTGAGGTCCGCCCGCCCCAGCCGGCGCCTGAGCCGCTGCTGGCGCCAGTCGTGTTCCGTGATGGTGCCGGTCTCTTCCCCCGCTTGAGCCGAGGAGGCCCCTATGGTCACGGGACCGCCCCCTCGCGCCTGCCTCTTCATGACCCCCGCCCGCACGTTTCCGGCCCTGCCCCTCCTGGTCGAACACGTTCACGGGGATCCATTCCCAAAGCGCATCCGGCCAGTCCTGGAGTCCCGCCGACCGCCGGGTGTTCGGCCACGGCCGCCCGCCGCTCGCGCCCCGCCCCGGACGCCTCCGCGCCCGCGCCCGGCCGGGCGGGACCGCCGTGGCGTGCCACGGGGGCCCCAGGACGGACGGATCGGGACGTGTGGCACCGCCGGGCGGTCCGCCGTCACGGGCGGTGAAAGTGGCCGGAAAGCACCGATGCGGGACGCTGTCTCAGGGCCTGGGCACGTTGCGCAGATTCGAGCGGGCCAACTGGACCATGCGGCCGACGCCGCCGTCCAGCACCATCTTCGAGGCGGACAGCGCGAACCCGGTGACCATGTCGGCGCTGATCTTCGGCGGGATGGACAGGGCGTTGGGGTCGGTGACGACGTCCACCAGCGCCGGCCCCTTGTGCCGGAAGGCGTCCTTGAGCGCCCCCGCGAGCTGCTTGGGCTTCTCCACCCGCACCCCGTAGGCGCCGCAGGCCCGGGCCACGGCGGCGAAGTCGGGGTTGGTGTTGGCGGTGCCGTACGAGGGCAGGCCCGCGACCAGCATCTCCAGCTCGACCATGCTGAGCGCGGAGTTGTTGAACAGCACCACCTTGACCGGTAGGTCGTACTGCACGAGCGTGAGGAAGTCGCCCATCAGCATGGCGAACCCGCCGTCGCCGGACATGGAGACGACCTGCCGGCGCCGGTCGGTGAACTGGGCGCCGATCGCCATCGGCAGCGCGTTCGCCATCGAGCCGTGCGAGAAGGAACCGATGATCCGGCGGCGGCCGTTGGGCGAGACGTAGCGTGCGGCCCAGACGTTGCACATGCCGGTGTCGACCGTGAACACCGCGTCGTCGGAGGCGACTTCGTCGAGGACGGCGGCCACGTACTCCGGGTGGATGGGCACGTGCTTTTCGACCTTGCGGGTGTAGGCCTTGACCACGCCCTCCAGCGCGTCGGCGTGCCGCTTGAGCATCCGGTCGAGGAAGCGCCGGTTCGTCTTCTCCCGCACCCGCGGGACGAGGCAGCGCAGCGTCTCGCGCACGTCGCCCCACACGGCGAGGTCCAGCCGGGAGCGGCGGCCGAGGACCTCCGGCCGTACGTCGACCTGGGCGATCTTCACGTCGTCCGGCAGGAAGGCGTTGTACGGGAAGTCGGTGCCCAGCAGGATCAGCAGGTCGCACTCGTGGGTGGCCTCGTAGGCGGCCCCGTAGCCGAGCAGCCCGCTCATGCCGACGTCGAACGGGTTGTCGTACTGGATGAACTCCTTGCCCCTGAGGGCGTGTCCGACCGGGGCCTTGATCTTCTCGGCGAACCGCATCACCTCGGCGTGCGCGCCGGCCGTGCCCGCGCCGCAGAAGAGGGTGACCTTGCCGGCCGCGTCGATCATGTCCACGAGCCGGTCCAGCTCCGCGTCGCCGGGCCGGATCGTGGGCCGGGAGGTGACCAGCGCGCTCTCGGCGGCGCGTTCCGGGGCCGGCTCGTCGGCGATGTCACCGGGCAGCGAGACCACGCTCACGCCCCGCTGCCCGACGGCGTGCTGGATGGCGGTCTGCAGCAGCCGGGGCATCTGCCTGGCGTTGGAGATCAGCTCGCTGTAGTGGCTGCACTCCTGGAAGAGCCGGTCCGGATGGGTCTCCTGGAAGTAGCCGAGGCCGATCTCGCTGGAGGGGATGTGCGAGGCGAGGGCGAGCACCGGGGCCATGGAGCGGTGCGCGTCGTACAGGCCGTTGATGAGGTGCAGGTTGCCCGGGCCGCAGGAGCCGGCACAGGCCGCGAGACGGCCGGTGATCTGGGCCTCGGCACCGGCCGCGAAGGCGGCGGTCTCCTCGTGGCGCACGTGGATCCAGTCGATGGCGGAGTTGCGGCGCACGGCGTCCACGACCGGGTTGAGGCTGTCGCCGACCACGCCGTACAGGTGGCGCACGCCGGCCCGGACGAGGATGTCGACGAACTGCTCGGCGACGTTCTGTTTGGCCATGGCTGTCGTCTGCCCCTTCGCTGTCCCTCGCTGTCCCGGGATGGGCCCTCCCGGTCCATCAAGTCACAGGAGCGGCCGTCACGCCTCCCACACGGCCGCCGCCGTACGGTCGTCGGCGTAACCCTTCACCCGTACCTGGGCGTCGGCGAGGAAAGCGGCGAGGCCGGGCGGCGTACGGCCGGACCAGCGGCGGGCGAGGTAGGCGCAGAGCGCGGGCTCGCCGCGCAGCGGTTCGGCGAGGCCGCCGGTCGCCATCACCAGCACATCACCCGGGCGGGCTACCGACGCGCGGAAGCGGAAGGGTTCGCGGGGCGGTTCGGGCGCGGGTTCGAACGGGCTCGGCGGGACCGGGATGCCGAAGTCCATGGTGAGCCGGTCGCCCTCGGGGGTCTCGGCGGGGGCCGAGCCGAAGCCGGCGACCGGGTCGCCGCCCGCGCCGCCGGCCGGCACGCCGGGCTCGATGTCCTGCCACTCGCCGCCGCGCAGCCGGAACAGTCCACCGGCGCCGGCGCCGAAGAACACCCGGGTACGGCAGTCCGGGTCGGCGGGCAGCAGCAGGCAGCGCAGCCCGGCGACGTACTCCTCCGGGTCGAGGCCCCGCTCGGCGGCGTCGGCCCGCAGTCTGCCGAGACCGCGCTCGGTCAGCCGTTGCAGACCGGACTTCAGGTCACCGCGCCGGGCGGCCCGGATGTCCTCGACGAGCCGCCCGTGACTGCGGCCGACGGCCCGGCCGATCAGCCGGCACGCCTCCGCGGCCGCCCGGTGCGCGTCCGGCGCCGCCCGTGCGCCGGTCGCCATGGCGACGAGCACCAGCGCCTGCTCGCCCGTGCCGAAGCGCGCGGTCAGCAGCGCGTCCCGGCGCGGCTCGCCCCGGTACCGCGCCGAGTCCCCGCGCAGCGACACCGCCCGCAGGGTGCAGGCCCCGTACCGGGCGCCGTCCAGGGCGGTGTCGGCGACCTGTTCCGCCAGCTCCTCCGGATCGGCGAGGGGCAGCGCGGTGGGCTCGGGGTCGTAGGTGGGGGGACCGGAGCCGACGTGGTCGAGCGCGGAGGGAGGCAAGGGAACCGAGGGCGCCACGGGGGTGGCGGAGGCGGACGGGAACGCCGGGGGCGCGGGAGACACCGTCGGGGGCGGGGGAAGTACGCCCCGGGGCTGGGGAGATGCGGCCGAGGGCCCGGGGGGCGCTACTGGCGGCTGACCAGGTGCGGCCGAGGGCGCGGGCGGCACCGCCGGGGGCTCAGGAGGTGCAGCCGAGGGCCCGGGAGGGACCGCCGGAGACTGGGGATGCGCTGCCGAGTACCGGGGTGGAGCGGCCGTGGGCACGGCAGGCACCGCCGGAGGCTCACCAGGTGCAGCCGAAGGCCCGGGAGGGACCGCCGGGGGCTCAGGAGGTGCAGCCGGGGGCTGGGGAGGCGCGGCCGGGGCCCCGGCAGACACCGCCGGAGGCTGAGGAGGTGCGGCCGGGGGCGTGGGAGGCACCGCCGGAGGTGCGTCCGGTGGGCCGGGAACGCGCTGGAACGGCACCGCGCGTTCCCCGGACGCCGCCGGACCCGGGGAGGCGCGCTCCACGGGCGGCCGGCCGGGCGGCGGCTGCTGGTGCGCCGGCGCGGCACCGGACCCCGCGCCCCCGCCGGGCTCACCGGGTGCGTCGCCACCGCCGGGCCGCTCCCCCACCGCGTTCCGCGCCGAGGTGAAGCGGTCGTCCAGGGAGTCCGGGGCCGGTGTGGGCCCCGTGTCCTCGGTGGAGTCGTCGTACAGCTCTCCCCACCAGTCGTCGTCGTGACGGGCGGGCCTGCCCCCCTGCTGGCTCATGTTCCTGATTGTCCACCGCACGGGGGCCGTGGAAACGGGGCATCGGAAAATTCCGGCGCCGCTGTCGGCCGTGGCACGGCGCGCGCCTGTGCGAGCCCCAACCGCCGTACGGGGACGGCATGATGGCCGCCGGGCGATCCCACCCCCCACGGGAGGACCGCCCGGCGACGTCTGGTGACCGGTGCCACGCCGGACGAGTGGCCGGATCCGGCCGGATCATGCCTGGACTCCTGGGGCGCGGCTGTGCGCCCCGGGCCCGGCCGGGTGTCCTCCGGTGCAGCTCAGCCTGGCAGAGTGGCCACCGGTACGGCGATGATGTGCGGCGGCGGGTTTGCGCCGTGGCCGGTTCCCGCCACCAAGCGCACGCGTGGACGGCTTGTTCTCAGGAAAGGGGAACGCGGCTCGATGCTGGCAGCGATAGGCCTGGACGAGACCCACGAGTCGGCGTACCGGGCGCTGGTGTCCGTGGGCGCCGCCGAGGTGGCCGATCTGGCGCGGCGGCTGTCGCTGGCCGAGCCGGACACCGAGCGCGCGCTGCGCCGGCTGGAGCGGCACGGCCTGGCGGCCCAGTCCCCGGCGCGGCCGGGCCGCTGGGTGGCGGCGCCGCCCGGGGTGGCGCTCGGCGCGCTGCTGACGCAGCGGCGGCACGAGCTGGAGAAGGCCGAGCTGGCGGCGGCGCTGCTGGCCGAGGAGTACCGGGTCACGGCTGCCGAGCCGGAGGTGCACGACCTGGTGGAGGTGGTGACCGGCGCCTCGGCGGTGGCGCAGCGCTTCCTGCAGATGCAGCTCGGCGCCACCGAGGAGGTGTGCGCGCTGGTCACCGGCAAGCCGATGGTGGTCTCCGGGATGGAGAACGACGCGGAGGAGCAGGCGGCCGGGCGCGGGGTCCGCTACCGGGTGGTGGTGGAGCGCTCGGTGCTGGACTCGCCGCACGGGCTGACCGAGCTGACGGCGGCGCTGGGCCGGAACGAGCGGGTGCGCGTGGTGGACCGGGTGCCGACGAAGCTGGTCATCGCCGACCGGTCGCTCGCCATGGTGCCGCTCACCACGAGGACGGTGGAGCCGGCCGCGCTGGTGGTGCACGCGAGCGGGCTGCTGGAGCTGTTGGCGGGCCTTTTCGAGTCGGTGTGGCGGGAGGCGCTGCCGCTCCGGCTGGGCGCCCAGGGAGTGTCCGAGCAGTTGCCGGACGGGCCGGATTCGACCGACCTGGAGGTGCTGTCGCTGCTGCTGGCCGGGCTGACCGACGCGAGCGTGGCCAAGCAGCTCGACCTGGGCCTGCGGACCGTGCAGCGCCGGGTGAAGCGGCTGATGGAGCTGGCGGGGGTGACGACCCGGCTGCAACTGGGCTGGCACGCCTACGAGCGGGGCTGGGTGTCCCGCGAGGATTCCCGCTGACCTGCGGCTTCCCCTGACCTGCGGCTTCTTCGCTCCTCGGGCAGGCTGGGCGGATGGGAGCGTGGGAACTCCTGCTGGTCGGCGTGGTGATCGCGCTGGGCCTGGGCGGAGTGCTGGTGCCCGGGGCGCCCGGGTCCTGGCTGGTGTGGGCGGCGGTGCTGTGGTGGGCGCTGAAGGACCCGCGTCCGGTGGCCTGGGCGGTGCTGGTCGGCGCGTCCGGGGTGCTGATGCTGTCCCTGGTGGTGCGCTGGGCGCTGCCCCCGCGCCGGCTGCGGGCGGGCGGCGCCACGCCCGGTATGGCCGGGTACGCCGGGACGGGCGCCGTCGTCGGGTTCGTGCTGCTTCCGGTGCTCGGCGCGCTGCCGGGTTTCCTGGCCGGCGTCTACCTGCACGAGCGGCGGCGGCTGGGCGGGCACGGCGAGGCGGTGTCGGCTCTGCGCACGGCCATGCGGTCGGGCGGTTCCAGCGTGTTCGCCGAACTGTTCGCCTGTCTGCTGATCGCGGGCGCCTGGCTGGGCGCGGTGGTGTGGGGCTGAACTGTCAGCGGGCGAGGACCGCGGCGACGGTGTCGGCGATCGCGCGCATGCCCGCGTCGTTGAAGTGCAGGTGGTCCCCGGGGTCGTAGCCGGGCCTGATGCGCTCGGGGCGGGCCGGGTCGCGTACGGCGGCGTCGGCGTCGGCGACGGCGTCGAAGGCGCCGCCGGTGCGGATGAACGCGTTGACCTTCCGGCGTACGGCCTCACCGGCGGCCGTGTACGCGGTGTACCCGGCGTACGGCGTGAGGGTGACGCCGACGACCCGGATGCCGCGGGCGTGGGCGCGGGCGACGAGGGCGCGGTAGGCGTCGGCGAAGGCGGCCGGGTCGTCCGCGACCGGGGTGCCCTTGATGTCGTTGATGCCCTCCAGCACGACCAGGGTCCGTGCCCCGGCCCGGTCCAGGGCGTCGGCGTCCAGCCGGGCCAGGGCGCTCGGCCCGGTGCCGTCGCGCAGCAGGCGGTTGCCGGCGACACCGGCGTTGAGGACGCCGAGCCGGGTCAGCCGCCCGGCGAGCCGGTCCGGCCAGCGGTGGTTGGCGCCGGGGGTGGAGCCGTTGCCGTCGGTGAGCGAGTCGCCGAACGCCACGACGCTGCCCTCGGCGGTGCCGAGGACGTCGACGCCGGTGACGTAGTACCAGGAGCTGGTGGCCCGGGTGTAGGCGGCGCCGGTCTCGTCGGCCGCGTGGCCGGTGCCGACGGGGGCCAGGTAGCTGGTCTGCAGGGCGGTGCGGTGGAACGTCGCGGGGCCGGAACCGTCCGGCGTGAGGACGGTGACCAGCAGATCGGCGGCGGCCGGCACGGCCAGCGGGACGGGGTCGGTCAGCAGGTCCCGGCCGGGCGGGACGGTGGCCGTCGGCGCGCCCTGGAAGGTCGCGGTGCGCAGGGTACCCGGCACGGCGTCCGCACCGGCGCCCCGCCGCAGCGCCACCGTGACCGCGCCGAGCCGCAGCGGCGCGGTGCCCAGCCGGTTGCTGAGCCGGACCCGCACGGCGCCGCCGCCGACGCTCAGGTGGACGACGTTGCGGAAGGCGGCGCCGCGCAGCGCGGCGGCGGTACCGGAGGGCGCCGCCTCCCAACTGCCGGTCCAGCGGGGCGCGGTGGTTTCCGCGACCGCCTTCGCCGCCGTACCCGGCACCGACGCGAGCAACAGCGCCGCGAGCACCCGCCCGGCCTTGACCATGTACCGCCCGCCCTTCCCGTGAACCGTCGCAGGCGACCGTGCCACAGGGCGGGCGCGCGGGCCCGGAACGTCACCGAGAGTCCACCCGCTCGGCCCAGGGCGGTGGCCGGATCCGGGGGCGGGGCGTCCCGGCCGGGGTCCGCCGGCCGTACCGCTACCCGGTCACCGCGCCGGTGCCGCCGGCGGTGTCCGGCAGGGCGTTCTCCAGGTCCAGCAGCCAGAGTTTGCGGTCGAGGCCGCCCGCGTAGCCGGTCAGGGCGCCGGTCGCGCCGATGACGCGGTGGCAGGGGCGGAGGATGAGCAGGGGGTTGGCGCCGATGGCGCCGCCGACCGCGCGTACGGCGGCGCGGGGCGCGCCGATCCGGGCGGCGATCTCGCCGTAGGTGGTGGTGGCGCCGTACGGCACGGTGTCGAGGGCGTCCCACACCCGTTGCCGGAACTCGGTGCCGTGGGCGCGCAGGGGCAGCCGGAACTCCTTCAGTTCGGCGGCGAAGTAGGCGGCCAGCTGGTCCCGGGCGGCCCGGAACGGCCCCGGGTCCTGTCGCCAGCCGGGCTCGACGGCCCGGCCGCCCTTCTGGCCGGGCACGGACAGCGAGGTGAGGGCGCCGTCCGGGCCGGCGGTGAGCAGCAGCCGTCCGACCGGGGCGTCCACGGTCGTCCAGTAGGTCAGGTCCGTCACGGGTTCAACTCTCCTGAGGTGCGCAGGTGCTGGAGGGCGTACGACCGCCAGGGCCGCCACGCGTCGGGGGTGTCGAGGCCGGGCGGGGCCACGTCGGGGTCGGCGAGGGCGCGGACCCGGAGGGTGGCGGCGACGGCCGGGTCCATGCCGGGCAGCGCGAGCAGCGCCCGGTGGGCCTCGTCCCGGTCGGCGCCCGGGTCGAGCCGTACGGTGCCGTCGGCGAGGGCGGCGGCCAGCGCGCCGAGCGGGCCGCCGGGCTCGGGCCCGGCGAGCGCCCCGGGCTCCGGGAAGAGGTGGGTGAGGCTGCCGCAGGGCGCGTCGAGCGCCTTGCCGTACCGCTGGACCAGCCCCGCGGCCCCGGCCACTGCGACGAGGGCGCGCGCGGCGGGCTCCAGGGGGTCGACGGCGCCGGGCGAACGGAGGCCGGGCCGGGCGGCGACCAGCGGGGCGAGCCGGGGATCGGCCGAGAGCCGCTCGTCGACCGCGTACGGGTCGGCGTCGAGGTCGAACAGCCGGCGCAGCCGCTGCACGGCGGTGGTCAGGTCCCGGGGGTCGGTGAGGTGCAGCCGCGCCTGGAGCCAGCCGCCCGGGTGCCGGCCGCCGCCCGGCTTCGGGGCACGGGCCCGCTCCTCGACGGCGGCGATCCCGGTGCCGTGGGGCAGCCGCAGGGTGCGCCGGTAGGTACGGCGGCCCAGGGCGCCGGTGACCTCCTCGACGCCCGGTACGGCCTCGCGCGCGAGCTGGTCGAAGACGGCGGCGCGCTGGTAGGGGCCGCGGTGGGCGAGCCGCAGCGGGACACCCGCGTCCGCGGTGGCCCGGCGGGCGCCGCGGCCCCGCGGCGCGGCGGCCCGCACCCCGGTCGGCGTGGCGTCGTAGACCTGGCGGATGGTGTCGTTGAACTGCCGCACGCTGGCGAACCCGGCCGCGAACGCGATCTCGGTGACCGGCAGGTCGGTGGTCCGCAGCAGCGTGCGGGCGCTGTGCGCCCGCTGGGCGCGGGCGAGCGCCACGGGTCCTGCGCCGAGTTCGGCGGTGAGCTGCCGCTGCACCTGCCGGGCGCTGTAGCCGAGCCGGGCGGCCAGTCCGGCGACGCCCTCACGGTCCACGACGCCGTCCCCGATCAGCCGCATGGCCCGGCCGACCACGTCGGCGCGGACGTTCCACTCGGCCGATCCCGGCACCGCGTCCGGCCGGCAGCGCCGGCAGGCCCGGAAGCCGGAACCCTGCGCCGCGGCGGCCGTGCGGAAGAACCGCACGTTGGACCGCTTGGGGGTGACCGCCGGGCAGCTCGGCCGGCAGTAGATGCCGGTGGTCACGACGGCGAAGAAGAACGCGCCGTCGAACCGCCCGTCCCGGCTGCGCACCGCCTCGTACCTGCTGTCATCGTCCATCACGTGTTCCAGTGTGGCCCGCCCCCGCGGGGGCGGGCTGGCGGAAATCGGACACGCAGATGGGCGGCGGCAGCGGACCGGCGGGCGGCCGCCGGGACGCGTTCCGGTCGGGACGGTCTTCGGACGGTTCCGGCAGCCGTTACCGCAGGCGGCCCCGCTTTGCCTCCATCGCGGCCCGGCCCTGCGCCCCCTTCCGCTTCCAGTCCTTCCTGATCTCGGCGCGTAGACGGGCGTCCGTCTTCGCGACGATCCACTGGTTCTCCCGCAGCAGCTTGCGGTAGCTCTCCAGGCGCCGGACCGGCAGCTCCCCGTCGTCCACGGCGGAGCGCACCGCGCAGCCGGGTTCGCTCTCGTGCGCGCAGTCCTGGAACCGGCACCGCCGGGCCAGCTCCTCGATCTCGGCGAACACCTGCCCGACCCCGCTCTCGGCGTCGAACAGCCCGACGCCCCGCAGCCCGGGGGTGTCGATCAGCACACCGCCGGTGGGCAGCGGCAGCAGGTTGCGGGTGGTCGTGGTGTGCCGGCCCTTGCCGTCGACGTCCCGGGCGGCCCGGACGTCCATGACGTCCGCACCGACCAGGGCGTTGGCGAGGGTCGACTTGCCGGCGCCGGACTGCCCGAGCAGCACGGTGGTGCCGCCGCCGACGAGCGCGGTGAGCACGTCCAGGCCGTCGCCGTGCAGGGCGCTGACGGTGAGCACGGGCACGCCGGGCGCGCTGGTCTCGACGTCCTGGACGAGGTGGGCCAGCGTCACCGGGTCCGGGACCAGGTCGGCCTTGGTGAGCGCGACCACGGGCTGGGCGCCGGACTCCCAGGCCAGCGCCAGGAACCGTTCGATGCGCCCGAGGTCGAGTTCGACGGCGAGGGAGACGGCGACCACGGCGTGGTCGACGTTGGCCGCGAGGATCTGTCCCTCGGACCGCTTGGACGAGGTCGACCGGACGAAGGCGGTACGGCGGGGCAGCAGCGCCCGCACGTACCGCGGATCGCCGCCTTCGGGGTCCACGGCGGCCCAGTCCCCCGTGCACACGACCTTCACCGGGTCGTGGGGGACGACGAACTCGGTGTCGGCGCGGACGACGCCGGCCGGGGTGACGACGTCGCACTGGCCGCGGTCGACCCGCACGACGCGGCCGGGCAGCAGGCCCAGCTCGGCATGGGGAGCGAACTCGGTCTCCCAGCCCTCGTCCCAGCCGTAGGCGGCGAGAGGGTGCGGGGAAGCCGGGGAAGCGGAGGAAGTCGGGTAAGAAGGGGAAGCGGAGAAAGCGGAGGAAGACAAGGGGAACCCTTCACAAGGGCGGCCCCGGCTCCGCGCACGTGTGCGCCGTGGGAAAGGTCAGCCGGGGACCACGGGGGTGGAGTGGATGGTCTTCTGGTCGCGGACAGCGCCCGTCACGGAGACAGTCATCGGTCACACCTCCCGTTCCTCGATCAGCCGACGGCGACGGCCAACGGCCGCCGCTCGAAGCGTTCTTCACACTAGGGCGGCGCCCGCCCCGGCGCCACCGGTTTATTCGCCGGCCGCCCGCCGCCCGCCGCCCGCCGCCCGCCGCCGGCCCGCGGCTCGACGGCGGGCGGCCGGGCTGTGCTAGGGTTGCGGAGTTGCAGTTGTGGTACCCATGAATTCATGTGCGCCTGACGGGAATGTTCATCCTCAGGCGCATTTGTTGTTTTTCCGGCATCTCCGGATGGGGCCTCTGCCTACAGAAGGAGAAAGTCATGGCACAGGGAACCGTGAAGTGGTTCAACGCCGAAAAGGGTTTCGGCTTCATCGCGCAGGACGGCGGCGGCCCCGACGTCTTCGCCCACTACTCGAACATCCAGACCCAGGGCTTCCGTGAGCTCCAGGAAGGCCAGCGGGTCTCCTTCGACGTCACGCAGGGCCAGAAGGGCCCGCAGGCGGAGAACATCGTCCCCGCCTGATCGCCGGACGCGTACCCGCTCACCGGGGCCCGCACCGAAATGGTGCGGACCCCGGTTTGTGCTGTTTCCAGGAAGGCAGACCACCGCATGCCCCGCAGACCCCAGAAGCCGAACCGGCGCGCCTCTTCACCCCCATCGCCCGCGTCGTCGGCAAGGGAATTCCGGCTGCCGGAGAACACCACACCCGCACTCCCCGCCGTCGAGGACTTCGCCGCCCTGGACATGCCGGCGGCTCTGCTGAAGACGCTCACCGCGCAGGGTGTCACCACCCCCTTCCCCATCCAGGCCGCCACGCTGCCCAACTCGCTCGCCGGGCGTGACCTGCTGGGACGGGGCCGTACCGGCTCCGGCAAGACCCTGGCCTTCGGCCTGGCGCTGCTGGCCCGCACGGCCGGGCTGCGCGCGCAGCCCAAGGCGCCGCTCGCCCTCGTGCTGGTGCCCACCCGGGAACTCGCCCAGCAGGTGACGGACGCGCTGACCCCGTACGCGACGTCGGTGAACCTCCGGCTGGCCACCGTGGTCGGCGGACTGTCCCTCACCAAGCAGGCCACCACCCTGCGGCGCGGCGCCGAGGTGCTCGTGGCCACCCCCGGCCGGCTCAACGACCTCGTCGAGCGCGGCGACTGCGTCCTGGACGACGTGCGCATCACGGTGCTGGACGAGGCCGACCAGATGACCGACATGGGCTTCCTGCCGCAGATCACCAAGCTGATCCAGCGTGTACGGCCCGACGGGCAGCGGATGCTCTTCTCGGCCACCCTGGACCAGAACATCGACCGCCTGGTGCAGCGGTTCCTGACCGACCCCGTGGTGCACTCCGTGGACCCGTCGGCGGGAGCGGTGACGACCATGGAGCACCACGTGCTCCACGTCCTGGACGGCACCGACAAGGAGGCCGTCACCACCCGCATCGCCGCCCGTGACGGCCGGGTCATCCTCTTCCTGGACACCAAGCGGTCCGCCGACCGGCTCGCCAAGCGGCTGCTGGCCGTCGGCGTCCGCGCGGCGGCCCTGCACGGAGGCCGCTCCCAGCCGCAGCGCAACCGCACCCTGGAGCAGTTCAAGGACGGCCGGGTCACCGCGCTGGTGGCGACGAACGTCGCGGCCCGCGGCATACACGTCGACGACCTCGACCTCGTCGTGAACGTCGATCCGCCCGCCGACCACAAGGACTACCTGCACCGGGGCGGCCGCACGGCACGCGCCGGCGGTTCCGGCAGTGTGGTCACCCTGGTCCTGCCGGAGCAGAAGCGGGACATCACCCGGCTCATGTCGGACGCCGGCATCCGCCCCCGCACGGCCCGCGTGAAGTCGAGCGACGCGGAACTGGTCACGATCACCGGCGCGCGCGAGCCGTCCGGTGTGCCCGTCACCATCGAGGTCCCGCAGCCGGCGGCGCCTGCGGCGTCCCGCCCGGAGCAGAAGGCCGGCGCCGGGCGCGGCGGGCGGTCCGGACGACGGCGCCGGAGCGGCGGCGGAGGCGGCGCGGCGACGGGTGCGGCCGCCACGACGGGCGGCCGTGGACCGGACCGCAGGGCCGCCGCCGGGGCAGCGGGCGGTGACGCCTCCGCGACCGGCGGGCGCGGCTCCGGCCGCCGTACCGGGTCCGCCCGGGCCGCGGGCACTGCCTCCGGCACGGGCGGCCGCGGCGCCGAACGCCGGTCCGGGGCAGGCGCGGCCGCCGGCACCACGGCCGGGAAGGACGGACGCGGATCCCGGCGCCGGGCGGCGGGCGGCGGAGCCACCGGCGGAGCCACCGGCGGCGCCGCCGGCACCGGCGGCCGCGGTACCGACCGCCGGGGCGGCCGCCGTCCCACGGCCACCTAGGCAGCCACACCGGCTCCCCGGGCACCGCACGGCGTTCCCGGAGCGCCCGGTGCTCAGACCAGGACCAGCACGGCCGTGATCATCACGGCGATCAGGCCGACCAGGCCCCCGATCACACAGCCCGGGTTGCTCGTCAGCTCGCCCAGCCGGGCCCGGACGGCGGACAGCCGTCCGGTGCCCGCCGGCGGCCCGGGCGAGTCCGGGGACGTGGCGGGGGCCCGGTGGGCCGGCCGCGCTGTGGGCTGCGCCGTGGGTGGCGCCGGCGGGGCGGCGGACGCCGCCGCGTTGCGGATCGCCTCCCGCAGCAGCAGGCTCCACAGCTCCGGCGGCAGGTCGGGGACCTGCCCGTTCGCCGGTTCGACGACCGTCTGCCAGAGCCAGTTGCCCGTGGTGGGGTGCCGGTCCCGGCTCATGCTGTAGAACAGCTCCCGCAGATCGGCCAGATAGCGGTCGTCCCGGGCCAGCGGCGCCACGGCCCACTGGAACACCCGGGCCGCGCGGTCGGCCATCGCGGCCCTCGACAGGGTGGGCTCGGTGCCGGGCGGATGCGGCGCGAAGTAGAGGTTCCGGGCCAGCACTTCGGCGCACAGCGCGTGCCGTGTGTCCGGGTGACGCGCCCGGAGGCGGTCCGTCCTGCCCAGCTCCTCCAGGACCAGGTCGAGCGCGTCCGGCGGGAGTCGGCGGGAGCGGAGTTCGTCCAGCAGGACCTCGTCGGACTGTCCGCGCAGTTCCGCTGCCGGGATCCGGAGGCCCGTGCCGTCCCCGCGCCGGTGGTCGCGCGGGTCCCGGTGGCGGGCTCGGCTGTCCGGGGCGCCCGGTACGGCTCCGACCGCCGCGGCCGCCGCGGTGTCGAACCCGTCGGGGAGCGACGGCACCGGCCGCCCGCCGGTCCCGTACCCGGTCGAGGCGCCGGGGGCGGGAGCGGGATCACCGCGGCCCGGTCCTGAGGTGGGCGAGTACTCGCCGGGGGCGAGGCCGGGAACACGCGCGGGACGAGGCGGGGAGACCGGTTCGGGCGCGCGCACCGGGCGGGGCGGGGCCGCGGGTTCGGGTGCGCGCACGGGCTGGGGCGGCGGCTCGTACGGAGGCGCGGGGCGGGGCTCATGCCCAGGCGTGGGTGCGGGGCCACGTGACGGGGACTGCACCGCGGGGTCGCGCGACGACGACCCGCGCAGCGGCCCGGGGTCACGGGACGGGGGCTCGCGCAGCACTGCGGGATCATGCGGTGACGGCTCACGCGGTGACGCGGGGTCGCGTGCGGGTGGCTCACCCAGGGCCGCCGGGTCGTACGGCGACGGCTCACGCGGTGACGCGGGGTCGCGTGCGGGTGGCTCACCCAGGGCCGCCGGGTCGTACGGCGACGGCTCACGCCCCGGCTCAGAGCCACGTGACGATGGCTCACGCAAGGCCTCCGGATCGTACGGCGACGCCTCACGACGCGACTCAGAGCCGCGTGACGATGGCTCACGCGGGACCGCCGGGTCGTACGGCGACGGCTCACGCAAAGACCCAGAGCCGCGTGACGATGGCTCGCGCAGGGCCACCGGGTCGTACGGCGACGGCTCTCGCGAAGGCGCGGAGCCATGTGACGGGGGTTCGCGCAGGGCCGTGGAGTCGTGCGGTGGCGGCTCGCGTACCGGATCGGGTTCGCGTAGCGGTGCGGGCTCCGGAGCGGGTTGGTGCCGGGTCCGGGCGGGTGGGCGGTCGGGGCCGAGGATGTCGCGCAGGCGGGCGCGCCGCCGCTCCCAGTCGAGGCCCGCGCCGTCGGCGAGTTCCTTGACGAGCTGGGGCACCCCGGGCGGCGCGTCGCGGTTGGCGAGGAGGTGCTCCACCAGGCGTGCGGCCGCCCGCTGTTCGAACTGGGGCTCCCCCGTCCGGCGGCCCCTGATCCGGGCCAGCGGGCCGGACCCGCCCGTGTCCGGCTCCCAGCGCGGCACGGCCATCAGCCGCAGCGGGTGGGTGTCCACGGTGTCGTAGGTGGCGAACGTCCACTCCTGCCGCAGCCAGGAGTGGAAGATCAGGAACAGCCCGAGGTACACCAGCGGCACCTGGTCCGCGTCCGGCCAGTCGCGCGGCGGCTTGTCCTCCAGGAGCAGCGACACCCGCTGCGCCGGGTCCCGGAGCAGTTCGGCGGTGGCCAGGATCAGCGCGTGCTGGACGCCGGGCAGCGCGTCCCGCATGCCGCGCAGCCGTCCGCGCGCCAGCTCGTCGAGGTCCGCGCAGTCGATCACGGGCTGCGGGCCCTTCACCTGTTCGGCCTTCTCCTGGGTGCCCCAGCCCCGGTACGCGAGACCCAGGCACTGGCGGGTCATCAGAGCCCGGGGACCGCCGAAGAGGACATGGCTGACCGTGGACGGCCGGCCGCCCCGGTCGGTGGTGGGCCAGCGCTGGACGAGCATGACGTCGCCGTCGCGGGACACGGCGCGCACCACGCTCGGCCGGGCCGCCGCCGTGCCGGACACCCACAGCAGCCGGCCGAGTTCCCGGCCCAGCCGCTCGGCCCGCTCGGGCGAGCAGGAGTGGGCGACGGCGCTCATGCCGGTGCCCTGACGGCCGTGGTTGCCGTCCCAGCGGAAGACGACCTGGTGCACCGCACCCCGGTCCTGGAAGCCGTTCACTGATGTTCCCCTCCCCCGGACGAGCCCACGGGCCCCCCGGCTCTCTGCCCTTCCTCCCACGGCACCGTCTCCAGCACGGGGCTCTCCCCGGCCGCCAGCGCCTCGGCGCCGCCCGGCACGTCGATCAGCCCGTGCATGGCCAGCAGCGCCAGCAGCGGCTCGAGCACCCGCCGCGGGCCGGCGCCGGCCGGATAGCGGCCGTGCGCCTCCTGTCCGCCGGTGGCGGAGGCGACGTGCAGGGTGCACCGGCGGATCGCGTCGAAGGGGCGCAGCCAGGCCTGGCCGGCGTGCCGGCGCAGCAGCCCGTAGACGTCCCGGCTCTCCTCGCGGACCCGCGCGGGGTCGAGCGAGGTGGCGGGTGGGCGGGCCAGCCAGCGGTCGACGGGCGGCTGGAACCTGAGCAGGTCCGCCTTGCCGAGCACCATCGCGGCCGGCACGTCCAGGTACGGGCCGTTCTTCGGCAGCCGGTCCAGTACGGTGCCGAAGGCGAGGTCGCCGTCCCGGTTCACCTCGACGTCCAGGCGTTCCCTGACGTGGTCGAGCTGGGGCAGCGGCAGGGCCAGCGCCGGGTCGACGACGAAGATCAGGGCGTCGACGCCGAGCAGGAAGCGCAGCGCCGCGTCGGTGCGTACGAGGTCCTCGCCGCCGAGGTCGAAGAAGGCGACCGGACGCACCCGGCCGCGCGCGTCGGTGATGAGCAGCGACTCCACGAAGCGGGCGAAGTCGTCCAGGCCGAGGGCGGCCGTGTGGTCCAGGACCCGGCCGCTGCGCAGCGGCTGCACCCGTTCCCGTACGAACCGCGCGTGCTGTTCGGGGTTGACCGACTGCCACTTGAGTCCGAACGGTTCGAGGCCGCCGTCGGTGACGGCCGCGATCATCTGGGTCAGCAGATGGCTCTTGCCGGTGGAGGACTGGCCGACCATCGCGACGGTCAGCGGGCGGCCGTACGTCAGGTAGGGCACCGGGATGAAGTGCTCGGGGAAGTCCGGGTCGGCGGTGCACTTCTGCACGGCGCCGCGCATGACGTCGTTCCGCCGGACCGGGTTGTTGATGCCGGCCAGGTCCAGCGGCTTGTACTGCATCCTGCTGTCGGTGACGAACAGCTTGCCGAGGTCGAGCCGGATGGTCTCCAGGCAGTAGGGGCACAGCACTTCGCCGGCGCCCGGGCCGTCCGCCGCGGCCCCGGAGCCGTCCGCGGGCCGGGCCGCCGGTGCCTGCCGTTTGAGCCGCAGGGCCTCCTCGAAGGCCTGCCGGTGCGGGCGCTCCTCGTCGGCGGGCAGGGCGAGCCGGACCCGGCGGGCGGCGCCGGGCGCGAGGAGTTCGAGCAGCTGGGCGGGCGTGGGCCGGTCGGCGGCGCGCGGGGCGAAGGCCTGCCGCAACGTCCCGTCCAGCGCCCGGTGTTCGCCGAGGTCGGCGGGGGCCCGGTCGGCGGGTCCGGGCCGTCCGGTCACCAGCCGGTAGAGCACCTGGGCGGCGCTCCACACCGCATCCCGCGGGTCGGCCGGCCCGTCGCCCCGGCGCTGTTCGGGCGAGCAGTAGGGCGGCCGGCCCCACGGGGTCCGCGGCCGTCCGGTCCGGGTCATCGCCTCCAGCCCCCAGAGCTGGACCCGGGCGCCGTCCCAGAGCACGGTGGCGGGCGAGACGCCGCGCGGCACCAGGCCTTGGTCGGCCAGCAGGCACAGGGCGAGCATCAGGTCCCGGGTGAGGCGCTGCTGGTCGGTGGCGGCCATCACATGGGTGCGGGCGGCGGGGACGCCCCGGGGCGCCGCGTAGAGCAGGAAGGGCTCGGCGGCGTCCGGTTCGTAGCCGATGATGCGCGGGAAGAGCGCCGCGTACTCGGTGTCGTCGAGCACCCGGTGCAGGTGCAGCGCGGTGCCCGCCTCGGTGTCCAGCAGGGCGCGGGCCGCCGGGTTGGCCGCCTCGGCGGCGCCCAGGCGCACCTGCAGGCACTGCTGCCCCTCGTCGTCGAGCACGCAGTTGCGGATGAGCTGCGGCAGCAGCCGGTCGCGCCGGGACTCGGGCCCGAAGCGGGCGGGGGTGACGCGGCGCCGGCCCGAGGGCAGGTTGAACGCGAGTTTGTCCGTGGGCGGGCTGGTCACCGGCGGTCCTCTCCTTCGTGCGCGTGCGCCGGCCGGCACCCGTGCGCGGGCGGGCGGCCGGGGTGCGGGGTACGGGTCACCAGCGGTCGCCGTCCCCTCGGTCCTCCGGGTCGGGACCGTCGTAGCGGGGCGCCTGCTCGTACGGGGCCGCCTGCTCGTACGCCGTGGACGGCGGGTCGTACGCGTGGGAGCCGGTCCCGTACGCGTCCGTTCGGTCGTACGGGTCGGTTCGGTCGTAGGCGTCCGTGCGGTCGTAGGAGTCACGACGGTCGTAGGAGTCCTGACGGTCGTAAGACTCCTCACGCTCGTACGGCTCCTGACGGTCGTACGGCTCCTGCCTGCCGGTGGTGCGCGGGCGGTCGTACGGGTTCCCCGGCTCGTGCGGGTTCCCCGGCTCGTGCGGGTTCCCCGGCTCCTCCGGGGTCCTGCGGCCGTACGGGTCCGTGCCGTCGTCGGGGCCGGAGCCGTAGCGGGGGCGGACGGTCTCCACCACGCCCATCCGCAGCGGGGTGAGCCGGACCAGGCCGGCGTACCGTCCCGAGGAGGTCCACAGGACGTCCTCCGGCTGGGCCGAACCGCTGGACCGCCACGCCTTCTCCACCTCGTCGCGCACGGCCAGCGGCGCGAACCTGAGCCACACGGCGGCCGCCGGGTCGCGGCTGAGCAGCGCGCCCTGCTCGGGTGTGGAGAGCTGCACCACGGACTGCCGCTCGGTCTCCGCGCCGACCAGTTCGGCCGGCCGGTGCGGGTCCGTGCCGAGCAGGTTCGCCGAGGTGGCGCGGACCCGGCGCGGGGCGGCGAACGGCGGTGCCGCCAGCACCCCGTTGTGCTGGAGGTGGCGGCGGGCCGTCGACAGCACCTCGCGGACCCGCTCCTCGGTGCGCCGCACGGCGAGGGCGCCGGCCTGGCCGCGTTCGACGGCGCCCCAGTACGGCTTCATCGCCTCCAGGGCGGCGTCCGTCAGGTCGGCGGCCAGGGTGGCGACCAGCTCCGGTCCGCCCTCGCCGCTGTCCCGCTCGAGCCAGCGCGAGACCCCCTTGGCGCGGTCCCCGCGCGACCCGCCCGGAGTCCTCCCCCGGCTCTCCTGCGGCCCCTTCCCGTGCGCTTCGTCCCCCGCGGGCTCCTCCCACGCGGGTCCGTCCTGCCAGGCCGGCCCGTCCTGCCAGGCGTACACGCTGGCCCAGTCGCCCTCCGCGTCGTCGGGGCCGGCGTCGTCCGGCTCCAGGGCGGAGGGGCCGGTGAGCCAGTCGTCCTCGGCGGGCGGGCCGGCGTCCGGCGCGGTGAAGGCGCCCGGCGCGTCGAACCGTTCGGCCTCGGGCGCCGCCTCGGCCTCGGCCGCGGCGGCCGTCGCGCGCAGCATGCCGGCGACGGACCGGGCCGCGTCGGCGCAGTACAGGCGCTCCTCGACGGCCCAGTGCTCGCCGACCGCCTCGGCCAGCAGGGCGTCGAGCCGGTCCAGGGTGTGCCGCAGAGCGGCCGTCGTACGCCCCGGCTCCCAGGCGGCGGCCGCCGCCCGCCACAGCCGGCGGGCCGTCTCCACGGCGACGCCGGACCCGGCCGCCAGGGCGAGGCCGGCCGCCACGAGCGGGGGTCCGGCCGCGTACGCCACGGCCACCCCGGCCGCGGCGCCCGCGAACGCCGCGACGCGCGGGGCGACGGCCCAGCGGCCAGGGCGTCCGGCGCCGCGCAGCCGGGCCGCGCCGAGCGCCGCCACGCCGACGAACAGCAGCGGGACGACGAGCGCCAGCGGGAGGAACGGCCCCCGCCACAGCGCGCCGAGCAGCCCGGCGAGAGCCGCGAGCGGAGTGGCGGCCGGGAGACCGGGCGTCTCGGCGCCGTCCGCCGTCCCGGACCGCCGTGCCGCGGTGCCGCCCGCGGTGGCGGCCGTGCGCGCGTCGCCGCCGGGGACGGCGGCCAGCTTCGGCAGCAGCGCCGAACCGGGCACCGGCTCCACCCGGCCGGCCAGACCGGTGAACCGCTGGGCCACCGACCGCATGGGCAGCGCCTGGCCGAGCAGTTTCCCGGCGAACTCCCGCAGGCCCTCGCCGATCCGGTCCCCGATGCCCTCGGCGGACGGGACCCGCAGGCCGAGGGCCGTGAGCCGCGCGGCCGACTCGGCGGGCGACGCGGTCGCGCCGCCGCCGCGCAGGGCGGCTCCGACGAGGTCCCGGTACTCCTCCAGCGCCCGGCGGGCCTGGTCGACGTCCGCCTCGAACGCGTCCCGGCGGCCGGGCCGCAGCAGCCCGGGCAGGCCCTGCAGCCCGGCCAGCGACTCCTCGGCGCGGTCGAGTGCCTCCGCGCAGGCGCGGTGGGCGTCGTCGGCCGCTCCGCCGGGCTCCCGGTGCCGCTGGTCCCGGCCGCCGCGGGCCGCGACCAGGCGGCGCAGCGGCTCCGGCAGATCGGCGCCGGAGGAGGCGGTCAGCGAGACGTCCGGCGGGAGTTCGGTGTCCTCGCCCGCGAACCGGGTGAGCGCGTCGCGCCAGGCCCGGTCACGCACCTCCGGCGGCAGGTCCTGCTCCAGCAGCCGCACCCCGGGCGCCGCGACGGCCTCGGGCAGCGACCCGATCGCCCGCAGCACCCCGCGGTAGAGGTCGGGCACCGACAGCACGTCGACCAGGACGGCCAGCGCGTCCGGGTCGTCGGCGGCGGGCTGCTCCAGGGCGGTGTGCGCCGAGCGCAGGTCACCGGCCCACAGCAGCCCGGTGCCCGAGGTCCGCAGCACGGCGGGCCGCACCAGCCTGCGGTCGGGCTGGAACGCCTCGCCCTCACCGGCGTACGAGCCGGGCGCGCTGCCGACCAGCAGCACCAGGAGCCTGACCTCGCCCACCGCGCGGTAGCCGGTGAGCAGTTCGTACTGGAGCTGGTGGTCGGTCAGCCCGGCCGGGGTGTCGACCACCAGGAAGAGCGGGTCGTCGGGTTCCGGCAGTCCGGCCCGGCCCAGTTGCCGGGCCACCCGGGAGCGCAGGGCCGAGGCGCTGTCCAGCTCCGCCGCACCCGCTCGCAGGTCCAGGTGGATGACGGCTGCGAAGTCCTGAGCGGTGCTCACTGGGCGTCACCGTCCCAGGGGTTGCGGCGGGTCCGGTCGCGGTCGGCGCCGCCGCCGTGCCCTCCCGGTCCAGCGGGGTCGTCCCAGGGCGCCGCGGGCACGTCCTGGCGGCGCGGCCGTTCCTCCGCACCGCTCCCGGCGGGGTCACGGTCGTCCCGGCGGCCCTCCCGCTCGGTCCAGGTCTCCCTGCCCCCGTCGTCCTCGGCGCCGCGCCGGCCGTCGCGGTCCTCGCCGTGGGGGCGCTCGTAGCCGCGCCGGCGGGCGCCCTCCCGGTCGCCGCCCCAGCCTTCGTCGTCGTCCTTGCGGAACCGGTCGCCGCGATCCTCGCCGCGCCGCCGCTCGTCGCCGTACGGCCGCTCGTCGTACGGACGCTCGCCGTACGACCGCTCGCCGTAGGACCGTTCCGCCCCGTAAGGCCGCTCCTCCGCGTACGGCCGCTCCTCCGTGTGCGCGCGGTCGTAGCCGCGCGGGCGGGCGGCGTCGCCGTCGGCGGGGTCCCCTCGGTCGGGTGCTCCCCGGTGGGTGTCGTAGGAGGAGACGGGGGCGGTGCCCCAGTCGTCGTCGTCGGCCACCGGGCGCCGGGGTTCCGTCGCGTCCCGGCGGGGCCGGTCCGGTGAGCCGCCGCGCACGTGCTCCAGCAGGGTGCGCAGGGTCGGCTGGACGGCGCGCTGGTCGCCGAACTCCTCGTCCAGCGCGGCCGGCAGGGTCTCCGCCCAGAACTCCCACAGCGGCCGCACCCAGCCCTCGACCCGCTCGCCGCCGCGCTCCCGGCGGTCGGCCAGCAGCTCGAGCTGGCGCGGGGCGATCTTCTCGACCAGCTCGACGAAGAGCGGGTGCGGTTCGCTGCCGGTGCGGGCCAGGCCCAGCGGCTGCGCGCCCATCAGCTTGCGGCAGTAGTCCTCGACCGTCCGCTCGTCATCCAGCACCGTCCAGCGCTCGTACGACCGCAGCAGCTCCGCCCAGCTCGACACCCCGCCGGGGAAGTCGCCCAGGCGCAGCCGGACGCCGGGCACATGGGGGCCGGTCTCCGGGAACAGCCGCAGCCTGACCCGCTCCGGGGAGGCCGGGTCGCCGTCGACCACGTCCACCTGGCCGTTCCACATGCAGCACAGCAGCCGGTGCAGGATGGTGCGCCGGTCCTCCTCGCCGCTGACCATCCAGCTGTCGCGGTGCCCCAGGCGCTGCCTCCAGCGCAGCACGTCCTGGGCCTGCTCGGACTCCTTCGCCCGGGCCCACTGGCGCAGCACCTTGCGGGCCTCGGGTACCTGGGTGAGGCTCATCTCGCTGCGGAAGAGGACGACGGTGATGGAGTCGCTCTCCACGCCGCGGTACTCCACGGAGTGCTTCGCGTCCGAGGGCAGCCGCAGCGTCTTGGCGAGGTACTCCTGCACCTCCTCCCCCGACTGCACCCGCGGGTGGGTGACCAGGACCCGCAGCGGTCCGGTGCCCTCCGGGGTGAACCCGACGGGCAGCAGCCCGGCGAGCTTGCGTCCGAACAGGTCGAGCGCCTCCTTGCTGACCTGGTCGGTCGCCTCCTGGTCGCCCGCGGCGGCGGACAGCAGGGTCCCCATGGACGGCAGCAGCGGCCGTTCCTCCAGGTGGGTGCCGCTCTCGGCGAACAGCCGGGTGATCCGGGCCTCCAGCTGGCCCTTGACCTGGGCGACGGCGCCGTCCGGGTCGCGGCGGCTGCGGGTGTGGACGCGCCGCCAGGTGTCCCCGTCGACCAGCTTGAGCAGCAGCGCCGCCTCGTAGTCGGTCTCCCGCAGGCCCTCACGCCGGATCAGGCGGGCGACGACGTCCTCGTAGAAGTGGTTGAGGGTGCGCTGCGGCGGCAGCAGGTAGGAGATGCCGGTGCGGTCCTCGTACAGCTCGTGGCCCTTCTGCGCGGAGGCCTTGCGCTCCTGGTCGCCGTGGTTGCGGAAGGCCCGCACCAGCCGGTCGAGGTCGGCGCCGGCCGCGTCCGCCTGCGGCTGCCAGAGCTGCTGCTGGTCGCGCCAGGCCTCGTGCCAGATCAGGCGGCAGCGCCACTCGTACCAGGCGTCCTGCTCCTGGATGGCGGCCTGGACGGCCTCGTCGCCCCAGCGGGCCGGGGCCATGCCGGCGAGCTGGCCCTTGATCCGGGGGATCTTGGGCGGCTGTTCGGTGACCCCCGCCGGGCGCTGCGGTGCGCGGGCGCGGCTGTCCAGCATGCCGAGGAAACCGAGCCGGACGATCCCGTTGTCGCTGTCCGGTATGCCGCGTACGACGCGTTCGACGAGGAAGGGGTCGGCGCCCTGGAGCAGCTTGTCGACGGCGGGGCGCGGGGCGAACCGTTCGGCCATGACCGCGCATTGGTGCTCGGCGTCCCCGCGCAGGGCGGCGAGCTGACGTTGCATGTCGACGATGCGCTCGCCCAGCGCCTGCTCGACGTTCTTGCCGCCGCGCGGCAGCGGTTCGGGCTCGGGCACCGGCAACTGCCGCCGCTCCCACAGCGCTTCGAGGTGCGAGTCGGCGAACAGCTGCCGGATCATCAGCACCCCGTTGTCGCCGCGCAGCGCGGCCCGGGGGCGTTCCACCAGCTCGGTGACCGCCTCGCGCAGCATCCGGCCGGCCACCAGGTCCGCCAGCTGGTCCATGGGCGCGGTCATGGAGGCGACCAGGCTGGTGGAGACCCCCTGCCGGCCGATGCCGGTCGGCGACAGCGAACTGCGGGCGACGCCGCGGTTGATGAAGCTCGCGGAGAAGGTCTGGTAGTCGTCGTCGGCGGCCGTCTTGCGGCCCCGGGAGCGGCCGTCGCCCAGCTCGGTGCCGATCAGCGACATCATCAGGGAGACGATGGAACGGCGCAGGTCGTCGGGCCGGATGCCGGCGGTCGGGCTGAACAGGAAGGCCGTGGGCAGGATTCCGGTGCGCAGCCGGACGGGTGTGGTGCCGGGGTAGCGGATGCCGAATCCCGCGTCGTGGTCGAGGTCGCCGATCTCGGCGCCCTCGGTCGGCGCGTTCTGCCGGTCCACCAGCCGGAACAGGTCCACCAGGGCCCGGGCCGCGTTGAGTTCCGCCTCGCGTCCGCCGCCGGTGGCGGCGGCGAACGAGGACGGCATCACGACCAGCGGGTAGATCTTCACCCCGTCGAACCGGCGCAGCTGGAAGGCGTGGTTGATGAGGTGCAGGTAGTCCAGGAAGATCCCGGCGCCGGTGCCGCCGGCCACCGAGAAGGCGACGAACACGTCGCAGCCCGTGACCCTGCCGCCGCCCAGCTCGCTGAGTTCACCGGCCGACTTGGCCATGGCGTCGATCGCCTGCAGCAGCGGCTCCAGGACCGGGGCGAGGCCGTAGCGGAGGGTGGCGAACAGGGCTGCCCGGCCGACGGTGGGGAGCTGGCCGGCGCCGTTGTGCAGCGGGGTGACCTCGGGCTCGCCGATGACCGGCGGCAGCCAGCCGGCGACCTCCTCGCGCAGGCTGGCCCGGAGCATCTTGGTGACCTCGGGCGAACTGTCGAAGTTCGGCAGCAGGTTGTGGGTGGCGCGGGAGGTCCTGGCGTACGCGGCCCGCAGCGACGGGTCCACGTTGAACTGCGGCAGCCGCTGCAGGTCGCTCTCGCTGTAGTCGGCGTAGACGAACTGGAGGCAGTCGGGGAGCTGGTAGGGGGCGTGGCCGCTCTGCCGGGTCAGTGCCATGCCGTCGGGGCCGCACAGTTCGGTGCGCAGCCTGCGTTCGAGTTCGGCGCCGACGAGTCCCCCGGTGCCGCCCAGGCCGACGAAGAGCATCGGCTGGAAGATCTTCATGGTTTCCTCCCCGCTCGCGGCCGGGGCGGCCGCGGGTTCGTGCTGGGAACGTCCGTTGTGGGTGCGGCCGGGGCCGCGGTGGGGTGCGGGGCGGGCGGTGAGCGGTCGGCTCCCGCACGCCCCGGCGTCACTCGTAGGAGCTGTAGGCGCCGGTGCCGGTGGTTCCGGACACGCCGGCGCTGTCGGCGGTGGGGGGCGCGGGGCGGCTGCCGGGCTGCTGCGGGCGGCGGCTCCGCTTCTTCGGGGGGCGTCTGTCCTCGCCGAGGGCCAGTTGCAGCGTCTCGGTCAGGGGGACCTGGCCGCGGACCGGTATCAGGGTCCGGCCGCCGCCCTTCCTGCGCAGGACCGCTCCGCCGCCCTTGGGGTTGCGCTGGACGGCGTACGGGCCCTGGGGGCGGCGTTCGATGCGGGGGCTGCGGTGCGCTTCGGCGACGGTGAACTCGTACCACTGCTTGTGGCCGTGCCCGGCCTGGTGTCCCGCCAGGAGGGTGCCGTCCTCCGCGACCAGTTGCAGCGTCAGGCCGTAGGGGTCCCTGGCGCGCCGGCGTTGCCGCGTCCAGGCCGCGGCCACCAGGACCAGCGCCACCAGCAGGGCGGCGGCGCCCAGGAAGTACAGCTTGTACTGGTCCCAGATGCCCGGCCGGGGCGTCACCCGCACCGAGAGCGGGGCGCGTACCAGGGTCCGGTCGTGGTCGGTGGTGTCGGCGACGGTGACGGTGCCGGCGAGCTTCAGCCCGTCGTGGCCGAGGCGGTCGCCGAAGACCCCGGCGGGGGCGACCTCGACGGTCACCTTCCGGGTGCCGCTCTCGCCGGGTGCGAGCGTGATCCGCGTGGGACCGACGGAGAGCAGACCGGGCTGGAGGTCGGTCACGGCGAGGCGCAGGGTGTGCGCGGCGCGGCTGGTGTTGTGCACGGCCAGGGTGCCGGTGACCTTGTCGCCGGGGTGGACGCCGGCGGCCGGCAGGTCGAGGGAGGTGGTGACGGGCAGCTGTCCGGGGGCGACCTCGCCGGTCTCGCTGCGGGTGTCGGCGCTGAGTCCGGCGGCGGTCAGCGTGGCGCTCACCTTCAGCGCGCCGTCGGCGCCCTTCGGGACGCGCGCGGAACCGGTGAAGGATCCGTCGCTCGCCGTCGGGTCGGCCGCCTTGCCGTCGTCGGCGAGGTCCAGGTCCATCGGGGCGAAGCCGTCGCCGGTGAGCGTGCTGCGCACCCGCAGCCCGGCGTAGTCGCGGGGGTGCCTGATCTGGTAGCCCTCGCGGGTCTGCAGCCGCATGGTCACCGTGACCTCGTCGCCGGCCTGCGGGGAGGGCGGGTCCATGGTGATGGCGCCGCGCAGTTCGCCCTGCCACAGGACGCTGACGGAGACGGGCAGCGAGCGGTGTCCCTCGGGCGCCTCGGCCTTCACCTTCCAGCGGCCGGGCAGCGGGTCGACGATCTTCAGCGCCTCCACCACACCGCTGCCGCCGGCCAGTTCGAAGGACGACTTGTGGTACGTGCCGTGCGTGGGCACCTTCTGGCCCTTGGGGTCGTAGTACGTGATCTCGACCGCGGGGTCGCCCTTGTCGACCACGATGCTGCCGACGGTCGCCAGCGGGGAGATGTCGATCTCCTGGGTGGACGGCGGCGGTGTCGGGGCGGGTCCGCGCTCGTGCCGCAGGCAGTGGGCGGCGGCGAAGATGTCCTCCAGGGTGGTGCCGATGGCGTCCGGCTCGACCTTCCTGGGTCCGGGGGTCGCGGACGGCAGGTCGACGCAGCCCTTCTGGTACCCGCCGGCGGCCATCCGCTTCAGCTCGTCCATGCGCGGCTGGTCCCCGAAGCCCAGCGGCCACACCTGCACGTGCTCGTTCCTGGCCTCCTTCAGCGCCAGGCCGAGCTGCCGGTCCCCCTCGGCGTCGCGGTGCGCGGGGTCGCCGTACTTGGGGCTGTCGCCGACGTCCATGTAGCCGTCGGTGAGCAGGAACAGCACACGGGGCTGCGACGGGTCGGTGCCGTCGGTGAGGTCGTGCACGCCCTGGCGTATCGCGCTCGGGAAGTCGGTGCCGGTGCCCTGGCTCCTGCTGCGGCTGCGCAGCTTGGTGACGCAGGCGCCGACGGTGTCGCGGCCCGCCGCGTCCAGCGCGGTCCGCGGGCACACCGGGTCCACCGCGCGCTGGCCGTCGGACTCGGCGGCGGCGAAGCCGAAGACGGTGACGTGGGACTGGGAGGAGACGTCGCCGAGCGCGATCCGGGCCGCGGCGGCCTTCTCGGCCTTCATGTCCGCGGCGGCGAGGCTCGCGGACTCGTCCACGGCCACGGCGTAGTTGACCGCCGGGAACGCCGGCCGCGTGTCCGCCGCCGGCGCCGGGTCGTGGCCCGGCGGCGCCAGGAGGGCGCCGGACAACGCGGCGCCCGCCAGCACCGCGACCGCGGCGCGGCGTGCCCCGCCCCATAGCGCTTGCCGTCTTCCCGTGACTGTTTCCACGGCGGTCCCCTGATTCCTCGTTCGTCTCTGCATGGAGTGCTCGGTGCGGGCGGACCCGCTCAGCGCGGGGTCAGACCCCAGGCCAGGGCCAATGCCGCCGAGAGGGCGAGCGAGCCCATGCCCCAGCGGATGGCCCGGTACTTGGCGGACAGGATGGAGCTGACGTCCACGGCCTGGACGAGCAGCCACCCGGCGGGGTCGCGCCCCGCCTCGGCCACCCGGGCGGACAGCCCCGCGAGGTCGCGGGCGGCCACCAGGTCGCCGAAGTACGTGACCCCGTCCCGGCCGCGCCGGGTGCCGGTGCGCGGCATCACCGCGCCGATCAGCGCGATCACCGCGCAGGCCCACAGCGCCCCGGCCAGGACCAGCGTCACGTCGGCGGCCCCGTGCCAGCCCGGCGCGCCGTGCCGGCCGAGCAGGAAGGCGGGCAGCGCGAGCGTCCCGGACAGCAGCACGGCGGCCTTGGAGTCGGCTCGTCCGACGTCCTCGCGGACCGTGCTCAGCAGTCGTTCGGCGATGCGCTCCCCCGCCCCGTCGTGGCTGTGCCGACCCCCGTCCGGCACGAGCACGATCGGGGCGGGGGAGGTCCTGGGGGCCTCGTCCTCGGCGGTCATCCGTCCCCTTCCGCCCAGGACCAGCCGTCGTCCCGCGGGCGCCTGCGGCCGCGCGGCGGCTCCCGGTCGGGGTCGTCGGCCGGGTAGTCGCCGGCGTGGTCCGGCCGGTACGTCCGGCCCCGGGACGGCTCGCGGTCGTAGTCGTCCGCCGGAAGGGGCTCGGGCCGGTACGTCCGGCCGCGCCGCGGCTCCCGGTCGTAGTCGTCGGCCGGTTCGAGCTCCGGGCGGTACGTCCGGCCCCGGGAGGGCTCGCGGTCGTAGTCGTCGGCCGGTTCGAGCTCCGGCCGGTACGCCCGGCCCCGCGAGGGCTCCCGGTCGTAGTCGTCGGCCGGTTCGAGCTCCGGCCGGTACGTCCGGCCCCGCGAGGGCTCGCGGTCGTAGTCGTCGGCCGGTTCGAGCTCCGGGCGGTACGCGCGGCCGCGCCCCGGGTCCCGGTCGTAGTCGTCCGCAGGGTACGGCCCGGGCCGGTGGGCGCGCCCGCCCTGGAGTCCGGCGTCGTGGCCGTCCGCCGGACGGCGGTCGGTCCGCCGGTACGGCTCGTCGTCGCGGCGGTCCGGCGCGTAGTCCCCGGCGGAGTCCTCCGGCCGGTACGTCCGGTTCCGGGCGGGCCCCCGGTCGTAGTCGTCCGCCGGACCGGGCTCGGCGCGGCGGCGCGGGCGGGAGGGCGGTTCGTCCATGACGGCGTCCTCGTCCCGGTGGAGTTCGGCGCGGTGCACCTCCTCGCGGGTCTCGGACCGGTACGTCTGCGTCCGGTAGGTCTCCGCGCGGTGCGACTCGGCCCGGTGCGACTGCCGCCGGGGAGGTTCGTCCGACACCCAGTCCGGGGTGAACGGCCCTTCGGCGGCGGGCTCGAGCTGCCGGGTCTCCCGGCGGGCCGGGACCGCGCCGATGGGCCCCTGGAGCGGGCGGCGCTGCTCCTGGTTGAGCAGGTTGAGGACCTGGGTCTCGACGTCCGCCGAGTGCAGCTCGCCCCTGAGGGCCATGGTGTAGAGCCGGTCGACCCGCTCCCGCTCGTCCTGCCGGCCCTCCTGGCGGATCTTCTCCAGGAAGTCCTTGGCGCCCTCGGGGTCGGCGGCCAGCATGAAGCTGAGCTGCTCCAGCTCGCCGCCCTGCAGCATGCGCCGGAACGACTCCTGGCGGACCCGGGTGACCTCGGCGTCGGCCTGTGCCCCGCGCCGCTGCCTGGCGTACTCGATGGCCTCGTCGTCCACCCCGAGCCGGACGTACAGCCGTACCCGCAGCCCGAGTTCGCTGCCCAGGTCGCTCCAGCGGCCGCCGACGCACTCCCGGGTGATGACGCGGTTCGCCTGCTCGGCGTCGGTCACCCGGTAGGTGAGGGTGATCTCGCGCAGCCGTTCCAGCACCGGGGAGGTGAGCCGGGCCGCGACGTCGGTGACGACCTGGACGGCGGCCAGATAGGGGTCGGTCACCTCCCACTCGATGTCTACCTCGGCCTTGAAGAAGCTGGTGCCGCCGGCGGCCGGCAGTTCGAGCTGGAGCGGCGAGACGTGCGTGCCCTGCGCGATCTCGCAGACGTTGTACGGCCGGGCCAGCGTCCGCTTGTCCACGTGCCGCACGCCGGCGACGGTGATCACGCTGTGGCCGCCGTTGCGGTAGAAGAGCACGCAGGCCTTCTGCGCGCTCGCCACCGGGTACGCGCCGAGCGGCGCGTACTCCCGCAGGAACGGTCCAGCGGGCGCCGTGCCCCCGGCCGCCGTCTCGTCCTCGTCCTCAGCCATGCGTGTCCTCCTCGCGGGTCCTCTCCCGGCGCGTCCGCTCCCGGCGGTCCGGCCGCCGCGGCGAGACGGCGAGCCACCACAGGTCGCGCGCCCGCGCGTCGGGGAGGGGGTTCTCGGGGTCGTTCATCATGTGGCGCAGCAGCCAGTCCAGCCGCCGCCGGTCGTACTCCTCGGTGGCCAGCGCGGGCAGCAGCGCCGCGAGCCCCGGCCGGGTCCATTCGGCGCCGTCCTTGCGGACGGCGGACCGGAGCAGGCGTTCCAGCGCGTCCATCGCCACGTCCCTGGCCCGTGCCGTGTTCAGCGCCGTCCACAGCAGGTCGGCCATGGGGGCGACCAGTTCGGGGCGGGTGGCGGCCAGGGCGAGCGGCAGCGGCCAGTCGCCCCGGCTGGCCAGGGGCGCGTCGAGGTCCGCCGTCAGCAGCTCGTCCACCGTGGTCAGCGCGAGCCGGACGGTGGTCACGAGCCCCAGGTCCTGGTACGGCTCGCGCTTGTGGTGGGTCCACTCGGCCATCCGCGCCAGCACCTGGTCCGCGTCCGGCAGCGCCAGCAGCCGGACGACGTTGAAGGAGGCGGCCGCGAGCTGTTCCCCGTCGTCGCGGACCCCGATCCGGGCCAGCGCGTCCAGCGTGTCGTCCATGCCGGCCGCCGCGTTGCCGTACCCGAGCGCCATCGCCGCCGTCCAGCGCAGCGCCGGGGCGCCGGCGCGGCTCCAGTCGCCGACCAGCCGGTGCACCGTCTTGCGGTGGGTGTCGTGGCCGGCGGCCTGGTCCAGGGTGGTGGCCGCGAAGATCCGGCGGCGGGGCGTGCCCGCCTCGGCGAGCGGCCGCACCAGCTCGGCGTAGCCGTAGTCGAAGTCCCGTACGCACAGCTCGCCGGCGGCGACCGCGGCGCGCATCCACACCTGGGAGCGCGGGTCGTCCGCGAGCAGCCTGAGCCAGCGCACCACCGGCGCCCGGACCGGGAAGTGCCGGTCCCACAGCTCGGTCAGCACCGCCGAGGGAAGGGCGGTGCCCCGGTACCAGATCAGCCGGGCCGGGACCTCGGCGCCGGCCACCTCGACCTGACCGTCGGTCACCTCGGCGCGGGACAGCGCCAGGTCGGCCTCCGGGTCGTCGCAGAACAGCGGGCGGGCCGGGGTGTTGTCGGGGTCGCACTGGACGGACAGTTCCCAGGTCAGCAGGTGGGCGGCGGCGGCCACCGCGCTGTGCGAGGCGCCGCCGAGCACGGCCAGGGCGATCCGGAACGCCACCGGGTGGAACAGGTCGGCCGTGTCCGGGCGTCGCGTGTCGGCGTCGGCACCGGCGGGCCGTGCCGTCAGCGCCCGGTCCACCCCGGCGAACCATTCCTGGGCCTGGCCGGCGGCCAGGCTCCGGCAGCCGGCCAGCAGCTCCTCGTAGGAGATGTCGCCGAGCACGTGGCCGGCGAGCAGGGACGCGATCAGCTCGGCCTCGGCGGGGCGCAGGTCCTTCAGCCCGACGACGTTCTCGACCTCCTCGCGGGCCCACAGCTCCTCGGCGCGGGCCAGCAGTCCGGCCGGCCCGGCGTCCTCGTCCGGCGCCGTGGCCGCGTGGCGCTCCAGCCGTTCCAGCAGCCGGGTGCGCAGCAGTTCCCGGGTGGGCGCGGGCGGGCAGAGCATGCCGTACCGGCCGGCGAGCAGCGCGTTGGCGGCCGATCCGATGGTGACGACGATCACCGCGAAGGCCTCGCGGCGGTCCAGGGCGGCGGCCAGCTCGTCGAGGTCCATCTCGGCGGGTGGCAGTGTGCCGGGCCGGGTGAGGGAGAGTTCCAGCAGGTAGCCGGTGCCGCGCCGGGACTCCTCGCCGTCGTCGTGGGAGTCGCCCAGCGACCCGGCGAGCTGCCGCACCCCGCCGTCCGGGTCGACCCGGCGCACCCGCGATCCGGTGCCGGGCTCCGGGTCGTCGCCGTTGGCCGAGGCGGAGGTGACCTCGTCGAGGAGGGAGAGCGCCGTGCTGCTCCGCCCGGTGCCCGGAGCGGCGCCGAGCACCAGCAGCCGGCGGGCGCGCAGCGCGTTGCGCAGCCGTATGTAGCCGTCCGGTTCCACGTGGACGCGGCGCAGCCGGCGCAGTTCCTCGTCGGGCACGGGTCCGCTGCGCATCCCGGCGCCGGAACGGCGGGCGTCCAGGCGCAGGTTGATGTCGCCGATGTGGGCGTTGCCGAAGTAGGAGCGGTCGAAGCTGGTCAGGTCGCGGCCGACGTCGAACAGCAGCCGGGTGGCGCGGCGGGTCCGCGCGGCGGCGGCGAGGTCGGTGGGGCCGTCCTCGTTCTGCTCGGCGCCCAGGGGGTCGCGGGTGTACTCCTTGAACCGCCCGGCGGCGCGCTCCCGTTCGCGTTCGCGCTCCTTCTCCCGCTCGGCGGCCTCGTCCTCGGCCTCGCCGTCCTTGCCGGGTCCGCCGTCGTCCCCGCCGGACCTGCCGTCGTCCTTGCCGTCGTCCTTGCCGTCGTCGCGGTTCTGCTCGCCGCGGCCCTTCCCGCCGTCGGGCCCCTTCCTGTCCCCGGGTTCGGGCGAGCGGTCCTGGCCGGACCTGTCGGGGGTGTCCTCGGCCGGGCCGGCCGGCTGCTTGTCGTCGCTCACGCGTCCCCGCCCTTCCGCCGCTCGCCGTCGCGTTCGGTGATCCGGCCGATGTGCACGGGCTGCTGGTAGACGTTGTCGTGGTGCTCGGACATGTCGCCGTGCACGGTGTACTGGTTGCCTGACGGGCGCTGCCGGGCCGGGCCGGCCGCGCGCGCGGCCGGGCCGGTGTCCGGGTCCTGGGCGGAGGCGGGCCGCGGGGCGCCGGCGGGGTCCGCGGGCAGGGTGTCGCCGGCCGGCGCGGACGGGGCGGCGGCGGGGATCCGTGGGGCGGGCAGGCCCGGCAGATGGCACCAGGCGGTGACCTCGCCCTCCTTGAGCTTCAGCCGGGCCCGCGAGTACTGCCCGGGCTCGATGAACTTGCCGCCGCCGCTGACCACGTCCTCGTACAGGGACTGGGAGGTCACCAGCACCAGGTCGGCCCCGTTGGCGTCCAGCAGGTCGCGGGCGACGGCGGAGTCGGCCAGCCGGCAGGCCAGGTCGACCGCGCGGCCGCTGATGCCCCGCTCGTCGTGGCGGACCGGGCCGACGTGCATGCCGATGCGCAGTCCGAGCGGCACGCGCAGTCCGCGGTTCTCGTCCCGGAGCTTCTCGCGCACCTCGACCAGCCACAGGCCGAGCAGCCGGCTCACCGCGACGCGGCCCGTCACGGCCACCAGCACACCGTCCCCGCGGTCTTCCAGGTGGAGTGCGTCACGGGACACCGAGGCGTGGGCGAAGGCGGTCTCCAGCACCCGGTAGATCCGGGCGCGCATCCGCGGCTTGTCGACGTCGTCGTACTCCCCGGACCGTCTGGCGTCGACGCTGATCACCAACTCGTAATGTTCTTCGGTGAGTTCCGGTGCGTCGTGGTTCACCCGTGCCCCCTGCAGTGCTGTCCGCTCGTAGAAGAGGTGGTCGTCCCATCAGCGTCGGGCCCGGGACGCGGGGCCGTCTGTAGCCGTTTACACACGGCGAACGGTGCGTTACTCGTGATGGCCGTCCGCGAGGAGGGCGAGCAGGGCCGGATCGAGGATCTCCACCATCCGGTTGCCGGTGCGCACGATGCGCTGGCCGCGCAGCAGCCGCAGGGCCTTGGCGACGGCCTCCCGGGTGGCGCCGATGGTGGCGGCCAGCTCGTCCTGGGCCAGGTGGACGACGGAGCCGGCGGGCGCGGGGCCGGACGGGCGGCCCGCCGCGGCGGGGGCGTAGGGGCCGGCGGCTTCGGCCGCGGAGAGTTCGTTGAGCCGGCCGGCCAGGCGCTGCAGGACGGTGAGGGAGGCGAGCGCGGACCGTTCCTGGTCGGCGCTGCGCAGCCGGAAGGTGAGCTGGCGTATCACCAGTCCGCTGACGCGGGGGTGCAGGGCGAGGAAGCGCCGGAAGGCGTCCCCGGATATGACCTGGGCCTCTATCGGGCCGAGCGCGCGCACGGTGGCACTGCGCGGGTGCGGGTCGAGCGCGGCCATCTCGCCGAGCAGCTCACCGGGCCCGCGCAGGCCGAGTATCAGCCGGGTGGCGCCGCGGTCGGTGGAGACGGAGACGGTGACCCAGCCCTCGATGAGGATCAGCACATGACTGGATCGGTCCCCCTCGGTCAGGAGGTGGGCGTCGGGCGGGAAGTGCTTGCGGCTGCCGAGGGCCATGACGCCCTCGCGCTCCTGGGCGGACAGAGCCTGCGCGAACGCAAGGTCATTGCCGAGCAGTCCCATGGCCACGCCCCCCGCCGCAGTGCCGATGGCCGGTTTTTCGATGGCGTTGATGGTGGCAGAACGCGGGTTTCGGGCGAGTGAATTGCGCCACATCGGGGGTACCGTCCGGTAATGACGGAACTGCCAGGTAGGTCGTCCGGACGGTGCGTGTCATGGGCGCGCGGCGGCCGCACGGCGCGGTGGCGCGGGGCCGTTCCGGTCGTCGGCGTCGATCGACTACGGCGAGGTCAGCACCCCCTACGGGTGACACCTCGCATAAATGCGCCAAGTCGGCGACCGGGGTGAATTGGCGGAAACTCAGGTTTTCCGCAAGTCCGGCGCCACGGATCTCAGCCTGCGGCGCAGGTCTTCCCGTCGAGTGTGAAGCCGTACGGTGTCCGGTTCCGGCCCTGCCAGGAGGCGATGAAGCCGAAGGACAGCGAGGAGTGCGCGGCGACCGCCCGGTCGTAGTCGGCGGCGGTGGCGGTGACCCGGGAGCCGTCCTGGTGGGCCGTCGCGTCCCACATCTGGCCGACCTGCTGGCCGTCCCGGAAGCTCCAGGCGACCCGCCAGCCGTCGAGCGCCTCGTCGGTGGTGACGGTGACGGTGGCCTGGAAGCCGTCGGGCCACTGGTTGTCCAGGTGGTAGGCGACCCGGCAGACGGGGGCGGGGGCGTCCGGCCGGGCGGGGCCGGCGGCGGTGGTGCCGGAGGAGGTGCCCTGCGGTTCGGGGTCGGGGCCGCCGGTCTCGTGCCGGGGGCGGGGAGCGGTCGCGGAGGGCGCGGCGGAGGCGGGTGTCCCGGACGCGGAGTCGCCGGGCGCCGGTTCCCGGGACGCCGGGGAGCCGCCCGGGGGCGGGAACGTGCCGGGGTCGGCGACCGGCTGCCGGTCGTCGCGGGCCGCCGCCTCGTCGTCGCCGGAGCCGCCGAACGGCATCATCGACACCCCGAGCGCCAGCGCCGACAGCAGTACCGCCGCGGCCAGCAGGCCGCCCCGCAGCGCCCGGCCGCGGCCCGCCGGCTGCTCCGGGCCGGCGTCGGCCGCGCCCGGGCGGCCGGCGCCCAGCCGGACCTCGGCGGCGCGCCGTCTGCGCTCCAGGTAGGCGAGGCCGCCCCAGCCGACGATCCCGCCGGCGAGCGCGGCGGGCAGGCCGCCGCCGTGCGGCCGCAGACAGGCCGCGGCCTCCGCGCACCGCGCACAGGTGGCGAGGTGCCGCGAGAGGTCGGCCGGGGTCTCGGCGCCGGCCGACCGGGTCACCGCGTCCAGCAGCCGGGCGTAGGCGCGGCACTCCGGCTCCAACGGCGAGTCGAGGTGCGCGCGGTGGCAGCGGCCCCGGAACAGCCCCCGCACCTCTTCGAGTTCACCGGCGGCCGTGGCCGGGTCCAGGCCGAGCCTGCGGGCCACGGCGGGCAGCGGCAGCGCCTCCACCTCGGCGAGCCACAGCAGCGCGGCGTCCGCCTGCTGCAGGTCCCTCAGGCCCCGCAGCGCGACCGGCCGCCCGGGCGGCGGCCCGGCGTACCTGGCCGCCTGGCCGGAGTTGAGCCACAGCCGCAGGTCGGGGTCCAGCTTGTGCCCCTGTCCGCCGGCCTCCCAGCCGGCGGCCGTGTTCCGCACCGCGGTGAGCAGTTCCGGGATCGCCGGCAGCCGGCCCGGACGCCGGCCGGGGCCGCGCCCGGGTACGGCGCCGTCCCCGGCCCGCAGCTCACGCATGCCCAGCGTGAAGGCCTCGGTGGCGAGCTGATGGGCCGTCAGCGATCCGGAGGTGCACAGGTCGGCGTAGCTGAGCACCGCGTCCCAGCACTCCGAGAACAGCTCCGCCTCGGTGGCGTCCTTGGGGGCCGGGGCCGGCAGGTCGGGCATGGCACTCCTGCATCCACGAACAGGGTCAACTCACCGCACAGACAAGGAAGTTGGGCGAACCCCGCGGCGGGGCAGGAGCCTTTCACGCCTCCGACACGACTGACAAGCGCCGTGTTCGGACCGAGTGATCACGGCGTCGCGCGCCGTGACCGCGGCCGGGCCCGCGACTCCCGTACCTCATACGGACGCGGGCCCCGATCCGCTCACCGTGCGGCCGGCCGGTTCCCGGCAGGTTCCGGGCAGGTTCCCGGCCGGTCAGACCTCCACCGGCTCCGCGGCGGGCAGGCTGTCCATGAAGGAGCTGACCGAGAACACCGCGCGGCCGGGTCCGGGCGGGCCGTAGCCGGGCGGCGAGGAGAGCCCGAAGTCCTCCATCGTGGCCCGGTAGGCCTCCAGCAGCCGGATGTGGTACTCCAGCGGCGCGCCCTGCGGGTTCGCCTTGCCGAGCGGGGTGGTGGGCTCCGGGCACCAGGTGGTGAAGCGGGGCGTGATGCCGTGCGACATGAAGAAGCGCAGGCCCTCGGTGGTGGAGGCGATGGCCTCGTCGACGGTGGTGAAGCCGAACGGCTCGGCCATCTCCACGCCCGCGACGAAGTTCGGGATCACGTTGCGCGCGCCGAAGATCTCGGCGGAGTCCAGGATGCGCCGGTGCCACTCGTCGCGGCCGACGTATCGCTCCTTGCCGGGGCAGTACAGCTCGAAGAGCCGGCGGTCCCACACCTCGAAGTTGGGGTGGTAGATCTGCACCCCGTAGTCCTTGAAGCGCTGCACGTCCGCCTTGGGCAGCGCCTGGGCGACGACCTTGCCGATCCAGCGGCCCGGGAAGCGCTCCTCGATGGCCTTGGCGTAGTGGCCGTAGAAGTCGGCCTCGTCCCGCCCGGCGACCGTCTTGGTGATGGCGCCGCCGGTGAGGGTGTAGGCGGTGGACGCCTTCTGGGTGTCGTACCGGTCGATGATCTCGAGGGCCTCGAGCACCTCCTCGACGTCCTTCACCCCGGTGTAGGGCCGGCCGGCCGCCTTGTGCTGGCGCCAGTTGTGGTTGATGTCGCAGTACTGGCACTCCTCCTTGGCGCCGAAGTACTGGCAGACCCGGAAGACGGTCAGGTAGATCAGGTAGCCCCACTGGATGGTGGGGGCGACCTCCATCACCGACTTCCCGTTGGAGAGCTTGTGCCGGTAGTACTCGGGCATGGGCGGCACGCCGACGTCGGCGATCCGGCTGCCGTCGAGGTACAGGCCGAGCAGCCCCTCCTCGTCGGCGGCGACCCGGTACGGCGAGGCGGGGTTCACCCGTACGGAGACGACGGTGCGGCGCAGGTCGTACGGGCCGCCCGTGAGGATGATCTCCTCCGGCGGCCGGCGCAGCGCGGCCTCGCCCAGCTCGGGCAGCGTGCCGTGGTCGAAGGAGAAGATGAAGTACGACTTCGGCTTGACCTCGCCGCTCTCGTTGTCGCTGAGCGCCGACGCGTCGAAGGCGACTCCGCCCCGGAGCAGGTCCTCCTTGAAGACGGCCTCCCGCGGCACATGCGGGAAGCGCTCCATCAGATCCTCGACCAGCGCGGTACGGCTGCCCATTCCGTCATCTCCTCCCGGCTCGGACATTCGGCTCTCACCGTATGCCCCCGTCCGCGCGCCGGCCCGGCCGGGTCCCCCGCTACGGCGGTGCCGCCGTGCCGTCCGCCCCGGATCAGGCCGTCCGCTCCAGGACGGTGTGGTCGACGGCGTGCTCCAGGGGATCGCCCGCCGCCAGCCGCGCCGCCTCCGCCACCACCGTCCGCCCCAGCCGGGCGACCTCGTTGCCCTGCGAGCCGGCGAGGTGCGGGGTCACGAACGCGTTGGGCAGGCCGAACAGGGGCGAGTCGGCCGGCAGCGGCTCCGGGTCGGTGACGTCCAGCACGGCGCCGAGCCGGCCGGTGCGCAGCTCCGCCACCAGGGCGTCGTGGTCGACCAGGGCGCCGCGCGCGGTGTTGATCAGCACCGCCCCGGAGGGCATCAGGGCCAGTTCCCGGGCGCCGATCAGGTGCCGGGTCTCGGGGGTGTCCGGGGCGTGCAGGGTGACGACGTCGGATGCGCGCAGCAGGTCGTCCAGGGCCAGCAGGGGGACCCCGAGCCGGGCCGCCCCTGCCGCGTCGACGTAGGGGTCGGCGAGGCCCACCCGGAGGTCGTGGGGCCGCAGCAGCTCGATCAGCCGGCGGCCGACCCGGGAGGCCCCGACGACGCCCACCCGGCGGCCGTGGTTGCCGGTGCCGGGCAGGATGTCGCCGTAGGCGGCGGAGCCGCGGGTGCGCAGCAGGTCCCGGGCGGCGAAGACGTCCTTCCCGGCGAGCAGGATCATGGCGAGGGTGTACTCGGCGACGGGCAGGGCGTTGGCGGCGGCGGCCGAGGAGACGGCGATGCCGCGCTTGAAGACCTCGGGCGTGGTGAAGCCCTTGACGGAGCCGGCCGCGTGCAGCACGGCGCGCAGCCGGGGCGCGGCGTCCAGGGCGGCCGGGTCCAGCAGCGGGCAGCCCCAGCCGGTGATCAGGATCTCGGTGCGGGCCAGGGCCTCCCGGACCCGGGGGCCGGTGAAGTCCTCCGCCACGAGGCCCGGGTCGATGTCCACGTGCTCACGGAGCCCGGCGAGCAGGTCCGGCGGGAAGACGCGCGGCACGTTCCGTGCCGTCATGGCGAACAGTGCCTTGGGGCGCTCGGGCAACGCAGCAACCTTCCGTGTCGTCGGCGCGCGGACCGCGGGCGCTGGGACAGCAACCGCTCTCCACGGTAGGTCCCGGCGGATGAGAGGGTCAACGAAGACGCACCCCAGAAAGGGACGGCAAGGATGAGTCAGACGGCGCGGACGGTCACCAACTGGGCCCGGAACATCACCTACGAGGCCAAGGAGTTCCACCGCCCCGGCACCCAGGACGCGCTGCGGTCCCTGGTGGCCGGCAGCGCGCGGGTGCGGGTGCTGGGCAGCGGCCACTCCTTCAACCGGATCGCCGAGCCCGGCCGCGACGGGGTGCTGGTGTCGCTCGCCGGCCTGCCGCCGGTGGTCGACGTGGACACCGTGGCCCGCACGGTGCGCGTGAGCGGCGGTGTCCGGTACGCGGAACTCGCCCGTACGGTCCACGCGCACGGACTCGCGCTGCCCAACATGGCCTCGCTCCCGCACATCTCGGTGGCCGGCTCGGTGGCGACCGGCACCCACGGCTCGGGCGTGGGCAACGGGCCGCTCGCCACGGCGGTGCGGGAGGTGGAGCTGGTCACGGCGGACGGCTCCACGGCCGTCGTCGCCCGGGGGGACGCCCGCTTCGACGGCGCGGTGACCTCGCTGGGCGCGCTCGGCGTGGTCACCGCCCTCACCCTGGAGCTGGAGCCGGCGTACGAGGTCGAGCAGTACGTGTTCACCGAACTGCCCCTGGCCGGGCTGGACTACGAGGCGGTGGCGGGGGCGGCGTACAGCGTGAGTCTGTTCACCGACTGGCGGGAGCCGGGCTTCCGGCAGGTGTGGGTGAAGCGGCGCACCGACCAGGCGCCGGTGGACTTCCCGTGGGCCGCCGCCGCGACCGGCGCGATGCACCCGGTGCCGGGCATGCCGGCGGTGAACTGCACCGCGCAGTTCGGGGAGCCGGGCCCCTGGCACGAGCGGCTGCCGCACTTCCGGGCCGAGTTCACCCCGAGCAGCGGGGCCGAGCTGCAGTCGGAGTACCTGCTGCCGCGGCCGGCCGCCCTGGACGCGCTGCACGCGCTCGACGCCGTCCGGGCGACGGTGGCCGGCGTCCTGCAGACCTGCGAGGTGCGCACCGTCGCCGCCGACCCGCAGTGGCTCAGCCCGGCGCACGGCCGGGACTCGGTGGCGCTGCACTTCACCTGGATCGAGGACACCCCGGCCGTGCTGCCGGTGGTCCGCCGGGTGGAGGAGGCGCTGGAGCCGTTCGACGCCCGCCCGCACTGGGGCAAGGTGTTCACCGTGCCGCCCGCCGAGCTGCGCCGCCGGTACCCGCGCCTGGCCGCCTTCCGCGACCTGGCCCGGTCCCTCGACCCCACCGGAAAGTTCAGCAACGCCTTCGTCCGGGAGGTCCTCGGGGACTGAGCCCGCGGCGGCTTTCCCCACCCCCTTTCCCAACCCCTTGTCGAAAGCACCACCAGCCCATAGCCTGTCGCCGCGCCGGTGCCGGTCCCGTCCCGGCCCGGCCCGACGCCATGGGAGGGGCGGCCCCCGTGCAGCGCACGTCACGCGACATCCGCACCGCGAACCGCTACGAGGTGCTGCGCCAGATCATCGCCGGCTCCCCCACCTCCCGGCAGGAACTGGCGGCCGCCACCGGGCTGAGCCTGGCCACAATCGCCACGCTGGTCGGCGAGCTGACGGAGCTGTCCATGATCGCCGAGGTCGGCTTCGAGGACTCGGCCGGCGGCCGGCCCCGGGGCCTGGTCGCCGTCGACGCCTCCGGCGGCGCCCTGATCGGCGTGGACATCGCGGAGACCTACGTCCACGCCGAGCTGTTCGACCTGGCGCTGAACGTACTGGCTCGCGCCGACGAGGACGTGCCGCCCGGCGAGAGCGCCCCGGAGCGGGTGGCCGCCCTGGTCGCCGCCGCCGTCGGCACCGTGGTGGCCCGGGCCGGGGTCGAGCCGGCCCGGGTCCTCGGCGTCGGGGTGAGCGTGCCCGGCCAGGTGGACCGGGACCGCGGGGTCGCCGAGTACGCCGCCAACTGGGACTGGCACGACGTCCCGCTGCTCGATCTGCTCGCCGGGCACATCGACCGCCCGCTGTACCTGGACAACCCGCTGCGCGCCTGCACGGTGGCCGAGCTGTGGTTCGGGGCCGCGCGGGGCCGTGGGGACGCGGTGGTGGTGAACCTCGGTACGGGGGTCGGCGCCGGTCTCGCGCTCGGCGGCGGACTGTACCGGGGGGTCAGCAACAGCGCGGGCGAGTGGGGACACACCACGCTCGTGCTGGACGGCCGGCTGTGCCACTGCGGCAGCCGCGGCTGCGTGGAGACCTACGTCGGCGCCCTGGGCATCATGCGGAACCTGAGTGAACTGAGCCCGCGGTCACCGCTGCTGCACCCCGGGGACCAGACGGCGACCATCGACGCCCTGGCCGCGGCGGCCGCCGCGGCGGACCCCGTGGCGCTGGAGGTGGTGCGCGAGACCGCCCGTCATCTGGGCGCCGGGATTTCCGACCTGATCAACCTGCTCAACCCCGAAGTGGTCGTGCTGAGCAGCTGGGTGGCGTCCCGGCTGGGCGCGCCGCTGCTCGCCGGGGTGCGCGCGGCCGTGGCCCGGCACGCGCTGCGGCGGCCGCTGGCGGCCACCGAGATCGTCCTCTCCCCCATCCCCACCGACCCGGTGTCCCTGGGCGCGGCCACGTTCGCGCTGGAGGGGGCACTGCGGTCCGCCGGCAGACCGCGCGCCGGCAGGCGCGCCGCGACCCCGCTCCGGGCCGCCACCTGACTCCCGACGAGCTAGGAGACCGATGTCCTTCCGCACCGACACCGCGTACGTAGAGGACGTCTCGCCGGGCTCCGGGGTGCTGCCGCCCCGGGCCTGGTACGCCGCCTCGGACGCCAAGTCCCTCTCCCTGAACGGAAGCTGGCGTTTCCGGCTGTCGGACACCGCGGACGCCGAGGACGACTCCTTCGCGCGCGAGGGGTACGACGCGTCCGGCTGGGCCGAGCTGGCCGTCCCCGGCCACTGGGTCCTCCAGGGCCACGGGTCACCCGCCTACACCAACCACCTCTACCCGTTCCCGGTCGACCCGCCCCGCGTCCCGACCGAGAACCCGACCGGCGACCACCTGCGCGTCTTCGACCTGCCCGGGGACTGGCCGGACCGGTCGGACGGCGGTGCGGTGCTCCGGTTCGACGGTGTGGAGTCCTGCGCCCGCGTCTGGCTGAACGGCGCCGAGCTGGGCGAGTTCAAGGGCTCGCGGCTGCCGCACGAGTTCACGGTCGGCGCTCTGCTGAAGCCGGCCGGCAACGTGCTGGCGGTCCGCGTCCACCAGTGGTCGTCGGGCTCGTACCTGGAGGACCAGGACCAGTGGTGGCTGCCGGGCATCTTCCGTGACGTCACGCTGCTGCACCGCCCGGCGGGCAGCGCCCCCGACTTCTTCGTGCACGCCTCCTACGACCACGCGGCCGGCACCGGCACCCTGCGCGTCGACTCCGGCGCGCTGGGCCGGGTGAGCGTGCCGGACCTCGGGATCGACGTCGCCACCGGGGAGCCGGTGACGGTGCCCGTCGAGCCGTGGTCGGCGGAGACCCCGAGGCTGTACGACGGGGTGCTGGCCGCCGGGGGCGAACAGGTGCCGCTGCGTATCGGCTTCCGCACGGTGGAGCTGTCGGACGGGCTGATCAAGGTCAACGGCAGGACCGTGCTGTTCAAGGGGGTCAACCGGCACGAGTGGCATCCGGAGCGGGGCCGCGCGCTCGACCTCGCGACGATGCGGGAGGACGTGCTGCTGATGAAGCGGCACAACGTCAACGCCGTCCGCACCTCCCACTACCCGCCGCACCCGGCCTTCCTCGACCTGTGCGACGAGCTGGGCCTGTGGGTGGTCGACGAGTGCGACCTGGAGACGCACGGCTTCATCGAGCAGGGCTGGCGGGACAACCCCGTCGACGACGACCGCTGGACCCCGGCGCTGCTCGACCGGGCGGCCCGCATGGTCGAGCGGGACAAGAACCACCCCGCCGTCGTCGTCTGGTCGCTGGGCAACGAGGCCGGCACCGGCCGCGGCCTGACCGCGATGGCCGAGTGGATCCACGGCCGCGACCCCTCCCGGCCGGTGCACTACGAGGGCGACTTCGACTGCCGGGACACCGACGTGTACTCGCGGATGTACCTCCCGCACGCCGAGGTGGAGCGGATCGGCCGGGGCCTGGACGGCGGCGCCCGGCGGCGCCGCGAACTGCCCTTCTTCCTCTGCGAGTACGGGCACGCCATGGGCAACGGCCCCGGCGGGCTCGCCGACTACCAGCGGCTCTTCGAGGCGCACGAGCGGCTGCAGGGCGGTTTCGTCTGGGAGTGGATCGACCACGGAGTCAAGGACGAGCGGTTCGGCTACGCCTACGGCGGCGACTTCGGCGAGGAGCTGCACGACGGCAACTTCGTCTGCGACGGGCTGGTCTTCCCGGACCGGCGGCCCTCCCCCGGCCTGGTGGAGTACAAGAAGGTGATCGAGCCGGTCGCGATCGAGGGCGACCCCGTCGGCGGCGCCGTCCGCGTCACCAACAAGCACGACTTCGCCGACCTCTCGGCCCTGGCCTTCGCCTGGGCCTACCAGGTGGACGGCGAGACGGTGGCGTCCGGCGCCCTGCCGGTGCCCCCGCTGGCGCCGGGCGAGTCGGCCGAAGTGAAGCTGCCGGAACCGCCGGCCGCGGCCCCGGCGGGCGAGGCCCACTGGACGGTACGGGCGCTGCTCGCCGCCGGCACCGCCTGGGCGCCGGCGGGACACGTCGTCGCCTGGGGCCAGTTCGCGGTGTCCGCACGCCCCCGCCCCTCGGTCCCGGCGTCCCGCGGCCCGGTGCGCGGCGGGTCGCTGATCACCCTCGGCCCGGCCTCCTTCGACGCCCGTACCGGCGCCCTGCGCGCGATCGGCCCGGTGGCGGTGACCGGGCTGCGCCTGGACGTGTGGCGGGCCACCACCGACAACGACGACGGCGCCCCCTGGCAGAGCGACGTCCGCCACGGCCCGCTCTGGCGCGAGCTCGGCCTGCACCGCATGCGCCACCGGCTGGACGCCGTGGAGGTGGCCGAGGACGCGCTGACGGTGCGCACCCGGGTGGCGCCGGCGGCCCGGGAGTTCGGGCTGTCGGCCGTGTACCGCTGGACGGCGGACGCGACGCGGCTCGGACTGACGGTGTCCGTGACCCCGGACGGCGACTGGACGGTACCGCTGCCCCGGCTCGGCGTCCGCTTCGGGCTGGCCGCGGCCGACCGGGTGCGGTGGTACGGCGGCGGCCCCGGCGAGGCGTACCCGGACAGTGTGACGGCGGCGGAGGTCGGCCGCTGGCAGTCGGACGTGGACGAGCTGCAGACGCCGTACGTCCGTCCGCAGGAGAACGGCGCCCGGGCCGGCGTCCGCTGGGCGGAGCTCGGCGGTCTGCGCGTCGAGGGGGACCCGGAGTTCTTCCTCACCGCCCGGCGCTGGACCACCGAGCACCTGGACGCGGCGGCCCACCTGACCGACCTCGTCCCCGGTGACACGGTGTGGGTCAACCTCGACCACGCTCTGCACGGCCTCGGGTCCCAGTCCTGCGGTCCGGGCCCGCTGCCGCGGTACTTCCTGCGGGCCGAGCCCGCCCGGTTCTCGTTCGTCTTCTCGGCGGTTCCCGCCTGACGGACCAGCGGTTACGCACGGGCCGCCGGGACGCGCACCGCGTCCCGGACGCCCGGACCCGATGCCCTAGGATGCCCGCTTGGCAGCCAAGGAGGTGCCCCATGGCCCGTGCGGGGCTCACCGTGGACAGGATCGTCTCGGCCGCCGCCGAACTCGCCGACGAGGCGGGCTTCCCCAACGTGACGCTCTCCGCGCTGGCCCGGCGCTTCGGGGTGAAGGACGCCAGCCTGTACTCGCACGTCCGCAACCTGAACGACCTGCGCACCCGGCTGGCCCTGCACGCGGGCGGCGAGCTGATCGACCGGATCGCGGACGCCGTGGCCGGCCGGGCCGGCCGGGACGCGCTGGCCGCCTTCGCGGGCGCCTACCGCGCGTACGCCCTTGAGCACCCGGGACGCTACGCGGCCACCCAGATCCGCGTCGACCAGCGCCTGGTCGCCGACTCCCCCGCCCTGCGCCGCACGGCCGAGATCACCTACGGCATGCTCCGCGCCTACGGCCTGGCCGAGCCCGACCTGACCGACGCCGTACGCCTGCTGCGCAGCACCTTCCACGGCTACTGCGCGCTGGAGTCGACCGGCGGCTTCGGCTCCCCCCGGGACGTCCAGGCCTCCTGGGACAAGGCGGTGGAGGCTCTCCACATCGCCCTCACCCACTGGCCCCGGGAGGCGGGTCCGGGGCACTGAGCGGGGCCGCCACGGCGGCGCGGGCGGACGCGGTCAGGACAGGTCGCCCACCGCGTCGGCGTAGTAGGCGGATTCCGCCACGTGGTGCGCCAGTTCCCGGAAGGTCCAGCCCTCGCCGGGCGACGCGTCGAGCTGTTCGCCGGTCAGCGCGTCCAGACGCACGGCCCAGACGCGGGCCAGCCGGGTGAGACGGCTGCGGGCCTCGTCGAGGTCGTCGGCGGTGAAGGGGGCCAGGTCCGCCGCCGTGGTGCTCGCGGAGGCGTGCCAGTGGTCCGGCTGGGGCGTCTCGCCCGCCAGCCGGGCCTCCAGTTCGGCCAGATGGTCGATGAGGTGGTCGGCGACCCTGCGGATCGCCTTGTGCGGGGTGTACACACGGTCGTCGGCCCGGACGGGCGTGCCGTCCCAGGCGGTCCAGCCGGCGGCCAGGTCCAGCACGTGCTCGACCATGGCGGTGACGGCCCGTGCGGGCGTTGCGTGTTCGGTGTCGCTCATGGGAAGGACGCTAGGTCCCGATCCGTTCGGCGGCGGCCGAAGTGTCCGCGCCCTCCGCCGCCCCGCTCGGCGGCGCCGCGCTCCACGCGGACCTCGTTCCCCCGGGGGCGCCGAGGACCACCCAGCCGGTGCGACCCGAGACCCGGCCGGCCCCGGACCCGGCCGGCCTGAGTCCCGGCCGCCCGAGACCGCACCGCTCGGGCGCAAACCCTTTCCACCCCTCGCCCCGCCGGGCGCGCCGTCAGCGCGGCGCGCTTGGACTAGCGTCGAGACATGACCAGCAGCCCGCCCGGCGGCGCCTCCCCCGCCCTCGCCGGAGCCCTCGCCGCCGGCCCGGTCGTGCTCGACGGCGGCCTGTCCAACCGGCTCGAGTCGGCCGGGTACGACCTCGGCGACGAACTGTGGTCGGCTCGGCTGCTCGCCGAGCGCCCCGAGGCGATCACCGAGGCGCACCTCGCCTACTACGAGGCCGGCGCGAGCGTGGCGATCACCTCCAGTTACCAGGCCACCTTCGAGGGCTTCGGCAGGCACGGGATCGGCCGGGCTCGGGCGGCGCGGCTGCTGGTGCTCAGCGTGGAGCTGGCCCGGGAGGCGGCACGCCGGGCGCGGGCGGCCGGGGCGGCCCGCCCGCTGTGGGTGGCGGCCTCGGCCGGTCCGTACGGGGCGATGCTCGCCGACGGCTCCGAGTACCGGGGGCGCTACGGGCTGAGCGCCGGGGAGCTGGAACGGTTCCACCGGCCGAGGCTGGAGGTGCTGGCCGCCGCCGCGCCGGACGTGCTGGCCCTGGAGACGGTTCCGGACGCGGAGGAGGGGGCGGCGCTGGTGCGGGCGGTGCGCGGGCTGGGGGTGCCTGCCTGGCTCTCCTACACCGTCGAGGGCGGGCGTACGCGCGCCGGGCAGCCGCTGGAGGAGGCGTTCGCGCCCGCGGCGGACGCCGACGAGATCATCGCGGTCGGCGTAAACTGCTGCGCGCCGGAGGACGTGCCGTACGCGGCCCGGACCGCGGCCCGGGTCACCGGCAAGCCGGTCGTCGTCTACCCCAACAGCGGCGAGTCCTGGGACCCGCGGACGCACACCTGGACCGGCCGGTCCAGGTTCGGCGCGGACCAGGTCGGGGCGTGGCTGGACGCCGGGGCACGCCTGATCGGCGGCTGCTGCCGGGTGGGCCCGGAGGACATCACCGCGATCGCCGGGGCGTTGTGAGCGGGGCGCCGCGCTCCTGGAAGCGGGGCGCTACGCTCCCGGGCGCCTGACGACGGGCCCCGGCACCGGCGCCGCCGCCTGCGACCTCGTCGCGGGCGTCCGCAGGGGCGGGCGTCCACGCGGACGACGTCACGGTCGCTTCGCCCGGACGCCGACGCCACCGGCCCCCCGCGGCACGCCGCCGCCGCCGTCACACCGTCCGGACGTCACCCGGCGCACCGGCCTCCACGCCGACGCCCTCCGGCCCCCCGCGTCACCGGCGTAGGGCGCCGACCGAGCGACGCAGGCGTCTCACCGCCGAGGCGCGGACGGCTCCCGGCGGTCTGGCGCCGGTGGCGGACGCGGGCTCGGGGACGGCGGCGGGGGCCGGCCACAGACCCAGCTCGGCGTCCCTCGGGCCGTACACGACACTGGGCTCACCGCCACCGAAGATCCGCACCGGATGCGAGGCGTCCCAGGCCTGCCAGCCCGGGTCCCCGGACGCGGCGAACCGCACCCAGGCCGAGTGCATCGCGTCACACAGCTCCTGCGGCGCGCCCGCCCCCGCCAGCTTGACCGACTCGGGCACCTCGCCGGTGCCGAAGACGAACCCGAGTTCGAGCGCGTGGCAGGCGCCGAGTCCGGGGAGCAGGGACGGCCAGGCGAACTCGTACAGGTAGGAGCTGCCCGGGCGGGCGTCGGCGAGCCGGTGCAGCGGCAGCCGGAGCAGGTGGTCGGTGACCATCTGGCCGACGATCTCGGCGGTGCCGGCGCCCGGCCGCGCGGCGCGGTAGCCGCGCGGCACCTCGTGACCGGCGTGACAGCGGGCCATGGCCCCGGCCAGGGCGACCGTGCCCAGCCGGTCGACGCGCTCGACCAGCCCGCCGGGCACCAGCCACAGCCGGTACTCGTCCCGCGTCCAGCCCATGAGCAGGTCGGCGCCCCGGGCCGCCTCCCCGTCGATCAGGGCCCTGAGCGGGTCGCGGGGCACGAGGTCCCCGTCGACGACGATGCCGAAGGCGGGGCCGCCGAGCACGGGGCTGCTCAGCCGGCTCACATCGGCCTGGGTGCGCAGCAGCAGCTCGCGGTCGACGGCGGCGAAGGCCTCGGCGGTCGCCGGGATCTTCAGCCGTCCGGCCATGCGGCGCACCATGCGGCGCACCCGGTCGCGCTCGGAGACCTCCGGTGCGCCGCTCTGCAGCACGGCCCGCCGGAACAGGCCCTGGGCCTGGGGCGCCGCGATCAGGGCGCCGACGCTGATCGCCCCGGCCGACTGGCCGCACAGGGTGACGTTGCCGGGGTCGCCCCCGAAGGCGGCGATGCTGTCGTGGACCCACCGCAGGGCGGCGAGCTGGTCGCGCAGGCCCGGGTTGGGCGGCGCGTCCGGGAACAGTCCGTAGCCCTCGACGCCCAGCCGGTAGTTGGCCGAGACGAGCACGACCCCGTCCCGCGCGAACGCGTGCCCGCCGTAGACGGGTACGGCGGAGGAACCCCTGGTCAGGGCGCCGCCGTGCAGCCACACCAGCACCGGGAGGCGGGCGCCGGGGCCCGGTTCCGGGGTCCACACGTTGAGGTTGAGGCAGTCGTCGCCGGCGATCACGGGGTCGGACAGGTACCGGGCGAACGCCTCGGAGTACGCCGGTTTCGGCGGCGTGGGCCCGAAGGCGCCGGCGTCCCGCACCCCGTCCCACGGCTCGGGCGGCTCCGGCGGCCGGAACCGCCGGGGACCGAAGGGCGGAGCCGCGTACGGAATCCCCCGGAACACCGCGACACCCCGCTCGTACCGGCCGCGCACGGCCCCGTGGGGTGTCCCGACCTCGGGCCCCGTCGGCTGCACTGCCGTCATCGCCCACCAGCCCTTCACCACGCCCGGACCGTGCCGTACGGCCGCCCGGGCACCGATCGAGCACCGCTCACTTCAGAGCACCACACCGCGCGGATGTATTCCGGTGCACGGAGTTCCGGCTGGGCCGTACGAGGGACGCGGGACGCGCCCGAGCGGGACGCGGCGGACGCCGTAAAGGGAGGCCGGCACTCCCCTGCGGGGGTTCACCGGCCTCCCCGGCCGTGCGGACATGTCGGATGGGGCGCACGCCGAGTCGAGTGACCCGGGATTTCGGCGAGAGCCCGCGCGGTCACGGTGGCCACGGCACCGGCCCCGAGCACCACTGCCGTGACCACCGCGATCGCCGCGGACCCGGGCGCGGCCCTTCACCGAGCCGAAAGCTTCCCCCGGACGGGCGGCCGGCCCCGGCAATGCGTGCGCTCCACTCACCTCGATGGCGGAACGGGTTCACCGCAGAAACGTCACTCGGTGCGCCGTCCTGCCCACGGCGGGCGGCGATCCGTCCGCGCGGCGGCCCACGGCCGCCGCCACCTGCGCCCGTACAGCTCGTTTGTACGGGTGCGGGTTGGTGAACACGGGCACACACATGGGGAGTTCGACCGCATGGGAACGAGCCGACGGGCACGCAGGAACGCCTCGGCGATGCGGATGGTGGGTGCGCTGCTCGCCCTCCACCGCGAGGCCGCCGGGTACACGCAGAGGTCGCTGGGCGAGCGGTTCGTCGTCGGCGAGCAGCAGATCGCGTCGATCGAGCAGGGCAGACGTCCGCTGAAGCCGGACCTCGCCGAGCAGCTCGACGAACTCCTCGACACGAGAGGGGCCTTGTCCGTCGCCCTGAGCAGGATGCCGGAGGTCGATCTGGTTCCGATGTGGGCGGAGGAGTTCCTCGACCAGGAGCGGGCCGCCATCGCGATCTCGTCGTACGAGAACCAGGTGGTGCCGGGTCTGCTGCAGACGGGTCCGTACGCACGGGCGGTGTTCCGCAGCCGTGTGCCGGTCTACGGAGAGGACGAGATCACGCAGTTGGCGGAGGCACGCCTCGAACGTCAGGCGATCCTGAAGCACAAGGAGGCACCGATCACCTGCTTCGTCGTCTGGGAGCCGGTGGTGCGCGCTCCGATCGGCGGCAGGGGCGTCTGGACCGCGCAACTGCGCCATCTGCTCGCCTGCTCGGAGCTTCCCGGCCTGATGCTCCAGGTACTGCCGCTGGACCGCTCGACGCACGCCTCGCTCGACGGCCCGTTCGTCCTGCTGGAGACCCCCGAACATCAGCGGCTCGCGTACGTCGAGACGCAGCGCGGCAGCCAACTGATCGCCGATCCGGACGAGGTGGCCATCCTCACGCAGAAGTGTGCGATGCTGCGATCGCAGGCCCTGACCCCCGAGGACACCCGGGACCTGCTGGATCGACTACTAGGAGAGCAATGAGCGGCACCGCACTTCGGTGGTTCAGGTCGAGCTACAGCGGCAGCGAGGGCGGCAACTGCCTCGAAGTAGCAGCCGCCCCCACCGCCGTCCACATCCGGGACTCCAAGACCCCCGCCGCACCCCACCTCACCGTCGCCCCCGCCTCCTGGGCCGCCTTCCTGAGGCTGACCAGGGGCGTCTGACGCAGCAGGGCCGCCCGGGTGCGACCGCCAGTGCGACGGGTGCTGTCCGATTCCTTCAAGACCCGGGGTCCGGCTCCCGCCTAGCGTGGGCCCATGACTCCACGATTCGCCGTGATCGGCGTGGTGGCCTCCGACCTGGCCGCCTCGCTCGCCTTCTACCGTCGCCTCGGACTGGTCTTCCCCGAGGGGGCCGAGACGCAGCCGCATGTCGAGGCGGAGCTGCCGGGCGGGCTGGTGCTCGCGCTGGACACCGAGGAGACCGTACGGTCCTTCCACCCGGCGTGGCGGCCCCCCGCCCCCGGCGGCCGGGTCGCGCTCGCCTTCCGGTGCGGCTCGCCGGCCGAGGTGGACGCCGTGTACGAGGATCTGGTGGGCGCCGGGTACCACGGGGAGCTGAAGCCCTGGGACGCCTTCTGGGGGCAGCGGTACGCGACCGTGCACGACCCCGACGGCAACGGCGTCGACCTGTTCGCCGCACTAGCCGCCGAGTAGCTCGCCGAGCGTCCGGCCCGCCAGGTTCCGCACGTCGCGGGCGAGGTGCGGCTGGTCCGCGTAGCCGGCGCGGGCCGCCGTCTCGGCGTACGGGACCCCGGAGCGGGCCAGGGCGAGGGCGCGCTGCAGGCGCAGGATGCGGGCCAGGGTCTTGGGGCCGTAGCCGAACGCGGTCAGGCAGCGGCGGTGCAGCGCGCGTTCGCCGACGCCGAGTTCGGCGGCCGTCGCCGCGACCGGACGGCCCGCGTCCAGGGACTCCACCAGCCGGCGCAGCAGCGGGTCCGGGCGGCCGCACTCGGCGGCCCGGTCCAGGGCGATGTCCTCCAGGGCCGTGGCCGCGTCGGGTGCCGCCATGACGCGGTCGCGCAGCCGCCGCACCCGCGCGGCGGGCCACAGGTCGGTCAGTTCGACGCGGGTGTCGCGCAGTTCCGTGGCCGGCACGCCGAGCAGTGCGGGCGCGGTGCCGGGGAAGAAGCGCAGGCCCGCCCAGGCGCGGGGCGGGCCCTCCGGGACGTGGGCACGGGTGTCGGGGCCGGCGACCAGCAGCCGGCCCTCGCTGAACAGCAGGTCCATGCAGCCGTCGGGCAGCACCGTCCGGGCGGCGTCGTCCCCGGGGGTCAGGCGCCACACCACGGCGCCGGCGAGCCGCGACGGCCGTTCCTCGTACACGGAGGCCAGGCTACGCCGCGGTCGGCGCCCCGGGCGGCGGAAACGTCACCGGCGGGCAGCCGAAGGGCACCGCCCCGTGCGCCCTCGCCGGCGGTCAGCCGCCGTGCGGGGGCGTGTCGCCGTGCTCCGCGTCGCCGCCGTTCACCCCGTTCGCCCCGTCGGATCCGGCAGCGCGGGGCCCGCCGGCCGCCCGGTCCCCCTTGTGGGCGTGGTGGTGCGGGTTCCTGGCGTGGCTGCGCAGGCGGGCCGTCACGTCCTCCGGGGGCAGGAAGCGGGACCAGCGCTCGGGGAACTCCGAGGGCATGTCGGGATCGTCCGGGTCGCTCTCGCGCGCCGCGGCGGCCCGGGCGACGTACTCGGCGACCTGCGCGTCCAGCACCCGCTCGTTCGCCTCGCGGGCGGCGGCCGTGGCGGCGGCGGGCCAGACCCGGTCGATGGCGGCGTTCACCGCCGCGCCGACGAGCACCGCGAAGGCCGACACGCCGATCCACAGCAGGACGGCGACGGAGGCGGCCAGCGACCCGTAGATCGTGGCGCCCTCGATGGTGTGGGTGAGGTAGATGCGCAGCAGCAGACTGCCCAGGACCCACATGGCGAGGGCCACCAGGGACCCGGGCACGTCCTCGATCCACGGGGAGCGCACGGGCACCGAGACGTGGTAGAGGGTCGTCAGGAAGACGACCGAGAGGAGCAGCACGACCGGCCAGTACAGGACCTGCACGAGCGTCGCCGACCAGGGCACGATCCGCACGACGGCGTCCGGCCCCGCCACCATCAGCGGCAGCGCCACCGAGCCGATCAGCAGGGCCACGATGAACAGCAGGAACGACATCAGCCGGGTCTTGACGATGCCGCGCACGCCGTCGAGGCCGTACATGACGGTGATGGTGTCGATGAAGACGTTCACCGCGCGGGAGCCGGACCACAGCGCGAACAGGAAGCCGATGGAGATGACGTCGGGCCGGCCGCCCGCCATCACGTCACGCAGGATCGGCTCCGCGATCTCCTTGACGCCCTTGTCCGACAGGACGGTCCGGGAGGCCTCCAGGATGTTGTGCTCCACGCCCTGGATGGTGTCGGCGCCGGTCCAGGCGTCGACGTAGCCGAGGAGGCCGATGAGGCTCAGCAGCAGCGGCGGCACCGACAGCAGGGTGAAGAACGCCGCCTCGGCCGCCAGGCCCAGGATGCGGTACTCCATGCACGAGTTGACGGTGTCCTTGAGAAGCAGCCAGGCGGTCCTGCGCTTGGATACGTTCCGGTAGAGGGCTCTGGCCCGGTGGAGACGGCCGGCGGGCCGCTCGGGGGATTCACTTCCTGACTGCACGACCTAACGGTATCCGCCGTACCGGGCCGCCCTCACCTTCCGGGGGTGGCGGTCCGGGCCCGGCCGGTTCCGCAACGGCACGGCGGCGCCCCGGGAAGCAGGATCGGCGCGATCGCGGGTAGGTTCGCAGTCATGGCAGGCAATCCGACGCACACGGTGACGAACCAGCCGCCCGCGCTGGTGGGCTACGACGTCTTCGGCGCCGACCGGGCCCTCGTGGAGGCCGTCGATCGGCACACCGCCGCCGAGGTGCAGGACGAGGTGCGCGCGGAGTTGTCCGGGCTGGGTGGGGCCGCCGGGTCGGAGCAGGTGCAGGAGTGGGGGGCGCAGGCCAACGAGTTCCCGCCGCGGCTGCGCACGCACGACCGCTACGGACACCGGATCGACGAGGTGGAGTTCCATCCGGCCTGGCACCGGATGCTCGGCAAGGGCGTCTCGGCGGGGCTGACCTCCGCCTGGAACCGCCCCGCGGGGCATGTGCGCCGGGCGGCGGCGTTCCTGGTGTGGACCCAGGTCGAGGCGGGCAACTGCTGCCCGCTGTCGATGACCCACGCGGCCGTGCCCGCGCTGCGGACCGATCCGGCGCTGGCCGCCGAGTGGGAGCCGCGGCTGACGTCGACCATCTACGACCGCGGTCTCAGGCCCGCCGCGGAGAAGGCCGGCGCCCTGTTCGGCATGGGCATGACCGAGAAGCAGGGCGGCAGCGACGTACGGGCCAACACCACGCGGGCCCGGCCGCTCGCCGAGGCCGGGACGTACGAGCTCACCGGGCACAAGTGGTTCTGTTCGGCGCCCATGTCCGACGGCTTCCTGGTGCTCGCGCAGGCCCCCGGGGGCCTCACCTGCTTCCTCGTGCCGCGCGTCCTCGCCGACGGCGGCCGCAACGTGTTCCTGATCCAGCGGCTGAAGGACAAGCTCGGCAACCGGTCCAACGCCTCCGCCGAGGTCGAGTTCGACGGCACCTGGGCCCGCGTGGTCGGCGAGGAGGGACGCGGGGTCCGCACGATCATCGACATGGTCGCGGCGACCCGGCTGGACTGCGCGCTCGGCTCGGCCGGCCTGATGCGGCAGGCGGTGGCCCAGGCCGTGCACCACTGCGAGCACCGGGAGGCGTTCGGCGGCAGGCTGGCCGACAAGCCGCTGATGCGCAACGTCCTGGCCGACCTCGCGCTGGAGTCCGAGGCCGCGACCACGCTGGCGCTCCGGCTGGCCGCCGCCCACGACGACGGAAGCGAGCACGAGCGCGCCTTCCTGCGGCTCGCGGTGCCCGCCGCCAAGTACTGGATCACCAAGCGCTGCGCCCCGGTCGCGGTGGAGGCCGCCGAGTGCCTGGGCGGCAACGGGTACGTCGAGGAGTCGGGACTGCCCCGGCTGGTGCGGGAGTCGCCGCTGAACTCCGTCTGGGAGGGCGCGGGCAACGTGCAGGCGCTGGACGTGCTGCGGGCGCTGCGGCGCGAGCCGGGCGCGCTGGACGCCTGCCTCACCGAGATCGGGCGGGCGCACGGCGCCGACCACCGGCTGGACCGGGCGGTGAAGGACCTGTTCACCGAACTGGCCGACATGGAAGGCGCCGAGGGCCGGGCCCGGCGTCTCGTGGAGCGGCTCGCGCTGGTGCTCCAGGGGTCGCTGCTGGTGCGGTTCGCGCCGCCGGAGGTCGCCGACGCCTTCTGCGCCTCACGGTTCGGCGGCGACCGGGGCGCCTCGTTCGGCACGCTGCCCGGGGGCCTGGACCTGGCGCCGTTGGTGGAGCGGGCGCGTCCGGTGTCCTGATCCGGCCGTCGCGCCGCGCGCGGGAACGGACGGGGGTGGTGCTGCGCCGACACGGCACCACCCCCGCCGAACGGGCCCGTTGAAAGGCCAGAACGCCGCCCTCGGGCGACGCCGTGGACAAGTCTCGGACGTCCCGGCCGGGTTCACCAGGGTTGCAGGGGGTTGCAACTTATCGGTGACTGTGCGCGGAGTCTGTGCCTCCGGCATGCGCCCGGCGGCAGTATGGGCACCGAAGCCGACCGGAAACCGCTGCCCGGTGCGGCTTGACAAGTGTGTTCGAGGCCTTCCGGAAGGACCACCAGTGGTGAACCCGCCGACGAACCTGGCGCGTCTGGCCGCCGTGGACACGGCGCGGGCGGCGCGGATGCTGAGCGAGGTGCGCGAGGCGACACTCGCCGGGCGGCGCGCGCGGATCGCGCCCCGGCCGGTGATCGAGCAGTCCTGGGGACGGATGCTGCGCGGCGGGGTCGACCCCGACCACGACTTCAGGTCCGGACTGCTGTCCGCCGACGAAGTCCGGCGCAGACGCGAGGAGTCACCGCTGCGGCACGTGCTGCCGGTGCTGCGCGAGGGACTGCTTTCGGTCGCGGACGTCGCCCAGCACATCATGGTCGTCGCCGACGCCGAGGGGCGGGTGCTGTGGCGGGAGGGGTCCCCGCAGGTGCTGCGCAAGGCCGACGGCCTCGGCTTCGAACTCGGCGCCGACTGGCGGGAGGACGTCGTCGGCACCAACGGCGTGGGCACCCCGGCGGTGGTGCGGCGGCCGGTGCAGGTGTTCGCCGCCGAGCACTTCGTCCGCTCGCACACCTCCTGGACCTGCACCGGCGCCCCGATCACCGACCCCAGGGACGGCCGGCTCATCGGGGTGGTGGACGTCAGCGGCCCGCTGCGCACCATGCATCCGGCGACCCTGTCCTGGGTGGACTCCGTCGCCAGACTCGCCGAGGCCCGGCTGCGGGAGCTGCACCTGGACGCGCTGGAACGGCTGCGCGCGGTGGGCGCGCCGGTGCTGGCCCGGCTCGACGGCCCGGCACTGGTGGTGGACCGGGACGGCTGGGCGGCGGCCGTGACCGGGATGCCGTACGTGCGGCGGCTCAGCCTGCCCAAGTCGCTGGCGCCGGGACGCCGGTGGCTGCCGCCGCTGGGCCACTGCGCGGTGGAGCCGCTGGCCGGGGGCTGGCTGCTGCGGGTGGCGGACGAGCCGCCGCCGGGCGCCGCGAGCCGGATCCGGCTGGACCTGGGCGGGGCGGGGCGTACCTCGGTGACCGTGTCGGGAGCGGCCGGCTCCTGGAGCCGGGAACTCAGTCCCCGGCACGCCGAGTTGCTGTACGTGCTCACCGAACACCCCGGCGGGCGGGGCGCGGCGGCCCTCGCGGAGGACCTCTTCGGCGATCCGTCCAGAACGGTCACGGTGCGGGCCGAGATGTCCAGGGTCCGGCGCTACTTGGGGGACCTCCTGCAGCACCGGCCCTACCGTTTCCGCGAGGACGCCGAGATCGAGGTGCTGCTTCCCGGCGACCTCCGTGACCTGCTGCCCCAGTCGGTGGCCCCGGCCGTGGTCGCACGACGGCGGACGGCGGCGGGCGCCGGCTGACGGGACGGGCGAGCGGTGGCGGACGCCGCGCACGGGCGCCGCCGGCGCGGGCCGACCGCCCCGTTCACGCGGGTGTCTTTCGCGTATTTGGGGGTCTTGACCCTCCGCCGCCCCTTACTGCCGTAGCATCCCAGTGGGTCTCCCCACCTGCTCCTCGGTCAACGTACGGACCGTCAGGCGCAGTTGACCCGCCTCCCGGCACCGGCCGGAACGCCACGGAGGTGACGGAGCCCGGAAGGAGGGCGACATGAGGCATCGTGGCAGACATCGCCGGCGCAGACGGGGTACCGCCCTGCGCGCGGTCCTCGCCGGAACCGCGCTGGCGCTCACCGCGGCGGCCACGATGATCAGCGCCTCACAGGCGGAGGTCGCCGAGAACCCCGGCGCGCTCAAGCCGCTGACCGCCCCCTCCGACACCGCCCGGCTCAGGCTCCAGGAACACCTGGTGCCCGCCCGCGACCTGAAACGGCTCGCCGCGTCCATGGGCCGCCCGGTCGGGGTGAGCGCCGTCCTCGCGAGCGCCGACCGCTCCCTGCGCGGGGCCGCCGACTGCACGGCGGACGACCGCGAGAGCCTGCCCGTCAGCCCGCCCGCCGGCCGCGCCTACTGCTGGGACCGGGCCGACGCCGCCGACACCTCCTGGCGGCCGCACTCCGTCACCACCTCCGCTGACGCCGCCGACGACGGAGTCCGGGGCACCCACCGGGTGATCCTCACCGGCTGGACCCGGGCCGCCGCCGGCGGGCCCGGAAGGGAGCTGGCCCGGGTCGCCTTCGTCGACGCGGACGACCCCGCCCGGCCCGTCTACCGCTGGGTCCTGCTGGTGGTGCCGGTCGACGGCGGCCGGGACTACCGCGGCCTGTCCTCCGCGATGTCCGGCATGGTCTGGTACCAGGACAAGCTGCTCGTCACCACCCGCACCGGCAGCTCCGAGGCGCTCTACGTCTACGACCTCGACCGCATCCAGCGCACCACGGCCCGCACCCCCGCCGTCGGCCGGGTGCCCGGCGGCTGGTCCGCCGACGGCTACCGGTACGTGATGCCCGCCGTCGGCTCCTACCGCTTCGCCGACGGCCGCTGCACCGCCTCCGGGCCGCCCTGCCCGGCCACCCTCTCCCTGGACAGCGGCACCGCGCCGGACAGCCTGGTCGCCGCCGAGCGGACCGCTCCCGGCGGCGACCGGAGCGCCCGGCTGTGGCGGTACGCGTTCGACGGCGACCCCGCGCGCCGCGGACTGCTCGCCACCGACTCCGCCGGGCGGGCGGACGCCGTCGAGGCCTACCGGACGCGGGTGAGCGGCATCAGCGGCGCGCTGTCCCACCGGCGGCCCGGAGCGGGCTCGCCGTCCTGGTACGTGGGACGCTCGTCCGGCACGGGAGACGGGCACGGCGGCCTGTGGCGGCAGGACAGCGCGCACGCCAGGGCGGCGCGCTGCGGCGCCGACTCCTCCCGCCACTGCTGGGCCGAGTCGTCGGGTTCCCTGTCGTACTCGGCGCGGACGGGCGAGGTGTGGTCCCTCTCCGACCGCATGCTCTTCGCGGTGCCCCTGACCGCGCTCGACCGGTCGCTGAGGTGACGGACCAGGAACCGGCCCTGTGACCCGGCCGATCGACAGGCGGGCCGCTGGGATGGTTCCCTGGCCCGCATGAGCAGCGTCACTGTCACCACCTGGTCCCTGGAACAGACCTCGCAGGCCGACCTCCTGCCGGCCGCCGCCCCCGAGGGCGACGTCCGGATCGTCCGCGCCGAGGTCCCCTCCCCCGAGTTCAGCCGCTTCCTCTACGCCTCGGTCGGGGGCGACATCCGCTGGACGGACCGGCTCGGGTGGACCTACGCGCGGTGGCAGGAGTTCCTCGGCCGTCCGGGCGTCGAGACCTGGGTGGCGTACGACCACGGCACCCCCGCCGGGTACGTGGAACTGGAGGCGCAGGACGAGGGCGTGGTGGAGATCGTCTACTTCGGTCTGATCCCGGCCTTCCGCGGCCGCCGCATCGGCGGCCACCTGCTGTCCCACGGCGCGGCCCGCGCCTGGGACCTGGCCGAGCGGTGGCCGGGGCGGCCGCCCACGAAGCGGGTGTGGCTGCACACGTGCAGCAAGGACGGCGAGTTCGCCATGGACAACTACCAGCGGCGCGGCTTCCGGCTGTTCGACACGAAGGTGGAACTGGAGCCCGAGGTGGCGACGCCCGGCCCGTGGCCCGGGGCGTGACCCCCGGCCGCCCGTTCCCCCGCTCCCACGACACCCCCGGAGCGTGACCCAGAGCACTCGTCTCACCATTCAGAATAGTTCCGTCCACACTACGGACAATGGTGGACTGGCCGGAGATCCGCGTGACACGCTTCCGTCATGCCTGGAACTGGAATTGCCTTGGTGAGTCGGCGGCACGTCGACCTCGGCCGCATGTCCAGCGCCATCTGTCCGGCGAGCTGACAGCTCCAGCACCGCCGATCTCCTCGCACCTCTCCCGCTGCTGCGCAGTGTCGCGCACGCATGCCTCCACGCGCCCGTATGCGCAGGTCAGAGCCGCGTTTCCCGCCTGTTCCGAAGGACGTAACAACCATGGCCGCCACCCCGCAGAACCCTGCCGCCTCCGCGCCCCGTCGCAAGGTGAGCCGTCACCGCGGCGAGGGTCAGTGGGCCGCGGGCCACTTCACCCCGCTCAACGGCAACGAGCAGGTCAAGAAGGACGACGACGGTCTCAATGTGCGGACACGCATTGAGACGATCTACTCCAAGCGGGGCTTCGACTCGATCGACCCCAGCGACCTGCGCGGCCGGATGCGCTGGTGGGGCCTGTACACCCAGCGCAAGCCCGGGATCGACGGCGGCAAGACCGCGATCCTGGAGCCGGAGGAGCTGGACGACGAGTACTTCATGCTCCGGGTGCGCATCGACGGCGGCGCGCTCACCACGGCGCAGCTCCGGGTCATCGGCGAGGTCTCGCAGGAGTTCGCGCGGGGCACCGCGGACATCACCGACCGGCAGAACATCCAGTACCACTGGATCCGGATCGAGGACGTGCCCGAGATCTGGCAGCGGCTGGAGGGCGTGGGCCTGTCGACCGTCACCGCGTGCGGTGACACCCCGCGCGTGATGATCGGCTCGCCGGTCGCGGGCATCGCCGAGGACGAGATCATCGACGGCACGCCGGCGCTGGAGGAGATGAAGCGCCGGGTCCTGAACAACCCGGCGTACTCCAACCTCCCCCGCAAGTTCAAGACGGCCATCTCCGGTTCGCCGGTGCTGGACGTCGTGCACGAGATCAACGACGTCGCGTTCGTGGGCGTCCGGCACCCCGAGCACGGCCCGGGCTTCGACGTGTGGGTGGGCGGCGGTCTCTCCACCAACCCCAAGCTGGGCGTGCGGCTCGGCGCCTGGGTGCCGGTCGACGAGGTCCCGGACGTCTACGAGGGCGTCATCTCGATCTTCCGTGACTACGGCTACCGCAGGCTGCGCAACCGGGCCCGGCTGAAGTTCCTGGTCGCCGACTGGGGCCCGGAGAAGTTCCGCCAGGTGCTGGAGGACGAGTACCTCGGCGGCCGCAGGCTGACCGACGGCCCCGCGCCCGAGCAGCCGGTGCGGCAGTGGCGCGACCACATCGGCGTGCACCGGCAGAAGGACGGCCGGTTCTACGTCGGGTTCGCCCCGCGCGTCGGCCGGGTCGACGGCGCGACCCTGACGAAGATCGCCGACCTCGCGGAGGCGCACGGCTCGGGCCGGGTCCGCACCACCGTGGAACAGAAGATGATCGTCCTGGACGTCGAGCAGGACCAGGTCGACTCGCTGGTGGAGGGCCTGGAGGCGCTGGACCTCACCGCCCGGCCGTCCTCGTTCCGGCGCGGCACCATGGCCTGCACCGGCATCGAGTTCTGCAAGCTGGCCATCGTGGAGACCAAGCAGCGCGGCGCGCAGCTCATCGACGAACTCGAGCGCCGGCTGCCGGACTTCGACCAGCCGATCACCATCAACCTCAACGGCTGCCCGAACGCCTGCGCCCGCATCCAGGTCGCGGACATCGGCCTCAAGGGCCAGCTCGTCCTGGACTCGGACGGCAACCAGGTCGAGGGCTACCAGGTGCACCTCGGCGGCGCGCTCGGCCTCGAGGCGGCCTTCGGCCGCAAGGTCCGCGGCCTGAAGGTCACCTCGGCCGAGCTGCCCGACTACATCGAGCGGGTCCTCACCCGCTACCAGGCCGAACGCGAGGACGGCGAGCGCTTCGCCACCTGGGCGGCCCGTGCTTCCGAGGAGGCGCTGTCGTGAGTGAGCGGGCGGCGCCCTTCTACTGCCCCTACTGCGGGGACGAGGACCTGCGTCCCGGCGAGCAGGGCCATGGCGTCTGGGAGTGCGCGGCGTGCAACCGCGCATTCCAGCTCAAGTTCCTCGGGCTGCTGGCCCGGGGGCTGGAGCGGGCCGACAACGGAGGGGACGAGCGGATATGACGACGACTCAGCAGGAGCGCACCGAGGAAGAGCTGAAGGCGCTCGCCGAGCGGGCGGGCCGGGACCTGGAGGACGCCTCCGCGCTGGAGATCCTCCAGTGGGCGGTCGACACCTTCGGAGCCGGGTTCTGCGTCACCTCCTCCATGGAGGACGCCGTGGTCGCCCATCTCGCCTCCCGCGTCCGCAAGGGCGTGGACGTCGTCTTCCTCGACACCGGCTACCACTTCCCGGAGACCATCGGCACCCGGGACGCCGTGGACGCGGTGATGGACGTCAACGTCATCACCCTCACCCCGCGGCAGACGGTCGCCGAGCAGGACGCGGAGTACGGCCCGAGGCTGCACGACCGCGACCCCGACCTGTGCTGCGCGCTGCGCAAGGTGCGGCCGCTGGAGGAGGGGCTGCAGGGCTACCGGGCGTGGGCGACCGGCCTGCGCCGCGACGAGTCCCCGACCCGGGCGAACACCCCGGTCGTCGGGTGGGACGAGAAGCGGCGCAAGGTCAAGGTGTCCCCCATCGCCCGCTGGACGCAGGACGACGTGGACGCCTACGTCGCCGAGCACGGCGTGCTCACCAACCCGCTGCTGACGGACGGCTACCCGTCCATCGGCTGCGCCCCCTGCACCCGCCGCGTCCTGGAGGGCGAGGACGCGCGCGCCGGCCGCTGGGCGGGGCGCGCCAAGACCGAGTGCGGGCTGCACGGATGACGGCGCGCACAGCCGCCCGCACCTCGCCCGCGGGTCCGGCTGTCACCGCTCGCACCGACGCCACCGACGCCACCGACATCCAGGAGAACCACGTGACCACCGGAGCCACCGTCTGGCTCACGGGTCTGCCGAGCGCCGGCAAGACCACCATCGCGTACGAGCTGGCCGGCCGGCTGCGCGCCGAGGGCCACCGCGTCGAGGTGCTCGACGGCGACGAGATCCGCGAGTTCATCTCGGCGGGCCTCGGCTTCGGCCGAGAGGACCGGCACACCAACGTGCAGCGCATCGGCTTCGTCGCCGAACTGCTCGCCCGCAACGGGGTGAAGGCGCTGGTCCCGGTGATCGCGCCCTACGCGGACAGCCGGGAGGCCGTGCGCAAGCGGCACACCGGGAACGGGACGCCCTACCTGGAGGTCCATGTGGCGACCCCGGTCGAGGTGTGCTCGGTGCGGGACGTGAAGGGGCTGTACGCCAAGCAGGCGGCGGGTGAGCTGTCGGGGCTGACGGGCGTGGACGACCCGTACGAGGAGCCCGAGACACCCGACCTGCGGATCGAATCGCAGCACCAGACCGTGCGGGAGTCCGCGGCCTCGGTGCATGCCCTGCTCAGTGAGAGGGGACTGGCATGACGACCGTCGCCGAGACCGCGGCCGGTGGCGAGGGCACGGACACTCCGTACGCCCTGTCGCACCTGGACGCGCTGGAGTCCGAGGCGGTGCACATCTTCCGCGAGGTCGCGGGCGAGTTCGAGAACCCGGTGATCCTGTTCTCCGGTGGCAAGGACTCGATCCTGATGCTGCACCTCGCGCTGAAGGCGTTCGCCCCGGCCTCGATCCCCTTCTCACTGCTGCATGTGGACACGGGACACAACTTCCCCGAGGTGCTGGAGTACCGGGACCGTGTGGTCGCCGAACACGGGCTGCGCCTCCACGTGGCGTCCGTACAGGACTACATCGACCGCGGTGTGCTCAAGGAGCGTCCCGACGGCACCCGCAACCCGCTGCAGACCCTCCCGTTGACGGAGAGGATCCAGAGCGAGAAATTCGACGCGGTCTTCGGCGGCGGCCGGCGCGACGAGGAGAAGGCCCGCGCCAAGGAGCGGGTGTTCTCCCTGCGGGACGAGTTCTCCCAGTGGGACCCGCGCCGGCAGCGTCCGGAGCTGTGGAACCTGTACAACGGGCGGCACGCCCCGGGCGAGCACGTCCGCGTCTTCCCGCTGTCCAACTGGACCGAGCTGGACGTCTGGCAGTACATCGCCCGCGAGGGCATCGAGCTGCCGGAGATCTACTTCGCCCATGAGCGCGAGGTGTTCCGGCGCGCCGGGATGTGGCTGACGGCCGGCGAGTGGGGCGGCCCCAAGGACGGCGAGAGCGTCGAGCGGCGCCTGGTGCGCTACCGCACGGTCGGCGACATGTCCTGCACCGGGGCCGTCGACTCCGACGCGACCACGCTGGAGGCCGTCATCGCCGAGATCGCCGCGTCCCGGCTCACCGAGCGCGGCGCGACCCGCGCCGACGACAAGCTCTCCGAGGCCGCGATGGAAGACCGCAAGCGCGAGGGGTACTTCTAAGCATGAGCACCACCACGACCGGGACGCTCCCGGAGACCACCCTGCTGCGGTTCGCCACCGCGGGCTCCGTCGACGACGGCAAGTCCACGCTCGTCGGACGGCTGCTGCACGACTCCAAGTCGGTCCTCGCCGACCAGCTGGAGGCCGTGGAACGGGCGTCCGCGAGCCGCGGCCAGGAGGGCCCGGACCTGGCGCTGCTCACCGACGGCCTGCGCGCCGAGCGGGAGCAGGGCATCACCATCGACGTGGCGTACCGCTACTTCGCCACGCCCCGGCGCCGGTTCATCCTCGCCGACACCCCCGGCCATGTGCAGTACACCCGCAACATGGTGACGGGCGCCTCCACGGCCGAGCTGACGGTGGTCCTCGTCGACGCCCGCAACGGCGTGGTCGAGCAGACCCGCCGGCACGCGGCGATCGCCGCGCTGCTGCGGGTGCCGCACGTGGTCCTCGCGGTCAACAAGATGGACCTCGTCGCGTACGAGGAGTCCGTCTTCGCCGCGATCGCCGAGGAGTTCACCGCGTACGCCACCGAGCTGGGCGTCCCGGAGGTCACCGCGGTCCCGATCTCGGCGCTGGCCGGTGACAACGTGGTGGAGCCGTCCGCGAACATGGACTGGTACGGCGGCCCGACCGTGCTGGAGCACCTGGAGACGGTCCCGGTCAGCCACGACCTGGCGCACTGCCACGCGCGGCTGCCCGTGCAGTTCGTGATCCGGCCGCAGACCGCCGAGCACCCGGACTACCGGGGTTACGCGGGCCAGATCGCGGCCGGCACCTTCCGGGTCGGCGACCGGGTCGCCGTGCTGCCCTCGGGGCGGACCACCCGGATCTCCGGCATCGACCTGCTGGGCCGGCCGGTCGACGTGGCGTGGACGACGCAGTCGGTGACCGTGCTGCTCGAGGACGACCTGGACGTCTCGCGCGGCGACCTGATCGTGCCGGCGAAGGACGCCCCGGCCGTCACCCAGGACGTGGAGGCGACCGTCTGCCACGTCGCCGACCAGCCGCTGGCCGTCGGGCACCGGGTGCTGCTCAAGCACGGCACCCGCACCGTCAAGGCGATCGTGAAGGACATCCCGTCCCGGCTCACGCTCGACGACCTCTCCCTGCACCCGCATCCCGGGCAGCTCGTCGCCAACGACATCGGCCGGGTGAAGATCCGCACCGCCGAACCGCTGCCGGCCGACTCCTACGCCGACTCGCGCCGCACCGGCTCCTTCATCCTGATCGACCCGAGCGACGGGACCACGCTGACCGCCGGCATGGTCGGCGAGTCGTTCGCCTCCCCCGAGCCGGTCAAGGACGCCTCCGACGAGGACGGCTGGGACTTCTGACCATGAACTCCCTCGGTTTCTACTCGACGTTCGCCAAGGAGGGCGGCCGCGTCGGCAGCGGCGCCCTCGGCAGCGGGCAGGGCGGAGTGGCGCGATGTGCGCGGTGACGTACGCGCACCGCACGCGCGCCCAGCGACGAAGACCCCCTGCCGACCTCCCGGCCACGGCCTGAGACCGTGACCGCCGGGCCGACGAGAGGAAGACCTCCCGTGCCTGCCAGTGGTTCCACCTTGCTTCGCCGCGGCCTGGCCGCGCTGGCCGCCTTCCCCCTGCTGACGCTCGCGGCCTGCGGCTACGGGTCCGAGGCCGAGGGCGGCGACGCGGGCGCCCGGATCGCCGCCGGAGCCGAGAAGACCGACGGCCTGGACTCCGTGCGGATCGGCTACTTCGGCAACCTGACCCACGCGACCGCGCTGGTGGGCAGGCAGAAGGGCTTCTTCCAGAAGGCGCTCGGCGCGACCAGCGCGGACTACCAGGTGTTCAACGCCGGTCCGTCCGAGATCGAGGCGCTGAACTCGGGCTCCGTCGACATTGGATGGATCGGGCCGTCCCCGGCGATCAACGGCTACACCAAGTCGGACGGCAAGAACCTGCGGATCGTCGGCGGTTCGGCCTCCGGCGGGGTGAAGCTGGTGGTGAACCCCAAGAAGGTCAAGTCCCTGAAGGACGTCCGGGGCAAGCGGATCGCGACTCCTCAGCTCGGCAACACGCAGGACGTGGCCTTCCTCGACTGGGTCGCGGAGCAGGGCTGGAAGGTCGACGCCGAGAGCGGCAAGGGCGACGTCTCCGTCGTCCGCACCGACAACAAGGTGACCCCGGACGCCTTCAGGTCAGGCTCGGTCGACGGCGCCTGGGTGCCGGAGCCGACCGCGTCCAAGCTGGTCGCCGAGGGCGGCAAGGTGCTGCTGGACGAGGCGTCGCTGTGGCCCGGCGAGAAGTTCGTGATCACGAACATCATCGTGTCGCAGAAGTTCCTGAAGGAGCACCCGAAGGCCGTCGAAGCGGTGCTGCGGGCCTCGGTCGACACCAACGCGTGGATCAACACCCACCCGGACGAGGCCAGGACCGCGGCGAACAAGCAGCTCGGCGTCGACTCCGGCAAGGAGCTGCCGGCCGGCGTCCTGGACCCGGCCTGGAAGTCCATCCAGATCACCGACGACCCGCTGGCCGCGACCCTCGGCACCGAGGCGCGGCACGCGGTCAAGGCGGGCCTCCTTCAGGACCCGAAGCTGGACGGCATCTACGACCTCGCCCCGCTGAACAAGGTCCTGAAGGCCAAGGGCGAGAGCACCGTCGACGACGCCGGTCTCGGCGTCGGCTGAGCCCGGATCCGAGCGTCCCCAGGAGGTGACGACCATGGCAACCGCCCTCGCCAAGGCCGAAGAAGCAGAAGCGGTCGAGTACGCGGCCCGCATCGAGCACGTCTCGAAGTCCTTCGCCGGGCCGGCCGGACGGCAACTCGTCCTCGACGACATCACACTGGACGTCGCGCCCGGCGAGTTCGTCACCCTCCTGGGTGCCTCGGGCTGCGGCAAGTCGACGCTGCTGAACCTGGTGGCGGGGCTCGACCGGCCCACCGCCGGCAGCATCGCGACCCACGGGCGCCCCGCCCTGATGTTCCAGGAGCACGCGCTGTTCCCGTGGCTGACCGCGGGCAAGAACATCGAACTCGCCCTGAAACTCAGGGGCGTCGCGAAGAGCGAGCGGCGCGGCAGGGCCGAGGAGCTGCTCGAACTGGTCCGGCTGCAGGGCTCGTACGGCAAGCGGGTGCACGAGCTGTCCGGCGGTATGCGGCAGCGCGTTGCCATGGCCCGGGCACTCGCACAGGACAGCCAGCTCCTGCTGATGGACGAGCCGTTCGCCGCGCTGGACGCCATCACCCGCGACCTGCTGCACGACGAACTGACCAGGATCTGGGAGGAGACGGGGCTGTCCGTCCTGTTCGTCACGCACAACGTGCGGGAGGCGGTCCGGCTCGCGCAGCGGGTGGTGCTGCTGTCGTCCCGGCCGGGCCGGGTGGCCCGGGAGTGGCGGGTGGACATCCCGCAGCCGCGGCGCATCGAGGACGCGCCCGTGGCCGAACTGTCCCTGGAGATCACCGAGGTACTGCGTGGGGAGATCCGCCGCCATGGCCAGCACTGAGACGAGAGCCGCAACGGACTCGGGAAGCGTCGAGGCGGGCCTTGACGCCCTGGAGACCTCCGTCGCCGGCCGGGCTCCCCTGCGGCAGACCTTCGTCCGCAAGATCCTGCCGCCGGTCGTCGCCACCGTGGTGGTGCTGGCCGTCTGGCAGGCGCTGATCTCGCTGAAGATCGTCGACGACCCGACGAAGCTGCCCTCGCCCGCCGACGTGGGCGCCGAGTTCAGGCGTGCCTGGCTGGAGGGCAAGCTGCTCGGCTACATCTGGACCAGCGTCTCGCGCGGTCTGCTGGGCTTCCTGTTCGCGCTGGCCATCGGCACCCCGCTGGGCCTGCTGGTGGCCCGGGTGAGGTTCGTGCGGGCGGCCATCGGCCCGGTGCTGTCCGGTCTGCAGTCGCTGCCGTCGGTGGCCTGGGTGCCGCCCGCGGTGATCTGGCTGGGTCTGGACAACCAGATGATGTACGCGGTGATCCTCCTCGGCGCGGTGCCGTCGATCGCCAACGGCCTGGTGTCCGGCATCGACCAGGTGCCGCCGCTGTTCCTGCGCGCGGGCCGCACGATGGGCGCCACCGGACTGAGGGGCGCCTGGCACATCGTGCTGCCGGCCGCGCTGCCGGGCTATCTGGCCGGCCTGAAGCAGGGCTGGGCCTTCTCCTGGCGCTCGCTGATGGCGGCGGAGATCATCGCCTCCTCCCCCGACCTCGGCATCGGCCTGGGCGCGTTGCTGGAGAACGGCCGCAACGCCAGCTCCATGTCCATGGTGTTCGAGGCGATCTTCCTGATCCTGTTCGTCGGCATCGCCATCGACCTGCTCATCTTCTCCCCGCTCGAGCGGTGGGTGCTGCGCAGCCGAGGCCTCCTGGTGAAGAGCTGATTCCCGTGTACGGCAAGCCGGTTCGGCCCGTTCTGCTGGTGATCGCCCACGGCAGCCGCGATCCGCGGCACGCCGCGACCGTGCACGCCCTGGTGGAGCGGGTGCGGTCGCTGCGGCCCGGGCTGCGCGTGGAGGCCGGCTTCCTGGACTTCAACATCCCGTCCGTGCACGGGGTACTGGAGTCGCTGGCCGCGGAGGGCGTGCGGGACGTGGTGGCGCTGCCGCTGCTGCTGACCCGCGCCTTCCACGCGAAGGCCGACATCCCGGCGGTCCTGCGGGACGCGCCGCGCGGCCTGCGTATCCGGCAGGCCGAGGTGCTGGGGCCGTCGCCGCTGCTGCTGTCGGCACTGGAACGGCGCCTGTACGAGGCGGGGCTGACGCCCGCCGACAAGTCCTCGACCGGGGTCGTGCTGGCCTCGGCGGGGTCCTCCGACCCGGAGGCGATCGCGGTGATCGCCGACATCGCGCGGGAGTGGTGGCACACCGGTTGGTGCGCCGTGCGGCCCGCGTTCGCCTCCGCGTCCCTTCCCCGCACCGAGGACGCGGTACGCGAACTGCGCGCCCTCGGCTGCGAACGGGTCGCCGTGGCGCCCTACGTCCTCGCCCCCGGCTTCCTGCCGGACCGCATCGCGCGCGGCGCTGCGGACGCGGACGTCCTGGCGGACGTGCTGGGCCCGGCCCCCGAGGTGGCACGGCTCCTGCTGGCCCGCTACGACTCGGCGGGCCTGCCGGCCCGGGCGGCGCTCGGCGCCTGACGACGCGCGGCCGGACCCCGTGGCGGCGGGGCCCGGCCCCTTTCACAGCTGCAGCAGGTGCGCCAGTTGCTGGGTGAAGGCGAGACTGCCGGTGCCGGCCGGGGCGCCGATGGCGATGTCGTCCAGGCTCGAACGGATGCGGCCCCGGTTGGGCGGGCCGCCGTCCGCGGCGGCCTCCTCCAGCGCGGCCATGATGACCTCCCCGTGGACGGCGAGCCCCGGCAGCTCGGCGCGCAGCGCCGCCAGGAGCCCCTCGGCGAGCCGGAAGACGGTCTCCGGGTCCGGTCCGTCGTCGCCGGTCCGGCCGTGGGCGCCCAGGTGACCGGGGCCGTTGATGTTCCCGTGGTAGTACGTGCTCATCGTCCTGTCCTGACTCCTGGTCTGGAGGGGCCGTACCGGGCTGGGTCCGGGAGCGCCGACGTCACCGACGCCGTGGCTCCGGCCACGTCCAGGAGTCTGGTGCCGTCGCGCCCACGCGTGCGGAAGGGCCGAAAACAGTCACCCGTACGAGTGATCCGGGCCCATTGACCAGGGCGGACACTCCCGGCGGAACGGACAGGGCGCCGCCCCGGGGAGCGCGGTGCGCCTCCCCGCGGGCCGCGGCGGGGCGGGCGTCGCGCGACCGCCGGCCGCGGTCCGGCGTTCCCCTGTGACGTCGGACCGGGGCCGGCACCCCGTTCTGCGCGCGGCCCGGCGGACGCGTCACCGGGTCTCGCGGCCCGCCGCGCCGGAGGGGTGCTTATCGGCCACCCGCTTCCCGCCGACCGGGACCTCGTGGGTCACTCGCGGACCCTCGTGCCCTAGGTCGTGCGGACACGACCTAGGAGTCAGTCGAAGCGGAGCGCACCGGTGCGGGTGCGCTTGAGCTCGAAGAAGTCGGGGTGGCGGGCCAGCACCCGGAAGCTGTCGAAGAGCTCCGCGGCCTCGGCGCCGCGCGGCACGGCACGCAGGACGGGGCCGAACCACACCGTGCCGTCGACGTGGATGGTGGGCGTGCCCACGTAGCCGCCCGACTCGGGCTCGGCGCCCGCGTCGTGACCGCGGCGCACCGCGGCGTCGTACCCGGGGTCGTGGGCGGCGTCCGCCAGGTCGGCCGGCAGGCCGAGTTCGGCCAGCGACTCGGCGATCACCACGTCGAAGTCGGCGGCCTTGCGTTCGTGGATGCGGGTGCCGAACGCGGTGTACAGGTCGCGCAGCACCTTCTCGCCGTGCCGTTCGGCCGCGGCCACCGCGACCCGGACCGGCCCGATCGACCGGTCGACCAGGTCCCGGTACCAGTCCGGGAGTTCGTTGCCGACGTTGTGCAGGTAGAGGCTCATGGGGCGGAAGCGGAGGTCGAGCGGGCGCAGGCGCTCGACCTCCAGCAGCCAGCGTGAGGTGATCCAGGCGAAGGGGCAGGCGGAGTCGAACCAGAAGTCGACCCGGATGGGGCCGGAACCGGCGTCGCGGCTGTGGTCGGCGTGTGTCATACCGGTCACGCTAGTCAGCCGGTGGCGTGGAATCCCGGTCCAATCACGGCCCTTTCCTGCTGCCGCCGACGTTGATCCCGCGCAGCAGCGCCGCATAAGTCGTCACCCGGACAGACTAGAACGGCCGTCGTGCCCCGTGGGGGCGGGCACGACGGCCGGGCCGGGACGAACCGGGTTGCGTGAGACTCTGGCCGATCGACGGCCCGCGGTTCAACCTCTACACGCACCTGTGACTTGTTCAACAAGCTTTCGTAATCACAAAGTGGATCTACGACGGCGGATCGGACACGGCCCGGCGCGGGCGGTCCTCACCCCGAGACGCGCCCCCGGGAAGCCCCGAAAGATGTAAGGGCCCGGTGTCCTCCCCGGCGATGACCCGGGCCGGCGCCGGTTCACCGGGCAGTACGACGAGACCCTCCCGCGCGGCCCATACCGTCGGAACGGAACGAGGAAGGACGTGGCGGCAGGGGGCCGTCACCGCATACGAGGGGGAAAGCCCGTCATGGGGAACACGGACGTGCGCGTGCGGGGACTGGCCGCCCGCGCCGGCGGCTGGAGCGCCCGGCACCGCTGGGCCGCCGTCGGCATATGGGTGCTGTTCGTCGTCCTGGCCATGGGGTTCGGCTCGGCGGCCGGCCGGGTCGACGTAGACCAGAGCGACCAGCTCAAGGGGGAGACACACACCGCGGCGAAGATCATCGAGGACGCGGGCATCGAGCAGCCGGCCGGCGAGACCGTGCTGATCCAGTCCCGGGACGGCGCCCTCAAGGCCACGAGCGGCGAGTTCAGGGCCGCCGTCGCCGACGTGGTCCGGGCCGTCGGCGGCACCGGGAAGGTCACCCGTGTGACCTCCCCGTACGACACGCACACCATCTCCCGGGACGGCCGTACCGCGCTCGTGCAGTTCGACATGCGCGGCGACGCGGAGACCGCCGCCGACCGGGTCGAGCCGGTGCTGACCGCCGTCGCCGGGGTGCAGAAGGCGCACGACGGCCTGCGGATCGAGGAGATCGGCGGCGCCAGCATGAACAAGCAGTACAAGGACGCCTTCGGGGACGACTTCCGGAAGGCCGAGTACTCGGCCGTGCCGGTGGCCCTCGGCATCCTGCTGATCGCGTTCGGCGCCCTGGTGGCCGCGCTGCTGCCGGTGGCCCTGGCGATCACCGCGATCGTGGCGACGATGGGCCTGATGGGCCTCGTCAGCCACGTCCAGCCGATGAGCGACACCGCCAACTCCGTGATGCTGCTGGTCGGCATGGCCGTCGGCGTCGACTACTGCCTGTTCTACCTGCGCCGCGAGCGCGAGGAGCGGGACGCCGGACGGGACGCGGGCGCCGCGCTGCGCATCGCGGCCGCCACCAGCGGCCGCGCGATCATCGTCTCCGGGGTCACGGTGTGCGTGGCGATGGCGGGCATGCTGTTCACCGGGCTGGCCGAGTTCGAGGCGATGGGCCTGGCCTCGCTGATGGTGGTCGCCGTCGCCATGGTCGGCTCGGTGACCGTGCTGCCCGCGCTGCTCTCCCTGCTGGGCGAGCGGGTGGAGAAGGGGCGCATCCCGTTCCTGGGCCGCCGGCGCCGGCGTGCCGGCGGCGGCGAGAGCCGGTTCTGGACCGCCGTGCTGCGCGGAGTGCTGGCCAAGCCGCTGGTCGCCGTGGCCGTCGCGGCCGGCGCGCTGCTCGCCGTCGCCGCGCCCGCGCTCGGCATGAAGACCCAGCAGCTCACGCTGGACCAGGAGTTCGGCGACTCGCTGCCGATCGTGCAGACCTACGACCGGCTCAACGAGGCCTTCCCCGGCGGCTCCGAGCCCGCCCAGGTGGTCGTCAGCGCCAAGGACATCGGCGCACCGCAGGTGCGGCGGGCGCTGGCCGACTTCAAGCGGCAGGCCATCTCCTCGGGCGCCTCGCGCGGCCCCGTCGACATCCAGGTGCACCGGGCGCAGAACGTCGCCCTGGTCTCCGTACCCCTGGTCGGCGGCTCGGACATGGACCACGCGGTCCGGAGCCTGGACAAGCTGCGCGACGAGGTGCGGCCCGCCACGCTCGGCAAGGTGGCGGGCGTCCGGGCGCCGATCACCGGGCAGGTCGCGGGCAACCACGACTTCAACGACCAGCTCGTCGGCTCCGTCCTCCCGGTCTTCGTGTTCGTGGTCGTCTTCGCCTTCCTGCTGATGCTGCTGTCGTTCCGCTCGCTGACCGTCGCGATCACCTCCATCGTGCTCAACCTGCTGTCGGTGGGTGCCGCCTACGGCATCCTCGTCGCCGTCTTCCAGCACGGCTGGGGCGCCTCGCTGGTGGGCGCGCAGGGCGTCGGCGCGATCGTCACCTGGCTGCCGCTGTTCCTCTTCGTGATCCTGTTCGGCCTGTCCATGGACTACCACGTGTTCGTGGTCTCCCGGATCCGCGAGGCCCGGCTGCGCGGCCGCAGCACCAGGGACGCCATCCAGCACGGCGTGGTCACCACGGCCGGCGTCGTCACCAGCGCCGCCGTCATCATGGTCGCGGTGTTCGCGATCTTCGGCACGCTGTCCATGCAGTCGATGAAGCAGATGGGCGTGGGCCTGGCCGCCGCGGTGCTGATCGACGCGACGGTCATCCGCGGGGTGCTGCTGCCGGCCGTGATGGCGCTGCTCGGCGAGCGCAACTGGTACCTGCCGAAGTGGCTGCACCGCCTGCCGGACCTCACCCACGACGAGGCCCCGGAGCCGGTCGCGCCGGCCCCCGTGCGCGAGGAGGGCGAGCGGCTGACCGTCTGATCCGGCCCGTGGACGGGGGCCCGCCGGTCCTGGGGAACCGGCGGGCCCCCGTGCGCGCGTGACGTGCGGGCGCGGAGGTCAGCGCGCGGGCAGCTCCGCCTCGATCAGGTCGGCGGCGCGCCGCGCGCCGCCCTCCTCGGCCATCCCCGCCTGGATCTCCTTCAGCCGCCGGGCCACCTCCGGGTCGCCGGTGAGGGCCTGGGCGGCGGCGCGCAGACGGCCGGCGGTGGCCTCCTCGGTGGGCAGGCGCCGGGCCACGCCGAGGGACTGCAGCACGTCGGCGTTGCCGAACTGGTCGACGGCCTGCGGTACGGCGATCATCGGGGTGGCGGTGGCCAGCCCCTCCTGGCTGCCGCCGGCGCCGGCGTGGGTGACGAACAGGTCGGCCTGCCGCAGGACCGCAAGCTGCGGCACCCACTGGTGCACTTCCACGTTCGCGGGCACGTCGCCCAGCTCGGCCGGGGTCACCTGGCGGCCGATCTGCAGGACCAGGTGCCAGCCGGGCAGGCCGCCGAAGGCGCGGACGCACTCGCGGTAGAACGCGGGCCGCTTGGTGAACGCCGAGCCCAGGGAGACGAGGACCACCTTCTCGGCGTCCGCGGGCCGCTGCCAGCCGCCCTCGTCGGACCGGTCGCCCTGGCAGGCGCCGACGAAGGTGTACACCCGCTCGTCGACGCGGTCGGCGTGCGGCTGGAGCGCCCTCGGGATGAGGACGAGCGAGCGGTCGGGGTGCCCGGCGAACCGGTCCGGGTGCCGGGTGATCCCGTTCCGGGTGAGCCAGTTGCCGAACCGGGCGTAGTAGGCCCTGCCGCGCTCGGTCTTCCGGGGCTCCGCCCACAGGGGCTCGGCGACCTCCTCCTCGTAGCCGTCCCAGGCGACCAGGTTCGGCGAGAGGGAGACCGCGGGGACGCCCCAGCGGTGGGCGAGGACGCGGGCCGGGTAGGAGGTGATGTCGTGCAGCACCAGGTCCGGTTCGTCGCCCTCGTAGGCCGCGGCGAGCTGCGGGAGCGCCTGGACGGCGTCGTCCAGGAAGAGCTCCACGTGATCCAGCAGGCCGCTCCCCCAGGCTTCGGGGTCGGCGTCGGGGCCGGGCAGCGTGGAGTGGTAGAGCACGGGCCGGGCCCCGGTCGCGGCCACCTTCTCCTCGAAGGCCGGCGGGATGGCGTAGGTGACCCGGTGGCCGCGGGCGACGAGTTCGCGGATCACCTCGAGGCTGGGGTTGACGTGTCCGTGGGCGGCGACGGAGAACATGGCGATGTGGGCGGGAGCGGTCATGCCGACGAGGCTAGGCGAGACGAGACGTCTCGTTCAAACGGATTACGGCGGCCGGTTCAGCGCTGGTAGCGGGCCAGCACCAGGTTGCCGTCACGCTCCAGGCGTTCCCGCAGGCCGGCCAGGCCGATCGAGCCGCTGTAGTACTCCTGGAAGGCGGGGGTGGCGACCTTGTCCTTCCACTCCGGGTAGCCGCGCACGGACTGGGCGGGGGCGGGGCGGAGGTGGGCCGCGAGCGCGGTGCCGGTGGCCCAGCCGTTATCGGCGGTGTGCAGCGCGGGGTCCTTCAGTGCCTCGGTGCCGGTGGGCAGCATCCAGTCGCCGAGGGCGAGGCGGACCATGTTCCGGGGGCGGAGCAGGAAGCCGATGAACTCGGCGGCCTCCCGTTTGTGCGGGCAGTCCGCGGCGACGGACAGGGTCTGCGGGCTGACGCCCTGGGTGAGTCCCCCGGCGCCCGCGGGGGCGGGCAGCACCTGCCAGTCGAAGCCCTTCGGCGCCTGCTGGGCGATCTGCTGACGGTAGGAGAAGCCCAGCGGGACCATCGCGTACCGGCCGCCGAAGAAGCCGGGCAGGGTGTCCGAGCCGCCGCTGCCCAGCGTCGAGGCGGGGGCGCTGCGGTCGGTGGCGACCTGGTCGTGGACCGTGCGCGGCACGACCGCGTCACCGGCGCCGAACCGTACCGTCACCTTGCCGTCGGCGCCCCGGTGGAAGAGCCGGCCGCCCGCCGACAGGGACAGGTTCAGCGTGGCGGAGACGGGTTCCTTCAGCGGCCAGGCCACGCCGTACCTGCCGGGACCGCTGAGGCGCTCGGTGATCCGCCGGAACTCGGCCCAGCTCCACGGGCGCCCGGCGGTCGGTATGCGCACGCCCGCCGAGCGCAGCCAGGCGCGGTTGGCGATCAGCACCCGGGGTTCCTGGAGGAACGGCACCCCGTAGACGCCGTCCCCGAAGGCGGCCGCCCGCCAACTGCGCCGCGGGATGTCCGACTGGAGCCGGGCCGGCAGCAGTCCGGTGAGGTCGGCGAGGTAGCCGCCGTAGGCGAAGTCGGCCAGGTCGTCGGAGGCGTCGTGGATGACGTCAGGGGCCTCGCCGCCCTCGAAGGAGGTGAGCAGCTGGTCGTGCACGCTGTCCCAGCTTCCCTGCACGTACTCGACCCTGACGTCCGGATGGGCGGCGTTCCACTCCGCGACCAGTTCCTTGTTGACGGCCACCGACTCCTGCTGCCAGGCCAGGGACTGGAAGCGCAGGGTGACGGGCCCGCCGCGCCCGCTCCGCGACGGGGCGCAGCCCGCGAGGAGGAGCAGCAGGACGGTCAGTGCCGCGACCGCCCCGAGGCCGGTTCCGCGCGGGTGCCGCATCAGCTCTTCACCGCCCCTTCGAGCAGGCCGCCCGTGATCCGGCGCTGGACGAGGGCGAAGACGAGCAGGGAGGGCAGCGTGGCCAGGAACGCGGCGGCGGCCAGCGGGCCGAGGTCGGCGACTCCCTCGGCGCCGATGAAGTGGGTGAGCACGACCGGGAGGGTCTGTCTGCCGGGGCTCTTCAGCAGGACCAGCGCGAAGAAGAACTCGTTCCACGCGGTGACGAAAGCGAACAGGGCCGTCGCCGCGATCCCCGGGGCCAGCAGCGGCGCGGTCACCGAGACCAGCGTCCGCAGCCGGCCCGCGCCGTCCACGGCCGCCGCCTCCTCCAGCTCGGCCGGCACCGCCCGGACGTGCCCGGCGAGCATCCACAGCGCGAACGGCAGCGCCCACACCACGTACACCAGCACCAGCCCCACCAGGGAGTCGATCAGCCGCAAGTGCTTCAGCAGCAGGAACAACGGGATGATCACCAGCACGAACGGGAACGCCTGGCTGACCACCACCCATGCGGTGGCCGCCCGGGACAGCGCCGAGCGGTGCCGCGCCATGACGTACGCCATCGGGGTGGCGATCAGTACGGCGACGACGGCGGACCCGAGCGCCACCAGCAGGGAGTTCAGCGCGGCGTGCGCCAGCGGCTGCTCATCGAAGGCCTGCCGGAAGTTGGCGAGGGTCGGGTGGCGCGGGATCCAGGTGGGGTGGAGGCTGCCCAGCTCGCGGGGCGGCTTGAAGGCGGTGGACAGCAGCCACAGCAGCGGGAACGCGAGGAAGACGAGATAGGCGAGCAGGGCCGCGTACTGGCCGGCGCGGGCCGCGGGCCGGGTCCTCCTCATGCGTCCTCACCTCCCCGCAGCCGGCCCACGAGGAACACCGCCAGCAGGACGGAGACGACCGCGACCAGCACGCATCCCATGGCCGCCGCGTAGCCGAACTGGCCGTAGCGGAAGGCCTCCTCGTAGGCGAACAGCATGGGCAGCCGGGTCTTTCCGCCGGGTCCGCCGCTGGTGAGCACGTACACCAGGGCGAAGGAGTTGACGTTCCAGATGAGGTTGAGCGCGGTGATAGAGAGGGCCACCGGTCTCAGGGCGGGCCAGGTGACCGCGCGGAACCGGCGCCAGGCGCCGGCGCCGTCCACCGCGGCGGCCTCGTGCAGTTCGCGCGGGGTGTTCTGCAGGCCGGCGAGCAGGGCCACGGTGGTCTGCGGCATGCCCGCCCACACGCCGACGACGACGACCGCGGGCAGCGCGGTGGCCAGGCCGCTCAGCCAGTCCTGGCCCTCGCCCAGGCCGAGGTCGCGCAGGGTCTCGTTGAGGATGCCGGCGTCGGGGCTGTAGACCAGCCGCCACATGATGCCGACCACGACCTCGGGCATGGCCCACGGGACGATCGCCAGAGCGCGGGCGAAGCGGCCGAGCCGCAGGTCCCGGTCGAGCAGGAGGGCGAGGCCGAGCGCCAGCAGGAACTGCGGCACGGTCACCCCGGCCGCCCACACCAGCCCGATCCGGAACGACTCCCAGAACAGCGTGTCGTGCAGCAGGTCGCGGAAGTTGAGCGCGCCGATCCAGGCGGTGGCCGTCGTCCGGCCGGACTGGGCGTCGGTGAAGGCCAGCACGATGCCGTAGAGCAGCGGGCCCACGCTCAGCAGGAGGATGGGGATCAGGGCGGGCAGGACCAGGAACCAGGCGCCGTGGCCGCGAGCGGAGGCGCGAGCGGCCGGCCGCCGTGCTCCGGCCACTGCCGTCATGCGACCAGCTCCTTCGCCCGCCCACCTTGGCGTGTTCATGTTCGTAAAGCCGCTCGCCGTCGTCAAGGGACCGCGCAGCGGCCCCGACCTGTGCGAATGGGAGACTGGCCGGAGGCCACGGCGGTCAGGACGGTACGGAGAGGGCACGGAGGCGGACGATGGACGAGGCACGGGCGCGGGACGTACTGGGCGCGGCGAAGGTCCTGCCGGTCCCGGCCGGGGACGCGCGGCTCCTCGCCCTCGGCGAGAACGCGGTGTTCGCCGCCGGTGAGCTGGTGGTCAAGGTGGGCCGGGACGCCGAGCTGCTGGACCGGGCCCGGCGCGAGCTGGCCATCGCCGCCTGGCTGGCCGGGGCGGACGTGCCCGCGGTGCGGGCGGCCGAGCCGGAGCCGCTGCTGGTGGAGGGGCACCCGGTGACGGTGTGGCACCGGCTGCCCGATGCCGTGCGGCCGGCCGCGCCCCGTGACCTGGCCCGGCTGCTGCGGACCGTGCACGAGCTCGACGCGCCCGGCTTCGCGCTGCCGCCCCGGGAACTGCTGGGCGGTGTGGAGCGCTGGCTGCGGCTCGCGGGCGAGGCGGTCGACCCGGAGGACGCCGCGTACCTGCGCGAGCGCCGGGACGGGTTCGCGGCCGCCGCCGCCGCGCTGACGCCCCGTCTGACGCCCGGGCCGATCCACGGGGACGCGCTGCCGCGCAATGTGCACGTGGGACCCGACGGGCCGGTGCTGGTGGACCTGGAGACCTTCTCCTCGGACCTGCGCGAGCACGACCTGGTGGTGATGGCCCTGTCCCGGGACCGCTACGGGCTGCCCGCGGAGGCGTACGACTCCTTCGTCTCGGAGTACGGATGGGATGTGCGGGAGTGGGAGGGGTGCTCGGTGCTGCGGGGGGCCCGGGAGACGGCGAGCTGCGCGTGGGTGGCTCAGCACGCGCCCGGCAATCCGAAGGCGCTGGCCGAGTTCCGGCGGCGGGTCGGGTCCCTGCGGGACGGGGACGAGGCTGTGCGGTGGTATCCGTTCTGAGGGAGCGGGTGTCGTGCCGGCGCCCTGTGCCGGCGCCCTGTGCCGGGGCCCCGCGCCGGTGGTGCGTCACGGGATCGCGGCGGCCCGGCGCTCACGGGGCGCCTCCCCCACCAGCGGGCCGGGGGCGTCGACGGCCGGGCGGGCCCGGCCGGCCGCGGTCACGCCCGGGCGTTGTCCGGGACCGGGCGGATGGGCCAGGTGCCGTCGACGACCGCCGTCTCATCGCCCTTGCGGCGCAGGAAGGACTGGAAGTCCGCCGCCCACTCGGCGTACCACTCGATCTGACGGGTGTGCAGCTCCGCCGCGCCGAGGCCGGCGATCTTGGGGTGGCGGTCGGCTATCGCGGAGGCGAGGCGGGCCGCGGCGAGGGCGTCGGCGCAGGCGTCGTGGGCCGCGTCGAGGACTATGCCGTACTCCGCGCAGACCGCCTCCAGGTTCCGCTTGCCGCGGCGGTAGCGGTCGGCCCGGCGGTCGATCGTGTAGGGGTCGATCACCGGGCCGGGGGCCGCGCCCCCGAGGCGGTCCGAGAGCGACGGCAGACCGTGGCGGCGCAGTTCGGCGGAGAGCAGGGTGAGGTCGAAGGCCGCGTTGTAGGCGACCACCGGGACGCCGCCGCGCCAGTAGGACACCAGCACGTCCGCCATGGCGTCGGCCACCCGGTCGGCCGGGCTGCCCTCGGCAGTGGCGCGTTCGTTGCTGATGCCGTGCACGGCGACCGCGTCGGCCGGTATCTCCACGCCCGGATCCGCCAGCCACTCCCGGCGGCCCATCGGCTCGCCGGCCCTCACCTCGATGACCGCGCCGGTGACGATGCGCGCCTCGTGCGGGTCCGTGCCGGTGGTTTCCAGGTCGAAGCCGATCAGCAGCTCCCGGTGCCAGCCCATGGGCGGCCCCCCTTCTTGGTGGTGCTTTCCCCCAGTGGCTCCCACCATCGCACGCGGCACTGACAACCCGGTGACCGCGTTCCGCTTGCCCGCGTGGACAGTTCAGGACACCGGGCGCGAATCCGCCCAGGACAGCTCGAACTCCTCGCGGTATGTCGGGAAGATTCCGGCATCGTCGGCGTCGTCCGACTTGAGCACCTTGCTGCCGCCCCGCAGCACCAGCACCGGCGACTCCATCCCGCGAGCCCCGCGCAGATAGGACTGCACCACGCCGATGCCGTCCGCGCCGTCGCCGTCCACCAGGTAGGCGGTGAAGCGGGGCGTCTCGTCGTAGACCTGGATCTCGAAGGCGCCCGGGTCGCGCAGCCGGGACCGCACCCGGCGCATGTGCAGGATGTTCATCTCGACGGACCGGCTCAGTTCGCCCCGTTTCATCCCGAGTTCGCGCTCCCGGCGCTTGACCGCGCTGGAGGCCGGGTTGAGGAAGAGCAGCCGCACCCGGCAGCCGGACTCGGCGAGCCGGACCAGCCGGCGGCCGGAGAAGTTCTGCACCAGCAGGTTGAGCCCTATGCCGATGGCGTCGAGCCGGCGGGCGCCCCCGAACAGGTCCTCGGCCGGGAACTGCCGCATCAGCCGCACCCGGTCGGGGTGGACGGCGACCACGTCCGCGTACCGGTCGCCGACCAGGTCCTCCACCGCGTCGACCGGCAGCCGGCGCGCGGAGGGCACGTCACCGCCCGCGCCGAGCATCTCCAGCAGCCGGGCCGAGGCCCGCTCGGCCTGGCCCAGCACCGCCGCGGACAGGGCCCGGTTGCGGGAGACGACGTTGCGGGTCACCTCGAGTTCGTCCAGGGCGAGTTCGACGTCCCGGCGCTCGTCGAAGTACGGCTCGAAGCACGGCCAGTGCTGCACCATCAGCTCGCGCAGCTGGGGCAGCGTGAGGAAGCTGAGCACGTTGTCGTCGGCCGGGTCGAGCAGGTAGCCCTTGCGGCGGCTGACCTCGCGGACGGCGACCGCCCGCTGCACCCACTCCTGCCCGGCGGGGCCGGCCGCGGCCACCACCCAGTCGTCGCCGTGGACGGGTTCGTACACGGGCCGCAGCACGGCGGCCACCACCGCGCGCAGCCGCTGCTCGACCAGGTTCAGCCAGATGTAGGCCCGGCCCGCCCGCTGGGCGCGGACGCGCACCTCGAGCCAGGCGTCGGCGTCCCAGTCCAGCTCCGGCCCGATGGACCCCGTGGCGTCCATCGGGCGGGCCAGGGACACCGCGCCGGGCGGGACGTCCGTGGAGTTCCCCTCGTGACCCTCGCCACCAGGGGGCAGCTCCAGCCCTCCCGCGCCCACCCGCGCACCGCCTTCCGCCACCCCGGGCCTTCCCCACGTCAACGATCAAGGAAGGGTACTCCGGGAGCGGTCGGCGATGCAGCCGGATGGACAGGTCGGTTTCTCAACTACGCGGACGCCAGTGGCCGTTCTGCCATGCCAGCTCGTCCGGCGTGAGCGGATTCATAGCCGTCACATCACGTGGGGCGATGGCGAAACCCTGCCAGTGGACCGGCATGGGCTGCTGGTCCTCGTCCCGGGCTATGTGGTGGAAGCCGACGTTCATCCAGACCACCGGGTGAGTGAGGGTCTGCCCGTTGACCCACTTGTCCACGGACTTCGGATGACCGCTCGCACAGCCGGGGTTGTTGCTGGCGAACCGCTCGCACTTGTCGTACTGGGTGAAGTACACGTCGTGCTTGGTGAAGCTGCGGCCCGGGTACCTCGTGGTGGGGCCGGGGACGATCTCGTAGGAGCGCGCGTGCCCGTCCTTGTTCTTGCCGGACGCGCTGACCACCCGCCACCAGCGGTAGGTCTTGGCGTCGCCCGCGAGCTCCTTGGTGATCTTGGTGCGGGTGGTCTTGGCGGTGGGCGCCTGCCGGCCGGGGGCGGCCGGGGTGACGGCCGAGTCGTACTGCTCGACCTTCGTCTTCGAGGAGCCGTCGAGGCCGAAGTCCAGCCGCCAGAACACGTTGTGGCTGTGGCTGGTGGCGTAGGCCTTGGCGCCCTTGCCGATGGGCCAGCCGCGGCCGTCGCCGGCGTCGTAGTCCTCGTAGGAGAGGCTGCCGGTGGCGCCGACGTTCATGTTGACGGTGCCGTCGTCCTGGAAGCGCCACTCGGTCATGTACTCGTACCAGCCGACCTGGTTGACCGTGTAGACGAGCAGGTCCTTGCCCTGCGCCTGGAAGACCTTGTTGGCCGTGTCGCCCTGCATGCGGTAGGCGTGGCCGCGCGAACGCGTGGTGGTGCACAGGCCCTTGACGTCCGGGTGGTCCGGGTCCCAGGAGTCGGGCACCCGGACGGTGGTGATGGTGCCGCCGGGGCACTCGCCGGGCGCCAGGTTCACCAGGCCCTGGGCGAAGCCGAAGCCCGTCAGGTCGTCGTACTCGACGCTGCCGTCGTCGTAGGGGACGTCGATCTGGGCGAGGCGGGCGCTGTTGAGCACCTTGATCGGCTTCGGCTCGCCCTTGGGCTGGTAGGAGACGTTCTCCAGGACCAGCCCGGCCTTGCTGTCGTAGCGCCAGCACATCCGCCAGGTGGTGCCGCTGGAGAGCTTCTGCTCGATCCGGTAGGCGGGGCTGCAGTCGGCGGCGGCTGCCGGGGCGGCCTGCGGCCGGGCGGCGGCCGGGCCGGCCCCGGCCGCCACGCCGGCGGCCAGCGCGGCCACGGTGAGGCCGACGGCCGCCCGCGTGCGGGCATGGCTGGTCACCCGCGGCCCGTGGCCGCCGGTCGAACTGTGTACACGCATGACGAAGTTGCTCCCTCGCAGGAGATGCGGTTCGGACGAAGTGGACGGGGGCGGGGCTCAGTGGCGTTCGAGCCGGCCCACCTTGCGGGCGCTGAGGTCGACGACCAGCCACCTGGCGTCGATCCAGGGGCCGTTCTTGACCTTGGGGAACAACCGCACGCAGCGGTGTTCACCGCACTTGCCGAGCACGGCCGGCTGCCCGCCCGGAGTGGCGCGGTAGACGGCGCCGTTGAGCTGCAACTGGTCCGGGGAGGTCAGCTCGTGGCCGGTGGCGTCCCGGTAGTCCGCCTTGAGGCCCGCGCCCAGCGGGTCGGCGATCAGCAGCCGGGCCGCCTCGGCGTTCTCCGCCCGGCTCAGCGGCGGCTGGACTCCCTTGCTGGTGACGGTGGCGACGACCTTGCCGGTCGCCAGGTCGACCGTCCTGGTGATGAGCGCATCGCTCCGGTAGTCGTAGAAGCTCACGTCGGCCCGGCGCGGCGCTCCCGGGTCGTCGAGTTCGTCCGTCTCCGGATCGGCCAGGTCGACGCTCAGGCGCTGCGGACCCGGGTGCCCGTCCACGTTCTCGCCGGCGCCGAGCGTCCGTCCGCTCAGGGCGATGCTCTCGACGCGCCGGATCTCGTCGTCGGTCAGCGGGTCGCGGCCCGTGCCCTTCTTCCCCTCGGCCGGCGCCTGCCGCACGACGCCCGGCGGGACCTCGCCCGGTCCCCGCCCCTCCTGCCGGGCGGCCTGCGTGCCGCCGCCGCCCTCGCTCCCGCCCGTTTCGCCGGCTCCCGCCGTGCCGGGCAGGGTGACCCCCACCATCACCGCGGTCCCGGCCACGGCCAGCGCCGCGCCGGCCACGACCTTGCCCAGGTGCCGGTGCACTGTCTCGCGCACATCCTCCCCCTGCTCCCCCAAGATCCCCGGGGGTACGTGTATCCCCACTGATTCGGCACACGGCGGGTACACGAGTCGCCGTATGCACTGGTCGGCCGGTAAGAGGGCAGTAAGTCTCGGGAGGTTCCCTCACTTTCGGGGAGACTCGAAGCCATCGCGCCCCCCAGCGGGGCCGCACACCTGGAAGAGTCGTGGTCATGCAGGTCTGGCCTGGAGAGGCGTATCCGCTCGGCGCCACGTACGACGGCGCCGGAACCAATTTCGCGGTCTTCACGGAGGCCGCGCACCGAGTAGAGCTGTGTCTGCTGCACGACGACGGCTCGGAGACGGCGGTGGAACTGCGCGAGAGCGACGCTTTCGTGCGGCACGCGTACGTGCCGGGGGTGATGCCGGGGCAGCGGTACGGGTTCCGGATGCACGGCCCGTACGACCCCGCGCGCGGGCTGCGCTGCAACTCGGCGAAGCTGCTGCTCGACCCGTACGCGAAGGCGGTCAGCGGGTCGGTGTCGTGGGGCGAGGAGGTGTACGGCTACCACTTCGGCGCCCCGGACCGGCGCAACGACCTGGACTCGGCGCCGCACACCATGACCTCGGTGGTGATCAACCCCTACTTCGACTGGGGCGACGACCGGCCGCCGCACACCGACTACCACCGCACGGTGATCTACGAGGCCCATGTGAAGGGCCTGACGATGACCCACCCCGGACTCCCGGAGGAACTGCGGGGCACGTACGCGGCACTGGCGCACCCCGCGATCATCGAGCACCTGACCAAGCTGGGCGTGACGGCGCTCGAACTGATGCCCGTGCACCAGTTCGTGAACGACCACCGGCTGGTCGACATGGGACTGAACAACTACTGGGGCTACAACACCATCGGCTTCTTCGCCCCGCACAACGCGTACGCGTCCTGGGGCGACCGGGGCCAGCAGGTGCTCGAGTTCAAGTCGGCCGTTCGGGCGCTGCACGAGGCCGGGATCGAGGTGATTCTGGACGTCGTCTACAACCACACGGCCGAGGGCAACCACCTGGGCCCGACGCTGTCCTTCAAGGGCATCGACAACCCCTCGTACTACCGGCTCACCGACGACCCGCGCTACTACATGGACACCACGGGCACCGGGAACTCGCTGCTCATGCGGTCCCCGCACGTGCTCCAGCTCATCATGGACTCGCTGCGGTACTGGGTCACCGAGATGCACGTGGACGGCTTCCGCTTCGACCTGGCCGCGACCCTGGCCCGGCAGTTCCACGAGGTGGACCGGCTGTCGTCGTTCTTCGACCTGGTGCAGCAGGACCCGGTGGTCTCCCAGGTGAAGCTGATCGCCGAGCCGTGGGACGTGGGCGAGGGCGGCTACCAGGTGGGCAACTTCCCGCCGCTGTGGACCGAGTGGAACGGCAAGTACCGCGACACGGTCCGCGACCTGTGGCGGGGTGAGCCGCGGGCGCTCGCGGAGTTCGCCTCCCGGCTGACCGGCTCCTCCGACCTCTACCAGGACGACGGCCGCCGGCCGCTCGCCTCGATCAACTTCGTCACCTGCCACGACGGGTTCACCCTGCACGACCTCGTCGCCTACAACGACAAGCACAACGAGGCCAACGGGGAGGAGAACCGCGACGGCGAGAGCCACAACCGGTCCTGGAACTGCGGGGCGGAGGGCGAGACCGAGGACCCGGAGGTGCTGGGCCTGCGCGCCCGGCAGATGCGGAACTTCTTCGCCACCCTGATGCTGTCCCAGGGTGTGCCGATGATCAGCCACGGGGACGAGTTCGCCCGCACGCAGGGCGGCAACAACAACGCCTACTGCCAGGACAACGAGGTCTCCTGGGTCCGGTGGCCGCAGGTCCCGGACGGGGAGCCGCCGGAAGGGGACCCGTCGCAGGAGGTGTCCCCGGAGGGGGACCTGCTGGAGTTCGTCCGCGCGATGGTGTGGCTGCGCCGGGACCACCCGGTCTTCCGGCGGCGGCGCTTCTTCCACGGGCGTCCGGTGGAGGGCACCACCCACGACGAGCTGTCCGACATCGCCTGGTTCACCCCCGAGGGCAGCGAGATGACGCAGCAGGACTGGGACTCGGCGCCGGCGTCCGCGCTGACCGTGTTCCTCAACGGCAACGCCATCTCCGAGCCCGGTCCGCGCGGGGAGCGGATCGCCGACGACTCCTTCCTGCTGATGTTCAACGCCTCCCCCGGGCCGCTGGACTTCCAGGTGCCGGTCGACCACGGCCGGCAGTGGCAGGTGGTCGTCGACACGGCCCGCCCGGACGGGGTGCCGCCGGGCACGGGCCCGAAGGTGGCGGCCGGCGACCGCATCACCCTGCCGGACCGCAGCCTGACCGTGCTGCAGCGGCCCGCCTAGGCCGGCCCCGCGGGGGGCGTGCGCGCTCCGGCGTGCGCCCCCCGCGTGCGGAGGGGATGACACGAAATCCGGTGCGCTGGGTACGTAGGGTTCCATGACTGCTGCGCGCCCCGGACCCGAGGTACCCACCGCCACCTACCGCCTGCAACTCCAGCCCTCGTTCCCGTTCGCCGCCGCCGCCGCGGCGGTCCCCTACCTGGCGTCGCTGGGCGTCTCGCACCTGCACCTGTCCCCCGTCCTCGAATCCGTCCCGGGGTCCACGCACGGCTACGACGTGGTGGACCACACGCGGGTGCGCGAGGAGCTGGGCGGCGAGGACGGACTGCGCGCGCTGGCGCGGACCGCGCGGGAGCACGGCCTCGGCCTGGTGCTCGACATCGTCCCGAACCACATGGCCATGGCGCCCCGGTACAACCGGGCCCTGTGGGAGGTGCTGCGCGAGGGGCCCGAATCGCCGTACGCGCGCTGGTTCGACATCGACTGGGAGGCGCAGGGCGGCCGGGTGCTGCTGCCGGTGCTCGGCGGCCCGGTCGGCTCCGAGCTGGACCGGCTGGTGGTCGACGGGGACGTGCTGCGCTACCACGACCACGTCTTCCCGCTGCGCGAGGGCACCGCGCATCTCCCGCTGCCCCGGCTGCTGGACGCGCAGTGGTACCGCCCGGTGTGGTGGCGCCTGGCCCGCACCGAGCTGAACTACCGGCGCTTCTTCAGCATCTCCGAGCTGATCGGAGTGCGCGTGGAGGACCCGGAGGTGTTCGGCGCCACCCACGCCAAGATCCTCCAGCTGCTCCACGAGGGCGTGGTCGACGGGCTGCGCGTCGACCACCCCGACGGGCTCGCGGACCCGGGCGGCTATCTGCGGCGGCTGCACGAGGCGACCGGCGGGCGCTGGACCGTCGTGGAGAAGATCCTCGCCGACGGTGAGCAGCTGCCCGCCGACTGGCCGGTGGCGGGCACCACGGGCTACGACGCCCTGCGTCACGTCGACGGCCTGTTCACCGACCGTACCGGGGCCTACGAGCTGCTCGGGCGCTACCGGGCGTTCGCGGCGCCGCAGACCGACCGGGGCGGCAACTGGGACGCCACCGTCCGGCGCGCCGCCTACAAGGTGCTCACGCACGAGCTGGCCACCGAGACCGACCGGCTCACCCGGGTGGCCGCCCGGCTGTGCGCCGCCTCGCCGGACCCGTCGCTGCGCGACCGTGCGCCGTGGGCGCTGCGCACGGCCGTGGAGGAGCTGCTGGTGCGGATGCGGGTCTACCGGCCCTACGGCTGCGAGGACGCCGCCGCCGTCATCACCGAGCAGGCCGCCGAGGAGGCCCGGCTCGCCTTCGTGGTGCCTGAGGAGGCGGACGCGGTCGGCATCGTGCGGCGGCTGCTCGTCGGGGAGCCGGGCGACGCCTCGGCGCCGGACCACGCCGGCCGGGCCGAGTTCTGCGCCCGGTTCGCCCAGACCGCCTCGGCACTGCGCGCCAAGGCCGTGGAGGACACCGCGTTCTACCGCTACGTGCCGCTGCTGTCGGCGGCCGAGGTGGGCGGCGACCCGGGCTCGCCCGGGGTGTACCCGGACGACTTCCACGCGTACTGCGCGCGCGTGCAACGCGACTGGCCCGCCACCGGCACCGTCGTCACCACCCACGACACCAAGCGCAGCGCGGACGTGCGCGCCGCGCTGGCCGTGCTCACCGAGTGCCCGGACCGCTGGGCGAAGGTGCTCGCGGAGGTGTCCCGGGCCGAGGCGGGCGCCCCGGACGGGCAGCTCGCCTGGGCGGCCTGGCAGACCGTGTTCGGGCTCGGCCCGGCGGAGGAGGAACGGGTCCGGCAGGCGCTGCTCAAGCACGTCCGCGAGGCGGGGATGTACACGAGCTGGACCGAGCAGGAGCCGTCGTACGAGGAGGCGGTGGCCGCCTTCCTCACGGCGGGCCCGTGCGGTCCGCCCGGCGAGCGGGTGGCCGCTCTGCGCAAGTCGCTGGAGCCGCACATCCGGGCGAACGTCCTGGGCACCGCGCTGGTCCAGCTCACGATGCCGGGGGTGCCGGACGTGTACCAGGGCACGGAGAGCGAGTACCGGGCGCTGGTCGACCCCGACAACCGGCGGCCGGCGCCGTTCCCGCCGCCGGTGCCGGGCGAGAAGGACGCGCTGACGGCGGCGGCGCTGCGGCTGCGCGCCCGCCGGCCCGGCGCGTTCGGCACGGCGGCGTCCTACGCCCCGCTGGCGGCGGACGGGCCCGCGGCGGAGCACTGCCTGGCGTTCACTCGTTCGGGTGAGGTGGTCACGGTGGTGACCCGGCTGTCGCTGCGGCTGGCGGAGTCGGGCGGCTGGCGGGACACCTGGCTGGAGCTGCCGCCCGGGCGGTGGACGGACGCGCTGAACCCGGGACGGGAGTTCACCAGGGACACGCGCGTGGCGGACCTCCTCGACCGGTTCCCGGTGGCCCTGCTGGAGCGTTCCGGGGAGGGCTGAGGCCCTCGGGTGGAGGCGTCCGGGCGCCCCCGTGCGGCCACCGGCGATGTTCTTGACAGTTCCCCCGAGCCGTGCGGCACTGGGAGGGCGAAGCCGGTTGGACAAGTCGGGGGTGAGTCTCCTGCCGGAGCTGCGCTATCCCAGCGTTCCCCAATTGGTCGCCTCCGCACGGGCGCTGGCCGCCGCGGAGCCCCGGCTGTGCGCGCTCAGGCAGGTGGGCGCCTCGCGGGCCGGCCGGCCCCTGCACCTGCTGTCGGTGGGGCACGCCCGCCGGGCGGTGCTGGTGGTGGCGGGCGCCCACGCCAACGAGCCCACCGGCGGCAGCACCCTGCGGGCGCTGGCCGAACGGGTGCTGGCCGCGCCGGAGTTGCGGGCGGACACCTCCTGGCACTTCCTGCTGTGCGCGGACCCGGACGGCGCCAGTCTGCACGTGACCCCGGCGCCGCGCAGCCTGCTCGACTACCACCGGGGCTTCTACCGGCCCACCGGCGCCGAGCAGCCCGAGTGGTCGCCCGCGGTGCTGCCGCCGGACCGGCTGCCGCCCGAGACGCGGGCCCTGACCGGGGTGATCGACGAGCTGCGCCCCTACCTCCAGGCGACGCTGCACGGCACCGATCTGGGCGGCAGCTGGGTGCAGTTGACGAGGGACGTGCCCGGGCTCGCCGAACCGTTCGCCAAGTCGGCGGCCGAGCTGCACATACCAGTGGAGACGGGCGCCTCGGACGCGGCGGGCTGGCCGGCCTCGGGGCCCGGGGTGCATGTGATGCCCGGCCCCGAGAGCGGTGTCGCCTACCCGAGCCTGCCGGACGACGCCCGGCACAGCACCTGGTACCACGCGCACCGCTACGGCGGTCTGACCGCCGTGGTGGAGGTGCCGATGTGGGCGAGCGACCTGGTGGGCGACCCGGCGCCGCACCCGGCGCCGGCCGCGGCGATGCGGCGGCTGGCGGCACGGCTGCTGCGGGACGCACTGGAGATCGAGCGGGTGTTCGAGGACGCGCTGCCCCGGCTGCGGGACGCCGACGGGCCGCTGCTGCGGGCCGCGCGCTGGGTGCTGGAGCTGATGCCGGGGCTGGCGGCCGACTGGGTCCAGACCCAGCCGGCCGGCACGACGATGGCCTACGTCGGCAGTGTGGACGCCTTCGGGCGGCGGCTGCCGCTGCGGGCGGCGGCGATGCTGCTGCGGGTGCTGCGGCAGACGGACGACCGGGCGGCCCCCGTCCTGGAGCGGCTCGTCGCCTGCTGGTGCGAGGCCTACGCGGCGCGCTTCCAGGCCCGCTGGGTGCCGTTGGCGCATCAGGTGGAGCACCAGTCGCGGACGGTTCTGGTGGCGGCCCGGCAGGCCCGGGAGCGGACCGGGTGAGGCACCACCGGGGCGGGGGCGGGCGCGCCGGACCGCGCCCCGGCGGTCCACCGGACGGGTTGTGGTCCCCGTCAGTCGTCCAGGGCGAAGACCGCACCTGTGCGCGCGTTCATGACGCACTTGCTGGTGTAGGTCTCCTGGAACCGCACGGGCCGCCCCTGCCACTGCCCGTGCGCCCGGGCGGTCACCGGGGCGAAGATCATCGGGCAGAACACGTTCTTCTGCGGGATGCGCGCGATGTCCCCGCCGGCGGCGGCCAGTTCGGCGCAGGCGTCGGCCGCGTGCGGGTGCCCCTGGGGCGGGTCGCACAGCAGCAGGGTGCCGTGGGACTCGGCGGAGGGGCTCTCGCCGCGGGTGACGGTGAGGTGGAGCCAGTCGCCGGACGGTGTGGCGCGGGAGGCGGCCTGGGCCGGTCCCGCGGCGAGGAGGCATGCGGCGGCCAGCACGGCGGCGGCGGCCGCCGCGGTCGCTCGGGTGATGTAGGTCATGTCCGGTGCATCGGCACGGCGGCCGGTGTTCCCCACCCCGCTCACCCGAACGGAACCGCGCGGGCGGACGACGCGGGCGTGGGCCGGTCAGGCCTCCCGGTGCGCCGCCAGCCGGAACGCGGTCCGGCCGAAGGCGACCTGGTCGCCCACGCGGACCACGACGGCGCCGATCACCCGGCGGCCGTTGACGGTGGTGCCGTTGGTGGAGCCGAGGTCGCGGAGGATCCACACCCCGCCCTGGTGGCGCAGCTCGGCGTGCACCCGGGAGACGGTGTCGTGGTTCAGGCGCAGCCCGTTGGCGGGATCGCGGCCGATGCGCAGCGGGTGGCCGCCCGCCGGGTGCGGCAGCAGCAGCTTGGGCAGCCGCTCGGCCTGCCAGGCCCGGCGCAGCCGTACGGTGAAGCCGGAGACGGCCTCGACGGTGCCGAACAGCGCGCGCGAGAAGCGGTTCTCGGTGGGCAGGTCGGCGGTGAGGGCGGCGAGTTCGTCCGCGCCGCGGGCGGCGAGCGCCAGTTCCATGCGGCGCACGAAGGTGTCGTGCGAGAGACGGCCCATGGCGGCGCCGTCCCGCAGCGCCCGCAGCGCCTTGTCGCGCTCCGCGTCGGACAACCGCGCGGGTTGCAGGGGGAACTCGAAGGACGACGTCACGCTGGTGATTGTCAGGGGTGTGAACCCCCGGTGTCCAGAATCGGGGAAAACGGTGCCGGGGCACGGGTACCCGCGCGACATCCGCCGGGAAAGCCGTGATTCGAGAGCGGATTGATCGCTTTGGCGGCACGATGGACGCACTACATCACGGTGAGCAGACGAAGGGGAACCGTCCGTGCAGTTCGAGGTGTGGGCACCGCAGGCAGACCGTGTGACGCTCCATTGCGACGGCGCCACAGGCGCGTTGGAGCGCGATCCGCAGCGGGCCGGCTGGTGGTCGGGACAGGCGAGGGCCCGGGACGGCTCGCGGTACGGGTTCGCGCTGGACGACGGTCCGGTGCTGCCCGACCCGCGCTCGCGCCGGCAGCCGGACGGCCCGGACGGCCTGAGCGCGGTCGTCGACCACGGGCAATACGCGTGGCGTGCCGTGTGGGCGGGGCGGGGGCTGCCGGGGGCGGTGCTCTACGAGCTGCACGTGGGCACGTTCACCCGCGAGGGCACTCTGGACGCGGCCGCGGCCCGGCTGGAGCACCTGGTGGAACTGGGCGTCACCCACGTGGAGTTGATGCCGCTGTGCCCGTTCCCGGGGCGGCACGGCTGGGGGTACGAGGGGGTGTCGCTGTGGGCGGTGCACGAGCCGTACGGCGGCCCGGAAGCGCTGAAGCGGTTCGTGGACCGGGCGCACGAACTCGGTCTGGCCGTGGTCCTGGACGTCGTGCACAACCACCTGGGCCCGTCCGGCAACTACCTGCCGCTGTTCGGGCCGTACTTCACCGACACCCACCACACGCCGTGGGGCTCGGCGGTGAACCTCGACGCGCCCGGCTCGGACGAGGTGCGCGCGTTCCTGGTGGGCAGCGCGCTGGCGTGGCTGCGGGACTACCGGATCGACGGGCTGCGGCTGGACGCCGTGCACGCCCTGCACGACACGCGCGCGCGGCACTTCCTGGAGGAGCTGTCCGCCGCCGTCGACGGCCTCGCGGACGAACTGGGCCGCCCGCTGTCGCTGATCGCCGAGTCCGACCTGAACGACCCGCGGTTCATCACCCCGCGCACGGAGAACGGCCTCGGGCTGCACGCGCAGTGGAACGACGACTTCCACCATGCCGTGCACACCGCGCTGACCGGTGAGTCCCAGGCCTACTACGCCGACTTCGCGCGGGACCCCTTCGCGGCCCTCGCCAAGACGCTCACCGGCGGATACTTCCACGACGGGACGTACTCGAGCTTCCGCGGGCGGGTCCACGGCCGGCCGCTGGACCGCGCCCGGGTGGCCGGGCACCGGCTGCTGGGCTACAGCCAGACCCACGACCAGATCGGCAACCGGGCGCAGGGGGACCGGCTTGCCGCCCACCTCTCCCCCGGCCTGCTGGCCTGCGCGGCCGCCCTCACGCTGACCGCGCCGTTCACGCCGATGCTGTTCATGGGCGAGGAGTGGGCGGCGGGCACCCCCTGGCAGTTCTTCACCGACCACACGGACCCGGAGCTGGCCGAGGCGGTGCGCCGGGGCAGGCGCCGGGAGTTCGCGCAGCACGGCTGGGCCGAGGAGGACGTGCCGGACCCGCAGGACCCGGCGACCCGGGAGCGGTCCTGCCTGGACTGGTCGGAGCCGGACCGCGAGCCCCACGCGCGCGTGCTCGCCTGGTACCGGCGGCTGATCGCGCTGCGCCGGGAGCAGCCGGACCTGACCGACCCCGACCTCGCCGACACCAAGGTGGCCCACGACGCCGAGGCCCGCTGGCTGGCGTTCCGGCGCGGGGACGTCCGGGTGGCGGTGAACCTGGGCAAGGAGCCGGCCGCGATCCCGCTGGGCACCGGCCGGGTGGAGGTCCTCGCCGCGTGGGACCCGGTGCGGGCCCCGGGCCCGGACGGGCTGCTGCAGGTGCCCGGGGAGTCGTGCGTGGTGCTGATCCAGCCCTGAGGCCGGGGCTACGGCGCGGTGTCGTCGTCCTTGAACTCGGTCACCCGCTCCAGCAGGATCGGCTCCCAGGCGCGCCGCAGCCGGCTGCGCAGCAGGGGCAGGGGGCCGGGGGCGCGGCCCTCCAGGTGGCCGGCGAGCCGCAGGACGGTGTCGCAGCGGGCGAGCCACAGGCCCCGCAGGCAGGGACGGGGGCCGTAGCCGGCGAGGGTGGCGGCGCGCACGGCGGCCGGGGCGCCGACGGCCACGGCGAGCCCGGCGATGTTCTCGGCGGGGTCGCCGAGAACCGCCTCGGTCCAGTCCAGCACGCCGCGCACCCGGCCATCGGCGCTGACCACCACGTGCTCGCCGATGAGGCCGTGGTGGGTCAGCACCTCGGTGCCGTGCCGTGCGGCGAGCTGGGCGGCGCCGGGCGGAGTGAGGTGGAGCCGGGTGGCGTCGAACTCGTCGGCGTGGGCGAGCCGCGCGGCCGCCTGCACGGCCATGCGGCGCAGCGCGTCCAGCGAGCGCGGGGCGCCGTGCGGCACTCCGAGCGCCTCGGCCCGCCGCACCGGCACCTCGCGCAGGCCGCCGAGCAGCCCGGCGAGGTCTGCCTCGCCTACGGCGGAGACGTCGTGCTCGTCGGCGGTGCCGCCGGGCACCACCGTGTCGAGGGTGCAGGCGAGGCCGGGCGCCCAGTCGCCGTGGGCGACGCTGACCGGGACGGTGACGGGCACGTGCGGGCGGACCAGGTCGCGCAGGCGCAGTTCCCGGCGGCGGCGCTCGGAGGCCTCCCGGTCGGGGGCGAGGCGCAGCACGTGGCGGGTGCCGACCCACCAGGTGTGCTCGTGGCCTTCGCCGACGGGACGGACGTCCGGTCCCCCGGTCATGTCGCCGTCCCCGCCGTCGCCGTCGTGGAGCAGTGAACGGACCAGTCGGCGGACGGTGTCCGCGGTGGGTGTCGGTGCCTGGGTCATGGGTCGCGCGCAGCCGTTTCCGATCCGTCGTCGAGGGTTTGTCTCCCGGTGGCCTCAGTCCACCACGACCATCTCACGGGTGGTGTTGTTGAGGCGCCGGCCGCCGTCCTCGGTCACCGTGACGATGTCCTCGATGCGCACGCCGAAGCGGCCGGGCAGGTAGACGCCGGGCTCCACGGAGAAGCACATGCCGGGCACCAGGGGCTGTTCCTCACCCTCGATCATGTACGGCGGCTCGTGCGTGGTGACGCCGATGCCGTGCCCGGTGCGGTGGATGAAGTACTCGCCGTACCCGGCGTCGGCGATGACCGCACGGGCGGCGCGGTCGACCTCCTGGCAGGCCGCCCCCGGCCGCACGGCACGGAAGCCGGCCTCCTGCGCGGCGCGGACGACGTCGTGGACCCGGCGCTCCTCCTCGGTCGGCTCGCCGACGTGCACCGTGCGGGTGGTGTCCGAGCCGTAGCCGTCCTTGAGGCCGCCGAAGTCGAGGACGACCATGTCGCCCCGCCGGATGACGCGGTCGCCGACCTCGTGGTGGGGGTTGGCGCCGTTGGGGCCGGAGCCGACGATGGTGAAGTCGACCTGGGAGTGCCCGAATCGGCGCAGCAGACCGGCGAGGTCGTGGCCGACGTCGGACTCGCGGCGGCCGGCGAACGGCATGTTCCGGATCTCCTCGAACGCCTGGTCCGCGGCGGCTCCGGCGGCCGCCAGGAGTTCCAGCTCGGCGGCGTCCTTGACGGCGCGCAGCATGGGCAGGGCGTCGGTGAGGGCGGCGTAGGAGGTGCCGGGCAGGATGCGCTGCAGGCCCAGCAGGTGCATCGCCCAGGTGTTGTCGCTGATGCCGAGGCGGCCGTGGTCCTGAAGGAGGCCGGCGGTCACGGCGTACGGGTCCTTGGCGTCGGTCCAGTCGCGCAGGGTGAGCGCGGACGCGGCGGGCGCCCGTTCGGCGTCCGGCGCCTCCAGGGTGGGCACGACGAGCACGGGGTCGCGTCCGGGGGTGAGCACGAGCACGGTGAGCCGCTCGGTGACCGCGGTGGGCGTGTAGCCGGTCAGCCAGACCATGTCAGGGCCGGGTGCGACGAGCAGTCCGGCGAGGCCGGCGTCGGCGGCGGAGCGCGCGGCGCGCTCCATGCGGGCCCTGTAGTCGTCGGCGGTGAAGGGCGCGGGCGTACTGCCGGTCATCCGGGCCTCCGAGCGCGTTCGGGGTGAGGGTGCGAAGCGGTTCCGGGCAGCATCCTGCCCGGCCGGACCGGGCGGCGCGAGCCGATCGCGAAGTCCGCGCACGCGTGCCCCGTCAGGTCACCACCCCCGGTACCGCGGTGAGCTGCTGGTAGCCGCCGCCGCTGTGGCGCACGGTGAGGGTGACCGGGGTGCCGGGCCGGGTCCGGGCCACCGCCTGGGCCAGGTCGGCGGCGGTGTCCACGCGCGCGGCGCCGACCCGCAGCAGGACGTCGCCGCGGACCAGGCCCGCCGTGTAGCCGGGGCCGGGCACATGGACGCCGGTCACGAGCGCGCCCGCCTTCTCGGCGTCCACGGCCTCCACGCCCAGCGTCGCTCCGGTCCTGAAGTCGGCGGGGCCCGGCGGGGCGGAGGCCGCCTGGCGGCCGGCGGGTGCGGGGGCGGCCGGGTGGCCGGGCTCCGGGGCGGCCTGCCGGCGCGGCTCGGCCGGCCGGCCCAGGCCGGCCACGGTGGCGCCCACCGTGCCGACGACCGCCCCGCAGAGCAGCAGGACGGTCCCGGCCAGCAGTCCGAGCAGCAGGGTCCTGAGCCGCCGGCCGCGCCGGTTCCCGGCGTGCGGCCGCCTGGCGACGGGGTCCGCCGCGGTGTCCGCCCGCCGCTCCCGGCCGGGCATCGGCCTGGGCCGCAACGCTGTCTGTTCCATGGTTCACTCGCCTCCGGATGGTGCCTACCCGGGGCGCCCGGCCGTGACGAGCCACGAAAGAGTGAGACTGCCCGGCGCGTGGCAGTCTCACGGACCGGTGCGCGGACCCCCGCCCGCCGGGCGCGCGGGCCGCACGGACGGCCGTCCGGACGGTGTGACGGCGGGCCGGCCCGGCCCGCCGTCGTGCCCGGCCGGTGGCCGCGCCCGGCCGGTCAGCCCGGGGACAGCGCCGGCACGCCGGGGGCCCGGCCCGGCAGGAAGCCGTGGGCGCGGCTGCCGAGCCACTCGGCCTTGTACCGGTCCACCTCCCGGTGCCAGTTCAGGATGCCCGCCATCCAGTTCTGCAGGTCCAGGACATAGCCGTCCATGGCCGCGCGCGCCTCGGCGGACAGCTCGAAGTCCTCGTACAGGACCGGCAGTTCGTGCGCGACGATGTGCTCGAACTGCCGCATGCGCTGCGTCGTCAGGTCGTGGACGACGCCGAGCGCGGCCGGGTAGCCGACGCCGAAGAAGTTCTGCACCACGAGCACCGCGTTGTGGATCTCGCCCTCGTACTCGATCTCCTTCTGGTACGAGAAGACGTCGTTGAGGAGGCAGGCGTAGTCGACGGCGGCGTTCTCCAGTGAGCGCACCGGCCCGCTGCGGTAGACCTCGGGCGGGATCGCCGGGCCGTGGCCCATGCGGCACAGGCTCAGGGTGAGGTCGGAGCCGAAGGTCGAGCGCCGCATCTCCAGGTAGTCGACCGGGTCGGGGACGCGGTGCTGCGCCTGGTTGGACAGTTCCCACACCCAGCTCTCGGTCATCGCGTCGACCGCCGCCTTGAAGGTGCGCCGCTGGTCCGGCGTCATGGACGCGGTCGTGCGCGCCCACAGGTCGGTCAGACCGCGCTCCATGGCGCTCGCCGGGACGACGCCGGGTCCGCCCTCGACCGGCATGCACGCGGAGAGCCGCGCCGTGGTCAGCCGGGCGGCGGCCAGGTCCCGGCGGTGGCCGTACACCAGGGGGTAGTAGTCGTCGCCGTAGGTGCCCCAGGCGAGCCACTGGGCGCTGAGGTCGAGGGCCTCCGGGGTGGCGTCCGGATCGAGGCCGGCGGAGCAGAGCGCGAGGTCGTAGGCGGCGAGCTTGTCCTCGTCCCAGACGCCCTCGGCGAGGATGCCCGTACGGTGCGACCAGGTGACGAGATTGCGGCGGGCGGTGTCCAGATGGGGGCTCAGCGCCAGCTCGTACGGCATGTGGAAGTCGGGCAGCCGGGACGGGCCGACCTTCTGGTAGGGCACGTGCGCGTACGCGCGCAGGCGTTCCGCCGCGGCCGCGGCGAGCAGCGCGCCGACGTCGGCGGCGAAGGCCCCGGGGCCGCTGGGCGGCTGACAGGGGGAGTTGGAGCGGGCGCCCTCGTTCATGTAGCGGCTGGAGCGCAGGTGCCATTCGTGGCCGCCGGACTGCCAGTCCTGCAGGCCCTTGGCGTAGGCGGCGACCGCGGCGGCCTCGCCGGGCGCGAGTCCCTTCTCCAGGGCCACGGCGGGCACTTCGGTGAGCGCGGTGTGCTCGAACTGGTGCAGCCGGGAGGTGAGGATGTCGTTGACGGTGTCGGCGGCCTCCTGGGTGGTGCAGCCGAAGAAGTTCTCCAGCACGAGGACGCCGTTGCTGTTCTCGCCCTCGTCCTCGACCTCCCGCTGGTAGGAGAAGAGGTCGTTGCGCAGGTGGACCGCGTCGGAGAAGGTCTCCATGAGCACCCTGAGCGGCCGGGTGCCGGCGACGGCGGCGGGCACCTCGGCGGTGGCGTACTCCACCAGGCCCGCCGACCAGGGGGCGCCGCCCACCTTGCGGCGCATCTCGATGTACTCGACCGGGTTGGCGATCCGCCCCTCGTTGATGTTGGACAGCTCCCACAGGGACTCGTTGAGCAGGTGCTCGGTGGCCACGGAGAAGCGGCGGCGCCAGTCGACGGACATCGACGGGACCGTGCGCCGCCACAGGTCGGCCAGGCCCGCCTCGACCGGGTTCTCCGGCTCCGGCACGGGCGCGGCCGGGTCGAGCGGCATGAACAGGGGCAGGCGGTCCAGGTGGGCCTTGCCGGCGGCGCGGTCCTGGGTGCGTTTGTACATGTCCAGGAAGTGGTCGTCGAAGAAGAACACCCACACGTACCAGTCGGTGACCAGCGAGAGGGCCGGCCCGTCGCAGTCGGGGTGGGTGTAGGCGCACAGGAGCCCGTAGTCGTGCGCCTCCAGGTCGGCCTGGTCCCAGACCCCGGAGCCCTCCAGCATGCCCATCTCGCGCGCCCACCCGGTCGAGTGGGCGCGCGCCTCGTCGAGGTGCGGGTTGAGCCGCGCCGGATACGGCATGTAGAAGTGCGGGAGTTCGAACGGCTGCGTCATGGCGGGGCCCTACCCGGCGCCCGTCGGGGGCATCCGGAACGCGGCGCATGATCACACCATCGCGTGAAATGCCATGGAAAGGGACAACTGACGTGGACGGTGACGGTGTTGGCCGCCCCCGGTCCCGGTGTGCGCCGTCGCGCCCGTCGGTGCTCTTGCCGGACGCCCGCGCGCGGGCCACGGTAGGAGCGTGACGACCTTGCCGCGAGCGGACGGGGGCGGGCCGGCGTGAGCGTGCGCGAGGCCCCGCCGGTGCCCGACGTCTTCGACCCGCGCCGGTACGCCGACGGGGTGCCGTACGCCGACTACCGGGTGCTGCGCGACCACCACCCGGTGGCCTGGCAGGAGGAGCCCGAGGTGCTGGGCTGGCCGGCCGGTCCCGGCTTCTGGGCGGTGACCCGGCACGCCGACGTGGTGCGCGTGCTCAAGGACGCGGCGGTCTTCTCCTCGCACCTCGGCGCCACCCAGATCAGGGACCCCGACCCGGAGGACCTGCCGTTCATCCGGCGCATGATGCTCAACCAGGACCCGCCGGACCACGGCCGGCTGCGGCGCCTGGTGAGCCGGGCGTTCACGCCGGGCCGCGTCGACCGGTTCGCGGCGGTCGCGCGTGAGCGGGCGCGCACGCTGCTCGCGCGGGCGGCCGGGCAGGCGCGCGCGGGCGACGGCACGGTCGACCTGGTGGCCGCCGTCACCGACGAGTACGCGCTGCTCAACCTGGCCGATCTGCTGGGCGTTCCGGAGGGCGACCGGGGCCTGCTGCTGCACTGGACGCGGCGGGTCATCGGCTACCAGGACCCGGACGAGGCCGCCGCCCCGGTGCTGGACGGCACGGGCCGACCGGTGAACCCGCGGTCACCGGCCGCGCTGCGGGACATGTTCGGCTACGCCCGGGAACTGGCCGCGCACAAGCGGCGGTTCCCCGCCGACGACATCCTGACGACCCTCGCGCACGACGAGGGTCTCGCGGGAGCCGAGCTGGAGATGTTCTTCTTCCTGCTCACCGTCGCGGGCAACGACACCGTGCGCGGCGCGGCCCCCGGCGGGCTGCTGGCGCTGCTGGAGCATCCGGACGCCTACCGGCGGCTGCGCGCCGGGGAGCTGGAACTCGGCCCGGCGGTGGAGGAGTTGCTGCGCTGGCACCCGCCCGTGCTGACCTTCCGGCGGACGGCCGCGCGGGACACCGAGCTGGCGGGCCGCCGGATCCGCGGGGGCGACAAGGTGGTGGTGTTCCACGCCTCCGCCAACCGCGACGAGCGGGTCTTCGCCGGCCCCGGCCGGCTGGACCTGGCCCGGACGCCCAATCCGCACGTCTCCTTCGGCGACGGTCCGCACGTCTGCCTGGGCGCCCACTTCGCCCGGCTGCAACTGCGGCTGCTGCACGAGGAGGTGCTGCGCGCACTGCCGTGCCCGCGGCCGGCCGGCCCGGCCCGCCGGCTGGTGTCCAACTTCATCAACGGCGTCAAGTCACTGCCGGTGCGCCTGGCCTGAGGCGTTCACCTGGATCAGCGCGTGGGTGCCCGCGGTGCGCCAGCGCTGCCCCTCGGCGGCGACCAGCGCCGCCTCGGCGTCCTCGGTGAGACCGGTGATCACGTCGGACTTCAGGGTCCGCAGGGCGGCGACCGGTCCGGGGAAGCCGGCGGTCACCTCCTGGAAGGAGGTGGTGGGCGGCCACCGCCGGTCGCCCACCAGGCGCCGGTAGTTGAGGTCGCCCTTGACGACGGTCAGGGTGGCCCGGCCGAACTCGGCCCGCAGGTCGTCCGGCAGGTCCGCGAACGGCAGCGGGGCGGCGGCGAAGGGGTGGGCGCGTACCGTGACCCGCCCGTCGGCCATGGCCGTCCAGAGCAGCCGCCCGTACTCCCCCGCCGCTCCGGGCGCCGCGACGAGCCGCCGCAGGGCGTCGACCACGTCGGCGGTGGTGGCGTCGGAGACGTAGTAGGGGTACGGCTTCACGTGGAGCACCGCCCTGGCGATCCGGCCCGCGCCGAGCAGGTGGGCGACGAGCAGCAGGTCGGGGACGAGTTCGCGGCCCGCGTTGTCGGCGACCAGGCAGAGCGTGCCGGTGCCGGAGGGCGGCAGCAGCGACCACAGGGTCCCGCTGTCGTCGGCGACCAGGGCGGGCGCCGGTCCGGCGGTCTCGGCACCGCCGGCGGAGAGCCGGAAGCCGAGGTCGGCGCGGTTGCCCCAGAGGGAGCCGTGCAGCAGGGCGTGGGCCCGGTCCGGTTCCGGCCGGTCGCGGAGCGCGTCGAGCGCGGCCAGTTCCGCACCGGTCTCCGGGGCGTCGAGTTCGGCGCGCTTGAACGGGCGGAACGGGTCGACGCCCTGCCAGGCGCCGGGGCCGAAGTAGCCGACGGCCTCCAGCAGCAGGCGGTAGAAGTAGCTCTCGGACCACAGCCACGGCACGTCGAACCAGGACCGTGCCACGTGGTCGTCCAGACCCCAGGCACGCCACCGCTCCAGGTCTTCCGCGTCCTCGGGCAGCGGTTCGATCACGCCGTCGACGCAGCTCTTCAGCAGGGCGTCCAGCGCCCGGTGCTGCCCGGGACCGTAGGGGAAGGCGTCCCGGACCCGCTGGATGATCGCGGGGTGCCGCTCGGCCAGCACGCTGTGCGGGAAGGAGCCGGGTTCGTTCGCGAGGAGCACGGGCGCGGCGGGTGTCTCGGGCATGCCCGCCACCGTATCCCGCGGGTCAGCCGATTCTGATCTCCCGCTCGAGCTGCGTGGCGAGGGTGAGGTAGCGGGGGCGGCGGTGCACCGGCACCACGCCCCGGATCATGAGGTACCACATCTCGGCCACCCGCCGGGGCAGCCGTCCGACCGGTTCGAGGGAACGGCCGGCGACCCGGGTGCCGATGAAGAAGCAGACGAGGGAGTGCGCGACGACGCCCACGTCTATCTCGGAGTGCACATCCGCCTCACGGACGGCGCCGGTGAACTTGCGGCCGGCGAACTCCAGCCACTCGTTGAACGGATGCCGCATCGGCGGCCGCACGGGCACGTCCGTGGTGGCCAGGCGCAGTCCGGCGCGCGGCACCGGGTCCTCGACGGCGAGCCGGGCCACGGCGAACGTGGCGCGCATCAGGGACTCCAGCGAGGAGTACCCGCGGCCCTCGACGTCGTCGACCACCTTCTGCGCGGCCCTGGACTGCAGATCCAGGATGGCGTGCGCGAGGTCCTCCTTGGCGGCGAAGTGGAAGTAGAGCGCCCCCTTGGTGACCTTCGCGTGCCCGACGATGTCGCTCAGGCTGGTGCACTCGTAGCCCTGCCGGTCGAACAGGTCGGCGGCGGCAGTGATGATCGTCGCCCGTGTCTGCTCAGCACGTAACTGCCTCGCCATCGAATGACCCCTCCTCGCGGCTCGACCGAACGGGACACGCGGTTTGTTTTGACCCCACGCACACGATAACTCACCCGGCGGCCAAGGGAGTCGACCTGACAGAACTTTGCCGAAGACGGTTCGCGCCCTGTGCGCGCCCCTCGGGCGCCCCTTGCGTTCCGCAAACGTTTTCCGTCGTTGAGCGACTGTTCCGCCGCTTCGACGGTTCCCGGAAGCCAAGTGGACGCCAGGTGCGACAGGGTCGGGCGGTCGGCGGCGGGCCGGCCGGTCCGCGGTACCCCCGAGAGGCGGAGCGGGCACCGAAACAGCCCAAGCGGTCTGTGCTGAACGCGGCCGGGCCGTCTCCCGTACTGGACACGGCAGACCTCGTTCCCGTGCCCGCCGAGGAGACCTCCCCGATGACCAGGACGACCGCCCGCCTGAGCGTCACGGCGGCCGCCGCGGCGGCCCCGCTCCTGCTGCTGCCGTGGGTGGCGGGATCCGCCCAGGCACACGGAGCCCCCACGGACCCGGTCAGCCGTGTGTACGCCTGCTCCCCCGAGGGCGGCGCCGCGAACCGGTCCGCGGCGTGCGGGGCGGCGGTCGCCGCGAACGGCGGCCCGTTCACCGCGTGGGACGACCTGCGGGTGGCGGGCGTGGCCGGCCGGGACCGGCAGGTGATCCCCGACGGCAGGCTGTGCAGCGGGAACCTGCCCGCCTACCGGGGGCTGGACCTGGCCAGGTCGGACTGGCCGGCGACCCGGCTCACTCCGGGCGGCCGGCTGACGATGACGTACGCCTCGACGATCGCGCACGCCGGGACCTTCCGGCTGTACCTCACCCGGCCCGGATACGACCCGCTCAAGCCGCTGGCCTGGTCCGATCTGCCCTCGCGGCCCTTCGCGGAGGTCAAGGACCCACCGCTGACGAACGGGGCGTACCACCTCCGGGCCACCCTGCCGAAGGACCGGACGGGGCGTCAGGTGCTGTACACCGTCTGGCAGAACAGCAGCACTCCGGACACCTACTACTCGTGCTCCGACGTGGTCTTCCCGCGGCGGGCAAGCGCGGCGGCGGCCACCCGGACGGCCACGGCCCCGCCTTCACCGGCGAGCGCGCGGCCCGGCCGGACGCCGGATGTCAGGCCCTCGGCTACGGCGTCCGCTCACGCCGCGGCCCCGGGCGGCGCACGGCCGGCCGGCGCGGGTGACGGCACGCCGGTGGCCGAGGCGACCCGCGCGGACGCGGGCCCCTCGGCTCCGTTGGCGGCGGGCGGCGCCGCCGCGGTGCTTGTGCTCGTCGCGGGCGCGGTGCTGGTCCCGCGGCTACGGCGGCGCTGAACGTCCGCCGGACGGCCCTCAGTTCACGTAGACCCGGGTGCCGGCGTCGGTGACGGGGGCGTACTTGGCGGTGAAGTACCCGTTGGAGAAGCACAGGGTCGAGCCGGAGAACTTGGTGAACTGCTGGTTGGTGAAGGAGATGCTGCTGTCGGTGTTGCTGGCCGTGCCGGCCAGGCTCGGGGCCCGGTAGACGCAGGTGACGGTGCCGAGCAGGGTGTTCAGCTTGACCGTGGTCTGGATGGTGCTGCCGCTGGGCGGGGTGACCGTGAGGGCGCCGGCCGAGGTGACCGTCGCGGTGTAGGGCAGGTTGTCGATCACGATGCTGCTGACGCCGAGCACGCCGGTGACGTTGCTGGTGCAGCTGCTCGCGCCGAAGGTGTGCCCGGTGACCGACTCGGTGGCCGTGCCGGGGGCGGCCGGGTTGCTGGTGACCTTGGCGGTGAACTGGGAGGTCTTGCAGCTCACGCCGCTGGTGCCGGTCGCGCTGGAGTACAGGGTGGCGGTGGTGCCGGAGGCCAGCGGCGCGGTCAGGGTGTCGCCGACCCCGACGGCGGTGCCGCCGACGCTGCCCTTGGTCAGGACGGCGCCGGCCGCCGCCGAGGACGGGACGGCGGTGGCGACGGTGAGCGCGGTGGCCGCTCCGGCTAAGGCGAGGAGGGTGCGTGTACGCATGCGGGTGCCTCTCTTCTCGAGTGGGGGTGAGGTGGGGCGGGGGTGGGGGGTTGGGGTGCCGTCGATGGGTCGGGGGACGGGCGGCCTGCCGGGACGTGACGCCCCTGCGGTCGGCCGCCGTTGCCGGTCCGTGACGCCTTCTCCGTACGTGACGGACCGGCAGCGGCAGCCGGCCGGTGGAACCGGCGCGGGGCCGGGGGGAAGCGGCCTGCCGGCCGGACCGGACGGTGAACACCCGGACGCGGCGGGACAGGACGGGGCAGGGCGCGAAGAGCGGTGGTGCGTACCGTGCCCGGCGCGGTGCCGGGCGGAGCGGTGCATCAGAAGGGCCGGGAACGCGGCCGACGCCGCTCGGCGGATCCGGCGCCACGGATCCAGGGGAAACCAGGCAGAGTTTTAGACCTGATGAACCGTCAACGTCAAGGGTGAGAACGACAGTTGCCGTACGATCGCAGCGCCGACACCCTATTTTCACAACTCCCTTGACCCTTCAAAGTAACCGGCGGTAACTTCCGAGAAGGCTACTGACGCGTAACGAGAGAGCCCTTGCATCCGCCGGGAGTGCGAGGAGGCGTGCGCGCGACAGCCCGGTCCGCGCCAGGACACCGCACCACTGGAGCCCGATCCGCAATCGATCCACGCCCATGGGAGCAGACATGGCCTCGTCACCGGACTTCTCGTCCGCCGGCAACACCCCCGAGCACGACGCAAGCGGTTCCCCCGAAGTGCCCGGCGCCTCCGGGCGGGGCCGGGTCCGGGCACGCCGGGCCGCGATGATGGCGGTGCCGGCCACCCTGGTCGCCGCCGGCCTCGCGGTGCTGACCGCGCAGGGCGCGCTGGGCGTGCAGTTCGCCATCTCCGGCATGCCGTTCGTGGTCACCGCGGACAAGCTGGAGGGCACCGGGTTCGAGCAGTTCGGCGCGCTGGACAACATGATCGAGGACAGCCCGAACCAGGGGGACACCGGCGGCCAGGAGCTGGTCGTCACCTCGGTGGTGAAGAACGGCACCCTGACCAACCTCTGCCAGAGCGTCGACCTCGGCGGCATCCAGCTCGTCCTCACGGCCGGCGGCGGCGCCAAGCCGGTCGGCGTGACCAACCTGGCCATCGACTCCGACGACATCAAGGGCAACGCCACGTTCAACGGCATCGAGATCGGCCGGGACGCCAGCACCTTCGACAAGGCGGACGTCCAGGGCCCCAAGGGCGTCTACGGCCAGCAGGCCGACAAGGTCGTCATCACCGACCTCTACCAGCACAACTACGCGGCCACCGCCGCCGTGTTCAAGCTGCCGAACCTGCACATGCGGTTCGACGGCGACGGCTGCCCCCGGTGAACCGGTTCCGGCAGTGGAGGGGGCGCCGGCCGTTCGCGGGCGGCCTGCTGCTGGTGCTGGGCGGCGCCGAGATCCTGGTGACCATGAAGGCGCCGCTGCCGGTGATCCTGCACATCGGCATGCAGGGCCTCGCGGGTTATCTGCTGCCGGTGCTGATGATCATCTGCGGGCTGCTGATCCTCTTCAGCCCGGGCCAGCGCCTGTTCTACTCCCTGACCGGGATCCTGCTGTCCCTGGGGAGCTGGCTCACCTCGAACCTCGGCGGCTTCCTCGTCGGCCTGCTCCTCGGCGCCGTCGGCAGTTGCCTCACCTTCGGCTGGCTGCCCGACCAGCCGCCCAGGGTGAGCCGCCGCCGGCGCCGTGCGCAGGCACGGGCGGCGACGGCCCAGGAAACCGGCGAACCGGTGCGGACGTCCGGGGAACCCGTCTAGCGGCGGGGCCCCGGCGTCCGGGGGTCAGCTCAGGCCCGCCGAGTCCAGCCAGGCCTTGGCCACGTCCAGCGGGTCCTTCTTCTGCGACTGCACCTGGGTGTCCAGATCCAGCAGCGTCGCCGTGTCCAGCTTGGCGGAGACGGCGTTCAGCGCGTCGGCGCCCTTCTGCGACAGCGCGCCCTTGCGGACGAGCGGCTGGACGTTCTGGAAGCCGAAGAGGTTCTTCGGGTCCTGCAGGACGACGAACTTCTCCTTGGCGATGGCCGGGTCCGTGGTGAAGATGTCCGCGACCTGCACGGCGTTCTTCGTCAGCGCCGCCTGGGTGAGCGGGCCTCCGGCGTCCAGCGCCTTGAAGGACTTGAACTCGAGCCCGTACACGGACTTCAGGCCCACCAGCCCCTGCTGACGGGTCTGGAACTCCGGCGCGGCGCCGATGGCCAGGTCCTTCGCCACGTCCTTCAGGTCGGCGATCGAGGACTTCCCGTCGAGCCCGTACTTCTTGGCGGTGGCCGCGTTGACCGTGATCGAGTCCTTGTCCTCGGCGGGCGAGGGCTTCAGCAGCGTCAGCTTCGAGTGCAGCTTGGCCTCGATGGCCGACGTGGTCTCCGCCAGCGTCTTCGGGGCGGCCTTCTGGTCCAGGTAGGCGAGCAGCGCGCCGTTGTACTCGGGCAGCACGGTGACGGAGCCGTTCTTGAGCAGACCGTAGGTGGTCTCCCGGCTGCCGATGTTCGGCTTGTAAGTGACCTTGATGCCCTTGGCCTTGAGTGCCTCGCCGTAGATGTCCGCGAGCAGGATGCTCTCGGCGAAGTTGTTGGATCCGACGACGACGCTGTCGCCGCTCGCGTTGCTGTCCGTCAGGGGATTGTCGGCCTTGCCGCCGGAGGAGTTGCATCCCGCCAGCAGCGCCGTCGCCGCCGCGAGGGCGACAACGGCCGCGCCTCGGTTCCTCCGGATGGACCTGCTGATGCGGTTGGTGGAAGTCACCCACCGATCCAATCCAGCCGGTTCCGACCCAGTCAAGCGATCCCGGGTCACCGATTGGCTTCGATCCGCGACCGGCCGGCGGCGCAAGGTGACGGGCCGTCGGCTCAGCCGCTCCTGCGCACCCCCGGCGAGACCGCGATCCGGGACACGGCCCAGAACACCCCCAGGGTCGCCAGCGCCATCCCGACGACCAGGGTGGCGCCGCCGACCACCTTCTCGTAGTCCCTCTGCGCGAGGCCGTCGATGATGTACCGGCCCAGGCCGCCGAAGCTGACGTAGGCGGCGATGGTGGCCGTGGAGACGACCTGGATAGCCGCCGTCCGCAGGCCGCTGAGGATCAGCGGCAGCGCCACCGGGAGTTCCACCTGGAACAGGATGCGCGTCTCGGCCATCCCCATGCCCCGCGCTGCGTCCACCGGGGGCGGGTCGACGGAGCGCACCGCCTCGTAGGAGGTGACGAGGATCGGCGGGACGGCGAGCGCCACCAGCGGGATCATGACCGGCAGCAGACCGAACCCGAACCAGGTGAACATCAGCACCAGCAGGCCGAAGGTGGGCAGCGCCCGGGCCGCGGTGGCGATGGAGGCGAGGGCGTTGCCGCCCCGCCCGTGATGGCCTGTGACCAGGCCGACCGGCAGCCCGATCGCGGCGGCGATCCCGACGGCCTCCAGGCAGTACAGGATGTGCTCGCCGACCCGGGTGGGGATGCCGTCCTGGCCGTGCCAGTGGGCGGCGTCGCCGAAGAAGGCGTGGGCGAAGTCGAGTACGTTCACCGGGCGGCGCCCTTCCGCGGCATCCAGGGGGTCAGCAGGTTACGGACCAGGACCAGCGCCGCGTCGACGAGGATGCCCAGCACCGCGGTGGTCAGCACGGAGTTCACGGCCAGTGGGGGCCGGTGGTAGATCTGCGCGTCGTTGAGCAGGTTGCCGAGGGCGCCCTGGTTGCCGATCAGCATGCCGATGCTCACCAGGGAGATGCTCGACACGGCCGCGACCCGAAGGCCCGCGAAGATGGCCGGCACGGCGATGGGCAACTGCACCTGGAGATAACGCCGTACGGGTCCCAGCCCCATGGCGGTGGCGGCGGCGAGCGTCTCCGGCGGCACCGAGCGGACGCCGTCCACGATCGCGGGCACCAGCACCACCAGGCTGTACACGGCCAGCGGGATCATCACCGTGGTCTCGGTCATGCCGGTGTAGTCGATGAGGAGCACGAAGAACGCCAGCGACGGGACGGCGTAGAGCACGGTGGTCACACCGAACACGGGCGCGTACAGCCAGCGGAACCGCACGCAGAGCTGGGCCACGGGCAGCGCCACGAGCAGCCCGGCCAGCACCGGCAGCAGCGCCTCGCGCAGGTGCAGCCCGATCAGGCCGAACCAGCTGTACTGGAGGTCGCTCGGGATGTCGAAGAAGCCGTTCATCGCGCGGCCTTCGCGTCCTGGCGGTCCTCGGTGTGGGCGGAGCGAATCGCCTCGCCGATGACCTGCTGGGACACGACGCCGACGGCGCGGCCGTCGCCGTCCACCGCCACGGCCCAGCCGGACGGCGACAGGACGGCACCGTCGAGCGCGGTGCGCAGCGAGTCGGTGCCGGGCACGAACGGCCTCCCGTAGGGCAGCAGCCGGTCCCGGTCGATCCGCCCGGCGGTGAGCTCCTCCGGCGCGCCCCAGCCGAGCGGTCTGCCGTCGGAGTCCGTCACGAGGAGGTAGGGGGCGGCGCCGCCGGAGGCCAGCCGCCCGGCGTCCGCGTCGAGCGGGACGACGGGCCCGGTCTGCAGCTCGAGTCCGGCGGAGGAGAAGAAGGACAGCCGGCGGATGCCCCGGTCGGCGCCGAGGAAGTCCTCCACGAACGGGTCGGCGGGGGCGGTGAGCAGCTCGGCGGGCGGGGCGAACTGGGCGAGCCTGCCGCCGGTGCGCAGTACGGCGACCGTCGTGCCCAGCTTGATCGCCTCGTCGATGTCATGGGTGACGAAGACGATGGTCTTGCCCAGTTCGTTCTGGATGCGCAGCAGTTCGTCCTGCAGCCCCTTGCGCACGACCGGGTCGACGGCGGAGAAGGGCTCGTCCATCAGCAGCACCGGCGGATCGGCGGCGAGGGCGCGGGCCACGCCGACCCGCTGCTGCTGGCCGCCGGAGAGCTGGTAGGGGTACCGCTTGGCGAGCGCGGTGTCGAGCCCGACCCGCTCCATCAGTTCCGCCGCCCGGTCCCGGGCCTTCCGCTTGTTCCAGCCGAGCAGGCGGGGCACGGTGGCGATGTTGTCGACGATGGTGCGGTGCTGGAAGAGACCGGCGTTCTGGATGACGTACCCCATCGAGCGGCGCAGGGTGTTGACCGGCTGGCGCCGGATGTCCTCGCCGTCGAGGAGGATGCTGCCCTCGGTGGGCTCGACCATCCGGTTGATCATCCGCAGCGTCGTGGTCTTGCCGCAGCCCGATGGGCCGACCAGGACGGTGATCGCGCGGTCCGGGACGTCGAGGGACAGCCGGTCGACGGCCACCGTGCCGTCCGGATATCGCTTGGTGACTGCGTCGATCCGTATCAAGACGTTGCGCACCCTTCGGTTTCTGGCGGAGCCTCGGCCGTTGCCGGGAAAGTCTAGACGTCGGACGTCCCGCCACCTCGGCGGACGAGCGCCCGCCTCCCGGACGGTTCCCCCTGGCCGCCCGGATACCCCACCATGGGGGATCCGGGCATGGGGAGGGGGGTCTGTGCGGGCGGAGAAGGTCGACGCGTTCGTGCTGACGGCGATCGAGTGCGAGTACCGGGCCGTGGTCGGCCATCTCGGGCCCGGCCGCGACAGGCGCACGGCCGACGGCGCCGTCCACGAGATCGGCCACTTCGCCGGACGGCACGGCCGGCTCACCGTAGGGGTGCAGCTGGCGGGTCCCGGCAACGAGCTGGCGGCGGTGCTGGCCGAACGCGCGGTGGCCCGGCTGCGTCCCCCGGTGCTGCTCCTCGTGGGGGTCGCGGGCGGACGCAAGGACGCGCGGCTCGGGGACGTGGTCGTGGCGGACACCGTCTACGGCTACGAGGGCGGCCGGGACGAACGGGAGGCCTTCCGGCCCCGGATCAAGTCCTGGCCGTCGAGTTTCGCCCTGGTGCAGCGGGCCCGGCTGGTCGCGGCCGACCGGCGCTGGCAGCGGCGGATCGCGCCGCCGCCCGGGGAACCCCCGGCCGCGTACGTCGGCGCACTGGCCGCCGGTTCGAAGGTGGTGGCGCACACCGAGTCGGCGTCCGGCAGGCTGCTCGGCGAGGTGGCGGGCGACGCGCTGGCCGTGGAGACGGAAGGACTCGGCCTGCTCACGGCCGCCCGGGCCAACCCCGGGGTCCAGGCCCTCGTCGTCCGGGGCGTGTCCGACCTGCTGGGCGACAAGGACGCGGCCCACGACCGCCACTGGCAGCCGGTCGCCGCGCGCCACGCGGCCGCGTTCGCCTTCGAACTGCTGGCCTCCCTCGACGCCCCGGCGCGGGCACCCCGGACGCCTGCCCTGTCCACGCGCCAACTGGGCGAGCTGGCGACCCTGTTGCTGGAGGTGCCGGGCATCGGCGCGCCCGCCGCCTGGCAGCAGCTCCTGGACGCCCTGCCCGGCATCGGCGTCCTCACCAGCCGCCAGCACAGCGTCCGTCTGGAAGCGCTGTCGCTGCTGCGGACCTGCGAGTCGGCGCGGGGGTGGGAGCCGCTGATGGAGGCACTGGACGCGCTGTGGCCCGGGACCCCGGCGGTCGAGGAGGTGCGGCAGTACCTGACTGACCATCAACTCATGTAATCGGCAAGTGAGTCGGGAAGATGAACAGTTGCCGGGCGTTCACCCGAATCGCTTGGCCCGGGTCGAGGGCTGTGGAAGAGTGCACGGCCACGAAGGGATGAGAGATGACTGCCTACGGGGGCGGCGGTCTCGGACTCGTACGGGAGTTTGCGGAAGCCTTGGGCAGGTGTGCGAGCTTACAGGAGCGCGGCTCCAGGGCGCTGTGCCTGCGGCTCATGGCCAAGGAGCTCGGCACCCCTCCGCCGGTCCGGGAGTACGACGTGGCGCACTACTTCCTGCTGGAACTGGCCTCGGTGTGCCTGGACAACCCGAGGACGATGCGCGCGCTGCTGGAGGCGCTCACCGCCTTCGACGAGGACGTCGACGAGATCCGTGCGCTGACCGACGGCCTGCTCGCCGACCCCGCCCTCCCGGTCGACGAGGTGCTCTCGCTGCGGCCGCTGCTCCTCGGGTTCGCGCCGCCCAACCTGCCCGCGCTGTGCCGCAGGGCCGTGGCCGACCTGCGGGCGGTGCCCCCCTATCCCGACGCCTGGAGCGCCTTCGAGGGGCTGAGCCGGCTCAACGCCCGCCCGGACGGGCTGCCCCCCACCCTGGCCTTCGTGGAGTTCGTGGCCGCCGAGGCCCCGCACGACCGGAGCTTCGCGCTGCGGGCCTGGAACGACACGCAGGCGCAGGCCCTGTCCCTGCTCACCGAACTGCGCAGCCTGCGGCAGCAGGCGGCGTACGCCTCCAGCCCGGAGCCGGGCCACGCCTACCTGGTGGTGCGGCTGCTGCGCAGGGAGGAACCGGGGCGCTACCTCCTCACCTCGTGGCGCCACTACGACCCGGACGCCCCGGACTCCTGGCGTCCACGGCAGGAGGGGAGCGTGGAGGTGACGCTGGCCGAGGCGGAACGCGAGGTCGAGCGGCTGGTCTTCGAGGCCGACGAGGACTGGGCCCGGGACGCCGACCGCATCCATGTGGAGTTCCTGCTGGGCACGGACGACCTGACACTGCCGGTGCACCGCTTCCGCACCGAGCTGGACAGCGATCCGGTGTCCTACCTGAGCGTCGGGTACTGCGTCGTCGTGCGCAGCCTGCAGCGCAGCAGGACACCCCGCTGGGCCCGCCCCTGGCGGCAGCGCTGGGCGGCGGTCCGGGACACTCCCGAACTGGCCCGGCCGCTCGTGGTGGGCGGACGCCGGCCCGAGGACCCGCGGTGCGGGGACGTCTCCGGGCTCGACGCCCGGCTGAAGGGGGACAGGTCGGTCGGCTGCCTCGTGCTGTCCCGGCCGCCGGAGGGCGCGGGCGAGGGGGCGCGGGAAGCACTCGTCGCCCTGCGGTGCGGGGTGCCCGCCCTCCTGTGGGATTCGCGGGACACACGTGACCTGAGCGCACCGCCGGACGTTGTGCAGTACGACAACGCCTTGCTCCGCGACCTTTCAGGGCTCCGCGAGGCCGTGACAGAATTGCGAACCGAAGCCCACGGGGGTTCCTTGACCGGCCGCGACGATCATCCGGGGCGCCATCTGGTACTCCTGTGGGACGACCCGACGAGGCCGGTCGAGAACCCTCAGCCGTTGACGGGACCGGACCAGGGGGTGGACGGTCGATGACCGGCGCTGCCCAATTCGAGGGGAACGGCACGGGGGCCGGTTCGGCGCGCCTTCCGCGGCCCTGGTGGATCTACCGGGGCACCGGCCTGCCGCTGCGCGACATAGAGCTGGCCGACGTACTGCCCCCGGCCCCGCCCTGGCGGACGTTCACGGGCTCCGCCGCGTCCGCGGACGGGCACGGGGACGGTGGCGTGGGGGCGCCGCTGGAACCGCCCGCGCCGCCGCAGGACGAGGCCGAGCTGCGGCGCAGGCTCGGGGCGACCCGCGAGGGCATGGTGGCCGACCCGACCGAGGTCGACCTGGTGAACGCCGCGCTGATCCTGCGCCGCCCGCTGCTGGTCACCGGGCGTCCCGGCACGGGCAAGTCGTCGCTGGCCTACCGCATCAGCCGGGAGCTGGGTCTTGGGCGGGTGCTGCGCTGGCCGGTCACCTCCCGGACCACCCTCTCCTCCGGGCTCTACCGGTACGACGCCGTGGGCCGGATCCACGCGGCGGCCACGTCGGACTCCCGGGCCGCGGCGCCGGCCGGCGGACCGTCCGGCGCCGCTGACGCGCCGTCGTCCGACATCGGCGCCTTCCTCGAACTCGGCCCGCTGGGAACGGCGTTGCTGCCGCACGCGCTCCCCCGGGTACTGCTCGTCGACGAGTTCGACAAGAGCGACATGGATCTGCCCAACGACCTCCTCGACGTCTTCGAGGCGGGCGAGTTCACCATCCCCGAGCTGGCCCGGCTGCGCGGCCACCGGCCGGTGGTCCAGGTGCGGTCCGACGACCCCGACCGCACGGTCGCGGTCCGGGACGGCCGGGTCCGGTGCCGGGAGTTCCCGCTCGTCGTCATCACCAGCAACGACGAACGCGAGTTCCCGCCCGCCTTCCTGCGCCGCTGTCTGCACCTGCACGTCAGGGAACCCGAGCGGGACCGGCTGGCCGACATCGTGACCGCGCACCTCGGGTCACGGGACGACGATCCCCGGGTCGCGGAGCTCATCCGCCTGTTCGCCGAGCGCAGCGCGCAGGAGAACGGCCTGGCCACCGACCAGCTGCTCAACTCCATCTGGCTGGCGACCTCCGGCGCCTACTCCCGTGGCGCCGACTGGGAGGCACTGCTGCGAGCCGTCTGGCACCGGCTCGACGGCGTGAGAGAGCCGTGACGCGAGGCGGCGGCGCCGAACCGGCCCCCGTGGAGCCGGGGCCGTTCGGCGCCTCGTGGTCCGAGATCGCCGACGCGCTGATCCTGCTGGCCGTCGGGGCGGGCGAGGGCACCGGCGAGCGCGGCTCGGCCGGCCCGCCGCCGGCCCGGCCGGAGCCCGAGGCGGCCGACCCGCCGGCCGACGCCCGGGGAGCGGAGGAGGAGCACGGCGCTCCGCCCTCCCCCGCGCCGCCCGAGCCGGGCGCCGCCCGGGAGGAGGGGGGCGACCCGTCGGCGTACGCTCCGAGCCCGGACGGCGCCGCGCGGGCCGGCGCGCTGCTCGGCGCCCCGGCCGGACCGGCGCCGGGCGGCGTCCCGTCCGGCGGCGGCCCGCACGCGTCGGCGCACAGGGCGGCCTGGCCCCCGATCCGGGCCCGTGAGCTGACCCGGGCGTTACGCCCCTTCAAGCGGGCCACCTCGTCGGCCACGCAGACCGAGCTGGACGAGGAGGCGACCGCGGAGTCCACGGCCCTCAGCCTGCGCTGGGTACCGCAGTTCCGGCCGCTGCGGGAGCGGTGGATGGACGCCGTACTGGTCGCCGACGTCAGCTCGTCGATGGCCGTCTGGCGGCGCACCGTGGGCGAGTTCGAGCAGGTCCTGCGGCACACCGGCGCGTTCCGCGACATCCGGGTGCACACCCTCGACGGGGACCGGATGGAGGAGTCGGAGCCGTCCTGGCGCGTCGGGCGTTCGCCGCTGACCGTGCGGCTGCCCGACCGGGGACGCCAGGTGGTGTTCCTGGTGACCGACGGCGTCGGGCCCGGCTGGCGCGGCGGGCGGGCGGCCCGGCTGCTCGCCGAGTGGACCCGGCACTCCTCGGTGGCCGTCGTGAACGTGCTGGGCGAGGCCGTGTGGCACCGCACCGGCCTGCCCGCGCGCCTGGCCCGGGTCCGTGTCCCGGGGCCCGGCGCGCCCAACAGCGCCTGGCAGGTGCGCGGCGGCACGGGCACGGCGGTCGTCCCGGTGCTGGAACTGGCCCCGGCGTGGCTCGGCCGCTGGGCCCGGCTGGCCACGGGGCTGGCGCCCGGCGCGCACGACGTGTGGGTGACCTCGCCCGGCGCGGGCCGCGATCCGGACCCGGCCGCGGCCGGGGAGCCGCCCCGGGACCCGGTGGAGCGGGTGTCCCGGTTCCGGGCCGACGCGAGCCCGGCCGCCTGGGAGCTGGCCGCGCGCCTGGCCGCCGTCCCGCTCAACATCCCGACCATGGAGCACGTGCTGCGCACCGGCGGGGCACGGACGGGCCCCGGCGAACTGGCCGAGGTCATGCTGGGCGGCCTGCTGCGCAGGGTCGGCGCCGACCCGCTCGACGAGCTGGACGTGGCCTACGAATTCCATGACGGTGTGCGGGAGTTGATGCTCTCCGCTGCCGAGTCGCGGGACGAGACCCGCTATCTCCTGCGCAGCACCCTGGAGCGGCTGGGCCGCAGGTGGCAGCCGCTGCGGGACCTCGGCGCCCTGCTGGACGACCCCAGGTCCTCCCCCGGCGACCTCCCGTTACCCGAACGGCTCATCCCCTACGCGCACGTCCAGGTGAAGGTGGCCCGGGCGCTGAGTGGCCCCTACCTGGAATCGGCGCGCGTGCTCGGACGCCGTTTGGACCAGTCCGCTTCCGCATTCCCGGCTCAGACCGACCAGTCCGAGGTGATAGACGTGACGAACAGCCGCAATTCGGGCATGGATCGACCTCAGGTCGGGGCGGCGGGCGATCGCACGGCGGATGCGCCATCGACCGGCATACGTGACATGCCCGATGCGTCAGATGATTCGATAAGAGGAGCACCAGTGTCAGTCCCCCTCGTCCGGAGCTCTCCGCCGACGGAGGAGCGTCGGGCCGGAGACCCGGCCGTGTGGAACGTCCAGCCCCGGAACCCGAGCTTCACCGGGCGGTCGAGAGAACTCGCCGCGCTCCACCAGAGACTGACCACGGAGGGCGCGACCGCGGTGCTGCCCGAGGCGCTGCACGGCCTCGGCGGCGTGGGGAAGACACAGATCGCCATCGAGTACGTGCACCAGCACGCGCTGGAGTACGACGTCATCTGGTGGATCTCCGCCGAGCGCCCGGAGCAGATCCGCCAGTCGCTCACCCAGCTCGGCGCGGCGCTCGGCCTGGAGACGGGCGGCGAGCAGGAGATCACCATCGCGACGGTGCTCTCCGCGCTCGGTTCCGGCCGCCCCTACCGCCGCTGGATGCTGGTCTTCGACAACGCCGAGGACCCCGACGTGGTACGGCGGTTCTTCCCCGCGCAGAACGCCGGCAAGATCCTCGTGACCTCACGCAACGCACAGTGGGGCCGCATCGCGCGGACGGTCGACATCGACGTGTTCACCACCGAGGAGAGCATCGAGCTGCTCGCGCGGCGCGGCCCCGAGCTGCAGCGGGAGCAGGCGGCGCGGATCGCCCAGGCCCTCGGCAACCTCCCCCTCGCCCTGGAGCAGGCCGCCGCCTGGCTGTCGGAGACCGGCATGCCCGCGGACGAGTACCTGCACATCTTCGAGGACGAGCGCGCGGAGCTGGACTCCCAGCGCAGTGAACTCCTCGCCGCCGGTGTGCCGGTGGACTATCCGGAGCCGGTCGCGGCTGCCTGGAACATGTCCCTCGGCCGGCTGGCGGAGCGGCATCCCGGGGCCCATCAGCTGCTGCAGGTCTGCTCCTTCTTCGCGCCCGAGCCGATCCCCCGCCGCATCTTCGCCGGCGTCCGCGGGGTCGAACTGCCCGCCGAGCTCACCCAGGTGCTGCGCAACCCGGTCAAACTCGGCGAGGCGATCCGGGAGATCAACCGGTACTCCCTGATCAGGATCAACCACCGCGACGGCACCGTCCAGATGCACCGCCTGGTGCGCGCCGTCCTCGTGGGCCGCATGTCCCTCCAGGAGCAGGCCGACATGCGCCACGCGGCACACATCCTGCTCGCCAACTACGACCCGGTGGACGTGGCCCCCGCCAACTGGCCCCGCTACGCGGAACTGCTCGTCCACGCCCGCTTCTCGCGCGCCCTGGAGTGCGACGACGGCTGGGTGCGGGACATGGTGGTCAACATCATCCGCTACCTGCACCGCTCGGGCGACAACCTGACCTGCGCGGAGTACGGCCGTGAGGTGGTCGAGGCCTGGAACGCCCGCCGCGGCGAGACCGACCTGCAGACCCTCAACGTGGCCGGGACGCTCGGACACACCCTTCGCACCCTCGGCCACTTCGCGGAGGCCTCGGACCTCAACGACAGGAGTCTGCGGCTGCTGCGCGGCAGCGTCGGGGACGATCACCCGGACACGCTCGCCGCCATCGGCTCGGTGTCCCAGAGCATGCAGATCCGCGGCGACTTCGGCGCCTCGGTGGAGCTGGAGGAGGACCGCTGGCGCCGCGCCGTCCGCGTGTTCGAGGACGGCGACCCCACGCTGCTGGCCGCCGCCAACGACTACGCCCTGGCACTGCGGCTGGTCGGGAAGTACGCGCAGGCCCGGGACATCGACTCCCAGGCCCGGGACGCCGCCCTCAGGTCGCTCGGGTACGACGCCCTGCTGACCCTGCTGATCAACAGCAACCTGTCCATCGACGTGCGGGAGTCCGGTGACTACCTGCGCAGCCGGGAGATGCAGGAGGAGACCCTCCACCGGGTCCGCAACGTCATCAAGGACCGTGCCGCCCCGGTGAGTCTGATCGCCGCCCGCACCCTCGCCGTGGCCCGCCGCAAGGCCGGGGACCACGCCGGCGCGCTGGAACTGAACGAGGAGACCCTGCGGCAGTACCGGAGCAAGTTCGGCGAGCGCAACCTGAACGTGGCCGCGACCGTGCTCAACCTCTCGATGGACCTGCGGCAGAACGCGGACCTGGAGCAGGCCCGTGCCGTGGGTGAGCAGTGCCTGAACACGCTGCGGGACCTTCTGGGACCGGGGCACCCTTACACGCTCGCCGCCGCCGCCGACCTGGCGGTGACGCGGCGGCTGATCGGCGAGGTGGACGAGGCGCTCGCCGCGGACAAGGAGACCTACGAGGCGCACTGTGCCGCTCTGGGGGCGGAGCATCCGGGTTCGCTGGGCATCGCGATCAATCTGGCGAGCGACCACTACACGCTCGCCGACTACGCCGAGGCGCTCGCGCTCGACGAGCGCACGCTGCCGCTGTGCCGGACGCGGCTGGGGGACGACCACCCGGCCACGCTCGCGTGCTCGATGAACCTGTCGCTCGACCTGCGGGCCCTGGGCCGCGTCGAGGAGGCCCAGCGCCTGCACGCGGACACGCTGGAGCGCTACCGCTCCGTCCTGGGCAACAGCCACCCGGCCACCGTGGGATGCGCCCGCGGCATGCGCGCGGACTGCGACGTGGAGGTGCACCGCTGACCGCGGGGCCGCCCGCCGCACCGGGCGGCCCGCCGGCGTCGCCCCGGGCTCGGAACGGCGACCGTCCGCCTGCCCGGCCGGACGTTCCGCCGGTTCGGCGCCCGTGTCGCCGTTCAGCCGGACATTCCGCCAGGTCGAGCGGCTCGGCCAGGCGTACCCCCGGTTCGGCGGCCACTTCCTCAGCCGGACGCTCAGCCGGTTCAGCCGGACGTTCCGCCCGCTCGGCGCCCGTGTCGCCGTTCAGGCGGGTGTTCCGCCGGAGCCGGCCGCCTCGGCGATCAGCGCGGAGAGTGTCTGCGGCGGCAGTGGGCGGCCGCGCCGCAGCAGCAGTCGGTGCACGGCGGCCACCAGTTCCGGCCGGTGCAGGAGGAGGCCGCGGGCCCGGCCCTCGGGCAGGCTGAGCGCCAGTCCGGCCCAGGCGGCGGGGTCGGCCGGATTCTCGGCGATCAGCCGGCGGTACCCGTGCTGTGCCGCGCCGCGGTCCCCCGCGGCCCACGCGTAGTCCGCCGGGGAGGCGCCGACGCTGCCCGGATCCGCGCGCAGGCGGTCGAAGCGCTCGCGGTCGCCGACGCGGATCCGTACCAGCCGGGTGCGGACGTCCGGGGTGAGCGGTCCCGCCCGCAGGGTCGCACCGGGGAACGCGGCCGGTGCCGGTGCGCCCTCGGCGACGGCGTCGGCCCAGGCCTCGGCCTGCGCGTCGTCGCAGCGCAACTGGGAGAGGCGGAAGACCATCCGGTGGTCGTCGCGGGCCTCCTCGGCGGCCCGCGCCGCCGCCGCCGGCACCGTCTCCTTCAGCACGGCGGCGAGCGAGCCCTCCACGGCGCGCAGGAACCGCTCACCGGCTTCGGTCAGTTCCGCCCGTGCCCACAGCGTGCCCAGGCCCTCCTCCACCTGCCCCCTGCGCAGCGCGCCCTCGAAGTCCGCGGTCGCGCGCTCGGCGTCCGTGAGGCCGGGCCGTTCCCGCAACGCGAACCAGAAGGCGGCCACACCGAGGAAGGCGTAGACGCCGTGCAGCATCCCGCGCAGCGGTCTGGGATCCGCGCGCCAGGGCGCGTAGTGCGTCTCCTCCCGTCCGCCGCGCACCAGCGTGACCAGGTCCATCAGCGCGCTGAGCTTGCTGTGCTGTGCCTCGTGGACCAGGGCGACGGCCAGGTCGACGGGCCGGGCGGGTCGGGTCAGCAGCAGACCCCCGAAGGCCTCGGGGTCACTGCCGCTGAAGACCTCCGCCGGGCTGCGGTCGGGCAGCGGGGTGATGGCCAGCAGGCAGTCCGCCAGGCCTTCGGGATCGATCCGGCGCTGCTCGGCCACCAGCGGCCAGGCCTCCGCGTAGAGCCGTCGCCAGTCCCGCGCCTCGTCCTCGTCCAGCCGCTCGACCGGCAGTCTGCGCAGGAAGTGCCGCCAGGGGTCGAGATCGTCCAGCAGCGGTGCGCCGGCCGGCTCGGCGCCGGGTGACCCCAGCCGCCGCAGCGCCCACCAGCCGGGGGCGTCCCGGGTGAGGTCGGCGGGTAAGGGGACGGTTCCCGAGGAACACCGCACGCCGGAGCCGCGGTGGTCGCGGAACACCTCGGCGACGGGGTCCGCGGGGCGCCCGGGAAGCGTCACGTACCCCAGTGCGGGGAGCAGCACGCCGCGCTCCGTGAGCGGGACGGCGGTGCGGAACGGCACGCGGGCCCGGAGGGCCGCCGCCGCGGCCAGGGCATGCACCCGGGCGGCGTCCCGCAGCACCGAGGGCGCCGGCCCGGGCTCGCCCTCGGCGCGCAGCTCGCGCAGGGTGCGGGCCAGCCAGCCGCCCACGCTGGGGTGGAGCAGGACGGATTCCACGGCCTCACGGTCGGCGCTCTCGGCGGCGGCCAGCAGCTCCCAGGCCTCCTGGGCCGCGGGCAGCGACGGGTGCCACGGGACGCGGCGGTCCGCGCTCTCCACCAGCGCGCGCAGCAGCACCAGCCGTCGGCTGCGCTGCGCGGAGCGGAGGGCGGCGACGGCGTCCCGGCCGCCGCCGCCCTGAGCGAGCTGCAGGAAGTGCCCGCCCCGCAGCCGGTGCCGTGGTCCGGCGGCCGGGCGCGAGCCGGATCCGGCTCCGTTCCTCCCGCCGGAGAGGGTGGTGCCCGCGTCCGTCATGGTTCTCCTCACCATGGACCGGCTCAGGACGAGTGTCGCCGCCCGGTGCTGTGACCCGAAAGGGTTCACCGGCTCACGGCGCCCGGCACGACGCCTCGCCGCGCGGCCGTCCGGCGACACACCGTCCAGGACCCGCGCTAGCAGTTGGCGCTCGACGAACTCCCCAGCGTGGGCGGGTTGTCGACGAGCGCGAGCAGGCGCCGGGCCTCCATGGTCAGACCCGCGGACGCCAGGGAGCCGACTGCCGCCAACGGCACCTCCGAGAGATCCACCAACTCGGTCTCGACATCGGCTGCCGACAGATCCACGGCTCGTCCCCCTTTTTGACGACAGCACACCCGTCCCCTGTCATGGTTACCCAATCGAACGGGTTGCGAAAGATGGCCGCACGCCGGGACCACGACATACGGCCACGCCCGGAAGGTGCCCGGGCCGGCCCGACGCCCGCATTCCGTACGGTGGTTCGCCGGCCGGGCGGGCCGGGGACGGCTCGCGTCCTCGCCGTGGCGTCCGCTCCCGGGAGGGTGCGGCGGTCAGCGTTCGGCGGCGCCCGCTTCGCGCGGCGCGGGCAGGGCGGCGGCGGCCTGGTCCTGGAACTGCTGGAGCCCGGCGCTGAACTCGGCCGTCCAGTCGGCGGTCTCGGACTCCAGGTGGGCGCGCATCCTGCCGGCCAGGTCGCCGATCAGCCGCATCCGGCGCTCGATCAGGGCCTGCTCCGGCACCCCGGTCACGTCCCGCAGCAGCTCGGCCGACCAGGCCAGCCGGAACTCGTTCAGCTCGCCGCGCAGCGCCTGCGCCGCCGTGATGTCCCGCATCCAGGCCGTGGACAGGCCGAAGAAGTGGTCGAAGCCCTTGCAGCCCGCGGCGGCGGCCAGGAAGACGTAGCCCCAGCTCTGGATGTCCGCCCCGGTGGCCGCGCCGGCCAGCGGGATCACCGTGCCGGCCGTGGCGAGGACGATCATCAGCGCGCGGACGGCCCGGGAGCCGAGCCGTTTGAGGCGCTTGTCCTCCAGGTACCACTCGATGGCGTCCCCGGCCTCCTGCTCGGCCCAGGCTCGCAGCGCCTCGACGGACTCCAGCCGCTCGCGCGGCGTGCCCGTGGTGAGCGCCGGGAAGACCCCGCCCCGCAGATCCCTCTTGCCCGCCCGTCCGCCGGCCGGCCGGACAGCCGCTGTGCTCCGCGTCAACTCACCCTCCCCAGGCGGGTATCGCGAGCAGGGTAGCGGAAACGGCCGCACCCGGCCGGTTCCGCGTCACCGCGGGCGGCCGGGGCGGTGCCCGCCCGGCACGTGCCCGGCCCGGCGGCCGGGGGCGCGCCGGGCCGTGGCGTCAGCCCTCGGCGGGCGCCAGCCGCAGCGAGACGCTGTTGATGCAGTACCGCTGGTCGGTCGGGGTCGGGTAGCCCTCGCCCTCGAAGACATGGCCGAGGTGGGAACCGCAGCGGGCGCAGCGCACCTCGGTGCGGACCATGCCGTGCGAGCGGTCCTCGATCAGCTCGACGGCGTCGGTGTCCTTGGGGTCGTAGAAGGACGGCCAGCCGCAGTGCGAGGCGAACTTGGTGTCCGAGGTGAACAGTTCGGCGCCGCAGGCACGGCAGGAGTAGACGCCCTCGGTCTTGGTGTCCGTGTACTCACCGGTGAAGGCCGGCTCGGTGGCGGACTGGCGCAGCACGGCGTACTCGGCCGGGGTCAGCTCCGCCCGCCACTGCTCGTCCGGCTTCTCGACGCTGTACGACATGAGTCTCAGCCCCTTCACTGCTGCGACAGGCGGTCCAGGATCTTCGGGCCCAGGTCTGTCACGTCGCCCGCGCCCATGGTGAGAACGAGATCACCGGGCTTCGCCATTCCCGCGATCACCGCCGGGATCTCCGCCTTGTCGTGGACGGCGGTGACGTCGGCGCCGGCCGCGCGCGCGGCCTCGATGATCAGCTCGCTGGTCACCCCGGGGATCGGGTCCTCACGGGCCGGGTAGATGTCCAGCACGACCGAGGCGTCGGCGAGCGCCAGCGACTGGCCCATCTCCTTGCCCAGCTCCTGGGTGCGGGAGAACAGGTGCGGCTGGAAGACGACCAGGATGCGCGCGTCGCCGGCGGCGGCGCGCATGGCCTCCAGGTCGGCGGTCATCTCGGTGGGGTGGTGCGCGTAGGAGTCGATCACCTGCACCCCGGCCGCCTCGCCCTTGAGCTGCAGGCGCCGCTTGACTCCGGTGTACGCGGCGAGCGCGGACGCGAGGCCGTCGGCGGGCACGCCGAGCGCGGCGCCCGCGGTGAGCGCGGCGACGGCGTTGAGGGCGTAGTGCCGTCCCGGGACGGAGACGGTGAAGGTCAGCTCCTGTCCGTCGAGCACCGCGGTCACCCGGCTGCGCAGCCCCTGCGGGACGACGGAGAGCACCCGCACGTCCGCGTCCTCGGCCTCGCCGTAGGTCACGCACTTCACCTTGCCGGACAGCCGCCGGGTGAGTTCGCGGGCGCCCTCGTGGTCGGCGGAGATCACCAGCGTGCCGCCGGGCACGATGCGGCCGGCGAAGGTCTCGAAGGACTCGTAGATCTCGTCCATCGAGGCGTAGTTGGCGTGGTGGTCCAGCTCGACGTTGAGGACGATGGCGACCTCGGGCGCGTACTTGTGGAAGCTGCGGTCCGACTCGTCGGCCTCGGCGACGAAGATGTCGCCCTCGCCGTGCAGCGCGTTGGAGCCGGGGGCGTCCAGGTCGCCGCCGATGGCGTACGACGGCCGCAGGCCCAGTTCGCCGAGGGAGACGGCCAGCATGGACGTGGTGGTGGTCTTGCCGTGGGTGCCGGCCACGGCGATCGGCCGCAGCCCCTCCATCAGCGCGGCGAGCGCGTCGGAGCGGTGCACCACCGGGATGCCCAGCTCGGCGGCGCGCGCCAGCTCGGGGTTGTCCTCGCGGATCGCGGACGACACCACGACGCAGCTCGCGTCGTCGGCGAGGTGTCCGGCGGCGTGCCCGATGTGGACAGTCGCGCCGAGCGCCCGCAGCGCCTCGGCGGTCGCCGAGTCCTTGGCGTCGCTGCCGGCCACCTCGGCGCCGCGCTGGGCGAGGATCTTGGCGATCCCCGACATCCCGGCGCCGCCGATGCCGATGAAGTGCGGTCGGTCCATGGCGGCAGGAAGTCCGGGTGCCATGCGCGTTTCTCCCAAGATCCGGTACGGGCTGAGCGTGCCTAGCCTATGCGCTCGCGCCCGGCCCCCCGCGCAGGCGGGCGCCGGACCCCGGCCCCCGCCGGGTCAGTCCTCGCCGTGCGCGAAGAGCTTCAGCACGGGCACGCCCACCTTGTGCCGGGCCCGGGAGGCCCAGTCCCGGTGGAAGAACTCCTCCACGTAGTGCGGAGCGGTCAGCACGATCACCTCGTCCGCGCCCACCTCGCCGACGAGGGACTTGAGCGCGTCCAGCGGATGGTCCTCGACGAGCCGGCCCTGCGCCTGGCTGCCGGCGGCGCGCAGCGCGCGCAGGGAGACGGCCAGCGCCTTCTCCGCGGGCTCCTTCGCCGCCTCGCCCTCCGGCGTCCTGCCCTCGCGCACGGCGTCGTCCAGTTCGCCGAGCGCGATGTCGTCGATGGCCCGCAGCAGGCGGTCCTGGTCACCGCGCGGCTGGAGCAGCACGTGGAACGAGACCGGCTCGTCCCCGTGCAGGGTGGTGACGAACTCCACGTCGACGGACGACAAGGCCTTCTCGATCATCAGCACGCTAGTGAACACCCGGCGCCTCTCTCCTCCCGTGGGCCCTGTGGGGCCCTGCGGAAACCATCCTGCCCCGTGATCGCACGGGTAGACCGCACGGAGGGGCTGTCCGGTGGATCACACCGGCAGCTCCAGTCTGCCCTCGGCGCGACGGAACAGAACGGAGCATTCCGCCGTTCCGGGACCTCGCCGCAGCCGTCCCGGGACCGGCCGGCCCGTCTCGGAACCGGCCATACCCGTCCCAGGACCGGCCGTCCCCGTCTCAGGACCGTCTCAGGGCCGGCCGTGCCCACCCAGGGACCGGCCGTCTCCGTCTCAGGGCCGGCCGTACCGGCTGAACAGGAATCCGTCCTCCTCCAGCAGGGACAGCAGCGAGAAGCGGCGCGGGACGGCGACGGACGGCCCCCCGGCGATGCGCTGCGCGTCCCCGGCGGTGAGCATCGGCGAGACGGTCAGGCACAGCTCGTCCAGGACGTCCGCGGCCACGAACTGGCCGAGCAGCCTCGGGCCGCCCTCGGTGAGCAGCCGGGTGTGCCCGAGACCGGCGAGGGCGCTGACCGCGCGGGCGGGGTCGACGCCCATGCCCTCACCGGCGACGACCACCTGGGCGCCGGCCTTCTCGGCGGCGGCGACCCGGTCCGGGGCCGCGGCGGCGCCGGTCAGGATCAGGGTCGGCACCAGCGGCGAGGCGAACAGCGGCAGGGAGAAGTCCAGCTCCAGACCGGCGGTGACGACGGCGACCGCCGGGGCCGGGCTCTGGCCCGCGGCCTGCCGGGCCGCCGCGAACTCGGCACGCGCGCGTGCGGGCCGGTACCCCTCCTGCCGTACCGTTTCCGCGCCGACCACGACCACGTCCGCGAGCGCCCGCAGGGTGCCGAAGACACGCATGTCGGCCGCGCTGGAGATGGGCTGGGAGTGCCCCTCGTGCTGGGCGGCGCCGTCGAGGGTGGAGACCATGTTGGCGCGCAGCCACGGCCGCGGGGCGCCGGCGGGGGGCCGCGGGTAGGCGTAGGCGGCGGCCAGCTCGGCGAGGCTCCACTCCCGGGCCTGGGCTGCTGTTTCGTCGGTCACAGGGAACAGGCGTCGCATGCCGTGCAGTGTGACACGGCGTTTAGCATGGGTAACCGTGTCGTCCTCCACCGCAGCCCATGGCTCCAGCCCCCTGACCGACGCGGGCCCGCTCTCCCTCGCCGCCCGCGAGCCGCACGTCCCCGCGGACCGGCTGGTCGCCGAGATGGTGCCGCCGCCGCGCTTCGACTCGGTGCGCTTCGCCACCTACATCCCGGACCCGAACCAGCCCAGCCAGACCGAGGCGGTACGGGTGCTGGAGGGCTTCGCGGCCGGGCTCGGCGGCGCACACGCCACGGGCGCCGGCAGGCGGGGCTTCTTCGGTCTCGGCCGGGCGAAGGCGCCCAAGACCCCGGCCGGCCCGCGCGGGGTCTACCTGGACGGCGGCTACGGCGTCGGCAAGACCCACCTGCTCGCCTCCCTGTGGCACGCCACCCCTGCCGAGCCCGCTCTCAAGGCGTTCGGCACCTTCGTGGAGCTGACCAACCTGGTCGGCGCCCTCGGCTTCCAGCAGACGGTGCAGACGCTCAGCAACCACCGCCTGCTGTGCATCGACGAGTTCGAGCTGGACGACCCGGGCGACACGGTGCTGGTCTCCACCCTGCTCGGCAGGCTGGTCGAGGCGGGCGTGGCGCTCGCCGCCACCTCCAACACGCTGCCCGGCAAGCTCGGCGAGGGCCGGTTCGCGGCCGCCGACTTCCTGCGCGAGATCCAGGGCCTGTCCGCCCACTTCCGCGCGCTGCGGATCGACGGCGAGGACTACCGCCACCGGGGCCTGCCCGAGGCTCCGGCGCCGTTCACCGACGAGCAGGTGACGAAGGCCGCCTACGCCACCCCGGGCGCCTCGCTGGACGACTTCCCGCACCTGCTGGAGCACCTGGCGAAGGTGCACCCGAGCCGGTACGGCGCGCTGACGGACGGGCTGGAAGCGGTGTGCCTCACCGACGTGCGCCCGGTGCCGGACCAGTCGACGGCGCTGCGGCTGGTGGTGCTGGCGGACCGGCTGTACGACCGCGAGGTCCCGGTGCTGGCCTCGGGGCTGCCGTTCGACCGGCTGTTCAGCGAGGAGATGCTGAACGGCGGCTACCGCAAGAAGTACTTCCGGGCGATATCCCGGCTCACCGCGCTGGCCCGGGACGCCAAGGGCCTCGTCGACCGGTAGCCCGCCGCCCCGGGGCGGGGCCGAACGTCCGCTCGAACGCCGGTGGGTCAGGGGCCGGTTCACGCCATCAGACCCGCACTTTTCACGCTCTCTCACGCACTTGACCGCTTGTTAACCCTGCAAAGGGCTCCGCGGGGCTAACGTACTTCTTGACCATTCGTTGACCAACACTTGGTGTGCGCAAGAGGTGTGGATTCCGGGGAGGGGGCGCATGTTCCGAGGCAGGACGGCCAGGCCCGCGCTCCCCCTGCTCGCCGCCGTCCTGCTCGCCCTGCAGCTCCTCGCCGCCGCCGGAATCTTCGCAGCCGCGCACACCCATGGTGAGGCAGAGGCCAAGGCCTGGGCCGGAATCTCTTCCTCCGCGCAGCCGCCCGCCGAGCAGGCGGACCCGTGCCGTGAGCCGGGCGCCGCGAAGGGTTCCACCGGCGCCCCGCGCACCCGGGACCGGCACCGCGCGCCCGCCGCCGGATGTGCGCGGGAGCACCCGCTCATGTCCCGGCGCACGGCCGCCCCGCGGCCGCCGGCCCCGGCCGGCGACCCGCACCTGAGCACCACGAGATCATCGAGAGCCCACTCCCCGGCAGCGCTCCAGGTCTTCCGCCGCTGAGAGCCGGCTCGTCCCCCCACGACCGTCGTGCAAACCCGACGCGCCGGTGCGGCGCGCCAGGAGGAGACCACACACATGCAGCCCCTCATCGACAACGCCCGTACGTTCGGACAGCGCCCTGAGGAGTTCACCGGGCTCGCCGCGGGCCAGTCCCCGGACGTCCTGTTCATCACCTGCTCCGACTCCCGGGTCGTCCCGGCCCTGATCACGGGCGCCCGCCCCGGCGAGCTCTTCGAGCTGCGCACCGCGGGCAACATCGTCCCGCCCTACGCCCCGCAGCGGCCCACCGGCGAGGCCGCCACCATCGAGTACGCCGTGGAGGTGCTCGGCGTCCGCGACGTCGTCGTCTGCGGCCACTCGCACTGCGGCGCCGTCGGCGCGCTGGTGCGCGGCGACGATCTGACCGCCGTGCCCGCCGTGCGCGACTGGCTGGCGCACGCCGCCGCCCGCCCGGCCGGCGCGGCCGAGGACCCGGAGGTCGCCGAGGGCGTCCAGAGCCACGTCCTGACCCAGTTGCTGCGGCTGCGCTCGTACCCGTGCGTCGAGCGGCGGCTGGCGGCGGGCCGGATCGCCCTGCACGCCTGGTACTACGAGGTGCACACCGGCGCCGTTCGGACGCACCGCCCTGAGACCGACACCTTCGAAGCCCTGTGAGCGCGCCGATGACGAACGCCCGGCTCATGTCCCGCTTCCCCCATCTGCGGCGGGACTTCGCCGCCTCCCTGGTCGTCTTCCTGGTCGCGCTGCCGCTGTGCGTGGGCGTGGCCGTCGCCTCCGGGGCGCCGGCCGAGCTCGGGCTCGTCACCGGCATCGTGGGCGGCCTCGTCACCGGGCTGATGCGCGGCAGCAGCCTGCAGGTGTCGGGGCCGGCCGCCGGGCTGACCGTGCTCGTCTTCGAGGCGGTCAAGGAGTTCGGGCTGCCGGTGCTCGGCGTGATCGTGCTCGCCACCGGTCTGCTCCAGGTGCTCATGGGCACGCTCGGGCTCGGCCGGTACTTCCGGGCCATCTCGGTCTCCGTGGTCGAGGGCATGCTGGCCGGGATCGGACTGGTGCTGATAGCCGGCCAGCTCTACCCGGCCCTGGCCGCCAAGGCCCCCGACTCGGGCCTGGGCAAGGTGGCGGGGCTCCCCCGGGCCTTCGTGCGGGCCCTCGGCGACGGGCCGGCGCTCGCCTCGCTCGCCCTGTGCGCGGGCACCGTCGCGGTCCTGGTGCTGTGGCGGCTCGCGCCGGCCGGGATGCGCACGGTGCCCGGTCCGCTCGCCGCGGTGGGCCTGGCCACGGCGGCCGCGGCCGGGTTGAGCCTGCCGGTGGCGACCGTCGAGGTGCAGGGGCTGCTGGGCTCCCTCCAGCCGCCGCCGCTGAGCGCCTTCGCCGGTCTGGCGAGTCCCGCGCTGCTCGGCACGATCGTCGCGTTCGCGCTGATCGCGTCCGCCGAGTCGCTGTTCAGCGCGGCGGCCGTGGACCGGCTGCACGACGGGCCGCGCACCGCGTACGACAAGGAGCTGATCGCGCAGGGCGCGGGCAACACGGTGTGCGGGCTGCTCGGCGCGCTGCCCATGACCGCGGTGATCGTGCGCAGCGCGGCCAACGTCCAGGCGGGCGCCCGCACCAGAGCCTCCCGGGTGATGCACGGGGTGTGGCTGCTGCTGTTCGCCGCCCTGCTGCCGGACGTGCTCGCCCTCATCCCGGTCCCGGCCCTGGCCGGCGTCCTGATCCACGCCGGCGCCAAGCTGGTGCCGGTCAGGGCCCTGGCCGCGCTGTGGCGCGAGCACCGGGGGGAGGCGCTGATCCTGGGCGTCACCGCGGTGTCGATCGTGGCGGTCAGCATGTTCGAGGGCGTCCTCGTCGGACTCGCGCTGGCGGTGGTGAAGACCGCCTGGGAGGCCTCGCACCTCAGGCTGGAGGTCGTCGACAAGGGCGCGGGCCCGGTCGAGGCGTACCTGTCGGGCAACGCGACCTTCCTGCGGCTGCCGAAGATCCTCGACAGCCTGGAGTCGCTGCCCCAGGACCGCCCGGTCCGGCTGGACCTGTCCGGCCTCACCCACCTGGACCACGCCTGCCGCAAGGCCCTGGAGAACTGGGCCGAACGGCACAGTTCGGCGGGCACCGAACCGGTCCGGGTCACGGCCCCGGCCGCGCGGGCCGCGCCGGGTGAGCGTGCCGGGGCGCCGGCGGCCTGAGGGCCGCGGCCACCGGCCCCGGGCCGTGGCGCCGACGCCCCTCGGCGCCCCGGCCCGCACCCGGTCCCTCCGGGCCGTGGCTTCTGCCCGAACACGGGCATATGGTTGCAGCAGCGGACAAACGGCAGACCTCTGGGTGAGGAGGTCATCATGTTCCAGGAGCTGGTGGGGGCGATCGTGGCCGCAGCGTGCGTCGGCCTCGTCGTCTTCGCGATGGCCGCGCGCGTGGTCAAGCAGTACGAGCGGGGCGTGCTCTTCCGGCTCGGGCGGGTGCTGGGCGACGTACGCGATCCGGGCCTGACGCTGGTGATCCCGTTCGTGGACCGGCTGCACAAGGTCAACATGCAGATCGTGACGATGCCGGTGCCCGGCCAGGAGGGCATCACCCGGGACAACGTCACCGTGCGGGTGGACGCCGTCGTGTACTTCCGCGTGGTCGACCCGGTGAGCGCGCTGGTGAAGGTCGAGGACTACAAGTTCGCGGTGTCCCAGATGGCGCAGACCTCGCTGCGTTCGATCATCGGCAAGAGCGACCTGGACGACCTGCTCTCCAACCGGGAGAAGCTCAACCAGGGCCTGGAGCTGATGATCGACAGCCCGGCCGTCGGCTGGGGCGTCCAGGTCGACCGGGTGGAGATCAAGGACGTGTCCCTGCCGGACACGATGAAGCGGTCGATGGCCCGCCAGGCCGAGGCCGACCGGGAGCGCCGGGCCCGGATCATCAACGCGGACGCCGAACTGCAGGCGTCGAAGAAGCTGGCCGAGGCCGCGCAGCAGATGTCCGACACCCCGACCGCGCTCCAGCTCCGGCTGCTGCAGACGGTGATGGCGGTGGCGGCCGAGAAGAACTCGACCCTGGTGCTGCCCATCCCGGTGGAACTGCTGCACTTCCTGGAGAGGGGCCAGCAGCTCGGGCAGCAGTTGCCCACCCCCAACGGCGACGCCGGACAGCGCCAGGTCCCCCGACTGCCGGAGGAGACGTGAGGCGTGCCGGGCGGGGTACCCGGCGCCCATGCGCGAGATCGGACAGGTCACCGAGTCGTACTGGCTGCGGACCGCCCCCGGGCCGTCGTACCCCGCCCTGACGGAGGACACCGAGGTCGACGTGGCCGTGGTCGGCGCGGGCATGGCCGGGCTGAGCACCGCCCACGAACTGGCCCGGGCCGGACTGCGGGTGGCGGTGCTGGAGGCCGGCCGGGTGGCGGCCGGGGTCACCGGTCACACCACCGCGAAGCTGACCGCGCAGCACACGCTGGTCTACGACCGGCTGCGGCGCACCCGCGGACCCGAGGGGGCGCGGCTGTACGCCCGCTCCCAGTCGGAGGCGATCGAGCACGCCGCCGCGCTGGTCACCGGGCTCGGCATCGACTGCGAGTGGGAGGCCCGGGACGCGTACACCTTCGTCCGGGACGAGGAGCGGGTGGCGGAGGTGCGGGCCGAGGCGGAGGCCGCCCGCGAGGCGGGGCTTGACGCCTCGTTCACCACCGGGACCGGGCTGCCGTTCCCGGTGGCGGGCGCGGTGCGGGTGGCGGGGCAGGCGCAGTTCCATCCGCTGAAGTACCTGCGGGCCCTCACGGCCGACCTGCTCGGGCGCGGCGGGCGGGTCTACGAGAACACCCGGGTCGTCGGCCTGGCCGAGGGCGGCGAGCCGTGCCGGCTGACCACCGCGGCGGGCCACACGGTGACCGCGCGGGACGTGGTGATCGCCACGCACTATCCGGTCTTCGACCGCGCGCTGCTCTTCTCCCGGCTCTCCCCCCGCCGGGAACTGGTCGTCGCCGGGCCGCTGGGCGACGGGCCCGACCCCGGGGGCATGTACATCACGCCCGAGGAGAACACCCGCTCGGTGCGCACCGCGCCGCACGGGGCGGACGGGCGGCGGCTGCTCGTCGTCACCGGCGAGCACTTCACCCCCGGCACCGGCGACCCGGAGGCGGGCTTCGGCCGGCTCGCCGCGTGGGCCGAGAAGCACTTCCCGGGGGTGGCACTGGAGTACGCCTGGGCCACCCAGGACATCGACTCCACCGACACCGTGCCGATGGTCGGCCCCTTCCACCCGGGCGCCCGCCACACCTACGTCGCCACCGGCTTCGGCGGCTGGGGGCTGAGCGGCGGCATCATGGCCGGGCTGCTGCTGACGGCGCTGATCACCGGCGAGGACCGCCCCTGGAGCGAGCTGTACGACCCGCGCCGGGTGAAGTCGGTGCTGCGCGAGGCGCCGGCGCTGCTGAAGACGCAGGCCGAGGTGGCCCGGCACTTCGTCGGCGACCGGCTGCGCGCGCCGGGCTCCCCGGAGGACCTGGCGCCCGGTGAGGGCGCGGTGATCCGGTCCGGCGGCAGGCACCTGGCCGTGCACCGCGACGCCGAGGGCACCCTGCGCGCGCTCTCCGCCCGCTGCACCCACCTCGGCTGCCTGGTCGCGTTCAACGGGGCCGAGCAGGCCTGGGAGTGCCCCTGCCACGGCTCCCGCTTCGACGTCGACGGCCAGGTGATCGAGGGTCCGGCGGTGCGGCCGCTGGAGCACCGGGACCTGTGAGGGGGCTCCCGCCGCGCGGGTGACGGCGCCGCCGCGCCGCGGCCGATTCACCCATCGATGGACCGTTAAGTCCTATTTTCATACGGTGATCGCTTCCGTACGCCGCCTCACCGCCCTCTGCGCCCTCGGCGCGGCCCTCGCCGCCTGCGGTACCGCGGGCAGCCCCGGACCGGCCCGCCCTGCGCACTCCGGCCCCGCCCCCGCCCCCTCCGTCTCCCCGTCCGCCCCGCGGCCCCCGGTCCTCGCCCCGGGCCCGGGCGGCCTGACCCCGGTGTTCGAGCACGGCCCGCGCGATCTCGGCAAGACCGTCGCGCTGACCTTCGACGCCGACATGACCGCCGACCAGGGCCCCCGCGCCGCCGCCGGCGAGCACTTCGACAACCCGGACCTGATCGGCACCCTGCGCCTGCTGAAGGTCCCGGCGACCGTCTTCATGACCGGACGGTGGGCCGAGCAGTACCCGGCCCAGGCCCGTTCCCTCGGCCACGACCCGCAGTTCGAGGTCGCCAACCACTCCTACAGCCACTACGCCTTCACCAGTGACTGCTACGGCCTGCCGACCGTCGCCGCGGCCGGGATGCGCAAGGACGTCGAGCGGGCGTACGCCGCCCTGCGGAAGGCCGGCGTGTCGAATCCGCTGCCGTACTTCCGCTTCCCGGGCGGCTGCTACGACCGTCAGGCGCTGCGCGCGCTCAGCGGGACGGGGGTCACCGCGGTGCAGTGGGACGTGGTGAGCGGGGACGCGTTCGCCACGGACGCGGACGCGGTCGCCAAGCAGGTCCTGGACGGCGTCAAGCCGGGCTCGGTGGTCGTCATGCACTGCACCCGCAGCGCCGCCCCCACGACCGAGCGCGTGGTCCGCGCGGTCGTCCCGGAGCTGCGCAGACAGGGCTATCGGTTCGTCAAGGTCTCCGAGCTGATCGGGCAGACCAAGGGTCACCGGTGACCGTCCTACCCTGAAGGCATGACCGAGAAGGACGACGAGACCTACTGCATGATCGTCGACGCCGCCCGGCCGCCCGAGGCCGGCGGACCGCCGTACGCCGAGTGCGTACTGTGCCGGGAGCCCACGGAGTACCCGGAGTCGTACAGGGGCATCACCCTGTGCCCGCCGTGCGAGTGGCAGGAGGCCCAGCGCACCGCCTGCTCGGGCTGAGCCGGGCCCTGGGCGGCGCGCCAGGACCCGGACGCACGCCCGGGGGCCCGGGCCGGGCCGGAGCGGGCGCCTCGTAAGCTGGGCCCTTGTGAGTCGAGCCGCAGCCGCCCCAGGTGACAGCCCCTTCCAGGCCGAGCGCAACCCGCGCGACGAGGCGCCGCAGTTCGTGCTGCCGCTCGTCGTGCGGATCGAGAAGAGCGCGCCGCCCGCCCGTACCGACGCGCTGGAGACCGCCGCCCGCGCGGTGCTGCTCATGCTCAGCGACGACCGGGCCCTCGGGGACGGCGAGTGGGCCGAGGCGGTACGGAACTGGGAGGACGCCCGGATCCGCAAGGTCGTGCGGCGGGCCCGCGGCGCGGAGTGGCGGCGCGCCGAGGCGCTGCCCGGCATCACGGTGACCGGCAAGTCCGCGGAGGTGCGGGTCTTCCCGCCGGTCCCGCTGGACGGCTGGCCCAAGGACCTGGCGAAGCTCCAGGTGTCGGGAACGGAGCTGGACGACCCGGAGCCGCCGGCCGGCGCCGACCGCGCCCGGCCCGTGCTGTGGCTCAACCCGGAACTGCAGATGTCGGCCGGCAAGACGATGGCGCAGGCCGGGCACGGCGCCCAGCTCGCCTGGTGGGCCCTGTCCCCCGGCGACCGCGACACCTGGCGCGAGGAGGGCTTCCCGCTCTCCGTGCGCACCGCCGCCCCCGCCGACTGGCCCCGGCTGACGGACGGCGCGCTGCCGCTGGTCCGCGACGCGGGCTTCACAGAGATCGCCCCCGGCTCCTGCACGGTCGTCGCCGACCATCCCGCGCTGCGCCGGTAACCGCCGGGAAGCTCAAATGTTGCTCTGAACGCGCGCCGCTCAGGGTTGGGCGGTCCCCGGCGGGGCCATACCCCCGTCATTCGGAGGAGGGGGTGCGGTCATGCCGCGACTGGGGACGGGGATCGGCTGGCGGCCGGAGATCGCGGACACCGTGGAGGCCATGCCGGGCATCGACTGGGTGGAGGTCGTGGCGGAGAACGTCTGCCCCGGCCACCTCCCCGAGTCGCTGCTGCGGCTGCGCGAGCGGGGCGTGACCGTGATCCCGCACGGCGTCTCCCTCGGCCTCGGCGGAGCCGAGCGGCCCGGTCCGGGACGGCTGACGGCACTCGCCGAGCGGGTGGCGGCGCTCGGCGCGCCCCTGGTCACCGAGCACATCGCGTTCGTACGGGCGGGCGGCGCGCTCACCGCCTCCCCGCACCTGGAGGCCGGCCACCTGCTGCCCGTGCCGCGCACCCGGGACGCGCTGGACGTGCTGTGCGAGAACGTGCGGATCGCCCAGGACGCGCTGCCGGTGCCGCTGGCCCTGGAGAACATCGCCGCGTTGTTCTCCTGGCCGGGCGAGGAGCTGACCGAGGGGCAGTTCCTGTCCGAACTGGTCGAACGCACCGGCGTACGGCTGCTCGTCGACGTGGCCAACCTGCACACCAACCACGTCAACCGGGGCGAGGACCCGGTGGCGGCCCTCGCCGCACTGCCGTTGGAGGCCATCGCGTACGTGCACGTCGCGGGCGGCTTCGAACGCGACGGCGTCTGGCACGACAGCCACGCGCACCCCGTGCCGCGCGCCGTGCTCGACATCCTGACCGACCTCGCGTCCCGCGTCACGCCGCCCGGGGTGCTGCTGGAACGCGACGACGACTTCCCCGGGCCGGCCGAGCTGCGGCGGGAGCTGGACGTCGTCCGGGAGGCCGTGGCCGCGGGTGCGGCGGGGGCGGCCCGCTCGACGGGGACGGGAAAGCCCGGCACGCCGGAGGCCCGGACCGCGGGAGGCGGTGCGGCGGTGGATGGCAGCCGGGTGGGGGGCCGTGGCCGGGTGGGGGGCGGCGGTCCGGCGGTCGCCTCCGCGGCCACGGCGGTGAACGGCCCGAGTGCGGCGGTGGACGGCACGGCCACCGCAGTGAACAGCCCGGCTGCGGCAGTGAACGGCCCAGCCACAGCGATGGACAGCCCGGCCACGGCAGTGGCCGGCCCGACTGCGGCAGCGGACGACGCGGCCACGGCGACGGAAGACACGGCCGCGGCGACGACGGCCGGCACGGTCCCGGCCGGGGACGGGGTCCGGCAGCGGCTCGGTGTCGCGCAGGCCGCGGTGCTGTCCTCGCTGGTGGCCGGGACGCCGGTGCCGGAGGGGTTCGACCGGGCCCGGATGGGGGTGCAGGCGCGGGCGCTCGCGGCGAAGCGGGCGGGCGTGGTGGCGAAGGTGGCGCCCGAGCTGCCGGCGATCCTGGGGGACGGGTACCGGGCGGCGTTCCTGGCGTACGCCCGGAGCCTGCCGATGAGCGGCGGCTACCGCCGGGACGCGCTGGACTTCGCGGGGCACCTGCTGAAGCTGGGCCGCCCGGACGACCCGGGGACCCGGCGTGAGCTGCGCGAGTGGTGGCTGCACCGCGCGGGCCCGGCGCCCCGGCCGCGGGGACTGGCGGCCCGGGCACGGGTGCTGCTGCGCAGGTCCTGATCCGCCCGGTCCGCCCCGGGCCATCCGCCGTGACCCGTTCGCCCGGTCCCGCAGTAATATGCCAACCCCGCACCCAGCGCCCCGGAGTGCGGTGCAGGAGGCACCATGCGACCGCGACCCCCCGTCCAGGGCCGAGGTGTGTTCAGCGGCACCGGGCTCATCATCACGGCCCTCGCGGCGACCGCCGCGGCGCTGCTGTTCCCGCTGTGGTCCTACGCCGGCCGGCAGGACGGCACGGCCGGCGCCCGGGTCCTCGCCGCGCGGACCGTGACGACGCCGTACGGTCCGCTGTCCGAACAGGACCGGGACTTCGTCACGAAGGTCCGGCTGGCGGGGCTGTGGGAGCTGCCGGCCGGCCGGCTGGCCCTGGAGAAGGGCACCACGCAGGCCGTACGGGACGCGGGACAGCACCTGATCGACGGGCACACCTCGCTCGACGCGCACGACCGCACCGTCGCCGCCCGCCTCGGCGTGCCGCTGCCCGACGAGCCCAACGTCCAGCAGAAGCAGTGGCTGGCCACGCTTCGCGGTGCTCAGGGCCAGGAGTTCGACCGGCAGTTCGCGGGCTTGCTGCGCCTCGCCCACGGCCGGGTGTTCTCACTGGTCGCCGAGGTGCGCGCGGGCACCCAGAACGCGCTGGTGCGCGATCTGGCCGACGACGCCAACACGACCGTGCTGGACCACATCAAGGTCCTGGAGGCGACCGGGTACGTCGACTTCTCCGCGCTGGCCCGGGACCTCGCGGCCACCCCCTCCCCCGTGCCGACGCCCCCGCTCACCGACGCCGGATCCGCGGTGCCGGTCGCGCCCTCGCCGTCCGGGCCGTACTCGATGCCGCCCGCCACCACGGCCCCGCTCCCGGTCGACGCCCCCTGACCTGCGAGGCAAACGGAACGTCACATACCGGCCACACTCGGTCCGGATGCTGGAACGGCCATGGCGTTTCTCAGGCCCCTGGCATAGAAACACGTCATGTTCTGGGTCCTTCTGCTGATTCTGGCCTGGGCGTTCGCCGGCGTCGCGTGCACCCGGCTGTGCCTGGCCGCGGTCCGCTCGGCGGACCTCGACTCCGACGGCGTCCCGACGGACCCGGAGCACGATCTGACGCTGTACGAGGCCGCGTTCCTGTCCGGCGGCCCGGCGCGGGTCGCCGACGTCACCATGGTCTCCATGGCCCGGCAGCGGCGGCTGCTGCTCGCGCACACCGGCTGGGCCACGGTCGTGGACCCGCGCGGCCGCGACGACATCGAACGGTCCGTCATAGGCGCGATAGGGCCCGAGGGCCAGTCGAGGATCGCCCCGGTACGGGCGGCAGCGGCCGGCGCCGAGGCCGTACGGCGGCTCTCCGACGGGCTGGTGCGCGCGGGGCTCGCGGTGCCGGACGGCGCGCGGACGACCGTGGCGGACGGCGTCCGCCAGGTGCGGGCCGCCGCCCTGGCCGTGTGCGCGCTGGGGCTCGCCGCGCTGCTGATGCCGGCCCAGACCGGGATGCCGAGGTTCCTCGTCGCCCTGTGGTTCGCGCTGCCCCTCGTGCTGACCGTGAGCTGTCTGGCCATCGCCCGGATCGAGGCGCACCCCCGCTCGCGCTGGGCCTCGCCCGCCGGCCAGCGGCTGCTGGGCGCGCTGCCCCGGCGGCCGGCCGGTGACGGCGACGAGCGGTCCTTCCTGACGTCCGTCGCCGTGCGGGGCGTCCGGGCGGTCGGCGAGCCGGAACTGCGCGCGGCCTTCGCCCACCGCGACCAGCGCCGGGGGGAGTGAGACCGCGCGGCGGGGCGCACCGGGCGTATTGACGCAGACACCGCCGCGCGGTGCTTGCCTTCGCCCGGGGACGGACGAACCATCCCTTGTGTGATCGCCGGGCCGTGGCAGTCGTGCCACCGCCGCCGCGCACCGGAGGGATACGCGATGAGAGCTGCCGCCCTGTACTCGGCCGCCGGGTCCCTGCTCCTGTCGGCCCTGGCCGCGGCTCCGGCGGACGGCGCCGCGGGCACGCCGTGGTCCGCCGAGTCGCGCGGGACCGCGGTGGCCGTCCAGCGGGCGCGTGAGGCCGGCATCGCGTTCACGCGGTGCGACGGGCGGGACGCCCCGCGGAGCCTCGAGTGCGGCACGGTGCGCGTCCCGCTGGACTACGCGCGGCCCGGCGGCAGGCAGATCGAGCTGACCGTCAGCCGGGCCCGGGCCACCCAGAAGGACCCGCGCAACAGCAAGCGGAAGGTGCCCCGGCAGGGCGCCCTCGTCTACAACCCGGGCGGCCCCGGAGCCTCCGGCATGTACTTCCCGGCGGCCGGCGCCCGGCCCGAGTGGCGGCGGATCGCCGCCGCGTACGACCTCGTCGGCTATGCCCCGCGCGGGGTGGGCCGTTCGGCGCCGCTGTCCTGCGTGGCGCCCGATCGCTTCGTCCAGGCGCCCACCGATGCGCCGTTGCACCCCTCGGAGCGGTACAAGCGGCAGCGGATCGCCCGGGCGAAGGCGTACGCGCGCGGCTGCGCCGAGCGGTCGGGGAGCGCGCTGCGGTTCTACAACTCGCTCAACAACGCCCGTGACCTGGACGTCCTGCGGGCGGCGCTGGGCGAGGACCGGCTGACCTACCTGGGCGCCTCGTACGGCACCTACTTCGGCGCGGTGTACGCGACGCTGTTCCCCTCGCACGTGCGGCGGATGGTGCTGGACTCGGCGGTGGACCCGGACCCGCAGAAGGTCTGGTATCGCGACAACCTCGACCAGTCCGCCGCGTTCGAGGACCGCTGGGCGGACTTCCGCGAGTGGGTCGCCCGGCACGACGACGTGTACCGGCTCGGGGCCACGCCCGCCGCGGTGCAGCTCGCCTACGACACCGCGCGCGGCCGGCTCGCGGGCAGGGCGGCGGGCGGTGTCGTAGGGCCGGGCCAGCTCCAGGACGCGTTCCTCATGGCCGGGTACTACGACGACTACTGGCCGGGCCGGGCCGCCGCGCTGTCGTCCTATCTGAAGGGCGACGCCAGGGCGCTGGTGGCACTGGCCGCGCCGGACCGGGCGACGGCCGCCGGGGCGGAGAACGCGAGCGCGGTCTACACGGCCGTCGAGTGCAACGACGCGCCCTGGCCGACGGACTGGAGAGTGTGGGACCGCGACAACACCCGGCTGGCGCGCAGGGCGCCCTTCGAGACCTGGGACAACGCGTGGACGAACCTGCCCTGCGCCTACTGGCCGGCTCCCCGGCAGCAGCCGCTGGACGTGCGGACCGGGCCCGGTGAGCTGCCGCCGGTGCTGGTCCTGGCCGCCGAGCGGGACGCGGCCACACCGTACTCGGGCGCGCTGGAGATGAGCCGGCGGCTGGCCGGCTCGGCGCTGGTGACCGAGCGGGACGCCGGCACGCACGGCATCGCGGGCGGCCCCAACGCGTGCGTGAACGGCCACCTGGACGGCTACCTGCTCGAAGGCCGTGTCCCGGGGCGGCGCGCCGCGTGCGCGCCGCGCCCGGAGCCGAGACCCGGGGTCCGGGCGGCCGCCCGGCATCCCGAACGGGACGCCCTCAAGGGCAAGGCCGCCTGAGCCGGCCGGGCCGTCAGGCCAGGCCCGCCACCAGGTCGGCGATGTCCTTGCGGCGCCCCGTGAAGAACGGGACCTCCTCGCGGACGTGCCTGCGGGCCTCGGAGCCGCGCAGGTGGCGCATGAGGTCGACGATGCGGTACAGCTCGTCGGCCTCGAAGGCCAGCATCCACTCGTAGTCGCCGAGCGAGAAGGAGGCGACGGTGTTGGCGCGCACGTCCGGGTAGCCGCGGGCCATCTTGCCGTGGTCGGCGAGCATGCGGCGGCGGTCCTCGTCGGGCAGCAGGTACCAGTCGTAGGAGCGCACGAAGGGGTAGACGCTCACGTAGTTGCGGGGCGTCTCGTCGGCGAGGAACGCCGGGATGTGCGAGCGGTTGAACTCGGCGGGGCGGTGCAGCGCCATGTTCGACCACACCGGCTCCAGCGCGCGGCCCAGCCTGGTGCGGCGGAAGAGGTTGTACGCCTCCTGGAGCTGGTCGCTGGTCTCGGCGTGCCACCAGATCATCAGGTCGGCGTCGGCACGCAGGCCGGAGACGTCGTACGTGCCGCGGACCGTCACGTCCTTCGCGGCGAGCTGGTCGAACAGCTCCTGGACCTCGTCGGCGTAGCCCGCGCGGTCCTCCGGGAGCACGTCCTTCAGCTTGAAGACGGACCACAGCGTGTAGCGGATGACCTCGTTGAGGTCCTTGGCCAGCTTGCCCTTGTTCGGGATCCTGCCGGTCTCGGTGGAGGGGGCGTCGTCACTCATGTTCCTATTCTCCCGCTCCGCCGTGCAGGCTCTGCACCGGGTCGGCCGTCAGCCTGCGCACACCGCCGAGGTCGCCGCCGAGCTGGTCCACGGCCGCGTGGGCGCTCGCGACGCAGGCCGGGATGCCGACGCCGTCGTACTGCGCGCCGCACACCGCGAGGCCCGGCAGCCCGGCGACGTGCTCGCGGACGCGGGCCACGCGCGCGTGGTGGCCCACCGGGTACTGGGGCAGCCCGTCGGTCCAGCGGGTGACCCGGGTCTCCAGCGGCACGGCGTCAAGGCCGGTGGCCTCGCGCAGGTCGTGCCGGGAGACGGCGACCAGTTCGGCGTCCTCGCGCTGGAGGATCTCGGTCTCGCCGTGCCGGCCGACCGAGGTGCGCAGCACGACCACGTCCGGGTCCTCCTCGGCGATCCAGCCCCACTTCCGGGACGCGAAGGTGGAGGCCTTGATGGTGCGGCCGTCGACGGGCGGCACCAGGAACCCGCTGCCCTCGGGCAGCGCCAGTCCGGTGCGCCGGTAGGCGAGGGTGACCAGGGCCATCGAGGCGTACTCGACGGCGGCGAGTTCGGCGGCGGCCCCCGGGGCCTCGGCGCTCAGCAGCGCGGCGGCGGCCGGCGCCGGCACGGCGACGATCACCGCGTCGGCCTCCAGCGTCCGCTCCCCCGCGGTGATCCGCCAGCGGCCGGACGCCTCCCGGCGCAGCCCGGTCGCCGGCGTGCGGCAGAGGATCTCGCCGCCGAGGGCGCGCACCGCGTCGGCGACCGCGAGCGGCAGCCGGCCCACACCGCCCTCGATGCCCATGAACACCGGCCCGGTCTGCCGCTTCGCCTCGGCCTCGGCCTGGATGCCGCGCACGGCCTCGGTGAGGGAGTCGTGGTCGCGGGCCGCCCGGAAGAGCTGCGGGACGGCCGAGCGCATCGAGATGCGGTAGGCGTCGCCCGCGTACACCCCGCCCAGGAGCGGTTCCACCAACCGGTCGACGACCTCCCGGCCGAGCCGCGCGGCCACGTACTCGCCGACCGCCACGTCGTCGCCGATCTCGGTGCGGGGCAGTTCGGCGTCGCGCTCGATACGGGCGAGGCCCTCGTCGGACAGCACGCCGGCGAGGGCGGCCGCGGTGCCGGGAACGCCCATCACATGCCCCTTGGGCATGGGGCGCAGGGCGCCGCGGGTCCAGATCGAGGCGGTCGCGGTGGCCGGCGGCTGCAGCCGCTCGCCGAGGCCCACCTCGCGCGCGAGGGCCACCGCCTCGGGCCGGCGGGCCAGCATCGACTCGGCGCCCAGGTCCACCCGGACGCCGGCGATCTCGCCGGGGAGCAGCTTTCCGCCGACCCGGTCGGAGGCCTCGAGCACGGTCACCCGGGCGCCGCGCCGCAGCAGCCGGTGGGCGGCGGCCAGCCCCGAGATCCCGGCTCCCACGACGACGACGTGCCCGTACCGCGTACCCGTTGTGCTCATGGCCCCCACTCTCTCAGACCCCGCCCGCGGTCCCGCCCCGGCCCGGTGTCCGGTACGAGTCCGGACCGTGACCGCATCGGAACCGGCGGACCCCAACGTCCCGGGCCGCCCGGGCGTCGAAGGAGCGTCAGAGGTCACAGCCGTCGTGTCTCACCGCCATCGGGGGTAACGCCATGCGCGCACCACGTCCCGTACGAACCGTCCGGGCCCTCACCGGGGTCCTGCTCGCCGCCTGTCTGGCGCTGGCCGGGTGCAGCGCCGGCGGGGACTCGGGCGCCGGTGACGCCAAGTCCGCCGCGGACGGCGCGGCGTCGCAGGCGGGCGCCGGCGGCAGCGGGGCGCAGGACGCGAAGTCCGCCCGCCGGGCGGGAGCGGCCGCGCCGAGCGCCGTCATCCGCACCGCCTCGCTCACCGTCGAGGTCAAGGACGTGCCCAAGGCGCTGGACGAGGCCCGTACGACCGCCGAGAGCGCGGGCGGTTACGTCGGCTCCGAGAACACCGGCCGGGACGCCGACGGCCACGAGTACACGCGCGTGGTGCTGCGAGTGCCGGCCGCGCGGTACGAGGAGGTCCTGGGCGATCTGCAGGGCACGGGACGGCTCGTCGAGCGCACCGTCAAGGCACAGGACGTCACCGACCAGGTGGTGGACGTGGAGAGCCGGGTGAAGTCGCAGCGGGCGAGCGTGGCCCGGATCCGGACGCTGATGGACCGGGCGGACAAGCTGAGCGACGTCGTCACCCTGGAGGGCGAGCTGAGCAGCCGGGAGGCGGACCTGGAGGCGCTGCTCGCCCGCCAGGCGTCCCTGAAGGACCGCACCAGCCTGGCGACCATCACCTTGTCGCTGTCCGGGACGCCGGTGCGGAAGGCCGCCGAGGACGGCACGCCCGGCTTCGCGGACGCGCTGTCGGGCGGCTGGCACGCGTTCGTCACGATGCTGCGCTGGATCGCCCTCGTCCTGGGCGCGCTGCTGCCGTTCGCGGCGCTCGCCGCCGTGCTGGCGCTGGTGTGGGCGCGGCTCGTCCGCCCGCGGCTGCGGCGCCGCCAGGAGCCGGTACCCGCGCCGGTGCCCGCCGCGCCGGGCACGCTGCCGCACGCGCGTCCGGCGGCGGACCCGGCGCGCGAGCCCGGCCGGGACTGACGCGCCGGCGCCGGGCGGGCCCGCCCGGCGCCGGAACGACCGCGCACCGTAGCGTGTTCGCATGAGCATGAACGGTGGGCGGGACGGCAGGCGCCGGCTGGTGGTGATCGGCGGCGACGCCGCGGGGATGTCCGCGGCGTCGCAGGCGCGCCGGATGCTGGGCCCGGACGAACTGGAGATCGTGGCCTTCGAACGGGGCCACTTCAGCTCCTACTCGGCGTGCGGGATCCCGTACTGGGTGGGCGGCGACGTGCCCGAGCGCGACGGGCTGATCGCGCGCAGCCCGCAGGAGCACCGCGCGCGCGGGATCGACCTGCGGATGCGCACCGAGGTCGTCGAGATCGACGTGCCCGGGCAGCGGGTGCGCGCGCGTGACGTCGATTCCGGCGGGGAGTCGTGGACGGCGTACGACCGGCTCGTCATCGCCACCGGCGCCCGCCCGGTCCGCCCCGACATGCCGGGCGTGGACGCGCCCGGTGTGCACGGGGTGCAGACCCTGGACGACGGCGAGGCGCTGCTGGACTCGCTGGAGCGGGCGCCCGGGCGCCGCGCGGTGGTCGTGGGCGCCGGGTACATCGGCGTGGAGATGGCCGAGGCGCTGATCAACCGGGGCTTCGAGGTGACGGTCGTCAACCGCGGCAAGGAGCCCATGTCGACCCTGGACCCGGACATGGGGCGCATGGTGCACCGGGCCATGGAGGGCCTCGGCATCACCATGGTGAACGACGCCGAGGTGACCAAGCTGCTCACCGGCGACGACGGCCGGGTCCGCGCGGTGGCCACCGAGGACGCCGAGTACCCGGCGGACATCGTGGTCCTCGGCATCGGCGTGCGCCCGGAGACCTCGCTCGCCCGCGCTGCGGGGCTGCCCGTAGGCGCCCACGGCGGCCTGCTCACCGACCTCGCGATGCGGGTGCGCGGCCACGAGGACATCTGGGCGGGCGGCGACTGCGTGGAGGTGCTGAACCTGGTCTCGGGGCAGGAGCAGTACGTTCCGCTGGGCACCCACGCCAACAAGCACGGCCAGGTCATCGGCACCAACGCGGGCGGCGGCTACGCCACCTTCCCGGGTGTGGTGGGCACGGCCGTCAGCAAGGTATGCGACCTGGAGATCGCCCGCACCGGCCTGCGCGAGAAGGACGCCCGCCGGGTGGGCCTGCGGTTCGAGACGGTCACCGTCGAGTCGACCAGCCGGGCCGGCTACTACCCCGGCGCCTCCCCGATGACGGTCAAGATGCTCGCCGAGCGCGGCACGGGCCGGCTGCTCGGCGTCCAGATCGTCGGCAGGGAGGGCGCGGGCAAGCGGGTCGACATCGCGGCGGTGGCGCTCACCGCGCAGATGACGGTGCAGCAGATGACGGCCCTCGACCTCGGGTACGCCCCGCCCTTCTCGCCGGTGTGGGATCCGGTCCTGGTGGCGGCGAGAAAGGCGACGGCGAAGGTGCGGGCCGGTCAGCGGTAGGCGGTTCAGGCCGTAGTGCTGATCCGCGGCAGGGAGGTGACGCCCCCGCCAGCCGTCACCGCGGCGGGCTGCTCCCCCGCGGGCCTCGCGTGCGAGGCGGCCGGCCGGGTGGAGCGCAGCCGGTGGCTCACCGCCTCGTCCAGGGTCACCGGCCGCTGCATCTGCGCCGCCAGCCGTCCGGCCTCCTGGCCGAGCCGGGCGACGTCCTCCCAGGGGAGCCGTACCACCAAGGACAGTTCGGCCTCGCCGTCGGGCAGCGCCTGCATCGCCGTCACCTGCGGAGCGTTCGCACTCATCGCCTGATCCTCACGTCGGTTGACAGGAGATACGGGGCCCGCCCCGGCGGCGTTCACCGATTCACCCGCCGTATCCCGGGCAGTACTCCTGTGTGGTCATCCCCGTCCATGACGTGAACCCGGCACGTCGCACCCCGTACGTGACGTACGCCCTCATAGCCGCCAACGTGCTCGTCTTCCTCGCCATGCCCGGCGGCGCCGGTTCCGTGCCGGGCTCGGGCGAACTGGCGCGGCTGTGCCATCTGCAGGCCTTCATGGACCACTACGCGGCGGTGCCCCGGGAGCTGATCCACGGCCGGATGCCCCGGCTGGTGCCGACCGGCGCGGTGGGAGTGGGCCCGCACGGCCCGGGCTGCGTGGTGGCGCCGCCCGGCTACGACAAGTCCCCGGCGCTGTCCGTGTTCACGGCGATGTTCGTGCACGGCGGCTGGCTGCACCTGCTGGGCAACATGCTCTTCCTGCTGATCTTCGGCAACAACGTCGAGGACCGGATGGGCCACATCCGCTACTTCCTCTTCTACGTCTTCTGCGGCTACGCGGCCGGTTACGGCTTCGCGCTGCTCAACGCCTCCTCCGCGGACCCGCTGATCGGGGCGTCCGGGGCGATCGCCGGTGTGCTGGGGGCGTACCTGGTGCTGTACCCCAGGGCCCGGGTCTGGGTGCTGGTGCCGTTCCTGGTCTTCCTGCCGCTGCGGCTGCCCGCCTGGCTGGTGCTGGGCTTCTGGTTCGGGCTGCAGGCGGTGTACTCCTCCGGGCACGGCGTGTCCGGGGCCGGGACGGTGGCCTACTCGGCCCATGTGGTGGGCTTCGTGGTGGGCATGCTGCTGGCCTGGCCGCTCAAGCCGGGCACCCCGCCGCCGCCGGAGCCGCGCCGCCTGGTGTTCGGCAGGCAGGCGCGGCCCCGCCAGGTGTGGTGAGCCGGTGCGGTGAGCCCGCGGCGAGCGGCCGCGCTCAGCGGGCGCTGCGGGTGTGGACGTAGTCCACGAGCCGGGTCAGCGCGTCCGGGTCGGTGTTCGGCATGACGCCGTGGCCGAGGTTGAAGACGTGCCCCTCGAGGCCGGCGGCCGCGTCGAGCACCTCGGCGGCGCGGGCCTCGACGGTGTCCTTGTCGGTGAACAGCACCGTCGGGTCGAGGTTGCCCTGGAGCGCCTTGCCGGGGCCGACCCGGCGGGCGGCCTCGTCCAGCGGGACGCGCCAGTCGACGCCGACCACGTCCGCGCCGGCCTCGCCCATCAGCCCCAGCAGCTCGCCGGTGCCGACGCCGAAGTGGATGCGCGGGACGCCGTACCCGGCGACGGCGTCGAACACCTTCGCCGAGGCGGACATGACCGACCTGCGGTAGTCGGCCGGGGCCAGCGCGCCGGCCCAGGAGTCGAAGAGCTGCACCGCGGAGGCGCCCGCCTCGATCTGCACCTTCAGGAACGCGGCCGTGATGTCGGCGAGGCGGTCCAGCAGGTCGGCCCAGAGCTGCGGGTCGCCGTACATCATCGCCTTGGCGTTCTCGTACGTGCGCGAGGGGCCGCCCTCGACCAGGTAGCTGGCCAGGGTGAACGGCGCGCCGGCGAACCCGATCAGCGGGGTGGCGCCCAGCTCGCGGGTGAGCATGCCGATCGCCTCGGTGACGTAGGAGACGTCCTCGGGGGTCAGGTCGCGCAGCCGGGCGAGGTCGGCGCGGGTGCGCACCGGCTGCTCCACGACCGGGCCGACGCCGGGCTTGATGTCGAGGTCGAGGCCGATGGCCTTGAGCGGGACGACGATGTCGCTGAAGTAGATGGCCGCGTCCACGTCGTGCCGGCGCACCGGCTGCAGCGTGATCTCGGTGACCAGCTCGGGCCGCATGCAGGACTCGAGCATGGCGACGCCCTCGCGCACCTTGCGGTACTCGGGCAGCGAGCGGCCGGCCTGGCGCATGAACCACACGGGGGTGTGCGGCACGGGTTCGCGCCTGCACGCCTTGAGGAAGGCGCTGTCGTACGTCGCGGTCGGCTGCTTGCCCGTGGGGCTTGGGTTGGCACTCACGTCGGCAAGTCTCGCACGCCCGCGAAGCGAGAAGTGCGCCCGCCCCAAGGGGTGTCCTCCCTGCACGGGGGCGCTGTTCCCCTTACTCTTCCCCGCATGGCTGCGGCTCAGGGACGACTGTCGGACGGCGCTGACGGAATGGACGACGCGAAGGACTCCGCCCAGGCGGAGGGCGGGACGGGCACGGGGGCGCCGCCGGCGTTCCTGGCCGCGGTCGACGCGTTGCGCACCGCGCGGCTGCGGCCGCAGATCGAGGTGGAGCCGACGCCCGCCCCGCAGCGGCTCGCCCCTTTCGCGTACGCGCTCGAGGCCGCGGTGGTGGACGACGACGAGGACCTGGCCGACGGCCGGCTGGTGCTGCTGCACGACCCGGCCGGGCACGAAGCCTGGCAGGGCGGTTTCCGGCTGGTGACGCTGGTGCGCGCGGAGCTGGAGCCGGAGATGGCGGCCGATCCGCTGCTGCCGGAGGTGTGCTGGTCGTGGCTGACCGGGGCGCTGCAGGCGCGCGGGCTGACGTACGGCGAGCCGAGCGGCACCGTCACGCGCGCGAGCTCGCACTACTTCGGCGGGCTCTCCGCCCGCCCGGCCGCCTCCCAGATCGAGATCCGCGCCTCCTGGACGCCGCGCGAGGGCCTCGGCGGGGTGCCGGACACCGCCGCGCACCTCGCCTCCTGGTGCGATCTGCTGGCGCAGGTGGGCGGGCTCCCGCCGGCCGGTCCGGGCGACGCCTCGGTGGTGACCCTGCCGCAGCGCAGGGGTCCGCAGTCACGGTGACCCGGGCGCCGGCCGTGCCGGGTTCATCCTGATGGGCGTCCCATTGACTCTCTCTTTGTCGATACGGCCACTTTCTGCACTCGAATCGCATCGGCTCGAACCGATTCGATCTTCGGGTGATCGACAGCATGTCCGAATTGAACGGATTGTTACTCACTAGATCGTGATCATTTCCTAAAGGCGCACGGCTCCGCTGCCGAAGACGACTGTGACCCTGAAAGCACGTTTCGTCCCGGCTTCCTCCCCACAAGCCGGCCCCGTCCCCCCACCCAGGAGGCCTGGTGTCCGTTCTCCTCGAGCAGCCCGCAAGCCTGGTCGCCTACCGCCCGAACAAGCCGACCGCCATGGTGGTCGTGGCCGACCCGCGCGTCCGTTCCACCGTCACCCGCCATCTGTGGGCGCTCGGTGTACGCGACGTCATCGAGGCCTCGTCCGTCGCGGAGGCTCGTCCCCGCATCGGCAACCCCCGCGACATCTGCGTCGCCGACGTCCACCTGCCCGACGGCTCCGGCCTGACCCTGCTGTCCGAGACCCGCGCCGCGGGCTGGCCCAACGGGCTGGCCCTCTCGGCCGCCGACGACATCGGCGCCGTCCGCAACGCCCTGGCGGGCGGAGTCAAGGGCTACGTGGTCACCGGAACCCGTACCAACATCGGCCTTCCCAGCCGGCCCGGCGCCGCTCCCCTCGGCGCCGCCGCCCGTATGCACCGCCGCCCCCCGGGTGCCCCGAGCCACCCGGGCGGCTACCGCGAGCTGTCCGGGCGGGAGGTGGAGGTGCTCCGCCTGGTCGCGGAAGGCCAGTCGAACAAGGCCATCGGCGTCTCCATGGGCCTGTCCGCGCTGACCGTGAAGAGCCACCTGGCCCGCATCGCCCGCAAACTCGGCACCGGCGACCGGGCCGGCATGGTGGCCGTGGCGCTGCGGACCGGCATCATCCACTGACCCGTCCACCGACCCCCTGCCGATTCCTCCGTACCGACCCGTGAGCGCGTCATTCGTTCACTCATATGAACCGGAAGTTTCACCGGCCTGACTGGTTTACGACCCTGTGGCGCCCGTCGACGGAACGTTCCGTCGACGGGCGCCGTCCGTGCCCGGATACCCTTGACAGGTGACCGACGCCCAAGAGACCGCATCAGACAGTTCCGTGCGCACCACCGGAGCCACCCCTCCGGACGACGCCGGGGCTTCTGTGCTGGGGGCGCCGACTCCGCTGCTCGAACCCCGCGAGGGCATCCCGCCCGTGATCGCCGACGAGGAGGCGCTCGCCGAGGTGATCGCCGCCTTCGCCGCGGGCTCCGGCCCCGTCGCCGTGGACGCCGAGCGCGCCTCCGGCTACCGCTACGGCCAGCGCGCCTACCTGGTGCAGCTCCGCCGGGAGGGTGCGGGCAGCGCGCTGATCGACCCCGTGGCCTGTCCCGATCTCTCCGGTCTCGGCGAGGCGCTGGCCGGCGTCGAGTGGGTGCTGCACGCCGCCACCCAGGACCTGCCCTGCCTGCGGGAAATAGGCATGGTGCCGACCCGGCTGTTCGACACCGAGCTGGCCGGCCGGCTCGCCGGGTTCCCCCGGGTCGGCCTCGGCGCCATGGTGGAGGGCGTGCTCGGCTTCGTCCTGGAGAAGGGCCACTCCGCCGTCGACTGGTCGACCCGGCCGCTGCCCGAGCCCTGGCTCCGCTACGCCGCCCTCGACGTGGAACTCCTGGTCGACCTGCGCGACGCCCTGGAGAAGGAGCTGGACCGGCAGGGCAAGCTCGACTGGGCGTTGCAGGAGTTCGCGGCGATCGCGGCGGCGCCGCCCGCCGAGCCCCGCAAGGAGCCCTGGCGGCGTACGTCCGGGATGCACAAGGTGCGGCGGCGCCGGCAGCTCGCCGTCGTGCGCGAGCTGTGGGAGACGCGGGACCGGATCGCCCAGCGGCGGGACGTGTCCCCGGGCAAGGTGCTGTCGGACGCGGCCATCGTGGAGGCCGCGCTCTCGCTCCCGGCCAACGTGCATGCGCTGGCCGCGCTCAACGGCTTCGGGCACCGGGTGGGACGCCGGCAGCTGGAGCAGTGGCAGGCGGCGGTCGACCGGGCCAGGGCGCTGCCCGAGGCGCAGCTGCCCCAGCCGGGGCAGCCGGTCACCGGACCGCCGCCGCCGCGGGCGTGGGCCGACAAGGACCCCGCCGCCGCGGCCCGGCTGGCGGCCGCACGGGCGGGGGTGTCGGCGCTGGCCGAGCAGCTCGGCATGCCGCAGGAGAACCTGGTCTCCCCCGACACCGTGCGACGGGTGTGCTGGGAGCCGCCGGCCCCGGTGGACGCCGGGACGGTGGCGGACGCGCTGGCCGGCCACGGGGCGCGGCCCTGGCAGGTGGAGCAGGTGACCCCCGTGCTGGTCGCGGCGCTGTCCGGCGCGGGCACGGGCGCCTGAAGCGGAACCCGAACGTCGAATTCACGCCAAGATCCTGGGTGCGTCCGGGCGCCCCGCTCAGCGGTTCCGAGACGCGGCGCGCACGCCCCGCCGCGTGGCGCCCGAGGGCCCGCGTCCCCTTGAGGGGCGCGGGCCCTCGCCGTGCCGCCGGCGGGAACGGGTGCGGCCCGCACCCGGTACGCGACGGCTGCCGCGAGGACTCGGCGCCTCCATCGGTGTGACGTTCACCGCTCCCGCCGGGGGGAGGACTGGGCAGTCACGTTACTCACAAGTAGCATGGCCCGTAAGCAAGCGCTCAGCATCCCGCACCCTGGAGGAGAGCCATCGTGCCTCGTACCGTCAGGGACGTCGTCTTCGTAGACGGCGTCCGCACCCCGTTCGGCAAGGCGGGCCCGAAGGGCATCTACCACGAGACCCGTGCCGACGACCTCGTCGTCAAGGCGATCCGGGAGCTGCTGCGCCGCAACCCCGGTCTGGACCCGAAGAAGATCGACGAGGTGGCCATCGCGGCGACCACGCAGATCGGTGACCAGGGCCTGACCCTCGGCCGCACGGCCGGCATCCTCGCGGGCCTGCCGCAGTCCGTCCCCGGCTACTCGATCGACCGCATGTGCGCCGGCGCCCTGACCGCCGTGACGACCACCGCCGGTTCGATCGCCTTCGGCGCCTACGACGCCGTCATCGCCGGTGGCGTCGAGCACATGGGCCGCCACCCGATGGGCGAGGGCGTGGACCCCAACCCGCGGTTCGTGAGCGAGAAGCTGGTCGACGAGTCCGCCCTGTTCATGGGCATGACCGCCGAGAACCTGCACGACCGCTACCCGCACATCACCAAGCTGCGCGCCGACGAGTACGCCGTGCGCTCGCAGGAGAAGGCCGCCAAGGCGTACGCCAACGGCAAGATCCAGGCCGACCTGGTCCCGATCTCGGTGCGCCGCACCAGCCCCGAGGCCGGCGAGACGGGCTGGGGCCTGGTCACCGCCGACGAGCCGATGCGCCCGGGCACCACCCTGGAGAACCTCTCCGGTCTGAAGACCCCGTTCCGCGTGCACGGCCGGGTCACCGCCGGCAACGCGGCCGGCCTGAACGACGGCGCCACCGCGTCGATCATCGCGAGCGAGGACTTCGCCCGCGAGAACGGCCTGCCGGTCAAGATGCGCCTGGTCTCCTACGCCTTCGCCGGCGTCGAGCCCGAGGTGATGGGCTACGGCCCGATCCCGGCCACGGAGAAGGCCCTCGCCAAGGCGGGTCTGTCCATCTCCGACATCGGCCTGTTCGAGATCAACGAGGCCTTCGCCGTCCAGGTGCTGGCCTTCCTGGACCACTACGGCATCGCGGACGACGACGAGCGCGTCAACCAGTACGGCGGCGCGATCGCCTTCGGCCACCCGCTCGCCTCCTCCGGCGTCCGGCTGATGACCCAGCTGGCCCGCCAGTTCGAGGAGCAGCCGCACGTCCGCTACGGCCTGACCACCATGTGCGTCGGCTTCGGCATGGGCGCGACGGTCATCTGGGAGAACCCGCACTTCGACGGAGGCGACAAGTGAGCACCACCGCTGAACTCCTGAAGGGTGCGGCCGAGCTGTTCCCGGACGAGGTCGTCACGCAGGCGCACGTGCGCCACTTCGACCTGCCCATGGGCGCCGGGCGCTTCGCGCTCATCACCCTGGACAACGGCCTGGACCACACCAAGCCGACCACCTTCGGCCCGGCCTCGCTGGCGAACCTGAACACCGCCATCGACCAGGTCGAGAAGGAGGCCGCGGACGGCGGCATCGTCGGCGTCGGCATCACCGGCAAGCCGTTCATCTTCGCGGTCGGCGCCGACCTCAAGGGCGTCGAGCTGCTGACGCGGCACGAGGACGCGCTGGCCATCGGCAAGGGCGGCCACGAGGTCTTCAAGCGCCTGTCGAAGCTGGCCGTGCCCACCTTCGCCTACTACAACGGCGCGGCGATGGGCGGCGGCGTCGAGGTCGGCCTGCACTGCGCCTACCGGACCGTTTCCGCGGCGATCCCGGCGTTCTCGCTGCCCGAGGTCTTCCTCGGCCTGGTCCCCGGCTGGGGCGGCTGCGCGCTGCTGCCGAACCTGATCGGCGCCGACAAGGCCGTCTCGGTCATCATCGAGAACAGCCTCAACCAGAACAAGCAGCTCAAGGGCGAGCAGGTCTACGAGCTCGGGATCGCCGACGCGATCTTCGAGGGCGCCGACTTCCTCGAGCAGTCGCTGATCTGGACGGCGGCCGTCCTCAAGGGCGAGATCGTCGTCGAGCGCCCGGCGATCGACCGCGGCGAGGCCTGGGACCAGGCCGTCGCCCGGGGCCGCTTCGTCGCGGACTCCAAGGTGCACGGTGCGGCCCCGGCCGCCTACCGCGCCCTGGACATCATCGCGGCCGCCAAGGACGGCGACCTGCAGCGGGGCTACGACGCCGAGGACCAGGCCCTCGCGGACCTGATCATGGGCGGCGAACTGCGCGCCGGCATCTACTCGTTCAACCTCGTCCAGAAGCGCGGCAAGCGTCCCGCGGGCGCCCCGGACAAGAACCTGGCCCGCCCGGTCACCAAGGTCGGCGTCGTCGGCGCCGGTCTGATGGCCAGCCAGCTCGCCCTGCTGTTCCTGCGTCGCCTGGAGGTGCCGGTCGTCCTGACCGACATCGACCAGGAGCGCGTCGACAAGGGCGTGGGTTACGTCCACGCCGAGATCGACAAGCTGCTCGGCAAGGGCCGGATCAACCAGGACAAGGCCAACCGCCTCAAGGCGCTGGTGACCGGTGTCCTGGACAAGGCCGAGGGCTTCTCGAACGCCGACTTCGTCATCGAGGCGGTCTTCGAGGAGATCGGCGTCAAGCAGCAGGTGTTCGCGGAGGTCGAGGCGGTCGCCCCGGCGCACGCGATCCTCGCCACCAACACCTCCTCGCTGTCGGTGTCGGAGATGGCGTCGAAGCTGAAGCACCCCGAGCGGGTCGTCGGCTTCCACTTCTTCAACCCGGTCGCGATCCTTCCGCTGCTGGAGATCGTCCGCGGCGAGAAGACCGACGACGCCTCGCTGGCCACGGCCTTCGCCGTCGCCAAGAAGCTGAAGAAGACCGCGGTCCTCACCAAGGACGCCCCGGCGTTCGTCGTGAACCGCATCCTGACCCGCTTCATGGGCGAGATCCAGAACGTGATCGACGAGGGCACCCCGGTCGAGGTCGCCGAGAAGGCGATCGAGCCGCTCGGCCTGCCGATGTCCCCGCTGGTCCTGCTGGAGCTGGTCGGCCCGGCGATCGGCCTGCACGTCTCGGAGACCCTCAACCGGGCCTTCCCGGACCGCTTCACGGTCTCCCCGAACCTCGCGGCCGTCGTCAAGGCGGGCAAGCGCGGCTTCTACGTCTACGACAGCGGCAAGCCCGAGCTGGACCCGGAGGTCGCCGCGCTGCTGAAGCAGGGCGACTCCGTCCTGACGGAGGAGCAGGTCCGCGCCCGCGTCCTCGACGCGGTGGCCCAGGAGATCGGCCTGATGCTCGACGAGGGCGTCGTCGCCGAGGCCCAGGACATCGACCTCTGCCTGATCACGGGCGCCGGCTGGCCCTTCCACCTGGGCGGCATCACGCCGTACCTGGACCGCGAGGGTGTCTCCGAGCGGGTGAACGGGAAGCGGTTCCTGGCGGCGGGCGTGGCGAGCGTGCCGGCGTAGGCGTTCCGCCCGCGCGAAGCTCCGAGGCGTGGGGCGACCGCGGACCGGCTGCGGCCGGTCGCGTGGTCCCCCCACGCCTCTTCGTGTCTCACACGTCCGACGCGGCCAGCTCCGCGATCGCGGCCGTCGCGCGGGCGCAGTTGTCGCGGTCCTCGAAGGCGAAGAACGCGCGCGCCCGGTAGTCGTACTCCGGCTCGCGGACACACCCGTTGCCGAGGTAGCGGATCACTTCGTTGACCACTTCCTCCACGTTGCCGCACACCGGTCCGAACCCGTCCTGCGCCGCGTCGAAGTATCCCTTCCTGGCGTGCTTCGCCCAGTACTCGTCCGGGTCGAACCGGGCGTAGACGAGCGGCGTGCCGAGATAGGCCATGTCGAAGTGGACCGAGGACCAGTCGGTGATGAACAGGTCGCACTGGCGCAGCGCCGTCTGGACGCTGACCTTCGTCTGGTCCAGGCGCTGCACCCGGGGGTGGTCCGGTACGACCCCGCCGACCATGTTGCGCATCTCGTAGTGCGGCAGGAAGTCGAGCACGTAGTCGTAGTGCTCGAGCGCCTCCATCAGCTTCGGGTGGCTCAGGAACTGCACCAGGAACTCCCGGTAGGTCGACTCCCGGAAGATCTCGTCGACCGCGTCCTGGCCGGCGCCGTCCTGCTGGAGGTAGGACGGGACGGTCAGGTACTTGCGCCAGGTCGGCATCAGCAGCACACGCCGCCGGCCGCGGTCCGGCTGCAGCGCGTCGAACCGCGGGAAGCCCAGCGCCTTGGCCTGGTCCCCGTAGTGCATGTGCTCGGAGAAGTACCGGGCCTCCCGGTCACTGGTGGCGAACACCAGGTCCACACCGGTGCGGTTGCGGTGCAGGGCCTTGCTGCCGTCCTCGTCGGTGACGCCGTGCTGCAGGAAGACCCGCCGGGCCCCCACGCGCCAGTTCAGGTGCTTGAGGTACTTCGTGCGGTCCCAGCCGTCGGGGAGCATGTACGAGTCGATGTCGTAGGCGTTGATGAGCAGCGACGCGTGCAGCATCAGCAGCTTGTGCTTCCAGGAGCTGTGCGCCACCACGTTCCCCAGGCGCTTCAGCTTGGCCCGGTCCGCGCTGTCCTTGTCGATGACGTAGTAGGCCTTGCGGCGCCGCTCGTGCGTGCGCAGGTACCTGAACAGGTGCAGGCTGTTGTCCTGCGCGGTGTCCTTGCGCTCGCCGACCAGCCAGATCTCCTTGCGGCGGTAGAACCTGAGCGTGGCCCGCCGGATGGCGCGGGCGCGCCAGAAGGGCGCCTTGCGCTGCTTCTGCTCCTCGTCCATGCCCTCGAGGAACTTCTCCCAGGCCCGGTCGCCGTCCCGGCCCAGCGCCTCCTTGACCACCAGCACCGCGTTGTCCTTCCCCTTCGACAGCGGGAGGATCCACCGGTCCGCGACCTTCATGGGGCGGGCGGCGCGCAGCATCGCGGTGGTGGTCATGCACGGGCGCGAGACGTCGCGGCCGGCGGTGCAGAACACCAGCTTCAGCGGGAACTCGCCGTCCTTGAGGGCGTCTGCCGGGACGAGCGCCTCGAAGCCGCCCCAGGCGAGGTCGTCGCGCGTCGCCAGCAGGTCGCTGCGCCACACCTGCTGCGCGGTCACCAGCTGCCCGCTCTTCTCCACCCACAGCTGCATGGGGTTGCGCATGGGCCGGCCCATCGGGAACCCGTTGAGCACGAACCGGCCGGCCACGAGGATCCCGCCGGACCCGGGATCCGGCTGGATCCGTTCCACGTGCACGCTGGTGGCGGAGATCTTGGTCAGCGGGAGCAGCGCGCTCGGCACCGTGATGTCGAGGTAGAGGTCGCCGCCTCGCCCGTACACCCCGCTGATCTCCTGCTCCGGGCGCGCGAAGAGCTCGTAGAGGTTCATGTACATCGCCAGGAACGGCACCCGGTGGCGGGTGTCGTGGGTGGAGGCCAGGACCGCGTCGGGCGGCACCTGCGTGTAGACGGCGCGGGCCCGGTAGAAGAGCCTGAGCAGTTCCTCCTCCGGCAGCACCTGCGGCGCGCGCAGGGCGAAGCCCTGGTAGCTGCGCACCAGGAACCGGTTGAGGACCTCCTGCCGGTGGCCGGAGAGGCGGGGGCGGAGCGTCATCAGGTACTCCTCCAGGAGGAGGTGGTCCCAGTAGTTCTCCGTGCGCTCCCACAGCTTGTCCATGGTGGAGTCCGCGGCAGCGCGCTTGCGGTACCGGTAGACCACGTTCGGCACCATCGCGATGCGGTCCGCGAGCAGCATGGCGGGAACAGAGAAGAAGGCGTCCTCGAAGTGCACTCCCTCGCGGAACCGGATGTCGTTCGCGCGGATGAACTCGACGTCGAAGAGCTTGTGGCAGGCGCTGCCGCCGTGGATCATCTCCGGGATGTTCTCGATCCCGGGATGCACCTGGACATGCTTGGCGAAGTAGCGGAGCCAGGGCCAGTTGGTCTCCTCCGGGAAGGTCTCCATGCGTCCGATCGTGAGCGGCACGCGCTCCTTGACCGCCGTGCGCCACATGGTCTCCAGGGCGTCGTCGGGCAGGACGTCGTCGGAGTCGCAGAAGGTGACGTAGCGGGCGCTGACCAGTTCGAGACCCGCGTTCCTGGCGCCGCCGGCCTTTCCCTCGGGGTGCACGAGCGCCCACACGTTCTGATGCCGAGCGGCGAAGTCCGCGGCGATCGCGGGCGAGTCGTCGTCACTGCCGTTGTCGACGAGGATCACCTGGCAGCGGCTGAAGATGGTCTGCCGCGCCAGCGAGTCGAGGCACTCCTGGAGGTATCTCGCGACGTTGAAGACGGGCACGACGACGGCGACGTCGTAGAGGGGATCGAACACGTATGACTCCTGTTTTCTGCCGCAGACCCCATTTCTGGAGCGGACCCTGATCAGTGCTGGGTGGACTCGATGACGAGCTGGGCGTTCCCGCCCTCGGCGGTGAGGCGTGCCAGGCCGTGGAGCCCGCCGGCGCCCTGCTGCTGGACCAGCGCCGGGGAGATGGCGCAGGGGCGCGAGACGTCCCGGCCCCTGGTGCACAGCACCAGGCGCACGGGGAAGGACCCGGCCGGGAAGTCCCGGGGGTCGACGGTGACGCTGAAGACGGCACCCGCCTCGCCCGGCCGGTCGTGCGCCTGCCCGTGGTTCACCGCGGGGACGGTCTTGCCGCTGCGTTCGAACCACACCTGCAGTTCGAGCTTGGCCAGCAGCTCGTCGGGGAACCCGTTGAGCGAGAAGCGGCCGTGGATCACCGCCGTACCGCCCTCACCGGCGGTGATTCCCTCGATCCGGGCCGGGACCGAGGTGACCTTGGTGAGCGGCAGCCCCCAGGACGTCCCCGGATAGTCGACGTAGAGGTCCCCCTCGCGTCCGAAGACCGAGCCGAGGACGGACGCCGGACGGTAGAAGAGGTCGAAGTCCCCGTAGTGCAGGGCGAGGTAGGGGATGCGGTGCCGGGTGTCGTTCGTGCTGCGGGCGAACTGCTCCGAGGTGATACCCCAGTAGAGCGTGCGGCAGCGCTCGAAGAGCTGCCGGCAGTCGGCCTCGCCGAAGACCCGCGGCGCCCGCAGCAGGAAGCCCTGCATGCTGCGGACGAGGAACCGCTCCAGCGTCTCCTGCTCGTACGGCGTGAGTTGCTGGCGCATGCCCGCGAGGTACTCCAGCATCACCAGCTGGTCGGCGTAGTTCTGCGGGAGGTCCCAGATGGTGTCCATGACGGAGGTGCCGTCGCCGCGCCTGCGGTACTCGTAGACGGGCGCGTCGACCAGCGCGATGCGCTCCGACAGCAGCAGCGCGGGCAGCGAGACGTAGGCGTCCTCGAAGGCGGTGCCGGTACCGAACCGGATGCCCTGGGAGCGCAGCAGGTCGAGGTCGAAGATCTTGTTCCAGCAGGAGGCCGAGTGGATCAGGTCGGGTATGTCGACGACGCTGCTCACGGTCTTGACGCTCTTGCCGAAGTACTTGTGCCACGGCGCCTTGACCGGCTTCGGAACGTGCTTCTCGCGGCCCACGACGACCGTGGCCCGGGTTTTGACGATGGTGTTCCGCAGCACCTCCAGGGACCCCTCGGGCACGGTGTCGTCGGCGTCCCAGAAGACGATGTACGGCGTCGTGGCCATGTCCATGCCCATGTTGCGCGCGTCGCCGGCCCGACCCTGGGGCTGCGAGACCAGGTCGACGTTCGGGTGCCGGTCGGCGAACTCGCCCGCGATCGCCACGGACTGGTCGCTGCTGCCGTTGTCCACGAGGATCACGTGGGCGCGCGCGAAGGCCGTCTGCGCGGCGACCGACTGCAGGAACTCGGCGAAGAAGGTCTGGACGTCGCGGAACGGCACGACGACCGTCACGTCACGGCTGGCTTGGGACATTGCTCCTCCTGGCACACCACATCAATGATTCGGCCCCTGAACGAGGCGGTCGATCGCCTCCAGCGCCCTCGCGTTGTTCCCCTGGTCCCGGTACTCGAAGAACTTCTCCACCCGCCGCAGGTACTCGGGCTCCCTGGCGCACTCCCCCCGCAGGTAGCGGACCACCTCGCCCACGACCTGCCGGACGGTCTCACCGACCGGCCCGAATCCGTCCCGGCGGGCGTCGAACCAGCCCTTCTGGTAGTGCCCGTCCCAGTACTCCTCGGCGTCGAACTGCGCGTAGACCAGGGGGGTCCCGAGGTAGGCGACGTCGAAGGCGGTGGACGACCAGTCCGTGACGAACAGGTCGCAGCGCCGCATGGCGTCCTGCACACCGACCTCGTTCTGGTCGACGACGCGGACGCGGTCGCGGTCCGGAACCATCTCGCCGACCATCGCGCGCATCTCGTAGTGCGGCAGGAAGTCCAGTGTGTAGTCGTACCGCTCCAGGGCCGCGAGGAGCTCCGGGTCGTTCAGGAAGCGGACCATGAAGTCCCGGTAGCTGGAGGCGAGGAACCGGTCGCGCGCCGCCTGCCGCGCCTCGCGGCCGCCGTCGCGGCTGTAGGAGGCGACGGCGAGATAGGCGCGCCACGTCGGCATGAACAGGATGGTGCGCCCGCCGCGGCCGGGGACCAGCGCGTCGAACCGGGGGAAGCCGACGACCTCCACCTGTCCCTCGTAGCCGAGTTCCTCCGACAGGAACCACCCCTCGTGCCGGCTGACCGCGAGGATGAGGTCGACGCCCGTGCGGTTGCGGTGCAGGCCCTTGCTGACGTCCTTGTCCGTCACGCCGTGCTGGAGGAAGACGCGGCGGGCGCCGACGCGCCAGTTCAGGTGCTTGAGGTAGCGGGTCCGGTCCCAGCCGTCGGGCAGCATGTAGGTGTCGATGTCGTAGGCGTTGACGAGCGCGGCCGCGTGCAGCATCAGCAGCTTGTGCTTCCAGGAGCTGTGCGCGACGACGTGCCCGAGCCCCGCCAGGCGGGCCCGGTCGGGGCTGTCCGGCCTGATGACGTAGTACGCCCCGCGCCGCTTGCCGGCGGTGCGGGCGTGCCGGAACAGGTGCCAGGCGTTGTCCTGCGCGGTGTCGCCCCGCTCCGCGAACAGCAGGACGTCCCGGCCGAGGAACATGGGCGCCAGCGGCTTGGTGAACAGGCGTGCCAGGCGCTGCTTCCAGAACGGCCGGCGGCGCAGCACGTGCTTGGCGTCCTTGACGAGGAGGCTGTCCAGGACGGCGCGCGGCCCGAACCGGCGCGCCTTGCCGGAGACCATGAGGACGGCCCGGTTCCGCCCCTTCCAGTGCGGCACCACCCGCGTCCCGTCGTGCTCGACGACGCGCGCACCGCGCAGGTAGCCCGCGGCGACCAGGCACGGGGTGACCGCCTCGCCGTCCCCGGTGTCGAGGACGAGTTCGAGGTCGTGGACGCCCGGCCGCAGCGCGTCCAGGGGCAGGTCGGCGGTGAAGCCGCCCCACTCCGTGTCGGGCCGGGTGTTCCTCAGGTCCCGGCGGCGGATCTGCGTGGCGGAGACGGTGAGGCGGCTGCCGCGCACGCGCAGGCCGAGCCGCGCGCGCAGGGGCCGGACCAGCGGCATGCCGCTGATCTCGAACCGTCCGGCGAGCCGCAGCGTCCCGGTCCCGGGCAGCAGGCGGACGTGCTCCAGGTGGGCGGTGAAGGGGGTGGCGTGCGCCAGCGGAGCCAGCCGGTTCGGCAGTCCGTCGGCGAGGTACGGGCGGCCGTCGCGCACGGACAGCTTGCGCAGTCTGGCCGCGCGGTCCGCGAAGAGGCCGAAGTCCCCGGTGATGAAGGAGAGGTAGGCCACGCGGTGACGCGCGTCGGCGGTGGCCCGGACGACCACGTCGGGCGGGACGTCCCAGTAGACCGCGCGGCACCGCGAGTAGATCTCCTCCAGCTCCGCCCCCTGGAAGAGGTCGGGCGCCCGGAGCGCGAAGCCCTGGTAGCTCCGCACCAGGAACAGGTCCAGCACGGCGCGCGAGGACTCCGGCAGGCCGGCGCCCATGCGGTGCAGGTGCTCCACGAGCTGGAGGTGGTCCAGGTAGTTCTGCCGCCGCGTCCAGATCGCGTCCATGGTCGAGTTCCCCGCGGCGCGCTTTCGGTACCGGTAGACGCACGCGTCGACCAGGGCGATCCGGGCGGCCAGAACGAGCGCGGGCACGCCGACGTAGGCGTCCTCGAAGTGGACGCCTTCCGCGAAGCGGATGTCGTGGGAGCGCAGGTAGGCGAGGTCGAAGAGCTTGTTGCAGGCGCTCGCGCTGTGCACCAGTTCGGGCGCCTCGGCGAGGCCGGCGAGTGTCCGGTCGCCCTTCCCGAAGTGCTCCTTCCACGCCCAGTTGGTCGCCTTGGGGAACGTCTCCATCGCGCCCACCACGACCTGGGCGCCGGTCGCCGCGGCGGCGTCCAGCATACGTTCGAGCGCGGCCGGCGGCAGCACGTCGTCGGAGTCGCAGAACGTGATGCGCGGGCTGGTCGCCCGGTCCATGCCGAGGTTGCGGGCCGCTCCGGCGCCGCCGCCGAGGCGCACCAGCACCGTGGCGTTGGCGTGCCGGTCCGCGAACTCGGCGCAGAGCCGGTAGGAGCCGTCCGTGCTGCCGTTGTCGACGAGTATGACCTCGCAGCGCTCGAACACCGTCTGGGCCGCTATCGAGTCCAGGCACTCCGGGAGGTACTGCTCCACGTCGTAGACCGGCACGACCAGCGTGACGTCATAGGGATTCATGTACGGCGGGACCCACTTGCAGGCGTTACGACAGGGCGGGGAACGTCATCGGTCGGCGGCATCGATGCTCCTCCCTGCCTCGGCACCCCGCTCGAGGGCGTTCTCGTGCTCCGCGGCCTCGTAAGGACTGGGCACCGGGAAGTAGGCCTCGAGGAAACGCGCGAGCATGTCCCGCTGCGCTTCCGGGTCGGCCGCCTCCACCGTGTCGTTGAGACAGAAGGTGTCCATGTTCCGGTTGGCCAGGAGGGTGTTCAGGCGCCGCTCGGCCAGGTCGGCCGAGAGGTCGATGTACCGGTACTGGATGTCCCCCACCGTGGCCCGGGCGGAGTGGTACGCGAAGTAGTGGTGCAGTGACGAGGCGATCGGCACGTCCTCGGGCGAGCGGAAACGCGAGTTCTGCGTCTCGGCGTGCTGCTCGGCGAAGGTCTCCTCGATCTCCTGTAGCACGCTTCTGCGCAGCGCGTGCGGCGTGTGCTTCATCTTCTGGGAGATGGCGGTGCCGAACTTCTGCGCGATGAGCCACCGGCTGTTCTTGCCCGCCGCGTTGACCGGCAGGTCGGCCGGGGAGACGCCGCCGCCCGGTATCAGCGCGGGCGAGGTGAAGAACTTGGTGATGCCGTTCGGGTGGAAGAAGTGCGCGGGCGTCACCGGCCGGCCGAAGAACACGTCGTCGTTCAGGTAGAGGAAGCACTCCGAGAGCCCGGGGATGTGGTGGAGCTGGCTCTCGATGGCGTGCGAGTTGAACGTGGGCAGCGCCGCGGGGTCGGAGAAGATCTCCCGGTGGTCCACCACGCGGAGGTTCGCGTGCTGGGCGTGGAGCCAGGAGGGGACCTGGCCGGCCGTCACGAGGTAGATGTTGCGCACCCAGGGGGCGTTCTGGTGGAGCGACCGCAGCGAGTACCGCAGTTCGTCACGGCTGGTGTACCGCGAGTCGTTCGCCGCCTGTTCGTGCAGCCCGTCCGAGGACAGCCGCCCGCGCGCGCGGTCGCGCGACGCCCGCCAGACCGGGTCCGAGTCGTCCACCCAGGTGTAGACGACGTCGATGGGGAACCGGTGGTCCTCGGGGAGCGGCACCGCGAACTCGGCCAGCGTCCTGGCGTCCCCCGTGTGGTACGCGGGAGGTATGGGGCTGAACAGGCTCTGCGGCGCCGACTTGCGCGGGGCGCTCGCCGGGACCGCGTCGATGACCCGGTTGGGGCGCGGAGCCCGCAGCTCCCCTTCCCGCTCCGCCCAGACCTCGACATCGCATCCGGAGGCCGCGCCGAAGACGAGCTGCTGGGTCGGGTCGCACACGTACCAGGCGACCCGCAGCACCTTGTGCTTGCGAAGCTGCCGCCAGGACCGCTCCTCGTCGCCGGGCTCCATGCGGGCCTCGTTGCCGTCGGCCGGTCCCACGTAGCCGGGAGCCTGCGCGAAGGCCGCCCGGAGGAGTTCCTCGACCAGCGGGCGGGAGGCGGCGGGGACGGCCACGGCGGGCAGTCCGCTGTTCGTGCCGCGCACGCAGAAGTAGTCGACACCGGCCGCCTCCAGGACGGAGACCACGATGTTCAGGTTCCGGGCGCGGGCCGCCCAGTCCGTGGCCCCCTCGACCAGCAGCGCACGCATGTGGCGGCGGCCTACGCGGACGACCCGCCGGCTGTAGGCGGTGCTGTGCCGGGGCGCGTTCCGCTTGCCGCCCATCGCCCAGACCACCGTGGCGGAGCGCACGGAGTCCGCCGCGGTGAGCGAGGACTTCACCGCCTTGCGGACGGGGGTGGGCACGCCGCGGACGATGCGCCGCCTGGCGCCGGTCGGAACCGCAGACCGGTACGCCGACACCAGCGCCCCGGCTTCGGGGTTGTCCGAGCCAACCACGCGGCATCCACCATCCACACCCAGCTACCCGTCAAACTTTCACATAATGATCTCCTAAAAGTTCGGCCCATGACAGCCCATGGACAGGTTGCGGCACGTGTCAATCATCACTTGATGAGCGGTACAACCTTTTATGTCCTGGACATGCCGACGCGTTTGATGTAATGGGGCGGGCGCGGCTCAGTCGCCCGGCAGGGGCTCCCAGTCGGACAGGGTGAGCCCGGGTTCCGGCCGCTGCCGGTTCACCAGGACCGTGCCGTCAGCGGCGACCATCGCCATGACCACCCGGCCCAGCCCGTCGAGCGCCAGCGCCGGAGTGCCGGCGCAGGTCACCCCCGTGTCGGTCCACCACAGTCCGCCGGACTCCCCGCCGGTGCCGCAGACGCCGAGCACCGCCGTGCCGGTACGCCCCTGGTGGGCCAGGAGCGTGCAGTCGTAACCGTCGACGGCGGCACGGAGCGTGGCATGGGGCCCTTCCCCCGGAGCCCCGCCCGCGGGCACGGCCCATTCACCGGGCCGCTGCGCGTAGACGCCCGTCCCGCTCTGCTCGGACCAGTACGCGGTGAACACCCCAGGGGCGGTCTCCAGGAGCGCGGCCGAGCCGGGCACCGCGGCGGGCATGAGGTCCTGCGCCCGGCGCAGCACCGCTCCGGGCTCCGTCTGCACCCAGCGCATGACCGACCGGTTCCCCGGCGCGAGGACCTCCAGGAGTCCGGCGGAGTTGGCCGCCGCGGCCAGCCCGCCCGCGACCGCACCGCCGCGCAGGTCCTGCCAGGCCTCCCACGCCCCGCTCTTGGACTCACGCCGGAGCATGACCCCGCCGGGAGCGCCGGAGACGAAGACGTGGACCGAGCCCTGTCCGTCAATGGCGGCGGCCGGCACGCCGAGTGAGGCTGCGTCCTTCGGGTCGCGGTAGGGGTTGCCCAGGGAACGCCACTCCCCCAGCGTCCTGCCCGACTGGTACTGCACGGCGTAGAGCAGGTCCGTCTTAGGCTCGCCCGAGGCCGGCCGCGTCCGCCTGCGCCCGAGGAAGTGCACATAGCGGTTGGCCCCTTGGGCAACGGTGAGGGCGGTCAGCCCGTCGACGGGGAAGAAGTCGGGCCCGCTCCAGCGTCCGCTGCCGACGGCCGTCTCCGTCCAGCGGCGCACCCCGCCCGCCACGAGCGCGTAGACGGCGAGGCGTTCGTCGTTCCCGCGCAGCAGCCACGATCCCGTGGCCACCGCCGTCACGGACGCCCGCTGGGGCCGCGCCTCGGTCTCGACACCGGCTCGGGACCGCCGGTCCACCGCCTGCGCACCTCTGCCGCGCATGTGTGCCGCCCTCCCAGCCCAGGCGCATCGCCCACAGAAGACTCCAGAATCCGCCACATCATAAGCACGCCCGAACAAGCGTCCCGCTGCCCCGTCGGAGCCGCACGGGCCTCGGGGCACGGCCTCCGGGACCGTTCCGGCGGCGCGAAAGGGCCGGGCCGCGCCACCGTTCGCCGCCCTCGAAGCGCGGACAACCGGGCACATCACTCATACGAGTGTGCGAGTCCGCGTCTATAGTTCAATGCCAACCAAGTGTCAGCCGAGCAGCACCGACCCGGCCCCTCACGGGAGCGGCCTGCTGCACCTGCCCTCCGGGCATGAGTTGCGAGGACCCCGCCGTGAGTCACGATCTGAGCACCCCTGTGCCGCCTGCCCGCCAGTCCCCACCCGACAAGAGCGGCCGCAGGGGCCAGAAGAAGAAGCGCCGTACCGGCCGGATCGTGCTGCTGTCCCTGCTCGTCCTCGTCCTCGCACTGGGCGGGACAGCCTACTGGCTCTACAGCGGCCTCGACGGCAACATCAAGGGCGTCGACATCGACAAGGCGATCGGCGACGACCGGCCCGAGAAGCTGCCCACCTCCGGGCAGAACATCCTGATCCTGGGCTCCGATTCACGGGCCGGTGCCAACGCCTCGCTGGACAAGGCCAAGGTGTCCGGGGCCCGTTCCGACACCGCGATGGTGATGCACATACCCGAGGGCCGCACCAAGGCCGTCGCCGTCAGCATCCCCCGCGACACCCTGGTCACCCGGCCCGAGTGCGCCAAGTCGGACGGCTCCACGGTCGCGTCCGCGAAGCGCGTGATGTTCAACTCCATCTACTCGCAGGTCGGTCCGGCCTGCGTGGTCAAGACCGTCGAGCAGATCTCCGGGGTCCGCATGGACCACTACGTCGAGATCGACTTCGCCGGCTTCAAGGGGCTCGTGGACGCGATCGGCGGAGTCACCGTCACCGTCGACCAGGACATCCACGACAAGTCCAGCGGCCTCGACCTGACCGCCGGCACCCACCGGCTGAACGGCACCCAGTCGCTCCAGTTCGTGCGCACCCGGCACGGCATCGGCGACGGCAGCGACCTCGGCCGCATCGGTCTGCAGCAGCAGTTCATGCTCGCCCTGCTGAGCGAGATCAAGAAGCAGGACCTGCTGGGCAGCCCCACCAAGACCTACAAGATCGCGGACAAGCTCACGGCCGCCCTCACCACCGACTCCGACCTCGCCTCGCTGACCAAGCTGGCGGAGTTCGGGCGCAGCCTCAACGGCGTCGACCCCTCCTCCATGGAGACGATCATGCTGCCGGTGCAGTACGACAAGGTCGACCCCAACCGCGTGGTGGCCGCCGAGCCGCAGGCGTCGCGGCTGTGGAAGGCGATCCGCAGCGACAGCACGATCCCGGAGTCCGCGAAGAAGTCCCCCGCCACGGGCGGCGGCTCCTCCTGACCTCGCCGCACCTCGCACGCCGTCGCGGGCGTGGGACCCTTGGATCATGACGGACCACCTCGGCTCCCCGGCCCCGGCCGCCCCCCTGCTCCTGATCGTCGACGGCGCGAACGTCGTCGGGTCGCGGCCGGACGGGTGGTGGCGGGACCGCCGGGGCGCCGCCGGGCGGCTGCGCGACCGGCTGGCCGCCGAGGGGCTGCCCGGGCATGACGGCGCGGTGGAGATCGTGCTGGTGGTCGAGGGCGCGGCGCGCGGTGTGGAGTCCGTGCCGGGGGTGCGGGTGGAGCCGGCGCCCGGCAGCGGGGACGACCTGATCGTGGAGCTGACGGCGCGGTACGCCGGCCGGCGCCGCCTCGTCGTCACGGCCGACCGTGAACTGCGGCGCCGGGTGACCGAGTTGGGCGCGGAGGTGACCGGTCCGCGCGCGGTGCTCGGCTGAGCTCGCGGGTCGCGGCCGCCGGGCGTCCGCCTCCCCCGGGCCGGACGGCGGGCCGGCTCAGCCGCTGAACATCGCCAGCAGGACGAAGAAGCCGGACAGGCCGAGGGCGCCGAGGACGGTGCCGGCCACGGCGGGCCACATGCGGCCGATGCCCTGGCGGGCGTAGTGGATGCCCGCCAGGCCGGAGGTGACGGCGAAGGCGCCGGCCAGCCACGACCACGGCATCACGATGAACATGAGGCCGGGCCAGACGCCCGGGGCGGCGATGATCCCGAGGACGAGCGCGATGGGGCCGAGGGCGACGGCGGGTGTGTCGTCGGGGTCCGGTGCGGTCGGCGCAGACATGTGATCCCCCTGATTTGAACGTGTTCAAATACTTGTCGCGAGCATAACAGGGCACGGGGGCAACAGGGCACGGCGGCATGGCTCAGCCCGGGTCGAATCCCCGTCAACCGCGCGGGATCCGGGCGTAGAGCACCGCCCCGTCGACCCGGCCCACCTCCTCGTAGCGCCCGGTCAGCAGCCGGCGCAGGCTGGGGAGGCGGTCGGGGCGGTACGGCTCGCCCCGTGAGTCGTCGACCACCAGGGCCGGGGCCCGCGCGGTCATCTCCGCGCGGAAGACGGGCCAGGCGCCCGCCACCGCGTACCGCTCGCCGACCCGGGGGCCGTCGCGGCCGCCGCTGTAGTTGGTGAGCAGGCCGGCGGTGAGGTAGCGGCTCGCCGGGGTGCGGTCCGCCAGCCAGTACGTCTCGGGGTGCATGCCCCACACCAGGACCCGGTCGGCCGGCGTGGTGCGCTGCGCGAGCGCGCTCGCGAGGCGCTGGGCGTGGGCGAGTTCGGGGCGTGGGGCGTACAGGCCCCAGGCGAGGAACAGGGCGCAGCAGCAGGCCGAGGTGAGCACGGCGGACGTCAGGCGTGCGCGAGGCAGCAGTTGCAGCGCCGCGGTGGCCAGCAGGGCCGCGGGCGGCAGGAGTTGCAGGTAGTAGTGCCCGAAGAAGTGGAAGCCCAGCACGACGGCGGCGGCCGAGGAGGCCAGCCAGAGCCACAGGTCGGCCGCCGTGGCCCGGGTGGCGCGCAGCACCCGCAGGACGGGCGGGACCAGGCCCGCGCAGGCCACGGCCAGGATGGCGGTGTTGGCCAGCGCCCGGCCGAGGACGTGCGGTCCGGAACCGGCGAGGGAGGCGTAGGCGGTGCTTCCGGTGACCGTCCAGAACAGGAACCCGGCGGGGTCGGTGACCAGGGCCGCGCCCAGGACGGGTGCCGCGAACCCGGCCACGAGCCGCACGGCGCCCGCCCGCGCCGGGGCGTCCGGCCCCGCCCCCGCCCCGGCCCGCCGGTGGAGCAGCCAGAGGACCGGCAGCAGTACCGCGCCGCCGGTCTGCTTGGCGAGGAAGGCGCAGGCGACGGCGGTTCCGGCCGCGCCCCAGCGGCCGCGGTCCGCGCACCACACGGCGGCCGCGGTGCCGGGCAGTATGAACACCTCGAAGGTGGCCGCCTGCGCGTCCTCGGGGTTGAGCCCGACCGACACCAGCAGGTACAGCACCCCGGCGGTGCGCCCGGCGGTGTCGCCCCAGCGGCGGCGGGCCACGGAGGCCAGCAGGGCCGCGGTGAGCAGTTGGGCGGCGACGGCCAGCACCCGCAGCGGGGTGAGCGAACCGGAGCCGCAGACCGCGAAGGCGGCCTCGTACAGCCAGGGCACCAGGGGCGGCTTGCGGTCCACGACCGTCTCGTACAGCCGGCCGCCGTGCGCGAGCAGGCCCGCCTGGACGGCGAGATAGCCCTCGTCGGGGTTCCACAGCGGGCGGACGAAGGACGGCACCCGGGTGACGCAGGCCAGCGCGGCAAGGGCGGGCAGCAGCCGTATCCAGTACGCCGTCCGGGTGAGCGCGGGCCGTGCGGGGCTGGGCGGGGCGGCGAGCGTGGACAACACGGACAGCACGCTATACGGCCCCGCAGTTCCGGCGAAGCGGAACATACGGGGCCGCGGGGAGCCGTCGGCGCTGGCGGGGCCCTGGGGCCTGGCGCGGGAGCGGGAGCGGCCGCCCTTCGGGCGGCGAGCCGTTTTCGCGACGGGTTCTAGCTCCGGGTGCCGGGCGGCGGTCCGGGCACCTCGCCCGCCGGGGCCTTCTCGCGCAGGGCGAGGATGCTGTGGCTGCGGCCGTAGAGGAGGTAGACGGCGATGCCGATCACCATCCAGATGGCGAAGCGGAGCCAGGTCTCGGCGGGCAGGTTGAGCATCAGCCACAGCGTGGCGCACACGGACACGATGGGGACCACCGGCACCCAGGGGGTGCGGAACGCCCGGGGCAGGTCCGGACGCGTCCTGCGCAGGATGATCACGCTGATCGCGACGACGACGAACGCGAACAGCGTGCCGATGTTCACCAGTTCGGCCAGTTCGCTCAGGCTGGTGAAGCCGGCCACGACCGCGATGATCACGCCGAGCAGGATGGTCGGCCGGTGCGGGGTCTTGAAGCGCGGGTGGACGCGGGAGAAGAAGCGCGGCAGCAGCCCGTCGCGGCTCATCGCGAAGAACACCCGGGTCTGGCCCAGCAGCAGGATCATGCACACCGTCGTCAGGCCGACGGCGGCGCCGAAGCTGATCACGCCCGCGTACCAGGGGTGCCCGACGGCCTTGAAGGCGTCGGCGAGCGGGGCCTCGACCGACAGGCGGGTGTACTTCTCCATGCCGGTGACGACGATGGACACCGCGACGTAGAGCACGGTGCAGATGACCAGCGAGCCGAGGATGCCGCGCGGCATGTCCCGCTGCGGGTTGCGGGTCTCCTCGGCGGCCGTGGCGACGATGTCGAAGCCGATGAAAGCGAAGAACACCACCGAGGCGGCGGTGAAGATGCCCATCACGCCGAAGTTGGCCGGCGCCCAGCCGATCATGAGCTGGATGAGCGGGGCCTTGAGACTGCCGCCCGCCGGCACCGGCTGGGCGGGCGGGACGAACGGCTTGTAGTTCTGGCCGTGGACGAAGAAGGCGCCGGCGATGATCACGATGAGGACGACGGCCACCTTGATGGCGACCACGATGGAGGTGATCCGCGCGGACAGCTTCATGCCGAGCACGAGGATGCCGGTGAGCACCAGGACGAGCGCGGCGGCGAGGATGTCGAAGCCGAAGCCGTGGGCCCCGTCCCGGCCGGCGAGGTAGCCCGGCAGGTGCCAGCCCGCGTTGTCGAGCAGTGAGCGGATGTAGCCCGACCAGCCGACGGCCACCACCGCCGTGCCGAGGGCGAACTCCAGGACGAGGTCCCAGCCGATGATCCAGGCGGGCAGTTCGCCGAGGGAGGCGTACGAGAAGGTGTACGCGGAGCCCGCCACGGGGACGGTGGAGGCGAACTCGGCGTAGCAGAGCGCGGCGAGCGCGCAGACCACGCCGGCCACGACGAAGGCCAGGGACACTGCCGGGCCCGCGTTGTTCTTGGCCACCTGTCCGGTGAGGACGAAGATGCCGGTGCCGATGATGACACCCACGCCGAAGACGGTCAGGTCGAGGGCGGAGAGGGACTTCTTGAGGGAATGCTCGGGTTCCTCGGTGTCCCGGATGGATTGTTCGACGTTCTTCGTCCTGAAGAGCGCGCTGCTCACGTGCCTACCTCCCACGCTTGTCGTCCTCGACATGATCGAGAGGGCCGGGGTTGCGTATGCCCGGCACAGGCAGGTTCACGCAAAAGGGCCGGTTCCGCCACCGGGAGAGGGGGGCGGAACCGGCCCGGGAACTGCTTCGTCCCAGGGTCCTTCGTTCGGATCAGGCCGGATCAGGCACCAGGGCCCGCGAGCGGCGTGATCCGAACGAGAGGCCCTAGTCGCGCGCGGGCTCGACGGAGTCGACCTCCGCCGCCGTACGGTCGAACCTGCCGTCGAGCTTGGAGACCAGGCCGGTCACCTGGCGGGCGATGTCGGGCGCGGTCAGCCCGATCTCGGCCATGACCTCGGCCCGGGAGGCGTGGTCGAGGAAGCGCGGCGGGATGCCGAAGTCGCGCAGCGGCACGTCCACCCCGGCGTCGCGCAGGGCCTGGGCGATCGCGGAGCCGACACCTCCGACCCGGCTGTTGTCCTCGACGGTGACGACGACCCGGTGCCGCTCGGCGAGCGGGGCCATGGCCTCGTCGACCGGCTTGACCCAGCGCGGGTCGACCACGGTGGTGGAGATGCCCTGCCGCTCCAGCAGGCCGGCGATCTCCAGGCACATCGGCGCGAGCGCGCCCACCGAGACCAGCAGCACGTCCGGGCGGTCGGTGCCGGGCTCGCGCAGCACGTCCATGCCGCCGACGCGGCCCACTGCCGGTACGGCGGGGCCGACGGCGCCCTTGGAGAAGCGGACCACGGTCGGCGCGTCCTCGACGGCGACCGCCTCGCGGAGCTGCGCCCGTACCTGGTCGGCGTCGCGCGGGGCGGCCAGCCGCAGGCCGGGCACGACCTGGAGGATCGACATGTCCCACATGCCGTTGTGGGAGGCGCCGTCGGTGCCGGTGACGCCGGCCCGGTCCAGCACGAAGGTCACCCCGCACTTGTGCAGGGCCACGTCCATCAGGACCTGGTCGAAGGCGCGGTTGAGGAAGGTGGCGTAGACGGCGAAGACCGGGTGGACGCCGGCGTGCGCCAGGCCGGCCGCCGACACGGCGCCGTGCTGCTCGGCGATGCCGACGTCGTAGACCCGGTCGGGGAAGCGCTTGGCGAACCGGTCGAGGCCCACCGGCTGGAGCATGGCCGCCGTGATGGCGACGACGTCCTCGCGCTCCTCGCCCAGCTTGACCATCTCGTCGCCGAAGACGGAGGTCCAGTCGGCGCCCGAGCTGGCGATCGGCAGACCGGTGTCGGGGTGGATCTTGCCGACGGCGTGGAACCGGTCGGCCTCGTCCTGCAGCGCGGGCTGGTAGCCGCGGCCCTTCTCGGTCAGGCAGTGCACGATGACGGGCCCGCCGAACCGCTTGGCCCGGGCCAGCGCCGACTCCAGGGCCTCGATGTCGTGGCCGTCGATCGGGCCGACGTACTTAAGGCCGAGGTCCTCGAACATGCCCTGCGGGGCGATGAAGTCCTTCAGCCCCTTCTTGGCGCCGTGCAGGGTCTCGTACAGCGGCTTGCCGACGACCGGGGTGCGGTCGAGGATCTCCTTGGTCCGGGTCAGGAAGCGCTCGTAGCCGTCGGTGGTGCGCAGGGTCGCCAGGTGGTTGGCGAGGCCGCCGATGGTCGGCGCGTAGGAGCGCTCGTTGTCGTTGACGACGATGACCAGCGGACGGTCCTTGGCCTCGGCGATGTTGTTCAGCGCCTCCCAGGCCATGCCGCCGGTCAGCGCCCCGTCACCGATGACGGCGACGACGTGGCTGTCCCGCTGCTTGAGCTGGTTGGCCTTGGCGATGCCGTCCGCCCAGCCGAGCACCGTGGAGGCGTGGCTGTTCTCGATGACGTCGTGCTCGGACTCGGCCTGCGAGGGGTAGCCGGACAGGCCGCCCTTCATCTTCAGCCGGGAGAAGTCCTGCCGGCCGGTGAGCAGCTTGTGCACGTAGGACTGGTGTCCGGTGTCCCACAGCACCTTGTCCTTGGGGCTGTGGAAGACGCGGTGCAGGGCGATGGTGAGCTCGACCACGCCCAGGTTGGGGCCGAGGTGGCCGCCGGTCTTGGAGACGGCGTCCACGAGGAAGGTCCGGATCTCCTCTGCCAGCCGGTCCAGCTCCTCCAGGCTGAGCCGGTCCAGATCGCGCGGTCCCCTGATGCGGGTCAGCAGCGGCACCCGTGCCTCCTTGCAGTAGAGCTGATCGAGCTGTTGCCGGGCTTGTCGAGTCTAATGTTCCGGGTTTGCGGGACACGACAGTGCCCGGCACCTTCCGGGTGCCGGGCACTGGTTCGAGCCAGGGCGCTACGCGCGGCCCGCGGTCTTCTGCGTCTTGCGGGTGACGGAGTCGATGACCACGGTGGTCAGCAGCACCGCCGCGGTGATCATGTACTTCACCGGCTCGGCGATGGACTCGAGCTGGAGACCGTACTGGATGGACACGATCACCAGCACACCCAGCAGGGCGTTCCAGGTGCGGCCGCGGCCGCCGAAGAGCGAGGTGCCGCCGATGACGGCCGCCGCGATGGCGTTCATCAGCAGGTCGCCGGTACCGGCGCTCTGGTTGGCGGAGGCGATCTTGGAGGCCAGGAACAGACCGCCGATGGCGGCGAACCCGCCGGAGATGCCGAACACGGAGATGCGCACCGCGGTGACGTTGATGCCCGCGCGCCGGGAGGCCTCGACGCTGCCGCCGAGCGCGAAGATCTTGCGGCCGTAGGAGGTGCGGCGCAGCAGGAAGTCGGTGCCGACCAGGAATGCGAGGAAGATCACCGTGGCCAGCGGCAGGCCCTTGTACTGGTTGTACATGTACGCCGCGGCGAAGGAGACCACGGCCAGCAGGACGGTGCGCAGGACCGTGTCGCTGAGCGGCCGGGACGGGACGCCCGCGGCCTCGCGGCGCCGGTTGCCGAGGAAGGAGCTGACGAAGAACAGCACGACCACGACGAGGGCCAGGCCGTAGGCGGCGGCCAGGTCGGTGAAGGTGTACGTGGTCAGCTTGCCGATCAGGCCGTCGCTGTCGAGGTTGATCGTGCCGTCCTCGCCCAGCACCTTCAGCATGAAGCCGAGCCAGAACAGCAGACCGGCCAGGGTGACGGCGAAGGCGGGGGCGCCGAGCACCGCGAAGAAGAAGCCGTGCAGCGCGCCGATGAGGGCGCCGGCGGCGATGGCGACCAGCACGGCCACCCACTCGGGCCAGCCCTGGTTGACCGTGAGGACGGCCGCGAGGGCGCTCGCCGCGCCGCTGACCGAGCCGACCGACAGGTCGATCTCGCCGAGCAGCAGCACGAAGACGATGCCGACGGAGATCATGCCCGTGCCGACCATCGTGACCGTGATGTTGCTGATGTTCTGCGCGGAGAGGAACTCGGAGTTCAGGACCTGGAAGATGATGCAGATGATCGCGAGGCCCAGGACCACCGGGAGGGAACCCAGTTCGCCGGCCTTCATCTTCCGCTTGAACTCGGTCCAGTAGCCGAGCAGGCCCTGCTCGCGCACCAGCAGCCGGGGGTCGACCGCGGTGACCGCGGCGGTGGCCGCCTCGGGGTTCACGACGGGCGCGTCCCCGTCGGGCTCGGGCGTCTTGTCGACGTTCACGGAGGTCTTGTCGACGCTCACTTGGAAACCTCCCCGTTCGTGCGCGCCGCACGGCGGGTCACGGCGTTGTCGGTGGCGCCGGTGATGGCGGAGATGATCTCCTCCTGCGAGGTCGTCTTGACCTCGAAGACGCCGTTGTTGCGGCCGAGGCGCAGAACGGCGACCTTGTCCGCCACCGCCTTCACGTCCGCCATGTTGTGGCTGATGAGGATGACGGCGTGACCGCGCTCGCGCAGGCGCTCCACGAGGTCGAGGACCTGGGCGGTCTGCTCGACGCCGAGGGCGGCGGTGGGCTCGTCGAGGATGACCAGCTTGGGGTCGCCGAGCATCGAACGGGCGATGGCCACGGTCTGGCGCTGGCCGCCGGAGAGCGAGGCGATCGGGATACGGACGCTGGGGATGCGGATCGACAGCGTGGTGAGCAGCTCGCGGGCGCGGCGCTCCATCTCGACCTCGTCCAGGACGCCGAACTTCTTCAGCTCACGGCCGAGGAAGAGGTTGCCGACGACGTCGATGTTGTCGCACAGCGCGAGGTCCTGGTAGACCGTCGCGATGCCCAGGGCCTGGGCGTCGTGCGGCCGGCTGATCGACACGGGCTTGCCGTCCCACTCGATGGCGCCCTCGTCGATGGGGTGCACGCCGGCGATCGTCTTGACCAGCGTGGACTTTCCGGCGCCGTTGTCGCCCACCAGGGCGACCACCTCACCGGCGTGGACCTCAAGCTCTACGTCGGTGAGCGCCTGAACGGCACCGAACCGCTTGGAGACCCCGCGCAACGCCAGCACGGGCGTAGCGGACACGTGAACCATCTCCTTCGCCGCCTGACCCGGCGGGAGGTTGTGCAGAAAGTTGGGGGGTAGGGCCTGTCGTTCGGATCAGGCCGGAACAGAGCCCGGCACGATCCGAACGGCAGGCCCTGAGTTCCGTCCGGCGCCCCGTGCCTAGCTTGCGGGGCTGTGTGAATGCGCGGGGCGCCGGAGGAGCCTGGGAGCACCCGGTCCGGCCCGGTACCGGCGTTCTCGACGAACGCCGGTACGTGGGGCGGGAGGTGGCGCCGTTTACTTCAGGCCGAGCTTGTCGCAGGCGGACTTGTACTTGCCCGTGCAGATGTCGGCGACGGTGTAGACGCCGTCCTTGATGACGGTGTCGTTGATGTTGTCCTTGGTCAGCGCGGTGACCGGGACCAGCACCGAGGGGACGTCCTTGGCGGAGCCGGAGGAGACCTTGTCCTTGGCGACGGAGTCCAGGCTCTCGCCCTTGGCGAGGGCGACGGCCATCTCGGCGGCGGCCTCGGCCTCGGGGGCGTACGGCTTGTAGACGCTCATGTACTGCTCACCGGAGACGATGCGCTGCACACCGGCCAGCTCGGCGTCCTGGCCGGTGACCGGGACGGAGACGCCCGCGGCCTTCAGCGCGGTGATGATACCGCCGGCCATGCCGTCGTTCGCCGAGTAGACACCCGCGATCTTGCCCTTGCCGACCGCGGAGATCGCCGCCTCCATCTCGGAGTTGGCGTTGTCCGGCGACCACTCCTTGGTGTCGTACTCCTTGGCGATGGTGACCTTGCCGTCGAGGACGGAGTGCGCGCCCTTCTTGAACTGGGCGGCGTTCGGGTCGGTGACCGAGCCGTTGACCATGACGATCTTGGAGGACTTGGTGGCCTTGCCGCCCAGCGCCTTCAGCAGGGCCTCGCCCTGGGTCTTGCCGACCTCCTCGTTGTCGAACGAGGTGTAGGCGCTGATCGGGCCCTCGGCGAGACGGTCGTACGCGACGACCTTGATGCCGGCGTCCTTGGCCTTCTGGACCGAGTTCTGGATCGCCTTGGCGTCCACCGCGTCCAGGATCAGCACGTCCACCTTGTTGGTGATCATGGTGTCGACCTGCTGGGCCTGCAGGTTCGCGTCCTGGCGGGCGTTGTTGTACTGGATCTCCGCCTTGTTGTTCGTCAGCTCCTGGATCTTCTTCGTGATCAGGGGCTTGTCGAACTTCTCGTAGCGGGCGGTCTTGTTCTCCGGAAGCAGGAGACCGACCTTGATGTTGTCGCCCTTCTTGGCGGAGGACGCCGAAGAGCTGTCGTCTCCCTTGGACTCCTTGGCACTGCCACAGGCGGCCAGCGAGACGGCCATCGCACCAGCGGCAACGGCAACGGCGGCACGACGCATACGCGTGTTCACTCTGTTAAACCTCCCTGACGAGGCCGCGTCGTTGCGGCCGAGGTGGCTGGAAGTCAACTCGGCCACGCGTGCGACGTCAAGAAGTAAATCCTTAACGAGATGGCAACGGTGCCATCCGTTCTCTAAGTGAAGGCAGGGGTGGCCGCCGCGAGCGTGCCCGCGGCAGACCCGTCCAGAAGGGTCGAATCGCCCATCTCGCTGAGCGCGAGAGCGAGAGCGCCGAGCACCTCCGCACGGCCACCAAGTGCCCCGGGAAGAACGGACAGTTGACGCGCCGCGCTGGGGATCGCGTAGCGGCCGACGGACTCCCTGATGGGCCCGAGGACGAGCTCTCCGGCCTCGGCGAGATCACCGCCGAGGACCACCCGGCTCGGGTTCAGCAGATTGCAGAGGTTGGCCACTCCACTGCCGATGTGGCGGCCGACGTCGGCGATCACCCGACGGCAGCCCGGGTCTCCGTCCCTGGCCAGCCGTACGACGCCTTCCAAGGTGAGGTCGGCGCCGTGGCTGGGCTGGAGCAGCGGAAGCACGTAGCGCGCGGCCGTGAACGTCTCCAGGCAGCCGCGGTTTCCGCATCGGCAGACCGGGCCGGATTCGTCGAGTGTAATATGTCCGATTTCGCCAGCCGTGCCGCCCGGGCCGCGGTAGATCTTCCCGTTGATCACGAGACCGGCGCCGACGCCGCTGGCGACCTTGATGTACGCCAGGTCGCGGACGCCCTTGCCGCTGCCCCAGACCAGCTCGCCGAGCGCGCCGAGGTTGGCGTCGTTGTCCACGTGCACGGGCACGCCGAGCCGCTCGCGCAGCTCCTCGGCGGGCTTGGTGCCGGTCCAGCCCGGCAGGATGGCGGTGGACCCCAGGGTCCCCGACTCCACGTCGATCGGGCCGGGCACGCCGAGCCCGACGCCGGCCACCTTGGCGCGGTCCACTCCGGTGGCCGCGATCAGCCGGTTGACCAGTTCCTCGGCCCGGTCGAAGCCCTGCGCGGAGGAGGCGTCCACGTCCAGCGGCTCGGACTCCTCGGCCAGCACCTGGTGCGCGAGGTTCCCGATCGCGACGCGCAGGTGGGTGTGCCCGAAGTCCACGCCGATCACGATGCCGGCGTCCCCGCTCAGCGAGACGCTGCGGGCCCGCCGCCCGCCCGCCGACGTGGGCGTGACCTCGACGGTTCCGCCGTCCTTCAGCTCCCGCACGATGTTGGAGACCGTCGCGGCGGACAGGCCGGTCGTCCGTGCGATCTCCGCCTGCGTGAGCGACCCGGCAAGCCGCACTGCCCGCACGACTCGTTCCAGGTTGGCTCGGTGCAGCGACGACTGCGACCCCGGAGTCTCCATCGACCCATCCACTCCCGCCATCGGCCGGGCGGCCCCAGTGCCGCCCGTGGCCCAGGTCACATCTGCGGAACCGGGCCACTTACAAGTTATGAACTCCAAGCTCGGCTGTACGGGTTACCGCAGTCAAGTCCTTGACGGAAATCGCTCTCGCTTCTCTGGTCGCGCCGAGGACACCCCGACGACATGTACAGGCCACCCGCGAGCAGGGCGGAAGGGGCTCGGGGCGGGTGTTCCGACACGTGCGGGCGAGGGTGCGGCGGCCCGTCGCCGGCTTCCCCGCGATCGTTCAGCCGCGGAACCCGGCGGACCGCCCCGTTACCCGGCCGTGACCCGCCGCGGCGCCGGGCCGCGGGGCGACGGTGCGAATCGCGAGTGCGAAGGCGCGGGCCGGCCCAGCGGCGCGGGAGGTCCGCGGCGGCCGGGCCGGACGGGTGGGGCGGCGGTCCGGGGACGGCGGGCAGGCGGACGGGCCCGGGCCTCCCCCGCGGGAGGTCCGGGCCCGTGCGCGGGCCTGCCGCTACTTCAGGGCGCCCGCCGTCAGCCCCGCCACCACCTGGCGCTGGAAGACGATGTACGCCCCCAGGACCGGCAGCATGGCCATCACCAGGCCGGCGAAGAGTCCGGACCAGTCGCCCTTGTACCCCTGGCTGACCGCGAGCTGCACCAGGCCCTGGGTGAGGACGCGCTTGTCGGGGTCGGTGTTGAGGACCGTGGGCAGCATGTACTGGTTCCACTGGCCGAGGAAGTTGAAGATGCCGACGCTGATCAGGCCCGGCTTGGCCATCGGCAGCATGATCTGGAAGAACGTACGCGTGTGCGAGGCGCCGTCGACGAAGGCCGCCTCCGCCACCGAGGTGGGCAGGGTGCGGAAGAACGCCGTCAGGAAGAACACCGTGAACGGCAGCGAGTACGCGATGTAGACCAGGATCAGGCCGTGGATGGTGTTCAGCAGGCCCATGTTGTTCACGACGTAGAACAGCGGGACCAGCGCCAGCATGATCGGGAAGCTCATGCCGCCGATGAACAGGAAGTAGATGAAGCGGTTGCCGGGGAAGTCGAAGCGGGCCAGGACGTAGGCCGCCATGGAGCCGAGCACCAGGGTGCCGATGAGCGAGCCGCCGACCACCAGGATGGTGTTCAGGAAGTAGTCGCTCATGTTGGCCTGGGTCCAGGCCCTCGACCAGTTGTCGAAGTGCAGCCGGTCCGGCAGCGACCAGGGCGAGCCGAAGATGGAGGCGTCGTCCTTGAAGGACGTCATCACCGCCCACAGCAGCGGCAGGACCACCATGATCGCCCACAGGACCAGCATGCCGTGGGAGAAGACGTTGAGGACGGAGCCCTCCCTCTTCTGCACGGCCGGCCGCGCCGGCGCCACGTCGACCTTCGACACGGTCGCGCCGGACTCGGCCGGCAGCGGTGCGGGGGTCTCGGTCGTCTTCATCGCTTCAGTACTCCAGCCGCTCGCGACGGCCCAGCCGCATCACGATCGCCGCGAAGGCGAGCGTGACCACGAGGAGGGCGACGCCGATGGTGGTGGCGTAGGCGGCCTGACCGTCCCGGAACGCCTTCTGGTACACGTACAAGACCATCACGGTGGTCGAGTAGTCGGGGCCGCCCGGCCCGGTCGTCATGATCTGGACGACCGCGAAGGACTCGGCGCCGAGCGCGAGGATGCCCATGTAGACCCAGCCGGACTGCACGGTGTCCCACAGCAGCGGCAGGGTGATGCGGAAGAACGTGGTGAAGCGGCTCGCCCCGTCGAGCAGGGCCGCCTCGTACATCTCCGCCGGGATCGACGCCATGCCGGCCGAGAACAGCACCACGAAGAAGCCGACCGTGGACCACACCAGCACGGCCATCACGCACCACAGGGCGAGGTCCGGATCGCCCAGCCACAGGGGCTGGACGCTGTCGAGACCGATCCCGCGCAGGAACGAGTTGATGGCGCCGCTGTCCGGGTTGTAGGCGAAGGCGAACAGCAGCGCGACGATCGCGATCGACAGCACCTGCGGGAAGAAGTAGACGATTTTGTAGAACCCGGAGCCGCGGACTCCGGAAATCACCGGACCGCCCCGCCGGCGCCGTCCGCCCACATTGATCATGAAGGCGAAGAACAGCGCCAGGCCGATCGTCACCAGCGGCAGGACCAGCGCGAAGAGCAGGCTGTGCTGCAACGACTTCCAGAAGATGTCGTCGTCGAACATCCTCCGGTAGTTGTCGAAGCCGACCATCTTGAATTCGGGACTCAGTCCGGTCCAGTCCGTGAACGAATAGTAGATGGACTGGATGAAGGGCCATACGACGAAAAGCGCGTAGAGCCCGAGGGGTACCGCGAGGAACCCCACGATGAACCGGTACTTGCCGTGCTGCATTACTGCCGACCCCGATCTCCGGTCAGGTGCTGCCGCTGGTGACGAACCCTCACTTCGGGCCTACTGGTGCTTGTAGTGCTTGATCGACGTGTCCTTCGCGGCCTCGTCGGCGAAGCCCTGGATCTTCTTGATGGCCTCCGCCGGGGTGAGGCGGCCGGCCATCATCTCGCCGAGCCCGGCCACCCCGATCTTCTCCTTCTGCAGCTGCACGTACCAGTCCTGCAGACGCGGATTCACCACGTTGGCTCCGGCCTTGTCCAGCGCCGCCACGCCGGACTTCAGGCCGGGGGTGAGGGAGATGCCGTCGGTGCCGCCGTTGAAGGCGGTCAGCGACTTCACCTTGGAGGTGAAGTTCTTCGAGGAGGCCTCGGAGAGCATGATGCGCAGCTGCTCCATGCCCCCCTCGGAGTTCGCCGCCTTGGCCGGCACGACGAAGGGCTCGCCGCCGGACGCCCAGATGGTGCCGAAGGGCATCTTGTCGGAGCCGTCGAGGCCGGTGGGCGCGGAGACGGCGAGGTTGAAGTCGGCCGGGATGACGTTGGCCGACTCGTTCTCCACCCAGGAGCCGTTCGGGATGAACAGCGCCTTGCCCTTGGCCCACGCCGTCTGCGACTGGATGTGGTCCAGGCCCGGGGTGCCCTTGAGGACGTAGCCCTTCTTGTAGAGCTCGTAGTAGGCCTCGAAGCAGGCCTTGACGGCCGGGTGCTTCCAGGCGTTCGGCTCCAGGTTGTCGATGGCGTCCAGCACCTCGCGGCCGCCGACCTTGCCGATCATCGGGTACAGCGAGAAGGGCAGGTAGTACGGGTACTTGCCCGCGTACGTCCAGCCCGCCATGCCCTTCTTCTTGGCCTTCTCGCAGACCTTGAGCATCTCGTCCCAGGTCTCCGGGTACTTCTCGTCCAGCGAGTCCAGGGCCTTCTGCGAGTACCAGACGCCGTAGACCGTGTAGGCGTAGTAAAGGATCCAGACCTTGTCGCCGTCGAACTGGCCCATCTCCACGATGCCCGGGCGCAGCGTGTCGCGGACCTTCTTGCCCGGGTCGTCGTACGACGGCGCGTCCAGCAGCGGGGTGAGGTCCGCGAGCTGGTTCTTGCCGACGAGCACGCCCATGTCCATCTGCTCGGCGCCGGAGTTGTCGATGAGGTCCGGCGGGTTGCCCTGGTTGAAGCGGGGCTGCAGGGTGGACTGGATCTTCTGGGTGGCGGAGAACTTCACCGTGGCCTTGGGGAAGTCCTTCTGGTAGATCTTCACCGCGTCCTGGGCGTACTCCTTGCCGAAGCCGCCGTCGAAGAGGACGAACTCCATCTTCGCGCCGTCGTTGACGCCGAGCGGGTTCTTCGCGGTCTTCTTGCCCGCCTTGGCCTTGTCCTGTCCGTCACCGCCACTGCTCGCGCAGGCGGACAGCAGGCCCATTCCGGGGGCGGCCACCAGGCCGAGCGCAGCGGAACGCTTGATCAGATCGCGACGGCCGACGCCCTCGCCACCGTGGTGCGCAGTGGATCCCATGCTCAAGTCCTCGCCTTCTCCAGGACTCAGGCGGTGAACCGGATCCTCCCCGGCACCGCTGTCGGGTAGTGCAGGGTCATGCGGGAAACGCCGACAGGTATAGTCCACTTCCCGCCAGCGGAGCAAGATCGAATGCAAGGTTCCCGGTGGGTCTTTTCCGAGTTGAGACCTCCCGGAAATATGAGCGGCCTGTGGGCGCCCTGCCGGAAAAAGTCGCGACATAAGGCCCTGAATGCCACGGCCAACACCCTTGACATCACGGGCCACTTGACCACCTACTGGTTCCTGCGCATCGAGCTGACAACGTTGTCCGGAGTGAGCGCAGGAGGGGAAGCTGTAGATGCAGCGCAGAAGTCGACTCAGAAACGGTCCGGCGGTCGTGCTCACGGCCGCCTTCGTCATGGCCGTCGGCACCCAGGGCGCGGCGGTCGCCCTGCCGGCGAAGGCACCGGCCGCCGACCGGGAGTTCGCGTCCTCGTTCGAGGCGGGCGACCCGGCGACGGACTGGCTGAACACCGTGGACACGGGGGCGGACGGGGGCAGACGCGCCTCGGGCGTGGACGGCGGCTACAGCACCGGCATCCCGGGCAACGTCACCGACCACGTGACCGAGGTCCGGGCCAGCGCGGAGAACACGGGCGGGGGCGAGGTGAAGGAGAACCTCGTCGACGGCGAGCCCGGTACCAAGTGGCTGGCCTTCCAGCCCACCGGCTGGGCCGAGTTCGACCTGGACAAGCCGGTCAAGCTGGTGACGTACGCGCTCACTTCGGCCAACGACTTCGCCGAGCGGGACCCGAAGGACTGGACGCTCCAGGGCTCGGCCGACGGCAAGGACTGGAAGACGCTCGACACCCGCTCGGGTGAGAGCTTCAAGGAGCGGTTCCAGACGAAGAAGTACGACCTGGCCGAGCCCGCCGAGTACCAGCACTTCCGCCTCGACGTGAGCGCGAACAACGGCGCCTCGGGCATCCTGCAGCTCGCCGACGTGCAGTTCTCCACCGGCGGCGGCGACGCCCCGGTGCCCCAGGACATGCTCACCCTGGTGGACAAGGGACCGGCCGGCTCGCCCACGGCCAAGGCCGGCGCCGGATTCACCGGAAAGCGTGCCCTGCGCTACGCCGGACGGCACACGGCCGCCGGGCGGGCGTACTCGTACAACAAGGTCTTCGACGTCAACGTGAAGGTGAGCGGCGACACCCAGCTCTCCTACCGGGTCTTCCCGTCGATGGCCGACGGCGACCGGGACTACGACGCCACCAACGTCGCCGTCGACCTGGCCTTCACCGACGGGACCTACCTCAGCGACCTGGGCGCCACCGACCAGCACGGCTTCCCGCTGACGCCGCGCGGCCAGGGCGCGGCGAAGGCGCTGTACGTCAACCAGTGGAACAACGTGGCCTCCCGGATCGGCTCGGTGGCGGCCGGCAAGACGGTGGACCGGATACTGGTGGCCTACGACTCGCCGGACGGCCCGGCGAAGTTCCGCGGCTGGTTGGACGACGTCGCCCTGAAGCGGGTGGCGCCCGAGAAGCCCAGGGCGCACCTGTCGGACTACGCGCTGACCACCCGCGGCACCAACTCAAGCGGCAGCTTCTCGCGCGGCAACAACTTCCCGGCGACGGCCGTCCCGCACGGCTTCAACTTCTGGACGCCGGTGACCAACGCGTCTTCGCTGAGCTGGCTCTACGAGTACGCACATGCGAACAACGACGACAACCTGCCGACGATCCAGGCGTTCAGCGCGAGCCATGAGCCGAGTCCCTGGATGGGCGACCGGCAGACCTTCCAGCTCATGCCGTCGGCCGCCGCGGGCACCCCGGACACCGGCCGCGCGGCACGCGGGCTGGCCTTCCGGCACGAGAACGAGACCGCACGGCCGTACTACTACGGCGTCCGGTTCGAGAACGGGCTGAAGGCCGAGATAGCCCCGACCGACCACGCGGCCGCGCTGCGCTTCACCTACCCGGGTGACGACGCGAGCGTGGTGTTCGACAACGTGACCGAGCAGGCCGGCCTGACGCTGGACAAGGAGCACGGCGTCGTCACCGGCTACTCGGACGTGAAGTCGGGCCTGTCCACGGGCGCGACCCGGCTGTTCGTGTACGGCCGGTTCGACAAGCCGGTGACCGGCGGCGACTCCAGCGGGGTGAAGGGCTTCCTGCGCTTCGACGCGGGCGCCGACCGCACGGTCGGCCTGCGGCTGGCGACCTCGCTGATCAGCGTGGACCAGGCGAAGGACAACCTGGCGCAGGAGATCCCGGACGGCACGTCCTTCGGCACGGTCAAGGAGCGGGCCCAGCGGACCTGGGACGCGCTGCTCGGCAAGGTCGAGGTGGAGGGCGCGACCCCGGACCAGCTCACCACGCTGTACTCCAGCATGTACCGGCTCTACCTGTACCCGAACTCCGGCTTCGAGAAGGTGGGCGGCAAGGACCAGTACGCCTCGCCCTTCTCCCCCATGCCGGGCCCGGACAGCCCGACGCACACCGGCGCGAAGATCGTCGACGGCAAGGTGTACGTGAACAACGGCTTCTGGGACACCTACCGGACCACCTGGCCCGCGTACTCGTTCCTGACCCCGTCGCAGGCGGGCGAGATGGTCGACGGGTTCGTGCAGCAGTACAAGGACGGCGGCTGGACCTCCCGCTGGTCCTCCCCCGGCTACGCCGACCTGATGACCGGCACCTCGTCGGACGTCGCGTTCGCCGACGCGTACGTCAAGGGCGTGAAGTTCGACGCGAAGGCGGCCTACGACGCGGCGGTCAAGAACGCCACGGTCGTCCCGCCCTCCTCGGGCGTGGGACGCAAGGGCATGAGCACCTCGCCGTTCCTCGGCTACACCAGCACCGACACCCACGAGGGCCTGTCGTGGGCGATGGAGGGCTACGTCAACGACTACGGCATCGCCAGGATGGGCGAGGCCCTGTACAAGAAGACGGGCGAGAAGCACTACAAGGAGGAGTCGGAGTACTTCCTCAACCGCGCCCGGGACTACGTGAACCTCTTCGACTCCAAGGCGGGCTTCTTCCAGGGCCGTGACGCCAAGGGCGACTGGCGTCTGGACTCCGCCAAGTACGACCCGCGCGTGTGGGGTTACGACTACACGGAGACCAACGGCTGGGGCTACGCCTTCACCGCCCCGCAGGACAGCCGGGGCCTGGCCAACCTGTACGGCGGCCGGCAGGGCCTCGCGGACAAGCTCGACGAGTACTTCGCCACGCCCGAGACGGCCTCGCCGGACCACGTCGGCTCCTACGGCGGCGTCATCCACGAGATGACCGAGGCGCGCGACGTCCGGATGGGCATGTACGGCCACTCCAACCAGGTCGCGCACCACGTCATCTACATGTACGACGCGGCCGGTGAGCCCTGGAAGGCGCAGGCACACGTGCGCGAGGCGCTGTCCCGGCTCTACACGGGCAGCGAGATCGGCCAGGGCTACCACGGCGACGAGGACAACGGCGAGCAGTCGGCCTGGTACCTGTTCTCCTCGCTCGGCTTCTACCCGCTGGTCATGGGCGGCGGCGAGTACGCCATCGGCTCCCCGCTGTTCAAGAAGGCGACCGTGCACCTGGAGAACGGCCGCGACCTGGTGATCAAGGCCCCGCACAACAGCGCGAAGAACGTGTACGTGCAGGGCGTGAAGGTCAACGGCAGCCCCTGGACGTCGACCGCGCTGCCGCACTCGCTGCTGTCCAAGGGCGGGGAGCTGGAGTTCTTCATGGGGTCAAGGCCCTCGACGTGGGGCACCGGTGCGAAGGCGGCCCCGGTCTCCGTCACCCAGGACGACAAGGTGCCGGCCCCGCGCGCGGACGTGCTGAAGGGCGACGGCGCCCTGTTCGACAACACGTCGGCGACGAGTGCGACGGTCACCACGGTCGACCTGCCGGCCGCGGACGGCGCCAAGCCGGTCCAGTACACGCTGACCTCGGCGGCGGACCACACGAAGGCGCCGGCCGGCTGGACCCTGCAGGGGTCCGCGGACGGCACGACCTGGAAGACGCTGGACCGCCGCTCCGGCGAATCGTTCCGTTGGGACCGGCAGACCAGGGCGTTCACCATCGCCGCCCCGGGCGCCTGGGCGAAGTACCGCCTGGTCCTCGACGGTGAGGCGACACTGGCGGAGGTGGAGCTGCTGGGCTGACCGGCGCACCGCGCGAGAGGGGGCGGACCCGGCCGGGTCCGCCCCCTTCCGCGTGCGGGTGCGCTCAGCCGGTGGCGAGGGCGAAGACGTGCAGGTCGGTGTCGTGCGGCAGGGTCACACTGCGGACGGCCCTGCCGTCCGGGGCGGCCACGGGCTTCGTGGCGAAGACGTAGGTCGCCACCGGGTCCTTGTCCGCGCCCGCGACGTTGCGGTAGGCGGCCTTGGCGACCACCTCGTTGCCGTAGGCGACGGTGCCGCCCCCGCCGCCGACGGTCCAGTCGGTGAAGGCGAGGTCGACGGTGCCGGTGCTGCCGTCGGTGTAGGTGACGGTGGCCTTGGTCTGCTGGTTGCCGTTGACGGCGCTGCCGACGAAGGACAACCGGGCCGCGGGCTCGGCGAGTTCGATGGTCTGGCCGGCGGCCGAGGCGTTGTCCGGGCGGCCGGCGGGCGAGTCGGGCCAGGTGAAGGCGAGGCCGTCCACCGTGCCCCGGCCGCCCGGGGTCAGACCGGCCGCGGCGAGGGCCTGGCGGGAGTAGCTCCAGCCGCCGCCGTCGTAGTCGGCCTCGTCGTGGTCGCCCGCGTCGTCCGAGACGCCGGTGTTGTCGTAGGCGGCCAGCAGGGTGCCCGGGGCGGCGACGGTCAGGGCGACCGGCTGGTCGTAGGAGGTGTCGCCGGAGGTCACCGTGACCTCGGCGTCGTAGAAGCCCTGAGCTGCGTCCTCGGCCGCGGTCAGGGTGATCCGCCGGGCGCCGTCGGTGACGGTGCCCTCGGCGGGCGTGGCGGTGACCCCGGCCGGGGTCTTGACCCGGAAGCGCACCTCGGGTCCGGTGCCGCCGCTCAGCGCCAGCGCGCGGATGCCGATGCTCGTGGCTTCACCCGGCGCGACGGTGGCGGTGGTGGGTCCGACGCCGATCTGGTACGGCTGTTCGCCCTCCCGGAAGGACGGCGGCGGCGAGGACGCGCCCCAGGCGCGGTCCGGGGTGGTGGACAGGGTGTAGTCCAGCCGGCCGCCGTCGCGGACGAAGGAGGCGGGCAGCCAGGGCCGGTCCGCGGCGCGGCCGTTGACCTTGAGGGACCGGACGTACGGGGCGTCGGCCGCCGCGCCGGCGGCGCGCACGGAGATGTCGTTGCCGTGCGGTCGGTCTATCTCCACCCGCTCGAACAGCGGTGAGGCGAGGACCAGTTCGGCGCGGGAGGGCACCTGCGGGTACATGCCGAGCGCGGAGAAGACGTACCAGGACGACATGGCGCCGAGGTCGTCGTTGCCGGGGATGCCGCCGGGCCCGGTCGACCAGAGCTGCCGCATCGCGGCGCGGACGGTCTCCTGCGCCTTGTACGGGGCTCCGGCGTAGTCGTACAGGTAGGGCACGTTGATGGAAGGCTCGTTGTCCAGCTCGGACTTGGCGCCGCCCTTGCCGGTCAGGGCCCAGCTCCCGTCGGCGTCGTGGAAGAAGGCGTCGAGCCGTTCGAGGGCCTTGCCGGTGCCGCCCATCGCGGCGAACAGCCCGGCCGGGTCGTGCTGGACCATCCAGGTGTACTGCGCGGCCGAGCCCTCCACGAAGCCGTTGCCCGTGTCGGGGGTGAAGCCCGTCACCCAGCTGCCGTCGGCCTTGCGGTTGGCGATGTAGCCGCCGTCCTGGCCGGCGGCGAGGTTGAAGTTGTTCTGCCACCACTGGGCCCGGCGGGCGAAGGTCCTCGCCGTGTCCTTCTCCCCTGCCGCCGCGGCCAGCTGGGCGAGGGAGAAGTCGGCGGTGGACATCTCCAGGGTCTCGGCGGCGCCGCCCCAGGCGTTGGAGACGCTCGGCATGTAGTGCAGCTTCAGGTACTTGTCGAGCGAGGGGCGCTGGCCCACCGACAGCACCGGCTTGCCGGCCGCCGACAGGTCCTGCGCCGTGGGCACGGTCGCCGCCTTCACCAGTGACTTCAGCGCGCCCTTGAGGTCGAAGCCGGTGCCGCCGAAGGCGCGGATGCCGGCCAGGGCGGTCGGCGCGGGGTCGCCGTTCATGACGTGAGTGCCGCTCGCGCCGTGCAGCCAGCGGTCCCAGACGCCGCCGTTCTGCCGGGCCAGCTCGTACAGCGACTGGGCGATGTCGGAACCCGTGTCCGGGTCCAGCAGGGTCAGCAGCTGCACCTGGTCGCGGTAGACGTCCCAGCCGGAGAAGGTGCCGTACTGGGCGCGGTGACCGCGGCGGGTGCGGTGCACCTCGCCGTCCGCGCCCCGGTAGCGGCCGTCGGCGTCGCTGATGACGTTGGGGTGCAGCAGGGAGTGGTAGAGGGCGGTGTAGAAGGTGGTCCGCTCCGCGTCCGTGCCGCCGCCGACCCGGACGGCGGCGAGGCGGTCCCGCCAGGCGCCGCGGGCCGCGCCGGCGACCGCGTCGAAGGACCGTTTCCGCGGGTTCTCCGCCTCGAGGTTGGCCTCCGCGGCCGCCCGGCTCACGTAGGAGATGCCGACCTTGACGTTCACCGGGCCGCTGCCGGGCGCGAACTCGACGTAGCCGCCGGCGCCCTTGCCCGCGACCGGCCGGCCGCCGTGCGAGAAGCCGCCGGTGCCGCCGCCGGCCTTGGTGGAGCCGGCCTGGAGCTTGTCGTCCTGCCAGGTTCCGGTGGTCTTGAAGGCGCGGTCGAAGCGGGCGGTGAAGTACAGCGTGTAGTAGGAGCGCCGGCCCTCCGGGTCGAGGTAGCCGCAGAAGTCGCCGGAGGTGACGGAGCCGGAGACGGTGCGGGTCGCCGGGTCGATGCTGACCGAGGAGTCCTCCGACCCCAGCTCGGAGTTGGCGGTGCGCACGAGCAGCGAGGCGGGCTTGTCCGCCGGGTAGGTGAAGCGGGCCGAGCCGGTGCGGGCGGTCGCCGTGAGGTCGGCGGTGACGCCGGAGGCGAGGCCCACCTTGTAGTGCCCGGGCTCGGCGTGCTCGTCGGAGTGCCGGAAGTCCGAGGCGTACACGGCGTCCTTGGTGTCGCTCGCCGGGGAGGAGGTGACCTCGCCCGCGTACGGGAAGAACGGGATGTCGCCGCTGCCGCCCGCGCAGCCGGTGCCGGACATGTGGGTCAGGCTGAAGCCCCGGATGCGGGTGGCGTCGTACTGGTAGCCGCCGGGCGCGGCGGTGCGGGTGGCGTCGTCTCTGGTGTTCTCCGGGCTCCAGGAGAGCATGCCGAACGGCACCACGGCGCCCGGGAAGACGTTGCCGCCGTTCCTGGTGCCGATCAGCGGATCGACGTACGGGGTCGGGTCCTTGACGAGTTCGGGTGGTGCTGCGGTCGCCGCGAGGGCGGGGGTGGCCCCGCCGGTCGCGAGGACCGCGGCCAGCAGCAGGGACGTGGGACGGAAACGCATGACGCGGCCCTTCCTCGGGATGGAGGGGTCGCGCACCACAGGTCGCACAAGCCGCAGGGACAGTAACGCGCGCCACCGGTACCGCGGAAGACCGCGTGCGCCGACCGGGCCCGCGCCTGCGCCGCCCGGCCGGGCTGCCCCAAGTGGGTTGACATCGTTGTCCGTTGGCACGGTAGAGTCATGTACGGACCATAAGACAACGTTGTCGCGCTCCACTCGGTCGTGGCCGGGCCCGCGGGCCCGGCCACCACAAGCCAGCACCACCCGGACAGGGACCGAACCCCCCTCACCTGCCCGGCTCGCGGACCCGGTGCGTCACCCCACCGGGTCCGCCCAGAGCGGCTCAGCCGACCCGGCAGGGAAGGCTGCCGGAGTCGTCACCGCCGGAGCCCTGGACCACGTAGCCGAACGTCGTGCTCCGGCCGGGGCTCAGCGAGCCGTTCCAGCCGGCGTTGTGCACCATGACGTCCTGTCCCGTGTAGGTGGCGTCGCCGTTCCAGAGGCTGGCCACCGACTGGCCGGCGGGCAGGGTCCAGTCGACCATCCAGCCGAGCATCGGCACGCTCCCACTGTTGGTCACGGTCACCTCGGACTGGTACCCGCCGGACCAGGTGCCGGTGGTCCGGCGGGTGGCGGTGCAGGCGCCGGGCGGGGGCTCGCCGGGGGCGCCCGGGTCGTGGACGCCGGTGACCTCCCCGTTGCCGCCGTCGAAGACGACGTCGGAGCAGGAGTAGAAGGTCTCGGCGCTGTCCGAGCGCTGCCACACCATGTAGACGATGTGCCGGCCGGTCTTGCCCGACGGCAGCCTGCCCGACCAGGAGTAGTCGGCGTCGACCGTGCCCGGGGTGCCGTTCAGCGGCGGGTGGTCGACGGTGAGGAACGGCTGGTCCTCCATCTCGGACCAGGTGAGCGGCTTGGCCGGGTCGTAGCCGTCCTTGGTGACGTACACGTAGAACCAGCCCGGGTGGGCGGCCCAGGCGTTGTAGGAGAAGTCGACCGTGGCGCCGGCGGTCAGATGGGTCACCGGCCAGTCGTCGCGGGCCAGGTCGAACCCGGTGAAGTTGGGGTTCCCGCCGCTGCAGAGCTGCCCGTCCGGCACGAAGCCGCGGGTGCGGCCCGCGCCGTCCGAGCGCAGGACGGAGAACCAGTTGTAGAAGGGGGTCGTGCCGCCGGCCTGCTGGGCCGCCTTGCAGGCCGGGTTCACCGCCTTGATCTCACCGGTGCCGGTGAGCGCGTCGCGCCAGCACAGGAAGGTGCGGCTGCCCGGCTTCATGGGGGTGCCGTGGGCCGCGGCCGGTACGCCGGCGGCGAGCATCAGGCCGAGGGCGGGGATGGTGGTCAGCAGGGCCAGGAGGACCAGGAACAGGCCCTGGCCCCGGGTGGGGTGCGGTAATCGCGGGCGCCCGGTGCGGCCGGGCGCGCTGGCTGTCGCAGACATGACACATACACCTCCGACTGGGTCCGCGGGCGCGCGGACGGGAGCGGGACGGGGCGGGCAGGAGCGGACGGAGCGTGCGCGAGCGGGCGGAGCGGATGGAGCCGAGCGGAGTGGGAGCGGACCCGGCCCGGCCGAGACGGGTTCCGGTCCGCCGGGGCCGCGCGTTGATGGGAGCGCTCCCACCCCTGACTCGTGAAGTTAGCGCGCACGGCACCCGCTGTAAACGCCTGCCGCGACACCTGTGACACGGCGCTGATGGGAGGGGCGGGGCGCAGGGGGCCGCCGGGACGTGGGGGCCCACAGCTCGGAACGGACGTAGCCACCGCCAATCACCCAGTGCTAGAAATATCGCATGTCGGACCATTTCGGCCGATTCAGGCGCGTGTCTTGGCGCTCCATGGTCGGCAAGAGCCCACGCAGCGTCGCCGGACAGGTCTTCCTCCTGCAGGCGGCCCTCGTGATCCTCCTCGTCGTCTGTGCCGTCTTCGCCCTGGTACTGCAGTCGGAGCGGGACACCACCGCGGAGGCCAAGCGCCGGTCCATAGCCGTCGCGCAGACCTTCGCCCACGCGCCGGGCGTCCAGCAGGCGCTGGACAGCCCCGATCCCTCGAAGGTCCTGCAGCCCCTCACCGAGGCGGGGCGCAAGGCCGCGGGTGTCGACTTCATCGTGGTCATGGACACCAAGGGCATCCGCTACACCCATCCGATCCCGAGCCGCATCGGCAAACGGTTCGTGGGCCGGATCGGCCCCTCGCTGGCCGGCCGGGTCTACACCGAGAGCGTGCACGGCCCGCTGGGCCACGAGGTGCAGGCGACGGTGCCGGTCCGTGACACCGGCGGCAAGGTGACCGGCCTGGTCTCCGCCGGTCTGAAGGTCAAGAACGTCACCAGCGAGGTCGACCGGCAGCTCCCGATCATCCTGGGCGCCGGGGCCGGCGCGCTCGTGCTGTCGACCGGCGGGACGGCCCTGGTGGGCCGGCGGCTGCGGCGGCAGACCCACAGCCTTGCCCCGGACGAGATGACCCGTATGTACGAGCACCACGACACGGTGCTGCACTCGGTGCGCGAGGGCGTGCTCATCGTCGGCCCCGACGGCCGGCTGGTGCTGGCCAACGACGAGGCCAGGCGGCTGCTGGAGCTGCCCCCGCAGGCCGAGGGACGCCATGTGCGGGAGCTGTCCCATCTGGAGCCCGAGACGGTGGAGCTGCTCGGCTCCGGACGCGAGGCCAGCGACGAGGTGCACTTCGCCGGCGGGCGGCTGCTCGTGGTCAACCAGCGGCCCACCGACGGCGCGGGCGCGTGCGGCGGGACCGTGGTGACGCTGCGCGACTCCACCGAGCTCCAGGCGGTCTCCGGCCGGGCCGAGGTCGCGAGGGAGCGGCTGGAGCTGCTGTACGACGCGGGCCTGTGCATCGGGACCAGCCTGGACGTGGTCCGCACCGCCGACGAGCTGGCCGCGGTCGCCGTCCCCCGGTTCGCCGACTTCGTCACCGTGGACCTGGCCGACAACGTGCTGCACGGCGAGGAGCCGGCCCCCACCGCGACGGACATCCGGCGGGTCGCCGTGCACGGCATCCGGGAGGACCACCCGCTCTACGAGAAGGGCCGGCTGATCGACTTCCTGCCCGTCACCCCGCAGGCGCGCGGTTACGGCGCCGGCCGCTCCGAGCTGGTGCCCAGCCTGTCGACCGCCGAGGACTGGCAGGCCCAGGACCCCTCGCGCACCCGGCGAATACTGGAGTACGGCATCCACTCGCTCATCGCCGCCCCGATCCAGGCGCGCGGTGTCGTCCTGGGCATGGCCAACTTCTACCGCTCCAAACAGGAGCCGTTCGACGAGGAGGAGCTGTCGCTGGCGGACGAGCTGGTGGCGCGGGCGGCGGTCAGCATCGACAACGCCCGCCGGTACACCCGCGAGCACGCCCTCGCGGTCACCCTGCAGCGCAGCCTGCTGCCGCGGGCGCTGCCCGAGCAGAGCGCCCTCGACGTCGCCTACCGCTACCTCCCGGCGCAGTCCGGCGTGAGCGGGGACTGGTTCGACGTGATCCCGCTCCCCGGGGGCCGGGTGGCGCTGGCCGTGGGCGACGTGGTCGGGCACGGCCTGCACGCGGCCGCGACGATGGGCCGGCTGCGGACCGCGGTGCACAACTTCTCCACCCTCGACCTGCCGCCGGACGAGCTGCTCAGCCATCTGGACGACCTGGTCGGCCGCATCGACCAGGACGAGGCGCGCGCCGAGGCGGCCGCGGAGATCGTCGGCGCCACCTGTCTGTACGCGATCTACGACCCGGTGACCCGCCGCTGCGTCATGGCGCGGGCCGGGCACCTGGCGCCCGCGCTGGCCTACCCCGACGGCCGGGTCACCTTCCCCGACGTGCCGGCCGGGCCGCCGCTGGGCCTGGGCGGCATGCCGTTCAGGACGGCCGAGCTGGAGCTGCCCGAGGGCAGCCGGCTGGTCCTCTACACCGACGGGCTCATCGAGGACCGCAGGCGCGACCTGGACGTGGGCATGGAGCTGCTGCGCCTGGCGCTGTCCGGCCATCCGGGGCGCTCACCGGAGGAGAGCTGCCAGGCGGTGCTGGACGAGCTGCTGCCCGAGCGCCCCAAGGACGACGTGGCCCTGCTGATCGCACGCACCCGGGCGCTGCCGCCGGAGAACGTCGCCGACTGGGACGTGCCGCGGGACCCGGCGGCCGTGTCGGGGATGCGCGGCGCCGTGTCCGCCAAGCTGGAGGAGTGGGGCCTGTCGGAGCTGGGCTTCGGCATGGAGCTGGTCCTCAGCGAGCTGATCACCAACGCCATCCGCTACGGCTCGGACCCGATCCACGTGCGGCTGATCCGGGACCGGGTGCTGATCTGCGAGGTGGCCGACGGCAGCAGCACCTCGCCGCACCTGCGGTACGCGGCGACCACCGACGAGGGCGGCCGTGGCCTGTTCCTGGTCTCCCAGATGACCGAGCGCTGGGGCACCCGGTACACGCCCCAGGGCAAGGTGATCTGGGCCGAGGTGGCGCTGCCGGACCTCTCGGCGCTGCTCGGGGAGTGAGCGCGGACGGCGCGAGGGCCGCACCCCCGGTGCCGGGGGTGCGGCCCTCGTCCGCTCTGTGCCGTGCCGCTTACTTGCGGATCAGGCTGCGCAGCACGTACTGCATGATGCCGCCGTTGCGGTAGTAGTCGGCCTCACCGGGGGTGTCGATGCGGACGACCGCGTCGAACTCCACGCCCGTGTCGGTGGTGACCTTGACCGTGCGCGGGGTGGTGCCGTCGTTGAGCTCCTCGACGCCGGTGAAGGAGAAGGTCTCCTCGCCGGTCAGACCGAGGGACTCGGCGGACTGGCCCTCGGGGAACTGCAGCGGCAGGACGCCCATGCCGATCAGGTTCGAGCGGTGGATGCGCTCGTAGGACTCGGCGATGACGGCCTTGACGCCGAGCAGCGCGGTGCCCTTGGCGGCCCAGTCGCGGGACGAGCCGGAGCCGTACTCCTTGCCGGCCAGGACGACCAGCGGGATGCCCTGCTCGATGTAGTTGCGGGAGGCGTCGTAGATGAACGCCACCGGCGCGTCGGCCTGGGTGAAGTCGCGGGTGTAGCCGCCCTCGGTGCCCGGCGCGATCTGGTTGCGCAGGCGGATGTTGGCGAACGTGCCGCGGATCATGACCTCGTGGTTGCCTCGGCGCGAGCCGTAGGAGTTGAAGTCACGACGCTCCACACCGTGCTCGGTGAGGTACTGGCCGGCCGGGGTGTCGGCCTTGATGGCGCCGGCCGGGGAGATGTGGTCGGTGGTGACCGAGTCGCCCAGCTTGGCGAGCACGCGGGCGCCGGTGATGTCCGCGACCGGGGCCGGCTCCATGCCCATGCCCTCGAAGTACGGGGGCTTGCGGACGTAGGTGGACTCCGCGTCCCACTCGAAGGTGTTGCCGGTCGGGACCGGCAGGGACTGCCACTGGGCGTCGCCCGCGAAGACGTCGCTGTAGGACTTGGAGAACATGTCCTCGCCGATGGCGTTGGCGACGACGTCGTTGACCTCGGCCTCGGAGGGCCAGATGTCCTTCAGGAAGACCGGGTTGCCGTCGGTGTCGGTGCCCAGCGCCTCACGGGTGATGTCCACCTTCATGGAGCCGGCGAGGGCGTAGGCGACGACCAGCGGCGGGGACGCCAGGTAGTTCATCTTGACGTCGGGGTTGATGCGGCCCTCGAAGTTCCGGTTGCCGGAGAGGACCGAGGTGACGGCGAGGTCGTGGTCGTTGACGGCCTTGGAGACCTCCTCCGGCAGCGGGCCGGAGTTGCCGATGCAGGTGGTGCAGCCGTAGCCGACCAGGTTGAAGCCGACCTTGTCGAGGTAGGGGGTCAGGCCCGCCTTCTCGAAGTAGTCGGTGACGACCTTGGAGCCCGGGGCGAGGGTGGTCTTGACCCACGGCTTGCGGGTCAGGCCCTTCTCGACCGCCTTCTTGGCCACCAGGGCGGCGGCGACCATGACGTACGGGTTGGAGGTGTTGGTGCAGGAGGTGATGGCCGCGACCGTCACCGCGCCGTGGTCCAGCTCGTAGCTGGTGCCGTCGGGGGCGGTCACCCGGACCGGGTTCGACGGGACGGAACCGGTGCCCTGGCCGTGCTGCGGGGCGCCGGCGCCGTTCTCCTCGTGGCCGTAGGCCGGGGCGTCGGAGGCCGGGAAGGACTCGGCGCTCGCCTCGTCGACCACGGAGGCCGCGGCGGCCGGCGTCTGGGCGACGGGGGCCTCGACGTAGTTGAGGACGTCCTTGGCGAACTGCTGGGCGGCCTCGGCCAGGACGATGCGGTCCTGCGGGCGCTTCGGGCCGGCGATGGACGGCACCACGGTGGACAGGTCCAGCTCGAGCTTCTCGGAGAAGTCCGGCTCGGCCTTCGGGTCCAGCCAGAGGCCCTGCTCCTTGGCGTACGCCTCGACGAGCGCGACCTGCTGGTCGCTGCGGCCGGTCAGGCGCAGGTAGTTCAGGGTCTCGTCGTCGATCGGGAAGATCGCGGCGGTGGAGCCGAACTCCGGCGACATGTTGCCGATGGTGGCGCGGTTGGCCAGGGAGGTGGCGGAGACGCCCTCGCCGTAGAACTCGACGAACTTGCCGACCACACCGTGCTTGCGCAGCATCTCGGTGATGGTGAGCACGAGGTCGGTGGCGGTGGTGCCGGGCTGCAGCTCACCGGTGAGCTTGAAGCCGACGACGCGCGGGATGAGCATGGAGACCGGCTGGCCGAGCATGGCGGCCTCGGCCTCGATGCCGCCGACGCCCCAGCCGAGCACGCCGAGGCCGTTGACCATCGTGGTGTGCGAGTCGGTGCCGACCAGCGTGTCGGGGTACGCCTGGCCGCCGCGGACCATGACGGTGCGGGCCAGGTGCTCGATGTTCACCTGGTGCACGATGCCGGTGCCCGGCGGGACGACCTTGAACTCGTCGAAGGCGGTCTGGCCCCAGCGCAGGAACTGGTAGCGCTCCTTGTTGCGGCCGTACTCCAGCTCGACGTTCTGCTTGAAGGCGTCGTTGGTGCCGAACTTGTCGGCGATGACGGAGTGGTCGATGACCAGCTCGGCCGGCGCCAGCGGGTTGATCTTCGCCGGGTCGCCGCCCAGCTCCTTCACGGCCTCACGCATGGTGGCGAGGTCCACGACGCAGGGGACGCCGGTGAAGTCCTGCATGATCACGCGGGCCGGCGTGAACTGGATCTCCTGGGAGGGCTGGGCCTGGGAGTCCCAGCCGCCGAGGGCGCGGATGTGGTCGGCGGTGATGTTCGCGCCGTCCTCCGTGCGGAGCAGGTTCTCCAGCAGGACCTTGAGGCTGTACGGCAGGCGAGCGGAGCCCTCCACCTTGTCCAGCCGGAAGATCTCGTACGACTCGTCGCCCACCTGCAGCGTGCTGCGGGCGTCGAAGCTGTTCGCCGACACGACAGTCTCCTTCATTGATGTGCGCGTACCACCGTCAATCGTGCCGCCACGCGGGCTCGGCCGATCCAGTGAGGTCAGGCTAAGTTAGGCAAGCCTTACCCGGGTGCCGACTACGGTGCGCCTCGGCAGATATCTCGATGTCGAGATAACTCTAGTACATGGGGGCCGACTGGTCATGTCCGGCCGCACCCGCTCCCGCCGTTTTCCGGTGGCGTCCGCCACAGCACGGCACTCCGGCACCGGGCGGACCGGCGCACACCGGACACCCCCGCACCCGTCCGCGGCCGTACGCCATCTCCGCGCGGTTACGGGGTATCCGGGGTTGAGCGGCCCGGCCCGCGACTCACCGAAGGAGGCATCCATGCCGCTCACGTTCCGCAAGAGCTTCCGGATCCTGCCCGGGGTGCGGCTGAACATCAACCGGCACTCCTGGTCCATCACCACCGGCGGCAAGAACGGCCCGCGACACACCCACAGCAGCACCGGACGACGTACGACATCAGTGGATTTGCCTGGACCTTTCGGGTGGCGCCGCACCCGTACGACCAGGGACCATTGACGGAGCATCACCCGAACGGACCCCCCGAGAGGCGCCATCTCATATCTGAGATAACCTCAGCCTCATGGCAGACGACTACCTCGTACGCATCGGCAAGCTCATCCGTGACGCCCGGCAGCACCGTGGCTGGACACAGGCACAGCTCGCGGAGGCGCTCGGCACCAGCCAGAGCGCCGTCAACCGCATCGAGCGCGGGAACCAGAACATCAGCCTTGAGATGATCGCCCGCATCGGTGAGGCGCTGGACAGCGAGATCGTGTCGCTGGGCTACGCGGGTCCGATGCATCTGCGGGTGGTCGGCGGCCGCCGGCTGTCCGGCGCCATCGACGTCAAGACCAGCAAGAACGCCTGCGTGGCACTGCTGTGCGCCTCACTGCTGAACAAGGGGCGCACGGTGCTGCGCCGGGTGGCCCGGATCGAGGAGGTGTACCGCCTGCTGGAGGTGCTCAACTCCATCGGCGTGCGCACCCGCTGGATCAACGACGGCGTCGACCTCGAACTCGTCCCGCCGGCCGAACTGGAGATGGCGGCGATCGACGCCGAGGCGGCCGTCCGCACCCGCTCCATCATCATGTTCCTCGGCCCGCTGCTGCACCGCATGGACCGCTTCAAGCTGCCGTACGCCGGCGGCTGCGACCTCGGCACGCGGACCATCGAGCCGCACATGATCGCGCTGCGCCGGTTCGGCCTGGACGTCGCGGCCACCGAGGGCCAGTACCACGCCCAGGTGGACCGCGCCGTCCGGCCCGGCCGCCCGATCGTCCTGACCGAGCGCGGCGACACGGTGACCGAGAACGCGCTGCTGGCCGCCGCCCGGCACGACGGCGTGACGGTCATCCGCAACGCCTCCTCCAACTACATGGTGCAGGACCTGTGCTTCTTCCTCGAGGCGCTGGGCGTCAAGGTGGAGGGCATCGGCACCACCACGCTGACCGTGCACGGCGTGCCGAACATCGACGTGGACGTCGACTACTCCCCCTCCGAGGACCCGGTCGAGGCGATGAGCCTGCTGGCCGCCGCCGTGGTGACCGAGTCGGAACTGACGGTGCGCCGGGTGCCGATCGAGTTCCTGGAGATCGAGCTCGCGGTCCTGGAGGAGATGGGCCTCGACCACGACCGGTCGCCGGAGTACTGCGCCGACAACGGCCGGACCCGCCTGGTCGACCTCACCGTCCGCCCCTCCAAGCTCGAAGCCCCGATCGACAAGATCCACCCCATGCCCTTCCCGGGCCTGAACATCGACAACGTCCCCTTCTTCGCGGCCATCGCGGCGGTGGCCTCGGGCCAGACCCTGATCCACGACTGGGTCTACGACAACCGCGCGATCTACCTGACCGACCTCAACCGCCTTGGCGGCCGCCTGCAGTTGCTGGACCCGCACCGCGTCCTGGTCGAGGGCCCGACCCGCTGGCGGGCCGCCGAGATGATGTGCCCGCCGGCCCTGCGCCCCGCGGTCGTCGTCCTGCTCGCGATGATGGCGGCCGAGGGCACCTCGGTCCTGCGCAACGTGTACGTCATCAACCGGGGTTACGAGGACCTGGCGGAGCGGCTGAACTCGGTCGGGGCGCAGATCGAGATCTTCCGGGACATCTGAGGAACGACTGCCGCCGCACCCTATGTGACCTGCACGAATGCGGGGCTGGAAGGGGTGCGGCGGCGCCTCTGGGACTTCTCTGTGCGTTCAGCCGGCCGCACGGGTGCCCCGTCCGGGGGCGTCCGCGTCCTCCCCTGCCGCCCGCGCGCCCGGCCCTTCGGCGTCCGTGTCCGCCGCGGCCGGTCCGGCGCCGGCGGCCTCCGGCCCGGGCACCACGGCCAGGCCGCGCCGCGAACTCCGGGCGCGGATCAGGTTCAGCACCGGTCCCGTCATGGCGGTGGTCACCAGCGCCATCACGACCATCATGGAGTACAACGGGCCGTCCAGCAGGCCGAGTTCGAGGCCCACCCCGAGGACGACCAGCTCGGTCAGGCCACGGGTGTTCATCAGCGCGGCCAGGGTGCCCGAACTCTCGGCGGGCAGTCCCTGCGAGCGGGCGCCGAGGTAGGTGCCGCCGAACTTGCCCACGACGGCGACGAGAAGGACGGCGGCGAGTTCGGTGAGCCCTTTCAGGCCCAGGCCGCGCAGGTCGACCTTGAGGCCGGCGACCACGAAGTAGACGGGGAGCAGCAGCGAGGTGATCTCACCGGTGCGCTCGTAGATCTCCTCGCGCGGCGCCCGCGTGCCCTCGCGCGGCATCAGCGCGCCGAACAGGAAGGCGCCGAAGATGTAGTGCAGCCCCATCATCTCGGTCGCCACGGCGGACAGGAAGATGCCGACCATCACCACGGCCATGCCGGTCGGGGTGACGGAGCCGGAGCCGTCGTGGGTGAGGACCCGGCGCACCAGGGGCCGTACGGCCAGCAGGAGCAGGGTGAACGGGATGAGCAGGGAGACCTGCCAGTAGTCGTCGGCGCCGCCGACCGCCGCCTGCACACCGGCCAGCGCCGTCCAGGCGAAGACGTCGACGACCGCCGCGGTGGCCAGCGCGAGGCCGCCGATCGCCAGGCGGGACATGCCCCGGCTGACCAGGATGCGCGCGAGGACGGGGAAGGCGGTCACCGAGACGGACAGGCCGACGAACACCACGAAGGCGGCGTGCTGCTGGGTCGGGTGGTGGCGCAGCAGGAAGAAGGCGAGCGGGATGCCGAGGGCGAACGGCACCAGGGTGGAGCCGACGGCAGCGCCGAGGGTGGCCCGCACCCGGCCGCGCAGGAAGCGGTGTTCCACCTCGAGACCGACGACGAACATGAACACCGCCACGCCGATGTCGGCCAGTGCGCCCAGCAGCGGCCGCACGTCGGCGGGGACGAGGCGGTCGGTGAACGCGGTGCCGAACAGCGTGGGGCCCATGAGGACGCCGGCCAGGATCTCGCCGACCACGGGCGGCTGGCCGATGCGGCCGGCCAGGGCGCCCAGGCCGCGGGCGAGCAGCACGATCAACCCGAGGTCCAGGAACAGGAATTGCACTTGGTGACTGGTCATGACCGGCACGTCCTCGATTGGCTGGCGTCGGTGAGCGGGGGTGGCGGAGCGCCGCCCGCGCGATGGAGCACGGTCGCACGACGGTCGGTGGGGTTCGGGGGCTGACCGCGTGGCCACCGGCTCACGTGGCGCCTCGCCCTCATGCGGCGGCGCGTCCCCGGTACGGGACAGGAGCGCGGCCTCGGTACGGACAGGCGCGGGCGGTGGGCGAACCCGGCACGCCGGCCACCCCGTCCGGCGGCCGTGCGGCGGTTCCGCGCGGGGGAACGACGTCCCCTGTCGGCGTCCACATCATGGCGGCCGGGCCACCGGCCTGTCATCGCCCAGATTGCTCGGCCGGCCGGCGTCCAGCGGCCGGAATCTGACGGCCGGAAACAGGCGCGGCACCCCGCCGGCCGCCCTTCCGCGCAGGCGTGTTACCGGTTGCTCCGAGGCGTACTCATGTGCGAAGCTCAAACCGTCGTGACAGATTGCAACGGGGGGGGTTGCCACATGTTCAAGGTTGAACTCAGGCGCCTGCAAACCAGAGTTCGGCACGCCGGGCCGTCCGGCCGGTTCCACTGATTCGCCGCTCATTCCTCCGCCCCGTCTCCCGGCCGGAGTTCCCGCACCACCGCCCGGCGAAAGCGTAACGCCCCGGCGTATTCGGCTGACGGCGCGGCCCTGCGCGCGGCCGCCTTTCCCGCCCCGGACCGGAGGGCCGCTCACCACCGCCCGAGCCGCACGGCCGGCGGGCCCCGGTACGGGGTGTGCGACGAGTACGCGCGGAGCCTCGGCCGCCCGGTGATCTGGCCGGGCGAGCGTGACCCTGCCTTCGCACGGGTGCGTTCCGGCGCCGTCGTCACACGATCGCGCGGGACGGCGCGGACCCCATGACGGCCACACACCCACGCCGTACCGTCGTCGACCAGATCAGGGAGTGCCCGGACAATGGAGCGTCTCACCCGCCGTGCCGTCGCGACCATTCGGGAGAACTACCACGAGCCATTGGCACTGGACGACCTGGCCCGTTCGGTGATGATGAGCAAGTTTCATTTCATCAGGGTTTTCCAGCGCACGACGGGTGTGACGCCGGGCCGCTTTCTGAGCGCCGTACGGCTGCACGAGGCGAAGTCCCTTTTGATACACAGCTCCCTGAATGTGGCCGAGATTTCCGCACGGGTGGGATACAGCAGCGCCAGCACTTTCTCCCGGCGTTTCACGGCCGCCGTCGGCCTCTCCCCCACCCGGTTCCGGCGGGCCGGCCGGTGCGACACGCTGGAGGGTCCGCGGATCACTCCCGCTCCGGCCGGGAGCGGCGCCCTCGGGTCCGTGGCGGGGACGGTCCGCACACCGGAGCGATCCCGGTACCCGGTCTGCCTCGGCCTGTTCGACGGCCCCATCCTCCAGGGGCAGCCGGTGGCCTGGACGACGCTCGACCGGGCGGAGGCGTTCGAGCTGCGGAGCGTTCCGCCGGGCGCCTGGCACCTGCACGCGGTGACGCCCGGCGCCCGGGCGACGGGCGACCAGTGGGGCGACTCCCCCCTGCTCGTGGGCACGGTCGGCCCCCTGCACGTGGACGCCGGCGTCCGCACCCGGGCCGACGTGACGCTGCGGCGGGAGGACTGGACCCGTCCGCCGGTCCTGCTGGCCCTCCCCGGCTTCGGCTCGCGGCCCGCCGCGGCGTGACGACGCTCCCGGCGCCGGTGAACGCGCCCCTCGGCGTCGGGGGTGTGATCTACGAGCAGCGCCGCACCACGGTCGCGCCCGGCGCCCTCGTGCTGTACACGGACGGCCGCGGTCTGCTGCTGGTCCGCGCGCTCACCGACGACTGGGGCGTACGGCCCGCCGACGAGGGCAGGACGACCTGGTTCAGCCTGGAGCTGTGAGGCCGGCCCACGTTCCGGCGGCCCGCCGGGATGAACGGGGCGGCCGTCGCTGTTGTGTCCGTGGGTGGTCGACGGCGTCCCGAACCGGGACGTACAGTACCCCTAGGGGTATTTTGGAGGAGTGATCGTGGAACTGGATCTCGCTGGCGCGGAGCTCAAGGCCGTGCTGAACCGTCTGCGCCGCGCGCAGGGACAGATCACGGGCGTGATCCGGATGATCGAGGAGGGCCGGGACTGCGAGGAGGTCGTCACCCAGCTCGCCGCCGCGTCCCGGGCCCTCGACCGGGCCGGTTTCGCGATCATCGCCACCGGCCTGCAACAGTGCATCACGGACATGGAGGCGGGGCGCAAGGACGGCGAGGACCCCGAGCAGATGCGGTCCCGGCTGGAGAAGCTCTTCCTGTCGCTGGCCTGACCGGCGCCGGGCGGAACCCCGTGCGGGACGCCGGGGCTCCGCGCGTCGCCGCCCGTACGCCTGGCCCGCCCCCGTCCCCGGCGCCGGGGTCGGGCCCACGGACGGCCGCGTCGCACGGCCCCCCGGCACCGGACAGCTGAGGGACCCTCCGCTCCCGCCCGTGGCCTAGGCCGCGGGCGCGCCGGCCCGGTCGCGCCAGGGGATCCAGGTGGCCGACAGGGTGACGATCAGGGCCGACGCCGCGACCGTGGCCATGCCGAGGGTCAGCCCGGCCGCGCCCGCGACGAAGCCGATCAGCGCGGGCCCGGCCAGCAGGCCGGTCGTGCCCATCGCGGCGACCAGGGACAGCGCGTTCGAGCCGTGCCCGGCGGCGGCCACGTACACGCACGGGGTGACCGCGGCCGCGCCCAGGCCGACGCAGGCGAAGCCGAGCAGGGTGGGCACGATCCCGCCGGCGGTCAGCGCGAGGGCCAGGCCGAGGCCGGCCACGGCGCTGCCGGTGCGCACCACGCGGGCGTCGCCCCAGCGGTCGCGCCAGCGGTCCGCGCGCACCCGGGCCAGCAGCATCATGGCCGAGACGACGGCGATGCCCAGCGGGGCCACCGCGGGCGAGGCCCTGACGACGTCCTTCAGGTAGAGCGTGGACCAGTCGTTCATGGCGCCCTCGGTGATGGTGCCGAACGCCATCGCGCAGCCCATGAGCAGCGTCTTCCCGGACGGTGCGGCGAGGCGGGCCCGCTTCCTCGGGGGCTCGGGACCGGGGTCGGTGTGCGGCGGCAGGCCGCGGCGCGCGGCGGCGAGCAGCAGGAGCAGCAGCGCCGCCGCCACCGCGAAGTGGGCCGGGACGGACGGGGTGAGGGCGGTGACGCCGGAGGCCAGGAGCGCGGCGGCGAGTAGGCCCGCGCTGAAGGTGGCGTGGAGCTGGGACATGGCGGTGCGGCCGTGGGCCGTCTCCAGGGCCGCGCCCTGCGCGTTCATCGCGACGTTCAGGCAGCCGACGGCGACACCGTCGGCGCAGACGACCAGCAGCGCCAGCGGGTAGTCCGGCACCACCGACAGGGCGGCCAGCAGCGCGACGAGCGCCAGCGCGGAGGCGAGGGACAGGCGCCGGGAGCCGAGCCTGCGCATCAGGTGGGCGACCAGCGGGAAGGAGGCCGCCGCGCCCGCGCCGCAGGCCATCAGCAGCAGCCCCACCTCGCCGGCGCCCAGGTCCAGCCGCGCCTTGAGCGCGGGGAGCCGGGCGGCCCAGGTGGCGTACTGCAGGCCGAGGAAGCAGAACAGCGCGGCGATGGACCACTTGGCGCGGCGGAAGCCGGAGTTCTCCATCAGCCGGCCCTCCGGTGCGCGCCGGCCGCCACCCGCGCGGACATGTACACCGCGTCGTCGCCGTAGCCGGCGGGCAGCCGTGCCTCGGGGTGCGGCCGGTAGCCGTTGGCCCGCCAGAAGGCCTCCTTGCCGGCCACCGCGATCAGCGAGATGGTGCGGTGGCCGCGCGCGCCCGCCGCGTGGGTCAGGTGGCGCACCAGACGGCTGCCCAGTCCCCTGCGGCGCAGGGGCGCGCCGATCACGAGGTCGTGCAGGTGGAGGTTGGGCGACCGGTGGGCGGTCCGCTCCGGCCGGGTCAGGTCCGGGCAGCCGAACATCGGGTAGGGCAGGGCCAGTACGTAGCCCGCGACCCGGCCGTCGAGGTCGAGCACGAAGCTGGTGCCCGCCGAGGCGCGCGAGCGCAGGCCGGCCTCCCCCTCGGTGAGCGGGGTGCCGGCGTACGCGCCGGCCTCCAGGGCGGCGACCTGGGGCCAGTCGACCTCGGTGATGCCCCGTATCACGTCCGTCATGTCAGTGTCGTCCTTCCGGGCCGCGCGTGCAGACGCACGGCAGCGGGCGGATGCCGTTGAAGCCGCGGGTGGTGTAACTGGTGGCGTAGGCGCCGGCGGACAGGATCCAGACCGGGTCGCCGGAGGCCGCGTCGCGGGGGACGTGCGCGGGGTGCAGGCCGCCGCCGTAGGCGTCGTCGCTGTCGCAGGTGGGGCCCGCGACGACGGCGGGCACGCGGTCCCCGTCCGGGTGGGTGGGGAAGAGCAGCCGGTGGCTCACCTGGTCCATCTCGTACAGGCCGTTGAAGCGGCCCACGCTGAGGTACAGCCAGCGGGAGCGGCCGCCGTCCGGCTGGGTCCGTTCGGTCAGGCGGTACACGTGCGCGCGGACGGCGCCGTGGTCGGCGACGAGGTGCCGTCCGGGTTCCATGACGAGGGCGAGCGGGCCGGCGGTGAGACCGCGCAGGCGCTCCATGCCCTCGCGGATCACGGTCAGGATCTTGTCCAGGGGCGGGTCGAGCGGGTGGCCGTGCCGGTCGAGGTAGCCGAGCGCGGGCAGGCCGCCGCCGAGGTTGACGTGGTCCGGCGCGATCCCCAGCCCGTCCAGCGCGACGAGCGCCTCGGCGAGCAGGTCGACGGCCTGCTGCCAGGCCTCGCCGGTCATCTGCTGGGAGCCGACGTGCACCGAGAGGCCGGCCGGGGTGAGTCCGCGGGCGCGGGCGGTGGCGAGGATGCGCACGGCGTCACCGGCGGAGCAGCCGAACTTGCGGTTCAGGCCCCACAGGGCGCCGTCGCCGCTGGTGGCGAGGCGGCAGAACACCGCGGCTCCGGGAGCGTGTTCGGCGATGGCCGTGACGTCCTGGAGGCTGTCGGTGGCGAAGGTCCGGACGCCGAGCCGGTGGGCTTCGGCGATGTCCGCGTCGGACTTGACGGTGTTGCCGTAGTGCACGCGGTCGGCGGGGACCCCCGTGCGCAGGGCCTGGCGGATCTCGTCGGGGCTCGCCGCGTCGAAGCCGGCGCCCCGGTCGGCCAGGCACCGCAGGACCTCGTCGACGGGGCAGGCCTTCAGGGCGAAGCGGACCCGGACGCCGGGCAGTTCGGCGCGCAGCCGGTCGAGCTGGCCCTCGATGCCGGCCAGGTCGTAGACGATGCGGTCGGCCGGGGCGCCGGCCAGTGCGGCGGCCAGCCGCGGGCCGGGTGTCACGACGTCCCGCTTCCGGGCGCCGTGCCGCGGGCCGCGTCGACCAGCGCGGGCCAGGCCTCGGTGAGCCGGGCGAAGTCCTCGACGTCCCGGCGGGCGCGGTCCAGCAGTTCCTCGCGCCGTGGTGCGAGCCGCTCGGCGAACTCCTCGTAGCGTCCGCCGAGTTTGCGGTAGGCGGTGTCGATCCGGTCCAGGCGCCACACGTTCTCGGCGCGGTCGAGGCCGGTGCTCTCGCGCAGGAACTCCACGACCGGTTCGGCCCGTACGTGCTGCCGGCCGTCCAGGAGGCCGGCGCCGGCCGCGGCCATGCGGTCGTAGACGTGGTGGAAGTACAGCATCGACAGCAGGAACTTCACGAAGCGGGTCTGGTAGGCGAGGAAGCCCGTGTCGGTGCGGCGTTCGGGGGTGTGGAAGTTCTCGATGTGCCGGTTGTGCAGGACGCCGGGGAGCGTGGCGTCGTGGACCAGGTGGAGGAGGAAGTAGTCGCTGCCGATGGTGTCGGTGGCCGGGGGCAGCGGGATGCGCTCGTAGACGTCGTGGTGGAGGGCGATGTTGCACATGTCCACCCGCATCGGGTCCACCAGGGTCAGCGTGGAGCGGTCCTCGGTGAAGGGGGTGGTGCCCGCTCCGGTGAAGGACTCCTCCACCAGCCGGCGCCTGTCCTCCGGCGAGCAGCCGGCGGGCGCCCACAGGCCGACGACGTCGTGGTAGATCCCCTCGTCGAGGCGGCGTATCCCGGCCACGTCGACGGAGAGTTCGCCGATGAAGGAGGCTCCGGCCAGGGACACCGGCCGGCCGGCGAGGTCCGGGGCGAGGTCGGTGACGGTGACGTGACCCGCGGCGTCGGCGGCCCGCAGGCCGAGCGGGACGAGCTCGTGGTGGACGGGGAAGACCTTCCGTCCGTGCCGCATCTGGTAGGTGCTGTCGGAGTCCCTGCGGTGCACCGACCGGCAGCCGAGGGCGGCGGCCAGCAGGAAGGCGCGGTCGGTGCAGGAGCCGTAGGAGACGCCGGCGGGGAGCAGGAGGTCGAGCACGCCGTCGGGGTCGGGCAGGCCGGCGCGCCGGATCGCGCGGCGCAGGAAGCCGGCCTGCGCGTCCTCGCCCAGGTGGTGCACGGTGACACCGGCGGCCGGCGGGAGCTGCGCGACCACGCGGGCGTGGGCGGCGCGGGTGCGGTCGTCGCAGGAGTCGAGGATCAGCAACTGGACGTCGGCGCCGAAGTGCGCGGCCGCGTAGGCGGCTTCCTCGTGGACGGCGCGGATGGTGGCGGGGCAGGCCCGGTTGGTGGGCAGGCAGAGGCAGACGCGGTTCACGGCGCCCCCTGGGTGCCGGACCAGGAGTCCAGGCCGAGCAGTCTGCGCCCGAGCGCGTCGAGTTCGGCGGGACCGTAGCGCAGGGCCTCGGGCCGGCGGGCGTCGCCGAGCAGCGTCGGGTTCCAGTCGGGGGTGCTGAGCGTGCGCCAGGACTCGACGCGGGAGCGCCGCAGCTCGGTGTGCTCCTCAAGGGCGGGCATCATCGACAGGTACTGGACGGCCCGCAGGCCCCGTTCGGAGCGGTTGGGCGCCACTCCGTGCGCCAGCAGCCCGTTGAAGATGAGCAGGTCGCCGGCCTGGAGGTCGGGGCGGACCACGGGGAACTCGGATCGGTCGGCCGCCGGGCGGACCGGGTCGCGGCCGGCCGGCTGGGCGAGGCGCCATTCCTCGAAGCGCCGGAACAGCTCCGGGGCGCACTGGAAGCCGCCGAGTTCGGGGCGGGTGTCGGTGAGCGCGATGATGCCCTGGACCCGCTGCGGCAGTACGGCGAGGGTGGTGTCGACGTCCCAGTGCAGCTCGATGTCGAAGCCCTCGTCGGTGGGCTCGATCAGGGAGCGGGAACGGGTGCCGACGTTGGGCGGGTTGAGGTTGAGCCGGTCGAGGGTGACCCACAGCTCCTCGCAGTCCCAGACGTCCACGAAGGCGTCGTGGACGCGCCGGGTCTGGCGGCTGTCCCAGATGAGCTGGTGGTGGTAGGCCTCGACGAAGCCGTAGATGTACAGGTGCCGGTCGAGTTCGGAGCGGAACTCCGGTTCCTCGTACCAGGTCTCGGGGCGGTCCGGGTCGAGGCCCTGGAAGTCGAGGGCGAGGTCGAGCAGGCCCTTGGCCTCGCCGGGGGTGATGGCCTCCCGGACGACGACGTAGCCGTAGGTCTGCCAGAAGGCGAAGTCCTCCTCGGACAGCACCCTCAGGGGCCGGGACTTCTCCAGGTCGCGCAGCGGGACGGGGGCGAGGTAGGTCTCGCCGTCCGCGCTGAAGTAGGGGCGGCCTGAGGCCGCCCGGTGGAGGTAGGGGGTGGTGGGCTGGTGCATGCCGTCACTCCGTGGTGATCGAACAGAAGCGCCCTCCCAAGCTGGACTAGACCAATTGAAGGTGTCAACGACTACCGGTCGGTACCCGCCCAAGGTGCCGCTCAACTGCCGGTGGAGTGCCGCTCGTCCGGCATGCGAAAGGCCGGGACCGGCCCCCGGTGGGGCCTGGTCCCGGCAGTGTCGTCGGCGCCGGCGCGGCCGCTCAGCCCGCGACGACGGCCTCCGCGGCCGCCACGCCGCAGACGCGGGCGGCGCCGTGGGTGGCGATGTGCGCGGCGCCGCGCGGCGGGGCCTGCGGGACGCCCATCTCGACCACGACGGTGTCCGGGCGGTCGGCGAGCAGCGCGTCCACGGCGGAGCCCATCCAGCCGTGCCGGTGCTCGTCGCGGACCACGGCGACGATCCGCCGGCCGCCCGCCGCGGCGAGGGCCTCGCGGCCCGCGCCGGGCCCGGTGAACGAGCCGGCCGTGCTGCCCGGCAGCAGCCGCGTCAGCTCGGCGGCCACGCCCCACGGCGTCTCGTCGCCGACGGCGATGTTCGGCGCGGGGTCGAACCGGGCGACGTACACCGCCTCCGTGACCGGCGCGGCACCGGCGCCGCGGGTCACGGTCAGCGCGCGGCGGGCCGCGGCCAGGCCGATCTCCGGTTCGGGCGCGACGGTCCCGGCGTCCTCGCGGGAGGCGGCCGTCCAGCGGGCCAGCTCCCGCACCCGCGAGGCCGCTTCGGCCAGCCGCTCCTCCGGCAGCTCGCCGGAGCGCACCGCGGCCACCAGCGCGTCGCGCAGGCTGAGCACGGTGCCCTCGTCGCACAGGCCGCCGCCGACGCAGATGGCGTCCGCGCCCGCCGCGATGGCGAGGACCACCCCGTGCTCAAGGCCGTAGGTGCCGGAGATGGCGCGCATCTCCATGCCGTCCGTGACGATCAGGCCCTGGTAGCCGAGTTCGCCGCGCAGCAGGTCGGTGAGGACGCGCCGGGAGAGGGTGCCGGGGCGGTCCGGGTCGAGCGCGGGGACGAGGATGTGCGCGCTCATCACGGCCCGGCTGCCGGCCGCGATGGCGGCGCGGAACGGGGGCAGCTCCCGCGCGTACAGCGTCTCGGCGTCCACGTCGATGCGCGGCACCGCGTGGTGGGAGTCGACGTTGGTGTCGCCGTGCCCGGGGAAGTGCTTGGTGCACGCGGCGACGCCGGTGGACTGCAGGCCCTCGACCCAGGCGGCGGTGTGCCGGGCGACCAGGGCGGTGTCCGCGCCGAAGGCACGCACGCCGATGACGGGGTTGTCGGGGTTGGCGTTGACGTCGGCGGAGGGCGCCCAGTCGAAGTTGACGCCGCAGGCGGCCAGGCGCCGACCCAGCTCGCGCGCCACGCCCCGGGTGAGGGCGGGGTCGTCGACGGCGCCGAGCGCGTGGTTGCCGGGGAAGGAGGAGCCGGTGCGCACGTCGAGGCGGGTGACGTCGCCGCTCTCCTCGTCGATGGCGACCAGCAGGTCGTCCCGCTCCGCGCGCAGTTGCGCGGTCAGTGCGGTGACCTGCTCCTCGGAGACGACGTTGCGGCCGAACAGGGCGACGGAGGCGAGGCCTTCGCCGAGCCGGCGGCGCACCCAGTCCGGGGCGGTGGTGCCGTCGAACCCCGGCTGCAGCACCGCGAGCGCGTCCCGGGTGAGGGTGTCCGGCCCAGTGGCGAGTGTGGTCATCGGGGGCGTCATCCCTTCACGGCGCCGTCGGTCAGACCGCTGACAGCCTTGCGTTGCAGGAAGATGAACAGGATCAGGATGGGCAGTGCGAAAAGGGACGAGGCTGCCATGGTGGCGCCCCAGTCGTCGCCGAAGGCGGTCTGGAACTGGGACAGCCACAGCGGCAGGGTCTGCTTCTCGATGTCCTTGTTGAGGATCAGGACCAGCGGGAACTCGTTCCAGGCGGTGATGAAGCCGAACAGCGAGGTGGCCATCAGACCCGGCGCGAGCAGCGGGAAGATCACCCGGACGAAGGCCTGGGTGCGGGTGCACCCGTCGACCATCGCGGACTCCTCCAGCTCCTTCGGCACGGCGGCCACGTAGCCGCGCAGGGTCAGGACGGTCAGCGGCAGCACCATGACCGCGTAGAAGACGGTGAGCGGGACCAGGCTGTCGAGCATGTCGTTGTCGCGGACCAGCATGTAGATGGCGATGACCATGACCTCCCAGGGCGCCATCTGCGCCAGCATGAAGGTCACGATGAAACCGCGCCGGCCCTTGAACCGCATCCGGGCCAGCGCGAAGGCGGCGAACAGGGCGATGACGAGGGACAGCAGCACCGCGCTGACCGTGACGGTGACGGAGTTGAGGACCAGGGTCCAGAAGTGGTCGGCGTCCACGGCCTTGGCGAAGTGGCCGGCCGTGACGTCGGTCGGGAACCACACCGGGTTCTCGGAGATGATGTCGCCGGTCGGCTTGAAGGCCGTCGCGAACATCCAGTAGACGGGGAACACGAAGCCGGCGAAGAGGATGACGGCGGTCGCGTTGGGCCAGATACGGCCGAAGACCGAGCGCTTCACAGCTCGTCCTCCTCTTGCTTGAGCACCATGCGCAGGTAGTACGAGGTGATGACGAGCAGTACCACGATGGTCAGGAAGGAGATCGCCGCGCCGACTCCGAAGTGCTGGTTGCCGACGCCCTCGACGAAGGCGTAGATCGGCAGGGTCTCGGTGAGGCGGTCGGGGCCGCCCTCGTTGATCGCGAAGATCTGCGGGAACGCCTTGAACACCCAGATGACCTCGAGGAACGTCGTGGCGTAGAGGAACGGCCTGAGGAACGGGAAGGTCACCGAGGTGAAGCTCTTCCACGCGCCGGCGCCGTCCAGGGACGCGGCCTCGTACAGCTCCCTGGGGATCGTGGTGGTGGCCGCGTACAGGTTGATCGCCACGAACGGGATCGACATCCAGACGATCAGCAGCGTGATCACGGCGAAGGTGGAGAGCTGGGAGCCGAACCAGTTGTAGTCGGCCATGGAGTGCCAGCCGAGCTTGTCCAGCACCCAGTTGACGACACCGAAGCGCTGCGCGAACAGCCACTGGTAGACGGTGGTGGCCGCGATGACGGGCATGGCCCAGGCGAGCACCAGGCCCACCAGGAGCAGCAGCCGCATCTTCCTGCCGAGGCGGGCGAGCAGCAGCCCGGTCAGGGTGCCGAGCAGCATGATCAGGACGACGTTGACCGCGGTGAAGACCACCGAACGGCCGACGACGTGCCAGAAGTCCGAACCGGTCAGGACTTCCTTGTAGTTGTCGCCGCCGTTCCACTCGGTGAGGTGCTGGATGAGCTGCCGCGGGTTGAGGTTCTGGAACGACAGCATGCCGTTCTTCACCAGGGGCCAGCCGAGCAGGATCAGTGTCGCCAGCAGCGCGGGCAGCAGGAGCAGATAGGGAGCGGCGGCGCCGCGGCGGGCGGCGGGGGCGGAACCGCCGCCCTCACCCCTCGGCGGCGCCGGCGCCCCGGCCTTGCGGACAGCGGGCTCCCCGGCCGTGTCCGTGCCTTCGGTCTGCACTGACATGAGTTGCCATCTCTTCCGTGGCCGTACGGGCCGTTGGGCTGTACGGGCTGTACGAACGACTGAGCCGGGGGCGTCCGCCGACGCCCCCGGCGCGGGTCATCAGTTCTGCTGGGCCAGGCGCTTGTTGATCTCGCCCTCGACCTGCTTGGCGGCGGCCGCCGGGGACTTACCGTTCAGCACCGCGGTCATGTAGGACTTGATCGGGTTGGGGGTGTTCTCCACCGCGGCCCACTCGGGGATCAGCGGGGTGGTGCCGCCGGCCGCGGCGCCGGGAGCGGCGGCCTCGGCGGCGCCGTTGCCCTTGAGGTTGCTCTCCAGCGACTCCTTGTTCGGGATGACGCCGTTGAGCTTGGCGAGCTGGCCCTCGTACTGGTCGGACAGCGCGATCTTCAGGAACTCCTTGGCCAGGGCCTGGTTCTTGCTGCCCTGCGCGACGGCGAGGTTGGAGCCGCCGAGGAAGACGCCCTCGGGCTTGTCCGCGCTCTCGCCGGGGATGGTGAAGTAGCCGAGGTCCTTCTCGATGGCCTTGTTGGCCTGGATCGCCGTGCCGGCCTCCCAGCCCATGCCGATGAAGGCGCCGGTCTTGCCCTTGGCGAAGATCGTGGCCTGCTGCGGGGTGGCCTCGTCCTTGTCCTTGGGGGCCTTGGAGTAGGAGGCGTACTTCTTGTAGAGCTCCATGGCGGCGGAGACCTTGGGGTCGCCGAGGTTGGAGACGTACTTGTCGCCCTGCTTCTTCACCAGGTCGGCGCCCTGGCCGATGGTCAGGCCGTCGAAGAAGTACCAGTTCTGGCCGGGCAGGTACAGCGGCTCGGCGTCGGTCTTCTTGCCGATGGCGTCCAGGTCCTTGAAGAACTCGTCCCGGGTCTTCGGGGTGTCCTTGAGGCCGGCCTTGGCCCAGATCTTCTTGTTGTAGATGACGACGCGGTTGGCGAAGTACCAGGGAGCGGCGTACTGCTTGCCCTCGTAGACGGAGGACTGCGAGACCGACGGGGTCCAGTCCGAGCCGATCTCCTGCTTGAGGTCGCCCAGTTCGGCGAGGCCGCCGGTGGCCGCGTAGGCCGGGGTCTGGGTGTTGCCGACCTCGATGACGTCCGGCGGGTTGGACTCGGAGAGGGCGGTGGTGATCTTCTGCTGGATCCCGTCCCACTTCTGGATCTCGAACTTGAGCTTGGCGCCGGTCTTCTTCTCGAAGGCCGCCTGCACGTCCTTGGACCACTGCGGCGGCGCCGAGCCGTCCATCGTCCAGACCGTCAGGGTCTGGCCCTTGAAGCTGTCCGGTCCCGCGTTCTTGCCCGTGTCCTTGTCGTCGTCGCCACACGCCGAGACGGAGACCATCATGCCCGCGATCACGATCGCGGCAGCAAGCTTGCGCTTCACGCCACCCTCCTCAGGGATGCCACTAATCCCCCCACGCCCTCGGCGGTGACCTGCGTACGACGCTGTTGCACGTAGGGCTCGGGACCTGGTCACTAATGGTGTAGACCAGTACGGTGGAGCTTGGCCTAGACCTTTTTGAGTGTCAAGGGTGGTTCGGAAAGGCGTTCCGGCCGTTACGAGAAAGTCACCGGAGCGCGTTCGTCCCCTTCCCGGCGGGCTCGCCGGCTGGACTAGACCTCTCGGCCAGTTGGACTAGACCATAGGGCAGTTGGTCGCTATAACGGGAGCCCCCACACCCACAGCCGGGAAGGCAGGCATGGCCACCGACGTCAGCAGCGCCCAGCACCCCACGGGGGCGGCCGGCCGCACCGCGCGCGTGCCGAAGTACTACCGGATCAAACAGCAGGTCCTGCAGATGACGCAGGCCCTCGAACCCGGCTCCGCGATGCCCGCGGAGCGCCTGCTCGCCGTGCGGCTCGGCACCTCGCGCACCACCGTCCGGCAGGCGCTGCAGGAACTGGTCGGCGAGGGGCGGCTCGACCGCATCCAGGGCAAGGGCACCTTCGTCGCCCAGCCCAAGCTGTACCGCAGCCTGCGGCTCACCTCGCACACCGAGGACATGCGCGCCCAGGGCCTGGAGCCCGCCTCGCAGGTGCTGGACATCGGCGAGGTGCCCGCGGACGCCCGGCTGTCCGCCCTGCTCGGCATCGGCGCCGGCGAGCGCGTGCTGCGCATCGAGCGGCTGCGGCTGGCCAGCGGCGACCCGATGGCCATCGAGACGACCCACCTGTCCGTGCGGCGCTTCCCCGGGCTGCGGCGCTCGCTCGCGACGTACCCCTCGCTCTACACCGCCCTCGCCGAGGTGTACGGCGTGCACCTCGCCGAGGCGGACGAGACCATCGAGACCTCGCTGTCGACGCCCCGCGAGGCCCATCTCCTCGCCACCGACGTCGGCCTGCCGATGCTGCTGCTGTCCCGGCATTCGCGGGACGCCGAGGGCACTCCGGTGGAGTGGGTGCGCTCGGTGTACCGGGGCTCGCGCTACAAGTTCGTCGCCGCGCTGCGCCGCCCGCCGGCCGGGCCGGCGTCCCCGGTGTCCGTCCGGGAGAACGGGTGACGTTCCCGCACCCCTCCGGACCCGGACCGCACCCGCCGGCGCCCGGGACCGGCCTCGCGGCGGCGCTGGTGCGGGCGCGGGAGGCCGCCTGCCTCACCCAGGACGAGCTGGCGGTGCGCTCGGGGCTGAGCGTGCGGGCCATACGGAACCTGGAGACCGGGCACACCGCCCGGCCGCGCAGGCAGTCGCTGGTGCTGCTGGCCGAGGCGCTCGGGCTGGCGCCCGCCGAGGCGCGGCGGCTGTTACGGCTGCCCCGGGGCGGCGGGCACCCGGCCGGTCCCGCCGCGCCGCCCGGCTCACCGGGGCCTGACGGCCCCCTCGCCCCGCACGCCGCCGCGGCGCCGGCCGAACTGCCCCCGGCGCCCCGGCACCGCCTGGCCGGCCGGGAGGCGCTCGCGGCCGCGCTGGCGGCCGGCCTGCCCGGCCGGGGCGCACCCGCGGTGGTGGTCGGGCCGCCGGGCGCCGGGAAGACCGCCCTGGTGCTGCGCACCGCGCACGCGGCACGCGACCGGTTCCCGGACGGCCAGGTCTACGTCGACCTGCATCCCGCCTCCTGCCGTCCCGTCACCTCCGACCAGCTCGTCCAGCGCGTCCTGCGGTCCCTCGGCCGCGGCGCCGGCGTCCGCGGCCCCGAGGAGGCGCGGGCCCGGCTGCGGGACGCCCTCGCCGGACGGCGGGTGCTGGTGGTGCTCGACAACGTAGTCACCGAGGCGCAGGTGCGTCCGCTGCTCGTGGACGGCGGGCGCAGCGCCGTCCTGGTCGCCGCGCGCCGCGAACTGCCCGCCCTGCCGGGGCGGTCGGGTCACCGGATCGGCGTGCTCGGCCGGCCGGAGGCCCGCGAGGTGCTGGAGGACCTGGCGGGCGCGGCCCGGATCAGGGGCGACCGGCCGGCCGCGCTGGACATCGTGCGGTACTGCGGCGGGCTGCCGCTCGCCCTGCACCTGGCCGGGCTGTGGCTCTCGGCCCGCCCGCACCGGTCGCCGCGCGACCTGGCCGACCGGCTGGCGGACGAGCGGGACCGGCTGGACACGCTGTGCGTCGGGGACCTCTCGCTGCGGGCGAGCGTGGCCGCGTACCACCGCCCACTGCCGCCCCCGCTCAAGACCGCACTGCACGAACTACAACATCTGGCAGGCGAGTTCGGGGTGGAGGATATTCCGGCCCGGGTGGCGGCGTCCCGGCGGCTCGCCGTGGACCTGCTGGAGGAACTGGCGCACCGCCAGCTGGTCCTGGCCGGCGCGCCGGACCGGGCCGGGCGGGTCCGCTACCGGCTGCACGAGGCGGTGCGCCTGTACGTGGCGCACGGCGGGTGAGCCGGTCAGTCCAGGAACGCCGTCTCGATCCAGCGGCGCACCGCCCGCGGGCGCATCCGGTGCAGCCCGCCGACGGTGTCGGCGACCTCGTGCGAGCCGCCGACCGAAAGGAACTTCTCCCGGACGAGCGCGGTGTGGTCCGCCCGGGTCTCGGGGCCGGCGGCGCCGACCGGGATCAACCGGGTGCGGGAGACCGTGCGGCCGTCCGTGAGCCGTACGGTGACCCGGGCGCCGGTGGCCTTGGTGGACCGGGAGAAGTCCCGGTCGTCGGCCTGCAACGCCCCGACCAGGTCGACCAGTTCGTCCCCGCCGAAGCCGCGCAGCCAGGGCACCGCCGACTCGCCGGCCTCGCGCACCGCCTCGCCGAACGGCGCGTCGGACAGGAACAGTTCACGGGTCATCTCGGTGTCGTGCTCCAGCCGGATCCGCTTGGCGAGCGCCCAGCGGTCGGGGTCGTCCAGGGCGGGCGAGGAGAAGTCGTCCACCGAGAACTCGCCGGTGAGCAGGGTGGTGGCCACCGGGTAGGGCACGTCGAGGACCAGCGCGCCCAGCGGGGAGCCGGGACCGGTGACGTACCGGGCGGCCCGCTCCCCCGCGAACAGCGTGTACAGCGAGGCCTCGACCACCACCTCGGCCACGTCCCGGGGTTTGAGCGCGCCGAGTTCGCGGTGGATCTCGGCGGCGCAGTCCACGGCGGCGTCGATGCCGGGGCCTCCGGGGTGCATCTTGAACGAGAGGGTGTCGGTGTGCCAGCGGCGGCCCAGCCCCTTCGCCACCGCCTGCGGCAGCGGCACGGTGGCGAACCGGGCCAGGAAGCCGTCGCTGTGCTCCATGATGTCCGGCGCCCCGCGCAGCCCGGCGTACGCCGCGTCGCAGGCGTCCATCGCGGTGCGCACCGGGGTGAAGGTGTTGAACAGGCGGGCGTCGCTGGCCAGGAAGGCGCGCATCAGCGGCCAGTTGGGCATCGCGAAGGCCAGCCCGAAGGCGTTCTCGTAGAGGCTCGCCGGGGCGCGGTCGCTGTGCAGCCGCCCCGCGACGGCGCCGGCCAGATGGGTGTGCACGGCGCTCTGGCCGCGCAGCGGGCCCAGGGTGGCGGAGGCGGTGATGCGGGCCGCGCACTCGTTGGCCGCGACCACCGCGGTGAGCAGCGACAGCCCGTCGAGCCCGCGGGCGTAGGCGAAGGCGAGGGGGACCGCGACGGTGGAGTTCGACAGGTGTCCGGCGTAGGCGGTGTCGTCCAGGTTGAGCCAGGAGCCGAGCGCGGCGAACACGCCGGCGGCCTGCCGGGGGTCGCGCTGCATGGGGTGGCCGAAGGCGGCCACCAGCTTCCTGCCGAGGGGGTGCTGGAGACCGGCCCGGATGGACGCGATCTGCGACAGCACCTGGCTCGCGGCCAGCTTCAGCACCCGGCACGGTATGTGCTGCGGGCGCAGGGACGCGGCCCAGTGCGACAGCTCCCGCAAGGGGGTGTCGGCCGGTGCGCGGACGTGGCCGGCCCGGGGCAGGGTGTGTGCCTGCTCGGCCCAGTCGGCGCACAGGGCCTGGGCGACGCTCTCCCCGAGGACAGCGGTCATGAGGCGGCTACCTTCCTTGCCGTGCGTGCGTCGGCGGTGTGCGCGCGAACGCGGGAGCACCGGGGGCCCCGGTGCTCCCGCGCTGGGTGCGTGCTCAGGCGGCCGGGACCTTGTCCAGGAAGCCGTAGACGCCCTTGATCTTGCCCTGGTCGTCGGTGACGAGGACGTCGAAGCCGATGGCGATCGGCTCCGCGCCGGGCTCGGTCACCAGGCCCCACTGGAAGCGGGCCTGGTTGTGGTGGGCGTCGACGGTGCCGTGCAGTTCGAAGGTGAGGCCCTTGAACTGGTCACGGGCGCCGGCCACCACGGCCCCGAAGCCCTCGTGGCCCTCGACCGCGGCGAGCGGGTCGATGTACGGAGCGTCGGCGGTGAACAGCTCGGCGATGGCCGCGGCGCGCTTGTCGGCGTCCGCCTCGTTCCAGATGTCGAGGTAGCGGGAGACGGTGGTGGTCAGGTCGCTCATGCGGGCGTTCTCCTTCGTGACTTGCCTGGTTGTGTTTCCGGAAGGTGGCTCTGGTACGGGCTTCAGGGGGTGACCGGCGCCCAGACCGGCAGGGCTCCGGGGAGCACCTCGAAGGTGGCCGAGTCGCCGATGCCGTGCTGGTACTCGCCGTCGTGCTCCAGCGGCAGCCGTCCGCCGTCGGTGCGCTCCACGGTGATCCGGCGGCCGCGCGCGTACACGGTCGCCGGGTGGTCCATGTGCGCCGCCTCCAGCGTCAGTCCCGGCACGTCGGCCGCGGGGATGCCGCCGCCTATGACGCAGACGTCGAGCAGTCCGTCGTCGAGCAGCGAGTCGGGCAGCACCTGGAACCGGCCGCCCCGGTAGCGGCCGCCGCCGACGTTGGCGAGGACCGTGGGGCCCTCGTGGACCACCCGGCCGTCGACGGTGACCCGGCCCGGGTAGGGCCGGTAGCCGGCGGCCGTGTCGGCGAAGGCGCGGGCGTAGCGCTCGCGTCCGGTCAGCGGCAGCTCCCGGGCGGTGATCAGCGCGTCGGCGATCACGCCGGAACAGGCGCCCAGGTAGACGTAGTTGCGGGTCTCGGCGAGGCGGGCCAGGTCCAGCCGGCGCAGGCGGGCGCTGCCGCCGATGCCGTAGTCGGTCAGGACCGCCTTCAGCGACTCGGTCCAGGGGCGTTCGCCCCACAGCATCTTGTAGCCGGAGTTCCCGGTGCCGCCGGGCACGACGGCCAGGGACGCCCGGCCGGTCGCGGGGACGAGTCCCTGGACGACCTCGCGGACCGTGCCGTCACCGCCGATGGCGACGACCAGGTCCGGTGCGCCCTGCTTGCGCTCCAGCGCCCGGCGCACCGCGCCGGTCGCGTCGCCCGGCGCGCTGGTCAGGTGGACCTCGGCGCGCTCCAGGCAGGCCTCGCACAGCTCCGCGACCTGGCGGACCAGTTCGGGGCTGTGACTGCCGGAGGCCGGGTTGGCCACGATCAGGGCCCGGGTCGGCCCCGGGGCTGCGGTGTCTGCCATGACGAGCGTTCTCCTCACGTCGGACGCGCCGGCGGACCGGGACGGCAACGATGGGGTGTCCTCACCGCGAACGGACGCGGGCCACGGGTGCGGCCCCGGCTCGGGCGAGGAGGAGCGTGCGACAGGGACGACTCTGCCAAGTGCCGCTGACCCGCCCCTGACACGCGCCTGACGCCGTGAACCGGGTCGTCCGGAATGATCAGTAACGTGTCAGTGTGTCCGGTTCGAATGGGCCGGGTGCGCCCGCCGCGGCAGACCGCCGCGCCGCCGGTCCGCGCACGTCGACCCGACCGGAGTGAGGACTCATGACCGCACAGCCGTACGTTCCGCTGCCCATGGACCGCTGCACCGCGGAACTCCGCCGGGAGGCGGCCCGCTTCGCCGCGGCCGCCCGGGACCTCCCGCTGACGCAGCCGGTGCCGACCTGTCCCGGATGGACACTGGGCGACCTGGTGCGGCACTTACGCCAGGGCCACGAGTGGGCCACGACGATCCTGGCCACCCGGAGCACCGGGCTCGTCCTGCCGGGCGGCGACCTCGCCGAGGCCGACAGCGCCGGCGACGGCGACGGCGACGGCGACGGCACGAGCTGGACCGAGCGGGTGGCCGGGCTCGGGGTACGGGAGACGGACGCGGTGGACGGCCGGCTGCGGGACCCCGGATCGCGGACGGAATTCGTCCTCGAGGGCGCCGGCCGGCTGGCCGAGGCGATCGGCGGGATCGGCGCAGAGGTGCCCGTCTGGGCGCCGCACGGCAAGCAGAACAAGGAGTTCTGGCCGCGCTGGGCGATGTTCGAGACGGCCGTGCACCGCGCGGACGTGGACCTGCTGGCCGGCCGGCCGTTCGAGCCGGCCGCCGACGTCGCCCTGGACTGCGTGGACTTCTGCCTGATGGCGTTCGGCGTGCCCGAGGCCCGGCCGTTCCTCTCCCCGCTGTTCGCCGAGGTGCCGCGCGGCGGTGAGACGCTGAGCTTCCGGCCGCTTGCGGGCGCCGCGGGCCGGATCTCCGACTGGCTGGTCACCTGCGCCCCGGACGGCGTGCGGGTCACCCGGGACGCCCCCGACGGCGCCCCGGCCGCCGTCACCGTGGTCGCCTCGCCCGCGGACCTGCTGCTCGTGGTCAAGGGCCGGCTGCGGCCCCGCAGCCCGCGCGTGACGGTGTCGGGCGACCGCGATCTGCTGGACTTCTGGCTGAGCCACGCCGTCTCCTGACCGCGGGACATGTGAAGAGGGCGGGCACGCCGTCGCGTGCCCGCCCTCTTCCCCTGTCCGGGCCGGGGCCCGGCGCGCTCAGGACGCGGGGGCCGGCCGCGGGCGCGGGATGAGCTGGACCAGCGCGGCCACGGCGAGCGCGAGGGGCGCCAGCAGGTAGACGCTGGCCTTGAAGGCGTCGGCGTAGGCGTGCGGGCCGCTGCCCTGCCCGAGGACGTGGTAGAAGACCACGCCGACCGCGGCCACCCCCACCGCGCCGCCGACCTGAGCTGCCGTGGAGAGCACGCCCGAGGCGGCTCCGGCGTAGCGCGGGTCGGTGCCGGCGAGCGCGATGGAGGCCAGCGGGGCCATCACCATCGCCATGCCCGAGCCGCCGACCAGCAGTCCGGGCACCAGCCAGGCCACGGCGCCCTCGGTGCCGATGTGGTCGACCGCCTCCCACAGTCCGCCGAGCCCGGCCAGCAGCACCAGGGCGCCGACCGCGAGGACCTGGCGGCCCAGCAGCGCGGCCACCTTGCGGGCCAGCAGCGAGGTGGCCAGGAATCCCACGCCGAGCGGCAGGAAGACCAGGCCCGACTCCAGGGCGGTCAGCCCCACCCCGGCCTGCAGGTAGAGGGCGAGGACCAGGAAGAAGGACGACATGCCGGAGTAGTACACGACACCGGCCACGACGCCGACCGTGAACGGCCGCTTGTGGAACAGCACGGGGTTGACCAGCGGGCTGCCGCCGCCGTTCGCCAGGCGCCGCTGGTGGGCCGCGAACAGCAGGAGCAGCACGGGCGAGGCGGCCAGGCACAGCCACGTCCACAGCGGCCAGCCCTTCTGCTGGCCCTCGGCGAGCGGCAGGACCACCGCGACCAGGCCGGCCGAGACCAGCACCATGCCGAGCGGGTCCAGGTGGGCCCGGCCCTCGGCGCGGGACTCGGGGATGAGCCGCGGTCCGAGCAGCAGCGCGGCGATGCCGACCGGCACGTTGACCAGGAAGCAGGTCCGCCAGCCGAGGCCGGCGATGTCGGCGTGGATCAGCAGGCCGCCGATGAGCTGCCCGAAGACGCCCGCGAGGCCCATGGTCAGACCGAACGCGTTGAACGCCCGGCCCCGGGCCTGGCCCTGGTAGGTGACGCCGATGATGGCCAGCACCTGCGGACCCATCAGCGCGGAGGCGAGGCCCTGCGCGACCCGGGCCACGACGAGCTGCCCGGCGGTCGGCGCCATGCCCGCCCACGCGGACGACAGGGTGAACAGCGCGACGCCGAGCAGGAACATCCGCCGCCGGCCGTACAGGTCGCCGAGCCGGCCGCCGGTGATGAGCCCGGCGGCGTAGGCGAGGGCGTACCCGGCGACCACGAACTCCACGGCGGAGGCGCTCGCGTGCAGGTCGCGCTGGGTCTCGGGGATGGCGACGTTCACGATGAACACGTCGAGCGTGATCACGAACGTGCCGACCAGGATGAGCGGCAGCGTCGCCCAGTGCGGGCCGGCCGGCTCCCGCTCCCGGGTCTCGGCGCCGGCTGTCCGCGCTTGCTGCAGGGACATGGTTGACGGTTCCTTTCTTGTCCTGCGTGTGCCCGGCCGGGGCGGCGGACCGGAACCGGCGGACACGCGCGGCTACTGCCAGTCGGGGACGTCGAGGATCTCGACCACGGCGGCGGAGAAACTGAAACCGGCCCCCGCCGCCACCATGAGGACGAGGTCGCCGGGGCCCACGGCCCGCTGTCGGACGAGGTGTTCGAGGCCGAGGAACTGGTCGCCGGCGCCTATGTGGCCCACCCGGCGGCCCAGCTCCCAGGTGCTCTGCTTCTCGCTGAAGCCCAGCACGTCGTAGTTCTCGGGGTACTCGCCGCGGTGTATCAGCGGGGTCACCACGCGGGAGATGTCCTCGGCGCTGACGCCCGCGTCGGCCAGCGCGCCGGCCGTGGTGCTCTTCAGCCCGGCCTCGATGCGCGCCCAGGAGCCCTCCGCCTCCGCGGTGAGCGCGTGCTGGCGGCCGCGTGCGCGCAGCGGCACCGGCATCTCCCGGCCCGGTATGGTGCCGAACGGCTCCAGGCCGCGGTTCCAGCGCTCCAGCGAGTTGTCCGCGCTCACGCGCGCGGAGACGACCCGGGCGAAGCCGCCGCGCCCGGACAGCAGCAGCGCGCTGCCGCCGTCGCCGAGGATGAGGTTGAGCTGGAGGTTCCAGCGGTCCACCCACGGCGGCGCGAAGTTGTCCCCGGTGGTCAGCAGCACCGACTCGGTGAAGCCGGCGGCGATCTGCCCGGCGGCCAGGGTGAGCGAGGCGAGTCCGGCGTTGCAGCGCTGCTGCAGTTCGAAGCCGGCCGCCGCGCGGCCCACGGTCTCGTTGGCGACGTACGCCGCCGCAGGCCACATGTCGTGGCCCTGGTAGCCGCACGTGGAGTGCAGGACCAGGCCGACCTCGTGGCCGTCGGAGCCGGCCCGCTCGAGCGCCAGCCGCCCCGCGCGCACCGCCATCTCGGGTCCCGAGTCGGCCTCGGCCACCGCGATGGACTCGTAGCCGAGATTCTGGTGCTCCTCGTCGACGAGGCCCGCGGCGACCGCCTCGCTCAGCGGGCGGGCGTCCGGCAGCCAGGACGCGGCGGCGGCGACGTACAGCTCTGTGTTCAGCTTCATGTCTGGTGAATCCTTCGCTCAGGGGTGAGGGGGGTGGCATGCCCTGCCCGCCTGCGCGCGGACGGCGGCGGTCTCCCGTGTGCGTCGGACGGCCACTGTCCCGCAGCCCGCTGACACGGCGCTGACGCGCCGGCCGGGCGGGCCGCGGGAGCGGCACCGGCTACTGCCAGTCGGGGACGTCGAGGATCTCGACCACGGCGGCGGAGAAACTGAAGCCCTCGCCGGCGGCCACCAGCAGCACCAGGTCGCCCGGGCCGACGGCCCGCTGCGCGACGAGGTGTTCGAGGCCGAGGAACTGGTCGCCGGCGCCCATGTGGCCCACCCGGCGGCCCAGCTCCCAGGTGCTCTGCTTCTCGGCGAAACCGAGGAGCTCGTAGTTCTCCGGGGACTCGCCCCGGTGGATGTGCGGTACGACGGCCCGGGCGATGTCCTCGACGGTGACGCCGGCGTCGTCGAGGGCCCGTGTCGTGGTGTCCAGCAGGCCGGCCTCGAAGCGCTCCCAGGAGCCCTCCGCCTCCGGGGTGAGGGCGTGCTGGACGCCGCGTTCGCGCAGCCGCAGCGGCAGGTCCCGGCCGGGCGCGGTGCCGAACGGCTCCAGGCCCCGGTTCCAGCGCTCCAGCGAGTTGTCCGCGCCCACGCGCAGGGAGACCACCCGGGCGAAGCCGCCGCGCCCGGACAGCAGCAGCGCGCTGCCGCCGTCGGCGAAGATGAAGTTGAGCTGGAGGTTCCAGCGGTCCACCCACGGCGGCGCGAAGTTGTCCCCGGTGGTCAGCAGCACCGACTCGGTGAAGCCGGCCATGATCTGCCCGGCGGCGAGCCACACCGAGCCGAGGCCGGCGTTGCAGCGCTGCTGGACGTCGAACCCGGCCGCCGAACGGCCCACGGTCTCGTTGGCGACGTACGCCGCCGCAGGCCACATGTCGTGGCCCTGGTAGCCGCAGGAGGAGTGCAGGACCAGGCCGACCTCGTGGCCGTCGGTGCCGGCCCGCTCGAGCGCCAGCCGCCCCGCGCGCACCGCCATCTCGGGGCCCGAGACGCCGTCGGCCACCGCGATCGACTCGTAGCCGAGGTGCCGGTGCTCCGCGTCGACGCGGCCTTCGACGACGGCGTCGGCCAGCGGGCGCGCGCCGGGCACCCAGGCCGCGGCCGAGGCTATGTACAGGTCGGAGGGAAGTTTCATGTGTCTCTCTCTTTCGCTTCTCGGGGCGCCGGCGCGGCTCGCTCCGAGCGCGTGCGGCAGCGGCCGGCCCGGTCGGCCGCCGCCGAGAAGGGGGATCAGGCGGGCTGGGTCGCGGCGATCCGCTGCAGCCGGTGTGCGAAGTGGGCGGTGACGGACTGGGCGTGGGTGTCGATGTAGAAGTGGCCGCCCGGGTACTCGTTGTGGCCCAGGTAGGCCGGGGTGCGCCCGGCCCAGTGGGACATGGCGTCCGGGTGCTCCTGCAGCGGGTCGGAGCGGCCGCCGTAGGAGGCGAGCGGGCACGCCACGCCGGCGCCGTCGTCGTCGTGGTCGGCGGCGACGCGCAGGTCGGCACGGAGCGCCGGGACCACGAGGGCGAGCATCTCGGGGTTGTCGTAGATCTCCGCCGGGAAGGACCCCAGCTTCTTGATCCACTCCACCATCTCCGGCTCGGGCATCCGGCTCTGCTCCTCGGTGGGCTTGAAGAAGCCCTGCGGGGACCAGCCGGAGGTGCCGAGCATGATGGGCGAGGGGCCGCCCTCCTCCTCCATGCGGATGGTGAGCCGGAACGCGAGCTGGGCGCCGAGGCAGTGCCCGAAGAAGGCGAACGGCCGGTCGTCGAGGTCGTCGAGCACGGCCTCGTGCAGCGCCTCGAGCAGCGGCTCGAACTCCTCGTACGTGCGCTCCTCGCGGCGGTTGTGCCGGCCGGGCAGGGTCACCGCCTGCGGGGCGATGTCGGGCGGCAGCAGGCGCTCCCAGTCGCGGTAGATGATGGCCCCGCTGCCCGCGTGCGGCAGCATGAACAGCCGGATCGAGGCGTCGGGCGAGGGGTCGGCGGGGTGGAACCACTGCCCCGCGCGGGACATGTCCTGGCCGACGGCGGCGATGGCACTGGTCACGACTGGGTGCTCCCAACGGTGGGGCCGAGGGCGCGTACCGCGGGCAGCAGCACCTCGGCGATCTCCTTCAACTGCGGTTCGGGGTCGAGGGATCCGATCCGTACGACCAGGTGCCGGGCGCCGGCCCGGACGTACTCGCCGAGCCACTCGGCGCACTTCTCGGCGCTGCCCCAGGCGTAGGCCTGGATGGTCCGCATCTGGTCCAGGGACCGGCCGTAGTAGTGGCTGATGTAGTGCTCCAGCTCGGCCCTGGCCGCCGACTCGTCGCTGTTCACGGTGACCGTGGCGTACAGCGCGGGGGTGACGGCGCCGGCGCCGCGCCCGGCCTCCTCGGCGAGTTCGGCGATACGGCGGCGGGCGCTGCCGTAGGCCTCGACGTCGGGCAGGAACGGCAGCCAGCCGTCGTAGCGGGTGGCGGCGCGGGCGAGGACCTTCGGGGTGTCGCTGCCGGCCAGCCACAGCGGGGGGCCGCCGGCGACGGCCGGGGAGGGCAGCCGGTCGAGGTGCTCGGCCTGCCAGAACCGGCCCTGGAACTCGACGGGTTCGCCGTCCTCGCCGGAGCGCCAGGCGGTGCGCCACAGCGCGGTGATCTCGTCCAGGCGGCCCACCCGGCCCTGGAAGGAGGCGCCGACCGAGGCGAACTCCTCCTCGGTCTCGGGCATCGGGAACCCGGAGCCGAGGCCGAGGATCAGCCGGCCGGCGGCGACATGGCTGAGGCTCGCGGCCATGTTGGCGCCGATCAGCGGGTGGCGCAGGGCGGGGGTGAGGGCGGCGGTGCCGACGGCGATGCGCTCGGTGGCCGCGGCGGCGGCCGACAGCACGACGAGCGGGTCGAGGCGGGGGCGGGCGGTGAGGGAGTCCCCGGCCCACAGCGAGTCGAAGCCGAGCGCTTCCGCCTGGCGGGCGAAGTCCAGCAGCGGAGCGGCCGCGTAGGTGCCGTTGATGGCCTGTTCCCGGGTGGGCAGGAGGATGCCGATCCGCAGGGGCTCGGTGCTCATGGTCAGGTCCCTTTCGGGCATGGGGTGCCGGTTCGGTGTCATACGGTGCTCGCGAGCGGGTCCCGGGCGGGCGCGGCGAGCTGTTCCCGGACCGCGCGGCGCAGGATCTTGCCGGAGGGGTTGCGGGGCAGGGACTCGGCGAAGTGGTAGGTGCCGGGGATCTTGTAGTCGGCGATCCGGCCGCGCAGGGACAGCAGGAGTTCGCGCGGGGTGGCCTTCGTGCCGGGCCGCAGGACGACGACCGCGTGCACGCTCTCGCCCCAGCGCTCGTCGGGCAGTCCGACCACGGCGGCGTCGGCGACGGCCGGGTGCGCGGCGAGCGCCTTCTCCACCTCGGCGGGGTAGATGTTCTGCCCGGCGACGATGATCGTGTCGTTGATCCGGTCGCACAGGTGCAGGTAGCCGTCCTCGTCGAGGTAGCCGGCGTCGCCCATGTGCAGCCACTCCCCCACCAGGGTGCGGGCGGTGGCCTCGGGCAGGTTCCAGTAGCCGAGCATCCGGGAGGGGGCGCGGACGCAGATCTGCCCGATGGCGCCGGGCGGGAGTGTCTCGCCGTCCGGCCCTATCACCTTGATCTCGTTGCCCGGGCAGGGCAGGCCGACCGAGGTGAGCACGGTGCTGCCGGGGTGGTGCGCCTCAGGCGGCAGGCAGACCGCCACGCTGCCGGTCTCGGTGCTGGCGTAGATCTGCGCGAACTCGCAGCCGTAGGTCTCCAGGCACTGCTTGAGCAGCGTCTCGGACATCGGGGCCGCCCCGTAGGCGATCTTGCGCAGGGACGTGAACGCCTCCGGGCCCGCGCCGCGTTCGGCCGCCATCGCCTGCAGCATGGCGGGTGCGGCGAAGGTGGTGGTCACCCGGTGGGTGCGGATGAGCCGCACCGCTTCCTGCGGGTCGAACTGCGGCATGATCACGTTGGTGCCGCCGGCGTTGAAGGTGTGCAGGAACCAGCCGATGCCCGCGACCCCGAAGCCCGGCAGGGAGATCAGGCCGACGTCCTCGGGCAGCCAGTCGATCCAGTCGACGCCCCGCTCCCGGCTGGCGTGCGGCAGGGTGAAGAAGCTGCGGTGGGCGAGGACGGCGCCCTTGGGCAGACCGGTGGTGCCGCTGGTGTAGATCTGGATGACCGCGTCGTCCGGGCCGGTGCCCGGGGTGAGGTCGGTGTCCGGCTGGTCGGCGGCCCAGGCGGGCAGTCCGGCGCCGCGGGCGGGCTCGCCCTCGGCGTCGGTGCCGTCGACCCGGATCACCTTGCGCAGTCCGCGCAGCTGGTGGCGGACGGTGGCGACGGTGTCCCAGAACTCGTCGTCGACGAAGATCAGGGCGGCGCCGGAGTCGCGCAGGATGTGGTCCACTTCGCTGGGCGTGAGCCGCCAGTTGACCGGTACCAGGACCGCGCCCGCCTTGGCGCAGGCGATCATCACCAGGTAGTAGTTCTCCGACTCGCGGCCCAGGTAGGCGATCCGGTCGCCGCGCCGGACACCGCAGGCGCGCAGGGCGTGCGCGGCGCGGTTGCTCTCCCGGTGGAACTTCTCGTAGGTGGTGACGCGTCCCTCGCAGACGATCGCCGGATGGTCCGGGCGGCTGCCGGCGTGGGCGCGGGCGGAGTGGTGGAGCGTCCAGCGCTCCCTCGGTATGCCACTGGAGATGTCAGTCATGGTCGTCCGTCCTTAACGTCCGTCACGCGGCCGGTGCCGGGCCGATCCGCTCGCCGAGGAAGCCGGCGAGCTGCCGTACCGTCGGGTGGTCGTGGGTGAGGGAGGCCGGCAGGGGCAGCCGGAAGGCCTGCTCCAGACCGGACCTGACCTGCTGGGCCATCAGCGAGTCCAGGCCCAGCGACACGAACTCGGTGTTCGGATCCAGTTCGTCGCCCTCCTCGAGGTGCAGCACGGCGGCGACCTTCTCCCGGACCACGGCGGTGACGGCCGTGGCGCGTTCCTCCGGGGACAGGGCGGCGAGCGCCGCGACGTCGAGGCCGTCGTCCTCCTCGGGGGCCCGGCGGGCCAGGCGGTCGAAGAACAGGTCTCCGGTGACCCGGCCCGCCATGTAGCGGTCCCAGTCGAAGTCGCCCACCACGCGCTGGCTGCGCGGCTGGTCCCAGAGGCTGACCAGGGTGTTCAGGGCCCGGGTCGGCGAGAACAGGTGGACGCCGCCGCGCTCCAGCTCCTGGATGAGGACGTCGTTCATGCGGGAGGACATGCCGACCCGGGACCAGGAGCTCCAGTTGAGGGCGAGTCCGGGCAGGCCGCGGCGGGCGCGCCAGTCGGCGAGGCCGTCGAGGGCCGCGTTGCCGGCGGCGTAGTGCCCCTGGGCGACGAAGCCGCCGAGCACCGAGGAGACCGAGGAGTAGACCACGAAGAACTCCAGGTCGGGGAAGGCCTGTTCGGTGGCCTCGTGGAGCAGCCAGCCGCCGTACGCCTTCGCCTCGAGCTGGTCCTCGATGGACTCCCAGGTGAGTTCGGAGATCAGCCGCTCGTCGTAGGAGCCGCCGGCGGCGTGCACGATGCCGCCGAGGCGGTGCGGTCCGGCCTCGATGTGGCGTACCAGCCGGGCGACGTCCTCGGCCCGGCCGAGGTCGGCGCGGACGATGTCGACCTCCGCCTCCTCGGCGAGGCCGGCGAGCAGCTCGGCGGCCTCGGGGGCGGCCTTGCCGCTGCGGCTGACCAGCGTCAGGTGCCGGGCGCCGAGCGCGGCCAGCTTGCGGGCGGTGGCCAGGCCCAGGCCGCCGAGGCCGCCGGTGACGAGGTAGGTGCGGTCGTCGCGCAGTCCGGCCGGCTGCCGCTCGGCGGTCTCGCTCCGCCGGGCCGCCGGGTCCTCGGGCAGGGACACCCAGACCGGGCCGGACGGGTCGGTCAGCGTGGTGCGCAGCGCCTCGCCGGTCTCGTCGAGGCCGAACCGGGCCGCCGCGTCCGCGGGCGCCGGGGCGTGCACGACGGCGGTCGCGGGCACGGTGAGCGTGGAGCGGAAGGTGCCGTCGTGGCGGACGAGGACCTCGTCGCCGGCCGCGAAGCCGGTGCCCGCCCCGGCGGCCAGCACCGTGCCGTGCGCGGTGCGGCCGAGCAACGGCGGCGGGGTGTCCCCGGCGTCCTCCTCCTCGTACTCCTCGCGGTCGGCGCGACCGGTGTCCAGCGCGGTGCGGGCGTCCTCGGCGGTCAGGCCGACCAGGCGGACCCGGACCTGCACCTCGTCCTCGGCGGGCTCTTGCACCGCGGCCGGGGCGAGCGCCAGGTCGGACAGGTCGCCGGACTCGGCGGCGCGCAGTTCGAAGTCGCCGCTCCAGTCGAGCGCCTCGTCACCGGCGAGCAGCCGGCGCACGTAGCGGCGGCCGGACCGGTAGGCGACCTGGTACTCGCCGGCCGGCTCGGTGCGCCACTCCTCCAGCAGCGGGGCCAGGCCGCTGCCCGGGGCGAGGTCGACCAGGGTGGAGCGCAGTTGCGGGTACTCGGTGAGCAGCACCCGTCCGAAGCCCCACAGGGTGGCGGCGGCGAGGTGGCCGCCGTCGCCCGCCGGGTCGCCGGGCAGCGCCTGGGCGCCCTGGGTGACCAGCCACAGCCGCGGCGGCCTGGACAGGCCGGCCGCGTCCAGCACGCCGACGACGGCGAGCAGTTCGCGGTAGTTGTCCTCGCACTCGGCGCGCAGCCGGGCCACGGACATCTCGCCGGGCCGGGTGCGCCAGACGCGGACGATGTCGGTGACGGTCGGGTCCTCGAGGACGGTCTTGAGCTCGGTCGGGTCGGCGAGCCGGGTGACCTTCAGACCGGGCTCGCCGGCGAGTTCGGCGGCGCGGCCGGCGGCCGGGTCGAGCAGCACGGCGTGCCGTTCGGCGGGGGCGGCGGCGTCGGCGGGCAGGGCCCGGCGGATCCACTCGGGGCGGTGCAGGAAGCGGCGGCGGCCGGTGCGGTCCTCGGGGCGGGCCAGCCGGACGCCGAGGAGCTCGGCGACCGGGTCGCCGCTCTCCAGCAGCAGCACGTCGGCGAGGCGGCGGTCCTGGTCGCCGCGGATCCGGGCGAGGACGCGCAGGTCCTCGCCGCGCGGCTTGCGGAAGTGCCGCACGGAGGCGATCTCGCGGGGCACGAACACCGGGCCCTCGGGGTCGAGGACGACCAGCGCCTGGGCGGCGGCCTCCAGCAGCTCCGCCGGGACGTGTTCGACGGCGGTGGCGTCGCGGCCGGTCAGTTCGCCGGTGACGACGCCGTCGCCGTGCCGGGTGACGTGCTGGAGCAGCCGCATGCGGGGGCCGGCGGGGCGGCCGACGGAGGCGAGGTCGGTGTAGATGTCCTCGTCGTCGATGCGCTGCCCGGCCGGGGCCAGCGCGGCCTCCAGCTCGGCCAGTTCGGACACCGGGACGAGCGCCTCGCGTTCGGCGGCGATCACGGCGGTGGCGTGCGGGTTCTCCTCGCCGCCGACCACGGTGAACACCTCGATGTCGGCGCCGCCCGCGGGGCGCGGCCGCCAGCGGGTGGTCAGGGTCAGGGTGGTCTCGGCGGGCAGCTCCAGCGGGGCGAGCAGCCTGAGGTCGCGGATCGCGGAGCGGGCGTGGCCCTGGACCGCGTCCTGCGCGGCGAGCAGCAGGTCGACGTAGGCGCCGGCGGGCAGGGTGGCGCGGCCGCCGTCGGCGAGGTCGGCGAGCGCGCCGAGCTCCTCGGCGGTGAACTCGGCGGTGAACTCCCGCACGCCGCTGGCGAACCGCTCCTCGGTGCCGAGCAGCAGGTGCCGGGCGCTGCCGCCGGCGGCGGACCGCCGGGGGGTGACGGAGGGCAGCCAGTAGCGCTTGCGCTGGAAGGCGTACGTGGGCAGGTCCACCTTGGCCGGGGTGGCGTACCCGGCGTGGTAGCCCTGCCAGGAGACGCCGAGCCCGGCGGCGTAGTAGTCGGCGAGCGCGGTCAGGGTGGTGCGCGTGGTGGTGTCGCGGCGGCGCAGGCTGGCCAGCCACAGGTGGTCCTCGACGGTGACGCCGCGGCGGGCGAGCGCGGTGAGCGCGGCCTGCGGGCCGACCTCGATCAGGGCGTGCCGGCCGCGCTTGGCGACGGCGCGGATGCCGTCGAGGAAGCGGACGGGCTCGCCGATGTGCCGCACCCAGTAGTCGGCGTTGCCGATCTCGCGCAGGCGGGCCAGGCGGCCGGTGACGTTGGAGATCAGGCTGATCTTCGGCTCGTGGAAGGCGATGCCGTCAAGGGCGGCCCGGAAGTCGTCGTAGACCTCGGCCATCAGCGGAGAGTGGAAGGCGTGCGAGACCTTGAGCCGGTCCACCTTGAAGCCCCGGCCGGCGAGGACGGCGGTGACCTCGTCGAGGGCGGCGGTGGCGCCGGAGACGACGGTCTGGTCGGGGGCGTTGACCGCGGCAAGCGCCAGGTCGTCGCGGCCCTCCAGCAGCGGGGCGACCTCCTCGGCGGGCGCGGCGACCGCGGCCATGCCGCCCTCGGCGCGCACCGCCTGCATCAGCCGGGCGCGGGCGGCGACCAGCTTCACGGCGTCGGGCAGGGTGAACAGGCCGGCGACGGCGGCCGCGACGACCTCGCCGATGCTGTGCCCGATGAGCACGTTCGGGCGTATCCCCCAGGCCATCCACTGCTGGGCGAGGGCGTACTCCAGGGTGAACAGGGCGGGCTGGGTGTACTCGGTGCGGTCGATGGCCTCCGGGTCGGCGGCGGTGCCGAGCAGCAGCTCGCGCACCGAGCGGCCGAGGTGGCCGGCGAAGAGGCGGTCGCACTCGTCGACGTGGTCGCGGAAGACGGGCAGCGCCTCGTAGAGGGCGGCGCCCATGCCGGCGTACTGCGAGCCCTGCCCGGTGAACATGAAGGCGGTCTTGCGGATGCCGGCGGGGCCCTCGTGCTCGGCCTCGGCGGCCCGGTCCAGCAGCCGGGTGAGCGCGGCGCGGTCGGCGACCGGGGCGGCGACGCGGTAGGGGTGGTGGGTGCGCGCGACGTTGGCGGTGTACGCGAGGGCGTCTACCGGCAGGTCCGGGTCGTCCTCCAGCAGTCGCCGGTAGCGGCCCGCCTGTTCGCGCAGGGCGCCGGCGCTCTTCGCCGACAGGGTGAACACCGGGGCGGCGTGCGGGAGCGCGGACTCCTCGCGCCCGGCCGGCTCCGGCGCCTCCTCCAGCACGACCGCGCCGATGGTGCCGGCGAAGCCGAAGCTGTTGACCACGGCCCGCTTGACGTCGGCCTGCCACGGCTCGCACTCGGTGGGCACCCGCAGCGGGTACAGGTCCCAGGGGATGCGCCCCGAGGGGGTGTTGAGGCCCACGTGCGGGTAGACCGTGCCGGAGCGCAGCTGCAGCACGGTCTTGATGACGCCGACGATGCCGGAGGCCGGCTCCATGTGCCCGAGGTTGGTCTTGACCGAACCGACCAGCACCGGCCGGTCCTTTGTGTGGGAGTCGACGAACACGTCGCCGATGGCGCCGAACTCGATGGGGTCGCCGAGCGGGGTGCCGGTGCCGTGCGCCTCGACGTAGGAGATGTCCTCGGGGCCGAGGTGGGCGGCGGCCAGCGCGCTGCGGATGACCTTCTCCTGGGCGGGGCCGTTGGGCACGGTCAGGCCGGCGCTGTCGCCGTCCTGGCCGACCGCCGTGCCGCGCACCAGGGCGAGCACGCGGTCGCCGTCGCGTCGGGCGTCGGAGAGCCGCTTGAGGACGACGATGCCGCAGCCCTCGGCGCGCGCGTAGCCGTCGGCGGCCTCGTCGAAGGTCTTGCAGTGGCCGTCCGGGGCGAGCATCTGGGCGTTGGAGAACATCACCGGGATGCGCGGGTGGTGCAGGGCGTTGACGCCGCCGCACAGCGCGATGTCGCTCTCGCCGGCGCGCAGCGCCTGCACGGCCAGGTGCAGGGCGACCAGCGAGGAGGAGCAGGCGGTGTCGACGCTCATGCTCGGGCCGCGCCAGCCGAGGAAGTAGGACAGCCGGCCGGACAGCGGGAACATGGTGATGCCGGAGGCGAGGTGGCCGTCCAGCTCCTCGTACGGCAGCGAGTCCAGTTCGAGGGCGTAGTCGATGGAGCTGGCGCCGATGTACACGCCGCCGTTGCCGCGGCGCAGCGGCGCCGGGTCGATACCGGCGTGCTCCAGGGCCTGCCAGGCGGTCTCCAGCAGCAGCCGCTGCTGGGGGTCCATGTAACGGGCTTCCTTCGGGCTGATGTTGAAGAAGCCGGCGTCGAACAGGTCGATGCGGTCGAGGAACCCGCCGGCCGAGGCGATGATCTTGCCCTTGTCGTCGGGCCCCTCGGGCGTGAACGCCTCGACGTCCCAGCGGTCCCGGGGTATCGGTCCGATCCCGCTGCGGCCCTCCCGCAGGAAGGCGTCGAACTCGTCGGGCGAGCCGCTGCCGCCGGGGAACCGCAGACCGATTCCGACGATCGCGACCGGCTCGGGCGCCTGCTCTGATTCCGTACGCGGCATGGAACGACTCCTCAAGCGTCCTGGATTTCCTGGGTCAGGTGGTCCACGAGATGGGCGACCGTCGGCTCGTTGAAGAGCACGTTGGCGTTGATCGACAGGTCCAGGAGCTGCTCCAGGCTCTGCCGTATCTCGGTCAGCCGCAGCGAGGTGAGGCCGAGATCGAAATAGCTGATGTCGAGGGGAAGTTCCTCGGCATCGTCCATGAGCAGAACCGCCCTGAACTTCTCCAGGACGATTGACTCGATCTCTTCGGCGAGTTCGCTGCGCGGCAGGTCGCGCAACCGCTGGATCGTGCTGTCGACAGGTGGCATGCGGTCATGCAAGCAGCGCCGGCTGACGCCCCGCTGACAGCGGGCAGCCGGCCGGGATGGCCGGAACGGGGCGGTCAGTCACGTGTCAGCGCCGGGTCAGATTCCGCTGTCAGGCTCGCATTGCTTCAAGAAATCCACACGCCATATCCGAAAGGCTGAAGATGCTTCGCGAAGCCACGCAGGAGGAGAGTGCTGAGGCACCTTCCGGATTGAAGAGTTACGACCTCTACATCGCGGGCAAGGACGTGGCCGGCGACGGCTGGGTCTACACCGTCAGCGGGCGCTCCCTGCTGGAGGACGTTTTCACGAGCGTCAGCCTGAAGCGCTCCCTCGAACAGGACCCTGAGTCCGAGGCGGCCAAGCACCCCTACGTCGTGGGGCGCTGCGCGATCGCGGACGACTCCGCGATCGACCTGGCCTCCCAGGCGGCCGCCGCGGCCGCCCCTGACTGGGCGGCCGTTCCGCTGGAGCGGCGGATGCAGCTCGGCACCCGCTTCCGCGAGGAACTGATCAAGCACCAGGACGAGTTCCTGCGGATGCTGGTCGCCGAGTCCCACCCCGTGAAGCTCGCCCGGTGGGAGCTGAGCTGCCTGCTGCAGATCTACGCCCCGGGCTCCCTGCGCTGGTATCTGAAGCAGATGCGGGTGGAGAAGGAGTACAACGGCCGCAAGCTGATCCTGCACCGCCAGCCGGACGGCGTCGTCGCCTTCAACCCGCCGCAGAACGCACCGCTGCCGAGCGCCGCCCTGTGCGTGCTGGCGCTGATGGCGGGCAACGCCGTGGTGGTGCGCGCGCCGCGCTCGATCGCGCTGTCGACCATGTGGTTGCTCCGGGACATCGTCGCCCCGCTGCTGGAGGAGATCGACGCGCCGGCCGGTGTGCTGAACGCGGTGTGCTCCAACCCCAAGCAGACCATGGACCGCTGGATCGCCGACCCGCTGATCGACGACATCTTCTACATCGGCGGCAGCCAGGAGGGCCTGCGCTTCGAGCAGAGCTGCGTGGCGCACGGCAAGAAGCCGATCCTCGAACTCGCCGGCAACGACGGCATCGTGGTCTGGAAGGACGCCGACGTGAAGTGGGCGGCCGAGGCCATCACCGAGTCGTTCTACGGCTCCGGGCAGATCTGCATGGTGCCCAACTACGTCCTGGTCCACCCGGAGATCGCCGAGACGCTGATCGCCGAGGTGAAGGAGCAGGTCAAGGGCATCAGGCCGGGCCTGCCCGAGGAGGAGGACGTGCTGCTGTCGCCGGTCAGGCGCAGCGAGCGCTTCTTCCGGCTGCTGCGCCAGGCGCTGGACAACGGCGCCGAGCTGGTCACCGGCGGCAACCGCACCGAGGTCGACGGCACGGTGTCGGAGACGGGCGTCTTCCTGCAGCCGACGGTGGTGCGGGTGGACGGCCTGGACCGGGCCCGGACGTACGACGTGGTCCGCGAGGAGACGTTCTTCCCGCTGATCCCGATCGTGGTGCCCGAGCGGGACAACGACGACGCGCTGCTGGAGGCCTTCCTGCAGTTCGTCAACAGCAACGACTACGGGCTGCGCAACTCCCTGTGGTCGCGCTCGGACCGCATCATCGAGACCTTCGTGCGCCGGGTGGTCAACGGCGGTCTGCTGAAGGTCAACGACTCCCACATCGGCTTCCTGCCATACCTCCCGAGCCACGGCGGCACCGGCCGCACCGGCGGCGCCTTCGGCGAGGCCAACTACCCGATGCTCAAGACCTCCCACATCCAGGGAGTCAGCATCGCCCGCGACGTGAGCCCGTACGACGCGGTCTTCGGCGCCTGACCGTCTTCGCATCCGACGTCTTCCGGAGGTTTCCCGTGCGTTCCCTCGATGCTGCCCGGACCGTGTGCGAGCGGTTCCATCCCGGACTGCTCAAGGAGCTGGAGCAGATCCCGTACGCCGAGCGGGAGCAGCCCGGCAGCCCGGTGATCGACCTGTTCCGCATCCACGGCGGTGTGGGCCTGCTCATACCCGAGAGCTACGGCGGCCACGGCGCCGCCCCGCTGGAGGCGCTGCGGGTGCAGCTCGCGCTCGGCGCGCTGTCCCCGTCGCTGGTCGCCGCCGTCTCCATGCACCACTTCACCGCCGCGATGCTGTACTCGCTGGCGGTCAAGGACGGCCGGCTCACCGGCGCGCAGACCGAACTGCTGCACCGGATCGTCCCCGACCAGCAGGTGATGGCCTCCGGCTGGGCCGAGGGCCGCACCGCGCAGAACATCCTCAAGCCGGCCGTGACCGCGCGGCCCGTCGAGGGCGGCTTCCTGCTGTCCGGCTCCAAGAAGCCGTGCAGCCTGGCCCGTTCGATGAGCCTGCTCACCGCGTCCATCGCCATCCACGGCGAGGACGGGGGCGAGCCGGAGCTGGCGCTCGCGCTGGTGCCGGCCGACGCGCCGGGGCTGTCCGTGCACGCGTTCTGGGGCAACGACCTGCTGGCCGGCGCGGAGAGCGACGAGGTGCGCCTGGAGGACGTGTTCGTCCCCGCGGACATGGTCGTCCGGGCCGGCGCCGACGACCCGACCCGCCTCGACGACCTGCAGTCGGCCGGTTTCGTCTGGTTCGAGATGCTGATCTCCGCCGGGTACGCGGGCGCTGCCGCCGCCCTGGTGGAGCAGGTGCTGGAGCGGCGGCGGGGCAGCGCCGGCGACCGGGCCGCGCTCGCCGTGGACATGGAGGCGGCCCTGTCGCTGCTGGAGGGCGTGGCCCGCGGCACCGGCCAGGAGCCCGGCGACGAGGAGTCGGTGGCCCGGGTGCTGGTCGCCCGGTACGCCGTGCAGAACGCGCTGCCGGACATCGTGGCGCGGGCGCTGGAGCTGCTCGGCGGCCTGGACTTCATCGTGAACCCGGCGAGCGCCCAGGTGGCCGCGGCGACCCGCGCCCTCGCCTTCCACCCGCCGTCCCGGCTCGCCGCCGCGGAGCCGCTGCTCGCGTACTTCGACGGGGGACCGCTGGTCCTGGCGTAGCGCCCGGCCGGACGGGCCGGGCGGGCGGCCGCGGATCCCTGCGGCACGATCGCGCGGCACCCGGCCGCGGCACCCCACCGACGTTGTGAACCACCCACACCCTTGGAGTGAGCGACACGTGACCGTCATCCAGGACGCCCCGGCGCCGGCGCCGGCCTCCGCCGCCGACGAAGAGGCGGACATCCTCAACCTCTACCGGGCCCACCTCAGCAAGGGCCGCGCCACGCTCGCCGAGCTGTTCGGCAGCCACATGGAGACGGCGTCCGAGGGCGCCTGGCTCACTACCAGCGACGGCGAGCGCTTCCTGAACGCCGGCGGCTACGGCGTGTTCATCATGGGCGCCCGCCACCCGATCGTCATGGAGGAGGTGGAGCGCCAGCTGCGCACCCACCCCACCGCGACCCGCATCCTGCTGGAGCCGACGGTGGCCCGCGCCGCCGAGTCCCTGGTCTCCGTGATGCCGCCCGGCCTCGACCGCGTGCACTTCGCGCTGTCCGGCGCCGAGGCGGTGGAGACGGGCCTGAAGCTGGCCCGCGCGAACGGGTTCAAGCGGACGGTCTCGATGCGCGGCGGCTACCACGGCAAGACCCTGGGCGCCCTGTCGGCGACCGCCAAGGACGTCTACCAGGCGCCGTTCCGCCCGCTCGTCCCCGACTTCCTGCACCTGCCGTTCGGCGACGCCGACGCGCTGGAGGAGGAGCTGCGGGCCCATCCCGGCGAGGTCTGCGTGATCCTCGAGCCGGTGCAGGGCGAGGGCGGGGTCATCATCCCGCCGAAGGGCTACCTCAAGCGGGTCGAGGAGCTGGTCCGGGAGTACGAGGGCTTCCTCATCCTCGACGAGGTGCAGTCCGGCTTCGGACGCCTCGGCGAGTGGTGGGGCGCGGACGTCGAGGGCGTCGTCCCCGACGTCCTGCTCACCGGCAAGGCGCTCGGCGGCGGGGTGATGCCGGTGTCGGCGGCCGTCGCCACCCGCAAGGCGTTCCGCCCCTTCGACAAGGACCCCTACGTCCACACCGCCACCTTCTCCGGCCAGCCGGTGCTGATGGCGGCGGTGCAGGGCGCGATCCGGGCGGTCAAGGAGGAGCGCCTGGTCACCCGCGCCATGGACCTCGGCGCCAGGCTGCTGCCGCGGATCGCGGAGGTCGCCCACCGCAACATCCCCGAGCTGGTCGTGGACGTGCGCGGCCGGGGCCTGCTCATCGGCGTGGAGCTCGTCGAGGCCGGACTGGCCGGCGAGCTGCTGATCGAGCTGTTCAACCACGGCGTGGTCGCCAACCACTCCATGAACGGCAGCTCGGTGGTGCGGTTCACCCCGCCCGCCGTGCTGGACGACACCGACGTGGACTTCCTCGTCAACTCCTTCGACCTGGCCACCCGCGACCTGATCAAGGGCGCGGCCACAATGCCGGAAGGCGGTAACTGATCGTGCGGCACGTCGAACTCGATGCCCTGATACCCGCGGAGCAGGCCGAAACGGTCCTGCACGCCGTACGGCGCTGGGAGCGCTTCCCCGACCTGGCGCCCCACGTCAACGCGACCACCGTGCACGCCTCCTACCCCGACCCCAAGGCCTCCTCCAGCTGGGAGCTGCACTTCCGCAGCGGCCTGCTGCGCTGGACCGAGGACGACACGGTGCTGCCGGAGAGCGGCGAGATCCGCTTCGAGCAGTCCGACGGCGACTTCGACTCCTTCTCCGGGACCTGGTCCGTCCAGCAGGCCGGGGACGACGTCACCGTCCGCTTCGACGCCGAATTCGACTTCGGCATCCCGAGCCTGGAGGGCATCCTCGACCCGATCGCCGAGCGGGTCATCAAGGAGACCGTCGCCTGGGCGCTGACCGGCCTGTTCCCGGGTGTGCGCATCCAGGGCGGCATCGAACTCACCGAACCCGCCGCGGTCGGCGCCTAGGACCCTCGCGAGGAGCTGACCATGGACCAGGCGAACCCCTTCGAGACACCACGCACGTACTCGCTGCACCGCGCCGAGTACCTGGTGGGCCTCGCCGTCACCACCGGACTGATCGTCTACCACTTCGGCGACATCCGCTGGCTGCCGGCGATCGGACTGTTCCTCTACATCGACCTGATCGGCTACATCCCCGGCGCCATCGCGTTCAAGAAAAGCGGGGGCCGGCCGATCCACAAGGCCTACTACGTCCTCTACAACGTCATGCACAGCCTCATCACGCAGGGCGTGGTGGCCGCGCTGTGGTGCTGGCTGGTCAAGCCGGAGTGGGCGCTGCTGGTACTGCCGTTCCACCTGTTCGGCGACCGCGGCCTGTTCGGCAACTTCATGAAGTCCTTCGCGCTGCCCTTCGAGCCGGTGCGCCAGCAGGGCTACCTGAGGCTGCTGGACGACCTGGGCCTGCCCCACCCCAAGCCGGTCGGGCACGCCATGGACCCGGAGCCGGTCGGCCACGTCCCGGCGCGGACGGCCGTCCGGGAGACGGAGGCCGTGGGATGACCACCGCGACCGATGTACGCGCCGCCCGGCCGGTCCGCCAGGACCCGGCCGAGCGCCGCCGGGCGCTGTACCACCTGGCGTCCCCGGTGTCGGTGCTGACCACCGGTCCCGAGGACCGGATGCACGGCACCACCGCGAGCACGGTCACCCTCGTCTCGCGCTCACCGCTGCTGGTGGGCGTGGTGCTGCGGGCGGGCTCGTCGTTCGCCCGGCTGGCCGCCGCCGAGGGCCGGTTCGCGATCAACGTGCTCGGCGGCGACCAGGCCGACGTGGCCCGGCGGTTCGCGCACAGCGGCCGTCCGGACGGCGACGCGGCCTTCGCGGGCCTGGCCTGGACGGCGGACCGGTACGCGCACGCCCCGCTGATCGCGGGCGCGCTCGCGCACTACGTCTGCCGGTTCCACTCCGCACACGCCGCGGGCGACAGCGAGCTGCTGCTCGGCCATGTCGTACGCGCCACGGCCGACCCGGGTCTGCCGCTGTTCAGCTACGCCGGCGGGCTGTACGCCGGCTCCCTGCGCCCGGCGAAGGAGGCCGCCGCATCATGACCGCACCCGTTGCCCCCGAGGCGGACTGGGACAAGGCCCCCGGTCTGCTCGACGGCGCGAAGGAGCTCACCCTCGGCCCCGAGGAGTGCGACCTCGCCTACTGGATCACCTCGGTGGCCCAGGGAACCCTGCGCGACCGCGGGGCGACCGGCCACCACGAGAACGCGATCACGCCCGACTTCCTGAAGGCGCCCGGCCCGCTGCGCGAGGCGCTGGTGCTGGAGTTCGGCTTCCGCGCGCTGGCGGAGGAGCTGGCCACCCGGCTGCTCGGCCACTACGTGTCGATCGCGCCCGGCATCCCCGAGATGGAGTTCTACGCCACCCAGCTGATCGACGAGGCCCGGCACGCCCGGGTCTTCCGGCAGCACCTGGTGGACCTGGGCGTGCCGGCGGGCACCCTGCTCAAGGACATCGACGACATGGCCCGGGACTACCGCAAGCGGGTCCTGGACCCGGTGGTGGACTTCACCCTGGACATCGTGCGCGACAAGGCCGACTTCCCCGGCGGCGTCGCGGTGTTCGCCATCATCATCGAGGGTGTGCTCGCCCCGGCCGCCGAGCTGAGCGAGCGCAAGTGGACCCCGCTGTCCCCGGCGACCGGCGAGATCTCGCGGGGCACCGCGATCGACGAGATCCGCCACCTCACCGTGGCCAGCACCATCCTGCGCGACCACGTGATCGCGCACCCGGAGTACAAGCCGCGGCTGCTGGAGATCCTGCGCTCGGGCGTGAAGCTGTGGGACGAGATCCCGGACCGGGAGTTCGTCATCCACCGCGAGGAGCTGTTCCAGCAGGGCATGTTCGAGCACGCCGACAGAATCGGCGACTACGAGGTGTGGCCGGGCGTGCGGTTGCTCGACACCACCGCCGAGCAGCGCTACGACATGGCCGAGCAGTGGACCGACGAGATGGCCGAGGTCCGCATGGAGTACATGGGCCTCCCGGTGGAGGTCCTCGCCTCGGAGGCCGGCGCATGAGCACCGGGCGGGCCGCGGTCATCACGGGCATCGGCTCGTACGTCCCGCCCAACGTGGTGACCAACGACGACCTGTCCGAGCGGCTCGACACCTCCGACGCGTGGATCCGCTCCCGCACCGGGATCGTCGAGCGGTGCTTCATCTCCCCCGGCACCTCCACCGGCGACCTGGCGGTGGAGGCGGGCCTGAGGGCGCTGAAGTCGGCGGGCGACGAGCAGGTCGGGGCGGTGGTGCTGGCCACCACCACCCCCGACCAGCCCTGCCCGGCGACCGCGCCGCAGGTGGCGGCCCGGCTGGGGCTCGGGCAGGTGCCGGCCTTCGACGTGGCGGCCGTCTGCTCGGGCTTCCTGTACGGGCTGGCGTCGGCCGCCGGGCTCATCGCGGCCGGGGTGGCGGACAGCGTGCTGCTGATCGCCGCGGACGCCTTCACCACCATCATCAACCCCGAGGACCGCACCACCGCCGTGATCTTCGCCGACGGCGCGGGCGCGGTGGTGCTGCGGGCCGGCTCCGCCGACGAGCCCGGTGCGATCGGCCCGCTGGTGCTCGGCAGCGACGGCGAGCTGAGCCATCTGATCGAGGTGCCGGCCGGCGGTTCGCGGCAGCGTTCCACCGACCGGCCGGTCGACCCGGCGGACCGGTACTTCCAGATGCTGGGCCGGGAGACCTACCGGCACGCGGTGGAGCGGATGACCTCCGTCTCCACCGAGGCCGCCGAACGCGCCGGGTGGCGTCTGGAGGACGTCGACCGGTTCGCCGCGCACCAGGCCAACGCCCGGATCCTCGAAGCGGTGGCCAAACGCCTCGGGCTGCCCGAGGAACGGCAGTTGAGCAACATCGACCGGGTCGGCAACACCGGTGCCGCCTCGATCCCGCTGCTGCTCGCCGAGGCCACCGCGGAGGGCCGGCTCACCGCCGGACACCGGGTGCTGCTCACCGCGTTCGGCGGCGGGCTGGCCTGGGGCGCGGGCACCGTCGTCTGGCCGGAGCTGCAGACCATCTGACCGACCGTCAGTAACTCATACCGAATTCAGCGGTACGCGGGGTGCGTACGCCTTCGAAAGGAACCGACATGCTGGAGCAGCTCAAGGAAATCCTGTCCAACAAGCTCAAGGTGTCGCCCGAGTCGATCACTCCGGAGGCCTCCCGGGAGGACATCGAGCTGGACTCGCTCGCCGTGGTGGAGCTGTCGCTGCTGCTGAAGTCCGAGCTGGACCTGGACATCAGCGACGACGACCTCCTGGAGGCCGAGACCGTGGCCGACATGGTCCGGCTGATGGAGGAGCGGAGCGCGACGGTCTGATGGCCGGCATGGACATCGCCGTCACCGGACTCGGTCTGGTCACCCCCGGCGGCATCGGGGTCGGGCCGAGCTGGGCGGCGGTCTGCGACGGCAGGCCGGCCGCCGCCCTCGATCCGGTACTGGCGAACAACCCCGTACAGATCTCCTGCCGGGTGCCCGGCTTCGACCCCGAGACGCTGCTCAGTGCGCGGCGCGCCCATCGACTCGACCGGTTCGTGCAGTTCGCGCTGGTCGCCGCCCACGAGGCGGTGGCCGACGCGGGTCTGGACCCGCGGACCTGGGACGGCGCACGGGTGGGCGTGGTGCTGGGCTGCGCCGACGGCGGTCCGGGCACCGTCGAGGAGCAGCACCACGTGCTGCGCGAGCAGGGCGCCGACCGGGTGTCGCCGCTGCTGCTGCCCATGCAGCTGCCGAACATGCTGGCCGGTCAGACGGCCATCGAGTTCGGGGCGACCGGACCCAACCTGGTGGTGGCCACCGCCTGCGCCTCGGGCGCGACCGCCATCGGGACCGCCCGCGACCTGCTCGCCCTCGGCCGCTGCGACATCGTCCTCGCGGGCGGCAGCGAGGCCATGATCACCCCACTGGTCATGGCCGGGTTCGCCCAGATGGGCGCGCTGTCGAAGCGGCACGACGACCCCGCGTCCGCCTCCCGCCCGTTCGACGTCGACCGGGACGGCTTCGTGGCCGGGGAGGGCGCCGGGATCCTCGTGATGGAACGGGTCGCGGACGCGAGGGCCCGCGGCGCCCACGTGCACGGCCGGATCATCGGCTACGGCGCCACCGCCGACGCCCACCACATGACGTCGCCGCACCCGGACGGCACCGGCATCGAGGCGGCGGTACGCGCGGCCCTGGCCGACGCGGGAGCCGATCCGGACGACGTGCAGCACGTCAACGCCCACGGGACTTCGACCCCGTTGAACGACCTGTCGGAGGCCCGCATGATCCAGCGGACCCTGCGCGGGGACCCGCTGGTCACGTCCACGAAGGGAGTCACCGGTCACCTGCTGGGCGCCGCCGGCGCGGTCGAGGCCGCGTTCGCCGTGCTCAGCGTCGAGCACGAGGTCATCCCGCCCGTCGCGGGCCTGGTCATGCCGGATCCGCGGATCGAGATCAAGCTGGCCCAGACCGTCACGTCGATGCCCATCGACCTGGCACTGAGCAACTCGCTGGGGTTCGGCGGGCAGAACACGGCCCTGGCGATCGCCCCCGCGTAGGCGCCGCCGGGTCCGGTCCGCCGGCACGTCACAGCAGCCGTCCGCCGAGAACTCCCGGCGGGCGGCTGTCCCCGTCCCTCTCCCCTGTCTCGGAGTCATCATGTCCTCCAGTGGTTCCCCGCCCCCGTCCGGCCGGCTCGGTACCGGGCACATCCTCTTCCTGATCGTCGCCGCCGCCGCCCCGCTGTCCGCCATGGTCGGCACCGTCCCGCTCGCGTTCGCCTTCGGTGACGGGGCCGGTGTGCCGGCCGCGTTCCTGTTCGCCGGGGTCACCCTGCTGTGCTTCTCGGTGGGGTACGCGGTCAGCGCCCGCCGCACCGGCGGCTCCGGCGGCTTCTACGCCTCCGTCGCCGACGGACTCGGCCGCCCGCCCGCGGTCGCCGCCGGCTACGTCGCCCTGCTCTCCTACAACTGCGCCACCATCGGCCTGGCGGGCGCCCTCGGCTACTTCACCCAGCTGGTGCTCGCCGCACACGGGCTGACCGTGTCGTGGCAGTGGTGCGCGGCCGTCGGGCTGGTGCTGATGGCGGTGCTCGGCTACCGGGAGATCGCGCTCAGCGCCCGGGTGCTGGCCCTGCTGATGCTCGGCGAGATCGGGGTGCTGGCCGCGCTGGACGTCGCGATCCTCGTCCGGCACGGACTGCACGCGCTGCCCACCGCGTCCTTCTCCCCGCACACCGCCGCCGGACACGGCGTCGGCGTGTCGCTGATGTTCGCGTTCGTCTCCTTCATCGGCTTCGAGTCGGCCGCGCTCTACGGCAAGGAGGCGAAGGACCCGCGGCGCAGCGTGCCGCGCGCCACCTATGTGGCCGTCGTGCTGATCGCCGGCTTCTACGCGCTCACCAGCTGGCTGGCGGTCGGCGCGGTCGGCAGCGACCGGGTGCGCGAGGTCGCGGGCAAGCAGATGGGCGACCTGTTCTTCGTCCTCGGTGACGACTTCCTCGGCAAGGCGGGCAGCACCGGGCTGCAGATCCTGCTGTGCACCAGCCTGTTCGCGGCGACGCTGGCCCTGCACAGCGCCGCCGGACGGTACGCCCAGGTGCTCGCCGCGGACGGCCTGCTGCCGGGCGCGCTGGCCGCGGAGCACTCCCGGTACCGCTCCCCGCACCGGGCCAGCCTCGCGCAGAGCGCGCTGACCGCGGTGGTCGTGGCCGGCTTCGCCGTCGCCGGGCTCGACCCGTACGCCGACCTGACGACCAGCATGCTCGGCCTCGGCACCCTGGGCATCGTCGCCCTGCAGGCGCTGGCCGCGCTGTCCGTGCTCGGGCTGCGGCTGCGCACCGGCGGCGGGCACTGGTGGCGGGAGACCGTCGCCCCGCTGCTGGGATTCGCCGGCCTGGCCGCCTCGGTGTGGCTGGTGGTCGGCAACTTCGACATGCTCACCGGCTCCCCCTCCGCGGTGATCGCCGCGCTGCCCTGGCTGCTGCCGCTGGTCGCCGCGGGCGGCCTGCTGTACGCAGCCCGGCTGCGTTCGGCGCACCCGGCGCGCTACCGCCTGCTCGGCACCCGGCACACCGCCGCCCCCGCCCCGGCCCCCTCCCCCGTCCTGTCAGGAGACCGTCATGCACGATCCCAGTGAGCTGATCGAGGCCGGCGAGGACGCCGTACGGCGCCTGGCCCGCCGCCGCCACGACCTCGACCTGGACGCCCTCACCGCCGCGCTGCGCGCCCGCTCGGCCGCGCAGTCGGAGGTGACCCGGCTGCGCACCGAGCTGAACCGCACCGCCAAGGCCCGCCGTTCGGGCCCGCCCACGGAAGCCGAGAAGGAGGCCGCCCGCGCGCTGCGGGCCGAGGTCCAGCGGGCCGAGGCCACCGCGCGTACCGCGGCCGCCGGGCTGACCGAGCTGCTGCTCGGCATCCCCAACCTGCCCCTGGACGCCGTACCGGACGGCGACTCGGAGAAGGAGGCGGTGGAGGTGCGGCGCGGCGGTCCGGCGCCGCGTCCGGCGGCCGGCGCCCGGCACCACGCCGAGATCGGCGAGGCGCTCGGCATCCTGGACTCCGCCGCGGCGGCCCGGCTGTCCGGCGCCCGGTTCGCCGTCGCGCACGGCGCCGGCGCGCGCCTGGAGCGGGCCCTCGGCGACTTCTTCCTCGACCTGCACACCGGCGAGCACGGCTACACCGAGCAGTCGGTGCCGTTCCTGGTCAACCGGGACACCATGACCGGCACCGGGCAGCTCCCCAAGTTCGAGGAGGACCTGTTCCGCACGAAGGTCGCGGACCGGGAGCTGTTCCTGATCCCGACCGCCGAGGTGCCGCTGACCAACCTGGTGGCCGGGCAGCTCCTGGACGCGCGCACGCTGCCGTACGCCTTCACCGCCCGCACCCCCTGCTTCCGCGCGGAGGCCGGGGCGTACGGCCGGGACACCCGGGGCGTGCTGCGGCTGCACCAGTTCGAGAAGGTGGAGCTGGTGCGGATCTGCGCGCCGGAACAGGCGCAGGAGCAGCTGGAGCTGATGGTGGGGCACGCCGAGGAGTGCCTGCGCCGGCTGGAGCTGTCCTTCCGCACGGTCCTGCTGCCGGCGGGCGACATGGGCTTCTCGGCCCGGATGACGTACGACATCGAGGTGTGGCTGCCCGGCGGCGGCGCGTACCGGGAGATCTCCTCGGTGTCGGACTGCGGCACCTTCCAGGCCCGCCGCGCCGACATCCGGGTGAAGCGCGCGGACGGCCGCAAGACGCCGGCGGCCACGCTGAACGGCTCGGCGCTGCCGATCGGGCGGACGGTGGCCGCGCTGCTGGAGCAGGGCGTGCGCGACGACGGCTCCGTGGTGCTGCCCGAGGCGCTGGTGCCGTACACCGGCTTCCGGCGGATCCTGCCGGGCGGCGCCACCGAGTAGGGCCTGGTGCGCCCTGCCGGCCCCGGAGGCACGCGAAGGGGGCGGGAGCCGAGGTCCATCCCTCGGCTCCCGCCCCCTTTGCGGTGCGTTCAGGCGCCCATCATGTGCACCCCGCCGTCCACGTGCACGATCTCGCCCGTGGTCCGCGGGAAGAAGTCCGACAGCAGCGCGACCACCCCGCGTGCGGCCGGCTCGGGGTCAGTGAGGTCCCAGCCCGCCGGGGCGCGGTGGGTGGTCCACACGTCGGCCAGTTCCGCGAAGCCCGGGATGGACTTGGCGGCCATGGAGCGCAGCGGCCCGGCGGCCACGAGGTTGCAGCGGACGCCGCGGCCCCCGAGGTCCCGGGCCAGGTAGCGGCTGGTGGACTCGAGGGCGGCCTTGGCGACGCCCATCCAGTCGTAGTGCGGCCAGGCGACGGCCGCGTCGAAGGTGAGCCCGACGACCGAGCCGCCGCGCCGTTCGAGCAGCGGCAGGCAGGCCGTGGTCAGCGACTTCAGGGAGTACGCCGAGACCTGCACGGCCGTCGACACGTCATCCCAGGTGCCGTCGAGGAAGGAGAAGGCGCCCTGGGGGCCGTAGGCGATGGAGTGCACGACGCCGTCGAGGGAGTCGGTGTGCTCGCCGATCCGCTCGGCGAGGCTGTCCAGGTGTCCCTGGTCGGTGACGTCCAGCTCGATGACGGGTGCGGGCTTGGGGAGCCTGCTCGCGAACCGCTCGATCAGGGAGAGCCTGCCGAAGCCGGTCAGCAGGACCTCGGCGCCCTCCTCCTGCGCGATACGGGCCACGTGGAAGGCGATGGAGGCGTCCGTGACGACGCCGGTGACCAGGATCCGCTTGCCGGCGAGGATGCCGCTCATGCCACCGACACCCCCTTCGGGAGCGCGCCGACCAGCGGCGAGTCGTGGTCCTGGGGGCCGAGGGCGGCGCCCCCGCCGGGCGAGCCGATACCGGCGAAGAAGGCGGCGTTGGACGCCGCGTGGTCCTCGCCCCACTCCTCGGGCAGGTCGTCCTGGAAGTAGATGGCGTCGACCGGGCAGACCGGTTCGCAGGCTCCGCAGTCGACGCATTCCTCGGGATGGATGTACAGGGCGCGGCGGCCCTCGTAGATGCAGTCCACGGGGCACTCCTCGACGCAGGAGCGGTCCTTGACGTCGACGCAGGGCAGTCCGATGACGTAGGCCATGCTCAACTCCTCGGATTGACGGACAGGTTCACTTGACCGGCACGCCGGTGGTGCGCTCGCCGAGGGTCAGCACGGTGACGGCGAGGACGGCCATGGCGGCGGCGATGACACTGAACAGGGCGCCCGCGCCGTGCCCCTCCAGGACCGGCAGCAGCACGAACGGCAGTGCGGCGGCGCTGAGTTTGGACAGCGAGTAGGCGGCGCCCGACGCGCTGGCGCGGATCTCGGTGGGGTACTGCTCGGACAGGTAGACATGGCTGACGCTGGAGAAGACGTTGCTGAACAGGGTGTAGGCGAACCCGCAGGCCACGATGGCCGCGGCGGAGCCTGCGTAGGCGAAGCCGAGTCCGGCCACGACCATCGCGCCCGCCGAGAGGGCGACCAGGGTGCGCCGCTCCAGGCGGTCCACCACGGGCAGGACGAGCGCGGAGCCCACCGGATAGCCGAGGAAGGACAGCGCGGTGAAGCCGAGTCCGGCGACGATGCCGTAGCCCTTGGCGGCGACGATCTGCGGGGCGAGGGTGCCGAAGCCGTAGTAGCCGACGACCGACAGCACGCAGAACAGCCACAGCACGAGGGTCCGGCGGAGCATGCCGGGGCGCAGCACGTCCCGCAGCCGGGAGTTCCCGGCGGCCGGCTCCGGTCCGGCCGGCGCGGGCTCCTCCAGGACCAGTCCGCGCCCCGCGGCCTCCGCCTCCATCCGGGAGACCAGCCGGTCCGCCTCGTCGGTCCGGCCGGCCGCGGCCAGCCAGCGCGGGGACTCGATGAGCTGCCGGCGCAGCACCCACACGACGGCCGAGCCGAGCGCGCCGAGCACGAACAGCCAGCGCCAGCCGGCCACGCCCAGCGGGGTCAGCGGCACCAGCCACAGGGCGGCGAAGCCCACCGCGGGCACTCCGCAGAAGGCGAGGGTGTAGGCCCAGGCGATGAACCGGCCGCGCTTGCGCGCCGGCAGGACGTCGGCCAGGTAGCAGTCGGACAGGGCCTGCTCGGCGCCGATGCCGACACCGGCCAGGAAGCGGGTGACGATCAGCCAGGTGGCGTTCGGGGAGAACGCGCCGAGCAGCGAGAAGACGGAGTAGATGGCGAGGTTGATCAGGAAGGCCCGGCGCCGGCCGAACCGGTCCGCGATCCGGCCGAGCGTCAGGGATCCGATGAACTGGCCGACGAACACGGAGGCCAGGACGAGTTTGAGCGAGGTCGCGCCGAAGGCGAAGTCGCTCTGCAGCACCTTGGCGATGGTGCCCGAGAGGTTGTTCTCGAAGGTGTCGAAGAACAGGCCGATGCCGATGACCGCGGTGAGTCTGCGGTGCAGGGGAGTGATCGGCATGCGGTCCAGGCGGGCACCGATCGGGGCGGGAGCGGTGACGTCACCCACCGCCGCGGTGGTCTGGGACATGGGGCTGGCTCCTTAGGAGACTCCTGGGGACGGGTGGTGCGTCGCTCCCGGGAAGGGAACCGCCCGGGCCGCCGACGGGCCCGGGCGTGCGGCCCGGGGGCCGGGGCGTGGGGGAAGGGATGTGGGGGTGTGCGCGTGGGGGAAGTGGGGGGTGGGCGGGGGTCGCCGGCCGGGATCAGGCCGCTTCCATCGCCCGGCGCCGGATCTGCTCCTCCACGTCGCCGCGCCGCACCGGTGCGCTGACCTCGTGCAGGAAGGAGGCGACCTCGCGGTACGAGGCCCAGAACCCGACCTCGTGGTAGGGCACTCCGCGCTCGGCGCAGTAGGCCATGGTCAGCTCCCGGGCGCGCCCCAGGTTCTTCTGCGGCATCGCCGGGAACAGGTGGTGCTCGACCTGGTAGTTGAGCCCGCCGTAGAGGAAGTCGACCAGCCAGTTGGGCCGGATGTTGCGGGAGGTGAGGACCTGGCGCTCCAGCCAGTCCAGGGTCTCCGCCTCGCCGTCGCGCACCTGCATGCCCTTGTGGTTCGGGGCGAAGATCATTCCGAAGTAGACGCCCAGGGCGGCGTGCTGGACCACGATGAAGGCGACCGCGAGCGCCGGGGACAGGACGGTGAAGGCGAGACCGAGGTAGACGGCGGTGCGCAGCACGATCAGGAAGGTCTCCAGCGCGGGCCGCTTGGTCTTGCCCTGGACGATGGACAGGACGGCCGTCCTGAGCATCTTGAAGCCCTCGAGCACGAGCAGCACGAAGAACAGCACGCTCTGGTAGCGCACGACGAACTTCTGGGTGCCCGTGCGGGTCGGGTACTGCTTGATGTCGAAGATGGCGGTGCGCCGGCCGATGTCCGGGTCCATGTCCAGGTGGTTGGGGTTGCTGTGGTGCCGGTTGTGGTGGTTGACCCACCAGCCGTAGCTGACCCCGTTGACCAGGTTGGCGTGGACGTATCCGACCGCGGAGGCGGCCTTCTTGCTGCGGAACATCGCCTTGTGGCCGGCGTCGTGCCACATGAACGCCGACTGGCCGCCGCACAGGCCCATCCACACGGCCGTGAGGAGCTGCCACCAGGAGTCGCCCAGCTCGAAGAAGGCGGCGAACCCGATCAGCAGCAGGACGGTGTTGAGGGCCAGCCTGCCCACGTAGTACCGGGGGTCGAGGTCCAGCAGCCCCTCGGCCTTGACCCGTTTGAGCAGCTCGGCGAAGGTCGCCGAGGCACCGGTGCGCTGTCCGGCGCCGGCGCCTCCACCGGCGGCCAGGGCCGCGGCTTCTTGTATGTGCGGACGCTGCATGCGTTGCTCTCCTTGGGAGAAGTGCCCGGATCGGGCGGCGGCGCCGCTGCCCCGCGGACCTGCGGGCGCCGCGAGTCGACAAGGCTCCCGCGTGGGTCACCGTCGCGGGATGGGCCCTGTCGCCGTACTCCCGGCGTCCGCCCGGAGGACGGCGGCAGGGCCCCGCTTCGCCCGGCGGGCCCGGCGACGGGAGCACAGTGCGGTACTCCCGGTCCGGACCGCCGGGCGAACGTGTGTCCAGCGTTCCGTGGAGCGCTGATGTGGCACTGATACCGGTCTGACCGGGTGTGCGCCGGCGTCCGCCGGCGCGCCCGGCGCCGGCTCAGGCGGCCGCCTCGGCGCGCAGCCGCTCGTCGAGGGCGCGGACGGCCGCGTCGGCGGCCTCGGCGACCGACTCGTCGTCGGGTGCGCCGATGACGGCCATCAGCTGCTCGACCGTGGCGTGCTGGAGTTCTTCGGTGGACCGGCTCATCTCGGTGTCCTCTCGTCGTTCGCGGTGGCGGGTCAGAAGGCGTTGCAGGCGCGGAAGACGTGCGCGAAGCCGGGCAGCGAGGCCTGCGGCCCGTCGAAGGCGACGTACTCCGGGATCAGCAGGTCCGGGGCCCACTTCTGCTTGTACGAGAGCTGGGTCTGCGCCGGGTAGAGGGCGGCGCCCTCGGCCCACAGGGCGTGCATCAGCCACTGGAACGCCGGGCTGTGGCCGTCGAGTTCGTGGCTCGCGTCCAGGCCGGTGAACGGCGTGAAGCCGAAGTGCAGCCACTCGACGCCCTCGGCCCTGAACACCTCGATGGCGTGCGCGTTGATGGCCTCCATCAGGCCCGGGGATCCCTCGGGGATCCGGCGGCTGAGGTCGTGCATCCAGCCCGCCCGGCTGCCGTACACCGGCGAGTACGAGATGTACGCGACCGGTGCGCCGTCGATGGTGCCGACGAACAGCCGGCGGTGCGCCTGGGCCTCGCCGCCGATCTGGCCGACGAGGAACTCCAGTTGCTGGGCGCCGCCCTTGGAGCCGAGCCAGGCCTGGTCGATGGTGGCGATGGCGTCGGCCACGTCGCCGGCGTCGACCTCCTGGATCTGCAGGCCGTTGCGCAGCGCGCGGGAGATCTTGTTGCGCAGCTGCATGAACTTGGTGCCGCGCAGGGTGAACTCGCCGAGGCTCACCGCCCAGGACGCGCCGACCTGGTTGACGGTGAAGCCGAGCTCGGCGTAGCGCTCGGCGTCGGCGCGCTGGAGCTGGATGCCGACGAGCCGCAGGCCCTCGTCGCGGACGTGGCCGCGGAAGGCGTCGAGCAGGGTGCCGTAGTCCTCCCCGGCGGCGAAGGGGCCGCCGAGCTGGACGGCCCAGCTGCCGGTGCGGCGGTACACGATGACACCGTCCGCGCCCGGGACGGTGAACGTACTGTTTCCGCTGTTGAGGGCGAGGAACGCACTCGGGTTCTCACTTGCCGTGTGCGCGCGGACGGCGTCCAGAACAGGGTTGTCCGTGACGGTCTCGGTGGTGGTGGCGGTCATTCCCGTACCCCTTTCGGGAGCGTTTTCCATCGAAAGGAGTACAGCACCGAGAGGACGTCCGAGAAAAGGGCCGAAAGGAATTCATTGCCTGCGTCAGAGGCGTGTCAGCATTCCGTCAGCCCAGGGTGCCAATGTTGTTCCCGTGAACGGCACGGGAAACCGGGCCGGAAACACGGAGAGGTGCCCGGAGTGGCTGATCGGGGACCTGGAGCACGCCTCGAGGTCGGGCCGGCGACGGCCTGCGCAGGTTCGAATCCTGCCCTCTCCGCCGAGTCCGGAATTCCGCACGGGGTAATGAAGAAATCGCCGATCCGGCACGCCGATCGATTTCACCCCCGTCCGGTGCCGCGCCAATGGCGGCACGGCACCGGACGCCCCTGAACCGCCGGCCGCCCCCCGTCCCGGCGGAGCAACCGCCCCGGCGGGACGTCCAGGAAGCAGACGCCCGCCGGGGCGCGGCGCGTTGCAGCACCCGGTTCTTTTCACCGCAGCACCACCCCAGAAAGAAACAACCTTCGCCAGGAATTTTCACCAAAGGGGGGAAGACATGCTGAGGTTCTCCGTTCTCGGCGCCCTGCAGATACTCACCGCCGAAGGCCCGGCGGACATCTCCGGTGATCTGCAGCGCACGCTGGTGCAGACGCTGCTGGTCAGCGAGGGCCAGCCGGTGACCGGTGAGGGGCTGGCCGAGGAGATGTGGGGGGACGCCGTCCCCGACAACCAGGCCAACGCCCTCCAGGCCCACGTCAGCCGGCTGCGCCGCAGGCTGCGCGAACTGGAGCCGGACCGCCCGTCCTCCCGGCTGACGATGCACCCCTCCGGCTACCGGCTGAGCGTCGGCGAGGGCGAACTGGACGCGGCCGAGTTCATCAGGGCCGTACGCCTGGCCGAGTCGGCCACCGCGGCCGACGCGGCGCGCACCGCGCGGCTGCTCGCCGACGCGCTCGGCATGTGGCGCGGCCCGGTCTTCGGCGGGTTCACCGGCGGAACCCTGTGCCAGCTCGCGGGCGCCCGCTACGAGGAGTACCGGATGCGCGCCATGGAACTGCGCTTCGACGCCGAACTGCGGCTCGGCCGCCATGCCGCGGTCCTCGCCGAACTGGCCGAGGCGCACACCAACCACCCCCTGCGGGAGCGGTTCTGCGAGCAGCTCATGGTCGCCCTGTACGGCTCCGGGCGGCAGGCGGACGCGCTCGACGTCTTCCACCGGATGCGCCGTCACCTCGACGACGAACTCGGCATCCAGCCCTCCCCCGCCCTGCGCCGCGTCGAGCACGCGATCCTCTCCCACGACCCCGCCCTGACCGGCGGCGCCCGCCTCCAGCCGGTCTGACGCGTCCGCGCCGCCGCGTAAGCGGCCCGTCAGTCCCCGGTCAGCCCGCATTGCCACGCTCGACGGGCGAGTGGAATCACGGAACCACCACGCCCCTACCCACGGAGGGGGAGACATGAGGTCCCAGGTCGAGGAACTGGCCGGCATACGCGAGCGCGTGCTCGCCGGCCCGAGCGAGAAGGCGACCGCCGCCCAGAAGGCCAAGGGCAAGCTCACCGTGCGCGAGCGGATCGGCCTGCTGCTCGACGAGGGCTCCTTCCAGGAGGTGGAGCCGCTGCGCCGGCACCGGGCGAGCGGGTTCGGCCTGGAGGCCAAGAAGCCCTACACCGACGGCGTCGTCACCGGCTGGGGCACGGTGGAGGGCCGTACGGTCTTCGTCTACGCCCACGACTTCCGGATCTTCGGCGGCGCGCTGGGCGAGGCCCACGCCGCCAAGATCCACAAGATCATGGACATGGCCATCGCGGCCGGCGCGCCCCTGGTCTCCCTCAACGACGGCGCCGGCGCCCGCATCCAGGAGGGCGTCACCGCCCTCGCCGGATACGGCGGCATCTTCCAGCGCAACACCAAGGCCAGCGGTGTCATCCCGCAGATCTCCGTGATGCTCGGCCCCTGCGCGGGCGGCGCCGCCTACAGCCCGGCGCTCACCGACTTCGTCTTCATGGTCCGCGAGACCTCGCAGATGTTCATCACCGGCCCGGACGTCGTCAAGGCGGTCACCGGCGAGGAGATCACCCAGAACGGGCTCGGCGGCGCCGACGTGCACGCCGAGACCTCCGGCGTCTGCCACTTCGCCTACGACGACGAGGAGACCTGCCTGGAGGAGGTGCGCTACCTGCTCTCCCTCCTGCCGCGCAACAACCGCGAGAACCCGCCCGCCGCGCCGTGCGACGATCCGGCCGGGCGGCGCTGCGAGAGCCTCGCCGACCTGGTGCCCGCCGACGGCAACCGCCCGTACGACATGACCAGGGTCATCGAGGAGCTCGTCGACGACGGCGAGTACCTGGAGGTGCACCAGCGCTGGGCGCGCAACATCATCTGCGCGCTGGCCCGGATGGACGGCCAGGTGGTCGGGATCGTGGCCAACCAGCCGCAGACCCTGGCGGGCGTGCTGGACATCGAAGCGTCCGAGAAGGCCGCCCGCTTCGTGCAGATGTGCGACGCGTTCAGCATCCCGATCGTCACCCTGCTGGACGTACCCGGCTTCCTCCCCGGCGTCGACCAGGAGCACGGTGGAATCATCCGGCACGGCGCGAAGCTGCTGTACGCCTACTGCGACGCCACCGTGCCGAGGATCTCGCTGATCCTGCGCAAGGCCTACGGAGGTGCCTACATCGTGATGGACTCCCAGTCGATCGGCGCCGACCTCACCTACGCCTGGCCCACCAACGAGATCGCCGTGATGGGCGCCGAGGGCGCGGCCAACGTCATCTTCCGCCGCCGGATCGCCGAGGCCGACGACCCCGAGGCGATGCGGGCGGAGCTGGTCAAGGAGTACAGGGCCGAGCTGATGCACCCCTACTACGCGGCCGAACGAGGCCTGGTCGACGACGTGATCGACCCCGCCGACACCCGCCGCGTCCTGATCGGCGCGCTGGCGATGCTGCGCACCAAACACGCCGAGCGCCCCGCCCGCAAGCACGGCAACCCGCCCCAGTGACGGAGGTCCCATGAACGCGTCCCCCACTCCCCCCATCCGCGTCGAGAAGGGCCAGGCCACCGACGAGGAGCTGGCCGCCCTCGCGGTGCTGCTGCTCAGCCGCACCGCCCTGGCCGGGGCCGGCACCGAGCCGGGCTCCCCGGGCACCACCTCCTGGCGCCCGCACGCCTACCACGCCCCGCACAGCTGGCAGCGCGCCTGATCCGGGCGACCGCCGAGTCCCCCCGGCGGCCCGGCGCGTCCGGGCCCCCGGGGCCGGGCTCAGTCCTCGACGAGACTGACCTCCTGCTGCCGGACGGCGTGGAAGTACGGCACCGGCACCAGACCCGAGGGGCGCAGCTCCAGCAGGGTCGCCTCCACGTGCGCCGCGCCGGCCTCGAGCGGTCCGGCGCCGGCCCCGCGTGCGGCCTTCCCCGTCCTGTGCGAACCCTTCCCGGCCGCGGGCAAGGCCTTGTCGGCCTTCCGGGCCTTCGCGGCCTTCTGGGCCGTGTCGGCCTTACGGGCCTTCGCGGCGTCCTCGCCGGACCCGTGTGACGCCCGCGCGGCGCCGGCGGAAGTCCTCCCGGCCCCGTCCGCCAGCTTCCCGGACCCGGCGGACGTCTTCTTCGCCCCGGGCGAAGCGGTCCCGGTCATGACGGCCCCCCGACCGGTGCCGGCCGCCTCCGTGCCGGGCTTCCCGGAGTTCGACCAGTGGTGCTCGGCTCCGTCGCACACGGCCTCGCTGCCGCCGATGGCGTACCTGACGTCCGGGTCGCCCTGGGTGACGGAGGAGCTGACGAACACCGGCCCGCTGCTGCCGGCGCAGCGGTAGGTGCCGGTGAGGGTGATCGTGCCGTCGGCGGCGATGCGGCCGGTGGCGTCGACGGTGAGGCGCTCCGACGGGGCGGCGCCGGCGGCCGGCGCGGCGACGGCGCACAGCAGGGCCGCGGCGCCGAGGCCGGCGGCGAGGGCGGGGCGTCTGGGCATGGGGGGACCTCCCGGTCACGGGGTGTGGGGGTTCCACTCGTACCCGCCGCTCCCAGGGCCCTGAGTGACCGTCACCCCATCGGTGGCGCGTCCCCCGGCAGCACCGCGAACCCGTCCAGCTCCACCAGCGCCCGCTCGTCCCACAGGCGTACCACCTGGACGACCGCCATCGCCGGGTAGTCGCGGCCCGCCGACTCCCGCCAGACGCGGCCCAGCCAGCGGGCGTCGGCGCGGTAGCCGGCCACGTCGGTGGTGTAGACGGTGACCCGGGCGAGGTCGGCGGGGGTGCCGCCGGCCGCGCGCAGGGCGGTGAGCAGATTGGCGAGCGCCTTCTCGAACTGCTCGACGAGCGTGTCGCCGGTGACCTCGCCGTCGGCGTCGAGGGCGGTCTGGCCGGCCAGGAACACCACCCGGGTGCCCGTCGCGACGACGGCGTGCGAGAAACCCGTGGGGGGCGACAGCTCGGGCGGGTTGACGCGTTCGGTGCTCACCGGTCCTCCCCCTGCCCGGGCCGCGCGGCGTACAGCTCCTTGGCGATGATGCCCCGCTGGACCTCGCTGGCGCCCTCGTAGATCCGCGGCGCGCGCACCTCGCGGTAGAGGTGTTCCAGCAGGTGGCCGCGGCGCAGCGCGCGGGCGCCGTGGAGCTGGACGGCGGTGTCGACGACGTACTGCGCGGTCTCGGTGGCCAGCAGCTTGGCCATCGCGGACCGTCCCGGCACATCGGGGGCGCCCTCGTCGTAGGCGCTCGCCGCCGCGTACACCATCAGCCGGGCCGCCTCGGTACGCAGGGCCATCTCGGCGACCTGGTGGGCGACCGCCTGGAGGTCGCGCAGCCTGCCGCCGAACGCCTCGCGCTCACGGGTGTGTTCGAGCGTGGCGTCGAGCGCCGCCTGCGCCATGCCGACCGCGAACGCGCCCACGCTGGGCCGGAACAGGTTGAGGGTGCCCATGGCGACGGCGAAGCCGCGGTCGGGCTCGCCGAGCACGTCGTCCGCGGTGACGGGCACGGCGTCCAGGTGGAGGGCTCCGATGGGGTGCGGCGAGAGCATCTCCAGCGCGGAGCCGGTGAGGCCGGGCCGGTCGGCGGGGAGCAGGAAGGCGGTCACCCCGCGGGCTCCGGCACGGGGCGTGGTGCGGGCGAAGACGGTGTAGAAGTCGGCCTCGGGGGCGTTGGAGATCCAGCACTTCTCGCCGGTGAGCCGCCAGCCGGAGCCGCGGTCGGGTTCGGCCGTGAGCGACAGGGCGGCCGCGTCGGACCCGGCCCCCGGCTCGCTCAGCGCGAACGCGGCCACCGCGCTGCCGTCGGCCACCCGCGGCAGCCAGCGCTCGCGCTGGGCGGCGGTGCCGTGGGCGTGCACCGGGTGGGCGCCCAGCCCCTGCAGGGCGAGGGCGGTCTCGGCCTCGGTGCAGGCCTGCGCCAGCGACTCGCGCATCAGGCACAGGTCCAGGGCGCCGGCGGTGAACAGTCTGGCGAGCAGGCCGAGCCGTCCGAGTTCGGCGAGCAGGGCCCGGTCGACCCGGCCCGGCTCCCCCTTCCGCGCGATCGGGCGCAGCCGTTCGGCGGCCAGGGCGCGCAGCTCGGCGCGCCAGGCGGTGCGCTCCGGTCCGAGTGAGAATGCGGGCACTGCCGGTCCTCCCTCCGGGGCGGGCCGGCGGTGGCCCTCCCGTCCTCCGCCGACGGTATCGCGCACAGTTGACTGTCGTCACCAACACGATACGCTCCAGAGGCGAGCGCAGTCAGGACGCCCGTCTCGACGCCGTCAGGCAAGGGGGCGCACCGCCATGAACGTCTCCGCCCATGTCGACACCTTCACGCGCGACCATCTTCCGCCGCCGGACGAGTGGCCCGAGCTGCGCTTCGACCTGGCGGAGCTGCGTTACCCCGAACGGCTCAACTGCGCCGCCGAGCTGCTCCGTCACGGCGCCCCGGACCGCCCGGTCTTCCACACCCCGCACGGCCCTTCGTGGACGTACGCCGACCTGCGCGCCCGCGTCGACCGGATCGCCCACGTGCTCACCGGCGAGCTGGGCGTCATGCCGGGCAACCGGGTCCTGCTGCGCGGGCCGACCACCCCGTGGCTCGCGGCGTGCTGGCTGGCCGTGCTGAAGGCGGGCGCGGTGGCGGTCACCGTGCTGGCCCAGCAGCGGCCGCACGAGCTGGCCACGATGTGCGAGATCGCCCGGGTCCGGCACGCGCTGTGCGACATACGGGCCGTGGACGACCTGGTGAAGGCCGGCGTGCCGGACCTGCGCGTCACGGCCTACGGCGGTGACGCGCCCGACGACCTGCTGCGCCGCCCGGCGCCGGACCGCCCCTTCCCGGCGGTCGGCACCGCGGCCGACGACGTCGCGCTGATCGCCTTCACCTCGGGCACCACGGGCCGCCCGAAGGGGTGCATGCACTTCCACCGGGACGTGCTGGCCGTCGCCGACACCTTCTCCGCGCACGTGCTGCGGCCCCGGTCCGACGACGTGTTCGCCGGCAGTCCCCCGCTCGGTTTCACCTTCGGTCTCGGCGGTCTGGTGATCTTCCCGCTGCGGGCGGGCGCCGGCGCGCTGCTCATGGAACAGGCGGGGCCGCGCCAACTGCTGCCGGCCATCGCCGAGCACCGGGTCTCGGTGCTGTTCACCGCGCCCACCGCCTACCGGGCGATGCTGGAGGCCATGGACGGCCATGACGTCTCCTCGCTGCGCCGCTGCGTGTCGGCGGGCGAGAACCTGCCCGCGGCCACCTGGCGGGCCTGGCACGAGCGCACCGGCCTGCGCATCATCAACGGCATCGGCGCCACCGAGCTGCTGCACATCTTCGTCTCCGCCGCCGACGAGCGGATCAGGCCCGGCACCACGGGCGTGCCGGTCCCGGGCTGGCAGGCCCGGATCCAGGACGCCGACGGCGAGCCGGTGCCGGACGGCGAGCCGGGGCTGCTGGCCGTCCGCGGCCCGGTCGGCTGCCGTTACCTGGCCGACCCGCGCCAGCGGGAGTACGTGCGCGACGGCTGGAACGTCACCGGCGACACCTACGTCCGCGACGGCGACGGCTACTTCCGCTATGTGGCACGCGCGGACGACATGATCATCTCGGCCGGGTACAACATCGCGGGACCCGAGGTGGAGGACGCCCTGCTGCGCCACCCCGACGTGGTCGAGACGGCGGTGGTCGGCCGCCCCGACGAGGTGCGCGGCCAGGTGGCGGTGGCGTACACGGTGCTGCGGGACGGGGTGGCGCGCGACCCCGAGCCGCTGCGCGCCTTCCTCAAGTCCGAGCTGGCGCCGTACAAGTGCCCGCGCGAGTTCGTCTTCCTCGACGCGCTGCCCCGCACGGCCACCGGCAAGCTGCAGCGGTTCCGGCTGCGCACCGCCGGTGACCGGCGCTGACACCGACGACCTAAAATGATCAACGTGTCCGAGCAGCACGCCCCCAGGTCCCTCATCGTCACGCTGTACGGCGCGTACGGCCGCTTCATGCCGGGCCCGGTGCCCGTCGCGGAGCTGATCCGGCTGCTGGCCGCGGTCGGGGTGGACGCGCCCTCGGTGCGTTCCTCGGTGTCCCGGCTCAAACGCCGCGGGCTGCTGCTGCCCGCCCGCACCCCTGCCGGCGCCGCCGGATACGAACTCTCCGCCGAGGCACGCCAGTTGCTGGAGGACGGCGACCGCCGCATCTACGCGACGGCGCCCTACGAGGACGAGGGCTGGGTGCTGGCGGTGTTCTCCGTCCCCGAGTCGGAACGCCAGAAGCGGCACGTCCTGCGCTCCCGGCTGGCCGGCCTGGGCTTCGGCACGGCGGCGCCCGGGGTGTGGATCGCCCCGGCCCGGCTGTACGAGGAGACCCGGCACACCCTGCGCCGCCTGCGCCTCGACCCGTACGTCGACCTCTTCCGCGGCGAGCACCTCGGCTTCGCCGCCACCGCGGAGGCCGTCACCCGCTGGTGGGACCTGACGGCGATCGCCAAGGCGCACGAGGGCTTCCTGGACGCCCACGCGCCCGTCCTGCACGCCTGGGAGCAGCGCACCGACACCCCGCCCGAGGAGGCCTACCGGGACTACCTGCCGGCTCTGGACTCCTGGCGGCACCTGCCGTACACCGACCCGGGCCTGCCCGCCCGGCTGCTGCCCGCCGACTGGCCGGGGGTCCGCTCGGCGCGGGTGTTCCGGGGGCTGCACGAGCGGCTGCGGGACGCGGGGGCCGCGTTCGCGGGGACGGGGCCCGCGCAGGGGTGAGCCCCGCGCGTCACGGGCGCCGCGGCCGGGCGCGCGGCCCGCACCGCGCGGGTCCCGCGGTCACCGGCCGCCGAGCGACAGCCGGGGTTTCGGCGCGTCCGTGCGGCCGGTCTGCGGTGGCCGGCTGCCCGCCCGGTAGGGGTCGGGCCACGCCACGCCGGGACCCTCGTAGCCCTGCTCGGCGGCCGCGTGCAGCGTCCAGTGCGGGTCGTACAGGTGCGGCCGGGCCAGCGCGCACAGGTCCGTGCGGCCCGCGAGGATCAGGGAGTTGACGTCGTCCCAGGAGGAGATCGCGCCGACCGCGATCACCGGGACCCCCACCTCGTGCCGGATGCGGTCGGCGAACGGCGTCTGGTACGACCGCCCGAACTCCGGCCGCTCCTCGGCCACCACCTGCCCGGTGGAGACGTCGATCGCGTCGGCTCCGTGCGCGGCGAAGGCCCGGGCCATCCCGACCGCGTCCTCGGCGCCGGTGCCGCCCTCGGCCCAGTCGGTGGCGGAGATCCGCACCGTCATCGGCCGCTCGTCCGGCCACACCGCGCGCACGGCGTCGAACACCTCCAGCGGGAACCGCAGCCGGTTCTCCGGCGAACCGCCGTAGGCGTCGGTGCGCAGGTTGGTGAGCGGGGAGAGGAAGCCGGAGAGCAGATAGCCGTGGGCGCAGTGCAGTTCGAGCAGGTCGAAGCCGGCCCGGGCGGCCCGGACGGCGGCCGCGGCGAACTGCTCCCGGATATCGGTGAGCTGGGCGCGGGTGAGGGCGCGCGGGGTCTGGCCGCCGGGCCTGTAGGGCAGCGGGGAGGCGGCCACCACGGGCCAGTTGCCCTCGGGCAGCGGCTCGTCCATCCCCTCCCACATCAGCCGGGTGGAGCCCTTGCGGCCGCTGTGGCCGAGCTGGACGCCGATCGCGGTGCCCGGCGACCGCCGGTGCACGAAGTCGGTGATCCGCCGCCACGCCTCCGCCTGCCGGCCGGTGTAGAGGCCGGCGCAGCCAGGGGTGATCCGGCCGTCCTCGCTCACGCACACCATCTCGGTCATCACCAGGCCGGCCCCGCCGAGGGCGCGGGCGCCCAGGTGGACCAGGTGGAAGTCGCCGGGCACCCCGTCGGCGGCCGAGTACATGTCCATGGGGGACACCACGACCCGGTTGCGCAGGCTCAGGCCGCGCAGCCGGAACGGGGTGAACATGGGGGGCGTGCCAGGCGGGCAGCCGAACTCGCGCTCCACGGCCCCGGTGAAGTGCGCGTCGCGCAGCCGCAGGTTGTCGTGGGTGACCCGGCGACTGCGGGTGAGCAGGTTGAAGGCGAACTGGCGGGACGGCTGGCCGAGGTAGAGCCCCAGGTTCTCGAACCACTCCAGGCTGGCCCGGGCGGCCCGCTGGGTGGAGGCGACGACGGGCCTGCGCTCCGCCTCGTAGGCGGCCAGCGCGCGGGGCACGTCGGGTTGCTCCTCGACGCACGCGGCCAGCGCCAGCGCGTCCTCCACGGCCAGCTTGGTGCCGGAGCCGATGGAGAAGTGGGCGGTGTGGGCGGCGTCGCCGAGGAGGACGACGACGCCGTGCGACCAGCTCTCGTTGACCACCGTGCGGAAGGTCGTCCACGCCGACTTGTTGGAGCGCAGCGGCCGCCCGCCGAGCGCGTCGGCGAAGATCTTGGCGCAGCGCTCCACCGACTCCTGCGGTCCGGCCTCGTCGAACCCGGCGGCCCGCCAGACCTCCTCGCGCATCTCGACGATCACGGTGGAGGCGTCGGCCGCGTAGGGGTAGGCGTGCAGTTGCATCACGCCGTGCTCGGTCTCGGCGATCTCGAAGCGGAAGGCGTCGAAGGCGAAGTCGGCCGCCAGCCAGATGTAGCGGCAGCGGTGGGCGGTCACCGTGGGCCGGAAGGCGTGGGCGAAGGCGTCGCGGGTGCCGCTGTGCACTCCGTCGGCGGCGACGACCAGGTCGTACTCCGCGGCGAGCCGGGCGGCCGGCGGCGCCTCGGTGCGAAAGCGCAGGTCCACGCCCAGGGAGCGGCAGCGCTCGTGCAGGATCTCCAGCAGCCGGCGCCTGCCCAGCGCGGCGAAGCCGTGGCCCCCGGAGGTGTGGCGGGTGCCACGGTGGACGATGTCGATGTCGTCCCAGCGGACGAAGTCGCGCCGCAGGGCCTCGTGGACCACCGGGTCGGCGTGCTCGATGCCGCCCAGGGTCTCGTCGGAGAGGACCACGCCGAAGCCGAAGGTCTCGTCGGGGGCGTTGCGCTCCCAGACGGTGATCTCCCGCTCGGGGTCCAGCCGTTTGAGCAGCGCGGCCGCGTAGAGGCCGCCCGGGCCTCCGCCGGTGACCGCCACGCGCAGGGGCCACCCGGTCACCGCGGCTACCTCCCCCGCCACTTCGGCGGGCGCTTGTCCCGGAAGGCGGCGTGGAACTCCGCGTAGTCCTCGCCGTTCATCAGCAGGGCCTGGGTGGCGGCGTCCAGCTCGACCGACGCGGCCAGCGGCATGTCCAGCTCGGCCGTGAGCAGCGCCTTGGTCTGGGCGTAGGCCAGGGCCGGTCCGTCGGCCAGGCGGCGGGCCAGCTCCAGCGCCGTGGCGTCCGTGTGGCCCTCCTCGGCCGGCACGCTGATCAGTCCGATCCGCTCGGCCTCCGCCGCGCGCACCGGCTCGCCCAGCATCAGCAGCCGGGTCGCGTGGCCGAGCCCGACGAAGCGGGGCAGCAGATAGGCCGCGCCCATGTCGCCGCCGGAGAGGCCCACGCGGGTGAACAGGAAGGCGAACCGGGCCGAGGGGTCGGCGACGCGGAAGTCGGCCGCCAGGGCGAGCACGGCGCCGGCGCCCGCCGCCACGCCGTGCACGGCGGCGATCACCGGGAACGGGCACTCCCGGATCGCCCGGACCACCTGCCCGGTCATCCTGTTGAAGTCGAGGAGCAGGGCGGTGTCCATGGACAGGGTGGCGCCGATGATCTCGTCCACGTCGCCGCCGGAGCAGAAGCCGCGGCCCTCGCCCGCCAGCACCAGGGCGCGGACCGAGCGCTCCCGGGACAGCTCGGCGAGCAGGTCGCGCAGGTCGGCGTAGGCGCCGAAGGTGAGCGCGTTGAGCTTGTCGGGGCGGGCGAGGGTGACGGTGGCGACACCGTCGTCGAGCTCGACCCGCAGGTGCTCCCACGAGGAGGTGCGGGCGGCGGAGCCGGTGAAGGGACTCATGACGTGCGGCCTCCTAGGGGGGCGGTGCCTCACGTTGCGCGGTGATGCCTCACGGTGCGTACCCCATGAAGCTATCACTTGTTTGTGACTGTCGTCACGATGGCGCGACAACACCGTCCGGGCCGGCCGGCTCCCGTCACACGCGTCACCGGTCGTCCACAGCCGCGTAACAGTGGGCCCGCCGGGGCGAGGCGGGGCGTGCGGCGGGGTAGGCCGCCGGTGGCGGGGCCGAGGCGTCCCGCACGGTGCCCGCCGAAGATCGCCGCGGCCGGGCCCGTACCATCTCTACGGTCGAAAGCAGGACAGCCTGCTCCATGAACGGACTCGCCTTGTACGAACGCCCCGCCGAATCGGCCTCCTGGCGCATCGCGCTGCCGCACACCACCGCGGCGGTGCCCGTGGCGCGCGCGCTGGTGCGGTCGGCGCTGGCGGAGGTGGAGCACGCGGCCGACTGCGACACCGCCGAGCTGCTGACGGCGGAGCTGGTGGCCAACGCGGTGGAGCACACCGCCGGGCGCGGCCCGATCGAGCTGGTGGTGGAGCTGCGGCCGGGCGGCTGCCAGGTCGAGGTGCACGACCCCGACCCCGCGCCGCCCGGGCATCTCACCCGTCCGGTGATCGAGGAGCCCGACCCCTGGCAGGAGGGCGGCCGCGGGCTGCTGCTGATCCGCGCCCTCAGCTCCTCCTGCGGTCACCGCCCGACCGCTTCGGGCAAGGCGGTGTGGTTCAGACTGCCAGTGGTTCCCGCTCAGCGGCGTCCGGCGTGACCCCGGCGGGCGCCTGGGCGAGCGTGGAGTGCCGGCGGCCGTAGGCGAGGTAGACCAGCAGGCCGGCGGCGAGGAACACCGCGAACTGGATCCAGGTGTGCCAGCCGGTCTCGTACATCAGGTACAGGCAGAAGCCGACGCCGAGCAGCGGCACGACCGGGTAGAGCGGCACCCGGAAGCTGCGGCCGAGGCCCGGCTCGCGGCGGCGCAGGGCGATCACCGCGATGTTCACGGCGGCCATGATGGCGAGCGTGCCGATGGTGCACAGGTTCATCACGGCGTCCAGCGAGGCGAAGGCCGCCGGGACCGCGAAGACGACGGCGACGATCAGCGTGCCGGCCACCGGGGTGGAGGTGCGCGGCGAGACCTTCTCGAAGACGCGCGGGATCAGGCCGTCCCGGGACATCGACATCAGGATGCGGGTCTGGCCGTACATCACGGCGAGCACCACGGAGGCGATGGCGACGACCGCGCCGAAGGCGATGACACCGCCGCCGACGGCGGAGCCGGTGACCTCGTTGACGACGTACGACAGCGCGGCGGGCCGGCCGGCGACCTGCTCGCCGCCGATGGCGCCGATCGCGGCGAGCGCGACCGCGCAGTACAGCAGGGTGACCAGGCCCATGCAGACCATGATCGCGACCGGGATGTCCCGGCGCGGGTTCTTCGCCTCCTCACCGGCCGTGGTGATCGCGTCGAAGCCTATGTAGGAGAAGAACGCGGCGGTGGTGCCCGCCCCGATGCCGCCGAGGCCGGCCGGGGAGAACGGGGTCAGGTTGCCGTGCTTGAAGGCGCTGTAGCCGACGGCGCAGAAGGCCAGCAGGATGACGAGCTTCACGGCGGCCATCGCGGCGGTCGCCCGGGCGCTCTCCCGCACCCCGCGCACCAGCAGCACGGACGCCATGGCGATGACGATCACGGCGGGCAGGTTCACGATCCCGCCGTCGCCCGGGCCCGCGGACAGCGCGGCGGGCAGTTGCAGGCCGGTGAGGCTGTGCAGCAGCTCGTTGACGTACTCGCTCCAGCCGACCGCGACCGCGGAGATGGAGACGCCGTACTCCAGCAGCAGGCACCAGCCGACCAGGAAGGCGGTGGACTCGCCGAGGCCCGCGTAGGCGAAGGAGTACGAGGAGCCGGAGACCGGGATCGCGCCGCCCAGCTCGGCGAACGAGAACGCGGTGAAGACGCAGGTGATCGCGGCGAGGACGAAGGAGACGACGACGGCGGGGCCGGCCTGGGCGACGGAGTCGGAGAGGCCGACGAAGATGCCGGTGCCGACGATGGCGCCGACACCGAAGCAGATGAGCTGGAAGAGGCCCATCGTGCGCTTGAGGCCGTGGCCCTCGCGGTCGGCGCCGGACTCGGCGACGAGCAGGTGCGGGGACTTGATGCGGAGAGCGGGCATGCGGGGTGGTGCTCGTTTCTGGTGGTGCGGGCGCCCCGGTGGGGGCGCGGCGGCGGCCGGGAGGGGGTGGTCCGGGCCGCCGTTCAGGATAAGGCCAGGTGAAGCGGGTGGGGCAAGTGCCGGCCGGGGCCGGGGAGGTCAGGCGAGGGTCGCGACCAGGACCGCCTTGATGGTGTGCAGCCGGTTCTCCGCCTCGTCGAAGACGACCGAGTGGGCGGACTCGAACACCTCGTCGGTCACCTCCAGGGAGGTCAGCCCGTGGGACTCGAAGATCTCCTGGCCGACCTTGGTGCCGAGGTCGTGGAAGGCGGGCAGGCAGTGCAGGAACTTCACGTCCGGGTCGCCGGTGGCGCGCAGGACGTCCATGGTCACGGCGTAGGGGCCGAGGGCGGTGATCCGCTCGTCCCAGACCTCCTTGGGCTCGCCCATGGAGACCCAGACGTCGGTGGCGACGAAGCCGGCGCCCGCGACCCCCTCGGCGACGTCCTCGGTGAGGGTGATCCGGGCCCCGCTGGACTCGGCGAGCCCGCGGGCGTGGTCGACGATCTCCTGGGCGGGCCAGTAGGACTTCGGCGCGACGATCCGTACGTCCATGCCGAGCAGGGCGCCGGTGACCAGGTAGGAGTTGCCCATGTTGAACCGGGCGTCGCCGAGGTAGGCGAAGGCGGTCTCCCGCAGCGGCCGGGTGCTGTGCTCGGCCATGGTGAGCGCGTCCGCCAGCATCTGGGTGGGGTGCCAGTCGTCGGTGAGCCCGTTGTAGACGGGCACGCCCGCGTACGCGGCCAGCTCCTCGACCTTGGCCTGGCTGTCGCCCCGGTACTCGATCGCGTCGAACATCCGGCCGAGGACGCGGGCGGTGTCCTTCACGGACTCCTTGTGCCCGATCTGCGAGCCGGCCGGGTCCAGGTACGTCGTGGCGGCGCCCTGGTCGGCGGCGGCGACCTCGAACGCGCAGCGGGTGCGCGTCGAGGTCTTCTCGAAGATCAGCGCGATGCTGCGGCCGCGCAGGTACTGGGTCTCGGTCCCGGCCTTCTTCGCCGCCTTCAGTTCCGCGGCCAGCTCCACCAGGCCGCGGAACTCGGCCTCGGTGAAGTCCAGCTCCTTGAGGAAGTGGCGCCCGGCGAGGGCGGTCGGGACAGTCGCCATGGGGGCGCTCCAGAGGTACGGGTGTCAGGACTTATGTAAGTCTATACGATGCTCCACATTTCTATACAGGCGCTCGCTCCACCGGGCAGCTCATGCAGCGCGGCCCGCCCCGGCCGCGGCCCAGCTCGCTGCCCGGGATCTCGATCACCTCGATGCCCTGTTTGCGCAGGTGGGTGTTGGTGGTGGAGTTGCGTTCGTAGGCGATGACGACACCGGGCTCGACGGCCAGCACGTTGCAGCCGTCGTCCCACTGCTCCCGCTCCGCGGCGTGCACGTCCTGGGTGGCGGTGAGCACCCGGATCTCGCCGAGCCCCAGCGCGGCGGCGATGGCGCGGTGCATGTGCTCCGGCGGATGGTCGGTGACCTTGAGCTCGCGCTCCCCGTCGCCCGGCTCGATGGTGTACGAGCGCAGCATGCCGAGCCCCGCGTACTGGGTGAAGGTGTCGCCGTCGACCATGGTCATCACCGTGTCGAGGTGCATGAAGGCCCGGCGCTTGGGCATGTCGAGCGCGACGATGGTGTGCGCGGAGCCCGCCGCGAACAGCTTGTGCGCCAGCATCTCCACCGCCTGCGGGGTGGTGCGCTCGCTCATGCCGATCAGGACGGCGCCGTTGCCGATCACCAGGACGTCGCCGCCCTCGATGGTGGACGGGTAGTCGGCCTGCCCCCTGGACCACACGTGGAACGCCTCGCCGCGGAACAGCGGGTGGTGCCGGTAGATCGCCTCGAAGTGCACGGTCTCCCGCTGCCGGGCCGGCCGGCGCATGGCGTTGATGGACACGCCGTCGTAGATCCAGGCCGAGGTGTCCCGGGTGAAGAGGTGGTTGGGCAGCGGGCGGAGCAGGAAGTCGTCCAGGTCCATGACGTGGAAGCGGACGGAGGCGGGCTCCGCGTGCCCGTCCAGGAACTCGCGCTTGGTCATGCCGCCGACCAGCGCCTCGGCCAGCTCGCCCGAGGACATCCGGTCGAAGGAGGCCCGCAGGTGGCCGGTGGCGAGGGGACCGTACTCCTTCTCGTCGAAGACGCGGTCCAGGACGAGGGCGCGGGCCTCGGGGATCTCCAGTGTCTCGGTGAGCAGGTCGCCGAAGAGGTGGACGGCGACCCCCCGGTCGCGCAGGACGTCCGCGAATCCGTCGTGCTCGGCGCGCGCCCGGCGCACCCAGAGCACGTCGTCGAAGAGCAGGGCGTCCTTGTTGCTGGGGGTGAGCCTTTTGAGCTCGAGGTCGGGCCGGTGCAGGATCACCCGCTGCAGCCGCCCGGCCTCGGAGTGGACGTGGTATGCCATGTCTCCATCCTGGCCACCGATGTCCGCCTTCACGCTCCTCTCGGCCGTTTCCGCCGCTTCCTGTTTCCGTTCCGCCCGCCGGCGGGGCCCCGGGACGCCGGCTCACAGCCGCGGGTCGACCGGCTCCGACTCCAGGGCGAGCACCCCGAACACCGCCTCGTGCACCCGCCACAGCGGCTCACCGTCCGCGAGCCGGTCCAGCGCCTCGAGGCCGAGGGCGTACTCGCGGATCGCCAGCGACCGCTTGTGCCCCAGGGAGCGGCCGCGCAGGCGGGCCAGGTTGTCCGGGCGGGTGTACTCCGGGCCGTAGACGATCCGCAGGTACTCGCGGCCCCGGCACTTGATGCCGGGCTGCACCAGCCGGCCCTCGCCGTCGCGCACCAGCGCGCCGAGCGGCTTGACGACCATGCCCTCGCCGCCGCGGCCGGTCATCTCCAGCCACCAGTCGACACCGGCGCCGACCGACTCGGGGTCGCCCGTGCGGCATCGTCCCCGGGCCTCTCGCATGCCCGCCGGTCCTCTGGCCCCGGGCCGCCCCCTCGTGTGCTCCGACCCCACGGAAGCCCGGGACGGGGCCCGCACGATCCGGCCATTCCGTCGGATGGCTATACAGACTGGCGCATTCCGCTCTTATGATCCTCACCATGACTTCACAGAACCCCAACCGTCCCTGCGCCTGCGGCAGTTATGCCTTCGAGGTGCTCATCCACGAGAACGTCGGTGGCGACAAGGTGTGGCAGCAGAAGACCACCGGCTGCGGCGCGACGACCCAGAGCACGTTCGCGCCTGGACACGACGCCAAGCTCAAGTCACTCCTCATCGCCGCAGGTGTCGGCGGCCACCAGGTGCGCCAGACCACGCGCGACACGGTGGTGGTCAAGGACGCCTTGAGGGTGGCCGCCGACCTCGGATGGGAAGACCTCGTCGGCGAGGCCATCGCCAAGGGCAGCAGCTAGTACCGCCGCGTCGACGCCTCACCCTGGCAGCGGTGGCACTGGCACAGTGGCCATCGCGCGTCGATGAGCGGCAGGTTCGGGAGGGTGTCCATCGACCACTCCCGCGCGCTGACCTCCTCGGTCTTCCCGGTCTCGCCGTCGATCCGATACACCCGAATGCTTAACCCGGTCATTGGAGCCCCCTCATCGGTCTGACCAGTAGGTATCGCGGTATCACGATATCGCGATCTCGCGTTATCGCATAAGACTGCGGTAGCGCGGGTGACTGCGTGGTCATACGTTCGCGATGTGAGTGACCTTGATCGTTCCCGCCCGGTGTGGCGGCAGGTGGCCGAGAGAATCAGTAAGCGGATCGCCGACGGGACCTATCCGCCCGGCAGCCGGGTGCCGGGCATCGTGGAGCTGAGCGCCGAGTTCGGCATCGCGGCCAGCACCGCCCAGAAGGCCCTGGCGCACCTGCGGGAGACCGGCGAGGTGCGCACGGAGTTGGGCCTCGGCACGTTCGTCAGCGACTCGAAGTAGCCGGCCAACGTCGACCGGTCCGAAGATCGGCCAGTGTCGGCTCCTGACGCTAACCTGAGGCGTGTTGATACAGGGTCACTTCACGCGGACGGGGCGAGTGCGATGACGGGGAAGGCAAGCGGGGTCGCTTACGAAATCGCAGGCGCCATTGGTGCGCAGTTGGCCCGGCAGGCAGCGGAAGCCGTTGCCTCACGTGTGTGGCGAGCCATCAGCCAACCCCGGGGTGAGCAGCAGGCCGAACGGGTCATTCAGATCCAGAACGTCTTCGTCGATCAGCCCAAGGGGCTTGCCGAGAAGCGGCAGGACTTCCAGTTCGCCGTCCTGAACCACACTCTGAAGCAGTCTGAGTGGACCTTCCGCCTGAGTGTGGGTTTCATGGCGGGTGGTGCGGCGATCGTCCTGACGGGGGCAGCGCTGGCGTTGGTGCACGCAGGGAAACCCGACCGCAATTACGTACCGCTTGTGACGGGCTTGACGGGCGTGTTCACAGGTGGTGTCGGCGGCGCGCTGGCGCTCCACTCGAAGCGGGCTAAGGCCGACCTGCTCAAGGCGGCCGAAGACAACGAGAAGAAGATCGACACCGATCGCAACCACGAAGCGGCGATGGCGTTCATTGACCGTGTGGAAGACCCGCAGACCAGGGACCGCCTCAACTCGGCCGCCGCGTTGAAGGCGCTGGGCATGGAGGCGCAGCCAGAGATGATGGCCAACCGGCTGCTCCCCGACCAGCAGCCAAAGCAGATCGAGCCGGGCGACTCAGCGGGTTGATCCGCACGAGGCCAGGGATGGTGTCTCCCGTGGCCTCTCGGTGCGGGCTGCGCCGGTGGCCCCGGGGCGGGCTCTCGTGCGGCGGAAGACCCCACGGGAGCCCTCCCCGGCCTATACGGCGGCAGGTGGCTTCTGCTGGTCGTCCGCCGGGGGTGGCAGCTCGGGCCTGCGGAATCGTCGCCACGCGTCGCGTGCCTCCGTGGCTGAGTCGAGAACTTCAGGGACCTCGTCCAGAAGTCTCTTCACGGAGGACAGCGACCGGGAGACCACGCCAGCGATGGCGAGAATGAAGAGGAGGATGACTGTTGCGTCCATCGACCCTGATCCTGACCTTCTCTGTCATGGTTCGGATCGGTGGGTCTGCGCGCAGGCAGCCTCGATCCAAACCCATACCGGGTTGGACCGAGACACCTGCGCGCGACGCACGGCAGCGCAAATGTTCTCGGGTGGGCTAACGATCAGCCCAGGTTGTGAAAGTAAAACCCATTCGGCGACTGCTCCGTCTTCATAGCCTGTGCGTCAGACCCCCTGTCGGACTAGGGGGTCCAGCTCCAACGGTGCAGCGTCCTGGTTCGGCGTCATACGCAGAGACACCCAGGTGCGGAGAGCCGCCGAGCGGCTCCCCGCACCGATAGTAGCGCAGACCGATAGATGGTGTGTCCACGGCGTCTGCTGACGGATCGTTGGGTAGGTGGGCCGGCGGTTACCGTCGCCCTGCCGACGGGACCCCGAGCGATGCGGCCTCCCGCAGCGCGGTGGCAAGGCGTTCGTCGGCGGCCTTGGCCTCCTCGATAGCCCGAGTGGCGACGGCCACCGCCGCGTTGATGTTTCGTTGCCGCCTCGGCCGGTCGCTCTCCGGGCCGGTCCCCGCTAGAGCCAGTTCCACCCTCTGGATGCCGAGCAGCGACTTCATGAAGGCCGCGTTCGAGTCCTGGTACGCCTTCACCAGTTCAGGCGTGGTGTACAGCATCAGCTTGGTGACGACCAACCGAAACTGCTCGGTCTGGTGATCTGGGTCGAGGTCCGCAGGGCTCAGGCCCGAAGGCAACTGCCTGCGAGCCCAGGCGAGGTCACGCGCGTTCGCGAGGGCAAGCATCTTCCGGTGCGCTTCCTCGATGGCATCGGCTCGACGCTCCCACACCTTGAAGGCGCTCTCACGGTCACGGGTCGCTCGCTGCGCCATCGTTGTCGATGCGATGGTGCCCACCATCCCGAGGACGGCGCCAAGCACGGTGGCCCCGATACCGAGGAGGGCGAGGGCAACAGGCGTGATCGTCACATCGTGAGCGTAGGCGCGGACGCCGGGCCATGGGCCAGATCTCGCGAGGTCCCGGAGGCTGTGCAGACCCTCCGGGACCTTCGAGGGTTCAGAACACGCCGAGCGCCGACAGCACGACCATGCAGAGCGTCAGCGAGCCGCCGAAGACGCCACCGCCGTACAAGAACGACGGGCCCTTAGGCGTGGTGGGCTTGTGGTGGATGAGGCCAGCCACGATGCCGACGATGACGGAGATCAGGGTGCAGATCACGAAGATCAGCAGCTTGACTGCGAGAGAGAGATTCAACGGTCCGCGTACCTTCCCGGTGGTTCGGACCGTTGGTGCGCAGCGCTCAGCCCGACCACGACGTACATACGTGTGATCAAGCTGAGGCCATGCCGACGTACAGGACTCAGACATTGCCGGGTCAGGACCGCTTGCGGTGACCCTGCACTACCTACCCCCCACTCGGAGGCTCTGTGGGAACGGACTTGGGGCAACCCCATGTCCTACCTGGACGTCGGACTCAGGCCCACGGCTTCACGTCGATGAGCGACAACTCTACAAGAACGGGCTCGTGTTGATGGTTAGCGCCTGCCCGCGTCGACCTCTCGCTTCACGAGCACGAGGACGATGTACCAGGCGACTGCGCCGATGATCGAGGCCACGCCGATGAACGTCATGGCGAACCCCACCCATGCAACCACGGAGAGGGCCGGATCGCCCGCCTTGGACGGGTCGTCACACGTCACCGCTGAATCGCCGTCAAGGGGACAATTGATGGCGTCACTGCCGACTGTGAACAGGATTATCCCAACGAACAGGTTCACGAACATGGAGGCCCATAGCGCTAACGCTCGCTTGGGATGTTGGGCCGCCCATCGTTGCAACGCTGTCTGCCGCACCGAGTCCCCCTCTTAAACGCGTTGGGCACATTAAAGCCTGTGAGTCCCGAGACAGGAGCTCCCTGGGCCTCATCTGGAGATCTACGGCCGGACGCCCCGCGCGGGCACGAGAGGCCGCCGGAGACCCCACGGGCCGAGGCGTTCGACGCGACGCCGTTCGCGCGCACCGAGCTGCTGCGGCAGATCAACCGCGCACGAACCGAGGAGAAGGCGAAGGTGTTGGCCGCGCCCGACAACAAGGAGTTGGGGCGGCCCTCTCGTCGGAAGGACTGCACCGGGGTGGTCTACGACACCACCGCGCCGGGCCTGTTCATCCAGCCGGGGTGGATCACGCTGTTCATGGCCGACTACGAGGTCGGCAAGACCATGCTGGCCTACTCGCTGGCGGCCGAGCGGCTGCGCAAGGGCGAAGAGGTCGTCGTGATCCAGGAGGACGAGGCCGCCGACCAGACGTGGGGCAAGCTCGATGCCTTCTGCCTCACCGAGGAGGAGGGAGATCGCTTCCAGCCGTACAACTACCAGGGGTAGAACCTGGTGGCGACGCCCGAGATGCTCGACCGGCTAATGGAGAGGCACCCGCGCACGACGCTGCTGATCGTCGACTCGATCATGAAGATCACCAAGCTGGCCGGGCTGGAGGAAGACAACCCCGGTGTGGTCGCGCTGTGGACCGTCTTCGAGCGGTTCGCGGCAAAGTACCCGCAGGTGGCCGTCCTGCTGATCGACCACCAAGGGCGCAACGGCGGGGGCCACGCTCGTCCGCCCGCGGGTAGAACACGTGGGCGGTGCCGTGGGACGTGGAGAAGGTCTGCGCCTTGCCGGGGTGCTTGTGCAGCAGGTAGCCGAGGTCGGTGGCCGGGTGGGCGGCGTCGCCGCGCGTGGAGATGGTCAGGAACACATGTCCGAGTCTCCCCGCTGCCGCGCGCTGCCGACCAGTGGTTTTCCGCGGTCCCGCGGCCCCTCCGCCCGGTTCGGGGCGGAGGGGCCGTGGGGCCGGGGCCGGGTCAGGGGCCGGGTCAGGAGAGCCGGCTCTGGACCTGGGAGGAGATCAGTTCCAGGTGGTCCAGGTCGTCCAGGTCGAGGATCTGGAGGTAGATGCGGGTGGAGCCGGTCTCGGCGTAGCGGCCGATCTTCTCCACCACCTCGGCCGGGGAGCCGGCCAGGCCGTTGGCCTTCAGCTCGTCCACCTCACGGCCGATCGCGGCGGCGCGGCGGGCGACCTCCCGGTCGTCCCGGCCGACGCACGCCACGAGCGCGTTGGAGTAGGTGAGGGCGCCGGCGCCGCGGCCGGCCTCCTCGGCGGCGGCGCGCACCCGGCCGAACTGCCGCTCGCTGTCCTCGACGGAGGCGAACGGGATGTTGAACTCGTCGGCGTACCGGGCGGCCAGGCGCGGGGTGCGGGTGGCGCCGTGGCCGCCGATGAGCACCGGGATCCGGTGCTGGGCGGGCTTGGGCAGCGCGGGCGAGTCGGTGAGGTCGTAGTAGGCGCCGTGGAAGTCGAAGGTCTCGCCGGTCTTGGTGGCCCACAGCCCGGTGACGATCTCTAGCTGTTCCTCCAGGCGCGCGAACTTCTCCTTGGGGAAGGGGATGCCGTACGCCTTGTGCTCCTCCTCGAACCAGCCCGCGCCGAGGCCCAGTTCGACCCGGCCGCCGGACATCTGGTCGACCTGGGCGACCTGGATGGCCAGCACGCCGGGCAGGCGGAAGGTGCCGGCCGTCATCAGGGTGCCGAGGCGGATGCGCTTGGTCTCACGGGCCAGGCCGGCCAGCGTGATCCAGGCGTCCGTGGGGCCGGGCAGGCCGTCCGTGTCGCCCATCCGGAGGTAGTGGTCGGAGCGGAAGAAGGCGTCGAAGCCGAGGTCCTCGGTGGCCTTCGCCACGGTGAGCAGGGTGTCGTACGTGGCCCCCTGCTGGGGCTCGGTGAAAATTCGAAGGTCCATACACCCATCCTGCACGGCACCGGCCGCGCCGGCCTCACCGGTACCGGGGGCGCGGCCGTCCCCGATCAGGTGAATCCCTTGGGTCACGGGCGCGGAGAGTCGGCGCCGGCCCGGCCGGTCACACGCCCGACGGACTGTCCTCCGCGCCCTCGGGTAACGCCGCCACCCGGGCGGCCAGTTTGCGCAGCATCTCCAGGACCCGGTCCCGGGACTCGTCGGCCGCGTCGATGGCCTCCATGCACTGCCAGTACGCCGTCTCGTCGGTGGCGGAGCTGGCCATGGCGACCAGCGCCATGCCGACCTCGCCGAGCAGGCTGTCGAGGCAGAGCAGGGTCAGCCGGGCGTCGTCCAGTTCGGTGAGCTGGGCGGCGCGCAGGTCGCCCGGGTCGAGTTCCGGGGCGTCCAGGACGCCGCAGCCCCGGCCCGCCAGTTCGGTCAGGCCCAGTGCCTCGCCCCGCAGCTCCGGCGGGCCGGACACCGCGAGGCGGCTGCCGATCGCCTGGGCCAGGGCCTGCGCCTGCCACACCTCGGCCATGATCTCGGGCCGGTCGGCGCCCAGGGCCAGGGCCCGCCTGCTCGTCCCGATGAGTCGCACCGCATCCATGCGCTGCCCCCGTCCAGTCCGCCGTGCGTCCTCGCACGCCCGCGTGAACTTCCCTGTTCACTACCCAGAGTGAGGGTCCCTGAGACGTAAAGCCAGAGGAAGACGGGAAATTGTGGACAACAATTCGGATTCGGGGCGCGATGCGACTCCACAGAGTGATAGCGGAGGATGACACTCCGTCAGTCGCCGGCGCCCGGCCCCGGCGCCGGGAAGCGCCGCTCGTTGCGGTCGATCTTGGCGGAGAGCGCGGCCAGCGGGTCGACGCCGAGGACCTCGCAGAACTGCAGCAGGTAGGCGAGGACGTCGGCGACCTCGTCCCGGACCCGGTGCGCGGTGCCGGGGTCGTCCATCACCCGGGCCGACTCCTCGGGCGTCAGCCACTGGAAGATCTCGACCAGTTCGGAGGCCTCCACGCTGAGCGCGGACACCAGGCTCTTGGGGGTGTGGTAGGGCTGCCAGTCGCGCGCGGCGGCGAACTCGGCCAGTCTGCGCTGGAGTCCGGCCAGGTCCTGGTGTTCCGTCACGGCCTCAGGTGTACCACGGTGACGCCCTCCGTCCCCACGGCCCAGGAGGCGTCGCTCACGGCGCCCACGCAGCGGATGTGGCCCCGCTCGCCCATCCGGGCCGCCGTCAGCAGCAGCGCGCGCCGCTGGGCGGGGTCGAGGCCGCGGTCGAAGCCGTCGGTGAGCACGGTGAGGGTGCGCAGCGCGTCGGGCACCTCGCCGGGTGTGTCCACGGCCAGCACGCCGGGTCCGGTCAGCAGCACCAGGGCGAGCGCGACGTAGCGCAGCTCGCCGTCGCCGAGCCGGGCCAGCTCGGTGCGGAAGCCGTCGCCGCGGTCGAGCAGCGCCCCGACGGTGCCGTCGGCCAGTGGTTCGGCGGCCAGGTCGGCCACCGGGCCCGCGCAGCCGCCGCGCAGCGTCTCGACGAGCAGGGCGTGCCGGCGGCCGCACTCGGACCGGGTGCGCCACAGCACGTCGGCGAGGTTGTCGCAGCCGGGCAGCAGCCGTCCCGATCCGGTGGGGACGGGGGCGCGCATGCGCTCGGGGCGCGGGTCGCAGGCGAAGACCGAGCGCAGGGCGACGACCGTCTGCTCGGCGGCGGCGAGCACCCGCCGCTGCCCGTCGGTCTTGCCGGCCACCCGCAGCGGCAGCAGCGGGGTGCCGAGCCGGTCGTCGGGCAGTGGGGCACGGGTCACCGGGGAGGCGCCCGCGGTGTGCCAGGCGGCCTGCACCGCCCGGCGGCCCGGGTCGCGCAGGGCGGTCTCCAGCAGGACCACGCCGTCCGCGGTGAGCCGTTCGCCCACGATCCGCAGCTCCGGCTCGGCCTGCACGGCGACGTCCAGCCGGACCGGCCCCTCGGCGCCGTCGGCCGTGCAGCCGATCCGGAAGCCGCGCCGGCGCTGCGCGTCGGGCCGCGCCCGCTCCGGCACCCAGGCCGCCGGCTCCGGGAACACCTCCTCGAGCGGCGCCCCGCCGCCTAGCCGGGCGAGCGCCTCGTACGCCGCGAGCGCGGTCGACTTGCCCGACCCGCTGGGCCCGGCGAACAGGGTGACGGCGCCCAGCGGGAACGCGGCCCGCCGGTGCCCGGCGAAGGCGGACAGCCGCAGCTCGGTCACCCGGGCGCGCACGTCGAGAGCGCCGGCGGACCGCTCCCCCGGCCCGCCCGCGAGCAACCCGCCCTGCCCCGGCACCCGGTGGGAGGCGTCCGCGGAGGCGGGCGGCGGCCCGGGCGGCGCGGCGGGCGGTTCCAGGGATGCGGAGGTCGGTGCGGAACAGGTGGACACGGGTGGGACGGCCATATGTGGACGTTAGGCCTCCGCCGGGACGGCGAACCGTTTTGCCCGCCGCACCTTCCTACGATCGGGGGAGCGCCCGCGCGCCGCGTGCGGGCGGCTCAGCCGCCTGCCATCCCCGCGCCCTCCATCAGCCCGCTGACCTCGGTGCCGGGCGGCGTCAGCAGGAAGACGTTGCGGTCGACCCGGTGCATCCCGCTGCCCAGGCCGAAGACGACACCGGTGCTGAAGTCGAGGACGCGCTTGGCGACGTCGCCCTCCGCGCCGGACAGGTCCAGCAGCACCGGCACCCCGGCCATCAGCGTCTCGGCGACCTCCCGGGCGTCGGCGAAGACGTCGACCCGCAGGACCACGAAGCGGCGGCGCGTCTCGGTCTCGGCGTCCGGCAGCGAGCGGTGGCCCACCGCGGACGGCCAGGCGTCCCGGCCCCGCAGCGGCACGACCTGGGCGAGCCCCTCCCACTGTTCATCGGTGACGTCGTAACGGCTCACCGGCTCCCCCTGACCTGACTCGTACCAATTGCCTGCACCAGCCAATTCTTACGCCAAGTCACCCGTTCAGCCCAACAACGACACACTGCGCGACCGCTCAAGCGTCCTGTTCCATGGGGCACATGTACGAAAAAACCCCTTCTTACCGCCCTCACACCGGTCTCTTCATGTCGTTCCCCGCCTCACTCACCGGCCGCCACTAGCGTCCGGTGCCGTGCACTTGGCAGAAACTCAGCAGGTGGCACCCGGGCGGTGGACACGGCCGGCGGTGTCCACCGCCCCGGGACGTCACACCGAAGAAGTCCGCGGCCCCGCGCAGTGGCACCGGGTCCTGACCCTGCTCGCCGACGTGAGCCTGTTCATCGGGACCCGGTCACTGTGGTCCCAGGCAGCGACCCACAACCTCTTCGTCACGGCGGTGGTGTCGGTCTGCTACGTCTCGATCCTGGCCGGCGGGGTCCTCGCGCTGACGGTCCGCCGGACGCGCTCGCTGGCCCGGGTCGACCTCATGGTGCTGCTCACCGCGCTCACGCTCACCGGCTGCGCCTGGTGGCTGAACCACGCCGGTGGCGACGAGGCGATGCTCACCGCCCAGGCCGCGCGCGAACTGGTCGCCGGGCACGCGGTCTACGGGCAGCCCTGGCCATGGCTGTTCCACGGCCCGAACGTCGCCGTGACGCCGACGATAGACGGGGGGTACGACTTCACGTACGGCTATCCCCCGCTGGCCCCGCTGCTGGCCGCGCCCCTGCTGTGGGTGGGCGGCGGCGGCGCCCCGGCGACGGCGGCGGCGACGGTCGCCCTGCTCACCGGTGCGGTGCTGCTGTGGCGGATGCTGCCGGCGCCCTACCGCTCGGCGGCGACGATGGCGTGCCTGGGCTTCGGTTTCCTGCCGGGGTACGCCCGTTCGGGCTATCCGGCGATCGAGGCGATGGTGCTGCTGATCCCGGTGGTGGTGGGCTGGTCCCGCATCGGCAGGGGCGGCCGGCTCGGCACGCCGGGCATCGCCCGGGCCGTGTGCCTGGGCGCCGCCTGCGCCACCCAGCAACTGCCGTGGTTCGTCGCCCCCTTCCTGCTCGCCGGCATCCACGCGGTGCGCCGCGGCGAACTGGGCGGACGCGCGGCCACCGCGGTCTGCGCGCGGCTTCTGGGGATCGCCGGGGCGACCTGGCTGCTGCTCAACGCCTACTTCATGGTGCGCGAACCGGGTCCCTGGCTCGACGGCGTCGCGCTGCCCCTCACCCAGGGCGCGGTGCTGCACGGCCAGGGCCTGGTGGACGTCTCGCTGTACTTCACGCACGGCAGCGACCGCCTCGACTGGTACGGCCACGCCAGCGTCCTGCTGGCCGCCGCGCTGCTGGCGCTGTACGTGCTGTTCGTACGGCGGCTGGGTCCGGCGGCGACGGTGCTGCCCTGGTGCGCCTTCTGGCTGGCGACCCGGTCCCAGGACGGCTACTACCTGATGATGACCCCGCTGTGGCTCGCGGCGGCGGTCACCGTGCCGCTGCCGGACTTCGCGAACGCCTGGCAGCCGCGCCCCCGCCGGCTCAGGGGCCCGCGCCGCCGGCTCGCGCTGGCCGGCGCGGCCGCGCTGCTGGTGCTGCCCGCGCTGGTGAGCGCGGCCCTCGCGGCGACCGGCCGGCCGCCGCTGCGGATGGACGTCACGGCGGCCCGGCGGGCCACGGCGCAGTCGCTGTCCGGCTTGAGCCTGCGGGTGACCAACACCGGCGGCACCGCGCTCACCCCGCACTACATGCTCACCACCAGCCACGGGGCGAGCAGATACTGGTCGCTGACGCGCGGTCCGGCCACGATCGCCGCGCACACCACGGCCTCCGTCGAACTGCGCGCCCCGTCGGGCAGGTTCGCGCTGCCGGCGCAGGCGGGCGCCCGGTTCCGCCTGCGCGCCTTCACCGGGGACCCGCAGACGCTGTCCACCCGGGACCTGCGGCCGGCCGACCTGGGCCGTGAGCAGTCACCCGAACGGTAGGAAACCGGGCCGCCGGGGCCGGGCGAGGTGCAGGTCACAGCCGCAGAGAGGGAAACGTCACAGCTCTCGCTCTGCTGTCACATGAGCGCCCTGCCCTAGCATCCGAGCATGACGGTCCTGCCTGACGACGGGCTCTCACTGGCCGCCGAGTTCCCTGACGCGACGCACGAGCAGTGGCACCGCCTGGTCGAGGGTGTGCTGCGCAAGTCGGGCAAGGAAGTCTCCGGCGCGGCAGTCGAGGACGCCCTGTCCACGACGCTCGAGGACGGGCTGCGCACCCGGCCCCTCTACACCGCGCGCGACGCCGCGCCCGACCCCGGCCTGCCCGGCTTCGCGCCCTACGTGCGCGGCGGCCGCCCCGAGGGCGGCACGGCCGGCGGCTGGGACGTACGGCAGCGGCACACGGCGCTCGGCGGCGGCGCGGAGGGCGCGGTGCTGGCCGACCTGGAGAACGGCGTCACCTCGCTGTGGCTGGTGCTCGGCGAGGGCGGCATCCCGGTCTCCGGACTGGACCGGGCGCTCGACGGCGTGTACCTCGACCTGGCCCCGGTCGTGCTGGACGCCGGCCGCGACACCGAGGCGGCCGCCGAGGCGCTGCTGCGGCTGTACGAGGCGAGGGGCGTGGATCCCGGGGCGGTGCGCGGCGGCCTCGGCGGCGACCCGCTCGGCCACGAGGCCCGCACCGGCGTCCCGCTGGACGTCGCCCCCTTCGCCGCCCTCGCCGGGCGCTGCGCCGGGACGTATCCCGGCCTGCGCGCGCTGACCGTGGACGCGCTGCCGTACCACGAGGCGGGCGGCTCGGCCGCGCAGGAGCTGGGCGCCTCCATCGCCACCGGCGTGGCCTACCTGCGGGCGCTGACCGAGGCCGGGCTGCCGGTCGAGACGGCCTGCGCCCAGCTCGAGTTCCGCTACGCGGCCACCGCCGACCAGTTCCTGACCGTCGCCAAGCTGCGCGCGGCCCGCCGGCTGTGGGCGCGGGTCGCCGAGGTGGCCGGGGCGCCGGGCGCGGGCGCGCAGGTCCAGCACGCGGTGACCTCGCCGGTGATGCTGACCCGCCGCGACCCGTGGGTGAACATGCTGCGCGCCACGGTGGCCACGCTGGCCGCCGGGGTCGGCGGCGCCGACGCGGTGACCGTGCTGCCGTTCGACCACGCGCTGGGCCTGCCGGACGCGTTCGCCCGCCGTATCGCGCGCAACACCTCCACGATCCTGATGGAGGAGTCCCACCTGGCCCGGGTGATCGACCCGGCGGGCGGCTCCTGGTACGTGGAGCGGCTGACCGAGGAACTCGCCCAGGCCGGCTGGGCGTACTTCCGGTCCGTGGAGCGGGACGGCGGCCAGGCGGCCTGCCTGCGCTCGGGCCGGATCCGCACGGACCTGGCGACGACCTGGGCGGAGCGTTCCAAGAAGCTCGCCAAGCGGCGCGAACCCATCACCGGCGTCAGCGAGTTCCCGCTGCTGGGCGAGAAGCCGGTGGAGCGCGAGCCCGCGCCCGAGCCGCCGTCCGGCGGACTGCCCCGGGTGCGCCGCGACGAGGCGTTCGAGGCGCTGCGCGCCCGCTCCGACGCGCACCTGGCCGCGACCGGCTCCCGGCCCAGGATCTTCCTGGCCACCCTCGGCTCCCCCGCCGAGTACACCGCGCGCTCCACGTTCGCCGCCAACCTGTTCCAGGCGGGCGGCATCGAGCCGGTCACCGGGGGCGCCTTCGAGGACAGCGGGGCCACCGAGGCCGTGCTGTGCTCCAGCGACGCGCTCTACGCCGAACGGGCCGCGCAGGCCGCCGAGTCGCTGCGCGCGGCCGGCGCCCGGCACGTGTTCCTGGCCGGCCGCCCGGCCGAGCACCCGGGCGTCGACTCGTACGTCTTCGCGGGCTGCGACGCCATCGACGTGCTGTCCGCGACCCTCGACCGCATGGGAGTGTCCTGATGGGAATCCCCGACTTCGCCGGCATCGAGCTGGGGACGCCGGCCGCCGACGGCAGCGCCGAGGAGTGGCGCACGGCCGTGAAGCGGGCGACCGGGAGCGAGGAGCCGCTGTGGGAGACCCCGGAGGGCATCGGGGTCAAGCCGCTGTACACCGGCAGTGACCTGGAGGGCCTGGACTTCCTCGGCACGTTCCCGGGCATCGCGCCGTACCTGCGCGGCCCGTACCCGACGATGTACGTCAACCAGCCCTGGACGATCCGCCAGTACGCGGGCTTCTCCACCGCCGAGGAGTCCAACGCGTTCTACCGGCGCAACCTGGCGGCCGGCCAGAAGGGCCTGTCGGTCGCCTTCGACCTGCCCACGCACCGGGGCTACGACAGCGACCACCCGCGGGTGACCGGTGACGTCGGCATGGCGGGCGTGGCCATCGACTCGATCCTCGACATGCGGCAGCTCTTCGACGGCATCCCGCTGGACAGGATGACCGTGTCGATGACGATGAACGGCGCGGTGCTGCCCGTCCTGGCGCTGTACATCGTGGCGGCGGAGGAGCAGGGCGTACCGCCCGAGAAGCTGGCCGGAACCATTCAGAACGACATTCTGAAGGAGTTCATGGTCCGCAACACCTACATCTACCCGCCGAAGCCGTCGATGCGGATCATCTCCGACATCTTCGCGTACACCTCGCAGCGGATGCCCCGCTACAACTCCATCTCCATCTCCGGGTACCACATCCAGGAGGCGGGGGCGACGGCCGACCTGGAGCTGGCGTACACCCTCGCGGACGGTGTGGAGTACATCCGCGCGGGCCGCGAGGCCGGTCTGGACGTGGACGCGTTCGCGCCCCGGCTGTCGTTCTTCTGGGCGATCGGCATGAACTTCTTCATGGAGATCGCGAAGCTGCGCGCGGCCCGGCTGCTGTGGGCCAAGCTGGTCGCGCAGTTCGAGCCGAAGAACACCAAGTCCCTGTCGCTGCGCACGCATTCGCAGACCTCGGGCTGGTCGCTGACGGCGCAGGACGTGTTCAACAACGTGACGCGCACATGCGTCGAGGCGATGGCGGCGACCCAGGGCCACACCCAGTCGCTGCACACCAACGCCCTCGACGAGGCCCTCGCGCTGCCCACCGACTTCTCGGCCCGCATCGCCCGCAACACCCAGCTCCTCATCCAGCAGGAGTCGGGCACCACCCGGGTCATCGACCCGTGGGGCGGCAGCGCGTACGTGGAGCGGCTGACGTACGACCTCGCGCGCAAGGCCTGGGCGCACATCCAGGAGGTGGAGCAGGCGGGCGGCATGGCGCAGGCCATCGACGCCGGCATCCCCAAGCTGCGCGTGGAGGAGGCGGCGGCCCGCACCCAGGCCCGCATCGACTCCGGGCGCCAGCCGGTGATCGGCGTCAACAAGTACCGGGTGGACAGCGACGAGCAGATCGAGGTCCTGAAGGTCGACAACTCCTCGGTGCGCGCCCAGCAGATCGAGAAGCTGCGGCGGCTGCGCGCCGAGCGGGACGAGCAGGCCTGCCGGGACGCGCTGGACGCGCTCACCCGGGCCGCCGGCGGCGACGGCAACCTGCTGGAGCTGGCCGTGCACGCGGCCCGCGCCAAGGCGACCGTCGGGGAGATCTCCGACGCCCTGGAGAAGGTGTACGGGCGGCACGCGAGCCAGATCCGTACGATCTCCGGCGTGTACCGCAACGAAGCAGGCCAGTCGCCGTCCGTGGACCGCACCCGCGCCCTGGTGGACTCCTTCGAGGAGGCCGAGGGCCGCCGGCCGCGCATCCTGGTGGCCAAGATGGGTCAGGACGGCCACGACCGCGGCCAGAAGGTGATCGCGACCGCCTTCGCCGACCTGGGCTTCGACGTCGACGTCGGCCCGCTGTTCCAGACGCCGGAGGAGGTCGCCCGGCAGGCGGTCGAGGCCGACGTGCACGTGGTCGGGGTGTCCTCGCTGGCCGCCGGCCACCTCACGCTGGTGCCGGCGCTGAAGGAGAAGCTCGCCGAGGAGGGCCGCGAGGACATCGTGATCGTGGTCGGCGGGGTGATCCCGCCGCAGGACGTGCCGACGCTGCTGGAGATGGGCGCCGCGGCCGTGTTCCCGCCCGGGACGGTGATCCCGGACGCGGCGTACGACCTGGTGAAGCGGCTGTCGGCCGGCCTCGGCCACGAGCTGTAGCCGCGTATGGCAGCGATCGATCTCGACACGTATGTGAAGGGTGTGCTCGACGGCAGGCGGGCCCTGGTGGCCCGGGCCATCACGCTGGTGGAGTCCACCCGCCCGCAGCACCGGGCGCTGGCGCAGGAGCTGCTCACCGAGCTGCTCCCGCACAGCGGCCGGGCGCGGCGGATCGGCGTCAGCGGCGTGCCGGGGGTCGGCAAGTCGACGTTCATCGACGCGTTCGGCACGCTGCTGACCTCGCAGGGCCACCGGGTGGCCGTGCTCGCGGTGGACCCCTCCTCCACCCGCACCGGCGGTTCAATCCTGGGCGACAAGACCCGGATGGAGCGCCTCGCGGTCGACCCGGACGCCTTCGTGCGGCCCTCCCCCAGCGCGGGCACGCTGGGCGGGGTCGCGAAGGCCACCCGGGAGTCGATGGTGGTGATGGAGGCCGCCGGGTACGACGTGATCCTGGTGGAGACCGTCGGCGTCGGTCAGTCGGAGACGGCGGTCGCCGACATGGTCGACTCCTTCCTGCTGCTCACCCTGGCCCGCACCGGCGACCAGCTCCAGGGCATCAAGAAGGGCGTGCTGGAGCTGGCCGACGTGATCGCCGTGAACAAGGCCGACGGCCCGCACGAGCGGGACGCGCGGGCGGCGGCACGCGAACTGGCGGGCGCGCTGCGTCTGATGCACGGCAAGGACGCGTTCTGGACCCCGCCGGTGCTGAGCTGCAGCGCCCGTGAGTCGGCCGGCCTGGACGTGGTCTGGGAGCGGCTGGAGCAGCACCGGACGCTGCTGGACTCCACCGGCCGGCTGGCCGCGAAGCGGCGGGACCAGCAGGTCCACTGGACCTGGTCGATGGTCCGGGACGAGCTGCTGGGCCGGCTGCACGCGGATCCGGCCGTGCGCGAGGCCGCCCCGGCGCTCGAACAGCGCGTCCGGGAGGGCACGCTGACGGCGACCCTGGCGGCGGAGGGCATCCTGCGGGCGTTCGGGCAGCGGCGGGACACGGCGCCTGGGCGGTGAGTCCGCGGCGGTCGCGGCGATCCGCACGGGAAACAGGCCGCATCACCCCTTCGTATCCGGGTAGTCCGAATATGAACCTTTTGGTCTCAGAGGGGAGATGGACAGCCGTGGGGATGTCCCACTCACTCGACCGGGGCGTGCTCGTCGTCACGGTGCACGACGATCCCGGCACCGGCGGCCGGACGGCACTGCACGAACGGATCGGCGCCCTGGTCGAGGGGCACAGGCCGGTCTCGCTCGTCGTCGTCCTGGGCGACGACGCGGAAGCGGACGCGGCGGTCGGCGCGGTGCTGCGCAGCCACCGGCTGTGCAGCCGGCTCGGTCTGGTGATGTCGGTGGCCGCCCACAGCGCCCCCGTGCGGCGGCTGCTCGAGGCGAACGCCGACCCGGACGGCACCCGGCTGGTCATACACGCCCGCGCCGACACCGCGATCGCCACCGCGACGGCGCTGACGGCGGCGGCGTGAGGCCCCGGGCCCGCCCGCGGCCGGCGCGCGGCTGAGCCGGGGCGGCGCGGGTACCCGGACGGCGGACTCACAGGTGGCCGACGTGTGGAGGTGTCGACAGTGCGCACCGGACTACTGCGGATCATCGGGGCGGCGACACTCGCCTACGGAGCCGCGACGGCCCGCCGGCCGGGGCTGCTCGCCCGGCCCTGCGGGCTGACCGGCCCGGACGGCGAGGTCGGCCCGCGCACCGAGACGGTGCTGCGCCCGCTGGCGGTGCGGGACGCGGTGAGCGGTCTTTCGATGGCCGTCGCGCCCCGGGGCCCGGCGCTGGTCACGGCCTCCGCCGTGCGTATCGCCTCGGACATCGGGGACGCCGTCCTCTTCGGCACCGCGCTCCCCGGCAGGGTCCGCCGGGCCGGGGCGGCTGTCACGGCCCTGGGCTGGGCCGCCCTGACGACCGCCGCCCTGATCGCCCCCGAGCCCGCGCACCGCGCCGCGCGGAAGCCAGGGTGAGGCGCCCCGCCGGGAACGCCGGGGTGGTCACGGGGTGCGGAACCCGCGGAAGGTCACATACTCGCCGGTCGTGAATCATGCGGCCACGGGGTGCGGAACCCGCGGAAGGTCACATACTCGCCGGTCGTGAACCCCAGGCGCTCGTAGAGCGCGATCGCGCCGGTGTTCGCCTCCGCCACGTGCAGGAAGGGACGTTCGCCGCGTGCCAGGACGCGCGCGACGAGCGCCTCGATCAGCCGGGCGGCGTGTCCCCGGCCGCGTGCCTCGGGAGCGGTGCAGACGGCGCTGATCTCGGTCCAGCCCGGGGGCCGCAGCCGCTCCCCCGCCATCGCCACCAGCCTGCCGTCGTCGCGGACGCCCAGGTAGGTGCCGAGTTCCGGGGTGCGCGGCCGGAACGGCCCGGGCCGGGTCCGCTCGACGAGGTCCAGCATCTCGGGCACGCTCTCCGGGCCCAGTTCGACCACGCCGGTCGCCGCGTCGGGCCCGGCCGGACCGGACGGGCCGGTGCCGGACCAGGTCATCCGGCGGCCCTCCAGGGTGAAGACCGGCTCCCAGTCCGGCGGCGGGGTGACCGGGCGGCTGAACAGGTCGGCGAGCTGACCGGGGCCGAGCAGCCGGGCCAGGTCGGCCCACTCCGCCGGGCCGGGGTCGGCGGGGACCGCACAGAACGTCGCCACGTCCGGCAGGTAGCCGGCGGCCCGGCCGAGCCGGCGGGCCAGATGGGCGTGGTGGCCGCGGAGCGAGGCGCCCACCGGGTCGTCGAGCACCGCGGCCTCGTGGTTCACCATCGTGCTGTCCCTCTCCTCCGGCGCGCGGGTCGGGTGCCCCGGGCAGCGATCATAGGCAGCCGCGCGCCGGGTTCGCGGGCGGCCCGTACGGGGGCGGGGTGCCCGGGCGGCCCCGGGCACCGCCGGGCCGGGCCGAGCCGGACCAGGCCGGACCGAGTCGGGCCAGGCGAGCCGAGCCGGGCCGAGCCGGACCGGGCCGGACAGAGCGAGCCGGACCGGACCGAGCTGGGCCGGATCGAGCTGGACCGGATCGAGCTGGACCGGATCGAGCTGGGCCGGACCAGCCCGGGCGCCGAGGTGTCAGCTGGTCCGGTGGAAGGCGTTCAGGCGGGTGGTGAGGTGGGCGGCCGCGCCCTCCATCAGGGTGTCGGCGACGGCCTCCACCGTGCGCGCGGACCACTGTTGCAGGCCGGTGCCCTCGACCACCTGGTTGAAGGCGCCCATCGCCGGTCCGCAGTGCACCAGGTAGTCAACCCGGTGCCGGTCGTCGCCGGTCACCGCGAGCCGGAAGCCGCGGGTGAAGTAGGCCCGGAAGAAATCCGCCAGCTCCTGCTTCGGGTCCGCGCCGGGCGCCCCGGGCGCGGGGTGCGCGCCGCCCAGGTAGCGGTCGAGGATCTGGGTCTTGGTCTCGTCGTCCAGCTCGGCCGCCGAGACGTGCCGGCGCCACAGCTCGTGCAGCCGGGTCGCCCGCGCCGGGAAGAACAGGCCCCGTTTGAGGTAGCGGGCCCGGGTGCCGAACTCGAACAGCTCACCCCACGGCGCGGTGTCCACGTCGTACTCGCGCGCGGCCTGCAGGACGTCCTTCACCTCGGCGCTGGTGGCGGCCTCGACCGAGCACTGGTTGACGGAGCCGGTCAGCACGAACTCCGCGCCGAGCAGGAACGCCGCCGCCACCGCCTCCGGGGTGCCGAGGCCGCCCGCGCAGCCCACGTGCACCCGCTCGCCGGGCAGGGCGGCGCCGTCGCGCAACCGCAGCACCGCGGGGAGCAGGGTCAGCAGGTCGGCGCTGCTGGTCAGCCAGCCGCCGTCGGCCTCGACGCACAGGTCGTCCGCCATGGGCCGGCCGGCCGCGGCGCGTGCCTCCTCGGCGGTGACCTCACCGGTCTCCACCAGCCTGGCGACCAGCCGCTCGGGCGGCGGGGCCAGGAACTCGGCGGCCACGTCGGTGCGGCCGACCTTGGCGATGATCCGGCCGCCCTTGAGCCGGAACCGCACCAGGGCCGGGGTGATCAGCGGGAAGCCGGAGGCCTCCACCAGGTCGATGCCGTGCCGCAGCAGCAGGTCCACCAGCGCCGACTCCTCCTGCGGGGCGCCGTGCCGGTAGAGCAGGTTGACGCCGAAGGCGCCGCCGAGGCCGAGGTCGCCGGCCAGTTCGCGCAGCCTGCCGTCGATCTCCTCCAGGGTCAGCCCCCCGGTGCCGAGGAAACCGAGCAGGCCGGCCTTCGAGGCGGCGCCCAGCATCTGGCGGCCGGAGATCCCGCCGTACAGGGAGCCCAGCAGGTAGGCACGGCGCAGGCCGTACCGCTCCCGGAAGGTCGCGGCGCCCAGGGTGTCGGCGGTGACCGCGGCGGCGGCCACGGCGGTGTCCGCGGCGGTGTCCGGCGCCTGTGCGGCGGCCGCCGGGGTCGCGGCCGGGGACGCCGGGGCCGGCCGCTCGGGCGCCGGGGCGCGGCGCGGGGCGGGGGCGGGCAGCGGCTGCGCGGTGTTCCTGATCTTCGCGACCAGGTTGGTCAGCACTCGGCCGGGCCCGATCTCCACGAAGTCGAAGTCGCCGTGGCCCATCAGCCGTCGCACCGTGTCGGTCCAGCGGACCGGCGAGACGATCTGCGCGGTCAGCGTCTCCTTGACCGCGTCCGGGTCGTACGGCTGCCCGTCCACGTTGGCCAGCACCGGCACGGCGGGCGCCCGCAGGGTGAACCCGTCGAGGAAGCGGGCGAACTCCTCGGCCGTCGCGCGCATGTAGCGGGAGTGGAAGGGGGCGCTGACGTTGAGCCGCACCGCTCGGGCGCCCGCGGCCTCCACGGCGGCGCGGGCCGCCTCGACGGACTCGCGCGGGCCGGAGACGACGAGCTGGTCCGGCGCGTTGTGGTTGGCGATGTCGAGGTCCTCGATGCCCGCCTCGGCCAGCACCCGCGGCAGCTCCGTCTCGTCCAGGCCGACCACGGCCGCCATGCCGCCGCCGCCGGCCTCGGCCATCAGGGCGCCGCGCCGCTGCACCAGGCGCAGCCCGGTCTCGAAGTCGAAGACGCCGGCGGCGAACAGGGCCACGTACTCGCCGAGGCTGTGGCCGACCAGGTAGTCGGCCGGCACCGGGTCCGCGGCCTGCCGCTCCAGGTATCCGAGGGCGCTCACGGCGAACAGCGCGGGCTGCGTGAACTGCGTCTCGCCCAGGCGCCGCCCGGGGTCGTCGAGGCACAGCTCGGCGAGGGAGTGGCCGAGCACGCGGTCGGCGGTGGTGGTGTGCTCGGGGTACTTCTCGAAGAGCTCCCGGCCCATACCCCGTACTTGGGAGCCCTGGCCGGGGAAACCGTAGACCTTCATGCGTTGTGCCTTCCTTGGTGTCTTCGCCCGGTTCGGTGTCGCCGGGGCGGCCAGTTCCCGCGCCCTGTCCAGCACGCCCGGGTCGTGGCCGAACGGGCTGAGGAGGGCGAGCGACCTCGATCGCGTGCCCGTCGGGAGGTTGCCTCGTACGAAGTTGTGCAGGGTGCCCGAAGGGCCGAGGTCCAGGTAGAGGAAGTCGCCCCGGGCCCGCATCCGGTCCATGGTGCGCTGGAACTCGATGGGCCGGCGGGCCACCTGCCAGAAGTGCTCGGCGCCCGGCCGCTCCACCGGTTCCCCGTCCACGCAGGACACCCAGGGCAGGCGGGGCGGCGCGAACTCGGCCTCGTCCAGGGAGGCCCGGCACGCGCCGAGCACCTCGTCCATCAGGCGGGAGTGGTAGGCGTACTCGACCGGGACGCGCTGGTGCAGCACGTCGGCGCGGCGCAGCGCGGCCTCGGCCCGGTCGAGGTCGTCGTCCGTGCCGGCGACCACGAAGTGGCCGGGGTAGTTGCGGGCGGCGATCTCGCAGGCCCGCAGCTCCGGCACCCGGTCCAGTACGTCGGTCCGGGCGAGCACGGCGAGCATGCCGCCGCGCGGCCCCGCCCCGAGCCCCTCGGCCTGGCGGACCAGCAGCCGCAGGCAGGCGTCAGGGGCGATGCTGCCGGACACGGCGGCCGCCGCGTACTCGCCCAGGCTGGAGCCGAGCAGGTGGTCGGGCTCCACCCCGGCCGAGCGCAGGGTCTCGGCGAGGGCCAGTTCGATCATCACGATCGCCGGGTGGGTGAGCCGGGTGTCGGTGAAGGGGTCGTTGCGGCGCCGGTCCGGGTCGAACAGCCGGGCGAGCACGGACTCGCCCAGCTCCTCGGCCACGACGGCGTCGTGGCGGCGCAGCGCCGCGCGGAACACCTCGTTCTCGGCGAAGAGCTCCCGGCCCATCCCGTAGTACTGCGAGCCCTGCCCGGAGAACATGAAGACGACGGGCAGCGGCCCCTGGCCGCCGGTCCCGCTCACCGGTACGTGTCCCAGAACAGGCCCGTCGGCGCGGGCTCGGCGGGCGGTACGGGTCCGGTGGGCGCCGTCGACTCGGCGGGTCCGGCGGGGCCCCGTACGACGGTCCTGCGGTCGAGCGGCGGGCCGGGCAGCGGGGCGCGGGCGGCGAGGTGGTCCGCCGGGGCGGGCGCGAGCAGCAGGTGCGCGTTGGTGCCGCCGTCCGCGAAGCAGTTGAGCGCGGCGGCCTCGGCGGCGGCCGGCCAGGGGGCCGCCTGGCGCGGGAAGTACAGCGCGGAGGCGTCCAGGTCGAAGTGCGGCAGCGGCTGCTGCCCGGAGCGGAACGGCACCTGGGTGCGGTGGTGCAGCATCAGCACCACCTTGATGAACGCCGCGATGCCTTCGGCGGCCAGCGGGTGGCCGATGTTCGGCTTCACGGAGCCGAGGGCGACGGGCGAGGAGCGGGTCGCGGCGGCGCCGTAGACGCCGTCGATCGCCTTGAGTTCGAGCAGGTCGGTGACGGCGGCCCCGGTGCCGTTGGTCTCCACCCAGCCGATGTCGCCCGGGGCGTGGCCGCTGCGGGCGAGCGCCTCGGTCATCACCGCCTTCTGCGCCTGGAGGTTGGGGGTGGCCGGTCCCGCCGTGCGGCCGTCGTTGTTGACGGCGATGCCGCGCAGCACCGCGAGCACCCGGTCGCCGGCGGCGCGGGCGGCGGCCAGCGGCTTGAGGACCACGACGCCGACGCCCTCGCCGAGGACGAGTCCGGCGGCTCTGCGGTCGAAGACGTGGAACTCCGGGCCCGGGTTCAGCAGTCCGCGCCGGCCGAACACCTGGTGCGCCCGGTCGTCGGCGAGCAGGCTCACCCCGGCGACGACCGCCGCCTCCACCGATCCGGTCCGCAGCGCCTGGACGGCGGTGTCCATCGCGACCAGGGCGGAGGAGCAGGCGGTGTCCACGACCAGGCTCGGGCCCTGGAAGTCGAAGAACTGCGAGACGTTCGCCGCCAGGTAGTTCTGCCCGGTCACCACGACCGGGTTCTTCGAGCGTTCCAGCGCGTCCGGGTCGGGGGTGTGGGTGGCGCGTCCGCCGACGTACACGCCGACCTTGCGCCCCTTGAGCTCGGCGGGCCGGTAACCGGCGTGGTGGACCGCGTTGTTCACCTCTTCGAGCAGCAGCAGCGCCTGCGGGTCCATGGCCGCCACGTCCGCCTCGGAGAGCAGGAACGCCTCCGGGTCGAACCGCAGCACGCCCGGCAGCAGGCCGGCGTGGTGACCGAGCGGGCGGCCGAAGCGCTCGTCGGGGACCGGCCGCAGCGCCGAGCGGCCCTGGCGCAGCAGCTCCCAGTAGGCGTCGGCGGAACCGGCGTCCGGGAAGCGGCAGGACAGGCCCACGACCGCGATGTCCGGCGCCGCCGGACCGGCCGCGGGCGCCGGGGACGCCGGTGCGGTGTCCAAGCCGCGCGGGGAGCCGGCCGCCGGGGTGCCGGCCGGGGCCGGGGCGGGGCCGGTGTCCGCCGCCGGAGCGCCGAAGACGGCCAGGAGTTCCGTGCGGTGCGCCTCGGCCAGGTGCCCGGCGAAGGCGTCGACGGTCGGGTGTTCGAGCAGCGCCGAGGGGTCGACGGAGACGTCCAGGCGCTTGGCGACGGACTGGACGAGCTGGGACACCATGATCGAGTCCATGCCGTAGTCCTGGACCGGTACGTCGCCGGCGAGCCGGGCCCGGTCGAAGCGCAGCTCCTCGGCGAGCCGGTCGAGCAGCCAGGAGGCGGCCGCGCCGACCGCCGCGCGCACCCGGGCGTCCTCGTCCGGCCCCGCGGCGGGCGCCGCGGCCAACGGGGCGCCGGGGACCGCGGGCGCTTCCGTGGCCGGGGCGGTGGCCGAGATCGCGGGCCCGGCGGGGGCCGGGACGGCGGCGGGCGCGGTGGCGGTGGGCGGGGCCGGGTCCAGGCGGCGGGCGGTCAGGCGGGCGGGGTCGAAGCCGGCGTCCGGGCGCGGCACCACCGGCATGACCACCCTGGCGCCGCTGCCCAGCGCCCGCTCCAGCAGGGCGAGTCCCTGTTCGTCGGAGAGCGCCGCCAGCCCGGAGGCCCGGTAGGCGGCGCTGCGGGCCTCGCCCATGCCGGTGTCCTTCCAGCTCGGCCACTCCACGCTGACCACGGGCAGCCCGTACGGGCGGTGCCGGGCGACGGCGTCCAGGTAGGCGTTGGCCATGGCGTAGTCGCTCTGGCCGACCGCGAGGGCCGGCACGGCGGCGGCGACCGAGGAGTACACGACGAACAGGCTCAGCGGCTCGTCGCGGAACACCTCCAGCAGGGCGTCGAGGCCGAACACCTTCGGGCCGAGGACGCGGGCGACGCCCGAGTGCGGCTTGCGCACGAACGCCGGGTTCTCGAAGTCGGTGACGCCCGCGCTGTGCACCACGCCGCCGACCGGTCCGAGCCGTCCGCGGACGTCGGCGAGGGCCTTGGCGAGCGCCTCGCGCTCCTCCAGCGGCACCGCGACGACCTCCAGTTCCACCCCCTGGGCCGCCAGTTCGGCCAGCGGGCGGAGCTTGCGGCCCAGCGGGCCGTCCTGAGCGATGTGCGCGGCCCACTCGGCACGCGGCGGCAGTTCCTCGCGTCCGGTGAGGACCAGCTTGCGCACCCCGTGCGCGGCGACGAAGTGCCGTGCGGTCAGCAGCCCGATGCCGCGCGTGCCGCCGGTGACCCAGAGCACGTGGCCGGCCGGGAAGCGCGGCGCCTCGCCCGCGCCGCCCGGCTCCTCAGCCAGCCGGGCCAGGTGCCGGACGCCGTCGCGGTAGGCGACCTCGGCGGGCTCGTCGTCGTAGCTCAGTTCGTCGGCCACCCAGCGGCACAGCCGCTCGTCGCCGGCCGCGCCGTCGATCTCCAGGTGGCGGGAGCGGACGTGGCGGTACTCGCTCTGCAGCATCCGGTACAGGCCGATGCGGGCCGCGCCGCCGAGGCCGGGCGTGTCGTCGGGGGCGACCCGGGTGACCAGCAGGGCGCGCAGGTCGCGGCTGCCGCGGTCGACCAGGTGCTGGAGCCAGCGCAGCCAGGTGGGCAGCGTGGTGTGGTCCGGGGCCGGGCCGGCATCGGCGCAGCCCGCCAGGTCGACGACGGCGTCGAAGCGGTCCCAGCGGGTGCCGTCGGCGGCGAGTTCGGCGTCCAGCCGGTCGGCGGTGAGCACCTCGGCGGCGGGCAGCACGGCGGCGAGCCGGGCGGCCAGCGTCTCTGTGCCGGGGGCGGCGAGGACGGCGGTCAGGGCCGGGCGCGCGGTGCGGGAGGCGGGCGGGGCGGGCGTCCAGCGCCGGGTCAGGAGCATGCCGCCGTCGGCCGGCCGGCCGGTGAGGGCGGCCAGTTCGGCGTCGGCGGCGGCGAGCCAGACGCGGTCCCCGTCGAAGGGGTAGCCGGGCAGCGCCACCGGGCCGGGGCTGCCCGCCGGGTGCAGGACCGTCCAGTCGACGCCCTCGCCCCGGGTCCAGGCGGCGGCCAGGGCGGCGGGGTCCGCGGGCAACTCGGTGCCGGGGGCCGGGCGGCGCGGGTCGACCACACCGGTCCAACTGCCCGCCGGGCTGCCGCCGGCCGCGAACTCCTTCAGCTTCGCAGCGAGTTCGGGCAGTCCCTCGAAGAGGACGGCGAACCGGTGGGCCATGGCCTCGCGTCCGGTCTGCAGGGTCCAGGCCACCTGCTGGGGCGTCGCCCCGCCCGTCTCCGCGCGCAGGTGGCCGGCCAGACGCCGGGCCTGCGCGCGCAGCCGGCCGGCGTCCCGGGCGGAGAGGACCGCCAGCCGGCCGCCGGCCGGGGCGGCCGGGGCGGGCGTGTCCGGCCCGAGGTGCTCCTGGAGGATGATGTGGGCGTTGGTGCCGCCCGCGCCGAAGGAGCTGACACCCGCGGTGCGCGGCCGGACGGTGCCGTCCTCCCGCACCCGGCGCGGCCAGGGCGCCCGCTCGCGCTGGACCTCGAACGGGGTCGACGTGAAGTCGATGTTCGGGTTGAGACGGTCGGCGTGCAGGGACGGGACCAGCTCGCCGTGCCGCATCTGCAGCAGCACCTTGGTGATCGCGGCGATGCCGGCGGCCGACTCGGCGTGCCCGATGTTGGACTTGACCGAGCCGATGGGCAGCCGCTCGGGCAGGTCGCCCTCGAACGCCCGCAGCATGCCGTTGACCTCGACCGGGTCGCCGAGCGCGGTCCCGGTGCCGTGCGCCTCCAGGTAGTCGAGGTCGCCGGGGCGCAGTCCGGCGCGCTCCAGCGCGGACCGCACGAGGTCGCCCTGTGCCCGGGGGTTGGGGACGCTGTAACCGGCGCCCGCCCCGCCGTGGTTGACGGCGGACGCCTTGACCACGGCGAGCACGCGGTCGCCGTCGGCGACGGCCGCGTCCAGGCGCTTGAGCAGCACGGCGCCGGACCCCTCGGCCGGGACGTAGCCGGTGCCGCCCTCGCCGAAGCTGCGGCAGCGGCCGTCCTCGGCGAGGAAGCCCCGCTGGGCGAGCTGGAGGAACTTCACCGGGTGGCTGGAGATGTTGACGCCGCCCGCGACCGCGACGTCGCAGTCGCCGTTGCGGATGGCCAGGCAGGCCTGGTGGATGGTGACCAGCGAGGAGGAGCACATGGTGTCCAGGGCGACGCTGGGACCGGTGAAGTCGAAGAAGTACGACACCCGGTTCGCGACGGAGGCGTACGACGAGGAGGTGGCGAAGCCCTCGCCGCGCAGCGCCTCGCCCACGCCGTAGAGCTGGTAGTGGCCGTACATCATGCCGACGAACACGCCGGTGCGCCCGCCGCGCAGTCGCTCACGGGTGTAGCCGGCGTCCTCCAGCAGGTGCCAGACGGTCTCCAGGAACACCCTCTCCTGCGGGTCGGTGTGCTCGGCCTCGATCTGCGACATCCGGAAGAACAGCGGGTCGAAGCGGTCGGCGCCGGGCACGAAGCCGCCCCACTTGCCGTAGGTCCTGCCGGTGGCCGACTTGTCCGGGTCGTAGAAGACCCCGTGGTCCCAGCGGTCGCCCGGGATCTCCTCGACGCTGTCGCGGCCCTCGCGCAGGTTCTGCCAGAACTCGGTGACGTCGCCGGCGCGCGGGTAGCGGCCGGCGACGCCGATGACGGCGATGTCGTCGCCGCCGGTGGGCCCGGCGGGGGCCGGCACCGCCGCCGGGACGGCGGGCACGGGCACGGCGGCGGGCGGGGTCGCGGCAGCGGTGGTCGCGGCGGCGGGCGCGGGCACGGCAGCGGCGGGCGCGGGCACGGTCGCGGCGGGCGCGGGCACGGTCGCGGCGGGCGCGGGCACGGTCGCGGCGGGCGCGGGCACGGTCGCGGCGGGCGCCGGGGCCTGGGCCGGCGGCAGCGGGGCCGGCGGGGCGGTGGTGAAGGCGGCGGGGTGGGCGGCGGCGAGGTGGGCGGCCAGGTCGCGGACGGTCACGTGCTCGAAGAGCAGGGTCTTCGACAGCGGTCCGACGTGCTGTTCGAGGCCGCGGATCAGGCTCATGGTGATCAGGGAGTCCACGCCGTACCGGTCGAAGGGCTCGGTGACGGTGATCTCCGCCTCCGGCGTCCTCAGCTCCCGCGCCAGCAGCCGCAGGACCAGCCGCTCGGCCTCCTCGCGCGAACCGGAGCCGGGGCCCGCGCCAGCATCGGGGCCCGGCGCGGCGTCGGCGGCGGGCCGCGGCGCGGCCGGGGCCGGGGCCGTCGTGCCGCCGGACAGGGCGGTGAGGACGCGGGCCGGGTCGCCGGGGGCGAGCAGCAGGGCCGGGGCGGTGCCGGCGAGGGCCCGTTCCAGCGCGTCCAGGGCGGGCCGGGTGGCCAGCGGGCGCATGCCGAGCACGCGGTCCATGTACTCCTCGGCCCTGGCGTCGATGCGCATGCCGCCCTCGGACCACACCGGCCAGGCGGCGGAGAGGGTCCGGCCCTGGCGGGTGCCCGCCCTGCGCCGCTCCTCGCGGCGCTCGGCGAAGCGGTCCAGGAAGGCGCCCGCGAAGGCGTAGTCGGTCTGGCCGGCGTTGCCGAACGCGGCCGCGGCCGAGGAGTAGACGACGAAGTAGTCCAGCGGCTCGCCCGCGGTGGCCTCGTCGAGCAGCGTGGTGCCGCGCACCTTGGCGGCCAGCACCGCGTCCGCGTCGGCGCGTTCCTTGCCGCGCAGCAGCCCGTCGCGCAGCACACCGGCGGCGTGCAGGACACCGCTGACGTGGCCGTACGCGCCGCGCGCCGCGTCGATCAGCGCGCGCACGTCCCGCGGGTCGGCGACGTCGGCGACGACGACGCGGGCGCCGAGGGCGTCGGCGCGGGCCCGCGTCGCGGCGTCGGGGGCGGTGCGGGCGGCGAGGACGAGGCCGCCGCCGGTCACCCCGGCCGCGGTGCGGGCGGCGGCGATGTGCTCGGCGGCGAGCAGGCCCAGCGCGCCGGTGCCGCCGGTGACGATGTGCGCGCCGGCGCCGGTGAACGCGGAGCCGGAGACGGCCGGCAGCGTGGTCCGGTGCCAGGAACGGCGCTCGGGGCCGTCCGCGGTGAGCCGCGCCTCGGTCTCGGGGCCGCCCTCGGCGAGGAGTTCGGCGACGACGTCCCGGGCCGGGGCGCCGGGCGCGACGGCGAGCACGCCGAAGGCGATGGCGGGGTGTTCCAGGCGGACCGAGCGCGCGAAGCCGGCCAGGGCCGGGTCGGCGGGCGACGCCGCCGGCTCCGGGTGGACGTACAGGTAGGTCAGCGCGTCGTGTCGGTCGAGCTGCCAGGCGCGCAGGAAGGCCAGCGCGGTGTGGAAGCCGGACTCCACCGCCGCGTCGCACTCCGGCTCGCCGGCCGACAGGTGCAGGACGCGGACCGGGCCCGCCCCGGCGGCGCGGACGGCCGCGACGGCGTCGAAGTCCGCTCCGAGCGGGATCCGGCGCACCTCGGCGCCGGCCGCGCGCAGCGCGGCGCCGAGTCCGGCCTCGTCCGGCGTGCCCGCGGCGGGGGCCAGCAGCAGGACCGTGCCGGCCGGGCCCGGGCGGCGCCGGGGCGCGGGCTGCCAGCCGGGTTCGAAGGCGGCCACCGCGCCGGCCGTGGGCAGCGCCCGCAGGGTGAAGGACTCGAGTGTGACGACGGCCGTGCCGTGCTCGTCGAGCAGGGCCACGTCGAAGGAGAGCGAACCGTCCGGCGCCGGGCGCGGGGCCGGGGTGGCGTGGGCGAACACCCGCCGCGGCAGCGGGGCGTGCAGCCGGGCCGCGCCGAGTGAGAACGGCAGGTACGGCGCCGGGCCCGCGGGGTCGCCCGCGCCCGGTACGAGGCGGCCGGCCGTCTGCAGGGCGGCGTCGAGCAGCGCCGGGTGGAAGGCGTACGCGCTCGCGTCGGCGTGCAGGGCCTCGGGCAGCACCAAGGTGGCCAGCACCTCGCCCGGACCCTCGGCGATCTCCTCGATCACCTGGAAGGAGGGGCCGTAGGCGAAGCCGAGCCGTGTGAAGCCCGCGTAGCAGTCCGCCCCGGCGGTGACGCGGGGGCAGCGGGCCCGGATGCCGGCCAGGTCGGCGGGGGCGGGCCGGGGGCCGGCCGCGTCGAGGCGGAGGGTGCCGCCGGCGTGCACCGGCGCGCCCACGCCGTCCCCGCACACCTCGAAGGAGTGGTGCGCGCCGTCACCGGTGACCCGGACGGTCAGCCGGTGCTCGGCCCGGCCCGCCTGGAGCCGCACCGGCGCGGCCCACACCAGGTCGTCCACACCGCGTACGGGGGCGCCGGCGGCGGCGAGTTCACCGGCCAGCCGGCCCATCTCCAGGTAGGCCACGCCGGGCAGGACGCGGTCGCCGCCGACGACGTGGTCCCGCAGGAAGAACTCGTCCCCGGTCAGCGTCTTGGCGTAGACGTGCTCGCCGGGCGCGGAGACGTCGGCGTCCAGGAGGGTGGGGTGCAGGCGGGCGGGGTCGCCTGGACGGGCGTGGGCGCCCGGCGTCGCGAAGGCGGGGGCCGTCGGCGTGGGTGCGGGTGTGGCGGGGGCCGTCGGCGTGGGTGCGGGTGTGGCGGGGGCCGGCCAGTGGCGGGGGCCGGCGAAGGGGTAGGCCGGCAGGTGGACCCGGCGGCGGGGGGCGCCCCGGTGGAGGGCGGGCCAGTCGACGTCGGCGCCGCGCAGCCAGTCGGCGGCGAGGCCCCACAGGTCGCCGGGTCCGGCGGTGGTCCGGGCGGCGGGGCGGCCGTCGGCCGCGTGGCCGGTGCGCACCGCCGAGGGCCGGCCGGCCAGGTGCGCCAGCAGTTCGGCGCGCAGCCCCGCGGCGCTGTCGGCGACCACGGCGAGCCGGTGCGCCAGGGGCTCGCGGCCGGTCTGCAGGGTGTGGGCGAGGTCGGCGGCCGGGAGGTCGTGCCGCCCGAGGTGGTCGGCGAGCCGCTGGGCGGAGCGGCGCAGCGCCTCGCCGTCGCGGGCGGACAGCACGAACAGCTCCTCGGCCGGGCTGTCGTCGCGGGCATCCGGCATGGGGGGTTCCTCCAGGACGATGTGCGCGTTGGCCCCGCCGAAGCCGAAGGAGCTGACGCCGCCGCGGCGCGGCAGCTCCGCTCCGGCGGCGTCCCGCGGACGCGGCCAGGGCCGGGCGGTGGCGGCGACCTCGAACGGGCCGCCGTCGAGCTCCAGATAGGGGTTCCGCTCGCGGAAGTGCAGGCTGGCCGGGATCGTGCCGTGCCGCAGCGCGAGGACCACCTTGAACAGGCCGGCGATGCCGGCGGCGGCCTCCAGGTGGCCGATGTTGGTCTTCACCGAGCCGATGGCGCAGGGCCGCGCGGTCTCCGCGACGCCCTGCTCGGCCCTGATCCGCCGGAAGGCGGTGCTCAGGCCGGTGGTCTCGATCGGGTCGCCGAGCGCGGTGCCGGTGCCGTGCGCCTCGATGTAGCCGACGGTGTCCAGCGGCACTCCGGCGCCCCGGTAGGCGTCGACGAGCAGGTCGGCCTGGGCGTCGGGGTTGGGGGCGGTGAGCGAGGTGGTCCGGCCGCCGTGGTTGACGGCGGCGGCCTTGATGACTGCGTGCACGGCGTCGCCGTCCCGGCGGGCGACGTCGTGGGGCTTGAGCAGCACCACTCCCGCGCCCTCGCCGCGCACATAGCCGTCGGCGCGGCTGTCGAACGCCTTGCAGCGGCCGTCGGGGCTGAGCATCTCCCCCTGGCTGAGCGCCTCGTACACGCCGGGGGCCAGGATGAGGCTGACCCCGCCCGCGATGGCCAGGTCGCAGGTGCCGTCGCGCAGGGCGGCGCAGGCCTGGTGGACGGCCGTCAGCGAGCCGGAGCAGGCGGTGTCGACGGCGATGCTGGGGCCGCGCAGGTCCAGCAGGTACGACACCCGGTTGGGGATGACGGACAGGGCGGCGCCGGTGAGGGTGTGGCCCTCGGCGCCGCGTCCGGCCGCCCGCTGCACCTCCAGGTAGTCGGAGTTGGTGACCGCGACGAACACGCCGACGCGTCTGCCGGCCAGCTCGGACGGCCGGTACCCGGCGTCCTCGACGGCCGACCACACCGTCTCCAGCATCAGCCGCTGCTGCGGGTCCATCAGTTCGGCCTCGCGGGGCGAGATGCCGAAGAACGCGGCGTCGAACCGGTCGACGCCGGGCGCGAAGCCGCCCCAGCGGGAGCGGGAACGCGGGTGGTCGCGCCAGTCCCAGCGGTCGGCGGGTATCTCGCCCACCAGGTCGTCGCCGGCGGCCAGGTGGGCCCAGAACTCCTCCAGGTCGGCGGAGCCGGGCAGCCGGCCGGCCATCCCGATGACGGCGACGTCGGCGCGGGCCGGGGCGTGCCGCCCGTCGCCGCGCGCGCCCGGGGTCCCGGCGCCGGTCGCGCTCCGGTCCCCGGTCACGGCCGCCCCGGGCGTCGCCGCGCCGCCTGCGCCCGGCGTCCCGCCGCCGGTGCCCGCCGTGTCCGTGACCGGCGAGCCCGTGACCGGCGTGCCCGTGACCGGCGTCCCATTGTCCGTACCCGCTGTCCCGCTGCCCGGGACCGCCGTGTCCGTGGCCGCCGTGCCGAAGCGGGCCGGCAGCTCGTGGGCGTGCTCCCGCAGCAGGTGGTCGGCGAGGGCGTGCAGGGTGCCGCGGCGGTAGAAGAGGGTCGGGTAGACGGTGATGCCGTACGCCTTGCGCAGCTCGGCGCTGAGCGCGGTGAAGCCGACCGAGTTCATGCCGGTCTCGCCGAGCGGGGTGTGCGCGCCGATGTCCTCGGGGCGCAGGCCGGTCAGGCCGGCGACCATGCGGGCGAGGTCGGCCTCGAGTTCCGCCCGGCCGCCTCCGGCGGCGGGCGGCCCGGCGGGCGCCGGCTCCGGCCGCGCGGTTCCGGCGCCGAAGCGGGCGCGCAGCTCGGCCAGCGGCAGTGCGGCGAGGGCGCCCCGGTCGACCTTCTCGTTGAGGGTGCGCGGGAACCCGGTGACGCGCAGCAGGGTCTCCGGCACCATGTGCTCGGGCAGCCAGGCGCCGAGCCGCTCGCGGGTGGGTTCGGCCGCGCCGTCGTCGAGGACGTAGCAGCCGAGCAGGGTGTGCGAGCCCGCGGCCCCGCCCCGGGCGACGACGACGGCCTCGCGGACGCCCTCGACGCGTCGCAGGGTCGCCTCGATCTCCTCCAGCTCCACCCGGAAGCCGCGCACCTTGACCTGGGAGTCGATCCGGCCGAGGTACTCGATGCGGCCGTCCGCGAGGCGGCGCGCCAGGTCGCCCGTGCGGTACACGCGGGCGTCGGGTCCGGCGCCGGACGGGTCGGGCAGGAAGCGCTCGGCGGTCAGTTCGGGCCGGCCGAGGTAGCCGTCGGCGACGCCGTGCCCGCCGATGTACAGCTCGCCGGCCACGCCGGTGGGCACCGGCCTGCGGGAGCCGTCCAGGACGTGCAGCGTGGTGTTGGCGATGGGCGTGCCGATGGTGACGCGCTCGCCGGGGGCGAGGCGGCGGGCCGCGGACCAGATGGTGGTCTCGGTGGGCCCGTAGAGGTTCCACACCTCCTGGTTCCCGGCGAGCAGGGCCTCGGCGGTGTCGGCGGGCAGCGCCTCGCCGCCGCACAGCACCTTCAGCCGGGCGTCGCCCCGCCAGCCGGCCGCGAGCAGCATGCTCCAGGTGGCCGGGGTCGCCTGGACGACGGTGGCCGCGCCCGCCTCGAGGGCCTCGCGCAGCCGCAGTCCGTCCCGGGCGTCCTCGGCGGGGAGGATCTCGACGGTGGCGCCGGTGATCAGCGGCAGGTACAGCTCCAGGCCGGAGATGTCGAAGCAGACGGTGGTCAGGGCGAGGAGGGTGTCGCCCGGCCCGCATCCCGGTTCGCGGGCCATCGACCACAGGAAGTTGGTCAGGGCGCGGTGCGGGACGCACACGCCCTTGGGGCGGCCGGTGGATCCGGAGGTGTAGATGACGTAGGCGGTGTCGGACGGGCCGGCCGGGCCGGGTGAGGGCAGCGCGGGCGGTTGTTCGCCGGTGTCGGTGACGAGCCGCGGCACGCCGCCCGGGTCGCCGGTCACGGACGAGTGGGTCAGCATCAGGTGCAGCTTGGCGTCCTCGGCCATGTAGGCGAGCCGGTCGCGCGGGTAGGCGGGGTCGAGCGGCACGTAGGTGCCGCCCGCCGCCTGGACGGCGAGCAGCGCGACGGGGAGGCCGGCGTCGCGCGGCAGCAGGACGCCGACGGTGCGGCCGCGGCCGACGCCGGCCGCGGTGAGCCGGGCGGCGAGGGCGTCGACGCGTTCGGCGAGCTCGCGGTAGGTCAGCTCGGTGCCGCGGTGACGGACGGCGACGGCGTCGGGCCGCGCCTCGGCCTGGCGGCGTACGAGCTGCCAGACGAGGGTGTCCGCGGGGTAGTCGGCGGGTTCGGGCGGGGCGAGCAGGGCCCGCTCGGCGTCGGTGAGCAGGTCCAGTTCGCCGACGGCGGTGCCGGGCCGGTCCACGGCGGCGGCCAGCAGGGTGGCGAAGTGCTCGCCGAGCCGGGCCACGGTCGCCGCGTCGAGGAGATCGGGATCGTACTTGAGGGTGTAGCGGCAGCCCTCGGCCTGTTCGACCACCTCGAGCGTGAGGTCGAACTCGCCTTCCTGGTGGACGCCTTCGACGGGTCCGAGGACGACGGCGTCGGCGGCCTCGCCGGTCCGGGCGGCGCGCGTCCAGTTCTGGAAGTAGAAGGCGACGTTGAACGGGGCGCCGGCCTCGGGGTCCGCCCGGCGCAGGTCCTCGGCGAGGGTGATCAGCGGGTAGGCGCTGTGCTCCAGGGCGTCCAGCACCGTCCGGTGCACGCGTCCGAGCAGCGCGCGGAACTCCTCGGCGCCGTCGACGCGTTCGGCGAGCACGACCATGTTCATGAAGTAGCCGAGCACGTCGTCGTAGCCGCTCGGCGGCCGGCCGGCGGTGGGGGTGCCCACGGCGATGTCGTCCTGGTCGGCGTAGCGGTGCAGCAGCGCGAACCAGGCCGCGAGGACCACGCCGAACAGGGAGGTCTGTTCCGCCGCCGCCAGTGCGCGGGCCCGGTCCGTGACGTCCGCCGGGAGGTGCCCGTCCAGGCTCGCCCCGCGGTGGCCGGGGACGGCCGGGCGGGGCCGGTCCAGCGGCAGCGGCACGGTGGTGCGGCGGCCGCGCAGCCGCTCGGTCCAGTGGGCGCGCAGCCGTGCGCCCTCGTCACCGGCGAGCAGGTCGCGCTGCCAGGCGGCGAATCCGGCGTAGTCGCGGGCGGGACGCCGCGGGTCCGGCGTCCGGCCGGCGCGGACCGCGCGGTAGCCGTCCTCCAGCTCGCGCAGCAGCAGCGCGATGGAGACGCCGTCGAAGACCGCGTGGTGGAAGGTGAGCAGCAGGGCGTTGCGGCCGTCGCCGAGGGTGTAGAGCGTGGCCCGCACCAGCGGTCCGGTGGGCAGCTCGAAGGGGCGGCGCAGCTCCGCGCGCATCCGGTCGCGCAGCTCGTCGTCGTCGCGGGCGGTCAGGAAGACCTGCTGGAAGGGGAGTTCGGGTTCGGCCGCGACCCGGACGTGGGGCGTGCCGTCCTCGCCGGTGCGGATGGTCGCGCGCAGCGCGTCGTGCCGGTCGACGACGTCCTGCAGGACGGTGCGCAGCGCGAGGACGTCGAGGTCGCGGTCGAGCCAGAGGGCGAGGGGCAGGTTGTACGCGTAGGTGCCGGGTGCGATCTGCTCGATGACCCACAGCGCGCGCTGGCCCTCGCTCAGCGGGTGGGTGCACTGCTCCGCGTCGGTCCTCGGGCGCAGGACGAGTTCGGCGGCCCTGGCCGCCCCCGGGCCGGCGTCCGGGGCCGGTCGCGGCGCCCGGTCCGGTACGGCGCCGGCCGGGGCGGGCTCCGGGGCGGCCGCCGCTTCGGCCAGCCGGCCGGCGGTGAGGTGGGCGGTCAGCTCGCGCAGGGTGGGGCGTTCGAAGAAGTCGCCGAGCGGCACGGCGACGCCGAACGTCTCGTCCACGGCGGCGACGATCTTCATGCCGCTGAGCGAGTCGAAGCCGTAGTCGGCGAGCGGCCGGTCGGGGTCGATCCGTTCGTCCAGCTTCAGTACGCGCTCGACGAGTACGCGCAGCCGCTCGCCGACGGCGTCGGCGCCGGCGGCCGGGGTGGCCGGAGCGTCGGCGGCGGCCGGGGCAGTGGCGGGTGCGGGCCCGGCCCCGGGTTCGGCGGCGCGGGCCGGGGCGGTGGCGCGGGCGGCCGGGTCCGCGGTGAGCACGACGCCGTCGCTCTCGGCGACCAGCACGGTCTGTCCCAGCGCCGGATCGTCGGCGCCGAGCGCGGTGACGGGGGCGTAGCCCTCCTCGTGCAGCAGCCGCGTCCAGCCCTCGGGGGAGGCCAGCGGCGAGTCCGGGAGCCGCAGTTCGCCGTCGCCGAACGCCCACCAGCCCTCCAGGACACCGCCGCCGATGGTGAGCAGGGGCCGTACGGAGGTCAGTTCGTTGAGCACCAGCCAGCCGCCGGGGCGCAGCAGGGCCTTGGCCTTGCGCAGGGTGGCCCGCAGGTCGCTGGTGGCGTGCACGACGTTGGTGGCGAGCACCAGGTCGGCGGTGGCCGGCGTGAACCCCTGTTCGGCCAGGCCGCGTTCGAGGTTGAGCACCTGGAAGCGGGTGAAGGGGTACTGCTCGGCGAAGCGCTCGCGGCCGTGTTCGAGGAAGCGGGGCGAGATGTCGGTGAAGGTGTAGCCGACCCGGCCCTCGTGCGGCGCCAGCGCGGGCAGGACGCGTTCGCTGGTGGCGCCGGTGCCCGCGCCCAGTTCGACCACCTCGACGCGGCGGCCGGCGGGCAGCTGCGGCAGCCGGGCGTCGAGGAAGCGCCGGACGGTGTCGCGGACCAGGAGGTTGAAGGAGTCGGTGAGCGGGTTGCCCTTGTAGAAGTTCTGCACCAGCTTCATCGAGGAGCCGGGGAACATGATCTCGGTGGCGCCGACCTCGCCGCGCAGGATGCGCGGGTAGGCGTCGAGGAAGAGCCGGTTGAGCGTGACGGTGGGCTCGATGTCGGGGTGGGCGGCGGCGATCCGGTCGAACTCCGCCTCCCAGCGCCCGGCCGCCTCGGCCTGGTCCACGGTGTCGACCGCGGCGGTGGCGGTGACGCGGTCGCCGTCGCGGGTGAGGTAGCCGGCGGCCGTGAGGATGTTGAGCAGGGCCTCGTGCAGCCGGGCGAACCGGTCGAGGATGCCGAGGCGGGTGCGCAGTTCACCGGCGCCGTACCGCTCGCCGGAGCGCCGCAGGACGCCCATGCGCTGGTAGACGCCGAGCAGCATGGGCGCGGAGACGGCCTCCAGTTCCTCGTACCCGGCGAGGACGCGCCGGGCGGCGGGGTCGGGGCCGGGGCCCGCCGCCAGGTCGGCGGCGGCGCCGGCGAGGGTGGCGGGGTGGCCGCCGCCGGCCAGTTCGCCGTCCAGGGCCGGGTCGTGGCCCATGGCCTCCAGGGCGCGCCGGCCGGCGCGGATCGGCATCGCCTGGGGCAGTCCGCTGCCGAGGACGCGCCGTACGGCGGCGATGCCCTCGGCGGGCCCGAAGTCGCGGATGCCGAGTCCGGCGAAGATCTCGGCGAGGCCCGGCCGGGCGCCGGAGCCGACCTGGCCCCAGTACCCCTGGTTGACGACGGTGACGGGGTGGGGCAGCCGGTCGCGCAGGAACAGGGCGTAGGCGTCCTCGGTGGCGGAGGCGCAGATGTAGGCGCCGTTGCCGGCGAAGCTGCCGAAGGAGCCGGCCGAGGAGAAGTAGGCGAGGAAGTCCAGCGGCCGGCCGGCGACGGCGGCGGCGAGCGCGGCGGCGCCGACGGTCTTGACCTCGATGGCGGCGGTGAACGCGGCCTCGTCCAGCTCGGCCAGCGGGTGGTTGTCGAAGGCCATGGCGGCGTGCACGACGCCGTGCAGCGCGCCGAACCGGCGGTACGCCTCCTCGACGGCGGCGGTGAGGTCGGCGGCGGAGCAGGCGTCGCCGGGGACGTGGACGGCGTCGCCGCCCAGGCCGCGGATCTCCTCGGCGAGGGCGCGCTGTGCGGGGCCGGGTTCGTTCCGGCTGAACCAGACCAGGCGGGCCCGGTGCCGGCGGGCGAGGTGGCGGCTGAGCTCCTGGGCTATGCCCCCGGTGCCGCCGACGAGCAGGTAGACGCCGTGGTCGCGGAAGACCGGGCCGGGTTCGGGCAGGGTGACCCGGCCGAGGCGGCGGACGTAGCGGACGCCGCCGCGCAGGGCGACGGTGCGCCCGGCGGGGTCGGCGGGGGCGGTCAGCACGGCGTCCACGAGGTCTTCGGCGGCCCGGTCGCCGTCGAGGTCTGCGGTGGCGTAGTCCAGGGCGCACACGCTCAGGTCGGGCCGTTCCTTGGCGACGACCTGGAGCAGTCCGTGCAGCCCGGCCGCGAACGGGTTGGCGGCGGTGCCGCCCGCGACGGCGTGCACGTCGCTGGTGACCACGACGAGCCGGGCGGGGGCGAGGGTGCGCGCCAGGTGGAACAGCGACAGCGGGCCGTGCCGAAGGTGCTCGCGGGCCTGGCCGAGACCGACGGCGTCGGTGACGGCGGCGCCCGCGCCGCCGAGGTGGATCACCAGGTCGGCGCCCTCGGTGGCCTTCAGCCAGGCCTGCGGGGGCTGTTCGTCGAGCGCGACCAGGTCGACGCGGGCGAGCGGGTCGCGGGCCGCGACCGCCTCGCCGAGCCACCGTGAGGCGGCGGTGACGAGGACGACGGTCCGGCCGGCGGCCGGCGCTCCGGTGGCGGCGGGGGCGGGCTCGCGCACCCACACCGGGCGGTAGAAGTCGGGCAGTTCCAGGCCGGGTTCGGGCGCGGACTCGGGCGCGGGCTCGGCGGCGACGGCGGGCGGCCGGGGTATCCAGTACCGCTTGCGGGCGAACGGGTAGGCGGGCAGCTCGGTCCGCCGGGCCGTCGCGGGGGTGACGCGGGACCAGTCGACGTCGGCTCCGGCGACCCACCGCTCGGCGACCGCCGTCAGGTCCCGCCGGTCCAGGGCCTCCTCGAGCGCTTCGGCCTCGGCGCCGGTGAGCACGATCCGGGCGCGGGCGGCGCGGCCGGTGGTGATCCGGGCGTCGCTCTTCCCGGCGGCGTAGGCCTCCAGCGCGGCGGCCGCCTCGGAGAGCCGGCGGGCGGGCAGCGCGAGGCGGAACTCGTGGGCGGTGCGGCCCGCCTGGAGGGTGTGGGCGACGTCGGCGAGCCGCGGGGCGCCGGACGCGGGAGCGGCGGCGGGGGCCGGACGCCGTGCGGCCGCCAACGCGTCGGCGACGGCGCCGATGGTCGCCGCCGTGCCGAGGGCGGCGGGGGGTTCGCCGTCGAGTTCGGCGGCGAGCAGCGCCTGGTAGCGGGCGCGTTCGGTGACGGAGAACCCGCACTCGGCCAGGTCGGTGCCCAGGTCGAGGTGTTCGGCGGGCACTCCGACGGTGCGCGCGGCGAGGTCGAGGCACAGGCGCTGCGCCTCGGCGAGCGCCCCGGCGGCGTCGGCGTCGCGCGCCGGTTCCCCGGTGCGGCGCAGATGGGCGGCCAGGTCCGCGGCGCAGGCGCGCAGCCGGTCCTCGCTCTTGGCGGAGAGCACCAGCAACTGCTCGCCGTCCGGGGCGTCGGGCGCCTGCCGGGCGGGGTCCGGCCGGTACTCCTCCACCAGGAGGCAGGCGTTGGCGCCGCCTCCGCCGAACGAGCTGACCAGCGCGCGCAGCGGGGTGTCCGGCGTCGCCGGCGTCCAGGGGGCGAGGGACTGCTGGATCTCGAAGGGGGTGCCGGTGAAGTCGATGCCGGGGTTGCGGCGGGCGGAGTTCAGCGACGGGGCCAGCGTGCGGTGCCGCAGTTGGAGCAGCACCTTGGTCAGTCCGGCGATGCCGGCCGCCGACTCCAGGTGGCCGATGTTGGACTTCACGGAGCCGACCGGGACGGCGGGGCGTTCGGCGCCGCCCCGGCCGCCGAACGCCTCGGCGAGGCCGGCGATCTCGATGGGGTCGCCGAGCGGGGTGCCGGTGCCGTGGGCCTCCACGTAGCCGACGGTGGCCGGGTCCACCCGGGCGCGCCGCAGCGCGCCGCGGATGACCTCGGCCTGCGCGGCGGCGCTGGGCACGGTGTAACCGCCGGTCTTGCCGCCGGCGTTGATGGCGGAGCCGCGGATGACGCCGAGCACGCGGTCGCCGTCGGCGACGGCGTCGGCGAGGGGGCGCAGCAGCACGGCGCCCACGCCCTCGCCGTCCACGAAGCCGTCGGCGCCGGCGCCGAAGCTCTTCAGCCGGTCGTCGTGGGAGATCATCCCGCGGTCCGCGAGCATGCGCAGGTGCATGGGGTGCAGGATCAGGTTGACGCCGCCGGCGACGGCGGCCCGGCACTCCCCCGCCCGGATGCTCTCGCAGGCCAGGTGGACCGCGGTGAGCGAGGCGGAGCAGGCGGTGTCGACGGCGAGGCTGGGGCCGGTGAAGTCGAAGGTGTAGGACACCCGGTTGGCGATCGACCAGTGGTTGGAGTGGGCGTCGGTGCGCACGCCGCGCGCGGTCGCCTCGCCGCCCATCCACTCGTAGTTGTTGTTCATGACGCCGACGAAGACGCCGACCGGGCCGCGTGCGGCGAGCCGGGCGGCCGGGTGGCCGGCGTCGTCCAGGACGGCGGCGGCGGTCTGCAGGAAGAGGCGCTCCTGCGGGTCCATGGCCTCGGCGTCGGCGGGTGAGATCTGGAAGAAGAGCGGGTCGAACTTGTCGACGTCGTCGATGAACCCCGCCCACTTGCTGTAGCTGCCGTGCGTGCCGGCGGGGTCGTAGTGGGTGTCGGCGTCCCAGCGGTCGGCGGGCACCTCGCGGATGCAGTGCCGGCCGGTCCGCAGGTTCTCCCACAGCTCGCCGACGGTGCCGGCCAGCGGGTAGCGGCCGGAGACGCCGACGATGGCCACGCCGTCGCCTGCCGCCGGGGTCTGGCCCGGGTCGCGGGCGGCCAGCAGGCTCAGCAGCAGCTTGCGCTTGTCGTCCACAGTTGCTCTCTCTCAGGTCTTCGACCGGCCGCCGCGGGCCGGGAGTTCACCGCCGGGGGCGGCCCCGGCCGGGGCCGGGGCCGCCGGGGGGCCGGGTGGGGTGGCGGCCGGTGCGGGTCGTCCGGTGCCGCCGTGGGTCAGGCCCGGTCCGTGGCCCGGGCCGCGGCCCGCTGGGCGCGCCGGGAGACACGGGCCGGTTCGGCCGGTGCGGCCTGGGCGCCGCCGGTGGCCGGGGCGAGGCCCATCAGCTCGGCGAGGTTGCCGACGAAGGAGCGGATGGTGGGGAACTCGACGAAGGCCGTGGCCGGGACCTCGAAGTCGAGCTGCTCGCCGAGCTTGGCGACGACCTCGATCAGGACCAGGGAGTCCAGGCCCAGGTCGAAGAGGTTGGTGTCGAGGGCGGCCCGGTCGCGGCCGCCGAGCACCTTGCCGATCTCCCCGGTGAGGTAGTCGGTGACGAGCTCCACGTTGTGCCCGGGATCGTCCGGTTCGAACCGGTGCAGCAGCCGGTCGTCGTCCCGGCCGGCCGGTGCGGCGGGGCCGTGGCCGCCGGGCTCCACCCAGTGCCGGCGGCGTTCGAAGGGCTGGGTGGGCAGCGGCACGCGGTGGACGTCCCGGCCGGCGTGGACGGCCTCGAAGTCGAGGGCGGCGCCCCGCGTCCACGCCTGGGCGGCGAGGCCGAGCAGGTGGGCGTGGCCGGCGGGGGCGCCGTCCGGCGGGGTGAGCGGCAGGGCGAAGCGGCCGTTGTCCGCGAGCAGCGCGTCCAGTCCGTCCGGTCCGTCCAGGGCGGCCGGGGCGGTCCAGGCCGCCGGGTCGCGGGCCTCGTCCTCGGTCATCCAGCGGCCGGTGCGCGGGCTGACCACGGGCAGACGGGGCGCCTCGGTGCGCTCCGGTGTGGCCCCGGCGGCCAGGGCGAGGGCGGCGGCGAGCGGGAGTGCCCCGGACAGGGCGGCGGCGGTGGCCGTTCCGGCGCCGGCCGCGGCGAGGCCGGCCGGGCCGATGCCCCAGGCGGTGAGGGCGCCGGCCAGGGCGTACTCGTGGGCGAAGGCGGCGTGCGGGCCGGTTTCGGCGAGCAGCTCCCCGGCCCGGCCGGCCCGGCCGAGGGCGGTGGCGCAGGCGTCGGCGGCGTCCCGGTAGGCGGGCACCGCGCCGTACAGCTCGGCGGTGTCCGCCGCGTCGGCGCCGGTGCCGGTGAGCAGCAGCACGGCGCCGGCGTCGCCGGGCCCGGCGACGCCCTGCCGGGTGCGCTCCTCGTCGCCGAGGGCGAGGGCCATGGCGGCCTCGCGGGTGCCGCGGGCGACCACGGCGAGCCGGTGCGGGTGGGCGCGGCGGCCGAGCCCGAGGGTCTGGGCGACGGCGGCGAGGTCGAGACCGGGGTGGGCCCTGAGGTGGCGGGCGAGCGCTCCGGCGGACTGCTTCAGGGAGTTCGCGGAGCGGGCGGAGAGCACCAGCAGCTCCGGGTCGCGCCCGGGGGCGGCCTCGGTGCGGGCCGGCGGCTCCTCGAGGACGACGTGGGCGTTGGTGCCGCCGATGCCGAAGGAGCTGACGCCGGCCCGCAGCGGGTGGTCGCCCTCGGCCTTCCAGTCGGTGGTGCCGGTGTTGACGTAGAAGGGGCTCGCCGCGAAGTCGATCTCGGGGTTGGGCCGGGTGTAGTGCAGGCTCGGCACCAGCGTGCGGTGTTCCAGCATCAGCGCGGTCTTGATCAGGCCGGCCATCCCGGCCGCGGTGTCGAGGTGGCCGATGTTGGTCTTCACCGAGCCGAGCGCGCAGTACCCGGTGTGCTCCGCGCCGCCCTCCCGGAACGCCTCGGTGAGGGCGGCGACCTCGATCGGGTCGCCGAGCGGGGTGCCGGTGCCGTGCGCCTCGACGTAGCCGACGCTCTCGGGGCCGACGTCGGCGACGTCCTGGGCGTCGGCGATGACCTCGGCCTGCCCGGCGATGCTGGGCGCGGTGTAACCGGTCTTGCCGGAGCCGTCGTTGTTGACGGCGGAGCCCTTCACGACGGCGTGGATCCAGTCGCCGTCGGCCAGCGCCTCGGACAGCCGCTTGAGCACGACGACGCCCGCGCCGCTGCCGATGACGGTGCCCCTGGCGTCGGCGTCGAAGGCTCGGCAGTGGCCGTCGGGGGAGAAGATCATGCCGTCCTGGTACTGGTAGCCCTGGCGCGGCGGGGCGAGGTGCACGGCGCCGACGAGGGCCATGTCGCACTCCCCGCCGAGCAGGGCGAGGCAGGCGGTGTGCACGGCCACCAGGGAGGTGGAGCAGGCGGTGTTGACGCTCATGCTGGGGCCGCGCAGGTCGAGCTTGTAGGAGACCCGGGTGGCGAGGAAGTCCTTGTCGTTGGCGAGCATCAGCCGGTAGTGGTCGACGGTGGACGCGGCCCGGTAGCGCTCGCCGAGGTTGTGCAGCAGGTAGGTGTTGAGGCCGGCGCCCGCGTAGACGCCGATGTGCCCGTCGGTGCGCGCGGGGTCGTAGCCGGCCCGCTGCAGGGCCTCCAGGGCGCACTCCAGGAAGACGCGGTGCTGCGGGTCGAGGATCTCGGCCTCGTCGTGGGTGAACTGGAACAGCTCGGAGTCGAACAGGTCGGTGCCCTCGACGGTCTGGGCGGCGCGGACGTAGCGGGGGTCGGCCAGCCGTTCGGCGGGCACGCCGGCGGCGAGCAGTTCCTCGTCGGTGTAGCGGGTCAGGGTCTCGCGGCCCTCGCTGAGCACGTCCCAGAACCGCTCGACGGAGTCCGCGCCCGGGAACCGGCAGGCCATGCCGACGATGGCGATGTCGGAGTCGGAAGGGGTCATGGTGGTTGTCTCCTGTTGCTGCTGGGGTCTCAGCCGAGCTGTATGCCGAGGTCCGCGGCGACGGACCGCATGTCGAGGAAGCTCCTGGCGACGAAGCGGGCGGCGTCCTCGCCCGCGTCCATGCGCTGGAACAGGTCGATCAGGGTGCGTTCGTGCTCGTCGCGGTCGCCCTCGCCGGCGGCGATCTCCCGGACCACGGCGCCGAGCCGCTCCTCGACGTCCGCGAGGTCGAGCGAGCGGGGGAACTTGATGCTGAAGGTGTTGCGGTCGTAGGAGGCGTTGCGCTTGACGGACCGCACGTGGCTGGCCGCGTTGAGCTTGTAGAACATGCAGTCGTAGTTCTTGAACGAGTAGTAGTTCAGGAGCGGGAACAGGGTGCAGTGGGTCTCCATCGGCGAGGACTCGTACAGGCCCTTGGCGCGCAGCTCCTCGACGATCGCGTCGGGGTCGTAGTCGTGGCGCATCGCGATGAACGGGAAGACGATCTTCGGCAGGTTCTCGTCGTCGTCGAAGAGCAGTTCCTCCAGCTGCCCGCCGAAGAGGGTGTCGGTGAGCCGCTCGCCGAAGGTCCGGTAGAAGTCGCGGACGATCTCGCGGACGTTGGACTCCATGGTGAGGATCTGCTGCGGGTCGGCGCACAGCGCGATGTAGGGGATCTTCTGCCGGTAGGCCATGAGGATGGCGCGCAGCACGAAGAAGGTGCGGCAGGAGACGCAGGGCAGCTTCTCGTCGAGGTACTTGCCCGGCTTCTTGGGCGCGGGACGGTTGAACACCTCGCGCATCATCAGCTTGATGTTGTCGTCGTCGGCGTCGAGGACGAACGTCGCCGGGATCTTCTCCCGGGCGAGCGCGATGTTCTGCGCGGCGTGCACGCTCTCGAAGGGCACGTCGAAGGTGAAGGCCAGCACCCGCTTGCCGTACTCGTTGGCGAACTTGTCCAGCATGTACGTGCTGTCCTTGCCGCCGCTGTACATGAACAGGCAGTCGTACTCGCCGGGGCCGGCCTTCGCCTGCTGGAACTCGGTGAACACCTCGCTTGTGTAGCGGTAGTTGACGAGGAGGTCCGACGCGAAGTCCAGGTTGCACAGGTTGCACACCCCCTGGTCGTCGAGCACCACCCCGGGGTGGTCGGCCTTGAGTGAGCAGACGGTGCAGCTGGACACGGAACCCCCTGTGGAACCCGTCGGATACGGCTGTGCGGTGTGTGCGGTCGGTGAGGTGCGGCGGCCGGTCGTCACGGGCGCTGCCTGCGGTCGCGGCGCCGGGCGAGCGCGCCGGCGTCCCGTGAGCGGCGGGGCCGGCGCGCGGCGGCGCCGGCGTCCTGCCCGGCGTGCGCGGCCATGGCCCGCACGGTCGGGTGGCCGAACATGTCGAGGCGGGTGACCCGCAGGCCGAGCCGCTCGCGCAGCGCGGCGACGACGGAGGTCAGGCGCAGCGAGTCGCCGCCCGCGTCGAAGAAGTTGTCCTCGGCGCCGACCTCGTCGAGGCCCAGCACCTCGCACCAGACGCCGGCGATGCGGCGTTCCAGGTCGGTGCGGGCGGCGGCCCCGCTCCCGGCGACCCGGGCCCCGCCCGGCCGGGGCAGCGCCGACCGGTCCACCTTGCCGTTCGGGGTGAGGGGCAGTTCCGGCAGGGCGACGACGTCGGACGGGACCATGTAGGCGGGCAGCGCCTCGCGCAGTCCGGCGCGCAGCTCGTCCGGGGCCGGGGCGCCGGAGCCGGTGACGTAGGCGGTCAGGCGGCGTTCGCCCGGCCGGTCCTCGCGCACGACGGCGACGGCGGCGGTGACGCCGTCGGCCCGCCGCAGCGCGGACTCGACCTCGCCGAGTTCGATGCGGTAGCCGTTGAGCTTGACCTGGCCGTCGATGCGCTCCAGGTACTCCAGGCGGCCGTCGGGCAGGTACCGCACCAGGTCGCCGGTGCGGTAGGCCCGGCCGGCGCCGCCCCCGGGCACGGTCACGAAGCGTTCGGCGGTCAGTTCCGGGCGGCCGAGGTAGCCGTCGGCGACGCCGTCGCCGGACAGGTACAGCTCGCCGGGGACACCGGGCGGGACCGGCCGGCCCCGCTCGTCGAGCACATGGCAGCGGGTGTTGCCGACGGGGCGTCCGATGGTGACGGGCTCGCCGGGCCGCACCCGGTCGGCGGTGGACCAGATCGTCGTCTCGGTCGGCCCGTACATGTTGTGCAGGGCGCCGACGAGCGGGGCGAGCCGGCCGGCGAGTTCGCCGGGCAGCGGCTCGCCGCCGCACAGGGCGCGCAGGGCCGGGTCGCCCCGCCAGCCGGCGGTCAGCAGCATCTGCCAGGTGGTCGGGGTGGCCTGCAGGACGGTGGGCGCGGACCGCTCCAGGCGCTCGCGCAGGGCGAAGCCGTCGGCGGCGACGGCGGCGGACAGCACCTCCACGGTGCCGCCGCGCACCAGCGGCAGGTACAGCTCGAGGCCGGCGATGTCGAAGCAGACGGTGGTGACGGCGAGCAGCGAGTCGGTGGAGCCGAAGCCGGGGGTGCGGGCCATGGTCCACAGGAAGTTGACCAACGCCCGGTGGCCGACCTGGACGCCCTTGGGCGTCCCGGTGGAGCCGGAGGTGTAGATGACGTAGGCGGGCGCGCCGGGCTCGGACCGGTCGAACGGCGCGGTCCCGTCCGTGCCGTCCGCGGCCTGGGCCAGGACCTCGGGCACCACGACGGGGGTGACCGGGAACCCGTCGAGGGTGCCGCGCAGGGCCTCGTCGGTGAGGACGAGGGCGGCGTGGGAGTCGGTCAGCATGTGGCCGATGCGGGCGGCCGGGTAGATGGGGTCGATCGGCACGTAGGCGGCGCCGCTGCGCATCACGGCGAGCAGGCTGACCGGCAGCTCCGCCGAGCGCTCCAGGAGGACGCCGACCACGGTCCCGGGTCCGGCGCCGAGCCCTGCCAGGTGCCGGGCCAGCCGGTCGGCGGCCGCGTCCAGTTCCGCGTAGGTCAGCTCGCGGTCCTCGAAGCGTACGGCGGTGGCGTCCGGGGCGGCGCAGGCGAGGTCGCCGACGAGCCGGCTGACGGTGCTCTCGCGCGGGTAGCCGGCGGCGGTGTCGTTCCACCGCCGCAGCACCAGCTCCTCCTCCCGGGGCGTCAGCAGGCCGACGGAGCCGAGCGGGCTCCGCGGTGCGGCCGCCGCGCCGTCCAGGAACAGCGCGAAGTGCTCGCCCAGCCACGCTGACTGACGTTCCGTCAGCTCGCTGCCGTCGAAGCGCACCGAGCCCTCGGCGTCGATCCGGACGGTCAGCGGGTGGCGGGCGGGCCCGGCCGGCGCGTCGGACAGCGCCACGGCGACGGGCAGCCCGGTGCGGGCGGCGCCGGCCAGCTCGGGGTGGCGCAGCGGCACGTCGCGGCGGTACGGCGCCCGGGCCCGGATCCGGTCCAGCTCGGCCCCGGCCCGGCCGGTGAGGTCGTCGAGGGTGTCCTCCAGAAGACCGTGCGGGACGCGCAACGGCACCTCGGGCGCCAGCAGCCCGGCCGCCGTTCCCCCGGCGGCCGGTACGGACACGGCGACGTCCTGTTCGCCGCCGCGGGAGAGCCGGGCGAGGAAGGCCAGGACCGCGGCGAACGCGACCCGCTCGGGCACGGCCCCGTCGCGCGCGAGTGTCCCGGGCAGCGGCACGGGTCCTGCCGGGCGCGCCTGCTCGGCCAGGGCGCCGAGGCGGGGCGGCAGCACGGGCTCCAGCGAGCGCAGCAGCCGCAGCCAGTGCCGCTCCTGGCGGTGCGCGGCGCGGGCGGCCTCGGCCAGCTCGGCCGCGGCGGCGTCGGGGAGGTGCGGGAAGCGGCCGTCGTGGTCGCGGGCCAGGGTCCCGGCGAGCGCGACCGGGTCCAGCGGTTCGCCCGACAGGCTCGCCAGGTCGGTGAGGCGGACGTCCCGGTCGCCGGTGGCCACGGTGAGGGCGTCGGGTCCGGAGCCGACCACCGTGCCGGGCGCGGCGGTGGAGGCCCGGCCGGTGACCTCCACGCCGCGTACGGCGACCGGTTCACCGCCGAGGGCGAGCAGCGCGGTGCCGAAGTCGTTGCGGCGCCGCCCGAACGAGGTGGCCCGCACCAGCGCGTCCAGCTCGGCGGCGGGCTGGCGCCAGTCGAAGACGCCGGCGCGCGGCAGTCCGTCGTAGCGGCCGTGGTAGGTCCGCAGGCCGAGGTCCTGCGGGGTGCGGGTGGCGGTGCCGGCGGCGAGTTCGTCGACCAGTTCGGCGAAGGACTCGATGCCCGCCTCGAAGCAGGCGACGTCCAGGTCGTGCGCGGTGGCGTCCTGCTCGACGGGCACCGCGCGCCGCTTGAGCACGTCGCCGGTGTCCGCCTCGCGGTCCATCACGTGCCAGGTCACGCCGTGCTGCTTGTCGCCCTCGAGGATGGCCCAGCTCGTGGCGAACAGACCGGCGTGCCGGGGCAGCGGGCCGTCGTGGAAGTTCACCGGCAGCCCGGTGGGCAGCGCCAGCACCTCCTCGGGCAGCATCCGCAGGTTGGCGATGCTGAACAGGTGGTCGAAGCGCAGCGGGGCCAGCCGCTCGGCGAGGTCCGGGCCGAACCGCACGGCGGGCAGGCCCTCCCCCTCGGCCCAGGCGAGCAGCTCGGCCGACGGGGACACCACGGCGGCCACCGTGTGCCCGCGGGCCAGCAGCAGTCTCGTGCACTCGACGAGGAGGGTCTCCTCGCCGATCACGACGCAAGCGAACGGCTCGGCAGTCATCGTCCGTCTCCTTCGAACTTCCCGCGCTCCGCGAGCAGTACGGCCAGCAGCTCGTCCACGGCCGCGTCGGACAGGCCCTCGACCAGCCGCCCGGCGTCGTCGGCCGGGGCGGTGGCGGGCCCGGGGACCGGGGCGGGGCCGTGGGCGGCGGTCCCGGCGGGCGCCGGGACCGGCCGGACCTCGGCGGCGGCCGGCCCGGCGGACCGGGCCCCGGCCTCGGGCTCCGGGTCGGCGGTCCGTGCCGGTGCCGGTTCGGCGGTCCGCGTCGGCCCCGGGTCGGCGGTCCGCTCCGGCGCCGGGTCGGCGGTCGGCTGGGGTGCCGGGCCCGTGTCCTTCGCCGCCAGGGTGTGGAAGTGCTCGGCCAGGCGCCGGACGGTGATGCGCTCGAAGAGCAGCGTCGCCGGCTGGGGGCCGTACACGCCCTCAAGGGCCCGGGTCAGTTCCAGCACGACCAGCGAGTCCACCCCGTAGTTCTCGAAGGTGAGGTCCGGGTCGAGCCGGTCCGGGGCGAGTTCGAGCACCCGGGCGAACACCTCGGTCACCTTGCGGAGTTCGTCGTCGACGCCGGCCCGTCCGGCCGCGGATGCGGGCGCGGGCGCGGGTGCGGGGGTCCGTGCGGGCTCCGGCACCGGACCGCCGGCGGGCCGCCCCGCCGCCGCGGCGGCCTGCGGCCGGGGCACGGGGACCAGGCCGTCGCTGACGGCGGCGATGACGCTCTGGAAGGCCGGGCCGGCCTCCGTGGCCGGCGCGGCCGCGGCGATGCCGGTGAACCCGCAGGCGGCCAGCGCGTCCCGCCACTGGCGCTCGCTCGCCAGCGGCGAGCGGGGCAGCCGCTGCTCGGGGTCGGCGAACAGCCACCAGCCGGGGGTCAGTCCGAAGACCAGCGCGAGCTGGTCGCGCGGCCGGGTGCCCTCGACCATCAGCAGGACCCCGCCGCGCCGCAGCAGCGCCTTGGCCCGCAGCAGCGTGCCGGCCAGGTGCTGCGTGGCGTGGAAGACGTTGGTGCCGAGCACCACGTCGTACGCGCCGGGCTCGACGCCCTGCTCCTCGGCGCCGGCCTCGATGTCGAGCACCTCGAAGCGGGCGAAGGGGTGGGCGGCGCCGAACCGGGCCCGGGCCTTGCGCACGAAGGCCGGGGAGACGTCCGTGAAGACGTACTCGACGGAGCCGGCGTACGGGGCGAGCGCGGCCAGCACGGTCGCGGTGGTCCCGCCGGTGCCCGCGCCCACCTCCAGGATCCGCACCGGGCGGCCGGTCCCGGCGGCCAGGAGGTCCCGTACCCGCTCGGTGACGAGCCGCGCCACCTCGGCGTTGCAGCGGTCGGTGACCGGGTCGCCCCGGTACACGGCGGCGACGCGTTCGGCGGAGCCGTCGGGGAAGAGGACGTCCATCGCCGGGCGGCGGCCGGTGAGTACCTCGGGCAGTGCGGCCAGGCAGTCCCGCAGCAGCGAGCCGATCGGGGCGAGGGCCGGGTGCCGGTCCGTCAGCTCCTGCAGCGCCGCCGCCGCATCGGCGTCGTCCCGGGCCGCGCGGTCCGTCGGACGCAGGCCGCCGTCGGCGTCGGCGTCCAGCAGGCCCGCGGTCACCAGGATGGCGAGCTGGGCCTCGAACACCGCCAGGTGCTCCGGTACGACGCGCAGTCCGGCGGCGAGTTCCGCGTGGCCGGGCGCCCGGGCGCCGGGCGTGAACAGCTCGAACAGGCCGGCCCGGCGCAGTGCCGAGGCCAGCAGCCGGTGCGCGAGGCCCTCCAGCAGGTCCACCGCGCGCTGGTGCTCGGCAAGTTCGGCGCCGTCGGCGCCGGTCAGGCCGGTGAAGCGGATCTCGGGCAGCGGGCCGGGGCCGCCGCCGGGCAGCCCGGGCAGCACGGTCAGGGTGCGGTCCGGGTCGATGCCCAGGTTGTCCAGGATGTGCCGCTCGGCGTCCAGTGCGAACACCTGCGGCAGGCCCGCCGCCAGCGCGCGCTCCATCACGGTCATGCCGCGCTCGGCGGTCAGCGGCCGGATGCCGGCCGCCTCGAACCGGCGCAGCACCCGCTCGCGTTCGGCGTCACCGCCCGCGTGCCAGTACCCGAGGTTCAGCACCCGCACCGGGAAGGGCAGCCGCCGCCCGGCGTGCAGGGCGTAGGCGTCGGCGAAGGCGCAGCCGGCCGCGTAGCCCGCCTGGCCGTGGTTGGCCTCGAAGGCCACGCCCGAGGAGTAGAAGAGCGCGAAGTCCAGCGGCTCCCCGCGCACCGCGTCCAGCAGCGCGAAGGCGGTGTCCGTCTTGGACTCCACGGCGCTGCGCAGCTCCGGTTCGGACAGCTCGCGCAGCTCCCGGTTGACCAGCACCATCGCCGCGTGGAACACGCCGTGCAGGGCGCCGAACTCCTGCCGGGCCAGCCGGACGGCCCCGGCGAGCGCGGCCGGGTCGCCGGCGTCCAGGGCGAGGTGGCGCACCTCGGCGCCGTCCTTCTCCAGTTCGGCGACGACGCGCCGGCGCGTCTCGTCCAGCGGGGAGCGGCCGACCACGACCAGCTTCGCACCGTAGGCGCGGGCGAGGTGCCGGCAGGTGTCCCGTCCGACGGCTCCGAGACCGCCGACGACGAGGTAGACGCCGCCCTGCCGGAGCGGGGCCGCCGCGGCGCCGGGCAGTTCGACGCGTTCCAGGGTGCGGACCCGGCGTACGCCGGCCCGGATCGACACCGGGGCCGGGCGGGCCGGGAACGGCTCGGCCACGACCGCCCGCGCGGTGCCCGGGGCCTCGGCGGAGCGCACGTCGACCAGCGCGACCCGCAGGTTCGGGTACTCCTTGGCCGCCACGGACGCGAGTCCCGCGAGGCCGGCGGCCCACGGGGCGGAGGCGTCGCCCGCCTCCAGCGGGTGCACGTCGGCGGTGACGACCTTCAGCCGCAGCGGCCGGGCGAGGACGCCGTGCCGGTCCAGGGCCCGTACCAGGCGGTGCAGGGCGAGGACCGAGCGGTCGATCAGGGCCCGGAGTCCGGGCCGGCCGGCGGGCTCGTGGCCGGCGCCTTCCTCGGCGCCGAGGAAGTAGACCAGGTCCGGGGCCGACTCGCGCAGGGCGCGGTCCAGCTCGGCGTCGGCCAGGCCGTCGGCGCCGACCGTCAGCCGGCGCACCTCCGCCCCGGTGTGGGCGGCGGCGAGGTCAGCGGCGAGGCCGGTGTCCGGCCGCTCGGCGACCAGCAGCACGCTGCGGGCGGGTTCGGCCCGCCCGTCGGCGGGCCGGGCGGTCCACACGGGCCGGTGCACGACCACCGCGGGCTCCCTGGCCTCCCGGTAGGCCAGGGAGGTGAACCGGACGCGGACTGCGCCGGAGTCGTCGCAGAGCAGGACGTCGTAGCGGTCCGCGCCGGTCCGGCGGACGTGGGACCAGCCGGTGCGCGGGACGGGGCCGAGGACGTCGACGCGGTCGGCCGCGAAGGGCAGCATCGTCCGGCCCGGACCCTGGCGGGCCATCAGGGCGGCGACGGTGTGCAGGGCGGCGTCGATGACGCCCGGGTGCAGGGCGTGGGACACGTCGCCGTCGACGGCGCCGATCCGGCCGAGTACCTCCTCGTCGCCGGTCCACACCTCGCGGACCCTGCGGAAGAACGGGCCGTACGGCAGGCCCAGGTCCTCCAGCAGGCGGTAGAAGGCGTCCCCGTCCGGGCCCGCGTCGAGGCGGGCCCGCAGCCCGGCCACGTCGAGGGCGCCGGGTGCGTCCTGGGCGACGCCGACCCGGCCCCGGGACCGGACCGCGCCGTCCGGACCGCGCACCTCGTACCCGCTGCCGTCGCCGTCGCCGTCGAGGGCCACCGAGACCTCGCCGCCGGAACCGGGCAGGGTCAGCGGGGCCACCCAGCGCACGTCCGTCAGGGCCCGGCCGGTCAGCGCGCCGTGCGCCTCGGCCACGAGGTCGAGGTGGCCGGTGCCCGGCAGGACGGGCCGGCCGCCGACGACGTGGTCGCGCAGCACGGGCTGGTCCGCGGTGAGCCGCCGCCGCCACACGCGGGACGCGGCGGGGGCCGGTGCGCCGGACACGGCCGCCGGGGCCGGTGCGTCCGGTGCCGCCGCCGGCGCGGGGTCGCGCGGTGCGGGCACCCGGGCCCGTGCGGGGGCCGCCGTGCCGGCCGCGGGCGCCGCGGCCGGTGTCGCGGGGCCGGTGTCCAGCCAGTGCCGTACGCGCTCGAACGGGTAGGTCGGCAGCGGCACCCGGCGGGGGGTGCCGGGGCGCATCCGGTCGACCAGCTCCCAGTCGACGATGACGCCGGACACCCACAGCCGGGCCAGCAGGTCGTCTCCCCCGGCGCGGATCTGGGCGGCCAGGAAGTCGTCGCCGCCGACGGTCTCGGTCAGCAGTCCGGCGAGCGCCGGATGCTGCTCGACCCGGCCGCGGTGCAGCCTCTGGTCGTCCTCGCCGCGCCCGAAGGCGGTGAGCGCGGCCGCCGCGTCGGCGAGGTCGGCGGCGACGAACGCCAGCCGCTCGGGCAGCGGTTCGCGGCCGGTGCGCAGGGTGTGGGAGACGTCGGCGAGGCGCGGCGCGCCCTGGTCGGCCCGCGCGGCGGTGCCCAGGGCGAGGCCCATCGCGGTCGCGTAGGCGCGCAGCCGGGTCTCGTCGCGGGCGGAGAGCACGATCAGGCCGGGCGTCGCGGCCTCGGCGGGCCCGGCGTCGGCGGGCTCGGGGGCGAGGTACTCCTCGACGACGACGTGGGCGTTGGTGCCGCCCGCGCCGAAGGAGCTGACGGCGGCGCGGCGCGGCAGCGGGCGGCCGTCGGCGTCGTACGGCCTGGGCCAGGGCCTCGTCTCGCGCTGCACGGTGAACGGCGAGCGGGTGAAGTCGATGACGGGGTTGGTCTCCTCGGCGTGCAGCGTGGGCAGCAGGGTGCCGTTGCGGAGCTGGAGCACGGCCTTGGTGAGCCCGGCGATGCCCGCGGCCCCCTCCAGGTGGCCGATGGCGGACTTCACCGAGCCGAGCGCGCAGAAGCCGGTGTCGGCGGTGTCCCGGGCGAAGGCCTGCGCGAGCGCGGTGTGCTCGATCGGGTCGCCGAGCGAGGTGCCGGTGCCGTGGGCCTCGACGCAGCCGACGGTGCGCGCGTCGATGCCGGCGGCGGCCAGGGCCTGTTCGACCAGGGCCTGCTGAGCCTGCGGGTTGGGCACGGTGAAGCCGCTGGTGCGGCCGCCGTGGTTGACGGCGGTGGCACGGATCACGGCGTGCACGGTGTCGCCGTCGCGCACGGCGTCCGACAGCCGTTTGAGCAGCACCGCGCCGACCCCCTCGCCGGGCACGTAGCCGCTGCCGCCGGCGCCGAAGGCCCGGCACCGGCCGTCGGTGGACAGCATGTTGCGGTGGCTGAGGTGGACGTACTTGTCCGGGTGGACGGAGACGTTCACCCCTCCGGCGAGGGCGTACGAGCACTCGCCGCGGCGGATGCTCTCGCAGGCCTGGTGGACGGCGACGAGCGACGCCGAGCAGGCGGTGTCCACGACCACGCTGGGACCGCGGAAGTCGCCGAAGTAGGAGACCTGGTTGGCGATGGAGGCACGGTTGGCGAGCACCACCTGGTGGTTGCCGCGCGCCGACTCGGTGGCGGCGAGGACGGCGTAGTCGTCCCACATCACGCCGACGAACACGCCGACGTCGTGTCCCTGGCCGCCGAAGCGCGGCGCGGGGATGCGGGAGGGCGGGTAGCCGGCGTTCTCCAGCGCGGACCAGGCCGTCTCCAGGAACAGGCGTTCCTGCGGGTCCATGGTGCGGGCCTGCTTGGGCGAGATCCGGAAGAACAGCGAGTCGAAGCTGTCGACGTCGTCCAGGAAGCCGCCCCAGCGGGCGTAGCTGCGGCCGGGTGCGGCGGGGTCCGGGTCGAACAGGGCGTCGGCGTCCCAGCGGCTTGCCGGCACCTCGGTGACGCAGTCGCGTCCCTCGGCGAGGTTGCTCCAGAACTCGTCCAGGTCGCGGGCCTTGGGGTAGCGCCCGCTGATGCCGACGACGGCGATCGGCTCGTCCGCGGCGGGCACCGGCTCGGCCCGCCCGGGCCGGGACCCGGGCGCCGGGGCGGGCCCGGTGACGGACGGCGCGGGCGCGGTGGCGGACGGCGCGGGCGCGGTGGCGGACGGCGCGGGCGCGGTGGCGGCGGCGGTTCCGGCGCCACCGCCGGTGTCGGCCGCTGTGTCGACCGCGGTGTCGGCCGGGAAGAGGCGGGCCACGGCGTCGGCGTGTTCGGCCAGGACGTGGTCGGCCAGCTCGTCGACGGTGCGGCACTCGAAGAACACGGTGCCGCGCAGACCGGGGAAGTCCCTGCCGAGCAGGGAGTTGGACTCCATGACGAGCACCGAGTCCATGCCGTAGTCGTCGAGCGGGATCCGGCTGTCGAGCCGTCCCACGGGCAGCTTCAGCACTCCGGCCAGGGCGGTGCGCAGATGCTCGACGAGCCGGGCCCGCACGCGGTCGTCCGCGGCCGGCCCCGCCGGTGCGGCCGGCGCGGCACCGACCGGCGTGGGCGGGGTGTTCGTGGCGGCCGCGGCCGGGGTGGCGGCGGGCGCCGCGGGGGCGCCGGTGAGGGCCGCGTCGAGGGCGGCCGGCTCGCCCCAGGCGGGGATCAGCCACGAAGCGCCGGCGCGCAGGGCGCTGTGGAGCAGGGCGGTGCCCTGTGCCGCGTCCAGCGGCCGCATGCCGGTGCGGCGTGCGTAGGCGGCCAGCTCCTGTTCCCGGACCAGCCCGTCGACCCCGCCGACGGCCCACAGCGGCCAGGCCAGGGACAGGCTGCGGCCGTGCCGGAGCCCCTGCCGCGTCCAGCCGTCGCGCAGGCCGGTGTAAAGGTCGGCGAACCGGTTGGCCGTGGCGTAGCTGGCCGCGCCGAAGTCGCCGATGACGGAGGAGACGGAGGAGAACACCACGAAGCAGTCGAGGTCGTCGTCGCGGGTGAGCCGGTCGAGGTGGACCAGGCCGTGGGTCTTGGCCGCGAGCACCCGGGCGAACCGCTCCCGGTCGGCGGGGTCGGCGCGGCCCTCGTCGGCGACCCCGGCCAGGTGGAACACACCGTGCGGGGCCCCGAAGCGGTCGCGGGCGGCGGCCAGGGCGGCGGCCAGTTCGCCGTGGCGGGCCACGTCGGCGCGCAGGGCGAGCACCTCGGCGCCGAGCCCGGCGAGCGTGCGGTGCCAGTCGCGCGCGGCGTCGTCCGGCTCGGACCGGCCGATCAGCACCAGCCGGGCCGCGTGGGCGCGGGCCAGGTGCTCGGCGAGGACGCGGCCGATGGCCCCGCCGCCGCCGGTGACGACGTAGACGCCGCCGTCGCGCAGCGGCGGTTCGGCGGCGCCGGACGGGCGTACCGGCCGCAGGGCGCGGACCTGACGGGCGCCGTTCGCCGTGCGGCGCGCCTCGAGCCCGGCCGCGCGGGGCACGGCGCGCAGTTCGGCGACGACGGCCTCGGCGGCCGCGTCGGCGGCGAGACCCGGGTCGACGCCCAGGGTGAGCAGTTCCAGGCGGGGCGCGGTGGGCGCCGTCGACCGGGCGAACCCGGCCAGCGCGGCCCACTCCGGCCGGTCGTGGCCGCCGTCCTGGGGGTGGAGGACGAGCAGGCGTACGCGGCCGGGCAGCTCGTCGGACCGGGCGGCTCCGAGCACCTGGAGCACCGTGCCGCAGACCCGGTCGAGCAGGCCGGCCGGGTCCCCCGCGTCCGGCGCCGGGGCGGGGGCGGTCAGGCCCCCCGCGACGGCCAGGTCGAGGCCGCCGGGGTGGGCGAGCCCGGCGAGGGCGTCGGCGAGGGCGCCGGGGTCCTCGGGGACGTTGACCACCCGGCGCCACACCCCGGTCGCGGCGAGGGCCGCCTGCAGTTCGGGGTGCCGGCCGAGGACGGCGAGCGTGTCGGCGGCACTCCCCTGCGCCGGTTCGCCGGCGTCCTGCCAGTACGGCTCGTAGAGCACCGCCGCGCCGCCCGCGGGCACGGCGGCACCGGTCACTGAGACGGCACCGGACGCCTGGGGCCCCGTGGTCCCGGGCACGGTGACGGTGGCGGGCGCGGACACGGATCCGGGCACGGACGACGCGGAGGCGGACGCGGACGTGGACACGGTGGCGGAGGCGGGCATGGTGGCGGCCCCGGACCCAGACGCAGACGCAGAAGCGGCGATGGACGCAGGCGCGGTGGCCGGCGTCGGCGGGCGGCCCGCGAAGTCGCGCAGCTCGGCGAGGACCCGTCCCCGCTCGTCGTAGACGGTCAGGTCGAAGCGGCTGGCCCCGGCCGCCTTCCCCGTCCGGCGGGCGTGCGCGAGGCAGACCGGCGGCAGCGGGGCGCGCACGTCGAGCGCGCCGAGGCTGAAGGGCACCGCGAGTTCGCCCGCGCGGGGTGCGGTGGTGCGGCCGGCCCAGTGGCAGGCCCTGAGGGCGCCGTCGAGGAGCGCCGGGGGCACCTCGGTGGCCGGGCCGCCGGCGCCGGCGTCGAGCCGGACCAGGGCCTCGCCGGACCCGGCGCGGATCTCGTCGATGACCTGGAAGGAGGGGCCGTAGCCGAACCCGGCGGCCGTGTAGTCGGCGTAGGCGCCGGCCCGGTCGCGCAGGACGGGCAGCCGGGCGCGCAGCGCGTCGAGGTCCTCCGCGGCGGCGGGCGCGGCGGCCGGAGCGGGGACGGCGCGGCCGCGGGCGTGGGCGCTGCGTTCGCCGCCGTCCTCGCCGTACACCTCGAAGAGCAGGGCGTCGCCGTCCGGCCGGAAGGACACGTACACCGTCCGTTCGCCCTCCGCGACCTCCACCGCGCGGCCCCACACCACCTCGCGCAGGTCGTGCCGGACGCCCGGCCGGGCGAGGTGGGCGGCGGCGCGGACGAACTCCAGCGTCGCGGCGCCGGCCAGCAGGCGCCGGCCCCCGACGACGTGGTCGCGCAGCAGCGGGTCGCCGGGCCGCAGCCTCTTGGCGAAGCGGACCTCGTCCACGGTCGACTCGTTGGCGTCGACCAGCGGGTGCGGCGCGGGCGTGCCGAGGTCCGGGTCGAGCGGGATCCAGTAGCGCTCGGGGGCGAACGGGTAGAGCGGCGCGCGGGTCCGGCGCGGGGCGGGGCCCGGCCGGCCGGCGTGCCAGGCCCGCCAGTCCACGTCGGGGCCGGTCAGCCAGCGGCGGGCCAGGTCGCCGAGCGGGCCGTCGTCGGTGATCGGGGCCTGGGGTTCCCCGGCGGCGCAGCGGCGCAGCGCGGCGACGATCGCCTCGCCATCCGTGGCGACGACGGCGAAGCGCGCGTCCATGGCCTCGCGGCCGGTCTGGCTGGTGAAGCACAGGTCGGCGAGCGGCACCCGCTCGGTCTCCAGGAAGCGGGCGGCGCGTTCGGCGTGGGCGCGCAGCCGCTCGCCGTCCCGGGCGGACAGGACGAAGGCCACCGGCTCGCCGGTGTGCTGCCGTGCGGCGGGCGCGTCGGCCACCGGCTCGGGGCGCGGCGACTCCTGGAGGACCAGGTGGGCGTTGGAGCCGCCGGCGCCGAAGGAGCTGAGGCCGGCGCGGCGCGGGGTGTCCGCGCCGGCGGGCCAGTCGGCCAGGTCGCGCTGGACGCGGAACGGGGAGCGTTCGAAGTCGATGTTGGGGTTCAGCTCCTCGGCGTGCAACGAGGGCACCAGCGTGCGGTGGGCGAACTGGAGCAGCACCTTGGTGAGTCCGGCCATGCCGGCGGCGGACTCCAGGTGGCCCACGTTGGACTTCACCGAGCCGATCGGCCAGGTGCCGGGCCCGGCCCCGGCGCCGCGGTAGGCGTGGCCGAGTCCGGTCAGCTCGATCGGGTCGCCGAGCGCGGTTCCGGTGCCGTGGGCCTCGACGTAGCCGATGCCGTCCGGTGCGACGCCGGCCTGCGCCATGGCGGCGGTGACGGCGCGCTGCTGGGCGTGCGGGCTGGGCACGGTGTAGCCGTTGGTCCGGGCGCCGTGGTTGACGGCGCTGCCGAGGATGAGGCCGTGGACGCGGTCGCCGTCGGCCAGGGCGCGCCGGTACGGCTTGAGCAGCACGGCGCCGACGCCCTCGCCGGGCACGTAGCCGTCGCCGCCGGCGCCGAAGGCTCGGCAGCGGCCGTCGGAGGAGAGGAAGCGGCCCTGGCTGAGGAAGGCGTACTTGTAGGGGTGGACGGAGACGTTGACGCCGCCGGCGAGGGCGAGTTCGCTCTCGCCCCGGCGCAGGCTCTCGCAGGCCAGGTGGATCGCGGTCAGCGAGGAGGAGCACATGGTGTCGAGCGCCATGCTCGGGCCGGAGAGGTTCAGGGCGTGGCTGACCCGGTTGGCGATGGTCGCGAACGACGAGCCGGTCAGCGGGCGGCCGCCGCGCAGCGCGTCGAGGGCGCCGTGGAACTGGTACTCGCCGTACATCACGCCGACGTACACGCCGACCGGACGGCCCGCCAGGTCAGCGCGGCGGTAGCCGGCGTCCTCCATGACGTGCCAGGCGTTCTGCAGGAACAGCCGTTCCTGGGGGTCCATCAGCTCCGCCTGGCGCGGGGAGATGCCGAAGAACAGCGGGTCGAAGCGGTCGACGTCGCGCAGGAAGCCGCCCCAGCGGGTGTGCGCGCGGCCGGGCGCGGCCGGGTCCGGGTCGTACCAGCGGGTGTGGTCCCAGCGGTCGGCGGGGATCTCGGTGACGCAGTCGCGGGCCTGCGTCAGGTTGGCCCAGAACTCCTCGAGGTCGTCCGCCAGGGGGTAGCGGCCGGCGATGCCGATGACCGCGATCGCGTCGCCGTCCTCCTCCGGCGGCGACGAGGGTGCGGCGCTCCGGGCGGCGTGCGCCGTGCGGGCGGTGCGGGCCGTACGGGAGGGGCGCGGCGGCGTGCCGGCCGGGGAGGCGGCCGGTGAGGGTGCGGCGGCGGTCCCGCCGGTCTCCCCCGCTCCGGCGGCGCCGCGCAGTTCGGCGCCGTGGTGCTCGGCGAAGTAGCCGGCGAGTTCGCCGAGGGTGGCGTACTCGAAGAAGAGGGTCTTGGACAGCCGGTCGAACCGTTTGCCCAGTTCGCGGTTGAGCTTGGTGATCGTCAGCGAGTCGATGCCGTGGCGCTCGAACGGGTCGTCCTCGCCGAGTTCGGCCGGGTCCAGGCCGGTCTCGGCGGCGATCAGGGTGCGCAGCAGCGTGACGGCCAGGGCGCGCGGCTCGGCGGTGCCCGAGGCTCCGGTGGCCTCGGTGGTGGCCGGGACGCGTACCGCGGGGGCGCGCTCCGACAGGGCGCCGTCGATCCTCTCCAGGTCGCCGTGTGCGGCGACGAACGCGCCGGGCACGCCGAGGACCCGCTCGAACAGGGCGAGGCCGGCGCCGGTGGGCAGGACGCCGAAGCCGGTGCGGGCGGCGATGTCCGCGGCGGCCTCGGCGGTCTGCCGCATGCCGCCCCCGGCCCACATGGGCCAGGCGACCGAGGTGATCCGCGGGTGGCGCTCGGCGTAGGCGTCGAGGTAGGCGTTGGCGTACGCGTAGTCGGTCTGGCCGGCGCTGCCGATGTGGGCGGCGATCGAGGAGAAGGCGACGAAGAAGTCCAGCGGGTCGTCGGCGGTGGCGGCGTCCAGCGCGCGCACGCCGCTCACCTTGGGCGCGAGGACGGCGGCGAAGTCGTCGGCGGACTTGGTCAGGGCGAAGCCGTCGCGCAGCACGCCGGCCGCGTGGACGACGCCGTTGACGGGGCCCAGCTCGGTGCGGACCGCCGCCAGCACGCGCTCGACGGCCGCCGGGTCGGAGACGTCCGCGGTCCGGTAGGAGAGGCGGTCGCCGAGTGCGGCGGGCGGCTGCTCGCCGCGGCCTAGCAGCACCACGCGGGCGTCGGCGCGGGCGAGTATCCAGTCCGCCACGGCGCGGCCGAGTCCGCCCGCGCCGCCGGAGACGACGTACACGCCGCCGTCGCGGACGGCGGCCGGTTCGGCGGCCGGGGCGGGCGCGGGCCGGGGCACGCGGCGGCCGCCGGTGGTGTGGGCGACCTCGGGGTCGCGGCCGTCGCCGGCCAGTTCGGCCGCGAGCGCGGCCGTCTCGTCGACGCCCTCGGCGAGTCCCACGGCCTGGACGGCGAGCAGCGGGTTCTCGGCCCGTACGGTCCGGGCGAAGGCGCCCAGCGCGGCGCGCTCGGGCCGTGCGCCGCCGGCCTCGTGCCGGTGCAGCAGCAGGACGCGCACCGGCCGGCCGGGCCGGGCCCGCAGCAGCCGCTGGACCAGGCCCAGCGCCTCCTCGGCCGTGGGCTCGTCCGCCAGCAGCACGTCCGGCACGGCCCCGTCGGCCGGCAGCACGTCCGCTACGGCCTCGTCGGCCGGGCCGGTCCCGTCGGCAGGACTGGTCACGGTGGCTGGACCGGTCCCGGTCTCCGGCGCGGTCACCTCGCCGACGCCGCAGCCGGTCAGCGCGGCGGTGAGCCGCTCACGGCGGGCGGCGGTCGCGGCGAGGACGACGCCGGTGGCGCCGGCCGGGACGCCGGCCGGCTCGGCCGGCGCGTCGGTCCAGCGGCGCACCAGCAGGGCCTGCTCGCCCGGTCCGGCGGCTCCGCCCGCGGGCGCCTCACCCGTGGCGCCGAGCACCCGTACGGCCAGGTCGGTCAGCCGGGCGAGGACGGCGCCGTCGGCGTCGGTCAGGGTCAGGTCGGCGTGCGCCGACCGCTCGCCCAGCCGGCGGGTGGTGACCAGCGCCCGGCAGGGCCCGGTGACCGGGGCGTGCACGGTCAGCCCGGCGAGGGCCAGCGGCAGGAACCCCTCGGCGGCGGCGCCGTAGGAACGGGCGAGCAGCAGCACCAGGGCGTGCAGGGCGCCGTCGAGGAGCGCGGGGTTGAGGACCGCGCCGTCGAGCGCGGCGCCGTCGGGCAGTTCGAGGGTGGCCAGCGCCTCCCCGTCGCCCATCCGGACCTCGGTGAGAGCGCGCATCCGGGGACCGTAGTCGAGTCCGAGGCCGCGCAGCGCGTCGTAGCACCGGGGGTGCGCGAGCGTCTCGGTGCAGCGGGCGGCCGCCGCCGCGAGGTCGGCCGGGGCGGGCCGTTCGGCCGGGCCCGGCTCGATGCCGCCGGCCGCGTACACGGTGTCGTCGCCGGTGATCTCGAACCCGACGGCGTCGTCCTCGCGCCACAGCGAGATCAGGGAGGTGCGCGCTCCGGCGGCGTGGCTCAGCAGCCGCTCGAAGGAGACGCCGTGCAGCCGGACGGCCGTGCCGAGCGACAACTCGCCCGCCGCGCGGGCGAGTTCCAGGTGGGCGACGGCGGGCATGACGGGTTCGCCCTGGACCCGGTGGTCGGCGAGGTAGTACTCCTCGCCGGTCCGGGTGGTGCGGTAGGCGAGGGTGTCGAGGGTGGAGACGTTCTCGTCGAGCAGGGGGTGCGGGCCCGGCGCGGCGGGCTGCCGGGCGCCGGCTCCGTCCGGTCCGGTGAGCCAGCAGCGCCGGCCTTCGAACGGGTAGGTCGGCAGCGGCACCCGGCCGCGCTCCTCGCCCGCGAACCAGGCGGCCCAGTCGACGTCGGCGCCGGCCTGCCAGGCACGGGCGACCGCGTCCCACGGTCCGTCGGCGACGCCGAGGGCGGCCCCGCGCACCTCGTCCGCCGCGCCGCGCAGCGCGATCCGGTCGCGGCCCCGGGCGGGACGCGGCGCCGCGGCGTCGGGGTGGCCGAGGGCGGCCACCGCCTCGGCGGGCGTCAGCGCGCCGGTGACGCACGCGGCGACATGGGCGGCGAGCCCGTCGCCGTGGACGGCGACGGGCCGCAGCCCGAGGTCGAGCCACAGCCTGCCGAGCGCGTACTGCACGGCGAAGGCGGCGCCCCGGGCGCCGTGGCCGAGCGCTCCGGCGGTCACGGCGGTGGCGTGGTGCCCGGCGAAGACGGGGTCGGCGGCGCACCACCGCTCGGCGAGCGCGGCCGCGTCGGGGACCTCCTCGGCGAAGACGAAGGAGATCTCGCCCGTGGCGGGCTGTTCGGGCGCCTCGGCGCCGCGCAGCGCGTCGGCGAGGGCGGCGCGGTCGGAGCCGGTGACGGCGAGCCGGTACTCGTGGGCGCGGCGCCCGACCGCCAGGGTGTAGGCGACGTCGGCGAGGGCCGCCCGGTCATCGCGCTCCAGGTGGCCGGCCAGGTCGTCGGCCGCGGTGCGCAGGGCGCTCGGCGTGCGGGCGGAGACGACCAGGACCTGCTGGGGGCGCGAGCCGCCGGTGGCGGGCACGGGCGGGGCCTCCTCCAGCACGGCGTGCGCGTTGGTGCCGCCGATGCCGAAGGAGCTGACGCCCGCGCGCAGCGGGCCGTCGCCGGTCCACGGGGTGGTGCCGGTGCTGACCTTGAAGGGGCTCGCGGCGAAGTCGACGGCGGGGTTGGGCGTGCGGTGGTTGACGGTCGGCACCAGGGTGCGGTGCTTCATCATCAGCGCGGTCTTGATGACGCCGGCGACGCCCGCTGCGGCGTCGAGGTGGCCGACGTTGGACTTCACCGACCCGATCGCGCAGAAGCCGGTGTCGGGGGTGCTCTCGCGGAACGCCTTGGTGAGCGCGGAGATCTCGACGGGGTCGCCGAGCCGGGTGGCGGTGCCGTGGGCCTCGACGTAGCCGATGGTGCGCGGGTCGACGCCGGAGACGGTGTGCGCCTCGCGGATGACGGCGCTCTGCCCGGCCGCGCCGGGGGCGGCGAAACTGACCTTGCCGCTGCCGTCGTTGTTGGTGGCCGTGCCCTTGATGACGGCGTGGATGGTGTCCCGGTCGGCGAGGGCGTCCCGCAGCGGCTTCAGCACGACGACGCCGACGCCGTTGCCGAGGACGGTGCCGCTGGCGTCGGCGTCGAAGGCGCGCACGTGCCCGTCCCGGGACAGGATCGCGCCCTCCTCGTACAAGTAACCCTTGACCTGGGGCAGTTTGACGGTGACGCCGCCGGCCAGGGCCATGTCGCACTCGCCGTTGATGAGGCCCTGGCAGGCCAGGTGGAGGGCGACCAGCGAGGTGGAGCAGGCGGTCTGCACGGTGTAGCTCGGGCCCTTGAGGTCGAGCTTGTAGGACAGCCGGGTGGCCAGGTAGTCCTTGTCGTTGCCGACCATCACCGCGAAGTGTCTTGAGGTGGTGGTCTGGTCGACGTGCGGCAGGACCTGCTGCTGGAGGTAGGTGTTGACGGCGGCGCCGGCGTAGACGCTGATCAGCCCGTCGAAGCGGGCCGGGTCGTAGCCGGCGTGCTCCAGGGCCGCGTGCCCGGTCTGCAGCATGATCCGGTGCTGCGGGTCGGTCATGGCGGCTTCGGCCGGGGTGAACTCGAAGTACCCGGTGTCGAACAGGTCGACGCCTGGGATGACGCCGTGCGCCGGCACGTAGGCGGGGTCGGTCAGCAGCCGGGAGGGCACGCCCGCGGCGGCCAGTTCCTCGGGGCTGAACCGGGTGATGCCCTCACGGCCCTCGCGCAGGAGACGCCAGAAGGAGTCCAGGTCGTCGGCGCCGGGGAAACGCCCGGCCATGCCGATGATCGCCACATCCGTCTCGGCCGCCTGGACCTCGGGGCTGCTCACTGGGCCAACTCTTCCTTCTCGTACGGCTGTCCGGTCGCGGACGGCTGGTCGCCGGCCGTGCTGCATCGGGGGCGGGTGCCCGTCGGGGGTGCCGGGGCCGGGCACCGCGGCCGCCGCGGCGGGCGAGGGCGGTTCACCGTCCGGTCCTGCGTCGTGCGGGGCGCCTGCCGCCCCTGGGCTGGGTCCGGTCGGCGCGGGCGGCAGGCGGCCGGTCGCCGCCGGTGGCCGGCGCCGGGGCGCGCAGTCCGGCGAGCGTGCCGCCGGGGTCCCGGGCGATCCGGGCGAGGAGGTGTTCGTAGGCACGGGCCAGGCGCCCGGCCGTGGCCGGGGTGAACAGGTCGGTGCTGTACTCCAGGTAGCCGGCCAGTCCCGCGCCGGTCTCCTGCACCACCAGGCTCAGGTCGTACCGGGAGGTGCCGGCGTCGGTGGGCAGCTGGGTGACGGTCAGGGCGCCGGCGTCGTCCGCCTCCGGCGCGTCCCAGGTCGGCAGCAGGTTGAACGTGGCCTGGAACAGCGGGGACCGGGCCGGGTCGCGGTGCGCCGCGAGGGCGTCGACGAGGTCCGCGCACGGCACGTCCTTGTGCGCGTGGGCCTCGCCGGTGGCGTCCTTGGCCTCGGCCAGCAGCTCGGTGAAGGGGCGCCCCGGGGACGCGTCGAGGCGCATCGGCAGCATGTTCACGAAGTAGCCGACCACGCCCTCCAGTTCGGTGTCCGGCCGGTTGGCGACCGGGGTGCCGATGACCAGGTCGGGTGTGTCGCTCTCGCCGCCGAGCAGGGCGGCGAACGCCGACAGCAGCGTCATGTAGAGGGTGGCGCCGTGCTCCTGACCGAGCCGCCGCAGGCCGTCGGCCACCTCGCCGGGGGCGCTCAGCGCCACCTGGGCGCCCTGGTACGTCTTCACCGGGCACCGCTCGTAGTCGGTGCGCACCGGCAGACAGCCGGGCGCTCCGTCCAGCCGCCGCAGCCAGTGCTCCCGCTGGCGGCCGAGCTCCTCGGCCGTGACGGCCGTGGCCTGCCGGCGGGCGAAGTCGGCGTAGCTCATCGGCAGCGGCGCGAGCCGCGGCTCCTCGCCCAGCGCGAACGCCCGGTACAGGGCCTGCTGTTCGGTCAGGACGATGTTCACCGACCAGCCGTCGAAGACGCCCCACGGGCGGGTCAGGACGGCGACGTGCCGGTCCTCGGCGAGCGTGAGCAGGTGGGAGCGCAGCGCGTGCGGCCCCTCCGGGTCGAAGGGCCGGGCCCGTTCGGCGCGCAGCCAGGCGGCGAGGCCCGCCTCGTCGCCCGGGGCGGGCGCGACGGTCACCGCGAAGCCGGCCGCGTCGTGCACGCGCTGCGCGAGGCCGCCGCCGGGGAGGCGGACGTAACCGGTGCGCAGCACGGGGTGGCGCTCCACGAGGGCGCGCACGCTGCGGACGAAGGCGTCGCGGTCGAGCGGCCCGTCGAGGCGGAAGGCGAGCTGCACGTTGTCGTGCGCGGCGGCCAGGTGCCCGGGCCGGTTCAGGAACCACAGGTCCCGCTGCTGCAGGGACAACGGCGCGGTGCCCTCGGCCGAAGCGGTGTCCTCGGCCGACGTGGTGTCCCCGACCGACGCGGCGGACTCGGCCGGCACGCGGGCCGCGTCGGCGGCGGTGGCGGCGGACTCGGCCGGCACGTCGGCCGACGCGGCGGACTCGCCCGGCATGCGGGCCTCGCCGTCGGCGTTGGCGGAGCCACCGGTGTTGGCGGAGCCGGCTGCCCGCGCCACGCCCTCGGGCGCGACCGGGGCGGTGCCGTCGCCCGGCACGTAGGTCGGACCGGTCTGCGCCGCGTCCTCCAGCCCACCGGCCGCGCCCGCCGCGTCCCGCGGGGCCGGGGCCGCGTCCCCGGTGGCCGTCGGGGCCGGGGCCGCGGCCTCGGCGGCCGTCGCGGCCGGGACCGCGTCACCAGTGGCCGTCGGGGCCGAGCCGGCTCGTGCCGCGGCGGGCTGCCCGGCGTCGAGCAGGCCGTCCACCGCGGCGGCCATCTCGGCCATGCCGGAGGCGGTGAAGATCACCTGGAGCGGGAGGTCCGCGCCCATCTCCTTCTTCACCCGCAGGGAGAGCCTGGTGGCCAGCAGGGAGTGCCCGCCGAGGTCGAAGAAGGAGTCGTTGAGGCCGACGCGGGCGACGCCCAGCACCTCGGACACGATGCGGCACAGCTCCCGCTGGGTGGGCGTGTGCGGGGCGACGTAGTCCTCGCGGGCCAGGTCCGCCTCGGTGGGCGCGGGCAGGGCGCCGCGGTCGACCTTGCCGTTGCGGTTGACGGGCAGTTCGTCGAGGACGACGAACGCGGTCGGCACCATGTAGTCGGGCAGCCGCGCGGCCAGGTGCTCCTTCAGCCGCCGGGCGAGCGGCGCCTGCGCTCCGTCCTCCTCGCGCGCGCCGCGCACCGGGCTGACGTAGGCGACGAGGGAGCGGGAGGCGCCGGTGCCGTGCGGCAGGACGACGGCCCGGTGCACGGCGGGGTGGCCGTGCAGGGCGTTCTCGATCTCGCCGGGCTCCACCCGGAAGCCGCGGATCTTGACCTGGTCGTCGACCCGCCCCAGGTGCTCGATCAGTCCGTCCGGCCGCCAGCGCACCAGGTCGCCGGTGCGGTACATGCGGGTGCCGGGGGTGAACGGGTTGGGCACGAACCGCTCCGCGGTCAGCCCGGGCCGGCCGAGGAAGCCGCGCGCGAGCTGGTCGCCGGCGATGTACAGCTCGCCGGGGACGCCGGCGGGCAGCGGCCGCAGCGCGTTGTCGAGGACGTACGCCTGCGTGTTGTAGACGGGCGCGCCGATGGGCACCCGGGTGGCGCCGGGCTCGGGGGTGTACGGGCCGTACAGGCCGAGGGCGCCGCCCACCTCGGTGGGGCCGCACAGGTTGAACAGCAGGGTGCCGGGCAGGGCGCGCGCCACCCGCTCGGCCAGCTCCACGGACAGCGGTTCGCCGGTGGCCTCCAGCCTGACCAGGCCGGTGCACTCGGCGGCGGCCGGCTCGGAGAGGAACTCGGCGAGCATCGAGGGCACGAAGTCGATGTCGGTGATGCCGTGTTCCCGGACGGCCGTGGCCAGGTACTCGGGGTCCTTCTGGCCGCCCGGCCGGGCGATGACGATCGTGCCGCCGGTCTGCAGCGGCCAGAACAGCTCCTTGACGGAGACGTCGAAGCCGATGGAGGTCTTGAACAGGATCCGGTCGCCCTCCCCGCCCCGGTAGACGCCCTGGTCCCAGGCGAGCCAGTTCATGCTGGCCCGGTGGGTGATCACGACGCCCTTGGGCCGGCCGGTGGTGCCGGAGGTGTAGAGCACGTAGGCGGGGTGGTCCGGGCGGATCCCGGCGCCGGGATCGGTGTCCGCCAGGCCGGAGGTGTCGGGCAGTTCGTCCAGGACCAGCAGCGGACGGGCGTCGGAGACCATCGTCGCGCGGCGTTCGGCGGGCAGGTCGGGGTCGAGCGGCAGATAGGCGGCGCCGGACTTGAGGATGCCGTAGATCGCGACGAGCAGGTCGAAGGAGCGCGGCATGCCGACGCCGACGATCCGCTCGGGGCCCGCTCCCCGCTCGGTCAGCCAGTGCGCGAGCCGGTTGGCGCGGGCGTCGAACTCCGCGTAGGTCAGGCGCTGGTCCTCGTACACCAGCGCCGTCGCGTCGGGGGTGCGGGCGGCCTGGGCGGCGAAGGCGGCGGTGAGGGTGGGCGCCGGCATGGGGGTGCGGGTGTCGTTCCACTCGACGAGCAGGCGCCGGCGCTCGGCGGCGGGCAGCACCTCCAGGTCCAGGGCGCGGGTGCCGGCGCCGTCGTCGGCGGCGAGGGCTTCGGCGAGGCCGGTGAGCGCGGTGACGAGGTAGCCGGCGACGGCGTCGGCGGACAGCGAGTCGTCCACCTGGAGGTCGAGGGAGAGTTCGCTGCCGAAGTCGTCGACGGACACCGACACCGGGTAGTTGATGCCGTCCGCGGCGGCGACGAACCGCACCCCGGAGTCGTCGGTGCGCGGGGCCGCGGTCTCGCCGTGCCCGGGTTCGAAGTGGCGGAAGTTGGCGACGGCGCTGAACAGCGGGGCGTCGCCGTCCATGCCGCTGCACCGCTGGGCCAGGCCCAGCGGGGTGTGCTCGCGGGCGACCAGGCCGCGCAGCGCGACATCGACCTCGCCGATCAGCTCGCGGACGGTGCGGCCGGCCAGCCGGACCCGCAGCGGGAGGGTGTTGATGAAGTTGCCGAGCATCCGCTCCACACCGGGCACGCCCTGGAGCCGTCCGGACATCACCGAGCCGAAGACCACGTCGTCGCGGTTGCTGCACGCGGCCACGACCCGTGCCCAGGCGGCGTGGAACAGGCAGGCGGGGCTGGTCCGCAGCCGCCTGGCGTGGGCGCGCAGCTCGCCGGTGAGTTCCGCGGGGAGCGTGCGGCGCAGCCGGGTGACCCGGCGGGCGTCGCCGTGCACGTCGGCCAGGCCGAACGGGAACGTCGGCTCGGTGACGTCGCCGAGGGCGGCGCGGAAGTGCTCCTCGGCCTCGTCGGCCGCCTGCCGGCGCAGGGTGTGCGCGACGAAGTCGCGGTACGGCGGCGGGGGCGGCAGCAGGTCGGCGCGGCCGGCCATGTGCAGGGCCAGTTCCCCGAGGGTGAGCCGCAGCGAGGTGGCGTCCTCGATGAGGTGGTGGGCGGTCAGCAGCAGGTACCGGCGTTCGGAGTCCGGGTCCTCGGCGACCGTCAGCCGCAGCAGCGGGGCGGTGTCGAGGCTCATCCGCCCGGCTCCGTCCAGCAGGGCGCGGGCCTGTCGTTCGGCGTCCCGGCCGGGTTCCAGCCGGACCCGGCGCAGCGGCAGCCGGGCCGTGCGGTGCACGACCTGCACGGGTTCGGGCAGTCCGGTGGTGAGGACGGCGGTGCGCATCACGTCGTGGCGGTCGACGACCGCCTGCAGGGCGGCGGTGAACCGGGCGCAGGCCGCCTCGTCGTCGGCCACGTAGAGGGTGGAGACGAGGTAGGGGTCGTGGTCCGGGTCCATCAGGTGGTGGAAGAGGATGCCCTCCTGCGTGGACAGCAGCGGGTAGACGTCCTGCACGCCGGCCGCGCCGCCGGGCACGGCGGCGGTGATCGTGTCGAGCTGGTCCTGGGTGAGGTCGATCAGGGGCAGCATCCCCGGGGTGAGCCGGGTGCAGCCGTCCGGGATCAGGTTGGGCGGCGCGCTGTACTCGTCGTCCGTCCCGGGGGTGGCGTCGACGCGGGCGGCGAGGGCCGCGAGGCCGGGCTCGGCGAACACGTCCTGCACGGCGACGTTCAGGCCGTGCTCCTTGAGCCGGGCCACCAGCACGGTGATCATCAGGGAGTGGCCGCCGAGGGCGAAGAAGTTGTCCTCGGCGCTGATCCGTGCGGCGTCGAACCCCGTCAGTTCGGCCCACACCCGGGCGAGCAGCTTCTCGGTGGGGGTGGCGGGGGCGACGTAGGCGCGCTGGGCGAAGGCGTCGATGCCGGGTGCGGGCAGGGCGGCCCGGTCGAGCTTGCCGTGGGCCGTGACGGGCAGGGCGTCCAGGACGACGAAGGCGCCGGGCACCATGTAGTCGGGCAGGCCGGCCGCCAGGTGGCGGGTCAGCTCGGCGCGGTGGTCCTCGCCCGGGTGGCCGGGGTCGAGGACGGTGTACGCGACGAGGCGGGGACTGCCCGGCTGGTCCTCGCGCACGACGACGGCGCAGGCCCGCACGGCGGGGTGCTCGGCGAGCCGGTGCTCGATCTCGCCCGGCTCGATGCGGAACCCGCGCAGTTTGACCTGGCCGTCGACGCGGCCGAGGAACTCCAGGTTGCCGTCGGGCAGCCGGCGCGCCAGGTCGCCGGTGCGGTACATGCGCGCCCCGGGCCCGCCGAACGGGTCGGGCACGAAGCGTTCCCGGGTCAGTTCCGGCTGGTGCAGGTAGCCGCGGGCGAGACCGGCGCCGGCGATGTACAGCTCGCCCGCGCAGCCGATCCCCTGGGGTTCGCGGGCCTCGTTCAGGACGTGGAGCCGGATGTTCTGGATGGGCCGGCCGATGGGCACCGTGCGCGGGGCGGGCCCGGCGGGGCAGGTCCAGTGGCTGACGTCGACGGCGGCCTCGGTGGGGCCGTAGAGGTTGTGCAGGGGCGCCGGGTGGCGCTCGTAATGGCGGGCGCACAGGTCGGGGGGCAGTGCCTCGCCGCTGCAGAAGACCCGGCGGACGGTGTCGCACTCGCTCCAGCCGGGCTCCTCGACGATGGTGCGCAGCATGGAGGGCACGAAGTGCAGGGTGGTCACGCCGAACCGGCGGACGGCGGAGACCAGGTAGGCGGGGTCGCGGTGGCCGCCGGGCTCGGCGACGGCGAGCCGCGCGCCGAAGAGCAGGGGCCAGAAGAACTCCCAAACCGACACGTCGAAGCTGTACGGGGTCTTCTGCAGGACGACGTCGTCCTCGCCGAGACCGTACTCGTGCTGCATCCACTCGATGCGGTTGACGGCCGCCCGGTGCTCGATCATGACGCCCTTGGGGCGGCCGGTGGAGCCGGAGGTGTGGATGACGTAGGCCAGGTGCTCGCTGGTCAGGCCCAGTTCGCCGGCCGGCGGGTTGTCCTCGCGGCCGCCGGTGACGTCCTGGCCGGCGCCGTCGCGCAGGGTGCCGTCGCGGTGCAGGCCGAGCAGGTGGGCGGCGCCGCGCAGGGGCCCGGTGTCCAGGTCCGGCTGGGTGAGCACCACCTGGACGCCGGTGGACTCCACGAGGCCGGCGCGCCGGGCGTCGGGGTGGGTCGGTTCGATGGGCAGGTAGGCGCCGCCGGCCTTCAGGGTGCCGAGGATGCCGGCGACCATCTCGGCGGAGCGGTGCGCGTGCAGGCCGACGAGGGTGTCGGGTCCGACGCCGTGCGCGCGCAGTCCGTGGGCGACGCGGTTGGCCCAGGCGTTGAGCTCGCCGTAGGTCCAGCAGGCCTCGGCGTCGACGAGGGCGGTGCGGTCCGGGTGGCGGGCCGCCTCGTCCTCGAAGAGCTGGTGCAGGCAGCGGTCGGCGGAGTACGGCCGCTCGGTGTCGTTCCACACCTCGATCACCTGGCGGCGCTCGGCGTCGTCCAGCATGCCGAGCCCGGACAGGGGCCGGGCCGGGTCCGCCGCGACGGCCTCCAGCAGCCGTGTGTAGTGACCGATGAAGCGCCGGACGGTCTCCCGGTCGTACAGGTCGGTGTTGTACTCGACGGTGCCGGCCAGTCCGTCCGGGGTCTCCCGCAGGTCGACGGTGAGGTCGAACTTGGTGGAGGTCAGCTCGACCTCGACCGGGGTGACGTCGAGGTCACCGAGGGCCGCCGAGCGCCCGGTCTGCGCCTCCTGGAGGACGAACAGGGTCTGGAAGACGGGTGAGTGGGCGAGGCTGCGCTCGGTGTCCAGCGCGTCCACCACGGCCTCGAACGGCACGTCCTGGTGGTCGTAGGCCTCGAGGGCGGTCCTGCGGACGCGGGCCAGCAGCTCCGTGAAGGCGGGGTCGCCGGACAGGTCGGTGCGCATCACCAGGGTGTTGGCGAAGAAGCCGACCAGGTCCTCGGCCTCGCGCCGGTTGCGGCCGGCGACCACGGTGCCCACGGCGATGTCGGTCTGGTGCGTGTAGCGGTTCAGGACGACGTCGTAGGCCGCGAGCAGCGTCATGTAGAGGGTGGCGTCGTGGGACTTGGCCACCTCGCGCAGCGCGCCGAGCAGTTCGGCGGGGCAGCGGAAGGACTCGGCGGCGCCCGCGTACGTCTTCACCCGGGGGCGTTCCCGGTCGGTGGGCAGGGTCAGCCTGGGATCGACGCCCGCCAACTGGCGCCGCCAGTAGCCGACCTGGCGTTCCTGCACCTCGTCGGCGAGCCGGCGGCGCTGCCAGTCGGCCCAGTCGGCGTACTGGACGGGCAGGGGTGCGAGCGGCGTCGGCCGGCCGGCGGCGAACGCCTCGTAGCACGCGACCAGATCGCGGAAGAACACCCCCACCGACCAGCCGTCGCAGACGCTGTGGTGGGTCGTGACGAGCAGGTGGTGCTCCTGTTCGGAGCGCCGCAGCAGACGGGCCCGGATCAGCGGCCCGCGCGCCAGGTCGAACGGGGCGGCGGCCTCCTCGCGGCAGATCCCGGGCAGCCGTGCGGGGTCGGCCAGTTCCTCCTCCACCACGGTGAAATCGGCGCCGTCGCCGATGACTTGCCCCGGCACGCCCTCGTGTTCGGTGAACCTGGTGCGCAGCACCTCGTGCCGCTGGACGACCGCCGCCAGGGCGCGCAGCAGGGCGGGCCGGTCCAGGCGGCCGCTGAGCCGCATCGCCACCGGGATGTTGTACGCGGCGCCGGTGCCGCCCAGTTTCTCCAGGAACCACAGGCGCTGCTGGGTGAACGACAGCGGCAGCGGCTCGCCCGCGTCACGCGGCAGGCGCGGCACGGCGCTCAGCGCGGACAGGTCGACGCCCTGCTTGCGCAGCAGCGAGATCAGGGCGCGCTGCCGCTTCGCGGGCAGGGAGCGGATCCTCCGGACGAGGTCCAGTCCGGTGTCCTGACTGGTGATGTCCATCGTCAACCTCTGCCTCAGCTCTCGATGTCCAGGGCGTCCAGCTCCTCGTCGCTCATGTGCTCGACGAGGGCGATGCTTTCGAGGATCAGGTCCACGTCGAGCGAGCCGGCGTCCGTCGTGGCCGCGGCGCGCCGCCCGAGTTCCAGGGCCATGTCGGCGAGCCGGGGCGCGCTGAAGACCGCCTCCACCGGCAGCTCCACGCCGGCCCGTTCGGTGAGCCGGTTGATGAGGCGGGTGGCCAGCAGGGAGTTGCCGCCGAGGGCGAAGAAGTCGCTGCGGCCGTCGAGCCGTTCCGGGTCGACGCCCAGGACGTCCGCCCAGGCCAGCGTCATCGTGCGCAGGCTGTCGGAGGGCGTGGCCGCGGCGGCGGGCGCGTGCGGCCCGGGCGGCTCGGGCACTGTGCGGCGGGTGGCGGCGGGTTGCTCGGGGGCGCGGCCGACCCAGTAGCGGCCCGTCTCGAAGGCCGTCGGCGGCAGTGGCGCCATGGGGCGGGGCCCGTCGTGCAGTCCGGCCCACGGCACCCGGACGCCGTGCGCCCAGAGTTCGGCGAGCTGGTCCAGGGCGCGGTCCTGGACCAGTCCGGCGAGGAACGCCTCGCCGCGGGCGCCGGTCAGGACCGCGCCGAGCGGTCCGGCGTCCCCCTCGGCGTTGCCGCGGTGCACGCCGACCCCGACGGGCGGCGTGGCGGGGGCCTCGGCGAGTTCGGCGGCGAGGGCGTCGCGGAGCTGCCCGCGGTCGGCCGCGACCACGGCGAGCCGCTCGGCCTGGGGCTCCCGGCCGAGCTGGGAGGTGTAGGCGATGTCGGCGAGGCTCACCGTGCCGTCGCGGTCGAGGTAGTCGTGCAGGCGGCCCACGGTCGTGCGCAGCAGTTCGGGGGTGCGGGCGGAGACCAGGACGACCTGCGGTGCCGGGTCCGCCGCGACGGTGCGGGCGGCGGCGGGCGGCGCCTCGACGACGATGCTCACGTGACTGCCGCCCGCCGCAACGGAGTTGATGAGGGCGCGGCGGGGCGCGCCGCCGCGCGGCTCCCATCCGGCCGGCTCCTCCGCGAGCCGCAGGGGCGAACCCTCCAGGTCGAGGCGGGGGTTGGCGGTTCCGGTGGCGACGAGGGGGGCGACCTGCCCGTGCCGGAGCTGGAGCACGACCTTGGTGAGCTGGGCGATGCCGGATGCGGCTTCGGGGTGGCCGAGGTTGGACTTCACGGTGCCGACATGAACGGGTTCGGTGACACCGGCGAACACCTCGCGCAGGGCGCGGATTTCGACCTCGTCGGAGAAGGCGGTGCCGTTGGCG
>NZ_BJTV01000005.1 GCF_007176755.1 Streptomyces sp. 1-11
CCGGAAGCTAAGCCTCACAGCGCCGATGGTACTGCAGGGGGGACCCTGTGGGAGAGTAGGACGCCGCCGAACAAATATTGGGAAAACCCCCGCATCGAAAGATGCGGGGGTTTTCTGCGTTCACGGGGTGGTCAGCTCAGGAGCGCCGTACTCGGTGAGGTCCACAGTGGGCGTCCGTATATCGGGTGAGGGCGGGGGAGGGCCGCCGCTACCGTGGTCGCATGAACTCCCCGACCAGCGATGACTACGTCGTCCGTGCCATACGCCCCGACGAGTGGGCGGCCGTGAAGCAGTTGCGCCTGGACGCGCTGCGGGACCCGGTCGCGCACATCGCCTTCCTCGAGACCTACGACGTCGCCATGGCCCGGCCGGACTCCTTCTACCAGGAACGGGCGATCGGGTCCGGTGCAGGGTCCGGCACCGCGCAGCAGTTCATCGCCGAGCTGCCCGACGGGAGCTGGGCCGGCACCGTCACCGTGCTGCTGGAGCAGCCGGGGACGACGGACTGGGCGGGGTATCCGGTGGAGCGGCGGCAGGGCCATCTGGTCGGGGTGTTCGTCCGGCCGGAGCACCGGGGCAACGGGATGGTCAAGGCGCTGTTCGACGCCGCCGTCTCCTGGGCCTGGCAGCAGGGCGCCGAGCGGGTGCGGCTGTTCGTGCACGCCGACAACGCACGGGCTCAGGGCGCCTATCGCAAGGCGGGGTTCAAGCCGAGCGGGCTGGCCGTCACGTTCACGAAGGACGAGGCCGAGAACGAGCTGGAGTTCGTGCTGGAGCGGTGACCCGCGCGGGTGCGGCCGGCCGGGGGCCGCCGTGGTGCGCAGCGCACGGTCAGGCCGGCAGCTCCTGGTGCGGCCAGCGGGCCCGGGCCTGTTCGCGGGAGCGGAGCAGGGCGAGGGCGGGCAGGCCCTGGCCGGCTCCGGTGGCGAGCAGGCCGGGGAGCTGGGGGAGGGGGGCCACGGCCGCGACGTCGTCCAGGACAAGGGTCAGTGGTGGGTCGAGCCGACCGGAGGATGACCGTTCGGCCATGCGCCGGCCGCGCTCGACCACGCTGGAGACGAGGGCCGTCAGGAGGGGCATCGCACCCGGGTGGGTCCTGGGGTCCTCGATGGATTCACCGACCACATAAAGCGTGCCCCCTTCGTGGACGAAGGAATCCAGGGCGAGCGCATCAGTTCGGTTTGGCGTGCAGGCTTCCCGGATGTTGACGGTGGACAGGGCGGACAGCGCCCTGCTGATCAGCTCCTGTGCCATGTCCCGGCGTTCGGGGTGCGCGGTGAGGGCGGCCTCGAGTTCGCCCGCGGCGCCGGGGGCCGCCTTGGCATGGGTGCGCAGGGTGCGTACGGCGTCCTGGACCTGGGTGCCCTGGGCCCAGCGGTGGACGTGCCGGATGGTGCGGGACTCCAGTGCTGCGGCGTGGAGGTAGCTGCGCAGCAGGGTGGTGGCGGTGTCGGCCACGGCCTGGTCGAGCTTGGCGGTGGGCCGGACGGGGCCGAGTAGGCCCTCGGCCCGGTTCAGCGCCGTCTCCTTGTCCTCGCACCCACTGGTGGGGGGCCAGTGCAGACGGGCCGGTGTGTCGCAGCGGTGGGCGGGGTCGTAGAGGTGGACCGGGCCCAGCTTGGCCCTGGCGTCCTTGGTCTCCGCCCATAGAGCGGGGTCCGAGGTGACCACCAGGGCCGGGCCCTGGGCGTCCTGGACGGCCTGGACGGCCGCGGTGTGCCGGGTCGTAGGTGAGCCGTAGAGGACCGTGCTCTCGGCGCTGTGCGCCTCCCAGCCGGTCCCCTGGGCCCCGCCGCCCGCGAAGTCTTCCACAGGCTGTGGATACGGTTCCGCGCGCGGCACCGGGACTTCCTGCCACCGCTCGTGCGCCGTCTCCGGCACGGGAGCGGCGGCGGGCACGGCAGCCGGGGCAGGAGCACGCGCGGGAACCGCGGGAGCCGCTGGCGCCGCGGGCGCAGGCGCGGGAGCGTCCGTCCGTTCCCGTGCCGCGCCCGGCTCGGAGGCGCGCCGCCTCTTGCCCGCCCGCCATCTCGCCACCGCGCCCATCACGAACAGGGTGAGGACGAGCAGGATCATCAGCTGGCCGATGAACAGTCCCCAGAACAGGCCCCAGCCGGAGAGCCGGCCGGGCGGGGTGTCCGGCCAGGCGCCGGGCAGGTCGTGCGGCTGCGCGATGAGGTGGCGCATGGCCAGGGCCGTGCGGGTGAACGTCACGCCGTCGGGCCAGGCGCCGTGTGCGAACAGGGCCGCCAGGCCGGTGGCCGTCCACACCAGCACGGTGATTCCGAGGAGGAACGCGAGGACGCCGATCAGCAGCCCGTCGGGGATCCCGCCCTGACCCTCCCGGCGGGTGTCACGGCGATCGTCCGGTCTCACTCCTGCCTCCCCTACGCCACCGTCGATTCCGAGTCGCCCAGGTGCTGCTCGACGAAGGCGGCGGCCCGCTGCTCGGCCTCCAGCTCGGCCGCGCGCAGGGCGTCGTCGGCCGCCCGGTCGCTGGCGGACTCGGTCATCGCGCGGTCGGTGAAGACCAGCGGGCGCTCGGTCTCCGTGACCAGGTGCTTGACCACCTGGACGTTGCCGTTGACGTCCCAGACGGCGATGCCCGGGGTGAGGGAGGGGATGATCTCGACCGCCCAGCGCGGCAGGCCGAGGACCCGGCCCGTCGCTCTCGCCTCGTCGGCCTTCTGGGCGTAGACGGTCCTGGTCGACGCCATCTTCAGGATCGCCGCGGCCTCCTTCGCCGCCGCGCCGTCCACCACGTCGGACAGGTGGTGGACGACCGCCACGAACGACAGGCCGAGCCGGCGCCCGAACTTCAGCAGCCGCTGGAAGAGCTGTGCCACGAACGGGCTGTTGATGATGTGCCAGGCCTCTTCCACCAGGAAGATGCGCTTCTTGCGGTCGGGACGGATCCAGGTGTGCTCGAGCCACACGCCGACGATCGCCATCAGGATCGGCATGGCGATGGAGTTGCGGTCGATGTGGGACAGGTCGAACACGATGAGCGGGGCGTCCAGGTCGATGCCGACCGTGGTCGGGCCGTCGAACATGCCCCGCAGGTCACCGTCGACCAGCCGGTCCAGGACCAGGGCGACGTCCAGGCCCCAGGCCCGCACGTCGTCTATGGCGACGTTCATCGCCTCCGCGGACTCCGGCTCCGGGTGCCGCAGCTGCTCCACGATGTCGGTGAGGACGGGCTGGCGGTCGACGATGGACTCGTTGACGTAGGAGTGCGCGACCTTCAGGGCGAAGCCGGAGCGCTCGTCCAGGCCGTGCCCCATGGCGACCTCGATGATGGTCCGCAGCAGCGCGAGCTGACCCGTCGTGGTGATCGAGGGGTCCAGCGGGTTGAGGCGGATGCCGTGGTTGAGGGCGGCGGTCGGGTCCAGGCGGATGGGGGTGATCCCCAGTTCCTCCGCGATCAGGTTCCACTCGCCGACGCCGTCCTCGCCCTGGGCGTCCAGGACGACGACCTGGCGGTCCTTGAAGCGGAGCTGCCTGAGGACGTACGTCTTCTCCAGGGCCGACTTGCCGTTGCCGGACTCGCCGAGCACCAGCCAGTGGGGGGCCGGCAGTTGCTGGCCGTAGAGCTGGAAGGGGTCGTAGATGTAGCCCTTCCCGGAGTACACCTCGCGGCCGATGATGACGCCTGAGTCGCCTAGGCCGGGCGCGGCGGTGGGCAGATAGACCGCCTGGGCCTGGCCCGTGGAGGTGCGCACCGGCAGCCGGGTCGTCTCGACCTTCCCGAACAGGAAGGACGTGAAGGCTTCCGTGAGGACGGACAGCGGGTCCCGCATCAGCGCATCAGCCCCTACCTTCGAATGCCGGTGGCGAAGGGAAGTGTGTTCACGAACGCCCGGTGGTGCTCGCGGTCGCACCACTCCAGCTTCAGGTACGACTTTCCGGCGGACGCCCTGATCGTCCGCTTGTCGCGGTTGAGGGCTTCCGGGGAGCGTGCGGAGACGGTGATGTAGCCGACCAGGTTGACGCCGGCCGCGCCGCTGGCGAGGTCCTCTCCGCGCTGGTCGAGCCGGTTGTGGGCGGCGATGTCGCGCGGGTCGACGGTGCGGTTCATCTTGGCGGCGCGGGAGGCCTCGGCCTCGTCGTTGGTCTTCTCCGTCAGCATGCGTTCGATGGCAACCTCGGTGGGCTCGAGATCCATCGTCACCGCGACCGTTCGGATGACGTCCGGGGTGTGGACGAGCAGGGGCGCGAGGAAGTTGACGCCGACGGGGGTCATCGGCCACTCCTTCACCCAGGCGGTGGCGTGGCACCAGGGGGCGCGGGTGGCGGACTCGCGGGTCTTGGCCTGGAGGTAGGTGGGCTCCATGGCGTCCAGTTCGGCCGGCCAGGCGTTGCGCTGGGTCATCGCCTGGATGTGGTCGATGGGGTGGTCCGGGTCGTACATGGAGTGGATGAGGGAGGCGAGCCGGCCCTGGCCGAGGGGCTGGCGGACGCGGATGTCCGCCTCCTGCAGCCGTGAGCAGATGTCGGTCAGCTCACGGGCCATGACGACGGCGAGCCCGGCGTCCCGGTCGACCTTGCCGCCGTGCGCGCGGACGGCCCGGGCCATGGCGTTCGCCTCGGCGGCCAGTTCGCGGCCGTAGTGCATGCAGGCGACGAGGTAGGCGCGGTGCTGCTCGCTGCTGGTGGACACCATGGACTGGAGCTGGTCGTAGGACCGGGACAGCCAGTCGGGCGCCTTGTCGTCGCCGCGCAGGGTGACGTCCTTGGCGTGGGCGTCGGGGTCGGCGGGCAGGGTGCGGGCGAGCATCTGCAGCCGGGTGACGAAACCGTCGCCGTTGGCCACGTGCTTGAGCAGCGTGCCGAAGCGGTCGACGAGAGCCTCCTGGTCCTCGGAGTCGCGCAGGCCGACGCCGGGGCCCTCGATCTCGATGGCGGCGGTGACGGTCTTGCGGTCGGCGTGCAGCAGCACGGCGATCTCGTCGGGTCCGAACGGCGCGGCGAGCCAGGTGATCCGGCCGATGCCGGGCGGCGGCCCGACCTCCACCTCCCGCCCGTCGAGCCGGGTGCCGGCCTCGACCACGCCGGAGCGGTAGGTGGCGCCGCGCTTGACGGAGCGCTTGTACGAGCGGTTGATCTCGAACCACTTGTAGAACGTGCGGCGCTTGTACGGCACGTAGACCGCGGCGAGGGCGAGCAGCGGGAAGCCCGTCAGCAGCACGATCCGCAGGGACAGGACGGGTACGAGGAGGCCGCACATCATGCCGAGGAACGCGCCGGCCACGATCAGCGCGATCTCGCCGGACTCGCGGTTCCGGCCGATGATCGCGTTCGGCCGGGCGCGGCCGATCAGATACGTACGGCGGGGCGTGACCGGATGGGACATGTGGGACTCGGTCGTCAACGCCCGTCACCTCCTGAGCGGTTGCTGCTGCTGTTGCGTGTGTTGCCGGCGTGCGGGGTGTTGACCGGGCTGGGCGCGCGTGGCGCCGGCGCGGCGGAGGGGACTGCTCCGCCGCCGCCCTGCCCGGTGCGGCCGCTGTGGGCGGCGACGCCGCCGGAGGCGGGGTTGGCGGGGCGGGCGCCGCCGGCGCCGCCGCCCGAGCCGTTGTTGTCGGCGCGGGTGCTGTGCGTCTTGATGCCCTGGGCGACCAGGGTGGCCGGGGAGCTGATCACCGCGGCGGCCTTGCCCTCGGCGCCCTGCATGATGCGGTTGCTGCGGGAGCCGGCGATCTCGTCGCCGAAGCCGGGGACGAAGCGGTAGATCATCGCGCTGGCGAAGATGGCGAGCAGGATGATGGCGAGGCCGGAGACGACGGCGGAGAAGGCGTCGGGGCCGTTGTCGCCGGCCAGTGCGCCGGCCAGGCCGAGCACGATGACGATGACCGGTTTGACCAGGATGACGGCGATCATGATGCCGGCCCAGCGCCGTACGTGGCCCCACAGGTTCTTGTCCACCAGGCCGGCGTAGACGACGGTGCCGAGCAGGGCGCCCACGTAGAGCAGCGCGGCGCGGATCACCAGCTCCAGCCAGAGGATGCCGGCGGCGAGGATGCTGACCAGGGAGACGACGATCAGCATGATCGGTCCGCCGCCGATGTCGTCGCCCTTGGCCAGGGCGCCGGAGAAGGTGCCGAAGAAGGTGTCGGTCTGGTCGCCGGTGGCCTTGGCGAGGACGTCGGTGACGCCGTCGGCCGCGGAGACGACGGTGTAGAGGATCAGCGGGGTGAAGGCGGAGGCGAGCACCGTCAGCCACAGGAAGCCGACGGCCTCCGAGATGGCGGTGGTCAGCGGCACGCCGCGCACGGCCCGCTTGGCGACGGCCAGCAGCCACAGCAGGAGCGTGAGGATCGTGGAGGCCGCGAAGACGACGGCGTACTGCTGCAGGAACTTGGTGTTCGTGAAGTCGACGTTCGCGGTCTCCTTCACGGCGTCGCTGAGCTTGCCGATGGTCCAGGACGCGGCGTCCGCGCAGCCCTTGCCGAGGGAGGAGAGGGGGTCGAGGGTGGAGGTGAGGGGGTTGTCGGGGGTGGTGAGACCTTTTTTGGAGCCGCCTTTGTCCTTCTCGCAGAACTGCTTGGCAGCGCCGCGGATAAGGTCGCAGGCGTCGTCGCTCTTCGTCGGTGTGGGTGTGGGCGAGGGAGCGGCGACGGCGTGGGTGGCCAACAGCACCGTGGCGGTCTGGATGGTTCCGAGAACAGCCGTGATCCTGAGGATGCGGCGGTTAGCGCGCATACGTGAACCCTCCGTACTCCTCGACGGCCTTCGTCATGTCGTCGGCGGTGGACGCCGTCTGATCACGACCCACGGGAACGGGTCCGTCCTTCTGCTGGAAGTCGGTGACCTTCCAGTCCCCGTTCATCCACTTCAGCTCGTACGTCGTGGTGTACCAGCTCTCGGTCACCGGGTTCGTCGAGCCTTCGCCGGAGAGGCCGAACAGCGAGGTGTACCAGACCTCGACCGCCATGGTGTCCGTACCCGAGGAGGCGACCTTCGTGCCGACGGGGATGACCCGGGAGACGAACGTCTGGCCCTTGGGGGCGGAGCCGTCCTTCGCCAGGCCGATGTTGGCGAGAAACTTCTCGCTGGAGTAGGCGCTGTCCATGTCGGACTGTTTGGCCGCGGCTGCGTCAGGGGCGTAGACGAGGTTGACGATCTGGTGCCGCCAGCCGGTGTTGAACATCTCCGCCGACCCCAGAGCCACCGCATAGTTAGCGGCAGCGCTCTGCGCCCCCTGTTGCGTGTGGGCGAAGCCCGAGGGGATGTTGGCGGACTTCGTGTCGACCGGCTTGGTGCCGCTCGCCGCCGTGGGGGCGGCCTTCGGGCGGTCGCCCTTGCCGGCGGAGCCGTCCGTGGCGGAGCCGTCCCCCCGGTTCGCGAAGGCGATCGCCGCGATGAGGAGGACCACCACGCCGACGACCGTGACCAGGCCCCGGGAGGAGGAGCGGCCCGTTCTGCGGGGCGCGCCGCCGTAGGGGTCGCCGCCGGGCAGGCGGGTACGGGTCTGGCCCGTCTCGGTGTAACCCTGCTCGTCTCCGGGACTCATGCCGGGTAGGCCCCCTCCACGTCGTGTGCGTACGACGGTAGCCGTGCTGGTTCCCGCGCGGGCGCGGTGTGGTGACTCGACATCAGGGAAACGCAACCTCAGCCGGTGGGCACGACGGGTGGGTGGGGTGGCGGGGGCGGCCGGGCCTGTCCGGCGGTGGAGGAGGCGTCAGACCGCCATGCCGTACACGATGGTGAACAGGGTGCCGAGCGAGCCGATGATGAACACCCCGGTGAGGCCCGCGATGATGAGGCCCTTGCCCTGTTCCGCGCTGAAGGTGTCCCGCAGGGCCGTCGCGCCGATCCGCTGTTTGGCCGCGCCCCAGACCGCGATGCCCAGGCAGAGCAGAATGGCCACGGCCATGACCACCTCGATCATCACCTTGGCCTCGTTGCCCAGGCTGCCGAAGGGGCCCCAGTCCGGAGCGATCCCGCCGATGATGGTGTTGATGTCTCCCTTGTCGGCCGCAAAGAGCATGTAAGTCACCGCCCCTGGTGGGTAGTTCCGCAAGCCCCCTGCGGTGTGCAGAGGTCACGTCCATTCTCGCCGACAACGCCCCGGTCGTATGTCGACTTGACGTCATTGGCTCGCGGGTTTCGCACGAGTGACCCGTACGGTCACTCTGTGTATCACAGCAGGTCACGCCGGGCAACGACGCCGGTGCGGAACCTGTCCTGCGGTTCCGTCGTTGACCCCTTCTACGACTGTGCACGTTTTCTGACGGCTGGTCGGGTGAGGCGTCGAGACGATGTTCTCACGATTGGCGTACGAACAAGCGTGCGACTGGGGCGTTTTCGGCGACCTCGGCGGCTCGCCACGATCCTGCGTGCCGCGACCAGGGGTGATGACGGGCTGTCACGGCTGGAGAGGCGGGAGTGGCGACGGGACAGTACGGTGGATGCTGCCGCGCTGCTTCCCCCGGGGAGGTCTCGCGGTAAGAGTTCGGTGTGGTCGGTACGGCTTGCTCGGCTCGTGGCGCAGAGTGGGGGCCTGATGAAGCGCATCACTCGCCCCGCACGTGCCTCGTTCACCTCACGGCCCGCGCTCCTCGGCGCCGCGGTGCTGCTCGCGCTGACCTCCGTCTCCGCCGCGTCCGCCAACGCGGGCCCCCGGCCGCTCGGGTTCACGGCCGTGGCCGCCGAGACGGCGCGGACCGCGCGGGTGGGGGCGCTGTTCGGGGCCGGCCGGGCCGGCGCGCTGGCCGGCGGGCACTTCTGCACCGCCTCGGTCGTGCACAGTCCGCAGCGCGACCTGATCGTCACCGCCGCCCACTGCGTGGCCGGCGCCGACGGCGGCGATCTGGTGTTCGTGCCGGGGTACCGGGACGGCAGGGCGCCGTACGGCGTGTGGCGGGTGGGGAGGCCGTACGTGCCGTACGGGTGGGTGAACGGGCAGGACGAGGACAGCGACGTCGCCCTGGCGCACCTGGACGCGCTGGACGGCCGGAGGATCGAGGACGTGGTCGGGGCGAACCGGTTCCGGGCCGGGGCGGCCACCGGCGCCACCGCCGTGACGGTGACCGGCTACCCCGACTCCCTGGAGAAGCCGGTCAGCTGCACCAACAGGCCGGACCGGCGCGGCCCCGCCCAGCAGCGCATCGACTGCCCCGGCTTCCCGGGCGGCACCAGCGGCAGTCCGTGGACCGACGCCGACGGGCAGGTCGTCGGGGTGCTCGGCGGGCACGAGGAGGGCGGGGACACGGACGACGTCTCCTACAGCGTGGTGCTGCGCGATTCGGCGGCGGAGCTGTACCGGGAGGCCACGGCCGCGTTCTGAGTGCGCGTCACCCGCCGCACGCGCCGCCGTTCCCGTCGTTCCCCTGTGATTTGGCGACACTTCGGTCCGAACAGGACTGGAAATGGTGCGGCATGGGGGAGAGTTGGACCGTGCGGAAGGTATGGGTGCTCGGGGGTGCGGCGGTCGGGCTCGGCATGGGTTTCGTCATGCTGCTCGTCGTCGGTGTGTACGTGGTCGCCGGAAACCTCGTCAACGACGTCGCCACGGGTAGTCGCGGGCTCGCGAAGGGCGCCGTGCCGGCCGCCTACAAGCAGCTTGTGCAGCGGTGGGGCAACCTGTGCCCCGCGCTGAGCCCGGCGCTGCTCGCCGCCCAGCTCTACCAGGAGAGCGGATGGAACCCGACGGTCGTCAGCCCGGCCGACGCGCGCGGCATCGCCCAGTTCATCCCGAGCACCTGGGCGACCCACGGCATCGACGGCAACGGCGACGGCAGGCGTGACATCTGGGACCCGAATGACGCGATTCCGTCGGCCGCGTCGTACGACTGCGAACTCGCCAAGTACGTCAAGGACGTTCCCGGGAACGTCTCCGACAACATGCTCGCCGCCTACAACGCGGGTGCGTACCGCGTCATCAGGTCCGGCGGGGTGCCCGCCATCAGCGAGACGCGGAACTACGTCAAGCGGATCCGCAGCCTGGAGGAGAGCTTCGCCGCCCCGGTCACCCGGCTCGACCCGAGCCGGCAGGCCGCGGGGGCCATCGCCTTCGCCCAGAGCAAGCTCGGCACGCCCTATCTCTGGGGCGGCAACGGCACCGCCGACCAGGGAGGACGCTTCGACTGCTCGGGTCTGACCAAGGCTGCGTACGAGAAGGTCGGCATCCCCCTGCCCCGGGTCGCCAACGACCAGTACAACGCCGGCCCGCACCCCTCCCGGGCCGAACTGCTGCCGGGCGATCTGGTGTTCTTCTCCGACGACCTCACCGACTCGCGGGCCATCCGGCACGTGGGCATCTACGTCGGCGGCGGGTACATGATCGACGCGCCGAGGACGGGTGCCGTCATCCGGTTCGACCCCGTCGACACCCCCGACTACTTCGGCGCCACCCGGGTGACCGAAGATGGCGCAAAAGCACTCCCCACGGACGTGTGAACCGAGCGTGAACCTGCCCCCTGAGCTGCGGAGATGAGTCTCTCTTCGATAACGTCTGCGTGATCATTCGGTGGAGAGTGGAACGTATGGACGGAGGTCGTGCGTTCCTGTTGACGTAGCCGAGCGGACGTCAGTGCGGCAGTGCAGCGGATGCGGATCTACGAACCACGGGGAGCCGGAGCGACGCACACGAGGTGCGTCCGGGACTACGACGAAGGGGCCGCAGCACCATGGCTGTACTCGCCGAATCCGGATCGAACCCCGACGTCGGCCTGCTGTACGACATCAACGGCCTGGCGAAGGACGCGCCGCACTGGTTCGACCGGGTCATGGAGTTCGTCGGTGAGTACGGGCTGCTGCTGGGCATGGTGCTGCTCGTGCTGTGGTGCTGGTGGTCCGTGCGGCGCCGGGGCGGCGAGGAGGCGGCCTCCTCGGTCGCGGCTCTCGTGTGGGCCCCGCTGGCGGCCGGGCTCGCGGTCCTGGTGAACGTGCCGATACGCGGTTTCGTCGAGCGGCCCCGCCCCTTCGTGGATCACCAGGGGCTGGACGTCCTCGTCTCCGGGAAGACGGACTTCTCCTTCGTCAGCGACCACGCGACGATCACGATGGCGCTGGGGGTCGGGCTGTTCGTGGCCAACCGCCGCTTCGGTCTGGCCGGCATCGGCCTCGCGCTGCTGGAGGGCTTCTGCCGGGTCTACATGGGCGTGCACTACCCGACCGACGTCGTCGGCGGATTCGCCCTGGGCACGGCGGTCGCGCTGCTGCTGTCGCCGCCCGCCATGGCGCTGCTGACCCCGCTGATGAAGGCCGTCGAACGGTCGGGGCGGGCGGGGTGGCTCGTGCGGAGCCGCTCCGCGGGACAGCAGCGGGGCGCCCTGTTCCCCGGCGCCCGCAAGGCGCTCGAGGCCGAGGAACGGGATCTGGCGGCTTAACCGGGCGCCGGTGCACCCGGCGCCTGGCGCGGCCCGGCGGCTACAGGCCCTGCGCGTAGGAGAAGAAGCGGTCCGGGTCGTACTGCTTCTTCACCGTGCCGAGGCGTGCGGCCGCGTCCCCGTAGTAGGCCCGGCGCCAGTTCTTCAGGGTGGGGTCCGCGTAGTTCTGGTAGGCCGCGCCGGAGGCGTGCGGGGCCATGGCCTGGTGAGCCGACGTCAGCCAGGACTGCGCCGTGGCGCCGGAGGCCCCCGCGCCCCAGGAGGCGATGTACTGCGCCAGCATGCGGGAGCGCCGGTGGACGAAGGCGGTCGCCGTGGGGGAGACCCGGTTGACCGCACCGCCGAGCGCGGTGAGGGCGATGCTGCCGGCGCCGCCGCGGACCGAGCCGATCTGCTTGAGCAGGGTCTGGACGCCCGCCGGGGACAGCGAGCGGTCGAAGAAGTCGGAGCGGGCCGCGTACGTCTCCCGGCCCAGCCTGCCCTGGGCGGAGCGGCCCGGGGTGGAGCCGGGCAGATGGCACTGGGCGTCGGCGGAGAAGGCGGAGCAGCCGGCGTAGATCTCCATGGCCTCCTCGTAGCCCCGGCGGCGCAGGGAGACCGAGGAGGCGTCCGCGCCCGCGCTGTGGGCCAGGCGGTCCACGGCGTTCTGCAGTTCGCCGTAGGTGCCCAGGGAGAAGCAGGACACCGAGACGGTGGGCGTCCTGCCCGGTGAGCAGGCCAGGTGCAGTGCGGACCAGATCTCGTCCGGCTGGGACGGGCCCCACTCCTGCCAGGCCCTGACGACCGCGGCCGCCCTGGACCAGGGCCACGCCAGGTACGCCGTCACCGCCTGCGGCGCCGGATGGGTCTTGAAGTGCAGCTCGGTGACGACGCCGAAGTTGCCGTTGCCCGCGCCGCGCAGCGCCCAGAACAGGTCGGAGTGGTGGTGCGCGTCGGCGGTCACCTGGGTGCCGTCGGCGGTGACGAGCGTCGCCTGGGTGAGGCTGTCGCAGGTCAGGCCGTAGGCACGGGAGGCGACACCGTGACCGCCGCCGAGGACGAGGCCGGAGACGCCGACGGTGGGGCAGGAGCCGGCGGGTATGGTCACGCCCTTCGCGGCCAGCGCGCGGTAGACGTCGATCAGTTTGGAGCCGGCGCCGACCACCGCCTGCCCGCCGCTCACCCGGACCCGGTTCAGCCGGGAGACGTCGAGGACGAGGCGGTTGTCGCCGGAGGAGTAGCCCGCGTAGGAGTGGCCGCCGTTGCGTATCGACACGCGTATGCCGTGGGCCGTCGCGTACGCCAGCGTCGTGCGGATGTCGGCGGTGTGGGCGACGTAGGCCACCGCGGCCGGTTTCAGGCCGTCGAAGCGGGTGTTGTAGAGCTGGTGGGCCGTCTTCCAGGCCGCGTCGCCGGGGCGCACCAGGGTGCCGTCCAGGTCGCGTGCGAGGGCGGCCCAGTTGGCGGCGGCGGCCTGGCTGGTGGTCTTCAGCGCCGTACCGGAGGATGAGGAGGAGCGTGCCGAGGATCGCGCGGAGGCGTCCGTGCCGGAACTGCAGCCTGCCAGCGCGGTGGTGGCCAGCGCGGCCGTACCGCCGGTGATGAACGTACGCCGTTCCATGTCCGTCGCCTTTCCTCGGCTTCCCTGGAACGAGACGACGCCATGCGCACACGGGTTCCCGTCGCACGCGGAAGAGCACCGAAGACGTGTCCGCGCGACACGGATGTCGGAACCTGCACGTGCTCTCCCCGTGAGCATTCCGTGACCTCACCGGGCCGACGGCAGGGGTTCACCCCTCGTTCACTTCCGGCCATCGGCGGCTTCACCTGTTCTGCCTAATTTCGGCCTTACGCGGTGCTCGGGGCGGCCATGAACGCGCTCATGCACCTTCGATGACTTCGCACGCCGCCGACTGCGGCGGCTCCTGGAAGGAACTCCCGAAAGTGAAGCTTCAGCGCAAGAACCGGCTGCGCGCCCTCTCGCTCGGTGCTGTCGCCGTCTCCGGCGCCCTGGCCCTGACGGCGTGCGGCTCCGACGACACGGGCAAGAAGACGACCGACGGTTCTTCGTCGTCGACCAGCGCCAGCTCCATCAAGTGCGACGGCGCCAAGGGCCAGCTCCTCGCCGACGGCTCCTCCGCGCAGAAGAACGCGATCGACGCCTGGGTGAAGAGCTTCTCGCAGGCCTGTGGCGTGCAGATCAACTACAAGGGCGGCGGCTCCGGCGCCGGTGTCACCGCGTTCACCCAGGGCCAGGTCGCCTTCGCCGGTTCCGACTCCGCGCTGAAGCCGGAAGAGGTCACCGCCTCCAAGAAGGTCTGCGCCGGCGGCCAGGGCATCGACCTGCCGATGGTCGGCGGCCCGATCGCCGTCGGCTACAACGTCCCGGGTGTGGACAACCTGGTCCTGGACGCGCCGACCCTCGCCAAGATCTTCGACAGCAAGATCACCAAGTGGAACGACCCGGCGATCAAGAAGCTGAACCCGTCGGCGAAGCTCCCCGACCTCAAGATCCAGCCGTTCCACCGCTCGGACGAGTCCGGCACCACGGACAACTTCACCAAGTACCTGATCGCCACCACCCCGGGCAACTGGAAGTACTCCGGCGGCAAGGCCTGGCAGGCCAAGGGCGGCCAGTCCGCTCCGCAGTCCGCGGGCGTGGCCCAGCAGGTGAAGCAGACCTCCGGCGCCATCGGCTACTTCGAGCTGTCCTACGTCTCGGACGGCATCAAGGCCGTCTCCATCGACACGGGCGCCAGCAAGCCGGTCGCGCCCAGCACCGAGAGCGCCACCGCCGACATCGCGGCCGCCAAGGTCGTCGGCACCGGCAAGGACCTGTCGCTCCAGCTCGACTACAAGACCAAGGCCGAGGGCGCCTACCCGATCACCCTGGTCACGTACGAGATCGTCTGCGACAAGGGCAACAAGGCGGACAGCCTGCCCGCCACCAAGGCCTTCCTGCGCTACATCGCCAGCGAGGACGGCCAGAAGGTCCTCTCGGGCATCGACTACGCGCCCGTCCCTAACGAGATCATCGCCAAGGTCCGCACCACCATCGAGGGCCTGAGCTGATCCGAGTGCGGTCCGGCCCCCGCAGGGGCCGGACCGCACCGTCCGGTGCACCGCCGCCCGGAGCCGCGCCGCCCCCGTCGGGCGTCCGGCTCCACCGAGCCGCCCACCGAAGCGGCTCCGCAGACCGGAGAACCCGATGGACATATCGACACGGAAAACAGACTCGCTTCCGCCCAGCCCCCAGCCGACCCTGACCGAGCAGGCACGCAACGCCCGCGGCGCGAGCCGCCCCGGTGACCGCGTCTTCCTCGGCCTGTCCCGGGGCTCGGGCATCCTGCTGCTGGTGATCATGGCCGCGATCGCGGTCTTCCTCACCTACCGCGCCTCCCTCGCGATCAGCAAGGACCACGGCAACTTCCTGACCACCTTCGAGTGGAACACCAACCTCAACCCGCCGGTCTTCGGCATCGCGGTGCTGGCCTTCGGCACGATCGTCTCCTCGCTCGTCGCCATGGCCATCGCGGTCCCGGTCTCGGTCGCCATCGCGCTGTTCATCACGCACTACGCGCCGCGCAGGCTGGCCGGCCCGGTCGCGTACGTGATCGACCTGCTCGCCGCCGTGCCGTCCATCGTGTACGGCCTGTGGGGCGCGCTGGTCCTCGTGCCGCACATGACCGGCCTCTACGGCTGGCTGGACAGGTACCTCGGCTGGACCGGCGTCTTCGACTGGCAGGGCGGCGCCCCGCGCTCGATGCTCACCGTCGGCATCCTGCTCGCGATCATGATCCTGCCGATCATCACCAACGTGAGCCGTGAGGTCTTCCGGCAGGTCCCGCAGATGCACGAGGAGGCCGCGCTGGCCCTCGGCGCCACGCGCTGGGAGGTCATCCGCATGGCGGTGATCCCCTTCGGCCGGTCCGGCGTGATCTCCGCCTCGATGCTCGGCCTCGGCCGCGCCCTCGGCGAGACCATGGCCGTCGCCACCGTGCTCTCCCCGACCTTCGACATCCAGGCCAGCCTGCTCGACCCGGGCGGCGGCACCTTCGCCCAGAACATCGCCAGCAAGTTCAGCGAGGCGACGCAGGACGGCCGTGACGCGCTGATCGCCTCCGGTCTGGTCCTGTTCGTCATCACCCTGCTGGTCAACGGCGCGGCCCGGGCGATCATCGCCCGCCGCAAGGAGTACTCGGGGGCCAACGCATGAGCACCGCCAGCCTCGCCGACAAGCACGCCGGCTCGCTGCGCGGCGCGAGCCTGCCGAAGTGGTCCCCCTGGGCCATCGCCGCCGGTTCCCTCGTGGTCGCGGTCGGCATCGGCCTCGCCGCCGGCCTGGACAGCAAGGTCCAGTGGGGTCTGATCGCCGCGATCCTGTTCATCCTCGGCACGTTCGGCATCGCCGCCCGCGTCGAGGGCCGCCGCCAGGCCAGGGACCGCGTCGCCACCTCGCTCGTCTGGGTCGCCTTCCTGCTCGCCGTCGTCCCGCTGGTCTCCCTGATCTGGGTGACCGTGGCGCGCGGTGTGAAGGTCCTCGACCTCTACTTCCTGACCCACTCCATGGGGGTCGTCGCCGACTCCGAGCCGGGCGGCGGCATCTACGCGGCCATCATCGGCAGCCTGGAGCAGGTCGGCCTCGCCACCCTGATCGGCGCGCCGGTCGGCATCCTCACCGCGATCTACCTGGTGGAGTACGGGCGCGGCAGGCTCGCCAAGTCCGTCACCTTCTTCGTCGACGTGATGACCGGCATCCCCTCGATCGTCGCGGGCCTGTTCATCCTCAGCCTGATGCTGATCTTCGAGATGCAGCCCTTCGGTTTCGCCGGCTCGCTCGCGCTGGCCATCCTGATGATGCCCGTCGTGGTCCGCTCCACCGAGGAGATGCTCAAGCTCGTGCCGAACGAGCTGCGCGAGGCGTCGCTGGCGCTGGGCGTGCCGAAGTGGCGCACCATCCTCAAGGTGGTCCTGCCGACCTCGATCGGCGGCATCACCACCGGCGTCATGCTCGCCGTCGCCCGTATCGCGGGCGAGACCGCGCCGGTGCTGCTGCTGGTGTTCGGCAACCCCTTCATCAACAACAACCCCTTCGAGGGCGCGCAGGCGTCGCTGCCGCTGTACATCTACCAGCAGTACTCGCAGAGCGCGGGCGCCAACGCGGCGTACGACCGCGCGTGGGCGGCCTCGCTCACGCTGATCGCCTTCGTGATGATCCTCAACATGGTGGCCCGGGGCATCGCCCGCTGGAAGGCCCCGAAGACCGGTCGCTAAGGCATCGATTGGCGGCTACCGCCGCATGGCGACCCCCTCAGCGACTGACTGGAAGTGAAGTAGTTATGGCCAAGCGAATCGACGTGAGCGGACTCACCGCTTACTACGGCTCCCACAAGGCGATCGAGGACATCTCGATGACGGTCGAGCCGCGCTCGGTGACGGCGTTCATCGGGCCGTCCGGCTGCGGCAAGTCGACGTTCCTGCGCACCCTGAACCGGATGCACGAGGTGACCTCCGGCGGCCGTGTCGAGGGCAAGGTGCTGCTGGACGACGAGGACCTGTACGGCGCCGGGATCGACCCGGTGTCGGTGCGGCGCGAGATCGGCATGGTGTTCCAGCGGCCGAACCCCTTCCCGACGATGTCGATCTTCGACAACGTGGCGGCGGGGCTGCGGCTGAACGGCAACTACAAGAAGTCCGAGCTCAGCGACATCGTGGAGAAGTCGCTGAAGGGCGCGAACCTCTGGAACGAGGTCAAGGACCGGCTGAACAAGCCCGGGTCCGGCCTGTCCGGCGGTCAGCAGCAGCGGCTGTGCATCGCGCGGGCGATCGCAGTGGAGCCGAAGGTGCTGCTGATGGACGAGCCCTGCTCGGCCCTGGACCCGATCTCCACGCTCGCCATCGAGGACCTGATCGGTGAGCTGAAGGAGCGCTTCACGATCGTCATCGTGACGCACAACATGCAGCAGGCGGCCCGCGTGTCGGACCGTACGGCGTTCTTCAACCTGGCGGCGGTCGGCCAGCCCGGCCGGCTGATCGAGATCGACGACACCGAGCGGATCTTCTCCAACCCGTCGGTGCAGGCCACGGAGGACTACATCTCCGGGCGCTTCGGGTAGTCCCAGATCCCCTCGCGGTGCTGCATGGCGGTGCCACCGCGAGGACGCAAAAGGGCCCGCCCCCGGCAATCCCCGGGGGCGGGCCCGATCGCGTTCTCGGGGCCGGCCGGCTAGAGCACGGTCAGGTTCACGATGCCGAAGGCCGCCGCCGCGACCAGGGCCGCGGCCGGCATGGTGATGAACCAGCCGAGGACGATGTTCTTGGCCACGCCCCAGCGCACCGCGTTCACCCGCTTCGTCGCGCCCACGCCCATGATCGCCGAGGTGATGACATGGGTGGTGGAGATCGGCGCCTTGAACAGGAACGCCGTGGTGAACATGATCGACGCGCCCGTCGCCTCCGCCGCGAAGCCCTGCGGCGGGTCCAGCTCGATGATCTTGCGGCCGAGGGTGCGCATGATCCGCCAGCCGCCGGCGTAGGTGCCCAGGGACAGCATCACGGCGCAGACGATCTTGACCCAGACCGGGATCGGGTCGCCGAAGGTCTCGTGACCGGAGATGACCAGGGCCAGCACCACGACACCCATGGTCTTCTGGGCGTCCTGCAGGCCGTGTCCGAGGGCCATCGCGGCCGCCGACACGGTCTGCGCTATCCGGAAGCCCCGCTTGGCCTTGTGCGGGTTGGAGCGGCGGAACAGCCACAGGATGGCCGTCATCACCAGGTAGCCGACGATGATGCCGACGACCGGCGACAGGAACATCGGAATGACGATCTTGTTCAGGACGCCGTTCCAGAGCACCTCGGTGCCGCCCGCCAGCGCCGCGCCCACCATGCCGCCGAACAGGGCGTGCGAGGACGAGGAGGGCAGGCCGAAGTACCAGGTCAGCAGGTTCCAGACGATGGCGCCGATCAGGGCCGCGAAGAGGATGGCCATCCCCTTGGAGCCCTGCGGGGTCTCGATCAGGCCCTCACTGACCGTCTTGGCGACCCCGGAGCCCATGAAGGCGCCGGCGAGGTTCATCACCGCGGCCATGGCGAGCGCCGCCCGCGGGGTCAGCGCCCGCGTCGAGACCGAGGTCGCGATCGCGTTCGCGGAGTCGTGGAAGCCGTTCGTGTACGTGAAGAAGAGCGCGACCGCGACGGTCACGATCAGGGCGAAGGTGTCCATCGACGCCTCAGGACTCCTTGACGGCGATGGTCTCCACCGTGTTCGCCACGTGCTCGAACGCGTCCGCCGCCTCCTCGAGCACGTCCACGATCTGCTTCAGCTTCAGCACCTCGATCGCGTCGTACTTGCCGTTGAAGAGGTGCGCCAGCAGCTTGCGGTGGATCTGGTCGGCCTGGTTCTCCAGCCGGTTGACCTCGATCCAGTACTCGGTGAGGTTGTCCATCGTGCGGAGGTTCGGCATCGCCTCCGCGGTCAGCTCGGCCGCCCTGGCCAGCACCTCGATCTGCTGCTCGACGCCCTTCGGCAGCTCCTCGACGTTGTAGAGGACGACCAGGTCGACGGCTTCCTCCATGAAGTCCATGATGTCGTCCAGGGATCCGGCGAGGGTGTAGATGTCCTCGCGGTCGAAGGGCGTGATGAAGGAGGAGTTCAGCTGGTGGAAGATCGCGTGCGTGGCGTCGTCACCTGCGTGTTCCGCGGCCCGCATACGCTCTGCGATCTCGGCCCGGGCGGAAGAGTCCGCCCCGAGCAGTTCCATCAGGAGCTTCGAGCCGGTGACGATGTTGTCCGCGGACGCGGCGAACATGTCGTAGAAGCTCGTCTCCCTGGGGGTCAGACGAAAGCGCACGTGGGGTCCTCTAGGTGCTTCGGTTTCGGTCAGGCTGATGCTAGGCGCAACATCCGGCCACGGCTATCGGGCCGTCATCCAGTGTCGCCCATCGTTCGAATCGATCAGCACGGGGGCGTACCAAGGCCCCTCTACCCCGCGAAATTCGTTACCATATACCCACTAGGGGTATGTATCCGCAGCTCGTCCCGACATGGAGGCCCGTGATGACGACGACCGAGGCCGGCGCCACGCACGGCTACCACAAGCAGAAGGACGAGCACCTCAAGCGGCTGCGCCGCATCGAGGGCCAGATCCGCGGCCTGCAGCGCATGGTCGAGGAGGACACGTACTGCATCGACATACTCACCCAGGTCTCCGCCTCCACCAAGGCCCTGCAGTCCTTCGCGCTGCAACTGCTGGAGGAGCACCTGCGGCACTGCGTGGCGGACGCGGCCCTCAGGGGCGGCGACGAGATCGACGCCAAGGTGGACGAGGCGACGAAGGCGATCGGCCGGCTGCTGCGGACCTGAGCGGGGTGAGCGCCGCCGCGCTCAGCGCCGGTCCCGGCCGCGGGGGCGGTCGGCGGGTTTCCGCTCCTCGGCCACCCGCAGCACCTCGTCGATGCTCTCCAGGCTCAGCCGGTCCTCGGCGGCCGAGGCGGCGATGATCAGCTCTCCGCACAGTTCGATCTCGGCGAGGGCCACGTGGTCCTGAACTGCCGTACCGCCGAGCGGAGCCACGTGCGTCACCTCGTCTCTGCCGTCACCGGCTTCCTAGAGTAGGCAGCGCCCCACACACCGCGCATGGCACGGACGGGCTAGTTCGGCCGGTGCGTCACTGACTAGTGCCCTGACCGGATCTCGTCCCCGGGGCGCGCTCCGCGCCGGTCCCGCTCTCGGCGACGCGGCCCGCGTAGATGTCCCCCGGGCTCGGCAGCCGCACGTCGACGGGGGTGCCGAACCCGTACAGCAGCGTGGTCGAGGTGACCGCCACCGGGGTCTTCTCGCGGCCGTTGACGAAGCTGAAGCGCTGGCGCAGCTTACGGATGCGGCCGTGGTCGTCGAGGTAGGCGTCGAACGGCACGTCCGCCGTGGCGAACCCCTTGGCCGCCGCGGCCAGGGACGCCCGGTTGTCCGCCGAGGCGCCGGCCGACGCGCGGGACAGGTCCGCCGTCCCCCGGTAGTGCCGCACCGGGGTGCCGCCCACCTCGGTCCGCCCCACGTACGCCGCCGTGCGCGTGCCGCGCAGCACCTCCGCCGCCGCGTACGGGTCGGTGGCGCCGCCGGTGACCAGGTTGCCGTCGGACAGTCCCGCGGTCTCCACCCGTACCCACTTGTCGGCGGGCACGCCCGCGCCCCGGTTCTTCATGAACAGGGCGCCGGGCGCGAGGAGCTCGGTGATGGGCCGGTGCTCGGGGGTGCCCGACGGGTCCTCAGGGAGCACCACGGTGAGCTGCCCGAGCCGGTGCCGGAAGTCGTAGCCGCCCTGGCCGCGGATGGTGACCCGGGTGCCGCCGGTCGCCATCTCCATGGACGTGGCGGCCTTGGAACTGCCCGCCTCGCGCAGGGCGCCGGCGGCCCGCCGCAGCACGGCCACCGGGTCGCCGACTGCGCCGTGCGCCCCTTCGGCGGCGGCTCTGTCACCGGTGCACCCGGTGGCGGCCGCCCCGAGTCCGAGCATCACTCCCACCGCGAGGGCGGTCCTTCCCGCGCGCCTGTACTGCCGCCGATCCATCGCGTGAAACCCCCAGCCGGTAGGTCCGTCACGGGCCCCCTGTCTTCCCGGTTAACGACCGGTAGGGAGCACCGTCACGCGCTGCCGTACCGTTGTCACCGTGGTGCAGCAGGACGGGCCGGGGCGAGTCCGGCAGGGGCAGGAACACCTCACTACGACGACCGAGCAGGGCCGCTTCTGCGTGGCGCGCTGCAGTTGCGGCTGGCGCGGCCCGGCGCGCCGGGCCCGCAGCCTCGCCAGAGCGGACGCGCAGGCGCACGCGGAGGCCGGGTGAAGCGGTCTGCCGCACCAGCGGCGACCGGGCGGGCGGAGCCGGCCGGCCCGGTGTCACCTGCGCCAGAACAGGTGGTGCGTCACCCCGCTCGGGCTGGGCACGACCTCCAGGTGGAACCGGTCGAGCAGCTCGTCCGGGGACTCCCACAGCCGTAGCCCGCGGCCGAGCTCCACCGGCGAGACCGCCACGTGCAGGGTGTCGACGAGGCCGGCGTCCAGGAACTGCCGGACGGTGGTGACCCCGCCGCCGAGCCGGACGTCCTTGCCCCCGGCCGCTTCCCGCGCCCGTTGCAGGACCGCGGCCGGCTCACCGCCGACGAAGTGGAACGTGGTGTCGGAGAGCGTGAACGACGGACGCTCGTGGTGGGTCATGACGAACACGGGCGTGTGGAACGGCGGCTCCTCCCCCCACCAGCCGCGCCACTCGTGGTCCTGCCAGGGCCCTCGCTGGGGCCCGAACTTGTTGCGCCCCATGATCTCGGCGCCGATGCCGTGGGCGAAGTCCCGGGTGAAGTAGTCGTCCAGGCCGCGGCTCCCGCCGGGTTCCGTGCGCATCGGCCAGCTCGCCGTGGCTCCGGCCCAGGCGAACAGCCGCTCGGGGCTGTCGAGGCCGAACGGCCGCTCCAGGCTCTGGTGCTCGCCGGCGGCGATCCCGTCGCTCGAGACGTTGAAGTTCATGACTCTCAGCAGTTGGTCCACGTCTGTCCTCCCAAGGTCCTCGGGATGTCGTCGTGCGGCGGGGCGCCCCACACCATGACGTCGAACGGGAACCGGCCGGATCGACAGCGGCCCGCGGGATTTCCCGCGGTACCCGGCGCGTCAGGTCTCCGCGCGCCGGTCGAGGCCGGTCGCCGCGAGCGCCGCGGAGACCAGTTCCCTGTCCCGTTCGTGGGTCAGACGCCGGCGTGCCTCGTCCGGCGGGAGCCACAGCAGCTCGCTCACCTCGTCGTTGGGCACGAAGGCGCCGGCGGTCGACTCCGCGGCCCAGTACCGCACCTGCTTGTCCCGTCCGGTGTGGTCGACGTAGCGGGCGGTCGGCAGGGCCGGGCCGAGCCGGCAGGCGTGGCCGGTCTCCTCGGCCACCTCGCGCACGGCGGCCTCGCGCGCCGTCTCCCCCTTCTTGAGCTTCCCCTTGGGCCAGGACCAGTCGGACCACTTGGGCCGGAAGACCAAGGCCAGTTCGATGCCGCCCGAGGACGAGCGGCGCCACAGGACGCAGCCCGCCGCCTCGACCCTGGTGTCGTTCACACCGTCTCCTCGTGGGGGTTCAGGACGCGCCGACCGTCTGTTTCTGCCAGGCCTGCTGGAAGGCGAACCTGGCCGCCTCCACCTCGTGCCGCTGGTCGGCGTGGAGCACGCCCAGCGCGTACGCCGTGGCCGGGGCGATGCGGGGTGTGCGGGCCGCCTGGGCCGCCGCCGCTGCCGCCTCCGAGGCGTCCCGGTGGCGGTTCAGCGCCTGTCCGGCCGTCAGGAGCCGCAGATCGGCGGGTGAGTTGCCGCCGTGCAGCACCTCGCGGGCGTAGCGGTGCAGGCGCAGCAGCAGGCGGACCTGGTGCCAGGGGCCGTCCTGGGGGTGCGGGGACGGGTCCGGGGACAGGCCGTGGACCAGCGCCTCCGCGTTGTAGGGATGGCCCGCGGTGAGCAGGGGCAGGGCGGCGACGGCCTGGGTGAGCCGTTCCTCTGCCGCGGTGGCGAGGGGGCGCAGCTCGGCGCCGGGCGCGACGGGGGCCAGCGGGACCTCGCTGGCGAGTAAGGCCACCTTGTCGGCGACCGCGTGGAAGCGGGAGGAGCCGAGGGCCTGCAGGGCGGTGGAGTGGGCCCGGGTCCGGGCGAGGGTGAGCTGACGGTCCAGCAGGGCCCCCGCCTTGGCCGCGCCGACCGTCAGGCTGCCGCGTTCGGGGGCGGGCGCCGGCCGGGCGGCGCCGGGTGGCGCCGGGTTCAGCGGGACGGGTGCCGGAGCGCCCGTCCGGCCGCCGTTGTGCGCCGCGCCCGCGTCGGTCAGGGCGCCGGCGGCCATCACGGCCACCGGCTGGGCGGGCAGCGCCCCGGCGCCCGAGAGCCGGTTCAGGGCCTGCAGCAGCCGCTCCAGCCGCGCCTCGTAGGCGTGTTCCAGCTTCAGGGTGCCCGACAGCCAGGCCAGCTCCGGGCGCATCTCCTCCGACCAGTCCGGGTCGAGCAGCGGCCGGAAGGTGTGCAGGCTGGCGCTGATGCGGCGGGCCGAGCGGCGCAGCAGCAGTGCCGCGTCGACGGACTCCTGCGCGCCGCTCGCGGTGCCGCCGGTCTCCCGGTGCGTGCGCAGCGCGCGGAGGAACTCCGTGGCCCGGGCGCGGAGGTAGCCCGCGAGGGCGTCCCCCGTCACCGCCTGGGCCGTGGGGTCCGTCGGGTCAGGGTGTCGCTGTGCCACGCCGGCGCCTCCGGGCGTCTATGAGCATCTCCTGGATGTTGCGCAGGGGCTGTCCGTCGGCGTCGGTCGCGTGCCGGGTCCACTCGCCGTCGGGGCCGAGGTGCCAGGAGGCGGTGGTGTCGGACATGCCGGTGTCGAGCAGCCGGTTCAGGGCCGCCCGGTGGCCGGGGTCGGTGACCCGGACCAGGGCCTCGATCCGGCGGTCGAGGTTGCGGTGCATCATGTCGGCGCTGCCGATCCACACCTCGGGCTCGCCGCCGTTGCCGAAGGCGAACACCCGGGAGTGCTCGAGGAAGCGGCCGAGGATGGAGCGGACCCGGATGTTCTCCGAGAGGCCCGCGACGCCGGGGCGGACGGCGCAGATGCCGCGCACCCACACGTCCACCGGCACGCCGGCCTGCGAGGCGCGGTACAGCGCGTCGATGACCGCCTCGTCCACCATCGAGTTGACCTTGATGCGCACGAAGGCCGGACGGCCCGCACGGTGGTGCTGGACCTCCTTGTCTATCCGCGCTATCAGGCCGTCCCGCAGCGACTTGGGGGCGACGAGGAGGCGGCGGTAGGTCTCGCGGCGGGAGTAGCCGGAGAGCCGGTTGAAGAGGTCGGAGAGGTCCGCGCCGACCTGCGGGTCGGCCGTCAGCAGGCCGAGGTCCTCGTACAGCCGGGCCGTCTTCGGGTGGTAGTTGCCGGTGCCGACGTGGCTGTAGCGGCGGAGGGTCTCGCCCTCCTGGCGGACCACGAGGGACAGCTTGCAGTGCGTCTTCAGGCCGACCAGGCCGTACACCACGTGGCAGCCGGCCTCCTCCAGCTTGCGCGCCCACTTGATGTTGGCGTGCTCGTCGAACCGGGCCTTGATCTCGACCAGGACGAGGACCTGCTTGCCGGACTCGGCGGCGTCGATGAGCGCGTCGACTATCGGGGAGTCGCCGGAGGTGCGGTACAGGGTCTGCTTGATGGCCAGGACGTCCGGGTCGGCGGCCGCCTGCTCCAGGAAGGCCTGCACGGACGTGGAGAAGGAGTCGTACGGGTGGTGCAGCAGCACGTCGCGGACGCGCAGGGCGGCGAAGATGTCCGGCGCGGTCGCCGACTCCACCTCGGCCAGGTCGCGGTTGGTGCCGGCGACGAACTTCGGGTACTTCAGCTCCGGCCGGTCGAGGCTGTGGATGCGGAAGAGGCCGGTGAGGTCCAGCGGGCCGGGCAGCGGGTACACCTCGGCCTCGGTGATCTTCAGCTCGCGGACCAGCAGGTCCAGCACCTCGCGGTCGATGGACTCCTCGACCTCCAGGCGCACCGGCGGTCCGAAGCGGCGCCGCATGAGCTCCTTCTCCAGGGCCTGGAGCAGGTTCTCGGCGTCGTCCTCCTCGACCTCGAGGTCCTCGTTGCGGGTGAGCCGGAAGGCGTGGTGCTCCAGCACCTCCATGCCCGGGAAGAGCTCCTCCAGGTGCGCGGCGATGACGTCCTCGAGCGGGACGTAGCGGCCCGGCGCGGCCTCCAGGAACCGGGACAGCAGCGGCGGCACCTTCACGCGGGCGAAGTGCTTGTTGCCGCTGACCGGGTTGCGCACGATGACGGCCAGGTTCAGGGAGAGGCCGGAGATGTACGGGAAGGGGTGCGCGGGGTCGACGGCCAGCGGGGTCAGCACGGGGAAGATCTGGTGCCGGAAGAGCGTGAAGAGGCGGGCCTGCTCCTTCTCGGTCAGCTCGTTCCAGCGCACCAGGTGGATGCCCTCGTCGGCGAGCGCGGGGGCGACGTCCTCGTGGTAGCAGGCGGCGTGCCGGGCCATCAGCTCGCGCGAGCGGGCCCAGATCATCTCCAGCACTTCGCGCGGCTGCAGGCCGGACGCGGAGCGGGTGGCGACGCCGGTGGCGATGCGGCGCTTCAGGCCGGCCACCCGGACCATGAAGAACTCGTCCAGGTTGCTGGCGAAGATCGCCAGGAAGTTGGCGCGCTCCAGCAGGGGCGTGTTCGGGTCCTCGGCCAGTTCCAGGACGCGCTCGTTGAAGGCGAGCCAGCTCCGCTCCCGGTCGAGGAAACGGCCCTGGGGCAGCGGAGCCCCTTCGCCCGGCGCCTCCTCGTAACCGTCGAGGTCGGCGTCGAGGTCGGGTTCCAGGTCGGAAACGGTCGCCGCGACGGTATGCGACCGGTGCGCGGCGATGGAGCCCACGGAGGGCTGCGTGTGCTGGGCCTCTGCCTGGGTGTCGTGCTGACTCATGACACCATTCTTCCGCGCCACGGGCGAGACAGGCGCGTCGGAACGTGCGGGCGGGAGCGTCACGGCCCCGTTCCCCGCGGGCCCCTCGGGGGGTGGCGAAGGCTCTGGCACGGCGGGCTTCATTGGCCGAGCGTAAAAAGCCAGTCTGAATCGATGGTTACGGAGACATGACGTCCCGGATAGCGGGGGGCGGCTCCCGGGTGCGCGTCCCTCCCCCCGTGGAAGGGACGCGCGCCCGGGCGCCGGGTCAGGCGGCCCGGCGGCGCAGCACCAGGAAGGCGGCCGTCGCGGCCAGCGTGGTCAGGGCCAGCACGACGCCCGTCTCCACCAGGTGCAGGGGCCAGAAGTGGGACGCGGGGTGGTAGACGGCGAAATCGCCGCCGGCGTTGCGTCCGCGGTTCACCTGCCAGGCGCTCGCGGGCAGCGCGAACGGCTTCGGGGAGGTGCGGGTCAGGGCCGGCCACAGGTCCGCGCGGTAGTGGGCGAGCACCGTGTTGACCAGCCACATCGCGGCGACGGAGACGGCGAGCGCGGCCAGCGTCCGGCGCAGGAGCAGCGCCGCGAGGGTGCCGGTGGCCAGCGCGCACAGGCCGTACGCCACCGTGAGCGGGCCGCGGGCCACGAAGACGTCGGCGGTGGACCAGTGGTCGCCCATGAGGGAGCGGTGGGCTCCCCAGCCCCAGCGGTACATCAGCACCAGGACGGTGCCGCCCACCGTGACGGCGAGGGCCGGCAGGGCGAGCTTGGCGGTCAGCCAGCGGGTGGGTGTGACGCCCTGGGTCCAGGCGAGGCGGGCGGTGCCGGACTCCAGTTCCCGGCCGATGAGCGCGCCGCCGGCGAAAGCGGCGACGGCCAGGAAGCTGTAGCAGACGAGGGTGCCGATCCAGCCGGTCGGCTCGCTGTAGCCGAGGCCGGTGAAGGCGTCGTGGCACAGGTCGGTGTGGCGGCACCGGGCCAGGGACTCGGTGACGGAGCCGGCGGTGACCTCGTTCAGCCACACCAGCCAGCCGGTCAGGGCGGCGACGGCGGCCGCCCACACGAGCAGGGCGGTGCGGTGCAGCCGCAGCACGGTGCGGGGCAGGCCCTGCGGGGCGGCGCTCACGCGGCGGCCCCCCGTGCGGCCCGCGGCGACCCGGACAGGCGCCGGAGCGTGCGGAACGCGGCCAGGGCGGCCAGGGCGGCGACGGCCAGCAGGAAGGCGCTGGTGGTGAGCTGGAGCGGCCAGTAGTGGGAGGCGGGGTGGTAGGTGTGGAACCAGCCGACGGCGCCTTGCTCGCGGAACTGCCGCGCGCACCCTTCGGTGGTGGCGGCGTAGCACTCGGGTTCGGGGATGTGCCCGCCGCCGCGGGTGACCAGGCCCTTGGCGACGTCCACGCCGGAGTAGGGGGCGGCGTAGCCGTGCTCGAGGCCGGTCACGCGGGTGACGGCCGGCCACAGGTGCGGCATGAGCCACTGCGCCAGGCCCCAGACGCCGCCGGTGACGACGACGGAGACGGCGAGCGCGGGCAGGGCGCGGCCCAGGATCAGCCCGGTGAGGGCGCCGACGCCGAGGGCGGCCAGCGCGAGGGCGACGGTGGTGGGGCCGTTGGTGTGGAAGGTCCAGAAGTCGTACCAGTTCTTGGCGGTGTCGACGCGGCCGTCGGCGGCCGACCAGGCCCGGTGGTGCAGGAGGACCAGCAGGCTCGTCCCCGCGGTGACCGCCGCGGCGGGCAGCACGAGACCGGTCGCCAGCCAGCGGACGGGTGTGACGCCCTGGGTCCAGGCGAGGCGGGCGGTGCCGGACTCCAGCTCGCGGCCGGTGAGGGCGGCGCCGGCCCAGGCGGCCACGAGGAACGGCAGCGCGGCCAGGGACAGCGTGAGGTAGTTGTAGACGTCCTTGTACCGCAGGATCGCGTCCTGGTCGTAGGGGCACTTCTCGGACCACTCGCAGGCGTTGTACTGCCGCCAGCCCTCGGCCGCGGCGTCGGTGAGCGGTCCGGCGAGCCACAGCAGCAGCACGGCGCCGAGGACCACCACGCCGGTCCAGACGGCGAGCGCCGGGCGGTGCAGGCGCAGCAGCCAGCGGGCCGGCCGGGGCCGCGCGGCGGGGGTCCGGCCGGCGGCCGGTGCGGTCGTGGCGGTCACGCGGCACTCTCCTCGGTCGCGGCCGGAGCGGTGGTGAGGGCGGGGGCCTGCGGGTTGCGCAGGTGGGCGAGGACCAGTTCCTCCAGGGTGGGCGCCGAGGCGTGCCAGCCGCCGTCGAGCGGTCCGGCCGGGCGGATCAGCGCCGTCCGCTGGCGGCCGGTGACCCGGGACTCGACCACGGTGTGCGCGTCCGGGCCCGCCTGCTCGGCGGGCCCGCTGACCCTGAGGTGGGCGGCGAGCAGGTCGTCGATCTCGCCGGCCAGCCGGATGCGGCCGTCGCCGACCAGCAGCAGGTGGTCGCAGGAGTCCTCCAGCTCGGCGACCACGTGTGAGGACATCACGATCGTGGTGCCGTACTGGGCGGCCTCGGCCATCAGGGTGCCCATCAGCTCGTGCCGGGCGAGCGGGTCCAGGTCGGCCATCGGCTCGTCCAGGAGCAGCAGTCCGGGCCGCTTGCCGAGCGCCAGGGCGAGCGCGACCCGGGTGCGCTGGCCGCCGGACAGCGACCGTATGCGGGCCCCGGGGTCGAGCGGGCCGGCGGCCACGATCCGTCCGGCGGTCTCCGCGTCCCAGTGCTCGGGGTTGAGGTCGGCGCCCATGGCGAGCGTCTCGGCGACCGTGAGCTGCGGGTACAGCGGCTTGTCCTGGGCGACGTAGCCCACCCGGGCGCGGGCGGCTGCGGGCGTGGTGCCGAGCACCGTCAGCCGGCCCTCGGTGGGCGGGAGCAGTCCCGCGGCGAGGGCGAGCAGCGTCGACTTGCCGGCGCCGTTGGGCCCGACGACAGCGCACACCCGCCCGGCGGGCAGCCGGAAGCCGCACTCGCGCAGCGCCCAGCCTCCCCGGCGCCCGAAGCGCTTGCCGAGGCCGGCGGCCTCCACAGCCGTGTCGCTCATGAACGTTCTCCCTGGAAGTGCTTGTCGAGTACGGCGGTGAACAGGGCCGCCACGTCGTCCCGGTCCATGCCCGCCCGGGCTGCCCGCGCCGTCCACTCCTCCAGCTCCGCCCGCAGGGGGGAGTCGGCCGGTGCGGCGCCCAGCGAGCGGCGGACGAAGGTGCCGAGTCCGCGCCGTGCCTCGACCAGGCCCTCGCGCTCCAGCTCGCGGTAGGCCTTGAGGACGGTGTTGGGGTTGATGGCGGTGGCCTCGACGACTTCGCGGGCCGTCGGCAGCCGGTCGCCCGGGCGCAGCAGGCCGAGCCGGAGGGCCTGTTTGGTCTGCTGGACGATCTGGACGTAGGTGGCGACCCCGCTGTGCCGGTCGATGCGGTATTCGACCACGCGTAGAACCACCCTTTCACTAATTGAGTAGTGAAAGGGTGGTGCAAGAGAGGGGTGGCCGTCAAGCCGGCCACCCCTGGGGTGCGCACCGGGCGTCCGCCGACGCCCCGTTCGTCAGGTTTCGGTGCGGTACATCAAGTCGGTCTCGTACGTGGTGAAGCCCAGCCGCTCGTACACCGCGACCGCCGCCTTGTTGTCGGCGTCCACGTACAGCATGGCCGTCGGCAGCCCCTGCGCCGCCAGGTGCCGCAGGCCGATCATGGTCAGGGCCTTGCCGAGGCCGCCGCCCTGCTCGCCCGGCCGGACCCCGAGGACGTACACCTCGCCGAGCCCCTCCTCAGCGTGCACCTTGGTCCAGTGGAAGCCCACCAGCTCCCCGCGCCGCTCCGCCAGGAAGAACCCGGCCGGGTCGAACCACGGCAGGGCCTTGCGGTCGTCCAGGTCGCGCTGGGTCAGCGAGCCCTGCTCCGGGTGGTGCGCGAACGCCGCCGCGTTGACCGCGAGCCAGGCCGCGTCGTCCTTGCCGGGCACGAACGGCCGTACGCTCACGCCCTCGGGCAGCACCGGCTCGGACAGCTCCGGGTCGGTCAACGGCCGCCGCATCTGCCGCAGTTCGCGGAACAGGGTGAGGCCGAGCACCTGCGCGAGATGGCGGGCGGCGGAGTGCCCGCCGTGCGCCCACACCCGCAGCCGCTTGCCCGAGGCGGCGAGCAGCGCCGACCCCAGCGCCCGGCCGTGCCCGTGCCCGCGGTGCGCCGGGTGGACGACCAGTTCGGCGGCCGGCGCCTCCACCGGGTCGGTGTCCTCGAGCTGGCCGTAGCCGACCAGTTCGTCCCCGGCGGTCAGCAGCAGGTGCGAGACGCCTTCGCGCGGGCCCCCGTGGAGCTGGAGCCGGCCCTGCTCGGACACCGGCTGCTGCCCGTCGACGCGGGCGGCCTCGGCGAGCAGTCCGAGCACGGCCTCGGCCTGGTCCGGGTCGAGCGCGGAGCGGGTCTCGATGGAACGGGAGGGGGCCGGCGGTGCGGTGTCGTCGCTGCTCATGCGTACGAGGGTACGGGGCGGCCGCGGCGAAGTCCCGGTACCGCGGGGCAGCGGGGCCGCGGCACCGCCCGGGGAGGAAGTCACCCGGCGTCCGAGGGCCAGTCCCGGCGTTGCGAAGGGGGAAGTCCCGGGGTCGCGAAGGGGGAAGTCCCGGCGTCGCGAAGCGGGGAGAACGGCGTCGTGAAGGGGGGAGAACGGCGTCGCGAAGCGGGAAGGACGGCGCCGTGAAGGGGGAAGGACAGGGTCGTGAAGGGGGGAGGGCGGGGCCGCGAGGAAAAAGGACGGCAAAGGGAAACCAGGACGTAACCACGAACCCCCTGTCGCGCTACGCGCGTTGACCTTAGGCTGCGCGGCGAACGGGGGCCACGTGCCCCAGCCCGACCCTCAGGGGGGTTTCATGTCAGCCGCACCCCGGCGCACCAGACGCAGGACCTACGGCATCCTCGCCACCACCGCCGCCCTCGCCACGGCCGTCGGCCTGGCCGCCGCCCTGCCCGCGCAGGCGCACACCGGCGAGGACGGCCACGGGGCCGGCCACTCCGGCCGCTACCAGGACGTCCAGCTCCTGTCCTTCAACGACCTGCACGGCAACCTGGAGCCCCCGTCCGGTTCCTCCGGCCGGGTCACCGAACTCCAGGCCGACGGGACGACGAAGACGATCGACGCGGGCGGCGCGGAGTACCTCGCCACCCACCTGCGCCAGGCCCGCAAGGGCCACCCGTACTCCATCACCGCGGCCGGCGGCGACATGGTCGGCGCCTCCCCGCTGCTGTCCGGGCTCTTCCACGACGAGCCGACCATCGAGGCGCTCAACAAGCTGAAGCTGGACGTCACCTCGGTCGGCAACCACGAGTTCGACGAGGGCGCGAGGGAACTGGCCCGCCTGCAGAACGGCGGCTGCCACCCCACCGACGGCTGCTACACCGACAAGAAGTTCCAGGGCGCCGACTTCCCGTACCTCACCGCCAACGTCCTCGACGGCAAGACGGACCGGCCGATCCTGAAGCCCTACTGGGTCTGGAAGAAGAACGGCGTCAAGATCGGCTTCATCGGCGTCACGCTGGAGGGCACCCCGAACATCGTCTCCGCCGACGGCGTCAAGGGCCTCAAGTTCAAGGACGAGGCCGAGACGATCAACAAGTACGCCAAGGTGCTGCAGAGCCAGGGCGTCCAGTCGATCGTGGCCCTGATCCACGAGGGCGGCTACCCGGCCTCGGGCTCGTACAACTACGACTGCGACTCCGCGGGCGCGGGCTCCGGCATCTCCGGCCCGATCGTGGACATCGCGAAGAACGTCACGCCGGCCGTCGACGCGCTGGTCACCGGCCACACCCACAACGCCTACGTCTGCACCATCCCCGACCCGTCGGGCCGGCCCCGCATGGTCACCTCCGCGGCCTCCTTCGGCCGTCTGTACACGGACACCACGCTCACCTACGACCGCGGCACCGGCGACATCGTGCGCACGGCCGTGAAGTCCGCGAACCACGTGGTCTCCCGGGACGTCCCCAAGGCGGCGGACATGACCGAGCTGATCTCGAAGTGGAACACCCTGGCCGCGCCGATCGGCAACCGGCCCATCGGCTACATCTCCGGTGACGTCAACAACACCGGCACCGAGTCCCCCATGGGCGACCTCATCGCCGACGCGCAACTCGCCCACGGCAAGGAGCTGGACCCGAAGACCAGCCTCGCGCTGATGAACCCGGGCGGTGTGCGCGCGGGCCTGACCTACGCGGCCAAGGGCGCCGAGGGCGACGGAGTGGTCACCTACGCCGAGGGCTTCACGGTCCAGCCCTTCGCCAACACCGTGAACCTCCAGGACTTCACCGGCGCCCAGCTCGTCCAGGTGCTCAAGGAGCAGGTGAGCGGCGCCAACGCGGCCGCCCCGAAGATCCTCCAGCCCTCGGCCGGCCTCACCTACACGCTGGACATGACCAAGTCGGGTGCGGACCGCGTGGTCACCGACTCCATCCGGCTGAACGGCGCCGCCATCGACCCGGCCGCCACCTACCGTGTCGCCACCAACAGCTTCCTGGCGGGCGGCGGCGACGGGTTCCCGACCCTGGGGCAGGGCACGAACGACCTGGTCGGCAGCGACGACCTGGCCGCGCTGGCGAACTACCTGACGGCCAACTCCTCGGCCGCCGACCCGATCGCACCGCCGAAGGCGGACCGCATCGCGATCGTGCAGTAGCCGGCGGTCCGGCGGCCGGCTCGCGACTCGCCCGCCGTTCCGCGGCCGTTCCCGCCGCGGAGCCGGCGGGCACCGCCGTTCCGCGGCAGGGGACGCGCTCGCAGAGGTCTCCGTTCCGGGGCACCGGGAGCGCGGCGCGGCTGTGGAGGGACGTGGCGGAGCACCCGAACGCGACGGCCGCCGAGCAGCCGCGTGCGCTGCCGGGGCGAGCGGGACGATGAGGGCAGACGGCGTGATCGGCCTCGGCCCGAGCGCGGCCCTCGCCCCGGCGGCGCGCGTGACGGCCGGGGCGGCGCCCGCCCCGGCCGTCACGCGCGTGACCGCTCGGCCAGGACCGCCCCGGCTGGTACCGCCCGGCTAGGACTGAGCCCGGCCGGCGGAGAGGTCCGGCGGAGCCGTGGCCGCGCCGGGGAGGCGGATCGTGGCGGTCGTGCCGCCGCCCTCCGCCCGGGTCAGGGAGACCTCGCCGCCCGCCTGCCGGACCGTGCGGGCCACGATGGACAGGCCGAGACCGGAGCCCGGCAGGGCGCGGGCGCTGGGTGAGCGCCAGAACCGGTCGAATACGTGCGGGAGTTCGTCGGCGGGGATGCCGGGGCCGTGGTCGCGGACCGTCAGGACGCCCTTGGCCAGGCCGACCTCGACCGTGCCGCCCTCCGGGCTGAACTTCACCGCGTTGTCCAGCACGTTGACCACCGCCCGCTCCAGCGCGGACGGCTCCGCGCGGACGTACCAGGGCTCCAGGTCGGCGGTGATGGTCAGCTCCGGGCCGCGCAGCCGGGCCCGGCGCAGGGCCGCCTCGACGGTGTCCTGGAAGGACACCACCTGGACGCGCTCGCCCCGCTGGCCCTCCGAACGCGACAGCTCCTGGAGGTCGCCGATCAGCGCGGCCAGTTCCGTCATCTGCGCCTTCACCGAGGCGAGCAGCGCCTTGCGGTCCTCGGGGGGCAGCGGGCGGCCCGTCTCCTCGCTGCGGGTGAGCAGTTCGATGTTGGTGCGCAGCGAGGTGAGCGGGGTGCGCAGTTCGTGACCGGCGTCCGCGATGAGCTGCTGCTGGAGGTCGCGGGAGCCGGCCAGCGCGGTGGTCATCGAGTTGAAGGACCGCGAGAGCCGGGCCACCTCGTCCTCGCTGTCGTCGTCGACGGGGATGCGGATGCCCAGGTCCTCGGTGCGGGCCACGTGCTCCACGGCCTCGGTGAGCTTGTCGACCGGGCGCAGCCCCGCCCGGGCCACCGCGAGTCCCGCCGCGCCGGCCCCGACCACCCCGATGCCGGAGACGAGGAGCAGGACCAGGGCGAGGTCCTTCAGCGTGTCCTGGGTGTTCTTCAGCGGTATGGCGACCATCAGGGCCGTGTTCGGGTACATCTGGGGCTGCGTCCCGGGCCCCGGGCTGAACGTCAGCGGCTGGGTCAGCACCCGCACCGCCTTGCCCCCGGAGTCGGTGCCGTCGCGCAGGATGCCGTCGTGCATCAGGCCGTCGTGGTTGTCGGCCCGGGCGATGACGTCGGTGTCCGTGGAGGTGGTCCTGACCCGGCCCGCGGAGTTGGAGGACACGCAGGCGGTGCCGTCCTTCTTCACGAGCTGGATGTAGTAGTAGTTGCCGTGGGCGCGGAAGTCGCCGAGTCCGGCGTCGCCGGGCGTCTGCGGGCACGACTCCAGGGTGGAGACGATGTTCACCAGACGCTGCGGCTCGGAGACCTTCTGCAGATCGGCGTCGACCTGGTCGTACAGCTTGCGCTCCACGATGAACCAGCAGGTCACCGATACCGCCGCCACCGCGAACGCCACGGCCGCCGCCACCAGCATCGCCAGCCGGGCCCGGATCGGCAGTGCCTGGTAGCGGCGCACCACGCGCCTCACTCGGCGCCGCCCTGCCGCAGCACGTAGCCCACGCCCCGGACGGTGTGCACGAGCCGTGGCTCGCCGCCCGCCTCGGTCTTGCGGCGCAGGTACATGACGTAGACGTCCAGCGAGTTGGAGGAGGGCTCGAAGTCGAAGCCCCACACGGCCTTGAGGATCTGCTCACGGGTGAGGACCTGGCGCGGGTGGGCCATGAACATCTCCAGGAGCGTGAACTCCGTGCGGGTCAGCTCCACCTGTCGCCCGCCCCGGGTGACCTCCCGGGTGGCGAGGTCCATGCGCAGGTCGCCGAAGGTCAGCGCCTCGTCCGCCTGGGCCTCGGCCGACACGTCGGCCGCGTACGAGCTGCGCCGCAGCAGCGCGCGGATCCGGGCGAACAGCTCGTCCAGCTCGAACGGCTTGACCAGGTAGTCGTCGGCGCCGGCGTCCAGCCCCGTCACCCGGTCGCCTACCGTGTCGCGGGCCGTGAGCATGAGGATCGGGGTGGTGTCCCCGGCGCCCCGGATCCGGCGGGCCGCGGTCAGGCCGTCCATGCGGGGCATCTGGATGTCCAGCACGACCAGGTCCGGCCGGTAGGCGGCCGCCTTCTCCAGGGCGTCCGCGCCGTCGACCGCGACCTGGGTGCCGTACCCCTCGAAGGCGAGGCTGCGCTGCAGTGCCTCGCGCACGGCGGGCTCGTCGTCGACGATCAGGATGCGCTGGGAGTCACGGTCGCCTTCGGCGGGGCTCATCGCTCGCGGTTCCTCGGGGTGCGGTGGATCGGGTGGACGGGGTGTCTCTCAGCCTCGCACGCCGGAAGGCCGTGGGGCACGCACGCCGGGCTCAGGAGCCCAGCATGCTCAGGCCGCGGGCCGTGCCCAGCTGGTGCACCGAGCTCAGGCGGCGCAGCGGCACCTTGCGGCGGTGCGGGCGGTCGGCGGAGGTGCGCAGGCCCATCAGCTCCGGGGCCGGCACCGCGACCTCGGGGACGCGGGGGGCGGCTTCGGGGGCGTGCAGTGCGTACGCGACCGCCAGGGGGAGGGCGAGGGCGGCCGGGCCGGTGCCGGTGACGTCGGTGTGCGAGACCTGAGTGATCATGACGTGCTCCCTGCTGTGCCGGGTGGGTGGTTCAGCTGGTCGAGCCGGACCGCAGCTTGGCGAGGTCGGACTTGACGGTGTTGACGGGGATCGCGAAGCCGAGCCCCACGCTGCCCGCGTCCGAGGACGAGGAGGCCTGCGAACTCGACGAGTACATCGCGGAGTTGATGCCGATGACACGGCCGCTCGCGTCGATCAGCGCGCCGCCGGAGTTGCCGGGGTTCAGCGAGGCGTCGGTCTGGATCGCCTTGTAGGTCGTCGTGGAGGAGCCGGTGTCGCCGTTGAACTGGCGGCCGCCGAACTGGAACGGCCACCGGCCGCCGTCGCCCTGGCCCTGGTTCTGGCCCTGGCTCTCGTCGGTGGAGACGGTCACGTCCCGGTCGAGCGCGGAGACGATGCCGCTGGTGACGGTGCCGGTCAGGCCCTCGGGGGAGCCGATCGCGACGACCGAGTCGCCGACCTTGACGTCGGAGGAGTCGCCCAGCGCCGCGGCCGAGAGCCCGGAGGCGCCCCGCAGCTTGATCAGCGCGAGGTCCTTGGAGCTGTCGGTGCCGACGACATCGGCGGTGTAGCCCTTGCCGTCGCTGGTGCGCACCTTGATCGAGGAGGCGCCGGAGACCACGTGGTTGTTGGTGACGATCTCACCGCCGGAGGTGATGACCACGCCGGAGCCGGTGGACGAGCCGTTGTCGAGGGTCGCCTGGATCTCGACGACGCTGGGGCTCACGGCCGAGGCGATCGCGGCGACGTCGCCCCGCTTGCTCGCGGGGACCACGGCGGTCGTGGTGCCGGCCGAGGCGACCGTGTCCTTGCCGGTCAGTTCCTGGAAGGCGTAGGCGGTGCCGCCGCCGACCGCGGCCGCCACGATCGCCACCGCCGCGAGCAGTGCTATCGGGCCCCGGGTGCGCTGCCTGGCCGGCTCGGCGCCCGGCGCCGTGACCGTGGCCGCCGCGGGCTCGTACGGCGGCGGGGGCGGCCACTCGGGGTTCACGGGAGCGGAGTGGACGTGCTGCTGGGAGTAGGGATCCTCGGGACCCTCGTACTCGTGCTCGCCGCTGCGGCGGATGCTCTCGGTCATGACAATGAGCATGTCCCGCGACCATGAGAGCCGCCTGAGTGCTCCCTGAGAAGCCCGGCAGAACCTCGTTTGCCCGATATAAAGACGCTTCCGGCGGCCGGGGCGCGGTGCGGGAGCGGCCCTCGGGGCGGGCTCTCACCCGCCTCTCGTACAAGGGCCTGAACCCTGGGCCGCAGGCGCCGGAACCCCCGGCCGCGGCGGCCTCAGCCGGAGCAGCCGCAGGACGTGCGCACCACCAGCCGGGACGGGAACGTCTTCAGCCGCTCGCGCCGGGACCCGGCCACCCGCAGTCCGTCGTCCAGGACCAGGTCCACCGCGGACCGGGCCATCGCCGAGCGGTCCGAGGCGACCGTGGTCAGCGGCGGGTCGGCGAGCGCCGCCTCCTTGATGTCGTCGAACCCGGCCACCGCCAGTTCGCCGGGCACCTCGATGCGCAGCTCCCGGGCGGCCCGCAGCACGCCGATCGCCTGGTCGTCGGTGGAGCAGAAGACCGCGGGCGGCCGGTCGGGCCCGGAGAGCACCTCCAGGGCCACGCGGTAGGCGTCGTAGCGGTTGTACGGCGCCTCGAACAGGCGGCCCTCGGTGGGGAGGCCCGCCTCGTCCATCGCCCGCTTCCAGCCCTCGACGTGGTCGGAGACCGGGTCGCCGACGGCCGGCGTCTGGGCCGTGCCGCCCATGCAGGCCACGTACTCGTAGCCGTGCTCCAGCAGGTGCCGCACGGCGAGCTGGGCGCCGCCCAGGTCGTCGGTGACGACGGCGACGTCGTCGATGGCCTCGGGACGCTCGTGCAGCAGCACCACCCGGGCGTCCCAGGCGTCGATCTCGGCGGCGGCCAGGTCGTTCAGGGCGTGGGAGACCAGGATGAGGCCGGAGACCCGCATGCCGAGGAACGCGCGCAGGTAGTGGACCTCGCGCTCGGCGATGTAGTCGGTGTTGCCGACGAGGACCATCTTCCCGCGCTCGGAGGCGGCCTGCTCGACCGCGTGCGCCATCTCCCCGAAGAAAGGCTGGCGGGCGTCCGGGATGATCAGGCCTATCAGGTCCGTCCGGCGCGAGGCCATGGCCTGGGCGACCCGGTCCGGCCGGTACCCCAGTTCCTTGATCGCCGCGAGGACACGCTCGCGCGTGGCCGGGGCGACCGGCCGGGGTCCGTTGTTGATGACATAACTGACGACGGCGGTGGAGGTCCCAGCCAGCCGTGCCACATCATCGCGAGTCACCTTCGCCACGCGCGGAGTCTACGCGGATTGACCCGCTCTGGGCAGGGCGTATCAGATCCCGGGCCGGGCGCCGGTGACTCCGCCCGGGACCCCGCCGCGCCCGGCTAGGCGTCCGCGTGGATCTCGGCGGTGTCGAGCACCGCCGAAGTGTCGGCATCGTCCGCCTTCGCCCGGTCGGCCTTGGCCTTGTGCTCCTCCGAGCGGTCGCCCTTCTCCGGGGTGACGAAGCGGTAACCGACGTTGCGGACGGTTCCGATCAGCGACTCGTGCTCCGGGCCGAGCTTCGCGCGCAGCCGCCGTACGTGCACGTCGACGGTGCGGGTGCCGCCGAAGTAGTCGTAGCCCCACACCTCCTGCAGGAGCTGGGCGCGGGTGAAGACCCGGCCGGGGTGCTGGGCCAGGTACTTCAGCAGCTCGAACTCCTTGAAGGTCAGGTCCAGGACCCGGCCCTTGAGCTTGGCGGAGTAGGTCGCCTCGTCCACGGAGAGGTCGCCGTTGCGGATCTCCATGGGGGAGTCGTCGTTGACGATCTGCTGCCGGCCCGTGGCCAGCCGGAGGCGTGCCTCGACCTCGGCCGGGCCCGCGGTGTCCAGCAGCACGTCGTCGATGCCCCAGTCGGCGGTGACGGCGGCCAGGCCGCCCTCGGTGACGACGAGGACCAGGGGGCAGCCGGGGCCGGTGGAGCGCAGCAGCTGGCACAGGCTGCGCACCTGCGGCAGGTCGCGGCGCCCGTCGACGAGGATGACGTCGGCGCCGGGGGTGTCGACGAGGGCCGGGCCCTCCGCCGGGGCGACCCGCACGTTGTGCAGCAGCAGGCCCAGCGCGGGCAGCACCTCCGTCGACGGCTGGAGGGCGTTGGTCAGGAGCAGCAGAGAACTCATACGTCTGGTTCCTCCTCGGTCCCTGCGAGGACATTGCGGTGCGGAACTTGCTCTGCGATCCCGAAGGCCCCGTACACCCGCGGTCCCCCGCTTCGTATACAACGCTTCCGAAAGCACAAAAGGACCCGGGGGCTGCGCTGCCCGAGTCCTCTGCCAAGCAGAATAGCTCACATGAGCAACCGTCCGTCAGGTCATGTGGTGCGTTCCACCGTTCGTCCGAATCACGAGACGGCCGGGCGGGCGCCTATCCGGACGTTCCTGCGCACATCGGACGGAATCGCCGTCGATTCCGTATACGATCCGGGCCCGGCCGTATACGAAGCGTCCCCGGACGCCGCCCCGGCGCCTTCCGCCGCCCCCGTGTTCGTGATCGCCCACGGCTTCACCGGGGACGTCGACCGGCCCCATGTGCGCAGGGCGGCCGGCGTGCTCGCCCGGTACGGCGCCGTCGTCACCTTCTCCTTCCGCGGCCACGGCGCCTCGGGCGGCCGGTCCACGGTCGGCGACAAGGAGGTGCTCGATCTGGCCGCGGCCGTGGAGTGGGCGCGCGGCCTCGGGCACGCGCGCGTGGTGACCGTCGGATTCTCCATGGGCGGCTCGGTGGTCCTGCGGCACGCGGCCCTGCGGCCCGGCACGGTGGACGCGGTGGTCGCGGTCAGCGCCCCCGCCCGCTGGTACTACCGGGGCACCGCCCCCATGCGCCGGCTGCACTGGCTGGTCACCCGCCCCGCGGGCCGCCTGGTCGGCCGCTACGGCCTGCGCACCCGCATCCACCACCGGCACTGGGACCCGGTGCCGCTCTCCCCGGTGGAGGCCGTGCCCGCGATCGCGCCGGTACCGCTGCTGATCGTGCACGGCGACCGCGACGGCTACTTCCCGCTGGACCACCCCCGGATGCTGGCCGAGGCGGCCGGTGAGCACGGCGAACTCTGGGTGGAGCAGGGCATGGGCCACGCCGAGAACGCGGCCGGCGACGCCCTGCTGGGGCGGATCGGGGAATGGGCCGTGCGCCGGGCGGGCTAGCCTGACACCACCACTTTCCCTGTTACCCGCCGTCGATAGAGGAACCAGATGCCCAAGGTCACGGTCCGCTACTGGGCCGCAGCCAAGGCCGCGGCCGGGGTCGGCGACGAGCCGTACGACGCGGCCACGCTCGCCGAGGCGCTCGACGCGGTGCGCGAGCGACACCCCGGTGAACTCACGCGCGTACTGCTGCGTTGCTCCTTCCTCGTCGACGGTGACCCCGTCGGGACCCGCGCGCATGAGACGGTACGGCTGGCCGAGGGCGGCACGGTCGAGGTGCTCCCGCCGTTCGCAGGAGGATGAGGCGATGAGCGACCAGCCGTACCAGGGCGGGCCGTACGAGGGGTACGACCCGCACCGGCAGCAGCCGCACCAGCAGCAGCCGTTCCAGCAGCATCCGCAGGAGCACCAGCAGCCGTACCAGCAGCATCAGGAGCACCAGCAGCCGTACCAGCCGCAGGAGCACCAGCAGGCCTGGGCCGGGTACGAGGGGTACGCGCAGCCCGGTCACGACGCCGAGCTCACCCAGCAGTGGCAGGGGCAGACGTGGGAGACGCAGACCCACGCGCCGGTCCGGCCCGACGCCGCGTACCCGCTGCCGCCCGAGCAGCAGGCGTACCAGCAGCCGCAGCACGCGGCCCAGCACCACCCCCAGGCCGCCGAGCCGTACGCGCGGCAGCAGCCGCAGCCCATGCCCCAGCCGCAGCACGCGCAGCAGCAGCACGGGGCCGTCCAGCCGCAGCCGTATACCCAGCCGCAGCACACGCACGGCCAGCCGCAGCACGCCCAGCAGCACGCGCACGCTCAGCCGCAGCACGCGCTCGCCCAGCCGCACGCGGCCCCCGAGGCCGCCCAGGCGCCTGAGACCGCACCCGCGCCGGAGGCCGCCGCCGTGGCCGGTGCGGAGCCCGGTTACGGTCCCGCCACCCTGGCGGGCAACAGCCGCGTCACCGACGCCCAGCGGGCCCGCATGGAAGGGCGTTCGCCGGTCATCGAGCCCGGCATGCAGCCGGCGCTGCTCACCGCGCTGCTGGGCCTGCTGCTGGCCGCGGCGGCGCCCGTCGGCTCGTACGCCCTCGTCGTACCGCTGGTGCTGCTCCAGGCCGTGACGGCCGCGGGCTGGTTCCGGCTGAACGGCATGTGGCCCGCCAGGCAGGGCATCGCGCTGGCCTTCGCGGGCGCGCTCACCGCGGACGTGGCGGTGCTCGCCGCGGGCCGTGACCACGCGCCCGCCGCGATCCTCGGCCCGCTCGGCGTCTGGGTCCTGCTCGCCCTGGTCCTCCAGCTCCGCTCGCACGCCTCGCCCGACGAGCGGATGTACGGCCTGATGGCGACGGTCGCCTCGACCGCGCTGTCGGTGCTGGCCACCGGCTACCTCGGCGCCGGCCCGCACGCGGTGTCGGTGGGCGCGGCGGCGGTCGCCGTGGCCGTCGTGGCCCGCGCCCTGCCGCTGCCGACGCCGGCCTCGGTCGTGGTCGCCCTGCTGGCGGCGGCCGGTGCGGGCATCGCGGTGGGCGGCATGACCGGCCTGGGCGCGAAGGGCGCGGCCCTGGGCGCGGCGGCCGGCGTCTGCGCGCTGATCGGCCACCGGGTCGCCGCGTACGACTACCCGTCCCGCTTCGTGCACTTCACGGCCGGTGTCGCGCTGCCCCTCTCGGCGGCGGCGCCGGTGGTGTGGGTGCTGGGACGGGCGCTCGGCTAGCCGGCCTGCCCCCGCCGCGTCGCCCCGGCCGCGCGGACATGCCGAAGGGCCGCATCCCGCCGGCGTCCAACCCAGGGATGCGGCCCTTCGCCGTCACCGAGCCCGTTCGGGCCCTCCGGTCCGCTCAGACCGCTCAGACCGCGATGGCGACCTCGGCCAGCCCGCCCTGCTGGGCGACGACCGTGCGGTCGGCCGTGCCGCCGGGCACCAGCGCGCGGACGGTCCAGGTGCCCTCGGCCGCGTAGAAGCGGAACTGGCCCGTGGCGGAGGTGGGCACCTCCGCGGTGAACTCGCCGGTCGAGTCCAGCAGACGGACGTACCCCGTCACCGGCTCGCCGTCGCGGGTCACCTGACCCTGGATGGTGGTCTCACCGGGCTTGATCGTCGAGGCGTCCGGGCCGCCGGCCTTCGCTCCACACATGCGTCTCTCCGTAAGGGGTCTGACCAGAAGGTCGGTCGGGAAGGGTTGGTTGCGGTTACTTGCCGGAGCCGAGCTCGATCGGCACGCCGACCAGGGAGCCGTACTCGGTCCAGGAGCCGTCGTAGTTCTTGACGTTCTGCACACCGAGCAGCTCGTGCAGCACGAACCAGGTCAGGGCCGAGCGCTCACCGATGCGGCAGTAGGCGATGGTGTCCTTGGCGAGGTCCACGTCCTCCTGGGCGTAGAGCTCGCGCAGCTCGTCGTCCGACTTGAAGGTGCCGTCGTCGTTGGCGTTCTTCGACCACGGGATGTTCGCGGCGGTCGGCACGTGGCCCGGCCGCTGCGACTGCTCCTGCGGCAGGTGGGCCGGGGCGAGCAGCTTGCCGGAGAACTCGTCGGGCGAGCGGACGTCGACCAGGTTCTGCGCGCCGATCGCGGCCACGACGTCGTCGCGGAAGGCGCGGATCGAGGTGTCCTGCGGCTTGGCCTTGTACTCGGTCGCGGCGCGCTCGGGCACCTCGTCGCCGGCGACCAGCTCGCGGGCGTCCAGCTCCCACTTCTTGCGGCCGCCGTCGAGGAGCTTGACGTTCTCGTGGCCGTACAGCTTGAAGTACCAGTAGGCGTAGGACGCGAACCAGTTGTTGTTGCCGCCGTAGAGGATCACCAGGGTGTCGTTGGCGATGCCCTTCTTCGACAGGAGCTTCTCGAAGCCCTCCTGGTCGATGAAGTCACGACGGACCGGGTCCTGCAGGTCCTTGGTCCAGTCGATGCGGATCGCGTTCTTGATGTGGTTCTTCTCGTAGGCGGACGTGTCCTCGTCCACCTCGACGATGGCGACGTTCGGGTCGTCCAGGTGCTCCTGGACCCAGTCCGCGTCTACGAGGACGTCGCTGCGGCTCATGCTCTTTCTCCTCCGGGGCAGTTACGGCGGGGCGTGCGAGTGCGTGGGTGCGGGCGCTCGGCTGCGAGCGGCGCACGGGTGCCCTTCGAGACAGGGCCGTGGGGAACGCGGGGGCCGGGGTCGGCCGCTACCGCTTCAGAAAGGGCGACAGAGCATGGCGGCAACGCGGCACAGGTCCACTGCCCGCCGCTTCGTGAGATCCGCCTGTCGCCTCATGGGTTCGATCGTAGGGACGTCCGGGTGGACGTGTCACCGGCGTGTCGCATGATGAGACGCGATCGTCCGGATTATGGGACCAGAAGAGTGCCCGAGCCGTCGCCGGACGGTCCCAGGGCGCCCGCCGCGGGCGACGCATCTGCCGTACGGACGCGGGTGTCTCGCCTGGCGGACACCTCGGGTGGCGCCCCGGCCGGCTGTCGTCCTACCCCGCCAGCTTGACGTCCGAACCCTTCACGCTGATCTCCACCCCGTTCGGGGTGGCCCGCACCGTGTCCAGCTCGATCCCGCCGGGCAGCCTGTCGATGACCTGCTGGAAGTCCGTGACCGAGCGGATCAGGCCCTCGGCCAGGTCGAGGCCGCCGAACCGGGGCACACCGTCGGCCGTGACCCGCACCTTGTCGTCCCGGACGGCGACCGAGCCGAGCAGGTGGATCGTGGGCAGCCCGGAGACCTTCACGGCCAGCTTGATCTTGCCGTTCCCGCCGTCGGAGAGACCGACCACCTGGGCCGTGAGCCCGAGGCCGAGCGGGGTGGGCTCGGACTTCGCCGCCTTCAGCAGCTCGTCGTAGGCGATGGTCGCGGTGCCCGAGGCGTGGGCCGCGGTGGCCGAGCTGTAGTCGCCGGAGAAGGTCACGTCCCTCATGTCGGCGCTGAGGTCGTCGATCCGGATGGTCCGCGAGCCCTGGCCGGTGGAAGCCTCGTAGTCCTTGACGCCGACCTCGACGTCGTCCAGCTCGCCGCCCGCCAGCTGCGTGAGGAACGGGAAGCCCTTGATGGACACGTCGGGGGTGCTCGACAGGTTCTCGGCGGTCCGCAGCCTGTCGGCCACCTCGCCCTGGGCGAAGTGCACCGCGACCCGGTCCACGACCACGAACAGCACGCCGAGTACCAGGAGGAGGATCAGCAGTATTCGCAGGGCGCGCATGACGGGGTCCCCCCGGGTCGGCTGGCGGCGCGGTGGCCTGGACACGCCACGGTAACCGGGCGGGGCGGGGCGGGCGGAACTTTGTCGACCAGTTGTGACAGCGGCGGGACCGGGCCCCGGGACCTACCCTTGAAGCATGCTCGCCCGGCGACGGCACACCTACTTCGCCATGATGGGGACCTGCATCGGCCTCTTCGTCCTGGCGTGGGGAGTGGTACGCCTGTGGTCGGTCCCGGCGGCCGTGGGCATGTGCGTGGTGGCCATGGTCATCCCGCCGGTCGCCGCGGTGATCGCGAACCGGCGTGGCCCCGACGACCGCTGGTGGGACGACCCCTCCGGCGACCCGAAGTCCGACGAGTGGTGGGACGAGCTGGACGGCCGTAAACGTCGCAGGTAGGGGGCCCGCATGGCATCGGCACGGCTGTCCACGGTGGTCCTCGACGCGCCGGACGCGCATGCGCTGGCCGGCTTCTACCTGCGGCTGCTCGGCTACGTCGTGCGCGCCGAGGAGCCCGACCGGGTGCTCATCGGGCCGCCCGGCGGCGGCACCGCGCTGTCGTTCCAGACGGAACCCGCATACGTCCCGCCGGTCTGGCCGGCCCCTGCGCCGGGCGGCCGGCGGATGATGCCGCACCTCGACATCGAGGTCGACGACCTGGCGAGCGAGACCGCACGCGCGCTCGCCGAGGCGCGACGCTGGCCGCGCACCAGCCGCAGACCGATGTCCGGGTCCTGCTGGATCCCGCCGGGCACCCCTTCTGCCTGTGGACCCGGCAGGAGGAGTGAACCGGATGGGGCGCGGCCCCCGAGGCCGGCCGCGACGCTTTCTCAGTAGACGAGCGCCTGGGTCCCGTCGGCCAGCGCCTCCTGCACGAACACCTGCGCGCCCGCGATCCGCACGCCCTCGAGGACGTCCTTCTCGGTGATCTCGCGCCGGGCCGCGCACTGCGTGCACAGGGTGATGCGGCCCGCGGCGAGGATCGAGTCGATCAGATCCGGCAGCGGCGCGGCGTGCGGCAGCTCGAACTCCGCGGCCCGCCCGGGCAGCGCGAACCAGGACGACTCCCCGGTCAGCCACAGCGAGACCTCGACCCCGCTGGCGACGGCGACCGCCGCCACCGTGAACGCCTGCGAGCACCGCTCGGGGGCGTCGGCCCCGGCAGTCACCTTGATCACGAGCTTCTTCGCCATGGCCGAATCGTAGACAACACCGGTACCGGCGCGGTGCCGGACGCCGGAGTGACTCCGAGGGCCCACCTCGTAAGGAGGGCCGGGTCCCGGCCGCGTAAGCTGGGGCCCGGCTCTGTCGTACGCCCACCCTCGCTCAAGGAGCACCCGTGGAGATCTTCTTCGAAACCCTGCTGGTCCTGGTCTGCGTCGGCGTTCTCGCCTTCGCCGGTCTGACCGTGAAGAAGCTGTACCAGGGCCAGCGCTGACCACTCCTACCCAGGAACTCTGCCGATCATGATCGAGATTCCGTCCGACCTGCACAAGGACCTCGTCCCGCTCGCCTTCCTGCTCGGCAACTGGGCCGGCGCGGGCGTGCACGACTTCCCCGGCTCTCAGAAGTGCAACTTCGGCCAGGAGGTCACCTTCAGCCACGACGGCCGGGACTTCCTGGAGTACCACTCCCGCACCTGGGTGCTGGACAACGACGGCAACAAGGTCCGCCCGCTGGAGTCGGAGTCCGGCTTCTGGCGCATCGACGCCCAGCGCCGGGTCGAGGTGACGATGACCCGCGACGACGGCGTCGTCGAGATCTGGTACGGCGAGATGGCCGACAAGAAGCCGCAGATCGACCTGGTCTCCGACACCGTCGCCCGCACCCCCGACGCCCCGCCCTACAGCGGCGGCAAGCGGCTGTACGGCTACGTGAAGAGCGACCTGATGTGGGTCGGCGAGAAGCAGACCCCCGAGGTCGAGCTGCGCCCCTACATGTCGGCGCACCTGAAGAAGGTCGTCACCCCGGAGGACGTCGAGCGCTGGGCCAAGGCCCTGCCCGACGACATGCCGGACGACGGCATCGCGTTCTTCAAGTAGGCCCCGGCCGTCCGGCAGGCCCGCTTCGGGCCTGTCGGCCAGTGAGCCGGGCCGGCCGGTGGCTCTAGACTTTCCGGTGTGGTGAGCACCGACTGGAAGAGCGACCTCAGGCAGCGCGGCTACCGGCTCACGCCGCAGCGGCAACTCGTGCTCGAAGCCGTGGACACCCTGGAGCACGCGACGCCCGACGCCATCCTCGGCGAAGTGCGCAAGACCGCCTCCGGGGTCAACATCTCCACCGTCTACCGCACGCTGGAGCTGCTCGAGGAGCTCGGCCTGGTCAGCCACGCCCACCTCGGCCACGGTGCGCCCACCTACCACCTCGCCGACCGCCACCACCACCTGCACCTGGTGTGCCGGGACTGCGAGAACGTCATCGAGGCGGACGTGGAGGTGGCCGCGGACTTCACGGCCAAGCTGCGCGACCAGTTCGGCTTCGACACCGACATGAAGCACTTCGCGATCTTCGGGCGCTGCGAGGACTGTTCCCTGAAGAGTTCAACTACCACGACGTAGGCTTGTTCATATGAAGAGCCCTCTGCTGTCCCTGCCCGGCGCCGTCCCCGGCGAGGGCGCGGACGAAGGCGTCGCCGCCCACTACGGCGACCTGTTCCGCGAGCAGCGCGCACTCGCCGACGGCGCCGGTTTCGTCGACCTGTCCCACCGCGGCGTGGTCACCGTCACCGGCGAGGACCGGCTGAGCTGGCTGCACCTGCTGCTCACCCAGCACGTCAGCGACCTCCCGGCGGGCCAGGCCACCGAGGCCCTGATCCTCTCCGCCAACGGTCACATCGAGCACGCGCTCTACCTGGTGGACGACGGCACGACGGTCTGGGCCCACGTGGAGCCCGGCACCGAGCAGGCGCTGATCGCCTACCTGGAGTCGATGAAGTTCTTCTACCGGGTCGAGGTCGCCGACCGCACCGCCGACATCGCGGTGGTGCACCTGCCCGCCGGCTCCATCGCCGAGGTGCCCGAGGGCGTCGTCGTGCGCGAGACGGCGTACGGCCGTGATCTCTTCCTGCCCCGCGCCGAGCTGGAGCCCTTCGCCGGGAAGTCCGGCCCCGCCGCCGGCCTGCTCGCCTACGAGGCGCTGCGCGTGGAGCACCACCGCCCCCGCCTCGGCTTCGAGACCGACCACCGCACCATCCCGCACGAGCTGGGCTGGATCGGCACCGCCGTCCACCTCCAGAAGGGCTGCTACCGCGGCCAGGAGACGGTGGCCCGGGTGCAGAACCTGGGCAAGCCGCCCCGGCGGCTGGTGTTCCTCCACCTCGACGGCAGCGAGGTCCACCTGCCGGTCCACGGCACCGAGATCCGGCTCGCGGACGAGGGCCCGGACGGCCGCCGGATCGGCTTCGTGACCACGTCCGCGCGCCACCATGAACTGGGCCCGGTGGCGCTGGCCCTGGTCAAGCGCAACGTGCCGCTCGACGCCCGGCTGGTGGCCGGGGAGACGGCCGCCGCCCAGGAAGCGATCGTCGAGCCGTAGGCGTCCTCGCGCGAGCCCGGCACGGGCGGACGAGTGGCCCTAGATCTCCAGCAGCACGGTGAACGGGCCGTCGTTCGTCAGGGACACCCGCATCCGCGCCCCGAACCGTCCCGTCGCCACCGTCGCGCCCAGCGCGCGGAGCTGGGCGACGACCTCGTCCACCAGCGGCTCGGCGACGTCGCCGGGCGCGGCCGCGTTCCAGGTGGGGCGGCGCCCCTTGCGGGCGTCGCCGTAGAGGGTGAACTGGCTGACGACGAGCAGCGGGGCGTCGATGTCGCTGCAGGACCGCTCGTCCTGCAGCATCCGGACCGACCAGAGCTTGCGGGCCAGCTGGGCCGCCTTCTCCTTGGTGTCCTCGTGGGTCACGCCGACCAGGACGCACAGGCCCTCGCCCTCGATCGCGCCCACCGTCTCGCCGTCCACGACGACGCTCGCGCCGTCCACCCTCTGCACCACCGCACGCATGCGGACCATCATGCCGGGTGGCCGGTTCCCGGACACGGTCGGCCCATTATTGATCCTTACGCCCCCATGTGGGGCCGTTCGGGGGCACTCGGTCACATCGCGGCGACTTGTGGTGGCACGATGCTTCCCACACGCCGGTCGAGGGGACGGTCACACGCACATGAGCACACCGAGCACCGGGTGGCTGGAGACGCACCGGCCGCCCGCGCAGCGCGGCGAGGGACAGCCCGGCCCCCCGCCGCCCGCGGAACCCGCCGATCAGGACCTGACCCGGCTGACCCTGCCCGAGCTGCGCACCGTGCGCCGCGACGCCCAGCGCGACGAGGCGGACCTCAGCTACGTGCGGCGGCTGCTGCAGGGCCGGATCGACATCCTGCGCGCCGAACTCGCCCGCCGCGGCCGGGCCTCCGTGCCGGCCCCCGCCGACGCCTCCGTGGTGGAGCGGCTCCCGGAGATCCTCACCGACGCCCCCGCCCGGCAGCGCTCCTCGGCCCGGCACGTCACGCTCGGCACCCCGCTCAACGAGGAGTACCGGCTGCTGGCCGCCGAGATGCTCGGCGAGGTCGAGCTGTCGGACCTCGGGGCCCGCACCGACCGGGAGCTGACCACCGCCCTCGGCCGCCTGATCGGCTACGAGCAGGAGGTCTCCCGGCGCCGCCAGCACCTGCAGCACGTCATGGACGACTGCAGCGGGGAGATCGCCCGCCGCTACCGGGTGGGCGAGGCACAGGTCGACGACCTGCTGAGCTGACCCCTCGGGGGCCCGGGCGGCCCGCGGGAAATCCGCGCGACAGCGCCCGCGCCGCCCACCTACGGTGACCCCCATGACGAACGACGTCCGTACGGTCACCGAAGCCGACTTCGAGGACTGGCTCCGCGCGCTGAACACCGGTTTCCTGATGGAGCCGGCGACTGCGCCCGAGCTGCTGGAGGCGCACCGCAGGCGCTTCGGCGCGGGCCGGCCGCTCGGCGCCTTCGAGGACGGCCGCTGCGTGGCGACCTTCCGCTCCTTCTCCCAGGAGGTCACCGCCGTGGGCGGCGCCGCCGTTCCCGCGGACGCCATCACCAACGTCAGCGTCAGCCCCACCCACCGCCGGCGCGGCCTGCTCAGCCGCATGATGGCGCGGGACCTGCGGGCGGCGAAGGAGCGCGGTGACGTCGTCGCCACGCTGATCGCGGCCGAGTACCCGATCTACGGCCGCTACGGCTTCGGCCCGGCGACCTGGACCACCCAGTGGACGGTCGAGGTGCCCCGCAGCGGCCTCGACCCGCGCTGGTCGGGCCCGGAGGACGGCGGCCGGATCGACCTGGTGGACGGCGAGGACGTGCGCAAGCTCGGGCCCGAGCTGCACGAGCGGATCCGCCGTGCCCAGCCCGGGGCAGTCAGCAGGGACGAGCTGTGGTGGCAGCTGAAGACCGGTGCCGTCCGCCTCGACGGGAACTGGACCGAGCCGTTCTACGCCGTCTACCGGGCGGCCTCCGGCGAGGTCGAGGGCCTGGTGTCGTACGGGGCCGACGACCGCTGGCACGACAAGCAGCCGCACCACACCGCGGACGTCAAATGGCTGCTCGGCGCCACCCCGGCGGCCGAGCGGGCGCTGTGGCGGTTCCTGTGCTCGATCGACTGGATCACCAAGGTCAAGAGCGGCTGGCGCGGCCCGGACGACCTGCTGCCGTTCTACCTGCCCGACCCCCGCGCGGCCCGGGTGACGGTGCACGCGGACTGGCTCTGGGTGCGGATCCTGGACGTCGTACGGGCCCTGGAGGCGCGCACGTACGAGGGGGCGGGCTCGCTGGTGCTGGAGGTCGTGGACGCGGACGGCCTGGCCGGGGGGACGTTCCGGCTGGAGGCCTCGCCGCAGGGCGCCTCCTGTGTGCCGGCCGGCGGGGCGGACGCCGATCTCACGCTGCCGGTGGGGGAGTTGGGCAAGGTCTGGCTGGGGGACGAGTCGCTGGTGCGGCTCGCGGCCCTCGGGCGGGTCCGGGAAGAGCGAGAGGGCGCCGCCCGGAAGGCCGACGCCCTGCTGCGCGCACCCGGGCGACCGTGGTGCCCGGACATCTTCTGACCGTCGAGTCCCTTCTGCCGGTGACGCGTGCTGTTCATCCGTAGCGAGCTGTTCGGTTGTCACGGTGTTCGGTTGTCACGGTGTTCGGTTGTCACGGTGTTCTGTTGTGGCTGTGCGATGCCGTGTTCAGTTGTGACTGTGCGGGCCGTACGGGCTGTTCAGTTGTGACTGTGCGCTCCGGTGGCCGCCCCCTGCCCGGGCTCCCGGCTCCCCTCCGGAAGGGAACCCGGTCGGCCAACCACTGAGAAGCCTGACCATGTCGCCCAAGTTGGCGACCAACTTCACTGTACTTATCTCCGTTTGGAAGCGGCTCATAACCACCTTTCCGTGAACTGCCGCAAGATGGCGCGAAGTTGTACTGTTTGTTCGTGGACCCGGAACACGCCTCCGCCAATGGGCGGAAGAGGCCACAGCGGTCACGCACGTCACACCGCGAGGTGGCCGACGAACTGCGCGCCCGGATCAGGTCCGGGGAACTGCGGCCGGGCGAGCGCATGCCCACCCAGGCCAAGCTGGCCGACGAGTTCGGCGTGGAGCGCGGCGCGGTGCGCCAGGCCCTGCGCATCCTGCAGTCGGAGCATCTGCTCACCGGCGTGTCCAAGGGCGCCCCGGCCATCGTGGCCGCCCTCGCCCAGCAGGCCAGGCCCGACGCAGGGCCCGCGGCCGGACCGCTGCCCACCATGGTGGGCCTCACTCCGCGCATCGCGGCTGCCTTCGCCGCGCCGCACGTCGAGATCGACGCCCTGTGCCTGACGTCCGTCTCGCTCACCCTGGCCATCGGGGAGCCGCTGCGGCAGATCCACGCCGGCCGACTGAAACCGGCCAAGATCGACGTGCGCGTCCTGCTGCCCTCCCGCGACATCGACCTCGCCTTCCCGGCACCGGTGGACGACGCCTCCGACGGCGGGCTGCTGCACCGGCGCTGGCTGGAGATGCGCAACGCCCAGGGCCAGGTGCTGCGCGACAACCTGCTGGCGCTGCGCACCACGCACGGCATCGAGGTGCGCGTCTCCTTCCGGGCCCTGCCGTTCACCCCGCCGGTCAAGCTGTACCTGCTCAACGGCGCCGAGGCGCTGTTCGCCTACTACACGCTGACCCGGCGCGAGCGGGAGATCGGCCAGGAGCACCTGCAGCTCTACGACGCCGAGGGCACGCGGTCGATGCTGTTCCCCTTCGCGCAGGGCGCCGGCCTGCGCGACACCACGTTCGTGGAGCAGTCCCACCTGTGGTTCAACGCGCTGTGGGAGACGATCAGTTCGGAGCTGCTGCTGACGCCCTAGGCGCGTCACCAACCTCTCCGGACAGCACACCTAGGGCTTGTCGGACAGGCCCTGGGGGCGGGGCGGCCGGGACCGGTCACAGGGCCGGGCCGGCGAGCAGCAGGGCGAGCAGCACGGCGCCGGCGGAGCTGACCGCCGGGCTCTTGGCCTTGGTGCCCACGGAGAGCAGCAGCAGGCCGACCAGGCCGACGGCGCCGTACTTCCATTCGACGAGCTGTTCGAAGCCGACGACGAGGACGGCGCAGAGGAGCGCGAGGACAGGCATGGACGTTCCCCCTCTCGGTCTGCCAACTTGACCAAGTTGGCAACCAACTATGATTAAGTTGTCCCCACTTGGCAGGTACTCGCAAACAACTTCGCAACAACTCCCGGCAAGTGGAGCAGGGTTGTAGCGTTTGGTCGTGGCTCAGGAGAACGTGGCAGTGAACGGCAGCGGACGGCTCACGTCCCAGGAGATCGCCGACGTCCTGCGGGAACGCATCCGCACCGGCGCCCTGCGGGCGGGGGAGCGCCTGCCCACACAGGCCGAGCTGGCCGAGGAGTTCGGGGTGGAGCGCGGCGCCGTGCGGCAGGCCCTGCGGGCACTGGCGGACGACGGCCTGCTCAGCAACGTCAGCAAGGGCAGCCCCCCGCGCATCGCCGAGCCCGCCCCCGCCCACGACGAGCCCCAGCCGACGATGGTGGGTCTCGCCCCCCGGCTGACCGAGGCGTTCGCCGCCCCGCACGTCCGCATCGACGCCGTGTGCCTGACCGCGCAGAGCCTGATCCCGGCCCTCGGCGAACCGCTGCGGCTGATCCACGAGGGCCGCATCCGCCCGGGGCGGATCGACGTACGCGTCCTGCTGCCGTCCCGGGACATCAACCTCGCCTTCCCGGTCTCGGTCGAGGCGCACGGCGACGACGACCCCGTGCACCGGCGCTGGCTGGAGATGCGCAACGCCCAGGGCCAGGTCCTGCAGTACAACCTGCGGGCGCTGCGCTCCACGCACGACATCGACGTCAAGGTCACCTTCCGGGCCCTGCCCTTCACCCCGCCGGTCAAGCTGTACCTGCTCAACGGCACCGAGGCGCTCTTCGCGCACTACATGGTCACCCGCCGCGAGGAGCCCACCGACTCCGGCGTCCTGGAGATGTACGACACGCTCGGCTCCGAGTCCCTGCTCTTCTCCTTCGAGAAGCGGGCCGGTCAGCGGGACGCGGCGTTCGTGGAGCAATCGGAGAAGTGGTTCGACGCCCTCTGGGAAACCATCACGACGGACCTGACACTCTCCTAGTGACTTCTGATGCGACGCGGACCGAACCGGTGACGGAAGAGACCGAGGGCGAGACCGAGGAACTGCGGAATCTGATCAGACGCGCACGGGTCGTGCTGTGGGACTTCGACGGGCCGATCTGCCGGCTCTTCGCCGGGCACTCGGCGGAGCGGGTGGCGGCCGACCTGGCCCGCTGGCTGGAGGGCCGGGGGCTGCACGGCCTGCTTACCCAGGAGGAGCGGGAGTCCCTGGACCCGCACGTGGTCCTGCGGGCCGTGGACCGCAGGCACCCGGGCAGCGGCCTGGTCGGCGAGCTGGAGGAGCGCCTGACCCAGGAGGAGCTGCGGGCCACCGGGTCGGCGATGCCCACCGCCTACGCCGACCCGCTGATCCGCACCTGGACGGCGGTCGGCTCACGGCTCGCCATCACCACCAACAACTCGCCGCGCGTGGTGCGCGAGTACCTGGCGGGCCGCGGCCTGGTGGGCTGCTTCGCCCCGCACATCTACGGCCGCAGCGAGGACCTCCAGCACCTCAAACCGGACCCGCACTGCCTCAACCGCGCCCTGGAGGCGATGGACGCGGCCCCCGGGACCGCCCTGATGATCGGCGACACGCCCTCCGACCTGTACGCCGCGAACAGCGCCGGCGTGCCCTTCCTCGGCTACGCGCGCAACGAGCGCAAGGAGAAGCTGCTGCAGGAGGCCGGCGCCGCGCACACCGTGCGTTCCCTGCGGTCGGTACTCAGGCAGGTGCGGGCTCAGGCCTGAGCCATCGGCAGAGTGAACCGGTCCGGGGCCGCCTCGCCGAACAGCGCGGGGGCCCCGGCGGGTGACCCGGGTGCGTTAGCATTCCCGCACCGCTGAACCGGTCGGTCTGTTCCCCGCGCACGGAGACGGCGAACCAGCACGTCCGGCGACCGGCTTCGAAGCCCGGCGGACCACCCGTTGTGATTATTCGAGGCCGGCTCTGGTCGTCCCTGGCACCACCTGCACCTAACGTTTGTCGTACCTTCCGTCTCTCTCGCGCGAATCATCCGGAGCGGCCAGTGGGCGTACCCTCTCTTCCCCGTCGGCACCCCGGGGAAGGCGCCTGGCCCGGCGCCGTCAGCGCATTCGTACGCACGGCCGCCGAACGGGGCGTGGCGAGCAGGGGGCACCACAACCAGAACTACGTGCTGCCGGTCACCGAGGACGTGCGGCGCCTGCTGGGGAGTGACGCCGGGACCTCCGTCACGGTGCGGGTCCGCCGGCGTGACGCGCTGCCGGTCGTGATCAGGACGTGGCAGGACGAGTCCGCGATCCTGGACGCCATCAAGGGCATCCTGCCGCACGTCCCGCGGTGCCTGGCCAAGGGCGACGGGTACGCGATCCACAGCTATGTCGAGGGCGTACCGCTGTCCAGCGTGTGCGAGGACGGCAAGCCGGTCGACGCCCTGCTCGTCAGGGCCCTGGCCGGGCTGCTCGCGCAGATGGCCCAGGTGCGCAGGGAGGCGCTGCCGCCCCTGCCGGCCGCCTGGCCCCGCAACGACAAGGACAGCCAGGGCTTCCTGCAGACCCTCGCCCACCTGGCGGACCACCAGATCAGGCGGGCGAACTGGCCGGGCTTCGGCGGACTGTTCGCCTCGCTCGGCATCCCCGAGGACGCCCTGACCCGGTTCGCCGAGCGGGTGCCGGCCATGGCCCGGCGGCCCTACAGCCTGCTCCACGCCGATCTGCACCGCGACAACCTGATCATGTCGTACGACGGTGACCCGCCCCTGATCTGCGTCGACTTCGAGCTGGCGACCTACGGCGATCCCCTGCACGACCTGGCCACCCACCTGGTCCGCATGCAGTACCCGCCGCACCAGTGGAACGAGGTGATCGACGCCTGGGCGGACGCCGTGCGTCTGGTCCGCCCGGCGGCCGTCAACGGACTGGCCAAGGACCTGCGGCACTACATCGCCTTCGAGCGGGCGCAGTCGGTCTACCCGGACGTGATGCGCGCGGCCGACTCCCTGCACGCGTCGCCCGACCAGAAGAGCCTGGACGACGCGACCGCGGCGGTGCGGCGCGCCCTGGAAGCGGCGGCCGGCCCGCTCTGCCTGAGGAACCTCCCGGACGTGCGCGAGATCGAGCGCATCCTCTTCCGCTGGCGTGCCGCGAGGAACGGCGGGCGCGGCCTGTCCGCCGAGATCAGGTACTGGCACCACGACCAGCGCGTCCCAGAGCGCCCCGACTTCCCGCACTCCGCGGTGCGCCAGGCCCTGTTCGCGGAGGGCGCCACGCCCGCTGGCCGGGTCTTCAAGGGCACCGGCCACCTCAACTCGGTGGTCCGGGTCCCCGACGTCGACTTCCCCGTCGTGGTCCGGCGCAAGGTGGCCAACGTCTGCCGCCGGGAACGCGGCTTCCTGAGCGAGCACGCCGTGCTCCGGGCCATCGAGCTCTCCCGCGTGGGCGTGGCGGCCCCGAAGCTGCTGGCCCTGGGGACCAGTTACCAGGGGGAGCAGTTCGCCATCCACACCTACGAGGGGCCGCGGGACGGTGAGCACCCCCCCGACCACCCCGTGCACGGTCTGCTGCCGCACGAGGCGGACCGGCTGGTGGACCAGCTCCACGCCCTGACGCGGGTGGGCTACGAAGGGCTCGACCCGGCGGCCGGCGAGGGGGACTTCTACGGCTGGCTGAGCGAGCAACTCGTCCTGCTGGTGGAGGAGCTGCCCAAGGAGTCCCAGCAGTTGGCGCGGCTGTTCGGTCTGCCCGACGGCGCCCGGCTCCGCCAGATCCTGGCCCGGCACACCGTGAGCCGCCGGGAGCCCGCCCTGCTGCACGGGGACCTGAACCCCTGGAACCTGGTGCGCCGCACGGACCAGGTCGCGCTGACGATCATCGACTGGGAGATGGCGGTGGTCGGCGACCCGCTCTACGACCTGGTCAGGCACATGCACCTCACCCCGACCCGCCCGGAGATCCGGGACCGCATGTTCCAGCGCTGGCAGAAGCTGCTGGCACCCGCGCACACCGTCGACTGGCTGAAGGACTGGCGCGTCTACCGCTGGATCGAGATCGTCCGCTCGGCCTACGTGGACCTGGACCGCCTGGTGACCGGCGCGAGCCTGGACGCCCCCAACGTCCGCCGCGCCGTCGACTCGTACGCCATGACACTGGCCGCCGCGACCGCCTCCCTGGGCCTCCCGGTCCGCCGCCCCATCGTGAACCCCTATCTCGCCCGCGCCCTGGCCTGAGGGGGCCGTGGGCCGTCGGACACGCCTGGACGCCGTGCCCGCCCGGTCGCTGTCGGGCTGGGCGGTTTTTCGGTGGGTGGGTGGAGGGGGCACTCTGGACGGTGATGCTGCTCTTTCTCGACGTCGACGGGCCGCTCATCCCGTTCGGGGCGGCGGACCGGACCTATGCGTGCTACGACCGGGGCCTCGCCGGGCCGCCGGGGGCGCACGCGCATCCGCTGCTGAGCCGTGTCGACCCGGGCCTCGGCGCGCAGCTCAGCCGCCTGGGCTGCGAACTGGTGTGGGCGACCACCTGGATGGACGACGCCAACGACTGTCTCGCGCCCTGGCTGGGACTGCCCGCGCTGCCGGTGGTGCGCTGGCCGGACCGGGACGAGCCGCCCGGCCGGCTGCACTGGAAGACCCGCCCGCTGGTCGCCTGGGCGGCGGGCCGTCCCTTCGTCTGGATCGACGACGAGCTGACCGGGACCGACCGTGCCTGGGTCGCCGCCCACCATCCCGCGCCCGCCCTCCTGCACCGGGTCGACCACCGGTACGGCCTCACCGGCGCCGACTTCACGGCCGTGGCGCAGTGGCTGCGCCGGCCGGTCCCGCCGGGCGGCGGGCGGCGGCGTCGCTGAGGATCGCCTCGAGCCGGGCCCGGCACTCGGCGACGAACGCGGGCCAGGTGTGCCAGTAGTAGGGGATACCGCTGACCCCCACCGCGATCGCCCAGGCGCGGGCGCGCGCCCAGGTCGTGTCGTCGAGGTCGAGCGCGTTGCGGTAGGCCTGCCGCGCCCGCGGCGGCAGGTCCCACACGGGGGCGTGCTCGGCGTCGGGGAAGCCGACCGAGAGCGCTCCAAAGTCGATGACCGCGTGCAGCCTGCCGTCCCGGACCAGGAGGTTGCTCGGCTTGAGGTCGCCGTGCAGCCATACATGGGGTCCGGAGGGGTCGGGCAGGTCGAGCGCGGCCCGCCACAGCCGTTCCAGGGTGTCCACGTCCAGAGCGGGGCCGACGGTGGCCCGGCAGTCCGCGAAGGCCGCGCGGACCCATTCGTCGCAGGAGCGCAGGGTGCCGCCGCGGTACCAGCTCAGGTCGCCCGTGCGGGTCGCGCCCATGAGCCCGATGCCGTGCAGTTCGCGGACCACCGCCGCCAGGTCGGCGCCGAACGCGGCCCAGTCCCGGACGGTGTCCGGGCCGGCCTCGTCACCGTCGATCCAGCGGTGCACGGACCAGGCGGCGGGATAGACCTCGGTGGGCGTCCCGGCGTACACGGGGTCGGGGACCGGGCAGGAGAGGAGGGGCGCCAGGCGGGGGAGCCACTGCTGCTCCTTGCGCACGGCCCGCCCGCCGGCGGTCCGCGGCAGCCGTACCAGCAGGTCCTCGCCCAGCCGGTACATGGTGTTGTCGGAGCCGGCGCCGGCGGGCGAGAGCGGCAGGCCGGCCCACTCCGGGCGCTGGGCGCGCAGCAGCGAGCGGACGAGCCCCTCGTCGACCGCGATCTCGTCGTCGTGAAGCGTCACGGCGGCAGTCTCCCGGCTGCCGGGAGCGGGCGGCCACCGAGTTTCCGCCGGGGCCGCGCTCCGGAAAGGGGCCCGCGGGGCGGGTGTTGGGGCGAGCGGGTGAAGTCCGCGGGTGGCGTGGCGCACTCTTGCAAGCGGATGCTTGCAATTGTTAGCGGCGGTGGTGCATGGTGGAGGCATGGCATCGCTCAACGTCGGCAATCTCGGTGAGTACCTGCGCGAGCAGCGGCGAAACGCCCAGCTCTCGCTGCGGCAGCTCGCCGATGCCGCCGGGGTGTCCAATCCGTACCTGAGCCAGATCGAGCGCGGGCTGCGCAAGCCCAGCGCGGAGGTGCTGCAGCAGGTCGCCAAGGCGCTGCGCATCTCCGCCGAGACGTTGTACGTCCGCGCCGGCATCCTCGACGCCGAACGGGACCGGGACGAGGTGGAGACGCGCGCCGTCATCCTCGCCGATCCCTCGCTGAACGAGCGGCAGAAGCAGGTGCTGCTCCAGATCTACGAGTCGTTCCGCAAGGAGAACGGATTCGGGGTCGGCGAGCCGGCGGCGGAGGACGGGGAAGCGGCGGAGCGGACCGACGGCACCGACGTCCCGGGCGACACCGCCGTACGCGGCACCCGCACGGCCGGCGGAAGTGATGCCGGTCCGCGGCGGACGGCCGGATAGCCGGACCAGGGCCCGGCCGCCCAGACCGCGGACACTCAACCCTCAGCCGAACGCGAATCCGGGAGGACCATCACCATGGCCATCACCGACGACCTGCGCAAGACCCTCAGCGACCCGAAGCCGCTCTACTTCGCCGCCGGCACCGCCGACCTCGCGTTCCAGCAGGCCAAGAAGGTGCCCGCCCTGGTCGAGCAGCTCCGCGCCGAGGCGCCGGCCCGCATCGAGGCGGTGCGCAACACCGACCCGAAGGCCGTGCAGGAGAGGGCCGCCAGCCGGGCCAAGGAGGCCCAGACCACCCTGCAGACCAAGGTGAACGAGTTCATCGGCACCCTCGACGTCGACCTGAAGAAGCTCGGCGAGAACGCCCAGGACCTCGCGCTGCGCGGGGTCGGCGTCGCCGCGGAGTACGCCGTCAAGGCCCGCGAGGCCTACGAGAAGGTCGCCGAGCACGGCGAGCAGACCGTGCGGAACTGGCGCGGTGAGGCCGCCGAGGAGATCGAGGACCTGGCCATCGCCGTCGAGGGCAAGCCCGAGCCCGGCGAGATCCGCACCGAGCCGAAGCCGGCCGCGGTCAGGACCGAGCCGGCCGAGGTGCACAAGCCCACGGTGAAGGAGTCCGTCGTCAAGGAGGCCGCGGCCAAGGACTCCGACGCGAAGAAGACCCCGGCGCCGCGCAAGGTGACGCCGAACGCGAAGAAGCCGACCCCGCCGGCCAAGTGAGCACGTCCGCGACGACCTGAACGGTCCGGGCACCCTCGGGGTGCCCGGACCGTTCTCCGGGTACGGTGACCGCGTACGGATCGGGAGACAACGGGCGGTGGGCAGCATGCTGATGTTGGGCTTCACGGGACTCATGGGGATCTTGAAGATCGTCATGATGGCCCTCGCCGCGTTCGGGCTGTTCGACGCCGCCTTCCGGCGCGAGGACGCCTTCCGCGCGGCCGACAAGCAGAACAAGGTCTTCTGGCTGATCATCCTCGGCATCGCGCTCGTGGTCAGCTACCTGTTCTCGCTCCTGTCCATCCTGCCGATCGCGGGTGTGATCGCGAGCATCGTCTACATCGTCGACGTGCGCCCCGCGCTCAAGCAGGTCTCCGGCGGCAGCGGCTGGGGCCGCCGCCGCGGCGGAAGCAGCAGCGACGGCCCCTACGGGCCGTACAACGGCGGCCGCTGAACGCCCGGCGTCCGGGCGCTCAGGCGGTGCGGTCCAGCAGGACCACCGCCACGTCGTCGGTCAGCTCGCCGCCGTTGAGGTCGCGGACCTCGCTCACGGCGGCCCGCAGCAGATCCTCGCCGCGCAGCCCCTCGGCGAGCTGGCGGCGGATCATGTCCACCATGCCGTCCTGGCCGAGCCGCTCCCCGTCCGTGCCGACGCGGCCCTCGATCAGGCCGTCGGTGTAGAGCATCAGGCTCCACTCGGCGCCCAGCTCCACCTGCATCCGGGGCCAGCGGGCGCCGGGCAGCAGGCCGAGCGCGGGGCCGTTGTTCTCGTACGGCAGCAGCTTCGGGGCGCGGCCGGGGCGGGCGACCAGCGGCGACGGGTGACCGGCCAGGCACAGGCCCGCCCGGCGGCCGTCGGGCGCGATGTCCACCGTGCACAGCGTCGCGAAGATCTCCTCGTCCGCGCGCTCGTGCTCCAGCACCTCCTGCAGCGTGCCCAGCAGCTCGTCCCCGCACAGCCCGGCCAGCGTCAGCGCGCGCCAGGCGATACGCAGCTCCACGCCGAGCGCGGCCTCGTCCGGGCCGTGGCCGCAGACGTCGCCGATCATGGCGTGCACCGTGCCGTCGGGGGTGCGCACGGCGTCGTAGAAGTCGCCGCCGAGCAGGGCGCGGGAACGGCCCGGCCGGTAGCGGGCGGCGAAGCGCAGCGAGGAGCCCTCCAGCAGCGGCGTGGGCAGCAGGCCCCGCTCCAGCCGGCGGTTCTCCTGCGCGCGCAGCTTGCCCTCGGCGAGCCGCCGCTCGGCGGTGTCGGAGCGCTTGCGCTCCACCGCGTAGCGGATGGCGCGGCTGAGCAGCCGGCCGTCCAGCTCGTCGCGGAACAGGTAGTCCTGGGCGCCCACGCGCACGGCCTCGGCGCCGCGCTCGGCGTCGCCGGACGCGGTCAGCGCGAGCACGGCGTGCCGGGGCGCGAGCTGGAGCACGTGCCGGAGCACGGCCAGCTCGTCGGCGTCCTCGCCCCGCGCCCGGCCGGGCGCGGGGAGGGCGAGGTCCAGCAGGATGCAGTGGACGTCGTCGGTGAGCAGCCGCTCGGCCTCGGTGAGGTTGCGGGCGGTGCGGACACGGACCGGCTTGCCGGAGGAGTCCAGCACGTCGGGCACGATCGGCAGGCCTGCCGGATCGTCCTCGATCAGCAGCAGGGTGAGAGTGGCGCTCGTCGCGCCGGCCGTGGCGTTGCGGTGAGCCTCTTCCTTGAGGGGGCCGCCTTGGGCGACGGCCGGCGCCTGACCACTCTCCACGGCCGGGATCGCTCTCTGCCGCGGTACGGGTACGGGCATCGTCTGGTTTCCTTCCCTCCCCCCGAGGGCGGGCGGGGCGAGGGACCTCGACCCACCGTCGGGTGACCATAGCGGTACTGCCCGCCCCGGCGGAATGGTGTGAGCCGCGTCGCTCGCGCGCGGGCCGCCGTCATATGCCGCGATTCGCAACGCAGTTGGACAGCGAGCGCGGGCGACGGGGATGACGAAGCTCACTGATCGCCCCGGTTTGTGCGGGGGTTGGCCGTGCGGTGGGTCACACGGCCGGGCCGAGGCGGGGTCCGGCGGGGCGTGCGGGCGGGCGCGGGACGCCGGACGTGCGGGCCGTCACATGAGCTGGGTCACGCGTCCGGCCGTACGACACCCAGGATCGGCATCGTGCCCGCGCCGGCGACCGTCACCGTCCGCCCCGGCCGCGGGGCGTGGATGATCTGCCCGTCGCCGGCGTACATCGCGACGTGGCTGGCGTCGGGGAAGTAGATGACGAGGTCGCCGGGGCGCATGTCCTCGACGTCGACGTGCCGGAGCTGCTTCCACTGCTCCTGCGAGGTGCGCGGGATGGGCCGGCCGGCGTCGGCCCAGGCCTGGGAGGTCAGGCCCGAGCAGTCGTAGGAGTCCGGCCCCTCGGCGCCCCACACGTACGGCTTGCCGAGCTGGGCGGTGGCGAACTCAACCGCCTTGCGGCCCTGCTCGGACGCCTTGCCCTTGACGTCGTCCAGGACGCCGGTGTCCAGCCACTTGGTCTGCGCCTTGTGGGCGGCCTGCGCCTCGAGCTGGGCGAGCCGCTCCTTCTCCTTCTTCTCCAGCCGGTCCTCGAGCCGCTCGGCCTCCGAGATCTGCCGCTCGACCCGCTTCTTCGCAGTGGCCTTGGCCTTGCGGTTGACCTCGAGCTTCCGCCACTGGGCGGCGGCGTCGTCGGCGTAGTCCCGCAAGTCCCGCTGGGTGCGGGTCATCTCGCCGATCAGCTTGTCGGTGGCCCGCTGGCCGTTGAGCACCGTGCCGGCGCCGTCGATGAAGCGCTGCGGGTCGTCGCTGAGCAGGAACTGCGCGGTGGGCGGCAGCCCGCCGGTGCGGTACTGGGCCCGGGCCGAGGCGCCGGCCTGGTCCTTGAGCCGCTCCAGCTTCTCCTGGCCCTCGGTGATCTTCTGGGTCAGCACCTCGATGCGGGCGGACTGCTTCTCGGTCTTCTCCTCCGCCGCGTTGTAGGCGTCGGTGGCCACGGCCGCGTCGTGGTAGAGCCGGTCCAGCCGGGCGCGGACCTTCTCCAGGTCCTTGTTGGGCGGGGGCGCCGGGCTCGGGGACGCGCCGGGTGTCGCGCCCGGTGCCGCGCTCGCGCCCGGCGTCGCGCTCCCGCCCGGCGTGGGCCTTTCGGCGGCGAACGCCGTGCCGGGCGCCGCCAGCACGGTCACCGCGCAGACCACGGTCACGGCGGCGGTGAGCAGGCCGCGCTTGCCCGTACCCATACAGTCCCCCAAGCTGATTAACCGTCAGTAACTTGTGGTCGTCTGAGGGATGGTGCCACGGCGGCGCGCAAAACGACAGAGGTCATCGGAAGTCGGGTTTCCGCCCGCCCCGCCCGCCCCTTCCGCCCGGCCCGCCGGTCCGCGCTCCGCCGCCACGCCCTCGCGTACGCCCCGGCGACGCACCGCCCCCTCCGCGCGTTTCCCCTGGCCGGACCCGCGCACGACGATCTTCCGACCGATGTGACGAACGACGCACCGGGAACGTTCCCGCCGACCCGGCCCGGCCCGTCAGCGCGCGCGTGGCGCCAACGCGCTCCAGGCGACGGTCACTTCCCCCTGCCGCCAGCGGGCGGCGGAGTCGGTCACGGGCCAGTCGGCGGTGAGGTCCCGCACCGCGCGGATCCAGCGCTGGCGGGCGCCGTAGGAGGCGTAGGGCGCGGCGGCGGCCCAGGCGCGGTCGAAGTCGCGCAGGAAGGCGTGCACCGGCTCACCGGGGACGTTGCGGTGGATCAGCGCCTTCGGCAGCCGCTCGGCGAGGTCGGAGGGCCGCTGGAGCGAACCGAGCCGGGTGGCGAAGGTCACCGTCCGCGGGCCCTCCGGGCCCAGCGCCACCCAGACGTGCCGCCGCCCGATCTCGTCGCAGGTCCCCTCCACCAGCAGTCCGCCGCGCGAGCCGTCGTCCGCCGGCGCGAGCCGCGCGCACAGCCGCTGCCACACGGCGGCCACCTGCTCCTCGTCGTACTGCCGCAGCACGTTGGCGGCCCGCACCAGCACCGGGCGCCCGGGCACCGGCACCTCGAAGCCGCCGTGCCGGAAGACCAGCCCGTCCCGCTCGTAGGGCCTGGCGGCCGCCACCCGCTCCGGCTCGATCTCGACCCCGACCACGCGCGCGCGGGGCGCGACGGTGCGCAGCCGGCCGAGCAGTTCCACGGCGGTCCAGGGCGCGGCCCCGTACCCGAGGTCGACGGCCACCGGGTCGGCCGCGCGGCGCAGCGCGGCACCGTGCGTGGCGGCGATCCAGCGGTCCATGCGGCGCAGCCGGTTGGGGTTCGTGGTCCCGCGCGTCACATTGCCCACGACGGGGGCCCGCCCGCTCGGGCGAAGCCGAGCGTGGGGGGCGGGCGCGGCGCGGGCGGTCATGCCTACGAGAGTAAGCGGCCTCCCGCACCACCCGGCTCCCGCACCAGCCCGCTCCCGCATCATCCGGTTTCCGCTCGGCCCGCTCACCGCCCGCCGGGCCGGGCGCCCGTCCCCGCGGGCCGAGCCGCGCACCGCACCCATACGACGCTTCATCGAACGGTTGAGCGAAGATAGGTCATGATTCGGTAAAGGCGCGTGATCGGGAAATGGCAGGGCACTCGTCGGCTGTTGCACTCCCTGGAGGGCGCGGTCGGTCCTCCGGCAGGCATGCCCGCACCAAGGAGGAACGCCACGTGAGCCAGTACGCCAGCAGGCTCGGGCGTCGCTCACCGGCGGCACCCCCGCGGCTCAGGCTGCACCGCAGACCCCGCCGCGTCGCGATGCTCTCCGTGCACACCTCGCCGCTCCACCAGCCCGGAACCGGTGACGCCGGCGGCATGAACGTCTACATCGTGGAGCTGGCCCAGCGGCTCGCCGCGATCAACATCGAGGTCGAGATCTTCACCCGGGCCACCGAGGGCGGCCTCCCGCCCCGCGTCGAGCTCGCCCCCGGCGTCCTCGTCCGGCACGTCGACGCCGGTCCCTACGAGGGCCTGGCCAAGGAGGACCTGCCCGCCCAGCTCTGCGCCTTCACGCACGGCGTGATGCAGGCGTGGGCCGGCCACCGCCCGGGCCACTACGACCTCGTCCATTCCCACTACTGGCTCTCCGGCCACGTCGGCTGGCTCGCCGCCCAGCGCTGGGGCGTGCCGCTGGTGCACGCCATGCACACCATGGCCAAGGTCAAGAACGCCAGCCTGGCCGACGGCGACACCCCCGAGCCCGCCGCCCGCGTCATCGGCGAGACGCAGATCGTCGCCGCCGCCGACCGCCTCATCGCCAACACCGCCGAGGAGGCCGGCGAACTCGTCCGGCACTACGCGGCCGACCCCGCCAAGGTCGCCGTCGTCCACCCCGGCGTGAACCTCGACCGCTTCCGTCCCGGTGACGGCCGCGCCGCCGCCCGTGCCCGCCTCGGGCTGCCGCAGGACGCCCTGATCCCCCTCTTCGCGGGCCGCATACAGCCCCTGAAGGCGCCGGACGTGCTGCTCGGGGCGGTCGCCGCCCTGCTGGACGAGCGCCCCGAACTGCGCTCCCGGATCGTCGTGCCGGTCGTCGGCGGACCCAGCGGCAGCGGGCTCGCCAAGCCCGAGGGACTGCAGAAGCTCGCCGCGCGCCTCGGCATCGCCGACGTCGTGCGGTTCCGACCGCCGGTCGGCCAGGAGCAGCTCGCGGACTGGTTCCGGGCCGCCTCGGTCCTGGTCATGCCCTCCTACAGCGAGTCCTTCGGGCTGGTCGCCATAGAGGCGCAGGCGGCCGGGACCCCGGTGCTCGCCGCCTCGGTCGGCGGTCTGCCGGTGGCCGTGCGCGACGGCGTCACCGGCTACCTCGTCAAGGGCCACCGTCCGGCCGAGTACGCGCGCGTGCTGGCCCGGTTCGCCGACGAGCCCTCGCTGGCGGACAGCATGGGCGCGGCCGCCGCCCGGCACGCACTGGGCTTCGGCTGGGACACCGCGGCGGCCGCCACCGCCGACGTCTACACGGCCGCGGCCCAGTCACACCGTCGTCGCGTACGCTCCCAGCATGGGTGATGTCGAGAAGACCGCGCAGGTCGTCGAGGACGTCCTGAAGGACGCCGAGCTGGAGTGGGAGAGCCCCGAGCCCGGGACGTACGTCGTCAAGCTCCCCGGCACCCGCAAGCTCTCCACCACGCTCAGCCTCATCGTCGGACGCCACACCCTGTCCCTCAACGCCTTCGTCATCCGGCAGCCCGACGAGAACGAGGCGGGCGTCCACCGCTGGCTGCTGGAGCGCAACCTCAAGCTGTTCGGCGTGAGTTACGCCGTGGACCGGCTCGGCGACATCTACGTCACCGCCCGCCTCCCGCTGGCCGCCGTCACGCCCGAGGAGACCGACCGTCTCCTCGGCCAGGTCCTCGAGGCCGCCGACGGGGCCTTCAACACCCTGCTGGAGCTGGGTTTCGCCTCCGCGATCCGCAAGGAGTACGCCTGGCGGGTCTCGCGCGGCGAGTCGACCCGGAACCTGGACGCGTTCAGCCATCTGATCGAGCGTCCGGCCGACTGACCGGCCCGGACCGGAGCCCGGCCCCCGCAAGCGCCGAACTCCCCTTCCCCGCGAACGGGGTTTCCCGGTCCCCGAACCGGTGTGCGCACGCCTGCTGTTAGCCTGCGGCGACCCGGATTCTTACCGGGTCCTCAACGTTCTCTCACCAGCAAGAGGTTGTGCATGCGCGCAGGCAGATCCGGCTCCGCGGTCGCGCTCGCGGGAGCGCTCGCCCTGGGAGCGTACGCCGCACCGTCCGCGGCGGCGGCGGGCACGGGCGTCACGGTGTCGAACCTGGTCGTCAACAAGGGCAAGCCCGTCGTCGTCGGGACCACCGCCGAGGTGGAGCCCGGCTTCACCTTCCACATGTCCCTGCCGTCCGGCGTCAGCGCCGACGACGTGACCCCGTTCCCGTACCTGTACCACGACACCACGGCCGCCAAGGGCGCCGAATCCGGCGGCCTCTACACGGGCCTCGTCATGTGCGACCCGTCCGGCTCGCGGACCGCCGACTGCGAGGGGAAGCTGTACATCGATCCCCGCTGGCGGCTCGACTCCAACAACGACGCGACGACCTGGAAGACGGCCGTCTGGGTGCGCGTCTGGGACTCGAACGACAAGCTGAAGGGCGAGCAGTACCTGACCGGCTTCGCCTCGGTGCCCGTCAAGCGGGCCGGGAAGGCCACCGTCAACGCCTCGCCCGAGCCCGTCGTCAAGGGCAAGAAGCTCACCGTGACCGGTCGGCTCACCCGCGCGGACTGGGTGAAGCACGCCTACACCGGCTTCGGCGGCAAGTCGGCCAAGCTCCAGTTCCGCAAGGCGGGCACCAGCACCTACTCCACCGTCAAGATCGTGCAGGCCGACTCCGCCGGCTACCTGAAGACCACGGTCACCGCGGCCTCCGACGGCTACTGGCGCTGGACCTTCAGCGAGACGTCCACGACCGGCGGCGCCACGGCCACCGGCGACTACGTCGACGTCAAGTGACCCGGCGCGGCCCGGCGCTGAGCCGGTAACGCCCCGGCGGCACGCCCACCAGCCTCTTGAAGTGCCGGGTGAGGTGCGCCTGGTCGCAGAACCCGGTCGCCATCGCGACCTCGCCCGGCGGCAGCCCGTCCAGCAGCAGCCGCCGGGCCCGGCCGACCCGCCGGGACATCAGGTACTGGTGCGGGGGGATGCCGTAGGCGCCGCTGAACGCCCGCACCAGGTGGGCGGGGTGGGCGTGCAGCAGCCGGGCCGCGTCGGCGAGCACGAGCCCCTCGGTGACGTGCTCGTCGAGCAGCTCGCGCAGCGACCGGGCGAGCCCGGCCCCACGGCCGGAGCGGCCCGCGCCGTCCGCCCGCCGCCGCAGGTGCGCCCGAAGCCGCTCGCCGACTAGGGCCAGCCGGCTCTCCGCCTCCAGCTCGTCGCCTGGCCGGCCCAGGGCGGAGTGCAACTGCCCGACCCGCAGCCGCAGCGCGGGATCCCGCAGATCGGGGCCGTCCACGGCCGGGCCGATCAGCTCGTCGCCGAGGTGGCTGCCGTCGAGGTACAGCACCCGTTTGCGGAAACCGTGCGGGGTGGCGGGGGAGCCGTTGTGCGGCACGTGCGGCGGCAGCAGCGAGACGGTGTCGTGCGGGGTGCCGTGCTCGTGCCGGTCGAGGTCGTAGCGCACCGCGCCGTCGTCGACGATCAGCAGCGTCCAGGCGTCGTGGACGTGCATCGGGTACGCGTACTCGGTGAAGTGGGCGTGGAAGACCTCCACGACACCCGGGACCCGCGGGCGCCAGGCGGAGACGTCGGACTGGTCGGCGGCCACGCAAAAAACGTACAAGACGGCGGCGCGCCGCGGTCGGCAGTCTCACTCCATGAACACCGCACCGCAGGCCGAGCCGGCCGCAGCCCCCGTCCGCTTCGACACCAGGATCGCCGTACTGCTCCGCGAGGACCTGGCGCCCTGGCAGCGCCTGAACGTGACAGCGTTCCTCGTCAGCGGACTGGGCACCCAGGTCCCCGAGGTGATCGGCGAACCCTACGAGGACGCCGACGACGTCGCCTACCTGCCCATGTTCCGCCAGCCGGTGCTGGTCTTCGAGGGCACGAAGGAGACGCTCGCCGCCGCCCACGCCCGGGCCCTGTCCCGCGCTCTGCCCAGGTCCGTGTTCACCTCCGACCTGTTCGCCACCGGCAACGACCGCGACAACCGCGCCGCGGTGCGGGCGGTGGGCACCGCCGATCTGGACCTCGTCGGACTCGCCGTGTACGGCCCGCGCAACGGGGTGGACAAGGTGCTGAAGGGCGCCCGGATGCACCGGTGACCGGCGTCGGTGACCGAATCTGCACAGCGCTTGCGCAAGCCCGCGCGCGCGAGCGCGGTTGGTGCACAGTTGTCCGGATCGGTGCGGCCCTGGCAAGAGCGACGGCCCGTCCGCGCCGGATCACATGTGGAGAAGCGGGCCACGACCGATGACCGCGCCGTCACGAATGAGGAGCCGCCGGCCCCAGCCGCCCTGTCCCGCGAGCCGGTCGGCTGGATGGCGGCCACGCCCCGTGATTTGATCCATCGCGCCGCCGGGTTCGAGCCACGGCGTCCGGAAACGGATGCCACCGGCCCGCGGCCGCGGCCGCGCCTCTGTCCCCAGCGGGCCGCTTTCCCCCTTGTGGCACCTCCGATGAAGGGCGTACCGACATGACCTCCGCTCCCCAGGTCCTGACCTCCGAGATCTCCGACGCCGAGCTGGACGGCGTCTCCGGCGGCCTGAACCCCCAGGCCGGCATCGTCGCCGGCCCCGCCGCGGTCAACAGCGCGGACCTGCTGTCCCGCCTCGACACCGTCACGGACACGGTCCAGGGCGCCGTCGGGCAGCTCCAGGGCGCCGCCGCCCAGTTCCACCAGGTCGGCGTCTACGCCTCCTTCTGACCGCGCGCGCCGGCCCCCTCCGGCGCCCACGGTGGGCGCCGGCCCCCCGGCGCCCACGGCGACGAGCCCCTTGCCTGCGGCGCACCGCGGGCAAGGGGCTCGTACCTTCGGCGGCCTCCGCTCAGGCCGTGCTGAGCTCGGCTCCCGTGTCCGCGTCGGTGCTCGCAGGGGCGGTCTCCGCCGTCCGCCGCTCGGCGGGCAGCCGCCGCATGAGCACCCCGTACCCGCTCCCGGCCACGGTGCCCACGACCGCGCACATGGCCCACAGCCACTGCGCGCCGTACCGGTCGATGACAGCGCCGGACATCAGCGGCGCCACCAGCGCGGCCAGGGACCACGACAGCGTGTACACCCCCTGGTACCGCCCGCGCCCGTGCACCGGCGACAGCCGCACCACGAGCCCGGTCTGGGTCGGCGCGTTGACGATCTCGGCGAGCGTCCACACGCACACGGTGAGCGCGAAGACCCCGACCGACCCGGCGAAGGCGGTCAGCCCGAAGCCGTACCCGGCGAGCACGGAGGAGACGACGAGGAGCGTGCGCGGATCGCGGTGCTCGATGAAGCGGGTGACGGGGATCTGCAGCGCGACGATCAGGACGCCGTTGACGGCGACCGCGAAGCCGTAGTCGGCGGCGGTGAACCCGGCCCGGCCCATGGCCACCGGCAGTCCGACGGACCCCTGCTGGAAGACGAGGGCGACGAGGAAGGACAGCCCGACGACGGCCATGTACCGCCCGTCGCGCAGCACCGTGCCGAGGCCCACGTCGCCGTCCGCCCGCTTGGCCGAGGCCACGGGCCGCGACTCGGGCAGCTTGAGGAAGACGACCACCGCGCACGCCAGGGTCATCGCGGCCTCGATCAGGAACCCGGCGAGATAGCTGAACTCGGCGATGAACCCGGCCGCCATCGAGGACACGGCGAAGCCGAGGTTGATCGCCCAGTAGTTCAGCGAGAACGCCCGAACCCGGTCCTCCGGCCGCACGATGTCGGCCATCATCGCCTGTACGGCGGGCCGCGAGGCGTTCGAGGCCATGCCCACGAGGAAGGCGACGCCGGCGATGGCGACCGGGTCCTGCATGAACCCGAGCACCGCGACGGACACGGCGGTGGCGCTCTGGGCGATCAGCAGCGTGGGCCGCCTGCCGAGCCGGTCGGCCATCACCCCGCCGGCGAGCGAGGAGACGACCCCGCCCAGCCCGTGCAGCGAGGCGACGAGACCGGCGTACGAGGCCGAGTAGCCGCGGTCGAGCGTGAGGTACAGCGCCATGAAGGTGGCGACGAACGCGCCGAGCCGGTTGACCAGGGTGCTCGTCCACAGCCACCAGAACTCGCGGGGCAGCCCGGAGACGGTCTCCCGGGCGGCACGTCTGAGACGGGCGACGGACGCGACGGACGCGGCAGACACGGACGGGACCCCCCACGGGTACGGAGATGTAAGCGGCTCACCGGGTAAGCGCAACTTACAGGCAACCTACATGCACAGGGCGGGCGGCGGCTACCCGATTAAACGGCGGCGGCGGTCGTGAACCCCTGCCTGACCTGCTGGTCCCCCGCGGACCGTCCGCCCCTCGGGCGGGCCGGGCGGCGGGCCGAACACGTGGATTACGCTCTGAGGCATGGCCGACGCACCGTACAAGCTGATCCTCCTCCGCCACGGCGAGAGCGAGTGGAACGCGAAGAACCTGTTCACCGGCTGGGTGGACGTCAACCTGAACGAGAAGGGCGAGAAGGAGGCAGTCCGCGGTGGCGAGCTCCTGAAGGACGCCGACCTCCTCCCCGACGTGGTCCACACGTCCCTCCAGAAGCGCGCGATCCGCACGGCCCAGCTCGCCCTCGAGGCCGCGGACCGCCACTGGATCCCGGTCCACCGGACCTGGCGCCTGAACGAGCGCCACTACGGCGCGCTGCAGGGCAAGGACAAGGCGGCGACGCTGGCCGAGTTCGGCGAGGAGCAGTTCATGCTCTGGCGCCGCTCCTACGACACCCCGCCGCCCCCGCTCCCGGACGACTCCGAGTTCTCCCAGTTCGACGACGCGCGCTACGCCACGCTGCCGCCGGAGCTGCGCCCGAAGACGGAGTGCCTGAAGGACGTGGTCCACCGGATGCTGCCGTACTGGTTCGACGGCATCGTCCCCGACCTCCTCACCGGCCGCACGGTCCTCGTCGCCGCCCACGGCAACTCCCTGCGCGCCCTGGTCAAGCACCTGGACGGGATCTCGGACGCCGACATCGCGGGCCTGAACATCCCGACCGGCATCCCCCTCTACTACGAACTCGACGCCGACTTCCACCCGGTCACCCCGGGCGGCAAGTACCTCGACCCGGAGGCCGCGGCAGCGGCCATCGAGGCGGTCAAGAACCAGGGCAAGAAGAAGTAGCTCTTGGGATCATGCCCCTGAGTTGCGCTTACGGCGCGGCTCGGGGGCATTTTCACGGCCCGGGCCCTCTCCGGGCCTTCAGGCCCCCCGGGTCCTGCGGCCGGAGCGCACGCCCGAGAGCATTTCGGGCCCGGTCCCGGCTGCTGGGCATGAGGTGCCCATACACCAAGTGCCGCAGGGCGTGCATCCCATGCTCACGGGCGGCGGCGTGCTCGCGGCTCTTGGCCCTCGGGATGATGCAGTCGGCCCCCCCGAACGTCCAGGAGGACCTGCCGCAGATCAAGCGGCTCGAACACCTGCGGGAAACTTTCGCCGTTCTGGCCATCTCCCTCGCACGTACTCACGGCCGTCTGGCCTGGTTTCTCTCCGGCGCTCTCAAGGCCCTCGAACCGGTCCTGCGCTCGCGCGCCATACGGGTCGTAATTTCAGGCGTTTGCATTGGAAAGGGCGGCCAGGAAACCCCGGGCCGCCCTTTCATGTTCCGGTCCAGCCTGGTCCGTCGAGCAGAATTGGCGCTCCCGGTTCATGCTGGCCGAACGAGGCTAGCTACTACACTCAGGAATCTTCCCATTGTGTCCCGATGGCTCCATGTAGCCGCTGTACATCCAGGCTGTGTACTTGTCCTCCCTCGAACTTTCGAGGTCGGGAGTCGCGTGAGGCTGGTCGGTCGGCCACTTGACCTTGTACCACTTGGTAATGCCCTGGCCTTCGCCGCCGTCGTAGCCGGAGTCTTTCCAGCATTCAACCCAGACCGTGTGGTGCACGCGGACGAGTCCGACCTGGCGTGCCGAGTCCGGTCCGGGGCAGTCGCTGACGTTGCACGTCCGTACCATCAGTCCCTCGTCGCCGGCCTGGGTCACCGTGCGGACGACCTTGTAGGCCCAAGGGCCTACCTTGCTTGGGGCCTTGTCCGTCCGGTAGGTGTTCTCCGGAATCGGCTGGCTCCCCTGGGGGCAGTTGACCTTGGCTCCCTGGCAGCGGGGGCCGTCGCCATTGCCGCCCATGTCGCCGCTCACTGACGCTGACGTGTTCGGCTCCTTCTTGTCGCCGTCGTCGCTGATGAGCTGCGGGGCGATGATCGTTCCGGCGGCCACGATGACAGCGCCACCAAGTGCAATTTTGTGCCCGGTCTTCATCTTGTCCTTGCCTCTGTGGGACCAGTGGGGAGGATCAGAGTGCACGTCACGGACACGTATGGCGAATGTTAATTGGAAGTGACACCCGAGATGGCGGTTTAGACCATTTGCAGTGGATGCTTGCTCTACGCGCATTGCTAAAGGCTGTTTACAAAAAAAGTCCTGTATCTGGTGGTACGGGGGCTGTCGGTGTGGGGATGTTAGATATATCTAGAATGCTGGTTCTGTGCTGGACATCACAAGCCCGCGCGTGCATGTACATGCTAATTCCGTCGAATAAGCAAGCGCTCCGTCACGTTAATTCACCTTTGGTGAAGTCGGCTTCGGCTCAGTGAGAGCGAGAGGTCGAGGGTGACTGGGGCGGACGCGGTCAGTCTCAGTTCTAGTCTCGGTCGCCGCGCATTCCCGTCCGGTACGCACTGGTCCGTGGCCGTCCGACATGCTTCCTGACCTGCGACGCGGGCTGATGGGTGGACGCCGCGGACCGCTGTGGGTCGAAGGCATCTGCTGTCACTGCGTGTTCGCAGACCGCTCGACAGCCCGATCGCAGGTCAGCGGGAGTCCGTGTCCCGCTGACCTGGTCAAGAACGCGGGCTCACAGGACCCAGGGCAAGAAGAAGTAGCTCTGGCGCTCATGCCCCTGAGTTGCGCGGACGGCGCGGTTCAGGAGCATTTTCACGGCCTGGGCGTTTTCTGGGCCCTCAGGCCCCCGGGTCCTGCGGTGCCCAGTCGGACCCGTCCCGGGGGCGGCTGTGGCGGCTGTCGGGCGGGGAGGCTCAGATGTTGCTCAGGCCGCTTGCCCGGGCTCCCCCGCGATGGTCGGATCACCACATGTTCGAGCGGTGTCAGCCGCTCACTGCTAGGGGGACTCGTGGAACATGACCGCCGAAGTCTGCCGGTAAGCGCTATGCGCGTAAGAACCGGGACGGCAGCCGCGTACGCCGTCGCCGGCCTGGTCCATCTCGTGACGGCCGTGCTGTTCGTCGGCAGCGTGCTGCTGATCGTCATCGGATTCGACACGGTCGTTCAGCCGATGATGGGCCTGGTGCTTCTGGGCCTGGCTTTGGCTCTGCGTCCGCGGATCGGGCAGCTGAATCCCGATCTGCCCACGCTGCGAGAGGCGGATGCACCGGCGTTGTTCGACCTAGTGGGCGGCATAGCCGACACGTGTGGGGTGCGGGCTCCCGATGCGGTCCAGCTCGCTCCGGAGTTCTCGGTCGCCGTCACCCACTACGGGTTCTCCCGGAAGCGCTGCCTCGTCATCGGCCTCCCGCTCTGGGCCGCTTACCCGCCCCAGCAACGCGTCGCCGCCATCGCCCATGCGCTGGCCTACGCGGCTCCTCGCAACGTTCGTTCCCGCGCGTTCGTGGCCATGGCCCTCGAGTCATTGACCGCCGGGTCGTGGACCGTGCGGGCCAACGAGACCGCGCACATCTCCTGGAACCCCAGCCTGCTCGCCTTCGGTGCGGAAGATGTGGCGCTCGGAGCACGGAGCTTCAACATCCGGGGCAAGGTCAGCGAGTGGGTGCTGTGGATCCCGCGGACGGCCATGGCCGCGACGGCGCGTCTGCTGCTCTGGCTCACGCTGCCGGCCACTCGGGGCGCGCTGCTGGAGGCGGACGACGCGGCAGCCCGTACAGCGTCCTCCGAGGCCGCTGTCGCCGCGCTGAACGACCAGGACCTTGCCCGCCCGGTCTGCATCGAAGCGCATCGCCTGGTGATCGAGACCAAGACACTCGCCCCCAGGCGAGCCGGCGCAGCCCCCCAGCAGGACTTCTGGGAGAGCCTCGCCCGCCAGGCGGCACGTCTGCGTGAACAACGAGACGGCGATGCCACCCGTGGTCATGCGGATGCCTCGCGCGTGGCCCGGCTGAGCGCTGAGCCGATGCACCTGGCGGCGGTCACGTTGGATGAGCCCGGCTCGACCCGTATCGCCGCCGAGCTTCGCCTGCCCGAGATGGCGGTGGCGGACAGGATGATGCGGGACGGCGTCGCCGGGGCACAGCAGCCCACCGCGCTGCGCTGACGGATCGGTCCGCGATCGAGGGGCGGGGGTACTGGCCTGGCGGCGGCCCATGTCGCCGTCGCCGTCCATGACGCCGCCTTCGCGTCTCCCCCTACGGAGGACCCAAGGCCGACGACGGCCGCGTGGCCGAACCCGCTGTCCGTTGTCCGCGGAGTGACCGCCGGAAGCCGGTCCGGTGCCGTCCCCGTCAGGGACGAGGGGCCGTCACAGGCTCCGTTTCCCGCTCGCCCGTGGCCGTGGGGATGTCGCTCAGGCCGAGGCGGAGGTGTTCGACGTGGTAGAGGGCCTGGTCGAGGAGTTCGGCGACGTGGTTGTCGTAGAGGGAGTACACCACCGACCGGCCTTTGCGGGTGCCGACCACCAGGCCGAGGTTGCGGAGCAGGCGCAGCTGGTGGGAGCAGGCGGACTGCTCCATCTCGACCTCCGCCGCCAGTTCGGTCGCCGGCAGGGGGCCTTCGCGCAGCCGCGCCAGGATGAGCAGCCGGGAGGGGGTGGCCAGCGCCTGGAGGGTGGTGGCGACCTTGGCGGCACTGGCAGCGTCCAGGCGTCCGCGCGGGACGCCTCCGGTCGGCGGTGCGGCTCCATGACCCATGCGCCCATGCTACGGCACCTCACATGAACACATGAATGACTCTTCATTCGTTCCTGTTACGGTGGTGGGACCGACCCGTCGCGTCCGCGCGTCCGAACTCGTGTGAAGGACCCCGTTCCCATGTCTTCCACCCTCACCCGCCCGGCCGCGACCGGCGCCGCCCGCGAGGAGGTGGCGCCCCGGCGGCGCACGCGGATCTTCGCGCTGCCCGAGGCCCGGTGGGCGGCGGCCGCCCTGGTGCTGTTCCTGGTCGCGCTGCCGCTGTACCTGGGCGGTGCGCCCGCGTGGTCGTGGGGGCCGCTGTTCGCGGCGGTCTACGTCAGCGGAGGTTGGGAGCCCGGCTGGGCGGGCCTGCGGGCGCTGAAGGACAGGACCCTCGACGTGGACCTGCTCATGGTCGTCGCCGCGCTAGGGGCGGCGGCGATCGGACAGGTGCTGGACGGTGCGCTGCTGATCGTCATCTTCGCCACCTCCGGCGCACTGGAGGCGATCGCCACCGCCCGCACCGCGGACTCGGTGCGCGGCCTGCTCGACCTGGCCCCCACCACCGCCACCCGGCTGAGCGACGACGGCGGCGAGGAGAGTGTGCCCACCGGGGAACTGCGCGTCGGCGACACGATCCTCGTGCGCCCCGGCGAGCGGATCGGCGCTGACGGCCGGGTCGTGGACGGAGCCGGTGAGGTCGACCAGGCCACCATCACGGGTGAACCGCTGCCCGTGGTCAAGGAGGCCGGGGACGAGGTGTTCGCCGGCACCCTGAACGGCACCGGCGCCCTGCGGGTGAAGGTCGAGCGTGACCCGTCCGACTCGGTGATCGCCCGGATCGTGAGCATGGTCGAGGAGGCCTCCGAGACCAAGGCCCCGACCCAGCTCTTCATCGAGAAGGTCGAGCAGCGCTACTCGCTCGGCATGGTCGCGGCCACGGTCGCCCTGTTCACCCTGCCGCTGCTGTTCGGCGCCGCGCTGCAGCCCACGCTGCTGCGGGCGATGACCTTCATGATCGTCGCCTCCCCGTGTGCCGTCGTGCTCGCCACCATGCCGCCGCTGCTGTCGGCGATCGCCAACGCCGGACGCCACGGTGTGCTGGTGAAGTCGGCCGTGGTCATGGAACGGCTCGGCCAGGTGGACGCGGTGGCGCTGGACAAGACCGGCACCCTGACCGAGGGCACCCCGAAGGTGACGGACGTCCGCCCACTGCCGGGTTCCGGGCTCGGCGAGGAGGAACTCCTGCGCCTCGCGGCGGCCGTCGAGCACCCCAGCGAACATCCGCTGGCCCGCGCCGTCGTGGACGCCGCCCGCGCCCGTGACCTGGACATTCCCCCGGTGGAGGACTTCACGTCCGCTCCCGGTACGGGCGTCAGCGCGACCGTGGCCGGCCGTACGGTCGGGGTCGGCAGCCCCACCCGGCTGCTGACGGACGGCACGCACCGGGCGGTCGCCGCCGCCACCGCTCTGGAGGAGGACGGCCGCACCGCGGTCCTGGTCGTGGCCGACGGCACCCCGGTGGGCGTACTGGGCATCGCCGACCGGCTCCGCGATGAGGCGGCGGCCACCACCGCCGCGCTGGAGCGTCTGACCGGCGCCGCCCCGGTGCTGGTGACCGGGGACAATCCGCGCGCCGCGGCGCGTCTCGCCGACGAGGTCGGGATCACGGACGTGCGCGCCGGGCTGCTTCCGCAGGACAAGGTCACGGCGGTCAAGGAGCTGGAGCGGGCCGGCCGGAAGGTGCTGGTGGTCGGCGACGGCGTCAACGACGCCCCCGCCCTGGCGGCCGCCCACACCGGCGTGGCCATGGGGCGGGCCGGGTCGGACCTCGCCCTGGAGACCGCCGACGCGGTCGTCGTGCGCGACGAGCTCGCCACCATTCCCACGGTGATCGGGCTCTCCCGCCGTGCCCGCCGCCTGGTCGTGCAGAACCTGGTGATCGCCGCCGTGTTCATCACCGGCCTGGTCGTATGGGACCTGGCAGGCCGGCTGCCGCTGCCGCTGGGCGTCGCCGGCCACGAGGGCTCCACGGTGATCGTCGGCCTCAACGGCCTGCGGCTGCTCGCCGACGGAGCGTGGAGCCGCGCCCGGGCAGGGCTGGGCCGGTGAGGTCCCGGGTGGTCCGGGGCAGCGGGGCGGCTGGGAGCCGTGGGCGTATCGGGCCAGCCAGCCGCAGGTTGTCTGTGAGGCCTTGCGTGGGCGATGAGGCCAGCGGTTCGTGGGCCGCGAGTGGTCCACGGGGCCATGGGGCCCCAGGTGGTCCATGAGGCCGTGTGACTGTGGGGCCGCGGGTGGTGGTCCATGATGCTGGAAGTGGTCCGTGAGGCCGCAGACGGGGCAGTGGGCCGGCGGTGGAGCCGCAGGCGATCCGTGAGCCGCGGGCGGTCAAAGAGCCGCAGGCGCTCAGTGAACCCGCGGGAGGCCCCGGTGGTCGTCACCGACCCCGAAGCCTGCGTCCCCGGCCGAAGCGGCCTCCGCTCACCTCGTGACGTCCAGTTCCGTGTACATGCCGGCCGCGTAGTGCCCCGGTATGTTGCACACCAGCTCGTAGCGGCCCGGCCGCAGTGTCACCGTGGTCCAGGCCGCCGCACCCGGGGCGATGCCTTCTCCGGCGCCGCTGCCGCAGGTGCGCGACGCCTCGCCGCGGCTGCCCGCCTCCGACACCCGGCCGTCGGAGCCGACGGCACGTTCCCCCACCGCCCGGCCCGGCGCCAGCGGCAGCACGACCACCTCGTGCGTGACGGTTCCCGCGTTGAAGACCCGCACCGTCGTCCTCCCGGCCGGCACGGTCGTGGGGTGGGCCACCAGGCGCATCATGCCCGTGCCCCGCGGGCCGGGGCGGGTGCTGTCGGGAGCGAGCCGGTTCGGGCCGTGCATCATGCGCCCCGCGTCCCACACGGTCACGTCGACCGCACTGCCTCTCGCGGCCGGTGCGCCGCATCGCGCGCCCTGTGCCCGCCAGGACGCCGGTGGCGGCCGGTGGAAGGCACCGGACGCGGCCATCAGGCCCGTCGAGGCGAGGCCCAGCACCAGAGCCGAGGCGAAGACGGCGATCGCCGGCCAGACCCCTCGGCGCGAACGCGGGTTCGCCGTCGCTCCGGAAGCGGCGCGGGCCGACGTTGCGTACTCGTCCTCCTCGATCTCCCCGCGCGCGAACCGCTCGGCCGGCGGGTTCCCGGCTCCCGGCGCCTGCCACCCGCCGCCACCGTCGCCGGGCCGTGGAGGCGGGCCCGGCCGCTGGTGGCGCGCACCCGTGAGGTGGCGCACCAGCGCGGCGAGCCCCGCGATCAGCACGGCCCAGACCAGCACCGTCGTCACCGTCATGAGGAACCGGCCGGCCCAGCCCCATCCGTCGCCGAACCACATCACGCCGATCACTTCCCTCGGCTGATCGCCACGTCAACGCCAGCATGGACCGGTCGGACCAGCGTGGCTTGGGCCGTTGGTTCCCGGCCTCGGGACCGGACGGCCCGTCGTCGGACCCCGGTCGGCGGAAGCTGCCCGGCCGAGCCCGGATTCTGCTCCGGTTTCACTCTCGCAGATCAGAAGAACCGCTGGTCAGCGACGTGAAGCGGTTGCGGCCCTGTGGATCTGTGCCGACGGCCACAGCGAACGGGACACGCGGAGGCGCATACTGAGCCATGACCAAGCCTGCCGCGCCGAAGCGCCATCTGCCCACCAGCCCGTTCAAGGCCCCGGTCGCCCCGGCTCCCAAGCACTTCGCTGTAGGGGACCAGGTCACGCACGACATGTACGGCCTCGGCCGCGTGGTCGGCGTCGAGGACGGGGTCGCGGTGCTCGTGGATTTCGGCTCGTCGCAGATGCGGATCCTGAGCCCGTACGCCAAGATGACCAAGCTGTAGGACCGCTGTGCCCGGTCAGGCACACCCAGGTCCCGTACGGGACCTGCAACGAAAGAGAGTCCTCCCATCGACATGACGTCGCTGTTCTCCGCCCTGGAAGGGCAACCCAACCGCTCCGCGGCGGCATCGCCGCCTCCGGCGACCAACCCCTTCCAGGCCCCCGACTTCGGGGAAGACGAAACCTGGTCGTTCGACGACGCGCAGGAGCCCGTCCCGGGCGCCCACGCGACGCGGGGCCGCGCGGCTTAGCCCCCACGGCGCGCGGCGGCAGCCCGCCCTGCCGCGCGGCTCAGCACCACGGCGCGCGGCGGCGCCCGCCCTGCCGCGCGCGACTCAGCCCCCACGGACCCCGGCGGCACCCCGCGCTGCCGCGCGGAAACGCGCACCGGCTGACAGATCGGCCGGCGTTTCTGGTCACGCGGTGACGACGGCCCTGGCCAGGGCGCAGCCCGTGACGACCAGGCCGTGGGACGACGGCACCCGCGCCGGCCGTCCGGCGTGAAAGCTCCCCGCCGGCCGGGGTGGATCACGCCATGCCGGATGCCAGCGCGCGGGCGGCGTCGGCGAAGTACTGCTCGTCGGCGCCGGGGGCGAGACCGAGCGTGACGCCCTGGGTGAGGCCGACGAACAGCGCCCTGAGGCCGAGGGCCAGACGCCGGGCCTGATGCGGCGTCACGACGCCGTCCCCGTGCCGCCTGCCGGCGAACAGCTCCGCCAGATGGCTCTCCTGCGTCCGGACGGACTCGGCTAGCCGGGACGCCAGCTCCGGGTCGTGCAGGGCCATGTCCAGCAGGGTGATCTGCAGCGACAGGCCGGACAACGCGCCGGAGGCGTCACAGGAGCGCCGGTAGTGGCGGGCGAAGGCGTCGACCGCTTCGAGCAGGTCGAGCCCCGCGGGCACAGCCTGTTCGATCTCCTCGTAATGCGGCCGCAGATGGTCCGTGACCAGTGCGACGACCAGGCCGTTCTTGCTGCCGAAGAGGGAGTAGACGGCGCCCGTCGTCAGGCCGGCCAGTTCGGCGATCTCATCGAGCCGGGCGCGGTGCCCGTCCCGGGAGACGACCTCGAAGGCGGCTTCCAGCAGGGCGCGGCGGTTTCGTTCCTTCGTTTCCGCTCTCGTCATTCTCATAATTTCATTATCCTAGTAATCGAGTTACGCGACCGAGCTCATTACAGGCAGCGAAGGGGACGCTCATGACCCAGGCCCAGGCCCAGGCCACCACGCCGGCAGCGACCTACCGGGTGGTGGGGATCGTCGCCGACGGAGCCGTGAAGGTCCTGCTCGGCGCGGCCTTCCTCATCGGCGCGACCCGGCTGGGCGATCTGCTCGGCGTGCCCACCTGGTTGATGATCACCTCCGGCGTGGTGCTGCTCGCCGCGGGCGGGCTCGAGATGAGGTACGCGCGCCGGCGCCGGCTGCGCACCTACACGCTGCTCATGATCGCCTACGACAGCGGCTGGACGCTGACGGCGCTGACCGGCCTGCTGACGGCGTGGCGGGGCGGCGGCTCCGGCGGCGAGGTGTGGATGGGGTACCAGGCGGTCGCGCCCCTCGTGTTCGCCGCGCTGCTGCTGGCGTCCGCGCCGGTTCCGGAGGCTTCCGGCGCCCGCGCGGCCGACCCCGAGCACTGACCGTGCGCGGTCGCGATCCCGGCTCAACCAGACGCTCTGCGTGGTAACTTGAAGCACATTTGTCGGGGTGGCGTGGAGCGGGCGCGAGGGACGGATGAGTGGTTCGCCGTACAGCGCGATGCGCGCGAGGCTGGCGAGCAAGACCGTCCAGCACTATCTCCGCCCCACGTTCCGGGTCCGTGACTCCGCCGACGAGTCCCCCGAGCGCCTGGGGTTCGACGCGCTTCTCGACCAACTCCCCTCGTACCGGCCCAAGTACGACCCGGTCGCCAAGACCTGGCTGATCACGGGCGGTGCGGGCAGCGGCAAGAGCACCGCCGTCCAGCAGTACGCGATGGCGCTGATGGACCGGGAGACCCCCTGCGCCGTCATCGACAACCGCGTGCTCAGGGACCTCGAGGTGACCGGCCTCACCGTCGAGGGACTGGCGGGGGAGTCCCGGCCGACGGGCCTCGACCCGGTTCTGTGGAAGGCGCACATCAAGAAGCACCGTGTGGTCTTCCTGGTCGACGCCCTGAACGAGCTGAAGCGTGAGTTCGCCGGCACCCCCAAGTGGAGCTTCGTACGCCGGTTGCTGACGGGTTCGCACGACTTCACGGTGCTGGCGACCTCCCGCAGCGACTCGGAGGACTTCGACTCGACGCTGCTGCGCGACGTCGAGACCGTGTCCATCGAACCGCTGGACGAGCAGGACATCGAGCGCTACCTGAGGATGCGCGACGAGTCGGCCACCGAGACCCTGGACGAGATCAGGTCCGGCGACATGCTGGGCGTGGCGTCCAACCCGTTCATGCTGTCGCTGCTGACCGACTGGCTGCTGGGCACACGGTCCGTCAAGGGCCGCAGGATCCCGCGCAGCCGGGCGGACCTGCTCCGGGAGACCATGGTCCGGCCCGGCGGCGGCATCGGGTCCGGCACGGCGGACGAGGGCGAGGCGGAGCGCGGGCCCGGCATGGAGGCCACGCTGTGCGCGGCGTCGCTGGCCGCGATCACCTCGGGCAAGGGCAACGCGGACTTCGTCGACCGGGACGTGAAGGCGCTGCTCGGCCAGGTCTGGGACGACGAGCGGGAGACGGCCCGGGCGGTGCAGGCCTTCCTGCAGACGCAGATGGTGGAGCCCGTCGCCGACGCGCCGGCCGGCCAGTACAGCCTCGTCCACCCGGCCTTCGTGGACTTCGGGCTGGCCCTCGCCTGGCAGCGCACCGACCCGCCGCCCTTCGTGCTGGACCCCGCCTTCCTCGACCAGTGCCTGGGCGACTGGGTCGGCCTCCAGACCGATCCGGACGGCGCCGTGCTCGGCCTGCTCGCCGCCGGCGCCAGGCCGTTACCGCCCGAACTGCTCGTGGACGTCCTCGTGGCCAACCGGGGTGTGCTGGGCGACGAGGCGCGCGGGGCGTTGTGGCGGCAGCTCGGCGGCTGCTTCGAACAGGGCCGACAGATACGCGACCGTCTGGCCGGCGCGCTGGCCGGTCTGCCCCCGACCGTGCTGCGCGACGGGCTCCAGCGCGGCCTGCTGCGGGCGCTCAACGCCAGGGCACCGCAGCTCGCCGACAGCGTCCTGGACACCCTGCGCAACGGCGCGCTGGACGCCCAGACACTGCAGCGGCTGCGCCGCAGGCACGAGCGCAACAAGAAGGTGCCGGCCCAGGACGGACGGGACCGCGACAAGGACGCGGCCGCGAAACGGCGGGCGTGGCTGCGCGCGGAGTCCGATCCGGCCGCGCGCCGCCGCAGCGCCAACTGGCTGGGCAGCAACGGCGGCGAGCCGGACGTCGACGACCTGTGCACGACCATGCTGACGGACGCCGACGCCTGGGTCCGCGGCGCCTGCGCCACCGCGCTCGGACGCATCGGCTCGCACCGGGCGATCCCCGCGCTCCTGGGGACCGCCGGAACCGACCCGGACGGCGCCGTCCGCGGTTCGGCGGCCAAGGCGCTCGGGGAGATCGGTCACCCGCAGGCGGTGCCCGTGCTGGTCGAAGCCCTCGCCGGCGACGCGGTGGGCGGTGTCCGGGGTTCGGCCGCGTACGCCCTCGGTCACATCGGCCACCCGCAGGCGGTGCCCATGCTGATCGACGCCCTCGCCGGCGACGTGGAGGTCAGTGTCCGGGGTTCGGCCGCGAACGCCCTCGGTCACATCGGCGACTTCCGGGCGGTGCCCGCGCTGAGCACCGCCCTCGCCGGCGACGCCGAGGTCGGCGTCCGGGGCTCGTCCGCCAACGCCCTCGGCCAGATCGGCAGTCCCCAGGCGCTGCCCGCGCTGAGCACCGCCCTCACCGACGAGGAGGACGCCGGGGTCCGGGGTTCGTCCGCCGACGCCCTCGGCCGTATCGGGGACCCCGGGGCGGTGCCCGCGCTGACCGGCGCCCTCGCCACCGACCCGACCCCCAACGTCCGGGGTTCGGCGGCCAAGGCCCTCGGTCTCATCGGCCACCCGGCCGCGCTGGAGGCGCTGACCACCGCGCTCGCCGAGGACACCGACGGCTACACCAGGGGGGCGGCCGCCGACGCCCTCGGCCGTATCGGGGACCCCGGCGCCATCGACGCGCTCACCGCCACCCTCAACGACCCGTACCCCATCATCCGGGGTTCGGCCGCCAACGCCCTGGGCTTCATCGGCCACCCGGCCGCCCTGGAGGCGCTGACCACCGCGCTCGCCGAGGACACCGACAGCTACACCAGGGGAACGGCCGCCACCGCCCTCGGCCGTATCGGGGACCCGGGCGCCGTCGACGCGCTCACCGCCGCCCTCACCGACAGCGGCGCCAAGGTCCGCGGTTCGGCCGCCAACGCCCTCGGTCTCATCGGCCACCCGGCCGCCCTGGAGGCGCTGACCACCGCGCTCGCCGAGGACACCGACAGCTACACCAGAGGGGCGGCCGCCACCGCCCTCGGCCGTATCGGGGACCCCCGCGCCCTGGACGCGCTCGTCACCGCCCTCGCCGAGGACACCGACGGCCAGACCAGAGGGGCGGCCGCCAACGCCCTCGGCCACATCGGGGACCCCGGCGCCCTGGCCCCGCTCATCGGGACGCTCGTCCGCGACCCCGTCGGCAAGGCGCGCGGCTCGGCCGCCAACGCCCTGGGGCACCTGGGCGACCCGGCCGCCGCGGACGCCCTGCGGGCCACCATCGACAACCCCGAGGAGACCTATCTGACCCGGCGCGCCGCCGTGGGCTCGCTCAGTCACCTGGACACCGGGGACGAGGCGTGGATCACCAAGGTCGCCGACCGGCTACGGTTCCGGGCCCGTGACCGGGACGGGCGCGCGCTGCGCGGAGCCATCATCGGCCTGGTGGCCCACCGGGAGATCACCCCGGAGACGAAGAGCTGGCTGATCGGCGTGATCCACCGGGACAAGGACCCGCTGAACCGCACGACGGCCCTCGAAGGTCTGGCCCGGGCCGGGCAGGCGGATCCGGACCTGATCAAGTTCACCATCGCACCCGAGATCCCGCGGCCGGACAAGCGGCCCCGGGACAGCGACGCGGGCGTGCTGGGCGTCGCGGCGGCCGCCGTCGTACGCGCCGCCGCCGACCGCCCCGACTACACCGAGGCGCTGCTCCCGAGCCTCGTCCGGCTGCTCGTGGCCAAGAGCACCTACCGGCCGACGGTCATCCCCCCGCTCATCCAGCTCCGCCTGCTTCCGCTGCCCGTCGCGGAGCGGGTCCTCGCCCGCATCGTGGAGCTGGTGGGCGACGAGCCGCCGGAGAACCCGTACCTGGCGACGGGGCTGGACGTCGAACGGGAGCACATGGCCGAGCGCAGGCGCGTACAGGCCTGCGTCGAGTCGTTCAACCGCGACCCCGCGGCGGTGCTCGCCGGGTTCCGCGACCGACAGAAGTCGAGGTTCGAAGTGACCGTGCCCAGTGACGCCGGCGGCGACGAGTACCACGTCGCCCTGCTGACGGCGGTGCCCGTGGAGACCAAGGCGCTCTTCCGCGTGCTCGGCGAGCGCGGCATCACCCCGACCGACATGCAGCGCGACGGGCGGTACTACGACGTCTTCGAGCTGGGGCCCGAAGGGCAGCCCCCCGTCCGGGTGGTCACCACGCAGGCCACCGACCAGGGCGGCCAGTCGGCGGCGGCGGTCACCCGCGAGCTGCTGTCCGCGTTCCGGCCGGACCTGGTGCTCCTGGTCGGGGTGTGCGGCGGCTTCGGCGAGCGCGGGGTGTCGATCCACGACGTGCTCCTGGCGCGGGAGGTCTTCGACTACGGCCCGGAGAAGGTGCGGCCGGAGGGCGGCGGCCTGCGCCCGCAGGTCTACCGGACGGACCCGCAGGTGCTGCGGCTCGTCACACGGCTGGACAACGTCGGCCGGCTGGAGGCGTCGCTGGGCGGCGGCGAGCTGCACGTGAAGGACTTCGCGAGCGGCGAGAAGGTGATCGCCTGGCGCGACTCCGCGCTCCGCGCCGAACTGCTCGCCATGTCCCCGGACATCGCCGGGGTGGAGACCGAGGCTCACGGCGTGCTGCACGCGATCTGGGAGGCGTTCAAGGCGAAGGACTTCGTGGGCGGGGCGATGCTCAAGTGCGTCAGCGACCTCGGCGACGAGGAGATGTCCGTCGACAAGAAGGCCAAGCAGACAGAAGCCGCGCGGCGGGCGGCCCGCGTCGCGCTGGACGTGGCGGCGGCGTTCCGCCGCGCGGACACCTGACCCGCCCCCCAGGGTCCTGTGCCCGGCCCGTCCTTGGTCCGCTCCGGTGACCGTGCGGCCGGCGGCGGTTCGGCCGCGCGGGTTCTGGAAACCCGTAGCCGCATGATCCGAAGCATCCTGTGGGGGTGTGCCGCGGGGGCCGCCGGCACCACCGCGCTGAACGCCGTGACGTACGCGGACATGGCGCTGCGGGGACGGCCCTCCAGCGGGACACCGGAGACCGTGGTGGACAAGGTCAGTTCGGGGCTCGGGCATCCTGTCCCGGAGTCGGAGGGGCGGGAGAACCGGCTCACCGGGCTCGGCGCGCTGTCGGGCATCGCCGTGGGCGTCGCGGCCGGCGTGGCCGTGGCGGTGGCCCACCGGGCTGGAGCGCGGCTGCCGGTGTGGCTGGGCGGGCCGCTCACCGGGGCCCTGGCGATGGCGGCGGCCGACGCGCCGATCGCCGGGCTCGGAGTGAGCGACCCCCGGACGTGGTCCGCGGCGGACTGGGCCTCGGACGTGGTCCCGCACATCGCCTACGGGCTGGTCACCTACGGGATCGTGGCGGCGACCGCCGACCGGTGAACCCGGCGGGCCGGACGGCTCCCGAGGCGGCCGGGGCGATTTCCCGTACTGCCTCCCCTCGACCGGGCTACTTCTCGTCAGAAGGGAACCCGGCTCCCGTAGCGCCCCCGGACCGCAGGCCCGGGGACGGGATACTGAGGGATCATGTGTGCTGACCGCCTGGCCGGACGGGGGTGATGACCATGCCGCCCGAGCAGCCCGAGCAGCCGGACGGCGGTGGTGTGCCGCCCGACGTCCGGGACCGCCTTCGGGTCACCGACGCGCTGGCCGCCGCCGCCCGCGGGGTGCGGGACGAACCGGAGCGGATGCCGGCGGCGCTGTGCGCGGCGTGCGTACGGCTGCTGCCGGTAACCGGCGCCTCCGTGTCGATCTCCGGGGGACGCGGGGTGCAGATGACCTGGTGCGCCAGCGACCGGGTCGCGGCGCGGCTCGCCGAGCTGCAGTACACCCTGGGCGACGGGCCCTGCCAGACCGCCCTCGAACAGGGCGCCCCGGTGATCGCCGCCGATCTGACCGCGGGGCGTGACACCCGGCGCTGGCCGGTCTTCGCGCACGAGGCGGCCGAGATGGGTGTGCTCGCGGTGTTCTCGCTGCCCCTGGGGGTCAGCGGAGCCGCGGTCGGCACCCTCGATCTGTACTGCGACCGGGTGGGCGGCCTCTCCGAACCCGACCTGCGGACCGCGCTGTGGGTGCGCGACGCGGTCACGTACGCCCTGATGAGCGTGCAGCCCGCCTATGACGGCACCGAGGACGAGGCGGAGGAAGCGGTAGCGTCCTGGGTGGAGGCCTCGGAAGCCGACCACACGGAGGTCTACCAGGCCGTTGGCATGGTGATGGTGCAGATCGACGTGGACCCCGAGCAGGCCCTGGACCGGATGCGCGCCCGCGCCTTCGCCGAGGGCCGTACGGTCAGCCAGGTGGCCCGCGAGGTCCTGGCCCGCAGGCTCCGCTTCCGGCCGGAGCCGGATGGCCGCGACGACGACCAGGGAAGGGACGGTGACCGCTCATGAGCCGGGAACAGCAGCTCGCCGAGGCGCTCGTCGGGCTGGCCGACTCCTTCGCCGACGACATCGACCCCGTCGTGCTCGTGGACCGGCTGGCACAGCGCTGCGTCGAGATCACCGGCGCCGACGCGGTCGGCATCATGGTCGTCTCCGCCCGAGGCGACCTGCGCACGCTCGCGGTCACCGACGACCAGGCCGGCTTCCTCGAACTGTTCCAGCTCCAGACGGACCAGGGGCCCTGCCTGGACTGCTACCGCGAGGGGCACCGCGTCGACGTCCGTGACATGGCCGCCGACGCCGGCCGCTGGCCCCAGGTCGTCCCGTTCGCCCTGGAGATCGGTTTCCGCGCGGCGCACGCGCTGCCGTTGCGCGTCCACGGTCAGACCGTCGGCGCCGTCAACCTGCTGCTGCGCGAGCCGGGCGGGCTGGCCCCGGTCGATCTGGACCTGGCCCAGGCGCTCGCGGACGTGTCGGCCGTCGCGCTGGTCAACTGGTCGCCGGAGCCGCTGCGCTCCGCCGACGTCGCCAGCAGCGTCCAGGCCGCGCTGGCCGGCCGCGCGGCGGTCAGCATGGCCACCGGGATGATCGCCGAGGCGTCCGGCCTCCCCCTGGCGGAGGCCCACGGCGTGCTGCGCGCGTACTCGGCGGGCCGGCGCCGGCGTCTGGTCGACACCGCGCACGCGCTGATCCGGCGCACCCTCACCCCGGACGAAGTGCTCGCGACCCGGGGCTGACGCCTTGGCGCGAGCGGCCGGACGGCTCTGACCTGCCGTCCCATCCGCACACGACTACGCTGAAAGGTGCCGGGACGAACCCGGCAGCGAGACCCGCAGGTCCCGTGGCCCCCCAGCGAGGGAGCGGCCATGCAGCAGTTCTCCTGCGAGACCGTGGCCGACCTGGCGGTCCCCGGACTGGCCACCGGCAGGCTGACGGTGATCGCCGTGCACGGTGTCGCCGACACCACGACCGGTACCGCTCTCGCCTCCGCCCTCGCCGCGCCGGGCCCCGCCCAGCTCGTCGTCGATCTGACCGGCCTGTACCGGCTGGAGCCCGCCGGCGCCGAGATCCTGTACCGGTTCGCCGAGGAGGCGGCCGCCCAGGGCCGCCCGCTGCGCCTGACCGGATGCACCGCGCAGGCCGCCGCCGTGCTCGCCCGGACCCGGGCGGCCCGCGCGCCGGTCGGCCGGGCCGGGCCCGAGCTGTACGGCTCGGTGTCGGAGGCGCTCGCCGCGGTGATCTCCGCGGCCGCGGCGGCGCCGGAGCCGCCGCCCGGGGCGCCGTTCGCGCGCACCGACGCGGTGGAGCTGCGGCACCGCCTGCTGGCGCACGCCCTGGTCGCCCGTGCGCAGGGCCTGCTCATGGAGCGCTACGGCCTCCCCGGCGCGGACACCGCCGGCGCGCTGCTGCGCATGGTGGCCCGGCGGCACGGGATGCGGACCGTCGCACTGGCCGGGGCCCTGGTGGAGGCCGCGGCGCCACGGCCCGGCGAGGCGTGGTTCCCCGGCCGGGAGCACCCCGCCGAGCCCGCCGTCGGTTTCCTGCTGCCGTCCGCCGGCCGGCCGCGGCCGCTGTCCGCGTTCCTCGACGCGCTCCGGGACACCGTCTGCGCGATCACCCACACCGACATGGCCAACGTGCAGCTCCTCGACCCCAGCGACAACACGCTGCGGATGGAGTCCCACTGCGGCTTCCCCGCCGAGTTCGTGCACTTCTTCGCGGTGGTCGACGGCACCGCCACCCCGTGCGGCCACGCGGCCCGCAAGAGCGAGCGGATCGTGGTGGACGACGTGGCCAGCGCCCCGGAGTTCGACGAGCCCTCACGGGCCGCGACGCTCGCCGCGCACAGCCGCTCGGTGCAGTGCACGCCCATCCCCGGCCCCGCCGGCCGCGCACAGGGCATGCTCTCCACCCATCACGCCCAGGCCGGCCACGCCTTCACCGGCGCCGAGCTCGTCGCCCTCGACACCGTCGCCCGGGAGGCCGGCGCCTGGCTGGACTGGTACCGGACGACCACCGTCCTGGACGCGCTGGAGGACCTGCACCGCAGGGCGCACGGTCCCTGAGGCCCGCGCGCGGGGCCGGGGACGCCGAAGGGCCGGTGCGAAACGGGTTCGCACCGGCCCTCGGACTTCGTTTCGGGTCAGCCGCACTGGCAGGGAGCGCCCGACTGGCAGCCGCAGCCACAGCCCGACCCGCAGCCGCACGCGGCGACGAGCGGGAGGTGCCTGCTCTCGGTGGGCTGGTCCGACTCGCGCGCTTGCGTGGGGTCGGGCGTGGTGCCGGGGGATTCGGCCATGGGTCCCCTCCTCAGAGGCTCGGCGAGATGCCTTCGCCCATTCCATGCCCGTTCCGCCGGGCGCATCAACGGCGCATCGAGGCGTCCGCCCGCCCGGCTCCGCCTCCCCGCGAGCCCGGCACGACCCGGAGGGCAGGCCGCGCGCGCCCCGGACGGCAGGCCGCGCGCGCCCCGGGGCCGGGCCGGCGGGGCCCTACGCTCCCTCGATCCCGGTCACCGGCTGGATGTCTTGCTGGAGCACGTCGGCGTGCTCGCCCGTCACCAGGTAGACGACCCGCTTGGCGACGGCCACCGCGTGGTCGGCGTACCGCTCGTAGTACCGGCCCAGCAGGGTGACGTCGACGGCCGTCTCGATGCCGTGCTTCCAGCGGTCGTCGATCAGGTGCTGGAACAGGGTGCGGTGCAGCATGTCCATGTCGTCGTCGTCCTGCTCCAGCTGCAGCGCGAGGTCGACGTCCTTGGTGACGAGCACCTCGGCCGCCTTCGCCATCAGGCGCTGGGCGAGCTGGCCCATCTCCAGGATCGTGGCGTGCAGGTCGTGCGGGACCGCGCGCTCGGGGAAGCGCAGCCGGGCCAGCTTCGCCACGTGCTGGGCGAGGTCGCCGGAGCGCTCCAGGTCGGCCGACATGCGCAGCGACGTGACGACGATCCGCAGGTCGGTCGCCACCGGCTGCTGGCGGGCGAGCAGGGCTATCGCCCGGGCCTCCAGGTCGTGCTGGAGTTCGTCGACCTTCTGGTCGGCCTCGATCACGTTCTCGGCCAGCTTCAGGTCGGTGTCGAGGATGGCCGTCGTGGCGCGCCCGATCGCCGACCCGACCAGCCGGGCCATCTCCACCAGGCTGTCGCCGATCGAGTCAAGTTCCTCGTGGTACGCGTCCCGCATCAGGATTCCCTCTCGTACGTGCTTCCTTCGGGGTGCCGGGGGCCGTGACACCAGGCGCCCCGTGGCGTGACCGGCGGTGTGAACCCCACGCTCCCACGTTCTGCCCCGTACGCGTCCGTTTCCGCCACCCCAAATGAACCACCACTGGCTCCAAGGTGAACTCTGGGCGACGAGTGTTCGAGGTCGCACCGCGACGGCTGTGGCCAGGCCATTGCGCATGCCTAACCTTGTGGCATGGACGTGAACGCGGCGGTCGCCGCAGCGGCAGCGATCGCCGGGGTGCTCACCGGCGTCATCGCCATGCTGGCGTTCCGCTGGAGCGAACGCGACCAGAAGCGACCCACCAGGACTTCCTTGCACACCGATGCCGTACTCCCGCCCGGCGTGGACACCGTGCTGTCCGTGCTCCGCTCCTCGGCCGTCGTCCTCGACGAGGGCGACGCCGTCGTCAAGGCCAGCTCCGCCGCCTACGCCCTCGGGCTGGTCCGCGGCGGCAAGCTCTCGGTCGAGCCGATGCTGCAGATGGCCCGTGACACCAGACGCGACGGCGAGATACGCCAGGTCGAACTGGACCTGCCCCGGCGGGGCACCGGACGCGGCGAGGCGCTCGCCGTCTCCGCGCGCGTGGCCCCGCTCGGCTCCCGGCTGGTCCTGCTGCTGGTCGAGGACCTCACCGAGGCCCGCAGGATCGAGGCCGTACGGCGTGACTTCGTGGCCAACGTCAGTCATGAGCTGAAGACCCCCGTCGGCGCGCTCTCGCTGCTCTCCGAGGCCGTCATGGACGCCTCCGACGACCCCGAGGCCGTCGAGCGCTTCGCCGGCCGCATGCAGATCGAGGCGACCCGGCTGACCAACCTCGTCCAGGAGCTCATCGACCTGTCCAGGGTCCAGAACGACGACCCCCTCGAGGACGCCGAGCCGGTCCGGGTGGACGAGCTGGTCGCCGAGGCCGTCGACCGCTGCCGCCACCAGGCGGGCGCCAAGCAGATCACGATGGCCGCCGGGGGCACCGCGGACCTGCACGTGTGGGGCAACCGGGGCCAGCTCGCCGCCGCCCTCGGCAACCTGGTCGAGAACGCCGTGAACTACTCACCGGCCCGCACCCGCGTCGGCATCGCCGCCCGCCGGATCACCGCCCCGGGCGGCGACCTGATCGAACTGGCCGTCACCGACCAGGGCATCGGCATCTCCGAACGGGACAAGGAGCGCGTCTTCGAGCGCTTCTACCGCGTCGACCCGGCCCGCTCCCGGGCCACCGGAGGCACCGGTCTGGGTCTCGCGATCGTCAAGCACGTGGTCGCCTCGCACGGCGGGGAGGTCACGGTGTGGAGCGCCGAAGGCCAGGGCTCCACGTTCACCCTCAGACTGCCGGAGGCGGGCGCGGCCCGCGACCGCGCACAGCAGCACCCCGACCTCGACGACGAGGACGGCGGCGCCCCCGACTCATCTCCTTACGAACCGCTTCCCGCCCCGGAGGTCCTTCCGTGACCCGAGTGCTCGTCGTCGAGGACGAGGAGTCCTTCTCCGACGCCCTGTCGTACATGCTCCGCAAGGAGGGCTTCGAGGTCGCCGTCGCGGCCACCGGCCCCGACGGACTCGACGAGTTCGAGCGCAACGGCGCCGACCTCGTACTCCTCGACCTGATGCTGCCGGGTCTGCCCGGCACGGAGGTGTGCCGTCAGCTGCGCGGCCGCTCCAACGTCCCCGTGATCATGGTGACCGCGAAGGACAGCGAGATCGACAAGGTCGTGGGGCTCGAGATAGGAGCCGACGACTACGTCACCAAGCCCTTCTCCTCCCGTGAGCTGGTCGCCCGCATCCGCGCGGTGCTGCGCCGCCGCGGCGAGCCGGAGGAGGTCACCCCGGCCGCCCTGGAGGCGGGTCCGGTCCGCATGGACGTCGACCGGCACGTGGTGACCGTCTCCGGCTCCAAGGTGGACCTCCCGCTGAAGGAGTTCGACCTGCTGGAGATGCTGCTGCGCAACGCGGGTCGGGTCCTGACCCGCATGCAGCTCATCGACCGCGTGTGGGGCGCCGACTACGTGGGCGACACCAAGACCCTGGACGTCCACGTCAAGCGCCTGCGCGCCAAGATCGAGCCCGACCCGGGCGCGCCGCGCTACCTGGTGACGGTGCGGGGTCTCGGCTACAAGTTCGAGCCGTAGGCCTGACGCGCGGCACCACGACGGAGGGCGGCACCCCGCGCGGGGTGCCGCCCTCCGTCATGCCTGCCCGCTCAGTGGCCGGCGGCCGACTGCGAGGCGGAGTCGCTCGGGGTGGCGCCGGCGGCGTCGGCGCCGGAGGCGTCACCGCCCGAGACGTCCGCGGCGTCCGAGGCGCTCGCGGAGGCGTCGGGCTTGCCCGGCTTGCCCTTGCCGGAGGCCTCCGCGCCCGGGGCCGCCGAGGCCGAGGCGGACGGGACCTCGCTCGGGCCCCAGCCGCTGAAGAAGCTGGTGGCCGGCACCACGAAGGCGCGCAGGCTCACGTCACCGGTCTTGTCGAAGGTGAAGGTGATCTTCTGGGCGTTGCCGTCGCGGACCGCCTCGCGGCTGCTCTGCAGCACCGCGGAGGCGTTGTCCTTGCCGCCGAGGATCAGCGAGCCCATCGGCGGGATGGTCAGGCTCTGGCCCTTGGCGGGGTGCAGCGTGGCGGTCTTGCCGGTGCCGGGAAGGGCGATCGACTGCAGGGTCTCGGCGGTCTTGCCGGTGTTGAAGATGGTCGCGGACACGACGGCCGGCCCGGTCGACGTCAGGTCGGGCTGGGTGATGACCGTGGCGTTCTGGACCTTGATGCTGCCCACGCTGGTGGCCGCGTTGTCCGGCTTGATCTGCAGGGTCTGGGCGTCGTTGCCGGAGCCGCACGCGGCGAGCGAGGCGACCGAGAAGGCGATGGCGGCGGCGCCGAGGGCGCCGCGTCGAAGGCTGCTGCTCACGGCGGCGGCATCTCCTTGAACGCGCGGGCGGCTCCCGTATAAAGCCACCCTAAGTGTCTGTCAGCGGCCTCAGGTTACCGAGCCGTTCCCGCGCGACCGCACCCGACCCTCCCCCAAGCGCCCGGCTTGCCTCCGGGTGGGGGTACCGCGGGGCCGCGAGTGACTCGCCGGTCACATTGCCGGAGCCGTCCGCGCATTCGCATAACGCGCCCGCGACGGCGCGGTCCGCATGCCGGCAACACGGCACGCGAAAATTTCCGTGAAGGAATGCGCGACCACCCGGGATATTGATCATCCGCCGCCCTTCCCGGCCCTTGTGATCAATTCCGGAATCGCCCCGGACCCGGCCTCCGTCGCCGAACGGAGTAGCGGAAGTCGTACGCTTGGGAGCGGACATATCGGGATGTTCCACCTTCTGGGGACGACTCGACGGGTGTGTGGCGTATGTGTTTCGCCTCGCCCGGAGAGTGCCTCCGACCTGCGAATTCCCGCCGCCTCCCGGCTCGGCCCGGCCCCTCGCAGCACGTCCGTGTTGCTGTTGTCAAGCCCCGAGATATGCCCTGACCTGCGAAAACGCCATTCAGAACACGCCGTATCCGTGTTACCCTGGATAGCCACGGAAGGGGTACCTGTCACATGACGTTCAAGGTTGGCGACACCGTGGTCTATCCCCATCACGGGGCCGCGCTGATCGAGGCCATCGAAACTCGTCAGATCAAAGGCGTGGACAAGACCTACTTGGTGCTGAAGGTCGCCCAGGGTGACCTCACGGTGCGTGTGCCAGCGGACAATGCGGAGTTCGTCGGCGTGCGTGATGTGGTCGGTCAGGACGGGCTGGACCGGGTCTTCGAGGTACTGCGCGCGCCGTACGCCGAGGAGCCCACGAACTGGTCCCGTCGCTACAAGGCAAACCTGGAGAAGCTCGCCTCCGGCGATGTCATCAAGGTCGCGGAAGTCGTGCGTGACCTGTGGCGTCGCGAGCGCGAGCGCGGACTCTCCGCCGGTGAGAAGCGCATGCTCGCCAAGGCCCGCCAGATCCTGGTGAGCGAGCTCGCCCTCGCGGAGAACACCAACGAGGACAAGGCCGAGGCACTGCTCGACGAGGTGCTCGCCTCCTGACGCGCGGCCGGCGGCATCCGCTGCCCCCGGCACGCTCAGAACAGTGAAAATGCCGCGGTGCCCGATGACACTCACCCTGTCGCCGGGCGCTGCGGCATGTTCGTCCCCGGCCGTCCCGGCCGCGGTGCCGGGCCGCCGCGAGCGGCCTGCCGTTCGACTCGGGGGAAGCCCCCGATACTTGGTGTGCCGGGCCCGGGCAGAAGGCTCGACCAGGGTCACGGAAGGGTCCGGTCGAGCGTCGTGCCCGGCACTCCTCCAGGCCATACCCACCTAGGTCGAGCACACAAACCTGACAGGAACCGATGTCTGACGATTCGCGCCCCGCGCCCGCGCAGATCCCCGTCGCCGCCGTGATTCCCGCCGCCGGCCGCGGCGTACGCCTCGGCCCGGGCGCCCCCAAGGCGCTCCGCACGCTGAACGGCACGCCCATGCTGATCCACGCGGTACGCGCCCTCGCCGCGTCCCGCCACGTCTCCCTGGTGATCGTCGTCGCGCCCCCGGACGGCGCCGCCGAGGCCAAGCTGCTGCTCGACGCGCACGCCCTGCCCGGGAGCACCGACTTCCTCGTCGTGCCCGGCGGGGACAGCCGCCAGGAGTCGGTCCGGCTCGGCCTGGACGCCCTGCCGCCCGAGTACGGCGTGGTGCTCGTCCACGACGCGGCCCGCCCGCTCGTCCCGGTCGACACCGTGGACGCGGTCATCGAGGCCGTGCGCGAGGGAGCGCCCGCCGTCGTCCCCGCGCTGCCGCTGGCCGACACCGTCAAGGAGGTCGAACCGGCCGCCGTCCCCGGCGACCCGGAGCCGGTCGTGGCCACGCCCGAGCGGTCCCGGCTGCGCGCCGTGCAGACGCCCCAGGGCTTCGACCGGGCCACCCTGGTCCGCGCCCACGAGACGGTCACCGAGGACGTCACGGACGACGCGTCCATGGTCGAGCAACTCGGCCTGCGGGTCGTCACCGTCCCCGGTCACGAGGAGGCCTTCAAGGTCACCCGCCCGCTCGACCTCGTCCTCGCCGAGGCGGTCCTGGCCCGCAGGAGGCTCAACGATGGCTTCTGACACTCCGGTACTGCCCCAGGTCGGCATCGGTACCGACATCCACGCCTTCGAGGACGGCCGCGAGCTGTGGTGCGCCGGCCTGAAGTGGGAGGACGCGGGGCCGGGCCTGGCCGGGCACTCCGACGCCGACGTCGTCGCCCACGCCGCCTGCAACGCGCTGTTCTCCGCGGCCGGACTCGGCGACCTCGGGCAGCACTTCGGCACCGGCCGCCCCGAGTGGTCCGGCGCCTCCGGCGTCACCCTGCTCACCGAGGCCGCCCGCATCGTCCGCGAGGCCGGGTTCACCATCGGCAACGTCGCCGTCCAGGTCGTCGGACCCCGCCCCAAGATCGGCAAGCGGCGGGACGAGGCGCAGAAGATCCTCTCCGAGGCGGCCGGTGCGCCCGTGTCGGTGTCCGGCGCGACGACGGACGGGCTCGGCTTCCCCGGGCGCGAGGAGGGGCTGATGGCGGTCGCGACCGCGCTCGTGGTGCGGGTGCGCTGAGGGCGTGCGAGGGTACCCGCAGGGTCACCGCTGACTCGAGGTCCCGGAGGTATCCATGCCCGCCGCCCTGTCCGACCGGCTCAAGTCCCTGCTCGACGGCCCCGTCTTCATCGTGGTCGGCACCATCCAGCCCGACGGCAGCCCCCAGCTGTCCCCGGTCTGGGTGAAGCGGGACGGCGACCAGATCCTGTTCTCCACGACCGCCGACCGCCGCAAGAAGAAGAACCTGGACCGCGACGCCCGGGTGAGCGTGGTCGTCCAGGACCCCGAGATGCCCTACGTCTACGGGGAGATCCGGGGCACCGCCGAACTCACCGCCGACGGCGCCGACGACCTCATCGACGAGCTGTCGGTGAAGTACACCGGCAAGAAGTACGCCGAGTTCAACCCGGCCTCCGTGGACGACGCCGAACGGGTGGTGGTGCGGATCACGCCCGAGAAGGTCGTGGGCATGTTCTAGCCAACCGGCACCAGGCACCACTCCGGGGCCACTACCCTGGAGTGGTGACCATTCGCCTGTACGACACCAGCGCCCGGCAGATCCGTGACTTCACCCCGCTCAAGCCGGGTTGCGTCTCGATCTACCTCTGTGGCGCCACCGTGCAGGCGGCCCCGCACATCGGGCACATCCGCTCCGGCCTGAACTTCGACATCATGCGCCGCTGGTTCGAGTACCGCGGCTACGAGGTGACGTTCGTCCGCAACGTCACCGACATCGACGACAAGATCATCGCCAAGTCCAAGGAGCAGAACCGGCCCTGGTGGTCGATCGGCTACGAGAACGAGCGCGCCTTCAACGACGGCTACGCCGCCCTCGGCTGCCTGCCGCCCACCTACGAGCCCCGCGCGACCGGCCACGTCACCGAGATGACCGAGATGATGCAGGGCCTCATCGAGCGCGGCCACGCCTACGCGTCCGACGGCAACGTCTACTTCGACGTGCGGTCCTTCCCGCGCTACCTGGAGCTGTCCCGGCAGGAGCTGGACAACCTGCTCCAGCCGTCCGGCGAGGGCGAGACCGGCAAGCGGGACCCGCGCGACTTCGCCATGTGGAAGGCGGCCAAGCCGGGCGAGCCCACCTGGCCCACCCCGTGGGGCCCCGGCCGGCCCGGCTGGCACCTGGAGTGCTCCGCCATGGCCCACAAGTACCTGGGCAGCGCCTTCGACATCCACGGCGGCGGCCTGGACCTGATCTTCCCGCACCACGAGAACGAGATCGCCCAGGCCAAGGCCTACGGCGACGACTTCGCCCAGTACTGGGTGCACAACGCCTGGGTCACCATGGCCGGCGACAAGATGTCCAAGTCGCTCGGCAACAGCGTCCTGGTCTCCGAGATGGTCAGGCAGTGGCGCCCGGTCGTCCTGCGCTACTACCTCGGCACCCCGCACTACCGGTCGATGATCGAGTACAGCGAGGAGGCGCTGCGCGAGGCCGAGTCGGCGTTCGCGCGCATCGAGGGCTTCGTGCAGCGCGTGGTGGAGCTGGCCGGGGGAGTGGTCGAGCCCGCCGCCGAGGTCCCGCCCGCGTTCGCCGACGCCATGGACGACGACCTGGGCGTCCCGCAGGCCCTCGCCGTGGTGCACACCACCGTCCGGCAGGGCAACAGCGCGCTGGCCGCCGACGACAAGGAGGCCGCCGTCGCCCGGCTCGCCGAGGTGCGGGCCATGCTCGGCGTGCTCGGCCTCGACCCGCTCGACGCGCACTGGGCCGGCGAGAGCGACCGGGGCGAGGACCTGCACGGTGTCGTCGACAGCCTCGTGCGCCTGGTCCTCGCGCAGCGCGAGTCCGCCCGCGCCCGCAAGGACTGGGCCACCGCCGACGCCATCCGCGACCAGCTCGGCCAGGCCGGACTGGTCGTCGAGGACAGCCCGCAGGGCCCGCGCTGGAGCCTCGGCCCGCGCTGATCACGCGGGCGATCCGGTGATCGATTGTGCCGTCCGGGCCTCCGGGCGGCACACTGCATAGACGTACGAACACTTCCGTCAGAGAACAGGTAGGTCATGGCCGCGAACAACCGCCGCATGTCCGGCAAGAAGGGCGCGCAGGTCGGCAGTGGCGGCCAGCGGCGCAAGGGCCTCGAAGGCAGGGGCCCGACCCCGCCCGCCGAGATGCGCAAGGGCCACAAGAAGAACCGCATCGCCAACGCCAAGGCGAAGCAGGCCGTGCGCCGCCCCGTGGCCCGGGGCCGCGGCGGCAAGTCCGCCTCCGAGCTGGTCGTCGGCCGCAACCCGGTCGTCGAGGCGCTGCGCGAGGGCGTGCCCGCGTCCACGCTCTATGTGCAGCAGTTCATCGACAACGACGAGCGCGTCCGCGAGGCCCTCCAGCTCGCCGGCGAGCGCGGCGGGATCAACCTCATGGAGGCCCCGCGCCCGGAACTGGACCGGATGACCAACGGCCTGAACCACCAGGGCCTGGTCCTGCAGGTCCCGCCGTACGAGTACGCGCACCCCGAGGACCTCACCGAGGCGGCCTACGACGAGGGCGAGGACCCGCTGATCGTCGCCCTCGACGGCGTCACCGACCCGCGCAACCTCGGCGCCGTCGTCCGGTCCGTGTCCGCCTTCGGCGGTCACGGCGTGATCGTCCCCGAGCGCCGCTCGGCTGGCATGACCGCCGGCGCCTGGAAGACCTCCGCCGGCACGGCCGCCCGCACCCCGGTCGCCCGCGCCACCAACCTCACCCGCGCCCTCGAGGCCTACAAGAAGGCCGGCATCACGGTCGTCGGCCTCGCCGCCGACGGCGAGGTGGCGCTCGGTGACCTGGAGGCGCTGTCGGGCCCGGTGGCCATCGTGGTCGGCTCCGAGGGCAAGGGCCTGTCCCGCCTGGTCGGCGAGACCTGCGACTTCCGGGTGCGCATCCCGATGCCGGGTGGCGCCGAGTCGCTGAACGCCGGTGTGGCGGCGGGCATCGTGCTGTACGAGGTCGCACGTCGCCGGAGCTGACGTGACGTCGCGCGGACGGGACTGAACACCCGTCCGCGACTTCACCCGCACGGGGGAATTCCGGTGCCCACGGGGCGTTCGGGACACCTTTGACGGAGTCCGGACACATCCGCCCCGTCACGGCAGTGTCCTAACTCCGCGTCACTCGGTTAGATGAGTGTGGACACCAGAACACCCCGCACACCCACGGGGGACCGCTCGTCGGGATTCGACGAGGCTCCCGCGCTGAGCATGGTGAAGGTGCCGAGTGATCCGGCGCAGGTCATCGTCACCCACGCCAGCTTCCGCGTGCAGCTGGGCGCGTCGTCGAGGCGCAGCCAATCCCCGCGGATCGCCCGGCACCTGAGTACCGCCCAGGACACCGCCCACGTGCCGTCCATGGGCGCGGCGGGCCGGGCCGGGGCGGCCGGCCGCCGCCGGCCCGTCGTGTGGAGCGGCAGGTCCGCCCCCGACGACACCGGCGCCCACCGGCTGCTCCAGGCCGTGCGGGGCAGCAGCGTCCGCCATGAGGAGACCGGCCTGGAGGCCGGCGCCACCCAGGTCATCCCGCGCGTCGGCGGCGGCTACCCGGGCGCCTACGACGGCCTCGACGGAACCGTGGAGACCCCCGTCGTCGGCCACCAGCGCACCTCCCCGGACGGCGGCACCCGGCTGCTGCCGCCCCTGCGCGGCGGCGGCAGCGTCTACGACGAACCGGGCTACGCCGAGCCGGCCCACGGCGGCCACGGCTACGACGAACCGGCCTACGGCGACGACGAGTTCGACGACCACCAGGAGTACGCCGGAGAGGCCGGCGGCCGCCGCCGCCGCGGCAGGCGGCACGGCGACGACCCGGCCCGGCACGCCTACTACCCGGGCCGCCGCATGAACCTCGGCGTGGTCCTGCTCCCGCTGCGCGTCTTCCTCGGCTTCATCTCCATCTACGCCGGCATGGGCAAGCTGTGCGACCCCGTGTACTTCGACGGCGGCAAACGCGGCTCCATGGTCACCTGGCTCAACACCCTGCACCCGTGGGAAGTCGCCGAGCCGCTGCGCCAGTTCGCGCTGCACCACCCCATCGGCTCCGGTCTGGTCATCGCCTTCCTCCAGGTGGTCGTCGGCGTCCTGACCATCGCCGGCTGCTGGCAGCGCGTCGCCGCCGTCGTCGGCGCCCTGCTCTCCGCCGCGCTGATCGTCACCGTGAGCTGGAAGACGGTCCCCGCCTACGACGCGCCCGACATCATCTACCTCGCCGCCTGGTCCCCGCTGATCATCGCCGGCGCCCCCGTGTACTCCGTCGACGGCCGCCTCGCGGGCAGCGCCTGGCGCCGGCTAGGGCCCCGCGCCGACATCTGGGAGCTGCGCCGCCACGTCCTGCGCCGCGGCGCCCTGGTCACCGCCGTCACCGTGGGCCTCACCCTGCTCGTCGGCTCCCTGCTGGGCGGCGCGGTGCGGGACTCCAGCCGGGTGGTCGTGCCCCGGCCCGGCGAGGCCCCCCGCAACAACCTGCCCGGCTCCCCGCTCCCGCAGAAGCCGGGCCAGGACCGGCGGACGTCACCGCCCGCCTCCCGGGCCCCCGGCAGCGGCAGCGGCGCCACCACCGGCCCGTCCGGCGCCGCCACGACACCCGGCGCGAGCCGCGGCGGCACCGGCGCCACCACGACGACGCCGAGCCAGACCCAGGGCACCACGGGCCGGATCCCGCCCCGCCCGTCCTCCCCGGCCGGCGGCGGCGCCCCGAGCACCACGGCGGGCCCCACCAGCACCGGTGGCGGCACGACGGGCGGCGGCGGCACGACCGGCGGCACCGGCTCGGGCGGCGACTCCGGCGGCAGCACCTCCTCCGGCCGGCCCGGTCTGGTGGGCGGCCTGCTCGGCTGACCCGCCGCACACACGCCGAAGGGCCCGTACCACCGCGGTACGGGCCCTTCGGCCTGCTCGGTGCGGGCGCGGCGGCGGCAGCGCGCCTACCGCCCCAGGGCCGCCAGTTCCCTGGCCGCCTCGGCGAGGTCCTTCGCGGTGTCGATGGCCCGCCAGTAGGCGCCCTGCGGGATCGTGAAGCCCGCCAGGCTGCGCTCCCGGGCCAGCCGCGGGAACGTGGTCCGCTCGTGGTCGCCGCGCTCGGGCAGCAGACCGGCGAACTCGGGCGAGAACACGTAGACGCCCGCGTTGATCTCGAACGTCGACGGCGGGGCCTCGATGAAGTCGGTGATGTGCCCGAAGCCGTCGGTCCGGACCGCGCCCCAGGGGATCCGCGGCCTGGCCAGCGCCAGCGTGGCGACGGCGTCCCGCTCGGTGTGGAAGTCGGCCATGTCCCGCAGGGAGAAGCGGGTCCAGATGTCGCCGTTGGTGGCGTACCAGGGCCGGTCGGGGTGGGGGAGGTGCGCGGCCGCGTACTTCAGGCCGCCGCCGCGGCCGAGGGGCTCGGTCTCGACGACGGTGGTGACGGACACCGGCAGATCGGCCGAGTCCAGCCACTTCTGCAGGACGTCGGCGAGGTGGCCGCAGGAGACCACGACGTCCGTCACGCCCTCCTCGGCGAGCCAGGCGAGCTGGTGGCCGATGATCGGAGTGCCCGTCCCGGGGATCTCGACCATCGGCTTGGGCCGGTCGTCGGTGTAGGGACGCAGCCGTGAGCCTTGGCCACCGGCCAGGACGACGGCTTGAGTGGGGCGCGTCGCCGCGTTCGGATGGGTCATGCCCCGAACTGTACGTGGGCCCCGGCGTGGGTCCGGACCGCGACCGGCTCGTGGGCGGCCCCGCCGCACGGAAGGCCCCGTGGCCAAGCGCGGGCGCGCGAGGGGCACCGGCTCACGGGGGAAGCCGGTGCCCGTTCCGTGGCCGCCGCTCAGCTGTGCGCGCTCAGCACTCCGGAGGCGAAGGCCGTGTCGCAGACCGGGCGGGCGTACGACTGTGCGCGCGCCGGGCCGTAGATGCGCACGGCGGCCTTGCCCAGGGCGCGGGCGATCGAACCGCAGTGCCTGGCCAGTGCCGGATGCCCGTTCACCGCCTGCTGGAGGTGGGTCAGGGCCACGCCCGGGTTCCTGTCCTGCAGCTCGGTCATGAGCCGGTCGCGGAGCACGTCCTGCGGGGCGCGGGGGGCGGCCTTGGAGGAGACGGACGCCGAGGAGACGTCCGAGGCCATGAGCACCGAGCTGGATGAGCTCCCCGTCCAGTTGACCCGGGTGACCGCGAGGGTCCCGGAGAGCACCAGGACGACGGGCAGGACGAGGGCGAGAGTGCGGCCGATCCGGCGGGCAGGGCCGCCCCGGTGGCCGCGTCGCGTCTGAGGGATGGTGGAGTGCTTCACGCGTGTGAGGGTAGCGTGCAGTAATGATTTGGCGACATTCAGTCACCCCTACGGGGGATGAGGTGCCGCTGATTTCTGGGTAAGGCGTTGACGCCGGTCGCCCCCGGTGGTCGCTTCGCCGGGGTATGTCCGCGCGAACGAAGAGGCCCCGCGGCGATCCGCGGGGCCTCTGGCGTCGACGTGGCCGTTCGTCCCGGATCCACCGGGGCACAGCGGCCGGGGCGCGGCTCAGTCGGAGAGACGCTCGCCCGTGGAGGTCGAGAACACGTGGGTCTCGCCCGGACGCGGCACGACGTGCACGGTGGCGCCCTTCTCCGGCACCGCACGGCTGCTGACGCGGACGACCAGGTCCCGCTGCTCGCCGCCGACCTCGGCGGTGCCGTAGATGTAGCCGTCGGCGCCGGTCTCCTCGACCACGTTCACCGAGACGGCGAGGCCGGCCGGGGCGTCGGCGCTGTCCTTGGTCAGGGAGGCGGCCGAGGCGCCGCCGCCCAGCTCGACGACGTCGAAGTGCTCGGGGCGGACGCCCACGGTGACCGTGCGGTCGCCCTTGTCGGCGGCGGCCTTCAGCGCGTCCCGGTTGACCGGCACCACGCTGTTGCCGAACTTCACACCGCCGTCGGTGATCGGCACCTCGACCAGGTTCATGGCGGGGGAGCCGATGAAGCCGGCGACGAAGAGGTTCGCGGGCTTGTCGTACATGTTGCGCGGCGAGTCGACCTGCTGGAGCAGACCGTCCTTGAGCACGGCCACCCGGTCGCCCATCGTCATGGCCTCGACCTGGTCGTGGGTGACGTAGACGGTGGTGATCCCGAGTCGGCGCTGGAGGCCGGCGATCTGGGTACGGGTGGAGACGCGCAGCTTGGCGTCCAGGTTGGACAGCGGCTCGTCCATGAGGAAGACCTGCGGCTCGCGGACGATCGCGCGGCCCATGGCGACACGCTGGCGCTGACCGCCGGAGAGCGCCTTCGGCTTGCGGTCCAGGTATTCCGTGAGGTCGAGGATCTTGGCGGCCTCCTCGACCTTCTGCCGGATCTCCGCCTTGTTGACGCCGGCGATCTTGAGCGCGAAGCCCATGTTGTCGGCGACCGTCATGTGCGGGTAGAGGGCGTAGTTCTGGAACACCATGGCGATGTCCCGGTCCTTGGGCGGCAGGTGCGTGACGTCGCGGTCACCGATGCGGATCGCGCCGCCGTTGACGTCCTCCAGGCCCGCGAGCATGCGCAGGGAGGTGGACTTGCCGCAGCCCGACGGGCCGACCAGGACGAGGAACTCGCCGTCCTCGATCGCGATGTCGAGACCGTCGACGGCGGGCTTGGTGGAACCCGGGTAGATCCGGGTCGCCTTGTCGAACGTGACAGTGGCCATGGTGAATGGGCCCCCTTCTACCGGCAGGAACGTGCCGGACGATCCGTTGTAGGAAGGTGGTTGGTGTAGTCCACCGAAGTGAACCGGCTCAGGACGCTACCTGGCGCCGCGCGCTCTGTCAGTACCCACAGCCCTGTGAACTTCGCGGAAATCGCCCACGGAGGCAGAGCACCACTCTTTTGACCTGCTTCGCTTCCTGCTTCGACGCCCACTGCCTGCCACGCACAACCCTGGCGGGCCGCGCCTGACCGGTCTCACAGGGACTCCACAGGCATTCCGGCCCACGGCCCGTCGGTCCGTACCGCACCAGCCGCCGCTACGCCGCCGGCGGACACTCCTCGAACTCCGACGCCTTGATGACTGCCGGCGCCTTCCTGCCGGGCGGCAGGGACGCCGCCATCAGCCAGTACAGGCGCATCCCCTCGTCCCGCAGGTTCGCGGCGGCGTTCACATCCCGGTCCAGCAGGGCCCCGCACGCAGGACACGTCCACTCCCGGACCGAGACGTCCATCCTCGGCCCCATGGCGTGACATGCCGAGCAACGGCGCGTCGACGGGAAGAAGCGGTCCACGATCACCAGCGTCCGCCCGTACCACCCGCACTTGTACCGAAGCTGCCGCAACAGCTCGCCCCACGAGGCATCCGCGATCGCCTGATTCAGCCTTGCCTTCCGGCGCCTCCCCCTGCCCCGCGCCGCGCGCAGCAACGTCATGACGGACAGGTCCTCCACCACGAGCACTTGGTTCTCGCGCACGAGGCGGGTGGTGAGCTTGTCCAGCATGTCTTTCCGCTTGTCCGCGAGGAGCCCATGGACGCGTGCGATCTTCTGCTTGGCCTTCCCCCGGTTCCTCGACCCCCGCACCTTGTTGTGCAGCTCTCGCTGCAACCGCGCCAGCTTCTCCGCGTACCGCCTCAGCAGTCGTGGGTGATCGAACCTCGTCCCGTCGTCCAGGGTGACCAGCGACGCCAGCCCCACATCCACGCCCGTGGCCTTCGGCGCTCGCGAACCCCGCACGAAGGCCGCGGGCAGCGGCGCCATTCGCTCGTCCACCAAGGCCGAAAGGAAGTACCGGCCCGCCCGGTCCCGCGTCACCGCCAGCCGCACCGGCACGACCCCGGCGGGCAACGCCCGCGACCACCGGATGTCCAACGGTCGCGACTGCTTGGCGAGCGTGACCGTCCCGGTACCCGGCCGGTCCGGATCCTCCATCCACCGGAAACCCGTCCGGACGTAGACCGCCGTGTCCGGGGACCGCCCCTTCCTCTTGCGCCTCGGACGTCCTCCCGAACCCTTGAAGAACCGGCTGTACGCCTGATCCAGATGGCGCAGAGACTGCTGAAGCACCGTCGAGGACACGTCCTTGAGCCATGCGGTCTCCGCGTTCCGCTTCCAGCCGGTCAGTGCCCGGCATGTCTCCGCGAATCCCACGCTCACCCGGTGTCGCTCCCAGGCGCCCGCCCGCAGTGCCAGCCCCTCGTTGTAGACCCACCTGCACGCGCCGAACGTCCGCCCCAACTGCTCGGCCTGCTGCTCGGTCGGATAGAAGCGGAAGCGGTAGAGGCGATGGTGGGTGTCCGCCCGCTTGACGTGCCCCTTCAGCGGAGTCGCCTTGCGCGCGTGGTGCTTGCTGCGGTCGCCGATGCCGAGAGTCTCACGCTTGATGGTTCGCGCTGTGCCGCCCCTCACGGCCTCCGGCTTCTCCGCCACGTCCCCCATGAACCCCTCCCGGCGATCCGCTCCTCGGAAAAGCACGTCAGATCGATCAACGAACGGGTGCACGGATGGTTACGCGCGGTCCTCGAATCTGCCGAGCGCCACAAACTCCGTGCCTGAGGAATGCGGCTCTGTGTACAGTGGATCCGCCTTCGCGTACGGCGTCGTAGTGCGCGGTGCCTCCTTAGCTCAGCTGGCCAGAGCAAGATCCTTGTAAGATCGAGGTCGTCGGTTCGAATCCGACAGGGGGCTCCGTACCTGGCAGGGCCATCCGCACCCATCGGTGCGGGTGGCCCTGTCCGTCGTCGTGGCTCAGGCGGTTGCCAGCAGGGTTCCGAGCACCTCGCGCAGCACGCCCTCCGGGTCCGGTACGGCGCCCGTGGCGCGCCAGGCCACGAAGCCGTCCGGGCGGACGAGGACCGCGCCGTCGGCGGTGACGCCGTGCAGCTCGGCCCAGTCGGTGGCGTCGTCCTCGTAGGTCAGGTCCGCGTCCGCGCCCGGGCCGATGCGGTAGGCGTCCAGGCGTACGCCGCCGGCCTCGGCGATCCTGCGGGCGGCGGTGTGCCAGCCCGCGTCGTCCGGGGAGTCGCTGAGGAGGACGAGGGAGCGCTCGTACAGGTCCACGGTGGACAGCCGGCGGTTGGCGCGGCGCAGCCAGAGGTGCGGGGCGCGGGTGCCGGGCCGGCCGGTGAGGTCGAGGGTGTCGGGGACGACCGGCCGGTCGGGGTCGGCGCCGAGGACGGCGCCGTGCGGGTAGTGGTAGCCGAGGACGACGTCGAGGATGCCGCCGCGCCCGCCGGCGCCGACGCCGGGGGCGGGGGCGAAGCCCGGGTGGCTGTGCTCGACGGAGCGGGCGGAGGCGCGGGCGCTGGTGGCGATCGCCACCGGGCGGCGCTCGGTGTCGTAGGTGGCGAGGAGGTCGGGGCCCGCCCAGCCGTCGAGGACGGCGGCCAGCTTCCAGGCGAGGTTGTGCGCGTCCTGGATGCCGGTGTTGGAGCCGAACGCGCCGGTGGGTGACATCTCGTGGGCGGAGTCGCCGGCGAGGAAGACACGCCCGTGGGAGTAGCGGTCGGCCACTCTTTCGGCGGCGCGCCAGGACGCCTTTCCGGTGATCTCCACGTCGAGGCCGGGGACGCCGACGGCCTGGCGGATGTGGCGCTGGAGGCGTTCCTCGGTGAACTCGTCGAGGGTCTCGCCCTGCTCGGGGTGCCAGGGGGCGTGGAAGACCCAGTGCTCCTTGTTGTCGACGGGGAGCAGGGCGCCGTCGGCCCCGGGGCTGGTGAGGTAGCAGCAGATGAAGCGGCGGTCGCCGACGGTGTCGGCCAGCCGGGTGGAGCGGAAGGTGACGCTGACGTTGGCGAAGAGGTCTCCGGGGCCGCTCTGGCCGATGCCGAGGGCGTTGCGCACGGGGCTGCGCGGGCCGTCGGCGGCGACCAGGTAGTCCGCCCGTACGGTGTAGTGCTCCTCGGTGGCGCGGTCGAGGATCACGGCCGTCACTCCGTCGGCGTCCTGTTCGAAGGACTCCATCTGGTGGAAGTAGCGCAGGTCGCCGCCGAGTTCGCGGGCGCTGTCGACGAGGACGGGTTCGAGGTCGTTCTGGCTGCACAGGCACCAGCCGGTGGGGCTGAACCGGGCGAGTCCGCCGCCGGGGTCGATGTGCCTGAAGAGCCATTCGCCGGCGTCGCCCACGAGGGTGGGGGTCTGCAGGATGCCGTGGTTGTCGGCGAGGAGCGAGGCCGCCGCCTTGACGTCCGGTTCGATGCCGGCCACGCGGAGGAGTTCCATCGTGCGGACGTTGTTGCCGCGTCCGCGCGGGTGGATGGAGGTGCCGGAGTGCCGCTCCACGAGCATGTGCCGGACGCCGTGACGGCCCAGGAAGACGGACGTGGACAGGCCCACCAGGGAGCCGCCCACGACGAGGACGGGGACCCGGTGGTCCGCTTTCTGATGCATCGAAGCCTCCAGGAGCAGGGGGGTGCGCGAGTGGGGGGCCCTGTGTGTCTTCTTGCCCGGTGGCGGTGGCTCCGCGTGCCCAATCACCCACGTGGTTCATACGAGTCGCGGGCGTGGTGGGTCCGGCACAGGATCAAGGAACGCTGCCGTCGCGTCAGTCGCGCGGCATCGATCCCGCCCCGCGAAGGAGATGTGTACAGGATGACCACGACGTCTGAACGTCCTTCAGCAACATCGGCCAGTGAGGTGTCGAAGCGTGTCTCGCAGTCCGTCTTCGACGGCTCGCCGCTCCGGGTGGTGCTGCTGGTCGATGTCCACGACGGTGCGCAGCAGCAGTTCCTGGAGGCGTACGAGCAGCTGTGCAGCCAGGTCGCGTCGGTGCCGGGACACGTGAGCGACCAGCTCTGCCAGTCCATCGAGAACCCGTCGCAGTGGCTCATCACGAGTGAGTGGGAGAGTGCTCCGCCGTTCCTCACCTGGGTGAACAGCGAGGATCACGTGCGGATGGTGGAGCCGCTGCACAGCTGTGTCCGGGACACCCGGTCGCTGCGTTTCCACGTGGTGCGCGAGACCGGCGGCGCCGCGCAGCAGGCCGGGCCGGGGCAGCGGCGGCTGCAGAGGCACCCGCGCATCGGTGACGGTGTGATCCGTCACGCGCTGACCTTCACCGTGAAGCCCGGCAGTGAGCGGGAGGTCGCCCGGATCCTCTCGGACTACGCCTCGCCCGAAGCGCGGGTGGACGACGCCACGCGGCTGCTGCGGACATCGCTGTTCATGCACGGCAACCGGGTGGTGCGGGCCATCGAGGTGCGGGGCGACCTGCTCGCGGCGCTGCGGCACGTGGCCCGGCAGCCGGAGGTGCGGGCCGTGGAGGAGGCGATCAACCCGTACCTGGAGCAGGACCGGGACCTCGACGACCAGGAGTCGGCCCGGATGTTCTTCACCCGTGCGGCGCTGCCGGCCGTGCACCACGTGACCGCCGGCGATTCCCGGGAGGGGATGCGCCAGGCCCTGTACTACGCGGCCCGGCCGGGCGTGGGGATGCGGCTGGCGGAGCTGCTCGCGCAGGCCGACTCCCAGTCCGCGGACGACCCGGCGAGCCCGGTGCTGCGCAGCACGGTCTTCCAGCGTGACGACGTCGTGGTGCGGCTGATCGACGTGCGTGCCGACCAGGGCGCTGAGGCGGTGCCGCTGCCGGCGCGGGTGGCGGCCGAGGTCCGGGAGCTGCTGGACAGCGAGGCCGCGCGCATGGACCTGATCACCGACCGCCGCTCGCCGGACGCCTGATCCCGCGCCGCGGCTTGCCCCAGCACCGAGCGCCGTACACGGCCCAGACACCGGAGGAAACGTTGTCCATCAAACCCCGTCCGAAAATCGTGGACCTCAGTGAGGTCGAGCCCAACGTCCGGCGAGGCGGCGATCTGCGCGCCATGCTCACCCCTGCCACGGTCGGCTCCACCAGCGGCTTCATGGGCGTGGCCATCGTGCAGCCCGGTGACCGCATCGGTGAGCACTACCACCCTTACTCGGAGGAGTTCGTCTACGTCGTCTGCGGTGAGCTGGAGGTGGATCTGGACGGCGAGCCGCACGCGTTGCGGCCCGAGCAGGGTCTGATGATCCCGGCGCACATGCGGCACCGGTTCCGCAACGTCGGGAAGGCGGAGGCGCGGATCGTCTTCCACCTGGGCCCGCTGGCCCCGCGTCCGCAGCTCGGTCACGTGGACACCGAGGAGACGGAGGTCATCGGGGCCGCCGCGGTGGTCACGGAGCCGGTCGCGGCGGGTGCCGCCCACGACCGGGGTCAGGTCCGCTCATGACCCGGCGCGTGGCGGTCACTGGCATAGGCATCGTGGCTCCGGGTGGTATCGGCGTACCGGCTTTCTGGGATCTGCTTGCCAACGGCCGGACCGCGACGCGGGGCATCACCTTCTTCGACCCCTCCGGGCTGCGGTCGCGGATAGCGGCCGAGTGCGACTTCGACCCGGCGGCGCACGGCCTGGGTGAGGACGAGGCGGCGCGTGCGGACCGGTACATCCAGTTCGCCCTGGTCGCCGGGCAGGAGGCGGTGCGGGACTCGGGTCTCGACCTATCCGCGGAGGACCCGTGGCGGGTGGGTGTGTCGGTGGGCACCGCGGTCGGCGGCACGACCCGGCTGGAGCGTGACTACGTCCTGGTCAGCCATCGCGGTGAGCGCTGGGACGTCGATCACCGGGAGGCGGAGCCGTATCTGCACCGGGCGTTCTCGCCGAGCACGGTCGCCTCAGCGGTGGCGGAACGTTTCGGCGCCCAGGGTCCGGTGCAGACCGTCTCCACCGGCTGCACCTCGGGCCTGGACGCCGTCGGGTACGCCTTCCACACCGTCGAGGAGGGCCGGGCCGACATCTGCATAGCCGGGGCGTCGGACTCGCCGATCTCCCCGATCACCATGGCCTGCTTCGACGCGATCAAGGCCACCTCCCCCAACAACGACGACCCCGCGCACGCCTCCCGGCCCTTCGACAACAACCGTGACGGGTTCGTCATGGGCGAGGGCGGAGCGGTGCTCGTCCTGGAGGAGCTGGAGCACGCCCGGGCCCGCGGCGCGCACGTCTACTGCGAGCTGGGCGGCTACGCCACCTTCGGCAACGCCTACCACATGACCGGCCTGACCAGCGAGGGCCTGGAGATGGCCCGGGCGATCGACACGGCCCTCGGGCACGCCCGGCTGGACCCCACGGCGATCGACTACGTCAACGCGCACGGCTCCGGCACCCGGCAGAACGACCGCCACGAGACGGCGGCCGTGAAGCGGGCGCTCGGCCACCACGCCTATGACACCCCCATGAGCTCCATCAAGTCGATGGTGGGGCACTCCCTCGGGGCGATCGGGGCGATCGAGGTGGTCGCGTGCGTGCTGGCCCTCGCCAAGCAGGCCGTACCACCGACCGCGAACTACGAGATCCCCGACCCCGAGTGCGACCTGGACTACGTCCCGCGTGTCGCCCGCGAACGGAAGCTGACCAGCGTCCTGTCCGTGGGCAGCGGGTTCGGCGGCTTCCAGTCCGCGGTGGTCCTGACCCGGTCCAGGGAGTGAGGACAGATGAGTGCTCCGCAGGAACGGCGCGCGGCCGTCACCGGCATCGGGGTGGTCGCGCCCAACGGAACCAGCACCGACACGTTCTGGAAGGCCACCCAGGAAGGCCTCAGCGTCCTCGACCGGGTCACCCGTGAGGGCTGTGAGCATCTTCCGCTGAAGGTGGCCGGCGAGGTCCGCGGCTTCGAGCCGGCGGCCACCATCGACGAGCGGTTCCTCGTCCAGACCGACCGGTTCACCCACTTCGCCCTGGCCGCCGCCGACTTCGCGCTGGAGGACGCCCGGCTCGGGCAGGCTGACACCTCCGGGGAGCCCTACTCCATCGGGGTGGTCACCGCGGCCGGTTCCGGCGGCGGCGAGTTCGGCCAGCGCGAGCTGCAGCAGCTGTGGGGCAAGGGCAGCCGCTTCGTCGGCCCGTACCAGTCCATCGCCTGGTTCTACGCGGCGAGCACCGGCCAGATCTCCATCCGCCGGAAGTTCAAGGGCCCCTGCTCGGTCGTCGCCTCCGACGAGGCGGGCGGCCTGGACGCCCTCGCGCACGCCGCCCGGGCGGTGCGGCGCGGCACCGACGTGATCGTGGCCGGTTCCACCGAGGCGCCGCTGGCGCCGTACTCGGTGGTCTGCCAGCTCGGGTACGAGGAGCTGAGCACGGAGTCCGACCCGTCCCGCGCCTACCGGCCGTTCACGGACGCCGCCCGCGGCTTCGTGCCGGCCGAGGGCGGCGCGATGCTCGTGATCGAGGCCGAGGCGTCGGCCCGGGAGCGCGGCGCGGACGTGCGGGCCTTCGTCGCGGGCCACGCGGCGACCTTCACCGGCGCCTCCCGCTGGGACCGGTCCCGGGAGGGTCTCGCGCAGGCCGTCAGGCAGGCGCTGGACGAGGCCGGCTGTGCTCCCGAGGAGGTCGACGTGGTCTTCGCCGACGCCCTCGGGGTGCCGGAGGCGGACCGCGCCGAGGCCCTCGCGCTCGCCGACGCCCTCGGCGCGCACGGCACCCGGGTTCCGGTCACCGCGCCGAAGACCGGCACCGGCCGGGGCTACTGCGCGGCCCCGGTGCTGGACACCGCGGCGGCGGTGCTCGCGATGGAGCACGGCCTGATTCCGCCCACCCCCAACGTCGCCGACGTCTGCCACGACCTCGACCTCGTGACCGGCCGCGCCCGCGTCGCCGAACTGCGGACGGCGCTGGTGCTCAGCCGCGGACTCATGGGGTCCAACTCGGCGCTCGTGCTGCGGCACGGCGCCGCGTAGGCGAACGACCGAAAAGAGCTGTGAGGACAGCAAAGGAGGAGAGCAATGCCTCAGATCACCGTGGAAGAACTCGCCGCGCTGATGAAGAAGGCTGCCGGGGTCACCGTCAGCCCGCAGCAGCTCCAGGACACGCCGGACACCGGCTTCGACGTCCTCGGCATCGACTCGCTCGGCCTGCTCGGCATCGTCGGCGAGCTGGAGAACACGCACGGCACCCCGATGCCGGTCGACGCGGAGCGCTGCAAGACGCCCCAGCAGTTCCTCAACCTCGTCAACAGCACCCTGATGGCAGGAGCCTGAGATGGCCGGACACACCCAGAACGAGATCACCATCGCCGCGCCGTTCGACCTGGTCTGGGACATGACCAACGACCTGGAGAAGTGGCCGCAGCTGTTCAGCGAGTACGCGTCCGTCGAGATCCTCTCCCAGGAGGGGAAGAAGACGACGTTCCGGCTGACCATGCACCCGGACGACAACGGCACCGTCTGGAGCTGGGTCTCCGAGCGCGAGCCCGACCGCCGGGCCCGCACCGTGAAGGCCCGCCGGGTCGAGACCGGCCCCTTCGCCCACATGGACATCCTCTGGGAGTACGAGGAGGTCCCGGCCGGCACCCGGATGGTCTGGACGCAGGACTTCGCGATGAAGCCGGACGCCCCGGTCGACGACGACTGGATGACCGACAACATCAACAAGAACTCCAAGGTCCAGATGGCCCTCATCCGGGACAAGATCCAGAAGGCGGCCGCCGGGCGGCGTCCCGCGCCGGCCCTGGCCGACTGAGCCGAGGAAGGACCGAGCCCATGCACCAGGCACTGATCGTCGCCCGCATGGCCCCGGGCTCCGCCCCGGACATCGCCAAGGTGTTCGAGGAGTCCGACCGGGGAGAGCTGCCCCACCTCGTCGGCGTGGTCCGGCGCAGCCTCTTCCAGTTCGGCGACGTGTACATGCACCTCGTCGAGTCCGAGCGCGACCCCGGGCCCGCCATCGCCAAGGTGGCCGGCCACCCCGAGTTCCGCGGCATCAGCGAGCGCCTGACGGCGTACGTCAGCGCGTACGACCCTCAGACCTGGCGGTCCCCCAAGGACGCGATGGCGCAGCGCTTCTACGTCTGGGAGCGCGACTGAGCCGTACGGCACCTCCGGACGGCCACCGGCCGCCGGGCCCGCAGCGTCGCGGGCCCGGCGGCCGGTGGCCTGTGCCGTCGCCGACGTGTCACGCGGGCACGAGGCAGTCGAAGGCGTGCAGGTAGGGGTTGACCGGACGGATGTCGCCCACCTTCAGGCCCGCCGAGGTCAGCCTGCTCACCATGGAGTCGGTGGTGTGCTTGGCCCCGCCGACGTTGAGGAGCAGCAGCAGGTCCATGGCGGTGCTGAAGCGCATCGAGGGGGTGTCGTCCACCAGGTTCTCGATGACGACGACCCGGGTGCCCGGGCCGCCCGCCTCGACGACGTTGCGCAGCGTGCGGGCCGTGCTCTCGTCGTCCCACTCCAGGATGTTCTTGATGACGTAGACGTCGGCCTGGACCGGGATCGCGTCCCGGACGTCGCCGGGCACGATCCGCGCGCGGTCGGCGAGGTCGCCGCCCTCGCGCAGCCGGGGCAGGGCGTTGTCGACCACCCGGGGCAGGTCGAGCAGGGTGCCGCGCATCGCCGGGTACTTGTCCAGCAGGCAGGCCACGACGTGCCCCTGGCCGCCGCCGACGTCCGCGACCGACTTGGCCCCGGACAGGTCCAGCAGGGCCGCGACCTCGCGCGCGGACTGCTCGCTGGAGCGGGTCATGGCGCGGTTGAAGACGTCCGCGGACTCCGGGGCGTCCTCGTTGAGGTAGGTGAAGAACTCCTTGCCGTACAGGCCCTCCACGACGTTGTCGCCGGTGCGCACGGCCTCGTCCAGCCTGGGCCAGGCGTCCCAGGTCCAGGGTTCGGTGCACCACAGGGCGATGGCGCGCAGGCTGTTGGGGTCGTCCTCGCGCAGCAGCCGGGACATGCCGGTGTGCGCGAAGGCGCCGTCCGGCTGCTCGTCGAAGACGCCGTAGCAGGACAGCGCCCGCAGCAGCCGGCGCAGGGGCTTGGGTTCGGTCTTGACCGCGGCGGCGAGCTCCTCGGCGGTCATCGGGGTGTCGTCGAGGGCGTCGGCGACACCCAGCCGGGCGGCGGCCCGGACGGCGGCGGCACAGGCCGCGCCGAACACGAGCTCGCGCAGCCGCATGGGAGGCGGTGGTGCTGTTTCAGCGGACGTCATCTGCCGCCCTCTCTCTTTCCTTGGCCTTCGTCGGTCCAGCAGTGGCAGCGCCCGTGCGGTCAGCACAGGCCCGCGGGCTTCGAGGCCCGGCAGGAGTTGCGCTCGAAGGCGTTGGTCCTGCTGGTCTCGGTGTTCACCAGGTCGGCGGGGGAGTTGTCCGAGAGCACGTTGCGGTCGACGCGGTTGCCGGTGCCGGCCACGCCCACGAAGCTCTTGAACAGCACGATGCCGCCGGACATCGGGGACTTGCCCGAGTTGCCGGTGACCCAGTTGCGGGACACCCGGGTCTGCTCGGTGCCGGTCAGGACGATGCCGGAGCCCTTCAGGGCGGGCAGCCGCTCGGTCTTCGGGCAGGACCTGTTGTTCGCGACGACCCGGTTGGCGGTGACGTCCAGGTGACCGGCCTTGGGCTTGTTCTCGTCGCCGACGACGAACACCCCGGCGCAGTTGCCGGAGACGTAGTTGCGCCCGACGGTCAGGTTCCGCAGCCGGCGCACGGTGACGCCGATCCGGTTGCCCTCGAGCAGGTTGTGCGCCACCAGGGTCTGCTTGGCGTCGTAGGCGCCGGCCTCCTCCTGGATGGTGTTGGCGAGGAACACGCCGGCGTCACCGTTGCCGTGCGCGTAGTTGTCCCGCAACAGGCTGCGCACCGACCGTTCCTCGGCGATGCCCCACACGCCGTTGTCCGCGGCCTCCACCCCCCGCACGGTCAGGCCGTCGGTCGCCATGCCGAACACACCGGTGCGGCTGAACTTGGTCACCTTCAGATCGGCGACCGTGACGCCCACGACGTCCTTGGTCTTGGTGCCCAGGACACAGATGCCGTTGCCGCCCTCGGCGCAGCTCTTCGCGACCTTCTTGACGGGCTTGCCGGAAGTCTTCTTCGCAACCTTCCCCGTGGCCTTCTTCGAGGCCTTCGAGGCCTTCGAGGCCTTCGAGGCCTTCTTCACGGTCTTGCCGGCGCTCGCCCCGGCGGGCTTCTTCCCGCCCTTCTTGGCGGCGGGCTCGATGACCGTCCTGGAACCGACGCCCCGCAGGGTCACGTAGGGGGTGCGGATCGTCACGCTCTCGTGATAGGTGCCGGCGAGCACGAGAACGGTGTCGCCGGCCTTGGCGGCGTCGACCGCCTTCTGGATCGACTCGCCGGGGCGGACCACCAGGGTCGAGTGGGCGGCGACCGCGGGGGCCGCGCTGAGGGCGGTGCCGGCGAGGGCGGCGGTGCACGCGAGATATGCGATGTGACATCTCTTCATATCGCGTACCGTATGGCCGGTTTATCCTTTTATGGCCGAATGGGCCGTCCGGTGGCGTGTCAGGCGTGGCGCGGTCGGCGGAGCGGAGCCTGGAGCGCCGGCCGGTGGCCCGCGGCCGGTGTGGCGACCCGTTCGGCCCGCGCCGGGCGCCGCCCGCACCGTCACCCGGACGGCGCAGCCCGTGCGGGGGCGGGTGCGGCACCGCGCCGGGCCGCCGGGGCGCCGCCGGCCGGACTCGCAGGACCTGGGACGCCCCGGCGACCATACTGGCGGTTGTGAACCGGGTCATCCGCGCACCGCGAGGGCTCCGGGCGGCCGCGGCCTACGTGCGCAGCGCCCCGGGCACCTACGTCTGGCTGACGATCCTGTTCTTCACCACCGTGGCCCTGCACCACATGTCACCGGCGTTCGAGCAGGACTTCCTGCGGCAGCGCTCGACCAACATCCACGAGCTGTCGCGGAACCCCGTACGGGTGCTGATCACCAGCGCGATGTGGATCGACAGCGGCCGCTGGCTGCCGTACGCCGTGCTGTACACCGTCTTCCACGCCCAGGCCGAGCGCTGGCTCGGTACCCTGCGCTGGCTCGCGGTGTGCGTCGCCGCGCACGTGCTCGCCACGCTGATCAGCGAGCTGGCCCTGCTCCGGGCGATCCACGCCGGCCACGCCCCTCCCTCCGCCGTCAACACCCTGGACATCGGGGTGAGTTACGCGCTCGCCGGGGTGATGGCGGTGCTGACCTACCGGCTGCCGGCGCCCTGGCGTCACCTGTATCTCGCCTGCGTGCTCGCCTTCTACGGCGTGCCGCTGGTGACGGGCCGCACCTTCACCGACTTCGGGCACTTCCTGTCCGTCCTGGTCGGTCTCGCGTGCCGTCCGCTGGTCAGGGGCCGCGGAAAAGCACGGAATCCGAAGGAGACACTGGCCGCTCCGAGGGGTTAACGTCCCGGCCATGAGCAGCTCGGCAACCAGCGTCGTCAACGGCGGGATCTCCTTCTGGTACGCGGACGACGGCCTCCCCGCGGTGCGGGAGCCGCTGCCCGGGGACGCCTCGGCCGACGTCGTCATCGTCGGCGGCGGCTTCACGGGACTGTGGACCGCCTACTACCTGAAGAAGGCCGCACCCTTCCTGCGGATCACCGTCCTGGAGCAGAAGTTCTGCGGGTACGGCGCCTCCGGCCGCAACGGCGGCTGGCTCTACAATGGGATCGCGGGCCGCGACCGGTACGCGAGGCTGCACGGCCACGAGGCCGCCGTACGCCTGCAGCGGGCCATGAACGACACCGTGGCCGAGGTGGTCGCCGTCGCCGCGGCGGAGGGCGTCGACGCGGACGTGCACCAGGGCGGGGTGCTGGAAGTGGCGACCACCCCGGCCCAGTTGGCACGGCTGCGGGCGTTCCACGAGCAGGAGCTGACGTACGGCGAGAAGGACCGCGAGCTGTACGGGGCCCGGCAGACCGCCGAGCGGATCAGGGTGGCCGGCGCGGTGGGCTCGAGCTGGACCCCGCACGGCGCCCGGCTGCACCCGGTGAGGCTGGTCAAGGGGCTCGCGGCGGCCGTGGAGGCGCTGGGCGTGACCGTCCACGAGTCCACGCCGGTGACGGAGATCCGCCCGAAGCACGCCGTGACCCCGTACGGCACGGTCCGCGCGCCGTACGTGCTGCGCTGCACGGAGGGCTTCACCGCGTCGCTGAAGGGCCAGCGGCGGACCTGGCTGCCGATGAACTCCTCGATGATCGCCACCGAGCCGCTCACCGACGAGCAGTGGGCGGCGGTCGGCTGGGACGGCCGGGAGACGCTCGGCGACATGGCGCACGCCTACATGTACGCCCAGCGCACCGCCGACGGCCGGATCGCGCTGGGCGGCCGCGGGGTGCCGTACCGCTTCGGCTCGCGCACCGACAACGACGGCCGCACCCAGGTCGCGACGGTCGAGGCCCTGCGGGAGATCCTGACCCGCTTCTTCCCGGCCCTCGCGGGCGTACGGGTCGCGCACGCCTGGTCCGGGGTGCTCGGCGTCCCGCGTGACTGGTGCGCCACCGTCACCCTGGACCGGGCCACCGGGCTCGGCTGGGCGGGCGGCTACGTCGGCTCGGGCGTCGCCACCGCCAATCTGGCCGCCCGCACCCTGCGCGACCTCGTGCAGCAGGACTCGGGGCAGTCCGGCCGGACCGAGCTGACGGACCTGCCCTGGGTGAACCACAAGGTCCGCAAGTGGGAGCCGGAGCCCTTCCGCTGGCTCGGCGTGCACGGCATGTACGCCACCTACCGCGCCGCCGACCGGCGCGAAGCGCTGCACCCCGGCACCGGTTCCTCCCGGCTGGCCCGGGTGGCGGACCGGGTGGCCGGGCGGAGCTGAGGGGGTGACCCGCCCGGACGCACCCGGTTAGCCTCACCCTCATGATTCGCTCCGCCACCCCCGCCGACGTGCCCGTCATCCACACCCTGATCCGTGAACTGGCCGAGTACGAGAAAGCCGCGCATGAGGCGCGGGCGACCGAGGAGCAGCTCCGTGAGGCGCTCTTCGGGGAGCGGCCGGCGGCCTTCGCGCACCTGGCCGTGGACGACGAGAGCGGGGAGTGCGTCGGCTTCGCGCTGTGGTTCCTGAACTTCTCCACCTGGCGCGGTGTGCACGGCGTCTACCTGGAGGACCTGTTCGTCCGCCCGTCCGCCCGGGGCGGCGGCCACGGCCGGGCGCTGCTGACCGAGCTGGCGCGCATCTGCGTGCGGCGCGGCTACGAGCGCCTGGAGTGGTCGGTGCTCAACTGGAACAGCCCCGCGATCGGCTTCTACGAGGCCCTCGGCGCCCGCCCGCAGGACGAGTGGACGGTGTACCGGCTCACCGACGGGGCGCTGGCCGAGCTGGGCCGCTCAGCGGACTGACTCCGGCACCGGCGTCTCGGACCGGGCCCCGCGACCGGGGGCCCGGGCGGTCACCATCAGGCCCGCCACCAGGCCGGCCAGCAGCACCACGCCCGCCGCCCAGGAGATCGCGACCGTGTAGCCGTGCACCACGCCCGCCGGGACGACCGCGGCCCTGGTGGCCGGGCCGCGCAGGTGGGCGGTGAGGTAGGCGGCGCTGCTGGTGGTGGCGACGGTGTTGAGCAGGGCCGTGCCGATCGAGCCGCCCACCTGCTGGGAGGTGTTGACGGTCGCCGAGGTGACCCCGGCGTCGCGCGGGGCCACTCCGGCGGTCGCGGTGGCGAACACCGGCATGAAGGTCAGGCCCATGCCGAGGCCCATCAGGATCAGCGCGGGCAGGATCTCGCCGGTGTAGGAGGAGCCGACGGTCATCCGGGTCAGCAGCAGCAGCCCGGAGGCGGCCAGCAGCATGCCGGGCACCATGAGCATGCGCGGGGCCGCCCGCTGCAGCAGCCGGGCCGAGATCTGGGTGGAGCCGACGATGATCGCGGCGGTCAGCGGCAGGAAGGCCAGGCCTGCCCGGACCGGCGAGTAGCCGAGGATGACCTGCAGGTAGTAGGTCATGAACAGGAACAGCCCGAACATGCCGATCACCGCGAGCATCATGGTCAGGAAGCAGCCCGCGCGGTTGCGGTCCCGGACGATGTGCAGCGGGAGCAGCGGGCTCGGCGCCCGGGTCTGCCACCGGACGAACACCGTGAGCAGCACCGCGCCGGACGCGAACAGGGCGAGCACCAGCGGGTCGGTCCAGCCGCGCGGCTCCGCCTCGGCGAAGCCGTAGACGATCGCGACGAGCCCGCCGCAGCCGAGCACCGCACCGGGCACGTCGAGACGGGCCTCTCGGTGGCCGGGGCGGTCGTGCAGCAGGGCGAAGGCGCCGAGCACCGCGACGGCGGCGATGGGCACGTTGACGTACAGGCACCAGCGCCAGTCCAGGTACTCGGTGAGCAGGCCGCCGACGATGAATCCGATCGCCGAGCCGCTGCCGGCCAGGGCGCCGTAGATGCCGAAGGCCTTGCCGCGCTCGCGCGGGTCGGTGAACGTCGTGGTCAGCAGACTCAGCGCGGAGGGTGCGAGCAGGGCGGCGAAGACGCCCTGCAGGGCGCGGGCGCCGAAGAGCATGCCGGAGCTGTTGGCCGCGCCGCCCACCGCCGAGGCGGCCGCGAAGCCGACGAGCCCGATGACGAAGGTGTGCTTGCGGCCCACGAGGTCGGCGATCCGGCCGCCGAGCAGCAGGAGTCCGCCGAAGGCCAGTGTGTAGGCGGTGATCACCCACTGCCGGTCGCCGTCGGACATGTGCAGTTCGCGCTGGGCCGAGGGGAGTGCGATGTTCACGATCGTCGCGTCCAGGACCACCATGAGCTGGGCGAGGGCGATGACGACCAGGCCCCACCAGCGGTGGGGATCGGCTTGTACGGCGTCGGCGCGCGCCGGCGGGCCCTCACCCTTTCGGCGGGTATCCATCTGGTCAGAACACCATGAATCGGTGGGTATCGCATCCGGGTGCGCCGGGACCCGCGCCGGCGGAGCGGTTCGCCCGGGCCGGGACCGGTTGTCAGTGGCGCGGTGCAGCATGGGGGCATGGCGAGCAGAGCGACGGGTGCGGACGGGACACGGGTGAAGGGCGCGCGGCGGCCGGAGGTGCGGCTGCCGCCCCTGGAGCCCTGGAGCGGCGGCGCGCTGGAGCCGGACGGCGACTACGACGGCCTTCAGTTCCGGGCGGCCGACCTGACCGGGCAGGACGGCGCGGGCGCCCGCTTCATGGACTGCGCGCTCACCGGCTGCGTGGTGGACGAGGCGGTGCTGCGCCGGGCGCGGGTGCTGGACTCGGTCCTGAGCGGCCCGCGGGGTGTCGGCACGGACCTGGCCGAGGCCACGTTCCGGGACGTCGAGCTGCTCGATCCCCGGCTGGGCGGCACCCAGATGCACGGCGCCGTGCTGGAGCGGGTCGTGATCCGCGGCGGCAAGATCGACTTCCTCAACCTCCGCGAGGCCCGGCTCAGGGACGTCGTCTTCGAGAACTGCGTCCTGGTCGAGCCGGACTTCGCCGGGGCCCGTCTGGAGCGGGTGGAGTTCACCGGCTGCGCCCTGAAGGAGGCCGACTTCGGCGGCGCCACGCTGAAGGACGTCGACCTGCGCGGGGCCGCCCCGCTGGAGGTCGTCCGGGGCCTGGACCGGCTGGCGGGGGCGGTGATCAGCACCGGTCAGCTGCTGGACCTGGCCCCGCTGCTGGCCGGTGCGCTGGGCATCAGGGTGGCGGACTGAGGGCTCAGGACACGCGGGGGAAGCGGGCCTGCAGGGTCCAGATCGCCGGGTTCTCCGACAGGTCCTCGTGGAGATCGCCCAGGTCGGCGATCAGGTCGTGCAGGAAGTCGCGGGACTCCCGGCGCAGTTCGGCGTGGGAGAAGGACAGCGGGGCCTCCTCGGCCGGCATCCAGTCGGCCTCGATGTCCACCCAGCCGAACCGGCGCTCGAACAGCATCCGGTCGGTGGACTCGGTGAAGTCCAGCTCCGCCCGCTGCGGCCGGGAGGCACGCGAGCCCATCGGGTCCCGGTCCAGCCGCTCCACGATGTCGCACAGCGCCCACGCGAAGTCCAGCACCGGCACCCATCCCCAGGCTGTGGACAGCTCCCGGTCCGACTTGGTGTCCGCCAGATAGACGTCCCCGCAGAACAGGTCGTGCCGCAGCGCGCGGACGTCCGCGCGGCGGTAGTCGGTCTGCGGCGGGTCGGGGAAGCGGTTGGAGAGGGCGTAGCCGATGTCGAGCACGCAGGAGATGGTGTCACGCCCCGCCGCCGCGTCCCGCCCCGGTGCGCGCCGCCGCCGTAGGATCACTGACATGTCCAGATCCGCACGCCTTGTCCCGGCCGTCGCGGCCCTCCTGGCGCTCTCCCTCACCGGCACCGCCTGCGACGCGGGCGTACGCGGCACCCCGGGCGGCTCGGGCGTGCACGACCCGTACTTCCCGAAGGCGGGCAACGGCGGCTACGACGTCACCCATTACGCCCTCACCCTCGACTACGCGCCGGCCACCCGCAGGCTCACCGGCAGGGCCGTGATCACCGCCCGCGCCACCCACGATCTGACCGCCTTCGACCTCGACCTCGACGGGCTGGACGTCGGCTCGGTCACCGTCGACGGCCGGGACGCCCGCTGGAACCGGGCCGGCCAGGAACTGACCGTCCGCCCCCACGACGACCTCCGCGCGGGCCGGACCTTCACCGCCGCCGTCCGCTACTCCGGCGTCCCGCGGACCCTCACCGACCCCGACGGCTCCAAGGAGGGCTGGCTGCGCACCGCCGACGGCGCGCTCGGCCTCGGCGAGCCGGTCGGCTCGATGGCCTGGTTCCCCGGCAACCACCACCCCTCGGACAAGGCGGCCTACGACATCACCGTCACCGTCCCCGACGGGCTGCAGGCCGTCTCCAACGGGGAGCTCACCGGCCGGACCGGCAAGAACGGCCGGACGACGTACTCCTGGCACGCCGCCGAGCCGATGGCGAGCTACGTGGCCACCGTCGCGATCGGCCGCTTCGACATCGGCCGCACCACCGGGCCGCACGGCCTGCCCGTCCTCACCGCCGTCGACCCGCAGCAGGCGAAGGCGAGCAAGGGTGTCCTGGCGAAGATCCCGGAGATCCTCGGCTGGGAGGAGCGCAACTTCGGGCCGTACCCCTTCTCCTCCGCCGGCGCGATCGTCGACCGCCCGGGGGACGCCCAGTACGCCCTGGAGACCCAGACCCGCCCCGTCTTCCCCGGCGCCCCCGACACCGGCACGCTCGTCCACGAACTCGCCCATCAGTGGTACGGCGACTCGGTCACCCCGCTGAGCTGGCGGGACATGTGGCTCAACGAGGGCTTCGCGACGTACGCGGAGTGGCTGTACCAGGAGGACCACGGCGGCAAGAGCGCCCAGCAGACCTTCACCGACCTGTACGGCAGCCACGACGACTCCCTGTGGGCCTTCCCGCCGGCGAGGCCGGCCGACGCCGCGCACATCTCCGGCCGGCCGGTCTACGAGCGCGGCGCGATGGTGCTGCAGAAGATCCGCCGGAAGGTGGGGGACGCCGTCTTCCACGACATCCTGCGGGGCTGGGCCGCCGCCCACCGCCACGGCACCGCCGACACCGCGCAGTTCACCGCGTTCGTGGAGAGGAAGGCCCCGGACAAGGACTTCGGCGAGATCTGGAAGGACTGGCTCTACGGAGACGGCAGGCCGGACCGCCCGTGACGGACGGCCCGGCCTGCCGGGAACGCGCTGAGGGGGGCAGGCCCTAGTTGACGTTGACCGCCTTCCAGGCCGCCGCCACCGCGTTGTACTCCGCGCTGCCCGAGCCGTACAGGGCGGCCGCGGCCTGCAGGGTGCCGGTGCGGGCGCCCGCGTAGTTGGTGGTCGAGGTGAAGTACGTGCTCAGGGCCTTGTACCAGATCTGGATCGCCTTGTCGCGGCCGATGCCGGTGACCGTGGAGCCGTCGTACGTCGGGGAGTTGTAGGACACCCCGTTGACCGTCTTCGCGCCGCTGCCCTCGGACAGCAGGTAGAAGAAGTGGTTGGCGACACCGGACGAGTAGTGCACGTCCAGGCGGCCTACGGACTTCGACCAGTAGTCGGCGGAGCCGCCGTCCTTGCTGGGCTTGTCCATGTAGCGCAGCGGGGTGCCGTTGCCGTTGATGTCGATCTTCTCGCCGATGAGGTAGTCACCGGGGTCGGAGGAGTTGTTCGCGAAGAACTCCACCGCGGTGCCCATGATGTCGCTGGTGGCCTCGTTCAGGCCGCCGGACTCGCCCCGGTAGTTGAGCTTCGCGGTGGCCGCGGTCAGCCCGTGGCTCATCTCGTGGCCGGCCACGTCCAGCGAGGTCAGCGGGTCCGCGTTGCCGGAGCCGTCGCCGTACGTCATGCAGAAGCAGCTGTCGTCCCAGAAGGCGTTGACGTAGGCGTTGCCGTAGTGGACGCGGGAGTAGGCGGCCTTGCCGTCGCCCGCGATGCCGTTGCGGTTGAAGGCGGACTTGTAGAAGTCCCAGGTGACGGCGGCGCCGTAGGCGGCGTCCACGGCGGCGGTCTGGCGGTTGGAGACGGTGCCGTTGCCCCAGACGTCGTCGGCGTCGTGGAAGAGGGCGCCGGTGCCGGTGGTGCCGCCGTTCAGGTCGTACGTCTTGTGGCCGCCGCGGCCGCCGTCGATCAGGTCGTAGCCGCCGGAGGCGGAGGCGGTGGTGCCGATGGTGACCGTGCCGCTGTACTGGCTGGTGCCCGTGCCGGTCTCGATCGCCTCGTAGGAGTAGATCTTCTTGCCGGTCCGCGCGTCGGTGACGACGTGCAGCTCGCTCGGGGTGCCGTCGTGCTGGACGCCCTTGACCACGGACTCGTAGGCGAGCACCGGCTTGGCGCCGGCGGCCCAGACCACCTTGCGGGAGGACGAGGCGGTGGCCTTCGCGGTGTCCGCGGCCTTGACGGCGGTCTTCTTCGCGCCGGTGGCGGAGACGGCGGCCGTGGTGGTCGGCACGGATATGCGGGCCTTCGCCGCCTTGCTGACCCCCTTCAGGGAGCCGTTCTTCGCCACGTGGGTGACCAGGTCGCCGCCGAGCACGGGAAGACCCGCGTACGTCCGCTCGTAGCGGGTGTGGACGGTGCCGTCCGCGTCCTTGACGACGTCCCGGACGATCAGCTTCTCCTTGGCTCCCAGCCCGAGCTCCCGGGCCGTGGCGCCGGCGTGCCGCTGGGCCGTGCCGATGGCGGCGGCGCGGGCCGGTGCGCTGAGCGGGACGGCCAGGGCGCCGGGGGTGTGCGTGGGGGCGGCGGTGGCGGAGCCGTTCTGCAGCGCGAGGACGACCATCGCCGCCGAGCCGGCGAGTGCGACGGCGCGCACGGCGGTCCTGCGGGGGGCGCTGGGGTGCTGTGTCACTCGATCTCCTTCTGGCTGGCCTCCGGTGGGGCCGGAGACACAGTTGGGGCACAGGGGATGCACAAGCTGCGGCGGGTGCGGAGAGAGTGACACCGTTAAGGCCCTGTTTGACAGAGCGCCGACAAAACTTTACGTGTTCATATCCGAATGCCGTGCCCCGGAAACCGTTATCCGGACGTCCGCCGAGTGCTCAACTCGTCATTCCCACAGCGGATTTGAGGACTCCGGCGTCACACCTGACCTTCCGGCGCCCCTGCCGGGCCGGTCGGCGTGCGCAGCACCTTGCGCAGTACGGCGCAGGGGCGGTCGAGGGCGCGGTCGGTGCGGTGGTCGACCACCTCGTAGCCGAGGGCGGTCCAGAAGGCCAGCGCGCGGGTGTTGCCCTCCAGGACGGCCAGGCTCACGGCCCGGCGGCCGGCGGCCCGGAAGCGCTCCTCGACCTCCGTGACCACGCGCCGGCCGTACCCCTTGCCCTGCTCTGCCCCGCTCACCATCAGCAGGCCGATCCACGGATCGGGCTCGGCCGGGTCGGGATGGCGGGCCAGCGTGATCGCGACCGCGACCAGGCGCCCCTCGGACCGGGCCAGCAGCACCTCGGCGCCCGGCTGGGCCAGCTCGTCGGCCAGCGCCGCCGCCACCTGCTCGGCCCGGATGTCGTCCGGGTCGGGGAACTCGCCGCTGAGCGCGTGGAACTCGCGGTTGGAGGCGTGAAGCGCCGTCAGTTCGGTGAGCAGCGGGGCCGGGAGGTCGCGGTCGGCGCCGATGACGAGGGGCTCGAAGATCACACGGGCAACGTACCGCGCGGTGTGCCGGCGCCTCGGCCGGATCTCCGCGCGCCCCCCGGGCAGCCCGGGAGGGCCCCCGCCCCGAGGGGCCGGGGGCTCCCGCTCCACGCGGTGCGTGTCAGACGTTCACACCGAAGTCCTGGGCGATGCCCACCAGGCCCGAGGCGTAACCCTGGCCCACCGCGCGGAACTTCCACTCCGCGCCGTTGCGGTACAGCTCGCCGAAGACCATGGCCGTCTCGGTGGCGGCGTCCTCGGAGAGGTCGTAGCGGGCGATCTCGGCGCCGCCGGCCTGGTTGACGATGCGGATGTAGGCGTTGCGGACCTGGCCGAAGTTCTGGCCGCGGTTCTCGGCGTCGTAGATGGAGACCGGGAAGACGATCTTGTCGACGTCGGCCGGGAGGGCGGCCAGGTTGACGTTGATCGCCTCGTCGTCGCCCTCGCCCTCGCCGGTGCGGTTGTCACCGGTGTGGACGATCGAGCTGTCCGGCGTCTGCTTGTTGTTGAAGAAGACGAAGTGGGCGTCCGAGTAGACCTTGCCCTGCGCGTTGACCGCGATGGCGGAGGCGTCCAGGTCGAAGTCCGTGCCGGTGGTGGTGCGGACGTCCCAGCCGAGGCCCACGGTGACGGCGGTCAGGCCCGGAGCCTCCTTGGTGAGCGAGACGTTGCCACCCTTGGACAGGCTTACAGCCATGATTGGGAGTCCCTTCCCTAGTTATTCGTGCGCATCTGTGCCGACGAAGCTACCGTCACCCGGGACAACGTCGAGGGGTGTCCCGGTGGTTCCGGATCCCTTTACCTTTTTTACCCATGTGGCCGTCAGCCGGTGAAAACCGGGTGACGTGGGACGGGCCGGGCCGGGAACATGGGAGGCATGTCCGGTCCCCATGTCATCCGCGGTTCGGTCTCGCTGCCCGAGGCCGAGCTGATGTGGCGTTTCTCCAGGTCCTCGGGGCCGGGCGGGCAGCACGTCAACACCAGTGACTCCCAGGTCGAGCTGCGCTTCGACCTCGCGCGCACCGAGGCGCTGCCGGCGGTGTGGAAGGAGCGGGCGCTGGGCCGGCTGGCCGGGCGGCTGGTCGACGGGGTGGTCGTCGTGCGGTCCTCCGAGCACCGCTCCCAGTGGCGCAACCGCGAGGCCGCCGCCGTACGCCTCGCCGCCCTGCTCGCCGAGGCCACCGCGCCCCCGCCCCGGCCCCGCCGTCCCACCCGCGTGCCCCGCGGCATCAACGAGCGCAGGCTGCGCGAGAAGAAGCAGCGCTCGGAGCGCAAGCGCGGCCGCTCCGGGCGGGACTGGGGATAGCCGGGAGCCCGGCGGCGGCCCGTCAGCCCAACTGGCGGTAGCGGCCGCGGAAGTACATCAGCGGGCCGCCCTCGGCGCCCGGCACCCGCGCGGACAGCACCCGGCCGATGACGAGGGTGTGGTCGCCCGCCGTCACCCGCTGCTCGGTGCGGCACTCCAGGGTGGCCAGCGCGCCGTCCAGCAGCGGGGCGCCGGTGATCTCACCGCGCGCCCGGGGCAGGTCCTGGAAGAGCAGCCGGTCGCTGATGCGGCCCTTCATGGCGAAGCGCCCGGCGATGTGGCGCTGGCTCTCGGCGAGCACCGATACCGCCCACAGCGGCTGTTCGTCCAGCAGGTCGTCCATGCGCGAGCCCTCGCGCAGGCTGACCAGCACCAGCGGCGGGTCCAGCGAGACGGACATGAAGGCGGTGGCGGTCATGCCGACGTCCTCGCCGACCGGCGCGCCCGGGTCGTCGGGGTCCAGCGGCGGTTCCTGCGCGGTCACCAGGACCACGCCCGCGGCCAGCCGGGACATGGCGGCCCGGAACTCGTCGTTGCTCACCCCCTCAGCATGCCCGGAAGCGGCTGTGGCGGTGGTGGTGGAGGAGGTGTTCAGCACACCCTGCACGCTAATCTCCGCGCCAAGCGCGCCGCATCGGGCCCTGGCCCGAGCCGGGTCCTAGGACCGGGGGACCACGACGTGACGGTTCGTGCATCATGTGCACACGACGACAAAGTTTGCGTTCAGGAAACGCACAGGGAAAACGCAGAAACTCCACTCAATTGTTCACGTTCCCCTGTGACTTGAGTCACAAGGGGCAGATATTGTTGACCCTGTGTACCGAGTGGGCAGCGCGCTGTGATTCAGTGGCTGAAGACCACTGAGAGACGACGGGACGCACGGTAGGGAAGCGCCAGAGACAGCCCTTGACGCGCTGCGAGGTCTCGGGGGGAGGGCGAGCATGGAGACCGAGTCGGAGCCGTATGTCCGCCTTGCGTCCCTGCGGCAGCTTCACCAGGTCATGGCCGACATGAACACGGCGCGCAGCCTGGCGGACACCCTGCAGACCGTCGCCGACGGCGCCGTGGGCGCTCTCGGGTACGAGCTGGCGTGCGTGAACCTGGTGCGGCCCGACGGGGACCTCGTCGTCGCCGCCTTCTCCGGCAACTCCGCCGCCGAGTCCCTGATCACCGGCCGGGTCGGCTCCCGGGACTCCTGGGAACGGCGTCTGACCATGGGCGAGCAGTGGGGCGACCTGGTGTTCATACCCCACACCGAGGGCTGGGTGCTGGACGACGACGACGTCCCGCAGTGGTACACCGACGGCCCCGCTCCCCGCTTCGAGGACGAGTGGCACCCCGCCGACCGTCTCTTCGCCCCGATGTACACGCCCGGGGCGCAGGGCAACTCCTCCGGCGAGCTGCTCGGCGTCATATCCGTGGACCGGCCGCGCAACGGCCGGCACCCCGGCGCCTGGGGCCGCGAGGCCCTGCAGATGTACGCCTTCCAGGCCGCCATCGCGATCAGCAACGCGCGCTTGCGGTCCAACATGCAGCGCGCCCTGGTCCGCCTGGAGCGCGAGCAGCAGGCGCTCAGGGCCAGCGAGGAGAGCTTCCGGCAGGCCTTCGAGTACGCGCCCTCCGGCATGGCGATCGCCGAGATGGGCGGCGACCAGCACGGCCGCATCCTGCGCACCAACGACGCCCTGTGCCGGCTGCTCGGCCGGCCCGCCTCCGCGATGCGCCGCTACTCCTTCTCCGACCTGGTCCACCCCGAGGACATCGGCACCCTGCTGCGGACGTCCGCCGAGGGCGGCCGGGCCGAGCTGCGCCTGGGCCGCCGCGACGGCAGCTACGTCTGGGTGAGCCTGCGCAACAGCGTCGTCGCCGACGCCGCCGACGGGCCCCGCTTCCTGCTGACCCACGTCGAGGACATCGAGGAGCGCAAGCGCCGCGAGCTGCAGCTCGCCCACCGCGCCTCCCACGACTCGCTGACCGGCCTGCCGAACTCCGCCGAGCTGCGCTCCAGGCTCTCCGCGCGCCTGTGCCACCGGCCGGCCCACGCCGGCGCGCTGGAGTCCCTGGACGCGGCCTACGGCCACCCCGCCTTCGACGCCCCGCCCGGGCACGGCTTCGACTTCGCGCAGGGCGCCGAGGCCTTCGACGGCTACGACCACCACGTCCACACCGTCGCCCCGGAGGGCGCCCACGACGACGGCGCCAAGGGGCTCGCGGTCCTCTTCTGCGACCTGGACGGCTTCAAGTCGATCAACGACAGGTTCGGCCACAACGCGGGCGACGCGGTGCTCATCGAGGTCGCCCGGCGGCTGACCCGCGGGGTGCGCGACGGGGACACGGTCGCCCGGCTCGGCGGCGACGAGTTCGTGATCCTCGCCGACGGTCTCGGCAAGGCCGACGCCCAGGACCTCGCCGTGCGCCTGCGCAACGAGATCATCCAGCCCATCCGCGCCGAGGGCCGGGCGGTCCGGGTGGGCGCGAGCTTCGGCATCGGCTGGGCGCACTGCGGGATGACGGCGGACGAAGTGCTGAAGTCCGCCGACGAGCGGATGTACGTAGAGAAACGATCTCGTCCCAAACAGCACCGGCGTGCCGGATGAATCGCAGGTCAGTGAGTTGATGCGATGCGAGTCACCCGTTTGGCCCAGTCGGAGCGGGTAGGCTCGCCATTCCACACCCGTATCGCATCCACCCGCACCTGTTGAGGAGTACCAAGGGATGACGCCCGGCGACAACGGCGCGAGCACGCCCGAGGACGACGACCCGTTCGGCTATCTGTACGCCGACGGCCAGGCCCGAGGGGCCCAGCCGCCGACGGGTGGCTACGGCTATCCGAACTCGGTCAGCAGAGTGCGTGCGGTCGGCGAGCGCCAGTACGCCCAGCCGCAGGCCGGCTACGGCCAGCAGCAGACCGCGGCCCCGCAGCAGCAGGGTGGCTACGGCCAGCCGAACGCCCACTACCAGGCACCGGAGACGCTGCCCGGCGGCGCCCCGTCGGGACGGCAGTCCATGGCGCCGGCCGGCGGTGGCGGCGGGCGGCGCGGCCCGAACACCAAGGGCCTGCTGATCGGCGCGATCGCGGTGGTCGCCGCGGTCGTCATCGGCATCGGCGTGGCGATGATCAACGGCAACACCGGCGACGACAAGTCCGGAAACCAGGCGGACGCCTCCCCGGCCCAGTCGCAGAGCAGCGAGCCCAGCCCGTCGAACAGCGCCTCGGCGCCGTCCGGCGAACTGCCGAAGGCCGACGCCGCCGCCCTCCAGCTCGCCGGCAACGCCGCCAAGGCCTCGGACGTCAAGGGCGCCCAGGCCGCGGGCGGCACGTACGTGGGCGGCCTGAACAGCGTGGGGTCCTCGGTCACCTGGACGTTCGACAACGTTCCCGAGCAGGGCGCCTACACCCTCTTCGCGCACTTCAGCGTGGTCGGCGAGGACCAGGCGATGACGGTCACCGTCAACGGCAAGCCGTTCGCGACGAAGCTGCCGCTGAAGAACTACACCCACACCAACGACGGCGACTTCTCCAAGGGCTGGACCACGACGTTCGTCTGGCCCACGCTCGAGAAGGGCCACAACACGGTCTCCATCTCCTGCCAGCCCGGCGACAAGTGCGACGCCCTGCTGGACCAGCTCTGGATCAAGAAGGGCCAGGTCAAGAGCTAGGGCGCCGAGGGCGAGGGCCCGCGGGTCCTCATGCCGCGCTGACCACTCCGGTCACCGCGACCCGCCCCAGCAGTTCCGCGTAGGTCCCGGGGTCGAACTCCCCCGCCCCGGGCGCCCGTACGGTCGCCGCCGACAGGGCCGCCGCCCGGGTCAGCCGGTCCGGCCAGGGGAGTTGTTCCACGAGTCCCGACAGCAGGCCCGCGACCGCCGAGTCGCCGGCGCCCGTCGGGTTGCCGTGGACGCGGGCGGGCGGGGCGGCGCGCCAGCGGCCCTCGGGGGTGGCGGCGAGCAGGCCGTCCGGGCCGAGGGAGGCGACCACCGCGCGGGCGCCGCGCCGCCGGGCGTCCTGGGTGGCGCGCGATGGCTCGTGCGAGCCGGTGAGTTCGGCCAGCTCGTCGGAGTTCGGCTTGATGATGTCGGGCCGGGCCGCGACCCCGCGGCGCAGCGGCTCCCCGCTGGTGTCCAGCAGCACCGGGACACCGCGGGCGCGGGCCGCGCGTATCAGACCCGCGTACGCGCCCACCGGCAGGCCGGGCGGGAGGCTGCCGGACAGCGCCACCGCCGAGGCGCCGCCGAGCAGTTCGGCGTACCGGTCCTGGAAGGCGGCCCACTCGGCCGGGGAGATCTGCGGGCCGGGCTCGTTGAGCTGGGTGGTGTCGCCGGTCCGCTCGTCCACCACGGCGACCGTGCGCCGGGTGGCCCCGCCGATCGGCATCAGCGCGTCCGTCACCCCGGGTGTCCGCGCGAGGAGTTCGCGCAGCACCCGGCCGGTGGGGCCGCCGGCGAAACCGGTCGCCGTCACCTCGTGGCCGAGGGCGGCCAGCACACGGGCCACGTTCACGCCCTTGCCGCCCGGCCGTTCGATGACCTGGGAGACCCGGTGCGAGGTGTGCGGCCGCAGCGACCCCACGCGGTAGGTGATGTCGAGAGCGGTGTTCAGCGTGACCGTGAGGAGCACCCGGTCCGACCTCCCTCGAAGTCCGTCGCGTCATCGGTTTGCGGGGACCTGATCATGCCAAAGAGACGGCGGCCGGCCCAGTGCGCGGGTCGGCCGCCGTCTCCGGACGCCGGGACGGATCAGGGCAGTCGGGGCGCGACGACCCATTCTCCCTGGCGCAGCACGCCCTTGAGGTCGAAGTCCGCGTCCAGCAGCACCAGGTCGGCGTCCTTGCCGGGCTCCAGGGAGCCGATGTGGTCGGACATCCCCAGCAGCCGGGCCGGGTTGGCGGACAGCGCGGTGACGGCGTCCGGCACCGGCAGCCCGTCGACCGTCACCGCCCGCTTGAACGCGCGGTCCAGGGTCAGCGTGGAACCGGCGATCGAGCCGCCGTGCACCAGCCGGGCCACGCCCTCGCTGACCTCGACCTCCAGCGGGCCGAGCATGTAGCGGCCGTCGCCGATGCCGGCCGCGTCCATGGCGTCGGTGATGAACGCGACCCGCCCGGCGCCCGCGTGACGGAACGCCAGCTCCAGCGCGGCCGGGTGCAGATGGGTGCCGTCGTTGATCAGCTCGACGGTGACCCGCTCGTCCTCCAGCAGGGCGGCGATCGGGCCGGGGGCGCGGTGGCCCAGCGGGGGCATGGCGTTGAAGAGGTGGGTGGCGACCGTGGCGCCCGCGTCGACGGCCGCGACGGTCTGCTCGTAGGTGGCGTCCGTGTGCCCGACCGCCGCGATCACCCCGTGCTCGGCGAGCAGCCGCACCGAGTCGATGCCGCCCGGCAGCTCGGTCGCCAGCGTGACCATCCGCGCCCGGCCGCGCCCGGCGTCGATCAGCTTGCGCACCTCGCCCGGGTCGGGGTCGCGCAGCAGTTCCTCGGAGTGCGCGCCCTTGCGGCACGGCGAGATGAACGGTCCCTCGAAGTGGATGCCCGCGATGTCCCCCTGCTCGGCCAGCTCGCTCAGCAGCCCGGCCTGCCGGACCAGCAGGTCCATCTCGTCGGTGACCGTGGAGGCGACCAGCGTGGTGGTGCCGTGCCGCCGGTGGGTGCGGACGGCGGTGAGGATCTCCTCGGCCGTGCCGGAGAAGGACGCCCCGCCGCCGCCGTGGTTGTGGATGTCCACGAAACCCGGGACCAGCCAGTGACCGCTCACGTCGATCACCTCGGCGCCGGCCGGGGCGCTCACGGCGTCCGCCGGGCCGGCCGCGGTGATCCTCGTGCCCTCCACGACCACGCGCCCGTCGTCCACCACTTCGGTGGGCAGTACCACCCGAGCACCTGCGAGTACCAAGCTGGGAGCCATCAGGCGGTTACCTCCGTGGGGTCGGTCGTGGGGTCGGTGGAGTCGAGGAGATCCCGGGCGAGAAGTCCCGCGCCCAGGCAGCCGGCGGTGTCGCCGAGGGCGGCGGGGACGATGGACGGCAGTTTCTGGAAGGTGACCCGGCGCCGGACGGCGTCCCGCAGCGGCTGGAACAGCACTTCCCCCGCCTCGGCCAGGCCGCCGCCGATGATCAGCGTGCGCGGGTCCAGCAGGGTGAGCGCGGTGACCAGCCCGTCGGCGAGCGCGTCCACCGCCTCCTGCCACACCCGGACGGCGTTCGGATCACCGGACGCGACGGCCTCGGCGCAGTCGGCCGCGTCCGCCTCCGGGTCTCCGCAGGCCGCCGCCCACGCCTCGCTGACGGCGGAGGCGGAGGCGTACCGCTCCAGACAGCCGTGCTGCCCGCAGGGACACGGTGTGCCGCCGGGCCGTACGACGATGTGCCCGATCTCGCCGGCGAAGCCGTGCGCGCCGGCCTCCACCCGGCCGTCGACGCCGATCGCGCCGGCGATCCCGGTGCCCAGCGGCACGAACAGGAACCGGTCGGCGCCCTTGCCCGCGCCGATCCGCCCCTCCGCGAGGCCGCCGGTGCGCACGTCGTGGCCGAGTGCCACCGGGACGCCGAGCCGCTCGGCGAGCAGCGCGCGCAGCGGGACGTCCCGCCAGCCGAGGTTGGCGGCGTACACGGCGATGCCGCGCTCGTCGTCGACGATGCCGGGGACCGCGATGCCGGCCGCCGCGGCCGGCTCGCCGAAGGTCTCCAGGCCGTACGCGCGCAGCTCGGCGGCGAAGCCGAGGATCGTCCCGACCACCGCGTCCGGCCCGCGCTCGCGCCCCGTCGCCCGGCGGGCGCGGTGCAGCAGCGCGCCGTCGTCACCGACGAGGGCGGCCTTCATCCCGGTACCGCCCACGTCCAGGGCGATGACATGTCTCACGGGGGACAGTGTGGCCCCCTGACCCACAAGAGGTCTAGTCCACTCACGTGGTGTAGACCTTACGTGTCCACATGTTGAACGGTCAGACGGCAGGGTTGGGGCTTTGAGGGTGCGTCGGCGTACGGCAGGAACGATCGCGGTGATGTCCGCACTGGGCATGACGGCGGTCCTCGGCGGCTGCGGGAGCACGGGCTCCGACGTGACCCTCAGACTCGTCGCGGCCGACTACGGCGACTCGGCGGCGAACGGCTCCCAGAAGTACTGGGACGCGCTGGCCAAGGAGTACGGAGCCGCGCACGGGGTGAAGGTCGAGGTCAGCGTCTACTCCTGGAACGACGTCGACCGCAAGGTCAAGGAGATGGTCGACGCCGGGCACGCCCCCGACCTGGCCCAGATCGGCGCCTACGCCGACTACGCGGCCGCGGACAAGCTCTACCAGGCCTCCGACCTGCTCTCCATCCGCACCCAGGCCGACTTCCCCTCCGCGCTCTCCGACGCCGGCCAGTGGAAGCACGTGCAGTACGGCATCCCGTTCGCGGCCTCCACCCGGGTGCTCTTCTACAACAGGACCCTCTTCGACGAGGCTGGCATCACCCCGCCCGCCACCTGGGACGAACTGGCCGCCGACGCCCGCGCGCTCAAGGACAAGGGCGTGAAGTACCCCTACGCGCTGCCGCTCGGCCCGGAGGAGGCGCAGGCCGAGACCATGCAGTGGCTGCTGGGCGGCGGCGACGGCTACACCGACGACGCCGGCGCCTACAGCATCGACTCCGCGAAGAACGTGGAGACCTTCACCTGGCTCCGGGACGACCTGGTCGGCAAGGGCCTGACCGGCCCCGTCGCCCCCGGGAAACTGAACCGCGCGGACGCCTTCGCCGCCTTCGCCGACGGCCAGGTGGGCATGCTCAACGGCCACCCCACGCTGATCCAGCAGGCGGCCAGGAAGGGCGTGAAGTTCGGCACCGTCCCGATGCCGGGGCGCACCGGCCGGACCAAGGCCTCCATGGGCGTCACCGACTGGATGATGGGCTTCAGGCAGAACGGGCACGCCCGCGAGATCGGCGACTTCCTCGACTTCGTCTACGAGAAGAAGAACGTCCTCGCCTTCTCCCGCGAGTATGGGCTGCTGCCGGTCACCGACTCCGCGTCCAGCGCCATGTCCGCCTCGGACGCGGCCGCCGACAAGGCGCTGCGCCCCTTCCTCGACGAACTGCCGGTCTCCCAGCTCTATCCGGTCGGCAAGACCTCGTGGGCCTCGGTCAGCGCCGCCGTGAAGAAGGACATCGGCAAGGCGGTCGCCCCCGGCGGCAGCCCCGCCGACGTCCTGTCCCGGCTGCAGTCGACGGCCGCCGCCGCGGACAGCGCCGACGTCAACTGAGCCAGCTGTCGGTGCCCGGCGCTACGGTTGCCCCCATGGAGGAACTGGGCAGCCGCGAACAGGCCATCCTCGCGCTGGAACGCCGGGGCTTTTCCGGCCCCGGCGCGAAGGAGCGCGCGATCCGCGAGGAGCTGGGCCTCGCCCCGGTGCGCTACTACCAGCTCCTCAACGCCCTCCTGGACGACGCACGGGCGCTCGCCCTGGACCCGGTGACGGTCAACCGCCTGCGCCGGGTGCGCGACGCCCGCCGCGCGGAGCGCTGACACCCCGGCGCCGAGCGGGGCAGAAGCTCCAGGAGTGACCCGGGCCCCCGCCGGATAGTGTCCCTGTATGGACCTCCTGCCGACCCCGGCGACCCAGGCCGGCCGCGACGGACTGCACGCGCTGCTGGCCAAGCCCCGCGCGGCGGTGATCGGCCTCGACTTCGACGGCACGCTCGCCCCGATCGTCGCCGACCCCGAACAGGCCCGCGCCCACCCCGGCACCGTCCCCGCGCTCGCCGCGCTCGCCCCCGAGGTGGCCTCCGTCGCCGTGATCACCGGCCGGCCCGCCGAGGTCGCGGTGCGCTACGGCGGCTTCGCGGACGTGCCGGGTCTGGAGCACCTCACCGTCCTCGGCCACTACGGCGCCGAGCGCTGGGACGCCGCGACCGGCGAGGTCACCGCGCCCCCGCCGCACCCCGGTGTGGCCGCGGTCCGCGCCGAGCTGCCCCGGCTGCTGGAGCGGGCCGGCGCCGGGCGCGGCACCTGGACCGAGGACAAGGGCCGGGCCGTCGCCGTGCACACCCGCCGCGCCGACGACCCCCAGGCCGCCTTCGAGGCCCTGCGCGCACCCCTCGCCGAGCTGGCAGCGCGGCACGGCCTGATCGTCGAACCCGGCCGGCTGGTGCTCGAGCTGCGGCCGCCCGGCATGGACAAGGGCGTCGCCCTCCTCGACCACGTCCGCCGCACCGCCGCCGGGTCCGTCCTCTACGCGGGCGACGACCTCGGCGACCTCCCCGCCTTCGCGGCCGTGACCGAACTGCGTTCCGAGGGCATCCCCGGCCTGCTGGTCTGCAGCGGCAGCACCGAGGTCACGGAACTGGCCGAACGGGCCGACCTGGTGGTCGACGGCCCGCAGGGCGTGGTCGCGCTCCTGGGCGCACTGGCGGCGAGGCTCGGCTGACGCGGCCCCGCCGCCGGACTCCTCAGCCGGTCAGCGCGTCGAGCTGGTCCAGGAACCACCGCTCGGGCGGCAGCGCGGTCGCCGCGGCCGCCAGCCTCTTCGACCGCTCGGCCCGCTCGCCCGGGGACATGCCCAGCGCGGCGTGCAGCGCCTCCGCCGTCCCCACGACGTCGTACGGGTTCACCACGATCGCGTCCTCGCCCAGCTCCTCGTACGCCCCGGCCTCCCGTGAGAGCACCAGCGCGCACCCCTCGTCGGAGACGACCGGCACCTCCTTGGCGACCAGGTTCATGCCGTCCCGGATCGGGTTGACCAGCGCCACGTCCGCGAGCCGGTACGCGGCCAGGGAGCGGGCGAAGTCGTCCTTGACGTGCAGCACCACCGGCGTCCAGCCGGGCGTCCCGTAGCGGGAGTTGATCTCCTCCGCGACCCGCCGCACCTCGGCCGTGTAGTCGCGGTAGATCTCCAGGTCCTGCCGCGAGGGGTAGGCGAACGCGATGTGCACCACCCGCTCGCGCCACTCGGGACGGCTCTCCAGCAGCTGCCGGTACGCCAGCAGCCCGCGCACGATGTTCTTGGACAGCTCGGTGCGGTCCACCCGGACGATGGTCCGGCGCCCCTCGCCGACCTCAGCGCGCAGCGCCGTCATCCGCTCGTCCACGTCCGCCCGGTGCGCCCGCTCGCGCAGGAAGTCGGCGTCCGCGCCGAGCCCGTGCACCCCGATCCTGGTGCCGGACGGGATGCCGGGTCCGAGCACCGCGTGGCAGCAGTCCGTGAACGCGTCCGCCCAGCGCTGCGTCAGGAACGCCGCGCGGTCCGCGCCGAGGATGCCGGTCAGCAGCTCGGCGGCGATGTCGTCGGGCAGCAGCCGGAAGTAGTCCGGCGGGGCCCAGGGGGTGTGCGAGAAGTGGCCGATGCGCAGATCGGGGCGGAGCTGGCGGAGCATGCGGGGGGCGAGGGCCAGGTGGTAGTCCTGGATCAGCACCGCGGCGCCCTCGGCCGCCTCCTGCGCCAGCGCCTCGGCGAACGCCCGGTTGTACGCCTGGTAGGAGGCCCACTGGCGGCGGAACTCCGCGTCGAGGACCGGCTCAAGCGGGGTCTGGTAGAGCATGTGGTGGACGAACCAGAGCACCGAGTTGGCGATGCCGTTGTAGGCGTCGTGGTGCACGGACGCGTCGATGTCCAGCATCCGCACGTGCTGCCCGCCGGTGTCCTCGGCCGGCAGCAGGCCGCCCCCGGCCCGCCGTGCCGCCTCCCGGTCGCCGTCGCCGAGCGCGGCGCAGACCCACACCGCGTTGGTGTCCGGCCCGATGGCCGACAGTCCCGAGACCAGCCCGCCCCCGCCCCGTTTGGCGCGCAGCGAGCCGTCCTCGAGCACCTCGTACGAAACCGGGCCGCGGTTGGACGCGACCAGCACCTCAGCGGCGTGCGTGGAAGACATGACTCTCAACCTAGCCCGGCCCGGAAACGCTCAAACGTACGCTCCGCCCGGGAAGGGGGCTGTATACAGCCGTTCTTCCCCCGTCCGCGGCGCCCGCCCGGCGCCCCGCCCGCCCGGCGGCTCAGGCCGCCCTGCGGTGCGGGTTCAGGCCACCCTGCGGTGCGCGTACTCCGCGATCTCCGCCATCGGCGGCCGCTCCTCGGTGTCCACCGGGTAGGTGCGCGGCTCGAACCCGTCCTCGCCCCGCTCGAACTGGGTGAGCGAGGGCCGCACGAGGTGGCCGCGGGCCAGCCGGAGCTGAGCGGTGCGGTAGATCGCCGCGGCCATCCGGCCGAGCGCCTGCCCGTCCTGGTGCCGGTGCCTGCGCACGCCCACGTCCACCTGGGCCAGTGCGTCGAGGCCCACCAGGTGCAGCGCGTCCACCAGCATGCCGAGCTCCACCCCGTAGCCCACCGGGAACGGAAGCCGCTCCAGCAGCGAGCGGCGGGCCGCGTACTCCCCGCCCAGCGGCTGCACGAACCCGGCGAGCTGCGGCCAGTGCATGTTCAGCAGCGGCCGGGCCATCAGCTCGGTGACCCGGCCGCCCTGCCCGGCGGCGCCCCCGAGCGGGCGGTCGTACATCGCCTTGACCAGGTCGACGTCCGGGTCGGTGAGCAGCGGGCCGACGATGCCCAGCACGAAGTCGGAGGAGAACTCCCGCAGGTCGGCGTCGACGAAGCAGACGATGTCCCCGCTCGTCGCCAGCAGCGAGCGCCACAGCACCTCGCCCTTGCCGGGGACGGCCGGTATGCGCGGCAGTAGGGCGTCGCGGTGCACCACCCGGGCGCCGGCCGCGGCGGCGGCCTGGGCGGTGCGGTCGGTGGAGCCGGAGTCGACGACGACCAGCTCGTCGACCAGCGGGGCCCGGCGCATGAGGTCCCGGCGGACGGCGGCGACTATCTCGCCGACCGTCTCCTCCTCGTTGAGCGCGGGCAGGACGACGGAGACGGACAGTCCGGTGCGCTGCTTGGCGGCCAGGACCCCGTGCAGCGGACGGTCGGCCACGGACCAGGAGCGGGTGGCCAGCCAGCGCTCGACTTCTTCCAGCACGGTCTGGGGCTCCTCACTGTCGTGATCACACCTCACGGGAGTGATGCATCTCGCGGTTCGGACGACTGTCTCAACTGTCCCGGCCGTCGGTTACAGTCTTGAACAACGCCGATGACCATCGCATGTCGGGGGTCGCCCGGCGTTCACAACCGAATACCGCTCATCCAGAGGGGCAGAGGGACACGGCCCGATGAAGCCCCGGCAACCCCCCTGAGCCGCACTCGTTCGCGCGAGGCTCCCGGCCAGGGAAGGTGCCAAATCCGTCTCACGGCGAGATGCGTCGTGAGGAAGATGAGGAGAAAGGGCCTCGCCTCCATGGCTGTGCAGACAGTTGCAAGCACCAGCAATCCCGCCGTCGACCTCGGCCCCGCCGCTGCACTGAGCTGTCGCGAATGCGGCCACCGGGTACCCCTCGGACCGGTCTTCGCGTGCGAGGAGTGTTTCGGCCCGCTGGAGATCGCCTACGACTTCTCCGGCTACGACGCCGAAGAGCTGCGCCGGCGCATCGAGGCGGGCCCCGCGAACATCTGGCGCTACGCGCCCCTGCTGCCCGTCCCCGCCGACGTGGCCGACAAGCCCAACATCAACCCGGGCTGGACCAAGCTCGTCAAGGCCGACAACCTGGCCGCCGAGCTGGGCGTCACCGGCGGGCTGTACGTGAAGGACGACTCCGGCAACCCGACGCACTCCTTCAAGGACCGCGTCGTCGCCCAGGCCCTGGAGGCCGCGCGCGCCTTCGGCTTCACCACCCTGTCCTGCTCCTCCACCGGCAACCTGGCCGGCGCCGTCGGCGCCGCCGCCGCCCGGGCCGGCTTCCGCTCCTGCGTGTTCATCCCGCACGACCTGGAGCAGGGCAAGGTCGTCATGGCCGCGGTCTACGGCGGCGAACTCGTCGGCATCGAGGGCAACTACGACGACGTGAACCGCTTCTGCTCCGAGCTGATCGGCGACCCGGCCGGCGAGGGCTGGGGCTTCGTCAACGTCAACCTGCGGCCGTACTACGCCGAGGGCTCCAAGACGCTGGCGTACGAGATCTGCGAGCAGCTCGGCTGGCGGCTGCCGGACCAGATCGTGGTCCCGATCGCCTCCGGCTCCCAGCTCACCAAGATCGACAAGGGTCTGCGGGAGCTGATCGAGCTCGGCCTGGTCGAGGACCGGCCGTACAAGATCTTCGGCGCCCAGGCCGCGGGCTGCTCGCCGGTGTCGACCGCGTACAAGGCGGGCCACGACGTCGTGCGGCCGCAGAAGCCGGACACCATCGCCAAGTCCCTCGCCATCGGCAACCCGGCCGACGGGCCGTACGTCCTGGACATCGCGCGCCGCACCGGCGGCGCGGTGGAGGACGTGACGGACGAGGAGATCGTGGACGCCATCAAGCTGCTGGCCCGCACCGAGGGCATCTTCGCGGAGACGGCGGGCGGGGTGACCGTCGGCGTCACCCGCAAGCTGATCAAGGACGGGGTCCTGGACCCGGCGAAGACCACCGTCGTCCTCAACACCGGCGACGGCCTCAAGACCCTCGACGCGGTGGCCGGCACCGGCCTCACCGCCACCATCCGCCCGAACCTGGACTCCTTCCGAGAGGCTGGCCTCGCATGAGCGTGACCGTTCGCATCCCCACCATCCTGCGCACCTACACCGGCGGGCAGGCCGAGGTCGCGGCCGAGGGCGCCACCCTCGCCGAGGTCATCGAGAGCCTGGAGAAGAACCACACCGGGATCGCCGCCCGCGTGCTGGACGACCAGGGCAAGCTGCGCCGCTTCGTCAACGTGTACGTGAACGACGACGATGTCCGTTTCGAGCAGGGCCTGCAGACCGCGACGCCGGACGGCGCCGGCGTCTCGATCATTCCGGCCGTCGCCGGCGGCTGACAGAATGACCGATCATTACCTTCGGTAACGCCGGTTACCGATTGTTCATTGAATGGCCCCCTCCGCGAGAGAAGCGGAGGGGGCCATTCTGATTGATTGAGCACGGTAGAGTTGGGGAACCCGCCCCCGGATCGTTGGCCGGGAGTCTTGGATTCACCGCGGTGCACCCGACAAGAAACAGCCAAAGTGCGGGCTCTCTCTGCGGCTTTTGCGTATTTTATGGGGCCCGACTTGCCCTGAATTCGGGCGAATTCACGCTACATTCCGGACCGTTCGCGTCCATATTTCTCGTCCGATTGACCTGTTGCAGACGGCAGTTGGGCAGATACATTCAGCGGCGGTCGACGCGTTCCGGCGCACGCCCCCGGCCAATGGGGGGTGAGGTCTGACCCGGGTCCGCGAAGTGTGGATCTGTGCAAGGGCCAGTAATAGGGGAGTTAGGCATGGCTCAGGGCACCGTCAAGTGGTTCAACGCGGAGAAGGGGTACGGCTTCATCGCGGTCGACGGTGGTGCGGACGTATTCGTCCACTACAGCGCCATTCAGATGGACGGCTACCGCACCCTGGAAGAGGGCCAGCGGGTGGAGTTCGAGATCTCGCAGGGCCAGAAGGGCCCGCAGGCCGACATGGTTCGCCTCAGCGCCTGAACGTTTCTTGCACGAAGGGCCCGCACCTCGCACAGGGTGCGGGCCCTTCGCCGTGCCCGGCGCGCCCCCGCGCGCGCCGGGGCGGGGGCGCCCACGCGCCCGGGCCGCGCGCCCCCCTGTTCGCCGGGGGCTGACAGCGCCCCGCAACCCCGAAGGCGCTTGCACTCGACCATGCCGAGTGCTAATCATTGGCGTTAGCACTCTGAAGGTGAGAGTGACAGTGAGGACCGGGTCGGTGAGGCCCGCAGGCCAAGTGGGGCAAGGAACCACGCGGCAGGCGAGCCGTCCGTCGCGGGCGCGGGCGCGGTCCGAAGGAATCACCCCCAGTCCTGGAGGGACCACTTCACATGGCCAAGATCATCGCGTTCGACGAGGAGGCGCGGCGCGGCCTCGAGCGCGGCATGAACCAGCTCGCGGACGCCGTCAAGGTGACGCTCGGCCCCAAGGGCCGCAACGTCGTCCTCGAGAAGAAGTGGGGCGCCCCCACGATCACCAACGATGGTGTCTCCATCGCCAAGGAGATCGAGCTCGAGGACCCGTACGAGAAGATCGGCGCCGAGCTGGTCAAGGAAGTCGCCAAGAAGACGGACGACGTCGCCGGCGACGGTACGACCACCGCGACCGTGCTGGCCCAGGCCCTGGTCAAGGAAGGCCTGCGCAACGTGGCCGCCGGCGCCAACCCGATGGCCCTGAAGCGCGGTATCGAGAAGGCCGTCGAGGCCGTCTCCGCCGCCCTGCTGGAGCAGGCGAAGGACGTCGAGACCAAGGAGCAGATCGCCTCCACCGCGTCCATCTCCGCCGCCGACACCCAGATCGGCGAGCTCATCGCCGAGGCCATGGACAAGGTCGGCAAGGAAGGCGTCATCACCGTCGAGGAGAGCAACACCTTCGGCCTCGAGCTCGAGCTCACCGAGGGCATGCGCTTCGACAAGGGCTACATCTCCGCCTACTTCGCCACCGACATGGAGCGCATGGAGGCGTCGCTCGAGGACCCGTACATCCTCATCGCCAACTCCAAGATCGGCTCCGTCAAGGACCTGCTCCCGCTGCTGGAGAAGGTCATGCAGTCGGGCAAGCCGCTGCTGATCATCGCCGAGGACGTCGAGGGCGAGGCCCTGTCGACCCTGGTCGTGAACAAGATCCGCGGCACCTTCAAGTCCGTCGCCGTCAAGGCCCCGGGCTTCGGCGACCGCCGCAAGGCCATGCTCGGCGACATCGCCATCCTCACGGGCGGCGAGGTCATCTCCGAGGAGGTCGGCCTCAAGCTGGAGAACGCGACCCTGGACCTCCTGGGCCGCGCCCGCAAGGTCGTCATCACCAAGGACGAGACCACCATCGTCGACGGTGCCGGCTCCTCGGAGCAGGTCAACGGCCGTGTGAACCAGATCCGCGCCGAGATCGAGAACAGCGACTCGGACTACGACCGCGAGAAGCTGCAGGAGCGCCTGGCGAAGCTCGCCGGCGGTGTCGCGGTCATCAAGGCCGGCGCCGCCACCGAGGTGGAGCTCAAGGAGCGCAAGCACCGCATCGAGGACGCCGTCCGCAACGCGAAGGCCGCCGTCGAGGAGGGCATCGTCGCCGGTGGTGGCGTGGCCCTGCTGCAGGCCTCCCAGGTCTTCGAGAAGCTGGAGCTCGAGGGTGACGAGGCGACCGGCGCCCAGGCCGTGAAGCTCGCGCTCGAGGCCCCGCTGAAGCAGATCGCCGTCAACGCCGGCCTCGAGGGCGGTGTCGTGGTGGAGAAGGTGCGCAACCTGACCCCGGGCCACGGCCTGAACGCCGCGACCGGCGAGTACGTCGACCTGGTCGCCGAGGGCATCATCGACCCGGCGAAGGTGACCCGTTCCGCGCTGCAGAACGCCGCCTCCATCGCCGCGCTGTTCCTCACCACCGAGGCCGTCATCGCCGACAAGCCGGAGAAGGCCGCCGCGGCCGCTCCGGGCGGCATGCCGGGCGGTGACATGGACTTCTGATCCCACGCGGATCGGCCTGTCCTTTCCGAGGGCGGTACCCCCTGTCTGTGGCAGGGGGTGCCGCCCTCGGGCGTGTCCGGGATCACAGCGCCGCTCGGCCGCCGGCGGAATGCGCCACCGCCCCTGGGAGGTTTGCTTAAGGAGCTGCAACAATGCGTGCGCACATACCAATCGGTCAACCGAGTCGTCACCGAGGAGCCCCCACGTGACCGTCACGCCGCCCCCCGCCTCCCGCGCGGCCCAGATCCTCTCCCGCCCCATCACCCTGGGCGGTCTGACCGTCCCCAACCGCATCGTGATGGCGCCGATGACCCGGATGTTCTCCCCCGGCGGCGTCCCCGGCGAGGACGTGGTCTCCTACTACGCCCGGCGCGCCGCCGCCGGCGTCGGCCTGATCGTCACCGAGGGCACCTACGTCGGCCACGAGTCCGCGGGCGGCAGCAGCCGGGTGCCCCGGTTCCACGGCGAGGAGCAGCTCGCCGGCTGGGCGAAGGTCGCCGAGGCCGTGCACCAGGCGGGCGGCACCATCGTCCCGCAGCTCTGGCACATCGGCACCGTCCGCAAGCAGGGCCAGAACCCCCACCCGGACGCCCCCTCCCACGGCCCCTCCGGGCTGCGCGTGGACGGCACCGAGGACGCCACGCCCATGACCCAGGACGACATCGACGCCGTCATCGGCGCCTTCGCCCAGGCCGCGGCCGACGCCGAGCGCATCGGCTTCGACGGCGTGGAGATCCACGGCGCCCACGGCTACCTGCTCGACCAGTTCCTGTGGGAGGGCACCAACCGCCGCACCGACGCCTACGGCGGCGACCCGGTCGCCCGCACCACCTTCGCCGCGCAGATCGTGGCGGCCGTCCGCGCCGCCGTCTCCCCGGACTTCCCGGTCATCTTCCGCTTCTCGCAGTGGAAGCAGGAGGCCTACGACGCCCGCCTCGCCGAGACCCCCGAGGAGCTGGAGGCGATCCTCGCCCCGCTGGCCGCCGCGGGCGTCGACGTCTTCCACGCCTCCACCCGCCGCTACTGGCTCCCCGAGTTCGAGGGCTCCGACCTGAACCTCGCGGGCTGGACGAAGAAGCTCACCGGCAAGCCGGTCATCACCGTCGGCTCGGTCGGCCTCGACGGCGACTTCATCAACGCCTTCCAGGGCGAGGGCTCCCCGGTCAAGGGCATCGACAACCTGCTCGACCGCCTGGAGGCCGAGGAGTTCGACATGGTGGCCGTCGGCCGCGCCCTGCTGCAGGACCCCGAGTGGGCGGCCAAGGTGCTCGGCGACCGCTTCGACGAGCTGAAGCCGTACGACGCGGCCGCGCTGCAGTCCCTGAGCTGAGGCGTGGTCCCGGGGACGCCTACAGGTTGCCCATCGGCTCGATGTCGACCTGGACGGGCGTCCCCCACACCCGCAGCACCTCGTAGTCGGTGAACTCGTGCACCAGCCGGTAGGCCATCGCCGGCCGGGAGCCGCGCCGCTGGGCGGCGAGGTACGCCTCGGCCTCCCGCCGGTCCCGCCGGGGCGTCCCGCACAGCTGCCACTCCCGCCCGTTCCACGCCTCCGGCAGCCACCGCTGCTGGGGCTGGGGGCGGTCTGCGCGCACGCCGTACCGAGAGGTCCCGGCGGCGGGCGCGGCGTCCGCCTGCGCCCGGCCGCCGCTCTGGTACTCCGAGCGCCGGGCGGCCCGGCGCCGGGTCTCGCACAGCAGGCACAGATCGGGCGCGCTCCTGTCGACGGGGCCGTGCGGGTGCTCGGGGCACCGGGTGGTGGGCGCCCCCGCCCCCACGGTCTCGTCCAGCAGGTCCAGGGCCCGCCGCAGATCGGCCTTGACCTCGTGCAGCCGGGCGTCCGGGGTGTCGGCGGACAGGGCCTCCCCGTGCTCCCCGAGCAGCCTGAGGGCACGTCCGAGGGCGGTGAGCTGGGCGTGGTTCATGTCGGTCCGCGCAGTCCTTCGGCTTCTCCGGGTGCAGGGTGGCGCCGGCCGGAGCCGGCAGTTCGACGGTAACGCGCCCGCGGCCGGTGGTACGCCCCGGCGGCGGTGGTACGCCCCGGCCGGCGCCCGCTCAGGTGGCCGTCGTGCCCAGCGCGGCGCGCAGATGGCCGGCGGAGTCCGCCAGGCGGCGGGCGGCCGTGGGGCCGTCGACACCGGCGAGGACGATCAGGATGGCGTTCTTCACCTCGCCGCCCGCCTCGGTGAGCGCCCTCTCGACCTCCTCGTCGGGGGCTCCGGTGGCCAGCGAGACGATGCGGCGGGAACGGGCCCGCAGCTTGGCGTTGGAGGCGCGGACGTCGACCATCAGGTTCCCGTACGTCTTCCCCAGCCGGATCATGGTGATCGTCGACAGCATGTTGAGCACCAGCTTCTGTGCCGTGCCTGCCTTCAGCCGGGTCGATCCGGTGAGCAGTTCGGGCCCGACGACGACCTCGATGCCGTGCTCGGCGGCGGCCGCGAGCGCGCTGTGCTCGTTGCAGGACAGGCCGATGGTCAGGGCGCCCAGCGCGCGGGCGTGCTCGACGGCGCCGACGGCGTACGGGGTGCGGCCGGAGGCGGAGATGCCGACCACCGTGTCCTCGGGCCCGATCTTCAGCGCGTCGAGGTCCTCGCGGGCCAGTTCCGCGGAGTCCTCGGCGCCCTCGACCGAGGTGACCATCGCCTCGGGGCCGCCCGCGATCAGACCGGCCACCTGGCCGGGCTCGGTGTTGAAGGTCGGCGGGCACTCGGAGGCGTCGAGGACGCCGAGCCGCCCGGCGGTGCCGGCGCCGGCGTAGACCAGGCGCCCGCCGCGGGCCATGCGCTCGGCCACGGCGTCGATGGCCGCCGCGATCTGCGGCAGGCGCGCGGCGACGGCGGCGGGCACGCCCGCGTCCTCGCCGTTCATGAGGCGTGCGATGTCGAGGGTGGGCAGCCGGTCGATCTCGGCGAGTTCCGGCCGGAACGCTTCCGTGGTGAGGGACTCCAGCTCACTGCGCAGGTCTTGGGAGGTCATGGGGGGTGGCTCTCTCCGATTCGCGTGCTTGCAGTCACCTGGGGGTGGAGCGGTGCCGGTGTGCCAGCGCCTCGTAGGACGCGGCCAGCGCGGGCGCCGCACTCTCGTACGTCCGCTGTGCCACCCCGACGAACAGGCAGTCCACCACCAGGAGCTGACTGGTCCGGGAGGACATCGCGGCGGGCCGCAGCTCCGTCTCCCGTGACGTGGACGTCGTCAGCACGTGGTCGGCGTACTGCGTCACCGGCGAGTCGGGCCTGCCGGTGATGGCGACGGTGGTCGCCCCGCGGTCGAACGCGACCCGGAGCGGCTCGATGACGTCGCCGGTGGAACCCGAGTGGGTGATGGCGATCGCCACGTCACCCGAGCGGAGCTGCACCGCGTTGGTCACGGCGAGGTGCGGATCGCTGTGCGCGTGGGCTATGAGCCCTATCCGCAGCAGTTTCTGGGTCAGGTCCTGGGCGACGAGACCGGACGCGCCGATCCCGTACACATCGGTGCGGCGGGCGCCCGCGAGCGCGGTGACGGCCGCGCCGAGCTGTGCGGTGTCGAGCCCGGCGGCGGTGTCGGCCAGGGTCTGCTGCTCCTCGTAGGCGAGCTTGGTCACGACGTCGGCGATGGGGTCGTCCACCGCGATGTCCGTCGTGATCGCGGGCGCCCGGCCCGACTGCTGCTGGGCGGCCAGGCCGGCGAGCGCGAGGCGCAGATCGCGGTAACCGGGGTAGCCGAGCAGGCGGGCGGTGCGGACGACCGTCGCCTCGCTGGTGCCGGTCAGTTCGGCGAGGCCGGTGACCGTGAGGGCGGCGCAGCCGGCCGGATCGCCTGCGACGGCCTCGGCGACGCGCTGCATGGAGCGGGTCATGGACGGCGCGAGGGTACGCACCTTCGCGGCGAGGGAGCCGACCGGACTGCCGAAAATTTCCTTCACGTCCTGGGTCACCGATGAAAGATATTTTCGGTTCGGTCTCGCGGTCAAGAGTGCGCACAATGGGACCATGGAGTCATTCACCCCGCTCGAGCAGGCGCTGCACACGGCCCGCGCGCTGGTGCTCGCCGACCTGGTCGCGGGCCAGGTCGCCGAGGCAGACGTGGTCTCACTGGTGGAGGACTCCGTCGCCGAACGGCGCTGGTGGGTCGAGCAGTGGCCGGACGGCGTGCCCTTCCTGCCCGGGCTCGTCGCGCAGGACGTCCAGGACGCGCTGCTGGAGCGCTACGGCCGCTGGCCGCTGTGCCCGGTGTGCGGCGCGGGCGACCCGCACGCCCTGGACGTCGAGCCGGAACTGGGCCCCGACCCGCACTGGGTGTGCCACAAGGCCGGCGTCAAGGTCGCCTCGGTGGGGTCGCTCGGCGGGGCCACGGGCGGGACGCACACCTCATGAGGCGCCCGTGACCGTCTACATCGACCCGCCGGCCTGGCCCGGCCACGGCCGCATGTGGTCGCACCTGGTGAGCGACGCCTCCTACGACGAACTGCACGTGTTCGCCGCCGGGCTCGGCGTGCCCCGGCGGGCCTTCGAACGCGACCACTACGACCTTCCGTCGCACCGGTACGCGGACGCGGTGGCCGCCGGGGCCGTGCAGATCAGCAGTCGCGAGGTGGTGCGGCTGCTGCGCGCGGCGGGGCTGCGCCGGCCCAAGGGGCTCGCTCAGCGCCGCAGTTCGTAGGCGAACTCGGCGCCGCTGCCGTCCTCCTCGCTGACCCGTGCGAAGCCGGCCCGGCCCAGCACGGCCTGCGAGGCGGTGTTCTCCCGCTCCACGGTCGCGAACAGCGAGGCGACGTCGTCCCGGGCCAGCGCCCAGTCCGCCAGCGCGCGCACGGCCTCGGTGGCGTAGCCCTGGCCGCGGGCGCCCTCCACCAGGTCGTAGCCGATCTCCACCCGGCCGTCCTCGTCCGGCACGCCGTGGAAGCCGATGCCGCCGACCGCGCGGCCGTCCTCCTTCCGCACCAGTGCGAAGACCCCGAACTCCGGCCGGTGCACGCCCCCTTCGTACGCCTTCACCATGAAGCCGGCGGCCTCCCGCGTGCCCTCGTACGGCCCGCCCTCGAGCCAGTCCAGCCCCCCGTCGCCGCCGAGCCGGAGATCGCGGGCGACGGCCGGCCGCAGTCCGACCAGATCGAGCCGCTCGGCGGGCAGGACGAGGTTGTTGTTCCAGCGCCACTCGGTGACCGGGGCCCGCCCCGGCAGTTCGCCCCGGCCGGTCGCCCACAGCAGGGTCGGCCAGGCCGCGGGCCCGGGCTGCACGTGCGGGAACAGCCAGCCGAGCACGGCGTCGGCGAGATGGTCGGCCGGCTCGTAGGCGACGCCGAGCGCCCGGGCCACGTCGTGCGTGTGCAGGATCACCTCGGCGACGCCCATCGCGGCGAAGCCCTCGCGGTCGGCGGTGCGGAAGGGGAAGGGGTGGAAGGCGCGTACGTGCGGCGGGGTGGTGCGTACGGCGGCGGCGAGCAGCGCACCCGTCGTCCGCACGACCTCCAGCAGGCCGGCGTTGTCGGTGTCCTCGTCGATCCGGATCTCGAAGGGTGTGTAGGCGTCCTGCGGCCGGCCGGCCAACTGGCCCGCGTAGGCGATCAGATCACTCGCGACGTGCTCCACGGTCCTCCGGCAGCTCCACTCCAGACCGGCGCCCCGCACCTCCTCCCAGTCCCGCCCCGCCACCGGCCCGAGCACCGCGAGGCACCCGTCGACGGCCTTGGTCACGTCTTCCCCGTTCATAGGTCGCATGGGGCGAACCCTAGGGGTGCGGCCCGAGGGGGGCGACGGTATTTCCGGTTGTCCGGCCGAACTCCTCAGCCCGACAGCAGTTCCAGCTCGCCCGTGAGGTTGTAGCGAGCCGTGCGTTCCCAGTGCTCCCGGCCGTGCGGGGTGTGGAAGAGGCGTGGCAGGCCGAGGAGTTGGCGCAGGATGGCGGCCCGGCCCTCGCGGAAGGCGTCGCTGGGGATGAAGTGGTACTCCTCGCGGACCTCGGCCGTGTAGTGGGCGTACTCCGACGGGGGCGAGGCCAGGACGGCCAGGTCGGCGTCGCACAGGACCTGGCCGTCGGGGTCGTCGGCGGCGGGGGCGTGGGTGACGGTGAGGCGGACCAGACGGGCGGCCTCGGCCGTCTTCGGCGCCGGTACGCCCGCCTCGGGCAGCGCGCGCTCGGCCAGCGCCGCGGAGCGCTCCTCGTTCTCGGAGCGGTCGGGCAGGTACACCGCGTCGTGGAACCAGGCGGCCAGCCGGACCACGTCCGGGTCGGCGGCGTACTTCTCCAGGGTGTCGACGTGGTCGAGGACCGCGGTGAGGTGGGTCAGCGTGTGGTAGTGCCGCTGCGGCTCCTGCCAGCGGGCCAGGAGGTTGTCGGCGTACCGGGCGGGATCGGGGCCGCCGCCGGGGCCGCGGGCTCCTTCCAGGGCGCGGGCGAAGCGGGCACGCAGGGCGTCGAGGTCGGCCATACCCCCCATTGTTCCGTGACGTGTGCTCATCGGCCCCCTAGCGTGACACCCATGACGACTCCTGCGGATGTGCACGACGTACGAGACCCCGAGCTGCCCGGCCGGCTCCTGGCCGCCGAGCGGGACGTGTTGATACCGCTGCTGCGGGCGCGTGCGGACGCGGACTTCGCGCTGCCGACCCTCGCGTGTCCGGGATGGACCGTGCGGGACGTGCTGGCGCACTGTTCCGCCGCGCTGACCCGGGTGGTGCAGAGCCGGTTCGAGAAGGGCGTGTTCTCGCCCGAGTCCAACGACCGGGACATCGCCGAACGCGCCCGGTGGACGAACGCCCAGGTCGTGGACGAGCTGGAGCGCGGGATGGCCGAGGCGGGGCCGGTGATCGCCAAGGCCGGCGGGGTGCTGGACATGGTCGCGCTGGGCGAGTGGGTGCACGCCGGGGACGTGCGGGAGGTTTTGGGCGAGCCCGGGGCCTACGCGGGCGCCGGGCTGCCGGACGCGCTGGCGCTGCTGGCCCGGGTCACGCGTGACAAGGAGCACCTGTCGCTGCACGCCGACCTCGACGACATGGACGAGCCGCTGCGGCTGGGCGCCGTGGCCGCGGACGCCCCGCCCGCCCGCTACATCGGCGATGCGCCGACCCTCGTACGGCTGTACTCCGGGCGGCCGCTGTCCGGGGCGGGGTACGAGCTGGCGGGGGCGCGGGAGGGAGAGCTGAACATCTTCGGCTGAAGGGCGTCCCCGGATCGGCGTAGTCTTGGATTGGACTAGACCTGTAGCCGTCGATGAACCGCCGACGAATACCGCCGATGAATGGGGTGCCATGAGCAAGCGTGCAGTCCTGGAGGTGATCGCCCTCGACATCGAGGACGCGGTCGCCGCCCAGGCCGGAGGCGCGGACCGCCTCGAGCTGGTCACCGAGATGGCGGCCGACGGACTCACCCCGCCGGCCGCCACCGTCGCCGGCATCCGGGCCGCCGTCGACATCGACCTGCGCGTGATGCTGCGGCTGGCGGACGGGTTCGCGGCCGGTGACGTGGACCGGCTGGTCGCGCTCGCGCGGGAGATGCGGGACGCGGGCGCCGACCAGTTCGTGCTCGGGTTCCTCGACCCGGTGGGCGCGGTCGACCTGGCCGCGGTGGAGCGGCTGGTGGCCGCGCTGGACGGCTGCCGCTGGACCTTCCACCGGGCCATCGACCGCACCGCCGACCGCGACGCCCTGCGCCGCCGGATCGCCGGGCTGCCCGGTCTGGACACGTATCTGACGGCCGGAGCCGCGACCGGCGTGGACGACGGCCTGCCGACCCTGGTCGCCGAGGCGGCGCTGTGCGGCGAGCCCGGCTACGAGCAGCAGATCATGGTGGGCGGGGGACTGCGCCTCGACCATGTGCCGCGGCTGCGCGCCGCCGGGATCGAGGCGTTCCACATCGGCGGTGCGGCCCGCCCCGACGGCTGGCTCGGACCGGTCTCGGCGACGGCGGTCGAGCAGTGGCGGTCGGTGCTCGACGCGGACGCGGCCCTGGCCAGGTCCTAAGGGCCCCTCCAGGACACCAGCGGCGGGCACCCGCCGGTACGGGCCGCACACCGGCAGGGGATCCCGCCGCCTGCCGCGGGTCAGGGCGCTCCGGCGCTGGCAGGCCCGGCCGGGCGCCGTCCGCCGCCCGCCAACTGCCCCTATTCGGCGAGCTGCTCCGGCAGTGGGGCCGTGTGCGTCACGATCAGGCCGGACACCGCACGGGTCAGGGCCACGTACAGGCGGCGCAGTCCGGTCCGTTCGTCCGGCTCGCCGTCCACCACCGCCCCCGGCTCGTCCAGCACGACGTAGTCGTACTCGAGGCCCTTGGCGAGGGAGGCCGGCACCAGGGTGAGCCGGGTCTCGCGGGTCGTCTCCTCACCCGGGGCCAGGTGGGCGATGCCGGCCGCGGCCAGCGCCTCGGCGAGCACCGGGACACGGGCGTCCGCGGCGATCAGGCCCGTCGACCCCTCGTTGCGCAGCGACTCCTCGCAGGCGGCGACCACGTCGGCCGGCCCGTCGATCGGGCGGACCTCGAAGAAGCCCGGGTTCTCACGGACCGAGGCGACCGGGGTGAGCCCCGGCGCGATGTGCGGGAGCAGCCGGGAGGCGTACGTGATGACGTCGGTGGGGACGCGGAAACCGGCCGTCAGCTCCTCGACGACCCCCTCGCGCTTGCCGAGGTGGGCCAGCGCCTCCTCCCAGCTCCGGGTCGCCCACGGCGTGGTGCCCTGCGCCAGGTCGCCGAGGACGGTCGCGCTGCCGGTGGTGCAGCGGCGCCCCACGGCCCGGTACTGCATGGGGGACAGGTCCTGCGCCTCGTCCAGGACGACGTGGCCCAGCGAGTGCGTGCGCTGGATCAGGTCGGTCGCCTCGTCGATCAGCACCGCGTCCGCCGCCGACCACTTCGCCGACTTCACGCTGCGCACCGGCCTGGCCCACAGGATGGTCTTCTGCTCGTCCTCGTCCAGGAGTCCCTCGGCGTGCTCGGCGAGGAAGTCGGCGTCGGTGAGCAGCCGCAGCACGAGCTTCGCCGGGTCCACGGCCGGCCAGACCTGCTTGACGGCCGCCTTGACCGCGCTGTTGCGCGCGACCGCGTCCTGCACCCGGTCGTCCGGCGCCTCCCCGGACCGCTCCATCTGCACCAGCACCGCGTGCGCGATCCGCTGCGGCAGGGCCTCGCGCGCGGCGCCGTAGCGGATGTCGCGGTCCAGCAACTCGCGTACCAGCTCCTCCAGTTCGTACGCCGGGACGCGCCAGCGCCGCGAGCCGCGCACCACCACGACCGGCTCGGCGGGCGTGCTCACATGGGAGTACAGGGCCCGGCGCAGCACCTCGGCGAGGCGGGCGTCGCCCTTGATCACGGCGGCGGCCGCGTCGTCCGCGCCGCGCACCTCCACCTGCGCGACCAGGTCGTCCACGGTCGCCTGCTGCACGGTCAGCTCGCCCAGCGCCGGCAGGACCTGCTCGATGTAGTGCAGGAAGGACCGGTTCGGGCCGATGACCAGCGTGCCGGTGCGCGCGAGCCGCTCCCGGTGGGCGTAGAGGAGGTAGGCGACCCGGTGCAGGCCGACGGCCGTCTTCCCGGTGCCGGGACCTCCCTGCACGCAGACGGTGCCGCCGAGCCCGCTGCGGACGATCTCGTCCTGCTCGGGCTGGATAGTGGCCACGATGTCGCGCATCGGGCCGACGCGCGGCCGCTCGATCTCCTGCTGGAGCAGTTTGCTGGTGGTGGCCGCCTCGGCCGGGTCGGACAGGTGCTCGTCCTCGTACGCCGTGAGGTCGCCGCCGGTGTAGCCGAAGCGGCGGCGCAGCGCGACGTCCATCGGGTTCTTCTTGGACGCGCGGTAGAAGGGCTGCGAGACCGGGGCCCGCCAGTCGATGACCATCGGGTCGCCGTCGGCGTCGTGCACGTGCCGCCGCCCGATGTAGAACTGCTCGCCCTCCGCGCCCTCGGCCTGCGACGCGCCGGGGGCGTGCAGGTAGTCGAGCCGGCCGAAGAACAGCGGGGTGTCGCTGAGGTCGGCCAGCGCCTTGATGCGCTCGTCGATCTGGTGGGCGAGCACCGCGGCGTTGACCCAGTTCGCGGTGACGTCGCGGATGTCCAGCGCCTCGACGTCCTCGCGCATGGCGCGCAGGGCCGACCGGGACGAGGCCAGGTGGGAGCGTTCCCGGGCCAGCGGGTCGTCGAGCGGGGCGTCCGGCGAGCCGTCGAGCGGGCCGTCGAGCTGTTCGTGGGCGGGCGTGGACAAGGGGGTGCCTCCGGGTGGGCCTGCTGCGTGGCTACGACGAATGCCGTCGGTCTTCGGGCCGGCGACGATGCCGTCCGGTTTCCGGCCGGGCGGCGGCACTCCGAGAGGAGGCGGGCAAGAGCGGAGATCTTAGGTGAGGGAGGGGGCGAGGAGCCAATGGATTTAGGTCCGTCCGATTCTCTGCTGCGCGCCCGGGCCTTTCTCTCCGCCGTGCCGCCCCTTAAGGGACGAGATCGATCGGGTGTAGGGGTGCGCTCCACCCGGAGGGCTATGCGCGGCTCGCGGTAATTGGACCCGGAGACCGATTCCGGACAGGCGTCCCGCGTTCCACCATGGAGACATGAGTGCAGCGACCATCTCTCCAGCCCCGCTCCGGCCGCCGTCCGGCGCCACGGCCCTGGACGGCCCCCATCACCACCCCCTCGGCAACGTCCTGCGCGCCGTGAAGGTGTTCGCGGAGGCCGCGTTCGAGGTCGTGATCCTCGGCGAGTACGGCGAGGAAGCGGGCATACGCCGCAAGTGACGGCATAGGGTCACCTCCGTGCGGAAACGGACGGTGAAGCCCCTCCTCGCCCTGCCACCTGGTATCCCCTCGTTCCTCCCGCCGCTTCTCCTGGCGGTCTCCCTCTGCTCCTTCGCCGCCCTGTGCCTGCTGCAGCGGGCCCCGATGGCCGATGTGCTGGTCTACCGGGCCGAGGGCGCCGCCGCCCTGCACGGCGGCGACCTGTACGGCTTCACGGTCACCCACTGGCGGCTTCCGGCGACCTACCCGCCCTTCGCGGCGACCCTGTTCGCCCCCGCGGCCTGGATCGCGGCCCCCGTCCTGAAGGCGGCGTTCCTCGCGGGCAACGCGCTCCTGCTCGCCACGCTGGTCACCCTCTCCGCCCGGCTCGCCTCCCGCCCTCCGCCCCTGCCTCCGCCGTTGCTCTGCACGGCCACCGCCCTGGCCCTCTGGCTCGAACCGGTCTTCCAGACCGTCCTCTTCGGCCAGATCAACCTCGCCGTCACCTGCCTGGTCCTGTGGGACCTGACCCGCCCCCCGGGCGCCCGGGGAAAGGGACTGGCCCTCGGCCTGGCGACCGGCGTCAAACTCACCCCGGCGCTCTTCATCGCCTACCTGCTGCTGAGGGGCCGCATGCGCGAGGCGGCCACGGCGACGGCGGCCTTCACCGCCACCGTCCTCTTCGGCGTCCTGCTGCTCCCCGCGGCGAGCGCCGAGTACTGGACGCGGCGGCTGTACGAGACCGGCCGGGTGGGCAAGGCGTGGATCGTGGACAACCAGTCCCTGCAGGGGCTGATCGCCCGCGCGCTGCACGACCCGGCGCCGGGGCCCCGCTGGTTCCTCCCGGCGGCGGCCGTGGGCGTGGCCGGCCTGTACCTGGCGGCCCGCGCCCGGCACGACCGCCACGGCGTCCTGCTGACCGCGCTCACGGCCCTGCTGATCTCGCCGATCAGCTGGTCACACCACTGGGTGTGGTGCGTGCCGCTGCTCGCGGTGCTGCTGGCCGACGGCCGCGCCCTGGTCGCGGGCGTGACGGCGGCCGTGTTCACCGCCCGCACGCTGTGGCTGGTGCCCCACCAGGGCGACGACGACCTGCGCCTGTCCTGGTGGCAGCAGCCGCTGGCCTCGCCCTACCCGCTGCTGGGGCTCGCGCTGCTGGCGGGCGCCGCGTTCACCGCGGCTCAGCCGGTGCCCTCGGCCAGGATCTCGTCGGCGTCCACGATCCGGTAGGAGTAGCCCTGTTCCGCCAGGAACCGCTGGCGGTGGGCGGCGAAGTCCTGGTCGATGGTGTCGCGGGCGACGACCGAGTAGAAGTGGGCCTGGTGGCCGTCTGCCTTGGGGCGCAGCACCCGGCCGAGCCGCTGGGCCTCCTCCTGGCGGGAGCCGAAGGTGCCGGACACCTGGACGGCGACCGTGGCCTCGGGCAGGTCGATGGAGAAGTTGGCGACCTTGGAGACGACCAGCACGCTGATCTCGCCCTCGCGGAAGGCGTCGAAGAGCTTCTCGCGCTGGGCGTTGGAGGTCTCGCCCTTGATGACCGGGGCGCCAAGGTGCTCGCCCAGCTCGTCGAGCTGGTCGATGTACTGGCCGATGACGAGGATCTGCTGCCCGGCGAACCGGCGCACGATCGCCTCCGTGACCTTCCGCTTGGTCGCGGTGGTGGCGCAGAAGCGGTACTTCTCCTCCGTCTCGGCGGTCGCGTACGCCAGCCGCTCGGAGTCGGTCAGGTTGACCCGGACCTCGACGCAGTCCGCCGGCGCGATGTAGCCCTGCGCCTCGATCTCCTTCCAGGGCGCGTCGAACCGCTTGGGCCCGATGAGGGAGAACACGTCCGACTCGCGCCCGTCCTCGCGCACCAGGGTGGCGGTGAGTCCCAGCCGCCGCCGCGCCTGGAGATCGGCGGTGAACTTGAAGACCGGAGCGGGCAGCAGGTGCACCTCGTCGTAGACGATGAGCCCCCAGTCACGGGAGTCGAAGAGCTCCAGGTGCGGGTAGACGCCCTTCCGCCGGGTCGTCAGCACCTGGTAGGTGGCGATGGTGACCGGGCGGATCTCCTTCCTGGTCCCGCTGTACTCGCCGATCTCGTCCTCGGTCAGCGAGGTCCGCTTCACCAGCTCGTGCTTCCACTGCCGGGCGGAGACGGTGTTGGTGACCAGGATCAGGGTGGTGGACTTCGCCTGGGCCATCGACCCGGCGCCGACCAGCGTCTTCCCCGCGCCGCAGGGCAGCACGACGACACCGCTGCCGCCGTGCCAGAAGTTCTCCACGGCCTGCTTCTGGTAGGGGCGCAGCGCCCAGCCGTCCTCCAGCAGGTCGATCTGGTGCGCCTCGCCGTCCACGTACCCGGCGAGGTCCTCGGCCGGCCAGCCCAGCTTCAGCAGCGTCTGCTTGATCTGCCCGCGCTCGGACGGGTGCACGATGACGGTGTCCGGATCGATGCGGGCGCCGACCAGCGGGGCGATCCGCTTGGACTTCAGCACCTCCTCCAGCACCGGGCGGTCGGTGGTGGTGAGCACGAGCCCGTGCGCGGGGTGCTTGGAGAGGGTGAGGCGGCCGTACCGGTCCATCGTCTCGGCGATGTCCACGAGCAGCGCGTGCGGCACCGGGTAGCGGCTGTACTGCACCAGCGCGTCCACGACCTGCTCGGCGTCGTGCCCCGCCGCGCGCGCGTTCCACAGGCCGAGCGGGGTGACCCGGTAGGTGTGGATGTGCTCGGGGGCCCGCTCCAGCTCGGCGAAGGGCGCGATGGCCCGACGGCAGTCGTCGGCCCGCTCGTGGTCGACTTCCAGGAGCAGGGTTTTGTCCGACTGGACGATAAGCGGTCCGTTCACCTACGCACTTCCCTTCCGCACGGCCAAACGTCCAGTGTGCCCTACCAGCGGGTGATCGCGGCGTGGCCACCGCAACCCTCGGCGCCCGCCGCGGGTCTTCACCTGCGGGTACGGCGCGGGGCGCGGCCCGGTGAGGGAGGTCGGGGCTATGTCGGTGGGCAGGTGGGGGACCGGTCTGGCGGCCACGGGGGTACTGGTGGCGACCGGGGTGTGGGCGATGGGGCAGGGCGGCGACGGCCTGCAGGGGCGCACGGGTGTCGACGGACGGCTGTGGCGCGCGGTGCGGCCGGTGATAGAGGCCCGGCTGGTGGCCGACTCCCGGGGCGGCGGGTACGGGGAGGCGGTGCCCGGACTGCGGGCGCGGTGGTTCTGCCGGGCGCAGGCGCGGGACCTCGACGAGCACGACGGCCTGGTGCGGGCGGGCGTGAGCACGCTGTGCCTGGAGTACGGGGTGCGGGCGGGCGCGCTGCTGGAGTGCGGCGGCGCCCAGGGCCCGCAGGTGCTGCGGCTGCGCCAGGACGCGGGCGCGCCGGGCGGCTACCGCGTGGTGTCGGCGCTGCGGCCGCCGGACGGCGTGGGGTACGGGCAATGGGTGGACGCCAACTTCGGCCACCGGGCGGATCCCGGCGACTCGATGCCGGCCGGCACCCTGCAGGCCACCGCCCGCGCCCACTTCGGCCTGCCCGTGAACGCCCCGGTCCGGGGCTGCTGACCGGCTCCGGACCGACGCCCACCCGGCACCGGCACGCTGGCGCCGGTGTCACTCCCGGCCGGGCTGCCCGTGGACGCGCCGTCCAGGACCCTTGACCGGACTGCAGGACATGCCCGGGTCACTCCTCCAGTTCGGCGACCCCGGTGATGCGGTGCAGCGGGTACGTGCGGACCTCGTCGGCCGTGTGGTCGTACGCCGTGACGAAGCCGCCCTCGACCCGGATCGGGGCGATCACCCGCTGGCTGGCGCTGCCTTCGGCGTTGACGTAGCCGATCCACAGCGCCTCGCCGGTCAGCACGGCGGCCTGCACGGTGGCCAGGGTCTCGGCGGAACCGGTGCGCGGCAGCTCGCCCCGGGCCGGAGCGGCGCCGGTGGCCTTGCGCGGCGCGGTGGCGGCCAGGTCACCCGCCCGGATGGCCCGGATCGCCGCCGAGAGCAGCGTGGCGTCGGGCGGCGGCGGGCCGTCCGGCACCGGCTCGGGCGCGGTGCGCGGCGGAGTGCGGTGGGCATGGGCGCGGGCGATGAGCACGTCCCCCTCGGCGGACTCGGCCGCCGGCGCGTAGCCCATCGCGCGCAGGCCCTCCAGCAGGGTCGCCGGGTCCGCCTGGGTGGCGAGGACGGTCGGCGCCAGCCTGCGCAGCCGCAGCGCGGCCGACCGCTTGTCGGCGAGGATCTCGTTCAGCAGGGCGTCGTCGTCGCAGCGCACGTACGCGGAGGCCGCGCCGACCCGCAGGTGGCCGTGTCTGCGGGCCACGTCGTCGATGAGGTAGGCCAGCGGCTGCGGGACCGGCGTGCGGGAGTGCGCGGTGAGGAAGGCGTGCAGATCGGCGGCGGCCCGCCCGGCGTCCAGCGCACGGCGCACCGAGGCCGGCGTGAAGCGGTAGACGGTCGCCCCGCCCTTGGACTCGACGTCCGCGAGGACCCCGAGCGTCTCGGCGAGCGGCCGCCGCAGCGGGCCCGGGGCCACCGCCGTCAGGTCGGCCTGCAGCAGCACGTGGTCCAGGGGCTCGGGCAGCAGCGGCGCGAGCAGCCGGGCGGCGGCGCCGGCGGCGACGGCCTGCTCGGCGGCGGTCGGCGGCTCGGCCGGTGCGGCCGGACGGTGGTGCACGGGCAGCTTGTCACCGGGTCCGGCGGACCGCGCCCCGCCCGCCGGCTGTCCGGGCGCGGTCCCGCCCAGCAGCGCCCGGCCGTGCGCGGACAGCGCACCCCGCCCGGTGACGCCGAGCAGTTCCGCCTCCGCCAGGGTCCAGCGGGCGAGCCGGGAGCGCAGGTCCTCCTCCCCGTCCGGCCGGGGGCCGCGCAGCGGCCGCTCCCAGCGCAGCCGGGCCAGGACCGCGTCGGCGGCCGGCGCCGCGCCCGCCGGGAGCCCGGCCAGCAGGGTCAGCACCCGGTGCCGCACCTCGGGCGCCGCGGACCGGTCGAGCCCCGGGCCGAGCGCCGACAGCGTGCGGTCCTTGGCGTCCCGTCCGCCGATCAGCCCCGGTGTCCGGGTCGCCGCCAGCCAGGCCTGGGCCAGCCGGGCCCAGCGCTCGGCCGGCGGCAGCTCCAGCCACTCGTCGTGGGCGGGCGTGGCCGCGTACCGCTCGTCGGCCTCGCCGTCGGAGGCGAGCAGGCCGGCCGCGTAGGCCAGCTCCACCCAGAAGGCGGCGACCGGTTCGGACACGTCGAGGGCGACCGCGGTCCGCTTCAGGTCCCGCACGCTCAGACCGCCGGCCCGCAGCACCGCGGGCCCGCCCTCGTCCCAGTCCTTCAGCAGCTCCTCGACGGTGGCCAGCGCGGTGTAGGCCTGCCCGGCCGCGGTGGCGTCCACCACCTGAGCGTCGTGCGTGGTGGCGGGCTCGACGGCGGGCGGACGCGGCTCGGGCTCGCGGTGGGCGCGGCCCTCGCGCAGGTGCAGCGCCACCTCACGGGGCAGCACCACCGTGCCCGGCGCGGTCGGCAGCAGCAGGCCGCGGTCGAGCAGCCAGCGCAGATGGGCCGCCGGATCCGGGGTGACCTGCCCGTACGGCGGCCCCCACACCAGCCGGGACAGCACCTCGCGGGAGGCTTCCGGCGCCTGGGAGAGCAGCTTGGCCATCTTCCTGCGGTCGGTGAACAGGCCGGTCAGCGCGGCCACCGCGGAGACCGAGTCGTGCGTGGAGGGCAGACCGGCGCACGCGACGATCTCCTGGATCCGCCCCGGCGACATGCCCGAGGTGGCCTCCTGCACGCTCGGGCCGAGACCGGTGGGGGAGGGGTGCTGCGCGGAGGGCGCGAGCAGTTCCTGCGCGGTGCGCACCAGCCGCAGCCGGTCGTCGTCGCCCCACACCAGCGCCTGTTCGCGCAGGGTGGCGACGGCGCGGGGCAGCGCGGCGGCGACGGCCGGGTCCCCCGTGTCACCGGCCATCAGACCGTGCAGCGTGCCGTACGACGCCGGGTCCGGGGCCACCGCGAGCGCCTCCGCCGTCTGCAGGGCGAACCGGTCCAGCCGCTCCAGCGCCCGCAGCACCGAGGCGCGGGTGCCGGCGCGGGTGGCGAGCTGGGTGAGGTCGGTGGGCACGGGGGTGATGAGATCGGGGCGGCTGCGCAGCAGCGCGGCCAGCGAGGCGTCGTCCCTCATGCGGAGCGATTCGGCGAGGGAACGGGGGGCTGAGTTGGCCTCGGGGCTCATCTGACCCACGTTAGCGGGTGCCGTGCCGAACGCCGGGCGGCTGTTCGGCGCCGGTCTGCGCTACCGTCCTCAACAGGTCATATCGGCAAGGGGTTTCATCGGCGTCGCCCCGGAGGGGTTCCGTGGGGATCGAGAGCGATCAGGTCGTCTACGAGTATCTGAGCCGCGTCGGGGACGTCGCTCAGCAACGGCAGTTGCCGTCGTCCGCCCGGATGCGGCTGGTGTCACGACTGCGCGACGAGATCGACCGGCACCGCGCCAGAGCGGCCGTGGACAGCCCGGCCGCTGTGCGCGGCATCCTGGACCGGCTCGGCACGCCGGACGAGGTGGTCGAGGCCGCGGGCGGCGCGGCGGCGGCCCCGCAGCCGCCGCCCGCCGCCGTCCCCGTGCAGCGCGAGCCCGGGCCGGAGCCGGCGGCGCGGCCCAAGGGGCTGCGCCGGGTCGTACCGCGTCCGCGCCCCGCCGCGCCGGAGCCGCCCGCCCCGCGCGCGGGCGCCTCGCCGCCGCACCTGGCGGCCGCGCACGAACTCGGGGACAGCGCGGCCCGTCCCGACTGGTGGCGGGTGGACGACGGCCCGTTCGGGATGCAGGCCGGTGACGCGGTGCCGGGCTTCGTGGGCGGTGTGGAGATCCCCGACCTGCTCAAACGCCCCCCGAAGGACCCCGAGGAGGCGGACCGCCCCGCCCCGGAGGACCCGGCGGAGGCGAAGGAGCGGGCCGAGCAGGTCACGGCTCCCGCGCGCCGGCGCCTCCTGCCGCTGCCCCGCCCGGCCGCCGGCTGGACCAACCCGCTCCTGCTGCTGGCCGCCGCCGCGCTGGTCGCTGGAGCCGTGCTCGGCAACTGGTTCGCGCTGCTCCTCGGCTGGCTGATCGCCTACGGCTCCCGGCGCCTGACCCCGGCCGAGACCAAGTGGGCGGTACTCGTCCTGCCCGGCTCGGCGGTGGCGGCGGGCCTCGTCTGGCTGTGGGGCAGGAACACCGGCCGCTGGGGCGACCCCATCGCCCAGGGCCACATGAACGAGGCCCTCACCCAGACCTGGCCCTGGGTGGTCCGGGGCGCCGCGGTGGCCTCGGCCCTCTACCTGGTCTGGCGCTCCCAGCGCTCCCGCTGACCCCGCCCCCAGCGCTCCCGCTGACCCCGGCCCCCGCGCTCACCGCCCCCGGCCGACCACCCGCACCCGCCGACGGCGAAGGCCCCCCGCCGGGGCCACCCGCACCCGACCACGAAACCCGCACGGGCGGTGCGGGTGGGAACCCCCATCCGGCCGGAGGCCGGGTGCCTCCCACGCACCCGCACCCGAAGGCGCACCCGCACCCGGAGGCGCACCCGCACCCGGAGGCGCACCGCACCCGGAGGCGCACGCACCCGGAGGGGCACCGCACCCGAAGGCGCACCGCGCCCCCAGGCACAATGACCCCCATGACCCTCACCGTCGGCTTCGACCTGGACATGACCCTCATCGACTCCCGCCCCGGCATCCGCGCCTGCTACCTGGCGCTGTCGGAGCGGACGGGCACGTACATCGACGCCGACCTCGCGGTCACCCGGCTGGGCCCGCCCCTCGCGGACGAGCTGATCAACTGGTTCCCCGCGGAGCGGGTCCCCGCGATGGCCGACCTGTACCGGGAGATGTACCCGGCGACCGCGATCGCCGCGACGCCCGCCATGGCCGGGGCCGGGCAGGCGATGGAGGCGGTGCGGGCGGCCGGCGGGCGGACCATGGTGGTCACGGCGAAGTACGAGCCGAACGCCAAGCTGCACCTCGCCCACCTGGGCCTGGAACCGGACGTGGTGGTCGGGGACCTGTGGGCCGAGCAGAAGGCGCTGGCGCTGCGCGAGTACGGCGCGCGGGTGTACGTCGGCGACCATGTGGGTGACGTCCGCGGCGCCCGCACGGCGGGCGCCCTTTCGGTGGCCGTGGCCACCGGACCGTGCGACGGCGACGAACTGCGCGCCGCCGGTGCGGACGTCGTGCTGGACGACCTCGGCGCGTTCCCGGCCTGGCTGGCCGGCTACCGCGAGGCGCCCGGGGCGGCCTCCCTGGCCTGACGGCGTCCGGCGGCGACGGAACGCAGTATTCCCGCGCCGGCGATCAGGAAGCCGACGGCCATGAGCATGCTCAGGCCGAACATGAACGTCGGGAAAGGCTTCGTGCCGAGCAGCAGCGGGGCCATCGTGACGAGGGTGGCCACGGCCCCGACGAAGAAGACGATGGCGCCGGCGCGGATCAGTCCGTCACCGGGCCCGGCGGAATTCGGTTGGGTTTTGTCACGCACCGGACCAGGGTAGTTCCCAGCGCGAGAGAACAACCGGGGGACGTCTTGTCACCCGCCCGAAGACCATTAGCCTTGGTAGCGGCGGGTCATGGTCGGCCCGCTCTCTGCTATCACCAGCCGTTTCCGAGCATTTTCCGACGAGTACGAGGACGAGGACAGACGTGCCCACCGGCAAAGTCAAGTGGTTCAACAGTGAGAAGGGCTTCGGCTTTCTCTCCCGCGACGACGGCGGTGACGTCTTCGTCCATTCCTCGGTACTTCCCGCCGGAGTCGACGCGCTCAAGCCGGGACAGCGGGTGGAGTTCGGGGTCGTCGCCGGTCAGCGCGGCGACCAGGCACTGTCGGTGACCGTGCTCGACCCGGCGCCCTCGGTCGCGGCGGCCCAGCGCAAGAAGCCCGACGAGCTGGCCTCGATCGTGCAGGACCTGACCACCCTCCTCGAGAACATCACGCCGGGCCTGGAGCGGGGCCGCTACCCGGAGAAGACCTCCGGCAAGAAGATCGCCGGCCTGCTGCGCGCGGTCGCCGACCAGCTCGACGTCTGATTCCGGCCGGGGCCGCTTCCGGCCGGGCCCGCCCGGCGGCGGCCTACGGGAAGGCGAGCGCGTCCGGACCGAGGGGCGGCACGAGCCCCTCGGCCGCCGCGCGGGTGAGCAGCCCGCGGACCGCGGCGTAGCCGTCGTCGCCGAGATCGGCGGTGAACTCGTTCACGTACAGCCCGATGTGCTGGTCGGCGACGGCCGGGTCCATCTCCTGGGCGTGCGCCATGACGTACGGCCTGGACGCCTCCGGGTCGTCCCAGGCGGCCCGTACGGAGGCGCGCACGGACTCGGCGAGCCGGCCGAGCGCCGCCTCGCCCAGCGAGCGCTTGGCGACGATCGCGCCCAGCGGGATCGGCAGCCCGGTCGTGCGCTCCCAGTGCTCGCCCATGTCGGCGAGCTTGTGCAGCCCGTAGTTCTGGTAGGTGAAGCGCGCCTCGTGGATGACGAGCCCCGCGTCGACCTTGCCGTCCCGCACGGCCGGCATGATCTCGTGGAACGGCATGACGACGATCTCGCCGACCCCGCCGGGCAGGGTGTCCGCGGCCCACAGCCGGAACAGCAGGTAGGCGGTGGACTTCTCGCTCGGCACCGCGACCGTGCCCCCGGTCAGCTCCGCCCCCGCCTCGCGGGTCAGCACCAGCGGACCGCAGCCCCGGCCCAGCGCCCCGCCGCACGGCAGCAGCGCGTACTCGTCGAGGACGTACGGCAGCACCGCGTACGACACCTTCAGCACGTCGAACTCGCCGCGCTCGGCCATCCCGTTGGTGATGTCGATGTCGGCGAAGGTCACGTCCAGCGCGGGGGCGCCGGGGACGCGGCCGTGCGCGAGGGCGTCGAAGACGAAGGTGTCGTTCGGGCAGGGCGAGTAGGCGATCTGAAGCTGATCAGCGGTCATGTGGGTTCCAACTCTCCAGTGCGGGCGTGAGCTTCCCGAAGCCCTCGGTGAGGGCGGCGAGGGCTTCGCCGATGCGCCAGGCGGCGCGGTCGCGCGGGCCGACCGGGTTGGACACCGCGCGGATCTCCAGCACGGGCACGCCGTGCGCGGCGGCCGCCTCGGCGACGCCGAACCCCTCCATGCCCTCGGCGAGGGCCCGGGGGTGACGCTCGCGCAGCTCGGCGGCGCGGCCGGCGGTGCCGGTCACGGTGGAGACGGTCAGGACGGTGCCGACACGTGCGCCGGTGGCCTGGGCAACCGCTCGTACGAGTGATTCCGGCGGCCGGTGGGTGATGGTTCCGAAGCCCAGCTCGGTGACCGGGAGGAAGCCGTCGGAGGTCTCGGCGCCCAGATCGGCCACCGTGATCGCGTCGGCGACGACGAGCGAGCCGAGCGGCGCCGCGGGCGGGAAGCCCCCGCCGATCCCGGCGGACACGACGAGGTCGTAGGGCGTGCCGGCCAGTGCGGCCGCGGTGAGCGCGGCGGCCGTGGAGGCGGCCGCGAGGGCCGGTCCGACGCCGGCGGCCAGCAGGTCGCACCCGCCCGGGACCCGGACGAGTGCGGCGCCCGGCAGGGGGACCGCCGTCGTCCCGCCGGGGAAGGCCCCCGCCACCGCGTCCCGTTCGGCCGGGACGGCGGTGGCGACGAGGAAGCGTGCGGAAGGCGTGGTCAGCTCGCCTTCTTCACCTTGAACGACCACAGCCCCTTGGGCGGGTTGCTGCCCATCTGGACGGACACGGTGTTGGTGTCGCCCTGGGTGCCGTACTGCTGGTTGAAGAACGCGTTGTACGGGAGGGTGCGGGTGGTCAGGTGGCTCGACTCGGAGAACGGGTTGCCGTTCACCAGGATCGTCCAGCCGGCGTCCGCGATCTTCGGGTCGACGCCGAAGCGGACCTCCTGGTCCTGGCCCACCTTGATGGACTTGATGTCCTTGGAGTTCTTCGCGCACTTGGCGATCGACTTGGCGTCCAGCGACTTGCCGTCGTTGTAGCAGAGCGCCTCCGAGCTGACCGAGTCCTGGCCTACGGTGACGGTCGCGACGGGCGTCGGCTTGTCGCAGGCCGAAAGGACGAGCAGTCCGGCGGTAACGGCGCCGGCGGCGGCGACGGCGCGGCGGCGTCGCACAGCACGTGTTACATCAGCGGCTTCGCCGCGGGGCAGCGTGGTCATGACCGAAGGCTATCGGGCACCCGCAGCCGTCCGCCCACGTGGGGTGCGGCGTGCCCGGTTCGTTACGCCACTCGCGCCCTGGTCCGGCCGCCGTGCCGGGCCGAGGCGAGCAGCCCGCGCAGCGTGCTCAGCCAGCCGGCGGCCACGAACGCGGCGGCGACCGCCAGGCCCAGAGTGCCGTTCAGCGGCATCACGATGCCGACCGCGCCGCCGAACACCCACGCCATCTGCAGCAGGGTCTCGGACCGGGCGAACGCCGAGGTGCGCACCTGCTCGGGCACGTCCCGCTGGATCAGCGCGTCCAGCGACAGCTTGGCCAGCGCCTGGGCGAACCCGGCGACGGCGGCCAGGCAGGCCACGAGGAAGGCCCCGAAGAATACGGCGGCCACGACCGCCGTGCCCAGCGCCACCGCGACGACCGTCACGATGATGATCTCGGGCGCCTTCGACTTCAGCCAGGCGCCCACCGCCGTGCCGAGCGCGTTGCCTGCACCGGCCGCGACCCCCACTATCCCCAGCGAGACCGCCGCGCTCTCCCCGGTCAGCGGGTGCTCGCGCAGCAGGAAGGCGAGGAAGAAGATCAGGAAGCCGGACAGGCAGCGCAGCGCGGCGTTGGCGGCCAGGGCGTGCGTGACGGCGGGTCCCACGGTCCGCAGCCCCGGCCGCCTGGCCTGCTGCTTGCGCCGCTCCCCGTGCAGGTGCTGCTCGTCGGCCGCGAGCAGCGCCACGTCCTCGCCCTTGGCGGAGTCGACCTTGCGCGGCAGGGAGAAAGACAGAAACGTCCCTGCGGCGAAGATCACGAACGCTCCGTACAGCGGCCAGGGATCACCGAGGGCGTGCAGCCCCGCCCCGATCGGCGCGGCCACCCCGGTGGCCAGCAACCCGGCGAGGGTGACCCGGGAGTTCGCCTTCACCAGCGAGAACGCCGGTGGCAGCAGCCGGGGCACGACGGCGCTGCGGACCACTCCGTAGGCCTTGGACGCGACCAGCACCCCCAGCGCGGCGGGATACAGCTCCAGGCTCCCGTTCGCCACCGCCCCCGAGATGATCAGCGCCAGCAGGGCCCGGGCCAGCATCGCCCCGGCCATCGCGGCCCGCCGCCCGTGCGGCAGCCGGTCCAGCAGGGGCCCGATCACGGGCGCCAGGACGGTGAACGGAGCCATGGTGATCGCGAGGTAGAGCGCGACCCGCCCGCGGGCCTCGTCGGTCGGCACCGAGAAGAACACGGTCGACGCCAGCGCGACCGTGATCATGACGTCCCCGGCGCCGTTCACCGCGTGCAGCTCGATCAGCTTGCCCAGCCCCGACTCGCCCGCGCCGTGGGCGTGCGTGACCCTCCGGATGCCGCGCGCGGTCCCGGTCACGGGAAGGTGCAGGGCGCGGCCGACCGAGCGGACGGCACCGCCGACCCGGCCCGAACCGCCACCCCGAACGCTGCCCTTGTCCGTGGCTGCCACGTCGTTCATAGTGCCCCGAGACCCCGCCCGATAGTGCGGTTTGGATCCAAGCGAGTCGGCCGGCCACCCGGCGACGGCCGGCCCGCCCCCCGATCACCCCGGGGCGGACGCCTGCCCGCGAACCGGTCGGCTTTCGGCCAACCGGGCCGTCCGCCGGGGCCGGTTCTCGGCCAACCGGCACGCGCGGCCGCTCGGGAAACATCGCCGGGCAGCGGCGGACTGTCCCCGACCACCGGCGACCGGGTAGCGTGCGTATCTCAGCCATAACGCAGAATGGATGGCAGAGGTGCGCCCGAGCGCGATCGGATGCGGACGTCGATGCGGCCCCCAGGTCCGCTCCGTCCCGCCAACCGCCGGAGGCAGCCGCACTCATTGCAGACGGCGTAGGAGAGAAGCGATACCTGTGAGCGCAGCGACAACGCGAAGCCGCACCCCCGACCGTCTGTGCGCCGAGGCCGTCGACCTCGCCCGCGCCGCCGCCGAGGAGGCCGCCGCACCCGGAGTGGTGGGCGAGCACGTCGGGATGGTGTCGGAGGGCGACCGTGTTGTCACGCACTTCTTCGAGTGCAAGGAACTGGGGTACCGGGGCTGGCGCTGGGCCGCGACGGTCGCCCGCGCCTCCCGCGCCAAGTTCGTGACCCTGGACGAGGTGGTCCTGCTCCCCGGTCCGGACGCCCTCCTCGCCCCCGAATGGGTGCCCTGGAGCGAGCGCCTGCGCCCCGGCGACCTCGGCCCCGGCGACCTGCTCCCCACCGACCAGGAGGACCTGCGCCTGGAGCCCGGCTACACGGGCGAGGAGGAGCCCCCGCCGAACTCGGTCGTGTCCGGTGAGATGGCGGAGCTGGCCGAGGCCGAGGACGCGGAGGTCACTCCCGGCGCCCCGGCCGTCCAGCCGACGACGCCCGTCCGCGGCTCGATCGCCTCGGTGGCGGAGGAACTGGGCATGCGCCGCGCCCGGGTCCTGTCCCGCTACGGCCTGCACGTCGCCGCCGACCGCTGGGAGGAGGCGTACGGCCCCAAGACCCCGATGGCCCAGGCGGCCCCCGCCACCTGCCTGAGCTGCGGCTTCCTCGCCCCGATCGGCGGCTCGCTGGGCCAGGCCTTCGGCGTCTGCGCGAACGAGTTCTCCCCGGCCGACGGCCGGGTGGTCTCCCTGTCCTACGGCTGCGGCGGCCACTCCGAGGCGGCCGTCATGCCGAAGACCCCGCAGCCGGCCCCGCCGGTCGTCGACGAGACCCGGATCGACGTCTTCCCGCTCCGCCCGGCCCGCGACTCGGGCTCGGTCCCGGAGGCGGGCGACGAGGAGACGGCGGAGCTGGGCCACTCCTGAGCGAGCACCCCGGTGCGGATCAGTCGCCGTAGAGCGGCAGGTTCTCCGACGAGATGGTCCAGTCGCCGATGGTGACGTCCTCGCCGTAGACGAAGTCCTTGCGGGTCGCGTAGCGCGGCCCGTCCGGGGTGGAGTGGATGTCGGTGAGGACGGCGCCGGTGCCCGTGCGGGGGTCGAAGACCGCGTAGACGGGGATGCCGAGGAGCGGATAGTCACGCGTCTTGCCGACCCAGTCGTTGTCCGGGTTGGAGCGGGAGACGACCTCGATCGCGGCGATCAGGGTGCGCGGGTCGAAGGAACCCGGCACCTCCATGTCCTTCCAGGCGATCACCATGACGTCGGGACGCCGCAGGATGCCCTCGGACTCGTCCTCGACGTCGGGCTCCCCGGTGTGGGCGACGATCTCGTCCGGCATGACCTTCTCGAGCCGCTTCCGCAGATGCAGCGTGGTCAGCTCATGCGGACCGACGGGCGCCGTCATGTCGTGAACGATCCCCTTCTTGGTGATCTCGAATTTGCCCGGAATGGTGTCGTCCATGGACGCGACGAGTTTCCGCATCGCTCGGTACACGTGAGAGGTGCCCTGCCGCGCGTTGTCCGGTGCGATGGTCATGGCGCTCGCTCCTCGTCGTCTGCCCAGAGGCAAGGATCGTCGCTTTCATGCTAGGCGGCCCCCGGGCGGCCGGATCGGCAGCCACGGCACAGTCCCGGGGCCGCTGCCCGGAAGGCGCGCTCGCAGCCCTCGCAGTTCTGGAGCGGGTGCCGGACCGGCGGCGGCGCTGCCGGGGCGTGGAACGGCGGCGGTGGGGGCAGCCGGGCCGCGAGGCGGTGGGCCAGCAGGGCCGCGGGACGGCACAGGGGCTCGTCCGGCAGACCCGAGGTCAGGGCGTGCCGTACGGCAGCGGGCGGCGCGTCCCGTTCCAGCCAGGCGGCGACGCCCGGCGCCAGATGGGCGGTGTCCTGCGCCGACAGCAGCAGACGGGAGTCGTGGCGGCGCAGCTCCGCGAGCAGGTCCGCGGCCTGCTGGACGAGGGTGGGGGAGGGCCGGGCCGGGCGCGGTACGGGCGGCAGCGCCCGGCGTGCGGCCGCCTTCTTCCGCCGGGGCGGCGGGGCCGCGCTCCGGGGCTCGGGGGCACGCTCGTCCCCGCGGCCTCCCGGCTGGTTGCAGGAGACCGTGCGCGTGACGATGCGGCCGTCGGACCCGCGCGTGCGCTCGCGCCTCAGGTACCCGTGGGCCTCCAGCTCCCGCAGCGCGGCGGCGATCCGGACCGCGCCCTCGGGGAAGCGGGCGGTCAGGGTCCTGATGTCGACGCGGGAGCCCGCGGGCAGCGACTGGATGTGCACTCCCAGCCCGATCGCGAGACCGGACAGCTCCGGGTGCTGGGCCAGGTGGTTGCCGACCACGGTGAAGCGGGCGGAGTGGCGGGTGTTGTCGTGGATCAGCCCGCCGACGGGCGACCGCCGGTTCGGGTGGTTCTTGGCGACAACTCGGGACTGGGCGGGCACGGGCGCGCTACGGTGCTGGGTGTCCATCGGGAAGGGTTTGCTTCCTAGGTGGGTAGCCATCGGGAAGGGTTTGCTTCCTAGGTGGTCAGGCCCTCGATCGGGATCGCTACTCCCGGCCGGGGGCCGCTATTTTTTTCCGGTTTGCGACGAGCTGGGCTCGCTGCGCCGAGCGTAGAGCGATCAACGGGGCGCCACGCCAGCCGTGTTGGCGATGTTCACCCTGGAGAGTGAGTCTGTGCCCTCGTGGGCGGGAGGGGTGGGGTTTGGCGGGGTTCTTTCTCCTCGGTGGTCCTTTGGGAAAGAGAGCCGTCGTCACCGCAGCACGGAAACCCGGGTCGCGGTGGCAGCGCGATCTCCGCCCACACCGTCTTGCGGGGCGGTAGGCCCGGCATGACGCCCCAGCGGTCGGCCAGCGCGTCGACCAGGAGTAACCCGCGCCCCGAGGCGCCGTCCGGGTCCGCGTCGCCGACGCGGGGGAGCCGGTCGCCGCGGGTGTCGGTCACCTCGATCCGCAGGACCTGAGCGACGACGTAGAGCGTGAGCCGGAAGTCCCGCCCCGCCACCCGCCCGTGCGTGGCCGCGTTCGCCGCCAGCTCGGCCACGATCAGCGCCGCCGGGTCCACCGGCACTCCCCACGAGCTGAGTTGTTCGGTCGACAGCAGCCGGGCGAGTCGGGCGCCGCGCGGTGTGGGGGAGAGCCGCACGCTGAAGTTCGGGACACGGGTGGAGATTTGCTGATTCACGTCACTCAGGGTGTCGGCGTGCGCCTACCGTGAACAGTGATCGTGTCGGTACGTAGAGTCACTGTCCGGGGCTTGTCCGAGGGTGTCCGGTCTGTCGGGACGGTGCGGGTGGGAAGGGGGCGCGGCGTGGCGGAGGAAGAGGAGCCGGGCTGGGAGGTCGACCCGGACGACGACTGGGGAGTCGCCGTCATCACCACCGTCGGGCGCCAGCTCAGGCTGCGCCGCGAGGCGGTGGGCATGCGCGCGGCCGAGTTCGGCAGGGTCGTGGGCTACGGCGAGGACATGGTCTACAAGGTGGAGAGCGGCAAGCGGATCCCGCGCCCGGAGTTCCTGGACAAGGCGGACGAGGTACTGAGCGCGGGCGGGCTGCTGGCCGCGATGAAGGAGGACGTGGCGAAGGTCCGGTACCCGAAGCGGGTTCGGGACTTGGCCGACATGGAGGCCAAGGCCGTCGAGTACGGGGTGTACGTCGGGCTGAGCATCCACGGCTTGCTGCAGACACCGGAGCATGCGCGGGCGCTGTTCGAGGTGTCCCAGTCCGCTTACGCCGTGGACGAGTTGGAGAACCTGGTAGCGGCCCGCATGGCGCGTAAAGCGATCTTCGAGCGCTCCCCGGCTCCAGCGCTCAGCTTCGTACAGGAGGAGGTGACGCTGCGCCGGAAGGTGGGGGGCACGATGGTGTGGCGCCAGCAGCTCGAACACCTGCTGGGTGTCGCTCAGCTTCGCAATGCCACGCTGCAGGTGATGCCGACCGACTCTGGGGCTCACCCGGGTCTGAGTGGCAAGATCGAGGTGCTGAAGTTCGGAGACGGTACGGCACTGGGACGCTCCGACGGGGCCTACAACGGCCGCCCGGTTTCCGACCCGAAACAGCTCCGCATCCTTGAGCTGCGGTACAGCACCATTCGGGCTCAGGCTCTCTCCCCACGGGAGTCGGTGGCCTTCATCGAGCGACTGCTGGGAGAGACATGATCCGCGAGTTGGTCTGGTTCAAGAGCAGCCACAGTGACGGTCCCGAAGGCGACTCCTGCGTAGAAGTGGCCCTCGACTGGTTCAAGAGCAGCTACAGCAGCAGCAGTGAGGCCGACTCCTGCCTGGAGGTGGCTCCCACGCCCTCCACCATCCACATACGCGACTCGAAGCAGGACGACGGTCCCCTCCTGACCGTCACCCCCGCCACCTGGGCGACCTTCGTCGCCTACGCCTCCCACCGCTGACGCGGGGCCGGACGGCCGCCCGCTCACGGGGCTGTACCTTCGTCCTCACGCAGACGAGGAGAGTGAACGTGAGCAAGTACGTGCGGCCGGCGGCCGAGGGCGCCGACCCCTTCGGCACCGCCCGGCTCCGTCGCGGCGTCCTCGACGCCTGGGCCACCAGCCCCGCCCGGTTCCGCGAGGACGCCAACGCCGAGGAGGACCTGGTCCTCGGCGGCTACCGGGACCGGCTCGTCGTCGAGCTGGCCCAGAACGCCGCCGACGCCGCCGCCCGGGCGAAGGCGCCGGGGCGGCTGCGTCTCACCCTCCGCGACGGCGTCCTGGTCGCAGCGAACACCGGTGCCGCGCTGGACGCGACCGGGGTCGAGTCGCTGTCCACCCTGCGGGCCTCCGCCAAGCGGGAGGCCGACGACACCCACGGCGCCGTCGGCCGGTTCGGCGTGGGCTTCGCCGCCGTGCTGTCCGTGACCGACGAGCCGGCGATCGTCGGCCGGCACGGCGGGGTGCGCTGGTCGCTGGCCGAGGCGCGGGAGCTGGCCGGTGAGACCGCCCGGCACAGCCCCGGGCTCGGGGACGAGGTCCGGCGCCGGGACGGGCACGTGCCGCTGCTGCGGCTGCCGTTCGCCGCCGAGGGCTCCGCGCCGGACCCGTACGACACCGCCGTCATCCTGCCGCTGCGCGACGCGGCCGCCGCCGACCTCGCCGAACGTCTCCTCGACGCCGTGGACGACGCCCTGCTCCTCGCCCTGCCCGGGCTCGAGGAGGTCGTCGTGGAGGTCGACGGCGAGTCCCCGCGCACCCTGCGCCGGCGTACCGAGGACGCCTTCACCGTCGTGGAGGACTCGCGGGACGGCGTCACCCGCTGGCGCACCGTCGCCGCGCACGGCGCGCTCACCGCCGAGCTGCTCGCCGACCGGCCGGTGGAGGAGCGCCTGCGCCCCCACTGGTCGGTGACCTGGGCCGTACCGGCGGACGACGAGGGCCGCCCGGCCCGGCCGCGAACCGCCGCCGTCCTGCACGCCCCCACCCCGAGCGACGAGGCCCTCGGCGTCCCGGCGCTGCTCATCGCGTCCTTCCCGCTGGACACCACCCGCCGGCACGCGGCGCCCGGACCGCTGACCGACTTCCTGGTGCAGCGGGCGGCCGACGCGTACGCCGAACTGCTCGCCGGGTGGCGCCCGGTGACCGACGGCGTCGTCGGCCTGGTGCCCGGGCCGCTGGGCAAGGGCGAGCTGGACGGCGCGCTGCGCCAGGCCATCCTGGAGCGGCTGCCGCGCACCGCCTTCCTGCCGCCGGCCGCCGTCCGCGCGGAGGACGACGACCTCCCGGAGGCGCTGCGGCCGAGGGACGCCGAGATCGTGGAGGGCGCGGGGGCGGGCACCGTGCGGGTCCTCGCCGAGGTGCTGCCCACCCTGCTGCCCGCCGGGCTGGAGCGCCGGGCCGAGCTGCGCACCCTCGGGGTGGCCCGGCTGTCCCTCGCCGACGCCGTGGACCGGCTCGCCGGTCTGGAGAAGGACCCCGGCTGGTGGTGGCGGCTCTACGACAGCCTCGCCGGGGTCGACCCCGACCGGCTCTCGGGGCTGCCGGTGCCGCTTGTCGACGGGCGCACCACCATCGGCCCCCGGCAGGTGCTGCTGCCCGGCTCCGACGCCGCCGCCCTGGACGCGGACGTGCTCGGCCGGCTCGGGCTGAAGGTCGCCCACGAGGAGGCCGTCCACCCGCTGCTGGAGAAGCTGGGCGCGCTGGCCGCCACCCCGCGCGCGGTGCTGACCACCCCGCAGGTCCGGGCCGCCGTCGCGGCCTCGCTGGACGACGAGGGCGGGGCGCTGTGGGAGGAGGACGCGCCGGACGCGGAGGAACTGGCCGACACCGTCCTCGCCCTCGTCCGCGACGCCGCCCTGGAGCCCGGTGACGAACCCTGGCTGGGCGCGCTCGCCCTGCCCGACGAGGACGGCGAACTCGCCCCGGCCGGTGAACTGGTCCTGCCCGGAAGCCCGTTCGCCCGGGTGATCCGCGCGGACGAGCTCGCCGCCGTGGACCACGGCCTGGCCGAGAAGTGGGGCGAGCAGCCGCTCACCGCCTGCGGGGTCCTCGCGGACTTCGCGCTCGTCCGCGCCACCGACGTGGTCCTCGACCCGGACGAACTGGAGCCCCGCGAAGGGGACTTCGCCGAGCCGGACGACGCCGGTCTGCTGGACGCCGTCGACGTGTGGTGCGAGGACGTCCTCGACCGGTTCCCGGACACGCCCGTGCCGCCGGTCGCCACCGAGCTGGTCGCCGTGCGCGACCTCGACCTGGTGGACGACGACAAGTGGCCGCAGGCGCTGGCGATGCTCGCCCGGCCGCCGCTGCGCGACGCCCTCACCCAGCCGGTGCGCGTCCTGCTGCCCGACGGCACCCACGAGGTCGTACGGCCGTACACCGCGTGGTGGCTGCGCGGGCACCCGGTGCTCGACGGCCGCCGCCCGGCGGGCCTGCTGGCGGCCGGCGGCGATCCGCTCCTGCACGGCCTGTACGACGAGGCCGACGCCACCGGCTTCGAGGACGAGCAGGTGCTGCGCGCCCTGGGCGTACGGACCTCCGTGTCCGCGCTGCTGGACGAGCCCGGCGGCGCGGCCGAACTGCTGGACCGCCTGTCCGAGCCCGAGCGGCGGGTGAGCCCGGCCCAGCTGCACGGCCTGTACGGTGCGCTGGCCGAGCTGGACCCGGAGCGGGTGACCCTGCCGGACGAGCTGCGGGCGGTCGTGGACGGCCGGGTCGAGGTGGTGGACGCGGCCGACGCGGTGGTCGTGGACTCCCCGGACCTGCTGCCCTTCACCTCCGGCGTCCCGCTGCTGCCGGTCCGCCCGGCCCGCGCCGCCGACCTGGCCGAACTGTTCCAGGTGCGGCGGCTGAGCGAGTCCGTCACCGGGTCGGTCGACTCCGAGGGCGCCGAGCACGGCGTGCCGGACGCGGTACGGATGCTGCTCGGGCCGCGTGTGCCGGGCACCTATGTGGAACACGAGGAACTGGTCGTGGACGGCGTGGAGATCGACTGGCGCCTCACCGACGACGGCACCCTGCACGCGGCCACCCTGGAGGGCGTGGCGGCGGGCCTCGCCTGGGCGGCCGGCCAGTGGCCCCGCCGGTTCGAGGTGGCGGCCCTGCTGGAGGACCCGTCCAGGACGGAGGAACTGGCCCGGGACCGCTGGTTCGACTGACACCCGCCGGTGCGTGCGCGGGTCGCTCGCAAAATCTTCAACTTTCGTACAACCGTTTCCCTGTGTGGCGGGTCTGATCAGCGAGTCGACTGACTCCCACGATCATTTGGGCACGCGAGTGCCCACCCTCTCCACACAGGGGAACGCATGCGCATACGTGCCACCGTGGCCGCCGTGACCGGCGCCCTGGCCCTCTCCGCCCTCGCCGTGCCGGCCGCGCAGGCCGCCGACTCCGCCCCGTCCTACAAGGCGGCGGTCGCCAAGGTCCACTCGCACGCCACGTCCGGCAAGAACGGCCTCCGCGCGGCCACCGACGAGCCCGCGGACCTGGGCGTCACCTTCTCGAACCTCAAGATCGCCTCCGCGATCAAGGTCGGTACGACCAACCACGTCACCGCCACGGTCACCTACACGATGACCCACGGGGACAACTACGTCGTCGGCGGCGACGACTTCGACAACGGCCCGTACATCTACAAGCCGTCCACGGGCGGCTTCCTGGCCGGTGAGAACCCGTCCACCTGCACCGCCACCTCGGCGACGACCGCGAGCTGCAAGGGCCTCGTCGACATCTACCCGGCCGAGGGCGACCTGCTCAACATCGACGCCGGCACCTGGAAGGCCGGTGCGCTGGCCCTCCAGTACAGCACCGGTGACGCCTCCGTGGCCGAGGGCCTGGGCACCACCAAGGTCCAGCGCAACTCCAAGCTGACCGTCAACGCCTCGCCGGAGCCCGTCCGCAAGGGCGCGACCATCACGGTCACCGGCAAGCTGACCCGGGCCAACTGGGAGGACAACAAGTACCACGGCTACACCAGCCAGTCGGTGAAGCTGCAGTACCGCAAGAAGTCCTCCAGCACCTACACCACGCTGAAGACCATCACCACCAACTCCACCGGCAGCCTGAAGACCACGACCAAGGCCACGGCCGACGGCTACTACCGCTTCGCCTACGCGGGCGGCACCACCACCCCGGCGGTCAACGCCGCGGGTGACTACGTCGACGTGAAGTAAGCGGCACCGCACCGCACCGGCCCCGGGAACGCGCCGTTCCCGGGGCCGGAAGCTTTTCTCCCACTTGTGCCGGGGCCCGGCCCCACCTGGGTAACGGGCAGGCAATCGGGTTTCAAAGATCTGGCCGGAAGTCGTTCTCGCCCTACAACCGGAGCCCGGTGTCGCGGATCTGATCGCGTGAGTCAGCCGACTCCACGATCACCTCTCCCTCCAAGGGAACCGCACATGCGCATACGTGCCACCGTGGCCGCCGTCTCCGGCGCCCTGGCCCTCTCCGCCCTCGTCGTCCCGGCCGCGCACGCGGCCACGTCGAGCGGCACGCCGTACACCCTGGACGCCGGCTTCACCGGCGTCACGATCGCCAAGGCGATCAAGGTCGGCACCACCAACGAGGTCAGCACCAAGTACACCTACACGCTGACCCACGGCGCCGGCGTCGACATCACGGCGAAGGACTTCTACACCGACGCCTTCCTCTACCGCGGCTCCTTCGACGACCCGAGCGCCGAGCTGTACGGCGACGACGCCGCGACCTGCACCGCCACCTCGGCGACCACCGCCACCTGCACGGGCACCATCGACATCCGCCCGGCCGGCGGCGACCTGACGAACGCGGGCGCCGGCAGCTGGAAGGTGGCCGCCGAGGCCATCGCCTTCAACGGCCAGGACCCGAACAGCCCGGACATGAGCAAGGTCGGTTACAAGGACCAGGACGGCCTCGGCGCCACCCTGGTCCAGCGCTACTCCAAGCTCACCGCCGACGCCTCCCCGGAGCCGGTCTACAAGGGCAAGACCCTCACGGTCACGGGCAAGCTCTCCCGCGCCAACTGGGAGGACCACCTGTACCACGGCTACAGCGGCCAGCCGGTCAAGCTCCAGTTCCGCAAGGCGGGCACGAGCACGTACACCACCGTCAAGACGGTCTACTCCGACTCGACGGGCAACCTGAAGACCACCGCCACGGCCTCCTACGACGGCTACTGGCGCTACAGCTTCGCGGGCACCTCGACCACCCCGGCGGTCAGCGCCACCGGCGACTACGTCGACGTGAAGTAGACCTCACGCCGGGAAGCGGCGGCCGACCCATTTCCACAGGAACTCCAGGGCGGCCGCCGCCACCGCCGAGACGGCCACCGCCGTCCACGGCACGGCGACGCCCACCAGTCTGAGGGCGAAGAAGTCCTGCAGCGCCGGCACGACGAGGACCAGCAGGAAGGCCGCGCCCATCGCGGCCACCAGGACGATCCGCCACCAGGTGTACGGGCGGGCGATGATCGCCAGGATCCACATGGAGACCAGGAACAGCGTGAGGGTGGCCGCGCTGGTCTCCGCCTCCAGGGAGCCCGCCCCGGTGTAGTGGTCTCGGGCCAGCAGGAATGTCGCGAAGGTCGCCACTCCCGCCACCACCCCGCCGGGCACGGCGTACCGCATGACCCTGCGGACGAAGTGCGGATGGGCCCGCTCCGTGTTGGGCGCCAAGGCCAGGAAGAAGGCCGGGACGCCGATGGTCAGCGTGGACAGCAGGGTCAGGTGCCGCGGCAGGAACGGGTACTCCACCCGCCAGCACACCACCAGCAGCGCGAGCAGCACCGAGTACACCGTCTTGACCAGGAAGAGCGTCGCCACGCGCGTGATGTTGCCGATCACCCGGCGGCCCTCGGCGACCACCGACGGCAGCGTGGCGAAGCTGTTGTCCAGCAGGACGATCTGCGCCACCGCCCGGGTCGCCTCCGAGCCCGAGCCCATGGCGACGCCGATGTCGGCGTCCTTCAGGGCCAGCACGTCGTTCACGCCGTCCCCGGTCATCGCGACCGTGTGCCCGCCCGCCTGGAGCGCGCCGACCATCTCCCGCTTCTGCTGCGGGGTGACCCGGCCGAAGACGGTCCCCTCGTCCAGCGCCCTCGCCATGTCGTCCCGGTCGGCCGGGAGCTTGCGCGCGTCCACCGCCGTCCCGGACAGGCCCAGTTTGGCCGCGACCGCGCCGACGGACACCGCGTTGTCGCCGGAGATCACCTTCGCGTGGACCTCCTGGTGGGCGAAGTAGCGCAGGGTGTCGCCCGCGTCGGGGCGCAGCCGCTGCTCCAGCACGACCAGGGCGGTGGGGCGGGCGCCGCGGGCCGGCTCGGGGTCGTCCAGTTCGCGGGCGGCGCGGGCCAGCAGCAGGACCCGCAGCCCCTGTTCGTTCAGGCGCTCCGTCTCGGACAGCGCGGGGTCGTCCTGGGCGAGCAGCACGTCGGGGGCGCCCAGCAGCCACGTGCTGGCCTCGCCGTCGCCCTCGCTGAAGGCGGCGCCGCTGTACTTGCGGGCGGAGGAGAAGGGCAGCGACTCGACGCAGCGCCACTCCTCGCTGTCCGGACAGGCGTCGATGATCGCCTGCAGGGAGGCGTTGGGGTGCGGGTCGGACTCGCCGAGGGCGCCGAGCACCCGGCGCACGTACGGCTCGTCCGCCCCGTTCAGCGGCCGCAGCTCGGTGACGTCCATGCCGCCCTCGGTCAGCGTGCCGGTCTTGTCCAGGCAGACGGTGTCGACCCGGGCCAGGCCCTCGATGGCGGGCAGCTCCTGCACCAGGCACTGCTTGCGCCCGAGCCGGATCACCCCGATGGCGAAGGCCACGGAGGTGAGCAGCACCAGCCCCTCCGGGACCATCGGGACGATGCCGCCGACCGTGCGGGCCACCGCGTCCTTGAGGTTGTCGCTCTTCACCACGAGCTGGGTGATGACCAGGCCGATGGCGGCCGGGACCATCATCCAGGTCACGTACTTCAAAATCGTGGAGATGCCGGAGCGCAGCTCGGAGTGGACCAGCGTGAACCGGGACGCCTCGTCGGCGAGCTGCGCCGCGTACGCCTCCCGCCCCACCCTGGTCGCCCGGAACGCGCCGCCGCCGGCGACCACGAAGCTGCCCGACAGGACCGGGTCGCCGGGTCGTTTGACCACGGGGTCCGCCTCACCGGTGAGCAGCGACTCGTCGATCTCCAGGCCGTCGGCCTCGGCGCACACCCCGTCCACGACGATCTTGTCGCCGGGGCCCGTCTCCACGAGGTCGTCGAGGACGATCTCGTGCGTGGCCACTTCGACCGCGGCCCCGTCGCGGCGCACGGTCGGCCGGGCCTCGCCGATCACGGCCAGCGAGTCCAGGGTCTGCTTGGCCCGCCACTCCTGCACGATCCCGATTCCGGTGTTGGCGAGGATCACGAAGCCGAACAGGCTGTCCTGGATCGGCGCGACGAACAGCATGACCAGCCACAGCACGCCGATGATCGCGTTGAACCGCGTGAAGACGTTCGCGCGGACGATCTCGCCGATCGAGCGGCTGCTGCGCACCGGGACGTCGTTGACCTGCCCCCGCGCGACGCGCTCGGCGACCTCGGCCCGGGACAGGCCCGCCGACCGGACCCCTGGCAGGGCCATTGGATGCACCGGGTCGAGTTCGGCGCCCGCGTCGATGTGCGTCATGCATTCGACGGTACGTGTGGATTTGCGGCTTCACCTGCCGAGTGCGGGCAAGATCCGACCTGGGGAGGAGGGGTGTCGTGCGCTGGTTGGAGACTCTCCCCGGCCGCCCGCCGGCCGCCTCGCCCCGAAAACGCCGAGGCCGGCGCTACCTCCCCGAGGTGGCCGCCCTCAGCGCCGCGTCCCGTTTGATCGCCGCGTCCCGCCTGCGGACGTACCAGACGCCGATCAGGCCGAGACCGCCGCCGGCCAGGCAGGTCCACAGCCACCACAGGTGGCCGTGGTCGTCGAACCAGCCGTAGAAGGGGAGCTGGACCAGGAAGAGGACGAACCACACGATCGTGCCGCCGGTGATGGTGGCGACCACGGGCCCCTCCAGGGGCTCCGGCGCCTCGTGCTTGGGGGTCCACTTCGTCATGGGCACAGCTTACGAGGTGATCAGGTCTACGCGCGGAGATGGCAAATTGCCACTCATACGTTCATACTGAAACCGTTTGTCTTTGGCCGCTTCTGTTCGTATGAAACTCCAACGGGGCTCGGGGGAACCCCGCTGGTGATGAGGTCCTCATGTCCACCTCGGCTCCTGCCAAGGTCCCCGCCCCCGAGCAGCCGGGCGGCACTCCCGCCTACGGTGCTCTCGACCGCTACTTCAAGATCTCCGAGCGCGGCAGCACGCTCGGGCGCGAGATCCGGGGCGGTTTCGCCACCTTCTTCGCGATGGCGTACATCATCGTGCTGAACCCGATCATCCTGGGCAGCGCGAAGGACATGTACGGGCACCACCTGGACAACGGGCAGCTGGTGACCGCGACCGCGCTGACGGCCGCGTTCACCACGCTGCTGATGGGCGTCATCGGCAACGTGCCGATCGCGCTCGCCGCCGGTCTCGGTGTGAACTCCGTCGTCGCGCTCCAGCTCGCCCCGCGGATGTCCTGGCCGGACGCCATGGGCATGGTCGTGCTGGCCGGCTTCGTGGTCATGCTGCTGGTCGCCACCGGGCTGCGCGAGCGCGTGATGAACGCCGTGCCGTTCGGCCTGCGCAAGGCGATCTCCATCGGCATCGGCCTGTTCATCATGCTGATCGGCCTGGTCGACTCCGGCTTCGTCACCCGTATGCCGGACGCCGCGCAGACCACCGTCCCGCTGCAGCTCGGCGTCGGCGGTCACCTCAACGGCTGGCCGGTGCTGATCTTCATCCTCGGCGCGCTGCTCACCTTCGCGCTGATCGTCCGCAAGGTGCCGGGCGCGATCCTGATCTCCATCGTCGGGATGACCGTCCTCGCGCTGATCATCAACTCGGTCGCCCACATCTCCACCTGGGGCCTGACGGTCCCGAAGTGGCCCGGCAACCCGGTGGCCACGCCCGACTTCGGCCTGGTCGGCCAGTTCAGCCTCTTCGGCGGCTTCTCCAAGGTCGGCGTGCTGACCGGCATCCTCTTCGTCTTCACCGTCCTGCTGTCGTGCTTCTTCGACGCGATGGGCACGATCATGGGCATCGGCGACGAGGCCAAGCTGACGGACGCCCAGGGCTACATGCCGGGCATCAACAAGGTGCTCTTCGTCGACGGCGTCGCGGTCGCGGCGGGCGGCGCCAGCTCCGCCTCGGCCACCACCGCGTTCGTGGAGTCCACGGCGGGCGTCGGCGAGGGCGCGCGCACCGGTTTCGCGAACGTGGTCACGGGCGGCCTGTTCGCGGTGGCCCTCTTCCTCACCCCGGTCGCCACCATGGTCCCGTCCCAGGCGGCCACGCCGGCCCTGATCGCGGTGGGCTTCCTGATCCTCTCGAACTCCGTCAAGGAGATCGACTGGGCGGACTACACCATCGCCATCCCGGCCTTCGTGACCATGATGATGATGCCGTTCACCTACTCGATCACCAACGGCATCGGCATGGGCTTCATCACCTTCGTGGTGCTGCGCCTGGCCGCCGGGCGGCCCCGCGAGGTCCCGGTCGCGATGTACGCCGTCGCCGCGGTGTTCGCCTTCTACTACCTGATGCCGGCCCTGGGCCTCACCTGAGGCGCGGGCGTCAGGTGACGCCGTAGAACTTCTCCGTCTCCTCGACGGCGGCCTTGAACCGCTCGTCGAAGTCGTCCCGAATGAGCGTGCGGACCACATAGTCCTGCACGCTCATTCCTCTTCTCGCCGCGTGGTGGCGGAGCCGTTCGAGCAGCTCCCCGTCTATCCGCAGGCTGAGCACAGTGGTCCCCATGTGTACGAGGGTGGCCACATCCGGCCATCCCATGCGTCACTTTCCGGCAACGACTCACTCTTACGAGTGGTCATTGCGGCGAGTGGCGGGTGTCACGGGCGTCCTGCCCCCTCCCCGGTGGTCCTTAGCGAGAGTAATGAGTTACGCTAATGACCATGCCGGACCTCACCCATGGCGACGACGCCGCCGCCGTGAACTCCCTGCGCTCCGCCGTGATGCGACTGTCCCGTCGCCTCAAGCACCAGCGCGTCGACGAGTCGCTGAGCCCCACCGAGATGTCGGTGCTGGGCACCCTCTCCCGCTGCGGCACCGCCACCCCGGGCGAACTCGCCCGCAAGGAGCACGTGCAGCCCCCGTCGATGACCCGCATCGTCGCGCTGCTGGAGGCCAAGGGGCTGGTCCGGCTCGAACCGCACCCCGAGGACCGTCGCCAGAAGACCGTCACCAGGACCGAACAGGCCGAGGCGATGCTCGAGGAGAGCCGCCGCAAGCGCAACGCGTTCCTGGCCGGCCTGGTCGACGCCCTCGACGAGGACGAGTGGGCCAAGCTCCGCGCCGCCGCCCCGGTGCTGGAGAAGCTCGCGCACCTGTAAGCCATTCACCCCCGCCAGGAGGAGGCGAACACTTTTGAGTACGGGATCCGGAGCAGCTTCCGCCCCCGCACCGATCACTACTACCCCCACCGCCCGTAAGTCCTCGATGTTCAGCTCGCTGAAGGTCCGGAACTACCGCCTGTTCTTCGCCGGCCAGGTCGTCTCCAACACCGGTACCTGGATGCAGCGCATCGCCCAGGACTGGCTGGTGCTCAGCCTCACCGGCTCCTCCGCCGCCGTCGGCATCACCACCGCCCTGCAGTTCCTGCCGATGCTGCTGTTCGGCCTGTACGGCGGCGTCCTGGTCGACCGGCTGCCCAAGCGGCCCACCCTCCTGGCCACCCAGACGGCCATGGCCATGACCGGCCTCGCCCTCGCCTTCCTGACCCTCACCGGTCACGTCCAGGTCTGGCACGTCTACGTCGCCGCCTTCGCCGTCGGACTCGCCACGGTGCTCGACAACCCGGCCCGGCAGTCCTTCGTCTCCGAGATGGTCGGCCCCGGCCAGCTCCAGAACGCGGTCAGCCTGAACTCGGCGAACTTCCAGTCCGCCCGGCTGGTCGGCCCCGCCGTCGCCGGCCTCATGATCACCGGCGTGGGCACCGGCTGGGCGTTCCTCGCCAACGGCCTGTCCTTCGCGGCGCCCATCGCCGGCCTGCTGCTGATGCGCTCCCGCGAGCTGCACGTCGTCGAGCGCGCCCCGCGCGGCAAGGGCCAGCTCCGGGAGGGCCTGCGTTATGTCGCCGGGCGCCCCGAGCTGATCTGGCCGATCGTGCTCGTCGGCTTCATCGGCACCTTCGGCTTCAACTTCCCGGTGTGGCTCTCGGCCTACGCCGACGACGTCTTCCACTCCGGCGCCGGCGCCTACAGCCTCTTCAACACCCTGATGGCCGTCGGCTCCCTCGTCGGCGCCCTGCTGGCCGCCCGCCGCGGCACGGCCCGGCTGCGGCTGCTGATCGCCGCCGCGCTGGCCTTCGGCACCCTGGAGACGGTGGCCGCGCTGGCCCCGTCCTACTGGCTGTTCGCGCTGCTCATGGTCCCGATCGGGATCTGCGGGCTGACGGTCAACGTCACCGCGAACACCGCCGTCCAGATGGCCACCGACCCGGCCATGCGCGGACGGGTGATGGCGCTGTTCATGATGGTCTTCATGGGCGGCACGCCGCTGGGCGCGCCGGTCGTCGGCTGGATCACCGACACCTACGGCGCCCGGGTCGGCTTCGCCCTCGGCGGTGTGATCTCGGCCGTGGCCGCGGCCGCCGTCGGCCTGGTCCTGGCCCGCATCGGCGGCCTGCGCCTCGCGGTCGGCTGGCACCGCGGCCATCCCCAGGTCCGCTTCGTCCCCCGGGAGCAACTGGCCCCGGCGGCCTGACACGCGGGAGGAGCGGGACTCAGTCGCGGGGGAACTCGCCGGTCTTGAGGACGAGACCGACGGGGGTGCCCGTGAGGTCCAGCTCCTCCCCGAAGTCGGCCTTCACCTCAAGGGCGTACTTCCCGTCCCTGGGGTGAGTGAGGACGTGGCACTCGCCCCGGTAGGGGTCGGCGATGACGTAGACGGGAACCCCGGCCTCGGCATAGGCGGCCTTCTTGGGCCCGTAGTCGTTGGCGGCGATGCCCCGGGAGACGACCTCGGCGACGAACTCCACCTCCCCGCAGTCCCAGCGGCCGTCCTCGGACCTCGCGGCGCCCTCCGCCATGACCGTCACGTCGGTAGCGAACCCGTTGAGATGCCCCGGGTAGTCGATGCGCACATCGGACTTCACGCGCTGGCGCGGGTACTTGACGCGCAGTTGTTCGACGAAGTCCAGGATGATCTCCCAGTGGGCGTCCCGCTGCGGCGACATGAAGACGGTCCCCTCGACGATCTCGACCTTGTATCCCTCGGGGACGGGCATCTTCTCGAGCCGCTCGAACATCTCGTCGAGCGTGGTCGTGTTGTCGCTCTCGGCCATCGCGATCCTGTCTTCGAGGACGGTCATCGTGGCGCTCCACGCCGGCTGCCCCACGAGCGAGCGCAGCCGCGCGGTACAACGATACGCACGGTCATCCGGACACGCCGGGGCGTGCGCGGGAGACTGGCGGCATGAGACTCTTCGCCGCCCTGCTGCCCCCGGACGACGTCGCCGGCGCGCTCGCCCGGGAGGTGGCCGCGCTGCGGGAGCTGCCCGGCGCCGACGGGCTGCGCTGGACCGGGCGGCCCGGCTGGCACTTCACGCTCGCCTTCTACGGCGAGGTCGACGAGGAGCTGGTACCGGAGCTGCGGGCCCGCCTGGAGCGCGCGGCGGGCCGTACGCCCGCCTTTCCGCTGGCGCTGCGCGGCGGGGGCCAGTTCGGGCGCGGGAAGGCGCTGTGGACGGGCGCGGACGGCGATCTGAGCGCCCTGCGGCTGCTGGCCGGCCGGGCGGAGGCGGCGGGGCGCAGGAGCGGCATCGAGATGGGGGAGCACCGCCGCTACCAGGCGCACCTGACAGTGGCCCGCAGCCGGTCGACGGTGGACGTCCGGCCGTACCTGGCGGCGCTGGGCGACTTCGGCAGCCGTACCTGGACGGCGGACGTGCTGACCCTCGTCCGCAGCAACCTGCCGAAGTCCGGCGTGCCCGGCGAGCAGCCCCGCTACGAGGCGGTCGGCCGCTGGGCACTCGGCGCGGCCGGTTAACCTCGATACGTGGACCCGAAGACCCGTAACCGGATCATGGCCTTTGTGCTCGTGCTGATGTTCGCCGTCGTCGCCCTGGCGGCCGCGCTCGGCAGGTGAGGCGCGGGCGCGACCGCGTCGGCGGTCAGCGGCGGGCGCCGCTCACCAGGCGAAGGCCTCCGGGGACGGCCCCGGGCCGGGGAAGATCTCGTCGAGCCCGGTCAGCAGCTCCTCGCCCAGCTCCAGCTCCACGGCCCTGATCGCCGACTCGAGCTGCCCGGCGGTGCGCGGTCCGACGATCGGGCCGGTGACGCCGGGCCGGGTCAGCAGCCAGGCCAGGGCGGCCTCGCCCGGCTCCAGGCCGTGCTTGTCGAGCAGGTCCTCGTAGGACTGGATCCGCGCGCGGGCGGCGGGGTCGGCGAGGGTGTCGGCGGCCCGTCCGGAGGCGCGGCGCCCGCCCTGCACCTCCTTCTTGATCACTCCGCCCAGCAGCCCGCCGTGCAGCGGCGACCACGGGATGACCCCGAGGCCGTACTCCTGCGCGGCCGGGATGACCTCCATCTCGGCGCGGCGCTCGGCGAGGTTGTACAGGCACTGCTCGCTGACCAGCCCGATGGTGCCGCCGCGCCGGGCGGCGATCTCGTTGGCCTGGGCGATCTTGTAGCCGGGGAAGTTGGAGGAACCGGCGTAGAGGATCTTGCCCTGCTGGACCAGTACGTCGATGGCCTGCCAGATCTCCTCGAAGGGAGTGTTCCGGTCGACGTGGTGGAACTGGTAGAGGTCGATGTGGTCGGTCCCCAGCCGCTTCAGGCTGGCGTCCACCGCGCGCCGGATGTTGACCGCGGAGAGCTTGTCGTGGTTGGGCCAGGCGGCGCCGTCCGCGCCCATGTTGCCGTACACCTTGGTGGCGAGAACGACCTTGTCCCGGCGCTCGCCGCCCTTGGCGAACCAGCTGCCGATGATCGACTCGGTACGTCCCTTGTTCTCGCCCCAGCCGTAGACGTTGGCCGTGTCGAAGAAGTTGATGCCCGCGTCCAGCGCCGCGTCCATGATCGCGTGGCTGTCCGCCTCGTCGGTCTGCGGGCCGAAGTTCATGGTGCCGAGGACGAGTCGGCTGACCTTGAGTCCCGTGCGTCCTAGCTGCGTGTACTTCATGGTGTCCTAGCCAACGGCTTGGAGTGCGCTCGAAGCAAGGGGGATTCGGCCGGCTAGCCGCGGGGGAAGGCGTCCGTCTTCAGGACGAGGTCGGCCACCGTGCCGGTCAGGTCGACGTCGGTGCCGAAGTCGACCCGCGTCACCCGGGCGTAGTCGCCCTCCTTGGGATCGGTGTGCACGTGGCAACGCCCCTGGTACGGATCGGCGATGACGTACACGGGAACCTCGGCGTCCGCGTACGCGATCCTCTTGGGGCCGTAGTCGTTCACGGCCGTTCCCCTTGAGACGACCTCGGCGACGAACTGGACGTCCTGGTACCGCCAGTGGCCCGTGTCGTCCGGCTTCGCCGAGTCCTTGAGCAGGGCGACGTCCGGGCAGAAGCCGTTCTCGTGGCCGGGGAAGTCGATGCGTACGTCCGAGAAGACCCTGTCCATCCCGTGCTTTCCCGCGACCGCATCCGCGATACGGAAGATGATCTGCCAGTGTGTGCCCCGCTGCGGCGTCATGAAGACGTTGCCCCCGACGATCTCGACCCTGAATCCTTCGGGGACGGGCATCCGCTCCAGGCGCTCGAACCAGTCGTCCAAACGCTGGGTGTTGGCGTCGGCGTCGGCCATCGCGATCCTGTCTTCGAGGACGGTCATCGTGGCGCTCCTCCCCGGCTGCCCCGTGGACAGGTGCAGCCGCGCGGTTCAACGATACGCACGGTGACGGGGAAACGACGGAATCAGGTCAGTCTGTTCCGGCCGCGTACGCCCGTCCGATCCCCCAGGCCTCCCACATCGCCCCGGCGAAGGCCTGCGCGATCCGGTGCTCGCCGCTCGCGTTGGGGTGCGTGCCGTCGTAGGTGTCGGTGTGGACGTCGTACTCCCCGGGCGGTGAGGCCAGCAGCAGCGGGGAGCGGGGTTCGTCCAGGTCGGCCACCGTCTTGGCGAGCAGTTCGTTGAACCGGTCGACCTGGGCCGCGAAGGCGTCGTCGGCGTGGGCGCGGATGTTCGGGATCACCGGCAGCAGCACCATGCGGATGCCCGGCCGGGCCTCACGGGCGCCCGCGACGAACGCCCGTACGTTCTCCGCCGTCTGCTCGGCGTCGGTGTAGAAGCCGAGGTCGATCAGGCCCAGCGAGACCAGCAGCACGTCGGCCCGGTGCTCGCGGACCGCCGCGCCTATCAGCGGCGCCATGTGCAGCCAGCCCTCGCCCCAGCCGGCCAGGTGCGCCCGGGGGAACTCCGGGTCGGCGTACGCGTACGACACCGGTGCCTCGGCCGTCTTGTCGTACAGCTCCTCGCGCGGTCCCACCAGGGTGAACGGGCCGCCGTGCGCATCGCGCAGGTGCTGCCACAGACGGTAACGCCAGGTGTGTTCGCCCGCGCTCCCGATCGTCATGGAGTCCCCGACGGGCATCAACCTGAGCACCCGCTCATGATGGACGATCGGCGCGGCCGGTGGGATGTGAGGCCCGACACGTCCGACGCGCCACCGCGGCGAATGGCAGGCTTGGGGCATGCGTCGACCGTTCGCCCTGCTCGCCGGGGCCCTGCTCGCGGGGGCCTGTGCGCTGCCCGCCTCCGCCGCCGACGGTGACCGGGGTTTCACCATCAAGGACCCCAGGATCACCGAGTCCAGCGGACTGGCCGCCTCCCGGCTGCACCCCGGCATCTACTGGACGCACAACGACAGCGACGACGGGCCGTACATCTACGCCGTGGACAGCAGGACCGGCAACACGGTCGCGACCGTGACCCTGCGCGGCATCGGCTCCCCGCGCGACGTGGAGTCCATCTCCATCGGCCCGCACGACGAGATCTACGTCGGCGACATCGGGGACAACTTCGACGGCAGATGGCCGTACGTGTGGATCTACCGGCTGCCCGAGCCGAAGGTGCTCAAGGACCAGACGGTCACGGCCAGGCAGTACGTGGTGAAGTACTCCGACGGGCCGCGCAACGCCGAGTCGCTGCTCGTGCACCCGAAGACCGGCCGCGTCTACATCATCGACAAGAAGGAGGACGGCGGGCACCTGTTCGAGGGTCCCGCGACGCTCTCCACCTCCGCCACCAACGTCTTCCGGCCCGTCGCCCCGGTCGACCTGTGGGCCACCGACGCGGCCTTCTCCCCGGACGGCCGCCAGCTCGCGGTGCGCGGGTACTTCGGCGGGATCTACTACGACTGGAACGGCGGGCGGATCAAGCGCGAGGGCCGGCTAGACGTCCCCCTGCAGGGGCAGGGCGAGTCCCTGACGTACTCCACGGACGGCACCAAGCTGATGTACGGCAGCGAGGGCGCCGGCAGTTCGGTGCAGGCCGAGGACGCGCCGGGCGACCACTCCGACAAGTCGCCGTCCGGAAACGGTGGTTCGGCGTCCGACGGGGCCGGGGGCAGCGGCGGGAGCGTCAAGGTCGGGGCCGCCGTCGTGGCGGTCGGCGCGGTCGTCCTCCTCGGGCTGCGGCTGCGGCGCCGGCGGGGCTGAACACCGCCCCCGCGGCGGAGTCCGGCCCGCCGACGTCTTGACGTGGTCATGGCGTCCCAGTTTCCTTGATGTCGCGCGGTACATGGGAGCGCTCCCATCCGTTCCGGGGCCGCGTCTCCCGAGAGGAACCGAGGCACATGTTCCGCAGCTTGCGAAGAGCGCTGTGTGCTGCCGCCGCCGCGCTCCTGCTGCCCCTGGCGGGCGCGCACCAGGCGCACGCGGCCGCCGCCCCCGGAGCCGGCTACTGGCACACCGGCGGCCGGCAGATCCTGGACGCGGCCGGGCAGCCGGTGCGTATCGCGGGGATCAACTGGTTCGGCTTCGAGACCGGCAACCACGTGGTGCACGGCCTCTGGTCGCGCGACTACAAGAGCATGATCGACCAGATGAGGTCGCTGGGTTACAACACCATCCGGCTGCCCTACAGCGACGACGTCCTCAAGCCCGGCACGATGCCCGAGAGCATCGACTTCTCCGGCGGCAAGAACACCGATCTGCAGGGGCTGACCTCGCTCCAGGTCATGGACCGGATCGTGTCCTACGCCGGCCAGGACGGCCTGAAAGTCATCCTGGACCGGCACCGGCCGGACTCCGGCGGCCAGTCGGCCCTCTGGTACACCGCGTCCGTGCCCGAGTCGACCTGGATCGCCGACCTCAAGTCACTGGCGGCCCGCTACAAGGGCCAGGACACGGTCATCGGCATCGACCTGCACAACGAGCCGCACGACCCGGCCTGCTGGGGCTGCGGCGACCAGGCCACCGACTGGCGGCTCGCGGCCGAGCGCGGCGGCGACGCGGTGCTCTCCGTCAACCCGGACCTGCTGGTCTTCGTCGAGGGGGTGCAGACGTACAACGGCGTCTCCGGCTGGTGGGGCGGCAACCTGATGGGCGTCGCGCAGTACCCGGTCCGACTCGACGTGGCGAACCGCGTCGTGTACTCCGCCCACGACTACGCCACCAGCGTCGCCCAGCAGAGCTGGTTCAGCGACCCGTCCTTCCCCGCCAACATGCCCGGGGTGTGGGACAAGTACTGGGGCTACATCTTCAAGCAGAACATCGCGCCGGTGTGGGTGGGCGAGTTCGGCACCACCCTGCAGTCGGCCGTGGACCAGAAGTGGCTGGCCGCGCTGGTGAGTTACCTGCGGCCGACCTCGACGTACGGCGCGGACGCCTTCCAGTGGACCTTCTGGTCGTGGAACCCCAACTCCGGTGACACGGGCGGCATCCTGAAGGACGACTGGTCGACCGTGGACACGGTGAAGGACGGGTACCTGGCGAGCGTCAAGGCGCCGTTGTTCCCGGGCACCGGGGGCGGCACCGGCGGCGGTGGTGGGGGCGGAGGCGGAGGCGGTGGCTCCTCGGCCGCCTGCAGCGCCTCCTACGCCGTCAGCAGCGACTGGGGGAGCGGCTTCAACGCCCAGGTGACGGTGACGAACACCGGGACCACCGCCCTGAAGTCCTGGAAGGTGACGTGGACCTGGAGCGGTTCACAGCAGATCACGTCCATGTGGAACGCCACGTACACGCAGAGCGCGGCCGGGGTCACGGCTGTGAACGCCGCTCACAACGGCAGCGTGCCGGTGGCGGGTTCGACCGGTTTCGGCTTCGGCGGCGCGCCCGGCGGCGGTGCGGCGCCGGCGCTGACCTGCACGGCGACGTGAACCGGCCGGTCCGCACAGCGGTGTGAGAGCGGGCGTCCGCGTAGCGCCCGAGAAGAGGGCGCCCGGCGTGCAAGCCGCCGGGCGCCCTCCCGCTCGTACCCGAAAGGGTCAGAGCTTCTCGATCACGTAGTCGACGCACTTCGTCAGCGCCTCGACGTCCGCCGGGTCGATCGCCGGGAACATCGCGATGCGGAGCTGGTTGCGGCCGAGCTTGCGGTAGGGCTCGGTGTCCACGATGCCGTTGGCGCGCAACACCTTGGCGACGGCGGCCGCGTCGATCTCGTCGGAGAAGTCGATGGTGCCGATGACCTGCGAGCGCTTGGCCGGGTCCGTGACGAACGGAGTGGCGTACTTCGACTCCTCCGCCCAGCCGTACAGCCGGGTCGAGGAGTCCTTGGTGCGGGCCGTGGACCAGTCGAGGCCGCCCTGGCCGTTGAGCCACTCGAGCTGCTCGTTCAGCAGGAAGAGGGTGGCGAGGGCCGGGGTGTTGTACGTCTGGTTCTTGCGGGAGTTGTCGATCGCCGTCGGCAGGCTGAAGAACTCCGGGACGTGCCGGCCGGAGGCGTGGACGCGCTCGGCGCGCTCGATCGCGGCCGGGGAGAAGACGCCGATCCACAGGCCGCCGTCGGAGGCGAAGGACTTCTGCGGGGCGAAGTAGTAGACGTCTGTCTCAGCGACGTCGACCGGCAGGCCGCCCGCGCCGGAGGTGGCGTCCACCAGGACGAGCGCGCCCTCGTCGGCGCCGGCCACGCGCTTGATCGGCATGGCGACGCCGGTGGAGGTCTCGTTGTGGGTGAACGCGTAGACGTCGACACCCGCCTCGGCGTGCGCCTCGGGGTGGGTGCCGGGGTCGGCGGCGACGACGGTGGGCTCGGCCAGCCAGGGGGCGAGCTTGGCGGCCTTGGCGAACTTCGAGGAGAACTCGCCGAAGCTGAGGTGCTGGGACTTGTTCTCGATCAGTCCGTGGGTGGCGATGTCCCAGAAGGCGGTGGAGCCGCCGTTGCCGAGGATCACCTCGTAGCCCTCGGGGAGGGAGAACAGCTCGGAGATGCCCTCGCGGACCTTGCCGACCAGGTTCTTCACGGGCGCCTGGCGGTGGGAGGTACCCAGGAGGGACGTGCCAGTGGCGGCGAGGGCGTCCAGCGCCTCGGTCCGCACCTTGGAGGGGCCAGCGCCGAAGCGTCCGTCGGCGGGCTTGATGTCAGCGGGGATCTGGATGTCGGCCACGCTTCGGAGGGTATCGGCTACGCGAAACGGGACGGAACCGTGTCCGTCCGATGAGACGAGTCCGCCGGGTCATGGACTTGTGGGCTCGTACGACTCGTACGACGAAACCGGTGCGGCTGTGGAGAACTCTCCGTGACTCTGCGTGAGCGGATGCATCCTGGACGCATGACGGATCTCTCGGGTCTTGCGGTGGAGCTGCGCGGGGCCGTCCGGGGCGAGGTCGGCTTCGACGTCACGTCCCGGGCGCTCGTGACGATGGACGCGTCCAACTACCGGCGGGTGCCCGCGGGGGTGGTGGCCCCGCGGGACGCCGCCGACGTGACGGCCGTGCTGGAGGTGTGCCGGGCGCGCGGGGTGCCGGTCGTGGCCCGCGGCGGCGGCACCTCCATCGCCGGGCAGGCCACGGGCGCGGGCGTGGTGCTCGACTTCACCCGGCACATGAACGGACTGCTGGAGCTGGACCCGGACGCCCGCACGGCGGTGGTCCAGCCGGGCCTCGTCCTGGACCGCCTCCAGGAGGCCGCCGCCCCCCACGGACTGCGGTTCGGACCCGACCCCTCCACGCACAGCCGGTGCACGCTCGGCGGGATGATCGGCAACAACGCGTGCGGCTCCCACTCCGTCGCCTGGGGCACCACGGCGGACAGTGTCCGCGAGCTGTCCGTCGTCACCGCGCGCGGGCAGCGACTGCGGCTCGGCAGAGACTGGGCCGGGGCGCCGCAGGGGCTGCGCGAGCTGGTGGCGGGCGAGCTGGCCCGGCTGCGCACCGGTTTCCCCGAGCTGCCCCGCCGCATCTCCGGGTACGCGCTCGACGCCCTGCTGCCCGAGAAGGGCGCCGACGTCGCCCGCTCCTTCTGCGGCTCCGAGGGCACCCTGGCCGTCCTGACGGAGGCGGTCGTACGGCTCGTGGAGGCGCCGCGCGCCCGGGCGCTCGCGGTGCTGGGGTACGTCGACGAGAGCGCGGCAGCCGAGGCCGCGGCGGGGCTGCTCCCCTTCGGCCCGCTGACGGTGGAGGGCATGGCGGCCGACCTGGTGCCCGAGCCGGCCGGGCTGCCCAGGGGGGACGCCTGGCTGTTCGTGGAGACCGGCGGCGAGACGGCGGCCGAGGCGCGCGCTCGCGCGGAGGCCGTCGTCCGCGCCGCCGACGCCGTCGGCTCCCTCGTGGTCACCGACCCGGCGGCGCAGCGGGCCCTGTGGCGCGTCCGAGAGGACGCGAGCGGCACGGCGACCCGGATGCCGGACGGTTCCGAGGCCTGGCCCGGCTGGGAGGACTGCGCGGTGCCGCCCGCCCGGCTGGGCGCCTATCTGCGGGACTTCCGCGCCCTGCTGTCCTCCCACGGCCTGCGCGGCACCCCGTACGGCCACTTCGGCGACGGCTGCGTCCACGTCCGTGTCGACTTCGACCTGCTCACCGAGGCGGGCGTGGCCCGCTTCCGGCGCTTCTCCGGTGAACTCGCCGACCTGGTGGTGGCCCACGGCGGCTCGCTGTCCGGGGAGCACGGCGACGGCCAGGCGCGTGCGGAACTGCTGCCGCGGATGTACGGCGCGGAGACGGTCCGGCTCTTCGAGCGGGCCAAGGGGGTCTGGGACCCCGACGGCCTGCTCAACCCCGGGATGCTGGTCCGTCCGGCCCCGCTCGACACCGGCCTGCGCTTCTCCGTGCTGCCCCGGCGCCCGGTGGACGTCGCCTTCGGCTACCCGGCCGACGGCGGCGACTTCCGGGCCGCGGTCCGCCGCTGCGTCGGAGTCGCCAAGTGCCGTACGGCCACGGCGGCGGGACCCGCCGTGATGTGCCCCTCGTTCCGGGTGACGGGGGAGGAGGAGCACTCCACCCGGGGCCGGGCGCGGCTGCTGCACGAGATGCTCGCCGGCGAACTGGTCACGGACGGCTGGCGCTCCACGGAGGTCCGGGACGCGCTGGATCTGTGCCTGTCCTGCAAGGGCTGCCGCTCGGACTGCCCGGTCGGCGTCGACATGGCCACCTACAAGGCGGAGTTCCTGCACCACCACTACCGGGGCCGGCTCCGCCCGGCCGCCCACTACAGCATGGGCCGGCTGCCGGTGTGGCTGCGCTGGGCGGCCCGGACCAACGCGGCACGGCTGCTCAACCGGCTCGCCTCGACGCGGCTGCCGGCGCGGCTGGGCAAGCGGCTGGCCGGGATCGCCCCGGAGCGGGACATCCCCCGGCTGGCGCCGCTGACCTTCAGCCGCTGGTGGCGGCGGCGCGAGCGGCCCGGCACCGGGGACCCGGTCGTGCTGTGGCCCGACACCTTCACCGAGCACCTCTCGCCCTCGGTCGGGCAGGCGGCCGTGCGGGTGCTGGCGGCCGCCGGGCTCCGGGCGGTGCCGCCGCCGTCCCGGCCGGCCGGCGGCGGGGTCTGCTGCGGCCTGACCTACGTCTCGACCGGCCAGCTCGACCGGGCCCGCAAGGTGCTGCGCCGCACCCTGGACCTGATGGAACCGGTGCTGCGCAGGGGCACCCCCGTCGTCGTCCTGGAGCCGAGCTGCGCCGCGGCCCTGCGCGCCGACCTCCCGGAGCTGCTGCCCGAGGACCCGCGCGCCGCCCGGCTCTCGGTGGCGGTCCTCACCTTCGCCGAGACGCTGCGGCGGCACGCCCCCGACTGGACCCCGCCCGACGTCGGCCGCCCCGTCGCCGGGCAGACCCACTGCCACCAGCACGCGGTCCTCGGCGACGGCGCCGACCGCGCCCTGCGCGAGGCCGCGGGCCTGACCGGGGAACTGAGCGGCGGCTGCTGCGGCCTCGCGGGCGACTTCGGCTTCACGAAGGGCCACTTCGAGGTCTCCCGGGCCTGCGCGGAGGAACAGCTGCTGCCCTCGGTGCGGGCGGCGGCCGAGGGGACGGTGATCCTGGCGGACGGCTTCTCGTGCCGCACCCAGCTGGAGCAGCTCGCCGGGGTGCGCGGACGCCACCTGGCGGAGGTCCTGGCGGACGCGCTGGACGCGGTGGACGCCGGGACGAAGGCAGCGGAGTGACGGCGGCGGACAGCGGCCGGGGAGGCCCTGCGGAAGAGCGCTCCCCGGGCGCGCTAGAAGAGTCCCTTGTAGCCCTGCCAGCCGGACCCGATCTTCGTCCGGGATCCGAAGGAACCCTTGCCGTTGCCGTCGTTGCGGTAGAGGTTGCCCGAGGTGTCCCTGGCCACCAGGTCGTTCCTGCCGTCGCCGGTGATGTCGCCGACGCCGACCACCGCGTTGTACGAGCCGCCCCAGCCGGAGAACAGCTTCACACGGTCCTTCAGCAGGCCGTTGCCCCGGCCGCTGTAGCGGTACAGGGTGCCTGCCTTGTCCTGGGCGAGGACATCGCCGATCCCGTCGCCGTCCAGGTCCCCGGCGCCGACGATCTTCTTGTACCCCGTCCAGGCCGAGCGGATCTTCTTCGCGGCCGCGAGCGAACCGTCGCTCTTCGCGGCGAAGAGGTACACGTCCCCGGTGGACGCCTTGCGGGCCAGCAGATCGGACCGGCCGTCACCGGTCAGGTCCCCGGGCGAGGTGAGCACGTTGTAGGCGCTCCACCCGGTGCCGAGCTTCTTGTACTTGGCCGAGGTGGTGAGCGGCTGACCGCACGGGACCGTGTAGCCGCGCAGGGACCCGTCGGCCATGCGTACCAGGACGTCGTTGCAGCGGTCATGGTTCAGGTCGCCGAACGGCACCGCCACCGCCTTGACCGACCAGCCGCTGCCCGACGATCTGCCGGAGAAGGTGCCCTTGCCCGTGCCCTGCTGGAAGGTGAGGGATCCCGAGGCGCTCAGGGTGAGCAGGTCGGCGATCCCGTCAGGCGACGCCCCCCGGCCCACGTGGTCGTGGCGGACCGGGCTGCCGTCCTGAAGCCGGACCGTGCCCGTGTACTCCAGCGCCTGCCCCACACCGTCGGCGGGGTCGACGCTCAGGCTCCAGTCGTAGGAGCCGTTCGGCAACCGGGTGGCCAGCCCCCGCGCGTCTCGTGTCACGCCCGACCAGCCGACGGTCAGCTCGCCCCGCGTCGTGCCGCCGCTCGCCGTGTCGACGGTCCTGCCGGTCGCCGTGCTGCGTACGGTCAGCCGCCAGCCCGCGGCGGGCTTGGACAGCAGCAGGGTCGTCAGGGTGTCCGGAGTCGTGTCGGGTTCGCGGGCCGTGACGGTCCCCGTGCGCTCGGCCGGCGCGAGCAGGCGCAGGGGCTGCTGCGCCACTCCCGAGGGCACGAGGTGCACCTGCTCGTGGTCGTCCACGTAGGCGGCGTTGGCTCCGGACTCGTCCACCGTCCAGCGGACGTCCCGCTGGGAGACACCGGTGTCGGGCAGGTCACCGACGACCCTGCTGACGGGAGTGGCCTCGTCGACCGTCGTGAGGACGAGCTTCCCCGCCTGCTTGTCGTGCGTGACGACGTATCCGTCGCCCAGCTCGGCCTCGTCGGGGGGAACGGGGACGGACCTGGCCGTCGTGCGGTCGTAGACGCCGGCCCGCCCGTCGCACGTCCAGTACAGCCAGCGGCCCAGTGCCTGCAGGTCGGTGGGCGTACAGCCGGCGCCGGTGGTGACGGTCCCGGTGGTCTTCTTCGCCGACAAGTCGTACGCCGTGAGGGTGCCGGGGGACGCGGCGGGGGTCCACAGGGTGTCACCGGAGAGCGCGGCGGCGCCCGGGGCCCGGGTGACGGCGGCCGCGCCTGCGCTGCCGATGCGGTAGACGTACTGGTGAGCCGTACCCGTGTAGACGAGATAACGGCCCGAGACGTCCGTGATCCGCCCGGTGTCGGCCACGCTCCGCTCCCAATACGGCTGCTTCGGCGGCCCGAAGACCCTGATCCGGTCGGGATAGGCCGAGGCGTCGTGTTCCAGCCAGGCGATCCGGCCGTCGGCCGTGCCGTGGATCGAGGCACAGGTGACGTTCCCCGCCGCGCAGTGCTGGATCAGCATGCTGGAGTCGAGGAACGGGGACGCGGCCCCGAACTCGGGGGTGCCGGACGGGGCGACGGTGCGTACGCGACCGACGCGTCCCCCGTTGTCCCCGTCGGAGGTCCCGTAGTCCGTGACGATCAGTCGCCCCTGGTCGAGCGACAACCCCTGGATCCGGTAGGGCGGTTTCGGCAGTGCTCTGACCATGCTGACGACCGGCCTGCCGTCGGCGCCGGCCCGGATGCGCTGGACACCCCAGTCGTCGGTGCCCGTGCGGCCGATCTTGACCGCGGTCCCGCCGGGGCCGACCGCGAGTCCGGAGGCCGACGACGGCATCAGGGCGACCGGGTCCCCTCCGCCGATCGGCTGTGCCCGGACCTGGCTGCTGCCGCTCACCAGCCAGTCGCCGACGACGGCCACGTCATGGGTGGCGTTCGGCCCGTCGCCGGTCCCCGCCAGGGTGATCGCGGCCGGGGCCGCCGAGAGGTCGGCGCGCGGCACCGTCAGGACAGCGGCCTTGTCGTAGGAGAGGGCGACGATGTGGTCCGGCGAGATCACCAGTCCGCTGTAGCCGACGGGCAGCGGCTGGGTGTAGCCCTGCACCTGCCCGGTCTCCCGGTCGACGGCCGCCATGCGCATCTCGCCGTCGAGGGAGGCGCGGAAGAAGACGCTGCGGGCGTCCGCACCGAGCGGTGTCAGGAGCCGGAGGCCTGCCGGTCCGCCGTCCACCGTCACGTCGCGGACATTCCCGTCCGGCTCCGGGGTCAGCAGGTGCATCTCGTGCTTGGTGGTGCCGTCCTCCGCCGTGACGGTCCGGAAGGCCAGCGCGAGGTTGTCGTAGGACGTCAGGTAGGCGAGGCCGTCCGGCAGCCGCAGGGTGCGCTCGGTCCCCTCCGCCGCGTCCCAGAATTCCACCCGGTCCGGGTACCTGTACGCGACGACATCCGTACCCGTCCCTTGTGGCGTTGCCCCGGTCCGGACCGGCACACGGACCGGCTTCCCGCCGTCGAACGGGGCCCACCACAGAGTGCTGCTGCCCTCGACCCGGTGGAAGACGCCCTGTGCCCCGGCACCGTCGTGACCACCGTGCGTCGAGGGGGACAGCACCGAGCCCGTGGTGTTGTAGCCGCGCAAGGTAGCCGGCACCACCGTCTCCTGCGGTGCCTCCGACGCCGAGGCCGGAAGCGACGGGCTCAGTCCCGCGGCGAGCGCCGCGCAGGCGGCTATGACGACGGTCGCGCGTCTCGCGCGTCCGTGGCCGACGGCATGACGATCCAAGGTGATGACCCTCCCCGGTGAACCAGAAGGGATGCCCGCCGCCCAGTAGCTCCCGGCCCCCGGCGGACGCACCCTTCACAGAATCCGCTGATCGTACATTTGCATCGACTGTTGTCGTGGCTGTTCCCGGCTGTACCTCACGGGCGCTTTCCGGCCACGCGGAGCACGATGGAGAAGGGCGCGACGCGCCGCCCGGCCCGCCGTGGGGTCCTGTGTGCGGCGTCCCGGCATTCGGGACAGGCTCATGGCGGCTTCACACTCCTGACCAAGTCCATTACCCTGGACTTGGAAGTACACCAAGATGAACAAGATCTGATTCCAGCCAGACCCAGGACCGCCCGTGAGCACCTCCAGCCACACCGCCCCCTCGACGCAGCACGCGCCGGCATCCCCCGGGGGCGCACCGCGTCGGTCCGGCTCGTCCGGCTCGTCCAGGCCGCTCGGCTCGCTCGGGCCGGTGGGTCTGGTGCTGGCCGGCGGGATCTCGGTCCAGTTCGGCGGAGCGCTCGCGGTGACCTTGATGCCGAGGGCCGGTGCGCTCGGCGTCGTCACCCTGCGGCTGCTCGCGGCGGCCGTGGTGCTGCTGGTGGTCTGCCGGCCCCGGCTGCGCGGTCACTCGCGCGCCGACTGGGGGACCGTCGTCGTCTTCGGTGTCGCCATGGGCGGGATGAACGGCCTCTTCTACGAGGCGGTCGCCCGCATCCCGCTGGGCCCCGCGGTCACCCTGGAGGTCCTCGGCCCGCTGGCCCTGTCCGTGCTGGCCTCCCGACAGGCGATCAACGCGCTGTGGGCGGCCCTCGCCCTGGCCGGGGTCTTCCTGCTGGGCGGCGGAGGCTTCAGCGATCTCGACACCGCGGGCGTCGCCTTCGCCCTGGGAGCAGGCGCCATGTGGGCGGCCTACATAGTCTTCAGCGCCCGCACCGGCCGCCGCTTCCCGCAGGCGGACGGCTTGGCGCTGGCGATGGCGGTGGCCGCCCTGCTCTTCCTCCCGCTCGGCATCGCCGAGGCCGGCAGCCGGCTGCTGAACCCCACCACCGTCGCCCTCGGCTCGGCGGTGGCGCTGCTCTCCTCGGTGCTGCCCTACACCCTCGAACTCCTCGCGCTGCGCCGCCTGCCCGCCCACACCTTCGCCGTCCTCATGAGCCTGGAACCGGCCATCGCGGCCACGGCGGGCTTCCTCGTCCTCGGCCAGGCGCTCTCCGTCACGCAGGCCGCCGCCATCGCCCTGGTGATCGCGGCGACCATCGGCGCGGTACGGACCCAGGTCGGGCGCGGCAAGGTGCCGGCCCCGGCCCCCGAGGCCTGACCGGCGCGCGGTCACCGCGCCCGCGGTTCAGCCGGCCGGCTTCTCCCACACCGACACGTGCTGCCGGCTGTCGCTCGTGAACGGTTCCCGCGTCCAGCCGTCCCACCGCGAGCGCAGCCGCAGCCCCGCGAGCCGGGCCATCAGGTCCAGCTCCGCGGGCCACACGTACCGGAACGGGACCGAGAGGTACGTGCCCCGGCCGTCCGCCACCCGCACATGGTGCGAGCTGACCGACTGCGTGGCGACGTCGTACAGGTCGAAGCCCAGCCGTCCCTCGTCGACGCGGAACGGCACCGCGTTCTGCCCGGGCGGCAGCCGGCGTAGATCCGGCACCATGACCTCGACGACGAAGCAGCCGCCGGGCTCCAGGTGGCCGGCCGCGTTGCGGAAGCAGTCCACCTGGGCGTCCTGCGAGGTCAGGTTCATGATCGTGTTGAAGACCAGACAGGCGACCCGGAAGGCGCCGTCCACCCGCGCCGTCGCGAAGTCCCCGACCGTCGTCCCGACCGCGTCGCCGCCCGGCTTGGCCCGCAGCCGGTCCAGCATCGCCCGGGACAGGTCGATGCCGTGCACGCCGACCCCGCGCCGCGCCAGCGGCAGCGCGATCCGCCCGGTCCCGACCCCGAACTCCAGGGCCCGGCCGTCACCGGCCAGCTCCGCCAGCAGCCCGACCGCGGGCCCGACGACCCCGTCCTCGAACATCTCCGCCACCGACTCGTCGTACGACGCCGCGACGGACTCCCCGAAGTACCCGTCCTCATCGACCATCCCCCGACGCTACTGGGCGGGCACGGGCCGCCGCGCGGCCTTTTCCGCGGGCACGGACCCCGGTTCCGCGGGCGCGGACCCCGGTGAAAAATCATGCAAGCATGCTTGATTGTTTCCCGGCCCGCTGCCATGCTCCCCGTCATGGCCGACCCGACGCACGTCATCGACGACCTGTGTGCCGAGAACGACGAACTCGACCTTCTGGTCGCGGACTTGAGCCCGGAGCAGTGGGCCTCCGGCACCCCCGCGCCCGGCTGGACCGTCGCCCACCAGATCGCGCACCTCGCCTGGACCGACCGCTCGGCCCTGCTGGCCGTCACCGACGCCGGGGCCTTCCAGGCGCTGGTGGAGAAGGCGCTGGCCGCTCCCGGCTCGTTCGTGGACGACGGCGCGGAGGAAGGCGCCCGGCTGCCGTGCGACGAGCTGCTGGCGGGGTGGCGCGCCGGACGGGACGCCCTCCAGCGGGCCCTGCGCGCCGCACCGGCCGGCAGCCGGTTCCCCTGGTACGGGCCGCCCATGTCGGCCGCGTCCATGGCCACCGCCCGCCTCATGGAGACCTGGGCCCACGGTCTGGACATCGCCGACGCCCTCGGCGCGGTCCGCCCGCCCACCGACCGGCTCAGGCACGTGGCCCGACTCGGCGTGCGCACCCGCGACTTCGCCCACACGGTCCACGGACTCACCCCGCCCGCTGAGGAGTTCCGCGTCGAGCTGCGGGCGCCCTCCGGTGACCTGTGGACGTACGGGCCGGCGGACGCCGCCCAGCGTGTCACCGGGCCCGCTGTCGACTTCTGCCTGCTCGTCACCCAGCGCGCCCACCGCGCCGACCTCGCCCTGCGCGCCGAGGGCCCGGACGCCGACCGCTGGCTCGGCATCGCCCAGGCCTTCGCCGGCCCGCCCGGCGCCGGCCGCCCGCCGAAGGAGGGCACCCGGTGAGCCCGGTGGACCCGCTGCGCATCGGCAACTTCTCCGGCTTCTACGGCGACCGCTTCGACGCGCTGCGCGAGATGCTCACCGGCGGCGAGGTCGACGTCCTCACCGGCGACTACCTCGCCGAGCTCACCATGCTCATCCTCGGCCGCGACCGCCTGAAGGACCCCTCCGCCGGATACGCCCGCACCTTCCTGCGCCAGCTGGAGGACTGCCTGGGCCTCGCCCTGGAGCGCGGGGTGCGGATCGTCACCAACGCCGGTGGCCTCAATCCGGCCGGACTCGCCCGGCAGGTGCGGGAGCTGAGCGAGCGGCTCGGCACACCGGCGCGGGTCGCCCATGTCGAGGGCGACGATCTCGGCGCCGCCCACCCCGCCGCCCTCGCCGCCCACGCCTACCTGGGCGGCTTCGGGATCGCCGAGTGCCTGCGGGCGGGCGCGGACATCGTCGTCACCGGGCGGGTGACGGACGCGGCGCTGGTCACCGGGCCCGCCGCCGCCCACTTCGGCTGGCGGCCGCAGGAGTACGACCGGCTCGCCGGCGCCGTCGTCGCCGGGCACGTGCTGGAGTGCGGGACGCAGGCCACCGGCGGCAACTACGCCTTCTTCGAAGAGGGCGACGTACGCCGTCCCGGCTTCCCGCTCGCCGAGATCGACGCCGACGGCGGCAGCGTCGTCACCAAGCACCCCGGCACCGGCGGGTTCGTCGACGTCGGCACGGTCACCGCCCAGCTGCTCTACGAGACCGGCGGCGGCCGGTACGCCGGGCCGGACGTCACGGCCCGGCTGGACACCGTACGGCTGAGGCAGGACGGGCCGGACCGGGTGCGGATCGAGGGGGTGCGCGGGGAGGCCCCGCCGCCGACGCTGAAGGTCGGGCTCAACCGGCTCGGCGGCTTCCGCAACGAGGTCGCCTTCGTCCTCACCGGCCTCGACGTCGAGGCCAAGGCCGCCCTCGTGCGCGCGCAGCTCACGGACGCGCTCGCCAAGTCGCCGCCCCAGGAGGCCCGCTGGGACCTGGTGCGCACCGACCGCGCCGACGCGGACACCGAGGAGACGGCGAGCGCCCTGCTGCGGCTGGTCGTCCGGGACCCCGACCAGCGCGTCGTGGGCCGGGCGCTGAGCGGCGCCGCCGTGGAACTCGCGCTCGGCAGCTACCCCGGCTTCCATGTGCTCGCCCCACCGGGAAAGGGCGCGCCCTATGGAGTCTTCGAGGATGTGTACGTGCCCCAGGGCGCCGTCGACCATGTGGCCGTCCTCCACGACGGCCGCCGTGTCCCCGTGGCCCCGGCCCAGGACACGGCCGAGCCGGCCGCCGTACCGGAGCCACCGCTGCCCGCACCCCTGCCGCTCGGGCCGGTCCGCCGGGCGCCCCTCGGCCTGGTCGCCGGAGCCCGCAGCGGCGACAAGGGCGGCAACGCCAACGTGGGCGTGTGGGCGCGCTCGGACGAGGCCTGGCGGTGGCTGGCCCACGAGCTGACCGCCGACCGGTTCCGGGAGCTGATCCCCGAGAGCCGGGACCTGCCCGTCACCCGGCACGTGCTGCCCCACCTGCGCGCCCTCAATTTCGTCGTGACCGGCATCCTCGGCGCCGGCGTCGCCGCGCAGGCCCGCTTCGACCCGCAGGCCAAGGCCCTCGGCGAATGGCTGCGCTCCCGCCACCTGGACATCCCGGAGGCCCTGCTGTGACCGTCCTGCCCTCCGCCCTCGACACCGGCGGCCCCGACTACCTGGCCAACCGCGAGGCCATGCTCGCCAAGCTCGCCGGCCTGGAGAGCGAGCACGCCAAGGCGCTCGCGGGCGGCGGCGAGAAGTACGTCCGGCGCCACCGCGACCGCGGCAAGCTGCTCGCCCGCGAGCGCGTCGAACTGCTCCTCGACCCCGACACCCCGTTCCTGGAGCTGTCCCCGCTCGCCGCCTGGGGCAGCGACTACGCGGTGGGCGCCTCGCTGGTCACCGGCATCGGCGTGGTCGAGGGCGTGGAGTGCCTGATCACCGCGAACGACCCGACCGTGCGCGGCGGCGCCAGCAACCCCTGGAGCCTGAGGAAGGCGCTGCGCGCCAACGACATCGCGCTCGCCAACCGGCTGCCCTGCATCAGCCTGGTGGAGTCCGGCGGGGCCGACCTGCCGTCCCAGAAGGAGATCTTCATCCCCGGCGGCGCGATCTTCCGGGACCTCACCAGGCTCTCGGCGGCCGGCATCCCCACCGTCGCCGTCGTCTTCGGCAACTCCACCGCAGGCGGCGCCTACGTCCCCGGCATGTCCGACCACGTGATCATGGTCAAGGAGCGCGCCAAGGTGTTCCTCGGCGGCCCGCCGCTGGTGAAGATGGCCACCGGCGAGGAGAGCGACGACGAGTCGCTCGGCGGCGCGGAGATGCACGCGCGCGTGTCGGGCCTCGCCGACCACTTCGCCGTCGACGAGCGCGACGCGCTGCGGCAGGCCCGCCGGGTCGTCGCCCGCCTCAACCACCGCAAGGCCCACCCCGATCCCCCCCTCGCGCAGCCGCCCAAGTACGACGAAGAGGAGCTGCTGGGCATCGTGCCCGGCGACCTGAAGACCCCCTTCGACCCCCGCGAGGTCATCGCCCGGCTCGTCGACGGCTCCGACTTCGACGAGTTCAAGCCGCTGTACGGGACCAGCCTGACCACCGGCTGGGCGGCGCTGCACGGCTACCCGGTCGGCATCCTGGCCAACGCCCAGGGCGTGCTGTTCAGCGCGGAGTCGCAGAAGGCCGCCCAGTTCATCCAGCTCGCCAACCAGCGCGACATCCCGCTGCTGTTCCTGCACAACACCACCGGCTACATGGTCGGCAGGGAGTACGAGCAGGGCGGCATCATCAAGCACGGCGCCATGATGATCAACGCGGTCAGCAACAGCCGCGTGCCCCACCTGTCCGTCCTCATGGGCGCGTCGTACGGCGCCGGGCACTACGGCATGTGCGGCCGCGCCTACGACCCGCGCTTCCTGTTCGCCTGGCCCAGCGCCAAGTCGGCCGTCATGGGCCCGCAGCAGCTCGCGGGCGTGCTGTCCATCGTCGCCCGGCAGTCGGCGGCGGCCAAGGGACAGCCGTACGACGACGACGCGGACGCCGCGCTGCGCGCCATGGTGGAGCAGCAGATCGAGTCCGAGTCGCTGCCGATGTTCCTGTCCGGGCGGCTGTACGACGACGGCGTCATCGACCCGCGCGACACCCGCACCGTCCTCGGCCTGTGCCTGTCCGCCATCCACACCGCCCCCTTCGAGGGCGCGCGGGGCGGCTTCGGCGTCTTCCGGATGTGAGGCTCATGATTTCGACCCTGCTGGTCGCCAACCGCGGCGAGATCGCCTGCCGGATCTTCCGCACCTGCGGTGAACTGGGCATCCGCACCGTCGCGGTGCACTCGGACGCGGACGCCGGCGCGCTCCACGCGCGCGTGGCCGACACCGCCGTACGGCTGCCGGGCGCGACGCCCGCCGAGACCTACCTGCGCGGCGATCTCGTCGTCAAGGCGGCCCTGGCCGCCGGCGCCGACGCCGTCCACCCCGGCTACGGCTTCCTCTCCGAGAACGCGGAGTTCGCCCGGGCGGTCCTCGACGCCGGACTCGCCTGGATCGGCCCGCCCCCGGAGGCGATCGAGGCGATGGCGTCCAAGACGCGCGCCAAGGAGCTGATGGGCATCGCCCCCCTGGGCGAGGTCACCGAGGCCGACCTGCCCGTGCTGGTGAAGGCCGCCGCCGGCGGCGGCGGGCGCGGGATGCGGATCGTGCGCCGCCTGGCGGACCTGCCGGAGGCGCTGGAGGCCGCGCGCGCCGAGGCCGCGAGCGCCTTCGGCGACGGCGAGGTCTTCACCGAGCCCTACCTCGAACGCGGCCGCCACGTCGAGGTGCAGATCCTCGCCGACGCCCACGGCACGGTCTGGACGCTCGGCACCCGCGACTGCTCCCTCCAGCGCCGCCACCAGAAGGTGATCGAGGAGGCCCCGGCGCCCGGCCTGACCGCGGGACTCCAGGACGAGCTGCGCACCCTCGCGGTCCGCGCCGCGCGCGCGGTGTCCTACGTCGGCGCGGGCACCGTGGAGTTCCTGGTCGCCGACGGCCGCGCGCACTTCCTGGAGATGAACACCCGGCTCCAGGTGGAACACCCCGTCACCGAGGCGGTGTTCGGCCTCGACCTGGTGGCGGAACAGATCCGCGTCGCGGAGGGCCACCCGCTGGCGAGCGAGCCGCCGCACGCGCGCGGCCACGCCGTCGAAGCACGCCTGTACGCCGAGGACCCGGCCCGCGACTGGGCCCCCCAGACCGGCACCCTGCACCGCCTCGCCGTGCCCGCCGGGGTCCGCCTGGACACCGGCTACACCGACGGCGACACCATCGGCGTCCACTACGACCCGATGCTCGCCAAGGTCGTCGCCCACGCCCCCACGCGCGCCGAGGCGGTCCGGAAGCTCGCGGGCGCACTGGAACGCACCGCGCTGCACGGCCCGGTCACCAACCGGGACCTGCTGCTGAACTCCCTGCGCCACCCCGAGTTCACCGCCGGCCGCATGGACACCGGCTTCTACGACCGCCACCTCGCCGCCCTGACCGCCCCGGACGCCGACCCGCACGCCCCCCTCGCCGCCGCCCTGGCCGCCGCCCACGGCCGCTCCCGCTTCGGCGGCTGGCGCAACCTGCCCTCCCAACCGCAGACCAGGCGGTACGAGACGGGCGGCGAGGAGTACGAGATCCACTACCGGCACACCCGGCAGGGCCTCACCGCCGACGGGGTCCGGGTGGTGCACGCCGACGCGCGTCTCGTCGTCCTCGAAGCGGACGGCGTCCAGCGCCGGTTCGAGGTGTCGCGGTACGGCACGGACCAGGTCCACGTGAACTCCGCCACCCTCACCGAACTGCCCCGCTTCCCCGACCCGGCCGCCCAGATCACGCCCGGCTCCCTGCTCGCGCCGATGCCGGGCACGGTCGTCCGCGTCGCCGAAGGACTGACCGAGGGCGCGACGGTACGGGCCGGCCAGCCGCTGATCTGGCTGGAGGCGATGAAGATGCAGCACCAGATCTCGGCGCCCGTCACGGGCACGCTCACCGCCCTGCACGCCACGACGGGCCGGCAGGTCGAGCCGGGAACGCTGCTGGCGGTCGTACACGAACTCCGGGAGACACCATGAGCACCCTCATCGAGTCCGACGAGCACAAGGCACTGCGCGCCGCGGTGGCCGCCCTCGGCAGGCGCTACGGCCGCGACTACATCGCCCGCACCCTCGCCGAGGGCCGCCACCCCACCGAACTATGGGCGGAGGCCGGGAAACTCGGCTACCTCGGCGTCAACCTCCCTGAGGAGTACGGCGGCGGAGGCGGCGGCATCACCGAACTCTCCATCGTCCTGGAGGAACTGGGCGCGGCCGGCTCCCCGCTCCTGATGCTCGTCGTCTCCCCGGCCATCTGCGGCACGGTGATCTCCCGCTTCGGCACCGAAGAGCAGAAGCGGACCTGGCTCCCCGGCCTCGCCGACGGCACCCGCCTCATGGCCTTCGGCATCACCGAACCCGACGCCGGCTCCAACTCCCACCGCATCACCACCACGGCCCGCAAGGACGGCGCCGACTGGCTCCTCACCGGCCGCAAGGTCTTCATCTCCGGCGTCGACATGGCCGACGCCGTGCTGATCGTCGGCCGCACCGAGGACGCCCGCACCGGCCGCCTCAAGCCCTGCCTGTTCATCGTCCCCCGGGACGCCGACGGCTTCCAGCGGCACCCCATCGACATGGAACTCAACGCCGCCGAGAAGCAGTTCGAACTCGTCCTGGACGACGTGCGGCTGCCCTCGGACGCGTTGGTGGGTGGGGGCCCCTCCCACGCTTTCGGCAGTGGGGGAGAGGACGCCGGTCTGCTCCAGCTCTTCGCCGGACTCAACCCCGAGCGGATCATGACCGCCGCGTTCGGCATCGGCATGGGCCGCTACGCGCTCGCCCGGGCCGTCGAGTACGCCCGCGAACGCACCGTCTGGAAGGCGCCCATCGGCGCCCACCAGGCCATCGCGCACCCCCTCGCCCAGGCGCACATCGACCTGGAACTGGCCCGGCTCATGATGCAGAAGGCGGCCCACCTCTACGACGCCGGCGACGACATCGGCGCGGGCGAGGCCGCCAACATGGCCAAGTACGCGGCCGCCGAGGCCTGCGTGAAGGCCGTCGACCAGTCCGTGCACACCCTCGGCGGCAACGGCCTCACCCGCGAGTTCGGCCTCGCCTCGCTGATAACCGCCTCACGCGTGTCCCGTATCGCGCCGGTGAGCCGGGAGATGATTCTCAACTACGTCTCCCACCAGACGCTCGGCCTGCCCAAGTCGTACTAGGCCGCAGCGACGGCCGCTTGGAGGAACCGTGTTCCGCAGCGAGTACGCAGACGTCCCGCCCGTAGAACTGCCCATCCACGACGCCGTGCTGGGTGCCGCAGCCGGCTACGGCGACCACCCGGCCCTCATCGACGGCACGGACGGCACCACCCTCACGTACGAGCAAGTGGACCGGTTCCACCGCAGGCTCGCCGCCGCCCTCGCCGAAGCCGGCCTCCGCAAGGGCGACGTCCTCGCCCTGCACAGCCCCAACACGATCGCCTTCCCGACCGCCTTCTACGCGGCCACCCGCGCGGGCGCCTCCGTCACCACGGTGCACCCGCTCGCCACGCCCGAGGAGTTCGCCAAGCAGCTCTCCGACTGCGCGGCCCGCTGGATCGTCACCGTCTCACCGCTGCTGGGCACCGCCCGCCGCGCCGCCGAACTCGCGGGCGGCGTCCAGGAGATATTCGTCTGCGACAGCGCACCCGGACACCGCTCGCTCATCGACATGCTCGCCGCGACCGCCCCCGAACCCGAGACCGGCTTCGACCCGGCGGAGGACATCGCCGCCCTGCCGTACTCCTCCGGCACCACCGGCGTCCCCAAGGGCGTGATGCTCACCCACCGGCAGATCGCCACCAACCTCGCCCAGCTCGACCCCGCCGTCCCGGCCGGACCCGGCGACCGCATCCTCGCCGTGCTGCCGTTCTTCCACATCTACGGCCTCACCGCCCTGATGAACGCCCCCCTGCGCAAGGGCGCCACCGTCGTCGTCCTGCCCCGCTTCGACCTGGAGACCTTCCTCGCCGCCATCGAGACCCACCGCATCACCGGCCTGTACGTCGCCCCGCCGATCGTCCTCGCCCTCGCCAAACACCCGGCGGTCGCCCGCTACGACCTCTCCTCACTGAAGTACGTCATCAGCGCCGCCGCCCCCCTCGACGCGCGCCTCGCCGCCGCCTGCGCCGAACGCCTCGGCCTGCCCCCGATCGGCCAGGCCTACGGCATGACCGAACTCTCGCCCGGCACCCACGTCGTCCCCCTCGACGCCCTGCACCACGCGCCCGCCGGCACCGTCGGCCGGCTCATCGCAGGCACCGAGATGCGCATCGTCTCCCTCGACGACCCCGGCAAGGACCTCGGCACCGGCGAACCCGGCGAGATCCTGATCCGCGGCCCCCAGGTGATGAAGGGCTACCTCGGCCGCCCCGACGCCACCGCCGCCATGATCGACGCCGACGGCTGGCTGCACACCGGGGACGTCGGGCACGTCGACGGCGACGGCTGGCTCTTCGTCGTCGACCGGGTGAAGGAACTCATCAAGTACAAGGGCTTCCAGGTGGCCCCGGCCGAACTAGAGGCGCTGCTGCTCACCCACCCCGGCATCGCCGACGCCGCCGTCATCGGCGCCCGCGACGACGACGGCAACGAGATCCCGCACGCCTTCGTCGTCCGCCAGCCCGCCGCCGGCCTCGGCGCGAACGAGGTCATGCTGCACGTCGCCGAACGCGTCGCCCCCTACAAACGCGTCCGCCGCGTCACCTTCGTCGACACCGTGCCCCGCGCCGCCTCCGGGAAGATCCTCCGCCGACAGCTCCGGGAGCACCCATGAGCACCGCCGTCTCACGCACACGCGCGCGCGGCGTCGAAACCCTCAGCCTCGACGCCGTCGACACCCGCAACGCGCTCTCCGCCGCCCTCGTGGACGCCCTCGCCCACGCCCTCGCCGACTGCGCTGGGGACCCCGGCGTACGCGCCGTCGTCCTCACCCACACCGGCACCACCTTCTGCGCCGGGGCCGACCTGCGCGACCCTCCCCACCCGGACGCCCTGGTGGGCCTGCTGCGGCAGATCGTGGAACTGCCCAGACCCGTCGTCGCCCGGGTCACCGGCCACGTCCGGGCCGGCGGCCTCGGCCTGCTCGCCGCCTGCGACATCACCGCCGCCGCCACCACCGCCACCTTCGCCTTCACCGAGGTCCGCATCGGCGTCGCCCCGGCGGTGATCTCCCTGCCGGTCATCCCCCGCGCCGACCCGCGCGCCCTGGCCCGCCACTACCTCACCGGCGAACGCTTCGACCCCGCCGAAGCGGTGCGCCTCGGCCTGCTCACCGTGGCCGCCGACGACGTCGACGAGGCACTCGCCCCCGTCCTCGACGGCCTGCGCCGCTCCTCGCCCCAGGCCCTCGCCGAGACGAAACGGCTGCTCACGGCTAGGGTGCTGGAGACCTTCGACCGGGACGCGGCCGGCCTGACCGCGCTCTCGGCCCGGCTGTTCTCCACGCCCGAGGCCCGGGAGGGGATGACGGCCTTCCTGGAAAGACGGGATGCGGCATGGGTGGTGTGAGTACGGCGGAACGCGACCGCGTACCCAAGCAGGACCGCAGCCGGGCCACCCGGCAGCGGCTCCTGGAAGCCGCCGTGGCCTGCCTCGCCGAACACGGCTGGGCGGGCTCCACGGTCACGGCGGTCGCCGAACGCGCCGGCGTCTCCCGGGGCGCCGCCCAGCACCACTTCCCGACCCGCGAGGACCTGTTCACGGCCGCCGTCGAGTACGTCGCCGAGCAACGCTCCACCGCCCTGCGCGAACTCTTCCCGGACGGCCCCGCCGACCGCCGCGCCGTCGTCTCCGCCGTCGTCGGCCTCTACACCGGCCCCCTCTTCCGCGCCGCCCTGCACCTGTGGGTCGCCGCCAGCGACGAGGAACAGCTCCGCGCGCGCGTGACCGAACTCGAAGCCCGCGTCGGCCGCGAGTCCCACCGCATCGCCGTCGAACTCCTCGGCGCCGACGAGTCCCGCCCCGGCGTCCGGGAGACCGTCCAGGGCCTGCTCGACATGGCCCGCGGCCTCGGCCTCGCCAACCTCCTCACCGACGACACCGCCCGCCGCGAGCGCGTCGTCGCCCAGTGGGCGGCACTCGTGGACACGGCCCTGGACTGAACCGCGGCCGGCACACCCCCGGGCGAACTCCGGGCGGACTCCGCCCCGGTGAGGCCGGTCACACCCGCGGGCGGAGACCCGCAGTACCCTTGCCCCATGCTTCCGATGCTCGTCCGACGCCGCCACGTGGACTACGTGCGCGTCACGAGCACGGGCTGTCGGCGCTTCTCCGCCTGATCCAGCCCCCTTCGCGCTCTTCTCCCTGTTCCGGCACCCGGGGGCCGCCCACACCCCTCGGCGGCCGCCCGTGCCCCGTACACCCAGCGGACGCACCCCATGACGACGCACACCGCGACGAACCCGTCGTACGCCCAGCTCCCGATCATCGACCTCTCGGCCGCCGACCGCGGACCCCAGGCCCGCGCCCTGCTCCACGCCCAACTGCACAGCGCCGCCCACGACACCGGCTTCTTCCAGCTCGTCGGACACGGCGTGACCCGGGCCCGGACCGACGCGCTGCTCACCACCATGCGCGCCTTCTTCGACCTCCCCGAGGCCGACCGGCTCGCCCTCGACAACACCGGCTCCCCGCACTTCCGCGGCTACACCCGCACCGGCGACGAACACACCGCCGGCGCCCGCGACTGGCGCGACCAGCTCGACATAGGCGCCGAGCGCCTCGCCCGCGTCCCCGGCCCCGGCGAACCCCCGTACTGGTGGCTGCAGGGCCCCAACCAGTGGCCGGCCGCCCTCCCCGGACTGCGCACCGCCGCCCTCGCCTGGATCGACACCCTCAGCTCCGTCGCCCAGCGCCTGCTGCGCGAACTGCTGACCGCCATCGGCGCCCCCGCCGGCTTCTACGACCCCGTCTTCGGCGAGCACGCCCACCCGCACCTCAAGCTCGTCCGCTACCCCGGCAGCGCCGGCGACGGCACCGGCCAGGGGGTCGGCGCCCACAAGGACTACGGCTTCCTCACCCTGCTCCTGCAGGACACCGTCGGCGGCCTCCAGGTCCAGCGCGAGGACGGCCGCTTCCACGACGTACCGCCGATCGAGGGCGCCTTCGTCGTCAACCTCGGCGAACTCCTCGAGGTCGCGACCAACGGCTACCTGCTCGCCACCAACCACCGCGTGGTGAGCCCGGCCGGCGCGACGGAACGCTTCTCCGTCCCGTTCTTCTACAACCCCCGCCTGGACGCCCGGATCGAGCCGCTGCCCTTCCCGCACGCCGCCACGGCCCCCGGCATCACCACCGACCCGGCCAACCCGCTGTACGCCGAGTACGGCTACAACGAGCTGAAGGGCAAGCTCAGGGCCCACCCGCTGGCGGCGGCACGCCACCACGGGGACCTGCTCACCCCGGCGTGAGCCGGCGGGACCCGGGGTGAGCCACGGTGCTCACCCCGGCGCGGCCCGCCCGTGACTCGGCGTGAGCCACGGACGGGCCGCGCCGGGAGAGTCACGGGCGGGCCGCACCACGGGGGCCGGGGGCGGGCCGCACGATCCGTGGCCCCGCGACCGGCCCCCACGGCCCGCCGACCGGATCGGCCACCGGCTGCCGCGCACCGGCGCCCGGGCCGCCGCGCACCGACGCACGCCCCGGCCGTCGCCCAGCGCCTGCCCTCAGTGGGCGATGTCCGTCGCCCAGCGTCGTCCTCAGTGGGCGATGTCCGCGTACCCCTCGATGTCCTGCGGGCCGCGCGGCCCCGGCCCCACGTACTTCGCCGACGGCCGCACCAGCCGCCCCGTCCGCTTCTGCTCCAGGATGTGCGCCGACCACCCGGCCGTCCGGGCACACGTGAACATCGACGTGAACATGTGCGCCGGCACCTCGGCGAAGTCCAGCATGATCGCCGCCCAGAACTCCACGTTGGTCGCCAGCACCCGGTCCGGCCGCCGGTTGTGCAGCTCCTCAAGCGCGGCCTTCTCCAGCGCCTCCGCGATCTCGAACCTCGGCGCCCCCAGCTCCCGCGCCGTACGCCGCAGCACCCGCGCGCGCGGGTCCTCGGCCCGGTACACCCGGTGCCCGAAGCCCATCAGCCGCTCACCGCGGTCCAGCGCCTGCTTGACGTACCCCGCCGCGTCCCCGGTGCGCTCGATCTCCTCGATCATCCCGAGCACCCGCGAGGGCGCGCCGCCGTGCAGCGGCCCAGACATCGCACCGACCGCGCCGGACAGCGCGGCCGCGACGTCCGCGCCGGTGGAGGCGATGACCCGGGCGGTGAAGGTGGAGGCGTTCATGCCGTGCTCGGCGGCCGAGGTCCAGTAGGCGTCCACGGCGGCCACGTGCTTCGGGTCCGGCTCGCCGCGCCAGCGGATCATGAACCGCTCGACCACCGAGCCCGCCTTGTCGATCTCCCGCTGCGGCACCATCGGCAGCCCCTGCCCGCGCGCCGACTGCGCCACGTACGACAGCGCCATGACCGCGGCCCGCGCCAGGTCGGCCCGCGCCTGCTCCACGTCGATGTCCAGCAGCGGCTTCAGACCCCAGACCGGGGCCAGCATGGCCAGCGCCGACTGCACGTCCACCCGGATGTCACCGGAGTGCACCGGGATCGGGAACGGCTCGGCCGGCGGAAGGCCGGGATTGAAGGCGCCGTCGACCAGCAGACCCCACACGTTCCCGAAGGAGACGTGCCCCACCAGGTCCTCGATGTCGACGCCCCGGTACCGCAGGGCACCGCCTTCCTTGTCGGGTTCGGCGATCTCCGTCTCGAACGCTACGACCCCTTCGAGTCCGGGTACGAAATCGGACATCAGGCGGCTCCTAGTGAATGTCGGCGGCGGTCACCCCGGTGATGCCCCGATCGGCCGGTGGTCACCCAAACCGCGGCGGAACCTGCACCATAACCCCGAGTGCCACAGTTGGGGAGCCCACGCGACACTCAGTGCCACGGGCGTTCGATACGGCAGGATGACCGCGTGACCGACCGCGAACCCACCCCCGACCCGCTGCTGGACCCCGCCGCCATGCGCAAGCAGTACCGGGCCGCGGGCCTCTACGAGGCGGACTGCCCCGCGCACCCGATGGACCAGTTCACCGGCTGGTTCGAGGACGCCGCACGGGCGGCCCTGCACGGCAGCCTCTACGAACCCAACGCGATGGTCGTCTCCACCGCGGACGCGGCCGGCCGCCCCAGCTCCCGCACGGTCCTCATGAAGCAGTTCGACACCGACGGCTTCGTCTTCTACACCAACTACGGCTCCCGCAAGGCCCGCGAACTCGCCGCCGGCCCCTACGTCTCGCTGCTCTTCCCCTGGCACCCGATCGCCCGCCAGGTCATCGTCACCGGCGTCGCCCGCCGCACCGGCCGCGAGGAGACCGCCGCCTACTTCCGCACCCGCCCGCGCGGCTCCAGGCTGGGCGCCTGGGCCAGCGCCCAGTCCTCCGTGATCGCCTCCCGCGCCGAACTCGAAGCGGCCTACGCCGAGCTTGAGGCGCGCCACCCGGAGGACGAGGAGATCCCGGTCCCGCCGCACTGGGGCGGCTTCCGGATCGCCCCCGAGACGGTCGAGTTCTGGCAGGGCCGCGAGAACCGCCTCCACGACCGCCTGCGCTACAGCCGCCGCCCCGACGGCACCTGGACCCTGGAACGCCTCAGCCCGTGACTCCGGCCAGCGGAACGCAGACGACCCGCGAGCTCGGTTCCACCGCCTGACGGCGGCGAAGCCGGCCGGACGTACCGGCGAGCTCGCGGGTCGGGTGACTGCGTTGGATTCGGCCGGCTGCGTGTGTCTCGCACACGCTGGTCCGGCACCGCACATCGTGTGGTGGCAGGCCGCTAGCCCGCAGCCACCTCGCGCGTCCGGGTTTCACTCATTTACCCGATCACCTCCTTTCTCACGTACCCGTCAGCCTAAGAAGCGTTCCGCGGATGCTCAAGGGATTTATCGCGGGCCCCGGCCGGCGGCCCGAATGCGGTGGACGTGCGCCGAGACGCGCCCCTAGCTTGCCGCGCATGGGTGATCTTCGGATTCGGGCCGTGGACGGCGACGGCATGCTCGAGCAGTGGCGGTACGTGCACAACGTGGTGGTGCCGCCCGCGGCGATGTCCCTGGCGGACGCCCGGGGGCGGGTCGGGCGGTACCGGCTGGTCAACGCCTATCTCGGTGATGAGCTGGTGGGGTGTTCCACCGTCCGGCCGCCGGCCGGGGACGGGGCGGTGGCGACCGTGATCGCGCGGGTGCTGCCCGGGTTCAGGCGGCGGGGGTTCGGTGCTGTGATCTACGACGACGGGCTCGCGCACGCGCGTGGGCTGGGGGCCCGGACCGTCGAGACGTGCGTGCTGGCGGTGAACGAGGACGGGCTGCGGTTCGCCGGGCGGCGCGGGTTCGTGGAGGTCGACCGGTACGTGCTCGACGGGGAGGCCGACGAGTGGGTCGACCTGCGGCTCACGGCGCCGGACGGGCAATGATTGCGGCAATCTTGCGGGAACAGGATGTGGGCTGCGTCACGTTCGAGTTGAATGAAGGCCAATGAGCGAACCGAGCGCCGCGCGTGCGCGTGCGCGGGCGCAGCGTCCAGGGGGTCGAGGTGAGTGCTTCCCGGCGGAGTGGGACCACCGACGAGCTGGGTCCCGACGAGCCTGAGCGGGGCGGCCCGCACGGGCCGGACGGTACGGACTGCCCTGAGGAGTCCGGCGGCTCCGACCTGCTCGCCGCGCTGCTGGACGGTATGGACGCGGCGCTGTGCGCGTTCGACGCCGACGGGGTGGTGACGCACTGGAACCGCGAGGCGGAGCGCATCCTGGGCTGGACGGTGGCCGAGGCGGTCGGGCGGCACGGGTTCGCCGGCTGGGCGGTGCGCAGCGCGGACGCCGAGGAGGTGCAGGAGCGGCTGATGTCGGCCATGCACGCGCCCGGCCGGCAGGTGCACGAGTTCGCGCTGGTCACGAAGGACGGCGGCCGGGTGCTGGTGCGGACGCAGTCGGCCGCCGTGCGCGGTCCGGACGGGAAGCCGGCGGGGGTGTACTGCGCCTTCAGCGAGGTGCACACGCAGATCGATCTGGAGCGGTCGATCGCGCTGAGCGAGGCGCTGTTCGAGGACGCGGCCTGGGGTGTGGTCCTGGTGGACGCCGATCTGCGGCCGGCGGTGGTCAACGGGCACGCCGCGCGGGCCCTGGGCGTCGGGCGCACGTCGGCGCTGGGGCGGCCGCTGGGCGAGCTGCTCGCGCAGGGGGCGGAGGAGCTGGAGAGCGCCCTCACCCATGTGCTGGCCGAGGGCGCGCCGCCCGCGCCCGCCGAGATGTGGGTGGCGGTGCGCGGGGCCGAGGGCGAGCGGCGGCGCTGCTGGCGCAGCGGGTTCGTGCGGCTGGCCTCGCCGCTGGCGGAGGAGCCGGTGCCGCTCGGTGTGGGCTGGCTCTTCCAGGACGTCACCGAGGCCAGGCAGGGGGAGCAGGAGGCGTCGCTGCTGCGCTTCCGCGGCAACCAGTTGCACCGGGCCGCGCGGGCCGCAGCGGAGTGCGAGGACCCGGCGGAGGCGGCCACCGTGCACCTGGACTTCGCGCTCGCGGGTTTCGCGGACCACGCGCTGCTCGACCGTCTCGCCGGTGCGCGGCGCGCGGAGGGCGACGAGCCGGCTCCGGTACGGCTGGTGCGGCTCGCCGCGTCGCCCGCCGGGGCGCCGGGGCCGAGTCTGGTCACGGGCGCGGCCGGGCTGCCGTTGCGCTACGAGCCGGGGCATCCGGCGCTGCAGTGCGTGGAGCGGGCGGGCACGGTGCGCGCGGACGCGGGGTCGGTGCCGGCGGAGCGGGCGCGGGACTGGGCGCTGGCCCGGCAGTGGCCCGGCGACGCGGCGCACGCGTTGTGCGCGGTGCTGCGCAGCCGGGGCCGGACGCTGGGCGTGGTCACGTTCCTGCGCGGGGCCGGCCGGAGCCGCTTCGAGCGGGCGGACGCGGCCTACGCGGAGGACGTGGCGGTGCGGGTGGGGGCGGCGCTGGACCTGGCGGAGGCGCTGCGGGCGCGGGGTGCGGGGGAGTAGTCCGGCGCCCGGGTGTCAGTGCCGGTAGAAGATGCGGTCGCCGTACTCGGTCATGACGCGGGCGTTCCAGTCGTGGCCGCCGTCGACGTTGCCGGAGCGCAGCAGCGGGGGTTCGATGCCGCGGTCGGCGAGGTCGGCCGCGGTGGTGGCGACGACGGCCTGCATCAGGGCGGTGGTGACCACGGTCGAGGCCGGGGCGAAGGGCGCGGGGATGGTGTCGAGGGTGAGTTCCGCGTCGCCGACCGTGATCTTCGAGTCCAGGACGATGTCGCAGTGGTCCTTGAGGAAGGTGCCGGAGGAGTGCCGGGAGGTGGTCTCCGAGGCGTACGCGACCGAGGTGACGCCGATGACCTTCACGCCGCGGGCGCGTGCGCCCTGGGCCATCTCGACGGGCAGGGCGTTGCGGCCGGACAGGGAGACGATCACGAGGGCGTCGCCGGTGCGCAGGGGGGAGGTGTCCAGGACGGCGCTCGCGAGTCCGTCGACGCGTTCGAGGGCGGAGCCGAGGGTGGCCGGGGTGACGTCGACGCCGACGACGCCGGGGACGGTGAGCAGGTTCATGAGCGCGAGCCCGCCGGCCCGGTAGACGACGTCCTGGGCGGCCAGCGAGGAGTGTCCGGCGCCGAACGCGAACAGGCGGCCGCCGGACGCGACGGTGTCGGCGAGCAGGGCGGCCGCGGCGGTGATCGCCCCGGACTCCTCCTCGCGGACTCGTTGCAGCAGGCCGATGGCGGCGTCGAAGAACAGGTCGGCGGGTGTGCCGTCGCTCATGCGGTGCCCCTTCGCAGCGTCTGTGTCGCGGATCACGGTGCGGTCTGGACCAGTGCGGTGTCAATACGGCGTGGGCGGGGGGCCGGTTTCCCGCCCGGCGGTGGGCCCGCCCGCGGGCGCGTCGGGCCTGTTCGTCCCGTCGGTGCGGGACGGTTGTCGGTGGTATCCGGCAGAATTGGGGTCAGGGCCAGCGCACGCGCCGGGCGAGCTTCCGGCAGAGGTAATCGAGGGGCACGTATGTCCGGACTGATCGACACCACGGAGATGTATCTCCGAACCATCCTCGAGCTCGAAGAGGAAGGCGTGGTCCCCATGCGCGCCCGCATCGCGGAGCGGCTGGACCAGAGCGGGCCGACGGTGAGCCAGACCGTGGCCCGTATGGAGCGCGACGGTCTGGTGTCCGTGGCGAGCGACCGTCACCTGGAGCTCACCGACGAGGGGCGCCGGCTGGCCACGCGTGTGATGCGCAAGCACCGGCTCGCGGAGTGTCTCCTGGTCGACGTGATCGGCCTGGAGTGGGAGCAGGTGCACGCGGAGGCGTGCCGCTGGGAGCACGTGATGAGCGAGGCCGTGGAGCGCCGGGTGCTGGAGCTGCTGCGGCACCCCACGGAGTCGCCGTACGGCAACCCGATCCCGGGTCTTGAGGAGCTGGGCGAGAAGGACGGGGCGAATCCGTTCCTGGACGAGGGCATGGTGTCGCTGGCCGATCTGGACGCGGGCACGGACGGCAAGACGGTCGTGGTCCGGCGTATCGGCGAGCCGATCCAGACGGACGCGCAGCTCATGTACACGCTGCGCCGGGCGGGCGTGCAGCCCGGTTCGGTGGTGAGCGTGACGGAGTCGGCGGGCGGTGTGCTCGTCGGCAGCGGCGGTGAGGCGGCCGAGCTGGAGGCGGACGTCGCCTCGCACGTGTTCGTCGCCAAGCGCTGACGCGGGAGGGCCCCGGCGCCTGTCGGCGCCGGGGCCCGTCCTCCCCTGTTGCTGACCCGGAGCCCCGAGCTCTCAGGGTCAATCCCCTCGGACCGCTTTTCCCCGAGTGGTCCGCCTCCCGCCAGAAAGATCCCCTCGGCGGCGGCGATCATTCCTCGGAGGGCGTCACTCGAAGGAGGGGTGTTGCTCGCAGAGGCACTATTTTCGAAAGGGCATTCGATAGCCTGCGGCGGCAGGACCGACGGACGGCGAGAACGGCAGTACACGGGTACGAGGCAGGCGGAGCTGGGGGGTACCAGGCCGATGGCACGGCGTATCGACGTGATGGGAACGGGCGGGGTGCGCCTGACCGCCTGGGAGTATGCCGATCCTCCGAAACCGGAGGCGGAGCCCGGCGCTCCGGGGGTGCTGTTACTGCACGGCCTGATGGGCCGCGCCTCGCACTGGGCGCCCACCGCCCGCTGGCTCGCCGAGCGCCACCGCGCGGTCGCACTGGACCAGCGCGGTCACGGGCGCAGCGACAAGCACCCGCAGGCCGCCTACGGCCGGGAGGCGTACGTCGACGACGCCGAGGCCGCCCTGGAACAGCTCGGTCTGGGCCCCGCCGTCCTCATCGGCCACGCCATGGGCGCCCTGACCGCCTGGCAGCTCGCCGCCAGGCGCCCGGACCTGGTGCGCGGCCTGGTCGTCTGCGACATGCGCGCCTCCGCGCTCGGCGCGGCCTCGCAGCGGGAGTGGGCCGAGTGGTTCCGCTCCTGGCCCGTCCCCTTCGCCACCCTGGCCGACGTCCGCAAGTGGTTCGGCGAGGACGACCCCTGGGTGGAGCGGCCCAACCCCTCGCGCGGCGAGTTCTACGCCGAGGTGATGCACGAGTCCGCCGACGGCTGGCGCCCCGTCTTCGAGCCGGACCAGATGCTCCGCACCCGGGAGAGCTGGGTGTACGACGCCCACTGGGAGGAGCTGGCCCAGGTGCGCTGCCCCACGCTCGTGGTGCGAGGGCTGGACGGGGAGCTGGGGCGGGCCGAGGCGCAGGAGATGGTGCGGGTGCTGCCGCTCGGGGAGTACGCGGAGGTCGCCGACGCCGGCCACCTCGTCCACTACGACCAGCCGGCGGCCTGGCGGGCGGCCGTCGAACCCTTCCTCGAGCGCCTCGCGACGGTCTGACCGCCCGGTCTCAGCCCTTGCTCACCGCCGTCAGGATCTCCGGCAGACGGGCCGCCGTGCGCGGTGCGGCCAGCCGCAGGCCCCCTAGGGCGATCCCCGCCCCGTACGCCGCTCCCAGCGGCAGCAGCACCCAGGTCCACGCGTCCCCGCCCGCGCTGACGTTCAGCCAGATCGTCGCCGCGATGACGGGGGAGCAGAGCAGGGCGGACGCGACCATGCCGCCGAAGACGGAGATCCAGGCGAGTCCGGCCTGCCCGGGCGCCACGTTCTTGTGGCCCTCCTGCGGGATGGAGTACGGGAAGCCGGCCGAGGTCCAGGCGCCGGTCGCCAGCATGGCCCCGAGCAGGGCCAGGGACAGGCCGAGCACCTCCGGCAACCGGTCCCAGGCGCCCAGCAGCGCGGTGGTCAGCACGGTGACGAGCGCGGCGTACGGCAGGGTGATCACCAGCAGGGCCAGGGCCCGTCCGCGCAGCTCGGCGTAGGCGTCGCGGGGCGAGGAGATGGTCATGGCCACCATCCAGAAGGCGGAGGTGTCCTGGCCGAACTGGTTGTACATCTGGATGCCGAGCATTCCGGCGGCGAAGCACGCGAAGTAGATCGAACCGGTGCCCTGGACGGCGTTGAAGACCGGCACGATCAGCCCGATGGCCAGCGAGGTCACCCACGCCGACTTGGTCTTCGGGTCGCGCCAGACGTAGCGCAGGGCGCGCTCCATGACGGTGCCCGTGCGCCCGCCGGGCAGCAGCCGGCCGAGCCGGCCCGATCCGGCGCGGTCCCCGGTGCCCGCGTCCGGGGCCTGCAGGGTGGATCCGTCCGGTGCGGTCATCAGCCGGTTCAGGCTCCGCGCCCACACGGCCAGCAGCAGCGCCAACGCGGCCAGCGACAGCAGCAGCCGGCCGCCGGCCCCGCCGTACGAGCCCTCGCTCGCCGCGTGCACCGCGCCCACCGCGGAGGCGGGCGGCACCCAGGACAGCACGTCCGCGACCGGCCGCAACGGCCCCAGCCCGGCCGAACCGAGGCGCTGCGCGCCGAAATTGACGAGCTGCGCCCCAACGGCGATCACCAGACCGCTGAGCACCGCGAGATCGCGCCCCTTCCTGCTGGTCAGCAGCCGTACGTTGGCGGCGGCGACGGCCCGGGCGAGTGCCACGCAGACCAGCAGCGCGAGGACGACGGCGAGCACCGCGGTGACGTACCCCGCGGTCCCGTGCGCCACCGAGAGCGCGCATCCGGTCAGCAGCAGCAGCGTGAACAGCGGCCCGATCCCGACCAGCGAGGCGGCCAGCAGGGCCCGCACCAGGGGTCCGGGCCGCAGCGGCAGCATCACCAGCCGGGTGGGGTCCAGGGTCTCGTCGCCGCCGGGGAAGAACAGCGGCATGACGGCCCAGCCCAGGGCCAGTACGGCGGTGCCGGGCACGGCGACGGCCTCGGCGTGCGCGTGGCCGCGCAGCGCGAGCAGACCGACCAGTTGCAGCAGGGCGAACAGCAGCGCGACGACCGCCGAGGCGGCGAACGCGGCCCGCCGGCCCGCCGACTGCCGCAGCCCGTTGCGCAGCAGCGACAGCTTCAGCCGTACGAGGACGGCGGTGGTGCCCGTCATCGGGCGGCCCCGCCGCCCAGCCAGTCCAGCCGGGACGCCGAGTCCCGGCCGCGCGCCCCCACCAGCTCGAGGAAGGCCGCCTGCAGCGTGGGGTGTTCGCCGCGCACCTCGGCCAGCGTCCCGGTGGCCCGGATGCGGCCCGCCGCCATGACGGCCACCCAGTCGCACAGCGACTCGACCAGCTCCATGACGTGGGAGGAGAAGACGACGGTGGCGCCGGAGGCGGTGTACCGCTCCAGCACGCCCCGGATCGTCTGCGCGGACACCGGGTCGACACCCTCGAACGGCTCGTCGAGGAAGACGACTTCGGGGTTGTGCAGGAGGGCGGCCGCGAGACCGATCTTCTTGCGCATGCCGGTGGAGTAGTCGACGACGAGCTTGTGCTGCGACCCGGCGAGATCGAGCACGTCCAGCAACTGCGCGGCCCGCTTGTCGACCTCGGCGCCGGGCAGCCCCCGCAGCCGCCCGGAGTACCCGAGCAGCTCGCGCCCCGACAGCCGCTCGAACAGCCGCAGTCCCTCGGGCAGTACGCCGATCCGGGCCTTGACCGCGACCGGGTCGCGCCACACGTCGTGCCCGACGACCTCGACGGACCCCTGATCGGGCCGCAGCAGCCCGGTCACCATGGACAGGGTGGTGGTCTTCCCGGCGCCGTTCGGGCCGACCAGCCCGACGAACTTCCCGGCCGGCAGGTCGAGATCGACGCCCCCGACGGCGACCTGCTGCCCGAATCGCTTCCAGAGCCCCCGCACACACACCGCAGCTTCGGTCATGCACGAAGGCTACGGCGACTTCCGTCCCCCCAGGTATGCGGGACCGTGCCCGCCGTGCGTGACGTCAGCGGTCCATGCGGTCCCGGCCGCACGCGTAGGCCAGTGGCGGGACCAGTTCCTCGGCGTCCGGCAGCCAGCGGTTCGCGGGGGTCGGCCGGCAGGCCCACTGCACGGCGCCCCGGGAGCCGAACCGGGTGGGGGGAGCGGCGACGTAGTTCCCCTCGCCCAGCGCCACCAGGTCCAGCGAGGCCGGTGACCAGCCCAGCTTCCGCACCACCCCGGGGATCTTCGCAGCGGCCCCCGGCAGCACGAAGAACTGCATCCGCCGGTCCGGGGCCAGCGTCACCGGCCCGAGGGTCAGCGCCATCCGCTCCATCCGGGCCAGCGCCAGGAACCCCGCGCTCTCCGGGACGGACACCGCGTCGAAGGTCAGCCCCGTGGGCAGCAGGATCGACGCCGTCGGCTGCTGCTGCCACATCCGCCGGGCCGCGCTCGCGCTGCCGGTCGCCTGGGCCGCCCAGTCGGGGCGCGCGGGGTGCGCACCCGGCGCGGGGCAGGAGGCGTCGCCGCACGAGCAGCGCTGCGCGCCGGCGGCGGATTCCAGCCAGGTGCCCGGGAACACGTCCCAGTGCCGCTCCTCGGCGTAGCGTACGGCGGTCTCCAGCAGCGACTGCCCGCGCTGCTGCGGAACCTGGGCGGCCGTCGTGCCCGCGATCATCTCTTCCACGCTCCACTCAACTCCCGCGCCCACCTCGGGTTACGGCCGGAGCGCGCGCCGGGGAGGAGCATCCTTTTCGCCTTTGGGGCGCATGGGTGCACAGGTGGGGGCGCGTGGGAGGAACCGGGGCGGGAGATGGGTAGCCAGGGGTGGGGGTGGCAACTGCCTACACCCCGGCAAACCGCACATGTCACGCATTGACGGTATGTCAGCTGGGCAGTGATCTTCTCGGCCGGAGCCCTCCGGCCGGATCTTCACGCTCCAGGGGTTCGCAGGGGGTAGCGCATGGCCGCAAGGCCTCTCGTGGCGAGGCAGCCGAACGAACGGCTGCAGGCACTCATCCAGGAAGCGGGGTGTTCCAACGCCGGGCTGGCCCGGCGGGTCAACATGTGCGGCGCCGAGCACGGTCTCGACCTGCGCTACGACAAGACGTCCGTGGCCCGCTGGCTGCGCGGCCAGCAGCCGCGGGGCCGGGCCCCGGCGATCATCGCCGAGGCACTCGGGCGCAAGCTCGGCCGTACGGTCACGATCGACGAGATCGGCATGGCCAACGGCAAGAACCTCGCCTCGGGGGTCGGTCTCCAGTTCTCGCCGACGGTACTGGGGGCCATCGAGCAGGTCTGCGAGCTGTGGCGCAGCGACGTGGGCCGGCGGGACTTCCTGTCCGGCTCCTCCGTCGCCGCCTCCGCGCTGGTCGAGCCCAGCCGCGACTGGCTGATCTCGGCGCCGGACCCGCAGGTGTCCCGGCACGCGGGCCCGCGCGTGGGCCTGTCCGACGTGGCGGCCGTACGGTCCATGACCCGGGCGCTGACGGACCTCGACCACCAGTACGGCAGCGGGCACGTGCGCCCGGTGGTCGTGCACTACCTCAACAGCGTGGTCTCCGGGCTGCTCGCCGGGTCGTACCGGGAGGCGGTCGGCCGGGAGCTCTTCGCGGCCGTGGCCCGGCTCACCGAGCTGGCCGGCTACATGGCGGTCGACACCGGGCAGCCGGGCCTGGCCCAGCGCTACTACATCCAGTCGCTGCGGCTCGCCCAGGCGGCCGGGGACCGCGGCTACGGCGGATACGTCCTCGCCGCCTCCATGAGCCACCTGGCCGCCGAGCTCGGCAACCCGCGCGAGATCTCCCAGCTCGCGCGCGCGGCGCAGGAGGGAGCGCGCGGCCGGGTCACCCCGCGGGCGGAGGCGATGTTCCACGCGGCCGAGGCGCGTGGGCACGCCCTGCTCGGTGACGTGCGCGCGGCACAGGCGGCGGCCGGACGGGCGGTCGGTTCGATGGAGCGGGCGGACGCGGCCTCCGGGGACGACCCGGCGTGGATCGCGCACTTCGACGAGGCCTACCTGGCCGACGAACTGGCGCACTGCCACCGCGACCTCGGCCAGGCCGAGGCGGCGGCCCGGTACGCCGAGCAGTCGCTGGCCGGCCACCCCGAGACCCGGGCCCGGCGCCGCGCCATCGGCTATGTGCTGCTCGCCACGGCCCAGGTGCAGCAGCGCGAGATCGAGCAGGCCTGCGGCACCGGCCTGAAGGCGGTGGAACTGCTGGAGACGCTCCGCTCCAACCGGGGCGCCGAATACCTGGAGGACCTGCAGCAGCGCCTGGAACCGTTCCGGGACGAGGCGGTGGTCAGGGAGTTCGGAGCCCGCCTCGACCTGCAGCCCGCTGCCTGAACGGCGGCCCCGCGGATACGTGAACACACGGCCAACGGCGCCCGCACGCACGGCGGGTGCCATATACAGCGTGCCGCGGGGCGGTTTTGTTACCGCTGTCACAGGGCAGAAGATCGCGCCCTGAGCTGCGTGGCACCCGGCTCCGGGGACCCGGTAGCGTGAGCCGACGATTCCGAAGGTCCCCCAATCGTAGGAGTCCTGGTGACGCAGAGTGGACAGGGCGAGGAGCCCTCGGCGCGACCCGCGCACGAAGGCATCGTGCTGCCCTCCGACGGAGGCGAGCCGCTGCTGCCGGGCATGACCGGCGCGCCCGCCCCGGCCCCCGGCGCGCCCACGGGCGGCCAGGCCTGGGGCGGCTCCTGGGGCCCCGAGCGGCAGCAGCCGCAGCAGGACCAGGAGTGGCCGCCGGCGGCCGCCCAGCAGTGGGGCACCCCGGAACAGCGGCAGCCCGCCGCCGGTCCCGGCCCGCTGCCCCCCGAGGGCGCACCGGCCCCGTCGTACGGCGACCAGGCGTACGGCCAGGCACCGGGCTACGGCCAGGCCCCGGGCTACGGCCAGTACGACGGCGCGGGCGGGTCCGCCTACGGCGGGAACCCGCAGGCCCCGTACGGAGCCGCCCAGCAGCCCGGCTACGGCACGCCCGACGCCCCGCAGCCGGGCTACGGCACGCCCGACGCCCCGCAGCCCGGCTACGGCACGCCCGACGCCTACCAGCAGTACCCGGGGCAGCCCTCGGCGCCCCTGCCGCCCGCGTACCCGGCGCAGGGCGCCCCGCTGCCCCCGGCCGACGAGGGCGCGACCCAGTACATACCGCCGGTCCCGGCCGCTCCGGCGGACGAGGGCGCCACCCAGTACATACCGCCGGTCCCGGCTCCTCCGGCGGACGAGGGCGCGACCCAGTACATGCCCCCGGTCCCGGTGGCTCCGGCCGACGAGGGCGCCACCCAGTACATGCCTCCGGTGACCCCGGGCGCGATGCCGGTCGGGCACTCCGACGCGGAGGCCACGCAGTACATCCCGCCCTACGGCGCCCAGGCGCACGGCGGCGAGCGGCAGCCGCCCGCCGAGTTCGACAACCTCTTCCGCGGCGGCCCCGGCGACCAGGCCCCGGCCGGGACCACGCAGCAGATGCCGCGCGTCCAGCCCCCGAACGCCCACCCCGGCCCGGCGCAGCCGCCGTACGAGCCACCCCTGGACGGCGGGCGCGGGCGCGGCGGCCGCTCGCGGGTGCCGCTGATCGCGGCCGTCGGCGTCGGCATCGTGGTCCTCGGCGTGGGCGCCGGCGCGCTGCTCAGCGGCGGGGGAGGGGACAAGGGCACCGACGGCGAGACCGTCGCCGCCTCCTCCCCGGTCACCCAGGACTCGCCCTCCGCGGCCGCGTCCGCCGACCCGGCCGAGCAGCAGGCCATCGCCCTGGACAAGCTGCTCGCCGACAGCGGCAGCAGCCGGGCCTCGGTGATCCAGGCGGTGGCGAACGTCAGACGGTGCGACAACCTCGGCCAGGCCGCCACCGACCTGCGCAACGCCGCCAAGCAGCGCAACGGCCTGGTCACCCGGCTGGGCCAGCTGTCGGTCGACAAACTGCCGGCCAACGCCGAGCTGACCGCCGCCCTCACCAAGGCCTGGCAGGCCTCGGCCGCCGCCGACAACCACTACGCGGCCTGGGCCGGCCAGGTGGGCGGCGGCAAGAAGGGCTGCCACAAGGGCCATGCCCGGGGCACCGGCGAGACCCAGGCGGGCGACCGGGAGAGCGGCACCGCGAGCGCCCAGAAGACCAGGGCGGCGGCGCTGTGGAACACCATCGCCAAGAAGTACGGCCTGACCCAGCGCCAGCCGACCCAGCTCTGAGCTGGGCGGGGCGCCGGGCCGCGGGCCGGGTCAGTCGAGGTCCGCTCCCTGGAGCGTGCTCGTCATGTCGGTGATGCCGTCGAATCCCGAGCCCGGGGACTTCTTCGCCTCGACCAGCTTGCCGTCCTCGACCACCTGGAGGGTCACGTCGGCGTTGACCAGCCGGGGCAGGCCGAGGCCGGCGAGCTTGCCCTCGTAGGGCCAGTGCAGGGTCGGGGTGAGGCCCCCGGTGTACACCTTCAGGTCCTTGTCGAGGGTGTGCCGCACGCTGTCGGCGCTCACCTCGCCGTCGCCGATCTTTGCGAGCACGGCCCTGAGCACGGTGTAGGCGATCCAGGTGGTCTGCACTCCGGCGTCCGCGGGGTCGATGCGGTTGTCGCTGAAGGCCTCCTCGCTGATCACCTTCTTCATCGGGTCCCACCGGGGGTCGGACGTCACCGGGTACCAGCCGGTGATGTACGCCCCCTCGTAGGGGCTCGACGCACCGCCCGTCGCGTTGATCACGCTCTGGTCGACGCTGCCCGTCACGGTCGCCGTGCGCACTGCGGGGAAGGCGTCGCGGGAGCGCCGGAAGGAGTCCATGAAGGTGCTCGTGCGGTCCCCGAGCGCGGGCACCACGCAGCCCTTCTTCGTCCCGTTCGCGGTCGCGGAGCGCAGCGCCTGCTCGGCCTGGGAGTCGTACTCGGTGGCGTTCTCGGCGGCGAGCTGGTCGCCGGTCGCCGCGTGCCCGCCCGCCTTCAGGCCCGAGTCGAGCAGGGTGGGGAACTGGTCGCCCGCGATGCTGTCCGGGCGCACCAGGGCGACCTGGCCGCAGGCCGCGGCCAGCGCCCGGCCCAGTCCGGCCAGCAGGGCGGGCTGGCCCCCGTTGACGGGGTACGACATCTGGCCGGTGAACTCGTCGTTGCTGATGCCGTAGCCGCCGATGTAGGGGATGCCGGCGCTCTCCAGCGGGGCGAGGTAGGAGTCGACGTACTGGCTGTAGGAGCCCACGACGGCGATGACGTCCTCGGCGGCGGCGCGCCGGGCGCACCTAGCCGCGCCCACGCTGTCGTTGTGGTCGTTGCAGGTCAGGACCTCGAGCCTGCGGCCGTTGATGCCGCCGTGACTGTTGATCCACTTGCCGTACGCGCGGGCCATCGCGGGCATGCCCGGCTTGTTGGTGGCGTCCGTGTTCTGCGGCGCCCACGTCATCACCTTGATCGGGTCGTCCCCGGAGCCCCCCGTGGCACCGGGGATGACCCCGCATCCGGCGGTGAGCGACGCGACCGCGGTCAGTGCGCCCGCGGCGAGCAGGACCGCTCTGGCGGGCCGGGTGGAGGAGGGGAGGAAGGTGCTGCGGAAGCGTCGCCTGCCGGTCATGGACACGCACGATTCCCTCACACCGCTAACCCAGGAGTGACCCTCGGTCGATGAAAGGTGACACCGAGGTGAATTCCGGGGGCCGGTGCGACCGGCGTGGTGGGGAACGTACGATCGATGACCGTGCAAGGTTCGGAGAACTCTTCCCGTCGCGGCCGTCGCTCCTCCACCATGGGCGGCATGCCACTGAACGACATGCCGTGGTGGCGCTGGCGCAGCAACGTGCGTTCCGCGCTGCACATGCTCTCCGACCCGGTGTTCCAGCGCGACGTCTGGCTGGCCGGTGTGGACGGGTACGGGGACGTCACCGACGCCGTGTACCGGCTGGTGGAGGACACCTGGCTGGACAACTGGTCGGCGGAGAAGTACGTCGGCACGATATTCCGGGACTCCCAGGAGGCGGCGCTGGTCGACACGGCCGTGCTGCGGGTGCTGCGGATCATGCACCAGGTGGGCCCGGACGCGCCGGTCTCCGCCTACCTCGACCATCACGCGTGGCCAGAGGCGGTGCGGGCGGCGCGGGACGCGCACCTGCGTCTCGCGGCCAGCGACGGCGACGACCCGGACACGGCCCCGCGCACCCTCGAGGTCCTGCGGATCATGACGAGGACCGCGTAGGCGAGGCGCCGCGCGGGCGGCGGCGGGTCCGCCGCGGACCGCCGCCCGGCGCCGGGGGCCGCCCCACAGCCCGTTTCGCCACCCGTCCGCCCTGCGGGACGACCGCTCACGGCTCGTGGCCGGTGTGGGAACCTGTGGTGCATGAACGAGCAGCCCGCCCGCGCCGCCGCCCCGGCCGACCAGTACGTCCTCACCCTCTCCTGCCCTGACAAGAAGGGCATCGTGCACGCCGTGTCGAGCTACCTGTTCATGACCGGCTGCAACATCGAGGACAGCCAGCAGTTCGGCGACCACGACACGGACCTGTTCTTCATGCGCGTCCACTTCTCGGCCGATGCGCCGGTGACGGTGGAGAAGCTGCGGGCGAGCTTCGCGGCGATCGGCGACTCCTTCCACATGGACTGGCAGATCCACCGGGCCGACGAGAAGATGCGCGTCGTGCTGATGGTCAGCAGGTTCGGGCACTGCCTGAACGACCTGCTGTTCCGCGCGCGGACCGGGGCGCTGCCGGTGGAGATCGCGGCCGTGGTCTCCAACCACACCGACTTCGAAGAGCTGGTGGGCTCGTACCACATCCCCTTCCACCACATCCCGGTGACGAGGGAGAACAAGGCCGAGGCCGAGGCGCGGCTGCTGGAGATCGTGCGCGAGGAGCGCGTGGAACTGGTCGTCCTCGCCCGCTACATGCAGGTCCTCTCGGACGACCTGTGCAAGCGGCTCAGCGGCCGGATCATCAACATCCACCACTCGTTCCTGCCGAGCTTCAAGGGCGCGAAGCCGTACCACCAGGCGCACGCGCGGGGCGTCAAGGTCATCGGCGCCACGGCCCACTACGTCACCGCCGACCTCGACGAGGGCCCGATCATCGAGCAGGAGGTCGAGCGGGTGGGCCACGACGTCACGCCGGAGGGCCTGGTCGCCGTGGGCCGCGACGTGGAGTGCCAGGCGCTGGCCCGCGCGGTGAAGTGGCACGCGGAACGCCGGATCCTGCTCAACGGCCGCCGGACGGTCGTCTTCGCCTAGGCCTGTTGAAGGAGGCCCCCAGGGCCTCCCGCCCGGGCCCGTCACGGCCAGTCCGGCCCGCCGCCGCTCGGCCAGCGCGGCCGGCAGCATCCGGGCCGCCAGGTCGATCATCCGGTGCAGGTGCCGAGGCGCGGGCGGCTCGTAGGGGTAGTCCACCGCTTCCGCGATGTCCTCCGCGTGCACCCAGCACTCGAAGGCCCGGTCCAGCATCGCGTCGCGCAGCGGCAGCCCGAAGCCGCCGTACGGCACCTCGAGCCCGCCGGCGCCGCCGCCCGTGAAGGACACCGTGCGCACCAGCAGGTGGCTCTGCTCCCGCCAGGGCGACCGCACGGACCGGGTCGGCGGGAAGTGCGACGCGCGCCAGAACGCCTCGGTGCGCGCGGCCGGTCCCGCCGCGGCCCGCCCCGCGTCACCGACGGCCTCGGCGAGCGGATCGTCCAGACCGAGCGCCACGGCGACCAGCCCGTCCACCGACAGCAGATGGGCGATCACCCCGGCCACGGTGGTGCGGCGGCTCGTCGCCGCGCCTGCCTCGAACCACCGCAGCCGCACCGGCGCGTGCCACTCGGCGTCCCCGAAGTCCTGCAGCAGCGCGTCCAGCCGCGCGGTCTCGGCGTCGTAGGGCGCCGCCCACTCGGGCACCGGGATGCGCGGCGGCCGGCGTGTCAGGCAGCTCTCCAGAACGCGGGTGCGCAGGGCCGGGTCCAGGTCGAGGCTCTCCGGCTGGTGCAGCAGTCCGACCGCCTCGCGCAGCCGGCGTGCCTCGTCCGCGCAGCCGCCGCAGTCGCCGAGGTGTTCCTCCACGGCCGCCGTCTCCGCCGCCGAACAGGCCGCGAGGGCCCAGGCGCCGAGGAGCGACTTCAGGACATCGTGCGACAACTCGAGCGGCACGGGCGCGGGTTCCCCGGGATCGGCGGCGTCGGGCAGGGGCAGCCCGCTGTCCTCGACGGAGGCGCGGGGCGGCGGGATACGGAGTTCGCGTTCGTCGTCGGGCCCGTCGTGCTCGGCGAAGCCCTCGGGGCCGGTCACACCGCACCTCCGTATCCCGGCGGGGCGCCGGCGTCGTGCGCGGTGGACAGCAACTGGAGACCGAGGCGGAGCCGGCGCCGGGCCTCGTCCTCGGTGACGCCGAGGTCGGCGGCGGCCTGCCGGTAGTCGCGCCGCTGGAAGTAGGCCAGTTCGAGCGCGGCGCGCAGCGGGGCGGGCATCGAGTGGACGATGTAGTCGGCGCGGGCGGCCACCGAGGCCCGGCGCACCCTGCTCTCCAGGCTCTCCAGTTCCTCCGCGAAGCCGCTCCCGCCCCGGGGGAGCGCGGCGGACTCGTCGGCGCGCAGCCGCTGCACGGCCAGCCGCTGGGTCACCTGGGCCACCCAGGTGCGCAGCGGGCCCTGCTTGGGGTCGTAGGTGTCGGGGTGCTCCCAGACGTGCGCGAACACCTCGCGGGTGACGCCGTCGGCGGCCCGCTCGTCGCCGAGGACCCGGTGGGCGAGGCTGTGCACCAGGGAGGCGAAGCGGTCGTACAGCTCGCCGAGGGCCGCGGCCTCGCCGCGTGCGAGCCGCTGCTGCATCTTGCGGTCCCAGCGGGGCGGTACGTCCTTCTGCGCCATGTCGCCCCTCCCCTCGCGCTCGTCCGACAGGTCCAGCGTGTCTGCACCGTCATCTCGAATGTAGTCCGCACGTCCGACAACGCACGCCCCTTTGTGTCAATGTGCGCCCCCCGAGGCGTCGCAGGTGATAGTGCCCTCTTCACACATCCTTCACTCGGATCGCGCCCGTATCTGATCGAACAGGATCGATAGTGACTGAAACAAGCTCCTTGTCGATCGTGCGCGGTTTGCCACCCGAAGTTTCAGGGAACGGCCGCTGGGCAGCCGCGCGGAAAGAAACGTAGGAACTGCTTCCGTTTCCGGGCGGTTCCGCGGACCGGCGAGCGGAGGGGCGTGGCCGTGACATTCGAAGTGACCGGCGTGGAGCAGGAAGGGTGGACCGTGCTCCGGGTCGGCGGCGAACTGGACCTCATCACCTCGCCGGTGCTGCGCCAGCGGGTGCACGACGTGGTCGCCGAGGGCCACCACGACCTGGTCCTCGACCTCTCGGAGGTCTTCTTCTGCGACTCCAGCGGCGTCGGCGTGCTCATCGCCGCCCGCCGGCTGATCCGTTCCTGCCAGGGCCGGCTGCGGCTGATCCTGCCGGACCGGGGCGCGGAGGACGGCTCGCACGTCAACCGGGTCCTCAGCGCGCTCGGCGTCCGCCGCCTCTTCGACGTACGCCCCGACGTCGAGTCCGCCGTCACCGACGAGGCCGACCCGCTGTCCGCCTGAGCCCGAGCACATCACGCGGCCGCCGCCACCGGGTTGCCGCGAAATTCCCCCGGTCTTGGCACAACCGCCGTTTTCCCGCCACCTGCCCGCCGCCCGCGACGTACGCTCCCAGCCGGATCAACCCACGTCGACGTAAGGCGGCCCCACAGACATGGTCAGCACCGAGTACGAGCGCAGGATCGCCGCCCGGTTCGCCGGCTTCGACCAGGACGGCAACGGCTACATCGACCGCGAGGACTTCAGCGCGGCGGCCAAGGCCCTGCTCGCCGAGTTCTCCGTGCCCGCCCGGTCCGACCGCGGACAGGCGCTCTACGCCGGAGCGGAGGCGTTCTGGCAGGGCATGGCGGGCATCGCCGACCGGGACGGCGACCAGCGCATCACCCGCGAGGAGTTCGTCACCGGCGCGGTCAAGCGGCTGCGCGACAACCCCGACCGCTTCGCCGAGATCGCCCGCCCCTTCCTGCACGCGGCCCTCGCCGTCGCGGACCCGGACGCGGACGGCCGCGCCTCCGTCGCCGACACCGTGCGCGTCCTGCGCGTGCTGGGCGTCCCGGAGGACGTCGCCCGGGCGACCGCCACCGCCCTCGACGCCGACGGCGACGGCGGGGTCGGCGAGGCGGAGATCGTCCCGGCCTTCGCGCGGTACTTCACCGTTCCCGAGTAGCCGTTCCCGGCAGCCGTCGCCGTGCAACGCGCCCGGCTCCGCACCCGGTTCGGACGACCCCTGGCCCAAGATGTCGCGGATCGTGGCGTGCCGGTGTCACAGAGCGTCGATACCGGCTCGTGTCCTCGACGTGACTCGTCACGTCCCGGAGTCGCGCGCCGACTCGGGTACCTTGTGTGGGATGCGAGTGGCCGCGAGCACGAGCCCAGCCGGTCGCGCACCCGGGCCAGCCCCGGACCGCGCGGCGTTCGCCGCTGCTCGCGGGGCGGTACGGGCTCGTTTTCCGGCCCGTTTCCCCGCCTGTTCGACTCCCCGGCAAGCGCGTCGCACAGTATGCCGTACGCGTACTCCTTCGCGCTGGAATATGCCCGAAGCCCTTGTTGGGGTGACTGTACGTCAACCATGCTGTCGCGTAAGGGAATCACGTTCCGTGACCCTTGCTCTGGCCGTTGTCCTGGCCATGCAGAAAATGGCTACGATCGTGGCCCTCGTCGCGGTGCGCGTCGCTGTTTGTGGCGCGGCGTTCGTGCGTGGCGGGGCCATGTGTCCGCCGGTTCGGATGGTGTGAGCGGTGCAGGTGCTTCAAGTGCAGCTGGAGATCCGGCCCGACCCCGCGGAGGTGGGCCGGGCCAGACGGTGGGCCCGCTCGCGGCTCACCGGGCTCGGAATAGGGGCCGACGAGCCGTTGGCCGAGACGCTGGTCCTGCTGGTCTCCGAGCTGGTGACCAATGCCGTGGTGCACACCGGCCGGCCGGCCGTGCTGCGGCTCTACCTGCCGGGGAGCGCGCCGGAGCCGGCGTCCGACCCGGCGTCCGGGGCTCCCGGCGCGGCAGGCGCCACGGACCCGGCCACCACGGACCCGGCCGCCTCGGATCGGGCCGCCACGGATCCGGCCGCCGCGGCCACCGTGCGGCTCGAGGTGGCCGACACCAGCTCCCGCGCCCCCGTGCCGCGCTGCGTCGGCGGTGACGCCACCGGCGGCCGGGGCCTGGCGCTCGTCGACTGCCTGGCCGACCGCTGGGGCTGGCACGCCGAGGGCTCCGGCAAGAGCATCTGGTGCGAGCTGGACCGCTGCTCGCAGTCCCGGGAGGGTGCCCCGCCGGCGTACGGGGGCGGCCTGTCCGCGTACGAGGACTTCGCCTTCGAGGCGGTGTAGGCGTCCGGCGCACCGGTGCGCCCCGGGTGCATCCGTGCGCGGGCACCGCGAACCGGTGCTGAACGACGAATCAGCCCGCCCGTGTTGACGGCACGTCACCGGGTGCACACGCTGGTGGGCAGCGAATCGCCGTGAGGGGACGGCGAGGGCCCGCCGGACGGCTGGGTCCTCGCCGAGTGCGAGTCGCACCGGACGGCGGCGCGGCGCGGAGGCGGGGGCGCGCCGCCAGCCGGGACCGGGCCGCCGGCCCCGGCTCACGGCACGGCGGGAGAACGCGCGCCGCCCGGCTTCTCCACAGGCTGTGGACGGCTCATCGCACCGACCCGGTGCGGAAGGTCCGCCGGTACGCGGTCGGTGTCACTCCGAGCGCCTGCTGCAGGTGCTGGCGCATCGACTGGGCCGTGCCGAAGCCGGCGACCCGGGCCACCTGGTCGACCGACAGTTCGGTGGACTCCAGCAGGTGCCGGGCGCGTTCCACGCGCTGCGCGGTGAGCCACTGGCCGGGGCTGACGCCGACCTCCTCGCGGAACCGGCGGGTGAAGGTGCGCACCGACATGGACTCCTGCGCGGCCATGTCGCGGAGCTGGATCGGCTCGTGCAGCCGGCCCAGCGCCCAGGCGCGGGCCGCGGTGGTCGTGGCGAGCTGCAGGTCGGGCACGGGCCGCTCGATGTACTGGGCCTGGCCGCCGTCGCGGTGCGGCGGTACGACCGTGCGGCGGGCCACGTCGTTGGCGACCGCCGTGCCGTGGTCGCGGCGCACGATGTGCAGGCACAGGTCGATCCCGGCGGCCACGCCGGCCGAGGTCAGCACGTCGCCGTCGTCGACGAACAGCACGTCCGCGTCGACGTCGATCTTCGGGAACAGCCGCTGGAACCGCTCGGCGTCGGCCCAGTGCGTGGTGGCCGGCCGCCCGTCGAGGAGTCCGGCGGCGGCGAGGACGTACACGCCGGTGCAGATGGAGGCGAGCCGGGTGCCGGGGCGGACGCGGGCGAGCGCGGCGGCCAGTTCGTCGGTCAGCCTGCCCTCGTCGTAGAGCGGGCCGAGTTCGTAGGAGGCGGGGACGATCACCGTGTCGGCCGTCTCCAGCGCCTCGGGGCCGTGCGCGACGTGCACCGCGAAGTCGGCGTCCGTCTCGACCGGCCCGGGCGGCCGGACCGAGCAGGTCACCACCTCGTACAAGGGCCGGCCCGCCGCGTCCCTGGGGCGGCCGAAGATCCGGTGCGGGATGCCCAGCTCGAAGGGGAGCAGGCCGTCCAGAGCCAGGACGACGATGCGGTGCGGACGGAATTCCTCGCCGGCGGTCATGGCCCGATCCTAGCGAACGCTGTCCGCCGGGCCACTCGTCGCGCGGGACCCGGTCGAGGACGCTTCATGACGTGACTCAGACAACCGAAGCCGCCGCTCCCCTCCAGGCCCCGCCCGCCCGGCGCCGCCGGGTGCACCGCGCCTGGTACGTCGCCGCCGTCACCTTCGTCACGATCATCGGCGCGGCCGCCTTCCGTTCCCTGCCCGGCCTCCTCATCGACCCGCTGCACCAGGAGTTCGGCTGGTCGCGCGGGACCATCGGCGCGGCCGTCTCGGTCAACCTGGCGCTCTACGGGCTCACCGCGCCCTTCGCTGCCGCGCTCATGGACCGCTTCGGCATCCGCCGGGTGGTGGCCGTCGCGCTCACCGTGATCGCGGTCGGCTCGGGCCTCACCGTCTGGATGACCGCGCCCTGGCAGCTGATGCTGTACTGGGGCCTGCTGGTGGGCCTCGGCAGCGGCTCGATGGCGCTGGCCTTCGCCGCCACCGTCACCAACCGCTGGTTCACCGAGCGGCGCGGGCTGGTCAGCGGCATCCTCACCGCCGCCTCCGCCTCCGGCCAGCTCATCTTCCTGCCGGTGCTGTCCTGGACGGTGGAGCACCACGGCTGGCACCCGGCGGCCGTCACCGTGGCCCTGGCCGCCCTCGCCGTGGTCCCGTTCGTCTGGATCCTACTGCGCGACCACCCGGCCGACGTGGGCCTGAAGCCTTACGGCGCCGGGGAGTTCGTGCCGAAGCCGCCGCCGGTCACCGGCGCCGCCCGCCGCACGCTCGGCGTCCTCGCCTCCGCCGCCCGCACGGGCCCGTTCTGGCTGCTGGCCGGCACCTTCGCGATCTGCGGCGCCTCCACCAACGGCCTGATCCAGACGCACTTCGTGCCCGCCGCGCACGACCACGGCATGCCCGTCACGGCGGCGGCCTCGCTGCTGGCGGTCGTCGGCGTGTTCGACGTCGTCGGCACGATCGCCTCCGGCTGGTTCACCGACCGCTTCGAGCCCCGCCGGCTGCTCGCCGTCTACTACGCCCTGCGCGGAGTCTCGCTGCTGTTCCTGCCGATGCTGCTGGGCCCGTCGGTGCACCCCCCGATGGTCTTCTTCATCGTCTTCTACGGCCTCGACTGGGTGGCCACCGTCCCGCCCACCCTGGCCCTGTGCCGGGAGCAGTACGGCGAGGACAGCGCCATCGTCTTCGGCTGGGTGCTCGCCTCCCACCAGGTCGGCGCGGCCCTGGTCGCCTTCCTCGGCGGCGTCGCCCGTGACGCCTTCGGCTCCTACGACATGGTCTGGTACGCCTCCGGCACCCTGTGCGCGATGGCGGCCCTGATGGCCCTGGTCATCCGCCGGCGCCCGGCGGCGGCGCCGGCCCTGGTGCGGCCGGCCTGAGCCGGGCGGCGGGCGCCCGGCTCAGCCCCGGGCGCCCGCCGCGAGCCGTCGCGCCACGGCCCGGGCGATCCGCTCCGCGTCGATGGCCAGCTCACGGAACATCCCGCTGATCGGATTGGTGAACCCGGTGAAGTACAGGCCGGGGGCGCCGTCCGGGGTGCGGGAGCCGTGCACCACGGGCCTGCCGCGTCCGTCCAGCACGCCCAGGTGCCCGACCAGTTCGTCCAGCGCCCGTTCGTACCCGGTGGCCGCGATCACCACGTCCGGCGTGAGACGGGCGCCGTCGGCGAGGACCACCTTCCCGTCCTCGAACGCCTCGACGGCGGCGACGATCTCCACCTTCCCGCCGCGCACGGCGTCGACGATCCCGACGTCCTGCACGGGGATGGCGCCCTCGCGCACCCTGCTGTACAGCCCGCCGGCGGGGCGCGGCAGGCCGTGCGCGGACAGGTCCGGGGTGACGGCCCCGCCCAGAGCGCGGGCGAGCCGGTCCACGAGCCGCACCGGCAGCCGCCGCACCAGGACCCCCGTGTACTGGGCGGCCCATCCGGCGGTCGAGCGGCGCACGATGTGCGGGGCGGTGCGCACGGCCAGACGCACCCGCGCCGCGCCCCCCTCCACCAGGTCGACGGCGATCTCGGCACCGGTGTTGCCGATGCCCACCACCAGCACGTCCCGGCCCGCGTACGGGCCCGGGTTCCGGTACTGACCGGCGTGCAGGAACTCCCCGCCGAAGCCGTCGACGCCGGGCCAGTCGGGTACCCGCGGGGTGTGGTTGTGGCCGGTGGCGACGACCACCGCGCTGCCGGTCAGCTCCCGCCCGCCGGAGGCGTGCAGCACCCAGCCGCCGTCCCCGGCGGGATCGACGCGGAACACCTCGACGCCGGTGACGATCTCCAGCTCGTGGTGCTCGGCGTACTTCTCCAGGTACCGGACCACGTCGTCCCGGGACACCCAGCGCCCGAACCTGCGGGGTATGGCCAGGCCCGGCAGGGCCGACAGGCGCCGGGTGGTGTGCAGGCGCAGGCGGTCGTAGTGCCGTCGCCAGGAGGCGCCCACCCGGTCCGACTTCTCCAGCACCACCGCGCGGACGCCCCGCGCCCGCAGCGCGTACGCGGCGGCCAGTCCGCCGGGACCCGCGCCTATGACGTAGACGGGGCGGTCGGCGGGGGTCGCGGTGAGCCGCGCGGAGGAGGGACGGGAGTCGGCCATGAGCGCGAGCGTAATCACACACCCGGTTGATGGGTCTCGGTCAAGACCGGAATTGGTTGCGGATTGATCACGCCTGTCGGTGACGTGGCTGTGCGGTTCGCGGGCCGAACCCACCGCGGAGACTCGGTCCGCCCTGGAGGCCAGGTCCGCCCTGGAGGCCGGGTCCGCCCGGGGCGGCGAGGCTCACGGCCACAGGAGGTTCTTGCTCCAGCCGAACTCCGTGCGCCGGTACTCGAGGCGTACGTGGCGGCGGTCGGGGTCGCCCTGGAAGAACTCCACCGTCTCCGGGCGCAGCCGGTACAGGGTCCAGGTGGGGGAGGGCTCGGTGGGGTTCTCGCGGGCCCGGTCCCAGGCCGCCTCCGAGGCCTGCCGCAGCTCCTCCAGCGAGGACAGATCCGCGCTCTGCCGTCCGGTCAGGGCCGCCGCCAGCGCGCCCGTCGAGCGTGCGTGCAGGTCCGCCAGGCTCTCGTGCGAGGGGGCCGAGGCCACCGTGCCGCGCACCCGCACCTGACGGCCGAGGACCGGCCAGTAGAAGGCCAGGGCCGCGTAGGGGCGGGCGCTCAGGGCGCGGCCCTTGCGGCTCGTGGCGTGGCTCGCGAAGGACCAGCCGTCCGCGTCGGCGCCGTGCAGCATGACGATCCGTACGTCCGGCCTGCCCTCCTCGTCCGTCGTCGCCAGCGACATCGTGTGCGGCTCGGACTGCCCCGCCTCCACCGCCTCCGCGAACCAGCCGGTGAACAGGGGCAGCGGCGTCGGGGGCGCCGTGTCCGGGTCGAAGGGACGCAGCTCGGTCACCCCGGGCGCCCACACCCGCAGGGACCGCAGCATGTCGTGGAGATCCTTTTGTGCCATGGGGCGAGTATGGCCGCAGGCGGCGGCCGTACTCGCCCCGGACGCTCCCGGCGCCGGTCAGGTGTCACGGGACCGCCTTGGCGCGCTCACCGGGGAGCCGCCGCCGGCCGGTCAGAGCGTCGCGAGCCGTTCCACCAGCAGCAGCGCGCCGACGCCCAGCATCGCCGCGCCCGAGGTGCGGGTGACCGCGCGGGCCGCCGCCGGGCGGGCGGCCAGCAGGACGCCGGCGAGCGCGCCGACCGTGAGGTAGACGGCCGCGCAGCAGGCCATGTGAAGCAGGCCGAGCGCCGCCGTCTGCGCGGGTACCGGCAGCCGGTGGCCGGTGAGGGTCAGGAACTGGGGGAGTACGGACAGGTACAGCAGCAGCCCCTTGGGGTTGAGCCCGCTGATCGTGGCGCCGCGCAGGAAGAGCCGCCCGGCGGCCGGCGGGCCGGCGTCCGCGTCCGGTACGGCCGGGCGGCGCAGCACCCCCCAGCCCAGCCACAGCAGATATCCCGCGCCCGCCACCGTCAGGGCGGTCAGCAGCCGGGGCGAGCCGGCCACCAGGACCGCGAGACCCGCCGTCGCCAGGACCGTGTGCAGCGCGTACCCGCAGACCAGACCCGCCACCGCGCGCGAAACCCGGCCGCCGCGCAGGGCGGTCGCGATGACGTAGGCCCAGTCGGCGCCCGGCACGCACACCAGCAGCAGGTCGACGGCGAGGAAGGAGAGAAGCAGTGCCGGTTCCATACCGGCGACATTAGGCGTGAAAGGCCCGAAAGTGTTCCCGTTGTTTGCGCGTTGTCCCGCAGATCGGGGGAGAATATTGCTCGTGGACGAAGTGGACAGGAAAATCCTTGCCGAGCTGCAGCAGGACGGGCGGCTGACCGTGACCGAGCTGGCCGCGCGGGTGCGCCTCAGCGTCTCGCCCTGCCACCGGCGGCTGCGCGAGCTGGAGCGCTCCGGCGCCATCCAGGGCTACCGGGCGGTGGTGGACGCGGGCGCGCTCGGGCTGAACTTCGAGGCGCTGGTCTTCGTCTCCATGCGGCAGGAGGACCGCGACACCGTCGCCGAGTTCGAGCGGGCGGTCGGCGAACTGGACCATGTGCTGGACGCCCAGCGGCTGTTCGGCGAGCCCGACTACCTGCTCCGGGTGGCCACCGCCGACCTCGCCGCCTTCCAGCGGCTGTACGACGAGCGGCTGGCGACCCTGCCGGGGGTGCAGCGGCTCACCTCGACGCTGGTGATGAAGCACGTGGTGCGGGACCGGCCGCTGCCCGCGGCGCGGGGCTAGGGCCCGCGGCGGCAACCCCTGGTACGGGGCCCAACAGGCCCTGGAAAACGGGTCGTTCGTGCTGTTGGGGCACGAGGTTCCTGTGGTACACCGGAATCCGGGGACGATCGCGGGAGCCGGTGAACGGGGGGCGGAGATGGCCGGGGTCTACATTCCGGTGGTGGTGGGCGACGTCGAGATCCTGGTGGAGGCCACTCCGGTGCGGCTGCCGGGGGACGAGCCCACGGGCGGGGGACTGGGGAACCTCTCGGAGCGTGTCCGGGACGCCTTCGGGCAGGCGCAGTCGGCCATCGTGGAGATCGCGACGTCCACGGCGACCGCCCTCGGGCAGGCGGGCCGCGCGGTACGCCCGGACACCATGGAGGTGGAGTTCGGCGTCAAGTTCTCCGCCAAGGGCGACATCATCGTGGCCGGGGCGAGCGGGGAGATGACCCTCAAGGTGAAACTCACCTACGAGGGGAGGGGAGCGGAGCCGGCCCGCGCCGACGAGGGCGACGAAGGAGACGACGGCGACGACGGCGACGGCGACGATCACGGCGACGACGGCGATGACGGCGAGGCCGGCGACAGGGCGGCGTGATGGCGGCCGCGCCCGGAGTGCCCGGCTATCTGGCGAGCGTCCTGCACCTCTCGGGCGACACCCCGGTCGGCACCTGCTTCCAGCTCACCCCCGGCGTCCTCGCCACCGCCTGGCACCTGCTCGACCGGCAGGGCCGCGGCGCCCCCGGTGACGAGGTGCGCTTCGCGCCGCTCACGGGTGGCCCGGCCGCCGTGGCGGTGGTCGACCGCGTGGACCCGCCGAACGACCTGGCCGTCCTGCGCACCTCCAGCCCGCTGCCCGCCTCGGTGACCGCGGTGGCGTCCACCGGCCGGCTACCGCCCGGGACGGAGGTGGTCGTCGCCGGGTACGCCGCCCGCGCCGAGCACGAGGGCGCGCACGCGTACCGCTACCTGACGGCGGCCGGGCGGTGGGGCGGCCCGGCCGAACGGCTGGACGACGGTGTCCGGATGGGCCGGCTCAGCACCAAGGACCTGCTGCTCGGCATGAGCGGCGCCCCGGTGCGGCGCGCCTCGGACGACGCCGTCGTGGGCGTGGTCAGGTCCCGGTACAACAGCCCCGACGGCTGGCTGCGCGACTCGGCGTGGACGGCCTGGACGGAGGACCTCGCCGCGCTCGCGCCCCGGGAGCTGTCCTGGTTCTCACCCCATCTGCGCACCCACGGGCAGCTCCGGCGCGCCGTGGCGGGGCAGGAGCGGAGTCTGACCGAGGTGGACTTCGTCCCTCCCGGTCCCGGCAGCAAGGCGGACCCCGCCTGCCTGCTGGACCGGCTCGACGCGGGTTACGAGCCCGGCGGCACCGCGGCGCCGCAACGCGGGATCCTGCTGGAGGGCGTGGCCGGGGCCGGCAAGTCCCGCACCTGCTTCGAGGTGGCGGAGCGGGCCGACCGGGACAAGAAGCAGGACTGGCTGGTCCTGCACACGGTGCCCGGGTCCGACGTGAGCGCCGCGGACGTCGTGCGGGCCGTCCTGGAACACGTCCGGCTCGCGGGCGCGACCCGGGCGCTGCTCGTCGTGGACTACCTGGACGGCCATGCGCGGCTGAAGCCCTCGGAGCTGGGGCTGGAGCTGCAGGAGCACGACCGGGAAGGCCGGATCGCCTGCCTGGCCTCCGCCCGGCCCGGAGCCATGGAGGGCCGGGCGGTGCAGGCGGTCCTGGACCGCAGGCCGCTGGAGGACGGGGAGGACTACCGCGCCCGGGTGGCCGCGGCGATCTTCCAGAAGGTCGCCCCGGTGGCGTGGGACCGCTGGGGCGAGAACCGGCTGGTGGCCGCGTGCAGCGACCGGCCCGTGCTCGCGCTGCTGATCGCGCGGGCGCTGGAGGAGCAGGCGGCCCGGCAGGACGTACCCGACCTGTCCGATCTGCGGCGCGGCGAACTGTTCGACTGGCTGCGGCGCCGCCTGGAGAGGGACTTCGTCGACGGTCCCGACGGCGCGGACCCGGCGGCCGGACCGTCGAGGGCCCCGCGCACCTGGCTGCTGGCGTCCACGGTGGCCCTGCTGGCCTGCCCGTACGACCGCCCGCCCGTGGAGGCGGCGGTGGACGGGGCGATCGACCGCCGCGCCGACGACTTCGCCCACCGTGCCGGCGACGTGGTCGCCCGGCTGCGCCGCCAGGGCTGGCTGGTCGGCGGCGGCGACCGCCTCGAACTCGTCCACGACATCGTCGCGGACGGTCTCCTCGACGCCGCGCTGGTCCCGGGGGACACCGTCCGCAGCCGCACCGCCGAGGAACTCCTCGACGCGCTCCTCGGCGAGGACCCGGCCCGCACCCGCAGCCCGCTCCTCGCCCAGGCCGTCCGGCACCTCGCCCGCTGGACCACCGACCAGACGCCGGAGCGGCGCGGCGAGATCGAGGCCGCGTGCGCGGGCTGGCTGGCCCGGCGCGCGCACGACGTCCGCGAACTGCTCGTCGCCGACGCCCTCGGCCGGACCGCGTTCGATCTGGTCTCCCGCACGCCCTGGCAGGCGGGCCTGCTGCGGCTCTGGGACGAACTCGTCGAGCCCTGGCTGGTCCAGGTCGAGGAACAGCGCCCCGAGGCCGTGCCCGCCGTGCTCGCCCAGGCGGTGGACGGGACCACCGGCCCAATGCAGGAACGGCTGCTCGGCCGGGCGCTGGCCTGTCCGGAAGCACTTCCGCACGCCCCGGAGACGGGCATGCTCCTGCAGGCGCTGCTGCACGCGGAACTGCCCCACGAACGGCTGGAGCAGGTCGCCGGCCACGCACTGGACTGGGCGCGGCACCACCGGGGCGAACGGCGTGCCCTGCAGTTGCTGGCCGCGACCATGGGCCGCCGCGACCTGGCGCCCGAGGCCGTCCGGCCGGTCGTGGCCGAGGCCTGGAAGTGGGCCCGGCACAACCCCTGGCACTCGGCCGGCTCCGTGGTGCTCGGCCCGCTGCTGGAGCGCGACGACCTCGGACCGCTCGGCGTCAGGGTGATGGACGCCGCGCTGTCCTGGGTCGTACGGCAGCACGGCAACCCCGGTGTCTCCTTCGTCCTGCCGGCCCTCCTCAAGCGCCCGGACCTCGGCAAGCACCGGGACCGGGCGGTGGGCCTGGCCCTGGCCTGGCTGCACGGTCACCACTCCCAGGAACACGCCTCCTTCGTGCTGCGCCCGCTGCTGCGCACCGACCTCACCGAGAGCGAGGCCCACCAGGCCGTCAGGTACGCCCGCAAGTGGCTCGCGGCCAACTCCGGCAAGGCGCGCCACTTCGTCCTCGTCGCCCTGGTGCGGTGGGACGAGTCCGCCGCCGGGCGGATCCGGGAGCTGCTGGACGAGAAGCCGGTGACCGAGGACCGGCAGTACCTGCTGCGCGACCTGCTGCGCGAGCCACTGCCCCGGCCGTTGTTCCTGGACGTCGTCGACGCCTGCCTCGACTGGCTGCGGATGCACGGCCAGGGCGAGGACTCCACGCTGCTCCACCTGCTGCTGTGCCGGATCTCCCCGGCGGACGAGGCCTGGCAGGAGGCGTCCCGCCGGGCCGTGCGCTGGCTGAAGGTGCACAGCGACTCCCCCGACGCCAGCTATCTGCTGGACGACCTGCTCACCGCCGAGCCGGGCGACGCGGACGTGGTCCGGCGCGCCCTGGACTGGCTGACCCTGCCCGGCTCCGAGGCGGGCGCCAGCTATGTCCTCCGGCCGCTGCTGTGGCACCTCGGCGACCACGCCGAGGAGCAGGCCGGCCCGGTGGTGGACCGCGCGCTGAGCTGGCTGGAGGCGCACGCCGGCCGGGACGAGGCGGGCTTCGTCGTCGAGCCGCTGCTCCACCTGCGCGCCCTTTCCCCCGGCCGGGCCGAGGCCGCGCTGGGCGCCGCCGGCCGCTGGCTGCGGGCCCATCCGGCGAACGGGAACACCGACCGCGTGCTGCGGCCCCTGCTGGCCCGCGAGGACGTGCCGCCCGCCCTGCGCGCCGAGGCCGAGCTGCTCGCCGTGGCCTGGCTGGGGCGGCACCCGGACGCCGGCGGCCGCAAGAGCCTGCTGTCGACCCTGCTCACCCGGCCCGGACCGGGTCCGGAGTGCGCCACCGCGCTCCTGCCGCACCTGCTGGAGCGGACGGCCGGGGTGGGCAACGCGACGACCCTGTTCATCAGCCTGCTGCACACGCTGCCCGCCGGCACCGCCGAGCGCGCGACCCTGATCGAGCACACGCTGGGCTGGCTCGACCGGCGCGCACCGCTCAACGACGAGGCCGGCAAGGTGCTCCAGCACCTGCTGGCCCAGCCCGACCTCACCGAGGGCCAAGTGGCGCGTGCCGCCGGGACGTTTCTGTCCGGTCCGGACCGGCCGCTCGTCCTGGCCGCACTGCTCCGCCACACCGCACCCGCCCCCTGGCGGCCCACGGTGGTCGCCCGCGCGCTCGCCTGGCTGCCCGGCCACACCGCCCGGCCGGTCACGGTCGCGGTGCTGCTCGCGCTGCTGCGCGACCCCGACCCGGCCGTGCGGCACGCGGCCGAGGTGGGCCGGGGGGCGCGGGAGTGGCTGGCGGTGAACGGCCCCACGGACCACCGGTGGGCGGCCCTCAGCGAGGCCCTCGAGGAGGCCTGCGCCCGGGCCGGGGGGTGAGACAAGAAGCAGGCGGTGGCCCACTCGGGTGGGCCACCGCCTGCCAGACAGGACTTGCGTTCGGGAACGGGCCGGGTCCGCTATCTGCTCGGCTTCTTGCCGGTCACACCCAGGTGCACCAGCAGCGCGAGATTGGGCTTGAGCTCCGCCTGCTTGACGCCCCAGGAGGAGAAGCCCTTCTGGTGCGCGGCCACCGCGGCGAGCATCGCGACCAGTGACCCGGCGATCGCCGCCGGGTTCACGTCCTTGTCCACCCGGCCCTTGGTCTGCAGTTCGGTGATCGACTCCGTGAGGGAGCCGTTCACCGAGTTCAGGATCTTCATGCGGATCTTGTAGAACCGTTTGTCCCCCTCGGCCGCACCGAGGTCGATCACGCGCAGGATGGCGTCGTTGCGCCGCCAGAACTCGAGGAATCCGTCGACCAGTTCCTGCGCGGTCTGCCAACCGGACTTCCCGGCCCAGGAGCGGCCCTCGAGCAGTTCCGCCAGCCCGGCGCCCTCGGTCGCCATGAGTTCGGCGATCTCCAGGACGGCCCCCTCGACGTCCGGGAAGTACTGGTAGAACGTCGCCGGCGACGTCCCCGCCTTCCTGGCGACATCGATGACCTTGACATCCCGGTAGGGGGAGGAGCTGAGCATCTCGCTGAGGCAGTCGAGCAGCTTCTGCCGGGTCGCCTGCCCACGTCGGCCGGCCACACGGCCGTCGACGGTACGCACTTGTCCTGTCATGTCGTCAGCTTACCGACGGGTGATAGGAGCGCGATTCGGCCGACTGCAAATGGGGTGCACGGTGCAAACGGGCAGGGTGTGGCTGGTCTGCGGGCTGCGCGCGACCCCGCTACTTTGACGGCATGGCCGAAAACAGGGCATCCGCGAAAGAAGAGACGTACCCCGAGGGCGTCCCCTGCTGGGTGGACGCCGAGCTGCCCGACGTCGAGGCGGGCAAGCGGTTCTACGGCGAGCTCTTCGGCTGGGAGTTCGCGGAGGCGCACGGCTCCTCGGTCTGGGCCCTGCTGGACGGCGACCGCGTCGCCTCGCTGGCCCCCAAGTCCGACGGCCGCATGCCCACGGTCTGGACGGTGTCCTTCGCGACCGCGGACGCCCGGGCGCTCGGCCGGCGGATCACCGAGGCCGGCGGACAGCTCGTGATGGCCCCCTTCCCGGTGGGCGACCTCGGCACCGCCGCCCTGGCCGCCGATCCCGAGGGCGCGGTGTTCGCCCTGTGGCAGCCGGGCACCCACTCCGGCTTCGGGCGGCGCCGGGAGCCGAACACGTTCGTCTGGGCCGAGCTGTACACCCGGGACACGGACGCCGCCAACACCTTCTACGGCGACCTCTTCCACGAGGCCCTGTTCGGCGCCGGCACCGAGCCCGACTTCGGCCGCGCGGACGTCACCGAGGTCTTCCCGGCCGAGATGCCCCCGCACTTCCTGGTCCACTTCCGCGCCGCCGCCCTCGACGACGCCCTCGACGCCGTGCGGCGGCTCGGCGGCCGTGTGCAGAAGCCGCCCTTCTCGGCGTCGTACGGACGGGTGGCCGTCGTCACCGACAATCAGGGGGCGTCGTTCGCCCTGCTGGAGAGGTGAGGCAGAGCACCGCGGCGATGAAATGACCTTATTGGGCACGAGACACCCCGATTCGTCACCGGGTTCGCAACCGGCCGCCCGGCCAGGAAGAATCAGGGTGCGTGCCGCCATGGCGGTGCGGTGGTGAGACGCTGCACTTCGGTCGCGTACATATGTGGGTGGCGCGGCTCGTACGGGGAGGTGGCAGGCAAGTGGTGGATCAGCTGACGCAGCACGATCCGCGGCGGATCGGGCCGTTCGAGGTGCTGGGCCGGCTGGGGGCCGGCGGCATGGGGCTGGTCTATCTGGCACGGTCGGCGTCCGGCCGGCGCGTGGCGATCAAGACGGTCCGCACCGAGCTGGCCGAGGACCAGCTCTTCCGGGTCCGCTTCACCCGCGAGGTGGAGGCGGCCCGCGCGGTCTCCGGCTTCTACACGGCCGCCGTGGTCGACGCCGACCCCCGCGCCGCCGTGCCCTGGCTCGCGACCGCCTACGTTCCCGCCCCCTCCCTCGAGGAGATAGTGAACGAGTGCGGCCCGCTCCCGGCGCAGGCGGTGCGCTGGCTGGCGGCGGGCGTGGCCGAGGCCCTGCAGTCCATCCACGGCGCGGGCCTGGTCCACCGCGACCTGAAGCCGTCCAACGTCCTCGTCGTCGAGGACGGCCCCCGGGTGATCGACTTCGGCATCGCCTCCGGCGTCTCCAACACCCGCCTGACCATGACCAACGTCGCCGTCGGCACCCCCGCCTACATGTCGCCCGAGCAGGCCAAGGACTCCCGCAGCGTCACCGGCGCCAGCGACGTCTTCTCGCTCGGTTCGATGCTGGTCTTCGCCGCCACCGGCCACCCGCCCTTCCACGGGGCCAATCCGGTCGAGACGGTGTTCATGCTGCTCCGCGAGGGCCCGGACCTCACCGGCCTGCCGGACGAGCTGCGCCCGCTGATCGAGTCCTGCATGCAGATGGAGGCCACCGGCCGGCCCAACCCCGCCGACCTCCAGGCCCAGCTCGCACCGCACCTGTTCGGCTCCGGCTCCGACGACAGCGGCACCGCCTCCGCCTGGCTGCCGGAGAAGGCGGTCGGCCTCATCGAGTCCCGCCGCGGCGGCCGCCCCGCCGCCAAGCCGGCCCCCACCGCCCCCGGCCCGCGCAGCGGCGGCCGCGCCGCCGTGCCCCCGCCGCCGTCCTACGACCCCGCCGTCCCGGCCACCGGGCCGGCCGTGGCCCCCGACACCGGGCCGGTCCGGCTGGCCGGCGCCGCGGTGCCCATCGGCCCCGGGCCGCGCGTCGCCGACGCCCGCGCCGCCGCCGTCAAGGCGCCCCCGCCGGAGGCCGGCCTGGTCGCCGGCTGGTCCCGCCCCCGCCACGGCGCGGCCGGCGCGGACCCCGCCGTGCCGCCCGTCCCGGCCATGCCCCCGGAGACCGCCAACGGCTGGCGCCCGTGGCGTTTCCGCATGTCCAACGACGTCTGGGGCACCCCGTCGGTCGACGGCGAGCTGGTCTACGTCACCTCCTTCGAGGTGCACGCGCTGGACGTGGCCACCGGCCGCCGCCGCTTCAAGACGCGGGACGTGGCCTGGTCCATGGCGGTCGCGGACGGCCGCGTCCACGCCTCCGACGGGCCCACCCTGTTCGCGCTGGACGCCCGCGAGGGCGGCGACCTGTGGCGGCTGAACACGGACGCCTGGGTGTACTCGCTGCAGGCCGACCACGGCACGGTCGTCACCGGCACCCGGGGCGGCGGCGCGCAGGCCTGGGAGGCGGCGAACGGCCGGAAACTGTGGGAGATCAGCGGCTGCCAGACCGACTTCGAGTCCCCCGAGGCCGGCCCCGCCGTCCACGACGGCACCGTCTACGTCTGGCAGGACGCCCGGCTGCGCGCCCTGGAGGCCCGCACCGGCGAGGAGCGCTGGTCGTACCCGATCGGCGACGCGGCCTCCTGCGGCGGCGTGCCCGTCCGCATCACCCCGGCGCCCGACGGCTACGTGTACGTCTCCGCCGGCACCCGGGTCCTCTCGATCGAGGTGGCGAGCGGCATGGTGCGCTGGCACTTCGAGGCCCCCGCGGTCTTCCTCTGCCCGCCCGCCTTCGCGCCCGGCCCCGCCGTCACCGGCGGCGGCGTCTACCTCGCCGACTACCTCGGCACCGTCTACGCCCTGGACGCCACCGACGGCCGCGACCGCTGGCGCATCGCCACCGAGGCCCGCTCCTCCGTCGAGCCGGTCCTGGTGGCCGCCGGCCATGTGCACGTGGGCAGCGGCAAGGGCCTCTACACCCTGGACGCCGTCACCGGCACCCCCAAGTGGCGCTTCCAGGCCGGCGGGGACGTCGTGGGCACCCCGGTGGTCGCCGAGGGCCGCATCCACTTCGGCTCCACCGACCACCTCCTCTACACCCTGAAGTCCGACGACGGCCGCCTGCGCTGGAAACTCGCCACCGGCGGCGAGATCACCGGCTCCCCGGTGGTCAAGGACGGCGTGGTGTACGCGTGCAGCAAGGACCGGTGCGTGTACGCGCTGGACGCGGAGAAGGGGACGGGCACGGCTCGCACGGCGTGAAGCGCGGGACGGCCGCCGCCGGGTACGGGACGGCGGCTGCGCGGTGACAGGGCCGTGACAGTGGGCCGATAGGGTGACGGTATGCGACGAAGCGGTCACACGATCAGGCTCGCGGCGGTGTCGGCGCTGGTGGTGCTCGCCCTGACCGGCTTCACGGGCCGGCACGGGCACAGCCGCGGCCACTCAGGCGGCTGCAGCAGCTCCAGCCAGGACCACGACACGTCGTCGGGCGTCGGCAAGTCGGGCTCCGGCCACTACCGCGACTACGACGACGACTACGGCACCACCGGTGGAAGCACCTCCGGCAGCGGCGGCGGGACCCGTGCCACGCCCAGCCCGACGCCGTCCCTGAAGGCCGGGAAGGCCCGGCTGGTGAGCTGCGCGACGGAGAAGGCCCAGTACGCGACCGTCGAGGTCACCAACCCCAACGCGGTCGAGGGCTACTTCACGGTGCGGGTCGAGTTCGACGACAAGCGGGGCTCGGCGGTCGCCGACAACACCGCCACCGTTACCGTCCCGGCCGGCGGCAGCGCCCGCGCCCAGGTGAAACTCGTCGACTCCTTCGGCCGCCCCGACGACGGCCTCATCCTCGAGGTCCACCACTGCAGGGCGAACCCGGTGGCGCGGCCGGTGCGCTGACCCGGACACACCACGGCCGCGGCGGCTCCCCCTCCGCGCCGCCGCGGCCGCTCCCCCCGCTGGGAGTTGGGTCTACAGGGCCGGCGGGGCCGGGGCGTGCTGGTCCAGCGTGGTGATCTCCTCGACCGCCTTGGGCGGGGCAGGAGCGTGCTGGTCCAGCGTGGTGATCTCCTCGACCGCCTTGGGCGGGGCAGGAGCGTGCTGGTCCAACGTGGTGATCTCCTCGGCCTTCTTGGCTTCCCTCATGACGGAACTCCCCGATAGACAGATGACTCACTTGGCGGGCCCACCCGTTCGGCAACTCCCCCGAGGGCTGCCGAACGGGTGTTCCAGAGGCCTCAGAGTAGCCGTGAGGCCCAGGAGATCCGTCTGCCCCCCGACGCGGCGGATCGCTTAGATGAGAGTGGCAGCAGCCCATAAACGTTCGATGAACGCTCCCGGCCGCCTCAGGCCGCGACGATCGGCGTGAGCAGGCCTCGGACGTCGTCCGCTTCGGACGAGCCGGTCTCTTCGTAGATCCGGAGAGCGTCCAGCCAGCAAGCACGGGCCCGGTCCGGCTGGCCGATAGCTTCCAGCGCCTTGCCCAGTATGGTCAGGGCGTTGGCCCGCATCCAGTCGCCGCCGATGCAGCCGATCGCCAGGGCCTGCTCGGCGTGCTGGGCCGCCTGGGCCGGACGGCGGGCCGCCAGATGCACCTGCGCGATGCGGAAATGCGTGGTGCCCTCCCAGAGGCGCTGACGGCTCTCCAGGAAGATCCGCAGCGCCTTTTCGAGCTGCTCCAGGGCGTCCGGCAGTCTGCCGGCCTGCGTGAGGACGATCCCCGAGGCGTAGCGCGCGTTGGCAAGGCGTACGGACATGCCGAGCTCGTCGTAGATCCTGATACCGCGTTGGGCGAGCTCGATGGCCTGTGTGCCGCGGCCCATCGATGCCAGCGAGCGCGAGAGGTTGCAGACCGCGCTCGCCTCGCCGGGCTTGTTCTCGTCGTTCTGGAAGGCTCGTACGGCCCTGAGGAGATAGCCCTCCGCCTCGGCGTACATGGACCGGCAGATGGCGATGATGCCCAGCTGATTCGGTGCTGTGCTGCTGGCCCAGGGGTCGTTGGCGGCCTCGTTGAGTCGGTCCGCCTTCTTGGCCTCCCGCTCCGCCTCTTCGAACCGGCCCGTCTGGCTGAGGACCTGCGCCAGCGTGATGCGTGCCCGTGTCTCGGCGTGCTGGTCACCGGCGGTCGCGGCCGCTTCGCACGCGGCGATGGCGGTCGTCTCGTACCGCCGGGATCCGGCCCCGGACTCCGCCAGATCTATGGTGGTCAGGAGGAGATCGACGGCGCGACGCAGTGTCGAGTGCCTCAACGACTGCTGCACGCATGCGAGAAGGGGCTCCGCCTCCGCGTGCAGCCAGTCCGTTGCCTCCGAGGCGTCACAGAACCGCCGTCCGTCGTAACGGGTCCGCTCAAGGTGGGCGACCGTTCGGTCCCCAGGCCTCTCCAGCGCGTAGACCCCGGCCGCCGTAGCCAGATAGAAGTCCAGCAACCGCGACATCGCCGCCTCCCGCTCACTCGGCGGCTGCTCGTCCCGTTCCGCGCAGGAGCGGGCGTAGAGGCGGACCAGGTCGTGGAAGCGGTAGCGGCCGGGGGCCGCGGATTCCAGGAGCGAGGTGTCGACCAGGCACTCCAGCAGGTCCTCCGTGTCCTCCACCGGAAGGTCCAGCACCGCGGCCGCCGCCGCCAGGGACATGTCGGGACCGTCGGCGAGGCCCAGCAGGCGGAACGCCCGGGCCTGGGCCGGCTCCAGCTGGCCGTAGCCCAGCTCGAACGTGGCCTTGACCGCCAGGTCGCCCGCCTGGAGCTCGTCCAGCCGGCGCCGCTCGTCCGCGAGCTTGGCGGCGAGGACCGAGACCGTCCAGGTGCGGCGCGCCGCCAGGCGGGACGCGGCGATGCGGATGGCCAGGGGCAGGAAGCCGCAGGCCCCGACCACGTCGAGCGCGGCCTCCCGCTCCGCCGCCACCCGCTCCTCGCCCACGATCTTCGTGAACAGGGCCAGGGCCTCCTCGGGGGACATCACGTCCAGGTCCACCAGATGGGCGCCGGCCAGGCCCACCATCCGCACCCGGGAGGTGACCAGCGCCGCGCAGCCCTCCGTGCCCGGCAGCAACGGCCGTACCTGGGCCGCGTCCTTGGCGTTGTCCAGCAGCACCAGCACCCGGCGGCCGTCCAGCACCGAGCGGTACAGCGCCGCCCGCTCCTCCAGGCTGTCCGGGATCGCCGAGTCCGCCGTGCCGAGTGCCCGCAGGAAGGAGCCCAGCACCGTCTCCGGCTCGGCGGAGCGCGGGCCGGCGCCCTGCAGGTCCACGTACAACTGGCCGTCGGGGAAGGCGGAACGCGCCCGGTGGGCCACGTGCACCGCCAGCGTCGTCTTGCCGACGCCGCCGATCCCGGCCAGCGCCGAGACGGCCATCACCCGGCCCTCCGCCTCGGACGCGGACGCCAGTACCTCGCTCAGCTCGTCCACGAAGGCCGCGCGGCCGGTGAAGTCGGGCACCGAAGCCGGGAGTTGGGCTGGACGGACCGCCACCACGGCGGGCCCGGCGACCGGCGCCGACGGCTCGGCGAGGGCCGGGTCCGCCTGGAGGATGCGCTGCTGGAGCTCCCGCAGGTCCGGGCGCGGGTCGACACCCAGCTCCTCGGCGAGCAGCCGGCGGGTGTCCGCGTACACCGCGAGCGCCTCCGCCTGCCGGCCGCTGCGGTACAGCGCCAGCATCAGCAGCTCGCGCAGTCGCTCACGCAGCGGGTGCGCGGCCGTCAGCGCGGTCAGCTCCGAGACCGCCTCGGCGTGGCAGCCCTGTTCCAGGTCCATGTCCAGCCGGGACTCCAGGAGTTGCAGGCGCCACTCCTCCAGGCGCACCCGCTGCGCCTCGGCGTAGGGTCCGGGCACACCGGCCAGCGCCTCGCCGTCCCACAGGGCCAGCGCGCGGCCCAGCGCCTCCCGCGCGTGCCCCAGGTCGCCGCCGCCGCGCGCCTTGTCCGCCTCGGTCGCCAGCTCCTGCGCCACCGCGAGGTCCAGCGCGCCCTCGCCGAGGCCCCGTACCGCGTAGCCGCCCGACTCGCTCACCAGGACGCCGGGGCCGAGGATCTTGCGCAGGCGGGAGGCGTACGTGCGCACCGCCGCCAGTGCCTGGGACGGCGGCTCGGCGCCCCAGAGCGCGTCGATCAGTTCCGCCGCGGTCGCCGTGCGGCCCTCGCGCAGCAGCAGGGCGGCCAGCAGGGCGCGCTGCTGCGGCGAGCCGGTGTTCAGCGCCTCCTCGCCGCGCCGGGCCCGCACCGGACCGAGCACCCCGAAGCGCGTCACCTCCGGTGCCGCGGCGACCGCGGAGCCGGCACGCCGCTGCCCAGGCACTCGCGGCCCACCGTCCATGCGTTCGACCCCCTAGGACCCGTCATCCCGAACAACCCCGTCAGTTTGCCTTGTTCGGGGCGGTTGCGTCAGCAGCGGGAGACGCCGATCACAGACCGGTACGCCGGGGTCCACAGGGTCTGCACACGGTCTCCCCACACGGAGGCCCGTCCCTCCGGCCGGCCGGCGCGGCCGGCTTCAGTCCGTCAGGTCCACCCGCACCGTCAGCAGGTCCGTGCCGAACGCCCGTACCGCCGCGCTGTTGAAGCGGGGCAGGGAGCGCAGCCGGGCCACGGCGTCGTCGTCCGGCAGCAGGTGGGCGGTGCCGTGGTGCCAGCGGCCGGCGACCCGGACGCGGACCCGCGGGTCGGCCTGGATGTTGCGCACGTACTGCGACTTGCGGCCGAACTCCGAGACGATCCAGAACGACTCCCCGGCCCGGCGCCCGCCCACCGGCGTCCGCCGCGGCTCACCGCTCACCCGGCCGGTGGTCTCCAGCAGGGTCTGGAAGGGCAGGCGCCGGTTGAGCGGATTGGCGACATACCGCTGGAACCGGGTGACGACGCGCTGCTTGAGGTCCGCACGGCCTGACATGTCCCTGGATCTCCCGCTCTCCCCGGCCGTTCCCAGGCCCCGCCCGGATACCGCGCCGACCCCGCGCGGGCCCTGTGGCGTGGCGCCCGGGCTCTCGTACGACTGACGCTGCCAGCCTCCCCCGCGGTCGGGAGCCACCGCAAGGACCCGCGCGGCCCCGGCTCCCGGCAGCGGGCCCGGGCCGGCCACGGACGCGTGGGCCTTCCCCGCCTCGACGCCGAGACCGCCCGCGTCGCACCGGCGCCCTGTCCCGCACCGCCTCGACGCCGCGCTGGCGGCCTGTCCCGCACCGCCTCGACGTCGCGCTGGCGGCCTGTCCCGCACCGCCTCGACGTCGCGCTGGCGGCCTGTCCCGCGCCGCCCGATCCGTCGTGTCGCCCGCGCCGCCAGGGCTGCTCGTGCCGCCCGAGTCGCCGCGCCGCTCGTGCCGGCCAATCCGCCGTGCCGCCCGAGTCGCCGCGCCGCTCGTGCCGGCCAATCCGCCGTGCCGCCTGAGCCGCCGCGCCGCCCAAACCGCCGCACCGCCCCAGCCGTCGCCCGCCCCGGAGCCGGGGGAGGTGCCGCGCGGCTGGCGGAGCGGCGCCGTCCGGGCCGCCGGCTCCCCGGACGCCGGGTTCCGGGCCCCCGCCCACCGCACGCGGTCGCCGCGATCGTCGCCCCGCGCCGGTCGGCAGGCGGCGCCGCCGCCCCGGCCAGGGGACCGTCCCGGCCCGCCCCCGTGCTGATCACCCCGAACGTATGCTCAGGGGATGACCACTTCCGCGACCTCCGGAACCGGCCCCACCGAGAACTCCATGCGTCGCGCCCTCAAACGTACCCGGGACGGCGTCGCCCTCGACGCCGCCGAGGCGGCGGTGCTGCTGCAGGCCCGCGGCGAGGCGCTCACCGATCTCGCCGCGTCCGCCGCCCGGGTGCGTGACGCGGGCCTGGAGGCGGCCGGCCGCCCCGGCGTCATCACCTACTCGAAGAGCGTCTTCATCCCCCTCACCCGGCTGTGCCGCGACAAGTGCCACTACTGCACCTTCGTCACCGTCCCCGGCAAGCTGCGCCGCGCGGGCCACGGGATGTTCATGTCCCCCGACGAGGTGCTGGACATCGCCCGCAAGGGAGCCGCCCTCGGCTGCAAGGAAGCCCTCATCACCCTCGGCGACAAACCCGAGGACCGCTGGCCCGAGGCGCGGGAGTGGCTGGACGCGCACGGCTACGACGACACCATCGCCTACGTCCGCGCCGTCTCCATCCGCATCCTGGAGGAGACGGGCCTGCTGCCCCACCTCAACCCGGGCGTGATGAGCTGGACCGACTTCCAGCGGCTGAAGCCCGTCGCCCCCTCGATGGGCATGATGCTGGAGACGACGGCCACCCGGCTCTGGTCCGAGCCCGGCGGCCCGCACTTCGGCTCCCCGGACAAGGAACCGGCCGTCCGGCTCAGGGTGCTGGAGGACGCGGGGCGTTCCTCCGTCCCCTTCACCTCCGGCCTGCTGATCGGCATCGGCGAGACCTACGAGGAACGCGCCGAGTCCCTCTTCGCGCTGCGCAAGGTCGCCCGCGCCTACCACGGCGTCCAGGAACTGATCATCCAGAACTTCCGCGCCAAGCCGGACACCGCGATGCGCGGCATGCCGGACGCCGAACTCGACGACCTGGTCGCCACGGTGGCCGTCGCCCGGCTCATCATGGGCCCCTCGGCCTGTCTGCAGGCGCCGCCCAACCTCGTCGACGGGGAGTACGAGCGGCTGATCGGCGCCGGTATCGACGACTGGGGCGGGGTGTCGCCGCTGACCGTCGACCACGTCAACCCCGAGCGCCCCTGGCCGCAGATCGACGAACTCGCCGCCAGGTCCCGCGCCGCCGGCTTCGAGCTGCGCGAACGCCTCTGCGTCTACCCGGAGTTCGTCCGCCGCGGCGAGCCCTGGCTGGATCCGCGGCTGCGCCCCCACGTCGGCGCGCTCGCCGACCCGGAGACCGGACTCGCACTGCCGGACGCGGTGGTCGAGGGGCGCCCCTGGCAGGAGCCGGAGGAGGCGTTCACCGCCACCGGCCGCACGGACCTGCACACCGCGATCGACACCGAGGGCCGCACCGCCGACCGGCGCGCCGACTTCGACGAGGTGTACGGCGACTGGCAGGCACTGCGCGAGGCGGCCGCCCCCGGCATGGCGCCCGAGCGCATCGACACGGACGTACGGCAGGCGCTGCGCACGGCCGCCGACGACCCGACCCGGCTGACCGACGCCGAGGCCCTGGCGCTGCTGCACGCGGACGGCCCGGCGCTGGACGCGCTGTGCCGGGTGGCCGACGACGTGCGCAGGTCCGCGGTGGGCGACGACGTCACCTACATCGTCACCCGCAACATCAACTTCACCAACGTCTGCTACACCGGCTGCCGTTTCTGCGCGTTCGCCCAGCGCCGCACCGACGCCGACGCCTACACCCTCTCCCTGGAGCAGGTCGCCGACCGGGCCCAGCAGGCGTGGGAGGTCGGCGCGGTCGAGGTGTGCATGCAGGGCGGCATCCACCCGGACCTGCCCGGCACCGCCTACTTCGACATCGCGAAGGCGGTGAAGGAGCGCGTCCCCGGGATGCACGTCCACGCCTTCTCGCCGATGGAGGTGGTCAACGGCGCGACCCGGACGGGCATGCCGATCCGCGAGTGGCTGGCCGCCGCCAAGGAGGCGGGCCTGGACTCCATCCCCGGCACCGCGGCGGAGATCCTGGACGACGAGGTCCGCTGGGTGCTCACCAAGGGCAAGCTGCCCACGGCCACCTGGACCGAGGTGATCAGGACCGCCCACGAGCTGGGCATCCGGTCCTCCTCCACGATGATGTACGGCCACGTGGACCAGCCCCGCCACTGGCTCGGCCACCTGCGCACCCTGGCCGGGATCCAGCGCGAGACGGGCGGCTTCACGGAGTTCGTCACCCTGCCCTTCATCCACACCAACGCGCCCGTCTACCTGGCGGGCATCGCCCGGCCCGGCCCCTCCACCCGGGACAACCGGGCGGTGACCGCGATGGCGCGGCTGCTGCTGCACCCGTGGATCCCCAACATCCAGACGAGCTGGGTGAAGCTCGGCACCGAGGGCGCGGCGGAGATGCTCCGCTCCGGCGCGAACGACCTGGGCGGCACCCTCATGGAGGAGACGATCTCCCGCATGGCGGGCTCCTCCTACGGCTCCTACAAGTCGGTCCGCGACCTGGTCGCCGTGGCGGATGCGGCCGGCCGGCCGGCGAAGCCGCGCACGACCCTGTACGGCGAGGTGCCCGAGGAGCGGCGGCGGGCGGCCGAGGCGTCCGACGGCCACCTGCCCGACCTGCTGCCGGTCCTGGACTGAGGGCGGACTGAGTACGATGATCCGACCCCGGTTCCGACAAGGGGATCCATAGCGGAGGAGATGCGTACCCGTGGCTGCCCGACTGCCCTCGTGGGCCTGGGTCTCCGGTCTGACGGTGGCGGCGACCGCCGCCGTCGTCGCCCTTGGCGTGCAGGCCGAGCACGGTCCGCATCCCACGGCCGCGGCGGCCGCGCCCAGCGCGTCGGCGTCGGCGTCGGCGCGCCCGCACGCCTCCGCCGGCCCGGAGCGGTCGGCCCCGCCCGCCCTGCCGGACGGGTCGGGATCGGGCCGCCGGATCGTCTACTCCGTCGGTGACAAGCGGGTGTGGCTGGTCGACGCGACAGGCCACGCCGCCCGTACGTTCACGGTGTGGCCGGGCACGGTGGACCCGCAGCCCGGCCGCTACTCGATCACCCTGCGCACCCAGTCCCTCAAGGGCTCGGACGGCGTCGAGATCGAGCACGTGATGTACTTCACCAAGGCCGAGGGCGTGAACATAGCCTTCTCCAACGCCCTCGACGGCTCCTCGCCCCCGCCGGCGAACGGCCAGAAGCTGGGCGGCATACGCATGCACAAGCAGGACGGCGCCGCCCTGTGGTCCTTCGGGGATCTGGGCGCAAAGGTGACGGTCGTCAGCTAGCTCCGCCCCGCCGTCCGTCCGGCAGCAGGTTCACGATCAGCGCGACCCCGCTGAGCACGAGCACCCGGGTCGCCGCGTCCAGTCCGTTCCAGGTCTTCGACTGCCACATGGCGAACCACTCGCCGCCGATGGCGATGAACCCGGCGCCGAAGAGCAGCACGAGCATCAGCAGCCCGTAGACGGAGAACCGCCGGGCCCGCCCGTGGTCCCGCCGCGCCCACAGGAACGTGCCCGCCGTCAGCACCAGCGCCGCCACCGTCTCCCAGGCGATGATCAGCACGTAGGCGGTGTCCTGGAGCGCGGTGCCGGTGATCGCCCGCCACATCAGGTCCTCGTCCTTGAACGTCGTGTCCATCGCCAGCACATGCCGTACGAACTGCTGGTTGGTCCCGAAGTCGGTGATGTTCCCGAGTGCGACGAGCGCGATGTAGAGGGCGACGACGCCGGTGAGGACACCGGCGGCCAGGTGCGCGCCGGTACCGGAGGTGCGCGTGGTGGCGGTGGCTGCTGTGGTGGGAGTGGTGGTCATGGCTGGATTCTCCCCGTCGCGGCACGAGTTCTCCCCTGCGCATCGCGCCAGAAACCCGCCTGCTTCAGGCCGAGTTGAGGACCTCGCGCCCGCCGGGGCGCCCCGGACCCGCGCGGCCCGCCGCCGGTCCCCGCCGCGGACGGGGTGGAAGCGCTCACAGCTGTACGGGAATGACCGGGCGGGACTGTACGGGAATGACCGGGCGGGACCGATTCGCCCCGGTGAACAGGCCGTCCCCGGTCGATTACAGTGCTGGGCGTCTACGTACGGACGTGCCGAGGAGGCCTGCATGGGCGCGACGTCCGGCGCCGTCTGGGGCCGCGCCGAGCAGCAGGACTTCCGCAGCCGGGTGCGCGGCGCCCTGCTCGGCGTGGCCGTCGGCGACGCGCTCGGCGGGCCCGCCGACGCCCTCGACCTGGACGAGATCCGTACCGCGTACGGCGCGGAGGGGCTGCTCGACCTCGCCTTCGGGCACGGCCGGCGCGGCACGGTCACCCACCACACCCAGCTCACCCTGTTCACGGTGGACGGGCTGATACGGGCCCAGGTGCGCCGCGACACCGGCGCCTGGCACCCGCCGACCGATCTGCACCGGGCGTATCTGCGCTGGGCGGCCACCCAGCGGGACTGGGGTCCGGACGAGCGCCGCAAGGACGACGGCTGGCTGGCCCGCGAGGAATGGCTGTACGCCCGCCGGGACCCGACCCGGGCCCTGCTGCTGGGCCTCGGCGACGAGACCATGGGCACCCTGGACACCCCGAAGAACCCCGGCGAACTGGGCCCGGAGGCCGTCGCCCGCTCGGCGCCCTTCGGCCTCCTCGTCGGCTGGGAGCCCGAACTCGTCGCCCAGCTCGCCGTGGAGTGCGCGGCCCAGACCCACGGGCACCCCATCGCCTACCTGTCGGCGGGCGCGTACGCCGTCATCGTGCACGGCCTCGCCCGCGGCGAGAGCCTGGACGCCGCCGTGCAGCGGGCCCTCGCCCTGCTCGCCGCCCGCCCCGGCCACCAGCCCGTCGCCGACGCCCTCCAGCACGCGCTGGGCGCGGTACGACAGGGCCTGCCCGGCCCCGGACGGGTGGAGGAACTGGCCGGCGACGGCACCGCCGACGGACTGCTTGCCGCCGCCGTCTACTGCGCCCTGGTGGGGGAGGACGTACGCCACGGCCTGTGCCTGGCCGTCAACCAGAGCGGGCCCTCGGCCGCGGCGGGCGCCCTGACCGGCGGACTGCTCGGCACCCTGCACGGCGAGACGGCCCTGCCGCCCGCCTGGCTCGCCGAGCTGGAGGGCCGTCCCACCGTCCTGGAACTGGCCGACGACTTCGCGATGGAGATGACCCAGGGCCCCGCCCTGCACGGCCCCGCCGGGTCCGCACCGGGCTGGCTCGCCCGCTATCCGCGGGCCTGAGCCGCCCCGGCGCAGGCCCTACGGCGCTCCCACCACGTCGTCCCCGGCGCTCGCGGGCACCGGCACGGCCGCCGCCGCGTCCCCGTCCGTGTTGACCTTCTCGATGACCGCCAGCCGCTCCGGGGTGTCCTCCGGCCTGAGGTGGCCGACCAGGACGTACAGCACCAGGGAGACCGCGAGCGGGATGGAGACCTGGTACTGCAGCGGGACTCCGCCGTCGACCTGCCAGTTGACCGGGTAGTTCACCAGCCAGAAGGCCAGCAGGCCCGCCGCCCAGCTGGTGAGCGCCGCGGTCGGGCCGGAGCGGCGGAACGGGCGGAGCAGGCCCAGCATCATCGGGATCGCGATCGGCCCCATCAGGCCCGCGACCCACTTGATGACCACCGTGATGATGTCCTTGAAGGCGGGGGAGTTGACCTGGGTCGCCACCGCCATGGACAGGCCCAGGAAGACCACGGTCGTCACCCGGGCCGCGATCAGGCCGGACCGCTCGCCCCAGCCCCGGGCCCGCGCGGACAGCACCGGCGCCACGTCCCGGGTGAACACCGCCGCGATCGCGTTGGCGTCGGAGGAGCACATGGCCATGGTGTGCGAGAAGAAGCCGACGATGACCAGGCCCAGCAGCCCGTGCGGCAGGAGCTGTTCGGTCATCAGGGCGTAGGAGTCGGAGCCGTCCGGCTTCTGGGCGTGGACCAGCAGCGGGGACATCCACATCGGGAAGAACAGGACCACCGGCCACACCAGCCAGAGTGCCGCGGACAGCCGCGCCGACCGCGTGGCCTCCCGCGCGCTGCCCGTCGCCATGTAGCGCTGGGCCTGGTTGAGCATGCCGCCGTTGTACTCGAAGAGCTTGATGAACAGGAAGGCGAGCAGGAACACCGTGCCGTACGGGCCGACCAGCGGCTTGCCGTGGCCGTGCAGCGCGGGCTGGTCGAAGGCGTCGAACAGGCCGATGTTCTTGTCGTTCAGCTTCAGCACGACCGCGACGAACATCGAGACGCCGGCCAGCAGCTGGATGACGAACTGGCCGAGTTCGGTCAGCGCGTCCGCCCACAGGCCGCCGATCGTGCAGTAGACGGCGGTGATGGCGCCGGTGATGAGGATGCCCTGGTTCAGGGACACCCCGGTGAACACCGACAGCAGGGTGGAGATCGCGGCCCACTTGGCGCCCACGTCCACGATCTTCAGCAGCATGCCCGACCAGGCGAGGGCCTGCTGGGTGGAGAGGTTGTAGCGGTTCTTCAGGTACTCGAGCGGCGAGGCCACGTGCAGCCGGGAGCGCAGCCGGTTGATGCGCGGCGCGAACAGCCTGGCGCCGATGGCGATGCCGAGCGCGATCGGGAAGGACCAGGTGACGAAGGAGGTGACGCCGTAGGTGTAGGCGATGCCCGCGTACCCCGTGAACATCACCGCGCTGTAGCCCGACATGTGGTGCGAGATGCCGGAGAGCCACCAGGGCATCTTGCCGCCGGCCGTGAAGAAGTCGGAGACGTTGTCCACGCGCTTGTGCGACCAGACGCCGATCGCGACCATCACTCCGAAGTAGCCGATCAGCACGACCCAGTCGAGACCGTTCATGTGTCCCCTTCCAGAGTCCACGTGTCAGGGTCAGGCATGTGAACTCTGGTTTCGGAGGTGTACGCACGGCAAGGAAGGGGAACGTCAAGAGAAAGCAAAAATGTCCGTCTGGGTGATCGCGGTTCACCTATATGAACGACACGGGGTGCGAGAAATCCCCCGGCCGCAGACCGGGGGACCTGGGTGCCGAAGGGGGCCCTGCGCCCTACTTGAGCTCGTCCGGGCAGGGCGTGCCGCGCGGAAGCTGGTAGGGCGCGGCCAGGTGGTACGTCCCGGCCTTCGGCGCGAGCAGCACCGTCCACCGGTCGCCCTTGGCGTCCTCCGCCGTCTCCGTCAGACACCCGTTGACGTTCTCGTACGTCTTCGGCGTGCCCTCGTCCCGGTGCTTGGACGCCTCCGTCTCCTGCGGCGGCTTCAGGCTCTTGCCCTCGTCGTCGACGACGCTCAGCCACGGCGAGTACGGGATCCGTATGAGGATCCGCCCCGGCTTGCGTACCTGCAGGGTCATCTCACCCTGCTCGGCCCGGTCCACCACCGCGTTCGGCTCGGCGAGCGGCGACGGATCGGTCACCTTGAACAACTGCCAGTTGGCGTCGCCCCAGACCTGCCGCAGGTACGGCATCCCGCGCCGCAGCAGAGTCCGCTCGCGCTCGCCGCCGCCGTTGCCGTCCGGATCGTCCTTCGGCAGCACCACGAAGTGCACGGCCCACCGCTGGAGCCACTCGTGGTAGTTCGCCGAGTTGAGGGTGTCGTCGTAGAAGAGCGGGTTGCGCTCCATGTCGGCCTGCCGGTTCCAGCCGCGCGCCAGGTTCACGTACGGCGCCAGCGCGGACGCCTCCCGGTGCGAGCGCGCCGGGACCACCTCGACGCGGCCCTTCTCCGCGCCGACGTTCTGCAACTGGTTGACCAGCGGGGCCAGCTCACGGGCCCAGGACGCGGCCGGGGTCGTGTGCACGATGTCGTCGACCGACTTGAAGCCGACCCAGCCGGCGAAGCCGAGGAACGCCAGCACGGTCACGTACCACTTGCGCGAGCGCGGCACGGTGTAAGGGAGCGCGGCGACCAGCGTCACGCCCGCGAACATCATCGGCAGCCGGGAGATGTTCGAGCCGATCTGCGAGCTGATCAGCCACACCAGCACCACGCCCAGGCTGTACACGCCCGCCGTCAGCCGGACGGTGAGCCACTCCTTGGGCACCAGGAACAGGCACAGCAGCCCGTACAGCAGCGGCATCACCACCGAGCCGAACGTCATCGGCTGGGTGCCGGTGAACGGGAACAACCACGCCGAGACGGCGACCACCGCCGACGGCGCGAGCCCCAGCGCCCACGCGCCGGGCCGCCGCTTCTGCAGGAACAGCGCCACCGCGACCAGGCCCACGAACAGCCCCGCGACCGGCGAGGCCATGGTGGCGAGCGCCGCCAGCGGGGCGGCCACCAGCGCCTTCGCCCAGCGTTTGTGACGCCACCGGTGCGGCCAGCAGAAGACGGCGGCCACGGCGCCCAGCGCGAACATGGTGCCGAGCCCGAAGGTGACCCGCCCGGACACCGCGTTGCAGACGAGCGCGAGGACCCCGGCGAGCGAGGCCCACAGCGGGTTGCGCACCACCCGGCTGCGCAGCAGGACCAGCGTCAGCAGGGCCGCCGAGACCGTCCCGGCGAGCATCATCGTGGTGCGCACGCCCAGCACCGACATCAGGTACGGCGACACCACGCTGTACGACACGGGGTGCATGCCGCCGTACCAGGCGAGGTTGTACGCCGAGTCCGGGTGCCGGCCGACGAACTCCGCCCAGGCGTCCTGGGCCGCGAGGTCGCCGCCGCTGTTCGCGAACGTGAAGAACCAGATGATGTGCAGGGCGCCCGCGAGGGCGGTGACGGACAGCACGGGGTGCCGCAGCATCCGCTGCCGGAGGGGCTCGGCGGCGAGGCGGAGACGGATCAGCGGCAGGCTCCGCCGCGCCGGGGCGGCGCCGTGCGCGCGGTCGTCGGGACGGCTGTCCGCACGGCCGGTGCGATGACCGTCCGTGTCAGTCGCGGACGGACGTATTCGCCGGCCGGATTCCGGGTCCGGATCTGCGTCGTCGGAGCGTGTCCGCTCGGTTGTGGCCACCTGAAGGCACTCCCCGTGTCCCGTCTTCCGTTCTCGGCCGTGTCCCTCGTGTTCCCGGCCGTTTCCCGTTCAGTTCGCGGTCTCGTTCCCCGACCGTCGACCTGCCCCGTTTCGTGACGCTAGCACGCACCCCGCCGAGGGGCTCCGTCGACGGGGTGCGTGCGCTGGTGGCAGGGGGCCGGGTCAGCCGAGGCGGGTCAGCTTGTCCGTGAAACCGGGTTCCGCCAGGTCCTTCTGCAGGGCCACCGGCACCTTCACCGCACCGGCCCCGCCGTCACCCACGGTGAGCGAGCCCACCTTGGTGCCGGCCTTCGCCGTGTGCGGCACGACGTCGGAGGTGAAGGACAGCTTCACCTTCAGACCGGACCAGCCGGCCGCGGTGACGTCCTTCGTGGCCACCACCGGCGTACGGCCGCCGAGCCCGTCGTCCACGTACCCGACGACGTCGCCCTTCTTCAGAACCGTCGCCGGCTTCAGCGCGCCCTGCGCGGAGCGGATCAGCTTGTCGGCCGCGTCCAGCGCTCCGGCGAGGATGGTGTTGTCCGAGCCGCCGGCGGGCTGGCGGACCACGGCGCCGACGATGGTCCGCGTCTCACCGCCGACCTCCTGCTTGGCCGCGAAGACCAGGTTGCCGAGGGCGGAGGTGGTGGTGCCGGTCTTGATGCCGACGACGTTGTTGTGACCGACCAGGTGGTTCCAGTTGGAGTGGTTGACACCCTTGTAGTCGTCGTACGACATCATCGCCGCGACCTCGCGGAAGGCGGGCTCCTGCATCGCGGCCTTGGCCAGCTTCACCTGGTCCACGGCCGTGCTCACCGTCGAGTTCGTCAGACCCGAGGGGTCGGTGTACGTGGTGTTCGTCATGCCGAGGCTCTTGGCGGTGGCGTTCATCTTGGTCACGAACGCCTTCTCGGAACCGACGTCCCACCGCGCGAGCAGCCGCGCCACGTTGTTCGCGGACGCGATCAGGATGCTCTCCAGGGCCTCCCGCTGGGAGATGCTGTCGCCGGCCGTGACGTCGACCGTGGACTCCTGGCCCGCCTTCGACTGGTCCTGGGCCGCCTGGTCGATCTTGATCTTCGGGCCGTCGGCGCCGCTCTTCAGCGGGTGGTCGCGCAGGATGATGTACGCCGTCATGACCTTGGCCACGCTCGCGATCGGCACCGGCTTCTGGGCGCCCGAGGAACCGAACGTGCCGATGCCCTGCACGTCCAGCGCGGCCTGCCCCTGGGCCGGCCACGGGATCGCGGTCCTGCCGCCGCCGAAGGTGTAGGTGTCCTTCGCGGTGAGGTCGAGCGTGGGCTGGGGGAGCGGGCGCATCGCCTGTACGACCGCGAAGACGATCGCCAGCAGGATGACCAGCGGCGTCCAGATCTTGACCCGGCGGACCAGCGTGCGGACCGGGGTCTCCGGCGGCGGGGGCGTGTTCGTCAGCTCAGCCAGCAGGTCCAGCGGCGGCTTGGGCGGGAGCGGCTGCTGGGTGGTGCGCTCGGGGCCGACCTGGGGGACGGCGCTGGTGGGCGCGGTCAGGTCGGGGTTGCGCAGCGGGACGAACTTGCTGGCACGCTCCGCGTCGGGGGCGGCGGGCCCGGCGGGCGCCTTGGCCGCGCCCTCGGGCTTCGGCTTGGCCGTGCCGAGCTTGAGCATGGTGGTGGGCTGGTCCACCTCGGGCTTCTTCGGGCGCACGCTCTTGAAGGCGGTGGTGGGCTGGTCGACGCCCTCCGCCCCGGCGGGAGAGGCCTTCGCACCGCTCGCGCCGTCGGCCGTGCGCGAGTCCTGGGAGGCGTCCTGCGGCGCGGCTGCGGCCTTCGCCGCCCTGGCGGCCGCCGCGGCGGCCTTCGCCCCCGCGACCTTGGCCGCCTTCACATCGGCGCCCGTCTTCGCGTCCGCGTCGGCGCCCGCCTTGGCGTCCGCGTCGGTGCCTGCCTTGGCGTCGCCTGCCTTCGCGTCCGTGGCCGTCTTCGCATCGGCGCCCGTCTTCGCGCCCGTGCCTGCCTTCGCGTCCTCGCCGTCGTCAGCCTCACGGCCGGCGTCGCGGCGCGCGTCGGCACTGCTCTCGGCGTCCGCGCCGGCGGTCGCGCCGGCGGCCGCCTCGGCGGCCTTGGCGCCGGCGGCCTTTGACCCGGTGCCGGCGTCGCCGTCCGCGTTCACGGGAGCCGTGCTCGCGCCCTTGGCGCTCTTCGCGTCCGTGTCGGAGTCCGAGTCCGAGTCGGAGTCCGCCGAAGCTGCGCCGGTGCCCTTGGTGGCCGTGGCGGTCTCCGGGGCCGAGCCCGCGGTCGCCTTGGAGGCGTCGGTGCCGGCGTCGCCGTCCGCGCTCACCGAGTCCGCGCTCGCCGAAGCCGCGCCGGTGCCCTTGGCGGTCTCCGGGGCCGAGTCCCCGGTCACCTTGGAGGCGTCGGTGCCGGCGTCGCCGTCCGCGCTCACCGAGTCCGCGCCGGTGCCCTTGGCGGTCGTGGCTGCCGTAACTGCCGTAGCCGCCTTCGCGCCCGACTCCGCCTTCGCCTCTGAGGCGTCGCCCGTGCCGGCGTCCACCTTCGTGTCGGCGTCGCCATCCGCGCCCGGCGACGATGCGCCCGAGCCCGTGCCGGACCCGCCCGCCTTCGCACCGGTGCCCGCGCCCGCGGCCCCGGAGCCCTTCGTGCCCGAGTTCGCGTCCGCGCTCGAAGTGGCTTCGTCCGCGTCGGACTTGGCGTCGGTGTCGGCGTCGCCATCCACGCCCGGCGACGCGGCGCCCGAGCCCATGCCGGACCCGCCCGCCTTCGTACCAGCCCCCGCTGCCGCCTTCGCGTCGCTGCCGGCCCGGGACCTGGTCCCGGCGCCCGACTCCGCGTCAGCGTCCGGCGCGGCCGGTGCCGCGTCGACGGGGGCGTCCTCGGCCGCGTCAGCCGCCGCCCCGGGCCCGGTGCCCTCGTCCGTGCGCGCGGCGTCCTCGCCCTTCGCGCCGGCCTGTGCCTGCGGGTCCTCGGCCGAGCGGATCCAGGCCGAGACCGCCTCGCGGAGGTCGGAGTCCTGGCCCTCCCCGGGAGTGCCGGCGCCGGACTTCTCCGAGTCGGCGGCCCTCTTCGCGTCCCGTACCGAGAGGATCTTCGTCGCCGTGTCGACGGCGGCCGAGGAATCCTTCTCCCGGGACACCGTCAGACGCGGATCGCGCGCCTCGGGAACCGAACCCCCGCTCCCCGACGTCGGTTCCGCCGACGACTCGCGCTGCTTCGACCTGTCGGGGGACTCGCCCGCCACCGATGCCTCCTCCATGCGCCGCACGCACACTCGCGCGCCCTGTCCGAACCATGTACCAGTGTCCTGTGTGAGGACTTGGCCCCTGCGGTAGACGAGAACGACATACCTACCGGTTCCCTTACGAACCGGTCACGCGCTCTCGACAGACCAATGTGAGAGGGGTCACCCTGTCATTCATCCACGCGGGGAGGCATGGATGGGCAGGAGCCGCAGAACACTTCCGGAGGAGCTTCTGCTGCTGGCACTGGACCCGGCCACGGGTACCACTGCGCAGCCGCAGTCGCTCGACCTCGGTCTGGCCGGAGCACAGCTAGTGGAGCTGGCGCTGGCCGGACGGATAGCCCCAGACGGGGATCGTATCGCCGTGGTGGTGCCACGGCCGACTGGAGATCCGACTTTGGACTGCGCGTTGGAGTTGCTGCGAAGGCGTGGCGCTCCCGTGCGTGCCGTTCACTGGATCGGCGGGCCACGCCTGGGGCTCCGCCAGATCTACCTCTCGCACCTGGAGCGGTGCGGCATGGTCGCCGCCGTACCGGGCCAGATGTGCGGGGTGTTGCCGACGACGCGCTACCAGGCGACGGACACCGCCATCAGCCGGGAGATCCGATCCCGGCTGGACAACGCGATCCGCACCGGCGTACCGCCGGACCCGCGGACCGCGGCGCTCGCCGCGCTGGCGCACGCGGTGGGCCTGGGCAAGCACCTGTATCCGGGCAACGAGGGGCGATCCTCCCGCTCCCGGCTGCGGGACCTGATCCGGCACGACCCCATGGGCGGGCTGGTCGCGCACGCCGTCATGGACGTGCAGAACGGCGCGGTGGCCCAGCCGCGGCGCGGTCCGGCCGCGGCCGGACGCCCGGCGGGGCCCGGAGCCAGGAGCGTGCCGGAACCGGCGCGCGGGGTTCCGATGCAGCCGCACCGCGGGTCCATGGCACGCGCCGTGGCCCACTGAGCCGCACCGTCGTCCCCACGACACCGGTACCAGTCCCCGAGACCCTCACGGGAGCCGCTGGTCGGAGCGGGGCGGTGGGACCCGTGTGGTCCCACCGCCCCGCTCGGCCGTGCGCGCGGCGGGGCGGGCCGGGCCCCTGACCGGTGTGCGCGTGCCGCACATCCACCGTTTCCCAGCGGCGGAAAGCACCTTGGTGGCAGTCTGCTCAACAGCAGATACACAAAGTGGTCAGTACAGGCAGGCAGCCGGAGGTGCACGTCCCGTGGCGTCCAGTGTCAATCCCACCGTCAGGCGGCGCCGGCTGGGCCAGGAGCTGCGCCGGCTCCGCGAGCTCAAGGGCATGACGGCCGAAGAGGTGGCGGAGCGGCTGCTCGTGTCGCAGTCGAAGATCAGCCGGCTGGAGAACGGCCGCCGGAGCATCAGCCAGCGCGACGTGCGCGACCTGTGCGGGGTGTACGAGGTCGAGGACCAGCGGGTCGTCGACTCGCTGATGGAGATGGCCCGCGACTCCCGCCAGCAGGGCTGGTGGCACACCTTCGGGGACATCCCGTACAGCGTCTACATCGGTCTGGAGACCGACGCCGAGTCGCTGCGCGTGTACGAACCCCAGCTGGTGACCGGCCTGCTGCAGACCCCCGCCTACGCGGAGGCGCTGGTGCGGGGCGCGTTGCCGGAGACGTCGACGGCCGAGATCGAGAAGCGCGTGCGGGTCCGCATGCGGCGACAGGAACGTATCACCGCCGACGTCAACGCCCTGCGGCTGTGGGTGGTGCTGGACGAGGCGGCGCTGCGCCGGGTCGTCGGCAGCAAGCTGGTGATGCGCGAACAGCTGGAGCACCTGATCGAGATGTCCCAGCTCCCGCACGTCACCGTGCAGGTGCTGCCCTTCGAGGTGGGCGCCCACCCGGGCCTCAACGGCCAGTACGCGATCCTGGAGTTCACCGACGCGGCCGACTCCAGCGTGGTCTACCTGGAGGGCGTCACCAGCGACCTGTACCTGGAGAAGGCGCCGGACGTGCAGAAGTACGCCGTGATGTACGAGCATCTCCGGGCACAGTCCCTCAATGTGGAACAGTCCCGGCAACTCATCGCAAAGGTGGCCAAGGAGTACGCGGACTGAGCCGTACCTCACAGAGGGCGCGGGATCGTACACCAGTGGTCCACTCCAGCGTAAGGCTCACCTGGAATATGCCATCCGCTTGAGTGAACGACTCCTCCGGAGACGGCAGTTGCCCGGTAGCGTCGATCACGCCAATCAGACGACAGGGTTGGCGCGAACCCGCACTACAGCAACTGGCAACAGGAGTGGACATGGCACTGATTCAGGGCGCTTCGGAGACGTGGATGAAGTCTTCCTATTCCGCGGGCAACGGCGCCTGCGTCGAGGTCAAGTCGCCCACCACCGCGGAACTCGCCGTACGCGACTCCAAGGTCACCGACGGCCCGGTCCTGGCCTTCCCCGCCGAGGCGTGGAACGTCTTCGTGGCCTCGGTCAAGGCCTAGGAACCTAGCCCCTTCCGGCCGTCGGGGCACCGACCTCGCCCGACGACGGCCGCACGCCCGACGACAACCGCCCAGGCGTCGCTCACGGAGCCCTCTCGACCAGTCGCCGTCCTTGCCGAGAGGGCTCGACGCAACAGAGCGCCGCGCCTTGGCGGTTGCGTCGGTCCCGCTAGCCCAACTGCCCCTCGATCGCCGCGACCACCTCGGCCGCCTCCGGCTCGGTCTGCGGCGAGAACCGGGCGACGACCTGTCCGTCCCGGCCGATCAGGAACTTCTCGAAGTTCCAGCGGATGTCGCCGCTGTGCCCCTCACCGTCCGCGAAGCCGACGAGGCGCTCGTACAGCGCGTGCCGCCCCTCCCCGTTCACCTCGATCTTCTCGGTCAGCGGGAACGTCACCCCGTACGTGGCCGAGCAGAACTCCGCGATCTCCTCGGCGGTGCCGGGCTCCTGTCCGAGGAACTGGTTGCAGGGCACGCCGAGCACGGTGAAGCCCCGCTCGGCGTACCGCTCCTGCAGCCGCTCCAGGCCCGTGTACTGCGGAGTCAGGCCGCACTTGGAGGCCACGTTCACGATGAGCACGGTCTTGCCGGCGTAACCCGGCAGTTCGGCGGAGCCGCCCTGGAGGGCCCCGATCTCCACGTCCAGCACGGAACCGTTGTGGTCAGTAGCAGTCATGCCCGGATGCTAGCCCGCGCCGCCGCGTCCGGGGCGGGTGCAGGGGCGCGCCGTGAGTGAGGCCCTCCCGTCCGCCGGACGGGAGGGCCTCACGGCCGTGTCCGCACGGACCGGCTCAGGACGGGGGCTTGAGGACCGAGTCGATGACGTAGATGGTGGCGTTCGCGGCCTTGATGTTGCCGCAGACGATGCTCGCGCTGCCGTTGACCTTGTAGTTGCTGCCCGAGCCCGAGGTGGTCAGCTTGCCGCCTTCCACGGTGGTGAAGGAGCCGTTGGACAGCTCGTTCGGGGTGATCTGCTTGTCCACGACGTGGTAGGTCAGCGTCTTCTTCAGCTGCCCCTCGTTGCCGAGGAGCGAGGTGAGGTCCGACACGGTGACCTTCTTGAAGGCGTCGTCGTTGGGGGCGAAGACGGTGATGGCGGGCTTCCCGTTCAGGGTGTCGGTCAGCTTCGCCCGGACCGCGGCCGAGACGAGCTGGCTGAGCTGGGGGTACGCGGCCGCGGCGTTGACGACCTTGTCCTTGGTCGTGTCGACCTTCTGGGAGAGCGCCGAACAGCCGGAACCGAAGGTTCCCGAGGGGCTGGGGGACGCTTCCTGCGCGTGGGTCTGCGCGGCCGGAACTCCGAGCGCGAGCGGGAGTGCCACCAGAGCTGCCGCGGTGGCCTTGGCCTTACGCATGCGGGTGAACCTCATCGCAACCTTCCTCCCGTGGAGGCGTGAGCACAGCAGAGGCTTCGAACTGCGGATGTCTTTTTGTGTTCCGCGGGCGGGCTGGGACGGCTGCCGCACCAGGGCTTCCTGGGCCGCCGTCACCCGGCCGCTCAGTGAGCGTATCCAGGGGCGCGGATGGCCGCATCTCGAAGCCCGGACGGCTCAGACAGCACAGCATGCGTCCGCACGCCGTGATATAGGCCACGTAAAAGTTAGTTGAAGGCAGGACAACTGCGTTGATGTGTCCCGCTTTGCGGTGGGTGGCCCGGCCTCTTTCCCAACTCAACGCGCCAGACAGCCCCTTATCCGAAACGGAGCGAGACAGTACGATTCGTCGGGCGTCATGTGCAGATCATGTGAAGCTTTCAAGGGCGTCTGGGTGGGTGATTCGGCCGGCCTACCGGCACGGCCGTCTTCGCCCCCCGCGGTGGGGTGAGGGGGGACATCATGCGCGGCCTCGCGGCCGACGGGCTGTCCATCGTCGCAACTCGCCCGAGACGACCGTGACTTCGACGATCACCGCCCTGGTGCCGGCCTACGACGAGGAAGGCCGCCCGGCGGAGGCCGGCTCGGTGACACACGTACGGGGCACGACGCCCCGTACGTCGCTCTGACGCGCTCACATGCCGTCATCCACCGAGCCCCCGCCGACATCCCTCTCAGACCGACTCCGCAGGAAGCACCATGGGGAAGCATCGAAGGACGGGCCTGAAGCCCGCCGAGATTCGCAATGTGATCGCCCTGATCCCGGCCCACAACGAGGCCGACGCCATCGCGGACTCCATCCAGGGGCTGTACGGGCAGACCCTGCCCCCGCAGCGGGTGATCGTGGTCGCGGACAACTGCACCGACGCCACCGTGGCCATCGCGCACTCCCTGGGCGCCGAGGTCTTCGAGACCCGGGGCAACCGGCACAAGAAGGCCGGCGGCCTGAACCAGGCCCTGGCCTGCCTGCTGCCCCACCTGCACGACGACGACGTGGTCCTCGTGACGGACGCGGACAGCGCCCTGGACCCCGGTTTCCTGGCCTGCGGGACGGAGTACCTCGCCAGGGGCTACGGGGGAGTGGGCGGCACCTTCCGGGGCGGACCCGGCGGCGGCTTCGTGGGCCACCTCCAGCGCAACGAGTACGCCCGCTACTCGCGGGACGTCAAGCGCCTGGGCGGCAAGTGCCTGGTGCTCACCGGCACGGCGGCCATGTTCCGGGCCCGGGTGCTGCGGCAGATCTCCGAGGCGCGCCTGGCCGGCCGGCTCCCGGCCGGCGACGGGGCCGGGGGCATCTACGACACCTCGGTGCTCACCGAGGACAACGAACTGACCTTCGCGGTGCTCCACCTCGGCCACCAGGTGCTCTCCCCGGAGGGGTGCACGCTCACCACCGAGGTCATGCTGACCTGGAAGGCCCTGTGGGACCAGCGGCTGCGCTGGAAACGCGGCGCGGTGGAGAACTGCGTCCAGTACGGCATGACGCACATAACGTGGCGCTACTGGGGCCGCCAGCTCCTCAGCATGGTCGGCGTCCTGGTGACCGTCGTGTACCTGTCGACCATCGCCTACTCCGTGGCCTCGAACTCGTTCCACGTGCACGCGCTCTGGCTCTGGGCCTCGCTCGTCTTCGTGGTCGAGCGCGTCGTGACCGTACGGGAGCGCGGGTGGAAGCGGATGCTGCTCGCCGCGTCCATGTACGAGCTGCTCTTCGACTTCCTGCTCCAGGCCTGCCACGCCAAGGCGTACCTGGACTCCGTGTTCCGCCGTGAACGCGCCTGGTAGCAGGTCGCTCCAACAACCCACATCGATCATTCTGGGAGGACCCATGTACAACAACCCCGCGGCGACCGTAGGCGGCGGCGCGCTGGCCTCGACCGGCATAGGCGTGATGACCAGCGTCTGGCTGGGCCTGGCGGCCTTCGCCCTGGTGGCCCTCGGAACCGCCGTGATGCGGATCGTCCCCCGCGGCCACCGCTTCTGACCGCTGCCCCTCCCGAGGCCCGCGGTGGCCCTCCCGCTCCGGGGAGCGGCCACCCGGACCGTTGCTTCGGAGCGGCTACCTCACACTTCGGCTTCGGGCAGGCGCGGTCCGCCGCCGCTCGTCCTCGCCGGTGACAGCCGTGGAGGTCAGCACGCGTCGCAGTGGAAGGGCCGTTGCCAGAACCAGCACGCCGAAGAGGGTGATCGGCAACAGCCCGACCGGACGAAGGTGAGCGGCCGGACGCGCCAGCACGTCGCTCCACTGCACCCACCAGTTCGCGACGACGTCCGAGAACATCACGGCGCCGCACACGAGCGGCCCGGCCGGGCGGCCGCGGACGATCAGCACGGCGGCCAGCGGATCGAGCAGAAGGAGACCGTGGAACAGCAGTCGCACCGGCGCCGGCGCGTAGTCGTACGCGTCCAGCCCACCCGCGGCCAGAAAGTAGGCGTGCGCCCCCGTCCCTTCGAGGAACCCGACGACGTACACCGCCGCCAGCCACCGAGCCCACCCCGGGCGATTCCCCCACCACCGCATACGGGTCACTCTAGGCCGGTCTTCCAGCCTGCTCGCGTGACTCCCACCGGTCGTGCGGCAGCCCGTGATTCCGTGATTCCTCAGTCCGTGGCCACGGCGCCGGGGGCTGGGGCGCCGTAAGGGGGACCGGCGGTGGCCTCCCGCGGCTCCCTTCGCGACGTCTCAGAGCTGGGCCGGGGACAGCTCGGCGGTGTCCGCGACGAGCACGGCGTAGGCGCCCGTCAGGTGCAGCACCCGGGCGGGCTGGTCCTGCAGGCCGGAGACCAGCAGCCGTCCGCCCTCGCCGTCGAGGCGCTGGTGCAGTTGCAGCAGCAGGTTGAGACCGCTGGAGTCCATGAAGGACACGCCCGACAACTCCAGGTGCAGCGTCATGCCGCCCAGCGGCTCGGCGAACGCGGCCTGCGCGAGTACGGGGCAGGTCTCGAGATCCAGTTCACCGGCTACGGTGATCACAGTGTGTTCGGGGTGCCTTCGAGCGATCACGGTGAGGTCGTCCACGGTTCGCCCCTCCATTCGGGGTCGAGCCCATCACACCCACATCTACGGGGCATCAAGCGCGCGGCGGTATGGGAGCCGCGCACAGTCGAGCAAGACCACCCGCACCACTCCCCGGCCACCGCGGTGGCCCGCAAGGCCGGCGCGGGGTCTCCCACCAGACCAGGCTGGTCGTCCAGCCAGCGTCGCACAGGACGGCCCGCTTCGACCAGGCACCCCCCTGAGTCGATCACTTCTCGACGGCCCGCATCCCGCATCCCGCTTGCGCGGGCTTCCCGGGGAGTCGGCGAGTGGTCGGGGTGAGGCGCGGGCGGCTTCTCGTCAGACCTTCTCGACTCGCACGGAGTGGCCGGCGAGGAGTCGATTCATGTCGTCGGTGTCGGAGGTGAAAACGGTTGCCTGCGCTCCCTGCGCGGCTTCCCGCCCGGCCACGGCTGCCAGCACGGCGTCAACGGCGTACTGGTGCCCATGCAGGCCGGCCGCCTTCAGCATGCCGCGGGCCATGGCTATCACCTGGTCGTCCGTATGCACGATGCGGATCCGGGACAGCGTCCAGTTCCACAGTGTCTGCCTCGACGTTTCGCGAGGATCCCATTTCCCTGTGGCATGGCCCGGCCTTCCCCGAACTCTCACCAGGGCGCGCGTCGGCGCGGCCCGCCGGAGCGGGCCGAAGGCAGGAGCGGCGGCGGAGCGGAGCCGGGAGCGCGCCCGGCGGAGCGGAGCGCAGCCGGGGCTTGAACGACTCCGCCGAGGCCGTAAAGCGATGGACACCCCTGCGGTGCTGGGGCGAACATCCCCGCGATGAATCACGAAACTCTCTCCATCTCCAAACGCGTCCGCTTCGTCGAGCTCAGCGCGAAGGCTCTGCGGGCGCTTGCCGACGGTGACCTCGCCGGCGGCAGCGCCGAGGCCGGGGTCGCCCTTGACGAGTACTTCGTCTGCGACCGGGCTCGCTGGATCTTCGGCTATCGCGCCGACCAGCTCGCCAAGGATCCGTCTGCCGCGCCCTGGATCACGCGGGCTGCGGTGTCCGAGCCGGACGGGGCCGTTGTCGGCGACGCCGGGTTCCACGGGCCACCGGACGAGGCCGGCGTGGTCGAGGTCGGCTACACCGTCGTGCCCGGATATCGCCGCCAGGGCTATGCCCGCGCCATGCTGAGGGCGCTGCTCGTCAGGGCCGCTGCCGAACCCGGTGTCAGGACCGTGCGGGCCAGGATCGGCTCCGACAACACCGCCTCCCTGGCCACCATCGCGGGCTTCGGTTTCACGCGCGTCGGCGAGCAGGGGAACGAGCGCGACGGGCTCGCGATCGTCTTCGAGGCCCCGGCAGACGCGATCCGCCAAGCGGCGTACGGTCTCGGCGGACATGGCGGGTGACCCGGTCGGCCCGTGACACGAAAAGGGCCCCACGGGTTGGGTGATTGTGAGGCTGACCTGGGCCCGTGCGGCCTGTTCCCGTCCTGCCCTGTCCGGTGCCTCACGCGCGCATTTCGGCGAGTTGTCGGCCGAGCTCGCCAGTGCGTGGGAGACCGCACGGCAGCCCGCGCTCTGCGGGGCCCGGGGCGGGGAGCGTCGGCGGGCGGAGGGTGCCGGCCGAAAGCCCAAGCTGGTCTTCCTCGAGAGGCGGCCCCAGCGTGGGTGACTGCTTTCGTTGATGTCAGAGGATGTCAAAGGCCCCGGACCGTGATCGGTCCGGGGCCTCTGCGCTGGTGCCCCCGGCAGGATTCGAACCTGCGACACCCGCTTTAGGAGTTCGATCACTCCTCGGCTCTGCCGGGGATCCAGCCGGCAACGTTGGCCATGCCAGACCGCCTAGGAGTGCTGACGTCCGGCGCCGTTGATGTCACTCGTGGACGTCAGACGGTGCACCCTTGTGCGCTGGCTGGCACGATCAACTCGTGGTTGACCTCAAGTGCATCAAAGCCGAGACCGTGGCGTACTACCGAGCACTCGATGAGGACGCCACCCTGTTGCACCGCTTCCGCCATGCGGACGAGGAAGGTGGCCTCTGGTACATCGAGGCCCTACCTGACCGCGGCGAGTTGATCGTCAACAAGCAAGTCGAGCTGACTTCGGCTGGACAACACCACCGGTACAGCTGGGAGCACCTGGAGAAGGCATAGATCGCAGCTTTCTGGCTGGTTGCCGGCTGCTTCTCCGTTTGTATCTCTTCGGTTACTCCGTTTGCCTTACTTCAACCTGCGCCTCGAACCCATGTCGGCCAGAATCAGAGTTGACTGATAACTGAAGGTGTGAAAGGAAACGCAATGACTGCAGGTAGTTCTAGCGCCGGATCGAGTGGTGCAGGGAATAAGGGTGGTGGGCAAGGAGGAGCAAAAGGCTTTCATCTGGGAACAAAGCCCGAAAGACTGGGAAAGGCGGCCAAGGAGCGTACCCGCAAGAAGGTGTCCGAAATCAAAGGTAAGAGCTTCACGCTAATTAAGAAATCAAAACAAGGGCGTGGCGGCTGGAAGTAGGTGAAAGAGATGGGTGAGGCGGGCGGGGAGGCGAATTCGAAGGGGAGGGCTTCAGGGAGCGAGGCGGCAGGTCCAGTTGTGGCAGATCTGATCCAGACGCTTTTAAATGAAGAGCGTGCCATCGGTGCCGCCCTGCAGTCGCGAGCACTGGCGGTGATCAGCACGTCTGGTGCTATCGTCACCCTGCTGTTCGGTGCCGCTGCTGTGGCTACGCGCGGGCGACCCGCCACCCAAGTGCCGCATCGCATTTCATTTGCACTGACTGCCTCTATGGTCTCCCTGGTGATAGCTACAGTAGTAGGGCTTATTTCGAACACCGCTTTCCGGAAGACGCGCAACCTCAAACTCGATGATTTGAGGAGCATCTTCCCGGTAGACGATTGGAATGGCCCTGCAGGTGAGGCGAAGTGCATCATTGCCAGTGCTCAACTCGACGCATGCACCTCGGCTCACAGCATCAATATCATTCGATCGAATATGCTGATCTGGGGAGTATTGGCTGAAATCATAGGTATTGGATTCGCTGCGTGGGCGGTGATTGAGCTTCTTTAGTAGGAGTGTCGTACGAGAAAGGCTGCCGCCCTTGTCTTCATGCGTTGAGGCGGCCCCGAACCATGATCGGTCCGGGGTCTTTACGCCTGCGCGCCGGCAGTATTCGAACCTGCGACACCCGCTTCAGGAGAGAGGCTGGGTGATCTGCGGGCTGAGCTGCGACTTCGCCGGCCGAGGAAGCGAGCGGCTACTCGACCACGGGGCACCGGTGTTGACCGTGGCTGACCCCTGCAACTGGCACGGTTGTGGCACGAACCTCAGCCGACGACAGTCAGCCACGACGGTGGGCGCGCCGACCGACCAGGCGCGCGTGTGCCTCGCTGCACTCCCGCTGTCCTCAGCCACGCTGCTGATGCCGTCAACCAGAACAGAGGCTTGGCTGTCAGTTTCTGCACCTAGGGTCCTTACGTCTGGCCGCGGTCGAGGGTAGCTGCGCCGCAGTCCCTGTCAGGAACACACCAGCCGTGCTGGTTGAAGTGCGTTACCAGAAAGGACAGTTGTCTTCAACGAGAGTTGACAACTCATAAACCTGAGCTGATGCTCTCGACCATGGCGAACGCATTCAGTGAGCGGGTGACCCGGCTCAACTCCCAGGCAGGCAAGACGTACCAGGAGATGGCTCACGACTGCGACTTCAAGCGGTCAGTGACCTGGTGGAACAAGGTGCGATGGAACGAGATCGAGAACCCTCCGGAGCCGGGCCTGTTCCCGTACCTAGCCAAGGCCCTGGAGGTGCCACAGCGCCGGGTGGCGGAAATGGTGGCCGAGCAGTGGTGCGGCGTCCGACCCGACGACACCGTGCCCGAGCGCCTGCGAACCCTCCTTTCCGTACTTAGGGAGGTAGATGAGACGGATCTACCGGTCATGTTTCAGATGGCGATGGCCATGTTTGACAAGCGCGGGATCAGGCTGTGGAGGGATCAGCTCTCTGCCGAGCTTCTGAGGGCGTACATCGAGGGCAGCGAGGGGCCCCTCACCGCGGAGCAGTTGCGTTACCTCAGGCCGCCCGAGTTGTACGCCATCAAGAAGGACCCGAGTGTGAAAGTCGATCCCGATGCTCAGGCGAAGCTCGACGCCCTCTCAGACCCCGGGGATGGGTGACGGAGGGCTGAAGTTGGTCGGCAGCCGATCAACGTCGAGCCACAGACAAGGCAGCATGATCCCCATCATGGCTACAGCCCTAGGCGGCATCAGCGACTCTCGTTGACACTCCAGGGCGATGCGCACAGCTCCGGAGGGCGTGGTCGTGATGCACGTATCTGCAGGTCACTGTATCGCGATCGCCAGATTGCGGGGAGTGCGTCCACAAGTGGTCCACAGCCTGCCCGAGGTCATCCAGCCAAGCCCCGGAAGTTCTCCCCCCGCGGTGACCCAGTAGCACTCCAGGCCAGCAGGGGCAGTCGCTCAGTTCGGGTGAGACTCGAGCGACCGATAGGGCGCATGACTTCAAGCGCCTTTGCTCGCTGCTTGGCTCCGGTCTGCCTACGACTACGAACCCAACGTTCGAGCAGAGCTCGCCGGTCACTTTGCGATCCCCCGCGTGTGGCGAGTCTCAGTCTAGTGATGGTTCGCTTTCGGTGCTGCGCTGCCTAGGGAGACTAACGGGTTCGGCGGCATTCTCATGTGTAGTCGAGTGAACGCCCCAAGGGAGCGCTCGCACGACTCCGACGGTTAGATGGCGACAGCGAATCCTTTGATCCAGCCATTGAGAAACAACATCAGACGACAGAAATTTCTGAAGTTCAATGCAGTCTTGTCTTTCTTGTGAGCGTGGCTTGATGATAATCAGATGATTATCTACGGCAATTGGCTCACTCCCGGTGATGAGTACTCCAGCAGCCCTCGCGCTGCCGCCGGTGCCGGGCCCTGGCCTTGACGTTCTGCGAACCGCTACAAAAGGCGGATTGACCAAGCGACCTGGATACCTACGGGTGCGTGAAAGCTTATACCCTGAGTCAATGGAAATAAGATCCCGGGCGGTCAAAAAGGGAACCTCGGGCCCTTTATGTGCGTCCCTGTTGTCGACCACTGGTCCCACGCGTACTTCGAAGTAGTCATCTAGGCGACATTCTGTGTCCGGCTCATCCCACCAAAGTCGCTTAGGTGAAGCGGTTGAAGACTTGCGGGTACGCGCTCCCGAGAGCATGAAAACGTCAACGTCTGTGTATTGGTCGAACTGCCCATAGACCGATATTTTGCCGACATTCAGGTATTGCTCGACTCTGGTACGCCACGCCTCATAGCGTGTTCCGCTTCGTAGAACGTCTGGCAAGACGGCGTGTAGTTGCTGCCCTACTGATAGGGCCCGGGCACCAGCCAGCACAAACAAGGCCGCTTGTGAGACGGCGCCACTGGACCAATCATGAGAGGCGTCTACCTGCACCGAGCCGTATGGCGGATTAAGCAGTAGATGTCCCTTGAAACCCCTAGCGGCGTCCAGAGCTGCCAGGCCGTCCGCAACCTTGACTCTTGTGAACGCGTTTGCGCCTACTCCAGGCATGAATTTCTCGGGCCGACCCTCACGGTGGTGCCGATCAGCGGCTGCAAGGAACAGTCGAAGGCGTGCGGCCTCGACGAACTGCTCCTGTAGGTCACAACCACGCAGTAGGCGTCCCCATCGGGCCAGGGTGACTGGTAGCGATTGCGCTGTCGGCAGGTGCTGAGTGACAGCAAGAAGTAGATCGCCAGCGCCACAAGACGGGTCCCAGAAGCCAGTTGCGGCCTCAGCGCCGGCGTCTGTGACCAGGGATGTGAACGCATCCCGCACCTTGCCACCAGTGAAGAAGGCTCCCTCTTCGCGCCGAACTTGCAGGGGCACGAGGGCACGTAGCTGCTGAGCGGCCTGCCCGTTCAGAGCTAACTGAACGTCCTGCTCAATCCCTCTCCAAGCACCGCGGCCGACGTCCGACGCGAGCAGCCGAAGGTGGTGGGTGAACGTTGCGTAGCCAGTGGTTCCCAAGGGCTCGTCCTCTCGACAGCGTCAACTAGCCTTGCGCACACTGGCAGTGACGATCAGTTGACAGTATTCTGCAGCAGACGGGACGGCGAGGGGAACTTGGGGGCCGGCCCAGCCCAGAGGGGGGACGAGTGAGCACTCACCTGCGCTTTGCTACGGAGATCCTGACTCGCCTCGGTGAGGAGCTCATCCCACACCCAGACCTAGGTGTGATCGAACTTGTCCGGAACGCGTACGACGCTGATGCCTCCCGATGCACGGTCACCCTGCACAACGCGGTAGACCCCGGCGGCATACTCGTCGTTGAGGACAACGGCGACGGGATGACCGAAGCGGAGATCCGCGACGGATTCTTGATCATCGGTAGGTCGCCGAAGGTGTCAAAGCCCTTGACACGGGACGGTCGGCGCAAGGTTGGTGAGAAGGGGCTTGGGCGCCTCGCTGCGTTACGCCTCGGACATCGCGTTGAACTCATCACCCGGCCTCGCAGCCAGCCGGGTGTAGCTCACGTACTGCGCATCGATTGGGCAGCGTACGAATCTGCGGCTTCCGTCGACGAGGTCGAGCTGGCCATAGAAACCGTACCAACCAAGCAGGGGCCGGGAACTAGCATCACCATCCATCGGCTCCGGCATGGATTCTCCGAGACGGAGATGGAGCGCCTAGGGCGAGCGATGCGCTTGCTCACTGGTTTTTTCGATGACGAGAATTCCGAGTTCACGGCCATTCTCGACGCGCCACAGTTCAAGCGCGTCTCTGAAGGCGTGAGTCGAGGATTTTTCGATGAGTGCGAGTATAAGCTCGTAGCGCGTCTTGATGAGAATGGTCAAGCTTCGGCTAATCTCTACAACTGGAAAGGTGAGTCCATAGCTAGCGGTGATCACGGGGAAGTTGCCTTGACAAAGGATCGAGGCCACTTCCGGGTTCCGATGATGTACCAGGCGCCGTCGGCAACCTTTGAGCTCTGGATGTTCACCCTAAATAAGGAATCATTCGAGCATCGCCAATCCATGCGGAAGCACACAGATCTTCGTCCGTGGCTTAGGATCGTCGGTGGTGTGCATCTGTTCCATCGTGGGCTTCGTGTGCATCCGTACGGCGACCCAGGGTTCGACTGGCTGGAACTAAACCTTCTCAGGGCCCGCAGTCCCGAGTTGAGGCCGTCGACGAACACGAGTGTCGGACGTGTGTGCATAGATGACCCTGAAAACCTGCTGATTCCTAAGACTGACCGCATGGGGTTCCAGGAGAATGCGCCGTTTCTGGAGCTTCGTGACTTCGCCGCCCGGGCAACCGATTGGGCTGCGCGAGAGCGTCTTCGTCTGCGCGAAACAAAGCGCACGGGCGGAACAGCTATGGCACGAAAAGAGAACGAAGAGGCCACGCGTAAAGTCGAGGACGTTCTACAGGCACTGCCGCCAACCCAACGTCAACAGGTATCAGATATCGTCAGCACGCAAGACCGACTCATCAAGGAGCTCGAGCGAGATCGGCTCCTGTACCGCTCGTTGGCGACCGTTGGTATCAGTACCGCCGTCTTTGCCCATGAGTCCATTGGGTCAGCAGGCGGTCTGGGTCAAGACCTGGAGACTATCGAGCGTAGGGCACGAGCAGCCGTTGGCGCCGAGCTTTACGAGGACCGAATCCACAAGGTGTTGTCGAGGGCCCGTAATACAGCGGCGTCTATTCACTCCTTTGCAAAACTGCCCCTCAGGATGCTCCGCAGAAACAAAAGGCGAGCTAAGGTCGTTGACATCAATGACTCGTGTCGTGAGTTCGCCGAAATGTTCGAGGGGTATCTAGCAGACTGGCACATCAGGCTGGATCTGGACCTTTGCACTGAGCCGGCCAGGGTGCTTACACCCGCCTCCGACGTTGAGTCGATCTACGCCAACTTGGTGATCAACGCGGCACGATCCTTCAGTCGAGCCACTGATACAGCGCGGGAGAGAGTCGTCCTCATCCGAACGCGCGCAGAACCGGCAAGGATCTCGATCGAGGTCGCCGACTCCGGTCCCGGTATATCCGGCATCTCGCTAAAGGATATTTGGCTCCCAGGCGAGGGTAGCAATGCGGACGGGACTGGTCTTGGTCTCACCATCGTGAAGGACATCGTTGCAGACTTGCATGGCAAGAAATCCGTTCTCGATGATGGTGAAATCTCAGTTGAAAAGAATGGCGAACTCGGTGGAGCCTCATTCAAGATTCTTCTTCCGAGGCATGCAGAATCTGCGCCCCAGTCATAGCGAGGTATAAGTGGCGCTCGGCGACAAAACTTCCCCTGTAGCGGTATTAGACGATCGAGAGGACGACCTCGAGCGTGCCTGTGATCAGGTGGAAGATCTCGACCTCTCGGTCTTTTCGGTGCTGCTCCGCGGACCTAGAAAGATGGATGAGTTACTGGACTATCTTTTGGCGAAAGGGTGCGGCGCTCTGATCTCCGATCACCGCCTGCACCCTCGCGGTGGCGTTGACTTCGATGGTGCCCGGCTCGTAGCCAGAGCTAATGAGCGAGGGCTGCCTGCGATTCTCTATAGTGCTTACGTAGAGGATGACGAAGCAACCAGTATCCGAACTTGGCGGTACGGAATTCCGCGGATCGTCAAAAAGGGCCCGGGCTCCACGGGAGAAATTGCGCAGGCGCTCCGCGTTGCCGAAGAAGAGGCTACTGGGCACCGCTCCTTGGAGCGCAGAGGGTTCCTTACCCCTATCACTGTAGTTGATGTCCATGACCACATCGGTCGTCCTACGCTCGACGTGACAGTTACGGCTTGGAGACCCGACGTTCCCGTCACGATACCGATTGCTCTCCTGCCGCCACAGTCCCGAGTAGGCTCTACCTCGCTTATCGGAAAGATCTACCTAGGTGAGGTCAACTTTTACGCGGAACATGAGTCTGATCTCTTTTTCAAGGATCTTAGGCTGGCGCCTGTACCCCCTTCCGGGTGGAGGGGAGAATGATCATTTCGCAATTGCATACCCCGACGACTGCGGCCCCTGATAGCTCGGTGGAGGCGGTCATTCTGGACGTAGGGCATGGGAATTCGACCATCTTGCGCGATGGTGCTAGGTGCGTAATTGTTGACGCCAAGTCCGACAAGTTGCTTTACCAGGCACTAATAGACTCGGGTATTCACAGGATCGAGCATCTGGTTCTGTCGCATGCTGATACCGACCACATCGCTGGTGCGTTGCGACTGCTTCCGAACAGTGATTTCGAAATTGGTACGGTCTGGGCTAACTCTGACAGCACTAAGGATTCGAAGAAGTGGAGTGAACTACTTGCCCTCCTCGCGGCCCTCGCAGACGCTGGCGTTTGCAAGGTTCGCATAGGAATAAGCAATGCTGACGGAAATGAGCTTTCTCTCGATCGAATTGGTATCGAGGTGGTTCACCCGACACTTCGTGATATCGGGCACGGCCCTGGCGCTGCTGGCAAAGTTCGTCCGGAAATCACGACCAATGGCATGTCTGTTGTCTTGCAGGTGCAGATAGATGGGCGGCCAGCTCTCTTCCTGCCCGGTGACGTTGATGCTGCAGGTTTTCGTCAAATCCTTAGCAGAAAGCAGTTGGATGCTGCGCCCGTACTGGTCTACCCACATCATGGTGGCCATAGCGGGTCTGTCCTTGAGGCAGACTTTGCGACCAGCCTCTGCGACACGTTGCAGCCTGAGGTAGTGGTCTTTTCGATGGGGCGGGGCAGCTATGAAAACCCGTTGCGTGAAGTTGTCGAATGCATTAGAGACAACTTTCCGGCTATTCGGCTGGCGTGCACTCAATTAGCGCGTCGATGTCACCCGAACATCCCGGCCCAGCGAAGCTTGGCGCATCTGGCGGGACAGCCTGCGGCCGGACGCGCGTTGGGTAGCTGCTGTGCGGGGTCAATCCGAGTCCGAATAGTGGCTGATGGTCTAGAGATTGAGCCGAACCTCAGTGCGCATCGAGCGTGGGTCGAAAAGCTAGAAGCGCCGATGTGTATCCCCAGGGGTAACGTGCCTAACCAGCGTGTTCAATGAGCAAGGCATGGAGGTCGGTGGAACGGGTTTGGTCGGTGGCCTGCCCGGTCTGGGGCCGAGCATGATCAGGGGGCCGTACGCTGGTTGGCAACTCGGGCAGGCTTTGGGCCTGACCGCAATGTGCACGAGTGGCCCCCTGGTTTTGCTCGACGCGGGACCCGGACCGGGGAGGTGGCTAAAGCCGTGGAGCCGACCGGCCCTAGCCACGACGTACCCCTTCTCTGACGTCAGGTGACTGAACGCTGTGCGCGCGGCACGGACGCCGGCCGGGCTGGAGCGGGACGAAGGCAGGAGCGCAGGCCCGGCCGGGGGCTGGGCCGCGCGCGGTGAGCGGAGCGAACCGCCTTGACGGCGTCAGCGAGGACGTCTTGCATGAGGTCACCCGCCGCACACCTGGCTTCCACTCCTGGCAGGATCCGCACTGGCTCGTCCACTGCCAGGATGCGGCGGCCTTCGTGGGCGAAGTCGGGTACGCCGGGCTGGCGGCGCATCCGGAAGCCCTCGACCAATTGCGGGCCGACATGCGCATGGAGAGCTGGCACGACGAAAACCAGCTCGAGCACTTCTTGAACCACCTGGGCGAGGGTGCGACTGCCATGCTCTTCCGTTGCACCGCCTGTGGGGCCCACCTCGCCTACGCGGACGCATCCTGAAGATCGTCTGCCTCGGCGAGTCTGCGGTAGCCGATGAGGCTGCAGGCGACAGTGGCCGCCCCCGTTGATGTCAGAAGTGGATGTCAAAGGCCCCGGACCATGATCGGTCCGGGGCCTTTGCGCTGGTGCCCCCGGCAGGATTCGAACCTGCGACACCCGCTTTAGGAGCGAGGTTGGAGGACCCTGGGCTTGACCTGGAATCCCTGTCTTGGGTGGCGTAGGGCCGTGCGCACCCTGGGGAACCTCGATTCCCCGTAAGTCCCCGCCCGTTCTGGCACGGAAGTGGCACACCCCGCGGCCTCCTCGATGCGAACTATGGGCGAGATGGCCGCTGAGGTCTGCTCAGCAGGTCAGCCGGTCGTCCGGGGCCAATGGTAATCGGGTGTGGTCACGGTGGTTGCTGTGCTTCGCTGCCGTACAGCAACCGCCCCATGGTTCGCCGCACGATCTGGCACGGACCTGATACACGCCTGCGCCTCCTCAAGGGACGGCGTCTTACAGGTACGACGAGCCGGGCCGCTGGTTCTGCGCGGCCTGGTCCATGCGCTCTTCCTTGCTCAGCGGGCGGTACAGCCAGGCCGCCGTGATGGTCGCCGCCAGCATCACGACCCACATCAGCATGGCGGCCAGGTTGTCCGGCCCGTTTTTGTGGGTCTGCGGCGACAAGGACAGAGCCACCAGAAGCGCCACCTCAGCCACGGTGAACACGGCGGCCAGGGTGCTGTCGCTGGCCTTCTTGGTCTTCAGAGCCCGCCACACGAACGGGAAGAAGATGAACAGGCTCAGAGTTCCGATGGGCAGCAAGCCCATGATGATCTGGGCCTTGCGAGAGTTCAGTCCCATGATGACGACCCCCCTGGTCATTCAGTGAACGGCGCCCCGACCTGATGCCGGGGTGCCAGGTGAGCGTAGTTGCCGACGACCCGTCAGAGGTTGCCTTCCTCCAAAGCGAGGCAGTCCTGGTACCGCAGCGGGCGATCAGTAGCCGAAGAAGTGAAGGGCCGGGTCTCTGACCTGCGGCCGTGTGATCGACCACTGTTGCGACCTGCGACTTATCTGTCGGTCGTTGTCAACGTTGGTCGTCGTCGGCCGCCCTCGGACGGCCCATGGACGGCCCAGCGTCGGCCGTGCATGGGCACGCCTGGGTTTCGGCTACTTGCCCAGCAAGGCCAATGCGGTGATTAGGCTGGCTACAGCACTGATCATTGCTGCCAAGCACACAGGGTGCTTCCATGCCTCGCGGGTGCGGGGAGTCGGCTCCTCGGTTCCATGGTCGCGGTGTTCGCGGTGCAACGCATTGCAATGCAATGCGTTAGGGGGTACGGTACTCGAGACAGTTGGTCCTATAGAGTGGCGGCTATGGCCGTCCATGTGGTGCCTCCTTATATCGAGTGACCCGCAAGGCGATGGTTGTGGAAGGCTAGCCGCCAAGCGGGTCGTCGGTGTGCGTGCAGTCCGGATACTGTAGCAGTGTGGACGCCGCAACTTACGTGCGTTCCTCAGTACTTGTGGCTTGCGTGTGGCCGAACTGCTTGGAGACGGTAGCAGCGCCGCACCCGCGTCCCAATCCGGCCATCGGACAGGCGCTCACTTCCGGCAACGAAGCGTTTGGTGTCAGGCTGGCTTTCCCGGGGCGGCATTTCTGGTGTCGGTGCTGGATACCAGGTCAGGGTGTAGCTACAAACCGTAGTCACTGTGTAGCTACAGCGTCCTCGCCAAGGTTGGCCGGAAAACTACCTGTGTAGCAGGTTGGGGATTGGGTGCGGTTCGTCCCGCTACCCTCAACCCGCCACTCTCCCCAGCTCCCATCCCGTACGCCGTCGACCCACACATCGTGGAGCGGGCGTGGTTCCTGGCGTCCAGGTGGAGCGCGCCACTGTACGAACGACCTGGACGCCAGGGGCCGCGTCTGCTCGGCTCTGCCTGGGTCGATGGTGTGCGGGATGGGAGCCCCCAGCATCCGCCACAATGGACCCGCGGTCGGCGACGGCGCCCTCTCCACCCCGGTGCCGGCCGATCCCCCGCCGGAGGCACTGTGTTGACCGTGGCCGCGCTATGCGGTGATCGACTCATGGCCACCGGCCCTATCCACCAGTGGGCGCGCGTCGGCGCAGCGCGGGCGGAGCGGGCCGGAGGCAGGAGCGGCGCCCGCAGCGGAGCCGGGAGCGCGCCCGGCGGAGCGGAGCGCAGCCGGGGCTTGATGAGGTAGAGAAACCTGTAACTGGATCGCTCGGCGCTCGGTGCGATTCGCTCCTGCGTGCTTAGTCCCATGGTCACGGACGTGGCGTCGAGTCCTCTTCCAGAGCCTTGAGCACCGAAGTGGGATCACCGTTGTAGAGGACGTGGGGCTCGTCCGGCTCGGGCGGCACGAACCGGGTTCGGTAGCGCAGCAGGTCGCTTTCAGCGAAGAAGATCGAGTTCGGGTCGGCTTCGTGGAGTGCGTTCCGTTTGCTCACGCGTGACCACAGCTCTTCGTGGCTTGCCTCCAGGTAGACCACCACCGAAGTCGCACCGGCATCGGTCGCGATCGATCGCCACCGTGCGCGGTCCTCCGGTGTCCAGAAGCCGTGATCGACCACCACGTCATGCCCGGCCCGAAGCTCCTCGCGGAGCTCCACGGAGATCTCTTCGAGGACAGGGCGCTCCAAGGTCGGAAACGTTCCCCGAGGAAAGTCGACCCCGTACACGCCGTGTCGGCGGAACATCTCCTCGTCCGGGCACAGCCTGACGAAGCCGTGGGCAACAAGGGCACGCGCCAGCGTCGTCTTGCCCGAGCCGGGGAGACCTACCATCAGGACACAGAACGGCCGTCGGGTCTCGTTGGGGGCCGTCACTGGGTGACTTCCGATTCCGTGCGCCATGTACGGCCGGGGCCTCCAAGGTCTACGCCGTACTCCACGACGTTGCCGTCTCTGTCGACGAACTTCGCCGTCATCACGACTACTGGCGCAGTCGGCGGCTTGGAGGGGTCCAGCTCCAGGAGCTCGGCGTCCTCAGGTGTCAGCAGGCGCGCCGACGCGGTGTCGATTCGCTGAGCGATCGGTCGGCCTGTGGCTTCCGTGATGAGCTGTAGTGACGTGCCCCCGGTCAGTCGGTCGCTCTTGGCCAACTGCGGGATCAGCTTGAGGTACCGAGCAGGAATCCACGACGTGGAGTGGGCCACGATGCCGTGTCGGTCGCGGTACACGCGACAGCGCCTGATCACATCCGAGCCGGGCTTGATGTCCAATGCCTGCGCTACGTCCGCGGGCGCCGGCACCACTGCGGCCTGGTGGGAGTCGGACCGTTCGCCGGAACCCCAACTCGATCCGGTACGGCGTCCTCGGTCTTGCCGCTGCGACCCCGAAGACATCGGGCCGGGCCGGTCCAGTACTTCAGTGCCGATCCCGTGGATGCCCCTGACGAGCCCCTCATTGCGCAGCTTCCTCAGGGCCTTCTCGGCTGTCGCGGTACTGACCTTCCACTCCTGCGAAAGAGTCTTGATGCTCGGCAAGAGCGTGCCCGGCTCAAGCTCGCCGGACGTGATCTGCGCCGCGTAATGGGCGGCAATCTGCGCGTACGGCGCTCGGTTGTCGGCCTGATCCGACATCTCGTCAGCTCCCTTTGAAAAGTGCATCAGTTGCCTAGCGTACCGCTTGACACCCTAGGGTGCCCTAGGGAACCTTAGGGATGTACCTGACGGTCCGTCTGGCCTGTAGGTACGTCCGGCACCACACGCCTACCCCAAGGGCGGCGCTCATCCGCCAAGAAGAATCGCCGCCCCTGGGCCCCTCAAAGGGAGCTCCATGATGCCTTCCTCTCCCATCCGAGTGCACCTCTCGCTCCAGCGGGCTTGCCCGGCTTGCTTAGAGGTGCGGTGCGCTGACCCGGCAGAGTGCCTGTACTTCCTGACCTCCCGCCCGTGGGGTGACTGCACCGCCTGTGACGGCACGGGCTGGGCCGGTGAAGAGGCCCCGCTGGAGATTTTCTGTGGCTGGTGCGACGGCTCGGGCCTCAACGAGTACTCGCCCGGCGGGATCACCTCAGCGCAGATCAGCGACCGTGCCAAGGAACGGCACGCGGAGTACGTCGCCCGCCTGACCGCGCTCGTGTCCCCGGCCCCCCTGGCGGTGGCCGCGTGACAGCATTCCCTGTCGCCCCTGAGGCCGTGGCTAACGCTGCGGCCTCTCTGGGCACGGACCCGATCACCCTGGCTGACTTACTGCGGGTGGCGAACTCGCCAGGCTTCGACCGCTGGCAGGAACAGATCCGCCGTACCGGCGGCTGCGCGCATCCGATCCGCCTGCGGGGCGAGACGGTCACCCGCGACCGCGTGACCGGTGATGTCCTGTACTCGTACAGCACCGAGCAGGAGCCGGGCGGCATGCTCCGGGTCGCCTGCGGCAACCGGCGAGCCTCCCGCTGCCCGGCCTGCGCCTGGACCTACGCCGGAGACACCTACCACCTGATCCGGGCCGGGATCACAGGGGATGAGCGCAAGGACGTGCCCGGGACGGTCCGGGAGCACCCCCGCGTCTTCGCCACCCTCACCGCCCCGTCGTTCGGCCCGGTCCACAACCGGCCCGACTCCGGCCGCTGCCGCTGCGGGAGCTCCCACGCCGAGGACGACCCGGCCTTGGGCACGGCCCTGGACCCGGACCGCTACGACTACGCGGGCGCGGTGCTGTGGAACAACTACGCCGGGGACCTGTGGCGCCGCTTCACCATCTACCTGCGCCGCGAGATCGCCGCCCGCGCAGGCCTGACCCAAACGGCGTTAACCGAGGTGTGCCGGGTCTCCTTCGGGAAGGTCGCCGAGTTCCAAAAGCGCGGCTCGGTCCACTTCCACGCCGTGGTGCGCCTCGACGGTCCGGACGGCCCCGACTCGGCCCCGCCGGCATGGGCCACGGTCGCTCTCCTGGACGACGCCATCACCGCTGCCGCCGCTCGCGTCTCCGTTCCCGTGCCCGCCTCCGGCGACCACCCGGCCCGCACCTTGCGGTGGGGCTCCCAGGTAGACGTGCAGCCGATCGGCGCTCTCGGGCACGAGGAACTGACCGAACAGGCCGTGGCCTCCTACGTGGCCAAGTACGCCACCAAAGCGGCCGAGACCACCGGCACTGTCGACCACCGCATCGGGGAGCTCTCCGAACTCGACCGCCTGCCGCTGCCCGCCCACACCCGACGCCTGATCGAAGCCTGCTGGGACCTGGACGACACCTACCCGGAACGGCTGCTGGCCCGGTGGGCTCACATGCTCGGCTTCCGCGGCCACTTCTCCACCAAATCCCGCCGCTACTCCACCACCCTCGGCGCTCTGCGCCAGGTCCGCGCCGACTACCGCGCCCGGCAGGAACGCCGCGAACGCGGGCTTCCCGAGGACCTCGACGACACGGAGGGCTCCACACTCGTCCTCGCCCACTGGACCTACGCCGGGCAAGGCCACACCCCCGGTGAGTCCTGGCTCGCCGCCACGATCGCGAAGGAGATCCGCCTGAACCGAGAGACAGCACGCGAAGCCCTGGCCGAGTTGTCCGATCTGGAGACGGAGGGGGAGTGGTGACTGTGGATCGACTCCTGACCGTTCAACAGGTCGCGGAACTGCTGGGTACGAGTGTCCGCTTTCCCCGACGTCTCATCGAGGAGCGGCGGATCGTCTTCGTCAAGGTGGGGCGGCACGTCCGCATTCCTGAGAGCGCCGTATCCGCCTACATCGCCGAGCACACAGTTCAGCCGGTGGTCGTCCGACCCGGAGTGCTTAGGAGGGCCGCCTGATGGCGAACAAGCGGGGCAAGCGGCGTCGCTTCGGTTCGGTTCGGCAACTCAAGTCCGGACGCTGGCAGGCTCGTTACCGTGACCCGAATACGGGCCAGCTCCGGAGTGCCGAGGAGACGTACGCCACCAGGACCGACGCTGAGGTGGCGCTGTCCCTCATCGAGTCGGACATTACCCGTGGCCAGTGGTCCGACCCCGATGCAGGCAAGGTCCGCTTTGGTGAGTACGCCACGACGTGGCTGAAGGACCGCAAGCTTGAGGAACGCACGCGTGAGCGTCATGAGTCAGCGATCCGGCTGCACCTCCTGCCCGACCTTGCCGAGCTGCCGCTGGCGTCAATCACGACGGCTCGGGTTCGGGCCTGGCGCACGGAGTGCCTGAAGCGGACGGGCGAGCCAACGGTCGTCAGGGCCTATCAGGTCCTGCGGGCCATCCTGAATACGGCCGTGGATGACGAGCTGATCCGACGCAACCCGTGCCGGATCAAGGGGGCTGACCGCTACGACGTGCCGGAACGGCCAGTCCTCACTGTGGCGGAGGTGTACGCCGTAGCTGAGGCCATCGCGCCGCGTTACCGGCTGCTCGTCCTCCTGGCCTCCTTTGCCGGACTGCGCTTCGGGGAGCTGGCGTCGCTCCGCCGGCGGGACGTGGACTTGGCCAGTGCCGTGGTCACTGTCTTGCGCTCGCAGGCAGAGATGCAGACAGGAGCCCTCTTCGACAAGGCACCGAAGTCCGCCGCCGGTGTTCGGACGGTGGCCTTTCCTGCTGAACTCCTGCCGGACGTAACGCAGCATCTCGACGCCTACGCGGGTCCCGGCCGTGATGGTCACGTCTTCCTCGGCCCCAGGGGTGGTCAGTTGCGGCGGAGTAACTTCCGGGACGACTGGATCGCGGCTCGTACCAAGGCAGGCATCACGGCAGACGTGCACTTCCACGATCTTCGCCACACCGGCAACACCCTCGCGGCATCTGGCGCGAGTCTTCGCGAGCTCATGACCAGGATGGGGCACAGCACGCCTCGCGCGGCGCTGATCTACCAGCACATGGTCAACGGCCGGGACCGTGAGATCGCCGATCGGCTCGGCTCGATGATCCGGAAAGAGCGGGGTGACGTGGACTCGTAGTGGACTTTGTGGCACGGGTGTGGCACGGCTGTGATCACAGCAAAGGGCCAGTTCCAGAGGATCACCCCTCGGAACTGGCCCTTCATCGTGTGCCCCCGGCAGGATTCGAACCTGCGACACCCGCTTTAGGAGAGCGGTGCTCTATCCCCTGAGCTACGAAGGCGCGGTACTCGGTCCACAGGGTACCGGATCAGGGTGGGGCCGTGGTTCAGGACGGGGGGACGTGGGTGAAGCGGGATGCGGTGTGGAGGTCGGTCTGGATGTGGTCGGCGGTGGTGCGCAGGGCGGGGAGCAGGTCCGTGACGCAGTTCTCCAGGGAGCGGCGGGCCGCGTGCGTGGCCACGTTCACCGCGGCGACCACCCGGCCGGTCCGGTCGCGTACCGGTACGGCGATGGAGCGCAGGCCCGACTCCAGTTCCTCGTCGGCGAGGGCGTAGCCCTGGGCGCGGACCTCGGTGAGGGCCGGGGTCAGGTGGCCTCCGGCGTCGGCGAGCAGGACGCGTCCCAGGGAGGTGCCGGCGGCCGGGAGGCGTGCGCCGACCGCGATGTCCACGGTGAGGACCCGGCTCGCGCCGGCCCCGGCCGTGTACTGGATCTCCGTTCCGCTGCCCGGTGCCAGGACCGCCAGCGCCGTCGGCTCGTGGAGCAGGTCGGCGAGGGCTCTGAGGTGCGGCTCGGCGAGGCGGGGGAGCGTGGTGCGGGACAGGGGCGGGAAGCCCAGGTCCAGGACGCGGGGCGTCAGGGTGAAGGTGCGGGGGTCGGGGCCGGCGGCCACCAGGCCCAGGTGCTCGTACGTGATCAGCGCCCGACGGGCCGTGGCCCGGGCCAGGCCGGTGGCCCGGGCCACCTCGGTCAGCGGCAGCGCCGTACGGCCCTCGCCGAACGCGGTCAGTACGGTCAGCCCCCTGGCCAGGGACTCGATGAACTCGCGGCCCAGTTCGTGCTTGGACGCCGTCGTCCAGGCCGCGAGGCCCGAGGGCGCCGGGCCCGGCTGCGGCGGGGGCGCCTGGCGCAGGTCGGCCTCCATGGCCGCCACCGCCGTGCGCAGGCGGGGCAGCAGGGTGGTGCGCAGGGTGGCCGCCGTGTGCCGGCTGGTGTGGCTCACCACGCTCGCCACGCACGCCGACCGGCCGGTAGCCGGGTCCCGCACCGGAACGGACACCGCGACCAGCCCCGGCTCGATCAACTGGTCGTCCACCGCCCAGCCGTGCCGGCGGGCCTGTGCGACCCGGGCCTCGAAGTCTTCGGCACCGGGGGCGGGTTGGGGCGGGACGGCGGGGAAGGACGTGTTCGCCGGGTCGCCGGACCGGCGGCTGCTCCAGCGCGCCCAGTCCGCCTGGTCCCACTCGGCCGCGAACAGCGCGCCCGGTGCGGTGCGTTCGGCCGGGAGCAGGTCGCCGATACGGAAGCTCACGGACATCGCGCGGCGGCGGGTGGCCTGGTGGATGAAGCGGATGCCGTCGAGATCGGCGACCGCCAGGGACACGGACTCGTCCAGCTCGTCGGCGAGGGCGTCGGCACGGGCGTCGAGCAGGGCGGGCAGGCGCAGCGCGGCCAGGTAGGCGTTGCCCAGCTCCATCACGCGGGGGGCGAGGACGACGTCCCGGCCGTCGGGGCGGACGTATCCCATGCGGGCCAGGGTGGCGGTGATCCGGTCGACCGTGGACCGGGCGAGCCCGGTGGCCCGTTCCAGCGCGCTGGGGCTGAGCGTCCCGCCCGCATCGGTCAGTTGCCGCAGTACGGCGATCCCGCGCATCAGCGGCGCGACCGCCTCGGCCGGCGGGCCGGGCACGGCATCCTGGTCCAGTGCGGTGTTCGGGGGCATCGGGTCGGTTCTCCGGTCCGGTACGGCGTACGGCGTGCGTGGTGCGGGGGTACGGGAACGCCTACGGTAAACCGCCCGGCGCGGTGCGGTGCCCTGTGCGCGGGGTGGAGTGCGGTGCGCTGCGCGCGGGGTGAGGTGCCTGCGCGTGGGAGGGCGTCGTGCAGCGCGGGATGGGGCGGGGGGGGGAGAGAGAGTGCGGCGCGTGGTGTGCCTGTGCCTCGCGTACGGTGCCTGTGCGGTGCCTGACCCGCCTCGGGGAGCGGCCGTTTCCTGTCGGCCCCGCTACCGCCGGGTGACCCGTACCTTGAAATCCCCGTCGCTCCCCGTGGCCCGCACCTCGACCGTGATGCCGTGCTTCGGGTCCTTGAAGGACTGGCCGCTGGTGAACGGGGCGTCGGAGAGTTCTGCCTGGACGTTGGGGCTGCGGGTGCAGCCGCCGCTGTGGCGGTGGGCGTCGTAGACCGTGATCGGGCCGCGTCCCGTGTCCACGGTGGCGTCGACCTTGTATATGAGGATGCCGGGTTCGCACACGGCCTCGTCGTTGCCCCCCGGCGCGCGGAGTTCCAGGGCGTACGTGGTCCGCCCGTCTATCGGTATCAGCACCAGCTTCCCGCCGCCCGGCCGGTACAGCGGTGTCAGGGTGTAGTCGGTGCGGCCGGGGCGGGCCGCGCAGCCGACCTGGGCGGCGTCCAGCCAGCCCAGCTTCCACTTGTGCCAGCCGAGGAGGTCGTTGTTGACCCCCCAGTCCTCGCTCATGATGTCCCAGTGGCCCACCGCGGAGCCGCCCTCCTGTGTGTAGAGGTCCGGCAGCCCGAAGGTGTGGCCGTTCTCGTGCGGCAGTACCCGGTAGCCCGTGCGGCCGTAGGAGCCGGAGCCGTCGTCCTGGCGGGAGTAGACGAAGGACGCGTTGGCCACGACGACGCCGTCGGCGACCGGGGCGTCGGAGTTGCCGGCGAAGGTCACGGACAGCACCGTGTCCAGGGCGGAGGGGCCGGCGTTGGGGGTGACCAGCACGTTCAGCAGGTCGTACGAGCGGAAGTCCACGTCGGGGTCGGCGGCGGCCACCATGTCCTGCACGAGCTGGCGGTAGCCGGGGTCGAAGGGCGCGCCGCGCTCTATGCCGTACGCCTTGAACGGTTTCGGCATGCGCAGCCAGCCGGATATCGGGGTCTCGGGGCGGTAGTCGAGCCGGCCGTACGACGCCGTGCGGAACCATTCCTGGGTCTGCGGGAAGAACTCGTGGAAGCGGTCGAGGGCGCTGCCCTTCCCGGGGGCGTCGGAGAAGTCGATCATCAGGGTCAGGGCGCGGACCGTGCCGGTGGAGCGGGAGTAGCCGACCTGTGTGGGGACGCCCTCGGTCATCTGCACGTCCATGCCGCCGCGGATCATGCAGGGGGAGAGGGCGGAGGAGCGGGTCAGTCCGGCCGGCCCCGCGGTGGAGGACGCCGTCAGCTGCCCGGTGCCCGCCGAGGTGCTGACCGCCAGGGTCAGAACGGTCACCGAGGTCAGGGCGACCGCCCGGCGCGGGCGTATGCGGCGGCGGGGCGACGGCGGCTGCATGCATGGACCTCCCGCTCCACGGCAGCCGCGGGTTCGGACGACTGCACCCTTGTGATCACCCTCGGCGGAGGGGCCGGGGGGCGCGCGCTGGAGGAGCCGATCGTGGGAATCCCGGCGGCGGAAGGTGTGAGCCAGGTCACGAAGAAGTTTCCGGCGCGGGGGAAATAACCGGGGACCCGCTCCCCGTTTAGACCTGTGTCCGCGCGAAACGGGGAACCATTCCCCGGATCGCGAGAGTCACCCAGACCAGGAGTACGCCGTGCAGACCTCCCTCCCCGCGCCGCGCAAGGTGTCCCGGCCCCGCGCCGACGCCCTGCGCAACCGGGAGCGGATCGTCACCGCCGCCCGGGAGATGTTCGTCGAGCACGGCCCGGACGTGCCGTTCGACGAGATCGCCCGCCGGGCCGGCGTCGGCAACGCCACGGTGTACCGCAACTTCCCGGACCGCGACGCCCTCGTCCGCGAGGTCGTCTGCTCGGTCCTCGACCGGACCGTACGGGTCGCCGAAGAGGCGCTGTCCGAGAGCGGCGACGCGTACGAGGCGCTGGAGCGCTTCGTGCACGCCTCCGCCGACGAGCGGCTCAGCGCCCTGTGCCCGATGGTCACCAGCACGTTCGACCAGCACCACCCCGACCTCGAAGCCGCCCGGGAGCGCGTCGAGCGCATCGTCGAGAGGCTCATGGACCGGGCCAAGGCGGCCGGGCTGCTCCGCACCGACGTGGGTGTCGGTGACCTGATGGTCGCCGTCGCCCAGCTCAGCCGGCCGCCGGCCGGCACCGCCTGCTGCAGCGTCGACCGCTTCGCCCACCGTCATCTCCAGCTCTTCCTGGACGGGCTGCGGGCTCCGGGCCGCTCCGTCCTGCCGGGCACGGCCGTCACCATGGAGGACCTCCGCCAAGCCTGACCGACCTGACCGACCAGCACAGCCCGATCGATCAGCCCGACCGGATCAGCCGACCGATCGGCCCGACGAGATCAGCCCGACCGATCAGCCCGGCCGACAGGCAGGGCGGACCAGCCCGGCCGATCGCCCCGGGGCCGCGCGCCGGCCCCGGCCCTCAGCACGCACCGCACTCACAGCGTTCACAGCACCCCGAAGCACTCCGAGCTTCCGGCCGTCGCCGCCGCCGTCGCCGTCGTCGCGCCGTCCGATACCTACGTCTTTTTCCGTCACGCAGTCCCGAAGTGGGTACCTCCATGTCCGAAACAGCCCTCAAGGCTCCCGGCCTCACCGCGCCGCGCGGTGACGCCAACCGCTGGAAAGCGCTCGTCTTCATCGCGCTCGCCCAGCTGATGGTCGTCCTCGACGCGACCATCGTGAACATCGCCCTGCCCTCCGCCCAGACCGACCTGGGCATCTCCGACGGCAACCGGCAGTGGGTCGTCACCGCCTACGCCCTCGCCTTCGGCGGTCTGCTGCTCTTCGGCGGCCGCGTCGCCGACCTGTGGGGCCGCAAGCGCGCCTTCGTGCTGGGTCTGGGCGGCTTCGCCGCCGCCTCCGCGCTCGGCGGCGCCGCCACCACCGGCGCGATGATGTTCGGCGCCCGCGCGCTGCAGGGTGTCTTCGGCGCGCTGCTCGCTCCGGCCGCGCTGTCCCTGCTCGCCGTGATGTTCACCGACGCCAAGGAGCGCGCCAAGGCGTTCGGCATCTACGGCGCGATCGCCGGCGGCGGCGGCGCCGTCGGTCTGATCCTCGGCGGTTTCCTCACCGAGTACCTGGACTGGCGCTGGACCTTCTTCGTCAACGTCCCGTTCGCCGTGGTCGCCGCGCTCGGCGCCTGGTTCGTCGTCCGCGAGCCGGAGGGCGGCCGCAACCGCTCCCCGCTCGACGTCCCCGGCGTGGTCCTGTCCAGCCTGGGCCTGTTCGCGCTCGTCTACGGCTTCACCCGCGCCGAGTCCGACGGCTGGGGCGACACCGTGACCGTCGCCATGTTCGTCGCGTCCGCGGTGCTGCTCGTCGCCTTCGTGCTGGTCGAGTCCCGGGTCAAGGCGCCGCTGCTGCCGCTGCGCGTGGTCACCGACCGCAACCGCGGTGGCATCTACCTCTCCCTCGGCCTCGCGATCATCGGCATGTTCGGCCTGTTCCTCTTCCTGACCTACTACCTGCAGGTCGTGAAGGGCTACTCGCCGGTCAAGACCGGCTTCGCGTTCCTGCCGATGGTGGCGGGCATGATCACCGGCTCGACCCAGATCGGCACGAGGCTGATGACCCGGGTCCCGGCCCGGCTGCTGATGGGCCCCGGCTTCCTGGTCGCCGGGTTCGGCATGCTGCTGCTGAGCCGGATGGAGATCGGCTCCTCGTACGCGACGCTGCTGCTGCCCGCGATGGTGCTGCTGGGCCTGGGCATGGGTACGGCGTTCATGCCGGCCATGTCCCTGGCCACCGCCGGGGTCGAGCCCCGGGACGCCGGTGTCGCCTCCGCGATGGTCAACACCTCGCAGCAGGTGGGCGGCGCGATCGGCACCGCCCTGCTGAACACCATCGCCGCGTCCGCGAAGACCTCGTACATCAAGGACCACATCGCCGGCGCGGCCACCAAGCCGCAGCAGCAGCTCGTCGGACTGCAGGGCATGGTGCACGGCTACGGCACGGCGATCGGGTTCGCCGTCGGCATCCTGGCGCTCGCCGCGCTGATCGCCTTCACCTTCGTCAACGCCGGCCGCCCGGGCTCCGCCCCGGTCGCCTCCGGCGAGGGCGTCGAGGACGAGGTGCCGGTGCCGGTGGTGGCCCACTGACCGGCCGTACACCGGACCGCCCGGGGTTGCGCCGGGTGGTCTAGCGGAGCCAGGGCAGGTCCGCACCCGCTTCATCGGGCTGGAGGCCCTCGGCGACGATCTCCATGATCTCGCCGAGGGCCTTCTGCTGTTGCGGGGACAGCCGCTCGAACAGCGCCTGGCGGACGGCTCCCACATGGCCGGGCGCGGTACGGGCCAGCACCTCGGCGCCCTCGTCGGTGAGGACGGCGAACTGGCCGCGCTTGTCGGAGGGGCAGTCCTCGCGGCGGACCCACCCGTTCTTCTCCAGCCGGGCGATGGCGTGGGAGAGCCGGGACCGCGTGATCTTGGACTTCATCGCCAGCTCGGTCATCCGCAGCCGGCGGCGCGGCGCCTCGGCGAGGCCGACGAGGAGGCCGTAGTAGATGTGCGGCATGCCCGCGTCACGCTGGAGCTGCCGGTCGAGGTGGTCCTCGAGCAGGGTGGTGGCGTGCAGGTAGGCGCGCCAGACGCGCTGCTCCTCGTCGGTGAGCCAGCGGTGCCGGCCGGCGGAGTCCGTTGCCGTGTTCATGTGTCCCACTGTACGAAGCATCTCCTTGAAACTTGAACAAGTCGGTCGTACGCTGTAGTCGTAAAGCTTGAGACTTAAAGCACCCTGCGGGGTGCGTCTCACAGGGACCGAGTACCGGGAGCCGCCGCCATGTCCGCCGCACCGCAGGAGACGTCCGCTGCCGGGCGGGAGCGCATGCCCGCCCTGTACCTCAGCCACGGCGCCCCGCCGCTCGCCGACGACCCCGTCTGGCCGGGCCAGCTCGCCGCGTGGTCGGCCGGTCTGCCGCGCCCCAAGGCGATCCTCATGGTCTCCGCCCACTGGGAGGAGGCCCCGCTCGCCCTCGGCGCCGTCGAGACCGTCCCGCTCGTCTACGACTTCTGGGGCTTCCCCGAGCACTACTACCAGGTGAAGTACGCCGCCCCCGGCGCGCCGGAACTGGCCGAATCCGTGCGCAAGCTGCTGCGCGCCCCCGGCATCCCGGTCCAGGACATCCCCGACCGCGGCCTCGACCACGGCGCCTACGTGCCGCTCGTCGAGATGTTCCCGGCCGCCGACATCCCGGTCCTGCAGATCTCCATGCCGACCCTCGACCCGGTCCGCCTGATGGACATCGGCCGCAGGCTCGCCCCGCTGCGCGACGAGGGCGTGCTGATCGTCGGCTCCGGCTTCTTCACCCACAATCTGGCCGCCCTGCGGCACGTCGGCGCCGGCGTGCCGACCTGGTCCGCCGAGTTCGACGACTGGGGCCGCCGCGCCCTGGAGAGCAGGGACTGGGACACCCTGCTGGACTTCCTCCACAAGGCCCCGGCCGGCCGCTACGCCCACCCGCGCACCGAGCACTTCGCCCCGCTCTTCGTCACCATGGGCGCGGCCGAGGCGGGCGGCGAGCTCGACGCCCAGAAGTCGGTGATCGACGGATTCTGGATGGGACTGGCCAAGAGGTCGCTGCAGTTCGGGTGAGCGCGCGCGGGAGCTACGCGGAGTCGGGGAGGGCCTGGCCGAGGCCCTTCTCGTACCAGGCCACGTCCCAGTAGCGGCCGAACTTGCGGCCCACCTCCCGGTAGGTGCCGACGTGCCGGAAGCCGAAGCGGGCGTGCAGCCGCCGCGAGGCCTCGTTCGGCTGCGCGATGCCGGCGTAGGCGCGGTGCAGGTCCTCACCGGCCAGCGCCTCGAAGAGGGCACCGTAGAGCAGGGTGCCGATGCCGCGGCGGCCGGCGTCCGGGGCGACGTACACGGTGGTCTCCACCGAGGTGGAGTACGCGGGCTTCGCGCGGTAAGGGCTGGATGTGGCGTACCCCAGAATTCGCTGTGAGCCCGCCGCCGTGGCAACCATCAGGCGGTACGGGCCGTCTACCGGGTGGGAGAGCAGCCAAGGGCGGCGCTCTTCCGCGGTGAAGACCGCCGTGTCGAATGTGATGGCCGTCTCACGCACATAGTGGTTGTAGATCTCCGTGAGGACGTCGAGATCCCCCTCGACCCCCGGCCTGACCTGCACCTCTTCATGTGCCGACGGCATCACGCCTCCCCGTGTGGCCGACAGGGTACTGCATGATCAGAAAAATTGAGGGGCGGGTTGGGAATTCTGTCCGGATTGCAGTCGTTGTTTCCCACGGATGCAGGGCACCCGAGGAGAGTCCCAGGAGTCAGATCCACGAGACAGATCCGTTCGATGCCGAGCGTTCAAGGACCACCCGCCAGCCCACCATCGCAAGGGAGCACGCATGGCAACCCGTGCCGTCGCCCGTCGTAAGTCCGCCACCGGCGAGACGGCCGACAGGGCAGGCAGTGTTCGCGCCCACGCCGGCGAGATCGCCGACCGCGACCTGGTCGGCATGTACCTCGACGAGATCGCACGTACACCGCTGCTCGACGCCGCCAAGGAGGTCGAGCTGTCCCAGACCATCGAGGCGGGTGTGTTCGCGCGGCAGGTCCTCGACGGCGAGGAGGAGTCGAAGTCGGACGCCACCCGCGAGGAACTGCAGGCCCTGGTCGACGCCGGCGAGCGGGCCAAGGACGTCTTCATCCGGTCCAACCTCCGCCTGGTCGTGGCGGTGGCCCGGCGCTACCCGCGCAGCGGCCTGCCGCTGCTCGACCTGGTCCAGGAGGGCAACGCCGGCCTGGTGCGCGCCGTCGAGAAGTTCGACTACCGCAAGGGCTTCAAGTTCTCGACCTACGCCACCTGGTGGATCCGGCAGGCCATCACCCGTTCCATCGCCGACCAGTCCCGCACGATCCGGCTCCCCGTCCACCTGGTGGAGGAGCTGGGCCGCATCCGCCGCGTCCAGCGCGAGTTCAACCGCGAGCACGGGCGCGAGCCGGAGCCCGCGGAGATCGCCGCCGAGCTGGGCTCGACGCCGGAACGCGTGACGGACGTGCTCGACTGGTCCCGTGACCCGGTCTCCCTGAACATGCCGGTGGACGACGAGGGCGAGACCCAGTTCGGCGACCTGCTGGAGGACACCTCGGCGGTCTCCCCGGAGCAGTCGGTCCTCACGCTCCTGCGCAGCGAGGAACTGGACGACCTGATCGGCCGCCTGGACCAGCGCACGGCCTCCATCATCAAGATGCGGTACGGCATCGAGGACGGCCGTGAGCGCACGCTGACCGAGGTCGGCAAGGAGCACGGCCTGACCCGCGAACGCATCCGGCAGATCGAGAAGCACGCGCTGCTCGAACTGAAGAGGCTCGCCCGTGACACCGGGTTCGACGCGGCGGCCTGACCGGCCGGCGCACGACCGCGCGCCCGGTGGCGGAAGACGGCGCGAACATGGCGCGGTACCGTCGCTTCAACTCCGGGGCCGGAGGGAAAAACCCTTGCGGGCCCAGGAGTCGGACGCGAGGACCGAGGGGCCGCACTCCCAGCGCAGTACCCACCCCCACATGTCGCACGACGAGCGCGTGACAGGCAGCACCGTACTCACCGCGTCAACCGAGTGAGCCACGTTCCGACGTCATCCCCCCCGGCGTCGGAACGTTCCAGAGCCGGGCCCCGGCGCCTACCCCCCCAGGCGCCGGGCCCGGCTTCATGCTGGATCGGCGGGCCACCCCGTACCTGAACCCCGGGGTGGCCCGCTCGAATGGCAGATTCTGCCACACCGGCATAGCCTGCCGAGGTGAGCACCCCCAGTAACACCGGCAACACCGCCCACCAGCCTGTTTCCGCCACCGCCCCGATGTCCCTGACCGAGCGACGCAAGGCGGAGACGCGCATGGAGATCGCCCGCGCGGCGGCCGCGCTCTTCGTGCGCCAAGGCCTGCGCGCCACCCGCGCGGAGGACATCGCCCAGGCCGCGGGCATCGCGCCGCGCACCTTCTACCGCTACTTCGCCTCCAAGGAGGAGGCGGTGGCGCCGCTGTACGCCGCGGGCGCCGAACTGTGCATCCAGGCGGTGCGCGACGCCCCGGCCGGCCTGTCGCTGCCGGAGGCGATCCGCCACGCGGTCGAGCACACCCTCAGCCCGGACACGCGGGTCTCGGCTGCCTCCTGGGAGTGGGTCCGCACCCTCATCCGGCTGGCCGACGCGAGCCCTGCCCTCGGAAAGGTCTGGGCCGAGGTCTGCCGGACGTCCGAGTACGCGCTGGCGGAGACACTGGCGGAACGGCTGTCCCGGGCGGGGGCCACGGGGACCACGTGGGCCACGGGCGCCATGGGGGCCACGGGGGTTGCCGAAGCCGCGGATCCTGTCGGAGCCGCGGGGTCCGCCGACGCCGCGGAGCCTGCCGGAGCCGCCGGGTCCGCGGGGTCCCTGGGGTCAGCGGGGGCCGTGCGGTCCGCCGGGGACAACGTTGCCCGGCCGGCGGCGATCCCCCCGCGACTCCGTCTCACGGCGGCGGTGGCCGGCGCGGCGATCCGTGTGGCCGTGGAGTCCTGGGCCGCCACCACCTCCGCGCCCACCGGCCCCGACGGCCCGGCGGCCCTGGCCCTCCGGAACCTGACGGCCCTGCAGAACTACGCCTGGCCCGGGAACCCGGCGTGACACTGGGCGCGGGCCCCCGGCCGAGGGCCCGCTCACCCCGACCCCGCCCGGCTCAACCGCCCGCCCAACTCCCGCACACAGGACACGAGTTCCTCCGGCCCCCGGACCGTGAACTCGCACCCCGCCATCGCCAGCCGTAGCGCCAGCCACTCCACCGGCTCCCCGCTCGTCCCCCGCAGCACGCATCCCCCGCCGTCGTCCGCCTCCGGCACCCCGGCCCACTCCGGCAGCCGCGCGGCCACCTCCCGCGCCGTCCCGGCGAACCGCACCTCGAAGGCGTAGGTGTCCTGGGTCCGCCGGATCGACCGCCGCAGGTACTCCGCCGCGTCCCCCTCCGGCAGCTCACGCGGAGCGAACCGCGCTCCGGTGGCGAACGGCTCCCGTACCCGGTCCACCCGGAACGTCCGCCAGTCGTCCCGCCCGAGGTCGTACGCGACCAGGTACCACCGCCGCCCCGTCGACACCAGCCGGTGCGGCTCCGTCAGCCGGTGCGACTCGCCGCCCTCCTTGTCCCGGTAGGCGAACCGCAGCCGTTCCCGCCCCGCGACCGTCGACGCCATCACGGTGAGCGTCCCCGGCGCGATGCTCGGCCCGTCCCCGCTGGTCAGCGGCGTCGTGGCGGCCTGCAGTGTGGACACCCGGTGGCGCAGCCGGGCCGGCAGCACCTGCTCCAGCTTCGCCAGCGCCCGCACCGAGGCCTCGTCCACCCCCTCCACCGCGTGTCCGGCCCCCGCCCGCAGCCCGACCGCGATCGCCACCGCCTCCTCGTCGTCCAGCACCAGCGGCGGCATGGCCTTGCCCGCGACCAGCCGGTATCCGCCGTCGGCGCCCTTCGTGGCCCGCACCGGATAGCCCAGTTCACGCAAACGGTCGATGTCCCGCCGCACGGTTCGGCGGGACACGTTCAGCCGGTCCGCCAGCTCGCCGCCGGGCCACTCGCGCGGCGTCTGCAGCAGGGACAGGAGCTGGAGGAGCCGGGCCGGCGTGTCCGTCGTCATGCCTGTGAGGATGCCGCACAACTAGGACACGATCTGACCTACTGGGGTCCTAGCTTGGCCGCATGACCACCACGGAACAGACCCTCGGTGCCGGGCGGGCCCCGGTCCGCCCGGCCCCGGCCGACCGCCGCCGCTGGTACGCGCTCGCGATCGTGATGACGGCGGCCTTCATGGACCTGGTCGACGTCACGATCGTCAACATCGCCATCCCCTCGATCCAGCAGGACGCGGGAGCCTCGTTCGGCCAGATCCAGTGGATCACGGCAGGCTACGCCCTGGCCTTCGCGGCCGGACTGATCACCGGCGGCCGGCTCGGCGACATTCACGGCCGCAGGCGGCTGTTCCTCATCGGCGTCGGCGGCTTCACCCTCGCCTCCGCCCTGTGCGGCTTCGCCGCCGGTCCGGAGATGCTGGTCGCCTCCCGCATCCTGCAGGGCGGCATGGCGGCCCTGATGGTCCCGCAGGTCCTGTCGATCGTGCACGCCACCTTCCCCGCCCGTGAACGCGGAAAGGTCTTCGGCCTGTTCGGCGCGATCGTCGGTCTGGGCGCGGTCTCCGGCCCGCTGCTCGGCGCCCTGCTGACGCAGTGGAACCTGTTCGGCCTCCAGTGGCGGCCGATCTTCCTGATCAACCTGCCGGTCGGCGTCGCCGCCCTCCTCCTGGGCCGCCGCTTCATCACCGAGTCCCGGGCGCCGAAGGCACTGAAGCTGGACCTCGTCGGCGTCGCGCTGGTGACCCTCGGCCTGCTGATGCTGCTCTACCCGCTGACCCGTGGCCGTGAGCTGGGCTGGCCGCTGTGGGGTTACGTGTGCATGGCCGGGGCGGTCGGCGTCTTCGCGGTGCTGGCGGCCTACGAGCGGCGCAAGGCGGCCCGTGACGGCTCGCCGCTGATCGAGCTGTCGCTGTTCCGGGTGAAGAGCTTCGCCGCCGGCATCGCCGTGCAGACCGTCTTCGGTGTCGCGCTCGGCATCTTCTTCCTGGTCTGGACGCTCTACATGCAGAGGGGCCTGGGCTGGAGCCCGCTGCGGGCGGGCCTGACGGGGGTGCCGTTCTCGCTCGCGGTGTCCACGGCGGCGGGGATGTCGGTGCAGAAGCTGGTCCCGCGGTTCGGCCGGGAGGTGCTGCGGGCCGGCGCGCTGGTGATGGCCGTGGGTGTGCTCCTCTACATCTGGGAGTCGCACCGCTACGGCCTCGCCATCGCCTCCTGGCAGATGGCGCTGCCGCTGGTCGTGATGGGTGCGGGCATGGGCCTGATCGTCGCCCCGCTGACGGACGCGGTGCTCTCCGAGGTGCCGCGGGAGCACGCCGGGTCCGCCTCCGGCCTGATCAACACCGTCCAGCAGATGGGCAACGCGCTCGGCCTCGGCCTGGTGTCGGTCGTCTTCTTCGGGGTGATCGGCGACCGGCTGACCCCGGCTGAGGTGGGCCCTGCCTTCGTGCACGGTTTCCAGCACGCCCTGTGGTGGGTCGCCGGGATCCTGGGCGCGATCTTCGTGCTGATGTCCGCCCTGCCGAAGCGTCCGGCGCAGCACGTCGAAGGGGCCGCCACCGAGGTGGGGGAGAAGGAGCGCGAGCTGGTGGCCTGAGCCACGGCGGCGAGGAGGGGCCCGGCACCGACCAGATGCCGGGCCCTTCGCCATGCGGCTCCTGCGCTGTGTGCGGCCGGACCTCACGCGGAAGTCCGTTCATGCCCGAATGCCGCCCGAACTTGTTTACTTTCCCGAAAGCCGGGCGTAGCCTCGAATCGAAACCACACGTTCGGGCATGAGGTGGAGGTAAACGGGCATGTACGCACCGGAGCGGCAGCAGGAGATCCTCCGCCTCGCGCGCGACGGCGGCCGGGTGGACGTGCTGTCGCTGGCCGAGGAGTTCCAGGTGACGGCGGAGACGATCCGCCGCGATCTGAAGGCGCTCGACCGGGCCGGCCTCGTCCGCCGCGTGCACGGCGGAGCCATCCCCGTGGGCCGCCTCGACTTCGAGCCCGATCTCACCGAGCGCGAGTCGACCGCCGCCGACGAGAAGGACCGCATCGCCAAGGCGGCCCTCGCCGAACTGCCCGCCGAGGGCACGGTGATCCTCGACGCCGGCACGACGGTGGCCCGCGTGGCCGCCGCGATCCCGCTGGAGTCCGCCCTCACCGTCGTCACGCACAGCCTGCCCATCGCCGCCCGCCTGGCCGACCACCCCGGTATCCAGCTCCACCTGGTCGGCGGCCGGGTGCGGCACCGCACGCGGGCCGCCGTGGACGCCTGGGCGCTGCGCGCGTACGGGGAGATCCGCGCCGACGTGCTGTTCGTCGCCGCCAACGGCTTCTCCGCCGAGCACGGACTGACCACCCCCGACCTCGCCGAGGCCGCGGTCAAGCGGGCGGCCGTCGCCGCCGCGCGCCGCGTGGTCCTCCTCGCCGACTCCGCCAAGCACGGCCAGGAGCACTTCGCCCGCTTCGGCGGCCTGAGCGACGTGGACCTGCTGATCACCGACAGCGGGCTGAGCCAAGACGACGCCGACGTCATCGAGCGCGGCGGCACGGAAGTAGTACGCGCATGATCCTCACCGTCACCCCCAACCCGTCCCTCGACCGCACCTACGAGGTGCCCTCCTTGCAGCGCGGCGACGTCATCCGCGCCACCGGTGAGCGCATGGACCCCGGCGGCAAGGGCGTCAACGTCTCGCGCGCCGTGGCGGCCGCCGGCCGGCGCACGGTCGCCGTCCTGCCCCTGGGCGGTGCGCCGGGCGCGCTGGTCGCCGAACTGCTCGACGCCCAGGGCATCGAGGTCGCGCCGGTCCCGGTCGCCGGGGCCACTCGTTCCAACATCGCGCTGGCCGAGGCGGACGGAGTGCTGACCAAGATCAACGCGCCGGGCCCCGACCTGTCGCCCGCCGAGCAGGAACTGCTCCTGGACACCGTCCGCGAGCAGTCGCGCGACGCCGACTGGATCGCGTGCTGCGGAAGCCTCCCCCGCGGTCTGGCGCCCTCCTGGTACGCCGACGTCGTCACCCGAGCGCACGCCGGGGGCGCGCGCATCGCCCTGGACACCTCGGGGCGTGCGCTGCAGGAGGCGCTGCGCGCCCGGCCCGACGTGGTGAAGCCCAACGCCGAGGAGCTCGCGGAAGCCGTCGCGCGCCCCCTGGCGACCGTGGGCGACGCCCTGAAGGCGGCCGAGGAACTGCGCGGGATGGGCGCGGGCGCCGTGCTCGCCAGCCTGGGCGCCGACGGCCAGCTGCTGGTGGACGGCACCGGCGCCTGGTTCGGCAGCGCGCGGGTGCGCGCCGTCCGCAGCAACGTGGGCGCGGGCGACTCCTCCCTCGCCGGCTTCCTGATCGCCGGCGGCAGCGGCCCGAGGGCCCTCGCCTCCGCCGTCGCCCACGGCGCCGCCGCCGTGCAGCTCCCCGGCAGCGTCATGCCGGCCCCCGCCGACCTGGACCCGGCGGCGGTCACGGTCACGGCCGACGTCCCCGTCGACCGCGAACTCACGGAGCCCGTGACATGACCGACCTGACCTTCCGCTGCACCCGCCCCGGCGGCAGGCACCTGGGCGGCAGCCCCCGGCCCAGCCACCCGGACCTCCCCGCCCCGACCAGGCCCGAACGGCAGGCCGCTCCGGCGTCCGCCGCGACGGCCCCCCGGAGCCACGGCCGGCCCGGCCCCCGCTCCACCCGTCCCGAAGCCTCCCCCGACCGCACCCCCGTCCCCACCCTCGCCCACCCCACTCCCCGGGCGATACGCGTGCATTGGAGCCCGCGATGAGCGACATGATCACCGCGGACCTGGTCGACCTCGACCTGTCCGCCGACACCAAGGAAGCGGCGGCGCACGCACTCGCCGAGCGCATGGTGGCCCTCGGCCGGGTGACCGACCTGGACGGCTTCCTCGCCGACGTGGCCGCCCGCGAGGCGCAGATGCCCACCGGCCTCGACGGCGGCATCGGCATCCCGCACTGCCGCAGCGCCCACGTCACCGAGCCGACGCTCGCCTTCGGCCGCAGCGCCGCCGGCATCGACTTCGGCGCGCCGGACGGCCCCGCCGACCTGATCTTCCTGATCGCCGCCCCGGCCGGCGCCGACGACGCGCATCTGACGATCCTGTCGTCGCTGGCCCGGCAGCTCATGAACGCCGAGTTCACCGACGCGCTGCGGTCGGTGGGCGCCGCGGACACGGCTGCGGCGCTCATCCGCGGTGACCGGGCGCCGGCCGACGTGACCCCCGAGGACACCGCCGTGGCGCCGGAGGCGGCCTCCTCCGGCGCCACGGCGGCCGGCACGCCGGAACCGGCGGACGCCGGCGCTGCGGACGCCGCGGCACCCGCATCCGCCCCCGGCACGGGTTCCGTCCCGGACGAGCCCGCCGGGCAGCGGCCCTTCCGCATCGTCGCCGTCACCTCCTGCCCGACCGGCATCGCCCACACCTACATGGCGGCCGAGTCGCTGGAGAACGCGGGCCGTGAGGCGGGCGCCGAGGTGGTCGTGGAGACGCAGGGCTCGGCCGGCTTCACCCGGCTGGACCCGGCGGTGATCGCGGCTGCGGACGGCGTGATCTTCGCGCACGACGTCCCCGTGCGCGACAAGGACCGCTTCGCGGGCAAGCCGACCGTCGACGTCGGGGTGAAGGCGGGCATCAACCGGCCCGGCGAACTCATCACCGAGGTCCGTCAGAAGGCCGCGCACGGCGAGGTCACCTCGGCCGCCCCCGCGGGCACGCCCGTCGAGCGGACCGGTGACTCGCGCGAGGGCTACGCCACCAAGCTCCGCAAGTGGCTGATGAGCGGCGTCAGTTACATGGTCCCGTTCGTCGCCGCGGGCGGTCTGCTGATCGCCCTCGGCTTCGCGATCGGCGGCTACAAGATCAACAAGGCGCCCTCGGTGATGGACCACTTCGTGTGGACCCAGGGCGACAGCTGGGGCGCGCTGCTGTTCCAGATCGGCGGCGTGGCCTTCGCCTTCCTCGTCCCGGTCCTGGCCGGCTACATCGCCTACGGCATGGCCGACCGCCCCGGTCTCGTGCCGGGCTTCGTGGGCGGGTCCATCGCGCTGACGATCAACGCGGGCTTCCTCGGCGGCCTCGTGGCCGGTCTGATCGCCGGCGGGGTGGTGATGGCGATCCAGCGGGTCAGGATCCCCGCGGCACTGCGCGGCATCATGCCGGTGGTGGTGATCCCGCTGATCTCCTCGGCGATCGTCGGATTCCTGATGTTCGTCGTGATCGGCAAGCCCATCGCCTCCGCCCAGAAGGGCATGACCGACTGGCTGAACGGCCTCACCGGCGCCAACGCCGTCCTGCTCGGCGGGCTGCTCGGCCTGATGATGTGCTTCGACCTGGGCGGCCCGGTGAACAAGGTGGCCTACACCTTCGCCACGGCCGGCATCGCCGTCGCCGACCCGAGCGACTCCGCGATGAAGATCATGGCCGCCGTGATGGCCGCCGGCATGGTCCCGCCGCTGGCGATGGCCCTGGCCACGACCGTGCGCGGCAAGCTCTTCACGCAGACCGAGCGCGAGAACGGCAAGGCCGCCTGGGTGCTGGGCGCCTCCTTCATCTCCGAGGGAGCGATCCCGTTCGCCGCCGCGGACCCGCTGCGGGTCATCCCGTCCGCCATGGTGGGCGGCGCGCTCACCGGCGCACTGTCGATGACCTTCGGCGCCACCCTGCGCGCCCCGCACGGCGGCATCTTCGTGGTCCCGCTGATCGGCAACCCGTTCTTCTACCTGATCGCCGTCGCGGCCGGCGTCTGTGTCACCGCGGCCCTGGTCGTCGTCCTCAAGGGCATGCGCCGGCCGGTCCCCGGGACCACCGCCGGTGACACCGCCGCCGGTCCCGCCACGGCGGCCCGGGAGACCGAGCAGGTGGTCGCCGCCTGAGGGGGAGCGGGCACCTCTTGTCCCTTTGATGCGCTGTGAGTTGTTCACGGCACCTGCGAGATACGTCACGGTCCGGGGCCAAAGTCCCGGGCCGTGGTGTCTACTGGGAGGCATGCCTGAGCACGCCTCGACACTCCAGCTGACCGGCGCGGCCGTCCTCACCGCCGCGGGCGTCGTCTGGGCCGTCATCGTGATGCGGCTGCTGCGCCGCTTCCGTGTCGAGGCCGCCGCCGAAAGGCGCCGGGCCTTCGCCCTCCCCGTGCTTCCGGTCGTCCCGGTTCTCCCCGCTCTCCCGGACCAGCCGCAGGCCGGGCCCTCGCGGGAGTCCGTCGAGCTGACCCCTGAGGAGCAGGACGCCTTCGCCGGCCTGGTACGGCGACTCGGCGGCCGCTGAGGGACCCCGGCGCGGCCGGACCGCAGGGCCCGGACCATTCCGTGCGGGAAACCGCGGGCCCGTGGTGCCGGCGGGCCTCAGACCTGTCGGGCCGCCCGCCGCTCCATGGCGTCCCGGGCCGCGTCCTGGGTCGGGTAGACCTCGCACATGTGCCGCCCGTCGGGCGTCGCCGTGTGCTCCACCTCCCACAGGGAGACCTCGCGGCCGTCGGGCAGCAGGAACGCGTGCTCGTACAGCGCGAAGCTCAGCTGTGCCCGTCCGGCCCGGCCGGGGCGCCCGAAGGCCTGCGTGATCTGGTGCGCGGACGCCGTCGCCAGCAGGGCCGCCACGTCCGCTCCCGGCCGGTCGGGGTTCTCCGCACGGCGCAGCAGCCGGCGCGCGTGGTCCGCCGTGTCGTCCGGGGCGTACACGTGCCGGGGCTCGGGTATCGCGGACAGCTGCGTCACCACGGGCAGTTCGAAGTCCGGCGCGTCCGGCGGGAGTGCGAGCCGGCCGGTGGCGGTGTGCAGCTCCTCCTCGTCGACGTAGACCTCGTGCTGCGCCTCGCCGCCCGGCGCGGTGTTGTGCACCAACTCCCACAGGGTCACCGCCGAGCCGTCCGCGAGCAGCCAGGTGTGCCGGTAGGTCTCCCGGTGCAGCCCCGCGCTGTGATGGGCGGAGTGCAGGGAGCTGTCGTGCGCCAGGGCGCACTCCAGCAGCCGGAGCACCTCGTCGGGCAGCTCGAAGGAGTTCAGGGCACGGCCGAGGAGCCGCGCGAGATGCTCCTCCGGAGACTCGGGCGACTCGGCTGGTTCGTACGCTGCCGTCTCGTACGGAACGCTCAAGGTTTCTCCCGGCGTTGCTGCATGTCACCTGGTGGGTGCATACCGTAGCCCCTCGGTCGGACATCTTGTCCCCGATCCGAGAAAACGTATGTCTTGAAAACGCGAAAGCCGCGCGAAAAGTTCCCGCGCGGCCCCACGTACCGTCAAAACCCGCCGGTCACGCGGCATTTCCCGCGGTCCAGTCGCTCCACGACAGGTTCCAGCCGTTGAGGCCGTTGTCCGGCGCCACCGTCTTGTCGGGGGAGTTCTTCACTATCACGACGTCCCCGACGAGCGAGTTGTCGTAGAACCACTTGGCCGTGGTGTCGCCCTGCGCCCCCTGCACGTCCGCGAGGCCCACGCAGCCGTGGCTGGTGCCCTCCCGGCCGAACGGCGGGTTGCCCTTGTTGTACCAGTAGTTGCCGTGGATGAAGGTGCCGGACGAGGTGAGCCGCATCGCGTGCGGCACGTCCGAGATGTCGTACTCCCCGCCGAAGCCGACCGTCGAGCCGTTCATCCGGGTCTGCACGAACTTCTCGGAGATCACCATCTGCCCGTTGTACGTGGTGTGCTGCGGGCTGCCCGCGGAGATCGGCAGGGTCTTGACCGTCCGGCCGTCGCGCACCACCGTCATGGTCTGGGTGCCGACGTCCACCGTCGAGACCTGCGAGCGCCCGACGGTGAAGGTCACCGTCTTCTTCTGCACGCCGTAGACGCCGTTCGCGCCCTGCACCCCGTCCAGGTCGATCCTCATCGTGACCTTGGAGCCGGCCTTCCAGTACTCCTGCGGCCGGAAGTCCAGCCGTCGGTCCCCGAACCAGTGGCCCACGACCTGCTGACCGCTGCTGGAGGCGACCGTGATGTGCGACTGCACCGCCTTGCGGTCGGTGATCGACTTGTCGAAGGTGAAGGACACCGGCATGCCCGCACCGACCGTGGTGCCGTTGTCCGGCGTGTAGGTGCCGATGAAGCTGTTCGCCGAGGAGACGGTGGTGAAGATGGAGTTGGCCGCGGCCGTGCGACCGTCGCCGTCCTTGGCGGTCGCCGCTATCCGGTACTTCGTGCCGCGCTCGAGCTGCTGCTTCGGCTTCCAGGTGCGGCCGTCCGCCGAGATCACGCCCGGCACCGCCTGGCCGGACCCCGACACCGTCAGCTTCACGTCGGTCAGCCGCCCGTCGCTGACCTTGACGCCGGTGGCGTTGATGGACGCGCCGGTCGAGCCGTCCTTGGCCGAGATCACGATCCTGGCGGCCGATGTCGTGGCCGTGCCCTTGCCGTCCTTCCCGTCCTCCCCGGTGGCGCTGGCGTCGCCGCCGCAGGCCGTCAGGGTGAGGGCGCCGACCATCAGGGCGGCACAGGCCCCCAGTACGCGCCGCGTTGCGATGTCCGGCCTAGTCACGGGCTGCTCCCAGTTCGTGTGATGTGCTTGATCCGTTCCAGTGCATGGGAGAAGAGCCCACCGGCGCCGGAGAGGTTCCGGCCGGACGTCCGTTGAGGTCATCCGGTGACGGAACCGCGACAATCCGCACCCGGAAGTCACGCTCGCGCGGCCTCGCCGCCGGCACGGCCGCCCGTCGGGCGACGAGTGTTGCGCGACGCCCGGCACGGCCGCCCGTCGGGCGACGAGTGTTGCGCGACGCCCGGCACGGCCGCCCTTCGGGCGACGAGGCCACTGCCGCAGCCGGCCCTAAGCGTCCGCCGTCCGCCGTCCGCCGTACAGCTCCCCGTACGACGGCCACGCTCCGCCCGGCCCCGAGAACGGCTCGGCGGCGCGCACGGCCCGGACGATCGCGCGCGTGACCACGTCCGCGCCGGCCGCGAGGACGCCGTTCAGGTCCAGCGGGCGCCCGCCGCCGAGCGGGCGGGCGCTCGTCGCCAGCGCGAACACCGTGTCGCCGTCGTGCAGCAGGTGCACCGGCCGCACGGCCCGCGCGATGCCGTCGTGGGAAGTGCCCGCGAGCTTCTGCGCCTGCGCCTTGGTGAGGTCCGCGTCGGTCGCGACCACCGCGAGCGTCGTGTTGAGCGGCGGGGGCGCGTTCCGCGCCGCCGCCTCCGCGAGGCGACCGCGCGCCGCCTCGTGCACCCGCGCCTCCGGGTACTCCACCCGCCCCTGGAACAGCTCCCCGTAGAGCACCCCCGTTCCGGGATCCGCCACGGACCCCACGGAGTTCACGACCACCAGCGCGGCCACGGTCACGCCCGACTCCAGGACCGTGCTCGCGGTGCCCACCCCGCCCCTCATCCCGCCCGCCACGGCGCCGGTACCGGCCCCGACCGACCCCTCGGGCACCTTGGCGCCCGGAGCGCTCGCCGCGGCGGCCTCCACCGCCGCCCGCCCCGTCGCCGCGTCCGGACGGGCCCGGAAGTTCCCGCCCCGGCCCAGGTCGAAGACGCAAGCGGCGGGGACCACCGGCACCACGTGCGCCGGATCCGCCCCCACCGGCACCCCGCGTCCCCGCTCCTCCAGCCAGGCCATCACCCCGGACGCCGAGTCGAGTCCGTAGGCGCTGCCGCCGGTCAGCACCACGGCGTCCACCCGCTGCACCATGTTGCGCGGGTCGAGGGCGTCGGTCTCCTTGGTGCCGGGGCCGCCGCCGCGCACGTCCACGCCGGCGACGGCGCCGCCCTCGGGCGCGAGGACGACCGTGGTGCCGGTGAGCCAGCCGTCCCCGGCGCGGGTGGCGTGCCCCACCCGCAGTCCGGTGACATCCGTCAGAGCGTCGACTGTCATGCGGGCCAGTGTGTCCCACCTTGGCCAGGGCGCGGCCGCAGGCCGGGCGGCGGGCCCGGGTGCGGTGGGGTCGGGCGCGGCGGGGTCAGGCGGCCGGGGCGGTGGCGCCCGTCTGCCGCGCGCGGGAGACGCGGCGCGCCGTCAGGGTCACCCCGGCCGCCACCGAGGCCGCCGACACCAGCCCCGCCGCGAGCACCGCCCACTCGCCCAGGAAGGTGCAGCAGATCACCAGCAGCGCCGTGACCGGGAGCACGAGCTGCTGGCTGATGCCGGCCTTGAAGTGCCGTGCGTGCAGCGCCCACACCGTCAGCAGGTACAGCGCGGTCGGCAGCGTCACGGCCGCCGAGGCGGACAGCGTCGAGATGTGCGCCTTGCCGACCGTCTGCTCCACCACCACTTCGAGACCGGCGCCGATCGCGGCGGCCGAGGCGAAGATCAGGTAGTGGCCGTAGCCCCACAGGAACGCCTGGGTGCTGGAACGCAGATGGCCGTGGATGGGCACCACGAAGTAGATCCACCACGCGGAGAAGACGATCAGCAGGCCGCCCGCCGCGATGGGCAGCAGTTCACCCAGCGCATCGTGCTCGTCCACCGCCGACTTCACGGCGACCGTGGCCGCCGCGACCGTCTCGCCCAGCACGATGATCGTGAACAGACCGTAGCGCTCGGCGATGTGGTGCGCGTGCCAGGACGTCCCGTGGTCCTTCTCCGCGTAGACCGGCACGCACAGCTCGGCGACGGCCATCACCAGGAACACCCAGAGCCGGGCGGGTTCGGGCAGCAGCACCAGTCCGAGCCAGCCGACCTGGCACAGCAGCACACCGCCCGCGTATCTGAGCGCCGTGGTCCGCTCCGCGCCCTCGGCCGCCCTGGCCGCTCTCAGCCACTGCGCGGTCATCGCGAGCCGCATGATCACATAGCCCAGCCAGACCACCAGGTAGTCATGGCGCTCGAACGCTGGGGCGACGCCCGCGGCCAGCACCAGCACACCGGCGATCTGCCCGAGGGTGACGACCCGGTAGAGCGCGTCGTCGTTGTCGTACGCCGAGGCGAACCAGGAGAAGTTCATCCAGGCCCACCAGATGGCGAAGAAGACCGTCGCGTAGTTCAGGATCCCCTGGGCCACGTGCCCCGCGGTCCCCGTGTGCACGAGCTGGGCGCCCGCCTGGGCGATGGCCACGACGAAGCACAGGTCGAAGAGGAGCTCCAAGGGAGAGGAGACCCGGTGGGCCTCCTCGCGCCCGCGCGCGGTGAGCCGGCGCAGGAGCCTCTCGGGCTGCCGTGCGCCCGGCGGGGCGGGCGGTGGAGTGGAGCTCGACATCATGTCTCCCAGGACAGCAGAAAATGGGGACGGAAGCTTGTGAACGGGTTCACGAGCCGGGGAGGGCGGCGGACCGGGGCCGTACCCTTGAGACATGAGCAGCACCCCCGAGCCCGAGGAGCGCGACCCCAAGGCCGCGCTGATCTTCGACGACCCGCTGAGCCGGCAGAGCTCGGACGACACCGACCGCGGTTGGGGGGAGCGCCCCGACGGCGACAGCGCCGCCGACCTGAAGCGCTTCCTCGACGAGAAGCCGCCGCACCACATCTGATCCCCCGGCGGCCCGGCCGTCGGAGGCCGCGGGCAGTGACCCGCCGCCGCCCGGGTCGCCCGGCACGGCGCCGCTAGCGCTCGTCGCGCCCCGCCGCGCGCTGCGCGACCAGCGCGTCGCGGATCTCCTTGAGCACCTCCAGCTCGGTCACGTCGATGACCTCCTGCGTGCCCTCGCGCGCCTTCTTGCGGGCCTCCTGCCGTGCCAGGTACTTCGCCATCGGCAGGACCATGAGGAAGTAGACCACCGCCGCGGTGATCACGAAGCTGAGCGTGGCCCCGGCGACCGAGCCCCACATGATCGGCAGACCGCTCTTCACCGACCCGTCCGCGTTCACCACGCACGGTGCCTTCAGGCAGGAGTAGTAGTGATCGAGGTTCTTCGTGCCGATCCTCCCGACCAGCGGGTTGATGAGCCCTTTCACCACCGAGTTGACGATGTTCGTGAACGCGGCGCCGATCACCACCGCGACAGCGAGGTCGATGACGTTCCCGCGCATCAGAAAGGCCTTGAAGCCCTCCCAGACGGTGGGTTCCTTCTTCTCGATCACCTCGGGGGCACTCCTCACATGCACAGGGCGCGGAACAAAACGCTCCGCAACCTACGGCACGGTGGGGTCCCCATGTCCAATTCCGCAGCTTGTCCCACTGTCGGAAGAACCGACTGAAAGCGCGACGGGCCGCACGGATCAGCACAGCGTCACCGCCAGCCGCGCATTGGCGCTCGCGCCGACCAGCCGCGCGGCGGTGGACCGCGGTACCGACAGCACGACCAGGGCCCCGTTCTCGGCCGCTTCCGCCAGGGGCTCGGGCACCTCGGTCACCCGGGCCCCGCGCACGAGCACCCGGGCGGCGCCCCCGGCCGACGCGTCCCCGGCGGCGATGACGTCCACCCGGTCACCGGGCCGCAGCAGCCGCACGGTGGCGGCGTCGGCGATCCGCACCGGTGCCGTCACCGGGTCCGGCGCGCGAGGGGCCGGTGCGGAGCGGGTGACCGGATGCCCACGGGCCCGGTCGGCCCGGTGCGGCTCGCCCGCGGTCCGCGGACCCGCCGCCACCAGCGCGGCCGCGGTCACGACGAGCCCGGCCGCCAGGGCCCGCCCGCGGCGCCGCACGAGTCGCTCCAGCCCGTACCGCCCGCCGCGCACCCGTACCGGGGCGAAGGGCGGCACCTCGCGGGTCGCCGGGGCGTCGGTGCCCAGCGGACGGGGCATCGGGACGGCGGGCGGCGGGGCCGGGGAGCGTTGGGGTCGGGGAGAGGGGGCGTGAGGAGCGGGGTAGGACGAGGCCAGAGCCATGGGGATCACCGCCGGCGACGAGGGAATCGGCTTGCGCTGCCACGATGACGGCTCCCGCCGGACCCTGCCGGCGCCGGTGGACGAACGGCGGCCTGTGGACAACTCGCCCACCCGCACGGGTGATCGCCGCCGGCACCGCTCGGCACCCGGCACCGTCCGGGCGGCCGGGGCGCACCGTTCAGCGCCGCCAACCCCGTTCAGCGCCGGGCATCTGCCAGCGCGCCCGCGCCGTTCCACGCCGGGCACCGTCCAACGCCGCCGGCCCCGTTCAGCGCCGGGCGCCGCCCAGCGCCAGGCACCGCCGGCCACCGCCCTCAGCTCACGGCAGATCGAAGCCCGGGTTCATGCCCCCCAGCGCGTTCACGCACAGACAGTCCCGCGCCCCGGTCTCCGGCAGTGCCGCCACCGCGTCGAACAGCACTTCCCGCAGCCGGTCGACGTTGGCCGCGAACACCTCGAGCACCTCCTCGTGCGAGACGCCCTCACCGCTCTCCGCACCCGCGTCCAGGTCGGTGACCAGGGTCAGCGAGGTGTAGCAGAGCTCCAGTTCACGGGCGAGCGCCGCCTCGGGGTGACCGGTCATGCCCACCACCGACCAGCCCTGCGCCCGGTGCCACAGCGACTCGGCCCGGGTCGAGAAGCGCGGCCCCTCGACCACGACCAGCGTGCCGCCGTCCACCGGTTCCCAGTCCCGGCCGCGTGCCGCCTTGAGCGCGGCGGCGCGCCCGGCGGGGCAGTACGGGTCGGCCATGGACACGTGCACCACGTTGGGCACCGTGCCGTCGGGCAGCGGCAGCCCGTCGAAGTAGGTCTGCGTCCTGGACTTCGTACGGTCGACGAACTGGTCCGGCACCAGCAGGGTGCCCGGTCCGTACTCGGGGCGCAGCCCGCCCACCGCGCAGGGTCCGAGCACCTGGCGGACGCCGACCGAGCGCAGGGCCCAGAGGTTGGCCCGGTAGTTGATGCGGTGCGGCGGCAGGTGGTGGCCGCGGCCGTGCCGGGGCAGGAAGGCGACCCGCCGGCCGGCCAGCTCACCGAGGAAGAGGGAGTCGCTGGGCTGCCCGTAGGGGGTGTCCACCTGGACCTCGGTCACGTCCTCGAGGAAGGAGTAGAAGCCCGAGCCGCCGATTACGCCGATCTCTGCGTTCGCCATGACGAGCAGATTAGCCGCCCGCGTCAGAGCGGGGGAGCCGGTGTCCGGGCATGCCGAAGGCCCCGCCGTCACTGGACGGCAGGGCCCGGGGAGCGGGGGCTCAGGCCGCGGAGGTGCTGGTGGAGCCGGACGACGACGTCGTCGAGGACGACGAGGACGCCGACGAGGCCGGCTTCGCGTCGGACGAGGAACCGGCCGACGACGAGGACGGCTTCGACGCCGGGCTGCTGCTCGACGAGGAGCCGCGGGAGTCGTTGCGGTAGAAGCCGGAGCCCTTGAAGACGATGCCGACCGCGGAGAACACCTTCTTCAGGCGGCCACCACAGGCAGGGCACTCGGTCAGGGCGTCGTCCGTGAACTTCTGCACCGCCTCGAGGCCCTCGCCGCACTCGGTGCACTGGTACTGGTAGGTCGGCACTGTCTTCCTCCTGGCACTCTCACTCGATGAGTGCTAACGACGGTCCATAGTGACGTATTCCCCGGGATCAGTCCACCGTGACGGGGACTCGGTGACCGACGCCACGTGCGACCGTGCGGCTCTGCGGGCGGGCGGCCAGCCGCGAACGCAGGACCACCAGGGTGATCAGCGCGAGCACCGTGCCGGCCATCGGCACCAGGAATCCGGCGCCGTCCCACAGCCGGTCCTCCAGCTGGCCGGCGACCGTGACCGCCGCGGCCTGGCCGAGGGCGACCGCGCCGGTCAGCCAGGTGAACGCCTCGGTCCGGGACTCGGCCGGGACCAGGCTCTCGACCAGCGTGTAACCGGTGATCAGGGCCGGTGCGATGCACATGCCGACCAGCAGTCCGAGGCCGGCCAGCGGCAGCGCCGAGTGCGCCGTCCACAGCGCGGACGCGGTCAGCGCGAGCGCGGCGTAGCCGAGGACCAGGCGGCGCTGCGGCGCGGCCTTCCAGGCGATCGCGCCGCAGACGATGCCGGAGAGCATGTTGCCCGCGGCGAAGACGCCGTACAGGACGCCGTTCATGCCGGGCTCGCCGATCGACTCGGTGAAGGCGGCCAGCGAGACCTGCATGCCGCCGAAGACCGAGCCGATGCCCAGGAAGGTCACGATCAGCACGCGTACGCCCGGCACGCGCAGGGCGGATTCGTGCCGCACGCGCGCGTGCCCGCTGGCGGTGGCCACCGAGGGCTGCGTGCTCCGGCTCGCGGCGAAGAGCAGGCCGCCGACCAGGGTCAGCGCCGCCTCCGCGACCAGGCCGGCGGCAGGGGTCACGGCGGTGCACAGCGCGGTCGCGAGCAGCGGCCCGAAGACGAAGGTCAGCTCGTCCGTGACGGACTCGAACGCTGCCGCGGTGGACATCAGCGGGGAGCCCTGGAGCTTCACGCCCCAGCGGGCGCGCACCATGGGTCCGACCTGCGGCACCGAGGCGCCGGTCGGCACGGCCGCCGCGAACAGCGCCCACAGGGGCGCGTGCGCCAGCGCGAGCGCCGTCAGGGTCAGGCCCGACAGCGCGTGCACCAGGACACCGGGGACGAGCACGGCGCGCTGTCCGTAGCGGTCGGCGAGGCGGCCGCTGTAGGGGGCGAACAGCGCCATGGAGACGCCGGTGGCGGCCGCGGCGGCGCCGGCGGCGCCGTACGAGCCGGTGGTGTGCTGCACCAGCAGCACGATGGAGATCGTGAGCATCGCGAACGGCTGGCGCGCCGCGAAGCCGGGGAGCAGAAACGTCCAGGCGCCGCGGGTGCGCAGCAGCTGTCCGTATCCGGGGCGGGGCGGCGCCGGCGAGGTCTTCTCCGGGTCGGTGGTGGTGACCGTGGGTCCCACGGCCCGTGCCTTTCTGCCGCCTGGTAGCGCGGGTCCCGTGCGGGTCCGGGCGCCGAGAGCTGTCCTCTTGCGCGGAACTGCGGTAGATACCGGCGCCCACGATGGGTGGGGGGCGACCCGGCCGCCATACGGTCGCGCCAGCTCTGCGTCAGGCAGAGTTGGTTCGATCAGGGTGCGCCTTCATCGTACAGGGATCATCGCCCGTCCGGCCTGTGAAAACGCGCACCACCCGAGCTTGTCACCTGGGATTGGCGGCGGTGTGAACGGTACGAAACCCGCACTTAACGGGAGCCGCCCGTCCCGGCCCCGTCCGTGCCCAGCCAGTCCGCCAGCTTGCCGCCCTGCGCGACCGCGCGCAGCCGCCGTTCCGCGGCGTCGCGCACCGGGTCGGTGGCGACCACGAGGAGCTCGTCCTCGTGCCGCAGCACCGTCGTGGGCAGCGGGACGAACGACTTGCCCTCGCGGACGACGAGCGTGACGGCGGCGCCCGGCGGCATCCGCAGCTCGCTCACCTCCACGCCATGCATCCGGGAGCCCTCGGCGACCGTGAGCGACAGCAGATGGCCGCGCAGCCGCTCCAGGGGCGCCGACTCGATGCCGAGGTCGGAGGCCTCGCCCTGCTCGCCCAGGCGCAGCTTGCGCGCCAGCCAGGGCAGGGTCGGGCCCTGGATCAGGGTGTAGACGACGACCAGCACGAAGACGATGTTGAAGATGCGGCGGCTGCCCGCGACACCGGTCACCATCGGGATGGTCGCCAGGATGATGGGCACGGCGCCGCGCAGCCCCGCCCAGGACATCAGCGCCTGCTCCGGCCACGGCACCCGGAACGGGGCGAGGCTCAGCACCACGCTCAGCGGGCGGGCCACCATGGTCAGCACCAGCCCGATGACCAGTGCCGGCCAGATGTCGTCGCCCAGGTCGTGCGGGGTGACGAGCAGGCCGAGCAGGACGAACATGCCGATCTGGGCGATCCAGCCGAGCCCCTCGGCGAAACCGCGGGTGGCCGGCCAGTGCGGGAGCCGCGCGTTGCCCAGGATCATCGAGGCGAGGTAGACGGCGAGGAAGCCGCTGCCGTGGGCCAGCGCGCCGGCCGCGTAGGCCGTGACCGCGATGGCCATGACGGCGATCGGGTAGAGACCCGAGGCTGGCAGCGCGACGTGCCGCAGGCCCCAGGCGCCGATCCAGCCCACCGCGAGGCCCACGGCGGCGCCGATGGCCAGTTCCAGGGCTATCTCGCCTACCAGCACGTACCAGTGCTCGACCGGGCCGGCCGCGGCGAAGGCGACGACCAGGATGACCACCGGGGCGTCGTTGAAGCCGGACTCGGCCTCCAGCGTGGCCGTCACGCGCGCGGGCAGGGGGATGCGCCGCAGCACCGAGAAGACCGCCGCCGCGTCCGTCGACGACACCACGGCGCCGATGATCAGCGCCATCCGCCAGTCCAGGCCCACCAGGTAATGCGCGCCCGCCGCCGTGACGCCGACGCTGATGCCCACCCCCAGCAGGGCCAGCACGGACGCCGACGGCAGGACCGGCCGGATCTCCTTCCACTTTGTGCCGAGACCGCCCTCGGCGAGGATCACGACCAGGGCCGCGTACCCGATGACCTGGGTCAGGGCCGCGCTGTTGAAGCCCACGTGACCCAGGCCGTCCTGGCCCATGACCACGCCGATCCCCAGGTAGACGAGCAGGCTGGGGAGCCCGCTGCGCGAGGAGATCCGGACGGCCGCGACGGCCACGAGAAGGACGACGGAGCAGACGAGCAGGAGCTGGTTGAGGTGGTGAACGTTCAGCGGCGGTTCCTCCCCTTGGTTCTCCGGTTACTTCGTTACCTTACCTAACTCTTGACGCTTTCTTGACGCTTACCTGGGCAAGATCGAACGTCCGTGCATGCCGGTTCCCGACTCCGCGTCAAGTGCGATCGGGCCCTGCGCCTATGGTTGCTCCAGCACTCCAGGACCGCCTGCCGCTCGCGTTAGGACAGCAAGGACAGCGATGCCCCCCAACACCACCGCCACAACGGGTGACGCCGCCACGACGGGTGTCGCGCCCAGCACGTCCGGGAGGAAGAAGGGGCGGAAGGCCAAGCTCCTCGTGCTGGTGCTCGTCCTGGCCCTCGTCGGCGGCATCGCCTACGGGTCGTACTGGTCGATCAGCACGGTCCGCGCCTCCTTCCCGCAGACCAAGGGCTCGATCACGCTCGACGGCCTGTCCGGCCCCGTCGACGTCAAACGGGACGGCAACGGCATCCCGCAGATCTACGCGTCCTCCGACGAGGACCTGTTCATGGCGCAGGGCTACGTCCAGGCGCAGGACCGGTTCTACGAGATGGACGTGCGCCGCCACCTGACCTCCGGGCGCCTGTCGGAGATGTTCGGCAAGAGCCAGGTCAAGAACGACGAGTTCCTGCGCACGCTCGGCTGGGACCGGGTCGCGAAGCAGGAGTACGACAGCAAGCTGTCGGCCTCCACGAAGAAGTACCTCCAGGCCTACGCCAAGGGCGTCAACGCCTATCTCAAGGGCAAGGACGGCGCGGACATCTCCCTCGAGTACGCCGCCCTGGGCTTCACCAACGACTACCGGCCCGCCCAGTGGACCCCGGTCGACTCGGTCTCCTGGCTGAAGGCGATGGCCTGGGACCTGCGCGGCAACATGCAGGACGAGATCGACCGCGCCCTGATGACCAGCCGCCTGGACGCCCAGCAGATCGCCGACCTCTACCCGGCCTACCCCTACGACCACAACAAGCCGATCGTGCAGGAGGGGCAGTACAGCGACCTGTCCCGGGCCTTCCAGCAGGGCGGCGCCCCGGCCGGCTCCCAGGGCACCACGGGCACGGGCACCACGGGCACGGGCACGGGTCCGACGGGCACGGGCACGGGCGGAACCCAGGGCACGACGGGCTCGGGCACGACGGGCACGGGCACGACGGGCACGGGCACCGCTGGGACCCAGGGCGCCGCCGGCTCCGCCCTCACCAGCCAGCTGGAGGGCCTCTACAAGGTCCTGGACAACGTTCCCGCCGCCGTCGGCGTGAACGGCCAGGGCATCGGCTCCAACTCCTGGGTGGTCGCCGGGAAGTACACCATCACCAAGAAGCCGCTGCTCGCCAACGACCCGCACCTGTCGGCGTCGCTGCCGTCCGTCTGGTACCAGATGGGCCTGCACTGCCGCACCGTCTCGGCCAAGTGCCAGTACGACGTCAGCGGCTACACCTTCGCCGGCATGCCCGGTGTGATCATCGGACACAACGCGGACATCGCCTGGGGCATGACGAACTCCGGGGTCGACGTCAGCGACCTGTACCTGGAGAAGCTCTCCGGCCAGGGCTACCTGTACGACGGCAAGGTGCGGTCCTTCAAGACCCGTGAGGAGACCATCAAGGTCGCCGGCGGTGCGTCCAAGAAGATCGTCGTGCGCCAGACCGCCGACGGGATGCCGCTGCTGTCCGACCGCGACGACGAACTCGTCCAGGTCGGCCGGCGGGCCGCGGTCAACACCGCGGCCCCCGACCGCGGCGACGGCTACGGCATCGCCCTGAGGTGGACCGCGCTCGACCGGGGCACCTCGATGGACGCCGTGTTCGCCCTCGACAAGGCGGCCGACTGGAGCGACTTCCGCGCGGCGGCGGCCCTGTTCGACGTGCCCTCGCAGAACCTGATCTACGCCGACACCAAGGACAACATCGGCTACACGCTGCCCGGCAAGATCCCCACCCGCTCCTCGGCCGCCGACGGCTCCGTCCCGGTGCCCGGCTGGGACGCCAAGTACCGCTGGACCGGCTTCATCAAGGACGAAGAGCTGCCCTACGAGTACAACCCCGAGCGCGGCTACATCGTCACCGCCAACCAGGCCGTGGTCGACAAGGACAAGTACCCCTACACGCTGACCACCGACTGGGGCTACGGCACCCGCAGTCAGCGCATCACCTCCCTGATCGACAACAAGATCAAGGACGGCGGCAAGATCTCCACCGACGACATGCGCCAGATGCAGATGGACAACAGCAGCCAGATCGCCAGCCGCCTGGTGCCCACGCTGCTGAAGATCAACCTGGACGACAAGTCGGTCCGCGACGCCCAGAAGCTGCTGGAGGGCTGGGACTACACCCAGGACGCCGACTCCGCGGCCGCCGCCTACTTCAACGCCGTCTGGCGCAACATCCTCAAGCTCGCCTTCGGCAACAAGCTCCCCAAGGAGCTGCGCGTCAAGGGCCAGTGCCTGTGGGTCGACAAGACCGACAGCACCGGGCCGGTCGACGACGACGGCAAGGTGCGCGAGTGCGGTGAGCGCGACGCCGACCAGGCGCAGCCCGACGGCGGCGACCGCTGGTTCGAGGTCGTGAACAAGCTGATGGACAAGCCGGACAGCGACTGGTGGAAGACGCCCGAGCGGGGCACGCGCCCCGCGGGGACCGACCGCGACACCCTGTTCGCCCGCGCCATGATCGACGCCCGCTGGGAGCTGACCTCCAAGCTCGGCAAGGACATCGACACCTGGAGCTGGGGCCGGCTGCACCGCCTGTTCCTGAAGAACCAGACGCTCGGCACCGCGGGCCCCAAGGCCCTGCAGTACGTCCTCAACCGCGGTCCCTGGAAGCTCAGCGGCGGCGAGGCCACCGTCAACGCCTCCGGCTGGAACGCCGCCGGCGGCTACAACGTCGTGTGGGTGCCGTCCATGCGGATGGTGGTCAACCTCGCCGACCTCGACAAGTCCAAGTGGATCAACCTGACCGGCGCCTCCGGGCACGCCTTCAGCGCGCACTACACGGACCAGACCGGCAAGTGGGCCAAGGGTGAGCTGCTGCCCTGGGCCTTCTCGGACGCGGCGGTCGGCAGGAGCACGAGCGACACCCTCGTCCTCAGGCCGTGAGGCACTGACGCACGAACGGCCCGGACGGCCCTCCACGCGCGCGTGGAGGGCCGTCCGCCGTACCAGGGGCCTATGCCCCCGTGAAGCGGCGCACGCCCGACGGCGTCACCACCGCGTGCACGGGCCGGTCGTGGGCCTGCGCCGGAACCCGGTCGACCACCTCGGCGTCGTAGAGCAGCACCACCAGCGCCGGCCCCGCGCCCGCGCGCTCCAGACGCGCGAGCACCCGGTCGTACGACCCCCCGCCGCGCCCCAGGCGCATCCCGCGCGCGTCGACCGCGAGCCCGGGCAGCAGGACGACGTCCGCTCCGGTCACCGCGGCCGGGCCGAGACGCTCGCCGGCGGGCTCGAACAGGGCCATTTTCCCGCCATGTCGAATCCGCGCGAGGGAGCCGGGACCGGTGTACTCGCCCCAGTCCAGGTCGTTGTCGGGCAGGAGCGCGGGAAGCAGCACGCGCACGCCCCGCGCGCGCAACGCGTCCAGCAGCGCGAGCGTGCCGGGCTCCCCGCCGACGGAGACGTAGGCCGCCACCGTGCGCGCGTCCGCCAGTTCCGGCAGGTCGAGGGCGTGCCAGGCCAGCGCGTCGGCCGCCGCCCGGACGACATCCTCCGGCAACCCGTTCCTCACCGCGAGGAACCCCCGCCGCAACGTTCGCTTGTCAGACTCGGCCGCGCGTCCGTCGTGTTCCACTGGTCGTTCTGCACCCTTCTCTTAATCTGCTCATATGAGGGCCTATTGGCCGGAGCCGCGGATTCCCCGCAAAGGCACCGGATAAGGTTGCGGCCATGACTCAGGCGCACCCCAGGATCAGCAAGGCTGTCATTCCCGCAGCGGGCCTCGGCACCCGGTTCCTGCCGGCCACCAAGGCCACTCCGAAGGAGATGCTGCCGGTCGTGGACAAGCCGGCGATCCAGTACGTGGTCGAGGAGGCCGTGGCGGCGGGGCTCGACGACGTTCTCATGATCACGGGACGCAACAAGCGTCCCCTCGAGGACCACTTCGACCGCAACTACGAGCTCGAATCGGCGCTCGAGAAGAAGGGCGACGCCGAGCGGCTCGCCAAGGTGCAGGAGTCCAGCGACCTGGCCACGATGCACTACGTGCGCCAGGGCGACCCCAGGGGCCTCGGCCACGCCGTGCTGTGCGCGGCCCCGCACGTCGGCCAGGAGCCCTTCGCCGTGCTCCTCGGCGACGACCTGATCGACCCCCGCGACCCGCTGCTCCAGCGCATGATCGAGGTCCAGGAGCGGCACGGCGGCAGTGTGGTCGCGCTCATGGAGGTCGCGCCCGAGCAGATCCACCTCTACGGCAGCGCGGCCGTGGAGACCACCCCCGACAGCGACGTGGTCAAGGTGACCGGCCTGGTCGAGAAGCCCGACCCGGCCGACGCCCCGTCCAACTACGCGATCATCGGCCGCTACGTCCTCGACCCGCACGTCTTCGACATACTCCGCAAGACCGAGCCCGGCCGCGGCGGCGAGATCCAGCTCACCGACGCCCTCCAGCAGCTCACCGAGGACGAGAAGGTCGGCGGCCCGGTGCACGGCGTCGTCTTCCAGGGCCGCCGCTACGACACCGGCGACCGTGGCGACTATCTGCGTGCCATTGTCAGACTGGCGTGCGAACGTGAGGACCTGGGCCCGGACTTCCGGACCTGGCTCCGCAGTTACGTAGCCGAGGAGATGCAGCAACGTTGAGCAGCGCCGCGACCCGCCCCGCCGGCCCGGACGACCTGTGGTCGGTGGACGACCACCTGCAGGACATCCTCGCCGGCGTCCGCCCCCTCGAACCCATCGAGCTGCAACTGCTCGACGCCCAGGGCTGCGTCCTGGTCGACGACATCACGGTGCCGGTCTCCCTGCCGCCGTTCGACAACAGCTCCATGGACGGGTACGCGGTGCGGGTCGCGGACGTCGAGGGCGCCAGTGAGGAGTTCCCGGCCGTCCTCGAGGTCGTCGGCGACGTCGCGGCGGGCCCGGGCGCGCCGGTGCGGATCGGGCCCGGCCAGGCCGCCCGCATCATGACCGGCGCCCCGCTGCCGCCCGGCGCCGAGGCCGTCGTCCCCGTCGAGTGGACCGACGGCGGGCTCGGCGAGGGACCCGTCACCGGGATGCGGTCGCGCAGCCTGGCGCCCGAGGGCGCCGAGGGGCAGGTGCGCGTGCACCGGCCCGCCGAGGCACGCGCGCACGTGCGGGCCACGGGCAGCGACGTGAAGGCCGGCGCCCTGGCCCTGGAGGCCGGGACGGTCCTCGGCCCGCCCCAGATCGCCCTGCTGGCCGCGATCGGCCGGGGCACGGTGCGGGTCCGCCCGCGGCCGCGCGTGGTCGTGCTGTCCACCGGCAGCGAACTCGTCCAGCCCGGCGAGACACTGGCCCACGGCCAGATCTACGACTCCAACAGCTTCGCCCTCACCGCGGCCGCCCGGGACGCCGGCGCGATCGCCTACCGGGTCGGCGCCGTCGCCGACGACGCCGACGTCCTCCGGTCCACCATCGAGGACCAGCTCATCCGCGCCGACCTGCTGGTCACCACCGGCGGGGTGAGCGTCGGGGCGTACGACGTGGTCAAGGAGGCGCTGTCGTACGCCGGGGACGAGGACGAGCCGGGCAGCGGGGTGGAGTTCCGCAAGCTCGCCATGCAGCCCGGCAAGCCCCAGGGCTTCGGCTCCATCGGCCCCGACCACACCCCGCTACTGGCCCTGCCCGGCAACCCCGTCTCCTCGTACGTCTCCTTCGAGCTGTTCGTCCGTCCGGCCATCCGCACCCTGATGGGCCTGGACGACGTCCACCGGCCGCGGGCCAGGGCCACCCTCACGGCGGACGCGCCGCTGCGCTCGCCCAAGGGGCGGCGGCAGTTCCTGCGCGGCAGCTACGCCGACGGCAAGGTGACCCCCGTGGGCGGCGCCGGTTCCCACCTCGTCGCGGCGCTGGCGCACGCCGACGCGCTGATCGTCGTCCCCGAGGAGGCGGACCGCGTCGAGCCGGGCGCCGAGGTCGAGGTCGTGCTGCTGGGCTGAGCGGCCCCCAGGGGTCCTGGCCCGGTGCCCGGTCCGGCTTGGCGGTACCGTGTCGCGCACAGCAGGCCCGTGCGACCGCACCGTCACGGGCCCGGACCGGGAGCGCCACACAGCATGACTGAGCCTTCCCGGGGGGACACCCCCGGAGCCGCCGCACAGGACCGACTGACGCACATCGACGAGGCGGGCGCGGCCCGCATGGTCGACGTCTCCGGCAAGGACGTGACAGCCCGCACCGCGCGCGCGAGCGGCCGGGTCCTCGTCTCGCCCAGGGTGGTGGAACTGCTGCGCGGCGAGGGCGTCCCCAAGGGCGACGCCCTGGCCACCGCGCGCATCGCGGGCATCATGGGCGCCAAGCGCACCCCCGACCTCATCCCGCTGTGCCACCCGTTGTCGGTGTCCGGTGTGAAACTGGACCTGTCGGTCGCGGACGACGCCGTGCGGATCGAGGCCACCGTGAAGACGACGGACCGCACGGGCGTCGAGATGGAGGCCCTCACCGCGGTGACGGTCGCCGCGCTCACCGTGATCGACATGGTCAAGGCGGTCGACAAGGGAGCGGTCATCACGGACGTACGCGTCGAGGAGAAGACGGGCGGCAAGTCGGGCGACTGGGGCCGGGCATGAGCGGCGGAACGTACCGCGCGCTGGTCGTCACCGCCTCCAACCGGGCTGCCGCCGGGGTCTACGAGGACAAGGGCGGCCCACTGATCGCCGAGGCCCTCAGGGGCCTCGGGTTCGCCGTCGACGGGCCGCGGGTCGTGCCCGACGGGGATCCGGTGGCGGCTGCGCTGCGGGAGGCCGTGGCGGCCGGGTACGACGTGGTCGTGACCACCGGCGGCACCGGCATCTCGCCCACCGACCGCACCCCCGAGGCGACCCGCCTGGTGATCGACCGCGAGGTGCCCGGCATCGCCGAGGCCGTCCGGGCGTTCGGCCGGGAGAAGGTGCCCACCGCCGCGCTCTCCCGCGGGCTGGCCGGGGTGGCGGAGCGGACGCTGATCGTCAATCTGCCGGGTTCCAGCGGGGGGGTCAGGGACGGGCTCGCCGTCCTGGAGCCGCTGCTGGTGCACGCCGTCGACCAGCTCCGCGGCGGTGACCACCCCAGACCCGGGGCCGGCAGCGGGGGTGCGAGCTGAACGGCGCGTCCTGGCCCGTCGTGCTGGCGGACGGCGATGTCGTCCTCCGGCCGATAAAGCTGCGCGACCAGCGGGTCTGGCGCGAGGTCAACCGGCGCAACCGGGACTGGCTGCGCCCCTGGGAGGCCACCATCCCGCCGCCCACACCGAGCGGGCCGATCACCCACCGGCCGACGTACCGGCAGATGGTCAGGCACCTCAGGTCCGAGGCCAACGCGGGCCGGATGCTGCCGTTCGTCATCGAGTACCAGGGGCAGCTCGTCGGGCAGTTGACGGTCGCCGGGATCACCTGGGGGTCGATGTGCTCGGGGCACGTCGGGTACTGGGTGGACGAGGCGGTGGCCGGGCGCGGGGTGATGCCGACGGCCGTCGCGCTCGCGGTCGACCACTGTTTCCGCACCGTCGGCCTGCACCGCCTGGAGGTCTGCATTCGCCCCGAGAACCGGCCCAGCCGCCGGGTCGTGGAGAAACTCGGATTCCGCGAGGAGGGGCTGCGGCCGCGTTATCTGCACATCGACGGGGCCTGGCGCGACCACCTCGTCTACGCGCTCACGGCGGAGGAGGTGCCCGAGGGTCTGCTCGGGCGCTGGCAGCGGGCCCGCTCCGGGCGGGGGCGGCACGAGAACACCCGGCACGAGAACACCCGGCACGAGAACACCCCGCGGAATCCCGCGTGACCCGGAAATTGAATATGTGTTCGAAATTGACCGTCGGGTGCCCCTTCAAGCGTCATTCAATTCGCGACTTGCGTGGTCCACTGATCGCATCGGTCGCAAAAAAAGCTCGAAATATCAGCCAGATCGTGCGACACACCGGCCCAATTGGCGGATGGCCTCACGCAAACCCCTCTACCGTGTGAGACGTGAGCAGCAGCGGCCTCATCTACGCAGTCATCGTCGGGGCCTGGGCCGCCTACTTGGTGCCGATGTGGCTCCGTAGGCAGGACGAGCTGAACGAGGCCCGTCCGACGGAACGCTTCAGCACCGCCATCCGGCTGCTGTCCGGACGGGCGGGCATGGAGCGCCGGTACGCCAAGGACCTGCGGGCGCGCTCCACCCAGGAGGGGGAGCCGGACACCGGTGAACCGGACGCCGCCACCGACTCGGTGGACGTCCGGGCCTTCGCCATGCCTCCCACCCGCCGTCAGGTCCACGCCGGTACCGGCCCCGAGCAGGCGGACCCGGCCGAGCAGGCGGACCCGGCGGAACCGGCGCGCGACCGGCCCGGCGGCCCGGCGGCCCAGTCGTCCGCCTCCCCACCCAGGTCCTCCGCCCCCGCGTCCGGCTCCGCGACGGGCTCCGTGTCCGTGCCCGCGCAGGCGCAAGGGGAGGCGCAGGCCCAGGGGCAGGCGCGGGTGCCCGCCCCCCGGAACACGGCCTCGGCACAGGCGGCCGCAGCGCGTGCCCGGCGCTCGAAGGTGCTCGCGCGCCGTCGGCGCACCACCGTGATGCTCTTCCTCGCCTTCACCGCAGGCGCCATCGTCGCCGCGGTCGGCGGCCTCGCCTTCCTGTGGGCGCCCGGCGTGCCCGCGCTCATGCTCAGCGGGTACATCGCGTACCTGCGCATCCAGGAACGCCGCCGGTTCGCCTACCAGATGGACCGCCGCCGCGCCGAGGACGCCGCCCGCAGCCTGCGCGAGCGCCAGCCGCGCCGGCGCGCGCCCCTGGACGCCGGCCCGGCCGCCGGCGAACCGGACGAGGAGCCGGCCGTCGCGACCGACCCCGGCATGTCCGCGCTCGCCGCCGACCGCCGCGCCCTCGTCGAGCAGACCGACCACGCCGAGTGGGTCGACCAGCAGCGCGAGCGGCAGCGCCGGCCCGGCCAGGGCGACAGCTGGGACCCGGTCCCCGTGCCGCTGCCGACGTACGTGACCGCACCGGTCGCACCCCGGGCCGCCTCCGGGGTCGATCTCGGCGCACCCGACACCTGGAGTTCGGCGCGCTCCGGCCCCCTGGTGCCGGAGCAGGACGGCGCCGTTCCGGACGCCGGGACGGACCGGCCGGCCGCCGCCGGGGGCGGGCCGGAGGACGGCCGCGGCGACTCCGTCCCGCACGCCCGGACCCGCTCGCGCGGGACCGCCTCCGGGCCGGCCGCCGCGCGCCGGACGCGGGACCGCGGACGCACCCCGCTCTTCGACCAGTACGAGGACGGCGACCGGCCGCGCGCGGCCAACGAGTGACAGCCGTCACCCCCGGGAAGCCCGCCCCTGACCAGTCAGGGAACGGATTTCCAAGCACCCCGACGGGGATGCTAGAGTTTCACTCGTTGCAAGGGCCTGTGGCGCAGTCCGGTAGCGCACCTCGTTCGCATCGAGGGGGCCAGGGGTTCAAATCCCCTCAGGTCCACGCATCATGAAGCCCCAGTCGGCGAAAGCCGACTGGGGCTTCATCGTGTTCACAGCCGCTTCGCGTAGCAGAGGCTCTCCTCGTGGTGGCGGTAGTAGCCGAACTTGGCGCAGGGCTCGTAACCGCTCGACGTGTACAGGGCGATGGCCTCGGGCTGCTGGGTGCCGGTCTCCAGGACCATGCGGACGCGGCCGGCTATGCGAGCGTCCTCCTCCAGGGCCGCGAGGATGCGCCGGGCGAGGCCCCGGCCGCGCATCCCGGCCACCACGAACATGCGCTTGAGCTCGGCGTCGCCGTCCTCGTTGCCCTCGCCGTTGCTGTCCTGGCTGCGCCAGCCGCCGGTGGCCACCGGCCGGTCGCGCTCGTCGTACGCGATCAGGTACGCGCCCCGGGGCGAGTCGAAGTCGGTGGCGTCGAGCACCGTGGCGTCGCCGCCGTCGCCGTAGCGCAGGTGGTACTCGGCCTGGACCTCGTCGTTGAGCTTGACGGCGTCGGGGTGGTCGAAACGGACACGGCGAATATTCATACTGGGCATCGTACTTCTATGCATAGGGGAAAACTGACCTCGTCCAGTGTGCCGGTATCGTGCCCTGGTGCTGACTGTGACCTCGGTGAACGTGAACGGACTGCGGGCCGCCGCCAAGAAGGGCTTCGTGGAGTGGCTGGCCCGGACCTCCGCGGACGTGGTCTGCCTGCAGGAGGTGCGCGCCGAGCCGCAGCAGCTGCCGGAGGAGGTGCGGCAGCCCGACGGCTGGCACGTCGTGCACGCCCCGGCCGCCGCCAAGGGGCGCGCGGGCGTCTCCCTGTACACGCGCCGGGAACCCGACCGCGTCCGGACCGGCTTCGGCTCGGCCGAGTTCGACGGCAGCGGCCGCTACGTGGAGGTCGATCTGCCAGGCGTCACCGTCGCCTCCCTCTACCTCCCCTCCGGTGAGGTGGGCACCGAGCGCCAGGACGAGAAGATGCGCTTCATGGGCGAGTTCCTCGCGTACCTCAAGGAGCTGCGCGAACGGGCCGCCGCCGACGGACGCCACGTGCTGGTCTGCGGCGACTGGAACATCGCCCACCAGCAGGCCGACCTCAGGAACTGGCGCGGCAACACCAAGAACTCGGGCTTCCTGCCGGAGGAGCGCCAGTGGCTCACCCGGGTCCTCACCGCCGGGGACGGCGGCTACGTGGACGTCGTGCGCGCCCTGCACCCGGACGTCGAGGGCCCGTACACCTGGTGGTCGTACCGGGGGCGCGCCTTCGACAACGACTCCGGGTGGCGGATCGACCTCCACGCGGCCACCCAGGGGCTCGCGGACCGGGCGGTCAAGGGGTTCGTCGAGCGCGCCGCCACGCACGCCGAGCGGTGGAGCGACCACGCGCCGGTGACCGTGGTGTACGACCTGTAGGCCCCCGCCTGGGGCCCGCTCAGCCCCGCTTGCTGATCCGCCGGTCCAGGGCCAGGGAGAGTTCCGCCTCGACGACGCTGCGGGCCAGGGGGCGCAGGCGGTGGAGGTCCTCCTCGGGGGCGTGGCGGAGGATCATGTCGGTGAAGAGGGCGGCGAGGGCGTCGGCGTGTTCGCGGACGCGCTTGCCGGCCGCCAGGACCTCCGCCAGGGGTATGCCCTCGCGGACCAGGGCGGAGGAGACGTCCAGCAGGCGGCGGCTGATGTGGACGATCTCGTCGCCGTCGGTGCCCAGGTAGCCCAGGTCCATGGCGGCGGCCAGGTTCTCCGGGGTGACCTCGCCCTCGAAGCGGGCGGCGAGCTCCTCGGGGGTGAGGCGGACCGGCTCCTCCTCGGTGGGAGTGCCGACGCCGAGGAGGTCGGCGACGTCGCGGCCCTGGTCGAGGGCCTCGGCGAGCTCCGCGATGCCGGTGAGGGTGTGGCCGCGCTCCAGCAGGGCGGCGATGGTGCGCAGGCGGGCCAGGTGATGGTCGTCGTACCAGGCGATGCGGCCCTCGCGGCGCGGTGGCGGGAGCAGCTTGCGTTCGCGGTAGAAGCGCAGGGTGCGCACGGTGATGCCGGCCAGGCGGGCCAGTTCCTCCATGCGGTACTCGCGCGCCGCGCCGCCCTGCTCGTCCTCGTGTCCGCCGTCGTCCGTCACGGTCGCAGCCTATGTTGTACCGCCGGTAACTTTCCCTTTCCCGCCCCCTACCGCTCGGTACGCCACTGCTCTACAGTCCCATTGCGCCAGTGTTCACTGGCAGAGTCAAGGCGATGCGTGGAGGCTTCGGGATGGCCGAGCACGAGCATGTACGGGTGGCGGTGATCGGGTCCGGTTTCGGCGGACTGGGGGCCGCGGTGCGGCTGCGCCGCGAGGGGATCACCGACTTCGTCGTCTTGGAGCGGGCCGACAGCGTCGGCGGCACCTGGCGGGACAACAGCTACCCCGGGTGCGCCTGCGACGTGCCCTCCCACCTCTACTCCTTCTCCTTCGCGCCCAACCCCGACTGGCCGCGCACCTTCTCCGGGCAGCAGCACATCCGCGCCTACCTGGAGCACGTCACCGACCTCTTCGGGCTGCGCCCGCACATCCGCTTCGGCGCCGAGGTGAAGGTGATGCGGTGGGACGGCGAGCTCCTGCGCTGGGAGATCGAGACCGCGCGGGGCACGCTCACCGCCGACGTCGTGGTCTCCGCCACCGGGCCGCTGTCCGACCCGAAGATCCCCGAGATCCCCGGGCTGGAGTCCTTTCCCGGCAAGGTGTTCCACTCGGCCCGCTGGGACCACGACTACGACCTGCGGGGCAAGCGCGTCGCCATGGTCGGCACCGGGGCCTCCGCCATCCAGATCGTGCCCGCCATCCAGCGCCAGGTCGGCCGGCTCACGCTCTTCCAGCGCACCCCGCCCTGGGTGATGCCGCGCATGGACCGCGCCATCAGCGCGGCCGAACGCCGGCTGCACCAGGCGCTGCCGTTCACCACCCGGCTCAGGCGCGGGGTGCTGTGGGGCATCCGGGAACTGCAGGTGCAGGCGTTCACCAAGCACCCCGACGAACTCGGCCTGGTCGAGCAGCTCGCCAAGCGGAACATGGGCCGCGCCGTGAAGGACCCGGCGCTGCGCGCCAAGCTCACCCCCGACTACCGCATCGGCTGCAAGCGGATCCTGCTCTCCAGCGAGTACTACCCGGCGCTGGCCCGGCCCAACGTGGACGTGGTCGCCAGCGGGCTCAGCGAGGTCCGCGGCTCCACGGTGGTCGCGGCCGACGGCAGCGAGGCGGAGGTCGACGCGATCGTCTTCGGCACGGGCTTCCACGTCACGGACATGCCCATCGCCGAGCGTGTCGTCGGGGCGGAGGGCGCCACGCTCGCCGAGACCTGGAAGGGCGGCATGCGGGCGCTGCGCGGCGCCTCGGCCGCCGGGTTCCCCAACTGGATGACGATCATCGGGCCCAACACCGGCCTCGGCAACTCCTCGATGATCCTCATGATCGAGTCCCAGCTCAACTACATGGCGGACTACCTGCGCCAGCTCGACGTGCTCGGAGGCCGCGCCGCCCTCGACGCGCGGCCCGCCGCCGTCGACGCCTGGAACCACAAGGTCCAGGAGCGCATGAAGCGGACCGTGTGGAACACCGGCGGCTGCACGAGCTGGTACCTCGACCCCAGCGGCCGCAACACCACCATCTGGCCCGGTACGACGGCGGAGTTCCGGCGCGCGACCCGGCGGGTCGACCTGGCGGAGTACGAGGTCGTCCGGCCGGCCGGCGCCCCCGTCGCCGACGCCGGCCCGGTGACCGGGCGGCAGAGCGAGGCCGCCGTATGAGCCGGACCGCCGAGACGGCCGCAGGCCCCTGCGCCCCGCCGGTGCCGGCCCGCACCCTCACCGTCGTCTCCGCCGACGGCGCCCGGCTGCACGCCGAGGTGCACGGCCCCGAGGACGCCCCGCCCGTCGTCCTCGCCCACGGCTGGACCTGCTCGACCGCCTTCTGGGCGGCGCAGATCAGGGACCTGGCGGCCGACCACCGGGTGATCGCATACGACCAGCGTGGGCACGGGCGCAGCCCGGCGAGCCACGCCTGCACCACCGAGGCGCTGGCGGACGACCTGGAGGCGGTGCTCGCCCAGACCCTGGCGCCGGGGGAGAAGGCCCTCGTGGTCGGCCACTCCATGGGCGGGATGACGGTCATGGCCGCCTCCGCGCGCCCCCGTTTCCGCGAGCACGCCGCGGCCGCCCTGCTGTGCAGCACCGGCAGCTCCCGGCTGGTCGCCGAGGCGCGGGTGGTGCCGCTGCGCGCCGGACGGGCCCGCACCTGGCTCACCGGGCGCGTGCTCAGCTCGCGCGCCCCGCTCGGCCCGGTCACACCCCTGGCGATGCGCGTCCTCAAGTACGGGACCATGGGCGCCGGTTCGGCCCCGCACATGGTGGAGGCCTGCGCGCGGATCGTGCACGCCTGCCCGCGCACCGTGCGCCACGCCTGGGCGGGCATGCTCGCCACGCTCGACCTCGACCACGGGGTACGGCAGTTGCGGGTGCCCACCGCGGTCGTGCACGGCGCCGCCGACCGGCTCACACCCGTCGTGCACGCCCACGCGCTGGTCGCGGCCCTGCCGCGGTGCCTCGGGCTCACCGAGCTGCCCGGCGTCGGCCACATGTCTCCCGTCGAGGCCCCGGAGCAGGTGACCGGGCGGATCCGGGAGCTCGTCACCACCTACGTCACGGGGGACACCCCCGACTCCCGTACCGACGTCGTGCAGCAGATCAAGGAGGGCGCATGAGCAGGGTCAGCCTCGAAGGACAGGTCGCCGTGGTCACCGGAGCGGCGCGCGGCGTCGGCGAGTTGCTCGCCCGCAAACTCTCCGCGCGCGGCGCCAGGGTCGCGCTGGTCGGCCTGGAGGAGGACGCCCTCAAGGAGGTCTCCGGGCGGCTGCACAGCGAGAGCGCCCACTGGTACGCCGACGTCACCGACCACGAGGCGATGAGCCGGGTGGCGCGGGAGGTGAAGGAGCGCTTCGGCAAGGTCGACATCGTCGTCGCCAACGCCGGCGTGGCGACCGGGGGGCCCTTCATCGACTCCGACCCGGAGGCGTGGCGGCGGGTGATCGAGGTGAATCTGATCGGTTCGGCGGTCACGGCCCGCGCGTTCCTGCCGGTGCTGGTCGAGAGCCGGGGCTACCTGCTGCAGATCGCCTCGCTCGCCGCCATCACCCCGGCGCCGATGATGTCGGCGTACTGCGCCTCCAAGTCGGGCGTGGAGGCCTACGCGCACAGCCTGCGGGCCGAGGTCGGCTACCAGGGCGTCCGGGTCGGCGTCGGGTACCTGTCCTGGACCGACACCGACATGGTGCGCGGCGCCGACCAGGACGACGTCATGCGGGAGCTCAGGCAGCGGCTGCCGTGGCCGTCGAACAAGACGTACCCGCTGGGCCCGGCGGTGGACCGGCTCGTCGAGGGCATCGAGCGGCGCTCGGCGCACGTGTACGGGCAGTGGTGGCTGCGGGGCATGCAGGGGGTGCGCGGGTACCTGCCGGCGCTCATCGGAACCGTCGGCCAGCGGGAGATGCGGCGGTTCGCGCCGCGGCTCCAGGGGATGCGTTCCGGGCTCGTCGGCGCAGGTGGGGAGGCGGACGAGGCGGCCCGGGCTACGCTGCGTAACTGATCGACATGCGGAGCGTGTTGGGCCGTGTGAATCTGGTCGAGGCCCCACCGGGGGCCAACCCCCCACCCACTTCGGGAGTGAACCCACATGGGTATGAAGGACCAGTTCACCGAGAAGACCAGCGACTTCCAGGACCAGGCCCGCGAGAAGGTCGGCCAGGCCCGGGAGAAGGCCGGCCAGGCCGGCCAGGCCACCCGGGAGAAGGCCGGCCAGCGCGGCCAGCAGCAGGGCCAGCGTGGTCAGCAGCAGGGTCAGCACGGGCCGCAGCAGGGTCAGCGAGGCCACCAGCAGCCTGAGCGGGGTCGCAACATGCGCGAGGACGACTCGCAGCGGGAGATGGACGACCGCTTCGACGCCGACTACGACGCGTAGCGCTGCGCTCGGCTTCGGCCGGGTTGGCGGCTTGGGGTGCCCTCCGAGGTTTTTGGGGGGCGCCCCTCCCTTTGTTGGTCTGGGGGGCGTTCGGGTGTTGGAGCGGGGCGTTGGTGCGCTCGGGTTTTTCAGCGGTGGCGTGTTGGGGGCGGGGGTGTCGGGGGTGGGTTGTCGGGTGCGGGTGGGTGGGGGCTGGTCGCGCAGTTCCCCGCGCCCCTTAAAAGATCGCGCAGTTCCCCAGCCCCTAAGGATTGCGCAGTTCCCCAGCCCCTAAGGATTGCGCAGTTCCCCGCGCCCCTAAGGATTGCGCCGTTCCCCGCGCCCCTGGAGATCGCGCAGTTGCCCGCGCCCCTTGGAAGATCAGGGTCTCGGTGGGAGGGGTGGGCGGGGGGTGTGGGGGACGTCGGTGTAGTCCGGGGGGCTGGCGGCGGGGTTGGTCTGCAGGAGTTCCAGGGCCAGTTGGACCGCGTCGTCGAGTTGGGCGTGGCGGCCTTCGGCCCAGTCCAGGGGGGTGCGCAGGACCTCCAGGTCCGGGGTGACGCCGTGGTTCTCCACGGACCAGCCGTAGGCGTCGAACCAGGCCGCGTTCATCGGCACCGTGATGACCGTGCCGTCGCCGAGCCGGTGCCGGCCCGTCATGCCGACCACGCCGCCCCAGGTGCGCTGCCCGACCACCGGCCCCAGCTTCAGCAGTTTGAAGGCGGCGGTGATCATGTCGCCGTCGGAGGAGGTCGCCTCGTCGGCCAGGGCCACGATCGGGCCCCGGGGCGCGTTCGAGGTGTACGACACCGGCTGGGCGTTGCGGGTCAGGTCCCAGCCGAGGATCGTCCGGCTGAGGGTCTCGATGACGAGTTCGCTGATGTGCCCCCCCGCGTTGCCGCGCACGTCCACGATGAGCGCCGGTCGGGAGACCTCCATGCGCAGGTCCCGGTTGAACTGGGCCCAGCCGGAGCCGCCCATGTCGGGGATGTGCAGGTACCCGCACCGGCCGCCGCTCAACTCCCGCACGACCTCGCGGCGTTTGGCCACCCAGTCCTGGTAGCGCAGCGGACGCTCGTCGACGAGCGGCACAATGGCGACCCGCCGGGGCCGCCCCGGCTCGCCCGGCGGCGGGGCGAAGGTCAGTTCCGTCGTCGTGCCGCCCGACCCGGCGAGCAGCGGGTAGGGCCCGGTGAGCGGGTCGACGGGACGGCCGTCGACGTGGGTCAGCAGGGCGCCCTCGCGGATGCCCGTGCCGGCCAGCGGCGAGCGTGCCTTGGAGTCGGAGGAGTCGCCGGGCAGGATGCGCTTGACCGCCCACCCGCCGTGCCGTTCGACCAGGTTGGCGCCGAGCAGGCCCTGCCAGCGCTGGTACTGGGCCGGGCCCTCGTTGCGGCGGGCGGCGGTGACGTAGGCGTGCGAGGTGCCCAGCTCGCCGAGGACCTCGCGCAGCAGGTCGGCGAAGTCGTCGGGGGAGGCGACCTGTTCGACCAGCGGGCGGTACTGGTCGAGCACCGCGTCCCAGTCGATGCCGCACATCCCGGGGTCCCAGAAGTAGGCGCGGATGAGCCGGCCGGCCTCGTCGTAGGCCTGGCGCCACTCGGCGGGCGGGTCGGCGTGGTGCACGATGCGGCGCAGGTCGATCCAGACGGTCGTGTCGCCGTCGCCGGTCTCGGTCGACGGCACCGCCCGCAGGTCGCCCTCGTCGACCACCACCAGCCGGGTCCCGTCCCCGCTCACCGCGAACCAGTCCATGTGGTCGACGAGTTCGGCCTTCTTGGCCTTGGCGATGTTGAAGTACTCGAGCGTCGGGCGGCCGCTGATGTCGGCCGGGTTGGCGAAGGTCTCGCCGAGCGCGCCGGAGATCGGCCAGCGCAGCCAGACCAGGCCCCCGCCGGCCACCGGGTACAGCGCGGAGTACTTGGAGGCGACCACCGGGAACGGCGTCACCCGGTTCTCCAGGCCCTCCACCTCCACCGTGACCGCGCCGCCCTCCCCGCCGCCCTCGTCCTCGAGCGGGTCCAGTCCCCCGGCGGCCGGGCGGCCCTCGGGGTTCAGGGCGAACGGCGAGGGGGTCGCCGAGGAGAGCGGGACCAGATAGGGGCGGCAGCCCAGCGGGAAGGACAGGTCGCCGGTGTGGACGTCGTACACCGGGTCGAAGCCGCGCCAGGACAGGAAGGCGAGGTAGCGGCCGTCGCGGGTGAAGACGGGGTTCTCGTCCTCGAAGCGGCCGTTGGTGACGTCCACGATGTGCCGGTCCTTGATGCGGGCCAGCTTGATCTGCCGCAGGGAGCGGCCGATCCCCGGGTGGGACCAGGTGATCCAGGAGCCGTCCGGGGAGAAGGCGAGGTCGCGGACGGGCCCGTTGCCGGACCGGACCAGCTCGGTGACCAGGCCGTCCGGAACGGCGGCGGCCGTCCCGCCGCCGGGGTCCCCGGAGTCCGCCGGGCCCTCGGCGGCGGCCTCGCCGGCCGCCTCCTCCTGTGCGTCCCCGACGTCGATCAGCAGCAGCCGTCCGTCGTGGGAGGCGACGGCGAGCCGTTCGCCCAGCGGGTCGGAGACCATCTCCAGGACCCGGCCCAGCTCGCCCTGGGCGAGCCGGCGCGCGGCGCGGTCGCCGGAGGCGCGGGGCAGCCGGGCGATCTCGACGGCGTCCTCGCCCTCGGCGTCCGTCACGTACGCCACCTGCCCGGTCGTGCCGAGCATCTCCGGCAGCCGGACCCGGACCCCGGGAGTGTCGGTGATGGTGCGGGACGGGCCGTCCCGGTGCGTGAGCCAGTACAGACTGCCCCTCACCACGACGGCGCTGGCCCGTCCGGTCTCGTCCACGGAGATGCCGTCGACGTTCAGGGCGGCCGGCACCTGGTGCCGGCGGCGCCCGGCGCGCGGCCCGTCCAGCCGGATGTCGAGCCTGCGCGGCACGGCGTCCGGGGCGAAGTCGTCCACGAGCCACAGGCCGCCCGCGCACTGGTAGACCACCCGTGCGCCGTCGCTGGAGGCGTGCCGGGCGTAGAAGGCGTCGTGGTCGGAGTGGCGGCGCAGGTCGGAGCCGTCGTAGGCGCAGGAGTAGAGGTTGCCGACGCCCTCGTGGTCGGAGAGGAAGGCGATCCGGCCGCCGACGAACATGGGTGAGTGCAGGTGCCCGCCGATGTCCGGCAGCAGCCGCCGGCCGTGCAGCCAGAGCCGGCCCATGGCGCCGCCCCGGTAGCGCTTCCAGGAGGCCGGCTCGTGCGGCGGGGTGCCGGTGAGTAGCAGGCTCCGGCGCTCGCCGTCGATGTCGGCGGCCTGGATGTCGGAGACCGGGCCCCAGGGCAGCACGCGGCCGGGTGCGCCGTCCGTGGTCAGCTTGTAGGCCCAGGTGAAGTAGGAGAAGGGCTCGCCGTGGGAGGTGACGGCGAGGATGTCGCCGTCCGGGGTCCAGCCACGCACCTGGGTGTCGGCGCTGCCCCAGTACGTGAGCTGCCGCGACGGTCCGCCGTCGACGCCGACGAGGTGGATCTCGGGCACGAGGCCGCGCCAGGAGGCGTAGGCGATGCGGCCGCCGTCGGGCGAGAAGCGGGGGTGGCCGCACTTGGCGCGGTCCACGGTGAGCCGCCAGGCCCGGCCGGGGGAGTCGAGGGGGGCCAGCCAGAGGTCGTCCTCGGCCACGAAGCACAGCAGTTCGCCGTTGAGGTGGGGCAGGCGCAGATAGCTCACCCTCCCCATGCTTTTCCGGGTGCGGGGGCCCAGCAACCGGAGCGGACTGCGAGAGCCCCGGATCCTTATGGGAATCCGACAGGCGTGACCCAGCACACGAACGAAACCGTTTCGTTTCGCTTAGGGCTGGGGTACATTCGTCGTGTACGAAACCGTGTCGTTCCAAGCGGGCAGCCGCACCGGGAAGGTGAGAGACATGACTGAGGCCGCAGCCGCGCGTCGCAGTCGGATCACGCCCGAACGCGAGGCCGAGTTGTACGCGGCCGTGCTCGACCTGCTGCGCGAGGTCGGCTACGACGCCCTCACCATGGACGCCGTCGCCGCCCGCACCCGGTCCAGCAAGGCCACCCTCTACCGCCAGTGGGGCGGCAAGGCCGAGCTGGTGGTGAAGGCCATCCGGCACGGCAAACCCGACCGGATCGGTGAGATCGACACGGGCACGCTCCGCGGCGACCTGCACGCACTGGTCCGGCTCGAGGACGACTGCACCATCGAGCAGAACTCGGCGCTCATGCGGGGCGTCGCCATGGCGATGCACAACAACCCCGACCTGCGCGAGGCCTTCCGGGCCCAGCTCGTGGAACCGGAGATCTCCGGCTTCCACCAGGTGATCCGGCGCGCGATCGACCGGGGCGAGGTCCGCCCCGACTGTCCCGCGCTCGACTTCCTGCTGCACATGATGGTCGGCGGCTTCGCCACCCGCGCGCTGCTCGACGACCAGCCGCCCACCCGGGCCTTCCTCACCTCGTACATCGACGCCGTGGTCCTCCCCGCCCTCGGCGTCACCCCAGCCCGATCAGCTTGATCATCCCCTGATCGCTCTCCCCGCAAGCCCACCATCTGACGTCACCGCTCACGTCGTCGGGCTGATCGCCCCTGCCCTGATGAACCCCACGACCTGACCGGGAGTACGCCCTCGTGGCCACGTTCCTCTACAAACTCGGCCGGCTCGCCTTCCGGCGACGGCACTTCGTTGCCCTCGTATGGGTCGCGCTGCTCACCCTCGCCGGGGTGGGCGCGGCCTCCGCGCCGCCCGCCGGCAGCACCTCGTTCTCCATCCCCGGCACGGAGGCCCAGAAGGCCTTCGACCTGCTGGAACAGCGCTACCCCGGGATGAGCGCCGACGGCGCCACCGCCCGGGTCGTCTTCAAGGCGCCGGACGGCGAGAAGATGACGGACAAGGCGAACAAGGCGGCCGTGAACCAGGCGGTGAAGGAGCTGAACAGCGGCTCCGAGGTCGCCTCCGTCGCCGACCCCTACGCCGGGCACGCCGTCAGCAAGGACGGCACCATCGCCTACGCCTCGGTGAAGTACAAGGTCTCCGGCATGGAGCTGGAGGACTCCGCCAAGGACGCCCTGAAGGCCGCCGCGCAGAACGCGCGGGAGACCGGTCTGACCGTCGAGATCGGCGGTGACGCGCTGACCGCGACCCCCGAGACCGGCTCCAGCGAGGTCATCGGCATCGCGATCGCCGCGGTCGTCCTCGTCATCACCTTCGGCTCGCTGCTCGCGGCCGGGTTCCCGCTGCTGACCGCGATCATCGGCGTCGGCATCGGCGTGTCCACCATCAGCGCGCTGGCCGGCGCGCTCGACCTGGGCTCGACCACCTCCATCCTGGCCTCGATGATCGGCCTCGCCGTCGGCATCGACTACGCCCTGTTCATCGTCTCCCGCTACCGCGCCGAACTCACCGAGGGCCGCGAGCGCGAGGACGCGGCCGGCCGGGCCGTCGGCACGGCGGGCTCGGCGGTGGTCTTCGCCGGCCTGACCGTCGTCATCGCGCTCGTCGGCCTCTCCGTGGTCAACATCCCGATGCTGACCAAGATGGGCGTCGCCGCCGCAGGCACGGTCGCCATCGCGGTGCTGATCGCGCTCACCCTGATCCCGGCGCTGCTCGGCTACGCGGGCCGCAGGATCAAGCCGGCCGGCGAGAAGAGCAGGCTGCTCGGCGGAGGCCGGACGCCGAAGAAGCCGGGCCGCCCGAACATGGGCACGCGCTGGGCGAGCTTCGTCGTGCGCCGCCCGGTCGCCGTGCTGCTGCTCGGCGTGATCGGCCTCGGCGCGGCGGCCATTCCGGCCGCCTCCCTGGAGCTGGGCCTGCCCGACGACGGCTCCCAGCCGGTCTCCACCACCCAGCGCCGCGCCTACGACCTCCTCTCCGAGGGCTTCGGCCCCGGCTTCAACGGCCCACTGATGGTCGTGGTCGACGCCAAGGGCAGCGACCACCCCAAGGCGGCCTTCACCGAGGTCGGCGACGAGATCAAGGGTCTGAAGGACGTCGTCACGGTCACCCCGGCCACGCCCAACAAGGCGGGAGACACCGCGACGATCACCGTCGTCCCCGACTCCAAGCCGTCGTCGGTCACCACCGAGGACCTGGTGCACGCCATCCGCGGCAAGGGCGCGGACATCACCTCCGCCACCGACGCCAAGGTGCTGGTCACCGGCTCCACGGCGATGAACATCGACGTCTCGCAGAAGCTGAACGACGCCCTGCTGCCGTACCTCGCCCTCGTGGTCGGCCTCGCGTTCCTGTTGCTGATCGTGGTGTTCCGCTCGATCCTGGTCCCGCTGAAGGCGGCCCTCGGCTTCCTGCTCAGCGTGACGGCAGCCCTCGGCTCCGTGGTCGCGGTCTTCCAGTGGGGCTGGCTGTCGGGCCTGATGAACGTGGAGGAGACCGGCCCGGTCATGTCGATGATGCCGATCTTCATGGTCGGCGTGGTCTTCGGACTCGCGATGGACTACGAGGTGTTCCTCGTCACCCGGATGCGCGAGGCGTACGTCCACGGGGAGAAGCCTCAGCAGGCCGTCGTCACCGGCTTCAAGCACGGGGCGCGCGTGGTCACGGCCGCCGCCGTCATCATGATCGCCGTCTTCTCCGGCTTCATCGGCTCCAGCGAGTCGATGGTGAAGATGATCGGCTTCGGCCTCGCCGTCGCCGTCCTCTTCGACGCGTTCGTCGTCCGCATGGCCATCGTCCCGGCGGTGCTCGCGCTGCTCGGCAAGCGGGCCTGGTGGCTGCCGAAGTGGCTGGACCGGGCGCTGCCCAACGTGGACGTCGAGGGCGACGGACTGCGCACCGACGCGGACCGCGACGCGGGCAGGGAACTGGTACGCGCCTGACGTACCGCTTCCCGTGAAGACCGGCCGGTGAGGGTTCCGTGGGGACGGGGCTGCCCTCACCGGCCTCCTCCGTTCAGCGCGGGGGCGGGCGCGCCGGCCGGGTGACAACCCGTTCGCGCGCGCCGTGCGGGCGCCGCTAGCGTGCGGGTCATGACGACAGCAGCCACTGACGCCGAAGAATCCGGAGCCCACCCCCGTTTCGCCGAGGCCCTGCGCGCCCTCGGCCTCGAGGAGGTGCTCGCCGGCGCCCGCCGCTTCCCCGAGGGCACCCGGACCGCCGCCGAGGCCGCCGCGGCGGTCGGCTGCGCACTGAGCCAGATCTGCAAGTCACTGGTCTTCGCGGTTGACGGGGCGCCCGTTCTGGTCCTGATGGACGGGTCCTCGCGGGTGGACGTGGAACGGGTGCGCGAGGAGCTGGGAGCCGGGAAGGTCACCCGGGCCGACGCCGGCCTGGTCCGCGAGACCACCGGGTACGCCATCGGCGGTGTGCCGCCCTTCGGGCACCGCACCCGCACCCGGGTCCTCGCCGACCGCTCGCTGCTCGCGCACGAGGTGGTGTGGGCGGCGGCCGGGACCCCGCACACGGTCTTCCCGATCGAGCCGCGGGCGCTCGTCGCCCACGCCGGCGCCGACCTGGTGGACGTGCGCGAGCGGACCGGGTGACGCCGCCGGCCTCCACCGGGTCCCCGCTGCCCGCGTGCCGTGGCATCGAACCGATGCCGCAGGCCGGACGGGGTGGAAAGGAACGGCCCGGAGTGGAGATCCGTACGAAGACGACCCGGGACCGCGAGGATGGGAACCCCGGGGACACGAACCGTACGACAGGGAGCCGTCCATGACCGACAAGCCGACCGTCGCCGTGCTGGGCACCGGCATCATGGGTGCCGCGATGGCCCGCAACATCGCCCGCGCCGGACTCGGCGTCCGGGCCTGGAACCGCACCAGGGAGAAGGCCGAGCCGCTGGCCTCGGACGGGATCCGGGTCACCGGCACGCCCGCCGAGGCGGTCGAGGACGCGGACGTCGTGCTGACCATGCTCTACGACGGCGGCACCGCCCTGGACGTCATGCGCGAGGCGGCGCCGGCGCTGCGCTCCGGGGCCTGCTGGGCGCAGTGCACCACCGCAGGCACCGAACTCGTCGCCGACCTGGCCCGGTTCGCCGGTGAGCACGGGCTGGTGTTCTACGACGCCCCCGTGCTCGGCACCCGCCAGCCCGCCGAGGCCGGTCAGCTCACCGTGCTGGCCGCCGGACCGCGGGAGGGCCGCGACACGCTCGCGCCCGTCTTCGACGCGGTCGGCGTCCGTACCGTGTGGACCGGCGACGACGGGGCCGCGGGCAGCGCCAGCCGGCTGAAGCTGGTCGCCAACAGCTGGGTCCTGGCGGTCACCGCGGCGGCCGGCGAGGCGCTGGCCCTGGCCAAGGCGCTGGACGTGGACCCGCACGACTTCTTCGGCCTCATCGAGGGCGGACCGCTCGACATGGGGTACCTGCGCGCCAAGTCCGCCCTGGTGCTGGAGGACAGGCTGACGCCCGCCTCCTTCGCCGTGGGCACCGCGGAGAAGGACGCCCGGCTCATCGTCCAGGCGGGCGAACAGAGCGGCGTGCGGCTCGACGTCGCCGCGGCCACCGCCGAGCGGTTCGCCCGGGCCGCCGCCCAGGGCCACGCCGACGAGGACATGGCCGCCGCCTACTTCGCCAGCTTCGACGACAAGCCCACGGGCTGAGCACCGCACACCCGCGGCCGAGACCGGCGGGCACCGGCCGGGGCGAACCCCGCCGACACCGGCCGAGACTCACGAAGACCGGCCGAGACCGCCGAAGACCGGCCGGGACGAACACCGGGCCGGGACGAACACAGGCCGGGACGAACACCGGCCGAGACCGACGAACACCGAGGAGAGCACCGTGTCGAAACCCCCGCTGCCGCCCGAGGCCCAGGAACTGCTGCGCCGCCCCAACCCCTGTGTCATGGCCACCGTGCGCTCCGACGGGGCGCCCGTCACCACGGCCACCTGGTACCTGTGGCAGGACGACGGCCGGGTGCTGGTCAACCTGGACGAGGGCCGCGTCCGGCTGCGCCACCTGCGCCGCGATCCGCACATCAGCCTCACCGTCCTCGCCGGCGACGACTGGTACAGCCACGTCACGCTGATCGGGCGGGTCGCGGAACTGCGGGACGACGAGGGCCTGACCGACATCGACCGGCTGTCGGAGCACTACACCGGCAAGCCCTACCCGGAGCGGTCCCGGCCCCGGGTCAGCGCGTACGTCGAGGTCGAGCGCTGGCACGGCTGGGGCGAGTTCAAGGACAGCGACCAGGCCTCCACGTGACGTTCCGCCCGTGCGGGAGCACCCTGGAACCAGCGGGAATCACTGGTTCCGGAGGTGGCCGACATGATGAACACCACGGTGGGATGGCACATCGAGCTGGAGTTCCAGGAGGACGACACGCACACCCGGGCGGCCGCCCTGGTGCGCTTGCCCGACGGCAGCGAGGTCCGGGCGCACGGGCACGCCAGCCGGCACAACGTCGACTCGAACCAGCCCCGGGTGGGCGAGGAGATCGCGGGGGCCCGTGCTCTCAACGAACTGGCGATGCAGTTGCTGACCAAGGCGCACGGCGAGATCGACGCGGAGTCCGGGCGGACCTCGCACCCGATCCACGTGTGAGGCGGACGGCTCCTCAGCCGAGCGTCGACAGCCCCGCGCGCACCGCCCGGACCAGCGCCTGCGCCCTCGGGTCCGCCGTCACGCTCTTGCGGAAGCCGTTGGTCACGTAGCCGAAGGCGACACCGGACTCCGGGTCGGCGAAGGCGAGGGAGCCGCCGCGGCCCGGGTGGCCGAAGGAGCCGAGCGACAGCATCGGCGAGGCGCTGCCGTGCAGCATGGGGCCGAGGCCGAACCGGGTGCCCACCACGAGCACCCGGTCCGGTCCGGCCGACTGCTCGGCGCGGGCCAGTTCGACCGTCGCCGGCGTGAACAGCCGGGTGCCGCCGTCCACCTCGCCGATGAGCGCGGCGTAGAAGCGGGCCAGGCCGTCGGCGGTGGCGATGCCGTTGGAGGCGGGCAGGGCGGCCGCGCGGTAGGCGGGATCGTTCTCGTCCGGCAGCGGGGTGATCGCCCCGAAGGCGCGGCGGGTGAGGGAGTCCGGGTCGGCGTACGCCTCGGACACGGCCCGCTTGGGGCGGGTGCGCAGCGTGCCGGACGCCTGGGGCGCCTCCACGGGACCGACCCTGCCGACGCGCGCCTGCTCCGCCTCGGGCAGTCCGAGCCACAGCTCGGCGCCGGCGGGCCGGGCGATCTCCTCGGCGATGTAGGCGCCCACCGGGCGCCCGGTGATCCGCCGGATCAGCTCGCCGGTGAGCCAGCTGTAGGTCTGCGCGTGGTAGCCGTGGTCCGTGCCCGGCTCCCACACCGGCGCCTGGGCGGCGACGGCCGCCGCGCCGAGATCGGGGTCGGCCGCCTCCTCGGGGGTCAGCGGACGGTCCAGCACCGGCACCCCGGCCCGGTGCGCGAGCAGGTGCCTGACGAGGGTGCGCTCCTTGCCGGCCGCCTTGTACTGCGGCCAGTACTCGCCGACCGGGGCGTCCAGGTCCAGCTCGCCGCGCTGGTGCAGCAGCAGGAGCGCGGCGGCCGCGACGCCCTTGGTCGCCGAGCGCACGACCTGCGCGGTGCCGGGCGTCCAGGGTGCGGCGCCGTCCACGTCCCGGGTGCCGCCCCAGAGGTCGACGACCTTACGGCCGTCCCGGTACACGGCGACGGCCGCGCCCCGCTCCCCGAGCAGCTCGAAGTTGGCGGCGAACGCCTGCCTCACCGGCTCGAAGCCCTCGGCCACTGTGCCGTGCACGTCCACGTCCGCCGTCCCTTCCGATGCGCCTGCGACAGAGGGTGCAACGGGGTCCGCGGGCCTGCGATTCCTCGGCGGTACCGGCCCTGCGGAATCGTTACACCGACGTTGCCGCGGCCGGGGGGGTCAGGCGCCCGCCGTCACGGACCTCGGGTCGAAGCCGAACGGCAGCTCGAGGCGGTGCGCCCGCATCAGCGTGTCGTCGGACAGCAGCTCGCCGGTGGGTCCGTCCGCCGCGATCACGCCGTCGCTGAGGATCAGCGAGCGCGGGCACAGCTCCAGCGCGTAGGGCAGGTCGTGCGTGACCATCAGGACGGTGACGTCCAGGGAGCGCAGGATGTCGGCGAGTTCGCGCCGGGAGGCCGGGTCCAGGTTGGACGACGGCTCGTCCAGGACCAGGATCTCCGGCTCCATCGCGAGCACGGTCGCGACCGCGACCCGGCGGCGCTGCCCGAACGACAGGTGGTGCGGCGGGCGGTCGGCGAAGTCCCCCATCCCGACCCGGTCCAGCGCGGTGCGCACCCGCTCCTCGAGCGCCGCGCCCCTGATCCCGGCGGCCGCCGGCCCGAACGCCACGTCCTCCCGCACCGTCGGCATGAACAACTGGTCGTCCGGGTCCTGGAAGACGATGCCGACCTTCTGCCGGATCTCGGCCATGTGCCGCTTGCCGACCGGCATCCCGGCCACGGTCACCGTGCCGGTGCCGCCGCCCAGGATGCCGTTCAGGTGCAGCACGAGGGTGGTCTTGCCGGCGCCGTTGGGGCCGAGCAGCGCGACGCGTTCGCCGCGCGCGATGGAGAAGTCCACGCCGAACAGGGCCTGGTGGCCGTCGGGGTAGGCGAAGGCGAGGCCGGATACCTCCAGCGAGGCAGGTGTAGTCATAGGACCCATCCCAGCAGACAGACGACGAGGGCGGCGCAGGGGAGGGCGAGGGCGTGACGCCACTCGGCCCGGGAGGCGGTCACCTCGTCGATGACCGGCATCGAGCCGGCGTAGCCCCGGCTGACCATGGCCAGGTGCACCCGCTCCCCGCGCTCGTAGGAGCGGATGAACAGCGCGCCCGCCGACTTGGCGAGCACCCCCCAGTGCCGCACGCCCCGCGCCTCGAAGCCGCGCGACTCGCGGGCGATCCGCATCCGGCGCATCTCGTCGGTGATGACGTCGCCGTAGCGGATCATGAACGAGGCGATCTGCACGAGCAGCGGCGGCAGCTTCAGCCTCTGTAGCCCGAGCAGCAGTTCGCGCAGCTCGGTGGTGGCGGCCAGGAGCACCGAGGCGGCGACGCCGAGGGTGCCCTTGGCGAGCACGTTCCAGGCGCCCCACAGCCCGTTGACGCTCAGCGACAGGCCGAGGACGTGCACCCGCTCGCCCTCGGCCACGAACGGCATGAGCACCGCGAAGGCCACGAACGGCACCTCGATCAGCAGCCGCTTCAGCAGGAACCCGGCGGGCACGCGGGCCAGGCGCGCCACCAGGGCGAGCAGCACTGCGTAGGCCGCGAACGCCCACATCGCCTCCCGCGGGGTCGACACCACGACGACCACGAACGCGAAGGCGGCCGCCAGCTTGGCGTGCGGCGGCAGGGCGTGCACCGGCGAGTGCCCGTGCCGGTAGAGCCGGTGCGCGTGTCCCGCTCCCACGTCAGGCGCCCGTGTGCGCGGTCGAGGCGGGGGAGACGTCCGAGCCGCGGCGCCTGCGCACCGCCCAGAACACGGTGCTGCCCGCGACGACGGTGACGCCGACGCCGATCACGCCCGCGAGGCCGCCGGACAGCCGCGCGTCGGAGACGTCCTTGACGCCGTAGTCGGCGAGCGGGGAGTCGGACGAGGCGTGCTTCTCGGTCTTCTTGTCGATGCCCTGGTCGTGCGCGACCTTCTCCAGGCCGTCGGGGTTCGCGGAGGCGTAGAAGCTCACGAACCCGGCGAGGACCAGCGAGGTGACCAGGCCGGTCAGCCACAGGGTGCGCCGGGAGGCGCGCGCCGCCACGGGGGCGGCGGGAGCGGGCGCGTCCACCAGTTCGCCGTTCACCCGCAGGCGCAGGCGCTGCCGCAGGCCGCGCGCGCCGTGCACCAGGTCCGGGCGCACGGCGATCACGGCGCCCACGGTGAGCGCGGTGATCACCGCCTCGCCGAGGCCGATCAGCACGTGGACGCCGATCATCGCGGTCGCCACCTTGCCGATGGAGACGTCGGTGGTGCCGCCGACCGCGTACATGAGCGTGAAGGCGACGGCGGCGGCCGGCACCGAGACCAGCGCGGCGACGAAGGAGGCGACGGTGACCGAGCGGCGCTTGCGGGGCAGCACGGCGAGCAGCCCGCGGAAGACGGCGTAGGCGACGACGGTGGTGACGATCGCCATGTCGGTGATGTTCACGCCGAGCGCGGTGAGCCCGCCGTCCGCGAACAGCACGCCCTGCATGAGCAGTACCACCGACACGCACAGCACCCCGGTGAAGGGGCCGACGAGTATCGCGGCGAGCGCGCCGCCCAGCAGATGACCGCTTGTTCCGGCCGCCACGGGGAAGTTGAGCATCTGTACGGCGAAGATGAACGCGGCCACCAGACCGGCCAGCGGGGCCGTGCGCTCGTCGAGTTCGCGGCGGGCGCCCCGCAGGCTCACGGCGATGGCGCCGGCGGCGACCACTCCGGTGACGGCGGAGACAGGGGCGTTGATGAATCCGTCAGGTACGTGCACCGTACGATTTTAGGGCCTTGTTGCGAAGGGTTTGCAAGAGAGACGTCGTTTCCGTCCCCGGGAGGTGCAAATCGGGAAATATGGGACATTGGATAGGAAGTGGAGGCGAATCTTCCGCTTCGGTGACTGAGCGTGAGAGGGCGGTCCGATGTCTGTAGTCGAACAGTACGCACGCGCCCATATCGTCACGGACGAGGAGGATCCGGGGGCCGTGCCCGTCCTGCTGCGCTACGACCCCGAGGACGACCCGCGGTCGGTGCACATCGACCTGCCCGGCTCGCACGAGTGGACCTGCTCCCGGGACCTGCTCGAACAGGGTCTGACCGCGCCCGCGGCCAGCGGAGACGTGCGGGTGTGGCCGTGCGGACGCGTCCAGGCGGTCGTCGAGTTCCACTCCGACCGCGGTGTCTCGGTGGTGCAGTTCGAGTCGAAGGCCCTGATCAGCTTTCTGCGCCGGACCTACCGGGCCGAGCCGGTGGTGAACTGAGCCGGACCGCCGGCGGCCCGGGCGCTCGGCTCCCCTGCGCCGGCGCGGCCCGGGCGCTCAGCTCCCCTGCCTCAGCAGGGCGGCGACGATCGGTCCGGCCGTGTCACCGCCGTGACCGCCGGCCTGGACCACGCCCGCGGCCGCCAGGTCGCCCCGGTAGGCGGTGAACCAGCCGTTGGGCTTCTTCTGGCCGTCGACCTCCGCGGAACCGGTCTTCGCGCCGTAGTCCGGGCCGAGCCCGGACATCGCCTCCGCGGCGGTGCCGGACGCGGCCGTGTACCGCATCAGCTCGCGCAGCTGCGACAGCGTCCTGATCGACAGGACGCGGGACGCCGTGGCCAGCTGCCGGTGGTCGACGGCGGGGGAGACCAGGTACGGCTGGTGGAAGGCGCCCGACTGCACGGTGGCGGCGACCGATGCCATGTTCAGCGGGTTCATGCGCACCCCGCCCTGTCCGATCAGCGAGGCGGCCATCTGCGCGGCCGACTGCACCGGCACCGATCCGTCGACGGTCGGCACGCCGACCGCCCAGTTGTTCATGGACAGGCCGAAGACCTGCTGGGCCTGCTTGGTCAGGTCGTCGTTCTCCAGCTTCTTGGCCTGGCTGATGAAGGCGGTGTTGCAGGAGCGGGCGAAGCTCGCCTTGAACGTGCCGCCCTTGATCTCGAAGTCGTCGTCGTTGTGGAACTTCCAGCCGCCGTAGGTGAACGTCTTCGGGCACGGGTGCTTCTTGTCCGCCGAGGCGAGGCCCTTGTCGATCAGCAGCGACGAGGTGATGACCTTCATCGTGGAACCGGGCGCCAGCGAGCCCTGGAAGGCGGTGTTGAAGCCGTGCCCGCTGTTGGCGACCGCGAGGATCTCCCCGGTCGAGGGCCGCACGACCACCACCGAGGCGTGGTCCCGCTTGTCGACCTGCTGCTCGGCCGACGCCTGAAGCGCCGGGCTGAGCGTGGTGCGCACCGTGCCCGGAGTGCCCTGGCTCAGCTCCAGCAGCGTCTTGTCCGACAGCTTGGCCGCCCTGGACTCCTTGCCGCGCACCACGCGCAGCTCCACGCCCGCCTTGCCGCCCGCCGTCTTGCCGTACTTCTCGCGCAGGCCGTCCAGCACGGTGCCGAGGGAGGGGTACTTCGCGGCCGTCAGCTTCCCGCCGTCGCGGTCGAGCGCCGTCACCGGCGGGGTGCCGGACGCGCCGGTGACCAGCCGGTCGCCGTCCTTCAGGTCCGGGTGGAGGACCGAGGAGTGCCAGCCGACCAGCGCCCTGCCGTCGCTCTTGCGCCGCACGACCGTCAGCGAGCTGTCGTAGCCGAGCGGCTTGCCGGTGCTCTTGTACGACACCGTCGCCCTGACCGAGAACGGCACCCTGGCCCCGGCGGCCTTGCCGGCGGTGAGCGTGACGTCCTTCAGGTGGGCGTCCTCGGTGGCGCCGGTGAGCAGCGCGGCGGCGGCGGACGGGTCGTCGGTCGCGGCGGCCGCCTCGGTCACCCGGCCGTGCTGCCAGGCGGTGAGGAAGGCGGTGGAGGCCGAGCGGACCTCGGCGGCGCTGAGCGGGCCGGTCTTCACGGCAGGGCGGGAGGGCCGGTCGTCGGCCGCGGCCCCGCCGCCGTACAGCGCGTAGGCGCCGATCCCGGCGCCACCGACGACCACGGCGATCATCCCGCCGAGCACGACGGGTCTGTTCTTCCGCCGCTCGGCGACGCGCCTTCTCTTGCCCACAGCCTCAGTTCCTCCGCGCCTTGCCCAGCGTTTCCCGCGACCCGCTCACCCCAACGACGGCGACCAGCCTAAAGTCCCCGGCCGCGAGGGTGACGTCAGCCCGTGGTCCGTAGCACGCTTGCGACAATCGGACCGGCCGCGTCGACGCCGTGCCCGCCGTCCTGGACCATCGCGGCGGCGGCCACGTCGTTGCGGTAGCCGGCGAACCAACTGTCCGACTTCGCCTGCCCGTCGGACTCGGCCGACCCCGTCTTCGCGCCGATGTTCCCGCCGAGCCCGGACATGACGCCGGCCGCGGTGCCGCTGGTCGCGGTGCGGTTCATCATGGCGCGCAGTTGCTGGACGGTGCTCTGCGACAGCCCGCGCGCGCGGGCCGGCTCGCGGTGGTCCAGGGACAGCGGCACGATCACCGGCTGCCGGAAGGCGCCGGTCGTCGCGGTGGCGGTGACGGAGGCCATGTTCAGCGGGCTCATCTGCACCTGGCCCTGGCCGATCAGGTTGGCCGCCGTGTCCGGTCCGCCCGAGGCGGGCACCCGGCCGTCGAAGGACGGCACCCCGATCTTCCAGTCGTCGCGCCCGAGCCCGAACCGGTCCTGGGCCTCCTCGGTGAGGGCGTCCACTCCGAGGTCGTCCGCGAACTTCACGAACGCCGTGTTGCAGGAGCGGGCGAAGCTCTCCGAGAGGGTGGCGTTCTCGTTCGGCGGCAGGTTCTTGAGGTTGTGGAACGTCTGGCTCTGCCACACGGCCGACGGCGGGCAGGGAGCCTTTCCGTTCGCGCTGGTCAGGCCGGTGTCGATCAGGGCCGCCGCGCTGATGATCTTCATGGTCGAGCCGGGCGGGCGCTCCCCGAGCAGGGCCGCGTCGAAGCCGTCCTCCCGGTGGTTGGCGACGGCCAGGATCTCGCCCGTGCTGGGCTGCACGGCCGCGACGGACGCGTCCGGGTACTTCCGCACCGCCGTCTCCGCCGCCGCCTGGGCGCTCGCGCTGAGCGTGGTGCGGAGCCTGCCCGGCCTGCCCTTGGCGAGGGTGAGCAGAGTGGTGTCGGCCGGGGCCTCCCCGGCGGTGCCCTGGTGGCGTATCACCAGCTCGACCCCCGGCCGGCCGCCCGTCGTATCGCCGTAGCGCTTGCGCAGCTCGTCCAGGACCGGGCCGAGCGAGGGGTACTTCTCCTTCGTCAGCACCCGCCCGTCGCGGTCCACGGCCTCGATCTCGGGCGCCGCGGACTCGCCGGTCGCGAGGGTGTCGCCCTTGCGCAGCCGCGGGTGCACGACCGAGGGCTGCCAGTCGACCAGGGCGCGGTGCGAGGTCTGCCCGCGCACGACGGTCAACGTGCTCCGGTAGCTGAGCGGCTGGGACCTGCCCTTGTACGACACCGTTGTCCTGACCGTGAACGGCACGGTGGTGCCGGTGGCCGCACCGGGTGTGATGCGCACGTCGGTGAGGTGCGCGTCGCTCCGGTACGCCGTCAGCAACTCCCGGGCGGACTCCGGGAAGTCGGTGTACGACGCGGCCGTGGCGGCGTCCCCCTTCTGCCACGCGGCGAAGAACCTCCCCGTGGTGTCCTTCACTTCGTCCCGGCTCGGTGGCCCGGTCCGCACGGCGGCCGAGCCCCCCGTCCCCCCGTCACCGCTCAGCGCGGACAGGATGTTGTAGGCGCCGTAGCCGGCGCCGCCCAGCATGGCCGCGCACACGCCGCCTATGATCCCGGCCTTCACTCCGCTGCGCATCAGGCGCTCCCTCTCCCCGTCTCCCCGTGGGACCTGTCGCGCCCGGAGCTTGCTGAACGCGTTCAAAACCAGGTCGCAGCGGAACTGTAAGCGGTTGCGGGGCAGTTGTGACCGGCGTTGCCGATTGTTGTCCGAACAGAGACGTCGCGGTCCGGGAGATCACCCGACATGTGCGGCAATAATGCGTGCACACTCCATCGACTCGGCGTGCGTGGTGTCCACTTCGAGGTCGTAGGTCACCCCCTGGTGCACCAGCTCCGCCTGGGCGGCGGCCATCCCCGCGACCCGGTCACCCCGGGCGACCTCGCGCCCCGTGGCGACGGCGGCATCACACCGCACCCCCACCCACAGCACCCCGAGCCCGTCCAGCGCCTTGCGCCAGCGCGCCTGCGAGTCGGCCCCGCCGAGGAACACCTCGTCCACGACGACCCGGGCGCCCGCCCGCGCCATCGCGGCGATCCCTTCGATCCAGGCCGCCTCCAGCTCCCGGAACTCCGCCCCGACGACCACCTCGCCGTCCGCCGCGAACTCGATCCCCCCGTCCCCGGCCCGCATGGAGGCCGGCAACGCGTCCACGAACGTGTCCGTCCCGAACGCCAGCCACGCCCCGGGCAACACCGCCTGCAGACACCGCACGATCCCGGACTTCCCCGAGCTGGACCCACCGTTGAGCACGATCACCTGAGTCGTCACGGGGTCACGGTAGGGGCGCCGGGGGCGGTTGGAAACGGAATATCGGGGGGCGGTGGGGGCGACGTCCGGCGGTGCCACTGCCCCTCGCCGGAGGCCCCGACCGGTACGGGAACGGCCGCGAGGGCACGGCGCAGGCCGTGCCCTCGTCGTACGCCTCCGGGCTAGACCCACGTGTCCAGCCACATCCGCGATCTCCAGTCGTCGATCGGGATCGCCGTGCCCGTGTACAGCGGCCAGAAGTAGATGAAGTTCCAGGCCACCAGCAGCACCAGTACGCCCGCCGCGGAGGCGCCGATCAGGCGGCGGGTGTCCGTCGAGCCCGGGGGGCCGATGACGGCGCCGACCAGCATGGCAAGGGCCAGGCAGATGAAGGGGAGGAAGACGACCGCGTAGAAGAGGAAGATCGTCCGCTCCTGGTACATGAACCAGGGCAGGTACCCGGCCGCGATGCCGCAGGCGATCGCGCCGGCCCGCCAGTCGCGGCGGAACGCCCAGCGCCAGAGCACGTACACGATGGCGGCGCAGCCCGCCCACCACAGGACGGGGGTGCCGATGGCCAGGACCTCGCGGGCGCACTTCTCGCCCGCGTCGGCCGGGCAGCCGTCGGCGCCGGGTGAGGGGGACTCGTAGAAGTACGAGACCGGGCGGCCCAGGACCAGCCAGCTCCACGGGTTGGACTGGTAGGTGTGCGGCGTCGACAGGCCGACGTGGAACTTGTAGACCTCGTGCTCGTAGTGCCACAGGCTGCGCAGCCAGTCCGGCAGGAAGGTGAAGTGGCCGCCCCTGCCGTCGGTCGCAGCCCAGTTGCGGAAGTAGCCGCCGGTGCCGTCGGCCGGGGAGAGGATCCAGCCGAGCCAGGAGAGCAGGTAGACGCCGATCGCCACCGGGACCGTCGCGAGGAACGTGATGCCCGTGTCGTGCTTCAGCGCCGCCAGGTACGGGTGGTGGGCGCCGGCCACCCTGCGGGCGCCGACGTCCCACAGCACCGCCAGCACGCAGAACGCGGCCAGGATGTAGAGGCCGTTCCACTTGGTGCCGATGGCCAGGCCCAGCATCAGCCCGGCGCCCCAGCGCCAGGGCCGCCACCCCAGGCGGAGGGTGTCGGCCACGCCCGCGTCCGGCCGCACCCGCCCGTCCGCGCCGGCCGGCAGCGCGGCGGCCAGCCGCGCGCGTGCCCGGTCGCGGTCGATCACCAGGCAGCCGAAGGCGGCCACCACGAAGAACATCAGCACGCCGTCCAGCAGCGAGGTGCGGCTCATCACGAAGTGCAGGCCGTCCACCGCCATCAGCGCGCCCGCCAGGCAGCCGAGGAACGTCGAGCGGAACATCCGGCGCCCGATCCGGCACAGCATCAGCACCGACAGCGTCCCCAGCAGCGCCGTCATGAACCGCCAGCCGAACGGGTCGAACCCGAACACCAGCTCGCCCAGGCCGATGACGTACTTGCCGACCGGCGGGTGCACGACGTACGCCGCGTCCGCCGGGATCGCGAGGTGCCCGTGGGTCTGCAGCACCGCGTCGTTGGCGTGCTTGTCCCAGTTGACCTCGAACCCGCGGTGGACGAGCGCCCAGGCGTCCTTCGCGTAGTACGTCTCGTCGAATATCACCGCACGCGGGCTGCCCAGGTGCCAGAAGCGCAGCAGGCCCGCCAGCAGCGTCACCAGCAGCGGACCCCCCCAGCCCGACCAGCGGGTGACCCGCTCGGCGAGGACCGGCGGCACGCCCAGCACCTGCCACAGGCGCGGGCTCGGCTCGTTGTACGGCGGAACCAGCCGGTCGCGCACGTCGCCCGCGGGCGCGTCCCCGGCGGGCGCGTACCCGAATCGGCGCAGCCGCTGCTGCCACGTCGGCCGCTGGTCGTGCGGTGCCTGGCCCGGCCGGAGGTCCATGGAGGACGCGGTACTGGTCACCGCGCCATCGTAGGGAAACGTTCTGTGTGAGTCCCGTGCATGGCGGTACCGGTCGGGACACGGTCGCCCTCCCGCCCGCCCCGCGGTCCCTGCGAGGATGGGGGCGTGACTGGAACCCTTGTCCTCGCAGGTACCCCCATCGGCGACATCGCGGACGCGCCGCCCCGGCTGGCCGAGGAGCTGGCGGGCGCCGACGTCGTCGCGGCCGAGGACACGCGGCGGCTGCGCCGGCTGACCCAGGCGCTGGGCGTCACGCCCAAGGGCCGCGTGGTGTCGTACTTCGAGGGCAACGAGTCCGCCCGCACGCCCGAGCTGGTGCAGGAGCTGCTCGGCGGCGCGCGTGTGCTGCTGGTGACGGACGCGGGCATGCCGTCGGTCTCCGATCCCGGCTACCGGCTGGTCGCCGCGGCGGTGGAGGAGGACGTCAAGGTCACCGCCGTGCCGGGGCCGTCCGCCGTGCTCACCGCGCTCGCCCTGTCCGGGCTGCCCGTCGACCGGTTCTGCTTCGAGGGCTTCCTGCCGCGCAAGGCGGGCGAGCGGCTGTCCCGGCTGCGGGAGGTGGCGGGCGAGCGGCGCACGCTCGTCTACTTCGAGGCGCCGCACCGGCTCGACGACACCCTCGCCGCGATGGCCGAGGTGTTCGGCGCGGACCGGCGCGCCGCCGTCTGCCGCGAGCTGACCAAGACGTACGAGGAGGTGCGGCGCGGCCCGCTGGCCGAGCTGGCCGAGTGGGCCGCCGAGGGCGTGCGCGGGGAGATCACCGTCGTGGTGGAGGGCGCCGCCGAGACGGGCCCCGAGGAGCTGGACGCCGGCGAACTGGTCCGCCGGGTGCGCATCCGCGAGGAGGCCGGCGAACGGCGCAAGGAGGCGATCGCGGCGGTGGCGGTGGAGGCCGGCCTGCCCAAGCGGGTGGTCTTCGACGCGGTGGTCGCCGCGAAGAAGGACGGCACGGCCTAGGCCTGTCCGACCGTCCAGGCGCCGCGCGGAGTGCGGTTGCGCGTGCGAGGCTGGCTCGCGCAGTGGAGGGGCGTCGGCCGGACGCACTGGGAGGCGATGTGGGCCCCGAAGAACGAGCGGCGCCGCTCCGGGCGGAGCTGCGGCGCAGGACCTTCCTCGGAGCGTGCGCGGGCGCCGGGCTCGTGTCGGCGGCGGCCTGCGATCCGTCCCCGTCCGCCCGCGGCCGTCCCCACGATGCAGCCTCGCCCGCCCAGGACGCCGAGCGGGACCGCCCCGGGACACCCGACTGGCGTATCCGCTCGCGGGGTCCGGCCACGGCCGTCGCCGGTTACACCGACCGGGTGAGCGTGACACCGGGCGAGGAGTGCGCCCTGCACGTCTCGACGACCGCCCCCTCCTTCCGCGTCTCGGCCTTCCGCGCCGGCTGGTACGGCGGGGCCGGAGCCCGGCTGGTGTGGTCGTCCGGGCGGATACCCGGCCGCGTCCAGCCGGAGCCGCGCCTGCTGTCCGGCACCCGCACCGTCCGCGCGGACTGGCCCCGCACCCTGAGCTTCGGCACGGAGGGCTGGCCGGAGGGCGCCTACCTGCTGCGGCTGGACGCGGAGGACGGCCACCAGCGCTACGTCCCGCTCATCGTGAGGTCCACGCGGGGCGCGGGCCGCACCGTGCTGATGCACGCCCCCGCCACCTGGCAGGCGTACAACCGGTGGGGCGGCTACAGCCTCTACGCGGGCGCCGGCGGGGCGTACGCCGACCGGTCCCTGGCCGTCAGCTTCGACCGGCCCTACGACTCCAGCGGCGCGGAGAAGTTCCTGGTGTACGAGTGGGCCGCGGTGGCGCTGGCCGAACGGCTGGGCATCCCGCTCGCCTACACCACCGGGACGGACGTGCACCGCGACCCGGGCGTGCTGCGCGGCGCGAGGGCCGTCGTCTGCCTCGGACACGACGAGTACTGGACCCCGGAGCAGCGCCGGCACGTCACCGCGGCCCGCGACGCGGGCGCCAACGTGGCCTTCCTCGGCGCCAACACCTGCTTCCGCCGGGTCCGGCTGGAGCAGGGCGCGGCGGGCCCGGACCGGACGGTGGTCTGCTACAAGTCCTCCTTCCGCGCCGACCCCTGCTACGCCGACCGGCCCGCCCTGGTCACGACGGACTTCCGCCAGTCCCCGGGGGCCGACCCGGAGTCGTCGATGACGGGTGTGCTGTACGAGGGGTATCCGACGGACGCGCCGTACGTGGTGCACGCGGCGGACCACTGGGTGTACGAGGGGACCGGCGTACGCCCCGGCGACGGCTTCGGCCACCTGGTCGGTGTGGAGTACGACCGGGTCACCGCGGGCGCACCGACGCCGGAGCCCCTGGAGATCACCGCCCACTCGCCGCTGGTGTGCAACGGCAGGCGCAGCCACAGCGACTCGGCGTACTACACGGCCGGCAGCGGCGCGGGGGTCTTCGCGACCGGCACCATGCGCTGGGTGGAGGCCCTGATGGCCGGCACCCCGGCCGGAGGCCGCGACCACGGCATGGACGCCCGCACGCGTGCCTTCGTCACCCGGACGACGGAGAACGTGCTGCGCGCCTTCGCCCTGGGCCCCGCCGCCCGCCACCGGCCCGCACCGCGCCCGAACACCGGCGAGGTGTACCGGGGCACGGCGTGACCGAGCGGCCCCGGCGACCACCGGCACCAGGTGCACTCGCCCTCTGAGCAGGCCTCTTCTCCGCTGAGCGTGCGCCCCAACGCGGGGCAAAGGGGCGGCACGCAAGGCAAAGCCCGAAGTGCCCGCCCGGGCCCGTTTCGGCAAGGAGAGTCCAAAACGCCTCCAACACTCGGCAGACCTGATGCGCCCGCGCCGGGGAGGGCGTCCACTGGTCGCAGGGACGCACCCGTCCCGCACCCCGGGACCGCAGGGGAACCCGCACCGGGGTGCCTGTCCAGCGGACAACTGGAGCTGGCATGAGCGAGATCGCAGCACGGACAGGCCTTCGCGGCACCGCCACCGCCGTCGTTCACGAGTCGTACGCCTTCGCCTGCATGAGGTGCGGGTTCGGCTGGGAGCAGTCGTACGAGATCGAGCACCACCGGGACGGCGACGGCCAGGAGTACGTGATGTACGTGGCCGAGGGCCGGATCGTGCCGTCCCCGCTGAGCCGCCCCGCCTGCCACAACTGCGACGGCCGCGTCGTGCGGATCATGCGCGCCGGCCAGGTCTCCTCGGTGCGCGGCGTGGCCGAGGGCCGCCACCACCGGGTGCCGGCGGCGGGCCCCGTCGAGGCGCCCCAGGTGCCGGGGCAGCCCGCCCGGCCGCACCACTGGCACCTGTCCGACCTCCTCCACCCCTTCCAGCGCAGGGCGGCGGGCTGAGCGGACGGGCCGGCCGCCCGGGCGTGCCCCTTTCGTAGGATCGGGGCATGCCTTCGAACGCCGACAAGAACGCGGCACCGCCGCTCCCGCCGCCGCTGCGGGTGCCCGTGGCCGACTCCCACACCCACCTCGACATGCAGTCGGGCACGGTCGAGGAGGGCCTCGCCAAGGCCGCGTCGGTGGGTGTGACGACGGTCGTCCAGGTCGGCTGCGACATCAAGGGCTCCCGCTGGGCCGCGGAGACCGCCGCGGCCCACGACGGCGTCCACGCCACCGTCGCCCTGCACCCCAACGAGGCCCCGCGCATCGTCCTCGGCGACCCCGACGGCTGGTCGCGGCAGGGCGCCCGCGAGCCCGGCGGCGACGCGGCGCTGGACGAGGCGCTCGCCGAGATCGACCGGCTCGCCGCGCTGCCCCAGGTCAAGGGCGTCGGCGAGACGGGGCTCGACCACTTCCGCACCGGGCCGGAGGGCAAGGAGGCGCAGGAGCGGTCGTTCCGCGCCCACATCGAGATCGCCAAGCGGCACGGCAAGGCCCTCGTCATCCACGACCGCGACGCCCACGCCGACGTCCTGCGCGTGCTGCGCGAGGAGGGCGCCCCGGAGCGCACCGTCTTCCACTGCTACTCCGGTGACGCCGACATGGCCCGGATCTGCGCCCGCGAGGGCTACTTCATGTCCTTCGCCGGCAACGTCACCTTCAAGAACGCCCAGAACCTGCGCGACGCCCTCGCCGTCGCCCCGCTGGAACTGGTCCTCGTGGAGACCGACGCCCCCTTCCTGACCCCGGCGCCGTACCGGGGCCGGCCCAACGCCCCGTATCTCGTCCCCGTCACGGTGCGCGCGATGGCCGCCGTGCGCGGCGTCGACGAGGACGCTCTCGCCACGGCCCTCAGTGCGAACACCGCCCGCGCGTTCGGTTATTGATCACCCGGACAACCGCGTGTACGTTCGGATGCGCAACGGTACGTAGTCGCGTCGCTTTGGAGAGTGACGAACGCTCCGCTAGGTTCTGGTGGCCCGAACCGGACCCCTCTGGCCCCCCTGGAGCGTGTCGGCGTGAGCAAGTCGCAGCACGAGACGTACGGCCCCTACGGCCCTGACGCCTTTGTCCACACGGCGGAGACGCTGCCGACCGGCGTCCGCGAGGACGCCCGCCGGCCCGCCTGCGAGGCGGAGGCGCACGTCGTCGCCGAGCCGGCGCCGCCGGTCCGGACGCCGACCCTGGCGATGACGGTGAGTGACGAACCGGAGGCGGCGCCGGAGCCCGAGGCGCCGGCCGCGGGCGGCCGGCGGGCCGCCCGCCGGCGCAAGGGGCGGTTCGGCGAACGCCCGGACTCCGCCGTGCGCCGGCTGCTGCCGCAGGCACTGGTCGTCGCGTTCCTCGCCGGCGGCACCACCGCCTTCGTCGCCGAGGACAAGGCGGTCGAGCTGAGCGTCGACGGCCGGCAGCGCACCCTGCACACCTACGCCGACGACGTCTCCGGACTGCTCGACGACCAGGGCCTGCGGGTGGGCCGGCACGACATGATCGCGCCCGCCCCCGGCACGGCACTCGCCAGCGGCGACGCGGTCGCGGTGCGCTACGGGCGCCCGGTGCGGCTGAAGCTGGACGGCCAGGAGCGCCAGGTGTGGACCACGTCCCCGACCGTGGACGGCGCGCTGCGCGAGATGGGGGTGCGGGCCGAGGGCGCGTACCTGTCGGCCTCGCGCTCCCGGAGCATCGGACGCGCCGGACTCGCGCTGGACGTGCGCACCGAGCGCGCCGTCACCGTCATGGCGGACGGCCGCGCCCGCACCATCCGCACCAACGCGGCCACCGTCCGCGAGGCCGTGGAGGAGGCCGGCGTCACCCTGCGCGGCCAGGACACCACCTCGGTCCCGCCCGAGAGCTTCCCGCGTGACGGCCAGACGGTGACCGTGCTGCGGGTGCACGGCTTCCGCGAGGTGCGTGAGGAGCCCATCCCGTTCCACGTGAAGCGGGTGAAGGACCACTCCCTGTTCCGCGGCACCGAGGTCGTCGAACGGCCCGGGAAGTCCGGACTGCGCCAGGTCACCTACTACCTGCGCACCGTCAACGGCGTCCGGGAGAAACCTCGCCAGGAGGCCTCGGAGGTGCTGCGCAAACCGCGCACCCAGGTGGTGAAGGTGGGCACCAAGGCCCGCCCGGCCTCCGTCAAGGGCGCCGAGGGCCTGAACTGGCGGGCCCTCGCCGCCTGCGAGTCGGGCGGCCGGCCCCACGCGGTCGACCCCTCGGGCACGTACGGCGGGCTGTACCAGTTCGACACCGGAACCTGGCGCAGCCTCGGCGGCAGCGGGCGCCCGCAGGACGCCTCGGCGGAGGAGCAGACGATCCGCGCCAAGAAGCTGTACGTGCGCCGCGGCGCCAGCCCCTGGCCGCACTGCGGGCCGCGGCTGCACCACCACTGAGCACGGGGAGCCGGGCGAGGGCGGCCCGGCGGCCCCGTACCCTTGTCCCGTGACCAGCCCCACCTCCGACTCCCTCCTCGGCCCGGCCGACATCCGCGAGCTCGCCGCCGCGCTCGGCGTCCGTCCCACCAAGCAGCGCGGCCAGAACTTCGTGATCGACGCCAACACGGTCCGCCGTATCGTCCGCACCGCCGGGGTCCGCCCCGACGACGTGGTCGTCGAGGTCGGCCCGGGGCTCGGCTCCCTCACCCTCGCGCTGCTGGAGGCCGCCGACCGGGTCACCGCCGTCGAGATCGACGACGTGCTGGCCGGGGCCCTCCCGGCGACCATCGCCGCCCGCATGCCGGAGCGCGCCGACCGGTTCGCCCTGGTCCACTCCGACGCCATGCACGTCGCCGAGCTGCCCGGCCCCGCCCCGACGGCCCTGGTCGCGAACCTGCCGTACAACGTGGCCGTCCCCGTGCTGCTGCACATGCTCGACACCTTCCCCGGCATCGAGCGGACGCTGGTGATGGTGCAGGCCGAGGTCGCCGACCGGCTGGCCGCCGCACCCGGCTCCAAGGTGTACGGCGTGCCGTCCGTGAAGGCCAACTGGTACGCCGAGGTCAAGCGGGCCGGAGCCATCGGACGCAACGTCTTCTGGCCCGCGCCCAACGTCGACAGCGGACTGGTGTCGCTGGTCCGGCGCACCGAGCCGATCCGGACCACGGCGTCCAAGGCGGAGGTCTTCGCGGTCGTCGACGCGGCGTTCGCCCAGCGCCGCAAGACCCTGCGCGCCGCACTCGCCGGCTGGGCGGGCTCCGCGGCGGCCGCCGAGGCCGCCCTGGTCGCGGCCGGTGTCTCGCCGCAGGCCCGGGGCGAGTCCCTGACGGTGGAGGAGTTCGCGCGGATCGCCGAGGCCGCGCCGGCACGGAACACGGCCCCTGCGGCCCCTGCGGCCCCGAACGAGGAGTCCGGCGAGTGAGCGTCACCGTGCGCGTCCCCGCGAAGGTCAACGTCCAGCTCGCGGTCGGCGCCGCCAGGCCCGACGGGTTCCACGACCTCGCCAACGTCTTCCTCGCCGTGGGCCTGTACGACGAGGTCACCGTCGCCCCGGCCGACGAGCTGCGCGTCACCTGCGAGGGACCGGACGCGGACCAGGTCCCGCTGGACCGCGGCAACCTCGCCGCGCGCGCGGCGATCGCGCTCGCCGCGCGCCGGGGCATCGAACCGGCCGTGCACATCCACATCGCCAAGGACATCCCGGTGGCCGGCGGCATGGCGGGCGGCAGCGCGGACGGCGCGGGCGCGCTGCTCGCCTGCGACGCGCTGTGGGGCGTGGGCGCCTCGCGCGCCGAGCTGCTCGCCATCTGCGCGGAGCTGGGCAGCGACGTGCCGTTCAGCCTGGTCGGCGGCGCCGCCCTCGGCACCGGGCGCGGCGAACGCCTCACGGCCCTGGAGACCGGCGGCACCTTCCACTGGGTGTTCGCGATGGCCGGGCGGGGGCTTTCGACGCCCGCGGTGTTCCGCGAGTTCGACCGGCTGGCGCAGGGGCGGCGGATCCCGGAGCCGGTGGCCTCCCCGGAGCTGCTGGCGGCCCTGGCCAAGGGCGACACCGACGCGCTCGCCGCCTCGCTCTCCAACGACCTCCAGCCGGCCGCCCTCTCCCTCTTCCCCGAGCTGGCCGACACCCTGGAAGCGGGCCGCCGGGCCGGCGCGCTCGCCACGCTGGTCTCCGGCTCGGGTCCGACGACCGCGTTCCTCACCCGCGACGCCGCCGCGGCGGAGGAGATCGCCGAGGCGCTGCGCGCTTCGGGGACCTGCCGGACCGTACGGACGGCGGCGGGGCCGGTGCCCGGGGCCACGGTGCTCTGAGAAAACCGGCGCCCCGCCCGCAGGCCCTAGGCTAGAAGGCTGACAGGCGGCGCAGCCGTGTGTCGACACAGTCCCGCGCACAGGAGTGAAATGGCCGTCAACCTGGTCAATGTCGAGAACGTCAGCAAGGTGTACGGCACCCGTGCCCTGCTCGACGGCGTCTCGCTCGGTGTGTCCGAAGGGGACCGGATCGGGGTCGTCGGCCGCAACGGCGACGGCAAGACCACCCTCATCCGGATGCTGGCCAAGGTGGAGGAGGCCGACTCCGGGCGCGTGACCCACTCCGGCGGGCTGCGGCTCGGGGTGCTCACCCAGCACGACTCCCTCGATCCGGCCGCCACCGTCCGCCACGAGGTCATCGGCGACATGGCCGACCACGAGTGGGCCGGCAACGCCAAGGTGCGCGACGTGCTGACCGGGCTGTTCGGCGGGCTGGACCTGCCGGGCTTCCCCAAGGGCCTGGACACCGTCATCGGGCCGCTCTCCGGTGGTGAACGGCGCCGTATCGCGCTCGCCAAGCTGCTCATCGAGGAACAGGACCTCATCGTCCTGGACGAGCCCACCAACCACCTCGACGTCGAGGGCATCGCCTGGCTCGCCGAGCACCTGCGCAACCGGCGCTCGGCGCTGGTCTGCGTCACCCACGACCGGTGGTTCCTGGACCAGGTCTGCACCCGCATGTGGGACGTGCAGCGCGGCGACGTCTACGAGTACGAGGGCGGCTACTCCGACTACGTCTTCGCCCGCGCGGAGCGGGAACGGATCGCCGCCACCGAGGAGGTGAAGCGGCAGAACCTGGTCCGCAAGGAGCTGGCCTGGCTGCGGCGCGGAGCGCCCGCCCGCACCTCCAAGCCGCGCTTCCGGGTGGAGGCCGCCAACGAGCTGATCGCGGACGTGCCGCCGCCCCGGGACAGCAGCGAGCTGATGAAGTTCGCCTCCTCGCGGCTGGGCAAGACCGTCTTCGACCTCGAGGACGTCACCGTGCAGGCGGGCCCCAAGGTGCTGCTCAAGCACGTCACCTGGCAGCTCGGCCCCGGCGACCGCATCGGCCTGGTCGGCGTCAACGGCGCCGGCAAGACCTCGCTGCTGCGGGCCATGGCCGAAGCGGCGCGCACCGGCGGGGAGACGCAGCCCGTCGGCGGGCGCATCGCCGTCGGCCGCACCGTCAAGCTCGCCTACCTCTCCCAGGAGGTCGCCGAACTCGACCCCGACTGGCGGGTCCTGGAGGCCGTGCAGCGGGTCCGCGAGCGCGTCGACCTCGGCAAGGGGCGCGAGATGACCGCGGGCCAGCTCTGCGAGACCTTCGGCTTCGGCAAGGAGAAGCAGTGGACGCCGGTCGGCGACCTCTCCGGTGGTGAGCGGCGCCGGCTCCAGCTCCTGCGGCTCCTCATGGACGAGCCCAACGTCCTCTTCCTCGACGAGCCCACCAACGACCTCGACATCGAGACCCTCACCCAGCTCGAGGACGTCCTCGACGGCTGGCCCGGCTCGATGATCGTCATCTCCCACGACCGGTTCTTCGTCGAGCGCACCACGGACCGGGTGTTCGCGCTCCTCGGCGACGGCGCCCTGCGGATGCTGCCGCGCGGCATCGACGAGTACCTGGAACGGCGCCGGCGCATGGAGGAGGCGGTCGCCGCCCAGCCCGCCGCCGCGGCCAAGCCGGCCACGCAGGAGCGGAGCGCCGCCGACCAGCGCGCGGCCAAGAAGGAACTGCAGAAGATCGAGCGCCAGTTGGACAAGGTCTCCGAGAAGGAGACCAGGCTGCACGCGCAGATCGCCGAGCACGCCACCGACTTCGCCAAGGTCGCCGAGCTGGACGCCCAGTTGCGCGACCTGGCCGGCGAGCGCGAGGAACTGGAGCTGCGCTGGCTGGAACTGGCGGAGGACGCGTAGAGCGCGGACAGGGCGCACCCCGGCGGCGCGCGCGGCGTGAAAGCGCCGTGCGCGCCGCCTTCGCGTGCTCCGCGTGCTCCCCGTGAAGAGGGCGTGAAGGCGCGTAACGGCGGCATCACGGCCCGGTTCTCCCTTGGGAACAGGCGTGGACGCGGGCCTCGGTGCTGTCGGCGCCGGGTGATAGAAAGAGCCGTCTGAGAACCGTATGAATACGACCTGGGTCCGTGAGCGAACCTCGGGGCGTGGCTAAAAATCAGTGAACGAGGGGGAAGAGCGCTGATGACCCAGCCGCCCAACCAACCGCCGCAGGGCGGCTTCGGAGCACCGCAGGACCAGCCGCCGCAGGGCGGCGGATTCGGCGCCCCGCAGTCACCGCCCCCGCCGCCGCAGGCACCGGCCCAGCCCCCGCAGCCCCAGCCCGGCTACGGCTACCCCCAGCAGCCCGGCCCCTACGCCCAGCCGGGCCCCTACGGGCCGCCCGCGCCCGGCGCCCCCGGCCCCTACGGACAGCCCCCGCAGTCCGGCCCGTACGCCCCGCAGCCCGGCTACGGCTACCCGCAGCAGCCGCCGCAGTACCCCGGCGCCCCCGGCGGTGCCCCCTACGGCGGGCCGCCGGCGAACAAGAAGAAGACCGCGCTGATCATCGGCGCCGCCGCGGCCGCGCTGCTCGTCGTCGGCGGCACCGTGTACGCCGTCACCGGCAACGGCGGCGGTGACGACGACAAGCCGGTCGCCCAGAAGAGCGACGACGGCAAGCAGTCCGCCACCGACGCCCCGGTCAACCCCGGCGACGGCAGCGGCGACGGCGGCGCGGACCCGGAGAACCTCAACGAGGGCCGCAAGCCCGGCGAGGCCAAGGTGCTCTGGTACAAGACGGCGCCCGACGCCCCCGGTTCCGGCGCGGACGCGCCCGGCATGTGGATCACCGACAGGACGGCGGTGAAGGCCGCGTACAAGCAGCTCTTCGCCTATGACGTCGGTGACGGCAGACCCACCTGGGACCCGATCTCCTTCCCGCAGAAGATCTGCGCGGTCACCCCGCACAAGTCGGCCGACGACAAGATCGTCGTGGCCTACATGAGTGGCGTCAGCGACCGCGCCAAGTGCAACCAGCTCCAGCAGGTGGACCTGGCGACCGGCAAGAAGGGCTGGAGCACCCAGGTCGCCGACGGCGAGCTGTTCGACAGCGCCATCAGCGTCGAACTCAGCGTCAGCGGCAAGACGCTGATGGTGGGCCGCTCGCAGTCGGGCACGGCGTACGACCTCGACAGCGGTAAGAAGCTGTACGACAAGAAGAAGTACGGCGACGCCTGCTTCCCGGCCGCGTTCGCGGGCGGCACCGACCGGCTGGTCCAGGTGGCCTCCTGCAACGCCGGCGGCAGCAACGCGCACGAGGAGATCCAGGAACTCGACCCGGCCACCGGCAAGGTCAGGTGGACGCAGCCGGTCAAGAAGGGCTGGCGGGTCGCGCGGACCTACTCCCTCGACCCGCTCGTGGTCTACCTGACCAACGAGAACAAGAAAACCTGGAACATCTCCACCTTCACCAAGGACGGCAAGTTCCGCTCCGAGGTGAAGGTGAACGAGAAGTTCGCCCCGCAGTGCGGCTGGGCGATCCTCGAACGCGACCTCCAGGGCTGCCAGGGCGTGGCCGTCGACGCCGACACGCTCTACCTGCCCACCAGCGCCACCAGCGGCGCCAACGAGATCGTCGCCATCGGCCTGGCGGACGGCAAGGAGAAGTGGCGGGTGAAGTCGCCGGCGGACGAGTCGATGTCCCCGCTGACGGCGGAGAACGGCAAGCTCATCGCCTACGTGGACCCGTCGTACGACGCGGGCGGCCAGGTCGTGTCCGTGCCGACGGGCGGCGGTGCGCACACCACGACCAAGCTGCTGCAGAACCCGTCGGGCACGGCCCGGATCGAGAACGGCTTCTACAACGGCGCGGTGAGCTGGACCGACGGGCGCTTCTACATCTCCACCACCCGGCTGTCCGGCAACGACGACTCGAAGGAGAAGCTGATGATGGCCTTCGGCAAGTGAGTCCAGGCCCTTCTCCCACCGTCCCCACGCCGCCAGGCCCCGACAGCTTCCCCGAGGTACCCCCGTCATGAGCCAGCCGCCCCCGCCGCCGCCCAACCAGCCCCCGCAGCAGGGGGGTTTCGGTCCGCCCCAGGACCAGCCGCCCGCCACCCCGCAGCCCCCGGCCGCGCCGCAGAACCCCGCCCCGCAGGGCCCCGCCACCCCGCCCGCGCCCCAGGCGCCGCCCAGCCTGCAGAAGGGTCCGCAGCCCGGCTACGGCTACCCGCAGCAGCCCCCGGCGCCCCAGGGCCCGCAGCCGCCCCAGCCGCAGCCGGGCTACGGCTACCCGCAGGCCCCGCAGCCGGGTTACGGCTTCCCGCAGCCGCCCCAGCCGCAGGCCCCCCAGCCGCCCGGCTACGGCTACCCCGGCGCGCAGCCGAACCCGTACGGACAGCCGACCCAGCCCATGGGCCCGTACCCCCAGCAGCCGGGTCACAGCTACCCCGGCGGACCCACGGCGGTGATGCAGGCGCAGCCCGGCGGGGGCCGGAACAACGCCGCGCTTCTCATCATCGTCGCGGCGGTCGTCGCCATCGCGCTGATCGTCGGCGGCGGCGTCTGGTACGCCAAGTCCTCCGGCGGTGACGGCAAGAAGGACGAGACCGCCAGCTCCAGCGGCGGCGAGGACGGCACCGGCGGCAAGGACGGCGCCACCGGCGGCACGCCGGCCGGCGGCACGGAGAAGGTGCCCTCGGACCCCGCGTCCAAGGTGCTCTTCCAGGTCGGGATGCCCCAGACGAAGGACACCGTCGTCACCTCGGGCTCCTGGCTGACCAATTCGGTGTACGCCAAGAGCGGCGTCGCCGAGATCGTCGGCTACAACCCCGCCGCGGGCACCAAGATGTGGACCATCAAGCTGCCCGGCCCGGTGTGCACGGCCAGCAAGCACGTCACCGAGGACAACAAGACGGCGGTCGTCTTCCAGCCGAAGATGCCCAAGAAGGGCTCCAGCGAGGGCTGCAGCCAGGTCGCCGCCATCGACCTCGACAAGGGCACCAGGCTCTGGACCAAGACGGTCAAGAACGGTGACTACACCGCCAACCTGCAGAACGTCACGGTCTCCCAGCACACCGTCGCGGTCGGCAGCAGCAACGGCGGCGCCGCGTTCGACATCGGCACCGGTAAGGCGCTGTGGCAGCCCAAGCCGGAGGACTCCTGCTCGGACGCCGGCTACGGCGGCGGCCCGAAGCTGGTCGCGGTGCGCAAGTGCGGCAGCTACGGCGAGCGCCAGCTCCACATCCAGACCATCGACGCGGTCTCCGGAAAGGTGATCTCCGACTACAAGATGGCCGCGGGCATCGAGTACGCCGGCATCGTCTCCACCGACCCGCTGGTGGTGGCCGCCGACGTCGGCGACAGCGCCGACGACGGCAGCGGCATCTCGGACTACTTCTCCATCGACAACAAGACCGGCAAGCTGCTCACCCGGATCTCCGCGCCGTCCGACACCTACGCCGGCCGCTGCGACAGCATCACCCGCGTCGAGGACTGCCGTGAGGTCGTCGCCGGCAACGGCAGGCTGTACGTGCCGACCGAGGAGCACGACGGCAGCGGCGACTACAGCAAGACCAACGAGATCGTCGTCTTCGACCTGGCCACCGGCAAGCAGACCGGCCAGCGCGCCGAGGCCGGCGACGGCTACACGCTCTCCCCGCTGCGCATGGACGGCGGCAACCTGATCGCCTACAAGCACCCGCCGTACGACCAGGGCGGGCAGGTCGTCACCATCGGCGGCCCCTCCTTCAAGGCGACCACGCTGCTGGAGAACCCGTCCGCCGAGAGCGTGCGGCGGGCCGAGACCACGATGCTGCCGGAGTACGCGGAGATCCTGTACGGGCAGGGCCGGCTCTACATGTCGGCCGTGTACGCGCACAAGTCCACGTACGGCAAGGAGTACCTGCTGCTCGCGTTCGGCTCGAAGGGCTGACTGTCCGCCCCGGCGCGCTCACGGGCGCCGGGGCGAATACAAGGAATGACCAGGCAGTGCCCCGGATTTCACCATCCGGGGCACTTCTGCCGCATAGGGGCAGCGCGACGTCGAACAAGCGTGTAGCTTCCGGGGGCATGAAGGGCGGGGTGCCGGGGGGCTCTCTGTCGTGGTGGACCGGTGGGCGTCCATAGTGGGGCATCCATGGGGGAGGGCTGGGGGGTTGCTCTATGGGAGTGCGGCTCATGGTCGTCGACGACCACCGCCTGCTCGCGGAGGCGCTGGCGTCGGCGCTGAAGCTGCGCGGGCACCGGGTGCTCGCCGCGGCGGCGCCGGCCGCGGGCGCGGCTGACCTGGTGATCTCGCGGGCGCCCGAGGTGTGCCTGCTGGGCACGGCGGCGCCGGCCGAGCCGGGGGCCTTCGACCCGGTGGTGAAGATCAAGCGGGAGCGACCGCAGGTGGCGGTGCTGGTGCTGGGCCCGGTGCCGTCGCCGCGGGGCATCGCGGCCGCGTTCGCGGCGGGGGCCTCCGGCTACGTACGGCACGACGAGCGCATCGAGGGTGTCGAGCGGGCCATCATGAAGGCGCGGGCGGGTGAGGCGGCGGTGGCGCCGCAGCTCCTCCAGGGAGCCTTCGCCGAGCTGCTCAACCCGGCGGCCCAGCCGGACGACGAGGGACAGCGCCTGCTGGAGATGCTGACGCCCCGCGAGGTTGAGGTGCTGGTCCGGGTCGCCGACGGGGAGGACACCCGGGTGATCGCGGCCGGCATGGGCATCGCGCCGAGCACCGCGCGCACGCACGTCCAGCGGGTCCTGATGAAGCTGGGCGTGGGCTCCCGGCTCGAGGCGGCGGCCCTGGCGGCCCGCACCGGCCTGCTGGACCGGGCGGGCCCGTACCTGGAGGCCGGTCCCGCCTAGTACCGTGCCGGCTTCACCAGCCGGTGAGGCCTCCCGAACGCAGCACCGGGCGCGGCACCGGATGCCGCCGGGACGCGGCGCGGCCGCGCGGGAGCGGTCGGCCCCCACGCGGCCGCGGACGGAAGAGACACGCGACTACGCCTGCTCCTTCTCCTCCGGCAGCCCCTCCGGGGGAAGCGGCGGCGGAGTGGGCCGCAGCTTGAGCCAGGCCAGGAAGAAGATGCCCAGCAGCAGCATGCCGATCCCGGTCCAGAGGTTGATGTTGACGCCCTGGGCCTTGTCGATGGCGGACTGCGAGTCGGTGATGCCGACGATCGTGACGATGACGCCGTACACGACGAACAGGCCGCCGATGATGCGGCGCAGGTCGAAGATGCGGGCGGCGGTCGCCGACTTGGACTCGAGGTCGGCGACGTCCCGGGAGAGGTCGCCCTCGGTGTAGTGGTGGTGCCGGCCGGGGTGGTCGGGTTGTCCAGGCTGTTCGGTCATGATTTCCTCGGTCCTCCCGCGTCAGAACGAGAACGGGATGTAGCAGGCGGCGGCGAGCACGACCGCGCCCCAGCCCAGCAGGGCCGGCTTGCGGTACCAGGCGTCGTCGCCCGGGGCGGGCGGCTCGGCCATGCCGGGGGAGCGGGTGCCGTAGACCAGCCCCTGCAGCTCCTGAGCCGGCTTGGGCTTGGTGAACAGGGACACGGCGAACATCACGATCGCACCGGCGACGAAGCCGGCGATCGCGGAGACGAAGTTGGCGCCCTGGTCGGAGGGGATCGAGATGATGCCCTTCTTGTAGAACACGAAGTAGTTGACCATCGCGGTCACGGTGCCGGCGAGCAGACCCCAGAAGCCGGACTTGGCGGACGCGCGCTTCCAGAACATGCCGACGATGAAGACGACGAACATCGGCACGTTGAAGAAGGAGAACAGCGTCTGCAGGTACGACATGATGTTCGAGAACGAGGAGGCCAGGAACGCCGTGCCGATGGAGGCGAGGACGCCGATGACGGTGATCCAGCGGCCGAAGCGGACGTAGTACTGGTCCTCACGGCCCGGCACCACGTACTTCTCCCAGATGTCGGTGGTGAACACCGTGTTGAAGGACGACACGTTCGCCGCCATGCCCGCCATGAAGGCCGCCAGCAGACCGGTGACCGCGATGCCGAGCACGCCGTTGGGCAGCAGCTCCTGCATCAGGTAGGGGATGGCGTCGTTGTACTGGTAACCGGAGCCCGCGGTACCGAAGTTCGGCACGATCGCGGCGGCGACCAGGCCGGGGATCATCACCAGGAAGACGATGAAGATCTTCGGGTAGGCGGCGATGAGCGGCGTCCGCTGCCCCGCGGAGAGGTTCTTGGCGGACAGGGCGCGCTGCACCTCGGCGAAGTTGGTGGTCCAGTAGCCGAAGGAGAGCACGAAGCCGAGGCCGAGCACGATGGTGAGCCAGTTGGCGCCCAGCGGGTTGGTGCTGCCGATGCCGGTGCCGCCCCAGGCGGTGGTGAAGTTCTGCCCGTGGGCGGCGGTCAGCTTGTCGGTCAGGCCGTTCCAGCCGCCGACCTTCTTCAGGCCGAGGACGGTGATCGGGATGAGGGCGGCGAGGATCACGAAGAACTGCAGCACCTCGTTGTAGATCGCCGAGGAGAGACCGCCGAGCGTGATGTACGCGAGCACGAAGGCGCCGGCGACCACGATGGCGACCCACTGCGGCCAGCCGAGCAGGGCCTCGACCACGATCGCGAGGGCGTAGAGGTTGACGCCCGCGATCAGGATGGCGGCGAAGGCGAACAGGATCGAACTGAGCAGGTGGGCGGCCCGGTCGAAGCGCAGCAGCAGGAACTCGGGGACCGAGCGGACCTTGCTGCCGTAGTAGAAGGGCATCATCACCAGGCCGAGGAAGACCATGGCGGGGATGGCGCCGATCCAGTACCAGTGCACGGTGTACGCGCCGTACTGGGCGCTGTTGGCGGCCATGCCCAGGATCTCGGTGGCCGCCAGGTTCGCCGAGATGAAGGCGAGGCCGGTGATCCAGGCGGGCAACGAGCGTCCGGAGAGGAAGAAGTCGAGGCTGGTCTTGACGGACCGGCGGGCCGCGAAGCCGATCCCGAGGACGACGAGGAAGTAGATAGCCAGGATCGTGTAGTCCAGCCAGTTGGTGGGGAGCCGTAGCTCCGCCGCCAGATAGGTGGGGGCGTGTGTGGGGGTTTGCATGAGCACTCGCTTCGTCGCGCGAACTGATCCAGAGCGGAACCTACGCCTCTATGTTCAGTAATTGAACACTTCTGGTGGTGTTCTTTGTTTGATTGTGATCGTACGAGGTGCTGTGAGGTTGTGATCTGTTATGTTTGATTGTGTTCAGTGATTGGGTGCGGGTACGCCTCATCGAGGCGCGGAACAAGGAGTCCGGCGTGAAGAAGACCTCGACCCGGCTGGCCGACGGTCGTGAGCTGATCTACTACGACCTGCGGGACGACACCGTGCGGGACGCCGTCGACCGCCGCCCCCTGGACGCCACGGTCACCACCTCCGAGATCCGCCGCGACCCGCTGCTCGGCGACTCGGTCGCCGTCGCCTCCCACCGCCAGGGCCGCACCTACCACCCGCCGGCCGACCAGTGCCCGCTGTGCCCGACGCACGGCGAGCGGCTCAGCGAGATCCCGGACTCCTCGTACGACGTGGTCGTCTTCGAGAACCGCTTCCCCTCGCTCGCCGGCGACTCCGGCCGCTGCGAGGTGGTCTGCTTCACCTCCGACCACGACGCCTCCTTCGCCGGCCTCGGCGAGGAACAGGCGCGGCTGGTCCTGGACGCGTGGACGGACCGCACCTCCGAGCTTTCGCATCTGCCCTCCGTCGAGCAGGTGTTCTGCTTCGAGAACCGGGGTGCCGAGATCGGCGTGACCCTCCAGCACCCGCACGGACAGATCTACGCCTACCCCTTCACCACCCCCCGCACCGCGCTGATGCTCCGCTCGCTCGCCGCCCACAAGGAGGCCACCGGCGGGCAGAACCTGTTCGACGACGTCCTGGCGCGGGAACTCGCCGGCGAGCGCGTAGTCCTGGAGGGTGAACACTGGGCGGCCTTCGTGCCCTACGCGGCGCACTGGCCCTACGAGGTCCACCTGTATCCCAAGCGGCGCGTGCCCGACCTGCTGGCCCTGGACGAGGCGGCGCGCACAGAGTTCCCCCAGGTCTATCTGGAACTCTTGAGGCGCTTCGACCGTATCTTCGGCGAGGGTGAACCTCCGACGCCGTACATCGCGGCCTGGCACCAGGCCCCGTTCGGTGCGCTCGAGGAGTTCGACGGTGTGACGCGGGACGACTTCGCGCTCCACCTCGAGCTTTTCACCATCCGCCGCACTTCCGGCAAGCTGAAGTTCCTCGCGGGTTCCGAGTCCGGCATGAACGTGTTCATCAACGACGTGCCGCCGGAAGCCGCGGCCGAGCGACTGCGAGAGGTAGCGAGTTCATGAAGTACCTGGTGACGGGTGGGGCGGGGTACGTCGGCAGCGTCGTGGCCCAGCACCTGCTGGAGGCCGGACACGAGGTCACCGTCCTCGACAACCTCTCCACCGGCTTCCGCGCGGGCGTGCCCGCCGGCGCCGCGTTCGTCGAGGGCGACATCCGGGACGCCGCGAAGTGGCTCGACCCCTCCTACGACGGTGTGCTGCACTTCGCCGCCTCCTCCCAGGTCGGCGAGTCGGTGGTGAAGCCGGAGAAGTACTGGGAGAACAACGTCGCCGGCAGCCTCGCGCTGCTCGGCGCGATGCGCGGCGCCGGCGTCCGCAAGCTGGTCTTCTCCTCCACGGCGGCCACCTACGGCGAACCGGAGCAGGTCCCGATCGTGGAGACCGCCCCGACCAGGCCGACCAACCCCTACGGGGCCACCAAGCTGGCCGTCGACCACATGATCACCAGCGAGGCGAACGCCCACGGCCTCGCCGCGGTGTCGCTGCGCTACTTCAACGTGGCCGGCGCCTACGGCACGTTCGGCGAGCGCCACGACCCCGAGTCGCACCTGATCCCGCTGGTGCTCCAGGTCGCCCAGGGCCGCCGCGACGCGATCTCCGTCTACGGCGACGACTACCCGACCCCGGACGGCACCTGCGTCCGCGACTACATCCACGTCGCCGACCTCGCCGACGCCCATCTGCTGGCCCTGAAGGCCGCCCGGCCGGGCGAGCACCTGATCTGCAACCTCGGCAACGGCAGCGGCTTCTCCGTCCGCGAGGTCGTCGAGACCGTCCGCAAGGTCACCGGGCATCCGATCCCCGAGGTCGTCGCGCCGCGCCGCGGCGGCGACCCGGCGGTCCTGGTGGCCTCGGCGGACACGGCCCGCGAGAAGCTGGGCTGGAACCCGTCCCGCGCGGACCTCGCGGGCATCGTCGCGGACGCGTGGGAGTTCGCACAGCACATCTCGAAGGAGCGGTAGTGGGGGCTGAGCAGGTCACCGGGCGTTTCACCGAGCTGTACGGCGCCGCACCGGAAGGGGTGTGGGCGGCGCCCGGCCGGGTCAACCTCATCGGTGAGCACACCGACTACAACGACGGCTTCGTGATGCCGTTCGCCCTGCCGCATCAGACCACGGCCGCGGTCTCCCGCCGCACCGACGGCGTGCTGCGGCTGCACTCGGCGGACATCGGCGGCGAGGCCGTCGAACTCGCGCTGGACGCGCTCGCACCGCAGAGCGACAAGGAGTGGACGGCGTACCCGGCGGGCGTCGTCTGGGCGCTGCGCGAAGCCGGCCACCCCGTCACCGGCGCCGACGTCCACCTCGCCTCCACGGTCCCCACCGGCGCCGGACTGTCCTCCTCCGCCGCCCTCGAAGTCGTTGTCGCCCTCGCCCTGAACGACCTGTACGACCTCGGCCTGCAGCGCTGGCAGCTCGCCCGCCTGTGCCAGCGCGCCGAGAACGTCTACGTCGGCGCTCCCACCGGGATCATGGACCAGACCGCCTCGGCGTGCTGCGCGCCGGGCCACGCCCTGTTCCTGGACACCCGCGACCTGTCGCAGCGGCAGATCCCCTTCGACCTGGCCGCCGAGGGCCTGCGGCTGCTGGTCGTCGACACCCAGGTCAAGCACGCGCACAGCGGCGGCGAGTACGGCAAGCGCCGGGCCGGCTGCGAGAAGGGCGCGGCGCTGCTCGGCGTCGACGCCCTGCGCGACATCCCCTACGCCGATCTTGACGCGGCCCTCGCCCGCCTCGGCGACGACGAGGAGGTCGTCCGCCTGGTCCGGCACGTGGTGACCGAGGACGAGCGGGTGGAGCGGACGGTCGCCCTGCTGCACTCCGGCGAGACCCGTGCCATCGGCCCGGTCCTCACCGAGGGCCACGCCTCCCTGCGCGACGACTTCCGCATCTCCTGCCCGGAGCTGGACCTGGTCGTCGACACCGCCCTGACCGCGGGCGCCCTCGGCGCCCGGATGACCGGCGGCGGCTTCGGCGGCTCGGCGATCGTCCTCGCGGAGGCGGCGGACGTCGACACGGTGACGAAGGCGGTGCGGGAGGCCTTCGCCGCGGCCGGCTTCACGGCCCCGCGGGTCTTCGAGGCGGTGCCCTCGCCGGGAGCGCGCCGGCTGCGCTGACGTCCGGGCGGGACGGCGGTACGCCTGCGGATACGATCGGCCGGTTCTCACCCCGAGGAGCGAAGAACCGGTGACCGCCGTCCTGCCCCCGTCCACCACGACCGCCGGACCGCACGACGTGCGGCTGCTGACCCGCACCGAGGACGGCGAGCGGCTGCACGCGCTGCTGTGGCGGGCGGGCCCGGGCTGGCGGATGATCAGCAGCGCCGTGCTCGGCGGCGGCATCGGTGAGCGCGGCTGGGTCCTCAACGCCCAGGTGGCGCACGGCTACCGGCGTACCGACCCGGAGCGGCACCTCGCCGAACTGGCCACCGCCGCGGGGGCGGCCGGACCGGGCGTCGGGCTGATGACGGCGGCCGACGTCTCCCGCCACGGCCGCGCGGCGGACGGCGGGGCGCAAGCGGTCGTCACGGCGGGCATCAGCGTGCGCGGCTGGGCCGCGACCGAGGCGGAGGGCACCGTACTCCCCGCGCAGCCGGGCACCATCAACATCGTCGCCGTCCTCCCCGTGGCGCTGACCGACGCCGCCCTGGTCAACGCGGTCGCCACCGCCACCGAGGCCAAGGTCCAGGCCCTGCTCGACGCCGGCCACGACTGCTCCGGCACCCCCACGGACGCCGTCTGCGTGGCCTCCCGGACCCCGGCCCCCGGCACCCCCCTCCACCCCTTCGCCGGCCCCCGCTCCCTCTGGGGCGCCCGCCTGGCCCGAGCGGTCCACCGGGCGGTGGGCGAGGCGGTCGCTCCCGCGAGATGAGCGGCAGCCACCGGCCGGCACCGGCGTCCATACTGGAGCCGGGAGGACCCATGACTCAGCAGACCCTGTACCGGCAGTTGCGGGACCGCCGTGATCGCATGACTCCGCCGCCGGGTTTCGCCTGGCCCGAGATCAGTGACGGACAGCTCGTGATGATGATGAGCCCGCGGCCTCGCCACCAGTACACGGCGAAGCTGGTTTCCCGGCAGCTCGACGAGCAGCTTCCCGAGGGCTTCTTCGCGTTCGAGGCGACCGATACGGACGACGAGTCGCTCGGCACGCTGCGCATCCCGGACATCCTCGTATGCCCCAGTGAGGCCATGCAGACGGACGACCCGCTCGACCCCCGTGAGATCGTCCTGGCCATCGAGATCGTCTCGCCGTCGAACCCGGGGAACGACTACGAGAACAAGACACGTGACTACCCCGCCATGGGCATCCCCCACTACCTGATCATCGACCCGCGCGACGGGACGTGGACCTACCAGTGGGGCATCGGCCGCAACGACGGCCGCCCCGCCTACGAGAACCGGCTGCACCTCCCGTACGGCGACCCGGTCACCGTTTCCACGGACCTGGGCGCCTGGACGATCGACACGACCGGACTCCCCCGGTACAGCGCCAAGGACATGGGTTTGCCGCAGGAGCCGTAGCGGGCCGGCGGGCCGGTGCCGGCGGACGATGAGCCTCCGCCGCCCCGCGGGTGACCCGGCGTCAGGCGAGCCGCTTGGTCAGGGTGTACTCCGTGAGGCCCGGGGGGTAGTCGGGGATCACGCAGACCACGTCGTAGCCCTGCCTCTTGTAGAAGTCCGGGGCCTGGAAGTCCCAGGTCTCCACGCGGGCGCCGGCGCAGGCGCGGCCGGTGCGGGCGAGGTGCTCGGCGTCGGCGAGGAGGCGGGAGCCGAGGCCCGCGCCGCGGTGGGGGGTGTCGACCCACAGGTAGGTGATGTGCAGCCAGGTCGTCCAGGTGTGGCCGACCAGGCCGCCCGCCAGTTCGCCGGCCTCGTCCAGCGCCCACACGTGCAGCGGGACCTCGCGCTCGCCGGCCGTGCCGCGCAGGGCCGCCAGCACCGGGGACGCCGCCGTGTTGGTGTCCCGCAGCCGGGAGCGGAGCAGATCGCGTCGGGCTCTGTCGACTTCCGCCTCAATACGAAACATGCGGCACACCATAAACGGGCCGGGCGGCCAGTTCCGTAAATCGACTTCCGGCGCGTGCCCGTATCCGTACTCTGTGGAGCAGCGCCGGTGGGGGCCGGTGCTGATCAGGGGGCGAGACAGACGGGTACGGCGCCCGTGGTGGGGGTAGCAGTGTTCGCAACGGCGGCGGCCGTGCGGTCGGCGTTCCTCAACGCGGGTGTCGTGTCCGCGCGGGTCGTCGTTCTCCGGACCTTGGCTATCCCCTGCTCCGCGTGGAGCCCGGGGAAGGGGGTTTCGTGGTTCGCATCCGAGTCCTGGTCGTCGACGACCACCGTATCTTCGCCGAGTCGCTGGCGGCCGCGCTGGCCGCCGAGCCCGACGTCGACGTCCTCGCCGCGGGCAGCGGCCCGGCCGCGCTGCGCTGTCTGGAGCGCGCGGCCGCCGAGGGCCGCCGTTACGACGTCCTCCTCGTGGACGCCGACCTGGGGACCGCGCTGCCCGGCGGCCGCCCGGCCGTGCCCGTGCACGACGGCGACGAGGAGGGCCTGGTCGACGGGATCTCGCTGGTCGCGGGCGTCCGCGCCGCGCAGCCCGCGGTGCGCACGGTGGTCCTCGCCGAGCGGGACGACTCCCGGCGGGCCGCCCTCGCCCTGCAGGCCGGCGCCTCCGGCTGGGTCGCCAAGGACTGCTCGCTGTCCCGGCTGCTGACGGTGATCCGGGGGGTGCTGCGCGACGAGACGCATCTGCCGCCCGCCCTGCTCACCGGGGTCCTCAAGGAGCTGACGGCCGCCCGCAAGCACCGCACCGAGAGCGAACGGCTGGTGGAGTCGCTGACCCCGAGGGAGCGGGAGGTGCTGCGGTGCATGGTCGCGGGGCTCGGCCGCAAGGCCGTGGCGGAGCGGCTGTTCCTGTCCCCGCACACCGTGCGCACCCACATGCAGAACGTCCTCGGCAAACTGGGCGTCCACTCGACCCTCGCCGCCGTCGCGCTCGCCCGCAGGGCCGGGGTCGGTCCGGCCGACCTGGGGCCCACCGGGCCCCTCGGGGTGGAGGAGAGCAGCAGCGCCTGACCGGCCCACGCGTCCCGGGCGTCGCGTCCGGGCCGCGGTGAGCCCGGCGGGTCCTCAGCCGGGGATGTTGTCGAACGGGGCAGTCAACTGACGCAGCAGACCGGCCAGTTCGGCCCGCTGAGCGCGGGACAGCTCGGCGAGGATCGCCCGCTCCTGCTCCAGCAGCCCCGCGAGTGCCTGGTCCGCGCGGTCCTGGCCGGTGTCGGTCAGCCGGACCAGCACGCCCCGCCGGTCGCTCGGATCCGGCAGCCGCTCCACCAGGCCCTTCTTGGCGAGCCGGTCGATCCGGTTGGTCATGGTGCCCGAGGTGACCAGGGTCTGGGTCAGCAACTGCCCGGGTGAGAGCTGGTAAGGGGTTCCCGCGCGCCGCAGCGCGGTCAGCACGTCGAACTCCCAGGGCTCGAGCTGATGTTCGGCGAACGCCAGCCGGCGCGCGCGGTCCAGGTGCCGGGCCAGCCTGCTCACCCGGCTGAGCACCTCGAGCGGCTCCACGTCGAGGTCCGGGCGCTCCCGGCGCCACGCTGCGACCAGTCGATCGACCTCGTCCTCCATGGAGATCAGTGTAGTGGTTGTGTCGACATGAAGTCTCTTGATGTCGAGTCTCTTGACATCGAGACAAGTTCCTCGGGAGAGTGAACGTCATGACGACACCCGCCTGGGACCCCGCCCAGTACCTCCGTCACGCCGGCCACCGCGCCCGCCCCTTCACCGACCTGCTCGCCCGCATCCCGGACCTCCCGTCCCCCCGGCCCCGGATCGCCGACCTCGGCTGCGGCCCCGGAAACGTCACCGCGCTGATCGCCGGCCGCTGGCCCACCGCCCACATCACCGGCCACGACAACTCGACCGAGATGCTCGACAAGGCACACGTCGACCACGAGGGCCCCACGGCCGGCGGCGGCCGGCTCGACTTCGCCCACGCCGACGTCCGCACCTGGACGCCCTCGGAGCCGTACGACCTGATCGTCTCGAACGCCACCCTGCAGTGGGTGCCCGGGCACGCCGGCCGCTTCGCCGACTGGATCGCGGGCCTGAAGCCGGGCGGCGCCTTCGCCTTCCAGGTCCCCGACAACACCGACGCCCCGCTGCACGCCCTGATGCGCGAACTGGCCGCCCGCCCCCGCTGGAAGCCCCTCCTCGGCGGCGTCCTGCGCGACCGTGACTCCGTGCACACCCCTGGCGCCTACCTGGACCGCCTCGCCCGCCTCGGCTGCGCGGCCGACGTGTGGCAGACGACGTACCAGCACCTCCTGACCGGCGAGGACCCCGTCCTCGACTGGGTCAAGGGCACCGGGCTGCGCCCCGCCCTGACCGCGCTCGCCGACGACCCCGAGGCCCGCGACGCCTTCGTCGCCGAGTACCGCGACCTGCTCCGCGCCGCCTACCCGAGCACGCCCTACGGCACGGTCCTGCCGTTCCGCCGGCTGTTCGCGGTGGCCGTGAAGGGGGCGTGACGGGAGGCGGGCGGCCGCCCGGCGCCCCGGGCCCGCACTGTGCTCGGCGCCCCGGTCCCGCACTGCCCGCCACCCGGAGCCCGGGGGAGCCCGGAGCCCGGAAAAGCCCGCTAGGCCTTCCGGTGCCCTATCAGCCGCGGCTTCTGCTCCAGGCCGTCCAGGCCGTGCCAGGCCAGGTTCACCAGGTGCGCCGCGACCTCCGCCTTCTTCGGGCGGCGCACGTCCAGCCACCACTGGCCGGTCAGCGCGACCATGCCGACCAGCGCCTGGGCGTACAGCGGGGCCAGCTTCGGGTCGAAGCCGCGGGACTTGAACTCGCGGCCCAGGATGTCCTCCACCTGGGTGGCGATGTCCGAGATGAGGGAGGCGAAGGTCCCGGTCGACTGGGGGATGGGCGAGTCCCGGACCAGGATGCGGAAGCCGTCCGTGTACTCCTCGATGTAGTCCAGCAGCGCGAACGCCGCCTGCTCGCACAGCTCACGCGGGTGCCCCGCGGTCAGCGAGCCGGTCACCATGTCCAGCAGCCGCCGCATCTCGCGGTCCACCACCACCGCGTACAGCCCCTCCTTGCCGCCGAAGTGCTCGTACACCACCGGTTTGGACACCCCGGCCTTCGCCGCGATCTCCTCCACCGACGTGCCCTCGAAGCCCTTCGCCGCGAAAAGGGTGCGACCGATCTCCAGCAGCTGCTGGCGGCGCTCGGCGCCGGTCATACGGGTCCGGCGGGTCCGCCGCTGCTTGTCGTTGCCGGGAGTGCTGCTGGAGTCGGTCGCCACGGCGTCAATCATGCCGCCTCGGCTGCTTCCCTCCTGCGGCGGGAGCCGTCGTCGCCGGTGTTGCGCCGCGAATCGATACGCGAGCGTGACGGCCAGCGCACGTCGTACGCCCAGCCGAGCAGCTCGAACCAGCGGATGAAACGCGCGGAGGAGTCGATCTGGCCGCGCATCACCCCGTGCCGGGCCGACGTCGGGTCGGCGTGGTGCAGGTTGTGCCAGGACTCCCCGCACGACAGGACCGCCAGCCACCACACGTTGCCCGAACGGTCCCGCGACTTGAACGGCCGCTTGCCCACCGCGTGGCAGATCGAGTTGATCGACCACGTCACGTGGTGCAGCAGCGCCACCCGGACGAGTGAACCCCAGAAGAACGCGGTGAACGCACCCCACCAGGACATCGTCACCAGCCCGCCGATCAGCGGCGGAAGCGCCAGGGACACGGCCGTCCACAGCACGAACTGGCGGGAGATCGCCCGCAGCGCCGGGTCCTTGATCAGGTCCGGGGCGTACTTCTCCTGCGGGGTCTGCTCCTCGTCGAACATCCAGGCGATGTGCGCCCACCACAGGCCCTTGATCAGCGCCGGGACCGTCTCCCCGAACCGCCACGGCGAGTGCGGATCACCCTCCGCGTCGGAGAACTTGTGGTGCCTGCGGTGGTCGGCCACCCAGCGCACCAGCGGCCCCTCCACCGCGAGCGAACCCATGATCGCCAGCGCGATCCGCAGGGGCCGCTTCGCCTTGAAGGAGCCGTGGGTGAAGTACCGGTGGAAACCGATCGTGATGCCGTGGCACCCCAGGAAGTAGAAGAACACCAGCAGGCCCAGATCGAGCCAGCTCACCCCCCAGCCCCAGGCCAGCGGCACGGCCGCCACCAGTGCCACGAACGGCACGGTGATGAACAGGAGCAGCGTGATCTGTTCGATCGAACGCTTCTGCTCACCGCCCAGCGTGGCGGAGGGGATGGAGGTGTCGTTGGCCTTACGGGCTTCGTCGATCACATCGGAACTTGAGGTCATGCGCGTCCCCTGTGGGGTCTAGGGTCGAGGCAGATGCCGGGCCGCCGGGACCGGCGGGACATGGAACGACCTTCCCTACGGTCCCGTAACCTACGGCGTCGTAAGTATGTCAGCGTGCCGTCCGGCGGCAAGAGCCCAAGAGCCTGCGCGTCCGAGTGGACACCTATCCTTGAAGTCGGTCGGACAGCGCGGTCCGCTCTGATTCCTTTCCGGACGCCCAGGCCCGTATGCGGCACCCGCCGCGCGGTGGACGGACGCCCGGGTTCCCTCCAGACGAGCTTCAACACTGCAAGGAGCCGCACCTGTGAGCAGTGCCGACGACCAGACCACCACGACCGGCAGCGAGCTGCGCGCCGACATCCGCCGGCTGGGCGACCTCCTGGGCGAGACCCTCGTACGCCAGGAAGGCCCCGAGCTCCTCGACCTCGTCGAAAAGGTCCGCCGCCTCACCCGGGAGGACGGCGAAGCCGCCGCGGAGCTGCTGCGCGGCACCGAACTGCAGACCGCCGCCAAGCTGGTCCGCGCCTTCTCCACCTACTTCCACCTCGCCAACGTCACCGAACAGGTGCACCGCGGCCGCGAGCTGCGCGCCCGCCGCGCCGCCGAGGGCGGCCTGCTCACCCGCACCGCGGACCGCCTCAAGGACGCCGACCCCGAGCACCTGCGGCAGACCGTCGAACACCTCAACGTCCGCCCCGTGTTCACCGCGCACCCCACCGAGGCCGCCCGCCGCTCCGTCCTCAACAAGCTCCGGCGCATCGCCGCGCTCCTGGACACCCCCGTCCTCGACTCCGACCGCCGCCGCCACGACATCCGCCTCGCCGAGAACATCGACCTCGTCTGGCAGACCGACGAACTGCGCGTCGTCCGCCCCGAACCCGCCGACGAGGCCCGCAACGCCATCTACTACCTCGACGAACTCCACGCCGACGCCGTCGGCGACGTCCTCGAGGACCTCACCGCCGAACTCGAACGCGTCGGCGTCAAGCTCCCCGACGCCACCCGCCCCCTCACCTTCGGCACCTGGATCGGCGGCGACCGCGACGGCAACCCGAACGTCACCCCCCAGGTCACCTGGGACGTCCTCATCCTCCAGCACGAGCACGGCATCAACGACGCCCTGGAGATGATCGACGAGCTGCGCGGCCTGCTCTCCAACTCCATCCGCTACGCCGGGGCCACCGAGGAACTGCTCGAGTCCCTGCACAGCGACCTCGAACAGCTCCCCGAGATCAGCCCCCGCTACAAGCGCCTCAACGCCGAGGAGCCCTACCGGCTCAAGGCCACCTGCATCCGGCAGAAGCTGGAGAACACCAAGCGGCGCCTGGCCAACGGGACCCCTCACCAGGACGGCCGCGACTACCTCGGCACCGGCGAACTCCTCGCCGACCTGCGCATCATCCAGACCTCCCTGCGCGAGCACCGCGGCACCCTCTTCGCCGACGGCCGCCTCGCCCGCACCATCCGCACCCTCGCCGCCTTCGGCCTCCAGCTCGCCACCATGGACGTCCGCGAACACGCCGACGCCCACCACCACGCCCTCGGCCAGCTCTTCGACCGCCTCGGCGAGGAGTCCTGGCGCTACGCCGACATGCCCCGCGACTACCGCGCCAGGCTCCTCGCCAAGGAACTGCGCTCCCGCAGGCCGCTGGCCCCCAGCCCGGCCCCCGTCGACGCCGCCGGCGCCAAGACCCTCGGCGTCTTCGAGACCGTCAAGAAGGCCCTCGAGGTCTTCGGACCCGAGGTCATCGAGTCCTACATCATCTCCATGTGCCAGGGCGCCGACGACGTCTTCGCCGCCGCCGTCCTCGCCCGTGAGGCGGGCCTGGTCGACCTGCACGCCGGCTGGGCGAAGATCGGCATCGTGCCGCTGCTGGAGACCACCGACGAGCTGCGCGCCGCCGACACCATCCTCGAGGACATGCTCTCCGACCCGTCCTACCGGCGCCTGGTCGCGCTGCGCGGCGACGTCCAGGAGGTCATGCTCGGCTACTCCGACTCCTCCAAGTTCGGCGGCATCACCACCAGCCAGTGGGAGATCCACCGCGCCCAGCGCCGGCTGCGCGACGTCGCCCACCGCTACGGCGTACGGCTGCGCCTCTTCCACGGCCGCGGCGGCACCGTCGGCCGCGGCGGCGGCCCCTCCCACGACGCCATCCTCGCCCAGCCCTGGGGCACCCTGGAGGGCGAGATCAAGGTCACCGAGCAGGGCGAGGTCATCTCCGACAAGTACCTGATCCCCTCCCTCGCCCGGGAGAACCTCGAACTGACCGTCGCCGCCACCCTGCAGGCCTCCGCCCTGCACACCGCGCCCCGCCAGTCGGACGAGGCCCTCGCCCGCTGGGACGCCGCCATGGACGTCGTCTCCGACGCCGCCCACGCCGCCTACCGCGGCCTCGTCGAGAACCCCGACCTGCCGACGTACTTCCTCGCCTCCACGCCCGTCGACCAGCTCGCCGAGCTGCACCTGGGCTCGCGGCCCTCCCGCCGCCCCGGCTCGGGCGTCTCGCTCGACGGTCTGCGCGCGATCCCGTGGGTGTTCGGCTGGACCCAGTCCCGGCAGATCGTGCCCGGCTGGTTCGGCGTCGGCTCCGGCCTCAAGGCGCTGCGGGAGACCGGTCTGGACACCGTGCTCGGCGAGATGCACGAACAGTGGCACTTCTTCCGCAACTTCATCTCCAACGTCGAGATGACCCTCGCCAAGACCGACCTGCGCATCGCCCAGCACTACGTCGACACCCTCGTCCCCGACGAGCTCAAGCACGTCTTCGACACCATCAAGGCCGAACACGAGCTGACCGTCAGCGAGGTTCTCAAGATCACCGGCGAGGACGAACTCCTCGACGCCGCCCCCGTCCTCAAGCAGACCTTCGCCATCCGCGACGCCTACCTCGACCCGATCTCCTACCTCCAGGTCGCCCTGCTCAAGCGCCAGCGCGACGAGGCCGCCGCCGACGCCACCCCCGACCCGCTGCTCGCCCGCGCCCTGCTCCTCACCGTCAACGGCGTGGCGGCGGGCCTGCGCAACACCGGCTGACGCCCCCCGCCGCACACACGGGTGCCCCCGTGGTCGCACGACCACGGGGGGCACCCGTACGTCTACGCCGGCCTCAGCCGCGCAGCGCCCGCCGGCGCCGGGCCACCAGGTAGCCGCCCGCGCCGACCAGCGCCGCGGCGGCGGCCGACAGCAGGCCCACCGGGGCGCCGTTGCCCGTCTCCGCCAGGTCGCCGCCGGCGCCCTGGGCGGACGGCGACGAGGACACCGCCGGGGACGGCGAGCCGGACACCGCCGTGGACGGCGAGCCCGACGCCGGCGCACCCGGCACCGAGCCGGACGAGGACGACGGCGACGCGGCGGACGAGGAGCCCGGCGCCGAAGCGGACGGCGACACCGAACCGGACGGCGCGCCCGCGCCCCCCTCGGAGCCGGCGCAGTCCGTCCAGAACACCTTGTGCTTGGCCGCGCCCTTCTCGCCCTCGAAGTTCCAGAACAGCTTGTAGTGACCGTCGGGCAGCGACAGGTCCTCCGTACGGCCGTGACCGCCGGCGTCCAGCGTGAGCGCACCGGACTTCACCGTCCCGCCCTTCACGGACGCCGTCGGCGCCCAGGCCTCGATGTGCCAGTCGACGCGCTGCACGCCGTCGAAGCCGAAGGCGTCCAGGTAGAACGTGCACACGTGGGGCTCGTTGCGGCGCAGCTCCTCGCCGGTCCGGGCATCGTGGATCTTGACGGTGCCGTTGTCGCCGGGAGCGGTGGCGTGAGCGGCGGCGGGGACGGCGAACAGCGCCGCCGAGGCGACGGCGGTCAGTACGCCGACGCGAGTGAGGGTGGGCATGGGGCAGTCCATCTACGCGACAGGAACAGGAAGACGTGGAGGGGGCGGTTCAGCTTCCGGCCCGGCCCGGCACCCGGTCAATCACGAACGGACAACACACAGGGTCCCCACCTGTGTGAAGAACGGACCGATCCCGTCACAGCGCCACGAACGCCGCCGTCAGCAGCGCCGCCCCGGCCCCCGCCAGCATCCACGCGGCCCGCGTCAGCCGCATACCGCCCGCCACCACCACCGACGCCAGCAGCAGTGCCCCGCCGAACGGCACCCACGCGTACAGCACACCCGCCGCACCCGACCGCACCACCTCGGCCGACCCCGGCTTCACCACCACGTCGTACGTCCGCCCCGTGCGCACCGCGACAGTCCGCTCGATCTCCACGCGCGCACGCGCTCCGGCACCCGCCGGAACCGGAGTGAACGGACCGGTGCACACGCCCCCCGCGCAGTCCGCCACCCGCATCGTGCCCCGCTCGCGCCCCTTGGTCAGCATCACGTGCTGCGCGGTCCCCCAGGAACCCCACACCCCGGCGAACAGGATCAGCGCGGCGACGGCACCCGTCGTCGCGACCCGCCCGAACCGCAGCGCGGTCACGGAGGCCTGGCGGGCAGTGGTGGCTGAGGCAGGCATGGCCGGGATCATTGGCCATACCCATACTCCCGGTCAACTCGCGCGCGAGCCAAGACCGGACAAGTCAGGAGTTGTACGCGCTCTGCGCCCGCTCAAGACCCTCCGTCACCAGACACTCCACCGAATCCGCCGCCCGGTCCACGAAGTAGTCCAGCTCCTTGCGCTCCGAAGACGAGAAGTCCTTCAGCACGAAATCCGCCACCTGCATCCGCCCCGGCGGCCGGCCGATCCCGAACCGCACCCGGTGGTAGTCCGCGCCCATCGCCTTCGTCATCGACTTCAGGCCGTTGTGCCCGTTGTCCCCGCCGCCCAGCTTCAGCCGCAGCACCCCGTAGTCGATGTCCAGCTCGTCGTGGACCGCCACGACGTTCGCCGCCGGCACCTTGTAGAAGTCCCGCAGCGCGTTCACCGGACCGCCCGACAGGTTCATGTACGACATCGGCTTCGCCAGGATCACCCGGCGGTTCGCCGGCCCCACCGGACCGATCCGCCCCTCCAGCACCTGCGCCTGCGCCTTGCCCGCCCGCTTGAACTTCCCCCCGATCCGCCCGGCGAGCAGGTCCACCACCATGAAACCGACGTTGTGCCGGTTCATGGCGTACTCCGGCCCGGGATTACCGAGCCCCACGATCAGCCAGGGGGCACCTGCGGGAGTGCTCACGTCCATGTCTCCTTGATACGCGCCAGCCGCCGTCCCCCACGGGGAACAGCGGCTGACGAAACGACGACTACGAGGATCAGGCCTCGGCGACCTCTTCGGCGCCCTCGGTCTCCTCGCCCTCCGCGGCCTCCTCGGCCTGCGCGGCCAGGACCTGCAGGACGACCGCGTCCTCCTCGACGGCCAGGGTCACGCCGGACGGCAGGGCGATGTCCTTGGCGTGGATGGAGGCGCCGGCCTCCAGGCCCTCGACGGAGACGGTGACGGCCTCGGGGATGTGCGTGGCCTCGGCCTCGACCGGCAGCGCGTTCAGCACGTGCTCGAGCAGGTTGCCGCCCGGGGCGAGCTCGCCCTCGGTCTGCACCGGGATCTCGACCGTGACCTTCTCGCCGCGCTTGACCAGCAGCAGGTCGACGTGCTCCAGGAAGCCCTTGATCGGGTCGCGCTGCACGGACTTCGGGATCGCCAGCTCGTTGGACTTGCCGTCGATGTCCAGCGAGATCAGGACGTTCGGCGTACGCAGCGCCAGCAGCAGCTCGTGGCCCGGCAGGGTCAGGTGCAGCGGCTCGGAACCGTGGCCGTACAGGACAGCCGGAACCTTGTTGTCACGACGGATACGACGGGCGGCCCCCTTGCCGAACTCGCTGCGCGTCGCGGCGGTGAGCTTCACCTCGGACATGTTGATCACTCCTCGGAAAACAGAGACGGACGTGGTCACCCGGCCACGAACGGCCTGCTACGAAGAGCGCGTCGATAACGGACAGCCGTACCCCGTCAACAAACGGGAAACGGCCTCCCTCGCCGAGCAACTGCAGCAGTCTACTCGGCAGGGGAGGCCGCACCCAAAACGATCTTCAGCTAGCCCGCCGCGGCGGGCTGCGGAAACCTCACTGCTCGTCGAAGAGGCTGGTCACCGACCCGTCCTCGAACACCTCACGCACCGCACTCGCGATCGTCGGAGCGATCGACAGCACCTTGATCTTGTCCAGGTCGCCGGCCAGCTCACCCGGCGTCGGCAGCGTGTTCGTGAACACGAACTCGCTCACCCGCGAGTTCTTCAGCCGGTCCGCCGCCGGACCCGACAGCACACCGTGCGTCGCCGTCACGATGACGTCCTCCGCACCGTGCGCGAACAGCGCGTCCGCCGCCGCGCAGATCGTGCCACCGGTGTCGATCATGTCGTCCACCAGGACGCAGATACGGCCCTTCACATCACCGACGACCTCGTGCACCGTGACCTGGTTCGCCACGTCCTTGTCCCGCCGCTTGTGCACGATCGCCAGCGGCGCGCCCAGCCGGTCGCACCACCGGTCCGCCACCCGCACCCGGCCCGCGTCCGGCGACACCACGGTCAGCTTGTCCCGGTCCACCTTGCCGCCCACGTAGTCCGCCAGCAGCGGCAGTGCGAACAGGTGGTCCACCGGACCGTCGAAGAAGCCCTGGATCTGGTCCGTGTGCAGATCCACGGTCAGGATCCGGTCCGCACCCGCGGTCTTCATCAGATCCGCGATCAGACGCGCCGAGATCGGTTCACGGCCCCGGTGCTTCTTGTCCTGCCGCGCGTAACCGTAGAACGGCACGATCACCGTGATGGACCGGGCCGACGCGCGCTTCAGCGCGTCGATCATGATCAACTGCTCCATGATCCACTTGTTGATCGGCGCCGTGTGGCTCTGGATCAGGAAGCAGTCGGCACCACGCGCCGACTCCTGGTAACGCACATAGATCTCGCCGTTGGCGAAGTCGAAGGCCTTCGTCGGGACAACCCCGACACCCAGCTGCTGGGCGACCTCCTCGGCAAGCTCGGGGTGGGCGCGGCCGGAGAAGAACATCATCTTCTTCTCGCCGGTCGTCTTGATCCCGGTCACAGCACAGTCTCCTCAGAGGTCTCTAAAAGCCAGCCGGCTGCTCAAGCCGCCACTCGGCTGGGCGCGAGAGGCCGAATCAGCTGGTAGGGGTGCGGTTGTCCACTTATCACGGTACGCCGTGTTCGAGGCGCCCGTTTCCCGTCAGTCCTCGTCACGGCCCTGCCGGGACGCCGCCTCGGCCGCCTTCGCGGCCGCGCTCCCCGGACGCTTACGAGCCACCCAACCCTCGATATTCCGCTGCTGACCACGGGCCACGGCCAGCGAACCGGGCGGCACATCCTTCGTGATCACGGACCCGGCGGCGGTGTAGGCACCGTCCCCGACCGTGACAGGAGCCACAAACATGTTGTCCGACCCCGTCTTGCAGTGCGACCCGACGGTCGTGTGGTGCTTGCTCTGACCGTCGTAGTTCACGAACACGCTCGCCGCACCGATGTTCGAGAAGTCACCGATCGTCGCGTCACCCACGTACGACAGATGCGGAACCTTCGTCCCCTCACCGATCGACGCGTTCTTCGTCTCCACGTACGTGCCGATCTTGGCCTTCGCGCCCAGACGCGTACCGGGCCGCAGATACGCGTACGGACCCACCGACGCGCCCGCGCCGATCCGCGCACCGTCCGACACCGTGTTGTCCACCCGCGCCCCGGCACCCACCCGGGTGTCGTTCAGCCGGCTGTTCGGACCCACCTCGGCGCCCTCGCCGATCAGCGTCGTGCCCGACAGCAGCGTGTTCGGATGCACCACCGAGTCCCGCTCGAACGTCACCGTCACGTCCACCCACGTCGACGCCGGATCCACGACCGTCACACCGTCCAGCATCGCCCGCGTCAGCAGACGGTCGTTCAGGATGCGACGCGCCTCCGCGAGCTGCACCCGGTTGTTGATCCCCGCGATCTCCCGGTGGTCACCGGCGACCGACGCGCCGACCCGGTGCCCCGCCTCACGCAGGATCCCGAGCACGTCCGTCAGGTACTCCTCGCCCTGGCTGTTGTTCGTGCGCACCTTCTTCAGCGCGTCCGCCAGCAGCCGGCCGTCGAACGCGAACACCCCGCTGTTGATCTCACGGATCGACCGCTGGGCCGGCGACGCGTCCTTGTGCTCCACGATCGCCGTCACCGCGCCCGACGCCTCGTCGCGCACGATCCGGCCGTAACCGGTCGCGTCCGGGACCTCCGCGGTGAGGACCGTCACGGCGTTGCCGTCCGCGGCGTGCGTCTCCGCGAGCCGCCGCAGCGTGTCCGTGGTCAGCAGCGGAGTGTCCCCGCACACCACGACCACGGTCCCGTCGACCGGCCCGCCCAGCTCCTCCAGCCCCATCCGCACCGCGTGCCCGGTGCCGTTCTGCTGCTCCTGCACGGCCGTGCGGACGCCGGGGTCGACCTCGGCCAGGTGCGCGGTGACCTGCTCACGGGCGTGCCCCACGACGACGACCAGGTTCGCCGGGTCCAACTCACGGGCGGCGGCCAGCACATGGCCCACCAGGGAACGGCCGCAGATCTGATGCAGGACCTTCGGTGTGGCCGACTTCATACGGGTGCCCTCACCCGCTGCGAGAACTACGACGGCTGCCGGGCGAATGGCGCTCACGGGGTTGCCCTTCGGCTCTGGATGGGTGGGGGTGACAGCCGCAGGATACCGGGGCGCGTTGTGGCGGATATGAGTGCGGGCCCTGACGGTACTGTCACCGGTCAGGACCCGAACTGTGCATCTGCTCCCGGGGGAGGACTCGAACCCCCATGATCAGAACCAAAATCTGACGTCTTGCCCTTAGACGACCCGGGATTACCGCTATGTCCGATTTTGGTGATCGGTAGCGGTGGCAGCCCCTACTATGCCGTACCACCAGCCGTCGATGCGACGGTACAGCTCCGCCCCCTGCAGAACATTGATCACAAGACAGCCCCTGCAGTCCTCGCCCACGTCCTTGCGGACGGTCTTCGGGTTGTGCTTCTTGATGGTCGTCTTGTCGAAGGAGGACCGGCCGGCGCCGACAAGGGCGGCCCAGTACTGTTCGGCGCCCGGCACATCGGCGTTTTCATGGGACGAAGGCGACGTCCTCCCGGCGCAGTGCGACCGCTCGCTTCCGCAATGTTTCGAAGTCGTCGTACCCGGTGCTCTTGCCCGGTGAATGTGTCATACGCATACCGTCCGGGCGGAATGATCGGCTCCGGAGTCGAACGGGCGGGGTTCAGCTGTTCGAGGGATTCCGGTGGGTTCCGGTGTCATTCGATTACGGAGTGTGGTGTGTGGAGGTAGGCGAAAGTCACCGGAAATGGCGCGGCCGCCGCCCGTAGGCTGGGGGCATGACCACGACGGGGGAAGAGCACGCCAGGGCCCTGACCGGCCCATGGTGGTGGGCCAGGTGGCGCAGTGCGGTGCTCGACGGGAGTCTCGCGCTGGTGTCGGCCGTGGAGTGCGGCGCGGAGGGGATCCCCTTCGCCCGGGACGCGGGTGTCCCGGTGTCGGTGGGCGTCGTGTTCGGGGTGCTCGCCGGCTCGGTGCTGCTGGTGCGCCGGAAGTGGCCGATCGCCGTCGTGCTGGTCGCGATCGCGATCACGCCGGCCCAGATGGGCTTCCTGATGGGCATCGTCGGGCTGTACACGCTGGCGGCGTGCGAGCTGCCGCGGCGGATCATCGTGGCGCTGGCGGGGATGTCGCTGGTGGGCACGATGATCGTGACGTTCGTGCGGGTGCGGCAGGACATGGCGCGGGGCGATCTGACCCTGGGCGACTGGTTCGTGCCGTTCGCCTCGATCACGACGTCGCTGGGTCTCACGGCTCCGCCGTTGCTGCTGGGTCTGTATGTAGGTGCGCGGCGCCGGTTGATGGAGAGCCTGCGGGAGCGGGCGGACTCGCTGGAGCGGGAGCTGCAGTTGCTCGCGGAGCGGGCGGAGGAGCGGGCCGAGTGGGCGCGCAACGAGGAGCGGACGCGGATCGCCCGGGAGATGCACGACGTGGTCGCGCACCGGGTGAGTCTGATGGTGGTGCACGCGGCGGCGTTGCAGGCGGTGGCGCGCAAGGATCCGGAGAAGGCGGTGAAGAACGCGGCGCTGGTGGGGGACATGGGGCGGCAGGCGCTGACGGAGCTGCGGGAGATGCTCGGGGTGCTGCGGGCCGGGGAGAGCGCCGGGCGGCGGGCCGCGGCGGTGCCGTTGGCGGCGGTGGGGCTGGCCGCGGCGCGGGCGGCTTCGGGGGCGGCCGAGGAGGAGGGGCCGTGTCTTGAGGAGCTCGAGGAACTGGTGGGGCAGTCGGCGGCCGCGGGGATGGTGGTCGATCTGTCGGTGGAGGGGGAGGTGCGCTCGTATGCGGCGGAGGTGGAGCAGACGGCGTACCGGGTGGTGCAGGAGGCGCTGACGAACGTGCACAAGCACGCGGCGGGTGCGAAGACGTATGTGCGGCTCGCGCATCGGGGCGGGGAGATCGCGATGCAGGTGGAGAACGGGCCGCCGCCGGAGCCGGGTTCCGCGTCGGCGGCCGGGTTGCCGTCGGGGGGCAACGGTCTGGTGGGGATGCGGGAGCGGGTGCTGGCGCTGGGCGGTGTGTTCGTGTCGGGGCCGACGGACGTGGGGGGTTTCCGGGTGTCGGCGGTGATCCCGGCGGTCTGAGGCGTGCCCGCGGCGGGGCGGTGGCGGGTCCGTGGCGGGGGCGGGCGTACGGAGGCCGGGGTGTGTGCGGGTCAGGCCGTGGTGAGGCGGGCCGGTTCGGCGCCGGTGACGAGGGTCGACAGGGCGTGGTCGATGTCGGGTCCGAGGTACCAGTCGCCGGCGTGGTCGAGGGCGTAGACGCGGCCTTCGGTGTCGATGGCGAGGACGGCGGCGGTGCCGGTCTCCTCGCCGAGGGGGCTGACCTCGGTGCCGAGGGCGCGGCCGAGGTCGCCGAGGGTACGGGCGAGGTGGAGGCCGTGCAGCGGGTCGAGGTGCACGGTGGCCGGGGCGACCTGGCGGCCGGGGCCGGTGGGGGCGATGCGCAGTCCGCCGAATTCGGCCCAGGCTTCCACGGCCGCGGGGAAGACGGTGTGCTGGTGTCCGGCGGGTGAGCTGTGCTCGCGCAGGGTGTCGGCCCAGTACTCCGCCTGCTTTATGTCCCAGCGTCCGGGCTGCCAGCCGGCGGCGCGCAGGGCGGCGTCGACGGGTACGGGGAAGCGGGACGGGGGTCCCCCCGGTCGAGCGGAGCCGAGACTGGGGGAGGAGGTGCGGTCGGGGTGCATCTGCCCTTCGATCGTCGTGCGTGCTGTGCGGGTGGTGCGGGTTGTTCTCGGAGTTGTCGTCGTGCGGGGGTGCCAGGGCTCAGTCGTCGACGGTGGGGTCGACGACGCGGACGCCGAAGTGGGCGCTCAGGGCGGTGCAGGCGCGGCAGGGGGCGGCGAAGCTGCCGTGGAGGGGGTCGCCGTCCTCGCGTATACGGCGGGTGGTGAGCTTGGCCTGTTTGAGGGCCTTGCGGGCTTCGCCGTTGGTCATGGGCTTGCGGGCGGCGCGTTTGCTGCGGGCGGCGTCGGCGGCGGTGATGTGCCGTGAGATGAGGATGGTCTCGGCGCAGCGGCCGGTGAAGCGGTCGCGCTGGGCGCTGGTGAGGGTGTCGAGGAAGTCCTGCACGAGGGGGTGCAGGATGGGGGGCTGGTCGCCGCGGGCGGGGGTGCCGGTGAGGGTGGTGCCGCGGACGGAGAGGGCGGCGGCGATGGTGGGCAGGATGCCGTCGCGGCGGTGCCGCAGAGTGGGGACGGGGGCCTGGTGGGTGCCGCTCCAGCCGATGCGGGGGTCGCCGGCGCGCACGTCGGTACCTCCGGTCTGCATCGCGTTCATGTGCGTTTTCCCTCCCCGGGAGTGCCCCCGAAGGACACAGAGTGCCAAATGCCGTGGCTGCTGCGGAAGCTGGGGCGGCGCGACACGCCCTGGTCGAGTGGTGTCGTCACGATGGGGTGACGGCCGGTCACGCAAGCGGGGCCGGGATGTGGCGGGGTGGGGCGGCGGGCCGGTGACCGGTGTGCGCGTACCGCTTAGGCTGTCGGCATCCGCGATCGACACCGCCGTTCAGGCCAGAGAGAACGCCGCAGGGGGCAACCGCCATGACGACAGGTCGGCTCGGGCAGGCCGCGCCGCCGAACGCGGCTTATGCCGGGCAGGTCGTGCACTTCCCGGATCCGGTTCGGGCGGCGCGTCACCCGAGAGGGGTACGGGTCGATGAGCATGGTTACCCGGATTTCTCCGCGTACGCGCGCGCGGCGGCGGAGATCGCCGAGCCGCCGGAGGGTTTCGGGGTCGACGAGCTGCGGCTGACGGACTACGTGTCGGCGAACGCGGCGCTGGCGGCGACGGGGCACGAGTTGTGGGACACGGTGCCGGACGTGGCGACGCCGCACGGCTGGACGTGGCATCACGTGGTGGGTTCGCGGCGGCTTGAGCTGGTGCCGGTCGAGGTGAAGGCGCTGCTGCGGCATCACGGCGGGGTGGCGACCACCCGGGTGGACCACGGCAAGCGCGGTACGCGGCCGTTGCAGGAGACGCGTCCGGCGCACTTCGGGCTGCCGAAGTCGGGTGTGGCGGTGACGGAGTCGCAGGTGCAGGGCGTCGAGGAGGACCTGGGGTACCGCCTTCCGGGCGCGTACCGCTCGTTCCTGAAGGCCGCGGGCGGCTGTGCGCCGGTGGGCGCGGCGCTGGACGCGGAGTTGGGGCTGCTGCTGGACCAGCCGTTCTTCACGGTGCGGGACGAGGCCGCGGTCAACGACCTGGTGTACGTCAACAAGTGTCTGCGCGACCACCTGACGAAGGACTATCTGGGCGTCGGTTTCGTGCAGGGCGGTCTGCTCGCGGTGAAGGTGCGCGGGGAGCGAGCCGGTTCGGTGTGGTTCTGCGCGTACGACGACGCGCGGGACGTGGACCCGTCGTGGTCGCCCGCGGAGCGGGTGGAGCGGTTGCTGCTGCCGTGCGGGGACGACTTCGACGTGTTCCTGTCGCGGCTGGCGGGCGATCCGCCGGAGTTGGAGACGGTGGCGAGTCTGATGGTGGACGGCGGTTTCGCGCGTGCCGTTCCGGTGTCTTCCGTGCCGGTGGGGGAGTGAGCTGCGAGCGATGGTGACCTTTGCGCAGGCGCAGGAGCGCGCCGAGGAGTGGATCAACGGTGACGTTCCCGCGTACCAGCATCGCGAGGTGCGGGTGCGGGAGTTCGAGCTGGGCTTCGTGGTGTGGGGCGAGGACCGGGCGGAGGGGCCGCGTTCGGACGCGGGCGGGCAGCGTCTGGTCATCGCGCGGGACAGCGGTGAGGCGACGTTGTGGCCCGCGTTGCCGGTGGGTGAGGTGATCCGCCGGTACGAGGAGGAGTACGGGCGGGTCGACGAGGTGCGGGACGCGGCGCCGGCGCCTGTCGCGGCCCGGGTGGATCTGAACCAGACGTCGTTCTTGCTGAGTCCGCCTGAGTGGTTGCAGGAGGCGGCGGACAAGCTGGGCATTCCGGATCGCCGGTCGGGGGAGTCGTCCGGTGCCGGAGCCGTCGCCGCGGATTCGGGTGCCGGCGCCGCCGGTCCGGCTGCGGCCGGCGGGGCGCTCGCGCGGACGCAGGCGGGGGTGCCGTCCGCGGCGCAGCCGTCGGACGCGGTTCCCGGGGCGCCGGCCGGTGCGGCCGGCGCCGATGTGGCGGGTGGCGCGGGGAGCGGTGCCGCGTGGCCGGCTCCGGGGTCCGGTGCCACGCCGGGTGCGGGGGTGCCGGGTGGGCCCGCGGGTGGGCCCGTCGCGCCGGAAGCGCCCGCAGGGGCCACGCCGTGGGCGGGTACGGACACCAACGCGGATGCCGGTGAGGATCGTTCGGTGCCGTTGCCGGCGACCGTGTTCGCGCCGCCGCTGAGCGGGCCGGGCGTTGACGATGCGCGGCCGCCTGCGGTCGCGGCGGACGCCAAGACGGCGTTGATGTCGGGGGGCAGTCAGCTTCCGCCCACGGCGGTCGGGCCGGCGCTGGGCGCCCAGGAGCAGCGGGGCGCGGGGAACGTTCCGCCGGATGCGCCGGGCAGCGCGCCCGGCGCCCCCGGTGCGCCGGCCGCCGGTGCGGGCGCCGCGCCCGCGCCGCACGGCGGGCCGCCGTACGGCCCTCCGCAGGCGCCGGCGGCACCGGGTACGCCACCCCCGCCCGCGGCAGGGCCGGGCGGCACCCCGCCCCCGCCGCCCGCGGGCGGCACTCCGGCTCCGCCTCCGTACGGCCGTCCGCCGGCGCCGGACGCGCCGCGGCCGCTCGCGCCGAACGCGGGGGACATCGCGGACGCGGCGACGAGCAAGGCCGCGCCGCCGCCGCGCAAGCCGAGTGCCGGACTGGGCGCGCCGCCTCCGCCGCCGGGCGCTCCGGGTACGCCGGGCGCGCGGCCGGGGAGCACGCCTGTGCCGCCCGGTGCTCCGGGTGCTCCGGGTGCGCCCGCCGGCGGGTACGTGCCGACCCAGCTCGTCTCGGCGCTCGGTCCTGAGGGCCCCGGCGCCGCCCCCGGCGCTCCCCAGCCGCCCGGTGCGCCGGGTGCCGCCGGGGGTACGCCGCCCGGTGACGCCCCGCACGCGGCCACGGTGCTGGCGACCCCCGGCATGCAGGTGCCCCCGCCCCCCGGCGCTCCCCAGCCTCCGGGCACCCCGGGTGTCCCCGGCGCGCCCGCCGCCCCGGGTGCCCCAGGGGCTCCCGGTGGTGGGCGCGGTGCGGTGCACCATGCGGAGACCGTGCTTGCGGCGCCGCCCGTGGGCGGTCCGGGAGCGCCTCCGCCGCCTCCGCCGCCGGCGGCCGGTCCGCCCGGCATGCCGCCGGGCGTCCCGGGTGCGCCCGGTGCGCCGCAGCCGATGCCGCCGGGCGCGATGCCGCCCCCGCCCCCGCCCGGCGGTCCGATGCCGCCCCCGCCCGGTGGTCCGATGCCGCCCCCGCCCGGTGGTCCGATGCCGGGTCGGCCTGCCGCGTACGGCTATCCGCAGCAGGGGATGCCGACGGTGGGTCCGGGGTACCAGGCGGTGCTGCGCTACCGGGCGCAGGACGGTTCGGAGCAGCAGCTGATCCGGCGTTCGGCGCCGGGCACGCCGCACCCGGAGTGGCAGATCTTCCACGAGCTGCGGGCGATGAACGTGCCGCCGGACCAGGTGCTGGAGCTGCACACGGAGCTGGAGTCGTGCGAGCTGCCGGGGGCGTACTGCGCGCGGATGATCCGGGAGCAGTGGCCGCAGGCGAGGATCACGAGCATCGCGCCGTACGGCACGGACCACGCGAGCCGGCAGCAGGGCATGCACCAGTTGCTGGCGCACCAGGGCGAGCTGCACCAGGTCGCCGACGGTCCGGCGCGTCCGGCGCCGGTGCGGGCGCCGCTGCCGCCGGTGCAGCCGGCGCCGCCGATCCCGCCGGAGGGGATCGCGCAGGAGCTGGCGGCGGTGTTCGGGCCGGGGGTGTTCCGGTTCGAGCAGCAGGCGGTGTCGCGGCAGGGCGTGCCGCCGATCGTGGCGCACACGCTGGTGGTGGCCGGGCTGCCGGTGGATCTGGGTCCGTTCTTCTGGGCGCAGGCCCAGCCGGGCCGTCCGGTGCCGACGCTGGCGGAGCTGGCGGCGGAGCGCGGGGTGCAGCCGGCGGCGGACGCGGGCTCGTACCTGGTGATGGGCACCGACTTCGGCAAGGCGCTCTGTGTGCAGTACGGGACGGCGAACATCGTGGCCGTTCCGGTGGAGGCCGGGCCGGGCGGTGCGCCGGTGCCGCCGCAGTTCGTGAACACCGGGCTGCCGGAGTTCGCGCGGTGCCTGGCGCTGCTGGGCCGGATGTGGCGGCTTCGGCACGGGCTGAACCAGGAGCAGGCGGGCCGCTGGACGGTGGACTTCCAGGCGCAGCTGGCCGCTCTGGACCCGGCGGCGCTGGGTTCGCCGGAGAGCTGGTGGTCGGTGCTGCTGGAGCAGATGTGGGACGGGCTGCTGTAGTCCGGGCCCGCTGAGTCCCGCTTCCCTCATGCCCTCCACGCGCACGCGTGGGGGGCATGAGTCTTCTCGCGCGCGGCGGCGCGTGCGATCTCGGCCGTGACGTGTCTGCGGAGTGTCGGTTTATGCATACTTACGTCCGGTCTAGCAGGATATGCGCGAAATCATTATGTCGTGTATGTCCGGCGGAGAGGGGCTCCCAGGGTGAGCAGCGCATCGACGACGCCGTACGGCCTCGAGACCGTCCGGGGGCGCGGTTACCGCCCCGACCAGGTCGACGCGTATCTGGAGGCGCTGTCGCTGGACCGGGACGCCGCCTGGGAGCGCGCCGCGCGGCTGACCGTGCTCGCCAAGGACATGGAGGCGGAGGCGGCGCGGCTGCGCGAGGCGGTCGCGGAGCTGGTGCCGCAGACGTACGAGTCGCTCGGGGAGCGGGCGGCGTACCTGTACCGGCTCGCGCTGGAGGAGGCGGCCGAACTGCGCGAGGGGGCGCGGCGGGCGGCGCAGGAGGAGATCGCCGAGGCCGAAGCGTACGCCCGGGACGTGCACCAGGCGGCGCGGGAGGCGGCGGACGCGTCGCGTGCGGAGGCCGTGGAGCACGCCCGCCGGATCGTCCTCGCCGCGCGGGCGGCGGCCGACGAGCTGCGGATCGGCGCGCGGCGCGGGGTGAAGGAACGGCGCGCGGAGGCGCTCGCCGCGCTGCGCGAGGTGCGCGGGCGCATCGAGGGGCTGTCCGCCTCGCAGGCCGGGGAGCAGGCGGAGCGGCTGGCCGCGGTGGAGCGCGAGCTGGCCGAGCGGCTGGCCGCGGCGGAGGCCCGCGAGGCGGAGCGGATCGCGGGCGCGCAGGCCCGGGTCGCGGAGGCGGAGCGGGCGCTCGTGGAGGCCGGGGAGGCCGCGCGGCGCTGCGAGGAGCGGGCGCGGGTGCGGGCCGTCGAGATCGTGGACGAGGCGCACACCCAGGAGAAGCGCATCGCCCAGGAGACGGAGCGGGTGCTGCGCGAGCACAGCGAGATGTGGGACGAGGTCCAGACGCAGATGGACTCCGTGCGCAACAGCATCCTCGTTCTGACGGGCCGGGTGGAACTGGAGCAGGGGGTGCCGTCCGGTCCGGGGCTGCTGGAGCCGGAGGACACCCCCTGACGCGGTGGCGGGGGCGCCGCGCCGGGCCGGCTCAGCCGCCCCTGCGGACCGCGCCCGCCAGGATCCAGCCCTCCACCGCCTCGTACTGGCGCCGCTGTTCCTCCGCCTTGCGGCGGCCGGAGACGACCGTGCCCAGCCAGCCGAAGAAGAAGCCGGCCGGGATGGAGACGATGCCGGTCGTGGTGAACGGGAACCAGTTGAAGTCGGCGTCGGGGAAGGCCGAGACGGGGGAGCCGGAGACGAGGTTGGTGCCCGGCATGAGCAGCAGCACCGTCAGCGAGCCGCCGAGCAGGGTGGCCAGCAGCCCGGCGCGGGTGTAGCGGCGCCAGAAGAGGCCGTAGACGAGCGCGGGCGCGAGGGCGGAGGCGCCCAGGCAGAAGGAGAGCGTCACCAGCGGCTGCAGGCTGTGGTGCTGCACCAGGGTGGCCAGCAGGATCGTGGGCGCTCCGACGGCGAGCGCGGAGAAGCGGGCCAGGGCCATCTCCCGGCGGGCCGGCATCTCCCGCGCCCGGGCGGCGAACACGTCGTGGGCGAGGGAGTTGGCGCAGGCGAGGATCATCCCGGCGACCGAGGCGAGCAGGGTCAGGAAGAGGGCCGTGGTGACCAGGGTGAACAGGAAGCTCTCCGCCGTGGAGACGTCCGCGCCGAACGCGGCCCGTGAGCCCAGCAGGTAGGCGGTGTTGCCCTGCTTGTCGGCCGCCGCGATCGCCGGTCCGCCGACCAGGGCGGTGGCGCCGACTCCGACCACCGTGATGACCAGGACGAACAGCGCCACCAGCGACACCGCCCAGGACAACGAGCGGCGCACCTGGCGGGCGCTGGAGGCGGTGTACATGCGCATGGTGACGTGGGGCAGGCAGGCGCCGCCGAGGACGATGGTCAGCTCCGAGGTGATCATGTCGAGGCGGGCGCCGGGGTGCCCGGCGAACTGCAGCCCGGAGTGCAGGAAGGCCGGTCCCGCGCCGCTCTGCCGCGCCGCCGCCTGGAACAGGGCGCCGGGGTCCCAGTCGAAGCGGTGCAGGATCAGCAGGGCGACGACGGCGCCGGAGCCGACGAGCATCACGATCTTCAGGATCTGGATGAGCGCGGTGCCCTTCATGCCGCCGATGGCCGCGTAGGCGATCATCAGCGTACCGAGGCCCACGACGCAGCCGGTCTTCAGGGACTCGTTGGTGAAGCCCAGGATGAACGCCATGAGCTGTCCGGTGCCGGCGAGCTGCACCAGCATCAGCGGCAGCAGCGAGGCGATCGTCACGGCGCAGGCCGTGATCCGCACGGCCCGGCCCGGCATCCGGCGGGCCAGCGCGTCGCCCATGGTGAACCGGCCCGCGTTGCGCAGCGGTTCGGCCAGCAGGAACATCAGCAGCAGCAGTGACAGGGCGGTGCTGAGGGCGAGTACGACCCCGTCGTAGCCGCACAGGGCGATCACTCCGCCGGTGCCGAGGACGGTGGCCGCGGAGATGTAGTCCCCGGCGATGGCCAGGCCGTTGCGCAGCGGGGACAGGGTGCCGTAGCCGGTGTAGAACTCGTCGAGGTCGTCGCGGTCCGGGCCGGTCATCACGCACAGCAGCAGGGTGATGGTGGCCACGGCGGAGAAGGCGACCAGCGACATGGCCTGGGCGGAGCCGGTGAAGCCGGAGACGGCCGGCGGGAGGGCGTGGGCGGTCACCGCAGCGCTCCCCGCCGCGCGTCCAGTTCGGCCTCCTTGCGGATGCGGTCGGCGAGCGGGTCGACATGGCGGCGGGCGGTGTACTCGTACAGGGCGATCGCCAGCCAGGTGACCGGGAGTTGGAGCAGGGCGAGCAGCAGGCCGGCCGGGATGCCGTCGGCGAGGTCCCGCGTCATGACGTGCGGGGCGTACGCGGACAGCACCAGGAACAGTGTGAAGTAGCCGAGCGCGGTGAGGGTGGCGGTGCGCCGCTGCCAGCGGTAGGCGCCGCGCAGCACGCCCAGGTCGCTGTGGTGGCCGAGGGGTGCGCGGGGCGGGGTGCGGTGCGGACGTACCGGCTCGGGGGGCGCCGGCTGCCAGGGGTAGGGCGGGGGGTGCGGCGGGTCGTAGGACATCCCGGGGCTCCTTGCGTGGCTCGGGTCCGTGGCGGCGGACCGCAGGGAGGTAGGGGGGTGGGTCAGCGGAGTCACGCACGTTACTCGCGGGTTCGGCGGCGCGTGGGCTTTTCGTCAAACTGGCCGGTCGGTATGCGCTTACCGCGCCGAACCGTGTCCCGCCCGTGCCGTCACCCCCGCCGGCCGGCGCGTTCGCGGCGCCGCGACCCGTGCCCGGCGGGCGTGGAACCGCCTCGCCGGCCCGTGACTTGATCCTGACGCCACGGGAGGGTGGAGCCTTGCCGGGCCGGAGGGTGGAGGGACCCCGAGAAGGACTCCACCCGGCGGTGGACGACCCCTAGGGGTATCTCCGTACTCCGGGCCGGGTCGGGTTCGTCCCCCCGGAGGACGAGGAGGGACCCGCCCTGTCCTTAACCTGGCTTTACGCCGCCGGGGGGCGGCTGACCGAACCGACGGGGGTGGGGTTTACCCCCGTACAACAGGGGGCTTCGCACCAGCGCGCGGCACGTGTGCCGCACGCCAGACTCAACGGCGTACCCGGAAGCGGCGCACCGGAACAACGGGGCGCACCCATCGACCTGTCAACCGAAATAGGAGACATACCGTGACATCGGCTGTGACCATTCCCAGGCACGGGAGCACTGGAGGGCCTACGGCCGTTGCCGCGCGGGCCCGGCAGGTCGTCAAGGCGTACGGGTCCGGGGAGACCCGCGTCGTCGCCCTTGACCACGTCGACGTGGACATCGCCCGCGGCGAGTTCACCGCGATCATGGGCCCCTCCGGGTCCGGCAAGTCCACCCTGATGCACTGCCTCGCCGGTCTCGACACGGTGACGAGCGGTCAGATCCACCTGGACGACACCGAGATCACCGGCCTGAAGGACAAGAAGCTCACCAAGCTGCGCCGGGACCGCATCGGGTTCATCTTCCAGGCGTTCAACCTCCTGCCGACGCTGAACGCGCTGGAGAACATCACGCTGCCCATGGACATCGCCGGCCGCAAGCCCGACCGGGCGTGGCTGGACCGGGTGGTGGAGACCGTCGGGCTGGCCGGCCGGCTCAAGCACCGGCCCACCCAGCTCTCCGGCGGCCAGCAGCAGCGCGTCGCCGTGGCCCGCGCGCTCGCCGCCCGGCCGGAGATCATCTTCGGCGACGAGCCGACCGGAAACCTCGACTCGCGCGCCGGCGCCGAGGTGCTGGGCTTCCTGCGCCGCTCGGTGACCGAACTCGGGCAGACCATCGTGATGGTCACCCACGACCCCGTCGCCGCCTCCTACGCCGACCGCGTGCTCTACCTCGCCGACGGCCGGATCGTCGACGAGATGCGCCAGCCGACCGCCGAGCAGGTCCTGGACCGCATGAAGGACTTCGACGCCCGGGGGCGCACGTCATGACCGTGCTGAAGACCTCGATGCGCAATTTCGTCGCCCACAAGGGCCGGATGGCGCTGTCCGCGATCGCGGTGCTGCTGTCGGTGGCCTTCGTCTGCGGGACGCTGGTGTTCACCGACACGATGAACACCACCTTCGACAAGCTGTTCCAGACCACCTCCTCGGACGTCCAGGTCAGCGCCAAGGGCTCCTCCGACACCGGCGAGACGACCTCCCGCACCGGCAAGCCGCCGGTCATGCCCGCCTCCGTGGTCGACGAGGTGCGCGGCGCCAAGGGCGTCGCCGAGGCCGAGGGGACGGTCTTCTCCACCTCGGTCACCGTCGTCGACCGCGGCCTGGACAAGCTCTCCCCGTCCAGCGGCGCCCCGACCATCGTCGGCAGCTGGAACGGCAACGACGCCCGCACCATGAAGATCACCTCCGGTGCGGCGCCCAAGGGCCCGGGCCAGGTCATGGTCGACGCGGACACCGCCGACAAGCACCACCTCGCCCTCGGCGACGAGATCGGCGTCATCACCGCCGTCGGCACGCACCACGCGCGCGTGTCCGGCATCGCCGCCTTCACCGTCACCAACCCCGGCGCGGCCATCTTCTACCTGGACACGAAGACCGCCCAGCAGACCCTGATCGGCCGGACCGGCGTCTACACCAACGTCAACGTCACCGCGGCCAAGGGAGTCAGCGACGCGCAGCTCAAGCGCGACGTCACCGCCGCGCTCGGCCGGGGCTACAAGGTGCAGACCGCCAAGGAGGTCGCCGACGCCAACCAGAAGAGCGTCCAGAGCTTCCTGAACGTCATGAAGTACGCGATGCTCGGCTTCGCCGGGATCGCCTTCCTCGTCGGCATCTTCCTGATCATCAACACCTTCTCCATGCTGGTCGCCCAGCGCACCCGCGAGATCGGCCTGATGCGCGCCATCGGCTCCTCGCGCGGCCAGGTCAACCGGTCGGTGCTCGTCGAGGCGCTGCTGCTCGGCGTGCTCGGGTCCGTGCTCGGTGTCGGCGCGGGCGTCGGCATCGCGGTCGGCCTGATGAAGCTGATGGGCCAGATCGGCATGCACCTGTCCACCGACGACCTGACCGTCGCCTGGACCACCCCTGCCCTCGGCCTGCTGCTCGGTGTCGTCGTCACCGTCCTGTCCGCCTACCTGCCCGCCCGGCGGGCCGGCAAGGTCTCCCCGATGGCCGCGCTGCGCGACGTGGGCGCTCCGGCCGACGCCAGGGCCGGGATCGTACGCGCCGTCATCGGCCTGGTCCTGACCGGCGCCGGCGCCGCCAGCCTCTACGCGGCCGCCGGCGCCGACAAGGCCAAGAGCGGCTCCGGCTGGCTCGGCCTCGGCGTGGTGCTCACCCTGATCGGCTTCGTCGTCATCGGCCCGCTGCTGGCCGGCGGCCTGATCCGGGTCCTCGGCGCGGTCCTGCTGCGGATCTTCGGCCCGGTCGGCCGGATGGCCGAGCGCAACGCGCTGCGCAACCCGCGCCGCACCGGCGCCACCGGCGCCGCGCTGATGATCGGCCTGGCCCTGGTGGCCTGCCTGTCGGTGGTCGGCTCCTCCATGGTGGCCTCCGCCACCGACCAGCTCGACAAGACCGTCGGCACCGACTTCATCATCCAGAACGACAACGGGACCCCCGTCGTCCCGCAGGCCGTGCGGGCCATCAAGTCGACGCCGGGCCTGGCGCGGGTCACCGAGTACCGGCCGACCCTGGCCGACTTCACCACCCCCGACGGCAAGACGCTCAAGGACACCGACATCACCGCGGCCGACCCGACCTACGCGACGGACCTGCGCAAGGAGACCGTCGCCGGTGACCTCAAGGACGCCTACCTGCCCGACTCGATGTCGGTGCACGAGAAGTTCGCCAAGGCGCACGGCATCCACGTCGGCTCGAAGATCAAGGTCGCCTTCAAGGACGGCTCCGCCGCCCGCCTGACGGTCCGCGCCATCACCAGCAGCGACGACGTGATCGACCAGGGCGCCAAGTACACCTCCGTCGCCACGCTCGCCAAGTACGTGCCGGCCGACCGGATGCCGCTGGACCAGCTCGTCTTCGCCAGCGCCGAGGACGGCCGGCAGGACGCCGCCTACAAGGCGCTCCGTTCGGCCCTGCACGAGTACCCGCAGTACACCGTGCGCGACCAGACCGACTACAAGCAGGCGCTGAAGGACCAGATCGGCCAGCTCCTCAACATGATCTACGGCCTGCTGGCGCTCGCGATCATCGTCGCCGTCCTCGGTGTGGTGAACACCCTGGCCCTGTCGGTGGTCGAGCGGACCCGGGAGATCGGCCTGATGCGGGCCATCGGGCTCTCCCGCCGGCAGCTGCGCCGCATGATCCGCCTGGAGTCCGTGGTGATCGCGGTCTTCGGCGCCCTGCTCGGCCTCGGCCTGGGCATGGGCTGGGGCGCGACCGCGCAGAAGCTGCTGGCCCTGGAGGGCCTGAAGGTCCTGGAGATCCCCTGGCCGACCATCGTCACGGTCTTCGTCGCCTCGGCCTTCGTGGGCCTGTTCGCCGCCCTGATCCCGGCGTTCCGGGCGGGCCGGATGAACGTCCTGAACGCGATCGCGACCGAGTAGCCGCCCCGGACGGGGGAGACGGGGCACGGGGGAGCCCGGCGCCGAGAAGTCACGGGGGACTTCTCGGCGCCGGGCGCCGTCCTGCCGCGCCGCGTCCCCGGACCGGGCCGGCGTGTTCACTCCGCCGGGTGACGAGGACGCGGGCGACGTACCCTGGGAACCCCCGGCCCGCCCCGCGTGTCGGGTCATTCGCGTTGCCCATACCCGGACGGAAAGCCTCTCCATGAGCCTGCACGGTCTGCTCGACGCCGTAGTCAAGGACCCCGCCCTCGCCGAAGCGATCGAGGCGGCGGCGGACGGCAACCGCATGCACGTCGACCTGGTCGGTCCCCCCGCGGCCCGCCCCTTCGCGGTCGCCGCCCTGGCCCGCGAGACCGGCCGGCCGGTGCTGGCGGTCACCGCCACCGGACGGGAGGCCGAGGACCTGGCCGCCGCCCTGCGCACCCTGCTGCCCCCGCAGACGGTGGTGGACTACCCCTCCTGGGAGACGCTGCCCCACGAGCGCCTCAGCCCGCGCAGCGACACCGTCGGCCGCCGCCTCGCCGTGCTGCGCCGCCTCGCCCACCCCAGCGCCGACGACCCCGAGACCGGCCCCGTCTCCGTCGTCGTCGCCCCCGTGCGCTCCGTGCTCCAGCCGCAGGTCAAGGGCCTCGGCGACCTGGAGCCGGTGGCCCTGAGAACCGGCCGGAACGCCGACCTGAACGAGGTCGTCGAAGCCCTCGCGGCCGCCGCCTACGCACGCGTCGAACTGGTGGAGAAGCGCGGCGAGTTCGCCGTGCGCGGCGGCATCCTGGACGTCTTCCCGCCCACCGAGGAACACCCGCTGCGCGTCGAGTTCTGGGGCGACGACGTCGAGGAGATCCGCTACTTCAAGGTCGCCGACCAGCGCTCCCTGGAGGTCGCCGAGCACGGTCTGTGGGCCCCGCCCTGCCGTGAGCTGCTGCTCACCGAGGACGTCCGCACGCGCGCGCGTGCGCTCGCCGAGGAGCACCCGGAACTGGGCGAACTGCTGAACAAGATCGCCGAGGGCATCGCGGTCGAGGGCATGGAGTCCCTCGCCCCCGTCCTGGTCGACGACATGGAGCTGCTGCTCGACGTGCTCCCCGGCGGCGCCATGGCCGTCGTCTGCGACCCGGAGCGGGTCCGCACCCGCGCCGCCGACCTCGTGGCCACCTCCCAGGAGTTCCTGCAGGCATCCTGGGCCGCCACGGCGGGCGGCGGACAGGCGCCCATCGACGTCGGCGCGGCCTCCCTGCGGTCCATCGCCGACGTCCGGGAACGCGCGCGCGAGCTGGACATGATGTGGTGGTCGGTGTCGCCGTTCGCGGCCGACGAGACGCTCGCCTCCGCCGCCGACACGGCCGGCGACGCGGACACCCTCAAGCTCGGCATGCACGCCACCGAGACCTACCGCGGCGACACCGCCCGGGCCCTCGCCGACACCAAGGGCTGGCTCGCCGACGGCTGGCGCACCGTCTTCGTCACCGAGGGCCACGGCCCGGCCGCCCGCACCGTCGAGGTGCTCGGCGGCGAGGGCATCGCCGCCCGCCTGGACGTCGACCTCGGCGAGCTGAGCCCCTCCGTGGTGCACGTCGCCTGCGGCTGCATCGACTACGGCTTCGTCGACCCGGCGCTGAAGCTGGCCGTCCTCACCGAGACCGACCTCACCGGCCAGAAGGCCGCCGGCCGCGACGGCGCCCGGATGCCGGCCCGCCGCCGCAAGACCATCGACCCGCTCACCCTGGAGCCGGGCGACTACATCGTCCACGAGCAGCACGGCGTCGGCCGCTACATCGAGATGGTGCAGCGCACCGTGCAGGGCGCCACCCGCGAGTACCTGGTCGTGGAGTACGCCCCCGCCAAGCGCGGCCAGCCGGGCGACCGCCTCTACATCCCCACCGACCAGCTGGAGCAGATCACCAAGTACGTCGGCGGCGAGGCGCCCACCCTGCACCGCCTCGGCGGCGCCGACTGGACGAAGACCAAGGCGCGCGCGAAGAAGGCCGTCAAGGAGATCGCCGCCGACCTGATCAGGCTCTACAGCGCCCGCATGGCCGCCCCCGGCCACGCCTTCGGCGCCGACTCGCCCTGGCAGCGCGAACTGGAGGACGCCTTCCCCTACGCCGAGACCCCCGACCAGCTCACCACCATCGCCGAGGTCAAGGAGGACATGGAGAAGTCCATCCCCATGGACCGCCTGATCTGCGGCGACGTCGGCTACGGCAAGACCGAGATCGCGGTGCGCGCCGCCTTCAAGGCCGTGCAGGACGGCAAGCAGGTCGCCGTGCTGGTGCCCACCACCCTGCTGGTGCAGCAGCACTTCGGCACCTTCTCCGAGCGGTACGCGCAGTTCCCGGTGAGCGTGAAGGCCCTCTCCCGCTTCCAGACCGACACCGAGGCCAAGGCCGTGCTGGAGGGGCTGAAGGAGGGTTCGGTGGACGTCGTCATCGGCACCCACCGCCTGTTCTCCTCCGAGACCAAGTTCAAGGACCTCGGACTGGTCATCGTCGACGAGGAGCAGCGCTTCGGCGTCGAGCACAAGGAGCAGCTCAAGAAGCTCCGCGCCAACGTCGACGTCCTGACCATGTCGGCCACCCCGATCCCGCGCACCCTGGAGATGGCGGTCACCGGCATCCGGGAGATGTCCACCATCACCACCCCGCCCGAGGAGCGGCACCCCGTCCTCACCTTCGTCGGACCGTACGAGGAGAAGCAGATCGGCGCCGCCGTCCGCCGTGAACTGCTGCGCGAGGGCCAGGTCTTCTACATCCACAACCGGGTCGAGTCGATCGACCGGGCGGCGGCGCGCCTGCGCGAGATCGTCCCCGAGGCGCGGATCGCCACGGCTCACGGCCAGATGTCGGAGTCCGCGCTGGAGCAGGTCGTCGTCGACTTCTGGGAGAAGAAGTTCGACGTGCTGGTCTCGACCACCATCGTCGAGTCCGGCATCGACATCTCCAACGCCAACACCCTCATCGTGGAGCGCGGCGACAACTTCGGCCTGTCCCAGCTCCACCAGCTCCGCGGCCGCGTCGGCCGGGGCCGGGAGCGGGGCTACGCCTACTTCCTGTACCCGCCGGAGAAGCCGCTGACGGAGACCGCGCACGAGCGTCTCGCCACCATCGCCCAGCACACCGAGATGGGCGCGGGCATGTACGTCGCCATGAAGGACCTGGAGATCCGCGGCGCCGGAAACCTGCTCGGCGGCGAGCAGTCCGGGCACATCGCGGGCGTCGGCTTCGACCTGTACGTGCGCATGGTCGGCGAGGCCGTCGCCGACTACCGGCGGCAGCTGGAGACCGGCGAGATCGAGGAGGAGCCGCCGCTCGAGGTCAAGATCGAGCTGCCGGTCGACGCGCACGTCCCGCACGACTACGCCCCCGGCGAGCGGCTTCGCCTGCAGGCGTACCGCGCCATCGCCTCCGCCAACTCGGAGGAGGACGTCAAGGCGGTCCGCGAGGAACTCACCGACCGCTACGGCAAGCTGCCCGAGCCGGTGGAGAACCTGCTGCTGGTGGCCGGGCTGCGGATGCTCGCGCGGGCGTGCGGCGTCGGCGAGATCGTGCTGCAGGGCAACAACATCCGCTTCGCGCCGGTCGAGCTGCGCGAGTCGCAGGAGCTGCGGCTGAAGCGGCTGTACCCGGGCACGGTCATCAAGCCGGCCGCCCACCAGGTCCTGGTGCCCCGCCCGAAGACCGCGAAGGTCGGCGGCAAGCCGCTCGTCGGCCGCGAACTGCTGGGCTGGGTCGGCGAGTTCCTGGCCTCGGTCCTGGGGTCGTAGCCGCGCGGCCGCGGGGCGGTGAGCGGTCGGCCTCCCGCCTCGCGGCCGGGCTCCTGTCCTGCGGCGGGTCTCTCGCTCCGGGGCGGGGCTCCTGTCCCGCGGCCGGTCTCCCGCCCTGCGGCGGGTCTCCCGTTCCGGGGCCGGTCTTTCGTCCCGCGGCCGGTCTCCCGTTCCGGGGCCGGTCTTTCGTCCCGCGGCCGGTCTCCCGTCCCGCGGCCGGTCTCCCGTCCCGCGGGCGGTCTCCTGCCCCGCGACCGGTCTCCCGTTGGGGCCGGGCTCGTGGACGGCGGCCGGTGACGTCTCGCCGAATCGCGCGAACATAGTCCCTATTACGGCGGTCGCGCCCCTTTGGGTCCCATCTGCTCTGCGCCGAACGCCCGTTACGGTGGACGCGGACACGATCCGCCCGCAGATCAGGGCGGACAGGGCGAGCAAGGGGGACGCACCGTGACGCGTCTGAGGGGCGGGGCGGCCATCGCCGCGGCGGTCGTCGTGGCGGTCTCCGTGGCCGGCTGCAAGAGCGACGAGATCGGCGGGGCCTCCGGGCCGCAGGAGAAGGGGCGCGGGGGAGCGGCCCTGGCCGCCGCGGACTCGCTGACTGTCAAGGGCCGCGCCCCCAAGACCGGCTACTCCCGTGAGCGGTTCGGCTCCGCCTGGGCCGACACCGACTCCAACTCCTGCGACACGCGCGACGACATCCTCAAGCGCGACCTGGAGAAGGTGCGGTTCACCGACGGCGACTGCAAGGTCTCCTACGGGCTGCTGGCGCCCGACCCCTACTCGGGCAAGGACATCACCTACCAGCGCGGCCGCAGCCAGGTCGACATCGACCACCTCGTCGCCCTCTCGGACGCCTGGCAGAAGGGCGCCAAGTACTGGGAGCCCGGCAAGCGCATAGCCCTCGCCAACGACCCCCTCAACCTCCTCGCGGTCGACGCGAGCACCAACCGCGGCAAGGGCGACGGCGACACGGCCACCTGGCTGCCGCCCGACAAGGGCTACCGCTGCACGTACGTCGCCGCCCAGGTGGCGGTGAAGAAGAAGTACGGCCTGTGGGTCACCGCCGCAGAGAAGAGCGCGATGAAGAAGGTGCTCGCCACCTGCCCCGACCAGAAGCTCCCCACGGGCGGCAACCCCACGAACGCCCCGGAGCGCTTCAAGGCCCGCTGAGCGGCAAAACCGGTTCCCCGGGGCGGTCCGCACCGCCTACGGTGACCGGCATGGACGTGAAGGTGACCAGCCTCGCCGAGCGGCCCGACCGGCTCGCGGCGGTGCTCGCGATGGCCGACACCTGGCCCGAGTTCGTGACCAACGACCCCGTGGGCAACGCCCACTACGGCCGCATCCCCACCGAGCTGCCCGAGTACGCGCTGTTCGCCCAGGACGCGCGCGGCGAGGTCGTCGCCCACGCCTACAGCGTCCCCTTCCGCCTCGACGCCGAGGGCCGCGGGACCCTGCCCGCCCGGGGCTGGGACCAGCTCCTGCTGTGGGCCTTCGCCGACCTGCGCCGCGGCACCCGCCCCGACACGGTCGGCGCGATCTCCGTCGTCGTCGCCCCGCACGCCCAGGGCCACGGTCTGTCCGCCGTCATGCTCTCGGCGATGCGGGACAACGCCCGCGCCCGGGGCTTCCGCGAGGTCGTCGCTCCGGTGCGGCCCAGCGCCAAGCACCGCGAACCGCGCACGCCGATCGCCGAGTACGCCCACCGGGTCCGCCCGGACGGCCTGCCGGAGGACCCGTGGCTGCGCGTGCACGCACGCGCCGGCGCCGCCGTGGACCGCGTCGCCACGGCCTCCATGACCGTCGGCGCCTCCCTGGAGGAGTGGCGCCGCTGGACCGGACTGCCCTTCGACACCCGGGGGGACGTGGAGGTGCCCGGCGCGCTGGTCCCGGTCCACTGCGAACCGGAGCACGGCTACGCCGTCTACGTCGAGCCCAACGTCTGGATGCGGCACCCGCTGTGACCCGGCGCCGGGCCCGGCCCGGACTCAGCCGCCCAGGGCGTCCAGGTCGATGATCTTCCCGGCGGGCTTGCGGGCCGGCACCGGCTTGTCGTAGTCGCCGAAGGACAGGCGCACCGGCTCCTTGGCGCCGGGCGCGCTGTCGACCCGCAGCAGGTACGGCTTGCCCTCGGTCGCCACGTAGAGCGTGTAGCGGTCCTTGCCGTCCTTCTCGTGCAGCACGATCGCCGGGGTGCCGTCGACGGTGGTGGTCCCGCCGCGGGTGGCGTCCGAGCTGACGTCACCCGCGCCCGCCAGCACGGAGTTCAGGTCGCAGAAGCCGGCGATGTCCTTGGCGTCCTGCCCCTTCACCGCCATCTTGGTCCACTTCCCGGCCAGCATGTTCACCGCCGCGTCCGTGTCGGCCTTGGACTCGCCCTCGCTCTGGGCGCGCAGGAACGCCTCGTCGTACTTCATGTAGACGGTGCTGCCGGTCTTGATCAGGTCGGCCTTGCCCTGGCCGCCCATGCTCATCGTCCCGGCGCACTCGCCCTTCTTGTCCAGGGCCATGTCGAGCCCGATCGTGCCCTTGCTCTCGTCGTCGGCGACCTCGCCCTTCATCCGCAGCGACGCGGCCCCGGTGGTCGCCTTCAGGGCGCGGTCGGCGATCTGGCCGCCGCTCAGCCCGGCGAACGGCCCCTTCGGCTTGCTGTCCGCCTTGTCCTGCCCCGGCAGACAGCCGGTGATTCCCGCGGTGGCCGCGGTGATGAGGCAGATGGCGGCAAGTGCGGTTCGGCGCATGACAGTTCCTTGCTGGGAGAAGTGGAGTGGAGCGGGTGGTGGTGACGAGTGGCACGGAGCGCGTGTGGTGCGTGCGTGATGCGGTGCTTGCGTGATGTGGTGCGTGCGTGATGCGGTGCGCCGGCGTGGCACCGGCGCGGTGAGGCGACGGTGCGGTGCAGCGACGGCGCGCCCGGTGGTGCGGGCCGGTGCCGGTCCACGTCCCGGTCCCGGCCCTGTGCGGCGGCGGCGGTGAACGGGACGGTCAGGCCGTCTTCTTCCAGTTCCCGCAGCCGGTGGTCTTGAAATAGGCGTCGCCGGCGGCGATGGTGACGACGGCCGTGCCCTTCACGTTGTTGTTGGCGATGATCGAGTCGAGCCCGTGCTCGGCGTCCTTGGCGCGCTCCCAGTAGCAGGAGCCGTCGCTGTTGCCGGCCGACCGGTAGGTGCCGGGCGCGATGTCGGCGCCGACCTTGAACATGCCGCCGTCGCCGTCCATGGAGGAGGCGGGCGAGCCCTTCGCCTTCCCGGCGACGGCCTCCCAGTCGGCGCAGCCGTTCGACTTGAACAGCTTGTCGCCGGCCTTGACGGTGACGTAACTCGTGCCCGAGACGTTGTCGTTGGCCAGGATGGAGTCCATCTCGCCCGAGGCGTCCTTGGCCCGCTCCCAGTAGCACGTGCCGTCGGTGTTGCCGGTCGTGCGGTAGGTGCCGGGTTTGATGTCGGAGCCGACCCGGAACTCGCCGTCGCCCTCGAAGGCGGCCTTCCTCTTCGCACCGGCCTTGCCGCCGGAGTCCTTACCGGCGCCCGAGTCCCGCTCGGCGCCGGGCCGGTGCGCGGTGGACGCCGAGGCGTCCTTGCCGCTGCCGGAACCGCCGTTCTTGCTGTCGTCGGCGTTGGCGGACACGGCGGCGATGACGGCGACCCCTACGACCGCGCCCAGCGCGATCTTGCCCTTCATGCCCATGGCGGAACCCCTCCCCGGTACGGCGACCGCCCCCTCCGGCTGGCCGCTCGTTCGCTGGGTCAATAAGACCAGAGCCTGTGAACCGAGTCAACACGGTTCACAGATGGAGAGTGATACACGTCCGTGAATGCGGTCGCCCCGTGTACGTCGGTATGCTCGGCGCACAACGGAACGAGGGGAGCGGGGCCGGTGCAGGACAACGCGACAGAGGTGACCGCCGCCGGTATCGCGCGGCTCGCCGGAGTGGGCCGCGCCGCCGTCAGCAACTGGCGCCGCCGCCACGCCGACTTCCCCAAACCGGTCGGCGGCACCGAGACCAGCCCGTCCTTCGCGCTCGCCGAGGTGGAGGCCTGGCTGCGCGAGCAGGGCAAGCTCGCCGAGGTCCCGCTGCGCGAACGCGTCTGGCAGCAGCTCGCCGGGCACCCCGAGGGGCCGGTCACCGCGCTGGTGCACGCGGGCTGCGTGCTGCTGCTCATCCACGAGAGGCCCACCGCCTGGCTGGACGTGAGCGCCGGTTCCGACGAGCGGCTGGCCGCGATGCTGCCGGGCGCGCTGGAGCGGGTGCTGGGTGTGAACACACCGCTTCCCGTGAACACCGGCGACCCCGTGAACACCGGCGGCCCCGCTCACAGTGCGCCCTCCGCCCACACTCCCGACATCCCAGCCCACACCCCCGCGCTGCGCACCCCGACCGGCCCGCAGCTCCTGCCGTCCGCCCCCTTCCTTCGCGGTGCCGCCGAACTGGCCGCCGGGACGGGCACGCGGCAGACCTTCGAGTTCCTGCTGGGCCGGCACCTGGACGCCAACCCGCGCCAGTACACGCTCACCCCGGCCGGACTGGCCCGGCTGATGGCCGACCTCGCCGGCCCCGCCCGCACCGTCCTCGATCCGGCCTGCGGCACCGGCGCCCTGCTGTGCGCCGCGGGCGACCGCGCCGGCCAGGAGCTGTACGCCCAGGACGGCGCCCCCGGCCTCGCCGCCCTCACCGCGCTGCGCCTGAGGCTGCGGTCCCGCGCCACCGTGCACGCCGCCGCCGGCGACACCCTGCGCGCCGACGCCCACCCCGAGCTGCGCGCCGACGCCGTGCTGTGCCACCCGCCGTTCAACGAGCGCAACTGGGGCCACGACGAACTCGCCTACGACGCCCGCTGGGAGTACGGCTTCCCGGCGCGCACCGAGTCCGAGCTGGCCTGGGTGCAGCACGCGCTGGCCCGGCTGGCCGACGGCGGCACCGCCGTGCTGCTCATGCCCCCGGCCGCCGCCTCCCGGCGCTCCGGGCGCCGGATCCGCGCCGACCTGCTGCGCCGGGGCGCGCTGCGCGCCGTCGTCGCGCTGCCGGTCGGGGCGGCGCCGCCGTACAACATTCCGCTGCACGTGTGGGTGCTGCGCAGGCCCGACCGGACGCCCGCCGCGCCCGAGGTGCTGCTCGCCGACACCGGGCGGTTCGCCGGCGGGGCGCGCGGCGGCCCGGACTGGCAGGCGGTGCGGGAGGCCGTGCTCGACGCCTGGCACGCATTCGAACGCGCCGGGCGGCTGGCGGAGCGGCCGGGGCTCGCCCGGTCCGTGCCGGTCATCGAACTCCTCGACGACGACGTGGACCTGGCCCCCGCCCGCCATCTGCCGCCCGCGGCGGCCGCCGACGGCGCCGAGCAGCTCACGGCGGTGCGCGAGCGCCTCGGCGAGACCCTGCGGCTGACCGCCGACCTCACCCCGCCCCCGGTCGACCCGGCGCCGCCGGCGCGCTGGCCGCTCACCACCGTCGGCGAACTCGCGCGCGGAGGCACGCTGGTGCTGCGCACCGGCGGGACCGGCGGCCGCGCGCGCGTGCCCGTCCTCACCGACCACGACGTGCTCGCCGGAACGGCGCCCTCCGGAACGCTGCCGGAGAGCGACGAGGAAGCCGTGCTGACGGAACCGGGCGACGTCGTCGTGCCGGTGCTCGGCGGCGGCTCGGTGGCCCGGGTGATCGACGAGGCGACGCGGGGCGCCGCGCTGGGCCGCAACCTGGTGCTGCTGCGGCCCGATCCGGCGGCGCTCGACCCGTGGTTCCTCGCCGGCTTCCTGCGTGGCACTGCCAACCACCGCCAGGCCAGCAGCTACGCCTCCACGGCCACCCGACTGGACGTGCGCCGCCTGCAGCTTCCCCGGCTCCCGTTCGGCGAACAGCGGCGCTACGGCGAGCGGTTCCGCGCCCTCGACGAGTTCGAGCGGGCCGTGCGGCACGCGAGCCGGCTCGGGGAGCAGCTGGTGCGCGGGATGTACGACGGGCTCACGGACGGCACCGTCGCGCCGGATTGACGGTGTGGCCGGACAACGGTTCGGTACAACCCGGACCGCTTGTCCGTGCCTGGCCATATGCTCGAAGTGACCATCGCACGAGTGGTGTCAGCCCGGCGGAGCACACCGGGCGGACAGGCACGCCCATTTCAGGCATCAGGAGCAGCCATGCAAGGCCACGGCTACGCACAGCCGGTGAAGCAGCCGCCGCACAACGCGTGGCTGGTCCTCGTGCGGGTGCTGCTGGTGGCGTTCGGTGTCCTCAGCGCCGGCTTCCTGGCCTGGGCGATGCTGCTGCGGCTGGCCGCCGTCACGCGCAGGTCCCTGGACTGGGGCCTGTTCGTGGCCGGGCTGGCGGCCGACATCCTCGCCGTCGTCCTGGTGGGCAGCGAGCCCGGCGACGAGGTCCACACCCCCGGCGGCTACGTGGGCATGACGCTGCTGCTCGGCGGCCTGGTGGTCATCACCGTGTACTACCTGGTCGCGGAGATCCGCCACTACCAGCGGCTGCGCCAGACGTACGGGGGCGCAACGGCGTCCGGCTACGGATACCCGGGGCCGGTGTCGCCCTTCCACGCGACGACCGTGCCGCAGACCCCCGTGCCCGCGCCGCCCGTGCCGCACCACACGCCCGTGCCGCAGCACCCGCCGGTCGCCTCGCCGCCGCAGCGCCCGGCGCCCGCCCGCATCGACCAGGTGCGTGCCGAACTGGACGAGCTGAGCGACTACCTGCGCAAGCAGGACGGCCACGAGGGCGGACGGTGAGCGTGGCGGCGGGACGTGTCGTCGCCGGACGCTACGAACTGTCCACGCTCATCGGCCAGGGCGGCATGGGCCAGGTGTGGACGGCGTACGACCGGCGGCTGGACCGGCGGGTGGCGGTGAAGCTGCTGCGCCCCGACAAGGTCGCCGGGCAGGAGGCCGACGAACTGCGCCGCCGCTTCGTGCGCGAGTGCCGGGTGACCGCGCAGGTCGACCACCCCGGCCTGGTCACGGTCCACGACGCGGGCAGCGAGGGCGAGGAGCTGTTCCTCGTCATGCAGTACGTCGACGGCGCCGACCTCTCCGACCACCTCGCCGAACACGACCCGTACCCGTGGCAGTGGGCGGTGGCGGTGGCCGCGCAGCTGTGCGCCGTGCTGAGCGCGGTGCACGCCGTGCCGATCGTGCACCGGGACCTGAAACCGCGCAACGTCATGGTGAAGCAGGACGGCACGGTCACCGTCCTCGACCTCGGCGTGGCCTCCGTCATGGACACCGACACCACCCGCCTCACCCACACCGGCTCCCCGATCGGCTCGCCCGCCTACATGGCGCCCGAGCAGGCCATGGGCGGCGCGGTCGGCCCGTACACCGACCTGTACGCGCTCGGCGTGCTGATGCACGAACTGCTCAGCGGAGACGTGCCGTTCGCCGGCTCCACCGCGCTCGGCGTGCTGCACCGGCACCTGTACGAGCCGCCGGTGCCGGTGCGCCGCATCCGCCCCGAGGTCCCCGAGGCGCTGGAGTCGCTCGTGCTGCGCCTGCTGGCGAAGGACCCGCAGCACCGGCCGGACTCCGCGCAGGAGGTCTACGAGCACCTGTCGCTGCTGCTGCCCGCGCGCGGCATGCCCACCGGGGCGCCGCTGGACCCGACGCGTCCCTTCCTGCGCCCGCACGCCCCCTGGCCGGACCGCGCCCGCACGCCCGCGCCGCGGCCCGCCCCCGTCGCGCCCGCGCCCGCGGTGGCCGGGAAGCCCGACGTCGCCGCGGCCGTCGACGAGGTCAAGCGCCTGCTCGGGGAGGGCCGCATCACCCAGGCCGTGGACATACTCGGCGCGATCCTGCCAGCCGCTGCCGAACAGCACGGCGAGCGCTCCCCGGTGGTGCGCACCCTGCGCAAGCAGTACGCGGCCACCCTCCTGGACGACGGCCAGTACCGGCGCGCGCTGCCCGAACTGCGCCGCCTCGCCGACGAACGCGCCGCCGAGGCCGGCCAGGCCGACCCGCAGTCGCTGCGCTTCCGCTACGAGGCGGCCCAGTGCCTGGAGCAGCTCGGCGAACCGGCGGCGGCGCTCGCCGAGTACCGCGCGCTGCTGCCGTACTACGAGAACCAGTACGTGTCCGGCGACCCCCAGCTCGCCCACGACGTGCGCCGCCGCATCGGCCACCTGCTGCTCGCCCTCGGCGACCGCCCGGCCGCCCACGACACGCTGGCGCGGCTGCTGATGGACGTCGAGCGCTTCCGCGGCCCCGGCGACCCGCTGGCCGCGGAGATCCGCCGGACCCTGCAGTGGCTGGGACAGGTGCGCGGCTAGTCTTTGCCGTCGCCTGAGGGATTCTTGTGCGCTACAAGGGATCATGTTTCCCGAACGCAGGACCGGCACCAGGTAGGTTGCCGTTCGTTTTTGCCACGCACTTTTGAGCAGGGGTGGGGTTCCATGGCCGGCCACCGGCAGTCGAAGAGGCGCAGGTACATCACGTGGGGCGTGGCGGGCGCCGCCGTCGTCGCGGGCGCCGGCATCGCCGCGCAGACCTCGATGGCCGCCACCTCCTGGCCCGCGCAGAAGACGTTCACCGGCCGCGCCTTCGACACCTGCACCGCGCCCTCCAAGGCGACGATGAAGGCCTGGCACACCGGTTTCTACGGCGCGGCGGCCGTCTACGTGGGCGGCAAGAACCGCGGCTGCGCCCAGCCCAACCTGACCTCGTCCTGGGTGACGTACGTCAGCGGCCTCGGCTGGAAGCTCATACCGATCTACGTCGGCGCCCAGCCGCCGTGCCAGACCGGCTCCAACCCGGAGAAGCTCACCGCGTCCACCGCCGCGTCCCTCGGCACCAGTGACGCCAAGGACGCCGTGGCCAAGGCCGCCGCGCTCGGCATGAAGCCCGGCAGCGCGATCTACCTGGACATGGAGCCGTACGACGTCACGAACAAGTCGTGCAACGACGCCGTGCTCACCTACGTCCGCGCCTTCGACAAGGAGCTGCGCGTCAAGACGTACCGCGCCGGCTACTACGGCTTCACCAGCTCCAGCGCCAAGGCCGTCGCCACCGCGAGCGACAAGACCGACCTGCCGGGCAACCTCTGGTACGCGCTGTGGGACAAGAAGAACACTACGACCTCGGACTGGCCCTGGGGCGCCACCCAGTTCACCGGCCACAGCCGCGCCCACCAGTACATGGTCAACAGCAAGGAGTCGCACGGCGGCGTCACGCTCACCGTCGACCGTGACGCCTGGGACGCGCCGGTGGCCATCACCGGCTGACCCGCACCCCGGTCCGGGGCGGCGCGGCGGTGCCCGAAGCGGCTGCGAATCGTTGGTCGAATGGGTTGGCCACAGGCTGCCCACTGCCTAACATCGATCACCGCAAGACTTTGTGCACCGCCGCACAAACTCCCTGGGAGGTCTCCTTGCACCGCCGTCGTCGCACCGCGCTCCTCCTCTCCGCCGCGATCGCCGCCGCGGCACCCGTCCTGACCGCCTGCGGAAGCGAGGCGCACCCGGGCGCCGCCGCGGTCGTCGGCGGGCAGCGGATCACCGTGGCCCAGCTCGAGGGCCGGGTCGGCGAGGTACGCCGGGCGCAGCGGGCCGCGGTGCAGGACGAGACCCAGTACCAGCAGGTCCTCGCCTCCACCGGCAGCCTCACCCGGGACACCCTGCACAACATGGTCCTGGACCGGGTGCTGCACCGTGCCGCTCAGGACGAGGGGATCGCGGTCACCCGCAAGGAGGTCTCCCGGATGCGGGCCGGCCTGGAGCAGCAGGCCGGCGGGGCCAAGGGCCTGGAGACCGCCTGGCTGCAGAAGTACGGCATCGCGCCCGGCCGCCTGGACGACAACCTCCGGCTGCAGCTGGAGGCGCAGAAGCTCGCCGCGAAGCTCGGCACCGACACCACCCAGCCCGCCTTCTGGAAGGCCCTGTCCAAGGCCTCGCAGGAGCTGCACGTCGACCTCAACCCGCGCTACGGCTCCTGGGACGTGCGCAAGAGCACCCGGGTGGACGCCAAGACGCCCTGGGTGCGGGAGGTCACGACGACCGGGTCGGGGCAGCAGGCCTAGCGGGCCGGCGGAACGGTACGGCAGCGGGCAGCAGGCCGGCGGGTCTTCGCACAGCGGGTCGGCGGGCGCTGGTCGGTCATACGATCACACGCCGCCCCCGCCCTGTGGACAACCGATCCCGCCGTTCCCGCCCGTGGGTTACGTTCGGATCGTGAACACAACCAGCCCCGAAGCCGCCCCCGGCCGCATCGTCCTGCTCACCACCAGCCACCGTGTCGCGCCCGGCCTGCTGTCCTGGCCCGCCTGGCAGGCGCTGCGCGCCGCCGACGCCGTGCTGTGCGCGGACGGCGCCCATCCGCAGCTTCCGTATCTGCGGGAGGCCGGGATAACCGTGGCGCAGGCGTCCCCCACCGCGCAGGAGCTGGTCGACGCCTGCGCGGGCGGGCGGACGGTGGTGGTCGTGGCCACCGGCGAGGGGGAGCCCGCCCTCACCGACGGCCTCGCCCGCCTCGCCGGTTCCGGCCGGTTCCGGATGCCCGAGCTGGAGCTGCTGCCCGCCTCCTACGACCTGCCCGGCGCGCGCCTCCTCGACCTCGTCCAGGTCATGGACCGCATCCGCCTGGAGTGCCCCTGGTCGTCCCGGCAGACCCACCTGGGCCTGGCGAAGTACGGCATCGAGGAGGCGTACGAGCTGGTCGAGGCGATCGAGGCCGGTGACCGCGAGGAGCTCCGCGAGGAACTGGGCGACGTCCTGCTCCAGGTCGTCTTCCACTCCCGCATCGCCGAGGAGGACCCCGAGGCGCCGTTCTCCGTCGACGACGTGGCCGGCGGCATCGTCGCCAAGCTGATCCACCGCCACCCGCACGTCTTCGGCGACGAGACGGCCGAGACCCCGGAGGACGTCAAGGAGCACTGGCTGCGCACCAAGGCCGAGGAGAAGCGGCGCACCTCGGTCACCGAGGGCGTCCCCCTCGGCCAGCCCGGCCTCGCCCTCGCCGCCAAGCTCGCCTCCCGCACCCGCACGGCGGGCCTGGAGGTGCTCCTGCCCGAGGGCGAGGGCATCGGCTACGAGCTGCTGGCCCTGGCCGTCCGGGCGGAGGCGGACGGCGTGGACCCGGAGGCGGCACTGCGGGCGGCGGCACGGGTGTACCGGGACGCGATACGGGCCGCCGAGAGCTGACCCCCGCCGCGGACCGCCCGGCGCCGGGGACGCGGCGCCCCTCTCCCTCCCGCGCGCGTGCGGCCAGGGGGCGTGTGCGAAACCGTGGTTGAGCAAGGGTGCCGGCGGGCGCGGGGCGCGGGGCGCGGGGCGCGGGCGGTGGCCGGGGCGGTGCCGCCGTCCGCGACCGGTACCGTCGGGGAGTGACCCACCAGCCCGACCGGCCCCACCTGCCCAGCGCCGCCCCGGAACTGTTCACCTGGGAGTTCGCCGCCGATCCCTACCCCGCCTACGCCTGGCTGCGCGAGCACGAGCCCGTGCGCCGGACGCGGCTGCCCAGCGGGGTCGAGGCCTGGCTGGTCACCCGGTACGCCGACGCCCGGCAGGCCCTCGCCGACCAGCGGCTGAGCAAGAACCCCGCGCACCACGACGAGCCCGAGCACGCCAAGGGCAAGACCGGTATCCCGGGCGAGCGCAAGGCCGACCTGATGACGCACCTGCTGAACATCGACCCGCCGGACCACACCCGGCTGCGCAGGCTGGTCAGCAAGGCGTTCACGCCCCGCAGGGTGGCCGAGTTCGCGCCGCGCGTGCAGGAGCTGACCGACGACCTGATCGACCGGTTCGCCAGGACGGGTTCCGCCGACCTCATCCACGAGTTCGCCTTCCCGCTGCCCATCTACGCCATCTGCGACCTGCTCGGCGTTCCGCGCGAGGACCAGGACGACTTCCGCGACTGGGCCGGCATGATGATCAGGCACGGGGGAGGGCCGCGCGGCGGGGTCGCCCGGTCGGTGAAGAAGATGCGCGGCTACCTCGCCGAGCTGATCCACCGCAAGCGTGCGGCGCTGCCGGCCGAGCCCGCCCCGGGGGAGGATCTGATCTCCGGCCTGATCCGCGCCTCCGACCACGGTGAGCACCTCACCGAGAACGAGGCCGCCGCGATGGCCTTCATCCTTCTGTTCGCCGGCTTCGAGACGACTGTCAACCTCATCGGCAACGGCACCTACGCCCTGCTCACCCACCCCGGGCAGCGCCGGCGGCTGCAGGACTCCCTGGCCCGCGGCGAACAGGGCCTGCTGGAGACCGGCGTCGAGGAACTGCTGCGCTACGACGGCCCGGTCGAGCTGGCCACGTGGCGGTTCGCCACCCGGCCGCTCACCCTCGGCGGGCAGGACATCGCGGCCGGCGACCCGGTGCTCGTCGTCCTGGCCGCCGCCGACCGGGACCCGGAGCGGTTCGCCGACCCGGACGTCCTCGACCTCGCCCGCGGGGACAACCAGCACCTCGGCTACGGCCACGGCATCCACTACTGCCTGGGCGCCCCGCTCGCCCGCCTGGAGGGCCGGACCGCGCTCGCCACGCTGCTCACCCGTCTGCCCGACCTGCGGCTCGCGGCCGATCCCGCCGATCTGCGCTGGCGCGGCGGACTCATCATGCGCGGGCTGCGCACCCTGCCCGTGGAGTTCACCCCGGCCACGGAAAAGGCCGTGCGACCGTCAACATGACGGGCGTTCAGCTCTGTGATGTTCACGTGATCTGCGCGGCATGAACTTGTGACAAGTGATCGTGTGCCTATACGTTCACCCATCAGCGCGGCCCGAGCACCACGCGCCGCGCCGGTCCCGCTGTCGCACGAAAGGCTTCCGCATGCTCTCCGGGAACGGTCGTCACCGTCGCCCCCGTCAGGCTCCGGCTCTTCTCGTCGCGGCCGGCGTGACCGGCTCAGCCATCGCCATCCCGCTCCTCGGCGCCGCGAGCGCCAACGCGGCCGACGGCACCACCTGGGACAAGGTGGCCGAGTGCGAGAGCGGCGGCTCCTGGAGCGCCGACACCGCCAACGGCTACTACGGCGGGCTGCAGATATCCCAGGAGGACTGGGCCGCCTACGGCGGCACCAAGTTCGCCGCCACCGCCGACCTGGCCAGCCGCTCGCAGCAGATCGCCGTCGCCGAGAAGATCCTCGCCGACAAGGGCACCACGCCCTGGGCCACCTGCGCCCTGCTCTCCGGCCTGACCTCCGACTCCGGGTCCCTGGACGTCGACACGGGCGTCGGAGGCTCCGGGAAGTCCGGCACGGGCAAGACCGACTCGGGTGACGCGTCCGGCTCCACGGACCCGTCCGGCTCCGCCGATGACCCCGGATCGTCCGGTCTGCCGGACTCCTCCTCGTCCGGCACCCCCTCGTCCGACCCCTCCTCGGACGCGGCCGGCAAGACGTCCTCGGACGCGGGCAAGCACACCGGCGCCAAGAAGCAGGACAAGGGTGCGAAAACCCCGAAGTCCGGCGAATCCACCTCGCCGCGCGCCGAGGAGTCGCAGGGGAGTGGGTCTGCGACCACCGACCCCGTCGAGGAGGAGTCGGACAATTCGTTGCAGACGGGCGGTTCTTGGAGTCTCGTCGACACCGGGGCGCTCGGCAGTGGCGGACGTCACCGCGGCGGCAGTGCGGACGAAAGTGTGACAAACGGTCAGGAGGTCGCCTCGTCGGGCAAGCACGCTTCCCGTGGCGCGGACACCTACACGGTCCGCCAGGGCGACACCCTCGCCTCCATCGCCGACTCCCTTGACGTGGACGGCGGATGGCACCGTCTGTACACCCTGAACGAGAAGGCGGTCGGCGGCGACCCGAACCACATCGCCGCCGGTCAGACCCTGGTAGTCAGTGACGAAACGGGTGAAAAGCAGGGGTAGTTGACGCCCGGATTGATCGCCGATGTCCGATTCGGTGAAAGTGTGGGATGAGTCTCAGAAGCCCTGATCGTCTTTGAAATTCCGTCGATCACGTGTCTACGGTCGTGACCGCTCGTCACCACGAGCCCCGGCTGTCGCAACGCCGAATCCTGCCAGCGGCCGCCCGGGAACAGTCGTCGCGCAAGCGCCGTAGGCAGGAGCGGGGGACCCAAGGTAAGTGCCGGAACGGGCGTCAGCGCCGGAACCGGCTAGGGGTGGAGCCGCGGCCCGCGAGAGCGGGTGCGCGGCCGGGCAACTCAACCGGCCCGAACCCGACAGCTCACCTCGCAGGCGTCGGTGAGGGGATCCATCCATGCTGTTCTCCAGCAAGGGCAAGCACCGTCGTCCGTCCAAGGCCACCCGTGCCATCGCGCTCGCCGGTGTCACCGGCGCCGCCGTCGCCGCCCCGCTGATGGCGGCCGGCAACGCCTCCGCCGCCACCACCTCCGAGTGGGACGCGGTCGCCCAGTGCGAGTCCGGTGGCAACTGGTCCATCAACACCGGCAACGGCTACTACGGCGGTCTGCAGTTCTCCGCGTCCACCTGGGCCGCCTACGGCGGCACGCAGTACGCCGCGCAGGCCAACCAGGCGAGCAAGGGCCAGCAGATAGCCGTCGCCGAGAAGGTCCTCGCCTCCCAGGGCAAGGGCGCCTGGCCGGTGTGCGGCAAGGGCCTCTCGGGCACCCCCTACAACGGCTCCGCCCCGAGCGGCTCCTCGCAGAGCGGCTCGACGCAGAGCGGCTCCTCGCAGGGCGCCTCCTCGGGCAGCACCGCCAGCCGCTCCACCGACCAGCAGGCCGCCTCCCGCTCCAGCGAGCGGCCGGCCGCGAGCGCCAAGAAGACCGTCACCACCCCGACCGGCAAGAAGGTCAAGAAGGGCGACGGCGAGTACAAGGTGGTCAAGGGCGACACCCTCGGCACCATCGCGGACAAGCACCACGTGCAGGGCGGCTGGCAGAAGCTCTTCGACCTGAACAAGGACATCGTCGACGACGCCGACCTCATCTACCCGGGCCAGCAGCTCCACCTGAAGTGACACCTGGCCCCTGACGGAACCGCAGTGCCCTCACAAAGGCCGTCCCCCAAGCCGAACGCCTCGTGAGGGCCGTTCCCCCCGTCCCCCACGGGCTCCCCGCCCCGGTGCGTTCTCCCCCGTACGCACCGGGGCGGGGCTGTTTTCGTCCCCGCTCCCGCCTGGCGTGTTCGCGGTACCCCGCCCGGACCCCTTTGTTCCGGGCAGGAACAATGGGTACCGTCTCCCTGTCCACGGGACGGTCGGTCGGTGGCCGACGCCCCTTGGACGGTTAGGCTCTAGTCGCAAGGCGCAGCCGTGAGGCAGCCCGCCCCGCACTTCCAGCGTCACATCCAAGAAGGAGATGCTCGTGCCGTCCATCGACGTCGTCGTAGCCCGGGAAATCCTGGACTCCCGAGGCAACCCCACGGTCGAGGTCGAGGTCGGCCTCGACGACGGCAGCACGGGTCGTGCCGCCGTTCCGTCCGGTGCCTCCACCGGTGCCTTCGAGGCCATCGAGCTCCGTGACGGCGACCCCAACCGCTACCAGGGCAAGGGCGTCGAGAAGGCCGTCCTCGCCGTCATCGAGCAGATCGGCCCGGAGCTGGTCGGCTACGACGCCACCGAGCAGCGCCTGATCGACCAGGCCATGTTCGACCTGGACGCCACCGACAACAAGGGCTCGCTCGGCGCCAACGCCATCCTCGGCGTCTCCCTCGCCGTCGCGCACGCCGCCTCCGAGGCCAGCGACCTGCCGCTGTTCCGCTACCTGGGCGGCCCGAACGCGCACCTGCTGCCGGTGCCGATGATGAACATCCTGAACGGCGGCTCGCACGCCGACTCCAACGTGGACATCCAGGAGTTCATGATCGCCCCGATCGGCGCGGAGTCCTTCTCCGAGGCCCTGCGCTGGGGCACCGAGGTCTACCACACCCTGAAGAAGGTCCTGAAGAGCAAGGGCCTGTCCACCGGCCTCGGCGACGAGGGCGGCTTCGCCCCGAACCTCGGCTCCAACCGCGAGGCCCTCGACCTCATCCTCGAGGCGATCAAGGAGGCCGGCTACGCGCCCGGCGAGCAGATCGCCCTCGCGCTCGACGTCGCCGCCTCCGAGTTCTACAAGGACGGCAAGTACCTCTTCGAGGGCAAGGACCGCTCCGCCGCCGAGATGACGGAGTACTACGAGGAGCTCGTCGCGGCCTATCCGCTCGTCTCCATCGAGGACCCGCTGTTCGAGGACGACTGGGCCGGCTGGAAGGTCATCACCGACAAGCTCGGCGACAAGGTCCAGCTCGTCGGCGACGACCTGTTCGTCACCAACCCCGAGCGCCTCGCCCGCGGCATCGACGAGGGCGCCGCCAACGCCCTGCTGGTCAAGGTGAACCAGATCGGCTCGCTGACCGAGACCCTGGACGCCGTCGAGCTGGCCCAGCGCAGCGGCTTCAAGTGCATGATGTCCCACCGCTCCGGCGAGACCGAGGACGTCACCATCGCCGACCTGGCCGTCGCCACCAACTGCGGCCAGATCAAGACCGGCGCCCCGGCCCGCTCCGAGCGCGTCGCCAAGTACAACCAGCTCCTGCGCATCGAGGAGATCCTGGACGACGCGGCGGTGTACGCCGGCCGCAGCGCGTTCCCGCGCTTCCGCGGTCACACCGAGGTCTCCAAGGGCTGATCCCCGCCGGGCCGATCCGAACCGGACGGCCGGGTTGTCAGCCAGTCGTACGTACGTCCCCGTACCCGGTCCCGTACCGTGTGCGGGGACGTACGCACGTGGAAGGGGAGGCGGAGAGCCAGATGGCCGTCAAGGACCGGGACCGTTTCTCCACCGCGACCAGGCTGCGCGCGCTCGGCGAGCAGACCGCGGCCAGGGTCTACCGCTCCCAGACCAAACGGCAGGCCCGCCGCTCCCGGCTCACCGGCCGCGCGGCCCTGCTGGCACTGGTGCTGTGCTCGATGATCGTCGCCCTCGCCTACCCGATGCGGCAGTACGTCTCCCAGCGCGCCGAGATCACCGACCTCCAGCGGGAGCGGGAACAGGCCAGGCAGCGCGTCGAACAGCTGCGTGACCTCAAGGCGCGCTGGCAGGACGACGCCTACGCCGAGCAGCAGATCCGGCACCGGCTGCACTACGTGATGCCCGGGGAGACCGGCTACGTCGTCGTCGACCCGGGCGCGGCCAAGCAGTCCCGCGCCGACCTCAGGGCCGCCCGCCGGCCCTGGTACGCCAACGTCTGGGACGGGGTCGACAAGGCCGACGCCGCCGGCCGGTGACCCGTACTCCCCGGCCGGCCACCGGCCGCCACCAACAACCGGCCCGCGGGCCGGCCACCGACAGAAAGCCACTCTGAAAGCAGTCATGGAAACGCCTCCGCCGCCCACTCCGCGCTCCGAGCCCACCGACGCGGACGTAGCGGCCTTCAAGCAGCAGCTGGGCCGTCCGCCGCGCGGTCTGCGGGCCATCGCGCACCGCTGCCCCTGCGGCCAGCCGGACGTCGTGGAGACGGCGCCCCGGCTGCCCGACGGCACGCCCTTCCCGACGACGTACTACCTCACGTGCCCGCGCGCCAACTCCGCGATCGGCACGCTGGAGGCCAACGGCGTCATGAAGGAGATGACCGAGCGGCTGGCGGCCGACCCGGAGCTGGCCGCCGCCTACCGGGCCGCCCACGAGGACTACATCCGGCGCCGGGACGAGATCGAGGTGCTGGCGGGCTTCCCGAGCGCCGGCGGCATGCCGGACCGGGTGAAGTGCCTGCACGTGCTGGTGGCCCACTCGCTGGCCGCCGGACCGGGCGTGAACCCGCTCGGCGACGAGGCGATCGCGATGCTCCCCGAGTGGTGGAGCAAGGGACCGTGCGTGACACCGTGCGAGCCGGCCGGGGAGGACGACAAGTGACGCGCGTGGCCGCCGTCGACTGCGGCACGAACTCCATCCGCCTGCTGGTCGCCGACGCCGATCCGGCGACCGGCGAACTCGTCGAGCTGGACCGGCGGATGACGATCGTGCGGCTCGGCCAGGGTGTCGACCGCACCGGCCGGCTCGCCCCCGAGGCGCTGGAGCGGACCTTCGCCGCCTGCCGCGAGTACGCCTCGGTCATCAAGGAGCACGGCGCGGAGCGCATCCGCTTCGTGGCCACCTCCGCCTCCCGCGACGCCGAGAACCGGGACGAGTTCGTCCGCGGCGTGGTCGACATCCTCGGCGTCGAGCCCGAGGTCATCACCGGCGACCAGGAGGCCGAGTTCTCCTTCACCGGCGCGACCAGCGAGCTGAAGGGCCGCGACGACCTGCCCCGCCCCCGCCTCGTGGTGGACATCGGCGGCGGCTCCACCGAGTTCGTCGTCGGCGACGACCACGTGCGGGCCGCGCGGTCGGTGGACATCGGCTGCGTGCGGATGACCGAACGGCACCTGGTGCACGGGGGCGAGGTCACCGATCCGCCCACCGAGGAGCAGATCGCCGCCATGCGGGCGGACATCGAGGCCGCCCTCGACCTCGCCGAGCGGACGGTCCCGCTGCGCGAGGCGCGCACCCTGGTCGGCCTCGCCGGCTCGGTCACCACGGTGTCGGCGATCGCCCAGGAGCTGCCCGAGTACGACTCCGAGCGCATCCACCACTCCCGCGTCACCCGCGAGCGCGTCCGCGAGATCACGCACGCGCTGCTGCACTCCACGCACGCCGAGCGCGCGGCGATCCCGGCCATGCACCCGGGACGGGTCGACGTGATCGGCGCCGGCGCCCTCGTCCTGCTCGCGATCATGGAGCGGACCGGGGCCGAGGAGGTCGTCGTCAGCGAGCACGACATCCTCGACGGAATCGCCTTCAGCGTGGCCGGGACCCCGGCGTCGTAGCCCGGGGCGGTGCGCGAGCGGACGCCGGCGGCCCCGTGCCGCCGGCGTCCTCGTTCCGGCCCCCTTCCAGGGACTCTTCCCGCTCTTTGCTACTGGCGAGTAGCCTCTGTTGAGCAGCTCGGATAACGTGTGAGCGAGCCGTTCGGCTTCTCCGGTGACATCCTGTCGGCAAAGTTCGTGAAGTTCTTCACAAGAGATTCCGTCCCGTACGGCCGGGAAACAGGGCCGGTTGGCCCTTCCGGGGGGTGATCTCCCGTTTGAACATGTTCAGGTGGCGGGCGCACGAGAGGCCCGGGCGAGGTGTTCCAGGGGTGTTTCCGGCCCCTCGCGGACGCCCTGAATCGACAGAGAGGCAGCTCACGCGGCCTTGACAACGGGTCAGACCGCCCAGCGGTTCCACTCTCGCGACATGAACTGCGTCACGCGGGTCGCGGAGTTTAGCACAGGGTGTGTCAGAGCTTGTGAAGGGGCGCACGAGCAACCCCCCTGAGGCGGGTGGATACTCGATGCCATGAGCACCACGGAGCGTCCCAGGATCCTCGTAGTAGGCGGTGGGTACGTAGGCCTGTACGCAGCTCGGCGCATCCTCAAGAAGATGCGCTACGGCGAGGCGACCGTCACGGTCGTCGACCCCCGGTCGTACATGACCTACCAGCCCTTCCTCCCCGAAGCCGCCGCCGGCAGCATCTCCCCTCGGCACGTCGTCGTCCCGCTGCGACGCGTGCTGCCGAAGGCGGAGGTCCTCACCGGCCGGGTCACCACCATCGACCAGGACCGCAAGGTCGCCACGATCGCCCCCCTCGTGGGCGAGGCGTACGAGCTGCCCTTCGACTACCTGGTCATCGCGATGGGCGCGGTCTCCCGCACCTTCCCGATCCCCGGCCTCGCCGAGCAGGGCATCGGCATGAAGGGCATCGAGGAGTCCATCGGCCTGCGCAACCACGTCCTGGAGCAGCTCGACAAGGCCGACTCCACGACCGACGAGGAGATCCGCCGCAAGGCGCTCACCTTCGTCTTCATCGGCGGCGGCTTCGCGGGTGCGGAGACCATCGGCGAGGTCGAGGACATGGCCCGGGACGCGGCCAAGTACTACAAGAACGTCTCCCGCGAGGACATGCGGTTCGTCCTCGTCGACGCCGCCGACAAGATCCTCCCCGAGGTCGGCCCCAAGCTCGGCCAGTACGGCAAGGAGCACCTGGAGAGCCGCGGTGTGGAGATCTACCTCTCCACCTCCATGGACTCCTGCGTAGACGGCCACGTCGTGCTGAAGAACGGACTCGAGGTCGACTCCAACACGATCGTCTGGACCGCCGGCGTCAAGCCGAACCCGGCCCTGTCCCGCTTCGGCCTGCCCCTCGGCCCGCGCGGTCACGTCGACTGCGAGCCGACCCTCCAGGTCAAGGGCACCGACTACATCTGGGCCGCCGGCGACAACGCCCAGGTCCCGGACCTCGTCGGCCGCAAGGCCGGCAACGAGAACGCCTGGTGCCCGCCGAACGCCCAGCACGCGCTGCGCCAGGCCCGCGCCCTCGGCGACAACGTGATCTCCGGCATGCGGGGCTTCCCGCAGAAGGAGTACGAGCACGCCAACAAGGGTGCGGTGGCCGGTCTCGGCCTGCACAAGGGCGTGGCGATGATCGTCATGGGCAAGATGAAGATCAAGCTCAAGGGCCGCCTCGCCTGGTACATGCACCGCGGCTACCACGGCATGGCCATGCCGACCTGGAACCGCAAGATCCGCGTGTTCGCCGACTGGACCCTCGGCATGTTCCTCAAGCGCGAGGTCGTCTCCCTCGGCGCCATGGAGAACCCGCGCGAGGAGTTCTACGAGGCCGCCAAGCCGGCCCCGGTCGCCGCGAGCAAGACCGGCGAGAAGGCCAAGGCCTCCTGACCCACCGGCTCCACCACCGGCCGCCGGGCCGCTGACGGAACCACCCCAGAGACCTCCCGCCATCCGTGGTGCGGGAGGTCTCTCGGCGTTTCCGGGCGGCCGGTCGAGGGGGAGTTTGCCCTCCTGTAACTCCTTTGCGGGACTGCGCCGGAGGCTTCCCGGTGTTTACGTGGTATCGGACATCCGGGATCGTCGTCTTGGAGGTGTGCGCCATGGCCGACGCCGCGTCGCGGCTGAGGAGTCTCGCCGAGCAGTTGCTGGGATCGCCGCTACCGTTGCGGATCCGCGCCTGGGACGGTTCGCAGTCCGGTCCGCCGGACGCCCCGGCCCTCGTCGTCCGCAACCGCCGGGCCCTGCGCCGGCTGCTCTTCAAGCCCGGCGAACTGGGGCTGGCCCGGGCCTGGGTCGCCGGGGACCTGGACGTCGAGGGCGACCTTTACGCCGTTCTCGAGGTCATGGCGGGCCCGGTGTGGGAGAACGGGGAGGACGGCCGGAGCCTCGTCGAGGCGCTGCGCGACCGGGAGGTGCGGGCCGCCGGGCGCGAACTGCTGAAACTCGCCGGGCCGCCGATCCCGCCCGCCCCGCCCCGGGAAGAGGTCCGCAGACGCCGGCATCTGCACACGCGGCACAGCGACCGGCGGGCCATCAGCCACCACTACGACGTGGGCAACGACTTCTACGAGCTCGTCCTCGGTCCGTCGATGGTCTACTCGTGCGCCTACTGGCAGGACGGCGGCACCCTGGAGTCCGCCCAGCGCGACAAGCTCGAACTCGTCAGCGCCAAGCTCGGCCTGACGGAGGGGCAGCGGCTGCTGGACGTCGGCTGCGGCTGGGGCTCCATGGCCATCCACGCGGCCCGCGAGCACGGAGCGCGGGTGGTCGGCGTCACCCTCTCCCAGGAGCAGGCCGCGTACGCCCGCAAACGCGTCGCGGACGAGGGGCTGACCGACCGCGTGGAGATCCGGGTCCAGGACTACCGGGACGTCAAGGACGGCCCCTTCGACGCCATCTCCTCCATCGGGATGGCCGAACACGTCGGCGCCGAGCGCTACCTGGAGTACGCGAGCGTCCTGTACGGCCTGCTGAAGCCCGGCGGGCGGCTGCTCAACCACCAGATCGCCCGCCGCCCGCAGCGCGACGAATCCACCTACGAGGTCGACGGCTTCATCGACGCCTACGTCTTCCCCGACGGCGAACTCGCCCCGATCGGCACCACCGTCACCCAGCTGGAGCGGGCCGGATTCGAGGTCCGGGACGTGGAGTCGATCCGCGAGCACTACGCGCGCACCCTGCGCCAGTGGGTGGAGCGGCTGGAGGCCGGCTGGGGCCGCGCGGTCCGGCTCACCAGCCCGGGCCGGGCCCGCGTGTGGCGGCTCTACATGGCCGCCTCCGCGCTCGCCTTCGAACGCAACCGCATCGGCGTCAACCAGGTCCTGGCCGTCCGCACCCCCGACTCGGGCGACTCCGGGCTGCCGCTGCGCACCCGCACCTGGAACACCTGACACGGCGGGACACGACGAGGGGCCCCGTTCCGGTCACACGGAACGGGGCCCCTGCCGTGCCCGCGGCTACTCGGCCTTGATCGCCGCCAGCATGTTCAGCCGGGCCGCGCGCCGGGCCGGCCACAGGGCGGCCAGCACACCGACCACCCCGGCCAGCAGCAGGAAGAGCGCCATCCGGCCCCAGGGCAGGACCAGTTCGTACGTCGGCATCTTCGTGCCCAGCAGCTCGCCGGCCGCCCAGCCGAAGAACACGCCGAGACCGATGCCGAGCACCCCGCCGAACAGGGAGATCACCAGCGACTCCAGACGCACCATCCGCTTGACCGACCTGCGGTCCAGGCCGATGGCGCGCAGCATGCCGATCTCCTGGGAGCGCTCGAAGACCGACATGGCCAGGGTGTTGATGACGCCCAGCACCGCGACGATCACCGCCATGCCGAGCAGGCCGTAGACCATGTTCAGTATCAGCGTGAACGTCTTCGCGATGTCGTTGGAGATGTCCTTCTTGTCCTGGACCAGGATCGCCGGGTTGGAGCCGAGGGCCTTCTCCAGCCGGTTCTTCGTCCCGTCGGACGCGCCGCCCTCGGTCTTCACCATCACCCGCATGTCGGCGGGGTCGGCCAGATGCGGGGTGAGGACCTTGTTGTCGAGCATGATCCCGTTGAACATGTCGTTGCCCTCGTAGATCCCGGCGACCGTCAGACCGCGCGCCGCGCCGTCCTCGAAGTGCGCGGTGAGCCGGGAGCCGACCCGCCAGCCGTGCTCAGCGGCCCGGTCCTTGTCCACGACGATCCGCGAGCCGCCCACGGTGAAGGAACCGTCGTCCACCTTCAGGTCCGTCAGCCTGCCGATCGCCGCGCCGTCGACGCCGGTCAGGTACTCCGTCTCGCCGCCGATCCGGGAGGCGCCGTTGCGCAGCGGGCTGCTGGCGGTGACGCCGTCGGCGCCGGCGAGCCTGCGCGCCACGTCGGGGGAGAGCGGTCCTCGGCCGGCCATCGACACGACGTAGTCCGCGCGGATCGCCGAGCCGGCCATCCGGTCGATCGACGTCTGCAGGCTGCCCGCCATCACCGTCATACCGGTGATCAGGGTCAGTCCGATCATCAGCGCGGACGCCGTGGCCGCCGTACGGCGCGGGTTGCGCACCGAGTTCTGGCGGGCCAGCTTGCCCGAGACGCCGAACAGGCGCAGCACCGGGGCGACGGCCGCGATCAGCGGGCGGGACAGCAGCGGGGTCAGGATGAACACGCCGATGATGAGCAGGACGGCGCCGAGCCCCATCGGGCCCTGGGCGGAGTCGGCGTCCATCGTGGTGGCCGCGAGGACCACCGCGACGCCGGCCGCCGAGAACAGCGCGCCGAGCGTGTTGCGCAGCACCAGCGACCTGGTGGTCGCCTTGGCGTGCACGCTGCTCATCGCCGCGACCGGCGGGATCTTCGCGGCGCGCCGGCCGGGCAGCCAGGCGGCCAGCACGGTGACGACGATGCCGACGGCGAGGGCGGCCAGCACGGTGCCCGGGCTGATCACCAGGGGCCCGTCGGGCACGCTCGCGCCGAAGGAGCCGAGCAGCGACCGCAGGCCCGCGCCGATGCCGACACCGGCGGCCAGACCGGTCACCCCGGCGACCGTGCCGACGACCAGCGCCTCGATCAGCACCGAGCGGGTTACCTGACGGCGGGAGGCGCCGACCGCCCGCAGCAGGGCCAGTTCCCTGGTCCGCTGGGCGACCAGCATGGTGAAGGTGTTGGCGATGATGAACGTGCCGACGAACAGGGCGATGCCGGCGAACACCAGCAGGCTCTGCTTCATGCTGCTCATCGACGCGGAGATCGCCTCCGCCTGGTCCTCGGCGAGCCGCTCCCCGGTGGTGGTCTCCACCAGGCGGGAGGGCAGCGCCTTGTCCAGCGCCGCCTTGAGCGCGCTCTGGCTGGTTCCGGCCGCCGCCTTCACGTCGATCTCGTCGTACGTGCCCTTCTTGCCGAACAGGGCCTGCGCGGTGGGCGTGTCGAACAGGGCGAGGCTGCCGCCGGCGGCCACGTTGCCGTCGTCGGTGCTGAAGATGCCGCTGACGCGCGGGGTGAGAACCGGGCCGTCCACCGAGAGGCGGACGGTGTCGCCGACCTTGAAGCCGGCCCGTTCGGCTGTCCTGGCGTCGATCAGCACCTCGCCGCGGCCGCGCGGCGCGTGTCCGCCGACCAGCGGATAGCGGGCGTCCTTCGCGCCCCAGTAGTTGCCGCCCGCGGACTGCCAGCCGTCGCCGAGAAGCTTGCCGTCCTTGCCGGCGATCGCGGTGAAGCCGGTGACGACCCCGGTGGCGGAGGCGGCGCCGGGCGTCGCGGCGGCCCGGTCGAGCAGCGCCCGGGTCAGCTCGGGCGTCCTGCCGACCTGGTCGCCCTTGGAGTCCTGGTACTTGGGCCGTACGGCGACGTCGACCTGGTCGAACCCCTTGGCGGAGCTCTTCTGGAAGGCGTCGGAGACCGTGTTGGTGAAGACGAGGGTCCCGGAGACGAAGGCCACGCCGAGCATGACGGCGAGCACGGTCATCAGGAGCCGGGCCTTGTGCGCGGATACGTTGCGCAGGGCGGTGCGGAACATCAGCCGGCACTGCCCTTCGCGCCGAGGCCGGCCTCCCGCTCGTTCCCACCGGGAAGACCGCGCATGAGGTCGAGGACGGAACCGGCGGTCGGGCCGTGGATCTCGTCTACGATGCGGCCGTCGGCGAGGAAGACCACGCGGTCCGCGTACGCCGCCGCCACCGGGTCGTGGGTCACCATGACCACCGTCTGGCCCAGTTCGCGCACGGAGTTGCGCAGGAAGCCCAGCACCTCGGCGCCGGAGCGGGAGTCCAGGTTGCCGGTCGGCTCGTCACCGAAGATGATCTCCGGCTTGGAAGCGAGCGCACGGGCGACCGCCACGCGCTGCTGCTGGCCGCCGGAGAGCTGCGAGGGCCGGTGTCCGAGCCGCTCGGAGAGCCCGACCATCTGGATGACCCGGTCGAGCCAGGCCCGGTCGGCCTTCCGGCCGGCGATGTCCATCGGAAGGGTGATGTTCTCCAGCGCGGTCAGCGTCGGGAGCAGGTTGAAGGCCTGGAAGATGAAGCCGATCTTGTCCCGGCGGAGCTTGGTGAGCTGCTTGTCCTTCAGGGAGCCGAGCTCGGTCTCGCCGATCCGCACCGATCCCGAGGAGAAGGTGTCCAGGCCCGCCACGCAGTGCATCAGCGTGGACTTGCCGGAACCGGACGGCCCCATGATCGCGGTGAACTCCGCCTCCCGGAAGTCGACCGAGACCCGGTCGAGGGCGACCACCCGGGTCTCGCCCTGCCCGTAGATCTTCGACAGCTCGGTGGCGCGTGCTGCCACGGCCGTGGTCCGGCCGGCGGTGGGTGTGGTGGTCAAGGGAGGGTGCTCCTGTCGGGACGACGATCGAATGCGGGGACTCGGTCCATCGTCCCGGCCGCCGGCGCGCCTGGAGTCAGCCGCTGTTCCGGTTCCCGGGGGCGACTGCGGTCGGACGGAGCGGGCTTGTGTCATACCTGGGGAGGACGGGCGGCCCTGACACGCGGGGCGGCCGGAACAGGACGGGCGCCCTCGTTCGGCAGGTGAAATTCCGTCATTCCGCGTGCGTGCGTACCCACGCGCCGTCACGCTGGTGGCAAGTGCGGATGGCGAGTTCCGTGGGCTGATGCACCCTCAGACATCAATAAAATAAGACAACATCGGGTCCCCGCCCCGTCCGACCGAGGGGCGCACCCCGATAGGCTCGGAGCCCTCGTAGCGGTGCCCATGGCCTGCCCGGATGGTGGAATGCAGACACGGCGAGCTTAAACCTCGCTGCCCCTTCGCGGGCGTGCCGGTTCAAGTCCGGCTCCGGGCACCAATCCCCCTCAGTTTCGGCCCGCTCCTCCCTTTCCCGTGCGTTCTCCCGTGTGACCGTTGACAGCGGCACGCGTGCGGCCGGAGACTCCTCGCAAGAAAGTGAAAGAAACTTCACCACGCGAACGCCAGTGGGGCAGAGACAAGGGAGCGACCGATGCGCACCACCGTCGGGATCATCGGAGCCGGCCCGGCCGGACTGCTTCTGGCGCGGCTGCTGCACCGCGCCGGCATCGACTCGGTCGTCCTGGAGAGCCGCGACCGCGCCTACGTCGAGCAGCGGCAGCGGGCCGGGATCCTGGAGCAGGGCACCGTGGACGTGCTGCGCGAGGCCGGCGCCGGTGAGCGGATGGACCGCGAGGGGCTGCGGCACGACGGGATCGAACTGCGCTTCGGCCGGCGCCGCCACCGCGTCGACTTCCCCGGTCTCACCGGCGGGCGTGCCGTGACGGTCTACGCCCAGACGGAGGTCTGCAAGGACCTCATCGCCCTCCAGCTGGCCGAAGGGGGCCCGCTGCTGTTCGAGGCGGAGGCGCTGGCCGTCGAGGGCGCGGAGGGCGACCGGCCCCGGGTGCCGTTCCGGCACCAGGGGCGCGAGGACGTCCTGGAGTGCGACTGGGTCGTCGGGTGCGACGGCTTCTGGGGCGTGGCCCGCAACGCCTTCCCGGCCGGCGTCTCCCGGGTGTTCGAGCGGGCCTACCCCTATGCCTGGCTCGGCATCCTCGCCGACGTCGCGCCCTCGCACGACGAACTCGTCTACGCCCGGCACGACCGCGGCTTCGCCCTGCTGTCCATGCGCTCGCCCTCCGTCTCCCGCCTCTACCTCCAGGTGCCCGCCGACACCGAGGCCGACCGGTGGAGCGACGAGGAGATCTGGGCCGAACTGGACCGGCGCCTGGAGACCGGCGACGGCTGGAAGCTGGAACGCGGTCCGATCACCCAGAAGTCGGTCACCCCCATGCGGTCCTTCGTGCACGAGCCGATGCGCCACGGCCGGCTCCTCCTCGCCGGCGATGCCGCCCACATCGTGCCGCCGACCGGCGCCAAGGGTCTGAACCTCGCCGTCGGCGACGTCGTGACCCTCGCCCGCGCGCTCGTCCACGAACGGCGCAGCGGGTCGCCGGAACTTCTCGACGCCTACTCCGCCACCTGCCTGCGCCGGGTGTGGCAGGCCGAGCGGTTCTCCTACGACATGACGACCATGCTGCACAGCGCCCCCGACGCGACCGCCTTCGACGCCCGGCTGCAGCTGGCCCGGCTGGAACGCGTCGCCTCCTCGCGCGCGGCCGAGACCGATCTGGCCGAGGCCTACACCGGCTTCCCGCTGGAGTGAGCGGTTCCACGGGGGGAATCAGTGGTTCGCGTGGCGTGTTGGGCAACACCGCGGGGGAAAGATCCCCCTCAAGTAGTACGGACGTTCTTTTGCCAATCCATTACTCTTGAGCCAAGGCCGCGCACGGTGGCCATGGAGGAGTGAAATGAGGAGCAGCAACCCGGTCTTCTCGCGACGGGGGTTCAGCCGCGACAACGGCTACGCCGGCTTCAACACCGCAGCGCAGGCCGGGTACGCACAGGGCAACCCGTACGCGCAGAACCCGTACGCCCAGCAGGACCTCCAGCAGGGAGCCCCGCCGCAGGCCCCGGCCGCCACCGGCCGGATGACGATGGACGACGTCGTCACGCGCTCGGCCATCACGCTCGGCACGGTCGCCGTCGGCGCCGCCCTCGCCTGGATCCTGCTGCCGGTCTCCACGACCAGCTACGGCCTGGCCTTCGGCGCCGCGATCGTCGCGATGGTCCTGGCGCTGGTGCAGAGCTTCAAGCGCACGCCGTCGCCCGCGCTGATCCTGGGTTACGCCGCCTTCGAGGGCGTCTTCCTGGGCGTCATCAGCGAGATGTACAACAGCCGCTGGAGCGGGGCGCCCTTCCAGGCGGTGCTCGGCACGATGGCCGTCTCGGCGGCCACCCTGCTCGTCTACAAGGCGGGCTGGATCCGTGTGACGGCCCGCTACGCGCGCATCGGCATGGCCATCGCCATGGCCTTCATCGTGGTGATGGCGGTCAACCTGCTGCTGGTCGCGTTCGGTGTCGCCGAAGACGGCGGCCTGCGCAGCTTCGGCCCGCTCGGCGCGATCGTCGGCATCATCGCCATCGTGCTCGGCGCCTTCTTCCTCACCCTGGACTTCAAGCAGATCGAGGACGGCATCGCCTACGGCGCCCCGCGCAGCGAGTCCTGGCTCGCCGCGTTCGGCCTGACCCTCACCCTGGTGTGGATCTACGTGGAGATGCTGCGGCTGGTGGCGATCTTCAGCAGCAACGACTAGCGCCACGGGCCCGTGACCGGGCCGCGGTTCGCGTGACGTCATGGGAAAGGGCCCCGCATCCGGTGAAGACGGATGGCAGGGGCCCTTTGCCGTGTCCGGGCGGCGCGCCGCTACAGCAGCTTGCGCGCGGCCCTCCTCAGGTCGTACTCGTGAACGATCGCCTTGGCGTGGCCGTACGCGAGGTCGTACTCGTGCCGGAGCCAGCTGACCTTCTCCTCGAAGCGGAACAGGGCGGGGCCTTCTTCGACGGTGCGCAGCCAGTCGGAGACTTCACGACCGGTGCAGTGCGGAATGCGGGCGAGCAGGTTGCGGTGGGTCTCCTCGGAGAAGAGTTGGGACATCGGCGCCTCCGGACGCAAAGGGGATGTAAGCCGGTCCTTCACGTCACCGTGCCTGAGCGTTCGCGTATTGGCAACAGTGCGGCGCGTTACGCTCAGCCCGTGGTTGATACGACGCCCTTGACCCGAGCAGTGGATCACTTCGCCGACCGTCTGCGGGCCGCCCCGCAGAGCCGGCTGCAGCGGGGGGCCGCGGCGGAGGCGCTGGCCCTGGCCAACGAGTTGGCCCAGTGGGCGCAGCGCGTGGAGGATCCGGCCGCTGAACCCCGGCGGATGCCGGACGCGGGGATGTTCGCCGCGGCCGACCAGATCCTGGTCGCGGCGCACGACTTGGCGCTGGTGCTGCGCACCGACGACGAGGTCGGCGAGGCGGTCGGGCTGGTGGAGCAGGCGCGGAAGCGGGCGGGCGTCTGAGCACCGCCCCGGCTTCCGCCGGCGCTCACAGGGACGCGATGACCCGGTCCGCCAGGATGTAGACCATGTCGTCGCCGCACGCGAACGTCAGCGTGTAGGCGCCGGAGACGCCCGAGCCGCCCAGCAGGTAGGGCGTCTCGCCCTCCCGCACGGCCGCGGCCAGCCGCTCCGCCGTCTCCCGGTGACCCGGCGTCATGCACAGGGTGGTGCCGTCGGCGAAGACGTAGACGTCCAGGGTGCCCAGCGGTCCGGGCCGGACGTCGGACAGCTCGACCTGGTCGGCGGCCAGCTGCTCCAGGGCGGTCACGGTGCGCTCGTGGTCGTTCACCACCGGCGACTGCACCGGCACGAAGTCCGGGTGCGAGGGGTGCCGGCGGCGGGCGGCGGCCAGCTCGGGGGACTCGCCCCCGGCGGGGGCGCCCCCGGAGAACTCCTCGGTCTCCGTGGCCGGCTCGGCGACCGGCTCCAGCGAGTCCAGGCCCGCGAAGTCGGCCTGCCGCGGCAGGAACAGGTCGTTCTCGGCGAAGTTGAGCAAGGACGGCGCGTCGGAGGCGTCCCGGGCCTCCTGCGCGGCCCAGAACGCGCGGGCCTCGGCCAGTTCCCGCTCCCGCTCCTCGGCCAGCGCCTCGGCCACGGCCGCGCGTATCTCGTCCGCGCCGGCGGAGGCGCGGGCGGCGGGCAGCGGCGCGCCCCGCCCGGCGGCCTGGTTCTCGGCGAGCTGTGCCTGCAACTCGGTGAGCTGACGGCGCAGCTTGAGAACGGTCCGCAGAACGGCGACGCCCACGGCGCCCGTGGCGGCCGTGGTGAGCAGCAGGGCGATCGGCATGGCGCTCACTGACGTACTCCCAGGTTCAAAGTCGACCCCCGACTTCCTACAGCAGCTTGAAGGGCGGACTAACCAGCTGTCAGTGCGTAACGTCACGAAACGGACAGGACTTTGCGGGCGTCGTTTCCCGACTCACGGCGCTGACCTGCATGGACACCCCCACGAGGGACATAGGTCACATCCTGAGGGAGATTGGATCACAAAACGGCCCGGAACCCGGGGTTTTCCCGGGTTCCGGGCCACCGTCCGACGCAGGGTGCCGTGCCCGCTACCGAGGGTGCGTCAGCTCAGGCGCTCGATGACCATGGCCATGCCCTGGCCGCCGCCGACGCACATCGTCTCCAGGCCGAACTGCTTGTCGTGGAACTGGAGCGAGTTGATCAGCGTGCCGGTGATGCGCGCGCCGGTCATGCCGAAGGGGTGCCCGACGGCGATGGCGCCGCCGTTGACGTTCAGCTTCTCCAGCGGGATGCCGAGGTCGCGGTAGGAGGGGATGACCTGGGCGGCGAACGCCTCGTTGATCTCGACGAGGTCGATGTCGTCGATGGTCAGCCCGGCCCGGCGCAGGGCCTGCTGGGACGCCTCGACCGGGCCGAGGCCCATGATCTCCGGGGAGAGGCCGGAGACGCCGGTGGAGACGATGCGGGCGAGCGGGGTGAGGCCGAGCTCGCGCGCCTTGGTGTCGGACATGATCACGACGGCGGCGGCGCCGTCGTTGAGCGGGCAGCAGTTGCCGGCGGTGACGAGCCCGTCCGGGCGGAACACCGGCTTCAGGCCCTGCACGCCCTCCAGGGTGACGCCGGCTCGCGGGCCGTCGTCCTTGGCGACGACCGTGCCGTCCGGCAGGGTCACCGGGGTGATCTCGCGCTCCCAGAAGCCGTTCTTGATGGCCTCTTCGGCCAGGTTCTGCGATCGGACGCCGAACTCGTCCATGTCCTGGCGGGTCACGCCCTTCCAGCGGGCGAGGTTCTCCGCGGTCTGGCCCATCGCGATGTAGGCGTCCGGGACCAGGCCGTCCTTACGCGGGTCGTGCCAGGTGGTGCCCTCCTGCGCGGCCACGGTGGCGGTACGGGCCTCGGCCTCGGCGAAGAACGGGTTGTGCGTGTCCGGGAGGCTGTCGGAGTTGCCCTTGGTGAAGCGGGAGACCATCTCGACGCCGGCCGAGATGAAGACGTCGCCCTCGCCCGCCTTGATGGCGTGCAGCGCCATGCGGCTGGTCTGCAGCGAGGAGGAGCAGTAGCGGGTGATCGTGCAGCCGGGCAGGTGGTCCATGCCCATCTGCACGGCCACGATGCGGCCGAGGTTGTTGCCCTGCTCGCCGCCCGGCAGACCGCAGCCGAGCATCAGGTCGTCGATGTCCCGCGGGTCCAGCTCGGGGACCTTGGCCAGCGCCGCCTGGATGATCGTGGCGGTCAGGTCGTCGGGGCGCAGGTCCTTCAGGGAGCCCTTGAAGGCGCGGCCGATGGGGGAGCGGGCGGTCGAGACGATCACGGCTTCGGGCATCACGGCTCCAGAGGACGGAGTTTGGGCAGGGCCGGTTGGGAAGTTACCCGGCCGTATGGTTCAGGTCACCGGTGTCGCGGTGTGACACTGACCGCAATTTACTAAGCGCTTGCTTGGGCCGCCGGCGGTTCGGCGGGGCGTGGCGGGCGGGTGGGGGTGGCGGCGGGGACGCTGCCCCCGGCCCCCCGGGCCCGCACCCACCCGTGCACCCGGTCCGGCCTGCGGTCGCCTCGGGTGTTCATACCGAGGGGCGGGCCGGTTCCGCCTCGCTCACGCGGCGCCGGCGGCGGCGCTTGAGCAGGGCCCAGGGGCCGCGGGGGCCCGTGGGCATGGCCGCCGTGACCTCGGTGCCCGCCTCCGAGGCGGCCTCCGCGGCCGCCCGGGCCACCGGCAGGAAGCCCTCGCGCCGGGACGCGTCCGGCCGTTCCTCGTCGGCCGGCCACAGGCCGAGCGCCGCGCAGACCGTGGGCAGGACCGCCATCGCCGCGGTCGCGTAGCCCTCCGCCGAGGGGTGGTAGTTGTCGGGGCCGAACAGCTCCCGGGGATTCGCCTCGAACTCCGGGCCCAGCAGATCGCCCAGCGACACCGTCCGCCCGCCCTGCTCCACCGCCCCGATCGTCTGCGCCGCCGCGAGCTGCCGCGAGGCCCGGCGGGCCAGCCAGCGCAGCGGCTGCTGCACCGGCTCGATGGTGCCGAGGTCCGGGCACGTGCCGACGACCACCTCCGCGCCGGCCGTGCGCAGCCGCCGCACCGCCGCCGACAGATGCCGCACCGAACGCGTCGGCGGCATCCGGTGGGTCACGTCGTTGGCGCCGATCATGATCACGCACACGTCCGGGACCGGATCAGCGGCCGACAGGACCAGCGCCACCTGCCGGTCCAGGTCGTTCGACTGGGCGCCCGGCAGTGCCACGTTGCGCAGTTCCACCGGCCGCTCCGCCACCGCGGCCAGACCCGAGGCCAGCAGCGCCCCCGGCGTCTGACCCGCCCGGTGCACACCCTGCCCCGCGGCCGTCGAGTCGCCGAGCAGGGCCAGCCGCAGCGGCGGTTCGCCGGGGACGTCGTACGCGTGCCCGTACACCCCGTCGGCCACCGGCACCCGGCCCACGCTTCCGTTGCCCACGTGGCGCCGGGCCAGCCGCACCTCCGCCAGCAGCAGGCCGACGGCCGCCGCCCCGACGAGCCCCACCCCGCCGCCGCCGTACGCCGCTCCGGCCGCGATGCGCCGGGCCACTCTCGCCCTCGACATGCTCGTCATGCGTCGCCGCCACCTCCTCGTAGCCGTACACCCACTCCTTGCCCCGTACGGCCCGTGTGCCAATCTCAACGGGGAGTGAACGCCCGTCCCACCTCACTCCGGGGCCGTAGGCTGGCGGAACCACTACGACCAATGTTTTTTGCAAGCAACCGGAGACAACGGTGCGATTCCACGACTCGATGATCAGCCTCGTCGGCGACACCCCGCTGGTGCGGCTCAACAACGTGACCAAGGGCATCCAGGCGACCGTCCTGGCCAAGGTGGAGTACTTCAACCCGGGCGGTTCCGTGAAGGACCGCATCGCCCTGCGCATGATCGAGGCCGCCGAGCAGAGCGGGGAGCTCAAGCCGGGCGGCACGATCGTCGAGCCGACCAGCGGCAACACCGGCGTGGGCCTGGCCATCGTGGCCCAGCAGAAGGGCTACAAGTGCATCTTCGTCTGCCCTGACAAGGTCTCGACCGACAAGATCAACGTGCTGCGCGCCTACGGCGCCGAGGTCGTGGTCTGCCCGACCGCCGTGGACCCCGAGCACCCGGACTCGTACTACAACGTCTCCGACCGCCTCGTCCGCGAGACCCCGGGCGCCTGGAAGCCCGACCAGTACTCCAACCCCAACAACCCGCTCTCGCACTATCACTCGACCGGCCCCGAGCTGTGGGAGCAGACCGAGGGGAAGCTCACCCACTTCGTGGCGGGCGTCGGCACCGGCGGCACCATCTCCGGCACCGGCAACTACCTGAAGGAGGCCAGCCAGGGGAAGGTCAAGGTCATCGGCGCCGACCCCGAGGGCTCGGTGTACTCCGGCGGTTCCGGGCGGCCGTACCTGATCGAGGGCGTCGGCGAGGACTTCTGGCCGACCGCCTACGACCGCACCGTGGCGGACGAGATCGTGGCCGTCTCCGACAAGGACGCCTTCCAGATGACCCGCCGGCTGGCCAAGGAGGAGGGCCTGCTGGTGGGCGGCTCCTGCGGCATGGCCGTCGTGGCCGCGCTGAAGGTCGCCGAGCGGCTCGGCCCGGACGACGTCGTGGTGGTGCTGCTGCCGGACAGCGGCCGCGGTTACCTCTCCAAGATCTTCAACGACGAGTGGATGGCCGACTACGGCTTCCTCGAGGACGAGGGCCCCAGCGCCCGCGTCGCCGACGTCCTGCAGGACAAGGTGGCCGGCACCATCCCGTCCCTGGTGCACATGCACCCCGAGGAGACCGTGGGCCAGGCCATCGAGGTGCTGCGCGAGTACGGCGTGTCGCAGATGCCGGTCGTCAAGCCGGGCGCCGGCCACCCGGACGTGATGGCCGCCGAGGTCGTCGGCTCGGTGGTGGAGCGCGAGCTGCTGGACGCCCTGTTCTCCAAGCGGGCCTCGCTGGAGGACCCGCTGGAGAAGCACATGAGCGCCCCGCTGCCCCAGGTGGGCTCCGGTGAGCCGGTCGGCGACCTGATGTCGGTGCTGGGCTCCGCGGACGCCGCGATCGTCCTGGTCGAGGGCAAGCCGACCGGAGTGGTCAGCCGCCAGGACCTGCTGGCCTTCCTGGCCAAGGGCGGCAACAAGTAGCCGTACCCCGGGTGAACCGCCGGTGACGCCGGCGAACCGGCGGTGACCTGGGCGGGCCTGGCCGTTCCGCAACTGGTACGAGCGTGTCACGTGCGCGCAGCACCCGCTTAACACAGGTCCGGCACATTAGAGGTGTCGGCCACGGCGGGAGCGGCTCCCCGCCCGGGCCGGCGCCGTGCGGCGCCAAGGACCTCCGGAGCGGCTCCCGGACTTTCCATGGACGCCCAGGACGCGCAAGCCCGGTCCTGACCCGGCCCGCGTCCCTGCGCGGGGACCGCCGTCGTCCCGCCCCCCGGCAACGGGGGTGCGGCGGTCCCCGCGCACAACTCTTCCCGGGGCCGCACGCCCCGGCGCCTCAGTCCTCCCCGGCGGACCGCCGGGCATCGCGCCGGCCGGTCATCAGCTCGGGGTTGAGCCGCACCGCCTGGGCCGCGTTCACACCTACGATGCCGAGCCAGGTCGCCACGATCCCGGTCATCCCGGCGAGGGCGCCGGAGATGGCGGAGAGCGGGACGGCCAGCACCAGCGACAGGACGGCGAGGCCGAAGCGGTCCACCCACGACCCGGCCGACCTGGGCCGCCTGGTGCCGCGCGCGTCGGCCATCCGCTGCTCGGCCAGGTGCCGCCGCACCCTGCGCTCCACCGTGTCGTCGATCCGCTGCTCGACCCTCTCCAGGAAGGAGTCCACGAGCGCGGAGTCGTACTCCTCGCCCAGCTCCCCGCGCGCCCGTACGGTGGCGTCCAGGTCCTTCTTGAGGTCGGTGTCCCGCGAGTCCAGTGCGCTCATGCGCTTCACGGTAGGGAGCGCGGGGGCCCGGCGCACTGGGGGAAACCCCCCTCTTTCGCATCTCGGGAGAACGGGGCGAGCCGCTCGCCGGAAACCCTGGCCCGCCGGAAGACCGGGCCCGCCGGATCGCGGGACGGGCCTTGTCCCGGCTGTATAGGCTCATGCAGAGTTCTGGATGACTGAATAATCCGAGAGTCCGCACGCGGAGGGGGAGCACATCATGAGCGTCGACCGGAGCACGGGCGCGACGGACACTCCGGCGACCCGTCTGCAGGCGCTCTTCGAGGGGCACCGGCTCACGCCGACCCAGCGCCGCATCGCGCACAGCATGGTGCGGCGGGCCGCCGACGTCCCCTTCCTGTCCAGCGTGGAGCTGGCCGAGCTGGCCGGGGTCAGCCAGCCCTCGGTGACCCGGTTCGCGGTCGCCCTCGGCTTCGACGGCTACCCGGCGCTGCGCAGGCACCTGCGCGAGGTCGTGCCCGCCGAGCAGGCCGCCGCCGGGCCGGGCCCGTACAACGAGTACCAGCAGGCCGTCGAGGCCGAGATCGAGAACCTCAGGCACCTCGCGGAGCTGCTCGCCGACCCCCGGCCGGTGCGGAAGGCCGGCCGGATCCTCGCCGCCTCGCGCCCGCTGCCGGTGCTCGGACTGCGCGCCGCCGCCTCGCAGGCGTACGGCTTCGCGTACTTCGCCGCCAAGGTGCACCCGGACGTCCGGCTGCTCGACGAGGGCGGGACGATGATCCAGGACCGCATCGACGCGGCCGTCCGCGCCGGCGCCACGGCCCTGCTGTGCTTCGCGCTGCCCCGGCACCCGCGCGAGGTGGTCGACACCCTCGCCTACGCCAGGGAGGCGGGGCTGACCGTCGTCACGGTCGCCGACTCCGCCTTCGCGCCCGTCGCCCGCCACTCCGACCTGCTGCTGCCCGCCGCGGTCGGCACCGGGCTCGCCTTCGACACCGCGTGCGCGCCGATGCTGCTCGGACGGGTGCTGCTGGAGGCGCTGTGCGACGATCTGCCGGACGCCCAGGCCCGGTTGGAGCAGTTCGACGCGAACGCCGCCGCGCGCGGGCTGTTCGTGGAGTGACCCGACGCCTTCTCAGACTCGTCTCACGTTCCGCCGTTAGCGTCGTGCCCGGACCCAGGGACTGGGTGAACACGCGGACGTGACACGGGAGGCTGACGTGGCGCGCGGAGGACAGGGACTGGCCAGGGTGGCCGTCGTCGTACGAGCGGGGGCCGCGCCCCTGTGGTGGGCCGGAGTGGCGGCCGCCGGTGTCGGAGTACTGCCGCCCGGGCTGACCGGGCGCCGGATCGGGGTGTCGGCGGGAGCCGCGCTGTTCCTGGTCGCCCTGGCCGTGATGGCACTGGTGCGCCGCAAGCGGTACACCACGCTGGCCCGCGGGGCCGCCAGGGCGGGCAAGTACGACGTGCTGCAGGACCGGGCGGTGACCGTGCGCAACTGGCGCCGGGGGCACCGGTGGTGGCTGCTGCTGGCGTTCGCCGTGGCGCTCGGCGGTTCGTTCGTGCTGCCCGCGGCCGGGGGCATGCTGCTGGCCGGGGCCGGCACCGGGCTCAGGCTGAAGGCCGCCTGGCTGGGGCGCCGGGAGCGGGCCGGGCAGATGCTGCTGTGGGTGCGGGTCGACTGGCTCGACCGGCGCGGCGGCGGTCCGGCGGGCAGGGCCGTCAAGGGCCTGCGTGCCACGGGCGTCGCGGCAGGCGACGCGACCCCGGGCGGGTCCCGCCGCCGCACCGCGGCACTGGTCTGACCTCGTGCGGACCCGGGGGGCTAGACCTCCAGCTCTTCCTCGATCCGCTTGAGCTGGTGCCGGGCCATCGCCAGGTTGGCCCGGTTCTGCTCCAGGACGAGGTAGAGGAACAGGCCGTTCCCGCCGCGTCCCTTGAGCAGGCGGATCAGGTGGTACTGGTCCGTCAGCGTGATCAGGATGTCGTCGATCTCGGCCTTGAGGCCCAGCATCTCCATCGTGCGCATCTTGGCGCGGATCACGTCCGTGTTGCCCGCCGCGGCCACGTTGAGGTCGAAGGTCTTGCTGCCGCCCATCGTGCCCAGCGCCATGCCGCTGGTGTAGTCGACGAGCGCGACGCCGGTGGCGCCCTCGATGGAGGTCAGGGCCTCTTTCAGGGCGGTCTCGGTGTTGGCCATGGTGGTCCTCTCAGTTGTCGGTTGCGGTGCGCGCTTCGGTGGCCGTGGGGCGCGGCGCGCGCACGGTGCGCGTACGTGCGGGTGCGGTTCGGGCGGGCCGTGCGGCGGGCGCAGCGGCCCGGGCGGCGGCCTCGGCGGCGTCGAGCAGCTCCCCGATGCGGGCGCCGGACCGGCGGCCCTCCAGGTGGAGCCGGCCGACGTTGACCCGGTCCCGGGTGAGCAGGGTCAGCACGGCGGTGCGGCCGGCCGCGTAAGTGGCGACGTAGCCGTGCTCGCCGCGCACCAGCAGCTCGCGGAAGCCGCCGTTGCCGGTGGCGTCGGCGACCCGTACGGCCACGCCGAGCGAGGCCGCGGTGAGCGCCGCGAGGCCCTCAGGGTCGACGCCGGGTGTGTCGTGGGCGACGACGAGTCCGTCGACGCCGGCCGCGAGGGCGCCGGTGAGCTGCGGGACGCGGGTGCGCAGCCGGCGCAGCTCGTCCAGCACGCTCTCCAGGTCCTGTTCGGGCACCATCAGCTCTCTCCTCTCGGCGGCGGGGTGGTGCCGTTCAAAGCGCCTCCAGCGCATCCCTGAGCCTCTTCAGCAGCGCGATGTCGGGGTCGGTGACCGTGAGCGGGGGAGCCGCAGGGGCCGGCGGGATCGGCGGGACCGGCGGCAGGCCGCGTGCCCCGGGCGCCGCCCGGACGAGTCCGGCCGCCGCGAGCCGGCGCACGTCCACCAGCGTGTGGAACGCCTGTCTGCCCAGATCGCGGGCGATCTCCAGGGCGGTGCGGACACCGTCCACCCGGTCGAGGACGGCCCGTCGGCGCGAGGTGACCTGCGCTCCCGAGGCGGGATCGGCGCGGATCAGCGGGGCGCTGTCGGCCGCCGGGTCCGGCCACAGCCGGTGCAGCAGCAGCCGGCGGCGCAGCGTCTCGCGCTCGAGGGCGACGACCGGGACCGAGGGCAGCGGGCCTACGCGGGGGGTGACGTCGTACCGGAAGCGGCCGGGGGTGCTGCTCGGGGTCAGGGCGAAGTACCCCGCGTCGTACAGCGCGTCCAGGTGGCACAGCTCCAGCGCGCCCGCGGGCAGCACCCCGGCGTCGAGCAGCAGCCGGGCGGCGTCCGCCGTGCCGCCGGCCCGCTCGGCCGCCCGCTGCCAGGCGGCCGCCGCGAGGGTGCCGTGGGCGGTGAGCAGCACCCCGAGGCCGGGCGCGAGGGGACTCTCGGCGTGCACGACGCGGCCCCGGGCGAGGTACAGGGTGCCGTGTTCGCGGACGAGTACGCCGGTGGCCTGCTCCTCGGCGAGCCGCCGGAGCATCGGGGACAGGGCGCCCGCGGTCCGGTCGGCCGCGGCCGGCCTGTCCCGCACCGGCAGCGGCGGAGGTGTGCCGACCATGGTCATCCCAGCACCAGCCGGTCGGCCATCTCGCCCAGCCGGATGCGGGCGAGGGCGAGGTTGCCCTCCGCGCGGCCCAGCCACAGGTGCAGGAAGACGCTGCTGTCGAAGGACGTGACCACGAACCTCAGCAGGTGGTAGCTGTCGCGGTTGCTGATGATCACGTCCTCGACGGGCGGGCGTCCGTCCTCGGCGCCCCCGGCCGTGAAGGCGCCGTGCTCGGCGGCCAGCCTGGCCAGTTCCGCTGCCTCGGCCGCGGTGGTCTCGTGGTCACCGCCGGGGGCTTCCCCGACGGATCCCAGGGCCAGTCCGCTCGTCCAGTCCACCAGTGCGGCTCCCCGGGCGCCGGGCAGCCGCATCGCATCCAGTAGGCACTCGTCGATTCCGGGCACGCCGGTTCCCCTCCCCGCCTGTACTCCGGTTGAGTGACAGCGACACTACGCAACGTGTGTGTCGGGGGTGACGGCTTTGGCATTTTCCGTTGGAACGTGCTTCCGGCGTACTAGGGTGGGTCAACTGACGTCTTTCTCACGCCAGTTGATCCATTTGTTCGAGCGGACCCGGGGGCGTGTCAACGGCTCCCGGGCGCGCCCAGGGTGGTGAGTGCGGACGCGTGCGCCCCTCCGGACTCGGCCACCACCTCCGCCACCGTCTGCGGCTCCCGCACGGTCGCGAAGGCGACGCCCCCGGCGGCGTCCGGCGCGAAGCCGTAGACCCCGGGCCTGGTCAGGGAGTTGTAGGCATAGTGGTGCGCGAAGTAGTACGCGCCCGTGTCCAGGGCCGCCGCGTAGTCGCCCTGCTCCAGCGGGGGCATGGAGCGTCCCTCGGCGAGCAGGTCGCCCGAGAAGCAGGCCGGGCCCGCCACGTCCTGCGTCACCTCCGGGCCCGGCTTCGGGCGGCCCTTGGCGTCGTACGCGGCGATCCGCAGCGGCCAGGCCCCCGGCGCGTACACCGTCCGCGTGGCCACCTGCACACCCGCGTGCGTCACCGCGATCCGCCGCCCGCCGGAGCTCTTGGCGTACTCCACCCGCGCCACCACCGTGCCGTGCTTGGCCAGCAGCGACCGGCCGAACTCGGTCACCAGCCCGTACCGTCCGTCGAACAGCCCCGGTACCTCCGCCTTCAGCGTGCGCGCGTACTGGGCGTACGTCGGCGCGGTCGCCTCCGACTCGAAGTTGACCGGCAGGCCGCCGCCGATGTCGAGCGTGTCGATCTGCCGCCGCCCGATCCGCGCGTTGATCTCCTCCGCCAGCGCGTACGTCTCCGCCACGCCCCGCGCCAGCAGCGCCAGCGGGATGCCCTGGGAGCCGGTGTGCGCGTGCAGCCGGGTCAGCCACGGCCGGTCCGCGTAGGCCTGGACGACCCACTCGCGGGCCCCCTCGTCGCGCAGCGCCACCCCGAACTTCGAGGTCTCGGTCGCGGTCGAGGTGGCCCCGATGGTGCCGCCGCCGATCTGCGGGTTGACCCGGATGCCGAGCGGCGACCGGGTGGCCGCCGACGCGACCAGCGCGTCCAGCCGGTCCAGCTCCTGCGGGTTGTCCGCGTTGACGGCGACGCCCAGCGCCAGCGCCTCGCGCAGCTCGGCCGGCGTCTTGGCGGGGGAGTCGAGCACCGTGTTCTCCGGCGGCAGTCCCGCCGCCCGCACCAGCGCCAGCTCGCCCGGGCTCGCCACCTCGGCGCCGATGCCCTCCTCGTGCAGCAGCCGCAGCACCGGCACCAGCGGGCTCGCCTTCACCGCGAAGGCGTGCAGCACCGGCGTGCCCGGCGCCACGACCGCGTCGAACGCCGCGCGCAGCGCGCCCGCCGACTCCCGGATGCCGGTGACGTCCAGCAGTCCCACCACGGCCGCGTCCGGCCCCAGCAGCCCCTGCTCCACCGCGCCGCGTACCGCCTCGTCGCGCCGGGCCGCCCGCTCCCGGGCCTCAACGTCGGTGTCGTGGTCCACGACCTCTCCCCTCCTGTCGGCCTTCGTGTGCTTCCAGCCAAACATCCAGGTGGCGCGGGTGTGCGGGCGGGGAGGTGTTGACTAGTTCTATTCAGGAAGCCAGGATGTGAATAGAGGTAGTAACAGGAGGAGGCAGACGATGTCGGGACCCCGCCCCGTACGAGCACCGCGCGGCACGGAACTGAGCGCCCTTGGATGGCAGCAGGAAGCCGCCCTGCGGATGCTGCAGAACAACCTCGACCCCGAGGTGGCCGAGCATCCCGACAAGCTCGTCGTCTACGGCGGCACCGGCAAGGCCGCCCGCGACTGGCGCTCCTTCGACGCCATGGTCCGCACGCTGCGCACGCTCAAGCAGGACGAGACCATGCTGGTCCAGTCCGGCCGCCCGGTCGGCGTGATGCAGACCCACGAGTGGGCCCCGCGCGTCCTCATCGCCAGCTCCAACCTCGTCGGCGACTGGGCCAACTGGGAGGAGTTCCGCCGGCTGGAGGCCCTCGGCCTGACCATGTACGGGCAGATGACCGCCGGCTCCTGGATCTACATCGGCACCCAGGGCATCCTCCAGGGCACCTACGAGACCTTCGCCGCCGTCGCCGCGAAGAAGTTCGGCGGCACCCTCGCCGGGACCATCACCCTCACCGCCGGCCTCGGCGGCATGGGCGGCGCCCAGCCCCTCGCCGTGACCATGAACGACGGCGTCGCCATCTGCGTCGACTGCGACCCGCGCGCCATCGAGCGCCGCATCGAGCACCGGTACCTGGACGTCAGGGCCGACTCCCTCGACCACGCGCTGCGGCTCGCCACCGAGGCCCGCGACGCCCGCCGGCCGCTGTCCATCGGCGTCCTCGGCAACGCGGCCGAACTGGTCCCGCAGCTGCTGGCGATGAACGCCCCGATCGACATCGTCACCGACCAGACCTCCGCCCACGACCCGCTGGCGTACCTGCCCGTCGGGGTGGCCTTCGAGGACATGGCCGACGCCGCCGCGAAGGACCCGGCCGGCTTCACCACCCGGGCGCGCGAGTCCATGGCGAAGCACGTGGAGGCCATGGTCGGCTTCATGGACGCCGGCGCCGAGGTCTTCGACTACGGCAACTCCATCCGCGGTGAGGCACAGCTCGCCGGGTACGACCGCGCGTTCGCCTTCCCCGGCTTCGTCCCCGCCTACATCCGGCCCCTGTTCTGCGAGGGCAAGGGACCGTTCCGCTGGGCGGCGCTGTCCGGCGACCCGGCCGACATCGCCAAGACCGACAAGGCGATCCTCGACCTCTTCCCGGAGAACGAGTCCCTGGCCCGCTGGATCAAGCTGGCCGGCGAGCGCGTCCACTTCCAGGGCCTGCCCGCGCGCATCTGCTGGCTGGGCTACGGCGAGCGCGACAAGGCCGGCGAGCGCTTCAACGACATGGTGGCCTCCGGCGAGCTGGCCGCCCCGCTGGCCATCGGCCGCGACCACCTCGACTGCGGCTCCGTCGCCTCCCCGTACCGCGAGACCGAGGCCATGCTCGACGGCTCCGACGCGATCGCCGACTGGCCGCTGCTGAACGCCATGGTCAACGTGGCCTCCGGCGCCTCCTGGGTGTCCATCCACCACGGCGGCGGCGTGGGCATGGGGCGCTCCATCCACGCCGGCCAGGTGACGGTGGCCGACGGCACGAAGCTGGGCGGGGAGAAGATCCGGCGGGTGCTCACCAACGACCCCGGCATGGGTGTCATCCGGCACGTCGACGCCGGCTACGACATCGCGGAGTCCGTGGCGGACGAGCGGGGAGTCCGGGTGCCCATGCGTGAGGGTGACGAGGCGTGAGTCCGCGAGCAGGCGGTGGCGACGCCCCGGCGCGAGCCGAGGTCCCGCCGCCGGGCGCGGCCGCGGCCGACCGGTCCGTCCCGCGGGACGACCGCCCGCGGCCTGTGGGCGGCAGCTCCTTCGAGGAGATGTGGCGCGAGCTGCTGCCCATCGGGCGGCACCCCGGCTCCGGCGGGTACCGGCGGTACGCCTGGACCGGGGCCGACGGCGAGTGCCGGGCCTGGTTCCGCGAGCAGGCCGAGACGCGCGGGCTGGCGTACGAGGTGGACCGCAACGGCAACCAGTGGGCCTGGCTGGGCGACCCGGCCGCCGGGGACGCCGTGGTCACCGGATCGCACCTGGACTCGGTGCCGGACGGGGGCGCCTTCGACGGCCCCCTCGGCGTCGTGTCCTCCTTCGCGGCCCTCGACGAACTGCGCGCCAGGGGCTCGCGGTTCACCAGGCCCCTGGCCGTCGTCAACTTCGGTGACGAGGAGGGCGCCCGGTTCGGGCTCGCCTGTGTCGGCTCCCGGCTCACCGCCGGACAGCTCACCGTCGAGCAGGCCCACCGCCTCACCGACGCTGACGGCGTCACCCTTCCCCGGGCCATGGAGGCCGCCGGCCACGACCCCGAGGCCATCGGGGCCGACCCGGAACGGCTGGCCAGGATCGGCGCCTTCGTCGAACTGCACGTCGAACAGGGCCGCGCGCTGGACCTGTCCGGCGACCCGGTCGGCATCGCCAGCGCCATCTGGCCGCACGGCCGCTGGCGCTTCGACTTCCGCGGCGAGGCCAACCACGCCGGCACCACCCGCCTGGCCGACCGGCGCGACCCGATGCTGACGTACGCCGAGACGGTGCTCGCCGCCCGCCGCGAGGCCGAACTCGCCGGCGCCGTCGCCACCTTCGGCAAGATCTCCGTCGAGCCGAACGGCGTCAACGCCATCCCCTCCCTGGTGCGCGGCTGGCTCGACTCCCGCGCCGCCGACCAGGCGACCCTGGACACGGTCGTCGGCGGCGTCGAGAAGGCGGCGCGCGAGTACGCCGACGCCCACGGCATCGACCTGGACGTCGTCCGGGAGTCCTTCACCCCGGTGGTCGAGTTCGACCACGCGCTACGCGACGAACTCGGCCGCATCTTGGGGAAGGACACCGGCCTCGAAGTGCCCGTCCTGGGTACCGGCGCCGGACACGACGCCGGAATCCTGTCCGGGCGCATCCCGACCGCCATGCTGTTCGTGCGCAACCCCACCGGCGTCTCGCACTCCCCGGCCGAGTCCGCGGCCGAGGACGACTGCCTCGCCGGGGTGCGCGCGCTCGCCGACGTACTGGAAGGGCTGGCCCGCACGTGACCGACACGACCTACTGGCTGGAGCACGCCTGGCTCGGCACCCATGTCGAGCCCGGCGTGGCCGTGACGGCCGCGGACGGCCGGATCACCGCCGTCCGCACCGGCGCGGCGACCCCGCCGCCCGGCGCCGAGGTGCTGCGCGGCCTGACCCTCCCGGGTCTGGCGAACGCCCACTCGCACGCCTTCCACCGGGCGCTGCGCGGCACGGTCCAGGTCGGCAGCGGCACCTTCTGGACCTGGCGCGAGGTGATGTACTCCGTCGCCGACCGGCTGACGCCGGAGACCTACCACGCCCTCGCCCGCGCCGTGTACGCAGAGATGGCGCTGGCCGGCATCACCTGCGTCGGCGAGTTCCACTACGTGCACCACGCCCCCGGCGGCACCCCCTACGGCGAGCCCAACGCCATGGGCGAGGCGCTGATCGCGGCCGCCGCCGAGGCCGGGATCCGCATCACCCTCCTGGACACCGCGTACTTCTCCTCCGCCATCCGCGACAAGCACAGCGGCGAGCCGCTCAACACCCACCAGCGGCGCTTCTCCGACGGCGGCGCGGAGGCCTGGGCCGAACGCTGTTCAGTTCTCAAGGAACGGGATCACGCGCGGATCGGAGCGGCGATCCACTCCGTACGGGCCGTGCCCGCGGACCAGTTGGCGACCGTGGCGCGCTGGGCGGAGGAGCGGCGGGCCCCGCTGCACGTGCACCTGTCGGAGCAGACCGCCGAGAACGACGCCTGCCTGGCCGCGCACGGCTGCACCCCGACCCGGCTGCTCGCCGACCACGGCGTGCTCGGGCCGCGCACCACCGGTGTGCACAACACCCACCTCACCGACGAGGACATCGCGCTGCTCGGCGGCTCGCGCACCGGCACCTGCATGTGCCCCACCACCGAGCGCGACCTGGCGGACGGCATCGGTCCGGCCGTCGCCCTGCAGCGGGCGGGCTCCCCGCTCTCCCTCGGCTCCGACAGCCACGCCGTCATCGACCTGTTCGAAGAGGCGCGCGCGATGGAGCTGAACGAGCGGCTGCGCACCCGCACCCGGGGCCACTGGACGGCCGCGGCACTGCTGCGGGCCGCCACCGCCGACGGCCACGCGGCCCTCGGCTGGCAGGACGCCGGCGCCATCGAGACAGGCGCGCTCGCCGACCTGACGACGATCGCCCTCGACTCGGTCAGGACGGCCGGACCGGTACCCCGGCTGGGCGCCGAGACGGCCGTATTCGCGGCGACCGCGGCGGACGTGCGGCACACGATCGTGGGCGGCCGTCACGTCGTACGGGACGGGACGCATGCCCTCGTCCCCGACGTGCCGTCAGCGCTCGCGGACGCGATCGAAGCCCTGCGCGGCTGAGGCCCGCGCGGAAGAAGCCCGCCGACCCCCGACCGGCCACCCACGAGGACACCATGAGCAGCAGCACCGTCATCACCAACATCGCCACGCTGGTCACCAACGACCCCTCCTCCGGTGACGGATCCCCCCTCGGTCTGATCCAGGACGCGGCCGTCGTCATCGACGGCGACCGCGTCGCGTGGACCGGTGAATCCAGGAAAGCACCCGCCACTGACAACCGGGTCGACGCGGGCGGCCGGGCGGTGCTGCCGGGCTTCGTGGACTCCCACTCCCACCTGGTCTTCGCCGGTGACCGCACGCAGGAGTTCAACGCCCGGATGTCCGGCCGCTCCTACACCGCGGGCGGCATCCGCACCACGGTCGCGGCCACCCGTGCCGCCACCGACGCGGAGCTGGAGGCCAACCTCACCCGCTACCTGGCGGAGGCCCTCCGTCAGGGCACCACCACCTTCGAGACGAAGTCGGGCTACGGCCTCACCGTCGAGGACGAGGCCCGGGCCCTGCGCGTCGCGGCCCGGCACACCGACGAGGTGACGTTCCTCGGCGCCCACATCGTCGCCCCCGAGCACGCCGACGACCCGGCGGCCTACGTCGCCCTGGTCACCGGCGAGATGCTGGACGCCTGCGCCCCGCACGCCCGCTGGATCGACGTCTTCTGCGAGAAGGGCGCCTTCGACGGCGACCAGGCCCGCGCGATCCTCACCGCCGGCCGGGCCAGGGGGCTGCACCCCCGGATCCACGCCAACCAGCTCTCCTACGGCCCCGGCGTCCAGCTCGCCGTCGAGCTGGACGCGGCCAGCGCCGACCACTGCACCCACCTCACCGACGCGGACGTCGACGCCCTCGCCCACAGCGACACGGTCGCCACCCTGCTGCCCGGCGCCGAGTTCTCCACCCGCGCCGAGTGGCCCGACGCACGCCGGCTGCTGGACGCGGGCGTCACCGTGGCCCTGTCGACCGACTGCAACCCGGGTTCGTCGTTCACCTCCTCGGTCCCCTTCTGCGTCGCGCTCGCGGTGCGGGACATGGGCATGACCCCGGACGAGGCGGTCTGGTCGGCCACGGCCGGCGGCGCGGCGGCCCTGCGCCGCACGGACATCGGCCGTCTCACCCCGGGCGCCCGCGCCGACCTGCTGCTGCTCGACGCCCCGAGCCACGTGCACCTGGCCTACCGGCCGGGCGTGCCGCTGGTCGCCGGCGTCTGGCGGCGCGGCGTACGCGAGATCTGAACCGGACGCCTGCGCTGGCGGTCAGGCGACTCGGGCGGCCGCGCGGACGGCCGGACGGGCCCGGACGTCCGCGTGGGTGGTCAGGCGGCCCGGACGTCCGCGAAGACGGTCAGACGGTTCCGGACGCCCGCGAGGAGGGTCAGACCGGTGTGGGCGGCCAGACGGCCCGGGCGTCTGTCCGGACGGTCAGGCTGACCCGGCCCGCCACCGTTGTGCCGGTCCTCCGCCCAGCGGCGCCAGTCCGACCCCGTCGCCGTCGTCCGGTGTCACCGCCGTCCCGGTGTCGATCGCCGGGCGGATCGTGCCGTCGGGGTCGACGGCGAAGCGGAGGTTGCGGCCGTTGCGGCCGTAGACCGAGTCGCACTCCCAGATGCCCACGCCCCGGTCGGTCGAGCCGCGGCTGTCCAGGCAGAAGCCGGAGTCGGCGGCCGACCGCAGGACGCCCGGACCGGCGTCGACCCGCCAGCGCTGGGTGGCGGAGGAGTCGCAGGGCGCCATGACGACGTCGTTGCCCTTCCACAGCTCGCCGTCCCGGATGTCCAGGCAGCGGCCCGTGGCCAGGTTCACCACCTGTGCGAGGGCGCTGCCCGGCGGCGCGGGCGGCGGGGACGGTGAGGGGGTGCGGCGGCCGGGCGGCGCGGAGGTGGCGGGGCGGTGCGAAGTCCTCGACGGTGACGGTGACGGCGACCCGGCGGTGCGGGAGGGCGTCGGGGCGGGCGGCGGGGACAGCGAGACCGTGGCCGTCACCGTCACCGGCGGGGGAGCGGGTGTCGCCGCGGCCGCCTCCCGGTCGGCGGACCCGGACGGCGTGAGCAGGAAGACCAGCAGCGGGGCCAGGGCCACGCCCAGGGCCGTGGACGCCAGCAGGTAGTGGCGGCCGGGCGGCCGGGTCCGGGCGGCGGCACGCGGGCCGGGAGCGGGGGCCGGAGCCGGACCGGAGGCGCGCAGGTACGAGGTCCCGTGCCAGGGGAGCAGGCCCTCCGCCAGGGTCTGCCGCGGGGCGTCGCGCAGCGCGGCCAGCTCCTCGACGGCGGCCGAGCAGTGCGGGCAGCGTGCCCGGTGGGCGTCCAGGTCGGCGCTGCGACGGGGCGTGCCGGGCCGTACAGCCTCCTCGATCAGCCGGCGGAAGTCGGCGCAGCGCGGGTCGTCGGAACCGGCCAGACGGTGCCGCAGGAGGGCCTGGGCCAGTGTCTGCACGGCCTGCGGGGTGTCGTGGTGCACATCGACGCGGCTGAGGCCGAGGTAGGCGGCGGTGCGCTCGACGGGCCCGACATCCAGCACGCCGTACCAGATCAGGCCCTGGGCGCGGGACGGGAGCGTCTGGAACGCCGGGAGGAGCGGTGGTGTGGGGCCGTCCGGCGCACCGCTCGTGTTCAGCACCAGCAGCAGGCCCGTGTCGACGCCCGCGGAGCGTTCGTCGGCCGCCCAGGAGGCCGCCAGCCGGGCGGTGAGCAGCAGGAGCTGGTGGCGCAGGGGCACGCTCGGCTCCCGGCCGCGGGCCGTCTCGCGGGCCGCGGCGGTCAGGGTCTCCGCGGCCAGCCTGCGGGCCGCGGACTCGCTCGCGGTGCACAGCCGGGCGTAGGCGAGGACCGCCGGGTGGTGCCGGCGGCGCAGCTCCTGAAGCGCCGGGTAGGCCGTCGGGGAGGGGGCGCGCAGCAGCGCCGTCAGCCGTGCGTCCGGCGCGTCGGCGAGTCCTGTGTCCGCCTCGGCCGCGTCGCCGTCCTGAGCCATCGCGCCCCTCCGTTCCCCCGAACTCTCCGGCCTACCGGTCGGTTTGGGGGCTCATGGTGGTGGAGCGGCGCGGTCCGGGAAAGACGTTTCCCCGGGTAACCCCGATAACGGTTCGCGCAGGGCGCCGGTGTGCGCGCATGACACCGGCGCGAGTGAGGGCTGGGACGCCGGGTACTCGCCACTCGGGGTGATCTGTCCCCAAAAACGGCGAAGCGGCCCGGCGCCTGTGGCCGGGCCGCCTGGCACGCGGCGCCATAAGGATCACTCCTCGACGGTCAGCCCCTTGCGCAGCCGCACCAGCGTCCGCGACAGCAGCCGGGAGACGTGCATCTGGGAGATGCCGAGTTCCTCGCCGATCTCCGACTGGGTCATGCCCGCGACGAAGCGCAGGGAGAGGATCTTCCGGTCCCGGGAGGGGAGTTCGGCGATCAGCGGCTTCAGCGACTCGACGTACTCGATGCCCTCGATCCCGTGGTCCTCGTAGCCGATGCGGTCCGCGAGCGCGCCCTCGGAGTCGTCCTCCTCGGGCTGGGCGTCCAGCGAGGAGGCGGTGTAGGCGTTGGAGGCGGCCATGCCCTCGACGACCTCCTCGTTGGAGATGCCGAGCCGCTCGGCGAGTTCCGCCACCGTCGGGGCGCGGTCCAGCTTCTGGGCCAGTTCGTCCCCGGCCTTGGCCAGGTCCAGCCGCAGTTCCTGGAGCCGGCGCGGCACGCGCACGGACCACGAGGTGTCACGGAAGAAGCGCTTGATCTCGCCGATGATGGTCGGCATCGCGAAAGTGGGGAACTCCACACCGCGTGAGAGCTCGAAGCGGTCGATCGCCTTGATCAGGCCGATGGTGCCGACCTGGATGATGTCCTCCATCGGCTCGCTGCGGGAGCGGAAGCGGGAGGCGGCGAACTTGACCAGCGCGAGGTTCAGCTCGACGAGCGTGTTGCGTACGTAGGCGTGGTCGGACGTCCCCTCCTCGAGCGACTCGAGGCGCTCGAAGAGCGTCCGGGACAGCGCCCGGGCGTCCACCGCGCCCACCTCGTCGAAGGGCGGGATCTCCGGGAGTCCCTCGAGTGCCTCGAGGGGATTGATGGGATGATCCAGTTCCGGTGGGGGTGTCGACGTCGCGATCGGGGTATGCGACTCGTCGAGCCGGGGTGACATGGGTGTCCTCCATCGTTCTCGGCATATGGCTGCCGAAGCCAAAAAGGGTGCACTGCGGTGTGCGGCGCCTCCGAAGCCGGCTGTAGGGCTGTGTGTCCTTACTAGCCCTACCCGCTCGACAGAGGACGTCGCAAGTGCGTTCTGTGGCGATATGTCCGATTGTGGGAGGTTGTTCGGGTGTCGGAGTGCGATTGAAAGGCGTAATGTTCGAGGGCATCAGCAGCCACGACCTCGGGAGAGAGACGGCATGGACCACGGGACGGTCGGCAGCGCACAGTCGGGCCGGCTTCTGGTGGAGGTGCGGGAAGAAGGTCCCAGCGCCGTAGTGACACCTGCGGGTGAACTGGACCACCACACCGCCGATCTTCTGCGCGAGCCGCTCGACGATCTCCTCGACAAGGGGTTCTCACGGCTGGTCGTGGATTGCTCACGGCTTGAGTTCTGCGACTCCACGGGACTGAACGTCCTGCTCGGGGCGCGACTGAAGGCGGAGGCCGCCGGAGGCGGGGTCCACCTGGCGGGGATGCTGCCGGTGGTGGCCCGCGTCTTCGAGATCACCGGGGCGGAGGCGGTCTTCACCGTCCACGACTCCGTAGAGGCCGCACTGGCCGGCGAATCCGACTGAGCCGGTGCGCGCGCCGCTCCTGGACGGCCGATGCCTGTACTGGGCACCGGTCATGTCCAAACAGGGGGTGTTCCGCCGGATCCGTCGGGCAGGAGTCATCCTGAAGCCGTCGACCGCGAGCACTCCGGACCGTCAGGGAACCGATGGACGGCCTGGGTGCGACGTACGTGCGAACGGCGGACGACGGAGGAGTCGTGGGCGGACTTGTGTACGGACCGCCCGGCACCGTCCGGTGCCGGAATGTTGAACTGTGAACTGGTGGATCGGTGAGGTGAAGCGCTGATGAGCACCACCCGGCCTTACTCGCCGGGCGACCGCGGCCCGGAGCCCAGCGGCGCTTCCGGGGCGTCCGAAGGGGGTGCGCCGGAGCCGGGCGCGTCCGCGGGGGCAGCCGCGCCGTCCGTGCCGTCCGAGGGCGCTCCTCCGGGGCGGGGGCGGCAGGTACGCACGCTGCGCCTGGACGGCGAGAGCGGTGTCGTCCCGCTCGCCCGTGACTTCACCCGCCAGGCGCTGTACGCGTGGGGCTGGCTGCCCGCGGCCGGCGCCGATCAGCGGGCTGCCGCCGAGGACGTGCTGCTCGTGGTGTCCGAGCTGGTCACCAACGCCTGTCTGCACGCCGAGGGCCCGGACGAGCTGCTCCTGTCCTGCGACAACAAGGTGATCCGGCTGGAGGTCTCCGACCGGGGCACCGGCCAGCCGGCCCCGCGCACCCCGCACCGCGCCGGCCGCCCAGGCGGCCACGGCATGTTCATCGTGCAGCGGCTGTGCCTGGACTGGGGCGTCCAGCGCGTCCCCGGCCGCGACGGCAAGACCGTGTGGGCGGAACTGGGCGCCCCGGCGTGACCCGCCGGGCCCGAGCCACCCGCCCGAGCGCGCCGGCCCCCGCACCGGCGCGCCCCCGGCAGAGCACACCGGCCCGCCCCTGAAAGCCCCACCGGCCCACCCGCACCACACCCGGCCGACCCGGCCCGCTCGCCGTGCCGGGCCAAACCGCCCCGCTCACCGCGCCTGGCCGAGCCCGCTCACCGCGCCGCCCGCCTGGCAGAGCCCGCCCGCTTGCCGCGCAGGACCAGATGGCTGAGCGCCTCCGCTCGCCGTACGGACCGACCCAGCCGCGTGGACTGCCCTCGCCGCACCGCGCCGACGCATCCCCCGGCCGCACGACTCCCGCCGAGCGCACCAGCCCACCGAGCACACCGGCTCTCCGTGCCTCCAAAGCGCCGACGCACCCTTAGGCCGCGTGACTCCCGCCGGACGGCACCCGCCCGGCCCCCCACTCCGCGTCCGCAGACCCGCCGCCCCCGCTGACACGGCCGCCGGTTGCGCCTGCCCCGGCAAGGGGCCGAGCGCACCGTCCGCCCGGCTGAACCCACTCGCTCACGCACCCGCGCCCCGCCGCCCCAGCCGGACGTCGCCTGCCCGCCCGCTCCTGGTCGGTCGGGACGAAGTCCCCGCCCGCCGGCCCAGGGACCGGGAAGACGACGGAGGGCCGCCGCACAGGATGTGCGGCGGCCCTCCGCCCTGCGCGTGGGGGTGCGTCAGCGCACGTCGCCCATCAGCGACTTGACCTTCCGGCGGTACATCCACACCGCGAACCCGGCGAGCGCCGCGAGGAGCGCCTCCCCGAAGACCGCGCCCGTGCCGCCGAGGTCGACCCCGGCGATGGCCGGGTTGGACAGCAGGCTGGTGATGGAGTCGCCCGCGGTGACCGCGAGGAACCACACGCCCATCATCTGGCTGGCGTACTTGGCCGGGGCCATCTTCGTCGTCACCGACAGGCCCACCGGCGACAGGCACAGCTCGCCGACGGTCTGGATGAAGTAGATGCCGACCAGCCACATCGGGCTGACCGCGGTCCCGTTGGCGGCCAGGCCCAGCGGGATCAGGAAGAAGAAGAACGACACGCCGACCAGGACCAGGCCCATCGAGAACTTCACGATGGTGCTGGGCTCCCTGCCCTGGCGGTTCAGCCACATCCAGACCCAGGCGAAGACCGGGGCCAGCGCCATGATGAACAGCGGGTTCAGCGACTGGTACCAGGAGGACGGGAAGTCGAAGCCGAGCAGCGAGCCGGAGGCCTTGCCCTCACCGAACGCCTGCACCGTGGACGCGCCCTGGTCGTAGATCATCCAGAACACGGCGGCCGCGACGAAGAACCAGATGTAGCCGGTCATCTTCGACTGCTCGGTGGACGACAGCTCCTTGTCCCGCTTGATGCGCATCAGCACACCGGCCGGGATGATCAGACCGATGACGGTCAGCGGGATCATCGCCCAGTTCAGGGTGAAGTGGCCGGTGACGCCCACGACGCCGTAGAACACGGCCGCGATGATCAGCCAGGTGAGGCCCTTGCGCAGCCAGGAGGTCCGCTCCTCGGTGCTCAGCGGCTTCGGGACGACGTTGCTCTGCGGGTTCAGGTGGCGGGTGCCGAGCAGGAACGAGGCCAGACCGATCGCCATGCCGACCGCGGCCATGCCGAAGCCGAGGTGCCAGTTGACCTCCTGGCCGACGGTGCCGATGGCCAGCGGGGCGAAGAAGGCGCCCGCGTTGATGCCCATGTAGAAGATCGTGAAGCCACCGTCACGGCGCGGGTCGTCCGGACCCTTGTACAGGTGGCCCACCATCGTGGAGATGTTGGCCTTCAGCAGACCCGAACCGGCCGCGACCAGCGCAAGACCGGCGAAGAACGGAGCCTGGCCGCCGGGCAGCGCCAGCACGATGTGACCGGACATGATCGTCACGGCGGCGATCGCCACCGTCTTGCGCGGGCCCCAGACGCGGTCGCCGAGCCAGCCGCCGGGCATGGCGAGCAGGTACACCATCGCCGAGTAGACGGACACGATCACCGTGGTGGTGGCCACGTCCATGGCCAGGCCGCCGCCCATGCTGCCCTTGCCGGCATCGGGACCGCCGGAGAGCAGGTAGACGGTGAGCAGGGCCTTCATGCCGTAGTAGGAGAAGCGCTCCCACATCTCGGTCATGAAGAGAGTGGCCAGTCCGCGGGGGTGGCCGAAGAAGGTCTTCTCGGACCCGGGGGTGCCCGGGCGGACCGAGTCCTTCGTCAGGCTGGACGCCATGGTCGTTCCTTGCTGGTCGGGACGCGCGCTGGAGCGTTGCGCGCCCGGTGGGGGGTAGCCGGCACCGGCAGGGTCGGTCGTCCACCCCCACGCCCAGGGGGAGTCCGCCCCGGATCACGGAGCGGCGGACGGCGACCACCGGGATCCACGCCCCGTGCGCGTCACTGCGCGCGGAGCCCGGCCAGAGGTCATTCCTTTCAGGGCTGATCTTCGTCAGCCCGCACACAAAAGAGACCTTCAGCGACAGTTGCCCGCCAAAGGTCCCCGGTGTGCTACAGGCGTTCACGTCACTGTACGTCAGGACACTGCCTGATATGGAAGGACTTGAGACGCGGATCACAGGTTTCGGGGGAACCGCGGGACCTGTTTCGAAGGTCTCCTCTACGATCCCATCCATCAGGCAATGGTTCGTACCACTGGGCCGCCAAGGTAAGAATCCCGGGAAGCGATCACACCCCGGCACCGAGCGCGGGCGGTCTACCATCACCTCATGACCCGTGTACTGCTCGCCGAGGACGACGCGTCCATCTCGGAGCCGCTGGCCCGCGCACTGCGCCGGGAAGGCTACGAGGTCGAGGTGCGCGAGGACGGCCCCACCGCGCTCGACGCCGGAATCCAGGGCGGTGTCGATCTGGTCGTGCTGGACCTGGGCCTGCCCGGCATGGACGGCCTGGAGGTCGCCCGCCGGCTCCGCGCGGACGGGCAGTCCGTGCCGATCCTCATCCTGACCGCGCGCGCCGACGAGGTGGACACCGTCGTCGGCCTGGACGCGGGCGCCGACGACTACGTCACCAAGCCCTTCCGGCTCGCCGAACTGCTCGCCCGTGTCCGGGCCCTGCTGCGGCGCGGCGCCGCCGAGCCCCAGCAGCCGCCGGCCACGCACGGGGTGCGCATCGACGTCGAGTCGCACCGGGCCTGGATGGGCGAGGAGGAACTCCAGCTCACCGCCAAGGAGTTCGACCTGCTGCGGGTGCTGGTGCGGGACGCCGGACGCGTGGTCACCCGGGACCAGTTGATGCGCGAGGTCTGGGACACCACCTGGTGGTCCTCGACCAAGACCCTCGACATGCACATCTCCTGGCTGCGCAAGAAGCTCGGCGACGACGCGGCGAACCCCCGCTACATCGCCACCGTGCGCGGGGTCGGCTTCCGCTTCGAGAAGAGCTGAGCCCCGCACCGGGGGCCCGGCACCGCTTCAGGTAACAGGGACATGCGCCGACGCCTCATCCAGTCCACCCTCGCCGTCGTCCTCGTGGTCATCGCCGTCTTCGGGGTCTCCCTGGTGATCGTGGAGACGCGGACCATCACCAGCAGCGCCCAGGAGCGGGTCGAGTCCGAGGCGGTGCGGCTGGCGAGCATCGTGGACAGCCGCATCCTCGCGGAGGAGAACGTCAACTCCGAGGTCCTGCGCAACCCGGTCAGCAAGGACCAGTACGCGGTCATCAGCGTCCCCGGCCGGACGCCGATCGAGATCGGCAGCCGGCCCGAGGGCGACGTCATCCACGCCACGCAGAAGGGCGAGGAGGGCGAGACGGTCACCGTGCAGGAGCCGCGCTCCGCGGTCACCCGCGAGGTCGGCCGCACCCTGCTGATCATCGGCCTGGTCGCGCTGCTCGCGGTGGTCGCCGCGGTGCTGCTCGCCGTCCGCCAGGCCAACCGCCTCGCCTCCCCGCTGACCGACCTCGCCGAGACCGCCGAACGCCTCGGCTCCGGCGACCCGCGCCCCCGGCACAAGCGGTACGGCGTCCCCGAGCTGGACCGGGTCGCCGACGTGCTGGACTCCTCCGCCGAGCGGATCGGCCGCATGCTGACCGCCGAGCGGCGCCTGGCCGCCGACGCCTCCCACCAGCTCCGCACACCGCTGACCGCGCTGTCCATGCGGCTGGAGGAGATCACCCTCACCGACGACCCGGACACGGTGAAGGACGAGGCGACGATCGCGCTGACCCAGGTCGAGCGGCTCACGGACGTCGTGGAGCGGCTGCTGACCAACGCGCGCGACCCGCGCACCGGCTCCGCCGTCTCCTTCGACCTCGACGAGGTCATCCAGCAGCAGCTCGCCGAGTGGCGGCCCGCCTACCGCAGCGCCGGCCGGGCCGTCGTCGCCTCCGGCAAGCGGCACCTGCACGCCGTCGGCACCCCGGGCGCGGTCGCGCAGGTGCTGGCGGCGCTGATCGAGAACTCCCTGATGCACGGCGGCGGGACCGTCGCCCTGCGCACCCGGGTCACCGGCAACCAGGCGGTCGTGGAGGTCACCGACGAGGGCCCCGGCGTCCCGGCCGACCTCGGCGCGCGGATCTTCGAGCGCGCCATCAGCGGGCGCAACTCCACGGGCATCGGGCTGGCCGTGGCCCGCGACCTCGCGGAGGCCGACGGGGGCCGCCTGGAGCTGCTCCAGACCCAGCCGCCGGTGTTCGGCCTGTTCCTGTCCCGCACGCCACCGGCCCGCAAACCGGACGACAGCCGTCCCACGGTCCGCTAGGGCCTGATTGTCAGCCAGGCCCAGGGGCCTCGCTACGGAACGCGCTGCCGGGGCTTGGACGCGGGCTTCCTCGACTGCCGCGACTGCCGGGCCACGATCGACTCCGCCGCCACCGCCTCCCGGGCGGGCATGGCGCGGAACACCCAGCTGCGGTACGACCAGAAGCGGAACAGGGTGGCGACGCCGATGCCGACGAACTTGAAGACGTTGCTCTGCAGCGGGCTGTCCCAGCCGAAGCCGTAGGTCGCCAGGTAGAGCACGCCGTTCTCGATCACCAGGCCGATCGCGCTGAACAGCAGGAAGAGCGTGAGCTCACGGGTGCGGCCGCCCTTGTCGCGGTCCCGGTACGTCCAGTAGCGGAAGCCGACGTAGTTGAAGGCGATCGCGACGACGGTCGCGATGATGCTGGCGCGCACCACCGGCAGGTCGGAGACGTGCCGGACCAGGTTGAACACACCCAGATTGACGAGGACGCCGGCGCCGCCCACGGCGCCGAACTTGGCCATCTCGCGTACGAGCCGTTGCAGCCCCGAGGAACGATGTTCCATGGCTGTGCAGCTCCCGTCCGTAGGCTTCGTCAACCCAGCCATGCTATCCAGGCGGAACCCCCGGCGCCTGCGGACGAGGCCACAGCTTGAGAACGGGTCGGAAAGAGGCGGGAAAGTCCAGGGTAAGACGGGGTGCGAGGCCGGTAATCCGGGCGGGTCGGCGTGGCCGATACGCTAGGGGGGTGACGTTCCCGGTAGTCGGCATGGTCGGCGGGGGGCAGCTCGCGCGTATGACGCACGAAGCCGGCATCCCGTTGGGCATCAGGTTCAAGCTCCTCAGTGACACCCCTCAGGATTCCGCGGCGCAGGTCGTGAACGATGTCGTCGTCGGCGACTATCGCGACCTCGACACGCTGCGTGAGTTCGCGCGCGGGTGCGATGTGATCACTTTCGATCACGAACATGTACCCACCGAGCATCTCCGGGCCCTGGAGGCGGACGGCATCCCCGTGCGCCCGGGGCCCGACGCGCTCGTGCACGCCCAGGACAAGGGCGTGATGCGGGCGAGGCTCGACTCGATCGGCATCCCGTGCCCGCGGCACCGGATCGTGAGCGATCCGCAGGACGTGGCCGCCTTCGCACGGGAAGGCCTCGCCGACGGCGAGGCGGGTGACGGCTTCCCCGTCGTCCTGAAGACCGTCCGCGGCGGCTACGACGGCAAGGGCGTGTGGGTCGTCGACTCCGTCGAGGAGGCCGCCGACCCGTTCCGGGCGGGCGTGCCCGTCCTCGCCGAGGAGAAGGTCGACTACGTCCGCGAGCTCGCCGCCAACGTCGTGCGCTCCCCGCACGGCCAGGCCGTCGCCTACCCGGTGGTCGAGTCGCAGCAGGTCAACGGCGTCTGCGACACCGTCATCGCGCCCGCCCCCGACCTCGACGAGGACCTGGCGCTGCGCGCCGAGGAGATGGCCCTGACCATCGCCAAGGAACTCGGCGTCGTCGGCCACCTCGCCGTGGAGCTGTTCCAGACCCGCGACGGCCGCATCCTCGTCAACGAACTGGCGATGCGCCCGCACAACTCCGGCCACTGGACCCAGGACGGCGCGGTCACCTCCCAGTTCGCCAACCACGTCCGGGCCGTCCTCGACCTCCCGCTCGGCGACCCGCGCCCGCGCGCCCCGTGGACCGTCATGGTCAACGTCCTGGGCGGCGACTACCCGGATATGTACTCCGCGTACTTGCACTGCATGGCCCGCGACCCCAAGCTCAAGATCCACATGTACGGCAAGGACGTGAAGCCGGGCCGCAAGGTCGGACACGTCAACACCTACGGCGACGACCTGGACGACGTGCTGGAGCGCGCCCGTCACGCTGCCGGCTACCTGAGAGGCACCATTACCGAATGAGCCCTGTTGTTGGCATCGTCATGGGGTCGGACTCCGACTGGCCCGTCATGGAGGCAGCCGCCAAGGCGCTGGACGAGTTCGAGATCGCCTACGAGGTCGACGTCGTGTCCGCGCACCGCATGCCCCGCGAGATGATCACGTACGGCGAGCAGGCCGCCGAGCGCGGCCTGAAGGCGATCATCGCCGGCGCCGGCGGTGCCGCGCACCTCCCCGGCATGCTCGCCTCCGTCACCCCGCTGCCGGTCATCGGCGTCCCGGTCCCGCTGAAGTACCTCGACGGCATGGACTCCCTGCTGTCGATCGTGCAGATGCCGGCCGGTGTCCCGGTCGCCACCGTCTCCGTCGCCGGTGCCCGCAACGCCGGGCTGCTCGCGGCCCGCATGCTCGCCGCGCACGACGAGGAGCTGCTGCAGAGGATGCGTGACTTCCAGCAGGACCTCAACGACCAGGCCACCGAGAAGGGCAAGCGGCTGCGGACCAAGGTCGAGGGCGCGGGCAGCGGCTTCGGCTTCGGGAAGTGACGCCCATGCCCTCCCTGGACGAGGCCCGCGAACTGCTCCGCGAGTTCCCGGTCGTCGACGGCCACAACGACCTGCCCTGGGCCCTGCGCGAGCAGGTCCGCTACGACCTCGACGCCCGTGACATCGCCGAGGCGCAGGACGCGCACCTGCACACCGACCTCCGCCGGCTGCGCGCGGGCGGGGTCGGCGCCCAGTACTGGTCGGTCTACGTGCCCTCGGATCGGCCCGGCGCGGTACCCGCGACCCTGGAGCAGATCGACTGCGTACGGCGGCTGATCGAGCGCTACCCGGCCGATCTGGCCCCCGCGCTGACCGCCGCGGACATGGAGGCGGCGCGGCGGGACGGCCGGATCGCCTCCCTGATGGGCGCCGAGGGCGGCCACTCCATCGCCAACTCGCTCGGCACCCTGCGCGGCCTGTACGAGCTGGGCGTGCGCTACATGACGCTCACGCACAACGACAACAACGACTGGGCGGACTCCGCGACCGACGAGCCGAACGTCGGCGGCCTGTCGGCCTTCGGCCGCGAGGTCGTGCGCGAGATGAACCGGCTCGGCATGCTCGTCGACCTCTCCCACGTGGCGGCGACGACCATGCGCGACGCGCTGGACACCACCACCGCGCCGGTGATCTTCTCGCACTCCTCCTCCCGGGCCGTCTGCGACCACCCGCGCAACATCCCGGACGACGTCCTGGAGCGGCTGCCCGCCAACGGCGGCATGGCGATGGTGACGTTCGTGCCGAAGTTCGTGCTCCAGGCGGCGGTCGACTGGACGGTGGCGGCCGACGCGAACCTGCGCGCCCACGGCTTCCACCACCTCGACACCACCGCCGAGGCGATGAAGGTGCACCGCGCCTTCGAGGAGAGCAACCCGCGCCCGGTCGCCACGGTGTCCACGGTCGCCGACCACCTCGACCACATGCGCGAGGTCGCGGGCATCGACCACCTCGGCATCGGCGGCGACTACGACGGCACGGCGTTCACCCCGGACGGCCTGGAGGACGTCTCCGGCTACCCGAACCTGCTCGCCGAGCTGCTCGACCGCGGCTGGTCCCGCACCGACCTGGCCAAGCTGACCTGGCAGAACGCGGTACGGGTGCTGGGCGCCGCGGAGGACGTCGCCCGCGGCCTGCGGGCCACCCGCGCCGCGTCCAACGCCACGATCGAGTCGCTGGACGGCCCCGCGGCCTGACGCCCGGACGCGGGCGGGACCCTTCGCGGCGTCCCGCCCGCCTCCGGCTCGTCCGCCCGCCCGGTCCGCCCGCCCGGTCCGCCCGACCGGCACGCCGGCGGGCCGTGCCGTGGACGGCCGGAGCCTTCCCTCAGCCGCGGTCCGCCGGCCTCGTCCGAGCCCCTGTCAGGGCCCTTCGATCCGGCACAGGCAGAAGGGATGCCCGGCCGGATCGGCGTACACCGCGAAGTCCTTCTTCTCCCGGTCCTCCACGTCCAGCGGCCGGGCCCCCAGCGCGAGCACCTTCTCGTGGGCGGCGTCGACCTCCGCCCAGGTCGCTCCCGCGTCGAAGTCCAGGTGGAACTGCTGCGAGTCCCGGTCGGCGCGCGGCCACTGGGGCGGGGTGAACCCCTCGGCGCGCTGGAAGGACAGCCGCGGCCCGTCCGGCACCCGCAGGACGACCCAGTGGTCGTCCTCGGCCTCCGGCGTGCCGCCCGCGACCGCCGCGTAGAACGCGGCGAGCGCGTGCGGGTCGGGGCAGTCGAGCACGACGCTGCGCAGACGGGCCACGGCCATGGGTCCTCCCGGGATGTCAGCAGGCACAGAGGCAGAACGGGTGCCCGGCCGGGTCGGCGTAAACCCGGAAGGTGCCGCCGGGCTCCGCGGCCAGCGGCTTCGCGCCAAGCGCCAGCACCCCCTTCTCGGCCTCGTCCAGGTCCTCCACCACCAGGTCCAGGTGGAACTGCTGCGAGGCGTCGGCCGCCGGCCAGCTCGGCGGCACGTGGCCGGGGGCCCGCTGGAAGGCGAGCGCCTGCCCGTCCGGCGCCTTCAGGTCCACCCACTCCCCTTCTCCCTCGACGCTGCCGCCGAGCACCTCGGCGTAGAAACCGGCGAGCGCCTGTGGGTCGGGGCAGTCCAGGACGACCACACCCAGCTTGGCGAGAGCCATGACTTCCTCCTAGAGCGTCCGAGTTACCGTTGAAGCCGGTCATCCGGTAACGGTTACCGCATGCTCCCGCATGGCGGGTAACGTCGCAACCGGATTGCGGAGGTGAGTGGCGGACATGAGCGAGCGATCACCCGCCCCGGAGGGGCTGGCGCTGATCGAGTCCCTGGTGAACACGGTGGACCTCGGCAGCGGCCGGGACACGCTCGACACGGCCGAAGGCCGGGAGCGCTTCGGGCTCACCGAGGACGACCTGCCCGGCGCCCTCGTCCTGCGCGAGTCGCTGCGGGCCACCCTGCTCGCCCACGCCGGCCACCCGCCGCACCGCGAGGTCACCCCGCTCGGCGAACTGCTGGCCCACGCGCCCCTGTTCGTCACCGTCGACCCCGCCGACGGCTCGGCGGCCCTCGCCCCCGCCGACACCGGCCCGCTGCTCTCCCGGGTCGCCGCGGCCGTCGCCGGCGCCCTGACCGCGGGCACCTGGACCCGCCTGAAGGCCTGCGCCGCCGAGACCTGCCACTGGGCGTACTACGACCGCAGCCCCGCCGGCCGCGGCCGCTGGTGCTCCATGCAGGTCTGCGGAGCGCGCGCCAAGATGCGCCGCTACCGGGCGAAGGAGCCGGACACCACAGGACGTTCGGCGGCGACGTAGGCCCCCTGTGGGGCAGAATGCGCAAGGACGCCGGTTCGGCCGACTGAGCCTCGGCCGAACCGGCGTCCTCTTCGTGGAGTACTCCGGGCGCGCGCTACGCGGTCGGGCGTCCCATCGCCCGGTACGTCCACCCGGCCCGCCGCCACAGCTCCGGGTCGAGCGCGTTGCGGCCGTCCAGGATCAGCCGGGCCGCCGCCGCCTCGCCGAGCGCCGCCGGGTCCAGCTCGCGGAACTCCCGCCACTCCGTCAGGTGCAGCACCACGTCGGCCCCCCGGACCGCGTCCAGGGCGGAGTCGGCGTAACCCAGCGTCGGGAAGACCTTGCGGGCGTTCACCATGCCCTTGGGGTCGTACACCGTCACCTGACCGCCCTGCAGATGGATCTGCCCGGCCACGTTCAGCGCCGGCGAGTCGCGCACGTCGTCCGAGTCGGGCTTGAAGGCGGCGCCCAGCACCGCGACCCGCTTGCCCAGGAACGAGCCGCCACCGAGCGCCTCGCGGGCCATCTCCACCATCTGGCCGCGCCGGCGCATGTTGATGGAGTCGATCTCCCGCAGGAAGGTGAGCGCCTGGTCCGCGCCGAGCTCGCCGGCCCGCGCCATGAACGCCCGGATGTCCTTCGGCAGACAGCCGCCGCCGAACCCGATCCCCGCGCGCAGGAACTTCCGCCCGATCCGGTCGTCGTACCCGATGGCCTCCGCCAGCTTCGCCACGTCACCGCCGCCCGCCTCGCAGACCTCGGCCATCGCGTTGATGAAGGAGATCTTCGTCGCGAGGAACGAGTTCGCCGCCGTCTTCACCAGCTCGGCCGTCGGGAAGTCCGTCACCACGAACGGGGTGCCCTCGCCGACCGGCGTCGCGTACACCTCGCGCAGCAGCTTCTCCGCCCGCTCGCTGCGCACCCCGACCACGATCCGGTCCGGGTGCAGCGTGTCCTCGACCGCGAAGCCCTCACGCAGGAACTCCGGGTTCCAGGCCAGCTCCGCGTCCGCGCCGGCCGGCGCGTGCTCGGCGAGGTAGCGGGCCAGCCGGTCGGCGGAGCCCACCGGCACGGTCGACTTGCCGACCACCAGCGCCGGACCGCGCAGGTGCGGGGCGAGCGAGGCGACGGCCGCGTCGACGTACGACATGTCCGCCGCGTACTCCCCGTGCCGCTGCGGGGTGTTCACGCAGACGAAGTGCACGTCGCCGAACTCGGCCACCTCGGCCCAGTCGGTGGTGAACCGCAGCCGCTGCGAGGAGCCCTCGAAACCCGCCACGTGCCTGCGCAGCAGCTCCTCGAGCCCCGGCTCGTACATGGGGGTCTCGCCGCGCTCCAGCATGGCGATCTTCTCGGGCACGACGTCCAGCCCCAGCACCTCGAAGCCCAGCTCGGCCATGGCCGCGGCGTGCGTGGCGCCGAGGTAGCCGGTGCCGATCACGGTGATCTTCAGGCTCATGGGTGCGCTCCAGCTCGGGGACTCGGTCATGCGGTGCCTGAGCATAGTCGGGCCGCCCACCGGGCAATTTCCCCGCTGTCGCCAAGCTCACGTAGGCGGCGTCCGGGTGGCCTACTAAAATTTGAGTTACTTAACGGTAATTAGCGTCAGTATCACTGCGTCTTTGGAGCGTGAGAGACCGTGGCCGGAACGGCTGACTTCGACCTGTACCGCCCGTCCGAGGAGCACGACATGCTCCGGGACGTCGTCCGTTCGCTGGTCGAGGCGAAGATCGCGCCGTTCGCCGCGGCGGTCGACGAGGAGGCGCGCTTCCCCCAGGAGGCCCTGGACGCGCTGGTCGCGAACGACCTGGCCGCCGTGCACGTGCCCGAGCAGTACGGCGGCGCCGGCGCCGACGCGCTCGCCACGGTCATCGTGATCGAGGAAGTGGCCCGCGCCTGCGTCTCCTCCTCCCTGATCCCCGCCGTGAACAAGCTGGGCTCCCTGCCGGTGATCCTCTCCGGCGGCGAGGAGCTGAAGAAGAAGTACCTGACGCCGCTCGCCAAGGGCGACGCGATGTTCTCGTACTGCCTCTCGGAGCCGGACGCGGGCTCGGACGCGGCCGGCATGAAGACCAAGGCCGTCCGTGACGGCGACCACTGGATCCTCAACGGCGTGAAGCGCTGGATCACCAACGCGGGCGTCTCCGAGTACTACACGGTGATGGCGGTCACCGACCCGGCCAAGCGCTCCAAGGGCATCTCGGCGTTCGTCGTGGAGAAGTCGGACGAGGGCGTCTCCTTCGGCGCCCCGGAGAAGAAGCTCGGCATCAAGGGCTCCCCGACCCGCGAGGTCTACTTCGACAACGTCCGCATCCCCGCCGACCGCATGATCGGCGAGGAGGGCACCGGCTTCGCCACCGCCATGAAGACCCTGGACCACACCCGCATCACCATCGCCGCCCAGGCGCTCGGTGTCGCCCAGGGCGCCCTCGACTACGCCAAGGGCTACGTCCAGGAGCGCAAGCAGTTCGGCAAGCCGATCGCCGACTTCCAGGGCGTCCAGTTCATGCTCGCCGACATGTCCATGAAGATCTCGGCGGCCCGCGCCCTCACCTACCAGGCCGCCGCGGCCTCCGAGCGCGGCGACGCCGACCTCACCTACCTCGGCGCCGCCGCCAAGTGCTTCGCCTCCGACACGGCGATGGAGGTCACCACCGACGCCGTCCAGCTCCTCGGCGGCTACGGCTACACCCGGGACTACCCGGTGGAGCGCATGATGCGCGACGCGAAGATCACTCAGATATACGAAGGCACCAACCAGGTCCAGCGCATCGTCATGGCGCGCAACCTGCCGTAGCCGGACACGGATCGAGGCTCACCGGAAGGCGCCCCGCGGGGCGCCTTCCGGCTGTTCCGGGGCGCCTTACGACCGGTCGGTCACATGCGGGCGGGGGTGGGACGGCGTAGGACGGAAGCACACGGGGCCCGACCCGGGTCCCAATCCTTCCCCAGGAGGAGCAGCCATGGCCGAGTCCGGAACGATGACCCCGATGAGCAAGCAGATGCAGGACTGCGTCGAGGCCTGCATGACGGCGCACACCATGTGCGAGGAGGCCATGAGCTCCTGCATGCACATGGGCGGCCAGCCTCAGATGCAGATCATGCGCGCGCTCATGGACTGCTCCGAGATGACCCGCATGTGCTCCGACATGATGATGCGCCGCTCGCCCATGGCGCAGGAGATGTGCGCCATGTGCGCCAAGGCCTGCGACATGTGCGCCGAGGCGTGTATGTCCATGCCCGACGACGAGCAGCTCATGCGCTGCGCCGAGGCGTGTCGCCGCTGCGCGGAGATGTGCCGCACGATGGCGGGCGCCCGGATGTGACCCGGAGCCCCCGCGTGTGATCAAGGGCACCCCCGCGGTGCCCTTGATCCTCCGTACGGCAGGCTGGGCGCATGACGACGGATGCGACGGCGGCCTTCGACGCCGCCGAGCGGACCATGTGGGCCGGGCGGACCGAGGCGTACGCCAGGAGCTTCGGGCGGCTGTGCGCGTACACCGTGCCCGCCCTGCTGGACGCCGCCGGCGTCGGCGCGGGGGCCCGGGTGCTGGACGTCGGCACCGGGACCGGCACGGCCGCGCTGGCGGCGGGGGAACGGGGCGCGCTGGTGCGGGCCGTGGACGCCGATGCCGGGATGGCCGCCGAGGCACGCCGGCGGGGAGTGGCCGCCGAGGTGGCGGTGCTGCCGGAACTGCCCTTCCCGGACGCCGGGTTCGACGCGGTGGTCGGCAACTTCGTGCTCAACCACGTGGGGCGTCCGCGCGCCGCGCTCGCCGAGCTGCGGCGGGTGCTGCGGCCGGGCGGGCGGATCGCGGTGACCCTGTGGGGCGCCCGGCGCGGCGGCGGCCAGGACCTGCTCGGCGCCGCGTGCGCGGCGGGCGGCGCGGTGCTCCCTTCCTACCTGCCCCGCCTCGCCCCGGACGAGGACTTCCAACGGACCCCCGAGGGGCTTGCCGCGCTGCTCGCGGAGGCCGGCTTCGGCGGCGCCGCGGCACGGGAGCTGGAGTGGGACCACCGGGCGGGCGCCGAGGAGTGGTGGGGCGGCGCGGCGGGCGGGGTCGCGACCGTCGGCCTGGTGGTGACCGCGCAGGACGCGGAGACCACCGGCCGCATCCGGCGGGAGTACGAGCGGCTGTGCGCCCGGTACGACGACGGGGAAGGGCTGCTCGCCCTTCCCCACGTCGCGCTGCTGGCCTCCGGGACCGCCCAGGGCTTGTCGGACAGGCCCTAGTTGCCGGAGACGGTCACCGTCTGGTCGTTCTTCAGCTCGTCCACGAGGGTCTTCACCTTCGCCTTGTCCCAGACCAGGTTGCCGCCGGTGGACCCGGAGATCGGCATGTTCATGGACTTGCCGTCACCGCTGCTGACGCCCTTCATCGCCCAGAACATCGACGCCAGGTCCCACAGGCTCATGTCCTTGTCGACGGTAAGGGAGTCCAGGCCGGCGCCCATGGTCGGGTAGAACTTGAACGGGTTGAGGACCGTCGACGGGGTGGCGACCTGGTGGGCCAGCGCGGCCAGGAACTTCTGCTGGTTCTTGGTGCGCTGCAGGTCGCTCGCCGCGAACGCGTGCCGGGTGCGGACGAAGGCCAGGGCCTGCTCGCCGTTGAGGGTCTGCTTGCCGGCCTTGAAGTCGGCGCCGGACCACTTGTCCTTGAAGCCCTGGTCGAGGGTCATCTCCACACCGCCGACCGCGTCGACGATCTTCGCGAAGCCGCCGAAGCCGATCTCCACGTAGTGGTCTATGTGCAGGCCGGTGTTGTACTCGACGGTGCGGACCAGCAGGGTCGGCCCGTCCTCGGCGTAGGCCGCGTTCAGCTTCGTGCGGCGTCCCTGGTTCGGGTAGACCTTGCCGGACGCCGACCCCTTGTACGAGGGGATCGCCACGTCGGAGTCGCGCGGCAGCGAGACGAGGGTGTCGCCGTTGCTGCCGACGTGCAGGATCATCATCGAGTCGGTGCGCTGCCCCTGGGCGGAGCCGGTGTGGAGCTTCTTCTTGTCCTCGGCCGTCATGCCCTTGCGGCTGTCCGAGCCGACGATGAGGTAGTTGGTGCCCTCGCCGGTCTCGGGACGGTCGATGACCTTGGAGAGGTCGACGTCCCGGTTCAGCTTGGAGTCGGCCCAGAAGTAGGTGGCCACGGAGGTGACGATGAGCACGGTGACGAGCGTCAGGGCCGTCAGCTTGATCCGCCGCCGCCAGTTCGGGGCGGGTCGCGGGCCTCTGCCGTAGGGCTCGTCGGGGCCGCCCGGGCCGCCTCCGCCGTAGACCTGGCCGGTGTTGTAGCCGCTGTCGTAGTCGTCGTATCCCTGGCCGTCGACGTACGACGGCTGCTGCGGGACCCCGGCGCCGTGGGGCGGCGCCGACGAGCCGGGCGTGCCGTACGAACGCCGGCCGGGCGGTACCGCCGGGCCGCGCTGCACCTGACGCATCACGCGGGCGCCTTCCGGCTGCACGCCACCGCTGCCGCGTCCGTAGCGCGGGCCGCGGTTGTCGTCGGACCATCCCTGGGGCCAGTCATTCATGCGCCCCAGTGTGCAGGCCGACGGCGTGCCTCTTACAAGGGCTGTCGGAAAATAAGGTCGGCGCTGTTGCGAAGCTGACACAAATTCCGTGAATGTCGCTTCGTCATAAGGTAGGGGTCATGACAGATCAGGCCCCGGACGCGGATCCGGACATCCCGGGCAAGCCCACATCCGCTTCCCGCACCACGCTCAGCCACATCATGACCCACAACGACACCAACCTGCTGGGGACGGTGCACGGCGGGGTGATCATGAAACTGGTCGACGACGCCGCGGGCGCGGTGGCCGGCCGGCACTCCGGCGGCCCCGCCGTCACCGCGTCCATGGACGAGATGGTGTTCCTGGAGCCGGTGCGCGTGGGTGATCTGGTGCATGTGAAGGCCCAGGTGAACTGGACCGGCCGGACCTCGATGGAGATCGGCGTGCGGGTGCTCGCCGAGCGCTGGAACGAGTCCGCCCCGGCGACCCAGGTCGGCTCGGCCTACCTGGTCTTCGCGGCCGTGGACGCCGACGGCAAGCCGCGCCGGGTGCCGCAGGTGTGTCCGGAGACCGAACGCGACCGCCGCCGCAACCAGGAGGCGCAGATCCGGCGCACCCACCGCCTGGCCCGGCGCCGCGCCATCCGCGAGCTGCGCGAGAGGCGGGCGGCGGAGGGCTTCGAGGACTGACCCGGCCGCACCGGCGCGGCGGACCCGGCACCGGCGCGGCGGACCCGGCACCCGCGCGGCGGACCAGGCGCCGGCCGGCCCCCGCGCCGTCGGCACCAGCCCGGCCCCCGCGCCCTCAGTACCGGCTGGCCGGCGCGCACCCCGCGCCGGCCGGCCGTACGCCGATCCCGATCCGCCGGTCAGGCGCCCCGCGAGCACACCACCTCGTTGCCGCGGACCACGCTGTGCTCCGGCCGGGCGGGGTTCTCGGCCCGCACCGCGCGCACCTTGCGGGCGTCCAGGAAGTCGGCGCCGGTGGTCACCTTCATCAGCGGTCCCTGGCCGCGCACCGCGCGCAGCTCGCTGCCGGGCAGGGCGGCGGCCAGGGAGCGCGCCGAGCGGTCCCAGCGGGGGTCGTAGGAGATCACCGTGCGCGAGACGTCGTGGGCGGCGGCGGTGACCGGCCGGTGGGTGGCGGCGAAGCCGGCCGTGCCGAGCGCCGCGTCGAGCCGCTTGGCGACCCCTTCCGTGCGGGTGCCGTTCTCCACCTGGACCCGGATCTGCCGCGGGTCAACCTCCACGGGGACCGGTCCCGGGGCGGGCCGCCGCCGTTCCACGCTGAGCGGCTTGTCGTCGCGCAGCGCGGCGAAGAGCCGGCCGGACGCCGCCTCGTCCCACTTAAGGGTCGAGCCGAGCCCCTTGACCTGGTAGTTCATCTGGTTGATGGGCACGGTGGTGAACTCGGACGAGGAGGGGGAGAAGTTCCGCATCGCCCGGCCGAGGTCGAGCAGTTCGTCGGTGCCGAAGCCCACGTCCGCGCGCACCGAGCCGAGCACCGCGCGGGTCACGTCCCGGAACCGCATGGGGTTCAGCAGCACCCCGGAGGAGGTGGCCCGGTCGATCAGCGCGGCCAGGAACTGCTGCTGCCGCTTCATCCGGCCCAGGTCGCTCGCCCCGTCGACGTGCCGGGCGCGCACGTACTGCAGCGCCTGCCCGCCCATCAGGGTGTGGGCGCCGGACGCGAGGTCGAGCCCGGTGTACGAGTCCTTCAGCGGTGTGGCCGTGCAGACCCGGACGCCGCCGAGCACGTCGACGGTCCGCATGAAGCTGGTGAAGTCGACCTCCAGATAGTGGTCGATCTTCACGTGGGTCATGTTCTCCACCGTGCTGATGGTCAGCCGCGGGCCGCCCTCGGCGTAGGCGGCGTTCAGCCGAGCGGGATGCGCGGCGTGCCGCCGGCCGGTGGCCGGGTCGGTGTGCGCGGGCACCTCGGCGTAGGAGTCGCGGGGCAGGCTCACCACGCTCGCCCGCTCCCGGTCCCCCGAGATGTGGACGATCATCATGGTGTCGGTGCAGTGGCAGGGCTGGCCGCCTAGGTGGTAGGCCCGCCGCTCCCGCTCGCTGATCTTGTCGCGGCCGTCGGTGCCGACCAGCAGGACGTTCATCCCGTGCCCCGCCTGGGGCCGGTTCTTCATGTCCTTGAAGGCGTCGACCCGGGTGATGCCGGCGTCCAGGCTGGTGACGACCGCGTGGCCGATCCCGGCCGAGGCGAGGACGACCACGGACAGCGTGGTCACCGCGCGCATCGCCCAGCGCGGCCGCCTGGGCCGCACCGTCCGCCGGACAGGCCGGCCCGGCCCTGGCGGCCGGGGCACGCGGGGGGACGGCTGCGGCCGGCGTTGCGGCCTTGAGGTTTCTCCCACGCCCTTGGCGGCGGGGGAGGGGGACCGTGGCGGGCTGGGCAAAGGGAACCTCCGGACGACGGCCGTACGTGGGATCCGTGAGCACGGTAGGCCGATACGATCCTCAGCCCGCCGATCGGCCCCCGCGGCGCGCACCGGTGTCCCCCGTTCGCGGTAACGTGAGCCCCCTATGAACACCAAGCCCGACGTGCGGCACCCCGCCGTGTCTGTGATCATGCCCGTCCTCAACGAGGAGCGGCATCTGCGCGGGGCCGTCCAAGCGATCCTCGCGCAGGAGTACGCCGGCGAGCTGGAGGTCGTGATCGCCCTCGGTCCGTCCACGGACCGCACGGACGAGATCGCCGCCGAGCTGGTCGCGGAACATCCCCGCGTGCACACCGTCCCGAACCCGACCGGCCGCACCCCCGCCGCGCTGAACGCGGCGATCAAGGCCTCCCGGCATCCGATCGTGGTCCGCGTCGACGGCCACGGCATGCTCTCGCCGAACTACATCGCCACCGCCGTCCGCCTCCTGGAGGAGACCGGCGCGCAGAACGTCGGCGGTGTCATGCACGCCGAGGGCGAGAACGACTGGGAGCACGCGGTCGCCGCCGCGATGACCTCGAAGATCGGCGTCGGCAACGCGGCCTTCCACACCGGCGGCCAGGCGGGCCCCGCCGAGACGGTCTACCTCGGGGTGTTCCGCCGCGAGGCCCTGGAGCAGCAGGGCGGCTACAACGAGGAGTTCATCCGCGCCCAGGACTGGGAGCTGAACTTCCGCATCCGCGAGGCGGGCGGCCTGATCTGGTTCTCGCCGGAGCTGAGGGTGTCGTACCGGCCGCGGCCCAGCGTGAGGGCGCTCGCCAAGCAGTACAAGGACTACGGCCGCTGGCGCCACGTCGTGGCCCGGTACCACGAGGGCTCCATCAACCTGCGCTACCTCGCCCCGCCCACGGCGGTGTGCGCGATCGCCGCGGGCCTCGTGGTGGGCGTCGCGCTGACCCCGTGGGGCCTGGTGATACCCGGCGGCTACCTGGCGGCGATACTCGCCGGCTCGGTCCCGGCGGGCAGGGGACTGCCCCTCAAGGCCCGGCTGCGGATCCCGGTGGCCCTGACGACCATGCACATGTCGTGGGGCTGGGGCTTCCTGACCAGCCCCAGGTCGCTGGCGAAGCGGGTCATCGCCTCGCGGCGCCCGGCGGTGCTGGAACCCCGCTGACGACGGAACACGAAGAGGCCCCGCATGTGAGCATGCGGGGCCTCTTCGTGTTCCGTCGTCAGCCGCGCTACCACTGGTAGGGCTTGTACACGTCCATGCACTTGGAGGTGTCCGAGCCGTTGATGGCGTCGGAGTTGCTCGGCAGGTCACCGGCCTCGGGGGCCGACTTCTTCGGGTAGGCGGCGCCCGTGCGCCAGTCCGCGCCCACCACGACGGTGACCCCGGACACGTCGGTCGACCGCTTCACCTGGCTCGCCGGGATGCCCAGCGCCTCGGCCACCGCCTGCGCGTCGCCCTCCAGTTCGGCACTCGGGTAGCGCACGACCGTCTCGTCCGCCGAGACCGGCGCCGAGGTGTCGGTGTCCGCCATGCCGTACCCGTGCCGCACGAGGACCTGGGCGACCGCGCGCGCCCGGCCCTGCACCGCGGGCTCGGCCGAGGACCGGGTGGCGTTCTGCACCAGTACCCCGAGCCGCGACGGTTCCGTCGAGGGATCCCTGGCCGGCTCGGCCCCGCCCTTCTTCGCCGCGTCCGACTTCTTGCCGCTCTTGTCCTTCTCGTCGCTCTTGCCGTTCTTGTCGAAGGGCACGTCCTCGCGGAGCATCCGCCACACCTTGTCGGCGCCGCCCTTCTCCGGCACCACGTGCTCCCCGTTCTCCGGGTCCTGGACGTTGGGCATCGTCACCGACGTGATGCGGTCGGTCGGCACCGACTTCAGCTCCATGCCGAGGTCGTAGAGCTTCTTGACGGTGCCGATCTCCTCCGACACGGTCAGCGACTTGGTGGCCGCCTCGGCCAGGTCCGTCAGCCGGCCGGTGTCGGTGAAGATGTTCTGCTGCTTCAGCGTCCGGAGCATCGAGTTCAGGTACATGTGCTGGGCGCGGGCCCGCATCAGGTCGCTGCCCCAGGCGTGCCGGGTGCGCAGCCACTGCAGGGCCTGCACGCCCTTGATCTTCTTCCGGCCGGCCTTCATCTTCAGCCCCGAGCCGCCGGGCTGATCGGGCGTCGGACGGTCCCAGACGTTCTGGTTCACGCAGACCTCGACACCGCCGATGGCGTCCGCCATCCGCACCACGCCCGCGAAGTCGATCGTCATCCAGTGGTCGATGTAGACCCCGGTGAGGTTCTCCCAGGTGGCCAGCGTGCAGCCGGCGCCGCCCCGGGCCAGCGAGGTGTTGATGATGCCGTTGGTCGCCGGGTACGTCCTGCCGGTCTTCGGGTCCTCGCACTTGGGGATGTCGACGCGGGTGTCGCGGGGGATGCTCACCATCGCGGCGCTCTTGCGGTCCGCGGAGAGGTGGATGAGCATCTGCACGTCGCCGAGCGGCGGGTTGCCCCGGTTGTCCTTGCTGCCGCCTAGCTTGACGTTCTCGTCGGAGTTCCGGCTGTCGGAGCCGATCAGCAGGATGTTCAGCGGGGTCTGGCCGGCCGCGTTCGGGCGGGTCCGCTGCGCCTTGGAGTCGTCGGCGCCGCTGCGCCGGCCCTTCTGAATGTTTCCGTTCAGATGCTCGTAGTAGAGATAGCCGGCGCCCCCGGTGCCGAGTATCACCACGGACAGCACGATCGCCGACCAGCGCAGCACGCGCCGTCGGCGGGGCCGCCGGTCCCTCCCCGGGCCGCCGCCGCGACGTCCGCCACCGTGCCGTCCGGGCCCCTCCGGGGCGCCCGCCGTCCGCGGTGCGAGTGACATCGTGTCCTCGACCGCGGGCGGCTCACCCCGCACACCGCTTTGCGCCAACTCCCTGCCACCCCCACCTGCGCCATGCAACGGGCCCGTCCCGCGTCGGGTTAGACGCACGACGGGCCCGTTGGGTTACCTCTGAACGGCGCTCGGCCGTGAACCGCTCGAAACGCGGACCGCCCGGACTACGAAGCGCACTCCACCTTGTCCGCCGTGTGCTGCCCTTCCACCTCGGGCGCCTTCGTCGGAGCGGTCAGCGACACACCGGCGCCCTTGAAGTCCTTGCCCAGGGTCAGCGTCATCGCGGGCAGCCCCTGCGCGTTGGTCACGCTCTTGCCCGGCTTCAGGGCCGAGCCGGACAGGCCCATGACGGCGGCCAGCCGGCGTGCCTGCGCCGCCTGGTCGGGCGCGTACTCCAGCGTGGTCCTGCTCAGCTGGGCGGGAGCGTTGCCCCCGTTCTCCGACTTGAGCACGCCCGCGTTGTTCTGCAGCCAGTTGAGCTCGGCCTGGGCGCTGCCCTGCGTGGCGCCGCCGTTGAGGATCCGCACCCGCACCTCGGAGGGGTCGGACTTCTCGCCCTTCAGCCGGGCGGCCGCCTTGTCCTTGGCCGCCGCCTTGGCCGCCTTCTCCTTCTTCTTCACGGCGGTGAAGGAGACGTCGTTGTTGATGGCGTCGAAGACCGCGGGCGCCTTGTTCTCGTTGACGATCACCGTCTTGTGCACGACACCGTCCGCCGGGTTGTCGACCACGGGCACCGTCATGAACGAGATGTTCTTCGGCGGCACCTTCTTCAGCTCCAGTGCCACGTCCTTGAGCGTGCTCACCGAGCCGATGCCCTGGTCCACGGTGAGCGCCTTGGTGGCGGCCTCCGCGAGCTTCACCAGCTTGGTCGGACTGGTGAGCGTGTCGCTGGAGGACATCTTGCGCATCAGCGAGGCCATGAACTGCTGCTGCACCTTGATGCGGTCCAGGTCGCCCTGGTTGCCCCAGCTGTGCCGGGTGCGGACGAACGCGAGGGCCTGCTCGCCCTCGACCTTCGAGGGGCCGGCGGGCAGGTCGAGGTGCGAGTCCGCGTCCTTCACGGCGTGCTTGAGGCACACGTCGACACCGCCGACCGCCGTCGTCAGCGTCTTCACCGCGTTGAAGTCGACCATCATGAAGTGGTCCGGCGTGATCCCGGTGACCGCCTTCACCGTGTTCATGGTGCAGCCCGGGTCCCGGCCGTCCTGGCCCAGGCTGGTGTTGAACCGGACGTCGCTGGTGCCGGCGATGACCTTCTTGCTGCCGTCGGGCTCGTTGGTCTCGCAGTCCGGGACGTCCACGATCAGGTCGCGCGGGATGCTCAGCGCGGTGGCGTTCGTCCGGTCCTTGGCGACGTGCAGCAGGATGTTGGTGTCCGCGTGGCCGACGCTGCCCTTGTCGCCGTAGCCCTCGTTGCCCTTGCCGGTCCGCTTGTCGGTGCCGATGATCAGGATGTTGAAGGCGTCGTCCTTGCTGAAGCCGTCCTTGGCCGCACTGGTGTCCGTCGTGGTGACGTTGCCCTCGAGGTGCTTGAGGTACAGGTAGCCGGCCGTGCCGACGGCTACGAGCACGAACGCCGTACCGCCCGCGGTCCAGGCCAGCACCTTCTTCGCCCTCGACTTCTTCTTCACCGGCCGGCGGTTGCGCCGCCCCTGCGGCGGCTCCGGCTCCGGTTCGGCGGCACGGCGCCGGCGCGGAGCCGGTACGTCCGCGCCGCGCGCCTGGCGCATCTCGCGCGTCCCGCCCGCCGCCGAGTCGTCCCGGCCCCGTCCCCTTCCGCCGGAGTTCCGGGGACCCGGTCTGCGGGGACCGGGGACCGCCGACTGCGGAGCGGAAGGGCCCAGTCGCAATTCGTATTCGCCGGTGTCCGGATTGAGCACCCACTGGTCTGCGGGGTCGATGTTGTCCGCCCGCCCACGGCCTTGCGCGTCCACGGTTGTCCGAATCCTCCGTCGGGGCCACGCGGCGCCTTTCCCCTCGAAGGCGCTCGGGTCTCGGTGAAACAGTGCACGACCCCAGGACTGACCTCGCGGCCTGGTGCACCGGATCGCTCACACTATCCGCCCAGTTCAGCGTCGAGCGACGACGGTGACAAATTCCACGTTCCTACAACCGGGCAATCCCGCTCATATTTCAGAACAAAAGTTTGTCGGCCCGGCCGTGCGCCCTACTCGCAGGTGTGCTCGTCGGCGGTGTTCCCGCGGAAGGTCGGGGTGGGCGAGGGGCCGTTCTTACCGGTTTCTTGCCCGCTGCCGCCGGAAACCTGCCCCGTACCGGCCGTCACCGCCACCGGCTGGTCCGCCCGCAGCCGCGCGAACAGCTTCTCGGCCTCGGGCTCCACCAGTTGGTCGCGGTTGACGTCGTAGACGTACGACTTCCGCGGCACCGTCAGGAACTGGACGTCTTCCGTCCGGATGTCGCGCAGTCCACGCACCAACTGGTACAGGCCGCGCAGGCTCGCCAGTGCGGGATCGGTGGTGAGCGAGGAGGTCGCCGCGTCCAGCAGCGGGTAGAGCTTCACCGGGTTCAGCAGCACGTCGTCGCTCTGCACCTTGTTCACGAGCGCGCCGAGGAACTGCTGCTGCCGGTCGATGCGGTCGGTGTCGCTGCCGTTGCCGAGCGACTCGCGGGCCCGTACGAAGCCGAGCGCCTGCTCCCCGTCCAGCGTCACCTTCCCGGCCGGCAGCCTGAGCCTGGCGGCCTTGTCGTCGATGGGCTGCCGCAGGCACACCCGTACCCCGTCGACGGCGTCCACCATCTCCTTGAACCCGCTGAAGTCGACCACCATGTGATGGTCGACGCGAATGTCCGTCAGCTTCTCGACGGTGCGGATGGTGCAGGCCGAACCGCCCACCTCGAAAGCCCGGTTGAAGATCGCGAACACCGGCTCGCTGCGGCTGCCGTCCGCCCTGCGGCAGCCGGGGATGTCCACCATCAGGTCCCGCGGCAGCGAGACGGCGGTGGCGCTGCGCCGGTCGGCGGCCAGGTGCAGCAGGATCGTGGTGTCGGACCGCTCGCCGCTCACGTCCCGCCCGTACTGCTGGTTGCCCTGCCCGGCCCGGGTGTCGGAGCCGATCAGCAGGATGTTCTGCGCGCCCCGCACCAGCGCGGTGGGCCGTTCCCGCTCGTAGCGGGCGAGTTCGGCGGCGGCCGCCTCGTCGGCGGTGATGTTGCCGTTGAGCCTGGCGTAGACAACCCAGCCGATCCCCGCCGAGGCCATCAGGAACACGGCCGCCCCGAGCGCCGCGCCCCGCACCCAGCGCCGCCGGCGCCGCCGCGCCAGTCCCTCCCCGCCAGCCGAGCACCCGAGACCCGGGCCGAGGGGCTTGCCTGCGCTGTCGGGCACGTCCGGTCACACCCCTCCGATGGCGTACGAGCGTCACGTGCTGCTCCTACGACGATGGCGGGGAGCGGGCGGGGCAGCCGCCCTTTGCTGCTCCGTTCGGGTGACGGCCGCACGGCCTCCGCGGACGCGGAGGCCGGTGGGTGCGGTGCCGGTGTCCGGCTGGTTCGGCGACCGGGTGCGGTGCCGGTGTCCGGCCGGTTCGGCGACCGGGCGCGGTGCCGGTGCGCGCTCGGCTCGGTGGCGGTGCGCGGTGCCGGTGTCCGGCCGGCTCAGTGACGGGAGGCGGTCACCCGTTCGCTCTCGATCCGCTTGGCCAAGCCTTCCCCGTCCAGCCGGTCCAGGTGACGGCACAGCACCACGGACCCGCCGACCGCCAGCGGCGCGTAGAGCCCCGCGCTGAGCCCGTCCCACGTGTCGTACGACAGCCCCGACAGCAGCCGTGACCCGGGCCCCGTGAGGTCCAGCGACGGCGCCTCGGACAGCGCCCGCTCGACCACCTCGGCCCCGCTGTACTCCGCCCCGGCGACGATCAGCGCGGGCTCCTCGGGGTCCACGGGGGCGAACGGCGCGAACCGGTCACCCTGGCTCGGCGCCTCCACGGCGTAGTCGACGAAACCCTCCGGCGGCTGCGGGAACCGCCCGCCGAGCGGCCGCAGCGCCAGCGCGACCCGCTCGCCGCGGCAGGCCCGCGCCGCCTCCAGGGTGTCGGGCCCGCTCACCACGACGTCGGCGGCGGCCGGGTCGCCCGCCATGTCGGCGACCGCTCCCACCGACGAGCAGGCGACCAGCCACACCGCCGTCTGCCAGTGGGCGGGCAGCAGCAGCGCGACCCGGTCGCCGGGGCCGGCGGCCAGGTCGCCCTGCAGCAGGTTCGCGGTCTTGGCCACCCAATTGGCGAAGGTGGCCACGGACAGTTCCACGCGCTCGCCCGTGGCGTCGTCGTAGAAGGTCACCAGGGGGCGTCCGGCGTCCGCGGCGAGCGCGGAACGCAGCAGGTCGGCAGGGGTGCGATCGGTGGCGTTCACCCGCGCAAGACTACGCCGGGGCGGCCCCGCGCACCGAGCGCCGAGGCCACCGGTTCGGCGCAACGGCCGCGGCGGAACCCCCAGTTCCCCGATGGCGGGCCGTGCTGAGCGTGTTCAGGATCAAGGGCATGCGTGGATTCCTCAGCTCCCCGGCAGGCGCCACCTCGATCGGCGTCACCTGCGCGGCCGTCCTCGTCCTCCCGGCGGCCCCGACCGCGGCCGCCGCCCCGCGCGCGGAGCGGCCCGCCGCGGCGGTCGGGCCGGCCGGGGCCGCGGTCCCGGGCAGCACCCAGTCACTGCCCCTGGCGCCGCTCGACCAGGAGCGCACCCCCGGAACCACCCCCGCGCAGGGCCTGTACCGCGCGGACGTACGGCACTTCTCGCTCGTCGGCGTGATCTGGGACGACCCGGACGCCGCGCTGCGCGGCACGGTGCAGGTGCGCACCCGGTCGGCCGCGTCCGGCAAGTGGTCCGGCTGGCAGGACGTCGAGACGCACAACGAGGACCACGGCGCCGACCCGGCCTCCGCCGAACGCGCCTCCGGCCGGGTGCGCGGGGCCACCGCGCCGCTGTGGGTGGGGGACTCGAAAGGCGTGGACGTACGGGTGCGCGCCGACTCCGTGCCGGACCGGGCGGCCGCCGGCCGCGGCCGGGGCGGCGACCCGCGCTCGTCCCTGCCGTCCGGTCTGCGCCTGGAACTCGTCGACCCCGGCGGCGGGACGGGAACGCAGGGACCGCAGGCGGACGCCCCCCGCACCCTCCCGGCGCTGAACCGGCGCGACACCGAACGGGAACTGGACCGCCTGCGGGCCGACGGCGACCTGGACCCCGCCGACGACGGCGCGCCCCGGGCCAAGCCCTACATCGGGCCACGCCCGGGCATCGTGACGCGCCGGGGCTGGGGCGCGGACGAGTCCCTGCGCGCACGCGGGTTCGTCTACACCAAGAAGATCAAGGCCGCCTTCGTGCACCACACGTCCACGGGCAACGGCTATTCCTGCGCCCAGGCGCCGTCCGTGATCCGCGGCGTCTACCGCTACCACGTCAAGAGCATGGGCTGGCGGGACATCGGCTACAACTTCCTCGTCGACAAGTGCGGGACCATCTACGAGGGCCGGGCCGGCGGCGTGACCAAGGCCGTCCTCGGCGCCCACACCCTCGGGTTCAACAGCAACAGCATGGGCGTCGCCGTCATCGGCAGCTACAGCTCCCGCAAGCCGTCCAGCGCCGCGGTGAAGGCCGTCGCCAAGCTCACCGCCTGGAAACTCGGCCTCTACGGTGTCAATCCACGCGGCAAGACGTATCTGACATCGGGTGGCGGCAACCTCTACCCGAAGGGGAAGAGCGTCCGGCTGAACGTGATCTCCGGACACAGGGACGGATTCGCCACCGACTGCCCGGGCAAGCGGCTGTACGCCAAGCTCGGTTCGGCCCGTTCCAGCGCGGCGAAGTACCAGGGCCGCTGAGGCCACAGGCTGCGTTCACCGTCGCCGGGAGGGTCACGCGGGCGGGGGAATCCGGGCCCCGATCCCGCCTCCCACCGCGCGGCCGTGGAAGCCGTCACCTGCCGGCCTGCATACACTGACCGGCCGAAACGACACGTTCGGCCGGTCCCGGCAGGAAGCAGAGACGACAGGTGACAGAAGCGATCCTCCTGGTCGGCGGCAAAGGCACGCGGCTGCGTCCGCTCACGGTGCACACGCCCAAGCCCATGGTCCCGGCGGCCGGAGTGCCGTTCCTCACCCACCAGCTCGCGAGAGCCAGGGCGGCGGGCGTGGAGCACATCGTCCTCGCCACGAGCTACCTCGCCGAGGTCTTCGAGCCCTACTTCGGCGACGGCGCCGCGCTGGGCCTGCACATCGAGTACGTCACCGAGGAGGAGCCCCTCGGCACGGGCGGCGCCATCCGCAACGTGGCCTCACGCCTGCGCTCCGGGCCCGACGACCCGGTCCTGATCTTCAACGGCGACATCCTGACCGGCCTGGACATCCGGGCCCTGGTGGACACCCACGAGTCGACCGGCGCGGACGTGTCCCTGCACCTGACGAAGGTGACGGACCCGCGCGCCTACGGCCTGGTCCCGACCGACGAGACCGGCCGCGTGCTCGCCTTCCTGGAGAAGCCGCAGACGCCGGAGGAGATCGTCACCGACCAGATCAACGCGGGGGCGTACGTCTTCCGCCGCTCCGTGATCGACACCATCCCGGCGGGCCGGCCGGTCTCCGTCGAGCGCGAGACCTTCCCGGACCTGCTGTCCGCCGGGGCCCATCTGCAGGGCATGGTGGACTCGACGTACTGGCTCGACCTCGGCACCCCCGCGGCCTTCGTGCGCGGCTCCGCGGACCTGGTGCTCGGCCGCGCCCCGTCCCCGGCCGTCCCCGGCCGCTGCGGGGACCGGCTGGTCCTGCCCACGGCCGTCGTCGCCCCGGACGCGAAGCTCACCGGCGGCACGGTGGTCGGCGAGGGCGCGTTCGTCGCGGACGGCGCCCGGGTCTCCGGCTCGACGATCCTGCCCGGCGCGGTCATCGAGCCCGGCGCCGTCATCACCGACTCCCTCATCGGCAGCCGCGCCCGGATCGGCGAACGCTCCGTCCTCACCGGCACGGTCGTCGGCGACGGCGCGGTGGTCGGCCCCGACAACGAACTCCGCGAGGGCGTCCGCGTCTGGTGCGACGCCCACATCCCCCCAGCCGCCCTCCGCTTCTCCTCCGACCAGTAGACACCTCCCACCCCACCCCACCCCACCCCACCCCACCCCACCCCACCCCGCCCCGCCCCGCCCCGCCCCCGGCCCCGGCCCGCGGCGGGCGCCGGGGCGCGCGCGGCTACGGGGACCGGGCTTGCCTGACGGCAGACACGGGGGCGCGGCCAGCCACGGGCGCCGGGGCGCGCGCAGCTACGGGCACCGGGCTCGCGTGACGGCAGAGACCGGGGTGCGGCCAGCCACGGGCACGGGGGCGCGCGCAGCTATGGGCACCGTGGCCCGCGTAGCTGCGGGCATGCGTGCCGCTAGGGGCGGCACGGGTGGGCGCAGCGGCACCCCGCGAGCGCGGGCCAGCGAAACGCCCCCAAGTCCAGCAAAGAGGCCGAGCACCTGCCGAAGAGCGCCAGCCCCAGCCGGCCCACTCAGCCGGCCAGCCGGCGAGCCAGTCCGGCCCAGCCAAGCCCAGCCCACCCCAGCAAAGCCCTACAGCAACCCGATATCCACCCGAGGCATCTTCGGCGCCCGCCGCCCCGGCACCTGCCCACTCAGCAGAATCAACCGCGCCGCCCGATGCCGCTGCCCCGCATACGGCTCCAGCAACCGCAGCATCTCCGCGTCATCGGCGTCCCGGTTCCGGGCCAGCGCCCACCCCACGATCCCCGGCAGATGCAGATCCCCGACGGTCACCGCATCCGCCGCCCCGTGACTGCGCTGCACCACCTCCGCCGACGTCCACGGCCCGATCCCCGGCACGACCTCCAGCCGCGCCCGCGCCTCGGCCGCCGGCATCCCCACCGCCTGCTCGAGCCGCGCGGCGACCCGCACGGCGCGCAGGATCGTCGAGGCCCGCTTGTCGTCGACGCCGGCCCGGTGCCACTCCCAGGAGGGAATCAGCGCCCACGTCCGCGCCGCGGGCATCACCCACATCGGTCGCTCGGACACTCCCGCGGGCCCGGGCGCCGGCTCCCCGAACCTCCGCACCAGCAACCGCCACGCCCGGTACGCCTCGTCGGTGGTGACCTTCTGCTCCAGCACCGACGGAATCAGCGACTCGAGCACCAGCCCGGTCCGCGTCAGCCGCAGCCCCGGCCGCCGGTGCCGTGCCAGCGCCACCACCCGGTGCCGGGGCACGAACGCGTCCGGGTCGTCGTCGGCGCCCAGCAGCCGGGGCAGGCGCTCCAGCAGCCACTGCGCACCGGGCCCCCACGCCTCGCCGAGCACCTCACCGCCGTACGCGCGCACCCGCAGTGTGCCCGGGCCGGCCGGTGTCCGGGCGGCCCGCCACACGGACCCGTCCGGTGTGGTCCGGAACGTCGGGTCGCCGGGCCCGCGCCGCAGCGGACCCAGCACCAGCCCGAGATCGAGCGGCCCCTCCGGGACCCAGCGCCGCACGCGCGCGGGTGCGGGCCCCGTGGCCTGCCGGGGTATCCCGGCGGCGCCGGCGGGCACACCGGCGTGCCCGCCGCGCACGGTCGTACGCGTGGGACGCGGAGCGAATCGTCCTGCCACTGGTGGGTTCCTCGGATGCCGGGGGTGTCCTACGAGACTAGGCGGTCACCCGGGGCGCCGGGCGCCACTCCGCCCACGGAACTCACCGCACCTCGATGAACGCCCCCGCGTCCCGCTCCGGCCGCGCCTTCGGCTCCTCGGCCGGATGGCCCACCGCCACCGCGCCCATGGGGTCCCAGTCCGCCGGCAGCTCGAGCACCTCGCGCACCACGTCCCGGCAGAACATCGTCGACGAGACCCAGGCCGAGCCCAGCCGCTCCCCGGCCAGCGCGACCAGGAGGTTCTGCACGCCCGCGCCCGTCGCGACGACGAACATCTCCCGCTCGGCGCCGTCCCGCCGGGCGTCCCCGTAGGTGTGCGACCCGTCCATGACGAGGCAGGGCACGACCAGGTACGGGGCGTTGCGGAGCACGTCCCCGCGCCGGACCCGCTTGGCGATGGACTCCTCGCTCTTGCCGTCGCGGCGCAGATCGGCGATCCAGGCGTCCCGCATCGCGTCGAGCAACCGCGTCCGCGACGCCGCGGACTCCAGCAGCACGAACCGCCAGGGCGTGGTGTGGTGGGGTGCGGGCGCGGTGACCGCCGCGGCCACCGCGCGCCGGACCGAGCCGGGGTCCACGGGCTCGTCGGTGAAGGCCCGCACGGTACGGCGCCGGGTCACGGCCTCCCGCACCGCCTCGGACGTGCCGAGCCGGAACATGTCGTCCCGCGCGGTACGCACCAACGCCCGCGCTCCCTCGCCGTCCGCGCCGTCCACCACGTGTGGCAGCCCGCGCACCACGGCGACCGGGAGTCCGGCGGCCTTGCCCTTGACCAGGTCGCCCGCCGCGGCCAGTTCGTCGGCGGTGGCGACGACGGTGGCGCTCAGCGGGTTGCCGTGCGCGTCGGCGCCCCCGCGCAGGTCGTCCAGGACGCGCACCCCGGCGGCGCCGATGGCGACGTCCGTGAGGCCCGCGCGCCAGGGCCGGCCGAAGGTGTCGGTGACGACGACGCCGACCCGCACGCCGAGCGCGTCGCGCAGCCCGTCGCGGATCGCGCGCGCGGACGCGTCCGGGTCCTCGGGGAGCAGCAGCACGGTGCCCGAAGGGGTGTTGGAGGCGTCGACCCCGGCGGCGGCCATCACCAGGCCCTGCCGGTTCTCGACGATGCGCAGGGCGCCGCGCCGGGCCACCACCCGCACGGTCTCCGCGTCGATCGCGGACTCGCGGTCGTCCGCCCGGACGACGCGGCCCTCCGCCTTGGACACGATCTTGGACGTGACCAGCAGCACGTCGCCGTCGGCGAGTCCGGGCTCGGCGGCGGCGATCAGCTTGGCGAGGTCGTCACCGGGCTGCACCTCGCCGATCCCGGACGGGGCCCAGACCCGGTACTCCGGGCGCTCACCGCTCACGCTCCCCGCACCTCCTCGGCCAGCGCCAGCGCCTCGCGCGCCATCTGCGCGGCCGCGTCGACGTCGGTCATCATCAGCGGCACGGCCCGGCAGCGGATCCCGTCCGCCTCCACGCGTCCGACCACGCCCGCGTCGACCGTGTCGACGAGCCAGCCGTCCAGCAGCCCCGAGCCGTAGTGCTCGGCGACCGCGGCGGCCGTGGACTCAACGCCGACCGCGGCGAGCACCTTGTCGGCCATGCCGCGCACCGGCGCGTCCCCGACGATGGGGGACAGGCCGACCACGGGCACGCCGGCCTCCGCGATCGCCTCCCGGATGCCCGGCACGGCCAGGATGGTGCCGATGGACACCACCGGGTTGGACGGCGGGAAGAGGATGACGTCCGCCTCGGCGATGGCCTCCAGCACGCCCGGCGCCGGCTTGGCCTGCTCGGCGCCGACCGGCACGACCGCCTCGGCCGTGACCGAGGCGCGCAGCCGCACCCAGTACTCCTGGAAGTGGATCGCCTTGCGTTCGCCGTCGACCACCGCGGCCACATGGGTCTCCACGCGGTCGTCGGTCATCGGGATCAGCCGTACCCCGGGCTTCCAGCGGTCGCAGAGCGCCTCGGTGACCGCGCTCAGCGGATAGCCCGCGCCCAGCATCTGCGTCCGCACTATGTGCGTGGCGAAGTCACGGTCGCCGAGCCCGAACCACTCCGGGCCGACCCCGTAGGCCGCCAGCTCCTCCTTGAGGTGGAAGGTCTCGTCCGTCCGCCCCCAGCCCTGCTCCTCGTTGATGCCGCCGCCCAGCGTGTACATCACCGTGTCGAGGTCCGGGCAGACCTTCAGCCCGAAGAGGTGGATGTCGTCGCCGGTGTTGCCGATCACCGTGACGTCCGCGTCCGGCACGGCCCGCTTCAGACCGCGCAGGAACCGGGCACCACCGATGCCGCCTGCCAGAACCACAATGCGCATGGCCCAAGTCTCGCAGGCGGGTGCGACATCGTGTCAGGCAGTCACCGGACGCGGCTCGGTCCGGGCCTCGCAGTGCGGCGAGGAGTGCATCGGCATCTCGGTCAGGCCCGGGTAGTACACGTGCAGGCTCACCGCCGGCTCCAGGGCGTCGTTCAGCACCTCGTGCGCGTAACCCGGCGCGAACACCCGCTGGGCGCCGGCCGCCAGCGCGCGCGTGCCCCGCTCCGTGCGCTCGGTCAGCGTCCCCTCGAGGACGGTGAGGACACCGGAGGAGCGGCCGTGGCCGTGCGTCCCGCTGCCCTGGCCGGGCACCCAGGAAAGCAGCCACACCTCGTAGCCGGGGCCGGTGCGCAGCCGGTGGTACCAGCGGGTGGTGGCGTCGTAGCGGACGAGGTGCGCCCACTGGGCGCGGTCGGCGGCGATGGCGCGGGCGAGGCCCACGAACTCGGCGACGGTGGCGGGGTGCTCGCGCGGCGGCTGGAGCAGGTGCGGGACTTCGAGGATGTCGCCGGCGATCTGGAGGTCGTTGTCGCTGTTCATAGCGTGAGGGGGTTCCTCGGCGGGAGTGGGGGCTGGGTGTCGCTCTGCGTCCGCCCGGGTCACGGGCGAGGAGAGATGTCCCGGGTGGAGTTCAGGGACAGGGGAACGCGGCCGGGCCGGGATGGGCTCGGGAGCAGCCGGAGCGCGATGGGCTCAACAGCTGGGACAGCAACAACAGCTACAGCGCGCGCGTGCGGCACCGAGGGACCCGGCGGTGCGGGTCGATGCGGGTGCCAAGTTCGCGAGCATGCCCAATAGGACACCGGTTCACACTCGGGCTGTCAACTCGACGCCCGGAAAGTGCGACATGGTTCACCTCATCCGGTTCATCTGTCAGGTGAAAGGTTTGTTCACCCGGATCCCGGGACACATGGCGCACAACCGAGCGCTCGAGCCTCGCCGGAACGAGATCGAACGCGGGGGCGTCCTTCTTCGTACAGAGGCCTGTGCGGGTTCGCCGCCCCTCTGGCCCTCGTTCTGCGTGTCAGGGTTTATGCCGATTTGAACACTTTCCGCATGGCCTTGGTTCCGCAGAGTGAATAACGGGCTCAATAGCAGATCTCGGCTTGACTCGCCCGGAGCAGCACACTTGTAATTTCACTCGTGTCGTTCAGCCGAAATCGGTAGCGGCTACGCACGGGGAGACGTGAAGACAGACGAGGGGCGCACATGACCGAGCTGGTGCAGCAACTGCTGGTCGACGACGCGGACGAGGAACTCGGCTGGCAGGAGCGCGCACTGTGCGCCCAGACCGACCCCGAGTCCTTCTTCCCGGAGAAGGGCGGCTCGACGAGAGAGGCGAAGAAGGTCTGCCTCGCCTGCGAGGTGCGCTCCGAATGCCTCGAGTACGCCCTCGCCAACGACGAGCGCTTCGGCATCTGGGGCGGTCTGTCCGAGCGTGAGCGCCGCCGGCTGAAGAAGGCCGCCGTCTGACCGGCGGCCGGCCACCCTCCGGTCACCGCACCGCCGAGCGGCCGGACCGCGGCCCCGCGGATGTCACGAACGGCCCGTCGCCCGTGGGTTGTCCACAGGCGGCGGGCCGTCGTCATGGTCAGCCGATAGTGTGGTCGCTCGTCCGAGACGCACCGCTGTCCCCTCGGGGCACAGGCGTCCACCGCAGTCCATCGAACCGGGGCCCGTACCTCGATGTCCGTGCACAGCCAAACAGCAGCTCAAGACCCGGCTGCCCACCCTGAGTTCCCGCGTCATGTGGTGACCGCGGTCCTCGTCTCCCACGACGGCGCCCGCTGGCTGCCCGACGCGCTGGCCGGGCTGCTCGGCCAGGAACGCCCCGTCCAGAACGCGGTGGCGGCCGACACCGGCAGCGCGGACGACTCCGCCCGGCTGGTCGCCGAGGCCCTCGGTGACGACCGCGTGCTGCACCTGGCCCGCCGCACCGGCTTCGGACAGGCGGTGGAGGAGGCGACCCGCGTCGCCCCCCTCCTCACCCCGGACGAACTGCCGTACCTCAGGCGCCCCAGCGGCTGGGACCCGGTCACGCGCTCGTGGCGCGACGACGCCTACGACCTGCCCGAACTGCCCCACGGCGAACCCATCCAGTGGCTCTGGCTGCTGCACGACGACTGCGCCCCCGAACCCGACGCCCTCGCCCAGCTGCTCAGGGTCGTCGACAACGAACTCGAACTCGGCCGCGAAGACGTGGCGATCGTCGGACCCAAGCTGCGCGGCTGGTACGACCGCAGGCAACTGCTGGAGGTCGGCGTCTCCATCGCCAACTCCGGCCGCCGCTGGACGGGTCTCGACCGCCGGGAACAGGACCAGGGCCAGCACGACCACGTCCGCACCGTACTGTCCGTGTCCACCGCCGGCATGCTGGTGCGCCGCGACGTCTTCGAGCAGCTCGGCGGATTCGACCGCCGGCTGCCCCTGATGCGCGACGACGTCGACCTGTGCTGGCGGGCGCACGCGGCCGGCCACCGGGTCCTCGTCGCCCCCGAGGCGGTCGTACGGCACGCCGAGGCGGCCTCCCGCGAGCGCCGCACCGTCGACTGCGTGGGCCGCACCGCCGCCTCCCCGCACAAGGTCGACAAGGCCGGCGCCATCTACACCCTGCTCGTCAACGTCCGCACGGCCGCGCTGCCCTGGGTGCTGCTGCGGCTCGTCCTCGGCACCCTCCTTCGGACCGTCGCCTACCTCGTGGGCAAGGTCCCCGGGCAGGCCGTCGACGAGATCCGCGGTCTGCTGGGCACCCTGCTGCGGCCCGAGCGGATCCTCGCCGGACGGCGCCGCCGCGGCCCCTCCCAGATCGACAGGACGGAGCTGCGCCGGCTCTTCCCGCCCCCGGGCGCGACCATCCGCGCCACCGTGGAGCAGATCGCGGGCAACTTCTCCAACGGCTCCGACACCGACACCTCCTCCGCCGGCCGGCACGGCGGCGCCGTGGAGTCCGGGCCCGGCGGCGACGACGCCGACTTCCTGGAGATCGAGCAGTTCGCCCGGCTGAAGCGGATCGCCCGCAAGCCGGGCCCGGTCCTCTTCCTGGGGCTGCTCCTGGTCTCCCTCGTCGCCTGCCGCGCCCTGCTCGGCGGCGGCGCCCTCGCGGGCGGCGCCCTGCTGCCCGCCCCGGCGAGCGCCGGCGACCTCTGGTCCCGCTACCTGGACGCCTGGCACCCGGTGGGCGCCGGCGGCACCGCCGCCGCACCGCCCTACCTCGCCATCGTCGCGACGCTCGCCTCGATCCTGTTCGGCTCCACCGGGCTCGCCGTCACCGTGCTGCTGGTCTGCTCGGTCCCCCTGGCCGGCCTCACCGCCTACTTCGCCTCCCGGCCCCTCGTCACCTCCCGCCTGCTGCGCGCCTGGGCCGCGATCGCCTACGCCTTCCTGCCCGCCGCCACCGGCGCGCTGGCCGGCGGCCGCATCGGCACCGCCGTCCTCGCCGTGCTGCTGCCGCTCATCGCGCGCGCGGGCATCGCCGCGAGCGGTCTCACCCACGCCTCCGGCGCGCGCGGAAGCTGGCGCGCCACCTGGGCGTACGCGCTGCTGCTGACCGTCACCACCGCGTTCACCCCGATCGTCTGGCCCATCGCGCTGATCCTCGGCATCGGCGTGCTGGTCCTGCGCCGCGGCGACCTCGTCGCCCACCTCCTGCGCTTCCTGGCCCAGCTCGGCACCCCGCTGCTGGTCCTCGCCCCCTGGTCGCTGACCCTGCTCCCGACCGGCTTCTTCACCGAGGCGGGCCTGGAGTACGGCGGCTCCAGCGCCTCCGCGCTCGACCTGCTCGGCGCCGGTCCCGGCGGTCCCGGCACCGTCGACGGCCTGATGCTCATCGGCATCGTCCTGGCCGCCCTGGCCGCGCTGCTGCGCTCCGAGCGCCAGTTGGGCATCCGGACCGCCTGGGCCGCCGCCCTGGTCGGCCTGGTCTTCGCCGTCCTGTCCAACCGCTCCGCCTGGGCCGGCCCGGCCACCCTCGTCTACGGCATCGCCCTGCTGGCCGCCGCGGCCCTGGGCGCCGACGGGGCACGCGCGCGCGTGGCTGAGCAGAGCTTCGGCTGGCGCCAGCCCGTCGCCGCCCTGATCGCCTTCGCCTCCGCCGCGGGCCCGCTGCTCGTCGCCGCCGGCTGGATGATCGGCGGCGCCGACGGCCCGCTGGAGCGCCGCGACCCGGTGCAGGTTCCCGCGTTCGTCGCCGAGGACGCCGCCACCCGCGACCAGGCCCGCACCCTGGTCCTGGACAGCGAATCCACCGCACACGTGCGCTACAGCCTGGTCCGCGGCTCCGGCGCCCGCATGGGAGACGCCGAACTCGCCGCCACCGACGGGGAGAACGCCAGGCTCGACAAGGTCGTCGCCAACCTGGTGGCGGGCTCCGGCGCCGACCAGGCGGGCCAGCTCGGCGGCTTCGCCGTGCGGTACGTCCTCGTCCACAAGGGCGCACCCCGCGAGATCACCCGCGTCCTCGACGCCACCCCCGGGCTCAGCCGGCTCAGCCAGCAGGACGGCAGCGCCCTGTGGCGCGTCGGCCGGCAGGTCTCCCGCGCCACCATCGTGCCCGCGGGCGGCACCGGCACCGCCCAGTCCGTCGCCGCCGGACCGGTGGAGATCCACACCACCATCCCGGCAGGATCCCGCGGCCGCGTCCTGCGCCTGGCCGACGCCGTCTCCGACGGCTGGACGGCCACCCTGGACGGCAGGCCGCTCACCCGCACCACGGTCGACGGCTGGGCGCAGGGCTTCCGGCTGCCGGCCGACGGCGGTCGGCTGGACGTCGTGCACGACGACCCGGTCACCCACACCGCCTGGCTGTGGGTCCAGGGCGCGCTCGCCCTCGTCCTGGTCGTCCTCGCCCTGCCCGGCCGCCGCCGCGACATCGACGACGACCTGCCCGAGGAGCAGCCGCTGCCCGCCCAGGACGCCTCCGGCGAGGGCCGCCGTGCCCGCCGGCTGCGCGCCCAGGCCGAGGAGGCGGCCGTCCCGGAGCAGCCCGGCCCCGACAGCGTGCCGCCCGCTCCGCAGGAGGCCCCCGCGGCCGTTCCCGAGGAGACCCCGGCGGCCGCCGTCCCCCAGCAGCCGGCGTACGGCGACTGGGACTACGCGGGCGGCGAGTACGCCGGTTACGGCACCGGCCAGTACCACGGCGCCGGCCAGTACCAGGGCGAGGGCTACGACCAGCAGGCGTACCAGCCCGACCCCTACCAGAACGGCCAGTACGACCCCTACGCCTACGGCGGCACGCCCGAGCAGCAGGCGTACGACGAGCAGGCGTACCAGCACGGTTACGACCCGGCCCAGCAGCAGTACGGCACCGGCAGCGAGCGCCCCGACGGGAGCCAGCAGTGAACCGCACCACCCTGTCCCTGATCGCCTGCACGACCGCGCTGGCCGCCGTCACCGCCTTCGCCGCGCTCGACACACCGGCCGCCCCCGGCGCGGACCCGGCCACGGCGGCCGCCGAGCTGCCCGTGGAGCGGACCAGCCTGCTGTGCCCGGCGCCGAGCTCCTCCGACATCGCCGACACCTCGTACACGTCGTTCACGCCCGTCACCAAGGGCACGGCGAGCGGCGGCAAGGCCCAACTCCAGGCGGCCACCGAGCAGTCGGCGGACGGCACGAGCGGGTCCAAGAAGGGCGCCGGGAAGAAGCCCGCCGCACCCGTCCTCACCCCGAAGAGCCCCGGCACCCCGGCCACCGGCGACACCTCCGGCGCCGACACTCCCGCACAGGTCGGCACCGCCGACGGCAAGTACGCCCCCGGCTGGACCGTGCAGGAGACCACCGAGGTGGTCGCGGGCACGGGCCGGGGACTGCAGGGCGTCAACTGCACCGCCCCCGACACCGAGTTCTGGTTCCCGGGCGCCAGCACGGCCGCCGACCGCACCGACTACGTGCACCTGACCAACCCCGAGGACTCCGCCGCCGTCGTCGACATCGAGCTGTACGGCAAGGACGGCGCGATCAAGTCCTCGGTGCCGGACGGCTTCACGATCCCCCCGCACGGGAGCGAGCCGATCCTGCTGTCCACGCTCACCGACGAACGGCAGACGGACCTCACCGTCCACGTCAGCGTGCGCAGCGGCCGGGTCGGCGCGGCGGTGCAGGCCCTGGACGACAAGGTGGGCGGCGACTGGCTGGCCGCCGCCGACGACCCGTCCGCCGGCCTGGTGCTGCCCGGCATCCCGAAGGACGCCACCGACGTCCGCCTGATCGCCTTCACTCCCGGCGACGCCGACGCGGACCTCAAGATCCGGCTGGCCTCGCCCGACGGTCTGATCACCCCGGCGGGCAACGAGACGTTGCACGTCAAGGCCGGCATGACGACCGCGGCCGACCTCGGCGACGTCACCCGCGGCGAGGCGGGCTCCCTGGTGCTCACGCCCACCGACCAGTCCGTGCCGGTGGTGGCGGCGCTGCGGGTGGTCCGGGGCAAGGGAGCCAAGCAGGAGACGGCCTTCATCCCCGCCACGGCCCCCGTCGGCAAGCGGGCGACCTCGGCGGACAACCGCGGCAAGACCTCGACCCTCTCCCTGACGGCCCCCACGGCGACCAGCACGGTCAGGGTCACGGCCTCGGCGGGCAGCGAGGGCGGCGCCCCGGTCACGAAGACCTACACCGTCAAGTCCGGCACCACGCTGGACGTCCCGGCCCTCACGCCGTCCGGTCTGAAGGGCACCTACGCCCTGACCGTGGAACCCGTCTCCGGAGGCCCCCTCTACGCCTCCCGCACCCTCACCTCCACGGCGGCCGGCGTCCCCGCCTTCACCATCCAGACCCTCCCCACCGACCGGGGCCTGGTCTCAGTGCCCCGGACGACCGAGGACCTGTCCCTGCTCCAGAAGTGACCCCGGCCCGGCTGCGGCGGCCCGACGCGCGCACCGGGCCGCCGCAGCGCCGGGCACGGGCGCCGGCGTGGACCCGGGCGCCCACAGGGCAGGCCCGCGGCAGGCAGCCCGGCTCAGTCCTCGCCGTACCGGGGATCGACCGTCTCGGGCGTCAGCCCCAGCAACTCCGCCACCTGCTCCACCACGACCTCGTGCACCAACGCGGCCCGCTCGTCCCGCCCCTTGGTCCGGATCTCCACCGGCCGCCGGTACACCACGACCCGGGCCCGCCGTCCGTCCCGCGCGGGAACGACCCCGCCGAGCGGAACGGCCTCGTCGCTCCACACGTCCGTGCCGCGCCCCTCCAGCCGGGGCACCTCGAGCACCATGAAGTCCATGTCGGCCAGTTGCGGCCACCGCCGCTCGAGACGCTCAACGGAGTCCTGCACCAGGTCCGCGAACACCTCGGCGCGGCTGGCCGCCAGCGGCACCTGAGGCGGCGCGATCGGCCCTCGCATGCCCCGCCCGTGACGATCACGGCGACGGGGCCCGGGGCCGGTGGCACGGGGCGGTACACGGTTGTCCATCACCGCAGAAGCCTAGTCCCCGCACGCTCCACCCGCCCGGCCCCACGCGGCAACCGGCCACCGGCGTCCCCCGTCCCGCGGCAGGACGAGCACATGTCACCGGACGTGACACAGGTTGACCATTCCGGCCAAGGTCTGGCTCGTTTCCGTAACTCTCCGAGACCGGTGAACTCAAGGCAATTGACGGTGTTTGTGCCGACTCATGACCGGAACGTTCCCCGCCCCGAACTCCGCCCGACCCCGTACGCGCAGGTCAGCAAGGCCTGTTCGAGGAGGCCCGCGTGGCGTCTCAAAGTACGACACGGTGGCGTGACCTGGAGCAGAGTCGTCGCGGCCCGCTCAAGAGTGCGGTACCGTCCATCAGCGTGAGCCCTGTACGTCGCTGTTCGCGCACCGCCTGCGGCCGACCCGCCGTCGCGACGCTGACGTACGTCTACGCCGACTCGACCGCGGTCCTCGGCCCGCTCGCCACCTACGCCGAACCCCACTGCTACGACCTGTGCGCCGAGCACTCCGAGCGCCTCACCGCGCCCCGTGGCTGGGAGGTCGTCCGCCTCCTCGACGGCTCCGCTCCCGCGCGGCCCAGCGGAGACGACCTGGAAGCGCTTGCCAACGCCGTGCGCGAGGCGGCCCGCCCCCAGCAGCGGGCGGCCGAGGCGGGCGGCGGAGCCCGCACCCCGGACCCGATGGAAGTGGCCCGCCGCGGGCACCTGCGCATCCTGCGCTCGCCGGACAACTGACTCCGCATCCGGCGGAGAACCGATCCCGCACCCACCGGGGCGACCCACGGCCACCACTCGCCGCCCGTCGGCCACTTGCCCGCCCGCCGGGTGTCCGCACACCTGCCTCTCACCAGCGACGGGTAGTTTGTGGGCACCCATAGGACTTCAGGAGGGTTGGCCGTGACTGCTGATCTGTCGCAGATCGTGAAGGCGTACGACGTACGCGGAGTGGTCCCGGACCAGTGGGACGAGCCACTGGCCGCCCTCTTCGGCGCCGCCTTCGCCGAGGTGACGGACGCGACGGCCGTCGTCGTCGGCCACGACATGCGCCCCTCGTCCCCCGGCCTCTCCCGCGCCTTCGCGCGCGGGGCGGCCGACCGCGGGGTGGACGTCACCGAGATCGGTCTGTGCTCGACGGACCAGCTCTACTACGCCTCCGGCGCGCTGAACCTCCCGGGCGCGATGTTCACCGCCTCCCACAACCCCGCGCGGTACAACGGCATCAAGATGTGCCGCGCCGGCGCCGCCCCGGTCGGCCAGGACACGGGCCTGGCGCAGATCCGCGAACTCGTCGAGCGGTGGCTGGAGTCGGGCGCCCCGCGACCGGCCGCCGAGCCGGGAACCCTCACCACGCGCGAGACGCTGCAGGACTACGCGGCCCACCTCCGCTCCCTCGTCGACCTGACCGCCGTCCGGCCCCTGAAGGTCGTCGTCGACGCGGGCAACGGCATGGGCGGCCACACCGTCCCCACGGTCTTCGCCGGCCTGCCCCTGACCCTCGTCCCGATGTACTTCGAACTGGACGGCACCTTCCCGAACCACGAGGCCAACCCCCTCGACCCGGCCAACATCGTGGACCTGCAGAAGCGGGTCCCGGCGGAGGGCGCGGACCTCGGCATCGCCTTCGACGGCGACGCCGACCGCTGCTTCGTCGTGGACGAGAACGGCGACCCCGTCTCCCCGTCCGCGATCACCGCGCTGGTCGCGGCGCGCGAGCTGTCCCGCTCCGGCGGCCGGGGCACCGTCATCCACAACCTGATCACCTCCCGCACCGTCCCGGAGGTGGTGCGGGAGAACGGCGGCACCCCGGTCCGCACCCGTGTCGGGCACTCCTTCATCAAGGCCGAGATGGCCCGCTCCGGCGCGATCTTCGGCGGCGAGCACTCCGCCCACTACTACTTCAAGGACTTCTGGAACGCCGACACGGGCATGCTGGCCGCCCTCCACGTCCTCGCGGCCCTCGGCGGCCAGGAAGGCCCCCTCTCCGCCCTGACCGCCCAGTACGACCGCTACGCGGGCTCCGGCGAGATCAACTCCACCGTCGCGGACCAGGCCGCCCGCCTCGCCGCGATCCGCGCCGCCTACGCGGGCCGCCCGGACGTCACCCTCGACGACCTCGACGGCCTCACGGTCTCCGCCGCCGACTGGTGGTTCAACGTCCGCCCGTCCAACACGGAGCCGCTGCTGCGCCTGAACGCGGAGGCGAAGGACGAGGCGACGATGACCAGGATCCGCGACGAGGCCCTCGCGATCATCAGGGCCTGAGCCGGCCGCCCGGCCCGGGCGGACGGCCGCAGCGGGCGCGGCGGGCCCCGGCCGCCCCCGCGGGCCCGCCCCGCCCCCGCCACCAGCGGTACGCTGACCAGCACATCGGCAACAGAACATCCGCCCCGAAGGGACACCCTCATGCCGCTCGAAGCCGGCCTCCTGGAGATCCTCGCCTGCCCCGCCTGTCACGCCCCCCTCAAGGAGCAGGACACCGAGCTGATCTGCACCGGGCAGGACTGCGGCCTGGCATACCCGGTCCGCGACGGCATCCCGGTCCTGCTCGTCGACGAGGCCCGCCGCCCCGAGTAACCGAGCCACCGCCGCGCCACGGCGAGGCGCCCACCCCCGCGTTCGAACCCCCGCACAGGATCCCGGCGACCGGAGGCTGCCGCCCATGCTCGACGAATCGCTGCTCGACAGCCCGGAGGGCCTCGCCGACGCCGACCGCCGCGGCCTGCTGCGCGGCGCGGCCGAGGCCGGTGCCCGCGTCCGCACCGCCGTCCGGCACGCCGCCGAGGCCGGCGTGGCCGGTCTCGAGCCCGACGGCCGCCCCCGCGCCGTGCTGATCGCGGGCCCCGGCGCCGCCGCCACCCACACCGCCGACCTGCTCGGCACCCTGGCGGGCCCCGGCAGCCCCGTCATCAGGCTGGCCCCCACCGGCGTCGCCCCCGCCGCCGGCGCCCTGCGCTGGGAGATCCCGGGCTGGGTCGGCTCCGTCGACCTGCTGCTCATCGCCACCCCGGACGGCAGCGAGCCCAGCCTCTCCCTGCTCGCCGAGCAGGCCTACCGGCGAGGCTGCTCGGTCGTCGCCGTCGCCCCGGCCGACACCCCGCTCGCCGAGGCGATCGCCGCCGCGCACGGGATGTTCGTGCCGATGGCGACGGCGCCCTACGACCAGGAAGAACCCCTCGCCGCGTCCTCCCCGGGCGTCTTCTGGGCCCTGTTCACCCCGCTGCTGGCGCTGCTGGACCGCATCGGCCTGCTCAGCGCGGCGCCGGACCACCTGGAGAAGGTCGCCGACCGCCTGGACCACATCGCCGAGCGCTGCGGCCCGGCCATCGCGGCCTACAGCAACCCGGCCAAGACCCTCGCCGCCGAACTCGCCGACGCGCTCCCCGTGGTGTGGACGGAGGGCCCCGGGACCGGACCCGCCGGCCGCCGCTTCGCAGCCGCCCTCGCCGAACTCGCCGGCCGCCCCGCCCTCGTGGCCGAACTCCCCGAGGCGCTCGCCGCGCACAGCGCCCTGCTGGCCGGCCCGCTCGCCGCCAGCGCCGACCCGGACGACTTCTTCCGCGACCGCGTGGAGGAGCCGCCCGCGATGCACGCGCGCGTGGTGCTGCTCCGGGACCGTCCGATCGGCGGCCTGACCGCCGCCCCCGCCGCCCGTGACCTCGCACTCAGCCACGACACGCCGATCAGCGAGCTCGAACCGGAGGAGGGCGACGAACTGGAGACCCTCGCGGAACTGATCGCCGTCACGGATTTCGCCGCCGTTTACCTGGCGCTCGCTTCCAGGGCCTGACCTTGCTCAGGGCGCCGGCCCCGGGTCCGCCCGGACCGGCCGGCCCGCGCCCGCCACCGGCACACCGGTCGGGAACCGGCACACCCCCCGGCGCCGGCGCCGGGCAGCGTACGTACGGAGACAGAGAAACCACATGGACCGCCTCGACAACACCGTCCGCCCCTACGCCTGGGGTTCCACCACCGCCATCCCGCACCTCCTCGGCGTCGAACCGAGCGGCGAACCACAGGCGGAGATGTGGATGGGCGCCCACCCGGGCGCTCCCTCGCGCACCGCGCGCGGGACGCTCGTCGAGGTGATCGACGCGGATCCGGAGCGCGAACTGGGCCCCGCGGCGGTCGCGAGGTTCGGCCCCCGGCTGCCGTTCCTGCTCAAGATCCTCGCCGCGGGCGCGCCCCTCTCCCTCCAGGTGCACCCCGACCTGGAGCAGGCCCGGGAGGGCTACGCCGACGAGGAGCGGCGCGGCGTGCCCGTCGACGCCCCGCACCGCAACTACAAGGACGCCAACCACAAGCCCGAACTGATCTGCGCGCTCACCGAGTTCGACGGGCTGTGCGGCTTCCGCGCCCCGGCCGAGGCGGCCGGCCTGCTCGAAGGGCTCGGCGTCGACTCCCTGAAGCCGTACGCCGGCCTGCTGCGCGCGCACCCCGAGGAAACGGCCCTGCGGGAGGTCCTCACCGCCGTCCTCAGCGCCGACCCGGACGAGATGGCGCACACGGTCGCCGAGGCCACCGCCGCCTGCACCCGCCTCGGCGGCGACTACGCCCCCTACGCCGGCATCGCCCGCCACTACCCGGGCGACCCCGGCGTCATAGCGGCCATGCTCCTCAACCACGTCCGCCTGAAGCCCGGCGAGGCGCTGTTCCTCGGGGCCGGCATCCCGCACGCCTACCTCGACGGCCTCGGCGTCGAGATCATGGCCAACTCCGACAACGTGCTGCGCTGCGGTCTCACCCCGAAGCACGTCGACGTCCCCGAACTGCTGCGCGTCGTCCGCTTCGAGGCGGGCGACCCCGGCGTGCTGCGCCCCGAGGCCGCCCCGGACGGCGAGGAGGTCTACGACACCCCGATCGACGAGTTCCGGCTCTCCCGGTACGTCCTGTCCGAGGGCGGCACCGCCCGCGACCTCACCCTCGACACCCCGCAGATCCTGCTCTGCACGGCCGGGTCCGTCCGGGCCGGTGAGCACGAGCTGGCCCCCGGTCAGTCGGTCTTCGTCCCGGCCGGGGAGAAGGCCGAAGTCTCCGGTGCGGGCACCGTCTTCCGCGCCACTGTGATCGTATGACCGGGACTGTGGATACCTGACGCGGCGCCGCCCGGGCGGGCTGCAACAATGGCCCACCGGCAAAGCACGGGCAAAAACGGGCACACGCCTGGACGGCGTAGACGGACGAGGGCGAAGGGACATCGCGGACACATGAGCGCGTCAGGCGGTAACAAGGCGATCGTGGCGGCACTCGGCGCCAACCTCGCGATCGCGGCATCGAAGTTCGTGGCCTTCGCGTTCAGCGGCTCGTCGTCGATGCTCGCCGAAGGCGTCCACTCGGTCGCCGACTCGGGCAACCAGTTCCTGCTGCTGATCGGCGGCAAGAAGGCACAGCGCGAGGCGACCCCCCAGCACCCCTTCGGCTACGGCCGCGAGCGCTACATCTACGCGTTCCTCGTCTCGATCGTCCTGTTCTCCCTCGGCGGCATGTTCGCCATCTACGAGGGCTACGAGAAGATCACCCACCCCCACGCGGTCGAGCACTGGTACTGGCCGGTGGGCGTGCTGGTCTTCGCGATCATCGCCGAGGGCTTCTCCTTCCGCACGGCCATGAAGGAGTCCAACGAACTGCGCGGCAAGCTGTCCTGGTCGCAGTTCATCCGCCGCGCCAAGGCGCCCGAGCTGCCCGTCGTCCTGCTGGAGGACTTCGGCGCGCTCATCGGCCTGGTCCTCGCCCTCGGCGGCGTCGGCCTCGCCCTGCTCACCGGCGACGGCGTCTGGGACGGCATCGGCACCGTCTGCATCGGTGTCCTGCTGGTCTGCATCGCCCTGGTGCTCGCCGCCGAGACCAAGTCGCTGCTGCTCGGCGAGGCCGCGGGCATCGAGGAGGTCAAGAAGATCGAGGCCGCGATGGTCGACGGCGACACCGTCACCGGCGTCATCCACATGCGCACGCTCCACCTCGGCCCCGAGGAGCTGCTGGTCGCCGCCAAGATCGCCGTCCAGCACGACGACACGGCCACCGAGGTCGCCAACGCCATCGACGCGGCCGAGGCCCGCATCCGCGCCGCCGTCCCCATCGCCCGCGTGATCTACCTGGAACCCGACATCTACAGCGAGGCCGAGGCAGCCAAGGGCCCGGACCCGGAGGCGACCCCGGGCGGCCCCAACCCGCACGCCGCAGGCCACTGACTCCCGCCCCGGCGACCGGGGCCGCCCTCACCGAGGAAGGCCCCGCCCACCCCCGGATGACGTGAACTCTTCCAAGGCGGACTGGGGGTCGCCGCGCTTCCCGGTGTAGCTTGGGACGGAGCCAGACGTCGCTGCTGATGGCGGTCGGGCGGTCCCCAGGCGGACCGGCCGAGGGAGAGAGGGCCTCCGACGGACTGCGCTGCGCGCACGTGGGCATGCCTGTGTCCTCTTCTCGGGCACCCCTGTGTCCGCCGCCGCGCAGACCAGCCGTACCCACCTCGACCCAACCCCGAGGAGCAGCTCGCAATGACGACTGTCGACAGCCGACAGGACTTCAAGGTCGCCGACCTCTCCCTGGCCGAGTTCGGCCGCAAGGAGATCACCCTCGCCGAGCACGAGATGCCGGGCCTGATGGCGCTCCGCAAGGAGTACGCCGAGGCCCAGCCCCTCGCCGGCGCCCGCATCACCGGCTCGCTGCACATGACCGTGCAGACCGCCGTCCTCATCGAGACCCTGGTCGCCCTCGGCGCCCGGGTCCGCTGGGCCTCCTGCAACATCTTCTCCACCCAGGACCACGCGGCCGCCGCCATCGCGGTGGGCCCCGACGGCACCCCCGACGCCCCGCAGGGCGTCCCGGTCTTCGCCTGGAAGGGCGAGACCCTGGAGGAGTACTGGTGGTGCACCGAGCAGGCGCTGACCTGGCCGGACAGCGCCACCGGCGGCCCCAACATGATCCTGGACGACGGCGGCGACGCCACCCTCCTCGTCCACAAGGGCGTCGAGTACGAGAAGGACGGCAAGGTCCCCGGCCTGGAGACCGCCGAGTCCGACGAGCACCGCGTCATCCTCCAGCTGCTGCACCGCACCCTGGGTGAGAACCCCCAGAAGTGGACCCAGCTCGCCTCGGAGATCCGCGGCGTGACCGAGGAGACCACCACCGGCGTCCACCGCCTGTACGAGATGCAGCGCGACGGCGTCCTCCTCTTCCCGGCGATCAACGTCAACGACGCCGTCACCAAGTCGAAGTTCGACAACAAGTACGGCTGCCGCCACTCCCTGGTCGACGGCATCAACCGCGCCACCGACGTCCTCATCGGCGGCAAGACCGCCGTCGTCTGCGGCTACGGCGACGTGGGCAAGGGCTGCGCGGAGTCCCTGCGCGGCCAGGGCGCCCGAGTGATCATCACCGAGATCGACCCGATCTGCGCCCTGCAGGCCGCGATGGACGGCTACCAGGTCACCACCCTGGACGAGGTCGTCGAGACCGCCGACATCTTCGTCACCACCACTGGCAACAAGGACATCATCCTCGCGTCGGACATGGCGAAGATGAAGCACCAGGCCATCGTCGGCAATATCGGCCACTTCGACAACGAGATCGACATGGCCGGCCTCGCCCAGATCCCGGGCATCGTCAAGGACGAGGTCAAGCCGCAGGTCCACACCTGGAAGTTCCCCGACGGCAAGGTCATCATCGTGCTGTCCGAGGGCCGCCTGCTGAACCTGGGCAACGCCACCGGTCACCCGTCGTTCGTGATGTCCAACTCCTTCGCGGACCAGACCCTGGCCCAGATCGAGCTGTTCACCAAGCCCGACGAGTACCCGACCGGCGTCTACGTGCTGCCCAAGCACCTCGACGAGAAGGTCGCCCGCCTCCACCTGGACGCGCTCGGCGTGAAGCTCACCAAGCTGCGCCCCGAGCAGGCCTCCTACATCGGTGTGGAGGTCGACGGCCCGTACAAGTCGGACCACTACCGCTACTGAGTCCACGGTCCCGCACGCCGGGGAGCACACCGGTGCACCGCCCCGCTCTCCGGCGGCAGGTCCGAAGAACCGCAGAGGCAGGCCCCCGCACCCCCGTGCCGGGGGCCTGCCCCTTTGGCCTCGGGCCGGACCAGCAGCCGTAGCCGGACCGCCGGCCCGTCAAGATCCAGGACCCCCATGCCCCGCGGCCGATATTCGCTCCACGATCCGCACGATCACACCCCCCTCGCCGAAGAGCACTTCCAGTGCGCGCCCGGCCCCTCGGGCTGGCGCTACGTCTCCCAGCTGACCACCCCCACCGGCGATCACCGGGGTTCGGTCGACCTCGCTCTGGACGACCTCGGCCGCCCCATCCGCCTCGAGATGCACGCGGGAGGCTGGCAGGTGCGAGGCGCCGCCCTCGACGGCGTCACCTGGGTCCGCACCGACGCCACCGGAACCCATGCCACCGAAGGCAATGTGCGCGCCCACGCCTTCACCGGCACGTCCCCCGCGTTCCTCGTCGCCACCGCCCGTCTCCTGCGCCTCACCCCCTCCTCCGCGGAAACCCGCGTGCGCCTGGTCGCCTTCACCGACCCGGTCCTCGCCCCCCGCACCCTGGACCAGTCCTGGACCTTGCTGGACAGCGAAGCACACGCCACTGACAACGGCCCCCTGACCGTGGACGAGTACCAGGTCACAGCCCTGGACACGGGCGAACGGCACACCGTGCACATCGCCGGGGACGTGGTCCTGTCCGCGCCCGGGATCGAGCTGGAGGACCTTCAGTCACCGCCGTCGGCGTTCGACTGAGCCGCCGGCCCGCCGGTCCGCCGACGGCCGCTCAGGCGGGCGGCGCGAATCCGGTGGCCGGCCGGTCGGCTGGAGCCTGACGCGTGTCCGGCGCGGACGGCCGGGGCCAGGGCGGAGGGTAACCACCGGGCACACCACCGCCGACCGCCGAGGGACCCGCGCCCTCGGCGGGGTCCCCGGAGACGAAGGGTGCGGGCGAGCCCGCCGGCGCGACGGACCCGGCCCCGCCGAAGGCCCGCCTGGCCTCGCGAGACTGCCGTTCCTGGACCACGGCGGCCAGAAAAGCCGCAGGGTGCTCGCCGTGCGGCACGGAGGCCCCCGTGCGAGCCGCGACGTCGGCCCCGAGCCGCTGAGCCATCTCCCAGGACACCTGGGGGTCGAGCTGCTGCATCCGCGTCAGGTACTGCCGGACCGCGAGCCACAGTCCGTCCGGCACGGCCGACAGATCTAGCTCGGCGAACCGCCCCGCGAGCCAGGGCGGCGGGGGCGGCACCTGACCGGTACGCCCGGCGGGGATCCGCTCGCGTACGACGAGGGTGCCCGCGAACACGTCGCCGAGCCGCCGCCCCCGCGCCGACACCAGCGAGGCGATGCAGGCCACCACCCCGAACGTCATCAGGATCTCGACTACGCCGATGGCGCCGCGGACAAGAGCGTGCCGGAACCGGACGGGGCCACCGTCGTCCCGCACCACACGCAGCCCGAACGCGAGCTTCCCCAGCGAACGGCCATGACTGAGCGTCTCCACCGCGATCGGCCCACCGACCAGTACCAGCAGGAAGGTGGCGATCGACAGCGCGACCTGAGCGGCCTCGTCCAGAGACGACGTCGCCGCCACCAGCGCCAGCGACGCGCCGATGTACACGACCACGGCCACGACCAGGTCGAGCAGCACCGCGAGCGCCCTGCTCGGCAGCTTCGCGGGCCGCAGTTCGAGCGCCACCGCCTCGCCGGTCACCAACTCACTCACGCCCGTCGTCCTTCCCCTGGCCTGCCCCGTGAACCGCAAGTCTGCCAAGCTGAGGGCGCATCGCGCCGCAGTACGACAAGCTGACGGCATCAGGAGCATCCACGACGAGCAGTGGACGACCAGCCGAGGAGCAGGCGGACCCCATGGACCTGGACGTCTTCGTCTCCGCACACCGAGCAGAATGGGACCGCCTCGACGCCCTGCTCCGCCGCGGCCGCCGGCTCAACGGGGCCGAGGCGGACGAGCTCGTCGCCCTGTACCAGCGCACCGCCACCCACCTCTCCCTCATCCAGTCCAGCGCACCCGACCCCCAGCTGACGGGCCGGCTCAGCCAGCTGGTGGCACGCGCGCGCAGCGCCGTGACCGGCGCCCGCCGCGCGTCATGGCGGGACGTCACGAGGTTCCTGGGCCAGGGCTTCCCCGCCGCGGTCTACCGCGCGCGCCACTGGTGGGTGCCCACCGCGCTCGTCTCCACCGCCGTCGCGATCCTTCTGGGCTGGTGGATAGGCGCCCACCCCGAGGTGCAGTCGGCCATCGCCGCCCCCAGCCACCTGCGCGAGCTGACCCGGCCCGGCGGCGAGTACGAGACCTACTACTCGAGCCACCCCGCGGCGTCCTTCGCCGCCCAGGTGTGGACGAACAACGCCCAGGCGGCCGCGATGTGCCTGGTCCTGGGCGTCTTCCTCGGGCTGCCGGTGCTCTTCATCCTCTTCGAGAACATGCTCAACCTGGGCGTCGGCATCGGTCTGATGTCGTCCGCCGGCCGCCTCGACACGTTCCTCGGTCTGGTCCTTCCGCACGGTCTGCTCGAACTGACCGCGGTCTTCGTGGCCGCCGGCACCGGTCTGCGCCTGGGCTGGACCCTCGTCGACCCGGGGCCGCGCAGTCGCCGGGCCGCACTCGCCGAGGAGGGCAGGGCCGCGATCGGCATGGCCATCGGCCTGGCACTGGTCCTCTTCGTCTCCGGAGCCATCGAAGGCTTCGTCACCTCGTCCGGCCTGCCCACCTGGGCGCGGATCGGCATCGGGATCGCGGCTGAGCTGGCCTTCCTCGCGTACGTCTTCGTCCTCGGCCGCCGCGCGGTACGGGCCGGCCAGACGGGTGACATCGAGGCGGCCGAACGCAGCTCCACCGTGCCCACGGCCGCCTGATGTGCATCCACGGCCTGTGAGCTGCTAGTCTCTCCATCACCCCGCAAGAGCCGTTGACACGGCGGGCGTGGGGAGGTAGATTCAAACAGTTGCCCAGAGCTGGACAAGCTCAGGGCGGATCGTTAGAATCTAACTTGCTTCCAACGAGTCGCGGACGCGATCGAGTGAAGCACCCATCCGAATTACTCAGAAATGAGCGCCGGTCAGACCGGCCGAAAACTTCTGATAAAGTCGGAACCGCCGGAAAGGGAAACGCGGAAGCGGGAACCTGGAAAGCACCGAGGAAATCGGGTCGAGAAAAGATCTGATAGAGTCGGAAACGCAAGAACGAAGGGAAGCGCCCGGAGGAAAG
>NZ_BJTV01000006.1 GCF_007176755.1 Streptomyces sp. 1-11
CCGTGGGGGGCCGACGGTCAGCGACCGTCGGCCCCCCCCCTCCGCCGATCAGCGGGTGCCCCGCCCCGACCTGCCCCTACAGCACCGGCAGGTTCTTCCGCAGCTCGAACGCCGTCACCTCGGAGCGGTACTCCTCCCACTCCGACTTCTTGTTGCGCAGGAAGAAGTCGAAGACGTGCTCGCCCAGGGTCTCGGCGACCAGGTCGCTGCTCTCCATGAGGCTCAGGGCCTCGCCGAGGTTCTGCGGGAGGGGCTCGATGCCCATCGCGCGGCGTTCGGCGTTGGACAGGGCCCAGACGTCGTCCTCGGCGCCGGGGGGAAGCTCGTAGCCCTCCTCGATGCCCTTGAGGCCGGCCGCCAGCAGGACCGCGTAGGCGAGGTACGGGTTGGTGCCGGAGTCCAGGGAGCGGACCTCCACGCGGGCGGAGCCGGTCTTGCCGGGCTTGTACATGGGCACGCGGACCAGGGCCGAGCGGTTGTTGTGGCCCCAGCAGATGTAGGAGGGGGCCTCGCCGCCGGCGCCCGCCGTGCGCTCGGAGCCGCCCCAGATGCGCTTGTAGGAGTTCACCCACTGGTTGGTGACCGCGGAGATCTCCGCCGCGTGCCTGAGCAGGCCCGCGATGAAGGAGCGGCCGACCTTGGAGAGCTGGTACTCGGCGCCGGACTCGTAGAACGCGTTGCGGTCGCCCTCGAAGAGGGACAGGTGGGTGTGCATGCCGGAGCCGGGGAACTCCGAGAACGGCTTCGGCATGAAGGTGGCCTGCACGCCCTGCTCCAGCGCCACCTGCTTCATGACCAGGCGGAACGTCATGATGTTGTCCGCCGTGGACAGCGCGTCGGCGTAGCGCAGGTCGATCTCCTGCTGGCCGGGGGCGCCCTCGTGGTGGGAGAACTCCACCGAGATGCCCATCGACTCCAGCATGGTGATCGCCTGCCGGCGGAAGTCCATGCCCACGTTCTGCGGGGTGTGGTCGAAGTAGCCCGAGTTGTCGGCCGGGGTGGGGCGGGTGCCGTCCACCGGCTTGTCCTTCAGCAGGAAGAACTCGATCTCCGGGTGGGTGTAGAAGGTGAAGCCCAGGTCGGAGGTCTTGGCCAGGGCGCGCTTGAGGACGTAGCGCGGGTCGGCGAAGGACGGGGAGCCGTCGGGCATCAGGATGTCGCAGAACATGCGGGCGGTGCCGGGGCCCTCGGCGCGCCAGGGCAGGATCTGGAAGGTGGAGGGGTCCGGCTTGGCGATCATGTCGGACTCGTAGACCCGGGCGAAGCCCTCGATGGCGGAGCCGTCGAAGCCGATGCCCTCGTCGAAGGCCTGCTCCAGCTCGGCCGGAGCCACGGCCACGGACTTGAGGAAGCCCAGCACGTCCGTGAACCACAGGCGTACGAACCGGATGTCGCGCTCCTCCAACGTCCGGAGCACGAACTCCTGCTGCTTGTCCATCTTCCGCTTCCCCATCCTTGCTGGTCAGGCCGCCCGTTCACCCGCATGGCGGGGGCGGGCGGTCGGGCACCCGAGCATCACACCACAACACCGTTTCACGCGCGTTGCGGACCTTGATCGCCCGGGCGTCCCCGGCCTGAACGCCTCACATACGGCAGGTGTACCGCGCTGCAGCCCATCTTGCCTGTCCGGGACGGCATCCGTAACGGCCGGTCCGGTCCGGGCGTGACCGACACCACGGGCCTTTAATTTGCATCCAGGATGCAAGTTTCAATAGCGTTCTGATCAGCCGAGCGATCGAGCGAGCCGGAGCGATCGTGCACATCGAGGAGTCCTGATGCTGTCCGAGCAGTCAGCAGCCACCGTCCGCGCCACCCTGCCCGCCGTCGGCGCGGCCATCGGCGAGATCACCGAACGCTTCTACGCCCGGCTGTTCGAGGCCCACCCCGAGCTGCTGCGGAATCTGTTCAACCGCGGCAACCAGGCCGCCGGGGTCCAGAAGCAGGCCCTGGCCGGCTCCATCGCCGCCTTCGCCGCCTACCTGGTGAACAACCCCGAGCAGCGGCCCGACGCGATGCTCGAGCGCATCGCCCACAAGCACGCCTCGCTGGCGATCGTCCCGGAGCAGTACCCGATCGTGCACGAGCACCTGTTCGCCGCCATCGCCGAGATACTCGGCGACGCGGTCACCCCCGAGGTCGCCGCCGCCTGGACAGACGTCTACTGGCTGATGGCCAACGCGCTCATCGCGATCGAGAAGCGGCTGTACGCGCAGAGCGAGCAGCAGGGCTGGCGCGAGTGGCGGGTCGTCGAGCGGATCGACGAGACCGCCGACGTCGCGAGCTTCAGGCTCCGCCCGGTGGACGACGGCCCGGTGCCCGGCTACCGCGCCGGCCAGTACGTCTCGGTCGGCGTCACCCTCGCCGACGGCGCCCGGCAGATCCGCCAGTACAGCCTCACCGCGGCCCCCGGCTCGCCGGAGCGGCGGTTCGCCGTCAAGCGGGTGGCCGGCGACGGCGCCGCGCCCGAGGGCGAGGTCTCCAACCACCTGCACGCCCACGTGCGCGAGGGCGACGTCCTGCAGCTCTCCGCCCCCTACGGCGACCTGGTCCTGGAGGACACCGGGGCGCCGCTGCTGCTCGCCTCCGCAGGCATCGGCGTCACCCCGATGATCGCCATGCTGGAGCAGCTCGCCATCGGCGGGCACCGGGCCCCGGTGACCGTGGTGCACGCCGACCGCTCCCCCGCCGCGCACGCCCTGCGCTCGGACCACGAGGCGTACACGGCCAAGCTGCCCGAGGCCGAGCCGGTCTTCTTCTACGAGCAGGACGCCGAGGGCGCCGGACGGCCCGGTCTGGTCGACCTGACCGACGTCGAGGTCCCGGCCGGCACCCGGGCCTACCTCTGCGGTCCGCTGCCCTTCATGCGGGCGGTGCGCGCCCAGCTCATCGAGAAGGGCGTGGCCCCCGCCGACATCCACTACGAGGTGTTCGGCCCGGACCTCTGGCTCGCCAAGGCGGCCTGACCCCGGCGCGGAGCCCCGGCACGGCCGGGCCGGGACGAGAAGGGCGCCCCGCGGGACCGACGAGGTCCCGCGGGGCGCCCTTCCGCTCACGGCAGGGCACCCTTCCGCTCACCGGCACGGCGCCCTCCCGCCCGACACCGGTACGCGGACGCGTCCCCCGCGGCGCCGCGCGCCCCCTACCGCGGCTGCGGCGCCCTGCCGATGCTCAGCAGCAGCGGAGCCGTCGGGCTGACGACGATGTCCTGCACCGTCACCGGGTCCAGCGCCGCGTAGAACGCCTCCTGCGCCTGGCGCAGCGCGCCCCGCAGCCGGCAGCCCGAGTTCAGCGGGCAGGGGGTGGCGCCCTGGCCGGCGCCGTCGCAGTCGACGACGTCGCCGTCGCCCTCGAAGGCGCGCACCACGGCGCCCACCGACGCCGTGCGTCCCTTTTCGGTCAGACTCAGGCCTCCGCCCCTGCCGCGGCGCGCGTCGAGCAGGCCCATGTGCTGGAGTTCGGCGACCACCTTGGCGGCGTGGGTGTAGGGCACGTCCATGTCCCCCGCGACCTGACGGGTCGTGGGGCTGGTCTCGTCGGCGACGGTGAGCCGCATGAGGACCCGCAGGGCCAGGTCGGTGGAGCGCAGCAGCCTCATACCGCGAGGGTAGGTAATACGCATCCGAGGTTCAAATTATTCGGTTTCCCGTGCCCTCACTGCGGAAGAGCCCCCGGGGCCCACTACGATCGGCGAGCCCCTTCGTCCACGCCCCTTTCCCCAGAAGGACACGCCTCATGGGATCCGCCAAGAACAGCAGCGCCGCGCGCAAGGCACGCGTCGAGGAGATGCGGCGTGCCGAGCGAGCCCGCGCACGCCGCAACCGGGTGATCGCCATCGCCGCCAGCGTGGTCGTCGTCGCCGGCCTCGCCGTCGGCGGTGTGGTGCTGGTGAACTCCCAGTCCGGCAAGAAGGACGCGGCCGCGAGCGAGGACGCCAAGAACGCCGGCGACTCGGGGCACTTCACCACCGGCGCGGACGGGGTGCGGACCTGGTCCGGGAAGCTGTCGCGGACGCACGTCACCAGCAAGGTGTCGTACCCGATGCACCCGCCGGTCGGCGGCAACCACAACCCGGTGTGGCTCAACTGCAACGGCGACGTCTACACCGAGCCGGTGCAGAACGAGAACGCGGTGCACGCGCTGGAGCACGGCGCGGTGTGGGTGACGTACACCAAGAAGGCCGGCAAGGCGGACGTGGACGCGCTCGCGGCGAAGGTGAAGAAGACGCCGTACTCGCTGATGAGCCCGTACGAGAACCAGGCCGCCCCGCTGATCCTGTCCGCGTGGGGCCACCAGGTGACCGTGAAGAGCGCGAGCGACCCGGAGGTGGACAAGTTCTTCGCCACCTATGTGCAGGGCAAGCAGACGCCCGAGCCGGGCGCCTCCTGCACCGGCGGGGCGATGAAGTGAGGCGGCAGCACGTCGGCTGGGCGGCGGGCGCGGCCGCGGCGGTGCTCGTCGCGGCCGGGGCGATCACCTACGCGGTGGCCGAGGACTCCGGCGGGTCGGCCGGCGGGACGCCGGCGGCCGATTCCGCCGACGCCGGGTTCGCCCGGGACATGGCCGTCCACCACCAGCAGGCCGTGGAGATGTCGTACATCGTGCGCGACCGCACGAAGAACGAGGAGGTGCGCCGCCTCGCCTACGACATCGCGCAGACCCAGGCCAACCAGCGCGGCATGCTGCTGGGCTGGCTGGACCTGTGGGGGCTGCCGAAGGTGTCCGCGGATCCGCCGATGACCTGGATGGGCATGGGCGACATGCCCGCCGGCGAGGACGGGGCGCTGATGCCGGGGATGGCGACCAACGCCGAGATGAAGAAGCTGGGCACGCTCAACGGCAAGCAGGCCGAGGTCTTCTTCCTCCAGCTGATGACGGACCATCACAAGGGCGGCGTCCACATGGCGCAGGGCTGTGCCGCCAAGTGCACGGTCGGGGTGGAGAAGCGGCTCGCGCAGGGCATGGTCGCCTCGCAGCGGTCGGAGATCGAGCTGATGGCCGGAATGCTCAAGGAGCGGGGCGCGCAACCCCGTTCGTAGCGACACGAGCCGGACCGACGATAGTGAAATTCGCAAATCGCCCTAGATGAAGGTTCTTTGAGCTTTTCTTGACCTTTGCGTTCCCCTGGCATGAACGGTTCATCGCAAGAGTGGCCAGCGTCGTGTGATCCACTCGCCGCTTCGAACCGCCGCGGACCGGTGCGTACTTCCACGACGTACCAGCCACTACATGCATGCGATCCGCATCGCAGGGGGTTCTATGAGATCCAACCGCGTTAAGGTGCGTGCCGGCGTGAGCATGGCAGCGACGCTGCCGATGATCGCCGGTGCGCTGGCGCTGGGCATACCCGCGGCGCACGCCGCGGACAGCCCGGCCCGTGACGCGCTGAAGGGCACCCGGCCCGCCTGGGCCACCGCCAAGGCGGACAAGGGCGCCACCTCGAACAACGCCCAGGTCAAGGCCCGGGTCTACCTGGCGGGACGGGACTCGGCGGGACTGGCGGCCTACGCCAAGGCCGTGTCCGACCCGAACTCGCCGCTGTACGGCAAGTTCCTCAAGCCCAAGCAGGCCGAGGCCCGCTTCGGTGCGACCAAGGCCCAGGTGGCCGCCGTCAAGTCCTGGCTGCGGTCGGCCGGTCTGACGGTCACCGAGGTCACCTCGCACTACGTCGCCGTCTCCGGTGACGTGGCCGCCGCCGAGAAGGCGTTCGGCACCCAGCTGCACAACTTCGCCAAGGGCTCGAAGACCTACCGCGCCCCGGCGAAGACCGCGTCCGCGCCGGCCGCCCTGAAGGGCGCCGTCCTGACCGTCACCGGTCTGGACAACGCCCCGCACAAGGCGCAGCACAAGGACCAGCTCCCGCCGCCGGACGCCGTGTTCAAGAACTCCGGGCCGTTCTCCTCGTACTACGGCTCGAAGATCGCGAGCACGCTGCCGGACGCGTACGGCCAGAAGGCCCCGTACGCGATCAAGGGTTACACCGGCAAGCAGCTCCGCTCCGCCTACGGCGCGGGCAAGTACACCGGCAAGCACGTGCGCATCGCCATCACCGACGCGTACGCCTCGCCGACCATCGCCTTCGACGCGGCCAAGTACGCGAAGAAGAACGGTGACGCGGCCTGGAAGACCGGCCAGCTCCACCAGTCGCTGCCGAAGAACTACACGAAGACCGAGGAGTGCGGCGCGGCCGGCTGGTACGGCGAGGAGACCCTCGACGTCGAGGCCGTGCACGCCGTCGCGCCGGCCGCCGACGTCACGTACGTGGGCGCCGCGTCCTGCTACGACGACGACCTGCTGGACTCGCTCAGCAAGATCGTCGACGGTCACCTGGCCGACATCGTCTCCAACTCGTGGGGCGACATCGAGGCCAACCAGACGCCGGACCTCGCGGCCGCCTACGACCAGGTCTTCCAGTTCGGCGCCGTCCAGGGCATCGGCTTCTACTTCTCCTCCGGCGACAACGGCGACGAGGTCGCCAACACCGGTGTGAAGCAGGTCGACACCCCGGCCAACTCGGCGTGGGTGACCGCGGTCGGCGGCACCTCGCTGGCCGTCGGCAAGGGCGACAAGTACCAGTGGGAGACCGGCTGGGGCACCGAGAAGGCGTCCCTGTCGGCCGACGGCAAGAGCTGGACGAACTTCCCCGGCGCCTACACCTCGGGCGCGGGCGGCGGCACCAGCAGGACCGTGCCGCAGCCGTACTACCAGAAGAACGTCGTCCCGAAGGCGCTCGCCACGGCCAACAACGCCGCCGGCAACCGCGTCGTCCCGGACATCGCGGCGATCGCCGACCCGAACACGGGCTTCCTGGTCGGCCAGACCCAGACCTTCCCCGACGGCAGCGAGCAGTACAGCGAGTACCGCATCGGCGGCACCTCGCTGGCGGCTCCGGTGATCGCGGCGGTCCAGGCCCTGGCCCAGGAGGCGCGCGGCGGCAAGGCGCTCGGCTTCGCCAACCCGGCGATCTACGCGAAGTACGGCAAGCAGGGCGTGTTCCACGACGTCACGGACAACCCGACGGGCTCCGGCCTGGCGGTCGTCCGGATCGACTTCGTGAACGGCGTCGACGCCGCCGACGGCCTCGCGACCTCGGTCCGCAGCCTCGGCAAGGACAGCTCGCTGTCCGCGGTGAAGGGCTACGACGACGTCACCGGCGTGGGCTCGCCCGCAAACGGCTACGTCCAGTCGTACCGGCGTCACTGATCCGCTGATCCGGTAGGAGGGGCGTGGGGTGCGTGCACCCCACGCCCCTTCGCCGTTCACGCGGGCGGCGCGCACCCCCCGCACCCCCATCGTGTCGCTCTGACGATTACACTGGGCCCGTGTCTGCGACGAACTTCTGGTCGATCTATCAGCACGGCTTCGCACGGGTCGCCGCGTGTACGGGTCACACCGTCATCGCGGACCCGCGCGCCAACGCCGAGACGGTCCTGCGCCACGCCCGCCGGTGCGACGGGGACGGCGTCGCCGTCGCCGTCTTCCCGGAGATGGTGCTGTGCGGCTACTCCATCGAGGACCTGCTGCTCCAGGACGCGCTGCTCGACGAGGTCGAGGAGGCGCTCGAGGACGTGGTGGCGGGATCGGCCGGGCTGCTGCCGGTCCTGGTCGTCGGCGCCCCGCTGCGCCACCGCAACCGGGTCTACAACTGCGCGGTGATCGTGCACCGCGGCCGGGTCCTCGGCGTCGTGCCGAAGTCGTACCCGCCGAACTACCGCGAGTTCTACGAGCGCCGGCAGATCGGCGACGGCGCCGACGAGCGCGGCGGGTCGATCCGGCTCGGCGGCGCGAGCGTCCCGTTCGGCGTGGACCTGCTGTTCGCCGCCGAGGACGTGTCCGGCCTGGTGCTGCACGCGGAGATCTGCGAGGACATGTGGGTGCCGGTGCCGCCCAGCGCGGAGGCGGCCCTGGCCGGCGCGACGGTCCTGGTCAACCTCTCGGGCAGCCCGATCACGGTCGGGCGGGCCGAGGACCGCAAGCTGCTGTGCCGTTCGGCGTCCTCCCGCTGCATCGCCGCGTACGTCTACGCCGCGGCCGGCCTCGGCGAGTCGACCACCGACCTGTCCTGGGACGGCCAGGCCATGGTCTACGAGAACGGCCTGCTGCTCGCCGAGACCGAGCGGTTCCCGCTCGGCGACAGCCAGGCGGTGGCCGACGTGGACCTGGACCTGCTGCGGCAGGAGCGGCAGCGGATGGGCACGTTCGACGACAACCGCCGTACCCACCGGGCGCGCACCGGTGACTTCCGGACCGTCGCCTTCGAACTCGACCCGCCCGCCGCCGACCTGGGGCTGCGCCGCCGTCTGGAGCGCTTCCCGTTCGTGCCGGCCGACCCCGGCCGCCTCGCCCAGGACTGCTACGAGGCCTACAACATCCAGGTCGCGGGCCTCCAGCAGCGGCTGGCGGCGATCGGCGGCCCGAAGGTGGTCATCGGGGTCTCCGGCGGTCTGGACTCCACGCACGCGCTGATCGTCGCCGCCCGCGCGATGGACCGGGCGGGCCGCCCGCGCAGCGACATCCTGGCCTGGACCCTGCCCGGCTTCGCCACCAGCAACCACACCAAGGACAACGCCCACAAGCTGATGCGCTCGCTCGGGGTCACCGCGGCCGAGCTGGACATCACGCCCACCGCGCGGCTGATGCTGAAGGAGATGGACCACCCGTTCGCCTCCGGCGAGCCGGTGTACGACGTCACCTTCGAGAACGTGCAGGCGGGCCTGCGCACGGACTACCTCTTCCGGCTGGCCAACCAGCGCGGCGGCATCGTGCTCGGCACCGGCGACCTCTCGGAGCTGGCGCTCGGCTGGTCCACGTACGGCGTCGGCGACCAGATGAGCCACTACAACGTCAACTCCGGTGTACCCAAGACGCTGATGCAGCACCTGATCCGCTGGGTCATCAGCAGCGGCCAGTTCGACGAGGAGACCGGCCGGACGCTCGCCGCGATCCTCGACACCGAGATCAGCCCGGAGCTGGTGCCGGGCGAGGAGATGCAGTCGACGGAGTCGAAGATCGGCCCGTACGCGCTGCACGACTTCACACTCTTCCACGTGCTGCGGTTCGGCTTCCGGCCGTCGAAGATCGCGTTCCTGGCCTGGCACGCCTGGCACGATGCGGACGCCGGCGACTGGCCGCCGAACTTCCCCGAGGCCAAGCGGGTGGCGTACGACCTGCCGGAGATCCGGCGCTGGCTGGAGGTCTTCTGCCGCCGCTTCTTCGCGTTCGCGCAGTTCAAGCGCTCGGCCATGCCGAACGGGCCGAAGGTCTCGGCCGGCGGCTCGCTGTCCCCGCGCGGCGACTGGCGGGCCCCGTCCGACGGCAACGCGCGTGCCTGGCTGCGGGACCTGGCCCGGTTCGACGAACCTACGACCTGAGCGCGTCCACGAAGTGAGCCCAGGCGGCCGCGCCGAGGAGGAGGGCGGGGCCGTCCGGGACCTTGGAGTCCCGGACGGGGACGAGGCCGGGGATGCCGACGGCGACTTCTAGGCAGTTGCCGCCGTCGCCATTGCTGTAGCTCGACTTGCGCCAGAGGGCGGCGCCGGGGAAGTCGCTGGCCACTTCGACGCAGTCGCCACCGTCACCGTTGCTGTAACTGCTCTTGCACCAGAGAGCGTCACTCAAGTCGGTGCGGTTGCTCGCCATTTCGGTAATCCTCTGCCGCTGCATCGATGATGGCCAGGGACGTGTCTGGTGACAACGCGACGGCCCTGAGGCGATCGTATGCCTTGCGGTACTGCTTCACGAGAGCCGGATCATCGATGGTGTCTCCGCTGTAGGACGCCTCGGTGTAGATCAACGGTGGCGCGTCCGGGAAGGTCATGACCATGATGGAGGCCGCCATCAGCGGATACGCTCCGCAGTTCCGCGGCACAATCTGCGGAACGATGCGGCGCTGCTCGGTCAACTTCACGATGCGGTCGAGTTGCTCGGCCAGCTCTCCCGGTGCCAGAAACGAGTCGTGCAACAGCGACTCGTGCAGAATCGCCCAGTACTCCGGGACGGAGTGGTCGTCCTCGAAGAGGCGCGCGCGGTCGAGCCGTGCTTGCACCTTCTCCTCGACCCAGTCATCGGAGGCCGCCGGGTGGGCGGACCTGACCAGTGCCCGCGCGTATGGAGCGGTCTGAAGCAGACCGGGCAAAGTACTGGGGGACCATTCCTCGATGGACTCGGCGTGCTTCTCGGCCTCCAGAACTCGCTCGAAGTAGGCGGCGTGCGGCCCCCGCCGCGCCCGCCGCACATCCTCACAGTGCCGTTCGAAGTAGCCGTCGGTGCCCAGTACCCGGTCCACGTGGCGGGCCAGATCCATCGGCATGCGCCGCTTTCCGTGCTCGATGTCGCTGAGGTGCGACTTGCCGTAGAAGCTGCCCTCGACCAGCCGCTCAAGCGACAGCCCCGCCGCCTCCCGCTGCCACCTCAACTCCTTGCCGTAGAAGTCGGGGACGCTGATCGAACCGTCGATGTCCTTGCGCCGGACCACGTGCTCACCGCCGTAACTCACCTTGCCGATTCCGCTGCTCGCGTCGCGGACGCGAACCCTCTTCCACGGTAGCGAGCCGGGCGACACTGTGTGAGGTGTTCGTAACTCACCGCACAGAAGGCCGGAGCCCCCATGCCCGACCACTCCCCCACCGCCTACGACGTCACCCTCTGCGTGGAGAACCTGCGCGCCGCCCTCGCCCTGCACGGCATCACACTGCCCTCGCTCCGGGTGGACCTGGCGAGCCTCGCCAGCACCTACACACCGCCCGCGGGGCTCGTCGCGCTCGGGAACTGCAACACGGCGACGGCCCAGGCGCTCGCCGCCGCCCTGCGCGGAACGGCGGTGGAGCGGTGACGTTCGAACTCGACCTGCTCGCCACCCCGGAGGCGGTACCGGAGCTGCGCCACCGCCTGGTCACTCACTGCCACGAAGTGCGCCTGTGCGTCACGGAGTTGCTGACGAACGTCATCGACCACCTCGGCGCGGGCACTCCGGTCACGGTCCGGGTGACCGGCACGCCCCACGGCCGCGCGCGCGTCGAGGTCACCGACCCCGACGCGCGCGCCCTGCCCGTGCTGCGGGCGGCCGCCGACACCGCCGAGTCCGGCCGGGGCCTGCTCCTGGTCGACGCCCTCGCCCAGCGCTGGGGCGTCGACCAGGGTCCGGACCACAAGACGGTCTGGTGCGAGCTGGACGGGGCGGCGGGTCACGACTTCGACACGGCCCCGAACGCCCCCGGAACTGTGGCCTCCACCACGGCGGACACCGCTCTGTCCTGGTGAGATCACCAAATGCTCGGTCTCCTCCTGCGCGTCCTGCCGTTCTGGGTCCGCGAGCCCCTGATGATCCTGGTCGGATCCGTCTTCGGCGTGCGCATCATGTATCTCGCCGTCGTAGAACGGAGCTGGGTCGCGGCCGGCATCGGCGCGGTCTTCCTCGTGTTCACCGCGATACGCGTCCGCATGGTGGTCCGGGCACTCCAGGCACGCCGCGAGGCGCGGGCCCGGGCCTCGGCACAGGCTCCGGTCCCGGCGCAGGTTCCGGTCTCGCCTCCGGCTGCGGCTCCGGTCTCACCTCCGGCCGGCCCCGCGGATTCGGCTGCGGCTCCGGATTCGGCTCCTGCTTCTTCTCCGGCGCCCGCGCAGGTCCCGGCCCCGGTCCTCGCCGCCGCGCAGGCGCCGGCCCAGGTCCCCGCTCAGGCCGGGGCCGGGCCGCGCCCCGCCACCGGTGCGCCGGAGAGGGACCACAACGCATGGGGCCAGGCCCTCGCGGCGGTCGGCCTGTTCGGCGCGCTCGCGGCCGCGCTGTGGCTGGGCCCGCGGGTGCTGCCGGCCGACGACAACTCCCCTGAGCCCGCCTCGTGTTCGCACGCGGAGGACGAGAAGCCGTCGAAGGCGTACCAGAGGACACCCCGGGCCGTTACCGGCGACCAGCTGTGCGAGGCGCTCAACCGGCCCGACCTGGCCCGGCTCCTCGGAACGCCCCGGGAGATCGCGTACACGGCTTCCGGCAGCAGCGGCACCGCCCTCCTCACCGACGACAAGGTCGCCGAGCCGGAGGCGCAGGTCTCGTTCGACACGTACACCGTCAAACTCTCGGCCACCTACAACCACTTGACGACCGCCCAGTACGTGAGGCTGTTCGACATCGCCGGCGACAGGGTGGAGAAGGACGTGAAGACGCTCAAGGTCCTCGGCCGGCCCGCGTTCTTCTCCTCGGACCACACCATGAAGTTCACGATCGACTTCAGCAAGGAGCACAACGGCGGGCCGGTCGAGCGAGGCCCCTTGGCCAGGTCGCTGTCCATCGCCCTCGACCGGAAGGACCGGGGCGGCTACTACGACATCACCGTGTGGAGCCAGTCCGGCGCCCTCCCGCAGGACGGCGCTCTCGTCGACATCGCCGAGAAGGTCCTCCCGTCGGTCCTCGAACGGAGCGCCGGCTGAGCCGGTGGCCTCCCCCGTCGCGCGTCAGCGCACGCGCCTCCGGCGCCACGCGCTGAGGGCCGCGGCGAGGAGCAGCAGGGCGAGGACGACCGCGGCCGCCACGCAGCGGCCGGGGGTGGCCCAGGCGGGGCCGGGCCAGACCGACACGGCCACCTCGGCGGTGTCGTTCGCGGTCGCGGTGTCGCGGCCGGGGCTCCCGGCCCCGCCACCGGAGACGGTGACCCGCCCGCCTCGGTGGGGGCCGTCCCGGTCGATGCGGAGGGTGAAAGGGAAGGTCGTCGTGGCTCCCACCGCCGCCCTGCTCGCCGTGCACACGTACCGGCGCGCGCTCGGCTGTCTCGCGGACGGATCGGCCAAGGGCGTGCCGTCCGGGGCGAGAGCGCGGCACTCCTGGTCGATGACTTCCTCGTCCCGCTCGAACTCGTAGGGGGACGACACGACGGTGGTGCCCGACGGCACCGTGAACTCGACCCGCACCGGGGCGGGCAGCGCACCGGGGCCGTCGTTGCGCACGCCGACGCGCACCGTGGCACGGCTGCCGACGGGCCCTGTGGCGGTGCCGGCCACGGCGACCAGGTCGCTCTCGTTGCGGACGCGCACCTTCAGGTCCGCCGAGTCCGCGCCGGCCTTGCCCGCGACCCGGTCAGCGGCGGGCACCAGGCGCAGCGCGGCGCCGTCGCCCGGCTCGTACTGTGCCGCCAGCTCCTCCGGGGGCACGTAGTCGGTGCCGAGGGCCGCGGCCCGGAAGGAGACGCCGGGGTACGTGGCGTCGCGGCCGGCCCTGAGGACCTCCCGGGCGCCGAGACGGTAGGAGGCGCCGGGCGGGATGACGACGTCGGCGGCCGGCAGACCGCACCACGTCGAGGCGTCCCGGTAACGGCAGTTGCCGTGCTTCACGGCCGGCGCGAGGCCGTCCCGCGTGCTCATGAAGAGGGCGACTCCGCGGGCGGGCACGTCGCCGGTGTTGGTCACGGTCAGCGCGACGGCGAGGGTGCCGCCCGGGTCGACGTCGTGCCGGTCGGGGCGCGCGTCGACCGCCAGGACCGGCTTGCCGACCACGATGCGGGAGCTTGCCGTGACGGCGGGCGAGCCGGGCGAGGTCACCCGGTAGCGCAGCACGGCCGAGTCGCCCGCCGTGGCGCCCCGCGCGGGACCGAGGCGGAAGTACTGGTGGATCCCGCTCCGCGAGACGTCGTCCTGCCCGGTGCAGCGGAAGACCGGCAGCCGGACGGGACAGGCGTCCATCGCCGTTCTGAGGACGGCGACGCCCTTGAGGTCACGGGCGTCGAAGGTGACCGTGACGCGGGCGGCCCCCCGCTCCTGGACGTCGAGCCTGTCGGTGCTGCCGGGGTCGCGCGAGACGTAGAAGACCGACGGCACGACCAGCTCGGGCTCGTCGGAGGGCGCGCAGCCGGCGAGGCCCGCGAGCACCGCGGCCAGGAGAAGCACCGGCCCGACGGCCGCCCGGAGCCGCCCGGCCGGGGCGGCGGCCCCTCTCCGCCCCACTCCCCGGCGGCGGTTGACTCCCTCACACATCTCCACCGTGATCACCCTGCCAGGAGGACATCACGTCCGCGCATCGGTCCTGTCACGCGGCGCCGGCGTACGACAGGGGCCTGCCCGGCGGATACGGCCGGACAGGCCCCTGGTTCCGCTCAGCTCTCAGCGCTCAGCGCTTGAGCGTGAAGGTGAAGTCGCCGGAGAGCCGGCCGCCCAGCCGGACCGCCGAGACGAGCCTGCCCTCCTCGGCCAGCCGCTCGACCGCGGCCCGTGAGAGACCGCAGCCGTCGGCGATCAGCCGTACCGGCCGGACGGGGATCGGCGCCGCGAAGCTGACCGACACGTCGATCACCTCGCGGTCCAGGTGATCCGTTCCGCCGGTGTCGAGCCGCCAGGCGCCGTCCCAGTCGAGGGCGATGCGGTTGCGTCGCCGCACGACCGGGTCCCGGAGCGTCTCGGCCGCCAGGGCGGGGTCGTTGCCGTGGGCCCGGTCCAGCAGTTCGGGCCGTACGGAGCGCACGTTCGCCCGCTCCAGGACCGTGATCTTCGTCGTCTCCCCGCAGTCGGCGCAGAGCGCGAGGAGCCAGACGTCGATGAGCTTGTGGTTCGCGTTGACCCGGAACTTGCCGGTCGTCCGGAAGCGTCCGGACGCGCAGGCGTGGCAGCGCCGGAGAACCGTCGGCAGGCAGGTGGGCATGACCACCCAGCTATTGAGCACAGAAGTACACCGTCTTCAGTGAGAAGTCCGCAGCAGAAATCAGCACGGCGCGAAACGCGCGACGCGCGACCGATCAGCACTCGGGGGGTCTCACACGGTGTACAACGGCACGTCCTTGCCTGGGCGACTCGGTCCGGCAGCACGGTAGTGGGAGCCGACGGCACCACTCCACTGGTTTTCGAGGGGTGCCGGAGATTGAGCCTCTGCTCCGGCACACCTTTCACGCGCCTCGCAAGGTCGCCTTCCCCGGCGTCAGCATCAGTAGAGATGACCTCACATCAGGAGATGTCCAGTGACGTACACAGACCCCGAGAGTCGGCCCGAAGGCGCTGGGTACGACCTGGCAGATCTGGTCTGCCATGAACTCCGCCGGGCCGGTCTTCCCGCGTACGTCGAACTTCCGGGCATGCCGAAACAACCCGGCGTCTGGGTCGAAGTCAACGATGAGGGCGAGTACGCCGGAGGCGTCTACGTCCGTTGGAGCGCCCCCGAACTTGCGGAGACCGGTCTGCAGGCAGTGACGGACCGGCAGAACCCGGCGGCGCCGGAATGGAAGCGTTACACCGAGGTCGTTGTAATCATGCAGACGGCATTGGTCGGGATTCTGCGGCTGGCCGGCTTCTCCGTCGTAAAGGCCGAGGAGGTCGACGACGTAGCCGAGGGCGATGTGTACGTTCACGCCGGTACGCCCTCGTGACAGACCCGCGGGAAACGCGCTGAAAACCGGTCGGGAGGCACCCCTTGATGAGGGGGCCTCCCGATGCGGTCAGGCCGCCGCTCAGCGGTGCAGCGCCCCCGCCTGCTCAGGCACGTGCGCAGCGATCACGCGGCCCTCGTGGGCGGAGCCGTGGCGGCGGTCCACCGCGTAGGCCACGCTCGCCACGCCGAGGCCCAGTACCGCGAGGACCGCTCCCGCCAGCGCGGGCGACGTCGGGCCGAAGCCCGCCGCCAGGGCGATTCCGCCGATCCAGGCGCCGCCGGCGTTCGCCAGGTTGAAGGCCGCCTGGTTGGCGGAGGAGGCGAGGGAGGGGGCCGACGCGGCCTTCTCCATGACCATGAGCTGGAGGGGGGAGCCGGTGACGAACGCGGCCATGCCGAGGAGGGCGACGGACAGGGCCGCGCTCCACTCCGCCCGCATGAGCACCGGGAACGCCAGCAGCACCGCCGCGAGGGCGGTGAGGCCGCCGAAGAGGGTGCCGCGCAGGGAGTGGTCGGCGAGGCGTCCGCCCAGCAGGTTGCCGGCCGTCGCGCCGACGCCGAACAGCGCCAGCAGCAGCGTCACGTTCGTCTCGGCGAAGCCCGCCGCGTCCGTGAGCATGGGGGTGATGTAGCTGTAGGCGGCGAAGAGGGCGCCGAAGCCCGCCACCGTCGTGCCCAGGGCGAGCCATACCGGCACCGACCGCAGCGCCGCCAGCTCGCCGCGCAGGCCGGTCGTGGAGGCGGCGGCCCGGTCGTGCGGGATCAGCAGGGCCAGCGACGCTATCGCCGCCAGGCCGATCGCGCTCACGCCGAGGAAGGTGGCCCGCCAGCCCAGGTGCTGGCCCATCAGCGTGGCGGCGGGGACGCCCGCGATGTTGGCGACGGTCAGGCCGAGGAACATCAGGGACACCGAGCGGGCCTTGCGCTCCGGCGCCACCATGCCCGTGGCGACGACCGCGCCGACGCCGAAGAACGCGCCGTGCGGCAGGCCGCTGAGGAAGCGGGCGGCCAGCAGGGCGCCGTCGCCCGGGGCGAGGGCGGAGAGCGCGTTGCCCGCCACGAAGAGGGCCATCAGGCCGATGAGGACCGTGCGGCGGGACATGCGGGCGGTCACGGCGGCCAGCAGCGGCGCCCCGACGACCACCCCCAGCGCGTACGCCGAGACCAGGTGCCCGGCGGCCGGAATGGAGATGTGCAGGTCGTCCGCGACGTCGGGGAGCAGCCCCATCATCACGAACTCGGTGGTGCCGATACCGAAAGCGCCGACGGCCAGTGCGAGCAGGGCCAGGGGCATGAAGGGCCTGTGCCTTTCGAAGGGAGAGCGGAGTTCCTTGTGCTGCGTATGTTCTGGTTCGGAACAAAGTCTCCCGGGCGCGGTATTCCGGCCGGTTACGCGGAGGTGTCGAGGTTCACACGGGCGGCGATCGGAAGGTGGTCGCTGTCGGTGCGCGGCAGCGTCCAGGAGCTCTCCGGCTGGACGCCCTTGACCAGGATCTGGTCGATCCGCGCCATCGGGAACGACGCCGGCCAGCTGAACCCGAAGCCGCTGCCGGCCGCGCCCTGGGTGGAGCGGAGCTGGGAGGTGACGGCGTTCAGCGCGCGGTCGTTCATGGTGCCGTTGAGGTCGCCGAGCACCACCACCCGCTTCAGCGTCTCGTCGGCGATGGCCTCGCCGAGCGCGTCGGCGCTCTTGTCCCGCTGGCGTGCGGTGAACCCGGCCTCCATCTTGACCCGCACCGAGGGCAGGTGGGCGACGTAGACGGCGACCGGGCCCTCGGGGGTCGTCACCCGGGCGTGCATCGCGCGCTTCCAGCCGAGCTTGATGTCGACGGCCCTGACGTCGCTCATCGGGTACTTGCTCCACAGGCCGACCGTGCCCACCACCGCGTGGTACCTGTACGTCGACGCGAGCGCCCTCTCGTACACCGGGACGGCCGGGGCGGGCAGCTCCTCCAGGGCCAGCAGGTCGGCGCCGGAGGAGGCGACGTCCTGGGCGGTCGCGGCGGGGTCGGGGTTGTCGGCGTTGACGTTGTGGGTGGCCACCATGAGGTCGCCGCCCTGTCCCGCCTTGTCGGAGACCAGGCCGCCGAAGAGGTTCAGCCACACGAACGCCGGGAGCAGCACCGCGATCAGGGCGGTCGCCGACCTGCGGACGAGGCCCAGGACCAGCAGCACCGGAATGGCCAGCCCCAGCCAGGGCAGGAAGGTCTCGGTGAGGCTGCCGAGGTTGCCCACCCGGTTGGGGACGCGCGAGTGCGTCAGCATCACCAGGGCGAGCAGCAGCGCCAGGGCGGCGAGCACGATGCCGCGCCGCCAGACGCCCGGGTCGCCGCGCCATCCGGCGAAGAGACGGTGCGCCAGGCGCCGAAGCCGGGATCCGGGTCGCTCGGGCCCCGAGCCGCCGTTGTCCGTCTCCGTCATGTACGCCTGCTGCGCCATACCGTCTGCCTCACTGACTGCCGTGCACGCCGTCGTTCCCCCGTGCTGCTTCCGACCCTAGGGGATGATCGGCTCGTTCCCGCCGTCCCATGACGGCCGTACGCAAGACGAGGACGAACGGGGCGGCGCCGGGGGTTCCGGTTACCCCGGGCGGCGGCGGTGTCTGTGACGAAACGCGCACATTAGCCCGGCGGGGCCACGGGGCTGACGGGGCGTAGTCCTTCCAGGACGGCGTCCACGATCTGCTCGGAGAGGCCTTCGGGCAGATCGGCGTCGGGGCGCATGACGGAGCGGACCAGCATGGGGCCGACGAACATGTCGTTGACCAGGTCCAGGTCGACGTCCGGCCGGAGTTCGCCGCTGCGCTGCCCGCGGCGCAGCACGTCCATGATCAGCACGCGCCGTGGCGCTATGACGCTCGCGTGGTACGCGACCCAGATCTTGGGGCTGGACTTCATCTGCGCGTACACGTTGTGCAGGATCGCCGAGGAGCGGCTGACGAGGCCGCGCCGGCGCAGCGCCTCCACCAGGACGACGAGGTCGTCGCGCATGGAGGTCCCGGGGAGTTCGGGGTCGGGGGGTTCGGCGGCGCGGATGACGTCGACGAACAGTTCCTCCTTGCCGCTCCAGCGGCGGTAGATCGTGGCCTTGCCGACCCCGGCCGTGCGCGCGACGCGCTCGATGGAGAGTTCGGCGAGGGGCACGCCGTCCTCCAGGAGCTTCATCACGCCCTCGATGATGGCGCGTTCCACGGCTTCGCTGCGCGGGCGGCCCCGTGCGGGGCCGTCCGGCCGCGGCCGGCTCTCGGCAAGGCTCACGTCGTCCGTCCTTCCACTGTGCTGCGGGAATTCTCCCGCAGCCGCCTCCTTCCCCCGTGGAACCGCTGACCGTGGTTCGTCCGGTCAGTCCGCGGCCGCCACCAACTGCGGCTCCCGTTCGCCTTGCTGACCGGCCGGCGGCCTGCCCGGCAGGAACAGGGCCACCACCACGGCGCCGATGAGCGCGACGCCCGTACCGCACAGGGCGGTGACGTGCATGGCGTGCAGGAAGGCGTCGTTGGCGGGCGTGACCAGGGCCTGTCCGCGCGGGCCGAGCTTCTCGGCGATGCCGAGGGTGGCCTCGATGGACTCGCCGGCGGTGTCCCGCAGGGCGGGCGGGAGCACGTTCAGCTTGCCCTCGACGCCGTTGCGGTAGGCGGTGGAGAGCACCGAGCCGAGGACGGCGATGCCGAGGGCACCGCCCACCTGGCGGAAGGTGTTGCTCAGCGCGGAGGCGGAGCCGGCCTTCTCCCGGGGCAGGGCCTGCATGATGACGACGGAGGTCGGCGTCATGATGTGCGCCATGCCGGTGCCCATGAGGAAGAAGATGACCTCCAGCAGCCAGACGGGCGTGTCGGCCTGGAAGGTGGCGAACGCGGCCAGCGTCGCCGCGACCAGCACCAGGCCCGCGGTGGTGGTGGCCTTGTTGCCGAACCGTTCGACGACCAGCCGGGCCCGCGGCGCGAAGATCATCTGCGCGGCGGCCAGCGGCAGCATCATCACACCGGACTGCAGCGGCGAGTAGCCGCGCACGCTCTGCATGTAGAACACGGAGAAGAACGTGACGCCCATCAGCGCGAAGAAGACCAGCGCGATGGCGGCCATGGCGGCCGAGAAGACCTTGTTCTTGAAGTAGGTGACGTCCAGCGACGGGTGGTCGCTGCGCTTCTCGAAGATCACGAAGCCGGTGAGCACGGCGAGGCCGGCGATGACCGTGGCGAGCACCTTGGCGTCGGTGAAGTCGGCCAGCTCGCCGCCCTTGATGATGCCGTAGACCAGCAGCACCAGGCCGACGACGGACAGGACCACGCCGACCGGGTCGAGGCGGCCGGGCTTCGGGTCGCGGGAGTCGGGCACCAGCCACACCATCAGGACGACCGCGAGGATCACGATCGGCACGTTGATGAGGAAGACCGAGCCCCACCAGAAGTGGTCGAGGAGCGCGCCGCCGGTGATCGGGCCGATGGCGATGCCGAGCCCGACGCCGCCGGCCCAGATGCCGATGGCCTTGGGCTGCTCGTCGCGCTCGAAGACGTTCATCAGCACGGCCAGGGTGGCCGGCATCACGAAGGCGGCGCCGAGGGCCATCACGGCGCGGTAGGCGATGAGCTGGCCCGGGGAGCCGGACTCGGCGGCCAGGGCCGAACCGATGCCGAACAGCACGATGCCGCCGAGCAGGACCTTCTTGCGGCCCAGCCGGTCACCGATGAGGCCGGCGGTGAACAGCAGGCCCGCGAAGACCAGGGTGTAGCTGTTGATCGCCCACTCGATCTCGCTCTGGGTGGCGCCCAGGCCGGTGGGCGCCGGGGTCGAGATGGTCTTGATGGCGACGTTCAGGATGGAGTTGTCGAGCACCACGATGAGCAGGCTCAGCATCAGCACGCCGAGGATCGCCCAGCGGCGCCGGTGCACCGCTTCCGGTATCCGGGAGGCAGGGACGGATGTTGTCATGCGTCCGAGCCTATGAGCATTCCAATACGGAACCGTCTCGTATCTTATTTTTTTTACCGAGGTCTTACGCACCGGACTCTTCCGTTCCGCGCCGGCGCGGCCGTGCGACGGGATCACAAGGGGGGTCCTCTGGCCGCCGACGGCACCAGGTGCCACCATGGAGACGATCCGGGGACGCCGTCAGGGCGCCTCGAGACACCGAAGGAGCCGTTGCAATGACGCAGCTTTCGGCTGCCCACACCAAGCCTTCCGACGGCAGCAAGGCGCTGTACGGGGGGAAGGGCACTCGCCGCATCACCGTCCGCGACATCGCCCTCGCCAAGGAGCGGGGCGAGAAGTGGCCCATGCTCACCGCCTACGACGCGATGACCGCGTCCGTGTTCGACGAGGCCGGCATCCCGGTGATGCTCGTCGGCGACTCGGCGGGCAACTGCCACCTCGGGTACGAGACCACCGTGCCCGTCACCCTCGACGAGATGGCCGTGCTGTCCGCGGCCGTCGTACGCGGCACCCAGCGCGCCCTGATCGTCGCCGACCTGCCGTTCGGCTCCTACCAGGAGGGCCCGGTGCAGGCGCTGCGCTCGGCGACCCGGCTGGTGAAGGAGGCCGGGGTCGGCGCGGTGAAGCTGGAGGGCGGCGAGCGCTCGCACGAGCAGATCCGCCTGCTGGTGGAGTCGGGCATCCCGGTCATGGCCCACATCGGGCTGACCCCGCAGTCCGTCAACGCGATGGGCTACCGCGTGCAGGGGCGCGGCGAGGAGGCGGCCGCGCAGCTCCTGCGGGACGCGAAGGCGGTGCAGGACGCGGGCGCGTTCGCCGTCGTCCTGGAGCTGGTCCCGGCCGAGCTGGCCGCCGAGGTGACACGGGTGCTGCACATCCCCACCGTCGGCATCGGCGCCGGGCCGGAGACGGACGCGCAGGTGCTGGTGTGGACCGACATGCTCGGTCTCACGTCCGGCCGGGTGCCGAAGTTCGTCAAGAAGTACGCGGACCTGCGTGAGGTCATGGGCAACGCGGCGAAGGCGTTCGCCGAGGACGTCGTCGGCGGGACGTTCCCCGCCGAGGAGCACTCCGTCCACTGACGGCTCCGTCCACCGAGCCACTGCGGAAACACCGGGCAGCCCGCCGACATCCCCCATCGGCGGGCTGCCGCCGCGTGCGGGCGGCGCGTACCGCTGACAACGGCTGTCGGCGGTACGCGGGCGGCTGTCGGCGGTACGCGGGCGGCTGTCGGCGCCCTGTCGGCCGTTTGTCGGTGGCGGCTGTCACTGTCTTGCCCATGACGCGAATCGACGACAACCCCGCCGGCGGACGCCCCGCCGTGACCGTACGGGGACTGGTCAAGCACTATGGCGAGACCAAGGCGCTGGACGGTGTCGACCTGGACGTCAGGGAGGGCACCGTGATGGGGGTCCTCGGGCCGAACGGCGCCGGGAAGACCACCCTGGTACGCATCCTGTCCACCCTGATCACACCGGACGCCGGCGAGGCGGTCGTGGCCGGCTACGACGTGGTGCGCCAGCCCCGGCAGCTGCGGCGGGTGATCGGGCTCACCGGGCAGTACGCCTCCGTGGACGAGAAGCTCCCCGGCTGGGAGAACCTGTACCTGATCGGGCGGCTGCTGGACCTGACCCGCAAGGAGGCCCGGGGCCGGGCCGACGAACTGCTGGAGCGGTTCTCGCTGACGGAGGCCGCACGGCGGCCCGCCGGGACCTACTCCGGCGGTATGCGGCGGCGGCTGGACCTCGCCGCCTCGATGATCGGCCGGCCCGCCGTGCTCTACCTGGACGAGCCGACCACCGGGCTGGACCCGCGCACCCGCAACGAGGTGTGGGACGAGGTCAAGACCATGGTCGGGGACGGTGTCACCGTGCTGCTGACCACCCAGTACATGGAGGAGGCCGAGCAGCTCGCCTCCGAGCTGACCGTCGTGGACCGCGGGAAGGTCATCGCGAAGGGCGGCATCGAGGAGCTGAAGGCCCGCGTCGGCGGGCGCTCGCTGCGGGTGCGGCCGGTGGACCCGCTGCAACTGCGGCCGCTGGCCGACATGCTGGACGAGCTGGGCATCACCGGGCTCGCCTCCACCACCGTGGACTTCGAGACCGGCACGCTGCTGGTGCCGATCCTCAGCGACGAGCAGCTCACCGCGGTGGTCGGCGCGGTCACCGCGCGCGGCATCACCGTCTCCTCCATCACCACCGAACTCCCCAGCCTGGACGAGGTGTTCCTGTCCCTCACCGGCCACCGCGCCAGTGCCCCGCAGGACACCACGCCCGCCGACTCCGCCGAGGAGGCCGCCGCATGAGCGCCCAGCCGTCCCCCACCGCCGTCCTCAGCGAGGCGCACCGCGCCACCCCTGGGGACCCTCCCCCCACGCCCGCCCGGCTCAAGGGCGACACGCCGATCTCGTTCCGCGCGCACCTGCGGCACACCGGCGCGCTCATCCGCCGCAACCTGCTGTGGATCCGGCAGGACCCGGAGTCGATGTTCGACGCCATCCTGTTCCCGGTGATCTTCACCCTGCTGTTCGTGTACGTCTTCGGCGGCTCGATCGGCAAGTCCCTGGGCGGCGGCCAGGAGCAGTACGTCCAGTACGTCGTGCCGGGCCTGATGGCCATGATGGGCATGAACATGGCCCAGGGCGTGGGCACCGGGTTCAACCAGGACTTCAACTCCGGTGTCATGGACCGCTTCCGGTCCCTGCCCATCGGACGCGGCTCCGTGCTCTTCGCCAAGATCGCGGTGGAGCTGATGCGGATGCTGTTCGCGACCGCGGTGCTGATGGTGGTCGCCGTCCTGGTGGGCTACGACATCAACGACTGGGGCGGCCTGCTGGCCTCCGTGGGCCTGTCCGTGGTGTTCGGCTCGGCACTGATGTGGGTGTTCCTCACCCTCGGCGTGATCATGAAGAACGCGCAGTCCGTGCAGGCGATGGGCTTCCTGGTGCTGATGCCGCTGCAGTTCGGTTCCTCGATCTTCGCGCCGACCGCCTCGATGCCGGGCTGGCTGCGGAACTTCACCGACTACAACCCGCTCTCCGCGCTGGCCGACACCGCGCGCGGCCTGATGGAGGGCGGCCCGGTCGCGCACGACCTGTGGGTGACGCTGATCTGGTCGGTGGGACTCACCGCCGTGATGGCCCCGGTCGCCATCCACAAGTTCCGCACCAAGAGCTGACGCCGGCCGTGTCACACCAGGGCGGTGGCCTCCGCGAGGGAGAGGCCACCGCCCTCGGCGTACGCGGCGTCGAACGCCGCCCTGCCGAGGACGGCGACGACGGCCCCCTCGGCGTGGTCGCGCATCGCCCGCTCGGCGGTCGTGGTGACATGGCCCGGGGGCAGCAGCGCGTGGGCGGCGCCCAGGCAGCGGGCGCCGTCGGCCGCGCGGCCGCCGCCGTCGGCCTCGGCGAGAGCGGCCGAGGCGATGGTCAGGTACAGGGGCTGCATCTGCGGGGCGATGGCCAGGGACAGCGGGTCGCGGGCGCGCGCCAGCGCCCCGCGGATCCGGCCCAGGGCGTCCTCGGGCCGGCCGCCGAGGATGTCCACCCAGGCCTCCTGGCCGAGGATGAGGGCGTCGAAGACGACGAAGTGCGCGATGCCGAAGCCCTCGCGCAGCAGCCGCAGTTGTTCGCGCGCCTCCGCGACCCGGCCGGTCAGGCAGAGCTGGGAGGACAGGACGAGGCGCGCCATGGGCAGCGCCTCGCTGTTGGTGCCGTCCGTGCGCTCGATGATCTCGCGAAGCAGGCGCTCGCCCTGCTCCGGCTCACCCGTCTCCAGCAGCGTGGCGCCCAGGCGGATGGCGAGCACCGCGGTCTGGGCGCGGGCGCCTAGGCGCTCGGCGTGCGCGATGGCCGCCCGGAAGTCCGCGGCGGCGGCCTCGTACTCGCCCTTGCGTTCGCGCGACTCGCCGCGTGCGGAGAGCGCCTCCGCGGCGCCCCAGGCGTCCCCGAGGCGCTCGAAGATCTCCAGCGCCTCGTCGGCGTCGCGGGTGGCGTCGCCCGCCCACTCGGTGCGGTTGGCGAGGATGTTGGCGCGCATCTGCAGGGTGCCGGCCAGTTCCCACTCGAACCCGGGGGTCTCCCGGCACGTGCGGACGCAGGAGTCGAGGATGGTGCGCAGCCGGTCGGCGCCGCCGGTCAGCAGCTCGGCGAAGAACCAGAGCATGCCCGGGGCCCGGCAGGTCTGCGGCATGCCGGGTTCGTAGACCTGGGTGATGGCGCGCAGTTTGGCCTGGGCCGCGGGGGTCTGCCAGGTGTCCAGTTCCGTGTCCATGCAGGCCAGATGGGCCAGGTGCAGCCCGCGCCGGGCCTCGTCCAGCAGTTCGCCGGTGTAGGGCGGCGGGGCGTCGGTGCAGCGCTGCCACACCGGCGCGGCGCGGCGCACGGGCTCCTCGAACGGGTCGGGGCCCAGCGCCATGACCTCACGGCACAGGTTGCGGGCCTCGACGCGCAGATCGCGCATCTGCCAGTACCAGATCAGGCCGTGGATGATGCAGAGCGCCTCCTGCTCGTCCCGCCCGGCAATGGCGTGCCGCAGGGCGGTGCGCACGTTCTCGTACTCGAGCTGGAGCCGGTCGACGGCGGCGCGCTGTTCAGGGCCGCGCAGCAACGGGTCGGTGGTGCGGGCGAGTTCGCGGTAGTACGTCAGGTGGGCGCCTTCGGCCTCCGCGCGGCGCCCGGTCTCGTCCAGCCGTTCGGCCGCGTACTCGGCGACGGTCTCCAGCAGGCGGTAGCGCATCTGGCCGTCGGCCGAGGGCGTGGCCACCACCAGGGACTTGTCGACCAGGGAGCCGAGCGCGTCCAGGGCGACCGGGCCGCAGACGGCCTCGGCGGCGGCCAGGTCGCAGCCGCCCGCGAACACCGAGAGCCGGCTGAGGACGTCGCGCTCGTCGCTGTCGAGCAGGTCCCAGGACCAGTCCACGACCGCGCGCAGGGTCTGCTGGCGGGGCAGCACGGTGCGGCTTCCGCTGGTGAGCAGCCGGAAGCGGTCGTCGAGCCGGTCCGCTATCTGACGGGGGGTCAGCATGCGCAGCCGGGCGGCCGCCAGCTCGATGGCGAGGGGCAGTCCGTCGAGGCGCCGGCAGATCTCGGCGCACGCCTCCGGGTCGTCCTCGACGCGGAACCCGGGCCGCGCCGCCGCGCCCCGGTCGGCGAGCAGCCGCAGCGCGACCGGCTCGGGCAGCGGCTCCACGGGCCGTACCAGCTCGCCCGGCACGCCCAGCGGTTCCCGGCTGGTGGCGAGCAGGGTCAGCCCCGGACAGTGCGCGAGCAGGCGCCCGGCGAGCCGGGCCGCCGCCTCGACGACGTGCTCGCAGTTGTCCAGGATCAGCAGCATCCGGCGCCGGGCGCAGTGCTCCACCAGCCGCTCGACCGGGTCGTCGTGCCGGTCGGCGACGGCGCGCATGCTCTCGGCGCCGGCGCCGTGCAGCACGGTCTCGCGGGCGCCGATCGCGGTCAGCACGGCCTGCGGCACGGCGTCCGGGTCGTCCACGGGCGCCAGCTCCGCCAGCCACACCCCGTCCCGGGCGGTGTGCCGCACCGACTCCGCGGCCTCCTGCGACAGCCGGGTCTTCCCGGCCCCGCCGGGCCCGAGCAGGGTGACCAGCCGGGCGGAACCCAGATCGGCGCCGATGGCCGCGATGTCCGGCTCGCGGCCGACGAAGGAGGTGAGCCGGGCCGGCAGGTTGCCGAGCGCGGCGGCGGGCGGCGTGCGGCCGGGTTCCGGCGCGGCCTGCGCGGCGGCGGCCGCCGCCGCCCCGGTCCCGGCGCCCTCGCTGAGCAGCAGCGCGGCGTGCAGCGCGCGCAGCTCGGGCCCCGGGTCGGAGCCGAGCCGCTCGGCGAGCAGCTGCCGTACCTCGTCGTAGGCGGCCAGCGCCTGGGCGGGGCGGCCCAGGTCCCTGAGCGCCCGCAGCCGCAGCGCCTGCAGCGGCTCGTCCAGGGGGTGGCTGTCGCACAGCGCGGCCAGCTCGGGCAGCGACCGTTCGGCGTGGCCGAGGGCGAGGGCAGCGGTGTGCCGGGCGCGCAGGGCGTCCAGGCGGCGGGTCTCCCAGCGGGCCGCCTCGGCGGTGCGGTCCGGCAGGTCGGCGAGGACGGGCCCGCGCCACAGGGCGAGCGCGTCGTCCAGGACGGCGGCGGCCTTGGCCGGGTCGCCGTCGGCCAGGGCGCCGAGGCCCTCGCCGGTCAGCCGGTCGAAGCGGTCGAGGTCGACGTCGTCGGCGGTGGCGACGAGCCGGTAGCCGCCCTCGGCGGAGGTCACGGCGCCGGCGCCGAGCGCCCGGCGCAGCCGGCCGATCAGCGCCTGCAGCGCGCCGGGCGCGTCGGCGGGCGGGTCGGCGCCCCACACCTCGTCCACCAGGACGCCCACGGGCACGGTCCGGCCGGCCCGCAGCGCGAGCACGCTGAGCAGGGCGCGCAGCCGCGCTCCGCCGACCGGGACGGGCGTGCCGTCGGGGCGGAGGGCCTGGGTGGTTCCGAGGAGGCGATAGCGCACGGGGTCCATTCTCTCCGAGGGCTCAGCGCCGGTCACCGGGTCCACGCGGCGCGCCGTCCGGCACCTCCAGGGTGACGAGGGCGCCGAGTACCCGGCGGACGCGGTGCGGGCCCCGGGGCGGTGCGTAGTCCTCCTCCTCGAACCACTTCGGGCAGTGGTCGACCGGCTCGAACGTCACCGAGTCGGGCACCGGCCGCTGGGAGCGTCCCGAGGGCAGGAGGGTGACCTTGCCGTACGGCGGTGCGGCGCGTCCGAGGTCGCGCAGGTCCAGGTCGACCGTGAACTCCTGGTGCACCAGGTCGATGGCGCGGACCCGGCCGGTGGTGGGGTGCGTGGTGTCCCCGTGGTTCTCCACCCAGGCCTCGGCACCGTGGTGGCCGCCGTCCCGCGGCCGCCCCTCGTCGAAGGCGACCAGCGGCCAGCGGATCTCGTCGCCCACCGAGAACGGCTCGCCGCAGCAGCCCATCTGCCATTCCTCGTAGAACACCCTCTTCAGTGCCATTCGTCCACCATCCAGGAACCGGACGACCGCCGCTAAGCGTTTTCCCGGCGTGTCCGCCGCCCGGTACGGTCGGCCTTCCCGACCGCCCCCGTTCCACAGGAGCCGCCCATGACCACCGCCACCACCAGCCGCGGCGAGCGCCGCGTCAGTCCCGTCTTCGTCGGCATCCTGGCCGTGACGGCGGTGACCGGCTGGGCCACCTGGACCGGCTTCGCCGAGCAGCCGGGTGTCGCGGTGTTCCTGTTCGTGACGGCGGCCTGGATCGTCTCCCTGTGCCTGCACGAGTACGCGCACGCCCGCACCGCGCTGCACTCGGGGGACGTCTCGGTGGGCGAGAAGGGCTACCTCACCCTCAACCCGCTGAAGTACACGCACGCGCTGCTGAGCATCGTGCTGCCCGTGGTGTTCGTGATCATGGGCGGGATCGGTCTGCCCGGCGGCGCGGTGTTCATCGAACGCGGCCGGATCCGGGGCCGCTGGCGGCACAGCCTGATCTCGGCGGCCGGCCCGCTGACGAACGTGCTGTTCGCCGCGGTGTGCACGGCGCCCTTCTGGCTGCACGCGCTGGACGGCGTGCCCCGCGACTTCCGGTACGCGCTGGCGTTCCTCGCCCTGCTCCAGGTCACGGCGGCGATCCTGAACTTCCTGCCGGTGCCGGGCCTGGACGGCTACGGGGTGATCGAGCCGTGGCTGTCGTACGGCGTGAAGCGGCAGGTGGAGCCGTTCGCCCCGTTCGGGCTGCTGTTCGTGTTCGCGCTGCTGTGGGTGCCGTCGGTGAACATCGCGTTCTTCGACGCCATCGACGCGATCCTGCGGGGCCTGGGGGTGGATGACTTCTCCCAGGCGTGCGGCCGCGAGCTCTACCGCTTCTGGCGCGAGACCCCGCAGCTGTGCACGATCAGCCCGTGACCGACTTGCCCTGCCCCGCGGCGGCGCGACCGCGCTTGACGTAGTACCAGGTCATGTTGGACGACAGGCCCGCCAGCAGCACCCAGACGACGCCCAGCCAGCTGCCCTGGACGAACGAGACGACCGCGGCGGCGACGGCGAGGACGCAGACGACGAGGGTGTACAGGGCGATGCGGGGCATGGGGGTCGGCTCCTTGCGGGGGACACTGCTACGACCACCAGTGTCCCCCACGCCCGTCCCGGCTCTCGCGTCGGCTCACACGTCGGTGACGCGGAGCCCTGCGTGCGCCTTGTACCGGCGGTTGACGGAGATCAGGTTCGCGACCAGCGACTCCACCTGGTGGGCGTTGCGCAGCCGCCCGGCGAAGACGCCGCGCATGCCGGGGATGCGGCCGGCCAGCGCCTGCACGGTCTCCACGTCGGCCCGGTCCTCGCCGAGCACCATCACATCGGTGTCGATCCGCTCGACCTCCGGGTCCTGGAGCAGCACGGCGGACAGGTGGTGGAAGGCGGCGGTGACCCGGGAGTCCGGCAGCAGCGCGGCGGCCTGCTCGGCGGCACTGCCCTCCTCGGGCTTCAGGGCGTAGGCGCCCTTCTTGTCGAAGCCGAGCGGGTTGACGCAGTCCACGACGAGCTTGCCGGCCAGCTCCGCGCGCAGCGACTCGAGGGTCTTGCCGTGGCCCTCCCAGGGCACGGCGACGATCACGATGTCGCTGCGGCGCGCGGTCTCGGCGTTGTCGGCGCCCTCGACGCCGTTGCCCAGTTCCTCGGCGGCGGCCCGGGCCCGCTCGGCGGCCCGGGAGCCGATGATCACCTTCTGGCCGGCCCGGGCGAGCCGGTGGGCGAGGCCCTTGCCCTGCGGGCCGGTGCCGCCGAGCACGCCGACGACCAGCCCGGAGACGTCGGGCAGGTCCCAGGGGTCCTTCGCGGGGGCCTTGGCGGGAGTCTGTGCGCTGTCGGTAGAGGTCATGGGCCGACTCTACGTCCGCACGGGCTACGGCACCGGGCCGGGTGAGTCACGGGAGGGCGGCCGGCCGCCGTGTCCCCGGGTCGGGCGAATCAGGGGCGAACTGCGGGTGACGGGGCGAGGGTTGCGGCAGGATGCGGCCGCATGGACGCCGTACGTGTCGCGCTGCTGCGCGAAGTGCTCGCCGGGACCGAGTGGCTGGGGGCCACCCGGCGGTTCGCGGGGGTGCTGCGCGGGTCGGTGGTGTCGCACGGGGGCGGGCTGCTGCTGGTCGGCACGCCCGCCTACGAGCCCTGGCACCTGGCCGCGCACCTGGTGGACGAGGCCGCCTGGTCGGGCACGCCCGAGCTGGCCCCCACGCTGGTCCGGCATGACGCCCGCCCCGGCGACCCCGCCCACCTGGCCGTCGGGCCGGGCCGGATCGAGGCGGCCCGGCGCGGCGAGACCCTGCTGGTGGTCGCCCCCGAGGAGCCTGCGGAGCTGCTGGAGCGGGTGCACGAGGCCCGCCGGGCCGGGGTGACGGTGCTGGCGCTCGGCGCGGGCGGCGGCGAGCTGGCCGCGATGGCGCACGACGCGCTGGCCGTGCCCGAGGGCGCGGAACTGGACCTGGACAGCGTGCAGCACCTGGTGAGCGCGGCGGCCGGGGAGAACAACTCGCCGCGGGTGCGGCGCGGGTTCCGGGACCGGCTGTCCCGGCTCGCGGACATCCTGACGGCGCCGCCCGCCGCTCCCTGGTGAGGGGGACCGGGCCGGCGGAAAACCGGCTGCCCGCCGGCCCGGGCCCGTGGAAAACCGGTTGCCCGCCGGCCCGGCCCCGCGCAGCATGCCCGGGTGCCCAAAGCTCTCCTCCCCGATCTCGCCCCCTGGAAGGCCTCCGCCGACTTCCGCAGGCTCTGGGCCTCCGGCCTGATCAGCAACTTCGGCAGCTTCCTGACCTTCGTGGCGCTCCCGGTCCAGCTCAAGGACCTCACCGGCTCCGCGGCGGCCGTCGGCGCGATCGGCGCGGTGGAACTGGTGCCGCTGATCGTCTTCGGACTGTACGGCGGCGCGCTCGCCGACGCCCTCGACAAGCGCCGGCTGATCGTGTGGACGGAGGTCGGCCAGGGCCTGCTCAGCGCCGCCCTGCTGGTCGACGCGCTCCTGCCGCGCCCCGCCGTCTGGCCGCTGTACCTGATCGCCGCCCTGTCCTCCGCGCTCGTCTCCGTCCAGCGCCCGGCCCTGGACTCCCTGCTCCCGCGGATCGTCGCCCATGAGCACCTGCCGGCCGCGGCCTCGCTGAACTCCCTGCGCTGGACGGTCGGCGGGGTGGCCGGCCCGGCGGTCGCGGGCGTGGTCGTCGCCTACGCGGGCCTCGGCTGGGCGTACGCCGCCGACCTGCTGACGTTCGCCGTGTCGCTGGTGTTCGTCGTCCGCATCGCCCCCTCCCCCGCCTCGCACCGGGCGGCGAGGCCGGATCTGCGGGCCGTGGCGGAGGGCGCCCGCTACGCCTGGAGCCGCAAGGAACTCCTCGGCACCTACGCGGTGGACCTGGCGGCGATGTTCCTCGCCATGCCGCTCGCCGTGCTGCCGTTCCTCGCCGACGAACTGCACGCCGAGTGGGCGCTGGGGCTGATGTACGGGACCTTCCCGCTGGGCGCGCTGCTGGTCAGCCTGACCAGCGGCTGGACCTCACGGGTGCACCGGCACGGCCGGATGGTGGTGCTGTCGGCGGCCCTGTGGGGCCTGGCGGTCGCGGCCGCCGGCATGGCGGGCGAGGTCTGGCTGGTGCTGCTGCTCCTGACCGTCGCGGGCGGCTGCGACATGGTCAGCGGGATCTTCCGGGGGGCGATGTGGAACCAGACGATCCCCGACGAGCTGCGCGGCCGGCTCGCCGGCATCGAGCTGCTGTCGTACTCGGTGGGCCCGCAGCTCGGGCAGGTGCGCTCCGGCGGCCTTGCGGCGTGGGCGGGCGTGCGGGCGTCCGTGTGGTCGGGCGGGGTGCTGTGCGTGGGCGCGATGGGGCTGCTGGCCCTGTGCCTGCCGGGACTGACGGCCTACGACGCCAGGACCAACGAGCACGCGGTGCGGCTGCGCGAGCAGCGCGCCGCCACCGCGCCGGCGCCGCTGTGAGTCAGTCCTCGTCGGCGTCCCGGCCGCCCGCCGTGGCGTCGTGCCAGCGCGGGTCGGTCTCCCATTCGAGGTTGCGCTCCTGCGCGGTCTCCATCGCGCGCTGCGCCTCCTGCGGGCTGGCGTAGGGCCCGAAGCGGTCCTTGCCCGGGCAGTCCGGGCCCTCCTCGACCTTCTTGTGCTCCAGGCAGTAGTACCACTCGCCCGGCTTGCCGGCGGTGCGCTTCTTGAACAAGGCCATGGACGGCTCCTCTCGCCACGCTCATATTCCCCGATGTCCGCTGGTTAGACTCGCTGGCATGTCTGGCCAGTCGCTGCTCGTACCAGGGGAGCTGTCCCCCACCCGTCCAGTACCCGGGAACATCCGCCGGCCCGAGTACGTCGGCAAGCCCGCGCCGGCGCCGTACACCGGTCCGGAGGTGCAGACGCCCGAGACGATCGCGGCGATGCGCGTCGCCGGGCGCATCGCCGCGCAGGCGATGGAGGAGGCCGCGAAGCTCATCGCGCCCGGCGTCACCACCGACCGGCTGGACAAGGCCGCGCACGAGTACATGTGCGACCACGGCGCCTATCCGTCGACCCTCGGCTACCGGGGCTTCCCCAAGTCGCTGTGCACCAGCGTCAACGAGGTCATCTGCCACGGCATCCCGGACTCGACGGTCCTCAGGGACGGCGACATCGTCAACCTGGACGTCACCGCGTACATCGGCGGGGTGCACGGCGACAACAACGCCACGTACCTCGTCGGGGACGTGGACGAGGAGTCGCGGCTGCTGGTGGAGCGGACCCGGGAGTCCCTCGACCGCGCGATCAAGGCGGTCAGGCCGGGCCGGCAGATCAACGTCATCGGGCGGGTCATCGAGTCCTACGCCAAGCGCTTCGGCTACGGCGTGGTGCGGGACTTCACCGGTCACGGCATCAGCTCGTCGTTCCACTCCGGCCTGATCATCCCGCACTACGACAGCCCGCACGCGACCACGGTGATGCAGCCGGGCATGACCTTCACCATCGAGCCGATGCTGACGCTGGGCACGCACGAGTACGACATGTGGGACGACGGCTGGACCGTCGTGACCAAGGACCGCAGGCGCACCGCGCAGTTCGAGCACACCCTGGTGGTGACCGAGACGGGCGCGGACATCCTGACCCTGCCGTGACCGGCATGACGCCGTCCGCCGCGGTCCGGGGAGTGTCCGTGGAGCCGTTCTCGACCGTCATCCGCACCGCCTCGCACCAGCAGCACGTGGCGGCGGAGACCTCGTCGTTCATGGGCGACCTGCTCGGCGGCCGGCTGGGCGTGGCCGCGTACGCGCGCTACACCGAGCAGCTCTGGTTCGTCTACGAGGCACTGGAGAGCGCGGCCGGGCGGCTGGCGGCGGACCCGGTGGCCGGGCCCTTCGTCCGGCCCGAGCTGCTGCGGCTGCCCGCGCTGGAGCGCGACCTGGCGCATCTGCGCGGCCCGCGCTGGCGCGAGGAGGCGTCCGCCCTGCCCGCGACCGAGGCGTACGCGGACCGGGTCCGCGAGTGCGCCGAGCGCTGGCCCGGCGGCTATGTCGCCCACCACTACACCCGCTACCTGGGCGATCTGTCCGGCGGTCAGGTCATCCGGGACCGGGCGGAGCGGACCTGGGGTTTCGCGCGCAAGGGCGACGGGGTCCGCTTCTACGTCTTCGAGGACGTCCCCAACCCCGCCGCGTTCAAGCGGGACTACCGGCGGCGGCTGGACGCGGTCGACGCGGACGAGCTGGAGCGGCAGCGCATCGTGACGGAGTGCAAGCGGGCGTTCGCCCTCAACACCGCCGTCTTCCAGGCCCTGGGCGAGGAGTTCGCGCGCAGCGCCTAGGCCGGGCAGGTCCTAGCGTTCGAGGACGACCCGGCCGCCTACCTCCACCCAGCCGTGCGGCTGGGGCGCGGTGAGGATCTGGGAGCCGCTGCCCTGGGTGATGTTCAGGGCGCGGCCCAGTTCCTCGGTGAGCAGCAGCGCCGCGGCCCCCGTCGCCTCGTCCTCGTCGATACCGTCGTCGCGCCCCGGGAAGGCGCGGGCCCGGACCCGGCCGGCCGCCTCGTCCTCCCAGGCCCAGGCGTAGATCCACTCGCCGGGCGGCGGCACGTCCAGCGCGTCCACCTCGGCGGCGGTGCCGTACCGGCGCAGGGTGCGCGGCGGAACCCACTCCGCGCGGGCCTCGATCCAGCTGAACTCGCCGTCCAGCCGGACGCCCACCACCCCGGCGGGCGTGAGGAGTTCGGGCACGTCCAGCAGCCAGGCCGTGCCGACGCAGGGGTGACCGGCGAAGGGCAGGCGCAGGGTGGGCGTGTAGATGTCGATCACCCCGCGCTCGGGGTCGTCCACGAACACGGTCTCGCTGAAGCCGAGTTTGGCGGCCAGCGCCTGCCGGTCGTCCCGCTCGGGCAGCACCGATCCGTCCCGGACGACACCCAGCTCGTTGCCGTAGCCGCCGCCGGGTCCGCAGAAGACGCGGAGTACGTCGTAGTCAGTCACGAGGAGATTGAATCACCCCTTGACCTGCCCTTTACCTTTCGATGGCATCCCGTTTGAGGTGCCGAGACCAAGCCGTGCCTGTGATCCTTCCGTGAGAGCCGAATCACGACCCGGGTGTGTATCGCTGAGGTAAGCCTCAGTTATGTTAGGTCAGCCTCACCACACCAGATCCGCCTGGAGCCTGCATGCGAGCCGTCCGACCGACCGTCACCGCCGCCGCCACCGTGGCCGCCCTGACCGCGCTCTCGGCCTGCACCGCCAAGAGCGACGCCGGGGACGGCAAGGCCATCGAGGTCACCGCCGCCGACTCCAGATGCGACACCTCGGCCAAGTCCGTACCGGCCGGCCAGGTCACGCTGAAGATAGAGAACAAGGGTTCCAAGGCGACCGAGGTCGAGATCGTCTTCCCCGACGACCGGATCGTCTCCGAGAAGGAGAACATCGGCCCGGGCACCAAGTACACGCTGACCGCCGAGGTGAAGGCCGGCACGTACGAGATCGCCTGCCGCCCCGGCATGAAGGGCCACGGCGTCCGCCAGAAGCTCACCGTCACCGGCGGCGGCAAGACGGCCCAGCGCGACCCCGGGCTGGACAAGGCGGTCGCCGACTACCGCCAGTACGCGCAGGACCAGGCCGACGAGACGCTGCCGCGCGTCGGGACCTTCGTGAAGGCCGTCAAGGCCGGCGACATCGAGGCCGCCAGGAAGGCGTACCCGCTCTCCCGCCTCGGCTGGGAGCGCACCGAACCGGTCGCCGAGTCCTTCGGTGACATCGACCCCAAGGTCGACGTCCGCGAGGACGGCCTCGAGGAGGGCCAGAAGTGGACCGGCTGGCACCGGCTGGAGAAGGCCCTGTGGAAGGACAAGAAGATCGGCGCCGAGGAGAAGACCCTCGCCGATCAGCTCGTCACCGACCTCGAGGACTGGCAGAAGCGGGTCGGCAAGGCGGAGATCACCCCCTCCTCCATGGCCAACGGCGCCAAGGAGCTGCTGGACGAGGTCGCGACCGGCAAGGTCACCGGTGAGGAGGACCGCTACGCCCACACCGACCTGGTCGACTTCAAGGGCAACGTCGAGGGCGCGCAGAAGGCCTACGAACTGCTGAAGCCGGTCGCCGCCAAGAACGACCCGGCGCTGGCCAAGGAGCTGGACAAGCAGTTCACCGCGCTGAACGGCGTGCTCGACAAGTACCGCTCCGGCAAGGACTCCTACGAGTTCGCCTCCTACGACAAGGTCACCGGCGAGCAGCGCAAGGAGCTCTCGGACGCGGTGAACGCGCTCGCCGAGCCGCTGTCCAAGCTCGCCGCCGCGGTCGTGAAGTGAGCGGGGTGACAGGGCGATGACCGAGACCCAGCAGACCCCGAAGACCCCGGAGACCCACGAGTCCGGCGGCGACAGCCCCTCGCGCCGGGCGCTGATCGGCTGGGGAGGCGCCGGGCTGGCCCTCGGGGCCGCCGCGGCCGGCGGCGGGATGGCGATGGCCAGGGCGGGCGACGACGGCCCCGCCGCCGAGTCGGGCGGCGCGGTGGAGTTTCACGGCGCCCACCAGGCCGGCATCGCCACCCCCGTGCAGGACCGGCTGCACTTCGCCGCGTTCGACGTGAAGACCGACGACCGTGAAGCGTTCGTGCAACTGCTGAAGGACTGGACGGCGGCGGCCCGGCGGATGAGCGCCGGGAAGACCGTCGGCGAGGGCGCCTTCGGCGGGCTCGCCGAGGCGCCGCCGGACGACACCGGCGAGGCGCTCGGGCTGAAGCCGTCCCGGCTGACCCTGACCATCGGGTTCGGGCCGTCCTTCTTCGAGAAGTTCGGCCTGCGCGACCGGCGCCCCGAGGCCCTGGCCGACCTGCCCGCCTTCCCCGGCGACAACCTGGACAGGTCCCGCACCGGCGGCGACCTGTGCATCCAGGCCTGCGCGGACGACCCGCAGGTCGCCGTGCACGCCATCCGCAACCTGGCCCGGATCGGCTTCGGCAAGGTCGCCATCCGCTGGTCGCAGCTCGGCTTCGGCAAGACCTCCTCGACCACCCCGGGCGCCCACACCCCGCGCAACCTGTTCGGGTTCAAGGACGGCACCCGCAACATCGCGGGGACCGAGAGCGACCGGCTGAAGAAGTTCGTCTGGGTCGGCGACGGCGACGGACCGGACTGGATGACCGGCGGCTCCTACCTGGTCGCCCGGCGCATCCGCATGAACATCGAGACCTGGGACCGGGCCTCGCTGCAGGAGCAGGAGGACGTCTTCGGCCGCGACAAGCGCGAGGGCGCCCCGGTCGGCAAGGCCAAGGAGCACGACGAGCCGTTCCTGAAGGCGCTGAAGCCGGACTCGCACGTGCGGCTCGCGCACCCCGACTCCAACGACGGCATCACCATCCTGCGCCGCGGTTACTCCTTCACGGACGGCACCGACGGCCTCGGCCGCCTCGATGCGGGCCTGTTCTTCCTCGCCTACCAGCGGGACGTGCGCAAGGGGTTCATCCCGCTGCAGCGCAGGCTGTCCGCGCACGACGCGCTCAACGAGTACATCCAGCACGTGGGTTCGGCGGTCTTCGCGGTTCCCCCCGGCGTCCGGGACTCCGGCGACTGGTGGGGACGCTCGCTGTTCCAGAAGGAGGCGTAGCCCGTGTTCTCCAACTACCTGATCGGTCTGCGGGAGGGCCTGGAGGCGTCGCTCGTCGTCTGCATCCTGATCGCCTACCTGGTCAAGACCGGCCGCAGGGACGCCCTGAAGCCGATCTGGATCGGCATCGGCATCGCCATCGCCATCGCGATGGGCTTCGGCTGCGCCCTCGAGTTCGGCTCCCAGGAGATGACGTTCCAGGCGCAGGAGGCGCTCGGCGGCTCGCTGTCCGTCATCGCCGTGGGCCTGGTGACCTGGATGGTGTTCTGGATGCGGCGCACCGCCCGGCACCTGAAGTCGGAGCTGCACGGCAAGCTGGACGCGGCCCTCGCGATGGGCACCGGCGCGCTGGTCGCCACCGCGTTCCTGGCCGTCGGCCGGGAGGGCCTGGAGACCGCCCTGTTCGTGTGGGCCTCGGTGCACGCGGCGAGCGACGGCACCCCGCGCCCGCTGGTCGGCGTGGCCCTGGGCCTGGCCACGGCCGTCCTGCTGGGCTGGCTGTTCTACCGGGGCGCGCTGAAGATCAACCTGGCCAAGTTCTTCACCTGGACCGGCGGGATGCTGGTCGTGGTCGCGGCGGGCGTGCTGGCGTACGGCTTCCACGACCTGCAGGAGGCGAGCTGGATCCCGGGCATCAACCACCTGGCCTTCGACATCAGCGGCGCCATCCCGCCGGACAGCTGGTACGGCACCCTGCTCAAGGGCGTGCTCAACTTCCAGCCGGACCCGACGGTCGTGCAGCTCACGGTGTGGGCGCTCTACCTGGTGCCGACGCTGGCCGTCTTCCTGATCACGCCGGAGCTCCGCGCCCGGCTGCGGGGCGGCCGGAGCGCCACGCCGGCCACCGCCGGCGGCAAGGTGCCGGCGTCCGAGTAACGGGACGGCGCAGCAGGGGAACCGGCCGTCCGCGCGCCTTCCCGTCCCGGTAGGGTTCGCCTCCGGGAAGGGGAGGGTGAAGGCACCTCATGAGCAGGGATCGCAGTCGTCGCGGGCTTCGCAGGCGTGACCGGAACGCACTCATAGCGGCCTCGCTGACCGCTTTGTCGCTGACGGCGAGCGGGTGCGTGGTGGTGCACGGGGAGCGCGAGGTGCTGCCGGCCGCCGGCCGCGCCGAGGCCGCCCGGGCCCTGCGGCAGTTCACGGACGCCTACAACAGGGCCGACAAGGCCTACGACCGCTCCCTGGACGCCAAGCACGTCACCGGCGCCCTCGCCGACATCGACGGCGCCCGGCTGACGGCGGGGCACGCCAACAGCCCGTCGGGCAACGCGAACCACTCGCCGCTGGAGCTGACGGACGCGAAGTTCACCATCCCGAAGAAGGCCGGGTGGCCGCGCTGGTTCGTGGCGGACGCCAAGGCAAACAAGGGCGGCGACGCCCGCTGGCTGCTGGTGTTCACCCGCGACGCCCTCACCGGGCCGTGGCAGGTGGCGTACCTGACGCTGGTCGCGCCCGGTGACGTACCGCAGTTCAAGAAGGACGCGGACGGCTGGGCCGAGGCCGTGCCGGCCGGCGCCGAGGGCCTGACCGTGCCGCCCGCCGAGCTGAGCAAGGACTACGCGAGCCATCTGAAGAGCGGCGGGAACACCTTCGCGGACGGCCCGTACACCAGCGTCCTGCGCGCGAACCGCAAGAAGCTGGCGAAACGGCCGGGTCTGGTCCGGCAGTTCATCGACGAGCCGCTGACCGGCGGGGACTACGCGCCGCTCGCGCTGCGCACGGCGGACGGCGGGGCGCTGGTGTTCTTCTCAACGCACCACTACGAGAAGCAGACCGCGGCCGTGGGCACGTCGGTGCCCGCCCCGAACCGCGATGTGCGGGCCCTGACCAAGGGCGAGATCAAGCAGTCGCTGACGCTGGAGATCGTCGCCAACGAGGCCGCCCTGGATCCGGCGGGCGGCGGCCGGGTGTCGGTGCTGGGGCGGGTCCAGGGGCTGACGGCGGCGCAGGGCGAGTAGCCGGCCGCGGACGCCGCGGGGGCTCAGTGCCGCAGCGGCCAGGCGGTGCCCGCGGGGTCGCCGGTGTGGCGGGCGCAGGCGTCGGTCAGCACCTCCAGCAGGCTCAGCGGTTCCGGCAGCGGGTGCTCCGGGCCGCGCAGCCAGCGAAGCCCACGCTCCCCGTCGCCGGGCAGCCGGGCGGGCGGCACGAGGACGTAGGAGCCGCGGCAGTGCCAGCGCAGGCCGGGATGCTCGTCCATGGTCTCGGGATGGCAGTCCAGCTCGCAGGGCCACCACTCGTCCTCGTCCTCGGGGGTGCCCCGGGTGAGGGTGAAGAACAGCATGCGGCCGTCGTCGCTCTCGGCGACCGGCCCGACCTCCACACCGGCGCCGAGCAGCCGCTCCAGCGCCTCCCGGCCGGCCTCCAGGGGCACGTCCAGGACGTCGTGCACCATGCCGGTGGCGGTGATGAAGTTGGCCTGCGGCTGGTGCCGGGCCCAGCGCTCGATCTGGGCGCGGTCGGTGGTGGACTGGGTCTGCCAGGCGAACGACACCGGGTGCCGGGCCGGGGTGGGACAGCCGACGCGGTCGCAGGAGCAGCCGTAGCCGGCCCCCGGGTGCGCGGCGGGCGCGAGCGGCAGGCCCGCCGCGGCGGCGGAGAGCAGCAGGGCCTCACGGCCGCCGGGGTCGGCGGTCTCCTTCGGGCGGCGTCCACGCAGCCACTGGGTGAGTCTGCCCTGCCGGCCGTCACGGCCGCCGAACGTCGCGCTCATTCGTCCCCTTCGCCTCGCCTGGTGCGGACAGCATGCCTCATCGTCCCATTCTCCCGCTCTTCGGGGTGTCACCGGGGCCTTCCGGAGAAACCGGACGAGACGCACCGCACAGGAGGTCAGCGCGGGGCCAGGCCGTGCAGTGCGTAGTCGACGAGGGTGTCCGTGTAGTCGTGGGTGATCGGGCCGGTGCGCTGCAGCCAGCGCTGGGCCAGCGGGGAGACGAAGAGTTCCAGGCCGATGCGCGGGTCGATGTCGGGGCGTACCGCGCCGGTGTCCTGCGCCGAGCGCAGCCGGTCGACGTAGAGCTGGAGCTGGGGTTCGAGGAGCTTGCCGACGAACTCGCGGCCGAGCTGCTCGTCGACCAGGCCCTCGGCGGCCAGCGCGCGGGCGGGGGCCTCGAAGCGCGGGTCGAGCAGCTCGTCCACGGTGGCCCGCAGCACCGTCTTGAGGTCGGCGGCGAGGTCGCCGGTGTCGGGGAGGGTGTGCGGCTGCTGTCCGGCCGCCTGCTGACCGAGGTCCAGGAACGCCTCCAGCAGCACGTCCGCCTTCGACGACCACCACCGGTAGATGGTCTGCTTGCCGACCCCGGCGCGGGCGGCGATCCCCTCGACGGTGGTCCTGCGGTAGCCGGCCTCGCCGACGAGGGCGAGGGCTGCGGCGTAGATCGCCCGGCGGGATCTGTCGCTGCGGCGGGTGGCGTCTGGGGCGGGCTTCTTGACCATGGGCTGACGCTAACAAGCCCGCAAGGTCAGGCGGCGGGGTCCCGGGGCGGCCAGGCGTCGCCCCAGTCGGTGTCCCGGGCCGCCCGGTACAGGCCGCCGTGACGCTTGGTGACCGTCGTGCGGCCCAGCCGCTCATCCGTCTCGCAGAGGTCGAGCAGCACCTGCCCCTTGCGGATCTGCGGGCGCCGGACCACCCGGTTCGGGGCCGGCTCGGCGGGCAGCCGGGTGGCGGCCACGTAGCTGAACTTCTCGTCCTCGTAACCCAGGGAGCCCCCCTTGACCTGCCGGTGCAGCGAGGAACGGCTGACCCGGGCGGAGAAGTGGCACCAGTCCGTGCCGGGGACGATGGGGCAGGCGGCGCTGTGCGGGCAGGGCGCCGCCACCCGGAACCCGGCGCGGATCAGGCGGTCGCGGGCCTCGATGACGCGCTCGTAACCCGCCGGGGTGCCCGCCTCCACGATGACGACGGCCTGTGCGGCGGCCGCGGCGGCGTCCACGAGGGCGGTCCGGTCGGCCTCGGCGAGTTCGTTGAGGACGTAGGACACGGTGACGAGGTCGGCGGGGGCGAGGCTGAGCGCCGTGCCGATCCGGGCCCGCTCCCAGCGGGCGTCGCGCAGGGCCGGGTTGGCGGCGGCGATCTCCCGGCCGAGGGCGAGCGCGGGTTCGGCCCAGTCGAGCACGGTCACCGGCCGGGTTCCGTCCCAGGTGTCGGTCACCGCCCAGGTCGCCGCGCCGGTGCCGCCGCCGACGTCCGTGTGGCTGCCGGGCGCCCAGCCGGGCACCGCGTCCGCGAACGCCCCGAGCGCCGAGCGGACCGCCTCGAAGGTGGCGGGCATCCGGTAGGCGGCGTACGCGGCCACGTCGGCGCGGTCGCGCAGGATCGGGGCGTGGGTGGGGGTGTCGCCCCGGTAGCTGGCGATCAGCCGTTCCACGGCCGCGGCGGCCTGCGTGGGCGGAAGCCCGTCGAGCAGCGCGGCCACGGAGGCGCGGAGGGCGTCGGCTGGGGAGGCTGGGGCGTTCACCCGGCGATTCTCTCAGCTGCCCGCAGGCGGCCCGCCCGGGGACGTCGGGTCCCGGCGGGCGCCCGGTGCTCAGGCCCCGCGGACGGCTCTCGACAGGTGGGTCGCCATGACCGCCCTGGGTCTGCTGTCCGGCAGCCGCCGGCGGGGGTGGACCGTGTTGGCCAGCAGAACAAGGAAGGTGTCCGTGGCCGGGTCCAGGACCAGGGAGGTCCCGGTGAACCCGGTGTGGCCCGCCGCGCCCCGGCCCGCCAGCTCGCCCATGAACCAGGGCTGGTCCACGGCGAAGCCCAGGCCGGGCGGGGTCAGCAGGAGTTCCGTGAAGTCCGGGCCGAGGATGCGGGCGGGACCGTAGGCGCCGCCCGCCAGCAGGGCCCGGCACAGGACCGCGAGGTCCGGGGCGGTGGAGAACAGGCCCGCGTGGCCCGCCACCCCGCCGAGCGCCCAGGCGTTCTCGTCGTGCACCTCGCCGCGCAGCATCCCCCGGTCCGCCTTGGCCCAGGGCCGCCGCTGGTCCTCGGTGGCCGCCGCACGGGGACGCGGGCCGAAGCCGGTCTCCGTCATCCCGAGCGGCCGGGTGATGCCGTCCTCGATCAGCACGTCCAGGGTCCGGCCGGTGATCCGCTCCAGGACGAACGCGAGCAGGATCATGTTGAGGTCCGAGTAGAGGTAGGTGCCGGGCGCCGCGGCCGGCGCCTCCGCCCGCAGCATGGCCAGCCGGGCGGCGGCGTCCGGGCGGTCGTACAGCGGCAGCTCGGGGCGCAGCCCGGAGGTGTGGGTGAGCAACTGCCGCACGGTGATGCCGTGTTCCGCGGCGGCGGTGAACTCGGGCAGGTAGGCGCCGACCCGGGCGTCCATGCCGAGGGTGCCGCGCTCGATCTGCTGCACGGCGGCGACGGACGTGAACAGCTTGGTCAGGGAGGCCAGGTCGAAGGGGGTCCGGACGTCGGCCGGGACCCGTTCGGCGGGCGGCAGCTCGACGCCGGCGCCGGTCTCGGGGTCGTAGCGGGCGTAGCGGACGGCCCAGCCGGCGGCCTCGGCGACGGCGACCACCGGTCCGCGTCCGGCCAGCACGACGGCGCCGGCCGCCCAGGGGCGCACTCCGGCGGTCAGGGCGTGCACCTCGTCGGCCAGGTGCCCGAGTTCCGTGGGGTCGAGCCCGGCTCGTTCGGGTGCGCCGGGGCGCAGTCGCGGCGTGCTCAGTTCCGCTCTCCCTCCGGCCCCGTGGACGGCCTCCAGGGACGGCACAGTCCCACGAAGCAGGCCACCGCGACCAACGCACCGGCCAGTTGGACGAGCGCCATGGGCACGGCGGTGTGCTCCCCGGCGACGCCGACCAGCGGGGAGGCGACCGCGCCGATCAGGAAGGAGGAGGTGCCGAGCAGCGCGGAGGCGGAGCCGGCGGCGTGCCGGGTGCGCAGCAGGGCGAGGGACTGGGCATTGGGCAGGGTGACGCCCATCGCCGACATGAGCACGAAGAGCGCGGCGGCGACCGGGACCAGGCCGACCTCGCCGAAGGCCCCGGCGGACATCAGCAGCAGGGCGCCGGCCGCGAGCACGGTCACGGCCAGGCCGGCCGCGAGCACCTTCTCCAGCGCGACCCGGCCGACCAGCAGCTTGCCGTTGACCTGGCCGGTGATCATCAGCCCGACCGAGTTGAGGCCGAAGAGCAGGCTGAAGGTCTGCGGGGAGGCGCCGTAGATCTCCTGGACGACGAACGGCGAGGCGCTCACATAGGCGAACAGCGAGGCGAAGGCGAAGCCGCCGGCCAGCAGGAAGCCGCTGAACGGCGCGTCGGCGAGCAGGCCGCGCATCGCGCGCAGCGCCTCCCCCACCCCGCCCCGGTGCCGGCGGGCGGCCGGCAGCGTCTCCGGCAGCCGCGCCCAGACCAGGGCGGTGAGCGCGGCGCCTGCGACGGTGAGGACGACGAACACGCCCCGCCAGTCCGTCACCCGCAGGATCTGGCCGCCGATCAGCGGCGCCACGATCGGGGCGACCCCGGAGACCAGCATCAGGCTGGAGAAGAAGCGGGCCATGGCCAGGCCGTCGTACAGGTCGCGCACGACGGCCCGGGCGATGACGATCCCCGCCGAGCCGGCGAGGCCCTGCGCCAGCCGCAGGGCCACCAGGGTCTCGACGTCGGGCGCGAACGCGCACAGCGCGGTGGCGACGAGGTAGACGGCGAGGCCGCCCAGCAGCGGCCGGCGGCGTCCCCAGCGGTCGCTCATCGGCCCCACGACGAGCTGCCCGAGCGCCATGCCGGCCAGGCAGGCGGTGAGAGTGAGCTGGACGGTGGCGGCGGGGGCGTGCAGGGTGCGGGTGACCTCCGGCAGCGAGGGCAGGTACATGTCCATCGCCAGCGGGGTGGTGGCGGTGAGGCCGCCCAGGAGGAGGACGAGGAGCGGGCCGGCGGGCCGGGCGGGGCCGTCCGCGGGCCGCGTGGCGGCGGACGGGTGCGCCCTCTGGGGTGTCGGTGCCGCCGCGTCCTCGCGCATGTGTCCCTCCCTCTCGCACAGTTCCGGCACCTATGCTCTCAGCTCGTACACACTGCCGAGGTACACATGAGCGAGGGCGGGGCGGGATGGGGCAGCGGAGCGTGCGGTGGGGGATCCTGGCGACGGGCGGGATCGCGGCGGCCTTCGCCGCGGATCTCGTGGACCTGCCGGACGCGGAGATCGTCGCGGTGGCCTCGCGCCGGCCGGAGTCGGCGGAGGCGTTCGCCGAGCGGTTCGGGGTGACCCGGGCCTACGGCGACTGGGAGTCGCTGGCCGCGGACCCGGACGTCGACGTCGTGTACGTCGCCACCCCGCACTCGGCGCACCGGGCCGCCGCCGGGCTGTGCCTGACGGCCGGGCGGAACGTGCTGTGCGAGAAGGCGTTCACGGTCAACGTCCGCGAGGCCGAGGAACTGGTGGCGCTGGCCAAGGAGCACGACCGCTTCCTGATGGAGGCGATGTGGATGTACTGCAACCCGCTGGTACGGCGGCTGAAGGCGCTGGTGGACGACGGGGCGATCGGTGAGGTCCGCACCGTGCAGGCCGACTTCGGCATCGCGGGCCCGTTCCCGGCGTCGCACCGGCTGCGGGACCCGGCGCTCGGCGGCGGCTCGCTGCTCGACCTCGGGGTGTATCCGGTGTCGTTCGCGCAACTGCTGCTCGGCGAGCCGGACTCCGTCACCGCCAGCGCGGTGCTCTCGCCGGAGGGCGTCGACCTGCAGACCGGCGCCCTGCTCTCCTGGGAGAGCGGCGCGCTGGCCTCGCTGCACTGCTCCATCGTCGGCGGCACCGGGACCACCGCGTCGGTCACCGGCTCCCTGGGCCGGATCGACGTCCCCGGCGGCTTCTTCCACCCCGAGCGTTTCGTGCTGCACCGGGACGGCCGGGACGGCGAGGAGTTCACCGCGGACCCGGCCGACGGGCCGCGCACCAGCCTGCGGCACGAGGCGGCCGAGGTGATGCGGGCGCTGCGGGCGGGTGAGCGGGAGTCGCCGCTGGTGCCGCTGGAGGGCAGCCTGGCGGTGATGCGCACCCTGGACGCGATCCGGGAGCGGACCGGTGTGCGCTACCCCGGGGAGGCGGTGGCCGCGGTCGCGCGGTAGCAACCGTATGGCGGACAGCAGATTCCGCATCGCGGACCCGCCGCCTACGCTGCGGAGCCATGACTGACAGGGAATCGAAGATCGCGGTGGTGACCGGCGCCGGTTCCGGCATCGGGCGGGCCGTCGCCGTGGAACTGCTGCGCGCCGGCTGGTCGGTGGTCCTGGCCGGCCGGCGCACCGAGACGCTGGAGGAGACCGCCGCGCGTGCGCCCGGCGGCCCGTGGCTCGCGGTGCGCACCGACGTGTCCCGGCCCGGGGACGTGGAGGCGCTGTTCACGGCCACCGTCGAGCGGTTCGGGCGGGTGGACCTGCTGTTCAACAACGCGGGCACCTTCGGGCCCGGCGGGGTGCCCGTCGAGGACCTGCCCTACGAGGCCTGGCGGCACGTGGTGGACACCAACCTCAACGGGGCCTTCCTGTGCGCGCAGGCGGCGTACCGGCGGATGAAGGAACAGGACCCGCAGGGCGGCCGGATCATCAACAACGGCTCCGTCTCCGCCCACACGCCCCGGCCGATGTCGGCCGCCTACACGGCGACCAAGCACGCGCTGACCGGCCTGACCAAGTCGCTGTCCCTGGACGGACGGCCGTACCGGATCGCCGTGGGCCAGCTCGACATCGGCAACGCGGCCACCGACATGACGGCCCGGATGCAGACCGGCGCGCTCCAGGCCGACGGGCGTACCGCCCCGGAGCCGGTGATGGACGTGGCGGACGTGGCGCGCACCGTGCGGCACATGGCCGAACTGCCCCTGGAGGCGAACGTGCAGTTCGCGACGGTGCTGGCGACCGCGATGCCCTACATCGGGCGCGGCTGACGCGAGCCGCGCGAACGGAGTCCGGGCATCCGCGGTCTTGCGGCCGTACGGCCGCCCGTGCTCAACTCTCCTTCACGAGAGCTTCACACTTGGGGCGCTGGGGTTCCGCAGCCACACCGAGGGGGGAGACGGCAGCCGTTCCACCGGCCTCGGCTCGGGGGTGGACCCGCGGGCGACCGCGGGGTGTGCACCGGCCGGCGGAGCGGCTGCCGCGATTCGGCCGGCGGTTCAGACCCGGCGGCGCCCGCCGGATCCGCTCTCCGGCCGCGGCTGCGCGGTGGCCGCCCTGCCCCGGGTCAGCCGCCGGCGCACCGCCCAGGCGCCCGCGCCCAGCAGGGCCGCCGAGCCGGCGGCGCCCTCCAGCAGCCGCCACGACGAGGTGTGCCCCGGCCCCGAGGCGGGAGCGCCCGCCGCGGCCTGCGCCGCTCTGCGGGCCGTGCCGGGCGCCGGACTCGCGCTCGCCCCGCCCTCGCTGAGCGGGTCCACCAGCGCGCCCACCGCCTGCGCCGAACCGCCGCGCCCGAAGCCCCAGTCGAGCAGCGCGGCGGTCTGCTCGTAGACCGCGTTGCCGCCGACGTGCGGGTGCATCACGGTGACCAGCAGGGTGCGGCCGCCCCGGGTGGCCGCACCGGTGAAGGTGTTCCCGGCGTGGCTGGTGTAACCGTTCTTCACGCCGATCAGGCCCTCGTACACCTCGAGGCCCCACGCCCCGGTGAGCAGGCGGTCGGTGTTCTGGATCTGGAAGGTCTTCTTGCCGCCCGCCGGGAAGTCGGCGGTCCTGGTGCCGCAGTAGCCGCGGAAGTCGGCGTCCTTCAGGCCGTTCCGGGCGAACAGCGTGAGGTCGTAGGCGGAGGAGAGCTGGCCCTTGTGGTCGAACCCGTCGGGGCTGACCACCTGGGTGTCAAGGGCCTGCAGGTCCGCCGCCTTGGCCTGCATCTCGGCGACCGTCTTCGCGATGCCGCCGTTCATGTGCGACAGCACGTGCACCGCGTCGTTGCCGGAGCGCAGGAACACGCCCTGCCACAACTGCTCGACGGTGTAGGTGATGCCGGGCTTGATGCCGACCAGGCTGGAGCCGGCCGGGACGTCGGCCAGGTCCTCGTCGGTGACCCGGTACCGCTCGGTGCGGTCGAACTTCTTCAGCACGGTGTCCGCGAAGAGCATCTTCAGCGTGGACGCGGGGGCCAGGCGCCGGTGCGCGTTGAACGAGGCGAGCACCTCGCCGCTGTCGCCGTCGGCGACGAGCCACGCGCGGGCGTCGAGCTTCCTGGGCAGTCCTGAGGCGCCACGCACCTGGACCCCGCCACGCGCCAGCCGCTCACCGCCCACGACGGTGGCGGCGGCGGCCGGGGCGGCCGCTGAAAGGGGAAGGGCGGCGGCCGCGAGCCCGAGGGCGGCACGCCGGCTGAGCCGGGAACTATCACGCACCCCGGGACCGTACACCGCGTCGAACAGGGGTTTGTCCACGGAAGCCGGGGAGACGACCGGAATTTGCCGTCCCATGAGGATCCGGTGAGCCACCCGCCTTCCCAGCCCTTGCGCATCCTTTACCCGGGGCTCTTCCCTGGCTTGCGGCCACGTCCACAGCGGGCTCCAAGAACCCTTCGGGGAACGGGATGTCCGGCATCTGTCCCAAGCGCGGGCTGAGCCGCCGCGAGAAGGCCGCTCCGGTGATCGCGACGGGTCCGGCGCCCGGTACCGCGCTGGTCGTCACCGCCGGCTCGGTGCCGGCCGGCATGACGCAGGCTCAGGACAAGGTCCTGAAATCGCTGTACGGCCTCGGTACCGACACGACGGTCACCGAGGCGCGTCCGGCTCCCGGGGCGGACGGTTCGCAGGGGCCGGACCGAGCGCGCCGACGCGAGGACGAGCCCCGGCGCCGTCTCCGGGGCTCGTCCTCGCGTCGGCTACGCCTGCCCGGTCTCGAACCGCGAGATCCGCCCGTCGTCCCCGACGGTGAAGGTCCACCTGGTGCGCATCTCGCCCCAGGTGTCGTTGCGGTAGCGGGCGAGGAGGGTGTGACCGCCGTTGGACTCGTTGTCGACCTCCATGTGGCCGTGCGAGGAGAAGATCTCCCGGTCGATCCAGTCCGCGAGGTCGCGGTCCGAGCCGTCGTCCGCCATCGTCGCGTCGGGCGCGAGGAGCGACAGGAAGCCCTCGCGGTCGTGGGCGTTCACGGCGTGCACGAACGCCCGGACGGCCGGATCGCGCAGCTTGGCTGGCTGAATGGTCATGGCGTCAGGCTCACACCGGTCCCCCGCACCCGCCACCCGAACGCCATCCAGGGCGGGCCCGGCGGGGTGAGGGGTGCGACGGTGGACACGCGGAGGGGGACCTGTCGCCTGCTGATGGAGAGTCACCGTGACCTGTTACGACCGACGCGACGTGGGCCTGCTGCTGCTCCGGCTGGGAACCGGCGGGGTGCTGGCCGCGCACGGCGCGCAGAAGCTGTTCGGCTGGTTCGGCGGGCACGGCCTCGAGGGCACCGGCCAGTTCATGGAGTCCATCGGCTACGCGCCGGGCAAGGCGAGCGCGACGGCGGCCGGCCTGGCGGAGGCGGGCGGCGGCGCGCTGCTGGCGCTGGGCCTCGCGACCCCGGCGGCGGGCGCCGCGGCGGCGGGCGCGATGGCCGGTGCGGCGGCGGTGCACATGCCCAACGGCTTCTTCGCCCAGGAGGGCGGTTACGAGCACGCGGCGTCCCTGGGCCTGGCCGCGGCCGGCCTTGCCGTCACCGGCCCCGGCCGCCTCTCCCTCGACCACGCCTTCGGCCACGTCTTCGACCGCGGCTGGATGGTGCCGGTGGCCCTGGGCGTGACGGCGGCGGCGACGGCCGTGGTGGTGGGCGCGCGGACCAGGCGGCTGCGGCAGCGCAAGGAGGGCGAGCAGGAGACCCTGTTCGAGGAGTAGGACTCCCGCGCGGTTGGGCCCTGTTCCCGGAACAGCGGGGCGGCGCCGCGCGGCGGCATGGCAGTCTCGCGGCATGACCCGTGAGGACACCACCGGCACCGCCGGCACCGCCCCCGCCCTGTGGCCCACCGTGGACGAACTCTGGTCCCGTCTGGAGGCCACCAGCAGGCACCCGGGCCCGGAGGGCGTACTGCTGCGCATCCTCAAACTCTCCGAGGAGGTCGGCGAGGTCGCCGAGGCGGTCCTCGGCACGACCGGCCAGAACCCCCGCAAGGGCATCACCCACACGTGGGACGACGTCCAGTCGGAACTCTGCGACGTGGCCATCACCGCCCTGGTCGCCCTGCGCACCCTGACACCGGACGCGCTGGGCGTCTTCGAACGCCACCTGACGCGGTTGCGCGAGCGGCCGCTGGAACCTCCGGTGTGAGCACCACGGCCTCGGACCGGCACGGCCGGCACTCCCGCCTGCACGGCCCGCATACTCGCCGGCCCGGCCGTCGGCCCGCACGGTGGAGCGGGGGTGTGGCGGGGCCCGGGAGTCGTATCCAGCTCCCGGGCCCCTGGGGATGCCACCCAATTGCGCACGCCGGCAGCATTTAAGGGGACGGATCAGACATCATGCGGTCGTGTTCTTCCTTTGAACTACCGCAGCACGTGAGAGCTGCAGGCGAGATTCGAACTCGCATCCGACGGCGTTCGTCCGGCCCCGTTCAATCCGGCGATCGGCGGCGATGCTGAGACTGGAGCGAGAGTCTGAGATTGACCGCGGCTGCCTCTGCCATGTTGGGCTACCCCGGCCCGTTGGTACCGCTGTGCCGGGGGAAGGACTCGAACCCTCACTGTCACCGCGCTTTTCAGGCTGAACCTCAGTGTCAGCTTGCGCTCGTCACGCGCACCGGCCCTCAGTCCGGTCCGCACCACTCGCGCACCCCCGCGCTCGCACACGGGGGCGATCATGGATGCTACTCGCCGGCCGGTGTCAGCCGAACAGGTAGCCGAACACCGCGTCGCCGACCCGCCGGTCGGTGACCTCGGTGCCGTTGGCCTCCTCACGGGCGAACTTCACCGCCTGCTGGAGCTTCTCCACCCGCTCCACCAGCTCGTTGACCCGGCGCGCCGGGAGCGCTCCGGAGAACTTCACGGTCGTCCAGTACCCGATGGGCACGTCCTCGTAGTACACCTCGACCTGCGCCGGGTGCTTCTCGGTCGCCTCCGCCTTGACGTGGTTGCGCGGAACCTTCTTCGTACGGATGGTGCGGACCGGGTCCGTCTTCCACCAGTCCGTCGACGGGTCCTGGGACCAGGACTCGGCGGCGTCGAGGGTGGGGAGCTTTCTGACGAACGTATGCAGGTCGGTGAGCTGCTTCTCCAGGAAGAGCAGGTAGCTGACCGGGACGTCGGCGACGATGGTGCGTCCGTCGACCGTGACGTCCGCACGGGCCGCGCAGTTCGCCCAGTCCTTGGTCGCGGTCACGTCGAAGAGGCGGGTGAGCGACGCGGACATCTCCCGCAGCACGTCCTCGCCCTGTACCTGCACCCGCGTGGACTCGGGCGGAAGCTGCTCGCCCTCCTCGTCCTTCGGCTGGTACGTGCGCGAGATGCCGGCCAGCAGAGCCGGCTTCTGCACCTTGTGGTGCGCGGCGGTGATGTCCTGGAGCGACTTGCTCTTGACACCCTTCTCGACAGCGATGATCTGGTTCAGCTTCGCCACTTCGGGCCCCCTTCGAACAGGCAGGAACCTACCGGGGCGGCTCGCACACCCGCACCTTCTTTACCGCCCGGCCGACCCGGCGACCGGGCGATGGGGTCCGACCGTGTCACTCATCTGGTGAAGGTCGATCCGCGGCGGGCGGAACCCTCGCTCCGCCTTTCGGTGGTCGTGGCGGTGTCTGGTCAAGGAGCCTTCTTCGCACGATCCAAGACACGATCCAAAAGGGCCTGAGACGTATAGAGTTGGAGAGATGGCAGGGTGTCGAGCTCCCTTGGCATACACGATCCGAGGTGCGGCACAGCCGGCGCGGGGGTGCGTAGGGTATGGACGCGGAGTTCATTCAGTCAGTGGCACGGGTCGGCTCGTCCATCGAGATTCGACTGCTCACCGGTGACCGGTTCGAGGGCGTGCTCGAAGAGCTGACACTCAATCGGCTGGCACTGCGCCAGCCGAACGGCATGCCTGTCGTGGTGGCCCTGGCCTCGATCGCGATGGCGACTCCTGCGGAACCCGCACCGCCCTCGACAGCCGCGGCTCTCGAGTCCTCGCCCCCGCCCCATGCGCCAGTCGCCGCGACCACCGCAGTGCCGACGACAGAGACCTCAGCCCCACCAACGGTCCCATCTCCCGGTCCGGCCAGTCTTCCGGACCCGCAGCTTCGGGCAGCGGCAATGACCCGCATCGCGGAACTGCCCGTCTTCCCGATCGACATGGACATCTATGTCGAGCCAGGGATGCGAAAGCATCTGGAACAGATCCGTAACTCGTACGGTCACGCCGAGAAGGTCAAAGAGCTCGATCCACGCTTTCCCCGTATGACCCAGATTTACAGTCGAGCTCTGCAACTGTGGAATACCGATCAACGGAATCCAGAACTGACACGTCTGGTTGGCGCGTTGGCCGTAGCCAAGGGTGACGCCGAGACAGCGCACCGCTACCTCACGCTGGCCGTGGATCTCGGCGACGTGGCGGCCTTACGCCTGATGGCCGTCACCTCCGCCCGCCTGGAGGACTTCGAGACCACCCGGTACGCACTGCTGCAACTGTTCCGTTCCGCGACCCCCACGTCCGATCCGGAGGCGTGGACCGCCCTGCTCGCTCTGCTTGATGCAGATGGCGACCGACGTCGCCTGGGGGAACTCCTGGGCCCTGAGACCAACGACGAGTCGGCCGCCGCCATACGCGCGGCTCTGAACGGAGTCGTGCCGGAGCAGGCCCCTACCCCGCGCCCGTCCGGCGCAGTACCCGCCGTGGCCGCCTTCCGGGTGGCGTCGCGACTGCCGAAGGTGGAACCCGGGCCGGCCACAGCGACCACGGCGGCCCCTTCGCGCCGCTCCGAGGCCGGGCTCAGCAGCCGCTCGAGCTGGCAGCGCGGCAACGACAAGACGGCTTACCAGCGCGCCAAGTATCTGGAACACCGGGTGAAGGACCTGCGGGGGGCGAAAGCGGCCTACCGGCAGGCGATCAAGCAGGACAAGAACAAACGCGAAAGCGCGGTGAAGGACCTGGCCTGGCTGATCCGGCGCATGGACGGCCCGGAGGCGGCTCTGCGCGTGATCGAACAGGAATTTCCGGGAATGATCCAGCCCGGGCACGCGCTCGACAACATTTTGATCGACTTCCTGACCGGGGCCAAACGCTATTCGGAAGCACTGGAGCTGCTCGACCGGCAGGTCAAACGCACCGATCTCACCAGTGGGAAGCGGTATCACCTGCTTCACCAGATCGCCTACGTGAAGCTCGCGAACGGCGAGGACTCGGTGCCCGACTGGGAGCGGGCCCTGGAACAGTCACCGCACAACCAGGCGTACCAACGCGGTCTGGCACTCGCTCTGATCCAGCGCGGCGCTCTTGAGGATCTGGATGAAGCCGAGCGGCTGATCGTCCACCACGCGGACCACCGCACCGAGGAGATCCTGCGGCGCATCGCGGAGCTGAGAGAGGGAGGAGGCACCGACGTCGAGTCCCGGGAATGGGTGGAGCAGTTCCTGCAGGACGCGCAGGCTCCGATGGTTTCCACTCCCCCGCTGATCGCCTATGTGCTGCAGAACTACTCCGATCTCGCGGATGAAGCCAGGCAGAGGTGGAAGCGGGGAGGCAAACCCACCCGGGGTGATCTCAACGTGATCAGCGACCTCAACGTAATCGCCGAGACCGCGCGGCAGATGAGCGGCAAGCAGCCGGAGACCAGCGCACGGGCCTACATCTCGGCCTCGGTCCTGGCCCAGGACCTCGGTCACGCGGACGTACACCGCTATCTCTACTTCGGTCTGACCACCCTCGCCGATATCGCCATGGACCGGAAGGAGCGCGAGTCCGCGCAAGATCTGTACCGCGCCGCGCTCACCGCGGCGGACGAGCGGGACAGTGGCGAGCGGGCCATCGAACTGCGCACCGCCCTGATCGGCTACCTTCGGACGCACGGGCAGCGCGCACCTCTGGTCAAGCACCGGGACCGGGAAGAAGCGTTCCCGTCCGCCGACGAGGTGGCGAGGGTCCTGGTCGAGGAACAGCACCGGAACCCCTCAGAGTTCTTCTCGCTGCTGCCGCCTCTGGTAGCAGAGACCAGCGCGGCCCGGGACCTGGTACTGGACGCGGTGTGCGCGAGTAAGGAGCTGCTCACCTCGGCCGCCAAGCACCTGGGAATCCAGGAGGGCTTCAACCAGCAGCCCCTGGCCAGGAAGCGGGAACTGGTACGGAACGCCTGGCAGGTGGCAGGCGATCGATGGCTCCGCTCTCGGCGACAGCTGGAGAACAGCCTGGCCGAGCTTCAGCACCTGTCGATGTCCGAGGGCGCACTGGGATCGGCGCTCGAGAGGCTGCCGAACGCAGTTGAACCGGTACCCGACTCCCTCCACGACGGTCTGGCCAGCATCCAGGATGCACTGTTCGAACTGCGCAGATCCATCAACGAGCGCTCGTTCGAGGAGCGGGAGAACTGCCTGCGGCAAGCCGGCTCCGCTGTCCGGAGTGTGCGGGCCCAGATCGCGAAGGTGCCGACGAGTCTCGCCGTGGCCCTGGTCGAGCCGATCGCGCTGCGCCTGCAGGATCTGATCAACGAGACGCAGAACGACCTGGTCGCCACCCTCCCGCCGTTGCCTACCCTGAACCTGGCCCTGGAAGAGAGCAGCACCGGCCAGAACGGTGCGGTCACCGTGCAGATCAAGGTCGGCAACACCTCCGGCCGTGCCCCCCTCGAGTCACCGGAACTGGCCATAACCAGCGATCCCGAGTGGTTCTCCGTGGATGAGCCCAGGATCCAGCTTCCGAACGCGGTGCGTGGCGGCGACCACCGCATCGAGGCCGTGAAACTGCGGGTCACCGAGAGAGGTGTGACCGTCGGCGCTTTCTCCCTGCCGGTGACACTCCGCTATCGACACCGCTCGAGCGGCAACGACTACGTCGCCTTCGATGCCACCCTGCCGGTGCGGCTGGCCCGCGAGGAAGAGTTCGTCAAGATCGTGAACCCGTTCGCGGCCGGGGCGACCGGCCGTCCGGTCGCAGATCGGAACATGTTCTACGGCCGGGACGACCTCATAGACCGAATCCGCTCCGCGCTGCGAGAAACCTCTTCGCCAGGTGTTGGCGTGGCGATCTTCGGGCAGAAGCGCGCGGGAAAGTCCTCCATCCGCCTGCATCTGAGAGAGCGGCTGGAGCAGGAGGACGGATTGCCGGTGGTGGACGTCGGTAACATCGGCGATCTGTCACCCGAGTCCGACGACCTGACCGGCACCCGACTGCTGGCCCTGCTGATGTGGGACATCCTGGACGGGGCGAACAAGGCATTACCCCCGCACGGTGTCTTCTCCGACGATCGGGAACCGCTGCTTCCGAGGGAACTGGACCGCGAAGCCTTCCTGCGCAGTCCGGCACCGGTGCGTGACTGCGCGAGACTGATCGAAGCGCACCGGCTCCGGACACCGGGGCCGCAGCCACCGCTGATCGTGCTGCTCGACGAGTTCCAGTACATCGACCAGTGGATCCGGGACGGTCTGCTGTCGAAGTCGTTCATGCAGACCTTCAAGGCCTTAATCGAAAAACGGCTGTTCCACCTGGTGATCGTCGGGCAAGCAGCGCTCGACCGGCTCATTCAGGGCGATCCCAACGTCTTCGGTGTGTTCTCGACCGAGCGTGTCACCTACCTCGCCAAGCAGGATGCCCGACAGCTGATCGAGGTACCCGTGATGATCAAAGAAGGGGATCGGAAGCGAAGCCGCTACAGTGGGCGAGCCGTCGACCGGATCATCGAACTGACCGGTGGCAGCGCCTTCTACATTCAACGGTTCTGTTCACAGCTCGTCCACTACATGAACGCCGAACGCGCGCCGGTCGTGACCGAGGCGGATGTGGAGCATGTACGCGACGAGTTTCTCGGCACCTTGGCAGCCACGGACTTCGACAACCTCGAATCACCGGGCTACACGGACCCCGACGCCTTCACCAGCGCTCAGTACCAGCAGGTGCTCCTTGCCGTCGCACGGGCGTCCCGCCACCAGCCGGCCACTCTGGAGGCCATCCAGGGTACATACCAGGGCCCCAGCGCACTGCTCCAGGAACTACTCGATGACCTGGTGCTGCGCGATGTCGTACGGCGTGAATCCGGCGGGCACCTTATCGTCGTCCGGCTCTATCAGGACTGGCTGCTGAAGTACTACGGAGCAACCTCGGGGGCGAGCGGTTCGTGACGACCCCGTCCCGTCTCCCTTCGGGCCTCGCCGCCGGAAATCCGTACCGGCAGGCCGGTCGCGTCGCCGAGGGTGACCGCTTCATCGGCAGATCCGACCTGGTGCAGTTGGTGCAGGCCACGTGGCAGGAGCCCGGCCGCCCGTCGAACCTTCGGGTGCAGGGGTATCACCGGACCGGCAAGACCAGCTTGGTGCGGTACGCGATGGCCTCCACCCCACACGGGCGGGACGACCTGCTGACCGTGTGGTTGGACGTGGGAGACCACGACTCCGGGATGGACGTGTTCCGGTCCATGATCCGGGCCGTTATGGAGGATCTTCAGCGAACCCGGGAGAATCGGCTGGCCGGACAAGGCAGGACTTCGGAGTGGGCCCACCTGGAGGCGATCGCCTCCGTCGTGCAGAGAGCGGAAGCGTGGTACGACCTCCGTATCGCCGTGCGTGACTTCTTCACGGCCCTGGCCGCGGCGGGCCGGCATGTCCTGGTGGTACTCGACGAGTTCGACCGCGCCGCGAGCGTCTTCAATCGCCTTGCCGAATTCCAACTGCTACGCAATCTGGCCGGCGATACACCCTTCACGATGGGCTTGGTCACGATCTCGCGGCGCGACATCGAGTCGATCGAGTTCGACGCGGCAGCCGGTTCGACTCTCGGCGGAATTTTGAGCACGAAACAGTGTGTCGGCCTGTTCACCGATGACGAGACCGACCGGATGCTGGCACGCGCGGATTCGGTCGGCATTGCCCTGAGCCCGGTACGACAGGAGATCATCGAGCGCACCGGCCGTCACCCTTTCCTGCTGGAACTGCTGTGCCGCAGGGTCGTGGAGAACTGGCACCTCACCGGACGACTGGACCCGGCGGCGGCGTATACAGGCGAGGCCTCAACTTTCGAGAAACAGTTCGGTCTGCTGGTGAGAAACATCGACGCGGACTGCAACGGACATGGATCGACGCTGCTCCGGGCCCTCGCATCCGGGGTGTTCCCGGACGAGCACACACGCTACCTGGACCAACTCGTGCTGATGGGCATCGCTTCACCGGGGCCGGACAGAACACTGCTTTTCTCCGAGGCATTCAGCCACTATGTGCTGACGGCAACCTGAGCGATGTTTCAGGCGTGGAAACGGCGCAGGAACTCACCCAGCGCTCCCTCGCCCGTCGTGGCGGCCGTCCGCTCCAACTCCTCCGCCTGCACGTACTCACCCCTGTATCTGAGATCGGCCGCCAACTCCCTTATCGATTCCTCGTCACCGAATTCGGCTGCACGCAGTCGAGCTTGCTTGGCGCCCTCGTACTGACCAGTTCGCTCCAGCCCCCGAATGTGGTCCCGGACGAGGACGCCGGGAGCGTGCACGTTCACCGGATCGGCAACCGGAGCGGAGCTGACGGGATCGCGCTGCCCTGCTGCGGTGTTCCGAGCGAACACCACCTCCGCTCCGGAACCTCCCAGTTGGGGCAGCGGTCGACCGGACCCAGCGAGCCGGAGGTGGAGTTGGCGATACAGCGTGTGCGCGTCGAGCAATGGGGGGCCGCCCTGGATGCCCTGGTCCAGCAATCCGAGCAGTGCGCCGGTGAAAGCGGTGTACTGCTCACCGGCCGGTGCCAGTGCCGTGGCGGTAGCGGCGGATGCGGTGAGCACCGTTGTACTTTCGATGTCCGTGGCCGCTGCGAAGTCTTCGGCGCCCATGGTGGTCTCCAGGGCTCGGCCGCTCCAGCAACAGTCCAGGACGACGGTTCGGCGCACTGCCGTGGCGATCCGAAGCCTCGCCCGCACCTGGTTGTAGTGAAGGGCCAGATGGGTACCGCCCCGCTCATAGGCACGAGGCAGAGCAAGGTACAGACCGCCGTGGTCGACCAGTGGATCGGTGAGCCCGTGTCCGGCGTAGTAGAAGAGCAGAGTGTCCTCGGCCTGTTCGGCCGCTTCACGCAAGGCCTCGATCACGGCATCCGGATCATCCGGCTGGTGAAGTACCCGACAGTTCTCGGCGGGAAGACCCCAGATCCGTTCCTCCCCCAGGAGGGACGCCAGTCGCCCCAGGTTGTTCTCGACGGCAGGCAGCTGTCGGTCCTCGGTCATCCGGGTATACCGCGACACCCCCACGAGGACCGCGCGGGAGGTCGCTGGATCTGGTAGCACTGCCGTCACTATGTGTCCGACTGTCCTGCTGACCCACGAAGTTGCTGTACGACAGCGGCGGAGTCCCCATCCACGATGACCACATTGCCGGCATGGTCGACACTCACCGTGGGCGCTGTTCCTGTACTCCGTCGCCGCTGGTCCCGGAAGGATGCGATCGAGACCATGAGGCTGCTCAGCGCGATGGCGTTCGGCAGTACCAGATTGAGCACATCGAACGCGGTGCCCATCGTCCCGGAGCCAGGCTCTGCGGCAGCGGGCACCGCCCGGGCCGCGAAACGCCGCGTCTGGGGGTCGACGCTCAGCCAGCGAATCAGCTCGTCCCCCGCCCCGTCGTCGATCCGGATGGTCAAGTCCATACTCGCTCCAACCCGTCGCTCCAGCGCAAAAGCAGGCTCACTGCGCTGGGCAGTCTAATGCGCCAACACCCTTTCGAATCAGCCCTCTTGCGCAAGGCATCGGGTAGATCCCGTACGAGCATCACCGATCGACATGACACCAAGCCCGCAGCTTGTCCCGGGCCGCGAGCCGGCGGGAGCGGGAGCCTCTCTGGGGCACAAGATGGCCCTGGCCCGGAAACCCGGGGCCAGGGCCAGGGGCAGACGAGTCGGGCTGTACGCCGGGTTCTGTTCCCCGGGGTCCTCGCGGGCCCCGGGGCGACGGCCATCCATCTAGGGCCGGTGTTGCCACCGGCCTCGTGCGGTCTACCCGCGGACTCGGGCGGGCAGCCCTCGAACGTCCGCGCAGAGCGCTTTTCACGGCGCTCCTTTTGACCTTGCTCCAGGTGGGGTTTACCTAGCTGCCCAGGTCACCCTGGGCACTGGTGGTCTCTTACACCACCGTTTCACCCTTACCGAGGGCCTGAGCCCCCGGCGGTCTGCTTTCTGTGGCACTGTCCCGCGGGTCACCCCGGGTGGCCGTTAGCCACCACCCTGCCCTGTGGAGCCCGGACGTTCCTCGGGAAGCCCCTTCCGGGAACTTCACGCGGCCGTCCGCCCGGCTCGTCTGCCGTGCCGACCATGGTACCGGTTACGGGGGTGCCCGATTCCCCCGGACGCTCCCGGCCGCTCAGATGAAGTCCGACGTCTCCAGGTCGAAGGCGAAGGGCTCCGGGAGGGTCAGGGACTTGCCGAACGGCAGCGTGCAGTGCTGGCGATAGTCGTCCTTCTCCGGTTCGCCGAACAGGGTGACCGAGGAGGCCTCACGGTCGACCAGCAGGTAGAGGGGGATGCCGCCACGTGCGTAACAGCGGCGCTTCGCCTCGCGATCGATCCGGGGCTTGCTGGACGTCACCTCCAATACCATGGCGACGCCGTCGCAGGGCATCCACGAATCCGCTCCCCGGTACAGGCGCAGGGCCGCGGGGGCGAACGTCCCGTCCGGGATCACGTGGTCCTTCGGACAGGAGCCTCCGCTCTTCAGTTTCAGGCCCTTGTTCCCGGAAAACTGCATGTCGGACCGGGAACGTCTGATCACCTGGCTCACGATCAGTCCGATGTAGTCCTCGTGGTCCCCGTCCGGCGGCGGTGTCACGACGATCTCCCCCTCGATCAGCTCGGCCCGGAAGCCCTCCGGGGTGTCGAGGGACAGGAAGATGTCCAGCAGGCCTTCGGCCGGCGTGGTGGGCTCGTGTGCCACGGCGGTCATGTCAGGCCCCTCCTTCGGTCGGTCGCCAGAGTGGGACATCCCAGGATCACCTGTCCGAGAGATCGGGAACCGTTCCCTCGATCGTGGCACAGGAGCGGCGCCCTCGTCAGGCGCTGGGCCGTGCGCCCGGCGAGCCCGGTGAGAGCGGCCCGCGGACCGGGCCCCGGAGGCGCCGGGCCGCCCGGGTCCCGCGGCTGGGCAGGTGGTGTGCGCGGGGCGAGGGGGCGTGTGCGGCACCCCGTACGCTGGCGCTGAACCGATCGAAGGAGTACGCGTGCTTGTCCTGCTGCCGCCCTCGGAGGGAAAGGCGTCCTCGGGCCGTGGCGCCCCGCTGAAGCCGGAGTCGCTGTCCCTGCCGGGACTGGCGCCGGCGCGGGAGGCGGTGCTGGCGGAGCTGGTCGAGCTGTGCGCGGCCGACGAGGAGAAGGCGCGCGAGGTGCTCGGGCTCAGCGACGGGCTGCGCGGCGAGGTGGCGAAGAACGCCGGGCTGCGTACGGCCGGGGCCCGCCCGGCCGGGGAGATCTACACCGGTGTGCTGTACGACGCCCTCGACCTCGCCTCGCTGGACGCGGCCGCGAAGAAGCGGGCGGCGCGCTCGTTGCTGGTCTTCTCGGGGCTGTGGGGCGCGGTGCGGGTGACGGACCGCATCCCCTCCTACCGCTGCTCGATGGGCGTGAAGCTGCCCGGGCTCGGCGCGCTGGCCGCGCACTGGCGGGCGCCGATGGCCGAGGTGCTGCCCGAGGCGGCCGGCCAGGGCCTGGTGCTGGACCTGCGTTCCGCCGCCTACGCGGCGGCCTGGAAGCCCAAGGGCGAGGTTGCCGGGCGGACCGCGACCGTGAGGGTGCTGCACGCGCCGACCCGGAAGGTCGTCAGCCACTTCAACAAGGCCACGAAGGGCCGGATCGTACGGAGCCTGCTGTCCGCCGGTGCCGCGCCGAAGGACCCCGCCGGGCTGGTGGCGGCACTGCGGGACCTCGGGTACGTGGTGGAGGCCGAGGAGCCGGGCAGGGCGGGCAGGCCGTGGGCGCTGGACGTGCTGGTGGACGAGGTCCACTGAGCGCGGCCGCCTGAGGGGACACCACCGCAGCCGTTGCATCATGCGCAACGCTCGTTGCGGAGGGTGCCGCTCGTGGGCACGATGAGGACATGACCTCACCGATGCCGTCCGATTCGGCTGCCTCCGTGCTGGATTACGCGCCCGTCGTGCCGGTCGTGGTGGTGTCGGACGCGTCCGACGCCGTCCCGCTGGCGCGCGCGCTGGTGGCCGGGGGACTGCCCGCCATCGAGGTGACACTGCGCACGCCCGCCGCGCTGGACGCCATCCGGGCGATCGCGGACGCGGTGCCGGACGCGGTGGTCGGGGCGGGCACGGTCCTCACGCCGGAGCAGGTGGACGACTGCGTCGGCGCCGGGGCGCGGTTCCTGGTGAGTCCGGGGTGGACGGACGCGCTGCTGGGGGCGATGCACGGATCCGGGGTGCCGTTCCTGCCCGGGGTGTCCACGACCTCCGAGGTCGTGGCGCTGCTGGAGCGGGGGGTGCGGGAGATGAAGTTCTTCCCGGCGCAGGCCGCGGGCGGCACCGCATATCTCCGGTCGCTGGCCGGGCCGCTGCCGCAGGCCCGCTTCTGCCCCACGGGCGGGATCGGTCCGGAGACCGCGCCCGAGTACCTGTCCCTGCCCAACGTCGGCTGCGTGGGCGGGAGTTGGATGGTCCCGGCGGAGGCGGTGACCGCCGGGGACTGGGGTCGGATCGAGGAGCTCGCGCGAAGTGCGGCCCGCCTCGGCGGCAACGCGGGACGCTCCCCGGCAGGGCTCGGCTAGGCGGGGCGGGACTCAGCCCGGCAAGGCGCGGCAGGACGGACTCGACCCGCCCGAACAGGGCTCCACCCGACAGGACCCGGCACCGAACAGCGCACGGCCCCGCAGGCCCCGGCAGGGCGGCGCCCGGCCGGCCGTGCTCAGGGGCGCAAGTGGGACGTGTCGTTGAACAGCCGTACGCTCGCGTTGCCGTCCGCGTAGTACGCCACCGCGGACAGGGAAGCGGCGGAGAGTTCCATGCGGAAGAGGGACTTCGGCGGGGCGTCCAGGGCGAGCCGGATCAGGGTCTTGATCGGCGTGACGTGGGTGACCAGCAGGACCGTACGGCCCGCGTGCGCCGCGACCAGCTTGTCCCGGGTGGCCGCGATCCGGACGGCGGTCTCCGCGAAGCTCTCGCCGCCGCCGGTGGGGTGGGCCTCCGGGTCGGCGAGCCAGGCGTTCAGGTCGTCCGGGTGGCGCTCGCGGACCTCGCCGAAGGTGAGGCCCTCCCAGGCGCCGAAGTCCGTCTCCCTCAGCCCCTCGTCGACCGTCACGTCCAGGCCGAGGCGGGCGGCGACGATGCGGGCGGTCTCCTGGGTGCGGGCGAGGGGCGAGGCGACGACGGCCTGGACGGTGCCGCGCCGCGCCAGCGCGGCGGCGGCCCGCCGGGCCTGTTCCCTGCCCGCGTCGGAGAGGGAGGGGTCGGTGCCGCCGCTGCCGGAGAAGCGCTTCTGGGGGGTGAGGGGGGTTTCGCCGTGGCGCAGGAGAACGAGGGTGGCGGGGGCGCCGAGGTCGGGGGCGGCGCTCCAGCCCCGTGTCCGCGACTGCTCGGCGCTGCCTGCGGGGCGCCGCTCGCCGGGGGCGGCGGGGCGCCCCTCGACCGCGGGCGCCGCCGCGTCCACCCGTGCCGCCCCGGCAGCGGCACGGCCGCCCGCGGCCACGGCGGTACCGGCCTCCGCCGCGTCAGCCGCCACGGGGGTACCGGCCTGCGTCGCATCGGCCGCCACGCCGGTGCCGGTCTCCGTCGCATCGGCCGCCACGCCGGTACCGGCCTGCGTCGCGCCCGCGGCCGCGGCGGAACCACCGGCCGCGGTGCCCGGCGTTCGCGCCGGACCCGCCGCCTGGCGAACCGCCTCGGCCTCGACGTCGTCGCCGCTCGCCGACCACTGTTCGCCCCGGGCGCCCGCGTCCATGGCCTCGTTGGCGAGGCGGTCGGCGTGGGTGTTCTGGGCGCGGGGGATCCACTCGTAGGTGACCTGGCCGGGCGGGAAGACGCGGTTCGCCTCGGCCGCCAGGGGCTTCATGTCGGGGTGCTTGATCTTCCAGCGGCCCGACATCTGCTCGACGACCAGCTTGGAGTCCATCCGGACGTGCACCCGGGCGGTGGGGTCGAGGGCGTGCGCGGTGCGGAGCCCGGCCAGCAGGCCCCGGTACTCGGCGACGTTGTTCGTGACGACGCCGAGGTACTCGGCCGCCTCGGCCAGGGTCTCCCCCGTCGCCGCGTCGCTCACCACGGCGCCGTAGCCAGCGGGCCCCGGGTTGCCCCGTGAACCGCCGTCCGCCTCGACGATGAACTCCCGCACCGCGCCGGCTCCCTACAGACCCGACTCGGAGGTGCGCACCAGGATCCGGCCACAGTTCTCGCAGCGGACCACCGTGTCCGGCGCCGCGGCGCGGATCTCGCTCAGTTCGGTGATCGCCAGCTCCTGCCGGCAGCCCTGGCAGGTGCGGGCGTAGAGCTTGGCCGCGCCGATGCCGCCCTGCTGGCCGCGCAGCTTGTCGTACAGCTTGAGCAGGTCGGCGGGGACGGAGGCGGCGACGACCTCGCGCTCCTTGGTGACGGAGGCGACCTCGCCGTCGATCTCCTCGAACGCGGCGTCCCGGCGGCTCGTCGCGTCGTCGATCTTCCCCTGCACGGAGCCGACCCGCTCGGTCAGCTCCGCGACCCGCTCCTGCGCGGACTCCCGGCGCTCCATGACCTCAAGGACGACGTCCTCCAGGTCGCCCTGCCGCTTGGCGAGGGAGGCGATCTCGTGCTGGAGGTTGGACAGGTCCTTGGGCGAGGTGACCGCGCCGGAGTCCAGGCGCTGCTGGTCGCGGGCGGCGCGCTGGCGCACCTGGTCCACGTCCTGCTCGGCCTTGGTCTGCTCGCGGGCGGTGTCGCTCTCCTCGGTCTGCGCGGCCACCAGCAGGTCGCGGAGCTGCGTGAGGTCCTTGTTCAGCGACTCGATCTCGGCGTGCTCGGGCAGCGACTTCCGCCTGTGCGCGAGCTGCTGCAGGCGGACGTCGAGGGCCTGGACGTCGAGGAGTCGGATCTGGTCGGCGGGCGCGGCGTTCAGTTGGGGGCTCCCAATTGTTGAGTCGTGACGGTGGACGCCGCGTGGGCGGTCCAGGGGTCGGTGACCGTCCTGGAGACGTGGACCCGCAGGCCCCAGTCGTGACGGTCGGAGATCTCGTCGAGCTGGGCGGCGGCCAGCTCGCACCAGGGCCACTCGGTGGCCCAGTGCGCCGCGTCGAGCAGCGCGAGAGGACTGTGGGCCACGGCCTCCGAGGCCGGGTGGTGGCGCAGGTCGGCGGTGAGGAAGGCGTCGACGCCGGCCGCGCGGACCTGGTCGAAGAGGCTGTCGCCGGAGCCGCCGCTGACGGCGACGGTGCGGACGACGGCCTCGGGGTCGCCGGCCACCCGGATGCCCTGCGCGGTGGCCGGCAGCCGCTCGGCGACCCTGGCGGCCAGCTCGCGCACGGTGAGCGGGTGGTCGAGTTCGCAGACCCGGCCCAGGCCCCGGCAGCCCGCCGGGTCGGTCGGGTCGGGCACGAGGGGGCGCACGACCCGCAGGTCGAGCGCGCCGGCCAGCGCGTCGGAGACACCAGGGTCGGCGGTGTCGGCGTTGGTGTGGGCCACGTGCAGCGCGATGTCGTTCTTGATCAGCGTGTGCACGACGCGGCCCTTGGGGGTGGACGCCGCGACCGTGGTCGTCCCGCGCAGGTAGAGCGGGTGATGGGTGACCAGCAGGTCGGCGCCGAGTTCGACGGCCTCGTCGACGATCTCCCGCACGGGGTCGACGGCGAACAGGACCCGGGTGACCTCCTGGTCGGGGTCGCCCACCACCGTGCCGACCGCGTCCCAGGACTCGGCCCGCTCGGCGGGCCACAGGTTCTCCAGCGCGGCGATGACTTCAGACAGACGGGGCACGGGGAAAAGGCTACCTGGCCGTTTCGCGCGGATGTACCGCGTCCGCCCCGGCCGGACCGCTCAGCACAGGGGCCGCGATGCCCTCAGCTGAATCGCTTCTGCACCACCCGTATGTGTGAAGCCGCCGCCCACCGGCCCCCGCCTGTGCGTGCGAAAACTAGCTTCGTGGCCGGAGGTGACCGAACGATGACGGCCTGTGCGATCGAACCCCCTTCCACCGACCGGTCCGGCGAGGGCGACGGTGCGCCGGGGACGGGCTGCGCCATCACGGCGGACGGCGCCTACGCCGCCCGGCTCGCGCCGGACGGTGACTCCTGGTTCCCGGAGCGCTGGACGCTGGACGGCCCGGAGCCGTACGCGGTGCCGCTGCCCGGCCACCGGCCGGAGGAACCCGGCGCCCAGGTGCAGCCGATGGGCGACGGGCGGGTGCTGATCCACCGGCCGGCGCAGGAGCACCGGCACACCTTCTGCCTGCTCTACCCGACCGGACCCGGCACCGGCGAGCTGCCACTGGGGACGGTGGAGTGCCCGCAGCCCGGCACCCGGCTCACGCTGCTGCCCCCGGCGCCGGGCGGTGCGCGGGCGTACGCCCTGGCCGTCGGTCCACGGGCCACGGCGGTGTGGCTGGTGGCGGGCGGCGCGTCCGGGCCCGAGCGGCTGGCCGAGGTCGAAGGGCGCTGCTCGGGCGGGGTGTGGCTGGACGGGGCCGGGCGGCTGCTCGCGCTGGACCGGGAGCTGGCCGGGCGCGTCAAGACGGTGGTGGTGGACCTGGGGCGCGGCGGCGAGGTGTCCCCGCTGCTGCAGATCGCGGAGGACAGCGACGACCGGCTGCTGCTGGCCGACCCGGACAGCGGGCTGCTGCTGATCTCCTCGGACGCGCCCTCCCCGGGGCGGGAACGACTGGGCTGGGGGGTGCTGGGCAGCACGCTGCCGGTGCGCTTCCCGGAGAGCCTGCGCGTCGCGGGCTGCTCGGTGACGCCGTTCGCGATCCAGCCGGGGCAGGTGCTGATGCCGGAGAACTGCGCGGTCGCGCTGCGCGTCGAGGGGCCGGCCGGCGGCTGGGTCGGCACCTGGCGGCCGGCCGAGCGGCGGGTACGTCATCTCCCCGCGCCGCGGGGATGGTTGACCGGGTGCGGGCTGTGGACGCGGGAGGGGGTGCTGCGGCTGCCGTACGCCACGGGAGAGGTCCCGTGCGGCGTGGCGGAGCTGACGCCGCCCTGCGGGGAGCCGGGCGGAGCGGAGGCGGCGGGGCCGGAGGAACCGGCCCGGGGCGGCACGTCCGCCGGGGCGCCCGAGACGCCCGGCGGGACTCCGGCGGCGGACCCCGGGGAGCCGGCGACGGTGCGTCCGGTGCCGCTGCGGGAGGCGCCGCTCGGACGACTTGTAACAAAGTAGTGCCGGTCGGCGTGCCCGCCTGGATCCGGCCGGTGGTGGGTTGGTTACACTCGCCCGGCTGTAAGAGATCATGTTGACGGGGTGAATTCTTCCGATGAGCGACACCAGCACGACTCAGCCGCTGTCTGCCGACTCTCAGGACGTGGACGGCCACGGCCGGCACCGGGGGGCGCTCGCGTCCCAGGACGGTGAGACCGCTCCGCGCGGGCGTCACCGCAAGCCGGCTGAGGAGACCGCCGAGGCGGCTGCCTGACGGCAGTGACGTGAGGAGGGGCTTCCCGTCGTCGGACGGGGAGCCCCTCCTTCGTCTGTCGGGAGTGTTCCCTCCGTCTGTCGGGAGGGTTCCTCTCGTCTCTCAGGAGTGTTCGACGACGGTGTCGGCGAGGACGGGGGCCTCGTCCCGGTCGGCGGCGCTCACGGCCACCCGGACCGCGCCCTCTCCCCGCCACATGCGGATCCGCAGGGTCTCCCCCGGGTGGACCACTCCGGCGAACCGGGTGGCGTACGAGCGGACCCGGCCGACGTCGCCGCCGAGCAGCGTGTCGACGACCGCCTTGAGCGTCATGCCGTAGGTGCACAGCCCGTGCAGGACGGGCCGTTCGAACCCGGCGGCCCTGGCGAACTCCGGGTCGGCGTGCAGGGGGTTCAGGTCGCCGGAGAGGCGGTACAGCAGGGCCTGGTCCTCGCGGGTCGGCCGGTCCACGGTCCGGTCGGGCTCGCCCTCGGGCGGGTCGGGGCGGGCGGTGGGACCGCGGTCGCCGCCCCAGCCGCCCTCGCCGCGCAGGAAGATGCCGGCCTCGCTGGTCCACAGCGGGCCGTCGGCGTCGGCGACGTCGGTGCGCAGCACCAGGACGGCCGCCGTGCCCTTGTCGTGCAGGCCGGTGACGCGGGAGGTGGCGGTGGCGGCGCCCCGCACCGGGACGGGGCGGTGCACCGTGAGCGACTGACCGCCGTGCAGGACGCGGGCCAGGTCGACGTCGACGCCCGGCGTGGACAGGCCGCTGATCACTCCCGGCGGTCCGCCGCCCGCGACGGTGGCGAAGCTGGGCAGGACGTGCAGCCGGGACTCCAGGGTGTAGCGCAGCTCGCCGGGGTCGGTGGCGGGCACGCCGGCCCCGATCCCCAGGTGGTAGAGCTGGACGTCCTTCGCGGTCCAGGCGATCTCGCCGGAACGGGGTCCGGCGGCGAGGACCTTGGCTGCGTCGATCGGCAAAGGGGAACTCCTGACCTGGGGCCGGCGGGCCGGACTGGAACGCGTTGCAGTCCGGCGCCCTCTGTATAGCCGAGCGTCCACGGCTTGTGAAGGCCGGCGGTGCGGCGCCGGGATCCACGCCCGTGACATTCGTCCTGCCGGAGTCCGTACACGCGGACCTGCCGACAGCGGGCGCCCGGTTCGTACGCTGGCCGTCGTACCACCGCCACGGGGCGGTGGCCGTCGGACCGGGGGGCGAGTGACATGGCGTGGTGGGCACGGGCGAGAGGCCGTCTGCGGGGACCGGGCGAGGTGCGGGCCGCGGTGAAGCGCCGCCGGACCCCGTGGCGGAAGGGCGGGGATCCGGCCGTGGACCACCCGGGTCCGCCGCCCACCGGCTTCTCCCTGCTGCCCTGGCTGCTGATGGGCATGGGGTCCTTCTCCAACCTGCTCCAGGGCGAGACCCCGAACCCGTGGATCGGCGGCCTGGGCCTGCTGGCCTTCAACTCCCTGTACATCTACGTCACCTTCCGCTCCTTCGACCGGGACCGGCGCCGGGCGCCGTCCACCCGGGTGGCGCTGCTGCTGATGGCGCTGCTGACCACGGCCCTGGGACTGGGGTACGGCGGAAGCTGGCTGATGTTCTTCCCGCTGCTCGGGCTCGCCACCGGCGCCACCCTGCGCGGTCCGTGGCTGGGCCGTGCCGGCCTGTTCCTCACGCTGTACGCGGGCGGCGTCTCCGCACTGCGCGGTGGCTGGTCGGACGCCACGAGCATCGCCTACGCGACCTTCCTGTCCAGCATGGTGACCGCCGCGATCCTCGGTCTGTCCGAGGCGGTGCGGGAGTTGCGCGCCGCCCGGGAGGAACTGGCCACGCAGGCGGTGGAGAAGGAGCGGCTGCGGTTCTCCCGCGATCTGCACTACCTGCTCGGCCACACCCTGTCGGTGATCGTGGTGAAGTCCGAGGCGGCCCGGCGGCTGGCCCCGCGCGACATGGACGCGGCGCTCACCCAGATCGGCGACATCGAGTCGGTGGGCCGCCAGGCCCTCACCGAGATCCGGGAGGCGGTGACCGGCTACCGCGAGGGCAGCCTCGGCACCGAGCTGGCCCGGGCCCGCTCGGCGCTGTCCGCGGCGAGCGTGACGCCGGAGGTGCGCCGGTCCGGGACGCCGCTCACCCCGGCCACCGAGGCGCTGCTCGGCTGGGTGGTGCGCGAGGCGGTCACCAACGTCGTCCGGCACAGCGACGCCACCCACTGCGAGATCACCATCGAGGGCGCCGCCGAGCGGGTGCGGCTCACCGTCGCCGACAACGGCACCGGCACCGGCACCGGCACCGGCACCGGCGGGACCCGCACGCGTCCCGCCGAGGGCATCGGCGGCACCGGTCTGACGGGTCTGACCGAGCGCCTCGCGGCGGCGGGCGGCTCCCTCACGGCCGGCCCGTCGCCGCGCGGCGGTTTCTCGGTCACCGCCGAGCTGCCGGTGGAACCGGCCCGGGCGGCCGCCGTGGGGGCGGCCACGGCGCCCGGGGAGTGCTGACCGCCCGGCTCACGTCGTCGCTCCCCGAGGTGGCGCCGTCCCAGGCGGTGGGACCACCGCCGCTCGCGATGCGGACCTCGTGGTCGCAGTGGCGCAGGTGCCGCGCCGGGCGGCCAACCGAGTCAGCCGTCGAAAGGCCGATCAACCACCGTAATCGCAGGGGCGGTTGTTCGGCTGTCACCGGGGGCCGTCGGCCCCCGCGGCGGAGGGAAGCGCCCGGTCCCGAACGGGCGGTCCTGGCTACCCTGGGCCCGTGAACGACATCCGAGTCCTGCTCGCCGAGGACCAGGGCATGATGCGCGGGGCCCTCGCCCTGCTGCTCGGCATGGAGGACGACATCGAGGTGGTCGCCCAGGTGTCGACCGGCGACGCGATCGTGGACGCCGTCGTCGCGCACCGCCCGGACGTGGCGCTGCTGGACATCGAACTGCCCGGCATCAGCGGCCTGGACGCGGCGGCCGCGCTGCGCGAGCGGGCGCCCGGGTGCCGGGTGCTGATCCTGACCACCTTCGGCCGGCCCGGCTATCTGCGCCGGGCCATGGAGGCCGGGGCGGCCGGCTTCCTCGTCAAGGACGGGCCGGTGGAGGAACTGGCCGCCGCCATCAGGCGGGTGCTCGCCGGGGAGACGGTGGTCGATCCGGCACTGGCCGCGGCCGCCCTCAGCGCCGGGCCGAACCCGCTGACGGCCCGCGAACGCGAGGTGCTGACGGCGTCGGTGGACGGGGCGACGGTGGCCGACATCGCCGGCCGGCTCCACCTGTCCGAGTCCACCGTCCGCAACTACCTGTCCGCCGCCATCGGCAAGACCGGCACCCGCAACCGCGCGGAGGCGGTGCGGGAGGCCCGGCAGCAGGGGTGGCTGTGAGCCGCGGCCGGGACACCGGCCCGCACCCCGGCACTCCCGGACAGCCGGCCACTCGCTGACGGGACGTCAGAAACCCATGGGCGGGTCAAGGATTCGTTAGAGGCTCGAAGCAACGGAATAGTTGCCCGTGCATACGAGGTTGACCCGGCACTGATGTCACCCGGGAGGCCCAACTCAATGACGCACACGACGACCGACCAGCCCCGCCGGGGGGCGGGTGGGGCCGTGGTCCCGGTGCTCGCCTTCGCGGGCATCGTGGTCGCGGTGATGCAGACCCTGCTGGTGCCGGTCATCAAGGACCTGCCGCAACTTCTGGCGACCGCTCCCAGCAACGCCACGTGGGTGCTCACCTCGACCCTGCTGTCCGGCGCCGTGGCCACCCCGATCATGGGCCGGCTCGGCGACCTGTACGGCAAGCGGCGCATGCTGGTCCTCAGCCTCGCCGTGATGGTGGTCGGCGCTCTGGTCAGCGCGCTCACCAGCACCCTGCTCACCATGATCGTCGGCCGCACCCTGCAGGGCTTCGCCATGGGCGCCATCCCGCTGGGCATCGGCCTGATGCGGGACATGCTGCCGCGGGAGCGGCTCGGCTCGGCCATGGCCCTGATGAGCTCCTCCATCGGCGTCGGCGGCGGCCTCGCCCTGCCCGCGGCCGCCCTGGTCGCCCAGCACACCGACTGGCACGCCCTGTTCTACGGCGCGGCCGGGCTCGGCGCGCTCGCCATCGCCCTCACCCTGTTCGTCGTGCCCGAGTCCCCGATGCGGGCCAAGGGCTCCTTCGACCTGCTCGGCGCGCTCGGCCTGTCCGCCGGCCTGGTGCTGCTCCTGCTGCCCGTCACCAAGGGCAGCGACTGGGGCTGGTCCTCCGGCACGACGCTCGGCCTGTTCGGCGCCTCCGTCGCCGTGTTCCTGCTGTGGGGCCTGTACGAGCTGCGCGTGCCGGCGCCGCTGGTCGACCTGCGCACCACCGCCCGCCGCGAGGTGCTGCTCACCAACCTGGCCTCGATCATGGTCGGCGTCAGCTTCTACGTCGTCTCGCTGGTGCTGCCCCAGTTGCTCCAGCTCCCCAGCGCCACCGGCTACGGCCTCGGCCGGTCCATGGTGGTCGCGGGTCTGTGCGTGGCCCCGCTGGGCCTGACGATGATGTTCACGGCGCCGGTGTACGCCCGCTTGTCCGCCCGCTACGGCCCGCGGACCACGCTCATCACCGGCCTGCTGATCATCGGCGCCGGCTACGGCGGCGGTCTCGGCCTGATGGACGCCGCCTGGCAGACGATCGTCACGTCGGTCGTGCTCGGCGCGGGCATCGGCCTCGCCTACTCCTCCCTGCCCGCGCTGATCATCGGCGCGGTCCCGGCCTCGGAGACCGGCGCGGCCAACGGGCTCAACACGCTGATGCGGTCCATCGGCACCTCCGTCTCCAGCGCCGTCATCGGCATGGTGCTGGCCAACACGGCGAACGACGTGGGCGGCGTGGCGGTCCCCACCATGCACGGCTTCCGCGTCTCGTTCCTCATCGCCACGGCCGCGGTCGCGGTGGGCCTGCTGCTCGCGTTGTTCCTGCCCAGGGCGCCCCGCCCGGCCCAGCACACCCAGCTGCGGGCCAGCAGCGAGGAGGAGGCCGGCATCCGGCACGCCGAGGAGGTCCTGCGCGGCTTCCGCGGCCGGGTGCTGGACGCCGACGGCACCCCGGTCGCCCGCGCCAAGGTCACCCTGATCGACCGCCGGGGCCGGCAGGCGGGCGCCACCCTCTCCGGGGAGGACGGCTCCTACGCCCTCTCGGTCCCCGCCGAGGGGCCGTACGTGCTGGCCGCCAAGGCCGCCGGGCACGGGCCGCTGGCCTCGGCCGCCACGCACGCCGGCGACGACCGCCCGGTCCACCTGGACCTGCCCCTGCCGGGCGGGGCGCCCGGCGCCTGACCCGGAAGCCCGGCCCGGTCCCGCCGTCGGCGAGGCGCCGGGCGGTTGAGAGGCACTCCATACACACCCCCTGTCGCCGCGCGGCAGGGGGTGCGGCAGCATGGGGCGCCCACCGGTCCCCGCCCGGCCGGGTGCGACCGGGCACCGCCCGGACAGCGCACGACCGGACCGGGAACGGCCGGGACGAGCACGACCGGACCGGACACGGCCCGGACGAGCACCACCGGACCGGGAACGGCCGGGACGAACACGTCCGGACCGGGAACGGCCCGGACGAACACGACCGGACCGGACACGGCCCGGCCATGCACCACCGATCCGCGTACGACCGAGAGGAACACCCATGCCCGCGGCACCCAAGCCCGAGATCCTGGCCGCGTTCGAGGCGGCGAAGGGGTTCATGCCCGCGGACGAGGGGCTGGCGCTGTACGCGGCCGCCGCCGAGGCCGGGCGGCTCGGGCTGCCGCTGCTGGAGGTCGGCACCTACTGCGGGCGCTCCACCGTCCTGCTCGCGGACGCGGCCCGCGAGGCCGGCGTCACCGCGCTGACCGTCGACCACCACCGGGGCAGCGAGGAGCAGCAGCCGGGCTGGGACTACCACGACCCGGAGACGGTCGACCCCGAGATCGGCCTGATGGACACGCTCCCCACCTTCCGCCGCACCCTGCACCGGGCGGGCCTGGAGGAGCACGTGGTCGCCCTGGTCGGCCGCTCCCCGCAGATCGCCGCGATCTGGAACTCCCCGCTCGGCCTGGTCTTCGTCGACGGCGGCCACACCGACGAGCACGCCGGCGCGGACTACGAGGGCTGGGCGCCGCACGTCGCCGAGGGCGGGTTCCTCGTCATCCACGACGTCTTCCCGCACCCCGAGGACGAGTTCACCGGCCAGGCGCCCTACCGGGTCTACCTGCGGGCCCTGGAGTCCGGCGCGTTCACCGAGACGTCGGTCACGGGCTCGCTGCGCGTGCTGCGCCGGACCGGCCCGGGCCTCTGACCCCACCCGCCGGGTCCCGCCGGGTCCCGCGGGCGGAACGCTCGCGACAGGCCCTAGGGTGGCAGGCGTGTCGTACGTAGGACCGGACTTCGATCCCCCGCGTCCGCGCCGGCCCCGGCGCGGACCCCTGACCCTCGCGCTCGCCGCCCTGGTGCCCGGCGCGCTGCTCGGCTGGCTCGTGTACGAGAGGGCGGGCGGTCCGGACGGGTCCGGCGGCCCGGGTGCCGCCTCGCCCGCCGCCTCCTCCGTGCGCGCCTCCACGCCGCCGGGCGCGCCCTCGGGGGGCGGCGGCTCCGCTCCCGACGCCAAGAACCCCGGCCCGGCGGGAAGTTCGGCTCCCGCCGCCTCCGGCGCGCTCAAGGGCAAGGTCGTCGTGATCGACCCGGGTCACAACCCCGGCAACTACCGGCACCCCGCCGAGATCAACCGCCAGGTGGACATCGGCACCAACCGCAAGGAGTGCGACACCACCGGCACCTCCACCAACTCCGGTTACGCGGAGGCCCGGTTCACGCTGGACGTGGCCCACCGGCTGCGCACCCTGCTGGAGCGGCAGGGCGCCACGGTGAGGCTGACGCACGACGGCGACTCCCCGCCCTTCGGCCCGTGCGTCGACGAGCGCGCCCGCATCGGCAACACCGCGCGCGCCGACGCGGCCGTCTCCATCCACGCCGACGGCTCGGCGCAGGGCAACCGCGGTTTCCACGTCATCCTGCCCGCGCCGGTGCACGCGGGCGGCGCCGACACCCGCCCCGTCGCCGGCCCCTCGAAGGACCTGGGCACGCGCATCGCGGGCCGGTACCTGCGCAGCACCGGGGAGCAGCCGTCCAACTACGTCGGCGACGGCACCGGTCTCGTCACGCGGAAGGACCTCGGCGGTCTCAATCTGTCAACGGTTCCCAAGGTGTTCATCGAGTGCGGCAACATGCGCGATAGCAAGGACGCGGCGTTGCTGACCAGCGGCGCCTGGCGGCAGAAGGCGGCGCAGGGGATCTCTGAGGGAATCGTGAGTTTCCTGCGCGGGTAGCGGCCGGCGGGTCCATCCGGGCGGACAGTGTGATCGTGCGGGCGATAGTGTCGGCCCTACGATGAGGGGCCACCCCTGCGCTTCGCACCGGGTCCCGGAGACTCGGTGACAGCGACGCCTCTTCCGACGACGAGACGACCTACGAAGGACCAGCTGAAGTGAATATCCGCTCCCTCACTCGAGGCGACGGCGTGGTGATCGGAGCAGCGGTGTTGCTGTTCATCGCGTCCTTCCTCGACACGTTCGACAAGTCCGGCAGTGGCGCCCCGAACGCCTGGGACAACCTCGGCCTGGTGATGAGCATGTACGTCGGCGGCATCGCCGGCGCGGTCCTGATCGTCCTCGCCCGGGCGCTGCCGCAGCCCCGCAAGGTCGTCGGGCTCGACCTCGGTCAGGTCGGCGTCGCGCTGACGGTCTTCGCCGCGTGGACGTCGTTCTGGACCATCATCGACCCGCTGGGTTCCTTCAGCGACAGCTTCGACAGCCTCGACGTCGGTGCGGGCGCCGGTCTCATCCTCGGTCTCATCGCCGCCCTGCTGCTGGCCGCCGCGGCCATCGCCACCCCCCTCGTCCCGGCCCTTCAGACCGCGCTGGTCCCCGCCCCGAAGCCGGCCGCCCCGCAGCCCTACGGCGCCCAGCCGCCCGGTGGTTACGGCTACCCCGGCGCCCAGCCGCAGCCGGGCCAGCCCTACGGCGCCCAGCCGCAGCCGGGTCAGCCGTACGGCCAGGCCCCCGCGGCGGCCGCCGCGGCACCGCAGCCGGCCGGCGGGGACTTCTCGCCGTTCTGGTTCGCGGTGCCGGCGACCCGTCCGCTGTTCGCCGAGGACGGCAGCGCGACGCCGATCGCCGAACTCGCGCCCGGCACCTGGTACCTGGCCGTGGAGCAGCGCGGCGCCGCGCTGGTCGCGCAGACCCAGGACGGCCGCCGCGGCGTCCTGCAGGACACCTCGGGGATCCAGCGCGGCTGAACCGCCGCCCGTGGCCCCGCGCACGGCCCCTCGCCCCTCCGGGCGGGGGGCCGTCGCCGTTGGGCCTTGATTCGAGTAGGAGTTGACGGTACGTCAGGTATCCGGCGGGACCTGTTGGACGGCTGCCCTGGCTGCCGGACGGCTGCCGGACGGACTCCCGCCTCAGGAACCGTTCTTGACCTCGGAGAAGGACGGCACCTTGTTCTTGACCTCGGCGCCGGCGCCCTTCCCGGCGTCCTTCACCTTGTTGATGACGTCGTTGAAGTCGTCGGCCGCCGAGCCGTCGCCCTTGCGGAGCTTGGCGGGCAGGTTCTTCAGCGACTCGATGCCCGCCGTGATGGGGGCCAGCGCCTTGGAGAGCGTGGGATCGCCCTGGGCGTTGCGCACGGCAGCCTTGAGCCGGTTGTACGCGAACGCTCCGGCGAGGCCCGCCTTGACCAGGGTCAGCTTGCGTCCGTGCGCGCCCTTCTTGAACTTGCCCGCCTTGTGCGGCTTGTAGATCCACTGGTAGACGGCTCCCGCCGCGAGACCCGCGTTCGCCACGAACCTGGTCTTGGCGAACTTCTGCTTCTCGGCGGAGGTGCTGGGGCTGGGCTCGGCCGAGGCGACGGCCACGACCGGGTCGCGCTGCGAGGTGTCGTGGCCCGCGGCGTAGGCCGTGGAGCCGGCGAGCAGTGCGCAGCAGAGGGTGAGGGCCACGGCGATGTGGCGTATCGGTACGGGCACGGTGTCCTCCCGTGGAGGGTCGCGTAGGGTCCGTGTGCTCCGTCGAGCCGTGTGACCTCACGCACACCACCCGAAACATGGACATGCTGCGCAACACGCGCACATCGGGCCCGGGTTCGGCACGCCGAGTAGCCGACCGTGACCCGGCGTGCCGTAGCAGGTCAGCCGCAGCAGTCCGGGTCGAGCCCGGAGGGCAGGTACTCCCCACCGAAGACCGCGCAGGTGGCCTCGTGGCCGCCGAGCGCGGCGACGGCCAGCAGCAGCGAACCCGCCGTCCAGGTGGTGAGCTCGCGGGGCCATATCGCGTCGTCGTCGAAGACGTAGCCGGTCCAGTACAGGCCGCTCTCCGCGTCCCGCAGGTGCTGCACCGACTGCAGGATCTCCAGCGCGCGGTCCGACTCGCCCATCGCCCACAGGGCCAGCGCGAGTTCGCAGGACTCGCCGCCGGTCACCCAGGGGTTGGGGACGACGCAGCGCACGCCGAGACCGGGCACGACGAAACGGTCCCAGCCGGCCTCGATGCGCTCCTTGGCCTCCGCCCCGGTGAGCGCGCCGCCGAGGACCGGGTAGTACCAGTCCATCGAGTAGCGGTCCTTGTCGAGGAAGCGCTCGGGGTGCCGGCGGATGGCGTGGCGCAGCGCCCCGGCCGCCAGCTCCCAGTCCGGCTGCGGCTCCTCGCGCTGCTCGGCGACGGCGAGGGCGCAGCGCAGCGCGTGGTGCACGGAGGAGCTGCCGGTGAGCAGGGCGTCGGCCGTGGGGGTGCCGTCGTCGTCGCGGCGCCAGCCGATCTGCCCGCCGGGCCGCTGCAGCCGCAGCACCCACTCGACGGCCGCGTACACGGTGGGCCACATGCGGTCCAGGAACGTGTCGTCGCCGGTGGACAGGTAGTGGTGCCAGACGCCCACCGCCGCGTAGGCGACGAAGTTGGACTCGCGGCCGCGGTCGGTGACGTCGTCGTGGGCGCCGTCGGCGTAGGCCGCGTACCAGGAGCCGTCCTCGTTCTGGTGGGCGGCGAGCCAGTCGTACGCCCGCTCGGCGGCCTCGTGCTCGCCGGCCGCGTCCAGGGCCATCGCGGCCTCGGTGTGGTCCCACGGGTCGAGGTGGTGCCCGCGGAACCAGGGGATCGCGCCGTCCTCGCGCTGTACGGAGAGGATGCCGCGTACGGTCGCGGCGGCCTGCTCGGCGGTGAGGACCCCGGGCAGGACGAGGTGTTCTGTCCGGGGGGTGGTCACTTGGCGGCCGCCTCGGAGGTCGCGTCCACCCGCGGGAGGTGGGGCTTGGTGGCGTAGACGACGAAGCTCTTGCCGATGACCGGGTTCAGCGCCTGCTCGGCGATCCGGGTGGCGAGCGGCTTCTTCATGATGTCCCAGACCAGCAGCTTGTGGTACGCCCGCACCGGCAGCGCCTTGTCGTTGTCCACGCCGAACGCGCACTTCAGCCACCAGTACGGCGAGTGCAGGGCGTGCGCGTGGTGACTGCCGTACGGCCGCAGGCCGGCCTCGCGGACCTTGCCCACCAGCTCGTCGGCCTTGTAGATGCGGATGTGGCCGCCCTCGACCTCGTGGTAGGCGTCGGACAGGGCCCAGCACACCTTCTCGGGACCGTAGCGGGGCACGGTGATGGCGATGCGGCCGCCGGGCCGGAGCACGCGCACCATCTCGGCGAGGACGCCCTTGTCGTCGGGGATGTGCTCCATCACCTCGGAGATGATGACGACGTCGAAGGACTCGTCGGGGAAGGGCAGCGCGAGGGCGTCGCCCTCCATGGCGGTGGCGGTGGCGCCGACCGGCGCCTCGCCGGCCTCCTTCATCGCCGCGAACCACTTGGCGACCTCGCGGATCTCCTCGGCGTTCTGGTCGAGGGCCACGACCTGCGCGCCGCGCCGGTAGCACTCGAAGGCGTGCCGGCCGGCCCCGCAGCCGAGGTCCAGGACACGGTCGCCGGGGGCGAGCGGGAACCGGGAGAAGTCGACGGTCAGCACGTGGCCCTGCTTTCGCGGTCGGAGGTTGCGCGGTCGGAGGCGAGCGGTTCGTGGAGCGCGGCGGCGGGTGCGGCGCCGGGCCGGTCCTGGACGCCGGCGCGGCCGCCGTGGCCGGCGATGGCCTCCCGGTAGCGGGCCACCGTGCCCTCGGCGGCACGGGCCCAGGTGAAGCGGCTGAGCACCCGCTCGCGGCCGGCGCGGCCGAGCCGCTGCCGCAGCAGGGGGTCGCCCAGCAGCCGGGCGAGCCCGGCGGCCAGCGCCCCCGCGTCGCCGGGCGGCACCGCGAGGCAGGTCTCGCCGTCGCGTCCGGCGACCTCGGGGATGGCGCCGCCGGTGGTGGCGACCAGGGGCGTGCCGGTGGCCATGGCCTCGGCGGCGGGCAGCGAGAAGCCCTCGTAGAGCGAGGGCACGCAGGCGACCTCGGCCGAGCGGATCAGATCGACCAGTTCGGCATCGGAGATGCCCTTGACGAACTCGACGGCGTCTTCGAGGCCGTAGCGCTCGATCGCCTGGGCGACCGGGCCCTCGGTCGGGCGCTTGCCCACGACGACGAGGTGGGCGGCCGGATGCTCGGTGCGCACCTTGGCGAGGGCCTCCACGAGGAAGACCAGGCCCTTGAGGGGGACGTCGGCGCTTGAGGTGGTGACGATCCGGCCCGGCACCTCGGCGACGGCGGGATCCGGCGCGAACAGATCGGTGTCGGCGCCGATGTGGACGACGTGGACGCGGTCGTCGCGGACTCCGAGGTGGTCCACGATCTCCTGGCGGGAGCTGCCGGAGACGGTGAGCACCGAGGGCAGGCGGCGGGCGACGCGCTTCTGCATCCGGGTGAAGGCGTACCAGCGACGCACGGACAGCCGGCGCTGCCGGCTCCCGGCCGCGTCCAGCTCCAGTCGCCGGTCGACCGTGATGGGGTGGTGGATGGTGGTGACCAGGGGGGCGCCGATGTCGCCGAGGAGGCCGTAGCCGAGCGTCTGGTTGTCGTGGACGACGTCGAACTCGCCGCGGCGGGCGCGCAGGTGGCGGCGGGCGCGCAGGGAGAACGTGAGCGGCTCGGGGAAGCCGCCGGTCCACATGGTGGCGACCTCGAGGGCGTCGATCCAGTCCCGGTACTCGTCCCGCCCGGGGGTGCGGAAGGGGTCGGGCTGGCGGTAGAGGTCGAGGCTGGGCAGCTCGGTGAGGCTCAGGCCGTCGTAGCCCTCGTCGAGCACCGCGTAGGGCTGGGCGCCGATGACCTCGACCCGGTGGCCGAGGCGGGCGAGCTCGCGCGAGAGGTGCCGGACGTAGACGCCCTGGCCGCCGCAGAACGGGTTCCCCTTGTAGGTGAGGAGCGCGATGCGCAGCGGTCTGCCGCCGTCGGCCGCCTGCTCCGGCCGGGGCCCCGCCTGACTGGCCTCAGCGGTCACTGCGGGCCCCCTTCTCGCTGCACTCTCCCGCGACACTATGCCGGGACGCTAATCTAGAACAAGTTACAGACTTGATCGTTCGGAGGCTCTGAATCTACCGGCAGGTAGGGGCCCTGACAGCAGTGGATCAGGTGATTCACGCCACGGCGCGAACCATCCGCCATGCTGGATGATCACAAGCCCTACCGACGCCCTCACCGACTGTCACGGAGCGGGACCCATGCCTGCGCAATCCAAGCTGGAAGCCGGGAGTGTCCGGCCCCCCACGGCACCGCTGACCGAGCGGCAGGAGGCCCGCCGCCGCCGGATCCTGCAGGCGACCGCGCAGCTCGCGAGCCGGGGCGGTTTCGACGCCGTGCAGATGCGGGAGGTCGCCGAGTCCTCGCAGGTCGCACTCGGCACGCTGTACCGCTACTTCCCGTCGAAGGTGCACCTGCTGGTCGCGACCATGCAGGACCAGCTGGACCACATGCACGGCACCCTGCGCAAGAAGCCCCCGGCGGGGGACTCGCCGGGCGAGCGGGTCGCGCAGACCCTGATGCGGGCGTTCCGGGCGCTGCAGCGCGAGCCGCAACTGGCGGACGCCATGGTCCGCGCCCTCACCTTCGCCGACCGCGGCGTCTCCCCCGAGGTCGACCAGGTCTCCCGCCGGACCACGGCGATCATCCTGGACGCCACCGGCCTGGACCACCCGGCCCCGTGGCAGCTCGCCGCGGTCCGCGTCATCGAGCACACCTGGTACTCGGCGCTGATCGCCTGGCTCTCGGGCCGCGCCTCCATCGCCCAGGTCCAGGTCGACATCGAGACGGTGTGCCGGCTGATGGACCTGACGGATCCACAGGCCTCCCCGGGGGCGCGCTGACGGCGGACCCCGGCGCCGCCCCCGAGGTGGCCGCACCCCTGTCGCCCCGTCACATCGCGTTGACAGTCCGGGAACGGCGGGTGAGGATCGGGGCACGGAGAGCAAGATCGGCTCGCCTCGGGTGCCGCCCACGGGGGGAGCGGCATCCGGGGTGTCCCCCGCCGCGCGACCGCCCCGGGCGTCAACGCCCCCTCCAGCCGCCCGTGATCCCGGTCACCGGCGTCGTGTGCGCACAGCCACTCATCGGCCCCGGCGGAGCTGCCGGTAAAGTGGCGCCGTCGTCATCACACCCGTACGGGGGGAAGCCGGTGCAATTCCGGCGCTGACCCGCAACCGTGAGCCGCTCGTCACCCCGACGGTGAGCCGGACCACCCCGCACGGGACGTGACCGGCTCGCGTGCGCGGCGGCCCGCCGCACACGGCACCGTCGAGGTATGCGGAGCCGAGCCGCCCGGGGTGTCTCCCGCGCGCTGCCCGGTTCCCCGCAGGGAGAGGCAGTCGCCCACCATGAACGTCCGCCGCAGTGCCGCGGCTCTCGCCGCCATAGGCGTGCTGGCCGCCGCCGCACCCGCCACGGCCGCCGGCACGTCCCCCTCCGCCTCGCCCAAGGCGACGGTCCCCTCCGGGCTGTTCGGCAAGTCCGACCCGACGTACGACGGCGTGTGGCGCCAGTCGCTCGCCCTGCTCGCGCAGCACACCCTCGGCCTGCGGCCCAACACCCGGGCCGTCGACTGGCTGACGGGACAGCAGTGCGCCGAGGGCGGCTTCGCCCCGTTCCGCGCCGACACCGCCAAGCCCTGCGGGGGCAAGGGCGGCGCCCAGCCCGACACCAACAGCACGGCCGCCGCCGTCCAGGCCCTGGGCGCGCTCGGCGGACACGACGCCGGGATACACAAGGCCCTGGTCTGGCTGAAGGACGCGCAGAACGAGGACGGCGGCTGGGGCTACACACCGGGCAGCCCGAGCGACACCAACTCCACCTCGGTCGTCATCGGCGCCCTCGCCGTCGCCGGGGACGACCCCGGCAAGCTCCGCGCCGCCAAGGGCACCCCCTACGACCTGCTCAGCGCGCAGGCGCTCGGCTGCGACGAGGACGGCGGCGGCGCCCTCGCCTACCAGCCGGACAAGAAGGGGCGCCTGGTCGCCAACGCGGACGCCACGGCCGCCGCCGTGCTGGGCGCCCTCGGCAAGGGGTTCGTCAACGAGCCCGGCAAGGCCCGCGCCAAGGCCCCCGCCTGCTCCGCCGCCGGCAAGGCCACCCCGGCCCGGGTCGCGGACAACGCCGCCGCGTACCTCGCCCACGCGGTCGCCGGTTCGGGCCACCTGAAGTCGGCGCTGCCCGGCGCCGAGGACCAGCCCGACTACGGCAACACCGCGGACACCGTCGTCGCGCTCGCGGCGGACGGCTGGAACGCGCAGGCGAAGAAGCCTTACGCCTGGCTGGAGAAGAACGCGGCCGGCTGGGCCGGGCAGAGCGGCCCGGCCGCCTACGCCCAGCTCATCCTCGCCGCGCACGCGGTCGGCGCCGACCCCAGGGACTTCGGCGGCACCGACCTGGTGCGGTCGCTCGCGGCCACCGGCCCGGCGCCCGAGCCGGCCGCGCACACCCAGAAGTCCGCCGAGCGGGCCGAGGACGACTCGCACACCGGCGTCTGGTGGATCGTCGGCGTCGGCCTCGTGGCCGGCATCGGCATCGGCTTCCTGCTCAGCGGCCGCCGGAAGAAGCAGCAGCCGTGACCGCCGTCCGCCGCGCCGCCGCCCTGCTCCTCGCCGCGCTCGTCGTCCTGGCCGGCGCGGCGCAGGCGCGGGCCGCCGGGTACCGCTACTGGTCGTTCTGGGAGCGCTCCGGCGGGCACTGGTCGTACGCCACCGAGGGCCCCTCCACCGCCCGCCCCGACGACGGCGCCGTCCAGGGCTTCCGGTTCGCGGTGAGCGCGGACTCGCAGGACGCGACGCGGCCGCGCGGCACGGCGGACTTCGCCACGATCTGCGCCGGCACGCCCGCCGAGGCGGGCACGAAGCGGGTGGCCCTCGTCATCGACTTCGGCACCCCGGCGGACGCTCCCTCCGGCGAGACCCCGCCCGAGCGCCGCACGGCCTGCGCCCGGGTCTCCCCCGACGCGACGACGGCCGAGGCGCTGGCCGCCGCCGCCAAGCCCCTGCGCTACGACGCCAACGCCCTGCTGTGCGCGATCGCCGGATACCCGCACAAGGGGTGCGGGGAGCAGGTGTCGGGCCAGGAGAAGCCGGCGAAGGCCGCGAAGAAGGCCGAGCCGGACGGCGGTCCCTCGCTGGGGCTGCCGATCGGCGCGGGCGTGGTCGCGCTGCTGGCAGGGGCGGCGCTCTGGCGGTCCCGGCGGCGGCACGGGAATGCGCGGCCGTAAGCATGCGCAGCCGTGACAGCGTGGCCCCGGCGGCGGACGGCCGCGGCGACTCGGCCGAAGGCCGTGCCGACGCGGCGGCCGGAGGGCGTGACGACGCGGCGGCCGAAGGGCTTGACGACGCGGCAGCCGAAGGGCGTGACGACGCGGCAGCCGGAGGCCGTGACGCCGTGGCGGCCGGAGGCCGTACCGACTCGGCCGTCATACGGACGGTGGGCGGCCGTGCCGCCGGGGCTGCCCGGCCGGGTGCGGCGGCGTCGCGTGCGGGCGGGCAGGCGGAGGCCGTCCTCGCCCGGCCCCGGCACGGCCGCGCGCCGCTGCACCCCGGCGCCTGGTGGCTGTGGTCCCTCGGCCTGGGCACCGCCGCCACCCGCACCACCAACCCGCTGCTGCTCGCCCTCCTCATAGCCGCCGCGGGATATGTGGTGGCCACCCACCGCTCCCCCTCCCCCTGGTCGCGCTCCTACACCGCCTTCGTCAAGCTCGCCGGCGCCGTGCTCCTCATCCGGCTCGCGTTCACCGTCGCCCTCGGCTCCCCCGTCCCCGGCACCCACGTACTGCTCACCCTCCCCGAGATCCCGCTCCCGCACTGGGCCCAGGGAATCCGGCTCGGCGGCCGGGTCACCGCGGAGGCGCTGCTGTTCGCCGGCTACAACGGCCTGAAGCTGGCCACCCTGCTGATCTGCGTCGGCGCCGCCAACGCCCTCGCCAGCCCGGCCCGGCTGCTGAAGTCACTGCCCGGCGCGCTGTACGAGGCGGGCGTGGCCGTGGTCGTCGCGCTCACCTTCGCACCGCACCTCATCTCCGACGTCCAGCGGCTGCGCGCCGCCCGCCGGCTGCGCGGCCGGCCGGACCGGGGGGTGCGGGGCCTGCTGCAGGTCGGACTGCCGGTGCTGGAGGGCGCGTTGGAGCGTTCGGTCGCGCTGGCCGCGGCGATGGACGCCCGCGGCTACGGCCGGACCGCCGAGGTCCCGGCCCGCGTGCGCCGCACGACGACCGCGCTCACCCTGGGCGGCCTGCTCGGCGTCTGCGCGGGAACGTACGGGCTGCTGACCGCGGAGGGCGGCGCGTACGGGGTGCCGCTGCTGTGCGCGGGGGCCGCCGCCGCGCTGGCGGGCCTGCGCCTGGGCGGCCGCCGCTCCCCGCGCACCCGTTACCGGCCGGACCCGTGGGGGGTGCGGGCATGGCTGGTCGCGGGCTCGGGGGCCGGGGTCGCCGCGCTGCTCACGCTCGCCGCCGCGCGCGATCCGGACGCGCTGCACCCCGGTGTGGTCCCGCTGGTGGCGCCCTCCCTCCCGCTGTGGCCGGCCGCTGCGGTCCTGCTCGCGCTGCTGCCCGCCTTCGTCGTACCCGAGCCCGTCGAGGAGCCGTCGTGATCCGCTTCGAGGATGTCAGCGTCACGTACGAGGGGGTGGCCGAACCCACCGTGCGGGGCGTGGACTTCGAGGTGCCCGAGGGTGAACTCGTACTGCTCGTGGGCCCGTCCGGGGTGGGCAAGTCCACCGTGCTGGGCGCGGTCAGCGGGCTGGTGCCGCACTTCACCGGCGGCACCCTGCGCGGGCGCGTCACCGTGGCCGGCCGGGACACCCGCACCCACCAGCCGCGCGAACTCGCCGACGTGGTGGGCACGGTGGGCCAGGATCCGCTGGCGCACTTCGTGACGGACACCGTGGAGGAGGAACTCGCCTACGGCATGGAGTCGTTGGGGCTCGCTCCGGAGGTGATGCGGCGCCGGGTGGAGGAGACCCTGGACCTGCTGGGCCTGGCCGACCTGCGCGACCGCCCGATCGCCACGCTCTCGGGCGGACAGCGCCAGCGGGTCGCGATCGGCTCGGTCCTCACCCCGCACCCGCGGGTCCTGGTGCTCGACGAGCCGACCTCGGCGCTCGACCCGGCCGCCGCCGAGGAGGTGCTGGCCGTGCTGCAGCGCCTGGTGCACGACCTCGGCACGACGGTGCTGCTGGCCGAGCACCGGCTGGAGCGGGTGATCCAGTACGCCGACCGGGTCGTCCTGCTGCCCGCCCCCGGCGCCGCCCCGCGCCACGGCGACCCGGCCGAGGTGATGGCGGTCTCCCCGGTGTACCCGCCGGTGGTGGGCCTGGGCCGGCTGGCGGGCTGGTCGCCGCTGCCCCTGACGGTCCGGGACGCCCGCCGCCGCGCCGCCACTCTGCGCGACCGCCTGGCCACCCCCCGCCCCCCGCACGACGAGGAACCACCGGCCGCCTCCCCGACACCCGACCCACCGACCACCCCCACCTCCCCGGCACCCGAGCCACCGACCACCTCCCCGGCACCCGAGCCGGCGCCCCCCACTTCCCCGGCGCCCCCCGCCTTCCCCTCCCTGCGCCGCCTCTTCCGGCGGGGCTCCGCGCCCCTGGCCGCGGCGTCCGCCCCGCCGCGGGTCGCCGAGGTCCGGGGGCTCGGGGTCCGGCGGGGGCCGGTCACCGCGCTGCGGCACGTCGATCTGAGCGTGGCGCGTGGTGAGACGGTCGCGCTGATGGGTCGCAACGGGGCCGGGAAGTCCACCCTGCTCGGCTCGCTGGTCGGCCTGGTTGAGCCCACCGCGGGCTCGGTGCGTGTGGGCGGTGCCGTGCCGCACCGCACCCCGCCCCGGGAACTCGTCCGCCGGGTCGGTCTGGTCCCGCAGGAGCCGCGGGACCTGCTGTACGCGGACACGGTCGCCGCCGAGTGCGCGGCCGCCGACCGGGACGCGGGGGCCGAGCCGGGCACCTGCCGGACCCTGGTGTCCGGGCTGCTGCCCGGCATCACCGACGGCACCCACCCCCGGGACCTGTCCGAGGGCCAGCGCCTGGCGCTCGCCCTGGCGGTCGTGCTGGCCGCCCGCCCTCCTCTGCTGCTGCTCGACGAGCCGACCCGCGGCCTGGACTACGCGGCCAAGGCCCGGCTGGTCGCCGTGCTGCGCGGGCTGGCCGCCGAGGGGCACGCGATCGTGCTGGCCACGCACGACGTGGAGCTCGCGGCGGAACTCGCGCACCGGGTGGTGCTGCTCGCCGACGGCGAGGTGATCGCCGACGGCCCCACGGCGGAGATCGTGGTCTCGTCGCCGTCCTTCGCCCCGCAGGTGACCAAGATCCTCGCCCCGCAGCGCTGGCTGACGGTGGCGGAGGTCCGGGCGGCCCTGGCATGACGACCACCTCGGCGCCGCGTCCGGCCCCCGCGTCCCGTCCCGTGCGGGCCGTGCGCCTCGGCCCGCGCTCCATCGCCGCCCTCGGGCTGGTCAGCGCGGTCGGCGTGGTGGCCTTCTGCTGGCCCTTCCTCGCCCCGCCCGCCTCGCGGCTCAGCGCGCACGCCGAGGACGCGCCGTGGCTGTTCGCCGGTCTGCTGCTGCTGATGATCGCGGTCGTGGCCGCGACGATCTCCGAGTCCGGTCTGGGGCCCAAGGCGGTCGCGATGCTGGGCGTGCTGGCCGCGACCGGCGCGGCGCTGCGCCCGGTGGGCGCGGGGACGGCCGGGATCGAGCCGATGTTCTTCCTGATGGTGCTCAGCGGCCGGGTACTGGGCCCGGGGTTCGGCTTCGTCCTCGGCTCGGTGACGATGTTCGCCTCCGCGCTGCTCACCGGCGGGGTCGGGCCGTGGCTGCCGTTCCAGATGCTGGCGATGGGCTGGTTCACCATGGGCGCCGGGCTGCTGCCGGGCCAGGTCCGGCTGCGCGGCCGGGCCGAACTGCTGCTGCTGGCCGGCTACGGCTTCTGCGCGGCCTTCGCCTACGGCACGGTCATGAACCTGGCCGGCTGGCCCTTCATGGGCTCCGGCACCTCGAACATCGCCTTCGACGCGCACGCCTCGGTCCCCGCCAACCTGGCCCGGTTCGCCGCCTACTGCCTGGCCACCTCGCTCGGCTGGGACCTGGGCCGGGCCCTGTGCACGGTCGTGCTGACCCTCGCGATCGGTCCGGTGCTGCTGCGGGCGCTGCGCCGGGCCACGCGGCGCGCCGCCTTCGAGACCGCGGTCACGTTCGACGCACCCGCTGGGTGAGCACTCGCATCCGGGCCGTCAGGCCGCCGGTGAGGCGCCCCACATGACGCAGGTCACCTACGATCCGGGGCCGTACCTCCGTGCGCCCGATTCGCCCCCATGCGCACCCCCTCTGACCTGCGCTTAGAGACGCGCGCCACACGGGCGGTGCGTCCCGCCTTTCCGGCCACAACTAGTAAAAGGGGTCATTGCGGACACCTTTCGGGGCTGCTTCTCTGGTCGACGTCGCCAGGCGCCACCGCCCGAAAGGGCCGGGGCGCCGACGTACGCGGCCCCCGCGCGAAGGGGGCTCCGGCTTACGGGCGATCCCCCGTCCCCGACGCAAGAGGTTCTCCGTGTCCGTCTCCTTCATCCGCCGCATCGCCTCCCCGAAGAAGGCCCTCACGACCGTCGCCGTGGCCGCCGCCTCCGCAGGCATGGCGCTGTCCGCCGCGCCCGCCCACGCCGCCACCGACTCGGCCTCCTCCGCCCGGACGATCGCGCAGAAGATGATTCCGGACGCCGCGCAGTACAACGCCTTCAGCAAGATCGTCGAGCACGAGAGCGGCTGGAACCCCAGCGCCACCAACAGCTCCTCCGGCGCCTACGGCCTGGTACAGGCCCTGCCCGGCTCGAAGATGGCCTCCGCGGGCGCCGACTGGAAGACCAACCCGGCCACCCAGATCAAGTGGGGCCTGGACTACATGAACTCCCGCTACGGCAGCCCGGCCAAGGCCTGGACCTTCTGGCAGGCCAACGGCTGGTACTGAGCCGCGCGCGCGTGTGTCCGCGCGTTGCGCGGCGCCTGACGGAGGGCGCCCGTCGGCCGGGTGAACATGGTGGGCCTGGCACCGCCCCCGTCCGTCCGGCCGACCGGAGGAAGCATGACCACGCCGTCACCGCCCGCGCCGGAGCAGGAGACACGGGGAGTGCGTCTGGTGACCGTGCTGCTGGCGCTGACCGTGGTGAGCGGCCTGATCGACGCGGTGAGCTACCTGGGCCTCGGCCGGGTCTTCACGGCCAACATGACGGGCAACGTGGTGGTCCTGGGCTTCGCCGCCGCGGGCGCTCCCGGTTTCTCGGTCCCGCTCACGGCGACCTCGCTGGCCTGCTTCCTGCTGGGCGCGGTGACCGGCGGCCGGGCGGCGGCACGCTTCGGCGCCGGCCCGCGGCGCGGGTGGGCCCGCCGGATCCTGGCCGTGGAGGCGGTCCTGCTCGGCGGATCGGCCGCGGTCGCCTTCGCCTGGCCGGACACGACCGGCACCCGGTACGCCCTGATCGCCCTGACCGCCTTCGCCCTGGGCCTGCGCAACGCGACCGTCCGCAAACTGGGCATCGCCGACCTCACCACCACGGTCCTGACGATGACCCTGACCGGCCTGGCCTCCGAGTCCCGCCTGGGCGACGCCACCGGCCGCCGCTCCCCGCGCCGCACGGCCGCGGTGGTCGCCATGGTCGCGGGCGCCGCCCTGGGCGCCTGGCTGGTCGCCCACCACGGCCTGGGCGTCCCCCTGCTGCTCGCGGCGGCGGTGTCCGGCGTGCTGGCGGCGGTGACGTCCGGGCGGGAGTGACCCGCCCGTCCACCCGCCTTGCGGGCCCATAAAGACGGGAATGTTCATATCTGACTCTTATGCGATGCATGCTTCCTTTGCGCGAGCGGCGGTAGCGGAATCGGGTTCCGGTTGCCCTCATCCGACGCGACAAGGATCACAGCGCCGGACAGGCATGACCCGGCGCGATCGGGCAGGAGTACCTGCATACGCGCCCTTTAGCTGCCCTGTGCACCTAGTCGAGCACGTGACGTAAGCAGGCGAACTCCGCCTATCGTCGCTTTTCGGCCTGCTGTCCGACACCGCCGTCGCCCGGGCCCTGTCCCCGTCCCCGTCGAGAGGTAGGCGAGTTCCGTTTTGGCGACCGCCACTGCAGTCACCCCGCACCTGAAGACCCCGCGGGCCGCCAAGGCCCACGCCGACGTCACCGTCACCGACTCCGCCATGGTGAAGCGCGCCGTGAAGGCGGCCGCGCTCGGCAACGCCATGGAATGGTTCGACTTCGGTGTCTACAGCTACATCGCGGTCACCCTGGGCAAGGTCTTCTTCCCGTCAGGCAACCCGACCGCGCAGCTGCTCTCGACGTTCGGCGCCTTCGCCGCGGCCTTCCTGGTCCGCCCGCTGGGCGGCATGGTCTTCGGACCGCTGGGCGACCGCGTGGGCCGCCAGAAGGTCCTCGCTCTCACCATGATCATGATGGCGGCGGGCACGTTCGCGATCGGCCTGATCCCGTCGTACGCCTCGATCGGCGTCGGCGCGCCGCTGCTGCTCCTGGCCGCCCGCCTGGTGCAGGGCTTCTCCACCGGCGGCGAGTACGCGGGCGCGTCGACGTTCATCGCCGAGTACGCGCCGGACAAGAAGCGCGGCTTCTTCGGGAGCTGGCTGGAGTTCGGCACGCTGGCCGGCTACATCGGCGGCGCGGGCCTCGTCACCCTCATGACGGCCCTGCTGTCCACCCACGACCTGCTGTCCTGGGGCTGGCGGATCCCGTTCCTGATCGCGGGCCCGATGGGCATCATCGGCCTCTACCTGCGGATGCGCCTGGAGGAGACCCCGGCGTTCGCGGCCGAGGTCGAGAAGGCGGAGGCCACCCGGCCGAAGGTGCCGCTGCGCGAGATGGTGGCGGGCCAGTGGAAGGCGCTGATGCTGTGCATGGGCCTGGTGCTGGTCTTCAACGTCACCGACTACATGCTGCTGTCGTACATGCCGAGCTACCTGACCAGTGAGCTGAAGTACGACGAGACGCACGGCCTGCTGGTCGTGCTCGGCGTGATGGCCCTGATGATGATCGTCCAGCCGTTCGCCGGCGCGCTCACCGACCGCATCGGCCGCCGTCCGGTGATCGCCGCGGGCTGCGCGGGCTTCCTGCTGCTGTCCGTCCCGGCCCTGCTGCTGATCCGCCAGGGCAGCCTGGTCGCGGTGGCCCTGGGCATGGGCGCGCTGGGCATGCTGCTGGTCTGCTTCACCGCCGCCATGCCGGCCGCGCTGCCCGCGCTCTTCCCGACCCGGGTCCGCTACGGCTCCCTGTCCATCGGCTTCAACGTCTCGGTGTCCCTGTTCGGCGGTACGACCCCGCTGGTGGTCACCGCCCTGATCGGCGCCACCGGGAACATGATGATGCCCGCGTACTACATGATGGCCGCGGCCGTCGTGGGCGGCTTCGCCGTCTGGCGGATGTCCGAGTCGGCGGGCCGCCCGCTGCCCGGCTCGGCCCCCTCGGTGGAGCGGTAGCCGCCGCGGCACCCGCCGTACCCGTCCCCCACCGGCCCCCGGAGCGCGAGCGCCCGGGGGCCGGTGGCGCTGCGCCGCCGGTGGAGCCGCCGCCGCCGCTCCCCCCGTCCGCGCCCTTCGGCTGAGACGATGCAGGGGGAGGGCCAAGGCGTCCCGGGCTGAGACTCGGGCGGACACTCGGGAAAGGCAGCAGGCGCATGAGCTCGCAGCTCTGGGACGACGTCGACTTCTACTTCAGCAGCCATCTCGCACCGGAGGACGATGCGCTCCAGGCGGCCCTGCGCGACAGCGAGGTCGCGGGGCTGCCGCACATCAGCGTGACGGCCGTCCAGGGCAAGTTCCTCCAGCTGCTCGCGGAGATCCAGGGCGCCCGGACCATCCTGGAGATCGGCACGCTCGGCGGCTACAGCACCATCTGGCTGGCCCGCGCCCTGCCGGCCGACGGCAGGCTGATCTCACTGGAGTACAGCGCCAAGCACGCCGAGGTGGCGACCCGCAACATCGCCCGGGCCGGCCTGGAGCGGATCGCGGAGGTGCGGGTGGGCCCCGCCCTGGAGTCGCTGCCCAAGCTCGCCGACGAGAACCCGGCCCCCTTCGACCTCGTCTTCATCGACGCCGACAAGCCCAACAACCCGCACTACGTGGAGTGGGCGCTGCGGCTGAGCCGCACGGGCAGCATCATCGTGCTGGACAACGTGGTGCGCGGCGGACGGGTCGTCGACACCGACAGCAGGGAACCGGACATCGTCGGCACCCGCGAGGCCATCGAGCTGATCGCCGCCCACCCCAGGCTGAGCGGCACGGCGGTGCAGACGGTGGGCAGCAAGGGCTACGACGGGTTCGCGGTGGCCCGGGTGCTGGGCTGAACCACCCCGGACCACCCCGGACCGCCGCTTCCTCGCGGGGTTCACACCTCGTGGTAGAAGCCCACGTTGACGCTGCGCGGCGCGGTGCGGTCCTGGACGACGACCTCACCGGAGCCGCCGCGCGGCAGCGAAACGGCGGCGCCGTAGGCCACGGTCTGCGCGTACTCGCCGACGATCAGCCGCACTTCGGCGGACGGCTCGGCCTGCGAGCCGCGCAGCCAGGACAGTTGCCAGCCGCCGTCGGGACCGCAGCGGAACTCCAGGTGGGCGCGGGAGACGAAGAGCCAGTCCTCGGGCGTGACCAGCCGGCACACGGACGCGTCCCGGCCCACGCGCAGCACGGCGCCCGGCTCGCTGGGCGCGTCGGCCATCGTCATGCCGGCGGTGGCGCCCGTGTCGGCCCCGGAGACGGTGGCCATGGTCAGTTCCAGCACGTGCGTTCCCCCTGGAGATGCTGCGACGTCGAAGAACCGGCGGCGTCCGGGACATTCTCGCGCGGTGGCCGGTTCGCCGCACCGCCGCCGCATGATAAAACGCCCGGCGGCGCCGCGTCCGGCACAATGGGCTCATGACCGAGCGAAAGCCACCGGGTGTTCCGTTCGAGTCCTGGGTCGACAAGCAGATCCGGGACGCGCAGGGGCGCGGGGAGTTCGAGCGGCTGCCGGGCGCGGGTGAGCCGCTGCCCGCCGACCTCGACTCCACGTACGACGAACTGTGGTGGGTCAAGCGGAAGATGGCCCGCGAGGGCCTGGCGGTGCTGCCGCCGGCGCTGGCCCTGCGCAAGGAGGCGGAGGACGCGCTCGTCGCGGCCTACGCGGCGCCCTCGGAGCGGATGGTCCGGAAGATCATCACCGACGTCAACGTGAAGATCCGCGACATGATGTTCAAGCCGCCGCCCGGACCGTACCTGGGCAAGAAGCCGTACGACGTCGAGGAGGTCGTACGCGAGTGGCGGCAGCGCAGGACCGCCGCCACCCGCGCCGAACCGGGCCCGGCGGGCTGAACCGGGCCCGGGGTCGGCGCCCGGTTCAGAGGTGCAGCAGGCGGTCGGCCAGTTCGCGGTAGTCGCGCAGGGCCAGCCGCAGCTGCTCGGTGTCGCTCTCGTGGCCCGGGCCGCCGTCCTTTTCGTTCTGCCAGGACATGCGCAGGTTCCGGCGGCGCCGGGTCACCGCCTCGCCGAACCGGGCGGCGATCTCCTCCAGCGTCCGGTCGGCCTCCTCGACGGCCGACCGGGGTTCCTCCACGAACCCGGCGAGCGTGTGCCGCAGCCGCTCCTCCCACTGCTCCGACTCCTCCTGCGCGAGGAGCGGGGCGTGCGCCCCGGTGTCCTGCCGTCCGTGCCGTCCGGCGCCGCCCGGCCAGGCGTCCGCCGCGGTCCCTTCCGTCGTGGCGGCCTCGCGTCCGCCGAGCCCGCCGGGTGAGGGTGCTCCCAGTCCGTTGTCGGGCATCGGGTCGTCGTCCAGCCTCGTGCCGGGCGCCTGCCGGTGCGTGTCCGGCCGCTCGGAGCGGCCCGCGCCGGTGGCCGCCGCAGGCGATCCGGCGCCCTCGCCCGGGACCCGGTCGTCAGCCGTGAGCCCCTCCCGGCCGGCACCGGCCGCTCCGGGCAGCCGCCCGGCCACCTCGGCCTCCGGCCGGTGGGCCGACTCGTTGCGCACCGGTTCGCCCGGGAGCGGCTCGCCGGGCGAGCGCTCGTCGTGCGGCCGGCGGCCGATTCCGGTGATGTCTCCCTCGGCCGGGTACCGCTCGGCGTCCGGCCGTGTCTGCCTGTCCTGCGCCATGGCTCAGCTCTCCCTCGGGCTGGTCTTGTGGAGGAATCCCTGCGTGCGGGGGCCGGTGCGGTGTCCGTCGCCGGCCGCGGTGCCGGCCTCGGCCTTGCCCCGGTGGCGGCCGTCGCCGTCGATCAGGTCGTCGAAGAGGGCGCGGGCGTCCATCAGGGCCGTGCGCAGCTCCTCGGTGCCGGCGCCGGACGCGCCGGTGCCGCCCTCGGCCCCGGTCCGGGCCACCCGGTGCACCCGCCGGTAGCCCTCGACGTGGTCGGCGTGGTGCACGGACAGCGCGGCGAGCTGCTCCTCGTACCGCCCGCCGTCCGGGTAGCCGCGGACGCCGGCCAGCTCCGCGAGGAGCCGGTCGGCCTCGGCCACCGCCTCCCGGGGGGCCTCCACGAACCGCTCCTGCACGGCCGTCCAGCGGACCGTGTACCGCTCGCGCTCGGCCGGCTCCAGCGGGCGTTCACGCAGCTTGCCGTGGCGCTCGAGGCGCTCGGCCAGTTCCCGCTCGGCGGCCTTGGTGTCCCCGTCGTGCCGGGCCACCGTCCGCTGGTACTCGGGCCCGAAGCGCCGCTTCAGGTCCGGCCCGCCGCCCCGGCCGCGGCCACGGAGGAAGAGGGCGGCGGCGAGGACCAGGGCCGCCACGATCACGATCAAAGCGATGATCACGCCTGTGGACATGGTTGCCTTCCGGAATCGGACCGGCCCCGCTGGCCGGTTCGTCATTCGTGTGACCCGGAACACGGCCCACAAACGGCCGCCCACCGGCCGCGTCCGCCGTCGGCGTTCACATATCCGGTTGCGCGGGCCCCGGGCCCGCACCGGACAATCCCCGGCATGACGTGGACGATCACCCCGGAGCCGTACGACTCCCCCGCGGCCGCCGCCCTGTGGCGGGCGTACTACACGGAGGTCAGCGACCGCTGGTACCTGCTGCACGAGGGCCGCCGGACCGCGCCGGAGGAGCTGGAACGGGGGATCGCGGCCGGCACCGGCGCCGAACTCGCCCCGCTCAGGGGGCGGTTGCTGATCGGCCGGTACGACGGCGAGCCGGCCGGCTCGGCGGGCGTACGGCTGCTCGGCCCGGACACCGCCGAACTCACCCGGGTGTTCGTCCGCGCGGGGATGCGCGGCCGGGGCGGAGCGGCGCTCCTGGTCGCCGCCGCCGAGGAGGCCGCCCGGGCCCTCGGCGCCACGGCCCTGATCCTCGACACCCGCGCCGACCTGGTCGAGGCCCGCGCCCTGTACGCCCGGCTCGGCTACACCGAGACGGCGCCCCACAACGACGACCGGTACGCCGAGCACTGGTTCCGCAAGGACCTGCCCGGCCCCGTCAACGGGTCTTGAGCACCGTGCCGTTGTGCGGCCGCTCGCGTTCCGAGCCGCACAGTTCGCCGGTCAGTTCGCGCACCAGCCGGGTGAGGTCGGTGGACCGGCCGGGCGCCCACCAGTCGCCGAGCAGTTCGGCCAGGGACTCCTCGCGGGCCTTGGCCAGCCGCTCGGCCACCTCGCGCCCCGACGCGGTCAGCACCAGGTCCGGGCCCGTCCGCTCGGCCAGGCGCCGTTCCTCGACCTGGCGGGCGGCGGCCAGGACGGCTCGCAGCGGGACGGGGCAGCGCTCGGCGAGCACACCGGGCTCCACCGTGCCGTACCTGCGGATGCGCAGCAGCAGCCAGCTCGCCGCGGGCAGCAGTTCGTACCCGGCCCGCTCGGTGATGTCCCGGTAGACCTCCCGGCGTCCCTCGCGGGTGCCGAGCACGGACAGCGCGCGGCTCACCTCCTCGCGGGAGGAGCGTTCGACCGGGTTCGGCGGGATGGTCTCGGAGGCGTCCGGCGCGGTGACCGAACCGCGCAGCGGGTCCTCCTTCAGGAACCAGGCCAGCAGGAAACCGAGGGCGGCGACCGGGGCGGCGTACAGGAACACGTCGGTGATGGCGGACGCGTACGCGTGCAGCGCCGCCGGGCGCAGCGGGGGCGGCAGGGCGGCGATGCCGCGCGGGTCGGCCTTGAGGGCGGCGGGCGTGGCGCCGGGCGGCAGCCGGACGCCGCGGAAGGCGTCGGCGAGCTGGTCGGCGAGGCGGCTCGCGAAGACGGTGCCGAAGATGGCGACGCCGAAGGAGGCCCCGATGGAGCGGAAGAAGGTGACGCCGGAGGTGGCGACGCCCAGGTCCTCGTAGGACACCGCGTTCTGCACGATCAGGACCAGGACCTGCATGACCAGGCCCAGGCCCAGGCCGAAGACGAAGAAGTAGGCGCTCATCTCGGCGGTCGGGCTGTGTTCGTCCAGCCGGTGCAGCAGGAGCAGGCCGATGGCGGTCACGGCGGTGCCGGCGACCGGGAACACCTTCCAACGGCCGGTGCGGCTGACGATCTGCCCCGAGACGGTGGAGGACAGCAGCAGGCCGATCACCATCGGCAGCATGTGGACACCCGACATCGTCGGCGAGATACCGTGCACGACCTGGAGGAACGTCGGCAGGTAGGTCATCGCGCCGAACATGGCGAAGCCGACGATGAAGCTGATGACGGCGGCCAGGGTGAAGGTGCGCAGGCGGAACAGTCCGAGCGGCAGAACCGGTTCGGCGGCCCGGCGCTCCACCGCGACGAAGGCGACGGCGAGCACGACGCCGAGCACGGCGAGCCCGATGATCTGCGGCGAGCCCCAGCCCCAGGTGGTGCCGCCGAGTGAGGCGACCAGCACCAGGCAGGTCGCGACCGCGGCGATCAGGGCGGTGCCGAGGTAGTCGATCACGTGGTGGGCGGCCCGGCGCCGGATGTGCAGAGCGGTGGCGATCACGGCGAGGGCGACGACGCCGAGGGGCAGGTTGACGTAGAACACCCAGCGCCAGCTCAGGTGCTCGGTGAACAGCCCGCCGAGCAGCGGCCCGAGCACGCTCGTGGCGCCGAACACGGCGCCGAACAGGCCCTGGTACCGGCCGCGTTCCCGTGGCGGCACGATGTCGCCGACGATCGCCATCGACAGCACCATCAGCCCGCCGCCGCCCAGGCCCTGGAGCGCCCGGAAGGCGATGAGCTGCGGCATGTCCTGCGCCATTCCGCACAGCGCCGAGCCGACGAGGAAGATGACGATCGCGGTCTGGAACAGCTTCTTGCGCCCGTACTGGTCACCGAGTTTGCCCCACAGCGGGGTCGCGGCGGTGGAGGCCAGCAGGTAGGCGGTGACGACCCAGGACAGGTGCTCGAGGCCGCCCAGGTCGCTGACGATCGTGGGCAGCGCGGTCGCCACGATCGTCTGGTCGAGCGCGGCCAGCAGCAGACCGAGCAGCAGGGCGCCGATCGAGACGAGCGCGTTGCCTGAGACGTGCTCGGCGTCCGTCGCGTCCTTCGCCTCGCCGTGCGTGTCCACGGCCATGGAGACCTCCCGGGGCTCGATGCACCTCTCCCATCCTGAGTGGTGTCACCACTTATGGCCCGTCGAGTCCTGGAGGGACCGCTGGATCCCGCGAATGTGGAGGAACTCTGCACATCCCCTGAAGCTCACGAGGAGACCCGCATATCCTCTGAACCTCGCGAAGCGCCCCGGGGGGACACCATGACGGGATCGAGCGGGCACGCCTGCCCGGAGTGCGGCACACCCAGAGAAGCGGACCGCACACCGTCGTGCGACTGCACGGCACGGGCGTCCGAAGCCCTGCACAGGGCACGCACGGCCGACGCGGCGGCGGCTGAGGACTTCGACCCGCTGCGGATACGGCCGTACGTGGAGGTCGGGGACCAGGAGACGGCTCCACGGCCGGGGCCGGCACGGGGCGCGGGCCCGGTGGACGGGGAGGGCTCGGCGCATCGGGCGGCCCTCGGGGGCGAGGCGGCCCCGGCGGCGGCCCCGGAAGCGGCCTCGGCGGCGGGAGCCTGCGTCGGGGACGGAGCGGCCCTGGCGGCGGAGACCGGGCCTCGGGGCGGAGCAGCCCCGGCAGCAAGACTCGGCGTCGCGGACGAAGCGGCCCCTCCGACGGAGACCTGCCCCGGGGACGGAGCGGCCCTCGCGGCGGAGCCCGGTCTCCGGGACGTAGCGGGCCCTGTGGGCGGGGAGGGCTCGACGGACCGGGCGGCGGCTTTCGAGGGCGGACCGGCCCCGACGGCGAGACCCGGCGCCGGGGACGAAACCGCCCCTCCGACGGAAACCTGCTCCGGGGACGGAGCGGCCCTCGCGGCGGAGCCCGGCCCTGTGGACGGGCCGGTCACGGAAGCCCACCGGACGACCGGGCCGGCGGAGGAGGCCGGACGGGTGAACGGGGCGGTGGCGGGGGCCGCCGCCGCGCTGGGCGCCTCCGCGGCCTCCGCTCTGGGCGCCGGGGCGCGCCCGGAGGGCTCCGCGGGGGACTTACCGCCGTTCGGGGACTTGGGCGCGGAGACGGTCCCGGCCGCGGCCGGGACCGGCGGCAGCACCCGCCGGCGCCGTACCGCGCTGTTGTGCGTGGCGGGCGCCGGTGTGGTGGTCGTGGCCGCCGCGGGGCTCGCGAGCGGGCTGTTCTCCTACCGGGAACCGACCCGGGACCGCTCGGCGCCCGAGATACGGGAGAGCGTGCCCGCCGAGGCGCCGACGTCACCGGGCTCCGCCTTCTCGGTCCGGCCCGCGTCCGCGTCCGCGTCGCCCGTCCGCCTCCCGGCAACCACGCCTTCCGCGCCGGGACCGGCCGGTTCGACCGGGTCGCCCGGGGCCACCCCGTCCGCGTCCCGCAGCGCCACCAGCCCGGCCCCCTCGGTCACGGCGACCGGCAGCCCGGCCCCGAGCGCCACGGCGAGGGTCCTCCGCCGCGGCGACCAGGGTCTGGAGGTGATCGACCTGCAGACCCGGCTGAGCGCGCTCAACCTCTACACCGACCACATAGACGGCGTGTACACCCGGCCGGTCGAGGACGCTGTACGCACCTACCAGCTGGCCCGCGGCGTCCAGGGCGACACGCTCGGGGTCTACGGCGCGGCGACCCGGGCGAAGCTGGAGGCGGAGACCTGGTAGCCGCGGCCCCCGCACCGAGACGGACGGCTTCGACCTGACACGGCCGCCGCGCCGGACGGGCGGCTTCGGACGGACGCCGCTGCCGCGCCAAGAAGGGCGACCTGCACCGGACGCGGATCGTGACGTGTGCGGCCCAGTCGGCCGCGCTGGGCCCGGGCCGGACCCCGCTCAGGCCAGGTGGAGCCGAATCGTTCCGTCCCCGGCGGGTTCCACCCGGACGCCCGTCAGGTCGGGCACGACGACGTCCGGTGCGTGCCGCGCGGCCCGCTCCCCCACGCCGACGACCCGCATCCCGGCGGCCCGGCCGGCCGCGATGCCGGCCCCGGAGTCCTCGAAGACGACACAGTTCGCGGGGTCCACGCCCAGTTCCGCCGCGCCCTTCAGGAATCCCTCGGGGTCGGGCTTGCTGGCCCCCACCGACTCGGCGGTGACGCGCACCTCCGGCAGCGGCAGCCCCGCGGCGGCCATGCGGGCGGTGGACAGGGCGACGTCGGCCGAGGTCACCAGGGCGTGCGGCACGCCGCGCAGGGAGGCGAGGAAGGCGCCGGCGCCGGGCACCTCGACCACGCCGTCCATGTCGGCGGTCTCCTCGGCGAGCATGCGGGCGTTGTCGGCGAGGTTCTGCTCCACCGGCCGCTCCGGCAGCAGCACCGCCATCGACGCGTGGCCCTGCCGGCCGTGCACGACCTTCATCACCTCGTCGCCGTCCAGGCCGTGCCGCCCGGCCCAGCGCCGCCAGATGCGCTCGACCACCGCGTCCGAGTTGACGAGGGTGCCGTCCATGTCGAGCAGGAGGGCGCGGGCGGTGAGGACGGTGGGCGTGGCGGTGGCCGGCATCGGCAGCTCCTCCCTGGGACTCCCAGAGGAAAGAAATGAGAAGGCGGGACGGTGGGCGGGACGAGGGACAAAACGGCCCCGCCCGCCGGTCAGGGAAAACGGGCGGGAGCCACTTTGTTTCTCCACGGTACAAAACAAGTCGCGGTCCCGCCACCACCGCCACCGAGCCTTCACCGTCCGTTCGCTCAGCCGGCGACGGCCTCGTACAGGCTCCACACGCCCAGAGCCAGCATCAGCAGCGCCGCGATCTGCGTGATCAGCCGCAGCGGCACCCGCCTCATCAGGGCCTTCCCGCCGACGATGCCGAGCCCGGCGACGGCCCATAGGCCGAGCACCGCGCCGAGACCGACGGAGATCGGGTCGTCGTAGCGGGCGGCGAGGTTGGCGGTCATGATCTGGGTGAGGTCACCGAACTCGGCGACCAGGATGAGCATGAAGCCGGTGCCGGCGACCTTCCAGAAGGTCTGGTCGGCGGGCTTCTTGACCTCTTCCTCGTCCTCGCCCTTCTTCAGCAGCAGCACCGCCGCGCCGCCGAGGAAGAGCACACCCGTGAGCGCGTGCACGATCTGCTGCGGCAGCAGCGTCAGCACGCTGCCGGCGGCGACGGCGAGCACGACGTGCAGGAGGAAGGCGGCGGCGACGCCCGCGAAGACGTACGAGGCGCGGTAGCGGGTGCCGAGGACGAGGCCGGCGAGCGCGGTCTTGTCCGGCAGTTCGGCGAGGAAGATGACGCCGAAGACGAGCGCCGTCACGGAAATGCTGATCAAGGTTCCTCAATCGGTCGGGGCCGCCCCACCGAGAGTGCTGTACCTCATGGGAGACACCTCGGCACGACAGCACACTGGGCGCCGGCGCCTCTGGGGCACGGGCGTGCACTGCTTGCCGAAGGTCTCGCTGGGCGGTCCGCGCGGGATCCGCCTCCGGGCGCCGGCTCAGGCTTGCTGAGCAGTATGTCGACGGTCCGGCGAAGAGCTACTCCCCTTCTGCGCCGTCCATCCTACGGGACCGAAAGTTCGACGCCGAACCTTGTCGTGTCATGCACACGACACTAACTTCTAACCGAGCGCTCACCCACCGGCCACACGGCAGCGCGAGCATTCCCACGCCCGCGCTCCAACGCCCCCACCCCACAAGGGAGTTCGCATGTCCCGGTTCTACGCGCGTCGACGACTGAGCATACTCACCGCCCTCAGCGGACTGGTAGCCTCCGTCGCCCTCTTCAACGCGCCGAGCGCCTCCGCCGCCCTGCCCACCCCGGTCAGCGGCGCCACCGCCCGCAGCTACCTCTCCCAGCTCACCGTGGCCACCGAGAACCGCACCGGCTACAGCCGCGACCTGTTCCCGCACTGGATCACCATCAGCGGCGCCTGCAACACCCGCGAGACGGTCCTGAAGCGGGACGGCTCGAACGTCGTCACCGACTCCTCCTGCGCCGCCACCAGCGGAAGCTGGTACTCCGAGTACGACGGCGCCACCTGGACCGCCGCCTCCGACCTCGACATCGACCACCTCGTGCCGCTGGCCGAGGCCTGGGACTCCGGCGCGAGCAAGTGGACCACCGCCCAGCGGCAGGCCTTCGCCAACGACCTGACCCGTCCGCAGCTCATCGCCGTCACCGACAACGTCAACCAGGCCAAGGGCGACCAGGACCCGGCCACCTGGATGCCGTCCCGCACCGCCTACCGCTGCACGTACGTCCGCGCCTGGGTGCAGGTGAAGTACTACTACAACCTGTCGGTCGACTCGGCGGAGAAGACCGCCCTGACGAACTACCTGGCGAGCTGCTGACCGGACACCCGGCGAGCCGCTGACCACCGGCCCCCCACACCCCTCCCCGGCGCCGCCGCCAGGCACCCGGGGAGGGCGGCCGTACGCCGGGCGCGGGGCCTTCCGCCGGGGCACGGCCCCTACGCGCCGCCCCGCACCGGCCGCCGCCGGACCAGGAACCCGGCCGCCGCGCCCGCGCCGATCAGCGCGGCCACCGAGACACCGGTGGCCAGCCAGGTGGCGCCGAGCCAGCGGGCGCCGAAGTAGCCGAGGGCGACGCTGTAGGCGGCCCAGGACAGACCGGCCAGCGCGGACCAGGGGAGGAAGTCACGGGCCCGGCGGTGCGCCGCACCCGCGCAGAAGGACACCACCGAGCGGCCGGCCGGCGCGAAGCGCGCCAGCACCACCAGGGCGCCGCCGCCCCGGGACAGCGCCTCGCCGAGACGTTCCTGCGCGACGGTCAGCCGGCGCGAGCGGCTTATCGCCCGGTCCAGGCGCTCTCCGCCCCGCCAGGCCAGCCGGTAGGCGGCGAGGTCACCGAGGAGCGAGGCCGTCGCGGCGGAGAGGATCAGGGCGAGGATGTCCGGCACCTCGTGCGGGACCCGCCCCGTCGCGGCGCCCGAGCCCGCCGCGGCCGCCGTGGCCGCCGTGATCACGAGGACACCGCTCGGCAGCACCGGCAGGAAGACGTCGAGCAGCACCGACAGGGCCACCGCGGCATAGATCCACGGGCCGGCGGCCAGCGACCCCAGGCTCTCCCACACGACTGCTCCCCGTCCCCCGTGACTCCCCCCGATGACAGCCATACAGCGTACGCGGCGGGTCTGACACGAGGCTGCCAGGGGGCGCACGGGATCGTCACCCGGTTTTCACGCCTTCACGCCCTTCACGCCGGCAAACCCGGCGGCGCCCCACCCCGCCGCGTCGGCGGAGTGGGGCGCCGTGGTCCAGTGCCCCGCCCGGACGCCTCGAAGGGGCCCCGGGCGAGCCGGTCAGGCCGCTATCGGGGCCTGCTCGGCGGCCGGCTGCCGCGTGGCGGCCGTGCGCCGGGTGACCAGCCGGTCGAGGCCGAAGGCGCCGGAACCGGTGAAGACGAGCAGCAGGAACGACCAGCAGAACACGACGGACAGCTCGCCGCCGTTCTGGATGGGCCACAGGGCGGCCTGCTGGTGGACGTCGAAGTACGCGAACGCCATCGAGCCCGAGGCGACCAGCGCGGCGCCGCGGGTGCCGAGGCCGAGCAGGACGAGACCGCCGGCGACGAGCTGGATCACCGCCGCGTACCAGCCGGGCCAGGCGCCGGCCTCGATGGTCCCGCCGTGGGTGCCCATGGCGCCGCCGAGGACGCCGAAGAGCGAGGCGGCGCCGTGCACGGTGAACAACAGGCCGACGACCACGCGGAACAGTCCGAGGGCGTACGGCTGAGCGGAGTTGAGACGTGCGGACATGAAGGGGATCTCCTGTTCGGTTCTGTCGGGCCGGCCGGGGACGGGCCGGTCGTGGGGGCGGCGGTACCGAATGGAGACCCAGGTTAGGTGGACCTAATTGATGCTTGCAAGTTCAACATTTAGCCACGGTTCAGTGCCACCACACGGCGCCTTCCCGGCCGTGGCCGCACGTGGCGGGGCCCTCGCCGCCGCGGCACGCCTCGAAAATGTGACCGGATCCACTCGTTGCACATCTACCCACCGCCGTCACCCGGCCCGCACGGGCCACGGCAAACTCCGCACCAACTCCACTACAAGCAAAGCCATCTGACGACCTATCAGACGAACCACCCATCCCCCCGCCCTCGACCCCGAAGCGGGCAGCACGACACACCCGAGCGGCCTCTCCCCCGCCACTCGGGTCACCCAGGAACGCGAGCGCCTACTCCGCCGCCGTCCGCACGGCCCGCCCCCGCACCTCAAGCCCCCCGAGCAGCTCGGCCGTGGCCTCCGCCACGGCCTCCACCGCCCGCTCGAACACCTCGCGGTTGTGAGCGGCGGGCGCCCGGAACCCCGAGACCTTCCGCACGTACTGAAGCGCGGCGGCGTGGATGTCGTCCTCGGTGGCCTCGTCGGGCAGCGCGGGCGGACGCAACGTCTTGATACTCCGGCACATGCCCCCAGTCTCACGCACCGCTCCCACCCCTGCGGGGATCACGCCGAAGGCGGCCACCGCCCCCCGGGGCCGACCCGCGGCGCGCATCGTCGGGAACCGCACGGCGACGGCCACCGAACCGATCACTCGTTCGACTGAACCTCACGAACGGCCTCGCAACTCAAAATCGAACAGGCGTACCATCGCCGTGTGGGTACGTCCTATGAGTTTCCGAGTGATCTCCTCGCCGGCCAGGAAGAGCTGCACCAGGTACGGGCCGAGCTGTCGGCCCTGCTGAGGCGGCTCCCCTGGTCGGTCGAGCCGCTGGACGGCTTCAGCGACGACAACGGGTGGCGCAAGATCGAGCGGCCCGCGTCCCCCGGCTGGACGGAGGACGAACAGGCCGAGGTGGAGAAGCTGCGACGACGGGAGCACGAGCTCGCGGTGTTCGTCAGCACCCACCGCCACTGGGCAGAGCTCACCGGCCCGGACCGCGTGAACGCCCGCAGCGGGCTGAAGCACGCCCACGGGACACCCGAGAGTGCACGCACGGAAGGCTGAGGCGCACGGCCGCGGCCCCGCCGGGCATACGTGCGCCGGGCCGACCACGCCCCGATGTGAGAAGGCCCAGCCCCCACGCGGGGCTGGGCCTTCTCACATCCACTGGTGGGCGCGGACGGTTTCGAACCGCCGACATCCTGCTTGTAAGGCAGGCGCTCTACCGCTGAGCTACGCACCCGGGACAGGTCGACAGCCTACATTGTCCCGGCGGCGGCCCTGCAAGCCCGCGCGTGCGGGCGGGCAGCACGTAGCCGTTCCTCGAAGTTGAGCTGTCACGGCCCCTGTGGCCAGGGTGCATGCCCAACCGCGTGCCCCGAGCGGTCCTGGGCACGCTGGTCCCCCACGTTCGCTCCGTTCCCGGGCCGCACGGATCCTGTCCGGGGTCCGGGTGAACGGGGGCGGGGTCCCTCACGACTCCCGGGTTTCCCTCCCGCCTGGGCGGTCCGATGCCCCGCACGATCACTCCGGTCGTGCGGGGGCGGTGCCGTCCGTCGCCGGATCGGGTGCCCGAGAGCGCGCCGTCCGATCGCCACGGCCGCGGCGTCGTGACGAGTCGTCATACGAGTGGCCGTGGTGAGCGGCCGTTGCCAGTACCGGGCTCCCCATTTCGAGGTGTACGCCGGATCCACCGCCACGACCGCGACGTCGTGCTCGGCGGCCATGGACACCAGGCGTGCCCTGAGCCGCGCGGTCGGAAAGCGCGACACGAGACGGCGGAACCGCTTGTTCCGGCCGTACTGCTCCCGGCCGGCGCCGTCCTTGAAATGGAGGTTCTCGACCGCGATCGCCGCTGCTCCGGAGCGCCGGGTGAAGTGCAGCAAACGGGTCAGGGCATGCCGGAGCTGAGCGTCCCGGTGCCCCGCGTCTCCCGACATGTCGTAGGCGAACCTGCGGGGTTCGCCCACCGGGTTGCCGTGCGCGTCGAGGTGCCACGCGGCCAGATGGTCGTCGTTCATGTCCACCGCGACCACACCACGGGCGAGGACCGCGGAGAGCGGCGGCGCCAGGACCGCCGCACGCTGCCACGAGGCGGTCAGGTACCAGCGGCCACGGGAGACGTCCAGGTGGACACGGTAGGCAACCGCGCGATGCGTGGTGATGCGGTCCCGCCACTCCTCCGCCCGGTGGGTGAACGCCACCGCGGCGTCCAGCACGTACCGTCCGCGCGGTGCGTTGGCCAGGCGGCTCAGCGCGGCAGGCAGCCGGATCGAGAGCTGCCCGGTCTCGGTGACGCGGATGGTCTCGTTGCCACAGCGTTTGCCGGACTCGCCGTCCGCCATGAGGAACATCCGGGCGGCACGCCATCGCTCGCGCCAGGCCGACCGGGTCAGCCCCGACCGGTCCAGGTGGTGACGGAGACCGGCGAGCTTCCTGCCGCCGCGGACCACATGGACCCTGCCGTCCGCCCAGTCCTTCTCGAGGGCCCCGAGCCGGTCCCGGAGGACGCGCAGGCGGCGGGATTTCGCGTGCCACTCGGCACGGCCGGCGTAGCCGCGCACGACGCCGGTCTGCCTGTCGGCCTTGGCGCCCAGTGGCCGAGCCAGCCGGCTCTCGATCCGCTTGATCTGCCCCCGTAGCCAAGCCATCTCCTCGGCCTGCCCACGGCGGGCCAGCGCCCACTGGTCGTTCGTCGCCCTGGTGATGCCGCCCGCCCACCGTGCCGACGTCTCCGCAGTCAGCGCCCGCTTGCGCCCGGCCCAGCCGCCGCCGTCACGACCCGCTCCCTGACGTGACCTCGCCATGAGGTCCCGCGACGCCTGGGAACCGAGAAACTCGCCGACCTCGGTGAGTACCGTGGCGTCCGCCGGCGTCACCCGAAGTCGCGTCCGGATCGAAACGCCGGTGGGGCCGGGCACGACGAAGGGCTCCGTCAGCGCCCGCGACTCCCGCACTCGCCCCTCCGATCGAAGAACCCGCCATCGGCATTAACGACGACCCTCCGGAAAGGTCACGCGTTCGAGGCGGGAACCCGTGTCCCTTCCCTGGAAAGTCACCGGGTGTGCGGCGAACTGATCGGCTCGTGTGTTCGTCTTCAACAGGTGGGAGAATGACAGCAGGCAGGGCGGATCACAGCACGGGAGAGGGATGTGACGGCGACACCGGGCACGCCATCCACGCAGTCGTACCCGCCGTCGCCGACCGGACGGACCCGGCGTGGGTCCGGGGTGCGTGACGTCCTGACGCTGATGAGTGTGCCGGTGGTGGTCGCGCTCGTGCTGCCGGCCGCGTTCGCCGGGGGCGGCACCCGGCGGTGGTTCGGCGGGCGGGCGGAGAGTCAGCGGGCCGAGGCGCAGGCCGCGAAGGACGCCGCGGCGGCCGCGTTCTACGAACTGGACACCGCGCAGCGGGATCTGCGGATCTCGGTGGAGACCATCACGGCCGTCGACGACTCCCCCGCCGCCCGGCGCGCGGTCGCCGACTTCGCGGCGCTCGGCACGCGGATCGACGAGGTCAGTCAGCGGTACATCCAGGCCGTGGACGCCCATGACCTGGACCACGACGGTCTGGAGGCGGCCACGGCCGCCCGGGCGCGCAGCGAGCTGACCGCCGCCAAGGACGAGCTGGTCCGGGTCAAGCAGGAGCTGGACCGTTTCGGCAACTCGCTGGGGCCGCTGCTGGGCAAGGCCGAGACACAGCTCGCCCGGCTCGCCCCGGCCGTGGAGCGGGCCCGGCAGGCGCTGCTGGGCGCGAGCAACGCGCTGGACGCCGTGCGTGAGAAGGGGCTGGGGGCGGATGATCTCGCCGCCCGGCTGGCCGCGCTGTCGCCCGAGCTGACGAGGCTGAACCAGGGCGCCGGGCAGCACGGGGTGGCGCAGACGCTGGAGCGGGCCGAGCGGGTGCAGCGGGAGGCCGCCGCGATCCGGGCCGAGGCCGAGCGGCTGCCGGAGCGGGCGGCGGAGATCGATCACCGGCTGGTGAGCCTGCGCACCCGCGCGCAGGCGCTGACCACGCGGGCCGGGCAGGTCGATCCGGTGCTGAGCGAGCTGCGGCGGCGGTTCGCGGCCGCGTGCTGGCAGGACCTGCAGCAGGTGCCTGCGCAGGCCGAGCAGAACGTGCGGCAGGCCGAGCTGAAGCTGCGCGAGGCGCAGGCGGCGCGGGAGGCGCAGCGGTGGCCGGACGCCACGTCGCTGCTGTCGACGGTGCGGGCGCTGCTGAACAGCACCGACGAGGCCGTGTCGGCCGCGGGTGACCGGCTGGCCCGGCTGAACGCCGTGCAGAAGGATCCGCAGGCGGAGATCGAGCGGACCCGGTTCGCGATCCGGGACGCCCAGCGGCTGGCCATGACGGGGCGTACGACGCCGGATCCGCGGCATGCGCGCCCGCTGGACGACGCGGTGGGCCGGCTGGAGCGGGCGGTCGGGTCGCTTGAGGGCCGGCATCCCGACTACTGGCACTTCCTGACGGAGACGGAGGCGGTGCGGCAGACGGTGGCCGGCGTGGTGTCGCGGATCCGCGATGAGCGCGGGGGCGGCGCGGCCCACTGAGCCGCTGCGGGGCGCGTGCCGGTCACGGGGGTGCCCCGCCGAAGGGGCGGGCTCCGGTTACGCCCGGCGCCGCTGTGCCGGGGCGTGTCGAGCCGTCGTACCCGCGGGGCCCGGGGATGTGCTGATCCGTTTGTGGTGGCGGTTCGGGGTGGGGTGGCGGATGCTGGATGGACGGATGGCCTCCGCTAGCGCCCGGAGGAGGCGGACACATGGCCACACACCCAGTGCACACGAGGCCTCGACGGCAGATCCGGTTCGACGAGCACTTGCCCGTCGACCACCGCCTGAACACGGTCTACCGCGTCGGAGCGGGCCTGATCGGCGCGTTCCTGCTCGCCTTCGGCATCCTGGGGGTGATGGACGAGATCGGCTTCTTCAGCACCGGCGGTGACCGGGTCATCGGGCTGAACACCAACGGCACGCTGAGTGTGCTGTCCATCGTGGTCGGGGTGATCCTGCTGGCCGGCATGGTGATCGGCGGGAACGTGGCGTCCACGCTGAACATGGTGTTCGGGGTGCTGTTCCTGCTGAACGGCTTCCTGAACCTCGGTCTGCTGGACGGCGACTACAACTTCCTGGCGTTCAAGATCCAGAACGTGCTCTTCAGTTTCGTCGTGGGCCTGCTGCTGATGACCTTCGGCATGTACGGCAGAGTCGGCTCGACCCTGCCGCCCGACAATCCGTACTACCGGGCCCGTCACCCCGATCCGGCGACGGAGCCTCCTGGGCGTGAGCACGCGACCGGCACCCCGCCGGTGACGATGCCGCTGCCGGGCAAGGAGAAGGACCGGCCGGACCGCCCCGGCCTGGGGTGAGTCCGGACCGCCCGGCCTGGGGCGAGTCCGGACCGCCGCGGCCCGGGGTGAGTCCGGGCCGGTGCCGGTTACTCTGGGCGCATGCCTCGCTATGAGTACCGCTGCCGTACCTGCGGCGACACTTTCGAACTGAGCCGTCCGATGGCGGAGTCCGCCGCCCCCGCCGCCTGCCCCGCGGGCCATGACGACACGGTGAAGCTGCTGTCGACGGTGGCCGTCGGCGGCACGGCCGGCGCTCCGGCCGCGGCGCCGAACGCGGGTGGTGGCGGCGGGTGCTGCGGTGGGGGCTGCTGCGGCTGATCAGCGAGCCGCCCCTGCCCTGGGATCAGCCGGCCGCGCCTGCCGTGGTCCCGCCGCGGGCGGCCCGCAGGAACTCCCGGGTGATCCGTTCGCCGGCCAGCACGCCCCGCTCGGGCAGGGCTGTGATGGCCGGTGCGGTCCACTGGGTGTCGGCCAGTTCGCCGTGTCCTGGCCGCCAGCCCCGGTCGGCGGCGAGGAGCAGGTCGGCGTCGAGGAGGGAGTCTCCGGCCGCCAGGGTCAGCTCCGCTCCGGTGCGCCGGGCGACCTCGCGCACGGCCGCGCTCTTGGTGAGCGGCTTGGGTACGGCGTAGAGCTTGCGGCCCTGGAGGGAGACCGTCCAGCCGCGGTTCTCCGCCCAGGCGGCCAGTTCCTTGACCCAGTCCTCGGGGAGCAGTTCGCGCTCGACGACGAGGTAGGCGAAGAGGTCCTCGGCGACGCGGTGCTTGCGTACCCAGACGGGGTCGGCGGTGCGCATCAGGTGTTCGCGGATCTCGTCCAGCGGTGCGCACTCGTCGGCGAGGCGGGCCAGTACGCGCGCGTGCCAGTCGTGGTCGGTGGCGCCGTCGACCAGCAGGTGTCCGCCGTTGGCGCAGATCGCGTAGGCCGGCTCGGGGCCGGGCAGGTTGATGCGCTGGTACTGCTTGCGGGTGCGGGTCGTGGTGGGCACGAAGACGGCCGCGTCGCCGAGGTCGGTGAGCAGTCGGGCGGCCGTCTCGGTCATGTAGGACAGCGGTCTGCTCTCGTGGACCTCCACGCAGAGCAGGCGTGGTGCGCGCGCGTCGGGCATGGTCAGGGCCAGGGCCGCGGCGGAGTAGATCAGTGTGCGGTCGAGGTCGCTCGCCACCAGTACCGGCATCAGACGTTCACCGCCCGGCCGTCGGCGCCGGTGGCGCCCCGGGTGTACTTGGGGTGGATGAGTCCGACGCAGGTGTAGGGCAGTTCGCCGACCTCCTCGACGGGTACGCCGCGCTGTTCGGCGAGCAGGCGCACATGGTCCAGGTCGGGTCCGGCGCCGGCCTTGGCGAGGATCTTCCAGGGGACCCGGCGCAGCAGTACCCGGGTGGTCTCGCCGACGCCGGGTTTGACGAGGTTCACGTCGTGGATGCCGTACTCCTCGCTGATGCGTTCGACGGCCCGCCAGCCGGCCCAGCTGGGGGTGCGGTCCTCGGTGACCAGTTCCTTGACGGCGCTGTCGACGGTGTCGGCGACTTCCTGGAAGCGGGCGCGGACGGCGTCCAGGAAGGCCGTGGAGACGTCGGCGCCGGCGAGTTCGCGGTAGAACTTCGCGCCGTGGAAGTCGTCGGGTCCGACCAGGTCGGCGCGCAGGACCGTGCGGGAGATCAGGCCGGAGACCGTGGAGTTGAGGCAGGCGGAGGGGATGAGGAAGTCCTCGCGGGTGCCGTAGGTGCGTACGCAGGAGCCGGGGTCGGCGAGTACGGCGATCTCCGGGTCGAACCCGGTGACGCCTTCGGTCTTCTCGAACTCCGTTATTGCCTGGGCGAGTTCGCGGGTGATGGCGCCCTTGCCGGTCCAGCCGTCGACGAAGACGACGTCCCGGGGGTCGTGGTGGGCGGCGAGCCAGCGCAGCGCGTTGGCGTCGATGCCGCGGCCGCGGACGATGGAGACGGCGTAGTGCGGGAGGTCGAGGCCGTGCCGGAACTGGGCCCAGCGGCGCATCAGGATGCCGACGGGGGTGCCGGCGCGGGCGAGCGAGACCAGTACGGGACGGGGGGAGCGCTCGCTCATGACGGTTTCGGTGACGACTCCGACGGCCTTGGCGATGCGGACGGCCGAGGTGTCCAGGGCGGTGTGGAAGAGCTGCTGGTACTGCTCGCTGGGCTGGTACTCCACGGGGAGTGACTCGGCGTAGTGGGCCCCGCCGCTCTGGATGGCCTCCTCGCGTTCCTCGGTCGGCGCCTCGAGGGTGACGTCGGAGAGGTCCCGCAGCAGCCAGCCGACCTCGTCGGGCGCGTACGAGGAGAAGGCGGGGCCGCGGAGGGGCTCGGGCAGCATGGCCGGCCTTTCGGGGGTGGTGGCGCGGGGTGCGGGGGCGTGGGAGGGGACGACGGCGAGCAGGACGTGCGGGGTGTGGGCGGCGAGGCGGGCCAGGAGGCCGTCGCCGGCGTGCAGTGCGGGGGTGTCGGCGATGGAGTCGACCACGGCGACGACGGTGTCGAAGCCGGCGCCGGCGACGTTGTAGGCGTACCGCTCGCCGGGGCCGTCGGCGGGGTCGTCGTGGGCGGGGAAGACCAGGCGGGTGCGGATCGCGTAGCCGGGGTCGTCGACGGCGAGGACGGGTGAGCGGGTGGTGGTGGAGAAGCGCACCTCGGTGTCGGGGGCGACCTGTTCCAGTTCGCGGGCGAGGCGCAGCGGGGCGTACATGAGTTCCTCGAAGCCGAGTACGAGGACGCGGCGGGCGCCGGTGGGCAGTGCTTCGGCGATCCGGGCCGCCATGGCGGGCAGGGCGGTCTCCAGGCGGGCGCGGTGCGCGGGGGTGAAGCCGTGCCGGCCGCCGTCGGGCAGGCCGTGGGGCCAGCGCAGGTCGACGCGGGTGACGCGGCCGCGGGGCGGGCCTGGCGTGCGGTCGGGCGCGGTCTCGTGCTGTGCGACCAGCCGGCGGCCCTTGTCGAGGACGTCGTCGGGCAGCCGTACGGTGCCGGAGGCCGCGGCGACCAGGTCGACGCGGGCTCCGATGTGGTCGGCGAACCGTTGCAGGCGTGCGGTGTCCTCGGGTGAGCGCATGTCGACCAGGGCGACGACCACGTACCGCTCGCGCGGGTGGCGGGCGTGCAGGTCGCGGATGGTGTTGAGGACGGTGTTGCCGGTGGAGAACTCGTCGTCGACCAGGACCAGCGGGCCGTCGCCGGACAGCAGGGCGGGGTCCGCGGGGAGCAGCAGGTGGGAGGTGGCGTGGGAGTGCGACTCCTCGAAGCCGCCGGCGGGGGCGATGCCGGTCACGGGGCGGCGGGTGGAGTGCAGGTAGGGGGCGAGGCCCAGGCCGTCGGCGACCGCGTGGCCGAGGCCGGTGGCGGTCTCCGCGTAGCCGAGGACGACGGCGGAGGCGGCCGGTGCCTCGCCGAGCAGCGCGCGGACCCGGCGGCCCAGCCGGATGCCGTAGCCGTAGACCACGGACGGCGACTGGGGGACGTGTTTGCCGAGCACGTTGGAGACCAGCAGGTGGGCCCGCTTGGGGTTGCGGCGCAGCGCGAGTCCGAGCAGGGCGGGCAGCCCGTCGTCGCCCTCGAGTCCGACGCCGAGCCGCTCGGCGACCCAGTTGCCGGACCAGACCTCGTCGTTCACTGCGTTGTTCATGCGTTCCTTGGGTTGGGAAGGTCAGCCGGGTATGCCGGCGGTGAGCAGTTCGACGAAGCCGACGTCCTCGCCGGCCACACCGAAGACCTCGGCTCGCAGCAGGGTCCGTTCGGCCCAGGCGCGGTGCGGTTTCACTTCGTTCATCTTGTTGGTGTAGGCCGACCGCAGTACACCCCCGCCGCCGCGTTCCGGCCGGAGGATGTCCACCGCGTCGCTGAACTCCTCGTGGCTGACCACGGACAGCGCGTGCACGGGCAGGACGTGGGAGGGGTGGATGCAGGTCTTGCCGAGCAGGCCGTTGGCCTGGTCGAGGGAGATCTCCCGGAGCAGTCCGTCCATCGCGTGCTCGATGAGCTTCTCGCGCAGTTCCACGGCCTGCACCTCCAGGAAGGGGCTCTGCCGCAGTTGTGGCTTGAACATGCGCTCGGGGACGCGGAAATACTCCCAGACGGGTCCGGTGACGGTGAAGCCGCTGCCGTCGGCGCGGCCCAGCATGTTCACCACGTCGGCGATCACGGAGGCGACGACCTGGACGTCGTAGGCGGTCATGTCGGGGGCGCGGCGCAGGCCGTAGGAGGAGCAGAAGTCGGTGACGCCGAGGCGCAGGGCGAGGACCCGGTCGCGGAACTTGCCGACGGCGCGGGCGATGCCCTCCAGGGTGTCCACGCGGCTCTCGCGGTAGAGCAGCTCGGGTGATTCGAGGACGGGCATGGCGAAGAGCCGGCGTCCGCTCTCGGCCTCGGCGAGGGTGAGGGCCTCCAGGAAGGGGGTGCCGCGTTCCTCGGTGAACTTGGGCAGGACGAAGCCGGACAGCAGGCGTACGGAGGGGCCGAGGCGGCGTACGAGGTCGGGGATCTGTTCGGGGACCCGCACCCGGATGAAGAGCAGGGGTGGTTGCGTCGCGGTGCGGGAGGCGAGGTCGGCGAACTGCCGGACGAGGTTCTCCTCGCCGGCGGCGACGTCCGCGTCGTCGATGGAGTCCTCCAGGCACAGCACCATCGAGATCACGCCGTTGCTGGCCTGTCTGAGGATGTCGTCGGCGAGCCTCGGCCGGGTGGCGGGGCTGTACAGCGTGGCGCCCAGGGCCGCGGAGAGCAGCCGGGCCGGGGAGTCGGCGGTGAATTCGCACGGCTCCTGGTGGAAGAGACGCTTCCGCACTTCGGGGGCGATGTGCCCGAAATGGCGCATACGACTCCTTAGAGGGGCCCGGGTGGGACCTCTGGATTCGGTAAAGGGTGGCCGGTAATAGTACGTAGGGATCGATGTCGGAAGTTCCCTCCGGGCATGAACTTCCGGTAACCGGCCCGCGTCGGCGCCTCCGTACCCCGCATTGTCGTGGACAGGACCCAGAAGGCAGGATGACGGCATGACGCAGGCGATGCTGAAGGGTTCGAACGTCCCGCTCGAGGCCACGACGGTGCGCGCGGTGCTGCGCTGGACGCCCGGGCAGGGGGTTCCGGACGTGGACGCCTCGGCGCTGCTGCTGGGCCGGGACGGCCGGGTGCGCTCCGACGAGGACTTCGTCTTCTACAACCAGCCCCGGCACCCGTCGGGGAAGGTGTGGCGGCTGGGCAAGAAGCGGGTCCCGGAGGGCCTGACCGACACGATCCAGTCGGACCTCGCCGGTGTGGAGCCCGGTGTCGGCCGGGTGCTGCTGGTCGCGTCGGCGGACGGTGTGCCCTTCGACCGGGTCCCGGCCCTGTGCATCCTGCTGTACGACGCCGCCGTCGCCGACGGCGAGCCGCTGGCCCAGTTCGAGATCAGGCCGGAGACGGGGGCGGAGACCGCGCTGATCTGCGGTGAGCTGTACCGGCGCGGGGAGGGCTGGAAGTTCCGCGCGCTGGGCGAGGGCTACTCGAACGGCCTGAAGGGCCTGGCCACGGACTTCGGCATCTCGGTGGACGAGTCGGAGGTGGACGAGCCGCGGCAGGACCCGCCGGAGACGACGTCCCAGCCCCTTCCGCCGGAGCAGCCGACGGTGGTGCCGTCGCAGCCGGCGTACGGCTATCCGCAGCCGGCGTCGCCCCGGCAGCCGGCGTACGGCTATCCGCAGCCGGCCTCGGGCACGGCCGGGTACGGCTATCCGCCCCAGCCGCAGCCGGCCGCGGCGGCCGTGCTGGACCCGGACTTCCGGCTGCCGCCGCAGGGGCCGCAGTTCATCGGCCGGTAGAGGGCTACTGCTCCACCTTGGACTTGTAGCCCCGCCCCCAGGTCAGTCCCCATCCGTAGAGCCGGTCCAGTTCGCCCTGGAAGCCGTAGACGAACTTGACCTCGCGCCGGACGACGAGTTCGCCCTTCACGTTCTCGATCATCACGACGGCGCAGGACCGGGCCTGGGGGTGCCGTTCGTCCAGGCCTATCTCGATGCGGGGACCGTTGCTGGGGTAGAGCGTGACGATGGCGTGCGTGCGGTCGAAGGCCGGGGTGCGGTCGTAGATGTACACGAACACCAGCAGCCGCTTGATGGCGTCGCGGTGGTCCAGGTTGACGTACATGGTCTCGCCGGACGCCGAGCCGAACCGGTCGTCCCCGCTGAGTTTGATGTACGGCGGCGCGTTGACGTCGCCGAGGTAGCCGCCGAGGGGCTGGACGACGCCCTTGGTGCCGTCGGTCAGCTCGTACAGGCAGCCGAGGTCGAGGTCGACGTTGACCATGCTCTGCCCGTGGCCGAGCACCTCCGGGGGTTTCAGCGCCTTGAAGGGGTGCCGGAAGAGGCTGGTGCGCTGGGTGATGTCGAAGTCGGAGGTCCGCATCCGCCAGGTCAGGTTGACGCGGAGGTTGCCGGTGGCCGCGCCCTGCCTGGTGAGGGACACCTGCTGGTGCCGCCTGGTCAGCTCGATCGCGTTGCTCGCGGCGCTGCCCGAGTCGAACTCGGCGCCGCGTCCGCCGCGCAGCCCGTCGAAGAATCCCATTCCCGCCCCCTGGTACTCGTCTCGAACGCCTCTCGAACGCCGGACGGGGCGGCCGACCACGTCGGCCGCCCCGTTCGAAGCGTTCCTCACCGCGCGGGGCGCCACACCCCGTGGCGTCCCGGATCTTGCCCTGAGGGGCCTCGTCCGGCCTGATCAGGGTGAGGCCCTAGGCCGGCCGGGGGCCCGCCGGGGCCGTCAGACCCCGGAGGAGACCTCCGCCTTGTCGTCGGAGCCCTCGCCCGCGGCCGCGAGGGCGCGGTTGCGGCGGACGGAGGACCAGAAGGACCAGGCGATCAGGACGACGCCGACGAGGCCGGTGATGACCTCGTTGATCTGGTACTGGATGGTGATCATGAGGATCACGGCGAGGGCGCCGATGGCGTAGTGGGCGCCGTGCTCGAGGTAGACGTAGTCGTCGAGGGTGCCCTGGCGGACCAGGTACACGGTCAGGGACCGGACGTACATCGCGCCGATGCCGAGGCCGAGCGCCATCAGGACGATGTCGTTGGTGATGGCGAAGGCGCCGATCACACCGTCGAAGGAGAAGGACGCGTCCAGCACCTCGAGGTAGAGGAACATGAAGAACGCCGCCTGGCCGGCCAGGACGACCGCGGAGCGCTTCTTCCCGGTGCGCTCGGCTTCTTCCTCCTCCTCGTGCTCGCGTTCCTCCTGCTCCTCCAGGCGGTCCTCGAAGAACCCGGACAGCCCGCCGACGATCATGTAGGTGATCAGGCCGGCGATGCCGGCGATCAGGACCGTCTGCGCCTTGTCGACGTGGGCGCCGCCGTGCTGGTGGGCGTGGGTGGCGAAGGTGAAGGCGGTGACGAGCAGGACGATCAGGGCGATGCAGACCGACAGCATGTCGACCTTGCCGAGCTTGGCGAGCGGCCGCTCGATCCAGCGCAGCCACTGGATGTCCCGGTCCTCGAAGATGAAGTCGAGGAAGATCATCAGCAGGAACATGCCACCGAACGCGGCGATCGCCGGGTGGGCGTCGGTGACGAGTTCCTGGTAGCGGTCCTTGTTGTTGAGCGCGAGGTCGACGGCCTCGACCGGGCCCATCTTGGCGCTGATCGCGACGATGACGACGGGGAAGACCAGCCGCATGCCGAAGACGGCGATGAGGACGCCGACGGTGAGGAAGATCTTCTGCCAGAAGGCGCTCATCTTCTTCAGGATCCCGGCGTTGACCACCGCGTTGTCGAACGACAGCGAGATCTCGAGGACCGCGAGGATCGCCACGATGCCGAAGGCGGTCCACCCTCCGTAGAACGCCGCCGCGACCAGACCGAGCGCGGTGACCGCGAACGACCAGCCGAAGGTTTTCAGAAGCACTGGCTACCCCATCGTGTTGTGGGGGCACCTCCCAGACGTCGTCTGGGGGGAGACTTTCCCCCTCGCCGTACTCGGCTTTGCTAAGTGTTGACCACGAGTCTAGAGGGGCACGCCGCCGGGAGGGGCGGCCAGGGCGGCCTCCGTGGGCGACGGAGGCCGTACGGCCGGGCGGCTGTGCGTCAGGAGACGTTGACCCCGAAGTCCAGGGCGATGCCCCTCAGACCCGACGCGTACCCCTGGCCCACGGCCCGGAACTTCCACTCGCTCTGGTGCCGGTACAGCTCGCCGAAGATCATGGCGGTCTCGGTGGAGGCGTCCTCGCTCAGGTCGTAGCGGGCCAGTTCCTGGCCGTCGGCCTGGTTGACCACGCGGATGAAGGCGTTGGAGACCTGGCCGAAGGTCTGGCCGCGCTCGTCGGCGAGGTGGATCGAGACCGGGAAGATGATCTTCTCGCACTGCTGCGGGACCCGGGTCAGGTCCACCAGGATCGACTCGTCGTCGCCCTCGCCCTCGCCGGTGAGGTTGTCGCCGGTGTGCTCGACCGAGCCGTCGGGGCTCGTGAGCTGGTTGTAGAACACGAACCACTCGTCGCCCAGCACCCGGCTCCCGGCGCCGCACAGCAGGGCACTGGCGTCCAGGTCGAAGGGGGCGCCGGTGGTGGACCGCGCGTCCCAGCCGAGCCCGATCATGACGTTGGTGAGGTTCGGTGCGGCCTTGGAGAGGGAGACGTTGCCTCCCTTGGCGAGCGTGACGCCCATGATGCTGTCCTCCCCTAGCGGTGCTTCTTTGGTTGTCCTGCACTCCCCCGAAGGGGGACCCCCAGGCGCCGCCCCGTGAACGGTGCGGCGCCTGATGCCGGTGCGGTGGTGCGTGTCAGACGTTGACGCCGAAGTCCTGGGCGATGCCGCGCAGGCCGGAGGCGTACCCCTGGCCGATGGCGCGGAACTTCCACTCCGCGCCGTGCCGGTAGAGCTCGCCGAAGACCATGGCGGTCTCGGTGGAGGCGTCCTCGCTCAGGTCGTAGCGGGCGATCTCCTGCTCGCCCGCCTGGTTCACCACGCGGATGAACGCGTTGCGGACCTGTCCGAAGGACTGCTGGCGGTTCTCGGCGTCGTAGATCGACACCGGGAAGACGATCTTCTCGATGTCGGCCGGCACGCCGGCCAGGTTGATCTTGATCTGCTCGTCGTCGCCCTCTCCCTCACCGGTGATGTTGTCGCCGGTGTGCTCGACCGAGCCGTCGGGGCTCTTGAGGTTGTTGAAGAAGACGAAGTGCTGGTCGCTCGCGACCTTGCCGGAGTTGTTCAGCAGCAGCGCGCTGGCGTCGAGGTCGAAGTCGGAGCCGGTCGTGGTGCGCACGTCCCACCCCAGACCGACGATGACGGCGGTCAGGCCCGGGGCCTCCTTCGTCAGCGATACGTTGCCGCCCTTGCTGAGGCTGACTCCCACGGGTCCTCCATGTGGTGTCCGGGGGCGGGAAGCCCCGTCGTGCTTCGGATATGGGATCAACGTGCCGATCCTAGTGACGGGTTCCCGCGCCGCGCAGACCGAGGACCCGGAGCGTCACAGGGTGTCGAGCGCCTTCACGTACTCGTTCAGGTCGCGGGCGTCCGGCAGTCCGTTGACCACGGTCCACCGCACGACGCCGTCCTTGTCGATGATGAAGGTGCCCCGGACGGCGCAGCCCTTGTCCTCGTCGAAGACGCCGTAGGCGCGCGAGACGTTGCCGTGCGGCCAGAAGTCGCTCAGCAGCGGGTACTCGAGGCCCTCCTGCTCGGCGAACACGCGCAGGGTGTGGATCGAGTCGTTGGAGACGGCGAGCAGCTGGGTGTCGCGGTCGGCGAACTTCGGCAGGTTGTCGCGCAGCTCGCACAGCTCGCCGGTGCACACGCCGGTGAAGGCGAAGGGGTAGAAGAGGAGCACCACGTTCTTCTCGCCGCGGTAGGCGGAGAGGCTGACGGTGCGGCCGTGGTTGTCCTTGAGCTCGAAATCGGGCGCCTTGTCGCCGACCTGGATCGCCATCGTCGTGCATCCCTTCGGTGGGCCGTTCGGGTCAGAGCGCGGCAAGCGCTCGCCTCCACCCTACGCAGCGATCACCGGGGCGCCCGCGGCGGCCGGGCCGGACCCTCGGGCCCGGCCCGGCGGCGGTCACTTCTTGGACTTGGCCGCCTTCGGCGTCGCCAGACGGCTGCCGCTCCAGTCCTTGCCGACGCTGACGCTCTTGGACGCGGTCAGGCCGGCGGTCGTCGCGGCCTCCGAGATGTCGCTCGGCTCCACGTATCCGCTGCGGCCGGTCTTCGGCGTGAGCAGCAGGATGGCGCCGCCCTCCTCGATGTACGTGGTGGCATCGACGAGCGCATCGGTGAGATCACCGTCCTCGTCGCGGAACCACAGCACGACGGCGTCGGCCACGTCGTCATATTCCTCGTCCATCAGGTCGCCTCCGACGGCTTCCTCGATGGCCTCGCGGAGTTCCTGGTCGACGTCGTCGTCGTAGCCGATCTCCTGGACCACCTGCCCGGGCTGGAACCCCAGCCTGGCGGCAGGGTTCGTCCGCTCCTCCGCGTGGTCCGCGGTCGCGCTCACGGGTTGCCTCCTGATCATGGTTTGGTGAATATCTCAGCCACGCGCGTGCGCGAAGCATTGGCCGTAGTCCACACGGGCGGGACCGATCGCGCAAGTACCCGGCCCTCCAGACCGCCGAAACGGTGACGATCCGGGCCGTGTCGGCGCAACTCCCGGCACCGCGTCCCACACGCTGGTGACCCACATCACACCGTTCTGCCCTCTTTGTTCTGTTCGGAATCATCCAGTCAAACGACTCTCGAACAAGTTTGGCAAGCCTGTCACACCCCGGGCGTATCGTTGCGTTTTGACCGACCCTGTGTATCGGTTACCCCACGGTAGAGATGACGTACGTCTTCCCGAGGTACACGATGGGGAACGGTGTAGGCACGAGTGAAAAAGTGGCCCTCCGACAGGTAAGGAACAGCGTGGCTTCCGGATCCGATCGCAATCCGATCATCATTGGCGGCCTTCCGAGTCAGGTTCCTGACTTCGATCCCGAAGAGACCCAGGAGTGGCTCGACTCCCTCGACGCCGCGGTCGACGAACGCGGCCGGGAGCGGGCCCGGTACCTCATGCTCCGCCTGATCGAGCGGGCCCGCGAGCGGCGCGTGGCCGTGCCCGAGATGCGCAGCACGGACTACGTCAACACGATCCCCACCCGCGCCGAGCCGTTCTTCCCCGGCAACGAGGAGATCGAGCGCCGGATCCTGAACGCGACCCGCTGGAACGCGGCCGTGATGGTCTCGCGCGCGCAGCGTCCCGGCATCGGCGTCGGCGGGCACATCGCCACCTTCGCCTCCTCCGCCTCCCTGTACGACGTGGGCTTCAACCACTTCTTCCGCGGCAAGGACGAGGGCGACGGCGGCGACCAGGTCTTCTTCCAGGGCCACGCCTCCCCCGGCATCTACGCGCGCGCGTTCCTGCTCGACCGCCTCTCCGAGAAGCAGCTCGACGGCTTCCGGCAGGAGAAGTCGAAGTACCCCGACGGCCTGTCCAGCTACCCGCACCCGCGCTCCATGCCGGACTTCTGGGAGTTCCCCACCGTCTCCATGGGCCTCGGCCCGCTCGGCGCCATCTACCAGGCGCGGATGAACCGCTACATGCAGGCCCGCGGCATCGCCGACACCTCCAGGTCGCACGTGTGGGCGTTCCTCGGCGACGGCGAGATGGACGAGCCCGAGTCGCTCGGCCAGCTGAGCATCGCGGCGCGCGAGGGCCTGGACAACCTGACCTTCGTGGTCAACTGCAACCTGCAGCGCCTGGACGGTCCGGTGCGCGGCAACGGGAAGATCATCCAGGAGCTGGAGTCGGTCTTCCGGGGCGCCGGCTGGAACGTGATCAAGCTGATCTGGGACCGCTCCTGGGACCCGCTGCTCGCGCAGGACCGGGACGGCGTGCTGGTCAACAGGATGAACACCACCCCGGACGGCCAGTTCCAGACGTACGCGACCGAGACCGGCGCGTACATCCGCGAGCACTTCTTCGGCGACGACCACCGGCTGCGCGCGATGGTCGAGAACATGAGCGACCACCAGATCCTGATGCTGGGCCGCGGCGGTCACGACCACCGGAAGATCTACGCGGCGTTCAAGGCCGCGGTGGAGCACAAGGGCCAGCCGACGGTCATCCTGGCCAAGACGGTCAAGGGGTGGACGCTGGGTCCGAACTTCGAGGGCCGCAACGCCACGCACCAGATGAAGAAGCTGACGGTCGACGACCTCAAGCGCTTCCGCGACCGGCTGCACCTGCCGATCTCCGACAAGGAGCTGGAGTCCGGCGCGCCGCCCTACTACCACCCGGGGCGCGACTCCGAGGAGATCCAGTACATGCACGACCGCCGCAAGCAGTGCGGCGGGTACGTGCCGACGCGGGTGGTCCGCGCCGAGCCGCTGGCACTGCCGGACGACAAGGCGTACGCGACCGTGAAGAAGGGCACCGGTCAGCAGTCCATCGCCACGACCATGGCGTTCGTGCGACTGCTGAAGGACCTCATGCGGGACAAGGAGATCGGCAGGAGGTTCGTGCTGATCGCGCCGGACGAGTACCGCACGTTCGGCATGGACTCCTTCTTCCCGAGCGCGAAGATCTACAACCCGCTCGGTCAGCAGTACGAGGCGGTCGACCGCGATCTGCTGCTCGCGTACAAGGAGTCGCCGACCGGCCAGATGCTGCACGACGGCATCTCCGAGGCGGGCTGCACGGCCTCGCTGGTCGCGGCCGGCTCGGCCTACGCCACGCACGGCGAGCCGCTGATCCCGGTGTACGTCTTCTACTCGATGTTCGGTTTCCAGCGCACCGGCGACCAGTTCTGGCAGATGGCCGACCAGCTCGCGCGCGGCTTCGTCCTGGGCGCGACCGCGGGACGCACCACCCTGACGGGTGAGGGCCTGCAGCACGCGGACGGCCACTCGCAGCTCCTCGCCTCGACCAACCCGGCGTGCGTGGCCTACGACCCGGCCTACGGCTACGAGATCGCGCACATCGTGCAGGACGGCCTGCGCCGGATGTACGGCGGCGACGCCGAGCACCCGCACGGCGAGGACGTCTTCTACTACCTCACCGTCTACAACGAGCCCATCCGGCACCCGGCCGAGCCGGCGAACGTGGACGCCGAGGGCATCGTCAAGGGCGTGTACAAGCTGAGCGAGGGCACGGCCGGCTCGGTGCCGGCGCAGATCATGGCGTCCGGTGTCGCGGTGCCGTGGGCGCTGGAGGCGCAGCGGCTCCTCGCCGAGGACTGGAACGTCAGGGCGGACGTCTGGTCGGCGACCTCGTGGAACGAGCTGCGGCGCGAGGCCGTGGCCTGCGAGGAGCACAACCTGCTGCACCCGGAGGAGGAGCAGCGGGTGCCGTACGTGACGCGGAAGCTCAGCGGCTCCGAGGGGCCGTTCGTGGCGGTGTCCGACTGGATGCGGTCGGTCCCGGACCAGATCGCGCGCTGGGTGCCGGGGACCTACCAGTCCCTGGGCGCGGACGGCTTCGGATTCGCCGACACCCGGGGCGCGGCGCGGCGGTTCTTCCACATCGACGCGCAGTCGATCGTGGTGGGGGTGCTGACCGAGCTGGCCCGGGACGGCAAGGTCGACCGGTCCGTGCTGAAGCAGGCCATCGACCGGTACCAGCTGCTGGACGTGGCGGCGGCGGATCCGGGGGCGGCCGGCGGCGACGCGTGACACCGCGCGGCCTGTGACAGGGCCCCGGGTGTGAGGGCGGCGGAGTCGTGGACTCCGCCGCCCTTCGTCTTCCCTACGATGCGGGCATGGAGACGAACGCGGCGCAGGCGGCGCAGGCGCGGTGGGAGCGGCTCACGCAACGGCCGTTGCTGGCGCTGGCCGTGGCCTTCGCCGTCGCGTACGCCGTGCCCATCGTGGACGGTTCGGCGGGGCACTCGCTGACCGCCCTGTGCACGGGGGTGGAGTGGGTGGTGTGGGGCGCCTTCGCCGTGGACTACCTGATGCGGCTGGGGCTCGCGCCCCGGCGCGGGGAGTTCGTGCGGCGGCACTGGCCCGATCTGTTCGCGGTGGTGCTGCCGGTGCTGCAGCCGCTCCGGCTGCTGCGGATGGTCTCCACGCTGCTGCTGGTGGGGCGGCGGGCGCGGATGGCTCCGCAGATCCGGCTGACGACGTATGTCGTGGGCTCGGTGGTCGGGCTGCTGATGTTCGGGTCGCTCGCGGTGCTGTCGGTGGAGCGGGAGTCGCCGGACGGGAACATCCGGACGCTGGGTGACGCCGTCTGGTGGTCCTTCACGACGATGACGACGGTGGGGTACGGGGACCACGCGCCGACCACCGGGCTGGGGCGGATGATCGCGGTCGGGCTGATGCTGTCCGGGATCGCGTTGCTGGGTGTCGTGACGGCGAACATCGCGGCGTGGTTCATCTCGCGGTTCGAGAAGGACGACGTGGAGGAGCGGCGGCAGACGGAGGCGATCGCCGCACTGACGGAGGAGGTCCGGCTGCTCCGGGCGGAGGTGGCCCGGTTGGCCGGGGAGCGGGAGGGGGAGCGGCGGTGAGGGGGCTCCGCCGGGGGCGGTGTAGCTGTCCGGCTGGGGTTCGTCGCGTCGGCTCGGGTGTTGCTGCGCTGAACTCAGGCCGGACTGACACGGCGTCCGGTGTTGCTGCCGGCCCAGGCGTTTCGCTTGCCCACGCTTGCGGGGTGCCGCTGCGCCCACCCGTGCCGCCCTTAGCGGCACGCATGCCCGCAGCTACGCGGGCCCCGGTGCCCGCGGCGGCGGTGCTTTTGGGTGTGGGAGAGCCCGCAGTCCGGGGCCTGGGGGCGCGAGGGCTGCGGGCTCGGGGTGGGGCGGGTCAGAGGAGGCCGTGGCCCCAAGTGGCCGCGCCTGCCAGGGCTATGAGGGACAGCAGGGTGTCGATCGCGCCCAGGACGAGGGCGACCACGGCCGGGATGTTGCGGTCGGTGGACCACTTGCGGCCCATGGACTGCCAGCCGCAGAACATCGCCACCGGGCCGAGGATGATGCCCAGCGCGAAGAATCCGGCGACCGCGCAGACCGTACCGATGATCCCGAGCGTCGCACGGTCCGGCCCGGTCCGCTGCCACGAACGGCCGCGTGACCGGGGGTACCCGCGCGTTCCGTGCCCGAAGCCTGCCATCATCAACTCCTCGGTGCTCATGGACAGTTCGGCCTCACGGAGCGGGTACCCCGGTTTCCGGCGGGCAGACCTGCGCGCGCTGCCCCCCTCCAGCAGCGCGCGCCGCGGCCCGGCGGCCCCCCGCATGCCCTGCGGAGGACCTGACCCACTGTGACCTGCGGCGCGCGCCAGGAGCGAGGGATCTTGAGCGGAGTCACCCTGATGGGCGAACTCCGCCCCGATCAGGCATGGAAGCCGGGATCAGATGTGTCCGACGCCCGCGCCGGCCTCCGCGTTCGCGCCCCGCTTGGTGAGCAGCGCGACGAGGACCGCGAACGCAGCCACGCCGGCCGCGACGAGGGAGGCGAGGCTCATGCCGGAGATGAACGTGTCGTGCGCGACCGAGGTGATCTTCGCGACGAGCTGCTCCGGCATGCCCTTGGCCACCGGGGCCACGCCCACCTGCACCGCCTCGGACGCCTGGTCGAGCTGCTCCGGGGTCAGCTTCGGCAGCCCCGCGCCGGCCCAGTTGCCGGGCAGGTCGCTGTCCACCTTGGAGGCCATGACCGCGCCCAGCACCGCCGTGCCGAGGCTGCCGCCGATCTGCATGGCCGCCTGCTGCAGGCCGCCCGCCACACCGGACAGCTCCATCGGGGCGTTGCCCACGATCACCTCGGTGGCGCCGACCATGACCGGCGCCAGGCCGAAGCCCAGCAGGGCGAACCAGATCGACATGACACCGCTGCTGGTGTCGGCCTCGAGCGTCGACATGCCGTACATGGCCACCGCGGTGGCCGCCATGCCGCCGGCCAGCGGGATGCGCGGGCCGAGCTTGGTGATCGCGGCGCCCGCGAGCGGGGATCCGACGATCATCATGCCGGTGAGCGGAAGCAGGTGCAGACCCGCGTCGATGGGGCTCATGCCGTGGACGTTCTGGAGGTAGAACGTCACGAAGAACAGGCCGCCCATGAAGGCGATCGCCATCAGGACCATCAGGACGACACCCGCGGACAGCGGGACCGAGCGGAACATGCCCAGCGGGATCAGCGGCTCGGCGACCCGCGTCTCCCAGACCGCGAACAGGACGAAGAGCAGCGCCGAGGCGCCGATGAAGCCCCAGGTCTTGACGTCGCCCCAGCCCCAGGTCGGGGCCTTGATGAGCGCCCACACCAGGCAGAACATCGCGCCGGAGAGCAGGGCGATGCCCGGCAGGTCGAAGGAGCGCGGGGCGTTCTTCGCGCGGTGGTCCAGCAGGATCAGCAGGCCCAGCAGCAGGGCGAGGGCGCCGACCGGCACGTTGATGAAGAACACCGACTGCCAGTTGACGTGCTCGACCAGGACGCCGCCGAGGATCGGGCCGCCCGCGGTGGAGGCGCCGATGACCATGCCCCAGATGCCGATCGCCATGTTCAGCTTCTCGGCCGGGAAGGTGGCCCGCAGCAGGCCCAGCGCGGCCGGCATCAGCAGCGCGCCGAACAGGCCCTGCAGGACCCGGAAGGTGACGACGGCGGCGATGCTGTTCGACAGGCCGATGGCGCCCGAGGCGGCGGCGAAGCCGGTCACGCCGATCAGGAAGGTCTGGCGGTGGCCGAAGCGGTCACCGAGCTTGCCCGCGGTGATCAGGCAGACCGCGAGGGCGAGGAAGTAGCCGTTGGTGATCCACTGGACGTCGGCGAAGCTCGCGCCGAGGTCCTTCTGGATGGCCGGGTTGGCGATGGCCACGATGGTGCCGTCGAGGGCCACCATCATGACCCCTACGGCGACGGTGATGAGGGTGAGCCACGGGTGGCCGCGCAGCCCCGCGGCCGGGGTCGGCTCCGACGGGTCGGCCGATGCCCGGTCCCCCGGTCCCGTCGTGTCGATGGTGGTCTGACTAGTCATACCTTCGAGGCTAGTGTCAGTCGCTGACAGTTGACAAACCAATTCACAAGTCGGTTACTGACACGACACCAGCGCATAGCCTGAGCTGGAGGGACGTTCACCGGGAGAGACCAATGGAGACGCTGCGGGACCGCAAGAAGCGGCGCACTCGGGAGGCGCTGCTGCGGGCCGCTCTCGAACTGTTCACCACGCAGGGCTACGAGCACACCACCGTCGACGAGATCGCCGAGGCCGTCGACGTCTCGCAGCGCACCTTCTTCCGTTACTTCGCCGGCAAGGAGGAGGTGGCCTTCGCCGTCCAGAAGATGACGGAGGCCCTCTTCGTGGCGGCCGTCCGGGCCAGGCCGGCGCACGAGGCGCCGATGGAGGCGCTGCGGCAGGCGGTCCTGGAGGGCTGGGACGCGATACGCGAGACGGTCGATTCGGCCGTTCCGGTGGAGCTGTACCTGCGCATGTACCGGACCATAGAGTCGACGCCCGCGCTGCTCGCCGCGCATCTGCGGCGGTCCGTCGCCACCGAGGAGACGATCGCGCGGCTGCTCGCCGAACGGGAGGGCGTCGACGTGGACACCGACCCGCGGCCGCGGCTGGCCGTGGCCGTCTTCGGCGGGGTGATGAGGGTCACCGAACGGCAGTGGTGCACCGGTGACGACTTCAGTCTCGAGGCGGTCCGGCGTCTGACGGTGTCGTACCTGGACCAGCTGGGTTCGGCGCTCACCGGCAACTGGCGGGCGGGCTGAGGACGTTCCGGACCGTTCGATCTCATCGAAACGTGATACCGGTCACTCGGTTACCCCGAGACCCTCTCGTTCTCCTAGTGTGTCCTCCCAGTGACTTCCTTCGACACCTCCCCGCAGCTCAACGTCTGGCGCGCCATGCTCGCCCTGGCCGTGGTGTTCGTGATGCTCGCGACCACCGGCTGGACCGCGATGCGCACCCACCGGGAGCCGACCGCGTTGCAGCACTCGCTCGACAAGTGGGAGCACGGCACGCTGCGCGGCCTGCGTCTGCCGGACCCGGAGGCGGCCCCCGCACGGCTCACCCGGTTCTTCGCCTCGCTCACCCCGCACGAGCGCGACCGGCTGGCCCTCCGCTATCCCCTGGCGGTCGGCAACATGAACGGCGCCCCCGTCAAGCTGCGTTACCGCGCCAACCGCATCGCGCTGGGCCAGGCGCGTGAGGTCGAGGGGCGGCGCATGCACGACAGCCGGATCAGCAGGGCCGGACAGCAGGACGCGGGCCAGCGGATGGAGCGTTACACGGCGCTGATGCGGCCGGGCCGGCACATCCTCGCCTTCGACCCCGCGGGCTCGGGCCGGGTCGCGGAGGTGTTCGGCAGCCTCAGCAGGGCCGACCGCGTCTCCGTCGTCGTGCCCGGTGTCGACACCGACCTGCTCACCTTCCAGCGGACGTACCGCAGGTACAGCGCCCCGGTCGGCATGGCCGAGGCGCTGTACGCCGCCGAGCGGGCGGAGCGGCCCTCGACCCGCACGGCCGTGATCGCCTGGGCCGACTACACCGCGCCGGCCGGACTCGGCGTGGACGCGGCCACCGGACTGCGCGCCGAGGAGGGCGCCGTCCGTCTGAACGCGCTGCTGCGCGGTCTCCCCGGCAGGGCGCCGGTGTCGATGTTCTGCCACAGCTACGGCTCGGTGGTCTGCGGGGTCGCCGCGCACGGCATGCCGGGCCGGGTGACCGACCTGGCGGTGGCCGCGAGCCCCGGGATGCGCGCGGCCAGCGCCTCCCGCCTGGGCACCTCGGCCCGGGTGTGGGCGATGCGGGACGCCAGCGACTGGGTGCAGGACGTGCCGTACCTGGAACTCGGCGGGCTGGGCCACGGGGCCGACCCGGTGTCCTCCGCGTTCGGCGCGCGGGTCCTGTCGGCCCGCGACGCGAAGGGCCACAGCGGCTACTTCCAGCCGGGCACGGACAGTCTGCGCAACCTCGCGCACGTCGGCGTCGGCGCGTACGACGCGGTGACGTGCGCACGCGAAGACGATGCCTGCCGGACGGGTCTGCCCCGCACGACGACGGCCGGACGCGCGTAGAAACAGCAGGAAGTGCGGTCTGCGCGGGTGGCGACGGAGGAGCACGTGCCGCATACGATGAGCCGCATGGGTGACGTACTGGCGGGTTTTCATGCCGTCTGGGAGTTCGAGTCCGACTCCGTGCTCATCCGCTACGAACGGGGGATTCGGACACCCAAGCTGTTCCAGGCGCTGGGCGAGCGGCGCGTTCCGCTGGCCGCGGTCGAGGAGGTGACCCTCACTCCCGGCAAGCGCGGCTCGGTGGCACTGCGGCTGCGGCCGCGCCCCGGCGCCGACCCGCTGATGGACGCGGCGGCCGGGCAGCTGCGCGAGGGCTCCGACCCCTACCGGCTGGTGCTGCCGGCCGAGCGGGCGACCCTCGCCGAGTACTACGCCGACGAGCTGAGACCGCTGCTGGCCGGGTCCGGGCCGGAGCCCCCCGAGCGCTACCTGGTGGCCGCCCCGCAGGCCCCGCTGCAGTTCAAGGCGTACGACGCGAAGGCGGTCTTCGACGGGACCCGGGTGCACTTCCGCTGGTCGTGGACCGGGGCGTCCTCGGCCAAGTGGAAAGCCGGGGACCAGAGTTGGGCGGTCACCGAGCTCAGCGCGGTGGAGTGGCGCTCGCCGGAGGCCTTCGAGGGGCATCTGCGCCTGGTACCCCGCGACGGCGGTTCCACCCCTCCCGCACAGCCCGACCAGGACCCGGCGGCCGTCGTCTTCGGCCTCGGCTACGGGCCGGTGCACGAGTCCCTGCCGTTCGCCGCCGCCGTCCTCGCGGCGCTGCGGAGCCGGGGGCCGGTGCCGGTGGCGCCGGTGCCGGCCCGGCGGGACCCGGCCGACATCGCCGAGCGCATCCGGCATCTCGGCGAACTGCACCAGGCGGGCCTGGTCACAGACGAGGAGTTCTCCTCCAAGAAGGCCGAATTACTGGCCGAGCTGTAGCGGCGCCGCTCACCGGCCGGGTTGTGGCGGCGCCGTGCGGCCGGCGGGTCAGCGCTCCGTGGCGTAGAAGCTGATCTTCCGGTCCAGCACCGCCAGGGTGTCGTGCAGTTCCGCGATCCGGGCCACCACGTCCCGGCGGGTCGACTCCAGCAGTTCCTGGCGCTCGGCGTAGGTGCTCTCGCCCTCGCGCACCAGTTCCGCGTACCGGACCATGTCGGCCACCGGCATGCCGGTCAGCCGGAGCTTGTTCACGAACTCCAGCCAGTCCAGGTCGCGGTTGCTGTAGCGGCGCTGACCGGTGTGCGAGCGGTCGACGTGCGGCATCAGGCCGATCCGCTCGTACCAGCGCAGCGTGTGCGCGGTCAGACCGGTGAAGGCGACGACCTCGCTGATCGTGTAGCGGTCCTCGCCCTCGGGGCGGGGGTGGCGCCGGGGCGGGGCGGCGCAGATGTCGGCTGGGGTTGCTCGCCGGGCGGCCGCTGGCGTGGTCTGCATCACCGTCATGCCTCCCACGCTATGGCCTTGGAGTGCACTCCAGGCAAGCGGCTCCGGTGAGAAAGGGGTGGGGGATAACGGCGCGACGGGCCGGGGGTGCGGCGGCTAGCGTGCGCGGCATGACTCTCGTACGCCGGGCCCGGCCCGAGGACGCCGCGGAAGTGCTGCGGCTGCGCCAGGTCATGATCGACTCGATGGCCCGCGCCGACCGGTCCACCGACTGGCACGCCGAGTCCCTGCCCGCCCTGCGGGCGAGGCTCGGGGAGCCGGAGGGCGACTTCGCGGCCTTCGTCGTGGACCACCCCGAGCGGCCGGGGGCGCTGGCCGCGCTGGTGGCGGGCACGCTCGACTACCGGATCGGACGGGCGGGCGACCCGCTCGGCACGGTCGGGTACGTCTTCAGCGTCGCCACCGACCCGGACGCCCGCAGACGCGGGTACGCGCGCGCGTGCATGGACACGCTGCTCGGCTGGTTCCGCGAGCGCGGCGCCGGCCGGGTGCAGCTCACCACGTCCGCCGAGGGCGCGCCGCTGTACGCCTCGCTCGGCTTCCGGCCCAAGCCCGACCCGTTGCTGGAGCTGTGGCTCTGAGCGCATAGGCTCGACCTCATGTCGTTGAAGAGCCTGGCGTCGATCGAGAACTGGCCGGTCCCCACCGCCGCGGCGGGCGTGGTGCGCGCGGACGGCACGGTCGTGGGCACCCACGGCCCGGCCGGACAGCGCTTCGCCCTCGCCTCGGTCACCAAGCCGCTGGCGGCCTACGCCGTGCTCGTGGCCTACGAGGAGGGCGCGGTCGAGCTGGACGAGCCGGCCGGTCCGCCCGGCGCCACGGTCCGCCATCTTCTCGCCCACACCTCCGGGCTGGCCTTCGACGAGCACCGGGTGATGGCCCCGCCCGGAGAGCGACGGCTGTACTCCAACGCGGGGTTCGAGCAGCTCGGCGACCACGTGGCCAAGGCGACCGACATCCCGTTCGCCGAGTACCTGCGGCAGGCGGTGCTGGAGCCGCTGGGGATGACGTCGACCTCGCTGGCGGGGTCGCCGGCCAAGGACGGGGTGTCCACGGTGGAGGACCTGCTGCGGTTCGCGGCCGAGGTGCAGGCGCCGCGGCTGCTGGACCCGCGCACGGTGGCCGCCGCGATGAGCGTGCAGTACCCGGGGGTGAAGGGCGTCCTGCCCGGCTACGGGCACCAGAACCCCAACGACTGGGGGCTGGGGTTCGAGATCCGGGACTCCAAGTCGCCGCACTGGACGGGGTCTTCGTCGTCGCCGCGGACGTTCGGGCACTTCGGTCAGTCCGGCACGTTCCTGTGGATCGACCCGGACGCGGAGGCGGCCGGAGTGGCGCTGACGGACCGGGCGTTCGGGCCCTGGGCGGTCGAGGCGTGGCCGGCGTTCACCGACGCGGTGCTGGCGGAGCTGCGGGGCTGAGGCCCGCCGGGGCGCCCGCGGCTACGGCCCCATCTCCCACAGCAGCAGTTCCGACGGCGTGACGCCCACCGCCTCCAGGGACCGCGCGTCCGTGACGCGGGCCGAGTCGCCCGGGCCCAGGGTCTCCTCCGCCAGCGTGATCCCGCCCCGGACCACGTGGACGTACACGTGGTCCGCGTCCGGCACCGCCGTCCGCTCCCCCGCCGCCAGGCGGCGGACGTGGAGCATCGCACCGGCGGCCGGGAGGGCGTACGGGGTGGAGTCGGCGATGCCGCGGACGGTCTCGTAGGACGGGTCGCCGCCCGGCTCCAGCGGGGCCAGCCACATCTGCACGAAGGTCAGCGGGGTGTCCGCCTCGTTGCGTTCCACGTGCCGGACGCCGGCGCCCGCGGACAGGTGCTGGACGTCGCCGGGGCGCACCTTCGTCGCGTGGCCCGTGGAGTCGCGGTGGGTCAGCTCCCCCTCGACCACCCAGGTGACGATCTCGGTGTGGCTGTGCGGGTGTTCGCCGAAGCCGGCACCGGGGGCGAGCCGCTCCTCGTTGCAGGCGATCACCGCGCCGAAGCGCAGGTTGCCGGGGTCGTAGTGCGGGCCGAAGGAGAAGGCGTGGCGGGACGCGATCCCCGCCTCCGGGTCCCCTCCGCGGTAGCGCTCGCCGGCGCGCCGTACGTCCATCACGGGCACCACCGTAGACCGCGCACGGCACCCCGCCGACGCATGGTCCCGTCCCGATAAGGCAGTCTTGTCCCCGTGCCCGAACCCGAAACCCGCAGCGGCGGACCCGCAGCGCACGCCGTCCACCCGCACTCCGCGACCCTGAAGCGGCTGGAGAGGTCCTCCGGGAGCCTCGCCGCGCAGGCCATCGCGCGCATGGACGAGACCCTGCCGTGGTACCGGGCCATGCCGCCGGAGAACCGTTCCTGGATCGGGCTGGTGGCACAGGCGGGCATCGCCGCGTTCACCGAGTGGTTCCGGCACCCCGACGCCCCGCAGGCCATCTCCACTGACGTCTTCGGGACGGCGCCCCGCGAGCTGACCCGGGCCATCACGCTGCGGCAGACCGTGGAGATGGTGCGGACCACCATCGAGGTGATGGAGTCCGCCATCGACGAGGTGGCCGCCCCCGGGGACGAGAACGTGCTGCGCGAGGCCCTGCTCGTGTACGCCCGGGAGATCGCCTTCGCCACCGCCCAGGTCTACGCCCAGGCCGCCGAGGCACGCGGTGCCTGGGACGCGCGGCTGGAGTCGCTGGTGGTCAACGCCGTGCTCAGCGGGGAGGCCGACGAGGGCGCCGTCAGCCGGGCCGCCGCGCTCGGCTGGAACTCGCCGGACGACGTGTGCGTCGTGCTCGGCACCGCGCCCGACGGGGACAGCGAGCTGACCGTCGAGGCCATCCGGCGCGCCGCGCGCCACGCCAAGCTGCAGGTGCTCACGGGGGTGCTCGGGGACCGCCTCGTGGTGATCGCCGGGGGCAGCCCCAATCCGCTAGCCGTAGCCAAGTCGCTGATCGGACCGTACGCCGCCGGGCCGGTGGTCGCCGGGCCGGTCGTGCCCGACCTGCTGGCCGCCACCCGGTCCGCGCAGGCCGCCGCGGCGGGGCTCAAGGCGTGTTTCGCCTGGCAGGACGCGCCGCGGCCGGTGCTGGCGGACGATCTGCTGCCGGAGCGCGCCATCGCCGGTGATCCGGGCGCGCGCGAGCAGTTGGTGGAGGAGATCTACAGACCGCTGGAGGAGGCGGGGTCGGCACTCCTGGAAACCCTGAGTGTCTACCTGGAGCAGGCGAGCAGCCTGGAGGGCGCGGCCAGGATGCTGTTCGTTCACCCGAACACCGTGCGCTACCGGCTCCGACGTGTGACAGACGTCACCGGATGGTCGCCCTCGGATGTACGATCCGCGTTCACGCTGCGGATCGCGCTGATCCTGGGGCGTCTGGCCGACGGTGAACCCCAGGCCTAGGGTTTTGTGGGGGGCCCACAAAACCCCTACGTGTTCTTCGTCCCTGTCCCCACGGGCGGCTTCGGCCGTCCCCAAGAGAGAGTGTGAGAGTGCTCGTACTCGTCGCTCCCGGCCAGGGCGCCCAGACGCCCGGCTTCCTGACCCCCTGGCTCGAACTCCCCGGTGCCGCGGACCGCGTCGCCGCGTGGTCGGACGCCATCGGCCTTGACCTGGTCCACTACGGCACCCAGGCCGACGCGGACGCCATCCGCGACACCGCGGTGGCCCAGCCGCTGCTGGTCGCCGCCGGGATCCTGTCCGCCATGGCACTGGGTGACATGGCGGAGATCGCGCCCGGCGCCGTCGCCGGCCACAGCGTCGGCGAGATCACCGCCGCCGCCTTCGCGGGCGTCCTGGACGAGACCGCCGCGCTGGGCCTGGTCCGCCGCCGGGGACTCGCGATGGCGGACGCCGCCGCGATCACCGAGACCGGCATGTCGGCGCTGCTCGGCGGCGACCCGGAGACCTCCGTCGCGCACCTGGAGAAGCTGGGCCTGACCCCGGCCAACATCAACGGCGCGGGCCAGATCGTCGCCGCCGGCACGCTGGAGCAGCTCGCCGCGCTGGCCGAGGACAAGCCCGAGGGCGTCCGCAAGGTCGTCCCGCTGAAGGTGGCCGGCGCCTTCCACACGCGCCACATGGCCCCGGCCGTCGAGGCGCTGGCCGAGGCCGCCGCCCGCCTGGCGCCCGCCGACCCCAAGCTCGCCTACGTCTCCAACAAGGACGGCCGCACGGTCGCCTCCGGCGCCGAGGTGCTGGAGCGGCTGGTCGGCCAGGTGGCCAACCCGGTGCGCTGGGACCTGTGCATGGAGACGTTCAAGGAGCTGGGCGTCACCGCGCTCGTCGAGGTGTGCCCCGGCGGCACGCTGACCGGTCTGGCCAAGCGCGCGCTGCCCGGTGTGCGCACGCTCGCCCTGAAGACCCCCGACGACCTCGACGCGGCCCGCACGCTCATCGCCGAGACTGCGACACCTGCCGCTGACGCGGCGAGCGCCTGACAAGGAGCCCAAGACCCATGTCGAAGATCAAGCCCAGCAAGGGCGCCCCGTACGCGCGCATCATCGGCGTCGGCGGCTACCGGCCGACCCGTGTGGTGCCCAACGAGGTGATCCTGGAGACGATCGACTCGTCCGACGAGTGGATCCGTTCGCGCTCCGGCATCGAGACCCGGCACTGGGCGGGCCCCGAGGAGACGGTCGCCGCGATGTCCGTCGAGGCGGCCGGCAAGGCGATCGCCGACGCGGGCATCGACGCCGAGCAGATCGGCGCCGTGGTCGTCTCGACCGTCTCGCACTTCAGCCAGACCCCGGCCGTCGCCACCGAGATCGCCGACAAGCTGGGCACCAACAAGGCCGCCGCCTTCGACATCTCGGCCGGCTGCGCGGGCTTCGGCTACGGCCTGACCCTCGCCAAGGGCATGGTGGTGGAAGGTTCCGCCGAGTACGTGCTCGTCCTCGGCGTGGAGCGGCTCAGCGACCTCACCGACCTGGAGGACCGGGCCACGGCCTTCCTGTTCGGCGACGGCGCCGGCGCGGTCGTCGTCGGCCCCTCGCAGGAGCCGGCCATCGGCCCCACGGTGTGGGGTTCCGAGGGCGACAAGGCCGGCACCATCAAGCAGACGGTCCCCTGGGACCGTTTCCGGGCCGGCGACCTCGCCGAGCTGCCCCTCGACAGGGAGGGCAACGTCAAGTTCCCTGCGATCACGCAGGAGGGCCAGGCGGTGTTCCGCTGGGCCGTGTTCGAGATGGCGAAGGTCGCCCAGCAGGCGCTGGACGCGGCCGGGATCAGCCCGGACGACCTGGACGTCTTCATCCCGCACCAGGCCAACGTGCGGATCATCGACTCGATGGTGAAGACGCTGAAGCTGCCGGAGCACGTCACGGTCGCCCGTGACATCCGCACCACCGGCAACACCTCGGCCGCCTCGATCCCGCTCGCGATGGAGCGGCTCCTGGCGACCGGGGAGGCGAAGAGCGGCGACACCGCGCTCGTCATCGGATTCGGGGCGGGTCTCGTCTACGCCGCCACGGTCGTTACCCTCCCCTAGGCACTCCGTGCCGGATCATGCTTCCGGTTCGGTGCAAACTGCCACAAACTGTCTGGAATATCGAAGAAGGAGCGCCTGACATGGCCGCCACTCAGGAAGAGATCGTCGCCGGTCTCGCCGAGATCGTGAACGAGATCGCCGGGATCCCCACCGAGGACGTCCAGCTGGACAAGTCCTTCACCGACGACCTGGACGTCGACTCGCTGTCCATGGTCGAGGTCGTCGTCGCCGCCGAGGAGCGCTTCGACGTGAAGATCCCGGACGAGGACGTCAAGAACCTCAAGACCGTCGGTGACGCCACCGACTACATCCTCAAGCACCAGGCCTGAGTCACCCCTTAGGCCGTCAGGCTGCTAGGCCCCGCCACCCGGCGGTGGCGCCGTCGAATCCCGTTTTCCGTTGGAGAAAGAATTCCCGTGAGCCCGACCAATCGCACCGTGGTCGTCACCGGTATCGGCGCAACCACACCGCTGGGTGGCGACGCAGCCTCGTTCTGGGAGGCCCTGGTCGCCGGCAAGTCCGGTGTCGGCCCGCTCGAGCAGGAGTGGGCGGCCGAGCTGCCGGTCCGCATCGCCGCGCAGATCGCCGTCGAGCCTGGCGAGATCATCCCCCGCCCGCAGGCCCGCAAGCTGGACCGGTCCGCGCAGTTCGCGCTGATCGCCGCTCAGGAGGCCTGGAAGGACGCCGGTTTCACCGCCAAGGCCGGTGAGGACGCGTCCGTCAACCCCGACCGTCTCGGTGCGGTCATCGCCTCCGGCATCGGCGGTGTGACCACGCTCCTGGACCAGTACGACGTGCTCAAGGAGAAGGGCGTACGCCGCGTCTCCCCGCACACCGTGCCGATGCTGATGCCCAACTCCCCGGCGGCCAACGTCGGCATCGAGCTGGGCGCCCGCGCCGGCGTGCACACCCCCGTGTCGGCCTGCGCCTCCGGCGCCGAGGCCATCGGGTACGCGATCGAGATGATCCGCACCGGGCGTGCGGACGTGGTCGTGGCCGGTGGCACCGAGGCCGCCATCCACCCGCTTCCCATCGCCGCCTTCGGCAACATGATGGCGATGTCCAAGAACAACGACGACCCCGAGGGCGCGTCGCGTCCCTACGACGCGGGCCGCGACGGCTTCGTGCTCGGCGAGGGCGCCGGTGTGATCGTCCTGGAGTCCGAGGAGCACGCGAAGGCCCGCGGCGCCCGGATCTACGTCGAGGCGGTCGGCCAGGGCATCTCCGCCGACAGCCACCACATCACGCAGCCGGAGCCGTCCGGCAACGGCATCGCGCAGGCGCTGCAGAACCTGCTGGACAACACGGACCTGAAGCCGGCCGAGATCGTGCACGTGAACGCGCACGCCACCTCGACGCCGCAGGGTGACGTCGCCGAGGTCAAGGCGCTGCGCAAGGTGTTCGGCGACGACGTCGACCACATGGCCATCTCCGCCACCAAGTCGATGACGGGTCACCTGCTCGGCGGCGCCGGCGGCATCGAGACCGTGGCCTCGATCCTGGCGCTGGTGAACCGCACGGCCCCGCCGACCATCAACGTGACGAACCTCGACCCCGAGGTCAACGCGGACGTGGTGACCGGTGAGGCCCGCGAGCTGCCCGAGGGCCGGATCGCCGTGCTGAACGACTCGTTCGGCTTCGGCGGGCACAACGTGGTCCTGGCCTTCCGGACCGTCTGAGAACGCGACTGAGGAGCCCCCACCGGCCGGTGGGGGCTCCTTCGCGTGTCCTGCGGGCTTGTCGGGTTCCGACGGGTACGGGCGGCGCTCTGGGCGCGTCGGGGGCTCAGACCACCTGGTGCAGCCAGCGCACCGGCGCGCCCTCGCCCGCGTAGCGGAAGGGTTCGAGCTCGTCGTCCCAGGGCTTGCCGAGGAGCCTGGCGATCTCCGCCTCCAGATCGGTCTCCTCGCGCTGGGAGCGCGTCAGCGCCGCGCGCAGCCGGTCCTCGGGGATGAGGATGTCGCCGTGGATGCCGGTGACCGCGTGGAAGATGCCGAGGTCGGGGGTGCAGCTGTAGCGCTCGCCCTCGGCGGTGGCGCAGGGCTCGGCGGTGACCTCGAAACGCAGCAGGTGCCAGCCGCGCAGGGCGGAGGCGAGCTTGGAGGCGGTGCCGGGCTCGCCCTGCCAGGAGAACTCCGAGCGCCAGGTGCCGGGCGCCGCGGGCTGCCGGATCCAGTCGAGGCTGACGCGCGTGCCGAGCACCCCCGCGACGGCCCACTCGACGTGCGGGCACAGCGCGCGCGGCGCGGAGTGCACGTACAGAACTCCACGTGTCGTCACCGGAACCTCCGGGCAGAGCGGGACATCTTGCGGACTGGCTGGGCGGCCAGGCGCGACGGCCGCTTCGATGGCGAGGCTACCGTGCGGCGGGGCGGGGAGTGTGACGTACCGTCGGTCCCGGCGTCAGGAAACCCGTGCCATTCACCCAGGGGGACGCTTGTACGGGGGTGTGGCGTTCCCGGGTCCCCGGTCCGGGAACCCCCGCGCGTTGTCATGGGGGGAGCACACCGCACCGCCGAGCGAAGGGAGCAGCCGAGATGCGCGAGCGAGGCCACCGGGCGCGGAGCGCCGTCGCCGTGATGGCGGCGGCCGTGCTGACGCTGGCGGGCTGTGACGCCTTCGGGAGCGGCGGCGCCGAGGGCAAGAAGGACTCGGGCACGCCCTCCGCCCGCTCCTCGGCCCGTCCGGCGCCGGTGTGGAACCGCAGCCCGGACTCGATCGCCGCGGTCGGCGACTCCATCACCAGGGGCTTCGACGCGTGCGCGGTGCTCTCCGACTGCCCCGAGGTGTCGTGGGCGACGGGCAGCGACGCCGGGGTGGACAGCCTCGCGGTGCGGCTGCTGGGGGTGCGCGGGGCGGCGGAGCGCAGCCGGAACTACGCGGTGACCGGCGCCCGGATGTCGGACCTGCCGCGGCAGATGTCCGCCGCGGCCGCCGGGCGGCCGGAGTTGGTGACGGTGATGATCGGCGCGAACGACGCCTGCCGCTCGTCGGTCTCGGCGATGACGCCGGCGGCGGAGTTCCGCGCGGACTTCGAGGAGTCGCTGGCCGCGCTGCGCGCGGCGCTGCCCAGGACGCAGGTGTATGTGGCGAGCGTGCCGAACCTGCTGCGCCTGTGGTCCCAGGGCCGGACGAACCCGCTGGGCAAGCAGGTGTGGAAGCTCGGCCTCTGCCCCTCGATGCTGGCCGAGGCCGACGACCTGACCAGCGCGGCCACGCGGCGCCGGGAGAAGGTGCAGCGGCGGGTGGAGGACTACAACGCGGCGCTGCGGGAGGTGTGCGCCAAGGACCGCCGCTGCCGCTTCGACGGCAACGCGGTGTTCGACTTCCGCTTCGGCACCGACCAGCTCAGCCGGTGGGACTGGTTCCACCCGAGCCGCGACGGGCAGGCACGGCTTGCCGAGATCGCGTACCGCACTGTCACCGCCCGGGTCCCGTGACTAGGGTTTCCCACATGAGTGAACTTTTCTGCACACTTCCCGACGGCACGCCGGTGCACCGCTGGACGCTGGAGCGGGCCGGGGTCCGGGTGCGGGTGCTGTCGTACGGCGGGATCGTGCAGTCGGTGGAGGTTCCGGACCGGGACGGGCGCACCGCGGACGTGGTGCTGGGCTTCCCCGGGCTGGAGGGCTATCTGGAGCACCCGGAGCCCTATCTCGGCGCGCTGGTCGGACGGTACGCCAACCGGATCGCGGGCGGCCGCTTCAGCCTGGACGGCCGGTCGTACGCGCTGCCGGTGAACGACGGGCCCAACTGCCTGCACGGCGGCGGGCGCGGGTTCGACAAGCGGGTGTGGGAGGCGGAGCCGGCCGCGGACGGGGTCCGGCTGCGGCGGGTGAGCGACGACGGCGAGGAGGGCTTCCCGGGCCGGCTGGAGGTGTCCGCGACGTACTCGCTGGACGCCTCCGGGGCGCTGCGGATCGCCTACGAGGCGGTGACGGACGCGCCGACCGTCGTCAACCTCACCAATCACACGTACTGGAACCTGGGCGGCTCCGGTCCGACGGGGGGTCACGAACTGCGGCTCGCCGCCTCCCGGTTCACCCCGGTGGACGCGGACCTGATCCCCACGGGCGAACTCCGGGACGTGTCCGGCTCCCGCTTCGACTTCCGCGCGGCCCGCGAGGTCGGTTCCGGCTACGACCACAACTTCGTGCTGGACAAGGGTTTGACGGGCGCCGCCGAGGAGGTGGCCGAGCTGCACGACCCGGCATCCGGGCGGGTGCTCACGGTGGCCACCACCGAGCCGGGGCTCCAGCTCTACACCGCCGACCATCTGGCCGCGCCCTTCGCGCCCGGCGAGGGGGTCGCCCTGGAAACCCAGCACTTCCCCGACTCCCCCAACCGCCCGGAGTTCCCGGGCACCGTGCTGCGGCCGGGCGAGGTGTTCGGGTCCGAGACGGTGTACGGCTTCTCGACGCGTTGAGCCGGGGCCGAGCCCCGGCCCGGAGGTCAGGTTTCCGGACCGGGGCTGCCCACGGGGGACTCGTCCCGGTCCCGACGTTAACCGCCCGGCCCCGTCCGGGGCGCGCGATGACCGCCCGCGGAGCGATCCCGTACGAACCCTTCACAAACGGCCAGGACTCCGCCGTGTCACGCCTCCCGGGCCTGGGCCAGGCACTTGCTCGCCACGCACACCAGGGCGAGGACGGCCGCCCAGGCGTGGGCCCCGGCGGCGTACAGCGCGGCGGCCCCGGCGCCGAACCAGAGCACTTCGAAGACGAGGCGGGCCGTGCCGTGGAGCTTGAACCGCGCCCGCGGCGACGCGAGGAGCCCCCACAGCTCGGCGAGCAGTCCCGCCCCGCCGATGCCGAAAATCAAGCCGATCGTGCCGCCGCGGGTGATCCCCCAGTACAGAACGGCGCCGAGGACCGCCAGTTCCAGGAGAAAGAGCACTACGAGATTCACGGCCTTCGCTGTCTTCACGCCCGGCAGTATGGCCCGGCCGGGCGCGGCGCGACAGGGCGGGCTGGGCTCAGGGTGCGACGGTCTCGTTCGCGTCGTCGGAGGTCCGGCCGGTGGACTCCTCGCCCAGGAGGTCGCGGGCGAGGAGGGTGGCGCCGGCCACCGCGCCCGGCATCAGGAACACCGCGACGAACGGCAGCAGGAAGGCCAGTCCGAGCGGGGTGCCGAAGCCCCAGGCCAGTGTCTTGCGGGAGCGCAGCAGGGCGAGGCGGGCGCGCAGTTCGACGCCGCGGCGCTGCAGGGCGATGGAGGTCAGTTCCTCGGTGAGGAAGAACCCGGTGACGAAGAAGCCGATCACCGGGACGACCGTCTGGCCGACCAGGGGCAGGAAGCCGGCGGCGAAGAGCAGCACGCCCCACAGCAGGGCCCGGACCAGGATGCGCAGGCTGTCCCGGGTGGATATCCACAGCTCGCGCCAGAGCGGCAGGCCCGACTCGGGCGCCGTGCCGTCGGGCGAGACGTCCTCGTCGACCTGCTGCGAGAGGCTGTCGTAGAAGGGCTGGCCGATCAGCAGGGTGAGGGCCGTGAAGGTGAGCACGGCCAGCAGCAGGCCGAGGGCGAACAGCACGGCCGTCAGGAAGCCGCGGAACAGGCCCTGCCAGGGGCTTGTCCAGTCGTCGGCGAACGGCGTGGCCCAGGTGACCGCGTCCTCGCCCCAGACGGCGAGCACGACCAGCGCGGCGGCCCACAGGACCAGTGTGATCAGGCCCGGCAGCAGACCGAGGCCGAACTGGCGGCCGTGCCGGGCCACCCAGCGCTGGCCCTTCACGAGATAACCGAAACCCACCCCGAGATCGCGCATGGCGAAGACTTTACTTGTACTCAGGCGCCCAGCATCCGCCGCAGCAGGTCCCGCAGGGACCGGCGCTCCTCGTCGGAGAGCCCGGCGAGGGGCTCGCGCGCGAAACGCAGGCCCTCGCGCAGGTCACGGGCGACCCGGCGGCCCTCGTCGGTGGCGGCGGCCAGCTTCACCCGGCGGTCCGCCGGGTCGGGGCGGCGCTCCGCCAGGCCCCGGGACTCCAGGCGGTCCACTATCCCGGTCACGTTCGACGGCTCACACTTGAGCTTGTGGGCGAGCTTGCGCATCGGCAGCGGCTCCAGCGACAGCAGGCTGAGCAGGCGAGCCTGCGGGCCGGTCAGCGAGTGCGCGGCCGCCGCCTCCTCGTAGTCCGCGTAGAAGCGGGCCACGACGTCCCCGATCAGTTCGACGACCTCCATGGTCAGCTCGTCGGGGCGGGGGGTTCTCGGTGGTGTGGCCATGCCGACCAGGATACCGGGTTACTTGACATCATGAAATATTCAGGCTCATTGTTGTTTCAGGTACTGAAGTAAATGAAAGGCGACCCCCCATGATCAACCGCGAGTGGCACCTGCTCAGCCGTCCGGTCGGCTGGCCGAAGCCCGAGGACTTCGCCCTGGTCGAGACGCCCGTTCCGACCCCCGGCGAGGGCCAGGTGCTGGTACGCAACGAGTACCTCTCCGTGGACCCCTACATGCGCGGCAGGATGTCGGCGGCCAAGTCGTACGCCGCCCCGTTCGAGCTGGGCAAGGTCATGCAGGGCGGCGCGGTCGGTGAGGTCGTCGCCTCCGAAGCCGAGGGCATCGCGGTCGGCGACCACGTCCTGCACTTCGGCGGCTGGCGCGAGTACGCGGCCGTGGACGCGAAGAGCGCCGTGAAGGTCGACCCCGAAGCCGCTCCGCTGTCGGCGTACCTCGGGGTGCTCGGCATGACGGGTCTGACGGCGTACGCGGGCCTGCTGCGCACCGCCTCCTTCAAGGAGGGCGACAGCGTCTTCGTGTCCGGCGCCGCCGGTGCGGTCGGCAGCCAGGTCGGGCAGATCGCGAAGCTCAAGGGCGCCTCGCGGGTCATCGGCTCGGCCGGCTCCGACGAGAAGGTCCGGCTGCTGACGGAGGAGTACGGCTTCGACGCCGCCTTCAACTACAAGAACGGCCCGGTGAGCGAGCAGCTCAGGGCCGCCGCCCCCGGCGGCGTCGACGTGTACTTCGACAACGTCGGCGGCGACCACCTGGAGGCGGCCATCGGGTCGCTGAACCTGGGCGGCCGGATCGCCGTCTGCGGCATGATCTCCGTCTACAACAACACCGAGCCGGCCCCCGGCCCGCGCAACCTGGCCCGCCTCATCCAGACCCGCGGCCGCATCGAGGGCTTCCTGGTCGGCGACCACTACGACCTGCAGCCGCAGTTCGTGCAGGAGGTCGGCCCCTGGGTCGCCTCGGGCGCGCTGAAGTACCGCGAGACCGTGGTCGAGGGCATCGAGAACAACCTGGAGGCGTTCCTCGGGGTGCTGCGCGGCGACAACACCGGGAAGATGATCGTCAAGCTCTGACCCCTGGCCGCGGCTTTCCGGCATGCGGTAACTTCATTCCGAAATCTGCCGTCGATCGTGGGCGCGAGTCACGGCGGACCGAGGAGGAGGACAACCGTATGCCCATTCAGCAGTCCGAGGTCCTGTACACGGCCGTCGCCACCGCCGAGAACGGCCGCGACGGCCGTGTCGCCACCGACGACGGGAAGCTCGACGTCGTCGTGAACCCGCCCAAGGAGATGGGCGGCAGCGGCGCCGGCACCAACCCCGAGCAGCTGTTCGCCGCCGGGTACAGCGCCTGCTTCCAGGGCGCGCTCGGCGTGGTCGCCCGGCAGGAGGGCGCCGACGTCTCCGGTTCGACCGTCACCGCGAAGGTCGGGATCGGCCGCAACGAGGACGGCTTCGGGATCATCGTGGAGATCTCCGCGGACATCCCGGGCGTCGACGCGGCCACCGCGCGGGCGCTGCTGGAGAAGGCGCACCAGGTGTGCCCCTACTCGAAGGCGACGCGCGGCGACGTCACCGTGACGCTGGCCGGGTGACGGTCGTTGCCACGACGGCGGCCGCATCCTGGGACGTGGGATGCGGCCGCCGCCGTACACCGGGTCATCCGGCGGTCAGCGCCGCCCGGTGGACCGCGGCCGCCAGCCGGTCGTTCTCCGCGGCCGAGCCGCCCGGGAAGGCGAACCGGCGCCTGGTGTAGCCGTAGGCGAGGCCGCTGCGGGGGTCGGCGAAGGCCTGGGAGCCGGCGGCGCCGCTGTGGCCGATCGCGCCGGCGCCGAGGAAGGGGTGCCAGGTGTCGTTCGTGGCCTGGAAGCCCAGGCCGTAGGACTTGTGGGACCGGGCCACCAGGTCGTACCCGACGGAGTGCGGCTGCCCGAACTCCGCGACCGTGTCCTGCTTCAGCAGCGGGGCCTTGCCGTCCGTCTCACTGATCGCCGCCGCGTACATCCCGGCCAGGCCGCGCGCCGAGGCCACGCCGCCCACCGACGCCGGGCCCTGGGCGCGGACCGCGCGCCGGTTCGGCAGCGACTCCAGGTCGGTCGGCTCGGCCGCGTGCCGGTTGAAGGCGATCGAGGCGAGGGTGTGCGGGCCGCTGGGCAGCGCGTCGAGCAGCGCCCGCTGCTCGGGGGTGGGCAGCATCGGCTGGGTGGCGCGGAAGCGGCCCTCGCGGGAGGCCGGCAGGCCCAGGTGGAAGTCCAGGCCGTGGGGGGCGCGGACGCGCTCCTCGTACACCTCCTGGAGCGTGCGGCCCGTGGCGCGGCGGACGACCTCGCCGGTGAGCGCGCCGATCACCAGCGCGTGGTACCCGAAGGCCGTGCCCGGCCGCCAGAACGGCCGCTGGTCGGCGAGGCGTTCGGCGAGCGCGCGGTCGTCGGCCACCTCGGCCGGGCTGAACCCGGTGTCGGTGCCGATCAGCCCGGCGCGGTGGGCGAGCAGCTCGCGCAGGGTCAGCGCGCCCTTGCCCTCGGCCGCGAACTCCGGCCAGTAGTAGGTGACCCTGCGGTCCAGCTCCAGCGTGCCGTCCTGCACCAGGAGGGCCACGACGAGATGCGCGGCGCCCTTGGTGGAGGAGAACACGCCGTACAGCGAGTCGCCGTCGGCGCCCTCGCCCGCCCACAGGTCGACGACCCGCCGGCCGTGCACATGGGCGCACAACTGGCCCTCGTAGTCGTCGCGTTCCTCCGCCACGAAGGCTGCGAACTCCTCGCGCACCCTCTCGTAGCCCTCGGCGACCGTGCCGTGCACGGTGGTTCCCTGCGTCATCCGCTCTCCTCGGCCGAGCCGCTCGCGCGTCGCTCCCTCTTGTGCACAACGCCCGCTCCGGCGCCGGGCTTCCCCTGATCGGTACGGCGAGGTGCACCCGTTCGACTCAACGGCGCCGGGGACGGGTCAGGTGCACCACCACAGGAACCGGTCGCACTTCTTCGTCGGGGTGGGGGTCGGCTCGGGGTCCGCGGTCGTCGGGCCGGCCGTGGGCGTGGCGGCGGGCGGGGACGACGGGCCGCCCGGCGGGGCCGCGGTCGCCGTGTCCGCGCCCGGGCCGGCGGACTGGTCCGCCGTGTCGCCGGCGGCGGGGGATCCGGAGGGCTTGTCCTTCGGGGACTCGGACGCGGACGCGGAGGCGGACGCCGAGCCCGACGGGTCCGTGGACGGGGAGGCGCTGGACGACGCCGTGGGAGCCGACGCGCCGTCCGAGGGAGCCGACGTCCGGCCCGGGGACGCGGAGGCGCCGCCGCCGTCGTCGGCGGCGGTCTCCCCGGCCGACGTCGAGGAGTCGCCGGCGAAGGGTGTGAAGGGGGCGTCCGTGCCGAGTTCGGCGAGGCTCAGCCCGCCGGCGGCCAGCACGAACCCCGCGGCGATCAGGACCGTGCGCCGCCTGCGGCGCCGGTGCGCTGCGGCCTTGCGGTCCCGGCGGCCGGTGTCGGCGGCGGGTCCGGCGTCCTCGCCGTCCCCGGCCGCCCCGCGGCCCCGCCCCCGCGAGCGGCGCCGGGCGGCCCGGCCCACGGGCTCGCCGGGCCCGTCGCGATCCGCACGGTCGTCGTGGTCACGGTCGTCGAGGTCCTCGTGGCGGTCGTGCTCGCCCCTGTCACGGGGCTCGTCGCCGCCACCGTCTACAGCGCCTTCGTGGCCGTCACCCTGACCGTCCGTGCCCGGCTGCCCGCCGGGGCCCGAACCGTGCGCGGCCCCGCCCTCGTACGTGTACGCGTCCGGGACCGCCGTCGCCCCCGGCTGATGCGGTACGCGCGCGGCCGGCGCCCCGCCCGGGCCGGCGGGCCCGCCGGAGTGCCAGTGCGCGTGGGGCGCGGGGTGCCCGGCGTGCGCGTGGGGCGCGGGGGTCGCGCCGTAGGCGTCCTGGCCGTGCGGACCCGCCACCGCGGGGGCGTACCCGGGCGCGGCGGACCCGTCCGCGCGCGGGGCGTGGGGCCGGGCCGGTGCGCCACACCCGGGGCAGGCCAGGGCGCCGTTGAGGTGCCGTTGGCACGGGTGGCAGAAGTCCATGACGCCGGAAGACTAGATTCCCCGCCGGTCACGTAACCAGCCACCTTCGTGAAGGTTTCGTGCGGGACCGGAAAGACCGCCGCACGCCATGTCGAAACTGTTACCTGTTCGACCCATTGACACCCCCGCCGCACCGTCCTTACTGTCACGCCAGCATTTCGAACGAGTGACGAAATCTCGAACAGTTGAGGGGCAACTGCCGTGCGCATCACCGGAATCAGCACGCACGTGGTCGGGACGCCGTGGCGCAACCTGACGTACGTACAGGTGCACACCGACGAGGGGATCACGGGAGTCGGCGAGACCCGGATGCTCGGCCACACCGACGCGCTGATCGGCTATCTGCGCGAGGCGGAGGCCAACCACATTCTCGGATCGGACCCGTTCGCTGTCGAGGACCTCGTGCGCCGGATGAAGTACGGCGACTACGGGCGGGCCGGCGAGATCGTCATGTCCGGTATCGCGGTCGTCGAGATGGCCTGCTGGGACATCAAGGGCAAGGCGCTCGGCGTGCCGGTGTGGCAGCTCCTGGGCGGCAAGGTCACCGACCGGGTCAAGGCGTACGCCAACGGCTGGTACACGACCGAGCGGACGCCCGAGGCGTACCACAAGGCCGCGCAGGGGGTCGTGGAGCGCGGCTACCGGGCGCTGAAGATCGACCCGTTCGGCACCGGGCACTTCGAACTGGACCACGAGCAGACCCTGTACGCGGTCTCCCTCATCGAGGCGGTGCGGGACGCCATCGGGCCGGACGCCGAGCTGATGCTGGAGATGCACGGCCGCTTCTCCCCCGCCACCGCCGTCCGGCTGGCCAAGGAGATGGCGCCCTTCAAGCCGGCCTGGCTGGAGGAGCCGTGCCCGCCGGAGAACCTCAGGGCGCTGGAGAAGGTGGCCGCGAAGGTGGACATCCCGGTCGCCACCGGTGAGCGCATCCACGACCGCATCGAGTTCCGCGAGCTCTTCGACAGCCAGTCCGTCGACATCATCCAGCCGGACGTCGGCCACATCGGCGGCATCTGGGAGACCCGGAAGCTGGCCGCCACCGCCGAGACCCACTACATGCTCGTCGCCCCGCACAACGTGGGCGGGTCCGTGCTGACCGCCGCCTCGCTCCAGGTCGGCTTCACCTCCCCGAACTTCAAGATCCTGGAGCACTTCAACGACTTCGCCGACGCCGACATCAAGAAGGTGGTCAAGGGCGCCCCGGAGGTCGTGGACGGCTACTTCCACCTCTCCGACCGGCCCGGCCTCGGCGTCGAGCTGGACACCGACGCGGCCGCCGAGTTCCCGCAGCAGCAGGCCCGGTTCGACCTGTGGGCCGAGGGCTGGGAGCAGCGCAAGCCCAAGGGCACGAAGTGACCTCGCCGGGCTCGCAGGTCGTCGTCGAGGCGCCGGGCGCGCACCGGGTCGAGGAGCACACGCCCCGGCCGCCCGGTCCCGGCGAGGCGCTGGTCGCGGTGCACGCGGTGGGCATCTGCGGCAGCGACCGCGAGGTGTACCAGGGCAACCGGCCCGAGGGTTACGTCCGTTACCCGCTCACGCCCGGCCACGAGTGGTCCGGCACGGTGCGGGCGGTGGGCGCCGGGGTACCGGCGGGCCTGGCCGGCCGCAAGGTCGTCGGCGAGGGCTTCCGCAACTGCCAGGTGTGCGACCGCTGTCACGCGGGCGAGACCACGCTGTGCACGGCAGGGTACGAGGAGACCGGGTTCACCCGGCCGGGCGCCATGGCGTCGACCCTGACCCTGCCGGCCCGGCTGCTGCACCCGCTGCCGGACGACGCCGACCTCACCGCCGCCGCCCTGCTGGAGCCGGCCGCCTGCGTCGCGGCCGCCGCGCTGAAGGCCCGCGCCCTGCCGGGCGAGCGGGTGGCGGTGGTCGGCACGGGCACGCTCGGGATGTTCGCGGTGCAGTTCCTGAAGGCGCTCTCGCCCGCGGAGCTGCTGGTCGTGGGCACCGGACGCGCCCGGGAGGCGCTGTCCCGGCGGTTCGGGGCGAGCGGCTTCCGGCTCCGGGACGAGGACCTGCCCGGCGACTTCGACGTCGTGATCGAGACCGCCGGGTCCGCGTCCGCCGCGCGCACCGCGGCCGCGCTGCTCAGGCGCGGCGGACGGCTGGTCCTGACGGGCATCCCGGCGCCGGGCGCGGACGGGCTCGACCCGACCGACCTGGTCGTGCGGCAGCTCGAGGTGCACACCGTCTTCGGGGCGCCGCCGGACGCCTGGGCGCACGCCGTACGGGTCTTCGGCGCCGGGCTGCTCGACCCGCTGCCGCTGGTCACCCACGAGCTGCCGCTGACCGACTTCCCGCACGCCATCGAGCTGGTGGGAGCCGGTGATCCCAAGGTGGGCAAGGTGCTGCTGCGCCCCTGACCGCGCGCCGGCCGGGACGTGACCCGACCACGCCCAGGCCGGCGTGCCGCGAGGCCTTTTCCGTACCCAGAGCCGCGAACCTCGTCCGAAATACCGAACACGAAGGACAGCAAGTGACCGACGCTTCCGCTCCGGCAGTCCGCAGGCCCGGCGAGCAGGTGCTCGCCGCACTCGGCCTGGACGCGCCCGCCCTCGACCCCGCCGACGCCTCCGCCCACGGCTTCCCGGGCGGCGGCCGCTGGCGCACCGAGATTCCCTCGTGCGAGGGTCCCGAAGCGCTGGCGGTCGTGCTGAAGGAGGCCTCGCGCCTCGACGTGCCGATCCACCGGATCAGCCAGGGCAGCGGCGTGTGGATGCTCACCGACGCCGAGATCACCGAGATGGTCGAGGCGACCGCCGAACGGGACATCGAGCTCTGCCTGTTCACCGGCCCGCGCGGCACCTGGGACATCGGCGGCTCGGTGCGCTCCGACTCGCGGGGGGCCGGACTGCGCGCCCGGGGCCACGACGCGGTGGCCGGCTGCGTGGAGGACGCCGTCCGCGCCACCGGACTGGGCGTCAAGTGCCTGCTGGTCGCGGACGAGGGCGTGCTGTGGACCCTGCACCGGGCGCGCACGGCCGGGATCATCCCGGCCGACACCACCTTGAAGGTCTCCGCGCTGATCGGCCCGGTCAACCCGGCCTCGTACGCGGTGTACGAGCGGCTCGGCGCCGACTCGGTCAACGTCCCCAGCGACCTGACGCTGGACCACCTCACCGAGATCCGCCGGGTGTCCGGCGCCCCCATGGACATGTACATCGAGGCCCCCGACGACCTCGGCGGCTACGTGCGGATGTACGAGGTCGCCGAGCTGATCCGGCGCGGCGCACCGCTCTACCTGAAGTTCGGCCTGTCCAAGGCTCCCGGCATCTACCCGTGGGGCACCCACCTGCGGGACGTGACCCTGGACACCGCCCGGGAGCGGGTGCGGCGCGGCCGGCTCGCCCTGGACCTGCTCGCCCGGCACGGCGCGGACGGCGACATGGCGCCGCTCGGCTCCCGGCTGCCCGGAACGCTGCACCGCTTCCCGACCACCGTGTGACCCCTCTCAACGCCGAGAAGAACAAGGACGGATCACCATGCTCAACCGCAGAGCCGCACTCGCCGCGATGGCCACGGCCGCCTCGCTCGCCCTCACCCTGACCGCCTGCGGCCAGAACAGCGAGGGCGGCAGCGACGCCAAGGGCGGCGACGCCAAGGGCGGCACGATCGGCATCGCGATGCCGACCAAGTCCTCCGAGCGCTGGATCGCCGACGGCAAGAACGTCGAGAAGAACCTCCAGGCCAAGGGCTACAAGACCAAGCTGGTCTACGGCGAGGACGACCCGGACACCCAGGTCTCGCAGATCGAGAACCTGATCACGCAGGGCGTGAAGGGCCTGATCGTCGCGGCGATCGACAACAAGTCGCTGAACAACGTGCTCCAGGAGGCCGCGGACGCCAAGATCCCGGTCATCGCCTACGACCGCCTGATCCTCGGCACCAAGAACGTCGACTACTACGCCTCGTTCGACAACGAGAAGGTCGGCAAGCTGCAGGGCCAGTACATCGTGGACCAGCTCGGGCTGAGCAAGGGCAAGAAGGGCCCGTTCAACCTCGAACTGTTCGCCGGCTCCAACGACGACAACAACACCAAGTACTTCTTCGGCGGCGCGATGAGCGTGCTCCAGCCGTACATCGACAAGAAGCAGCTCGTCGTCAGGTCCGGGCAGACCGCGCTCAACAAGGTCACCACCCTGCGCTGGGACGGCACGACCGCGCAGAAGCGCATGGAGGACATCCTCACCTCGTCCTACAAGAGCGGACGGGTCGACGCGGTCCTCTCGCCCTACGACGGCATCTCCATCGGCATCCTGTCCGCGCTGAAGTCGGACGGCTACGGCTCCGGCAGCAAGGCGCTGCCCGTCATCACCGGCCAGGACGCCGAGCTGGCCTCCGTGAAGTCGATCATCTCCGGCCAGCAGACGCAGACCGTCTACAAGGACACCCGGCAGCTCGCCAAGGTCGCGGCCACCATGGTCGACGACGTACTGAAGGGCAAGAAGCCGCAGGTCAACGACACCAAGACCTACGACAACGGCAGCAAGGTCGTGCCCGCCTACCTGCTCCAGCCGGTCAGCGTCGACAAGTCCAACTACAAGCAGGTCCTGGTCGACGGCGGCTACTACACCGAGTCCGAGCTGAAGTAACCCGCCCCTACCCACGGATTGGAAGGCACGACCATGGCGGGACCCGTCCTGGAAATGCGCTCGATCGTCAAGACCTTTCCCGGTGTCAAGGCGCTGTCGGACGTCACCCTGACCGTCCGGCAGGGCGAGGTCCACGCCATCTGCGGGGAGAACGGCGCCGGCAAGTCCACCCTGATGAAGGTGCTCTCCGGCGTCCACCCGTACGGCAGTTACGAGGGAGACGTCCTCTTCGAGTCGGAGGTCTGCCAGTTCAAGGACATCCGGGCCAGCGAGCAGCACGGCATCGTCATCATCCACCAGGAGCTGGCGCTGGTGCCGTACCTCTCCATCGCGGAGAACCTCTTCCTCGGCAACGAGCACGCCCGGCGCGGGCTCATCGACTGGAACGAGACCCTGCGGCACGCCACCGAGCTGCTGCGCCGGGTGGGTCTGGACGAGCACCCGGAGACCCGCGTCGCCGACATCGGCGTCGGCAAGCAGCAGCTCGTGGAGATCGCCAAGGCGCTGTCGAAGCAGGTGAAGCTGCTCATCCTGGACGAGCCGACGGCCGCGCTCAACGACGAGGACAGCGGCAAGCTCCTCGGACTGATCCTGGAGCTGAAGAAGCAGGGCATCACCTCGATCATCATCTCCCACAAGCTCAACGAGATCCGCCGGGTCGCCGACTCGGTGACGATCATCCGGGACGGCCGGTCCATCGAGACGCTGGACGTGAAGGCGCCGGAGACCACCGAGGAGCGGATCATCGCCGGCATGGTCGGCCGCGACCTCGACCACCGCTTCCCGGAGCGCACCCCGCACCGTCCGGAGGAGGGCGCCGCGCCGGCGCTGGAGATCCGCGGCTGGACCGTGCGCCACCCCATCGACCAGCAGCGCAAGGTCGTGGACAACGTCTCGCTCCACGTGCGCCGCGGGGAGATCGTGGGCATCGCGGGCCTGATGGGCGCGGGGCGCACCGAACTGGCGATGAGCGTCTTCGGGCGCACCTACGGCCGGTACGCGGGCGGCACGGTCCTGAAGGACGGCGAGGAGATCCGCACCAAGACCGTCGCCGAGGCGGTCCGGCACGGGATCGCGTACGTCACCGAGGACCGCAAGCACTTCGGCCTCAACCTGATCGACACCATCAACCGCAACATCTCGCTGACCGCCCTGAGCAAGGTGGCCCGGCGGGGCATCGTCGACGAGCACGAGGAGCGGCAGGTCTCCGAGGGCTTCCGCAAGACCATGAACATCAAGGCGCCGACCGTGTTCGAGCCGGTGGGCAAGCTGTCGGGCGGCAACCAGCAGAAGGTCGTCCTCAGCAAGTGGATCTTCTCCGGACCCGACGTGCTGATCCTCGACGAACCGACCCGCGGCATCGACGTGGGCGCCAAGTACGAGATCTACACGGTGATCGACCAGCTCGCCGCCCAGGGCAAGGCGGTGGTCTTCATCTCCTCCGAGCTGCCCGAACTGCTCGGCATGTGCGACCGCATCTACACGATGGCCGCCGGGCGGCTGACCGGTGAGGTGCCGCGGGCCGAGGCCACCCAGGAAGTACTGATGCGCCATATGACGAAAGACACGCAGGACCAAGAGGTGACGCGATGAGCACGGATGTGACCGCCAAGAGCCCGGCCCCCGCGCCGCCGGGCAGGAGCGGACCGGGCGCCGGTGGGCTGCTCCAGGTGATGCTGGACGGACTGCGCCGCAACATGCGCCAGTACGGCATGCTGATCGCGCTCGGCCTGATCGTGGTCCTCTTCGCCGTCTGGACGGACGGGGACCTGCTGCTGCCGCGCAACGTCTCCAACCTGGTGCTGCAGAACAGCTACATCCTGATCCTCGCGATCGGCATGATGCTGGTGATCATCGCCGGGCACATCGACCTGTCGGTCGGCTCGCTGACCGCGTTCGTCGGGGCCTTCGCCGCGGTGCTGACCGTCCAGCACGGCGTGTCCTGGCCGATCGCGCTGGTGCTGTGCCTGCTGGTGGGCGCGGCGGCCGGCTCGTTGCAGGGCTTCCTCATCGCCTATCTGGGCATACCGTCCTTCATCGTCACGCTCGCCGGGATGCTGCTCTTCCGCGGTCTGACGGAGATCCTGCTGAAGGGCCAGACCCTCGGCCCGTTCCCCGACGGGCTGCAGAAGCTCGGCAACGGCTTCCTGCCCGAGACCGGCCCGGACACCAACTACCACAACCTCACCCTGCTGCTCGGTCTCGTGCTGATCGCGGCCGTGGTGTGGCAGGAGGTCCGGGACCGGCGCCGCCAGCAGGAGTTCGCGCTGGAGGTGCTGCCCGCCCGGCTGTTCCTGCTCAAGCTGACCGCCCTGGTCGCCGCGATCCTCGTGCTCACCCTGCTGCTCGCCAGCTACAAGGGCGCCCCGATCGTGCTGATCATCCTCGGTGCGCTGGTCGTCGGCTACGGCTACGTCATGCGCAACGCGGTCTTCGGCCGCCACATCTACGCCATCGGCGGCAACCTGCCGGCGGCCAAGCTGTCCGGCGTGAAGGACAAGAAGGTCACCTTCTACGTCTTCCTGAACATGGGCGTGCTCGCGGCCCTGGCGGGGCTGGTGGTCGCCGCCCGGCTGAACGCGGCCTCGCCGAAGGCGGGCGTCAACTTCGAACTCGAGGCGATCGCCTCGTCGTTCATCGGCGGCGCGTCCATGAGCGGCGGTGTCGGCACCGTCCTCGGCGCCATCATCGGCGGTCTGGTCCTCGGCGTGCTGAACAACGGCATGAACCTCCTGAGCGTCGGCACCGACTGGCAGCAGGTGATCAAGGGCCTGGCCCTGCTGCTGGCGGTCGGGTTCGACGTGTGGAACAAGCGCAAGTCCGGTTCGTAAGTCAGCTCGGGCCCCGCCGGACCACCGGCGGGGCCCCTCCTATGCGCAGGAGTCCCAAGTGGAACTGAACAGACGTACGGTCATCGCAGGAGCGGCGGCGGCGGGCGTCGCCGCCACCGCCTTCGGGGGCGCCGCGCAGGCGGCCCCCGGCCGCCGGCCGGTGAAGGAGCTCTTCGGCAGGCTGGCGGACGGCACCAAGGTGTACCGCTGGTCGCTGGCGAACGGCGGCATCCGGATGAAGGTGCTGTCGTACGGCGGGGTCGTCCAGACGCTTGAGGTCCCGGACGCCCGCGGCCGGCACGCCAACGTGGTGGCGGGCTTCGGCGACATCGACGACTACGTGGCGAAGAGCCCGTACTTCGGCGCGCTGATCGGCCGCTACGGCAACCGCATCGGCAAGGGGCGGTTCACCCTCGACGGCACGGCCCACCAGCTCTCCGTCAACGACGGGGAGAACAGCCTGCACGGCGGCGCCAAGGGCTTCGACAAGCGCGTGTGGGACGTGGAGCCGTTCACCGACGGCGCCGACGTCGGCCTGCGCCTGTACTACACGAGCGTCGACGGGGAGATGGGCTACCCGGGCACGCTGCGCTCGAAGGTGACGTACACCCTCACCCGGCGCGGCGAGTGGCGGATCGACTACGAGGCCACCACCGACCGGGCCACGGTCGTCAACCTCACCAGCCACGTCTACTGGAACCTGGCCGGTGAGGGCAGCGGCACGATCGAGGACCACGAGCTCACCATCGCCGCCGCCCGGTACACGCCCACCGACGCCGGTCTCATCCCGACCGGTGAGCTGGCGCGGGTCGCCGGCACCCCGTTCGACTTCCGCCGCGCCAAGCCGATCGGCCGGGACATCCGGGCCGGGCACGAGCAGCAGGTGCTCGCCAAGGGCTACGACCACAACTGGGTGCTGGACAAGGGCATCACGGCGCGGCCCGAGCACGTCGCCACGCTCCGCGACCCGCGCTCCGGGCGCACCCTGCGCATCGCCACCGACCAGCCGGGCCTGCAGTTCTACTCCGGCAACTTCCTCGACGGCACGCTGACCGGCACCGGCGGCCGCACCTACCGCCAGGGCGACGCGCTGTGCCTGGAGACCCAGCACTTCCCGGACTCCCCCAACCACGCCGCCTTCCCGTCGACCGTGCTGCGGCCCGGGCAGACGTACCGGACGAGCACGGTGCACACGTTCGGGGCGTGAGGCGCGGGCGGGGCGTGGGGCGCAGGCGGGGCGTGCGGCGTAGGCGGGGCGTGCGGCGCGGGCGGGCGTGAACCGGCTCACACCGGCGGTGAGTTGAACGCCACCGGCGCCCCCCGCGTATCCAGGGGTGGCCCGTGCTCCCCCGCACGGGCCACTCTTCGACGGAGGTCCCCTTGCCTGACAACGTCACCTCGTTGTTCCGCAACACCGCCGCGCACAGCCCTTCGATGGCGGCGCTGACGCGGGAGAGCGACGGGTCGGGCCCGGTGGACTTCTGCATTCCGTGCAACCCGTACTTCCCCACCCCCGCCATGTTCGAGGAGATGGCGGCCCGGCTGCGCGAGATCGTCACGTACTACCCGAGCGGTGCCGACACCATCACCGCCGAACTGTGCGGCCTGCTCCAGCTCCCGCCGCAGTGCGTGGCGATGGGCAACGGCTCGACGGAGCTGATCACCTGGATCGACCACCTGCTGGTGCGGGAGTCGCTGGCCGTGCCGGTGCCCACCTTCGGCCGCTGGACCGACCAGCCGATGGAGACCGGCAAGCGGGTGGACATGTTCCCGCTCCAGGAGGCGAACGGCTTCGGCCTGGACCTGGCGCAGTACGCCGAGTTCATCCGGGCCCGGGGCACCCGCGCGGCCGTCGTCTGCAACCCGAACAACCCCGACGGCGGCTATCTGCACAAGCAGCAGCTCGTGCAGTTCATGGACGCGATGGCGGACCTCGACCTGGTGGTGATCGACGAGTCCTTCCTGGAGTTCGCCGACGCGGAGGCCGAACCGAGCGTGGTGCAGGAGGCCATGCTCCGGCCCAACGTGATCGTCCTGCGCAGCCTCGGCAAGAACTTCGGGCTGCACGGCATCCGGTTCGGCTACCTCGTGGCGAACCCGGCCCTGGCCGGCCGGGTCCGCTCGATGCTGCCGAAGTGGAACCTCAACTCCTTCGCCGAGCACGTGGTGTTCATGCTGCGCGAGCACGGTCCTGAGTACGCGCAGAGCCTGCTGCAGGTGCGCCGGGACCGCCTCGACATGGCCAGCCACCTCTCCGCGCTGCCCGGCCTCACCGTCTACCCCTCCCAGGGCAACTTCCTCTTCGTGCGGCTGCCCGTCGGCGCGGAGGGCACCGTGGTCCGGGACCGGATGCTCACCGAGCACCGGATCCTGGTCCGCGAGTGCGGCAACAAGATCGGTTCGTCCAGCCGCTTCCTGAGACTCGTGGTGCGCCCCCAGGTCGACGTGCGTCGCCTGGTGTCCGGCCTGGAGCAGGTGCTCTACGGGACCAGGAGGGGAGCCGCCGTACCCGAGCTGAGCACCGGGACCAGCTACAGCTCGGGTACGGCGGCCGTGGACCGGCTGATGAACGAGACCAACGGAGCCGGTGTGCAGGGCCTGGCCGCCCAGGCCGCCGGCGCCGGCATGCCGCTTCCCGCCGCCGTGCCGATGGGCGGCGGGACGCCGGTGCCGGCGGCGGCCCAGGCGCCGCCGGCACCCGCACCCCAAACTCCGGCGCCGGTCCCCCTCCCGGCGCCGGTCCCCACGCCCACGCCCGCGCCGATGCCCCCGGCGGCGACGGCCCCGCCCCCACCCCCGGCGCCCGCTCCGACCCCGGTGCCCTTCGCGGCGCCCGTGCCCGTCCCGGCGCCCGTGCCGGCGCCCGTGCCCATGCCGGCGCCCGTGCCCGTCCCGGCGCCCGCCGCCGCGGTGGGGCCCACCCCGCCCGGCGTCCCGGCACGCGGCGGCCTCACCGCCGCGCAGGTGCGCGGCATGACGGCCCCGCCGGCCCCGGCTCCCGCCGCCGGCCTGACCCCGGCCCCGGCGACCGGCTGGCCCAACGCCCAGAGCTGGCCCAACGCGGCGGGGATGGACCGGACGGGATAGGAGCGGGGTCCCGCCGCCGTCCCAGCGGTCTCATCGCCCGTGCCGTCCCGGCAGCCACACCGGTACGTCCACCTCGGCCCGCACGGTCTTGCCCGGCGGGTCACGGTCGACCACCTCCCACCGGTCGGCCAGCGCGTCGACCAGCAGCAGCCCGCGCCCCGTCTCCGCGAGCGGCGCGGGCTCGCTCACGTCGGCCGGGCCGGGCGGACGCCGGTCGGCGCGGGTGTCGGTCACTTCGACCCGCAGGCTCCCGGGCAGCAGGGAGAGCGTCAGCTCGAAGTCGCGGCCCGGCACGCGCCCGTGGGTGACGGCGTTGGCGGCCAGCTCAGCGACGATCACGGCGACGGCGTCCGCGGTCCCGCTGCCGCCCGGGATGCCCCAGCCGTCGAGCTGGGCGAGCGCGAACCGCCGGGCCAGGCGGGCCCCACGGGGAGTCGCACTGAGGCGCTGGGTGAACGTACGTACGGTGACCGGGGCGGAGGGGGTGGCAGGTGCTTCCATGCGCCCAATCTGGCGTGCGCCGACCGGACTTCACCAGGTCCGGCGCGCGTACGCCGCGCGAGCGTACGCGGTGACGGACTGGACAGTACTCGTGACGGGCCGTGACCATGTGCGCGGGAGGTGACCGCGTTGGTCGACGGTCGGGCGGGCGAGCCGGAGTCCTCGGACAGCATGCGCACATTCGGGGCGGTGGTACAGGCGCTCCGCGAGTATCACCGGCTCAGCCGGGAGGAGTTCGGCCGGCACGTGGGCTTCTCCAAGCACACGGTCGCCTCCGTCGAGCTGGGCAGGCGCATGCCGGACATGGGCTTCGTGGAAGCGGCGGAGGGGGTCCTCGGCAACACGGGCGCCCTGCGGAGGGCGGCGGGATTCCTGGAACGCCAGCCGGGGCTCGCATCCTGGTTCCGGCGGTGGGCTGCCCTTGAGCAAACGGCGATCAACCTCTTCAACTACGAGTGCAGGATGATCCCCGGCCTGTTGCAGACCGAGGCGTTCGCGAGGCAATTGTTCGCCGACGAGCTACCGCCACTGAGCGATGAGCAGATCGAGGCCAGTTGGGCCGCTCGTGCCGACCGTCAGCGCCTGCTGCGCGAGCGGCCGAACACCGCCTTCAACTTCATCGTCGAGGAACACGTGTTCCTCCGGTGCACAGGCGGTCGGGAGGTCACCCGCGGGGCCATCGCGCATGTGCTTGAGATGGCACAACTGCGCAACGTAGAAGTGCAGATCATGCCGCTGGCTCAGCCGTCGCACGCTGGACTTCACGGGCCCATCGCATTACTGGAGGACCGGAAGCACAAGTGGTTCGCCTACAGCGAGGGACAGGAGAGCGGACAGTTCATCGCCGACCAAAAGGTGGTCAGTGTGCTCCAGAGCCGATATGCCAGGATGCGTTCACAGGCTCTCACCATCCGGGACTCCTTGAGCCTGCTGCAACGGATGCAAGGAGACGCATGAGCACCTCCGAACTGGCGTGGTTCAAGAGCAGCTACAGCAGCGGCTCCGGCGACAATTGCATCGAAGTCGCCCTGGCCTGGCGCAAGTCGAGCTACAGCAGCGGCGGCGACGGCGACTGCGTAGAGGTCGCCCCCACCCCCACCCTCATCCACGTCCGCGACTCCAAGGACAGGGAGGGCGGCCGGCTCGCCCTCTCCCCTTCCGCCTGGGCACGCTTCCTCGGTCACGCCGGCGCGGGCCGGTAGCGGGCGCGGCTAACCGCGCGGGCACTCCTTCCAGGCCAGGTGGTACACCGTGCTGATGTCGCCGTCGGTGGAGTCCATCGTCATGAAGCTGACCTTGCCGGGGCTGGTGCTGCCCGCGTTCACGCGCAGTTCGGTGTTGATGTTGAAGTTGCGCAGCACCCCGCAGGGCGCCCAGACCAGCTGGGCCCAGTCGGTCTGGTCGGTGGCCTGCCAGTCGTCGTTGTAGGCGCCGCTGAACGGATGGGTTTTCGCCGCGGTGTTCGAGGAGCCCTGGAAGTAGTACGACGCCTTCTGGGTGGCGGTGGCGCCGGGCTGGAGGGAGAGGAAGCCCCGGTAGTCCGCGCTGGCGATCGCGTAGGTGAAGCCCTGGGGCACGTGCACGACCAGGTTGAGCTGGCAGTTCTTGCGGAAGGCCGTGGGGTCGGAGTTACCGCCGGCCTGGGCCAGGTAGTCGCTGTAGGTCACCGTGAAGGCGGTGTTGTCCGGCGAGACGGCGACGGCGGCCGTGCCGGCCGGGCAGCCGGAGCCGTTCACGGTGGCCACGTCGATGACGATCTTGTCCGGGGGCGGGTCGTCGAAGACGGAGGAGGGGGACTGGGCGGGTAGCGCGGTGGTGAGCAGAGCGGCTACGGCGCCGCCCAGCAGGAGTCCACCAGCCATGGTTTCTCCAGGTTGTCGAGTGGGGGGTGCGACCTCCGACCCGTCCGTTCACCGTTGAAGAAACTGTGTGGAACCTGTGAAGGGCGGGGAGGCGAGGGGAATCGTAGGAAGCCCCGCGCCGGCCCGGCAGGGCGAACTCCGGCCATTCACTTCCGGCTTTTCACGCGCCCCGCGCCCCGGCGCCCGCCCGCGCCCCGGCGCCCGCCTCAGGCCGCGGCGTCCACCCCGCGCCCCGGCGGCCACGCCACCCTCAGGGGTTCTCCCAGGCCGCCGGTTCGGCCGCCAGCGCCTCGACCGGCCCGGGCAGGGATCCGGCCGCGAGGTCGGCGACGGTGACGCCCTCCAGGATGCGGCGCACATTGGCGCGCAGGGCGATCCACAGCGGGAGCAGGGGCTGGGCCGTGCCCGTGTAGGCCAGGCCCGTCGGGCGCTCTCCGCGCACCGACACGATCGGACCGTCCACCGCCCGGATGACATCCGCCACAGTGATGGCGGCCGCGGCCCGGGCCAGCCGGTAGCCGCCACCGCCGCCGCGCCTGCTGTCGACGACCCCCGCCCTCCTGAGATCACCCAGGATGCCCTCCAGGAACTTGTGGGGGATGTCCTGCTCGACAGCGATTTCCTCTGCCTTCACCGGGCCGTTACCCTCCCGTACGGCCAGCTCCAGCACCGCCCGTACCGCGTAATCCGCCCGCGCCGAGATCCTCATGGGTCCATTGTGGGGCGTGTCTCCATGGAGAATGGCCGGACCGCGCCCCCGTAAGATCGCCCGGGAGGATCCACCTTGGCGCTCAGCAGACGTACCTTCAGTGCGCTGGCCGGCTCGGCCGCGCTCGGCTTCGCCCTGGGCGGCAGCGGCGGCCCCGGGGCGCCCTCGGCGTTCGCGGCGCGCAGCGTGCCCACCGGTCCGGCGCCGGCCCCGCCGGGCGCCGACGGCGAGCGCCACACGATCGGGTACGACGCCTACTCGCTCCTGGTCGACGGCAAGCGCCTGGTGGTGTGGTCCGGCGAGATGCACCCCTTCCGGCTGCCCAGCCCCTCCCTGTGGCGGGACGTGCTGCAGAAGATGCGGGCACACGGCTTCAACGCCGTCAGCGTCTACGTGGCGTGGAACTACCACTCCCCCGCCCCCGGCCGTTACGACTTCACCGGCGTACGGGACCTCGACCTGTTCCTGCGCACGGCCGCCGAGACCGGGCTCTACGTCCTGCTGCGGCCCGGCCCGTACATCAACGCGGAGGTCGACGGCGGCGGCTTCCCGGGCTGGCTGACGGCGGCGCAGGGCAAGGCCCGCACCGCCGACCCGGCCTATCTCCGCCACGTCGACGAGTGGCTGACCCAGGTCGACCGGATCGCCCGCCGGCACCTGTTCACCCAGGGCCGGGGCACGGTGCTGCTCTACCAGATCGAGAACGAGTACGACTCCCACGTCGACGAGGCGACCGGCCGGGACTACATGTCCCACCTGTACAAGAAGGTCCGCTCCGACGGGATCGACGTACCCCTCTTCCACAACGACAAGGGCCGCAACGGCCACTGGATCCCCGGCACGTTCGACACCGGCGGCGAGAAGGGCGGCTGGCTGTACGGCTTCGACGGGTACCCCTCGCCGGCCCAGGTGCCGCCGGACTGGGGGCACTACGGGCCCGGCGGCCTCACCGGCGGCGCCACCGCCTCGCCGCACACGCCCGGGTTCGTGCCCGAGTTCGGCGGCGGCTGGTTCGACCCGTGGGGCGGGGCCTGGTTCGACGGCAAGGGCTACGCCGAGGCCCGGCGCACCCGGGACGCGGCCTACGAGCGCCGCTTCTACCTCACCAACCTCGCCAACGGCCTCACCCTGCACAACGTGTACATGGCCTTCGGCGGCACCTCGTGGGGCTGGCTGCCCGCGCCGGTCGTCTACACCTCGTACGACTACGGGGCGGCCATCGATGAGGGCCGCAACGTCACCGAGAAGATCGCCCCGCTGCACCAGCTCGGGCACCTGCTGCGGCGCGTGCCCGACTTCGCCCGGCTGGACCGGGCGGCGGACGTGAAGGCGGAGGGGCTGAAGGTCTACCACCTGACCAACCCGGACACCGGCAGCCATGTGTACGTGGCCCGCAACGACGGCTCGGCCCCGGTCACCACCGACCTGCCCACCCACGAGGGCAAGCTGCGGATCACCGTGCCCGCGCGCGACGCCCGCATGCTGACCACCGGGCTCTCCCTCGGCAGCCGGACGCTGAAGTACAGCACCGCGCAGCCCGTGATGTGCCTGTCCGTCGGGCGGCAGGACATCGCGGTGTTCGCGGGCCGCCGCGACGACATGGCGGAGCTGGTGCTGAAGTGCCCGGTCGAGCCGCTGGTGATGCGGCTCGACCCGGAGGCGGCCTGGACGTTCGAGAGCGACAAGCTCCATGTGAACGTGCCCCTCGGACAGGGCGGCCTGACCCGGGTGTCGGTCGCACAGGGCGAGAGCGACACACCGCTGCTGCTGCTCTTCGCCGACGACGCGACCTCGGTGCGCATGTTCCCGTACGACACCCCGTCCGGGACGCTGCTGGTGTACGGCCCGGCGCTGCTGCGCCACGCCGAGGTGCGCGGCTCCGAGGTCCATCTGACCGGTGACGTCACCGGGACGACCGGCGTGGAGGTGTGGGGACCGCGCGGCATCACGAGTCTGGTGTGGAACGGACGCAAGGTGCCGACCCGGGTCACCATGTCCGGCAGCCTGATGACGACCGGGCTGCTGCCCGCCGTGCCGGAGGTGGCGCTGCCCGCGCTGGGCGGCTGGCGGACGCGGACCGAGAACCCGGAGGCGGGCCCCAACTTCGACGACTCGAAGTGGCGGGTCGCCGACCGGACCGCCTCGTTCAGCACGACGCCCGTCCCGAAGGGCGGGCCGGTGCTGTTCGCGGACGACTACGGCTTCCACTACGGGGACGTCTGGTACCGGGGCGCCTTCGCGGACGCCGCCGGCCTCGAGGAGATCTCGCTCGCCTACACCACCGGCACCCAGGGCCTGCTGATGGCCTGGCTGGACGGGGAGCCGCTGGGCACCCACCGGATGCCGGTGCCGGACAAGGACACCACCATCCGCAAGGGGAGCTGGGACGCCACAGCGGTGTTCCCGGTGCCCGGGCGGCTGCGCCGATCCGGCCGGCACGTGCTGTCGGTGCTGGTCCGGCGGATGCAGCACGACCAGGACGGCAAGGCGCTTGACACCCACAAGGCGGCCCGCGGGCTGACCGCCGCCCACTTCAAGGGGGCCTCGCCGAAGGTGACGTGGCGCATCCAGGGCGAGGCGGCGCCGGACCCGGTGCGCGGGCCGCAGAACAACGGCGGCCTGTTCGGCGAGCGGGAGGGCTGGCACCTGCCCGGCTTCCCCGACCGGGACTGGAAGCCGGTCACCTTCCCGCGGGCCGAGCGGCGGCAGGGCGTGACCTGGTACCGGACCACGTTCCGGCTGTCCGTGCCGGGCGACATCGACGCCTCGATCGGCCTGACGCTGGAGGACGACCCGTACCGGGCCTACCGGACGCAGATCTTCCTCAACGGCTGGAACATGGGCCAGTACATCAACAACGTCGGCCCGCAGCACACCTTCGTGCTGCCGAACGGCATCCTGCGCACCCGTGGCACCAACACCCTGGCGCTGGCGGTGCTGTCGGAGTTCACCACGGAGTCCGGTCCGGGCAAGGTGGGTCTGACCCTGCTGGGCAAGGCGGCCGGCGGGACACCGGTGAACCCGGTGCCCTCCCCCGGCCGCTGAGCCCGGTGCCCTCCCCGGGCCGCTGAGCCCCCGGCGCCGGGTCCCGGCCTACGCCAGCCGGATCACGTTCCAGGACAGCGGCTCCAGCACGGCGGTGAGGACGCCGTCCGCGAGGGCGGTCCCGCGGACCGGGTGCGGGGTGACCCGCTCCGGGTCGTCCAGGGTGTTGCGGGCGTCGGGGTCGGCGTCCGCGAGGGCGCTGTGCTCGGTGACGGCTCTCAGGCCGAGGCCGTTCAGGGTCACCTCCAGCGGCAGCGGCCCGGTGCGGTCCCGGTTGACCGCGAAGACGGTGACCGTGCCGTCCGCCGCGCGCACGGCGGTGGCGTGCAGCAGATCGGCCTCGCCGTACTTGCGTGTCCGGTACGTCGGCGAGTCCACGCGGACGTCGAGGACCTCGCCGCGCCCGTACCGGGAGGCCTGGGCGAACGGGAAGAACGTGGTCTGCCGCCAGGCCGGGCCGCCGGGCTCGGTCATGATCGGGGCGATCACGTTGACGAGCTGCGCCAGGCAGGCCACGGTGACCCGGTCGGCGTGCCGGAGCAGGGCGATCAGCAGCGAGCCGAGGACGACGGCGTCGGTGACGCTGTAGTTGTCCTCCAGGAGCCTGGGGGCCTCCGGCCAGTCGCCCTGGCCGGCGTCCCGCGCGTGCTCCTGCCACTTCGACAGGTACCAGACGTTCCACTCGTCGAAGGAGAGGTCGATCCTCTTCTTCGACTTCAGGCCGGCGCCCACGTGGTCGGCGGTGGCCACCACGTTCTCGATGAAGGACTCCATGTCGACCGCCGAGGCGAGGAAGGAGTCCAGGTCGCCGTCGACGGGCTCGTAGTAGGCGTGCAGGGAGATGAGGTCGACGAGTTCGTAGGTCTCCCGCAGGACCGTGGCCTCCCATGCGGCGAAGGTGGGCATGGCCTGGCCGGAGGAGCCGCAGGCGACCAGTTCGACGCCGGGGTCGAGCTGGCGCATCGCCCGGGCCGTCTCGGCCGCGATCCGGCCGTACTCCTCGGCCGTCTTGTGGCCGGTCTGCCAGGGGCCGTCCATCTCGTTGCCGAGGCACCACAGCCGGATGCCGAAGGGCTCCTTGTCGCCGTGGGCGGCGCGCAGGTCGGCGAGGGCGGTGCCGGCCGGGTGGTTGGCGTACTCCTGGAGTTCCAGGGCCTCGGCGACGCCCCGGGTGCCGAGGTTGACGGCCATCATCGGCTCGGCCTGCGGGCCGATCTTCCGCAGGAAGGCGATGTACTCGGAGAGGCCGAACCGGTTGGTCTCGGTGGAGTGCCAGGCGAGGTCGAGCCGGCGGGGCCGGTCCTCGACCGGGCCGACGGAGTCCTCCCAGCGGTAGCCGGAGACGAAGTTGCCGCCGGGGTAGCGGATCACCGTCACGCCGAGTTCGCGCACGAGGTCGAGGACGTCGGTGCGGTGGCCGTCGGCGTCGGCCGCGGGATGGCCGGGCTCGAAGACGCCCGTGTAGACGCAGCGGCCGAGGTGTTCCACGAAGGAGCCGAACAGGCGGGGGTTCACCGCGCCGACGGTGAAGGCGGGGTCGAGCGTGAAGCGGGCGGTGCGGCTGCTCATGGGTGCCTTTCGGGGTGGGTGGCCGGGGCGTGGCGGGCGTCCGCGGGGCGCGCGTTCCGGCCGGTCGCCCGCCTCGTCCGGCCGGCCGGGCGGCGGTCACTGCTGTTCGACATTTCGGATCAGGCTCGTGACTTCGAACGGGACCGTAGAGTCGAAGCGCTTCCGCGTCAATGGGTCGAGCAGACCTCGCAGGCATGGGCGCCGACGGTGGCCGCCGGCACGCGGAAGACCCCGTGCCGGCGGCCGCGGGCGGCGACGTGCTGACACGGGGTCACGAGCCGGGCCCTACCCGGCGATGAGCGGCCTCACCCGGCGAACGCCGGCTGCGGCGCCCCCCGCCCGACCCCCGGCACGACCAGCACCGAACCGGAGACCGGGTGCGGCGCCCGCAGCCCCACGCGAGCGGTGGTGATGTACAGGTCCGTCAGGTCCGGCCCGCCGAACGCGCACGCGGTGGTCAGCGGCGCCGGCACCTCGACCACGAGGTCCAGCTCGCCGCCCGGCGTGTACCGCCGCACCGCGCCCCCGCCCCACAGCGCCACCCACACACACCCGTCCGCGTCGACCGTGAGCCCGTCCGGGAACCCGGCGCCTTCCTCGATCTCCACCAGCGGCCGCCGCCCCCGGACCACGCCCTGCGCGTCGTGGTCGAAGACGTCCACCCGCCGGGTCGGGGTGTCGGCGTAGTACATCAGCCGGCCGTCCGGGCTCCAGCCCAGGCCGTTGCTGACGGTGACGTCGGGCAGGACGGTCCGCACGCCGCCGTCGCCGGTCAGCCGGGAGAGGGTGCCGCCCCCCGTCGCCTCGTCGTACCGCATCGTGCCCGCCCAGAGCGCCCCGTCCGGGGCCACCGCCGCGTCGTTCGCACGACGGCCCGGGACCGGCTCGCGGTGCAGCCAGCGGAAGGCGCCGTCCGGGTCCAGCAGTGCGACGCCGTCCCGCAGGTTCAGCACCAGGCCGCCGCCCGCCCGCGGCTTGGCCGCGCCGACGTGCTGCTCGGTGGTGCGCACCGTCCGGCGGCCGGAGGAGGGGTCGTAGGTGTGCACGCGCATGCCGAGGACGTCGACCCACAGGAGGCGGCCGGCCGCCGGGTCCCAGGTCGGGCCCTCGCCCAGCTCCGCCTCGGCCCGTACGGCGATCCCGTACCGCGCCGCGGCCCCGGCCCTCACACCGTCCCCCGGTGGCCCAGCCGCTCCGACAGCTCCGCCGCGCCCTTGGCGGCGAGCTGTTCGAGCTCGGCCACGCGCTCGTCGCTCCAGCGGATCATGGGGACCGAGATGGACAGCGCGGCGACCACCTTCCCGGCCCGGTCGCGCACCGGGGCCGCCACACAGGACACATCCGGGTTGGACTCGCGGCTCTCCACCGCCAGGCCCCGCTCCCGGATCCGTGCGAGGGCCTCGCGCAGCGCGCCGGGATCGGTGATGCTGTTGGGCGTCATCGCGGTCAGCTCGGCGCCGTCCGGTATCCGTGCCGTCAGCTCCTGCTCGGGCAGCGAGGCGAGCAGCATCTTGCCGACGGAGGTGCAGTGGGCGGGCAGCCGGCGGCCGGCGGCCGACACCATGCGCACGGCGTGCGTGGAGTCGACCTTGGCGATGTAGATGACGTCGGTGCCTTCGAGGATGGCCACGTGGACGGTCTCGTCGCAGGTCTCCGCCACCGAGCGGGCCACCTGCTGGCCCTCGGCCGCGAGGTCGAGCTGCTCGGCGTACCGGCTGCCGAGCTGGTAGGGGCGCACCCCGAGCCGGTACCGTCCGGGCTGGCCCGGCACGGGCACGATGTACGAGCGTGCGGAGAGCGTGGTGACCAGCTCGTGCACGGTGGTGCGCGGCAGTTGCAGCTTGCGCACGATGTCGGGGGCGGAGAGCGTCCCGTCCCCGTCGAGGAACAGCTCAAGAATGTCGAGAGCCCGGGTCACGGCAGGCACGAGGCGTCCCACGTCCGGCCCCCTCCCTTGGGTCTAAGCGTCTGTGTTCGAGATTTCAACAGACGATCGGCATGACGAACACAGGCTAGCCATGCGGGGTTGCCCGGGCAATGGGCCCGGACGCCTCCACGGCACCATGGGTGTCATGCGTCTCGACTTCCAGCTCGTGCTGCTGCGCCGCATGGCCGACCACAACCCGGACCTGGTCGACGGGGCGCGGCGCCGGCTCGGGGCGTCCGTCGCGGAGATGCGGGAGGCCAACAAGCGCTGGCAGGCGATGGTCCGCTCCCCCAGGTCCCGCTCCGCCGCCGCGCGTTACCGCTCCGTGCTGGGCGAGCCGGAGTCCGTCGTCCCGCGCCGCCTCGGGGACGTCGACTGCGAGGCCCGGCGGTGGGCGCTCCCGCTCTGGCCGGACCTGCGCTTCGAGGTGCTGGTCTCCCCCGACGGCGCGGTGTGGAACGAGTGGCTGGTGCGGGCGCCGGGCGCGCCCGCCCCCGCCCTGCGCACCCTGGACGACCTCACCCCGTGGTCCTGCACGGTCGACGAGGCCGCCCGCGCCTTCGCCCCGGCCCGTCCGCTGGAGGGCACCGCCCCCACGCGCTGGGGCCTGGCCTTCTCGGCGCCCGGCCGGGACGGCGTCCGGCACGAGGTGGTCGCCGAGTTCACCTGGGGGCTGCTCCAGCGCACCGCCGTCCGGGACTGAACGCGGGCCGGGGCGGTGCGTGCGGGCTCAGCCGGCACCGTCCGGGACTGAACGCGGGCCGGGACGGCGCGTGCGGGCTCAGCCGGCCGCCGCCAGGATCGCCTCCACGACCCGGGGCAGGGAGGCGGGGTGCAGGAAGAGGAAGAGGTTCGGCTCCACCAGTTCGAGTTCCATCACCCGGGGCAGGCCGTCCTCCCCGTCGACGAGGTCCACGCGCGCGTACAGCAGCCCGGGGGCTCCGGGCACGGACGCCAGCGCCTTCTCGGCCACGGCGAGTTCGGCGTCCGTGGGCTGCCAGGGCTCCAGGCCGGGGTGGGCCACCTTCTCGGCGTCGTAGGGGGTGCCGGGCGCGAGGACGGCCCCCTTGCGGCTGGCGTGCAGCAGGCGCCCGCCGAAGAACTGCAGCGCCCGCTCCCCGCTGACGTCTATGTTCCGCAGGTACGGCTGCACCATCGCGGTGAAGCCCTCCGCGTGCATCCGGGCGAGCTGCCGTACGGCCGTCTCGTGCCGGTCCGGGGTGTAGCGGGCGGCGAACCGGGCGCCCGCGCCGGAGGTCGGCTTGATCACGTACTCATGGTCGCCGGGCAGCTCGGCGGGCTCGCCGGGGGCGACGTAGCGGGTCTCGACGGTGGGCACACCGGCCGCCGCCAGCTCGCCGAGGTAGCGCTTGTCGGAGTTCCAGCGCACCACGGCCGCCGGGTTGGCCAGCCGGGTCAGAGCGCCGACCCGGTCCACCCACGCCCCGAACTCCGCGGCGCGCCAGCTGTAGTCCCAGGTCGAGCGGATGAGGACGAGGTCGTAGCCGGCCCAGTCGGCCGCCGGGTCGTCCCAGTACCGGGCCTCCGCGTCGGCGCCGGCCTCCCGCAGGGCGTCCACCAGCACCGGCAGGTCGCGGTCCCTGCTCGGGCGGTCGCCGGGGTCGTAGGTGGCGAGGGCGATACGGGGCACGGCGGGCTCCCTGTCGTACGGCGGTTCGATCGGTTGCGAGGCTAACAACCGCGCCGGGAACCGGGACAGCCCGCTTGACCTTCACCTTCGGGGAAGCCCCAGCATCGGTGGCGGAAGCGAGGAACGCGGCGTTCCCCCGGACGGCGTTCCCCTGAGGACGGGATTCCCGTGGAGCTGAGGTCCGTATGGAGCTGCTGACGATCGGCGCCTTCGCCAAGGCGAGCCGGCTGTCGCCGAAGGCGCTGCGGCTGTACGACGAGCTGGAGTTGCTGCGGCCGGCCCGGGTCGACCCGGACACCGGCTACCGCTACTACGCCGTGGAGCAGCTTCAGCGGGCCCGGCTCGTGGCCTGGCTGCGGCGGCTCGGCATGCCGCTGGCCGAGATACGCGCGGTGTGCGCCCTGGACGCGGCCGAGGCCGCACACGAGGTCCGGGCGTACTGGGCGCGGGTCGAGGCGGAGACGGCCGTACGACGGGATCTCGCCGCCTTCCTCGTCGACCAGTTGACCGGAGAGCCGAGAAGGGACCACACCACCATGCTGGAACTGCGTTATGCCGCCCACTCCGACCGCGGGCACGTCCGCCCGTCCAACCAGGACTCCGTGTACGCGGGCCGCAGGCTGCTCGCCGTGGCCGACGGCTGCGGCCCGGCGGGGGCGTCCGCGAGCAGAGCGGCCGTCGAGGCGCTGAGGTTCCTGGACGAGGGGGAGGAACCGGGCGCCGGTGACGTGCTGAACCTGCTGGAGGACGCGGTGCGTTCGGCCGGCGAGGCCGTGCGGGACCTGGCGGACGGCAGCCCGGAGGTCGGCTCCACGCTGACGGCGCTGCTGTGGACGGGCTCGAAGCTGGCGCTCGTGCACATCGGCGACTCGCGGGCGTATCTGCTGCGGGACGGCGGACTGTTCCGGATCAGCCACGACCACAGCGTGGTGCAGTCGCTGATCGACGAGGGGCGGCTGAGCCCCGAGGAGGCGGAGAGCCACCCGCAGCGGGCCATGCTGCTGAAGGCGCTCGGCACCGACGGGCCCGCGGTGGCCGCCGATCTGATGCTGCGGGAGGCCCGGGCGGGCGACCGGTACCTGCTGTGCTCGGACGGTCTGACGGGGGTCGTGGCCGACGCGCGGATCAAGGAGCTGCTCGCCGGCGGGACGGACCCCGGGCAGGCGGTACGGGAGCTGATCGACGCGGCCAACGCGGCGGGCGGCCCGGACAACGTGAGCTGTGTCGTGGCCGATGTCGTCCCCGCCGCCGCGCCCGCCGCCCCGGTCGGCTAGAAAGATCGGATGGCGACCGACGGCACCGACGCGTACGGCGGTGCGGCCGGGCTCCCGCCCCTCGTGCGGGACGCCCTGGCCGCCGCCCGCGCCCACGGCTTCCCGTACTCCTGCCGGCCCGAACAGGGCCGTCTGCTGCACGCGTTGGCGGGTGGGGCCGGCGCCCGGATCGGGGAGACCGGCACCGGGCTCGGGGTGGGGCTGGCCTGGCTGGCCTCCGGGGCCCGGCCGGGCGTGCGGCTGTACAGCGTGGAGCGGGACCCCGAGCGGGCGCGGCTCGCCGCCGGGGTCTTCGCGGACCGGCCCGGGGTCACGGTGCTCACCGGCGACTGGCGGCGGATCTCCGAGCACGGCCCGTTCGACCTGCTCGTCCTCGACGGGGGCGGGCAGGGCAAGGCGCCGGGGGACGAACCGGCCGACGTGGCCGAACTGCTCGCGCCCGGCGGGACGGTCGTCGTCGACGACTTCACCCCGGCCACCGGCTGGCCGCCGCTGCACGAGGGCGCGGTGGACCGGGCGCGGCTGCACTGGCTCGGGCATCCCGCGCTGCGCTCCGCCGAGCTGCGGCTCGCGGCGGACTTGAGCGCCGTCGTGGGAACGCGGCGGCTGGTGTAGGAAGGGAGGGCCGAAGCCCCCGAGTCCAAGGAGTGCGCCGCGTGTCCTCCCTCTTCCCCGCCCTGGTGGACGGCCCGGTCGACCGGGTCGCCCTGCGGTTCGGCGAGCGGTCGCTGACGTACGGCGAGCTCGCGGGCGCCGCGGGCGCGCTCGCCGCGCGCCTGGCCGGCGCCGGCCGGGTCGCCGTGTGGGCGACCCCGGAGCTGGAGACCGCCGTCGCGGTCACCGGCACGCTGCTCGCCGGTGCGGCCGCGGTGCCGCTGAACCCGAAGTCGGGCGACAAGGAGCTGGCGCACATCGTCTCCGACAGCGCGCCGGACCTGGTCCTGGCCGCGCCCGGAGCCCGGCTCCCGGCCGCGCTCGCCGGCCTGGCGCGAGTGGACGTGGACGCCGGCCCGCGCGGCCCGCTGCCCGAGGACGCGGCCGGCGACGGCGACCCGGCGCTGGTCGTCTACACCTCCGGCACCACCGGGCCGCCCAAGGGCGCGGTCATCCCGCGCCGGGCCCTGACCGCGACCCTGGACGCGCTCGCCGACGCCTGGCGGTGGACCGAACGGGACGTGCTGGTGCACGGGCTGCCCCTGTTCCATGTACACGGGCTGGTGCTGGGCGTCCTCGGCCCGCTGCGCCGGGGCGGCTCGGTGCGCCACCTGGGGCGGTTCGGCACCGAGGGCGTGACGCGCGAGCTGAACGCGGGCGCGACCATGCTCTTCGGGGTGCCGACGATGTACCACCGCATCGCCGAGGCCCTCCCGGGCGATCCGGAGCTGGCCAAGGCGCTCGCCGGGGCCCGGCTGCTGGTCTCCGGCTCCGCCGCGCTGCCCGTGCACGACCACGAGCGGATCGCCGCCGCGACCGGCCGCCGGGTGATCGAGCGGTACGGCATGACGGAGACGCTCATGAACACCAGCGTGCGGGCGGACGGCGAGCCCCGGGCCGGGACGGTCGGGGTGCCGCTGCCGGGGGTGGAGCTGCGGCTGGTGGAGGAGGACGGCACGCCGCTCACGGAGTTCGACGGGGAGAGCGTCGGCGAGATCCAGGTGCGCGGCCCGAACCTGTTCACCGAGTACCTCAACCGGCCCGACGCCACCGCCGCCGCGTTCACCGCGGACGGCTGGTTCCGCACCGGCGACATGGCGGTGCGCGAGCCCGACGGCTACGTCCGCATCGTCGGGCGCAAGGCCACCGACCTGATCAAGAGCGGCGGTTACAAGATCGGGGCGGGCGAGATCGAGAACGCGCTGCTGGAGCATCCGGGGGTGCGGGAGGCGGCGGTCACCGGGGAGCCGGACGCGGACCTGGGCGAGCGGATCGTGGCGTGGATCGTCCCCGCCGACCCGCAGGCGCCGCCGTCCGACGCCGAGCTCGCCGACCACGTGGCCCGGCGGCTCGCCCCGCACAAGCGGCCGCGCGTGGTCCGCCACCTGGACGTCCTGCCCCGCAACGACATGGGGAAGATCATGAAGCGGGCGCTGGTGGCCGATGCCTGAGCGGCGGTCCGCACGGGAAATGCTCGCGCTGGTCGCGGACGCGGCGAGCTTCACCGAACTCCCGCCTCCCCTCGGGGGCTTCAGGGCCGACGGCCCCCTCGCCTGGGAGGGCTACGACGCCGCGCGCGCCGCGGCCGCGGAGCGCACCGGCGAGGACGAGTCCGTGGTGTGCGGCACCGCCGGCGTCGACGGCACCCGGGCGGTGCTGATCGCCTTCGAGTTCGGCTTCCTCGGCGGCTCCCTCGGCGAGCGCACCGGCGACCGCCTGGAGGCCGCGTACCGGCACGCCCGCGCCCACCGGCTGCCGGTCGTGCCGCTGGTCGCCACCGGCGGCAGCCGGATGCAGGAGGGCATGCTCGCGCTGACCCAGCTCCAGCGGGTGGCCCGCGAGTCGGCGCTCACCCGGGAGGCGGGGCTGCCGCAGATCGCGGTGCTGCGGGACCCGACGACCGGCGGCGGCTGGGCCACCCTGGGCGCCGGGGCCGACGTGGTCCTGGCCCTCCCCGGCGCCCAGGTGGGCTTCGCCGGTTCCCGGGTACGGCCGCCGGACGCCGATCCGGCCGCCTACACGGCGGAGGCACAGGTGGCCGCGGGGTCGGCGGACGCGGTGGTGCCGCCCGGGGAGCTGCGCCGGACGCTGGGGCTCTGGCTCAGGCTGCTCACCAGCCCGGCGCGGGAGGCCCCGGCGCCGCACGCGCTGGGCGCGCCCGCCCTTCCGGAGACCGGCTGGGCGGCCGTCCTGCGGGCCCGCTCCGCCGAACGGCCGCGCGCCCGGGCCTACTTGGACACCTACTTCACCCGCCGGGTGGCCGTGCACGGCGATCGCTGCGGCGGCAGCGACCCCGAGGGCATGCTCTGCGGGTTCGGCGAGCGGGACGGCCGTACGGTGGCCTACGCCGCGCAGACCGGGGCGGCGACCCGGCCCGCCGGGTACCGGACCGCGGCCCGGCTGATCCGGCTGGCGGACCGGCTGGGCATCCCGGTGCTGACCCTGGTGGACACGCCGGGGGCGGCCAATGACGCCGAGGCCGAACGGCAGGGGGCCGGCGCCGCGATCGCCGAGGTGTTCGGGGCGGTGGCGGCCGCCCGGGTGCCGATCACCACGCTGGTCATCGGCGAGGGCGGCTCCGGCGGGGCTCTCGCGCTTGCCGCGCCCGGCAACACCTGGGCCACCCCGGACAGTTACTTCTCGGTGATCGCCCCGGAACTGGCGGCGGCCATCCTGAAGCGGGCGCCCGAGGAGGTGGAGGCGACCGCGGGACAGCTGCGCATCCGCCCGCAGGACCTGGTGGAGCTGGGCGTGATCCGGGGCGTCATGTACCACCCCGGGCCCTGAGGCCCCCCGGCCGGCCCTGGGAGCGGGGGCGGCCCGTGGACCGCCCCCGCTCCCAGGGTCACCGCACCCCCACCGCCCGGGTGATCTCCTGGGTGACCGAGCCGCCCCTGTCGTCCCGGGCCGAGGCCCGCAGGGAGACGTGGGCGGCGTCGCGCGGCACGGTCAGGGTGCCGTGCCAGGAGGCGTTCCTGTCCGCGGTGAGCGGGACGGTCCGCCAGGTGGCGCCGTCGTCGTAGGACGCCTCGAGCCGGCCGCCGCCGAGGGTTCCGGTGCCGGAGGCCTTCGCCACGTACGAGGCGGCGATCCCGACCGGTACGCGGTGCCCGGCGGGCACCGTGCCGGCCAGGTCGGTGTCGACGTCGAAGGCGAGGTTGATCAGCGGCAGGTAGGTCCAGCGGTCCTCCGGGGTGGCCGCGGACCGGAACGTCCACTCGCTGTGGCCCTCGGTGCCGGGCTTCCAGAGGCCGGGGTCCGCAGCGGTGTCGGTGACCACCTTGTAGGTGTGCTCGTCGGCGGGCGCGTCCCACACGTAGGCGGTGGAGCCGCTGGCCCGTCGGCCGACCAGCGTGCCGTCGAGGTAGACGGCGGTGGTCTGGCTCATCCCGCTGCCCTCGCTCCACACGTCGCCGAAGCCGGTGTGATCGGGCCCGGAGTCGCCCCAGCCGGGGGTGTTCAGCTGGATCTGGTTCCCGGCGCGCTGCTGCCCCCAGCCGAGGCCGGTGCCCAGCCACGGGTGCCACACCGGACGGAACCAGTTCAGCTCCGGCCGCGAGCCGCCCTCGTAGCGCACCAGTCCGCTGCGTTCCTCGAGCGCCCCGTCGCGGGCGGTGACGGACTCGTGCCAGAGCTGGCCGGGACCGGTGGAGACGTAGTCGGTGCGCTCGAACGGCAGGTCGACGCGCTCCTGGAAGCCGAGCCCGATGGGGAAGGTGCCGGTGATCGAGTACCGGAACTCCCCGCCGCTCATCGGCTGGGCGGCGTGGAACCGGTTGTGCACGGCGGCCAGTTGACGGCCGGAGGGCGCGTAGGTGAGGTCCCGGTCAGGGATCGCGCCGGGGTGCCCCTCGGACAGGTCGTACACGTACGGGGAGTTGCGGGTGCCGGTCATGTCGACCTTGCCGGCCGCCCGCAGCCGGGCCGCGTCCGCCTTGCTCACCGTGGCGATCTGCAACGGCCGGTCGGCGTTGTCGTCCGTGCCCCACCAGGCCATCAGCCGGCCGGGGGCGTCGTCCGTGACGAACAGCGCCTTCGCGCCCGCGTCCTGGGCCGCCTGGGCCAGCGCGGCCGGGTCGGCGCCGTCGGCGAGGTGCGCGAGCACCGCCTTGCCCGCGGCCCCGGTGACCGGCCCGTCGCCGACGTCGGTCAGCGCCAGCTTCGTACGGCCCTCGACGAGCGAGCCGCCCGCCTGCACGGTCGCCTCGTCGACGCCCTTGACCTCCAGCAGCGGCTTGGCGAGCCGCCACACGGTCCGGTACTCGAAGGCGCCCTCGGTGACCTTCGCGGTGGGCGCGGCGAAGACGCTGTCGTAGGCGAGCGGCACCTGGACCGCGCCGAATAGGTCGGCGCCGTTCGCCGTCCGGTCGTACTCCATGAGGAGCTGCCGGGTCTCGGTGCGCCGGTGGACGTCCGCCTTCACCTCGCGCAGCTTCCGTCCGTCCAGGGTGACGTCCCGGTCGCGGTCGAGGGTGATCTCGGGGGCGGCGAGGAAGCCGAGGCCGAGCGAGTCGGCGCCGTGGCTGCCGCGCACGTCGAGGAAGGAGGTCAGGCTGTAGGCGCCCGGCTTCAGCCGCAGCTTCAGCGTGCCGGTGTCGCCGACGTGCGCGGGCTGGGCGTCCTCGCCCTGGGCGAGCCGCTGCACGGCGAGGTCGGCGGCCGTGGCCGCGCCCGCGCGGTCCTTGACGTGGACCGTGAGCGTGTACCGCTCCTCCTCCTTGACCAGGCCGTACACGGTGTGCGCGACCGGGGTGCCGTCCGGCGCGGAGGCCACGATCTGGCCGCCGCTCTCCCCGACCGGGGCCTTCGAGCCGTCGCCGGTGACGGTGGTGGAGGCGCTGCCGTGCGCGGGGACCGTGAGCGCGGAGTCGGCGAGGGTCGCGACGCCCTCCGGTCCGCCCTCGACGGCCAGCGTCAGCCGGATGTCGGCGTCGGAGGAGTTGCGGTAGGTGAGGGTGCGGGTCACCGGCTTGTCGGCGTCGTACGGCCAGGCGTGGAAGCCGAGGTCGGCGCTGCCGGTGGCGGTGACGTCGGCCTTGACGGCGTCCGGCACGCTGACCCGTCCGGCGCCCAGCAGGTACGGGGACGCGTCCAGCCGGGTGGAGCTGGACATCAGCGCGTCCTTCAGGCGGGCGCCGGACCAGTCCGGGTGGGCCTGGGCGAGCAGCGCGGCCACTCCGGCGACGTGCGGCGTCGCCATGGAGGTGCCGCTCATCGTGGTGTACGGCCCGTCGCCCTCGGTGAGCTGGGAGCGGGCGGCGAGGATGTCGACGCCTGGAGCCGAGAGGTCGGGCTTGAGGGCGCTGTCGCCGTACCGGGGTCCGGCGCTGGTGAAGTAGGCCGCCCGGTCGCCGGAGTCCACCGCGCCTACGGTGAGGGCGGCGTCGGCGGCGCCCGGCGAACCGATGGAGGACGGCGCGCCGGTGTTGCCGGCCGCGACGACGAAGAGGGCGCCGGTCTCCGCGGAGAGGGTGTTCACGGCCTGCGCCATCGGGTCGGTGCCGTCGCTGGCCTCGGGCGAGCCCAGGCTCATGGAGATCACCCGGGCGTGCACGTCCCGCGCCGCCCACTCCATGCCCGCGATGATCTGCGACTCGCTGCCCGAACCCTGGTCGCTGAGCACCTTGCCGACCGCGAGCGTGGCCTCCGGGGCCACACCCCGCTCCGCGCCGTCGGAGGCGGCTCCGCTGCCGCCGACGGTGGAAGTGACGTGGGTGCCGTGGCCGTTGCGGTCGGCGACCTCCTGGCCCTCGATGAAGCTGCGGCTTTCGGTGACCCGGCCCTTCAGATCGGGGTGGGTCAGGTCGGCGCCGCTGTCCAGCACGGCGACCGTGACGCCCTTGCCGGTGAGGCCCGCGTCCCAGGCTGATGCGGTGCCGATCTGGGCGTTGCTCTCGGCCATGTCGGCCTTGACCCGGCCGTCGAGCCAGACCTTGTCCACGCCCGCGTGCCGGGTGAAGGACCGCCAGAAGGTCCGGCCGCGGGCGGCCTCGACGGCGGCTCCGCGCAGGCTGGGCAGCGACCGGGTCCGCTCGGCGCCGGCCGGGGTGGCGGCGCGCGCGCCCTTGCCGTAGGTCACGATCAGCGGCAGCGCGTCCGCCTTCGCGTCGGTGAGCCCCTGCCGGATGAGCCCGCTCACGTCGAACAGCCGCCGGTCCAGGCGGCCGTCGCGCAGGTACGGCCGCGCCTCGTCCGGTACGACGGTGATCTCGCCGTCGTTCACCTGGGTCCGCACGGCGCCGGCGGCCCCCGGTGGCCGCTGGACGGTGACCGTCCTCCTCCCCTGCCCCAGGTCGGTCACGGTCACCTTGTCGCCGGTGACGAGGGTGACGGTGGTGGCGGTGTCCGGGGTGCGCCGTGCCGCGGTGACGGCCTGCTGCGCGACCGCCGGGCCGTTCGGCAACAGGGCGATCACAAGCCCCGCCGACAGCAGGGCCGCCCCACGCCTGACTGGTCCTCTGGTCATCCACGCCTCTTCTCGTGTCGAGCGCGTCGAGTGCTGGGACGAGTGTCATGTGCCGTGTGTGACAGCGGTGTTGACCGTTCATGGCGGAAAGGCGTCCTGGCGGCTTCCCGCCAGCGGCGGCGCGGACGAGCGGCGGAACCCGGGACACCGAGGGTGACCTTCCGTCACAATGGAGCCGGCCGAGGGCAAGAGCACGGGGGCGGAGCGCTATGGGCAGACTGGTGGAGTTCACCACGGAGGACGGCGCGGTCGTCGTCGTGGAGATCGCGGATCCGGCGACCGGCACCCGGCTGGTCTCGCGCGGCGAGAACCCCGCCGTACAGGCCGCGCGCACCTTCGAGGGCACCCTGGACGGCGTGCGCGCCGCGGCCCAGTCCGCTCTGCGCGTCTTCCGCGACGGCTCGCTGCGGCCCGACTCCGTCGAGCTGGAGTTCGGCGTGAAGCTGACCGCGGAGGCCGGAGCGATCATCGCCAAGGGCGCGGCGGAGGGGCAGCTCGTGGTCCGGCTGGGATGGAAGTCGGACACGCCGTCCCCGCAGACCCCTCCCGTCCCCGCCCCCGCCGCCGTGCCGGAGCCCGCTTCCCGCTCATGAGGGGGCAGGCCTGGCACGCCCGGATCGAGTGCGGGGGCGCGGTGCTCGGCGCGGGTTTCCTCGTGGCCCCGAGCAAGGTGCTGACCTGCGCGCACGTCGTGGCGGGCGGCTCCGCCGGCGACCTCACCGTGTCGTTCCCGGGCCGCCGGGACCTCGCCGGGGTGCCGGCGACCGTGGCCGTGCACGGCGGCTGGGCGGGCGGCGACACCGACCCCGGCGACCTCGCCGTGCTGGAACTGGCCCGCGAGGTCGGGCTGCACCCGGCCGGGTTCGCCCCGCCCGGCGCCGAACAGGGCTTACCCGCACCGCCGTTGGAGGCCTACGGCTTCCCCGAGGGCTACGACGGCGACGGCCAGATCGCGGAGTACCGGGCCGTGTCCGCGCAGCGGATCGCGGACGAGTGGGTGCAGCTGGAGGCCGTCACCGGGCACGGGCAGCCGCTGCGGCACGGGTTCAGCGGGGCGGCGGTGACCCTGAAGGACGGCCGGGTGGTCGGCATGGTCGTCCAGATGGCCGCCGAGCCGGACGTCCGGGTCGCCCGCATGCTGCCCACCGAGGTGATGACCCGCTACTGGCCCGGACTCGGCGAGCTGCTCCCGCCCCCGGCCGGCGGCCCGGACCCGGCGGCGGGGGCGTACGAGCTGGTGCGGCGCCTGGACGAGCTGGTGCGGCTGGCGGAGACCGAGAAGCTGGAGTGCAGACCGGACCAGCTCTTCGTGGACGCCGTCGGCGGTTTCGGCCCGGAACCCCCGCCGGGCGGATTCGCCTCGCTGCGGGCGGCGGCCGACTACGTGCGGTGGGAGGTCCCGGAGCCCGCCGAGGCGCTGGCCAGGTTCGCCGGCCGGCTCACGGAGCTGCTGGACGGGCCCGCCCGGCCGGCCGGGCGGGCGGCGGGACCGGCCGGATGGGCGCCGATCCTCGTCGAGATCGACCGCAGCGGCGCGGGGCAGGACCAGGTCACGGTCGCGGTGTCGGCGTACCGGCAGGGGCAGCGCCGGCCGGTGGGCACGGTCCGGCTCACCCGCGCCGAGGTGCTCCGCCACGTGCAGCGGAGCATCGACGAGGCCTTCACCCATCTGGCCCCGGACGCCGAGGAACTGCTGACCTTCGTGCTGCCCCGGGACTGGCTCGACCTGCCGGTGGCGCACTGGGCGTGCAGCGCGGACGATCCGACCCCGCTGGGCTGCGCCCACCCGGTGGTCGTCACCGAGGGCGCGCGGTACCGCAGCAACCGGCTGCGGCACCGGCTTGGCAAGAAGTGGCAGCGGCTGTCGGCGGGCTCCGCCGCGGCCCTGCACCGCGTGGACTGCGGCACCCTCGCGCAGCCGTTCGGCGTGCGCAAGCGCCTGCGCGACAGCGACGCGGACCTCGCGGGCTTCGCCGGCCCGCCCGGCGCGGTGCCCGAGAGCTTCAGGCTGGGCCTCTACATGCCCGTACCGATCCTGCTGTGGTCGCGCTCGGGCTGCGGCGGCGGTGCCGGGCACGACGACGCGCCCTGCCCCGGCGGCGCGTTCCTCGACGCCCTCGCCGCCCGCCTCGAAGGCGTCCCGCCGGCCGAACTCCCCCGCCACGTACAGGAGCTGCGGGAGGAAGCGCTGGCGGACGACGATCCCGGACGGCACTGGGCGCGGGACATCCAGCTCCTGTGGGACGACCCCCGCTGTTTCCCCGACCCGACCGCCAGCCTGCACTCGCCCGTCGGCTGACCCGCAGAGAAGGACCGCGTCCCATGCCCCTGTGGCCCGTGTACACCGGCACCGAGGAGCCCCACGACGGCATCTCCCTGCTGCCCGATCCACCGCCCTGGCGGGCCTTCGACGGCGGCCCGGCGCTGGCCACGCCCGCCGACGGTGCCGACACCGCGGCCGCCTCGCCCGACCGCAGGCACCGCGCCGAGACCTACCGGGCCACCCCGCAGGCGGTGCAACTGGTCAACGCGGCCCTCTACCTGCGCCGCCCCCTGCTGGTCACCGGCCCGCCCGGCACCGGCAAGTCATCCCTGGCCTACGCGGTGGCCCGCGAGCTGCGGCTCGGCCCGGTGCTGCGCTGGAACATCACCAGCCGCAGCACCCTGCACGACGGCCTCTACCAGTACGACCCGCTGTCCCGCCTGTACGCGGCCCGCCGTGCGGCCGCCCGGCCCGCGCCCGGCGGCCAGGACCACGCCGACGGCATCGAGGACCACCTGCGCCTCGGCCCGCTCGGCACCGCCCTCCTGCCGTACGCCCGGCCCCGCGCCCTGCTCATCGACGAGATCGACAAGAGCGACCTGGACCTGCCCAACGACCTGCTGAACGTGCTGGAGGAGGGCCAGTACGAGATCCCCGAACTGCTCCGCACCCGCGACGCGGAGAACCCGCGGGCCGAGGTGCTGATCGACGGCACCCACGAGCGCGTCCCGGTCGAGCGCGGGCGGGTGCGCTGCCGCGCGTTCCCGTTCGTCGTGCTGACCAGCAACGGCGAACGGGAGTTCCCGCCCGCCTTCCTGCGCCGCTGCGTGACGCTGCGGCTGCGCCAGCCCGACGACGCCCACCTCGCCGCCATCGTCCGCGCCCACTTCGACGGCGAGCCCGAGCCGTACGCCCAGACCCTGATCAGCCGGTTCCTGTCCCGGGTGAACGGCGGCGACCTGGCCACCGACCAGCTCCTGAACGCCATCTACCTGGCCCGTTCCTCCGATCTGTCCGCCGAGTCCCTGGACGAGCTGGCGCGGCAGCTCATGCCCTACCTCGGTGAGGCCCACGACCCCGATGGCTTCTGACGCGGACGGCTCCCGGGGACCGCTCGCCCGCCTGGCCGACGGCCTGGCCCAGGCGGTGGGCGGGGCCCGCCCCACCCCGCTGGAGCTCGCCGAACTGCTCTGGCTGGCACGGTGCCTGGAGCCGCCGCCCGAGGAGCCGCCGGGTCCGGCCGCGCGGCCGGCGCCGGACGCCGCGGACGTCCAGCGGGAGGAACCGCCGGAACCTCCCCGGCCGGAACCCCCGGCCCCGCCCACCGCGCCCACCGCGCCCACCGCGCCCGCGCTCCCCCGGCAGCCCCGCGTCCCCCTCCACCTGCCCGCCCACGGCCCGGGCGCCGGCCGCCCGCACACCGCCCTGCGGGCGCCCGCGCCCCCGATGCTCCGCCACCCGCTGGCGCTCCAGCGCGCCCTGCGTCCGCTCAAGCTCCGCACCGACGCCCCGACCGGGCACCGGCTGGACGAGCGCGCGACGGCCGACCGCATCGCCCGCCTCGGCGCGGCCCCCGAATGGTGGCTGCCGGTGCTGGGCCCCGCCCGTGAGCGCTGGCTGCGTCTGAACGTGGTCCACGACACCGGGCCCACCATGCCGGTCTGGCGGCCCCTGGTCCGCGAACTGCACACCGCGCTCGCCCAGTCGGGCGTGTTCCGCACGGTGACCCCGGCCCGGCTGGAGCCCGACGGCACGGTGCGCGGCGCGTACGCCCCCGCCGACGGCCGCACGGTCACCCTGGTCATCAGCGACTGCATGGGCCCGCAGTGGCGGCCGGGCCCGGCCGGGGCCCGCTGGGAGGCGACGCTGCGCCGCTGGTCGCACCGGCTGCCCGTGGCCGTGGTCCAGCCCCTGCCCGAACACCTCTGGCGCGACACCGCCCTGCCGGCCGAGCCCGGCCTGCTGACGGCCCCGGGCCCGGCCGCGCCCACGGCGGCGCTGGCCTTCGCGCCGCACGACGCCGACCCGGCGCCGTACGCCCGCCGCGGGGCCGTCCCGCTGCCGGTGCTGGAACCCGACCCCGGCTGGCTGGCGAGCTGGGCGGGGCTGGTGGCCTCGCCCGGCGGCAGCGCGTTCCCCGGCTCGGCCGCGCTGGTGGGCCGCCCGCTGGACCCGGCGGCCCGCACCGACCTCGCCCGGCTGTCCCCCGAGGAACTGGTGCTGCGCTTTCGCGCGACCTCGTCGCGGGAGGCCTTCCGGCTGGCCGGGCACCTGGCCCTCGGCCGGGCCGACCTGCCGGTCATGCGCCTGGTCCAGCGCGCGGTCGAGCCCGCACCGCGCCCGCAGCACCTGGCCGAGGTGATCCTCAGCGGCCTGCTCACCACCGCGCCGGGCCCGCCGGGCTCGTACGCCTTCCGGCCCGGCGTCCGGGACCTGCTGCTGCGCTCCCTGCCGCGCTCGTCCCGCGCCGCCACGGCCGGACTGCTCGACCGGGTCGGCGCCCTGATCGAGGAGCGGGCCGGCTCGGCGCCCGGGGAGTTCCGGGCGGTCACCCCGGCGGCCGGCGGTGCGGAGTCGGCCCCGGCGGACGGGGCGGCGTTCGCGACGGTACGGCCGGACAGTGTGCGCCGGCTGGGCGGCGGCCGGACGGCGCCCGCGGAGCCGGACGGCAGCCGGTACCGGCTGCTGGAGCGGGTGACGGAGCACGGCAGGGTGTGGCGGGCGGAGGACCGCACGGCGGGGCGGACCGTGGCGATGCGACTGCTCGGCACGGTCCTGGACCCCCGGCGGCCGGAGGCCGTCGTGAGGGCCGCGAACCGCCTGAAGGAGCTGCGCCACCCGAACGTGGTGACCGTCCTCGACGCGGGCGTCACCGACGGCACCCCGTTCATGGTGATGGAGTACCTGGACGCGATCCCGCTGAACGCACTGGCGGCGCCCGGTGGTTACCGCCTCCCGGCGCCCCTGGTGGTGTCGGTCGGCGCACAGCTGGCGCGGGCGCTCGCAGCCCTTCACACGGCCGGCGTCGCACACGGCGGACTCGGCATGGCCCGGGTGCTGCTGCTCCCCGACGGGCAGGTGAAACTCGCCCACGCCGAACCCGGCCGGAGCGCCGGACCGCAGGGGCGGGCCGGCGACCTGCACGCGCTGGCCGAGCTGATGCTGCTCCTGGCCGCCGGCACCGCCCGCGTGCCGCGGCCCCTCACCGCCGACCGGCTGCGGCATCTGCCGCCGCCGCTGCGGGAGCACTACGCGCACGCCCTCGGCCTGCTGACGTCGTCCTCGCCCGTCGACCAGGAGCGGGGCCGGGCGATGCTCGACGACGCGGAGCAGCGGACGGCCGCCCTGGGTTCGTACGACCGGCGGCGCTACCGTCTGCTCGGCCCGGTGACGGTCAGGTCCGCGGGCGCGGAGCAGCCGCTCGACGCGTCCGGCCGGGCGGTGCTGGCCATGCTGCTGCTGGGGAACGGCCGCGCGACGACCCACCAGGAGCTGCGGGCCGGGCTGTGGGGTGCGGCCGACGCGCGGCACGACGGGGCGGACCTGGAGCGGGCCGTCGCCCAGGTCGCCGCCGCCGTGGGCCCCGGCGCGCTGGCGCGGCTCCCCGCCGGCTACGCCCTGCACACCAGCGCGGACTCGGTGGACCTCAGGGACTGCGCGGAGCTGCAGAGCACGGCCGAGGCGCTGGCCGCCCGCGGTGAGCCGGCCCGGGCCCGCGAGCACCTGGAGACGGCCCTCGCCCTCTGGTACGGCGAGGAACCCCTCAGCGGCGTCCCCGGCCCCGCGGCCCGCGCCGCCCGCCCCCGCCTGTCCCAGCTCCGGCACACCCTGTGCCGCAGGCGTGCCGAACTGGACCTGGAACTGGGCGAGTACGACCGCGCCGCCAGGAACCTCACCGCCCTGCTGCACTCCCACCCCGCCCGTGAGGACTACCGCCGGCTGCTGCTGATCGCGCTGCGCGAGCTGGGCCGTCTGGAAGAGGCGCTGGAGGTGTTCGAGGAGTACGAGCTGACCGGGGGCACCAACCCCGAACTGCTGGCGCTCGGCCACGAACTGCGCCGTGACCACGCCGACTCCCAGGATGCCGGCGGCCCGCGCCGGGCGACGGACGCCGGCCCGGCGGCCACCGACCCCTACCCCAACGACCTCGGCGAGGAGGGCCCGTTCCCCACCGAGGACGACCTGCCCTCCCTGCTCTTCGACCCCGACGACTCGCCGCGGGAGGCGCCGCTGCCGCAGAACGAGGTGCCGGAGAGCCTGTTCGCCGACGAGCCGCCCGCCCCCGCACCACCGCCGTCGCGGGTCGCGGCCCTCTTCGAGTACGCCGGCGGCCCCCGCGAGGCGGACGACCTGCCGGCTCTGGGCCGGGCGGTGACCCGGCTGCTGACGGGTGGCCGGCTAAGCCCGGACGACTACAGGATGCGCGCTCGGGACGACGGGTACGCGGTACTGCTGCGCCCCGGAGCGCCCGTGCTGCCCCTGCTCGGCGCCACCCTGCGGGAGCTGGCGGACCGGGTGGCGGAGACCGGCCGCGCGCGCTGGCGGGTGACCTTCCTGGCCGGCGACGACGAGGAGGTGGCCTGGCCGCCGCCCGAGGACCTGGTCGACGACGTCCTCACGGCGAACACGGCCCAGGGCATCGCCGTCCTCTCCCCCTCGCTGCACCGGGAGCTGCTGGCGAGCGGGTACGACGGTCCCGCCCCGCAGGCCCTGCCGGGCGCCGACGGCCGGTACGTCCTCGCCCGGGCCCCGCGGCCGGGGACGGCCGGCCCGGTCCACGGTCCCTTCCTGCTGCCCCTGGGGCTGCCGCTGCCGCAGCCCGCGGGCCACACCCGGAGCGTCGTGTACGCCACGAGTCCCGGACTCACCCTCGCCCGGGACAGGCGGGCCACGTTCTACTACGAGGTGGACCTCACCGACCGCAGCCTGCCGCTGGAGGAATCCGGGCCGCCCGTCGACGGGGCCCCGGTGTTCAGGGCCACGGGTACGGCGGTGTGGCGGGTGACCGACCCGGTCGGCGCCGTCCGGGCCGGCGCCGAGCGCGACATCTCCGGCCTGGTCACCGGACACCTGCGGGACTGTCTGCGCGAGGTCTCGCTGGCCTACCCGCCCGGCTACGCCCGCCAGGCCCAGGCCGCCCTGGACACGCAGCTCGGCCGCCTGTCACCGGCCTGGAGCGCGGTCGGCTGGAGGGTCGCGCTGACCCCGGTCGCCGCACGGCGCACGCCCCCGCGCCCGTCGCCGGGCGAGCGCCGGCTGGCCGGCGCGCTGGGCGCGGCGCGGGCGGTCGTCCTCGGTCTTGACGGCACGCTGACCCGGTTCGGCACGGAGTGGGGCGACCTCGCGCACCGGCACCGGGGAGGGCGGGCCGCCCGGCCGGAGGATCCGCTGGACCTGCTCCGCCCGGCCGTGCGGCGTTCGGCGAGCGCCGTTGCGCTGGAGGCGGAGCTGGCCGCTCTGGAGCGGGCGGCCGCCCAGCGGGCGACGCCCGTCCCGCACGCAGACCTGCTGGTGCGCACCCTGGCGGCGAAGGGCGTGCCGCTCGCGGTGGTGACCGACCGCGACCGGCAGGCCGCGGTGGCGTACCTGCGCCGGCGCGGCCTGTTGGACTGCCTGCCGGGCCGGGTCCACGGGCGCGACGGGGTGGGCGACCGGCTCATGCCCGGACCCCGGGCGCTGCTGGAGGCGGCCCAGCGGCTCGGCGCCGGCCGGCGCGACTGCCTGGTGATCGGGTCCAGCGACGTCGAGCGGGAAGCCGCACGGTCAGCGGGCATGGTCTTCGTGCACGTCGGCGCCGCGCCCCAGGACGTGTTCGCGCCCGACCTGTTCACCTGCGAGGAACTCCTCCCCCTGCTGCGTGCCGCACGGACCCTGTGAACTGCGGCGCCGCGGCCGCCCCCCGTTCAGCGGCACCCCGCCCGGCCCCCTCCCGCAGGCGCGCCGACGGTGTCCCCCGGAGGATGTGGGGGAAGCCGCCGTCCGGCCTCCAAGGCCCCGCGTACTCGGGAGGATCCGCCGTGACCGTCAGCCTGGAGCAGTTGCGCCGCTGTCACTTCGCCGTCGACCTGGGCGCCGCCCGTACCCGGGTCTATGTGAAGGGCGCCGGGCTCGTCGTCGACCAGCCATCGGTCGCGGCCGTGAACACCCGGACGGGCGCGCTGATAGCGGTGGGCGAGTTCGCGGAGAAGATGACGGGCCGGACACCGGGTTACATCAGGGTCGTGCGGCCCATCTCCGGTGGCACCGTCGTCGACATCGAGATGGCGCAGCGCATGCTGCGGCAGCTGCTCGGCGACAAGACGCGCCGTGCCCTGCGCCGCAGGCCCCGGCTGCGGGCGGCGGCCTGCACGCCGCACGACGCGGACCCGCTCGCCCGGCGGGCGACGATCGAGACGCTGGTCGGGCTGGGGGCGCGCCGGGTGGAGCTGGTGGACACGCTGATCGCCGCCGCGGTGGGGTGCGGGCTGCCGGTGGAGCGGCCCGAGGCGACCATGATCATGGTATGCGGGGCGGCGGCCACGCAGGTAGCCGTGCTCTCCCTCGGCTCGCTCGTGACCGCCGAGCGGATCCCGGTCGGCGGTGAGGCGGTCGACAACGCGATCGTGCAGCACCTGCGGCTCGAACACCGGCTGCTGCTGCCCAGCCAGGCGGTACGGCCGCTGCAGCTCGCCCTGTCCGGCGACGGGCTCGGCCTGGACGGGCCGGCTCTGACGGAGATCCACGGGCGGGACGTGGTCACCGGGCTCGCCCGCAGTGTGCGGGTCGAGACGGCGGCCGTCCGCAGCGCCCTGCAGACCCCGCTGACGTCGATCCTGGACGGCATCGGCAAGGTGCTGCGCGAGTGCCCGCCCGACCTGGTGGCCGACCTCGCCGACCGCGGGATCGTGATGGTCGGCGGCTCCGCCCTGCTGCCCGGGCTCGACCGGATGCTGCGTCAGGCCACCGGCGTGCCGGTGTACATCGCGGAACGGCCCGAGCTGTGCGCGGTCCAGGGCCTCGGCGCCATGCTGGAGGGCACCGTGGAACCCCTCGTGCTGGACCCGCGCGCCGCCTGAGCCGGAGCGGGGCGACGCGACGGCCGCTGACGCGGACGCGCTACCGCGCGAGGTAGGCGCGGATCGTCGTGCCGGACCGCGCCGTGTGCGTCCGGACCAGGTCCGCCAGCAGGTTGACCAGGAGCAGTCCGCGTCCGCCGCTGCGGCCTATGACGGCGGGACGGCGGCCGGCCAGCGGATCGGTCAGCCTGCCCCGGTCCCGGACCTCCAGCAGCACGTGCCCGTCCTCGGCCCACATCGTGAGCGCCCCCGTGCCCCCGCCGTGGACGACGCTGTTGGTGGTCAGCTCGGCCGTGATCAGGGACAGGTCCTCCAGCCGCAGGCCGGTCAGACCGAGCCGGCGGCCGTGCTCGGTGACGAGGCGCCGGGCCCTGGAGAGGGCGCCGCCGCCGTAGGCGAGGGCGAGGACTGCGGGTCCGGGGACCGGCGGGAGCGGCAGCGGCCGGTTGTAGCGGGCGACGACGCCCTCGGGGTCGTAGGTCTCGCTGGGGCGGGGTTCGGTGGCGCCCGGCGGTATGACGACGGGGTGGTTGGCGTGGGCGTCGGCGAGTGCCCGCTCGCTCAGGCGCGCGCTGTCGTAGGGGCTGAGGACGGTCACCTCGCGGCCCCGGAACGCCGTGTTGACGAGCGCCTTGTGCTGGGCGCAGGCGGGGTACTCGGCGGCGCTGCGGTCCGCCCACACCGACTCGCCGACGATGCGCACGCGCCGGCCGGGCGGGCGGCCGTCGGCGAAGGCGTGCAGCACGCCGGGGATGATCCGGCCGGGGTTGCGTCCGGCCTCCCGCATGTCCAGGCACCGCACGGCGCCCGCGTCGGCGCCCAGCGCGTCCCGGATCAGCCGCAGCTTCTCCCCGGGCACGGCGACCGCGACCGGCTCACCGGCGGCCAGGGCGCCGCGTACGAACGGCACGACGCCGCCGAGGTACTGCTCGGTGTCCGTGTAGAGGAGGGCGGGGTTCTCGAAGGGTCCCGGGGCGGCGGTCACGACGCCGCCGCGTCAGGACGGCGCACGGCTGCGGGCGGCGCGGCGGCGGCCGGCAGGGGCCGCGCCGGCTCCGGCACGCTCACGGCGTCCTGCGGCGGGACTGGAAACACGAGGCCAAGTATGCCCCCCGCGGCCGCCGGGCCGGTGTAGGGCCCGCGGCGCTGGGGCAGGCGAGTGGACGAGCCAAGAGGATCGATGCGGGGCGGAGAGATGACCTCAGCGGCACGAGACCCGTACACCGGACGGCTGGACGCACTGGCCGTCGAGGGACGGACCGAGCGCGACCGGGCGTTCCTCCAGGCGCGCGGGGAACTGGTCCACGGCTGCGCGGCCACGACGGCGAGAGCCCTGGCCGCCCTCCCGGCGGACGTCGGCCGGGTCGAAGTGGACGTGGCGGACGTGTCCTTCATGGACACCTCGGGCCTGGGTTTCCTGGACGTGCTGGGCGAGTACGGCCGCCGGCGCGGCGTGCCGGTCTCGGTCACGGGCTGGCGGGGCCAGCCGCGCCGGGTGCTGGAACTGGTGGGCCTGGACGACACCGACCCGCTGCCGCCCGCGCCGTTCGCCGGCTCGCCCGCCCGCGGCGCCTCCGCGGTGGCCCGTGAGCGGGCCGAGCAACTGCGGCTGCTGCGGGCGGAGATAGCGCAGTTACGGCACGCGATCGACTCCCGCCCGGTGATCGACCAGGCGCGGGGCGTCCTGATGGCCGCTCACTCCTGCACCTCCGAACAGGCCTGGGACGTCCTGCGGGAGGCGTCCCAGCGCACCAACACCAAGCTGCGTGACGTGGCGGGCGCGCTCACCGCGAGCACGGCGCCCGACGGCCCGGCGCCGCCCGAGTCCCTGCGGGCCGCGCTGCGCGCGGCGGTGGCCCGCCACGTGCCGCCGGCCCGCGAGGACGGGTGACGGGCCGGTGGCGGCGCGCGGACCGGTGACGGCGCGCACGGCGGTCAGTACGGGAGGATGCGCCCGGAGGGCGTCCTGCGGTCGATCTCCTGCTCGCGCGGGGCGGCGGGCCGGCGAATGACACGTACCCGGATTCGACGGTCCATGACGCCCTCCTCCTGCCGGCGCCGCCCCCGCGGCGGCTCCCGGTAGGAGGTCCGTGCCCAGCGCAGGGCATGTCCAAGCCAAAATGACGGCAACTCATGACCATTCGAGGGTCGTCGGCCGAACGGCTTGACGGACACGGGCGATTCGTCCAGACCCCGGCGGCCCGGCCGGGCGGCGGCCGCGGGCCGCGAAAAAAATCGGCGTCCTCGGCGTGGCGCCGGAAGGAGAGACGTTTCTGCGGGAGTAGTACTGATGCGGGAGCAGTACTGAGTGGGGCGGGTGGGACTCGAACCCACGGCCGACGGATTATGAGTCCGCTGCTCTAACCGGCTGAGCTACCGCCCCATAGCGGCGTGTCGCGTACAAGTGTGCGCGCCGTCTGCCGCAGCATAGCCGCTCATACGATCTCCTGCTTCGGATGGTCGGCTTCCGCGCTGCTTCCTGACCTTGGGGACTTCACCAGGTCGGCGCCGGTTCCCAGGGACATGAAAAAGGACCCCGGAGGGTCCTCGTTCAACGCGCTCCCCCGACTGGACTCGAACCAGTAACCTGCCGGTTAACAGCCGGCTGCTCTGCCAATTGAGCTACGGAGGACCGAAGCTCCCCCGACTGGACTCGAACCAGTAACCTGCCGGTTAACAGCCGGCTGCTCTGCCAATTGAGCTACGGAGGATCGCCTCGTTGCATCGAACGCACCTACCTGGGTATTCGCCAGGGGGCGCGCGCTCGCTGCGACACATACATTAGCGCAAGCAGGGGGGTGCTCCGCCAATCGGTTCTCCCCGGCGTCGACGCCGCACCAGAGACCTCAGACACGGGAAGGGTGGCAGCCATGCGCTACCGGCTTACGTTCATCGCCGGAGTGGCCCTCGGTTACGTACTGGGCACCAGGGCCGGACGCGAGCGCTACGAGCAGCTGAAGAAAACGGCTCGCCGGTTCGCGGAGAATCCCGCCGTCCGGAACACCGCGGAGACGGCGGCCCAGCAGGGCCGCCAGTACGCGGGCAAGGCGTTCCACACGGTCAGCGACAAGATGGGCGACCGCGTCCCGGCCTCGGTGGCCCAGCGCGTGCGCTCCCTGCGCGAGCGCAACGTGAACGGCACTCCCGAGGACGACTGGGGCACCAGCGACACGTGAGGCGCGGCCGCCGGTGACGCGCGCCGGGGGCCCTCCTCCTCCCACGGCCGAAGCAGGCGCCGCGATGCGGCAGAATTTTCGCCATGGGGATAGTCGCCGGCTTGGACAGCTCACCCGATTTCACGCGCATCGTGGTCTGCGACACGGACACCGGAGCCGTGCTCAGGCAGGGGTACGCCCCGCACCCCGTCGAGACGCCGGACGGGGGCGGGCGCCCGAGTGACGTGGACCCGCAGGCCTGGCTGCTCTCCCTGGGCGAGGCCGCGGGGGGCGGGCTGCTGGAGGGCGTGCAGGCCATCGGCGTGTCGGCGCAGCAGAACGCGCTGGTCCCGCTGGACGCCCAGGGCAACACCGTGCGGCCCGCGCTGGTCGGCGGGGACAAGCGGGCACAGGTCGCGGCGGCCGACCTGGCCGACGCGCTGGGCGGCCGGGAGGCGTGGGCCCAGGCCGTCGGTTCCGTGCCGCAGGCCGCGCAGCCGGTGACCAAGCTGCGCTGGCTCGCCAAGAACGAACCCGAGAACGCGCAGCGCACCGCCGTGCTGCTGCAGGCCCACGACTGGCTGGTCTGGCAGCTGCTCGGGCGGCCGGTGCGGCGGACCACCGACCGCGGCGGGGCCTCCGGCACCGGGTACTGGTCGGCGGCGACCGGCGGCTACCGGCCCGACCTGGTCGAGCTGTCCCTGGGCCACCAGGCGATGCTGCCCGAGGTGATCGGCCCCTCGGACGCGGCCGGCACCACCCCGGAGGGACTGCTGATCTCCGCCGGGACCGGGGAGACCATGGCCGCGGCCTTCGGGCTCGGCATCGGACTCGGGGACGCTGTCGTCTCCCTCGGGGCGTCCGGGTCCGTCATGGCCGTGCACCCGGAGGCGCTCGCCGACCAGTCCGGGATGATCACCTCTTTGGCCGACGCCACCGGCATGCACCTGCCGGTCGTCACCACCCTGAACGCCGTGCGCACCCTGCGCGGCACCGCCGAACTGCTCGGCCTGCCCGATCTGGAGAGCCTGTCCGACCTGGCGATGAAGTCGACGCCGGGCTCGCACGGGCTGGTGCTGCTGCCGTATCTGGAGGGTGAGCGGACACCGCACCTGCCGCACACCGCGGGCACGCTGGCCGGGCTGCGGCGCGAGTCGATGAAGCCCGAGCACCTGGCGCGGGCCTCCTTCGAGGGCATGCTGTGCGGGCTCGCCGACGCCCTGGACGTGCTGCGCGGGCGGGGCGTCGAGGTTCGGCGGGTCTTCCTGCTCGGCGCGGCCGCGGAACTGCCCGCCGTGCAGGCGGCGGCGCCGTCGCTGTTCGGCGCGCAGGTCGTCGTGCCGCAGCCCGCCGACTACGCGGCGATCGGCGCGGCCCGGCAGGCCGCCTGGGCGCTCGGCGTGTCGCAGGGATCGCTCGACCCGCGCACCCCGCCGGCCTGGCACGGCGCGGCGGCGCAGGTGCTGGAGCCGGGTGAGGAACTGGCCGTGGGTCAGGCCGTGCGGCAGCAGTTCGTCTCGGTACGGGAGCAGACGCACCCCGGGGCGTTCCGCCCCTGACACCCCTGACACGCCCCTGACTCGGCCGGGCAAGAGTACGCCGATGGGTTAATCGGTTGAGGTAACGCGGGTGGAGTGTCCGACGATAGGGGCGAAGGGCGCACCGACCAGCCCTTGTCGCCGACTCCGAGAGACGTAGCGTGCTCATACGACTTCTGCGGACCTATCTCAGGCCCTACAAGAAACCCATCGCGTTCCTGGTGCTGCTGCAGTTCCTGCAGACCTGCGCCACCCTCTACCTGCCCACGCTCAACGCCGACATCATCGACAAGGGCGTCGTGAAGGGTGACACGGATTACATCCTGTCCTTCGGCGCCCTGATGATCGGCATCTCGCTCGCCCAGGTCGTGTGCAACATGGGCGCCGTGTACTTCGGCGCCCGCACCGCCTCCGCGCTCGGCCGGGACGTGCGCGGCGCGGTCTTCGACCGCGTCCAGTCGTTCTCGGCACGTGAGGTGGGTCACTTCGGCGCGCCCTCGCTCATCACCCGTACGACGAACGACGTGCAGCAGGTCCAGATGCTGGTCCTGATGTCGTTCACCCTGATGGTCTCGGCGCCCATCATGTGCGTCGGCGGGATCGTGCTGGCGCTCGGCCTGGACGTGCCGTTGTCCGGGGTGCTCGTCGCCGTCGTCCCCGTGCTCGGCATCTCCGTGACGCTGATCGTGCGCCGGCTGCGGCCGCTGTTCCGCTCCATGCAGACGCGTCTGGACACGGTGAACCGGGTGCTGCGCGAGCAGATCACCGGCAACCGGGTGATCCGCGCCTTCGTCCGCGACGAGTACGAGCAGGGCCGGTTCGGGAAGGCGAACGGGGACCTGACCGAGATGCAGCTCGCCACCGGGCGGATGCTCGCGCTGATGTTCCCCATCGTCATGACGGTGGTGAACGTGTCGTCCATCGCGGTGGTCTGGTTCGGCGCCCACCGCATCGACAGCGGCGGGATGCAGATCGGCGACCTGACGGCGTTCCTCGCCTACCTGATGCAGATCGTCATGTCCGTGATGATGGCCACCTTCATGTTCATGATGGTGCCGCGCGCCGAGGTGTGCGCCGAGCGCATCGAGGAGGTCCTGGGGACCGACTCGAGCGTGGTGCCGCCGGTCGCCTCGGTGACCGAGCTGCGCCGGCACGGGCATCTGGAGATCCGGGGCGCGGGCTTCCGCTATCCGGGTGCCGAGGAGCCGGTGCTGAAGTCCATCGAGGTGACCGCCCGGCCGGGCGAGACGACCGCCGTGATCGGTTCGACCGGCAGCGGCAAGTCGACGCTGCTCGGCCTGGTCCCGCGGCTGTTCGACGCCACCGAGGGCGAGGTCCTCGTGGACGGCGTGGACGTCCGGGACGTCGACCCCGCGCTGCTCGCCAGGACCGTCGGGCTGGTGCCGCAGAAGCCGTACCTGTTCGCCGGGACGGTCGCGACCAACCTGCGCTACGGCAATCCGGACGCCACCGACGAGGAGCTGTGGCACGCGCTGGAGGTCGCGCAGGCCAAGGACTTCGTGAGCCGGCTGGAGGGCGGGCTCGACGCGCCGATCGCGCAGGGCGGCACCAACGTCTCGGGCGGTCAGCGGCAGCGGCTCGCCATCGCGCGCACGCTGGTGCAGCGTCCCGAGATCTACCTCTTCGACGACTCCTTCTCCGCGCTGGACTACGCCACCGACGCGGCGCTGCGCGCCGCGCTCGGCCGCGAAACCGCCGAGGCGACCGTGGTGATCGTCGCCCAGCGGGTGGCCACCATCCGGGACGCGGACCGGATCATCGTGCTGGACGAGGGACGGGTGGTCGGCGCCGGCCGCCACCACGAGCTGATGGCGACCAACGAGACCTACCGGGAGATCGTGCTCTCCCAGCTGACGGAAGCGGAGGCCGCCTGATGGCCGGGCCCATGGGACGCATGATGGCTGGCGGTCCCGACCAGCGCTCGATGGACTTCAAGGGCTCGGGCAAACGGCTGGTCGCCCAGTTCCGGCCCGAACGGGCCACCATATGCGCGCTGCTGGTGTGCGTGGTCGTCAGCGTGACCCTGAGCGTGCTCGGCCCGAAGATCCTGGGCCGGGCCACCGACCTGGTCTTCGCCGGCATCGTGGGCCGGCAGATGCCGGCCGGGGCCACCAAGGAGCAGGTGCTCCAGTCGATGCGCGAGCGTGGCCAGGGCCAGATCGCGGACATGCTCAAGGGCACCGACTTCACCCCCGGCCAGGGCATCGACTTCCAGGCCGTCGGGCACGTGCTGCTGCTCGCGCTCGGCACCTTCCTGGTCGCCGGTCTGCTGATGGCGGTCGCCACCCGGCTGGTCAACCGGGCCGTGAACCGCACCATGTACCGGCTGCGCGAGTCCGTGCAGGCGAAGCTGTCGCGGCTGCCGCTGTCGTACTTCGACAAGCGCCAGCGCGGCGAGGTGCTCTCCCGGGCCACCAACGACATCGACAACATCGGGCAGACGCTGCAGCAGTCGATGGGCCAGCTCATCAACGCGGTGCTGACCATCATCGGCGTGCTGGTGATGATGTTCTACGTCTCCTGGCTGCTGGCGCTGGTCGCGCTGGTGACCGTTCCGCTGTCGTTCGTGGTCGCCACCCGGGTCGGCAAGCGGTCGCAGCCGCACTTCGTGCAGCAGTGGCGCACCACCGGCAAGCTGAACGCGCACGTCGAGGAGATGTACACCGGGCACACCCTGGTGAAGGTGTTCGGCCGGCAGGAGGAGTCGGCGAAGCAGTTCGCCGAGCAGAACGAGGCGCTGTACGAGGCCGCGTTCCGGGCGCAGTTCAACAGCGGCGTCATGCAGCCGCTGATGATGTTCGTGTCGAACCTGAACTACGTGCTGGTGGCGGTGGTCGGCGGCCTGCGGGTCGCGTCGGGCGCGCTGTCCATCGGTGACGTGCAGGCCTTCATCCAGTACTCGCGGCAGTTCTCGATGCCGCTGACGCAGGTCGCCTCGATGGCGAACCTGGTGCAGTCGGGCGTCGCGTCGGCGGAGCGGGTCTTCGAACTCCTGGACGCGGAGGAGCAGGAGGCGGACCCGGTGCCGGGCGTGCGGCCCGAGGAACTGCGCGGACGGGTGCGCCTGGAGCACGTGTCGTTCCGCTACGACCCGGAGAAGCCGCTGATCGAGGATCTGTCGCTGACGGTGGAGCCCGGGCAGACGGTGGCGATCGTCGGTCCGACCGGCGCGGGCAAGACCACGCTGGTCAACCTGCTGATGCGGTTCTACGACGTCTCCGCCGGGCGCATCACCCTGGACGGGGTGGACGTGCGGCGGATGTCCCGGGACGAACTGCGCTCCGGCATCGGCATGGTGCTGCAGGACACCTGGCTGTTCGGCGGCACCATCGCGGACAACATCGCCTACGGCGCCGCGCGCGACATCACCCGGGGCGAGATCGAGGAGGCGGCCCGGGCGGCCCACGCGGACCGGTTCATCCGCACCCTGCCCGACGGCTACGACACCGTGATCGACGACGAGGGCTCCGGGGTCAGCGCCGGTGAGAAGCAGCTCATCACCATCGCGCGGGCGTTCCTGTCCGACCCGGTGATCCTGGTGCTGGACGAGGCCACGAGTTCCGTCGACACCCGTACCGAGGTGCTGATCCAGAAGGCGATGGCCAAACTCGCGCACGGGCGGACGTCGTTCGTCATCGCGCACCGGCTGTCGACGATCCGGGACGCCGACACCATCCTGGTGATGGAGAACGGCGCGATCGTCGAACAGGGCGCGCACACCGAGCTGCTGGCGGCGGGCGGGGCGTACGCCCGGCTGTACCAGGCGCAGTTCGCGCAGGCCGTGGCCGAGGTGGACTGATCCCGGCGGGGGCCGCCCGCACCGGCGGGCGGCCCCGGTCAGTCCAGGTAGCCCCGCAGCTGGTCGGCGAAGGTGTGGTCGCGGAGCTTGTTGAGGGTCTTGGACTCGATCTGCCGTATCCGCTCCCGGGTCACGCCGAACAGGCGCCCGATCTCCTCCAGGGTGCGGGGGCGGCCGTCGGCCAGGCCGTAGCGGAGCTGGACGACCTTGCGCTCGCGTTCGCCGAGGGTGGAGAGCACGGCCTCCAGATGCTCCCGGAGCAGCAGGAAGGCGGCCGACTCGACGGGGCTCGCGGCGTCGCCGTCCTCGATGAGGTCGCCGAGGGCCACCTCGTCCTCCTCGCCGACCGGGGCGTGCAGGGACACCGGCTCCTGGGCGAGCCGGAGCACCTCGCGGACCCGCTCGGGCGGCAGGTCGAGCTGGGCGGCGACCTCTTCGGGGGCCGGCTCGTAGCCGCGTTCCTGCAGCATCCGGCGCTGCACGCGGACGACCCGGTTGATCAGTTCCACCACGTGCACGGGCACCCGGATGGTGCGGGCCTGGTCGGCCAGGGCGCGGGACATGGCCTGCCGGATCCACCAGGTGGCGTAGGTGGAGAACTTGTAGCCGCGGGCGTAGTCGAACTTCTCCACCGCCCGGATCAGTCCGAGGTTGCCCTCCTGCACCAGGTCGAGCATGGTCAGGCCGCGGCCGACGTACCGTTTCGCCACGGACACCACGAGCCGCAGGTTGGCCTCGATGAGGCGGCGCTTGGCCATCCGGCCCATGACGACCAGCCGGTCCAGGTCGTGCGCGAGCCGGCTGTCCAGGTCGGGGGTGCTGCTCAGCTTCTCCTCGGCGAACAGCCCGGCCTCCACCTTGCGGGCGAGGTCGACCTCCTCGGCGGCGGTGAGCAGCGGGATACGCCCGATCTCGCGCAGGTACTGGCGGAACAGGTCAGCGGACGGTCCGCCGGTCTCGGCCCGCGCGGCGAGCGCCGGCGCGGGCCCGACGGGCTCGGCCGCCTCCTCCGGTTCCTCGGCCAGCGCGTCGGCGGGCGGTTCGACCGGCTCACCGGTCTCCTGGTCCGTCCCGGGGTGACCGGAAGCGCGGCTCTGCGGGGGTACGGCCACGAGGACTCCGGACTCCGCGCCGGGCTCGTCGGCCGTCGCGCCGGCGCTGCTGTCGGTCTGGGTGAGGGTCTGGGTCTGCACGGGGGCGACCTCCAGGATGATCGCTGCGCGGAGGGTGCGGCAGCGGTACTTCGGGAGCGGAGAGTCGACGGCATGCGCTCCTGGGGCTGGCACCGCCGGACGCGGGCGCCGCACCCAGTGTGGGGTAAGACACATCGCTGTCACGAGGGTCGTGCGGTGACTTTTTGCATCCGGTCCGTGACGCGGTGGTTACCCGGCCCGCCGGACTATGCGCCCGGCAACCGCGGACGGCGGCGCCGGTGACGCCGCGGGAGGCCGCGCGGAGGGGGCAGGGCCCTCACAGCGCCTGCGCGCCCCGTTCCCGCAGGCGCTGGTCGTACTGCTGGAGGACCCACATCTCGTTCTGCACGGCGGCCAGTTGGGCTGGGTCGCCACCGGTGGACAGACGGGTGAGCTGTGACTGGATGTCACGGATGCGGCGCTCCACGGCCCGGCGGCGGATCTGCACCAGCACCGTGCCGGCGTACGTCTCGTCCACCGTGCGGCGCAGGATCGGCTCCACGGCCAGTTCGGTGACCGTCGCGCGGACGGTGTCGTCGGGCGCGGCGTCCCGGACCCGGACCAGGTACTCCTGTCCGTCCTCGACGCCGTACTCGGCGCCGCCCGCCTCCGCGATGGTCCGGCGCACCGCGGCGTAGGGCGGCGCGGTGAACTCGTCGACGCCGTACGCGTCGAAGGCCGGGGAGACCAGGTCGGGCCGCTGGAGGGCGAGTTTGAGCAGTTCGCGCTCGGCGGCGTAGACCGGGTTGCGCAGGGTGAGGGCCGGGCCGGACGGGGCCGCGGTGCGGGGTCCGGCCTCCCACTGCTGCTGCGGGCCGCGGGGCTGCTGCTGCGGCCCGCCCTTGCCGCCGCGTTCGCGGGCCCAGCGGGCGAGCTGGGCGACCCGCTTGACCACGAACTGGGTGTCGAGGATGCCGAGCATCCCGGCCAGTTCGACGGCCACCTCGTGCTGGGCGCCGCTGTTCTTGATGCGGGCGACGACCGGGGCGGCCTCGTCCAGGGCGGCGGCCCGGCCGGCCGGGGTGTCCAGATCGTAGCGGGCGACGATCTGGCGCAGCGCGAACTCGAACAGCGGTGTGCGCGGTTCGGCCAGGTCGGCGACGGCCTCGTCGCCCTTGGCCAGGCGCAGCTCGCAGGGGTCCATGCCGTCGGGGGCGATGGCGATGTAGGTCTCGGCGGCGAACTTCTGGTCGTCCTCGAAGGCGCGCAGGGCGGCCTTCTGGCCGGCCGCGTCGCCGTCGAAGGTGAAGATCACCCGGGCCGAGCCGTTGTCCATCAGGAGCCGGCGCAGGATCTTGATGTGGTCGCCGCCGAACGCGGTGCCGCAGGTGGCGATGGCCGTGGTGACCCCGGCCAGGTGGCAGGCCATGACGTCGGTGTAGCCCTCGACGACGACGGCCCGGCTGGTCTTGGCGATGTGCTGCTTGGCCAGGTCGATGCCGTACAGGACCTGGGACTTCTTGTAGATCGCCGTCTCGGGCGTGTTCAGGTACTTCGGCCCGTTGTCCGCCTCGTACAGCTTGCGGGCGCCGAAGCCGACGACCTCGCCGCCGATGTCCCGGATGGGCCACATCAGACGGCCCCGGAACCGGTCGATGGGGCCGCGGCGGCCCTCCTGGGAGAGGCCGGACAGGATCAGTTCCTTGTCGGTGAAGCCCTTGCCGCGCAGATAGCGGGTGAGGTGGTCCCAGCCCTGGGGGCTGTAGCCGACGCCGAAGTGGACGGCGGCGGCCTGGTCGAAGCCGCGCTCGGCGAGGAAGACCCGGCCGGTCTCGGCCTCGGCGCCGTCGGCGAGCTGCTCGGCGTACCACTGGGCGGCGATCTTGTGCGCCTCGACCAGACGGATGCGCTCGCCGCGCTGGTGGGCGGGGTTGTACCCGCCCTCCTCGTAGCGCAGCGTGATGCCGGCCTGGGCGGCCAGGCGCTCGACCGCCTCCGAGAAGGAGAGGTGGTCGATCTTCATCACGAACGTGAGGGTGTCGCCGCCCTCCTGGCAGCCGAAGCAGTGGAAGAGGCCCTTGCTCGGGCTGACCTGGAAGGACGGCGACTTCTCGTCGTGGAAGGGGCACAGTCCCTTGAGGTTGCCGCCCCCGGCGTTGCGCAGCTGGAGGTACTCGGAGACCACGGCGTCGATCGGGACCGCGTCCCGTACCGCCTTCACGTCCTCGTCGTTGATCCGTCCTGCCACGATGCGATTCTACGGGGCCCGTACGACAGTCCCGGTGGCCGCGGAGATCAGGAACCGAGGCGTTCCAGAGGCACGTGGGGGTCGGCGAGCGCGTGCGTGTCCACCCGGGCCCGGGAACGGATGAGGTTCTGGACGGGTTCTGTGACATCCCACACGTTCACGTTCATCCCGGCCAGCACCCGGCCCTCCCGGACCCAGAACGCGATGAACTCCCGCTTCCCCGCGTCGCCCCGGATGACCACCTCGTCGTACGACCCGGGCGGCGCCCAGCCGCTGTACTCCATGCCCAGGTCGTACTGGTCGGTGAAGAAGTAGGGCACGCGGTCGTAGCCGACGTCCTTGCCGAGCATCGCGCGGGCGGCGGCCGGGCCGCCGTTCAGGGCGTTGGCCCAGTGCTCGACGCGCAGCCGGGTGCCGAACAGGGGGTGCGGGAAGGAGGCGACGTCCCCGGCCGCGTGGATGTCGGGGTCGGACGTGCGCAGCCGTTCGTCCACCACGATCCCGCCGCCGTGCTCCCGGTCGGCCAGCTCAAGACCGGCCGCCTCGGCGAGGGCGGTGCGCGGGGCCGCGCCGATCGCCGCGAGCACGGCGTGCGCGGGGTGCTCCTCGCCGTCGTCGGTGCGGGCGGCGAGGACCACGCCGTCCTGGCCGACGATCTCGGTGAGTCGCACCCCGAAGCGGAAGCGGACGCCGTGGGCGCGGTGCAGCTCCGCGAAGACGTTGCCCAGCTCGGGGCCGAGGACGCCGTGCAGCGGTGTCGGTGCGGGCTCGATCACGGTGACCTCGGCGCCGTACTCGCGGGCCGCCGCCGCGACCTCCAGGCCGATCCAGCCGGCGCCGGCGATCACCAGGTGGCCGTTGTCCCGGCCGAGCGCGGTCAGGACGCCCTTGAGCCGCTCGGCGTGGGCGAGCCGGCGCAGGTGGTGCACGCCGGCCAGGCCGGTGCCGGGGATGTCCAGGCGGCGGGGTTCCGCGCCGGTGGCGAGCAGCAGCTTGTCGTAGTGGACCAGGGTGCCGTCGTCGCCGAAGCGCACGGTCTTCGCGGCGCGGTCGATCCGGTCCACGGTCTGGCCGAGGTGCAGTTCGACGTCGTTGCGCGCGTACCAGGCGGGCTCGTGCACGAAGACGCTGTCCCGCTCCTCCTTGCCGAGCAGGTAGCCCTTGGACAGCGGGGGACGCTCGTAGGGGTGGTCGCGCTCGTCGCAGATCAGTATCACCCGGCCGGTGAAGCCCTCCGCACGGAGCGTCTCGGCCGCCTTGGCGCCGGCGAGGCCGCCTCCGACGATGACGAATGTCTGATCCGCGTCGACCACTTGATGCCTCCTCGTAAGGGTGCCGCCATGTGCGAGCGTCCCGCACCGGGCGTGCTGCGGGAAGAGGGGGTGCCCCGATCAGGCCACCGGCGGGGCACTTTCCCACTGGATATGCCCCGTCAGTCTCGCGTGCAGCGAGCGGGCCGAGGCGTCGGTCAGGGAGGCGATCTGGTCGACGATCACCCGTTTGCGCGCGAGGTCGTCGGGCGCCTCGTCGAACAGTGCCCGGAACTGGGGCTCGAGGCCGTCCGGCGCGCGGGCGGTGAGCGCCTCGGCCAGCTCGGCCACGACCACCCGCTGGTCGGCGCGCAGCCGCTCCTGCTCGGCGCGCTGCATCACGTACCGGTCGGCGACCGCCTTGAGGACCGCGCACTCCATGCGGGTGGCGCGGGGCACGACGAGTTCGGCGCCGTAGCGGGTGAGCCGGCCGCCGCCGTACGCGGCCCGGGTGGCGGTCTCGGCGGCCAGGCAGAACCGGCCGATGAGCTGGCTGGTGGCGTCCTTGAGGCGGGCCTGGGCGACGGCCGTGCCGTCGTAGCCGTGCGGCCACCACGGCTGGGCCTGGAGCCGGTCGAGGGCCTCGGCCAGTTCGGCGGGGTCGGTGTCCGCCGGGACGTACCGGCCGACGGCGACCTCGAACACCGCCTGCCGTTCGGCTCCGGCGCGCAGCAGGTCCGGGTCGATGTGGCCGGCGTGCAGGCCGTCCTCGACGTCGTGCACCGAGTAGGCCACGTCGTCCGACCAGTCCATGACCTGCGCCTCGAAGCAGGTGCGGGTGCCGGGGGCGGCCCTGCGGACCCAGTCGAACACCGGGCGGTCGTCCTCGTACACGCCGAACTTCACGGAGGCCGGGTCGGTGGGGTGGGCGCCGCGCGGCCAGGGGTACTTGGTGGCGGCGTCGAGGGCGGCCCGGGTGAGGTTGAGGCCGACGGAGCCCTCGGGGGTGAACCGCTTGGGCTCGATGCGGGTGAGCAGTCTCAGGGACTGCGCGTTGCCCTCGAAACCGCCGCAGTCGTCGGCGAACTCGTTCAGGGCCTGTTCGCCGTTGTGGCCGAAGGGCGGGTGGCCGAGGTCGTGGGAGAGGCAGGCCGCCTCGACCAGGTCGGGGTCGCAGCCGAGGGCGGCGCCCAGCTCACGGCCGACCTGGGCGCACTCCAGGGAGTGGGTCAGGCGCGTGCGGGGAGTGGCGTCCCAGGCCGGGCTGCGGGTCCCCGGTGTGACCACCTGGGTCTTGCCGGCCAGGCGGCGCAGGGCGGCGGAGTGCAGGACGCGGGCGCGGTCGCGCTGGAAGGCGGTGCGGCCCGGCCGTTTGTCGGGTTCGGGCGCCCAGCGTTCGGCCGACGCCGGGTCGTAGGCCGAGGTGGGTGCGGTGCTGGTGCCTGCGGTGCCTTCCATGACTCGACAGTACGGGGCGGAGCCGACAATCGCGGGGCTCGGGGCGCCCGACCGGCCGCCGGGGCGTGTCGGGCCGCCGGTTCCGCCGTCCCCGGTCTCAGGCCGACGCCAGGTCCGCCCCGGTCCGTGCCCGCGCCTGGTCGTAGCGGTGCAGGACGAGGCGGGCCATCGCCTCGTGGGCGCCCAGGGGCTGCGCGGCGATCCACGGCGCCTCCCGGGCGCACTGGGCCGCGAAGCGCCCCGGCGCGGTGAAGCAGGAGGCGACCGCCACCCGGTCGCGGCCGCGCGCGGCCAGCGCCCGTACCGCGGTGGCCACCGTCGGGCTCGCCGCCGAGGCGTAGGCGGGGACGACCGGGACGCCGAGGCGCTCGGCGAGCAGGCGGGCCGTGCGGCGGGTGTCGGCGGCCGAGTCGGGGTCGCGGGAGCCCGCCGCCGCGAGGACGACCGCGCCCGCGCGGCGCACGGCGGAGTCCCCGGCCGGGGGCCAGCCCGCCTCCAGCAGGCGGGTGTGCAGCACGTCCACCAGGAGCGGGTGCGGGCCCAGCGGGGCGGCCACGCGCGTGCGTGCGGGCGAGGCGGCGGCCATCTCGGGGATGTCCCGCTTGACGTGGTAGCCCCGGCCGAGGAGCAGCGGTACGAGGATCGCGGGGGACGCTCCCAGCGCGGCCAGGGTGTCCGGGAGCAGCGGCTCGTTCAGCTCGATGTGGCCCAGGTGGACGGGCAGGCCGGGGCGCTGCTCGCGCACCCGATCCCGCAGGGCCCGTACGGTGCGCGGCGCGCCCGGGTCGCGGCTGCCGTGCGCGACCAGGACCAGGGCGGGCGGGGCGAGGTCCGGGCCTAGGCGTGCGCTCGGCGGGACGAGCCGGAGCCGGTCGGCGGGCCGGCCGCCGGCGCTGTTCATGAGGTGCATCGTGCTGTCGGAGTGGGTGAGGTCGTCGCTGTGCGGGTCTGACCCGGTCATGGCAGTGATCCTGACGGGGGTTCGTTGCGCCGCCGTTGCCGGACGGTCACGGGTGTTTTCCGCCGGTTCACCGCGTACGGATGCACGCCGTGAGGACGAGAGAGGACGAGACGGGCGGACGGACCGAGACGACACGGGCGGACGGACCGAACCGGAGACCGCCGGCCCGCGTCCTCCCGGTGGGAACCGATCTCGGGAGTACAGCATGAAGATGAGCCGGCCGCGGCTGCCGCGCACCCGCAAGGGGTGGCGGCGCCTGGTGCAGACCGTGATGGCCGGGTGCGTGCTGGCGCTGCTGCCGGTGACCTGGCTGTACGTGTCGACGGCGGACCGGCTGCGGACCGCGGCGGACGCCCCGCGCACCGAGGTCGCGGTGGTGTTCGGGGCCGGCCTCCGGGACGGGGAGCCGTCGCTCTACCTCGCGCACCGGCTGGACGCGGCGGCCAGGCTGTACCGGGAGGGGCGGATCGAGGCCGTCCTCGTCACCGGGGACAACAGCCGCGAGGACTACGACGAGCCCGACGCCATGCGCGCCTACCTGACCCGGCACGGGGTGCCGGACGCGCGGATCGTCGGCGACTACGCGGGCTTCGACACCTGGGACTCCTGTGTACGGGCCAAGAAGATCTTCGGTGTGGACCGGGCGGTGCTGATCAGCCAGGGCTTCCACATCCGGCGGGCGGTGGCGCTGTGCGAGGCGGCGGGGGTGGACTCGTACGGCGTCGGGGTCGACGCCAAGCACGACGTGACCTGGTACTACGGCGGCACCCGCGAGGTGTTCGCGGCGGGCAAGGCGGTGCTGGACGCGGTGTTCCGGCCGGATCCGCGGTTCCTCGGGCCGAAGGAACCCGGCGTGGCGCGGGCGCTCGCGTCGGGTCGGTGATCGCGCGGGACGCTCGCGTCGGGCCGGTGGCCGGGGCCTCACGGCGGGTGGCCGGGCACGGGGAGGCCGGCTTCCCGGCCGTGTAACAAGGGGCCGCCGCGGGCCGTAACACGCCGGAAGCACGCTGGTCGGCATGGAGACCACCGCGACGCCCACGCACTGCCCGTACTGCGCCCTGCAGTGCGGGATGAACGTCACGCCCCTGCCGCAGGGGGGCGTCGAGGTGACCGAGCGGCCGGACTTCCCGGTGAACCGGGGCGCGCTGTGCGGCAAGGGCCGTACGGCCGCCCAGGTGCTGTCGCCGGCGGCCCGGCTGACCTCGCCGCTGGTCCGGTCCGGCGGGCGGCTGGTGCCGGCGGGCTGGGACGAGGCGCTGGACCGGATCGCCGGCGCGCTGTCGTCGGCGCGTGCGCGCGGCGGGCCCGACGCGGTGGGGGTGTTCGGCGGGGGCGGGCTGACGAACGAGAAGGCGTACGGGCTCGGCAAGTTCGCGCGGGTGGTGCTCGGCACCTCGCAGATCGACTACAACGGGCGGTTCTGCATGTCCTCGGCGGCGGCCGCCGGCACGAAGGCGTTCGGCCTGGACCGGGGTCTGCCGTTCCCGCTGGAGGACATCCCGCGCACCGGCTGCGTCATCCTGGTCGGCTCCAACCTCGCCGAGACGATGCCGCCGTCGCTGCGCTTCTTCGGCGAACTGCGCGACAACGGCGGCACGCTGATCGTCGTCGACCCGCGGCGCACCCGGACGGCCGAGCAGGCGGACCTGCACCTGGCGCCCCGCCCGGGCACCGATCTCGCCCTGGCGCTGGGCCTGTTGCACCTGGTGGTGGCCGAGGGCCGCACGGACGAGGAGTACATCCGGGAGCGCACGGCCGGCTGGGAGGAGGCCCGGGCGGCGGCGATGGCGCACTGGCCGGAGCACGTGGAGCGGATCACGGGGGTCCCCGTCCCCCGACTGCGGCAGGCGGTACGGATGTTCTGCGAGCCCCGGGCCGCGATGGTGCTCACGGCGCGCGGGCCCGAGCAGCAGTCCAAGGGCACCGACACGGTGGGCGCGTGGATCAACCTGTGCCTGGCGACCGGCCGGGCGGGCCGTCCGCTGTCCGGGTACGGCTGCCTGACCGGGCAGGGCAACGGGCAGGGCGGGCGCGAACACGGCCAGAAGGCCGACCAGTTGCCCGGTTACCGCAAGCTCGACGACCCGGCGGCGCGGCGGCACGTGGCCGGGGTGTGGGGCGTGGACCCGGACAGCCTGCCCGGCCCCGGACGCAGCGCGTACGAGCTGCTGGACGCGCTGGGCACGGACATCCGGGCGCTGCTGCTGATGGGGTCCAACCCGGTGGTGTCGGCGCCGCGCGCGGCGCACGTGGAGGAGCGGCTGCGCTCGCTGGACTTCCTGGCGGTGTGCGACGTCGTCCGGTCGGAGACGGCGGAACTGGCGGACGTGGTCCTGCCGGTCACGCAGTGGGCCGAGGAGACGGGCACCACGACCAGTCTGGAGGGCAGGGTGCTGCTGCGCCGCCGGGCCGTGGCCCCGCCCCCCGGGATCCGCAGCGACCTGGAGGTGCTGCGCGCACTGGCCGCCCGGCTGGGCGTGGAGAAGGGCTTCCCGGCCGACCCGGAGGAGGTCTTCGAGGAACTGCGCCGCGCCAGCGCGGGCGGTCCCGCCGACTACTCGGGGATCACCTACCGCCGCCTGGCGGAGGAGAACGGCGTGTTCTGGCCCTGCCCCGAGCCCCCGGCGGACTCGGCACCCGTTTCGCACCCGGCGCACACCGACGCGGACGGCATGTGTGGCGCGAACGGCGCGCACAGCGTCGGCGGGCCGACCCGGGCCCCGGGCGCCGTCCATCCCGGCACCCCCCGCCTGTTCCTCGACCGCTTCGCCACCGACGACGGCCGGGCGCGGTTCGCCGCCGTGGCGCACCGGGCCAGTGCGGAGGAGCCGGACGCGGAGTACCCGCTGCTGCTGACCACCGGCCGGGTGGTGTCCCAGTACCAGTCGGGGGCGCAGACCCGCAGGGTGGCGGAGCTGAACGCGGCCGCGCCCGGCCCGTTCGTCGAGCTGCACCCGCGCCTCGCGGCCCGCCTCGGCGCTGTCGAGGGCGACCCGCTGGCGGTGGTCTCCCGGCGGGGCCGGGCCGTGGCCCCCGCGCGCATCACCGCCGCCATCCGCCCCGACACGGTCTTCATGCCCTTCCACTGGCCGGGCGAGGGCAGGGCCAACACCCTCACGAACCCCGCCCTGGACCCGACGTCGAAGATGCCGGAGTTCAAGACGTGCGCGGTGCGGGTGGAACCCCTCGGCGCACAGGAGTAGGCGACGCCGGGGGGCCCCGGGGCGGCCGGCCGGTTCCCTCAACCGCGTTCCAGCCAGTCGCCGCCGGCTATGCGCCGTCCCCGGGTCCGCAGGCGGGCGGCGACGGCGGGGGCCGCCAGGTAGACCCAGGCGGGCGCCGTCGTGCCGTCGGGGAGTTCGACGGTCCGGGAGACCCGTTCGTAGAGGTTGCCGGGGTCGCCCGGGACGTACTCCTCCAGGCGGTCGAGTTCGGTCAGGAGTCCGGCGTAGGACCGCGGTGACGCGGTGACCAGTTCGCCGGTGACCGCCGCGCCGGGTTCGTCGACGGCGTAGGGGTAGCCGGGGCCGTCGTACAGCGCCGCGCCCGGGAGCCGTCCGGGTTGCTCCCGGTCGGTACGGCCGCGCAGGAACAGTCCGTGGTTGCGCTCACCGGGGCGAAGGGTGCCGTAGACGAAGAACGGCCGGGGGCCCAGGGCGTCCGAAGTGATCACGGAAACGATTCTCCACCTACGCCGCCTCCTCACACATCTCCATGAAGGCGCTATGGACATGACATGTCATGGCCCCTTAAATCTCAGTCAGCGCAGCGCCCACGCCCCCCACGCCTCGAAGGCGCCTCCCCAAGGAGACAGATGAGTCGGATACGTCAGCACATCCGGGGTTCCCGTCGTCTCGCCACCGCCGGCGTCGCCGCGACCACGGCGGCCCTGCTGGCCGCCGCCCTCTCCCCCGCCGCCCACGCCGACGGCCGCCCGACCCGGGCCACCGCCGTCGAGAACGCGGCCGCGGCCCTCGTGGCCCAGGCGAAGACCCTCGGCCTGACCTCCGCCCAGGACACCAGCGTCCGGGACGTGATCGTCGACAGCAACGGCACCCAGCACGTCCGCTACGACCGCACCTACCGTCAACTGCCGGTCCTGGGCGGTGACTTCGTCGTCCACCTGGCGCCGGGCGGCGCCTACCGCGGCGCCGACCGCGCGACCAGAACCAGGATCTCCGTCCCCTCCACCACCCCGAAGCTGTCCGCCCCCAGGGCCGCCGGCCTCGCGGTGAACGCCCTGCGGGCCGCCAACCTCGGCGAGAAGCTGCGGCAGGTGAAGGCCAAGCCCGAGCTGGTCGTCGACGCCCTGCACGGCGCCCCCAAGCTCGCCTGGCGCACCAACGCCGTCGGCCAGGACTCGCTCGGCAACCCGGTCGCCCGGACCGTGCTGACCGACGCCCGCACCGGCGCCCAGATCGACGCCTGGGACAGCATCGAGACGGTCACCGGCGACGGCAAGTCGCTGTACAGCGGGACCGTTCCGATGGAGACCACGCAGTCCGGCTCCTCGTACCAGCTCAAGGACCCGACCCGCGGCAACACCTACACCGGTGACGCGGAGGGCAAGACCGACCTGTGCTTCTTCGGCATCTGCTTCAGCCGGGCGCCCGCCACCCTGTTCACGGACGCCGACAACCACTGGGGCTCGGGCGCCACCGCCGACCGCGCCTCGGCCGCCGTCGACGCCCAGTACGGCACCAACGAGACCTGGGACTACTACAAGAACGTCCACGGCCGCAACGGCATCGCGGGCGACGGCAAGGGCTCGTACAACCGCGTCCACTACGGCAGCAACTACAACAACGCCTTCTGGGACGACAGTTGCTTCTGCATGACGTACGGCGACGGTGACGGCACCACCTTCGGGCCGCTGGTGGCGCTGGACGTGGCCGGGCACGAGATGAGCCACGGCGTGACGTCGAAGACGGCCGCGCTGACCTACTCCGGCGAGTCCGGCGGCCTGAACGAGGCCACCTCGGACATCCTCGGCACGATGGTCGAGTGGTACGCGAACAACTCCTCCGACCAGGGTGACTACCTCATCGGCGAGAAGATCGTGAAGCCGGGCTTCGGCAAGGCGGCCCTGCGCTTCATGGACAAGCCCTCCAAGGACGGCAGCTCCGCGGACTACTGGAGCTCGTCGGTCGGCAACCTCGACGTGCACTACTCCTCGGGCGTCGCCAACCACTTCGCCTACCTGCTGGCGGAGGGCAGCGGCGCGAAGACCATCAACGGCGTCGACTACAACTCGCCGACGTCCAACGGCTCGACGGTCACCGGCATCGGCCGGGACAAGGTCGGCAAGATCTGGTACCGGGCGCTGACGGTCTACATGACGTCCTCCACCAACTACGCGGGCGCCCGCACGGCCACCCTGAACGCGGCCAAGGACCTCTACGGCGCGGGCAGCGCGGAGTACAACGCGGTCGCCGCCGCCTGGAGCGCGGTCAACGTCAACTAGGCCGCAACAGTCACGCGTTGGGCGGCCGTCCCGGTCCAGTGGGCACCGGGGCGGCCGCCCTCTTCGCGCGCCCCTCGCCGCACTCGCCGGCCCACGCGGGCGCCGGTCACCCGTTCACCGCCGCCCGGCGCTCCATTCGTGTGCACTTCCCCAGGCCCCCTCACACGTCTCTGACCAGCCACGACTCCCCACCACTAGCCCGTGCGGGGGCCCCCGGAGCCACCCGTTCAGCACGTTCCTGACGCATCGTCAGAGAGCGCGGCGGCCCGACTGCGATTTTCCTCGGAAGGGCAGGGGCGTGCCCCTGGACGAGTCGGAGGATCGAGACGGACCAGCCCTGGGGAGCACCATGCGACGCACCGCCCGTCTGCTGACCGGTACCGCGCTCGCCGTGGCCACGGCGGGACTCGCCGCGGCGCCGGTGAACGCGGCCCCGGCGCCGGACCGTCCGCGGGACGCTCCGGCCGCGGCCGGCAGCCTGCTGGTCGACCCCTCCACCGCGGCGCCGGGCAGCCGGGTCACCGTGAACACGGCGGCGTGCGGAAAGAGGGGCACCGCGATCGCCGACGCGGGCGCGCTCGGCGCCGGGACCTTCATGCTGGCGCCCGGCGAGAACGAGGGCGAGTCGGCCGGCGAGTTCCGGGTGCCGCCGGGCGCGCAGCCGGGCACGTACGAGATCGTCGCGAAGTGCGCCGAGGGCGACCGGCAGGTCACGGGCGACCTGGTGGTGGCGCCGAGCACGGCGCGCATGGGCGCGGCGCACGAGCAGGTGCAGCCGCGGGGAAGCGTGAAGACGGGGGTCGGCGGCGCGTTCGGCTCCGACCCCGTGCAGACCGCGGCGGGTGTGACGGCCCTGGCCGTCGCCGCCGCGGGCGGTACCTGGCTCCTGCATCGCCGGGCGAGAGGCGACGGGATCTGACGGACACCCTCCGCTGTCCGTCCGCCGGTACCGCACATCCCGCCCCCTCCGGGTCCGACGCCCCTCGCGGCCCGGAGGGGGAGGGGGTCCGCCCAGTGGCGGGCCGATCCGTTCCGGGGGCCTGTCCTGGGCGCCCCGGGGAGAGGGGGTCCCAGTGCCCAGAATCGGAGACACCGCGATAGCCGCCGTCACCGTGGTCGCCCTCGGCGCGGGGGTGTGGCTGCTCGCCGGCCCGGGCGTGACGCACGCACCGCCGCAGCCGGCCGCCGCCGAGGGCAGGCCCGACCCCGGCGAGGAACGGCTGCGGGCCACCGCGCTGGCGCCGTCCCCGCCGATCCGCATCCGCATCCCGGCGATCCGGGTGAACGCCCCGCTCACCGGCCTGGGCCTCACCCGTGCGGGCAGCCTGGACGTGCCGCCCGCCGGGAACAAGAACCTCGCCGGCTGGTACGAGGCCGGCACCACCCCCGGCGAGACGGGCACCGCGATCGTCGCGGGCCACGTGGACAACACCGAGGGCCCGGCCGTCTTCTACGACCTGGGCGCCCTGAGGCGGGGAGCCGTGATCGAGATCGACCGGCGCGACGGCGGTGTGGCGGTGTTCACCGTGGACGCGGTGGAGGTGTACGCGGCCAGCGACTTCCCCGACGAGAAGGTCTACGGCGCGGCCGCCCGCCCCGAACTGCGCGTCATCACCTGCGGCGGCGGCTACACGAAGGCCACCGGCTACCAGGGCAACGTGGTGGTCTTCGCCCACCTGACCGGCAGCCGCTGAACCCCGCCCGCGGGGCCGGCCGGTCGGGGCCCGTCCCCGCGTCGGCGCACCTCACAGCCCCGACCGGGCGCCTTGGGGGACCCTCACACGCCCCGCCCGGCACCGCTGAGGGCAGCGTTCCCGGCGGGAAACAGGAGGGATGCGGCCGGGTAACGTCGAAGCCGCACGCTGCGGTGCATGACCTCGAATACGCGTGTGGTGGTGATCGGCGCCGGCCTCGCGGGCGCACGGCTCGCCCGGCGGCTCGGTGAGCTGGGCACGCCCGCCCTGCTCGTCGGCGAGGAGGAGCACCGGCCGTACAACCGGGTGCTGCTCGCGGAGGTGCTGGCCGGGCGGTACGCCCCGGAGGTGATCGCCCTCCCCGCGCCCGCCGGCCACCGGCGCGCCAGGGTCACCGGCATCGACCGCGCGGCCCGGCGGCTGCGGTGCGCCGACGGCTCGCTGATCGCCTACGGCACCCTGGTGCTGGCCACCGGCTCCAACCCGGTGCTGCCGCCGCTGCGCGGCCTGTTCGGCCCCGGCCGCCGGCTCCCCGAGGGCGTCCACGCGTTCCGCACGATGGACGACTGCCTGGGCCTGTCCAAGGCGGTACGGCCGGGCGCGCGGGCGGTGGTCGTCGGCGGCGGGCTGCTCGGCGTGTCCGCGGCCCGGGCGCTGGCCGTGCGCGGCGCGCAGGTGGTCCTCGCCCAGCAGGCCGAGCGGCTCATGGAACGCCAGCTAGACCCGGACGCCTCCCGCCTGGTGCTGCGGCACCTGACGGACCTGGGCGTCGAGGTGCACACCGAGTGCCGGGTGCGGGACGTGCGGTGCGTCGGCGGCGCGGTCCGCTCGGTGGAACTGGCCGACGGGTACGCCCTCGACACCGACCTCGTGGTGCTCGCCTGCGGGGTCCGCCCGCGCACCGGTCTGGCGGAGCGGGCCGGCCTCGCCGTCCGCGGCGGCGTCCTGGTCGACGACGAGCTGCGCACCTCCGACCCGCACATCCACGCCGTCGGCGACTGCGCCCGGCACGACGGCACGGTCTACGGCCTCGCCGGCCCGGCCCTGGAACAGGCCGAGGCCCTGGCCGCCCTGCTCGCCGGCGACGCCGGCGCCCGCTACACCGGGACCCGCTCGCTGACCCGGCTCACCCTGGCCGGAACCGGGCACCCCTTCGACCTGGCCGCGTTCGGCGAGCCCGAGGCCCGCCCCGGCGACGACGTGGTCCGGCTCGCCGACGCCACCCGGGGCACCTACCGCAAGGTCGTCGTCCGCGACGACCGCCTGGTCGGCGGGGTCCTGGTCGGCGAACTCGGCACCGTCGGCGCGCTCGCCCGCGCCTGGGAGGGAGCGGAGCCGCTCCCCTCCTCCGGACCCCTGCTCCATCTGCTCACCGACGACGGAGGCTCCTGATGACCGCCACCCCGGGGGCCACCCCCACGATCGTGCTCGTCGGCCACGGCATGGTCGGCCAGCGCTTCCTCGAAGCGCTGGCCGAGCGCGGCCTGACCGCCACCCACCGCGTGGTCGTGCTGTGCGAGGAGCCGCGTCCGGCCTACGACCGGGTGCAGCTCACCTCGTATTTCTCTGGCCGCACGGCCGAGGAACTGTCCGTGACCGACATGGGGTTCATCACGGCCCACGGCATCGAACTGCACGTCGGCGACCCGGCGGTGACGGTCGACCGCGAGGCGCGGAAGGTGACGGCCCGCTCGGGTCTGGTGGTCGGCTACGACGTCCTCGTCCTGGCCACCGGCTCCAGCCCGTTCGTGCCCCCCGTGCCGAACCGGGACGCCGCCGGCTGCTTCGTCTACCGGACCATCGAGGACCTCCTCGCGATCGAGGAGTACGCGAGGACCAGAGCGGCCACCGGCGCGGTGGTCGGCGGCGGCCTGCTCGGCCTGGAGGCGGCCGGCGCCCTCAAGGGCCTCGGACTCGCCTCGCACATCGTGGAGTTCGCCCCGCGCCTGATGCCGGTGCAGGTGGACGAGGGCGGTGGCGCGGCGCTGCTGCGCACCGTCGAGGAGATGGGCCTGAGCGTGCACACCGGTGTGGGCACGCAGGAGATCGTCGTCGACGAGGGCGGCGCGGTCACCGGCATGAGGCTGTCGGACGGCTCCGAACTCGCCACCGACATGGTGGTGTTCTCCGCCGGTGTCCGCCCCCGCGACCAACTGGCCCGGGACTGCGGCCTGAAAGTCGGCGAACGCGGCGGCGTCACCGTCGACGAGCAGTGCCGTACCGTCTCGGACCCGCGCGTGTTCGCGATCGGCGAGTGCGCGCGGGCCGCGGACGGCCGGGTGTACGGCCTGGTGGCCCCGGGCTACGAGCAGGCGGAGACGGCGGCGGCGGCCATCGCCGGGGACGAGGCGGCCTTCACCGGCGCCGACCTGTCGACGAAGCTGAAGCTGCTCGGCGTGGACGTGGCCTCCTTCGGCGACGCGCACGGCACCGCCGAGGGCTGCCTCGACGTCGTCTACTCCGACTCCCGCGCGGGTTTGTACAAGAAGCTGGTCATCGGCCGGGACGGCACGCTGCTCGGCGGGATCCTGGTCGGCGACGCGGAGGCGTACGGCACCCTGCGCGCGCTCACCGGATCGGTGCCCCCCGTCTCCCCCGAGTCGCTCGTCCTGCCCGCCGGAGCCGGCCAGGGGGCCCGGCTCGGGCCGTCCGCGCTCCCGGACGAGGCGGTGATCTGCTCCTGCCACAACGTCACCAAGGGAGCCGTCCGCGGCGCGGTCACCGAGCACCGGTGCACCACCGTGCCCGAGGTGCAGAAGTGCACCAGGGCCGGTACCGGCTGCGGCAGTTGCGTGAAGGTGCTCGGGCAGCTCGTCACGGCCGAGCTGGAGGCGTCCGGCGTCGCGGTGGACAAGGGCCTGTGCGGCTGCTTCGCCCGGACCCGCGAGGAGCTGTACGAGATCGTCCTCGCCCTGCGCCTCACCTCGTACCGGGAGCTGCTGGACCGGTACGGCCGTGAGGGCGCCCGGGGCGGCGACGGCTGCGAGGTGTGCAAGCCGGCGGTGGCCTCGATCATCGCCTCGCTCGCCCCGGCGATCGGCGCGAGCGGCTATGTGCTTGACGGCGAGCAGGCGGCCCTGCAGGACAGCAACGACCACTTCCTCGCCAACCTGCAGAGGAACGGCTCCTACTCGGTCGTGCCGCGCATACCCGGCGGCGAGATCGCACCCGAGAAGCTGATCGTGATCGGCGAGGTCGCCCGGGACTTCGGCCTCTACACCAAGATCACCGGCGGTCAGCGGATCGACATGTTCGGCGCCCGGGTGGAGCAGCTCCCGCTGATCTGGGCCCGCCTGGTGGACGCCGGCTTCGAGTCGGGGCACGCGTACGGCAAGTCGCTGCGCACGGTGAAGTCCTGCGTGGGGCGGACCTGGTGCCGCTACGGCGTGCAGGACTCGGTCCGGATGGCGATCGACCTGGAGCTGCGCTACCGGGGCCTGCGCTCCCCGCACAAGCTCAAGTCGGCTGTCTCGGGCTGCGCCCGGGAGTGCGCGGAGGCCCAGTCGAAGGACTTCGGCGTCATCGCCACGTCCAGCGGCTGGAACCTGTACGTCGGCGGCAACGGCGGCGCCACCCCGCGCCACGCCGACCTGCTCGCGCAGGACCTGTCCGACGCCGAACTGGTGCGGCTCATCGACCGGTTCCTGATGTTCTACATCCGCACCGCCGACCGCCTCGAACGCACCGCCACCTGGCTGGAGCGGATCCCGGGCGGCCTGGACCACGTGCGGGACGTGGTGGTGCACGACTCGCTCGGCATCTGCGACGAGCTGGAGGCCCTGATGCGGGCCCATGTCGCGCACTACCGGGACGAGTGGGCCGCGACCGTCGACGACCCCGAGAAACTGGCCCGGTTCGTGTCCTTCGTGAACGCCCCGGATACCCCGGACCCGGTGGTCGCCTTCGTCCCCGAACGCGATCAGATCAAGCCCGACCTGCAGCTGCTGTCCATCGGCCCGCGCCCGGCCGACGACGTCCTGGAAGGAAGCGCACAGCGATGACCCTGGCACCCGAGACGACCGACCTGCTGGTCCAGCTCCGCCTGGCGGACGGCTGGTTCACCGTCTGCGCCCTGCACCGGCTGGTACCCGGCCGCGGCATCGCCGCCCTGCTGCCGGACGGCCGCCAGGTGGCCGTGTTCCGCGACCGCGCGGACCGGCTGTACGCCATCGACAACCGCGACCCGTTCGGCGGCGCCGCCGTCCTCTCCCGCGGCCTGACCGGCACCCACCGCGGCCGCCCGTTCGTCGCCTCCCCACTGCTGAAGCAGCGCTTCGACCTGGAGACCGGGCAGTGCCTGGACGACGAGTCGGTCCGGGTGACGGCGTACCGGGTGCGGGGCGTCTGAGGCGGCGGGGTGGCGCTGTCCGGGGGGCCGGCCGGGGTGGGGGCGGGGCGGCGCTGTCCGGGGCAGCGGCAGGGCGGGGCCGGCCAGGGCCGGCGGCGAGCGCGGACGACAGCGCCCCACCGCGCCGGCGGTCAGGTCCCCAGCGCGCCGCCCGGTCAGGTCCTCACCCTGCCGGCCGGTCAGGTCCGCAGCGCGTCGTACGGCACGCCCGTCAGCCGCTCGGAGGCGGCCCAGAGCCGGGTCGCCGCCGCGTCGTTCGAGGTCCAGGGCGCGCGGCGGGAGGGCGCCGGGGAGCCGCGCCACATCGCGAAGGAGGGTCCCCAGAACGAGTCGGGTCCGACCCCGGGCGCGGTCGCCGCGTACAGCGTGGGCAGCGCGCCCGCCTCCGCCGGCTGGGCGAAGACGCGGTTGGCCAGCTCCATCGCCCGCTCGACGCCCCGGCGCCCCTCGGCGCGCGGCCCGGCCGTCTGGAGGTTCGTGGCGGCGTACCCCGGGTGCGCGGCGGCCGCGACGACGTGGGAGCCGTGGGCGGCCAGCCGGCGGGCCAGCTCGTGCGTGAAGAGCAGGTTGGCGGTCTTGGAACGGGCGTAGGCGGTCCAGCGCCGGTAGTGCCGCTCGCTGTTGAGGTCGCGCGGGTCGATGTTGGCCATGACGTGGAGGAAGCTGGACACGGTGACGATCCGGGCGCCGGGGGTGGCCAGCAGGGCGGGCAGCAGCAGCCCGGTGAGCGCGAAGTGCCCGAGGTGGTTGATCCCGAACTGGGTCTCGAAGCCGTCGGCGGTCGTGCCGTACGGCACCGCCATCACACCGGCGTTGTTCACGAGCAGGTCGAGCCGGTCGTACGGCAGCCCGGCCGCGAACTCCCGGACGGACGCCAGGTCCCCGAGGTCCAACCGGCCCAGCTCCGCCCGGGCGCCCGGCACCTCGGCGCGCAGCCGCTCGACGGCCTCCCTCCCCCGCGTCTCGTCGCGGCAGGCGAGCACCACCCGGGCCCCCTTACGGGCCAGCTCGCGCGCGGTGACGTAACCGAGGCCGCTGTTGGCCCCGGTGACCAGGGCGGTGCGCCCGCTCTGGTCGGGGATGTCCTGCGCGGTCCAGCCCATCGCGGGCCCTCCTCACGGCTGGGGCGGAAGGGCCGACGCCACGGCCCCGGAACCAGGCCAGCGTAGGCGCCGGGCGCACGGATCCCGCGGTGGCGTGGCGGCCGGCATACGGAACGCGGCGAAGGGGCCTGCCGGCGGGCGGTGTCCACGCCGTGCCCCGCGCCCGCCCGCCGGGCGGTGTCCAAGTCGTGCCCCGCGCCCGCCTCGGCGGCCGGTGTCCACGCCGCGCCCCGCGCCCGCCCCGGCGGCCGGTGTCCGCACTATGCCCCGCGCCCGTCCCAGCGGGCGGTGTCCACGCCGCGCCCCCGCCCGTCACAGCGGGCGGTGTCCACGCCGTGCCCCCGCCCGTCCCGGCGGGCGGATCGCGGCCTACGGCCGGAGCACCAGGTCGCGCTCGTACCAGGTGCCGGTCTCCCCGCCCAGGTCGGCGGGGCCGGCCGGGCCGACGGGCACGAACCCGGCCTTGGCGAGCACCCGCCGGGACGCGGCGTTGCCATGGGAAGCGGCCGCCCGCAGCGTGCGCAGCCCGTACCGAGCCGCCGCCAGCCGGCACAGCTCCCGGACGTTCGCGGTCGCCACACCGCGGCCGGCGACGTGCTGCGCGACCCGGTAGCCGAGCTCGGCGGCGCCGTCGTCCAAGTCGTACAGGTTGAACCGGCCCAGCACCGGGCCGTCCCCGGCGACGAGTACGTGGAAGGCGCAGACGCCCGCCTCCTGCTCAGCCAGCAGGGCGCGGTACCGGTCGGCGAACCGCTCGAAGAACTGGTCACCGCGGTCGGAGACCGAGGCGGCGAAGTAGGCACGGTTCGCCAGCTCGAAGGCCAGGACCGCCGGGGCGTCACCGGCGCGCAACCGCCTCAGCTCGGGCACCGCCCGACTGTACCCGGACGGGGCGCCCGGGCGGGACGGAGTTCCCACACCCGGCGCACGAAGGGGCGGCACCCCCGCACAGGGTGCCGCCCCTTTCTGGTGTGCCGGAGCCGCCGTCGATCGGTCTTGAGGGTCGGGGACCGACGGCGGCTCCGGGGCCGGTGCGGTCAGCGGTGGTCGCTGCCCGCCGACTGGGTGGCCGCCCGGCCCGCCTCGAGGCGGGCGACCGGGATGCGGAACGGGGAGCAGGAGACGTAGTCCAGGCCGGCCTCGTGGAAGAAGTGGACCGACTCGGGGTCGCCGCCGTGCTCGCCGCAGACGCCGAGCTTGAGGTCGGGGCGGGTGGCGCGGCCGGCCTGGGCGGCCGCCTTCACCAGGGAGCCGACGCCGTCCTTGTCGATCGTCTCGAACGGGCTGACGCCGAAGATGCCCTTCTCCAGGTAGGCCGTGAAGAAGCTCGCCTCCACGTCGTCGCGGGAGAAGCCCCAGACCGTCTGGGTCAGGTCGTTGGTGCCGAAGGAGAAGAACTCGGCGGCCTCGGCGATCTGACCGGCCGTCAGCGCGGCGCGCGGCAGCTCGATCATGGTGCCGATGGCCAGCTTGAGCTTCGTGCCGGTCGCCGCTTCCACGTCCGAGATGACCTGGTCGGCCTCCTCGCGGACGATCTCCAGCTCCTGCACCGTGCCGACCAGCGGGATCATGATCTCGGCGCGCGGGTCGCCCTTGGCCGCCTTGCGCTCCGCGGCCGCCTCGGCGATCGCCCGGACCTGCATGGTGAACAGGCCGGGGATGACGAGGCCGAGGCGCACGCCGCGCAGACCCAGCATCGGGTTCTGCTCGTGCAGCCGGTGCACCGCCTGGAGCAGGCGCAGCTCGTTCTCGTGCGGCTCCTGGCGGGACTCGGCGAGGGCCACGCGCACGGAGAGTTCCGTGATGTCGGGCAGGAACTCGTGCAGCGGCGGGTCGAGCAGGCGGACGGTGACCGGGAGGCCGTCCATCGCCTCGAACAGCTCGACGAAGTCCTTCTTCTGCAGCGGCAGCAGCTCCCGCAGGGCCGCCTCGCGCTCCTCCCCGGTGTCGGCGAGGATCAGCTTCTCGACCATCTCGCGGCGCTCGCCGAGGAACATGTGCTCGGTGCGGCACAGGCCGATGCCCTGGGCGCCGAAGCGGCGGGCGCGCAGCGCGTCCTCGGCGTTGTCGGCGTTGGCGCGCACCCTCAGCCGGCGCTTGCGGTCGGCGAAGGCCATCATCCGGTGCACGGCCTCGACCAGCTCGTCGGCGTCGTCGGCGCCCGGGTGCATCCGGCCCTCGAAGTACTCCACGACCGGGGACGGGACCACCGGGACCTCGCCCAGGTAGACCTTGCCGGAGGAGCCGTCGATGGAGATGACGTCGCCCTCCTCGACGATGTGGCCGCCCGGCACCGTCATCCGGCGGCGCTTGGTGTCGACCTCCAGCTCCTCGGCGCCGCAGACACAGGTCTTGCCCATGCCGCGGGCGACCACGGCCGCGTGGGAGGTCTTGCCGCCGCGCGAGGTGAGGATGCCCTCGGCGGCGATCATGCCGTCCAGGTCGTCGGGGTTGGTCTCCCGGCGGACCAGGATGACCTTCTCGCCCGAGCGGGACCACTTGACGGCGGTGTAGGAGTCGAAGACCGCCTTGCCGACGGCGGCGCCCGGCGAGGCGGCGATGCCCCGGCCGACCTTCTCCACCTTGGCGGACTCGTCGAAGCGGGGGAACATCAGCTGGGCGAGCTGGGCGCCGCTGACCCGCTGGAGCGCCTCGGTCTCGTCGATCAGGCCTTGGTCGACGAGCTGGGTCGCGATGCGGAAGGCGGCGCCGGCGGTGCGCTTGCCGACGCGGGTCTGCAGCATCCAGAGCTGGCCGCGCTCGATGGTGAACTCGATGTCGCAGAGATCCTTGTAGTGGTTCTCCAGGGTCTCCATGATCTGCATGAGCTGGTCGTACGACTTCTTGTCGATGTTCTCCAGCTCGGCGAGCGCGACCGTGTTGCGGATGCCCGCCACGACGTCCTCGCCCTGGGCGTTCTGCAGGTAGTCGCCGTAGACGCCCTGGTGGCCGGAGGCGGGGTCGCGGGTGAAGGCGACGCCGGTGCCGGAGTCGGGGCCGAGGTTGCCGAACACCATCGAGCAGACGTTGACGGCGGTGCCGAGGTCGTGCGGGATGCGCTCCTGGCGGCGGTAGAGCTTGGCGCGGTCGCCGTTCCAGGAGTCGAAGACCGCCTTGATGGCGAGGTCCATCTGCTCGCGCGGGTCCTGCGGGAAGTCCCGGCCGGCCTCGGCCTTGACGATCTTCTTGAACCTGGTGACGAGCTTCTTGAGGTCGGCCGCCTCGAGGTCGGTGTCGACGGTGACCTTCTTGGCCTCCTTGGCCGCTTCGAGCGCCTCCTCGAACAGCTCGCCGTCGACGCCGAGGACGGTCTTGCCGAACATCTGGATGAGGCGGCGGTAGGAGTCCCACGCGAAGCGGTCGTCGCCGGCCTGCTTGGCCAGGCCCTGCACCGACTTGTCGGAGAGGCCGATGTTCAGGACGGTGTCCATCATGCCCGGCATGGAGAACTTGGCGCCGGAGCGGACGGAGACCAGCAGGGGGTCGTCGGCCTGGCCGAGCTTCTTGCCCATCTTCTGCTCGAGGGCGTCGAGGTGCGCACTCACCTCGTCACGCAGTGCCACGGGCTCCGAGCCGCTGTCGAGGTAGACCTTGCAGGCCTCGGTGGTGATGGTGAACCCGGGAGGGACCGGCAGACCGAGGTTGGTCATCTCGGCGAGGTTGGCACCCTTGCCGCCGAGGAGATCCTTGAGGTCCTTGTTGCCCTCGGTGAAGTCGTAAACGAACTTCGCTACGTGGGGTTCTTTGTTTTCCGACACGGGACTCGACTCCTTGAGGCCGCGGTGGCTGCCCTGACGGCGAGGAACATACCCAGATCGAAGGCACCTGGGTACGTCCACTTGTGCGTCATGCGCCTGTAACCACGCGTCCGCCAGTGGATTGAAAGTCAAGGCTTGGCAAGCGGAGACGGCTCGATGTTTTCACTTCTTGAACACAGCCTTCCCCACAGGGGCGGCTAACCGCTCATGTGAGCGGCCTGCGCCACGTCTGATTTCGATCGATGAACGATCAAGCCATGGCACCCAGTGCCACCCTTTGAGGAAGTGCAGTCGCTCAAGATCCGCTCATCTGAGCGCAGCCCTTATCAGGGGTGGCGAGAATCACGCTGTCACACAGAGCCGGATTTCACCATGCGGACGCCGGAAGGTCCCGTTCACACGCCGAGCGCGGCGAGCCGTTCCTCCACCCGCCACGGCGCGTACAGGTGCTCCACCACGAGCGCACCGGCCCCGGCCAGCGCGGCCCGCTCGCCCAGCCGGGACGTCACGACCTCCAGCCGGGCGGTGGAGCGGGGCAGCGCCCGCTGGTACAGCAGCTCGCGCACGCCGGTGAGGAAGGGGGTTCCGGCCAGATCCCCGGCGATCATCAGCACGCCCGGGTTGAGCAGGGTCACGACCGTCGCCAGCACGTCGCCCACCCGGCGCCCCGCCTCCCGGGCCAGCGCGGCCGCCTCCGGGTGCCCGGCGGCCAGCAGGTCCCGCACGTCCGAGCCGGAGGCGGCCGGCACCCCGGCCTCCGTCAGCCGCCGGGCCACGGCGCCGCCGCTGGCGACGGCGGCGAGGCAGCCGTACGAACCGCACCGGCACAGCGCCTCGGCGCCCACCCGGATGTGCCCGATGTCGCCCGCGCCGCCGTCCACGCCCCGGTAGATCGAGCCGTCGACCACGACTCCGGCGCCGATGCCGGTGGACACCTTGACCAGTGCGAAGGCCGCGCAGTCCGGATATCCGGCGCGCTGCTCGCCGTACGCCATGAGGTTGGCGTCGTTGTCCACCAGGACCGGGACCGCGGGGGCACCGGTGTGCTCGGTGAAGGCGCGGGAGAGGCGGCCCCGTATGTCGTAGCCGTCCCAGCCGGGCATGATCGGCGGCTGCACCACCCGGCCGCTCTCGCGGTCCACCGGCCCCGGGACCGCGAGCCCGATGCCGCAGACCTCCGCCGCCCGGTGCCCGGCCTCGGCGAGCGCCCCGGCGAACCAGCGGCCGAGTTCGCCGAGCACGGCCTCCGGCCCGTCCTCGATCACCAGGGCGCCGGAGCGCTCGGCGAGGATCTCGCCGGTCAGGGTGAGGACCGCGGCCCGGGCGTGCCGGGTGTCCAGGTCGGCGGCGAGGACCACGGCGTGGGAGCCGTCGAACTCCAGGGTGATGGAGGGGCGTCCGCCGAGCGGCGAGCCGACCGGGCCGCCCGCCCCCTCGCGCAGCCAGCCGGCCCGGAACAACCGGTCCAGGCGCTGGCCGACGGTGGCCCGGGACAGTCCGGTGGCCTGCTGGAGCGCACCGCGTGTCACGGCCCGCCCGCTGCGCACCAGTTCGAGCAGATCGCCGGCGCTCGCCTGACTTCCGCTCTTCCCGGTCCTGCCCGGCCGTCCGGTCATGCGCACCCCCTTGTGTTTCCCAAGCCTGCATTACATATTGAGTTCTGCGTGTTAAATAGACGTAACCCTGCGGTAGCCACAGCCAAACCCGGTCGGCCGGACGTCTTCGGGGAGCCCCGAGTGGATCGCACTGCCCAGCTCACTGCACGCCTCCCGGAGCGGGAGCCCGCATACGATCCGCCGGCGTCGGCGCCGTCCCCGCACGCCGCGTCCCTGCACGCCGGGGCCGCCCGGGTGCTGGCGCAGAACTGGACGGGCGCCTCGACGGTCCCCTCCCGCAGCCTGTACCCGCACCAGTGGTCGTGGGACTCGGCGTTCGTCGCGATCGGGCTGCGCCACCTGTCGCCGTTACGGGCCCAGACGGAGCTGGAGACGCTGCTGGCGGCCCAGTGGGGCGACGGACGGGTCCCGCACATCGTCTTCAACCCCTCCGTCCCGCTCGACGCGTACTTCCCGAGCCCCGACTTCTGGCGCTCCTCGGCCGCGGGGCGCGCAGCGGGCGCCCCGCGCACCGTACAGACGTCCGGCATCGTGCAGCCACCGGTGCACGCGCTGGCGGCCTGGCTGGTGCACCGGGCCGACCCGGGCCTGTCGCGGGCGCGCGGCTTCCTGGCCCGGGTGTACCCCCGGCTGGCCGCCTGGCACCGGTATCTGCTGCACCGGCGGGACCTGGGCGGGGGCGGGCTGGTCTGCGTCGTGCACCCCTGGGAGCAGGGCATGGACAACAGTCCCTGCTGGGACGCCCCGCTCTCCCGGGTCACCCCGGCCCCGGCCCGCTCCTTCCGCCGCGCCGACCTCGACCACGGCGCGCCGCAGGACCGGCCCACGGATCTGGACTACGGGCGGTACGTGCGGCTGGCGGCCGACTACCGGGACGGCGGGTACGCCGACGGCGGCGGCGAGTTCGCCGTCGAGGACCCGGCGTTCAACGCGCTGCTGATCGCCTCCGAGCAGGCGCTGGCGCGGATCGCCGGTGAACTGGGGGCCGCCGGCACCGCCCGGTACGCGCGCGCCGAACGGCTGACGGCGGCCCTGGTGGAGCGGCTGTGGGACCCGGCGGGCGGCCTGTTCCGCTGCCTGGATCTGCGGGGCGGGGGCCAGGTCCCCGAGCGGAGCGTCTCCGGACTCGTCCCGCTGCTGCTGCCGGGGCTGCCCCGGGAGATCTCCGGCGCGCTCGTGCGCACGCTGTGCGGACCGCATTTCGGGCTCGGCACGAGCACCGAGCTGGTCCCGAGCTACGACCTGCTCGGCGAGGCCTTCGACCCGCACCGGTACTGGCGCGGCCCGGCGTGGTTCAACACGAGCTGGCTGCTGGAGCGGGGCCTGCGGGCGCACGGCCACCGGGAGCGGGCGGACGCGCTGCGCGCGGCGGTGCTGCGGCTGGCCCGGGCCGGGGACTTCGCCGAGTACGTCGATCCGCGCACCGGCGAGGCGTGCGGCGCGACCGGCTTCTCCTGGACGGCCGCGCTCGCACTTGACCTGCTGCACCGGGGCCCGGGGGGCGGCGGTGCGGACGGCGCCGGGGACACGGCCGGCGGCGGTCACGAGGAAGGGGACCGGGGATGACGGATCGGCGGCATCTGCTCGTGCACGGGGCGACGTTCGCCGCCGTGGGTGAGCGGGGGGACATCAGCGGGGTGCGGGGCGGCGGCTTTCCGGACGGGTTGTTCGTGCGCGACGCCCGGCACCTGAGCCGGTGGCAGCTCACCGTCGACGGCGCGGTGCCCGAGGTGCTCGCCCCGGTCGCGGACGGCGACACGGCCCGCTGCGTGCTGGTGCCGCGCGGCGGCCGGCAGGAGCCGCCCGCCTGCACCCTGTTCCGCGAACAAGCCGTCGGCGACTCCTCGTTCGTGGAGTCGCTGCGGGTGACCGGCAACCGCGCGGTACCCACCGTGGTGCGTCTCGCCCTCACCGTCGACGCCGACTTCACCGACCAGTTCGAGCTGCGCTCCGACCACCGCACCTACGCCAAGGCCGGCGCCGTGCGCTCCCGCGAAGTGCTGGACGACGGGGTGGAGTTCACCTACCGGCGGGCCGAATGGCGCTCCGTCACGACCATCACGGCCGACCCCGCGCCGGACGCCGTCGAGGAGACCGGCACCGGCGCCCGCCGCCTGGTGTGGACCCTCGCCCTGGAACCCCAGGGCACCGCCGAACTGGTGCTGCGGGTGATGGCCCGCCCGCACGGCGACCGGCGCGCGCTGCGCGTGCCCCGCTCCCCCGCCTCGGTCAGCGAGCGGCTCGTGGCGGCGGAGGGCGGGTTCATGGAGGGCGTGGCCTTCCCGGCCGGGTGGCCGGAGCTGGCGGCGGCCTGCGCCCGGGGGCTCGCCGACCTCGCCGCGCTGCAGGTCCCGGCGACCGGTCCGGACGGCGAGGAGCTGCGGGTGCCGGCGGCGGGCGCCCCCTGGTTCCTCACCCTGCTCGGCCGGGACGCCCTGCTCACCTCCCTGTTCACGCTGCCGTACCACCCGCGGCCGGCCGCCGCCACACTGCTCGCGCTGGCCGCGGCCCAGGCGACCGGCGCCGACGCCGGCGGGTCCTCGCTCGCCCAGCCCGGCAAGATCGTGCACGAGGTGCGGCACGGGGAGCTGGCGCACTTCGGGCAGGTGCCGTTCGGCCGGTACTACGGCTCGGTCGACGCCACCCCGCTGTTCCTCGTGCTGCTCGGGGCGTACACCGAGGTGACCGGCGACCCGGGCCTGGCCCGGCGCCTGGAGCCGCACGCCCGCGCGGCGACCGGCTGGATGCTGGACCACGGCGGCCTGACCACGCGCGGCTACCTGGTGTACCGCGCCGACGAGGGCGGCCTCGCCAACCAGAACTGGAAGGACTCCCCCGGCGCGATCTGCTGGGCCGACGGCACCCGGCCCACCGGGGCGGTGATGGCCGCGGGCGCCCAGGGCTACGCGTACGACGCGCTGCGCCGCACCGCGTACGTGGCCCGCGCGGTGTGGGGCGACGAGACGTACGCCGCCCTGCTGGAGCAGGCGGCGGCCGATCTGCGGGACCGCTTCCAGCGGGACTTCTGGATGCGCGAGGACTCCTTCCCGGCGCTGGCGCTGGACGGGCAGGGCCGCCAGGTCGACGCGCTGGCCTCGGACGCCGGGCACCTGCTGTGGTCGGGGCTGCTGGACAAGGAGTACGGGGAGGCCGTCGGACGGCGGCTGCTGGAGCCGGACTTCTTCTCCGGCTGGGGCGTCCGCACGCTCGCCTCGGGCCAGCCGGCGTACCACCCGCTCTCGTACCACCGCGGCTCGGTCTGGCCGCACGACAACGCGCTGATCGCCCTCGGGCTGGCCCGCTACGGCCTGCACGACGAGGCGCGCACGGTGGCGCACGCGCTGGTCGAGGCGGCGACGGCGACCGGGCACCGGCTGCCGGAGGTGCTGGCGGGCTACGGCCGCGACACCCATCCCGAGCCGGTCCCCTACCCCCACGCGTGCGTCCGCGAATCCCGCTCGGCGGCGGCCCCGCTCGCCCTGCTCACGGCGGTCGGCGGGGCCTGAGCGGAGCCTTGACCGGGGGTTTGCCCGGTGTTTGCCCCGTGCCGTGAACGGGGGCGGACGACCGCCCGTACGACATGGGCGGCGGGCCTGGCGGGCCGGGGCCGCTCCGGCCCGGCCCCGCCTCCCGGCTTGGCCCGCCGCCTCCGTCACGGGTCTCGCACGGAAGGACCTCCGGGTTGCCTCAGCACACGAGTACGCGCCAGCCACCGGACACGGCCGGAGGAGGCGAGGCCGTCCTCGGCGAACAGGAAGAACCGGAGGCGCCGGAAGGGCGGGCGGAACCGGAAGGGCGGGCGGAACCGGAGGAGACGGCGCGGACGGCGCTGCCCGAGCAGGCCGGCGCAGGCGGGGCGGACACCGTGGACCAGAGCCGCGACGGCGCCGAGGCCGCTGACGGCTCCGCCGCCCCCGCCGAGCCCCCCACGTCTTCCGATCCCCCCACGCCCCCCACTCCTCCCGCCCCCGGGGACGCGAAACCCGTACGGCGGTTCCGGGCCGCCTGGTCCGCCCGTGCCGGGCGCTGGCGGCAGGCGCATCCGGCGGCGGCTCAGGGGCTGTCCGCGACCGCCACCGTGCTCGCCGCCGCTCTCGTCGTCGCCGCGCTGGTGCTGCCGAACACCGTGGTCGGGCTCGGGCCGGCCAAGTTCGCCCGCATACCGGCCGAGGCGGTCATCGGGGCCGCCGTGCTGCTCGCCCTGCCGCGCCGGCCGCGGATGGCGCTGGCCGCGGTGTCCGGTGTCGCGCTGGCCGCCATGACCGTGCTGAACCTGCTCGACATGGGGTTCAACCAGTACCTGGGCCGCCCCTTCAACCCGGTGCTGGACTGGAGCCTGCTCGGGGACGCGCGGTCGTACCTGGAGGACTCGCTCGGCCGCACGGCCACCCTCGCCGCCACCGCGGGCGTGATCGTCCTCGTGCTGCTGCTGGCCGTCCTGCTGGCCCTGGCCACGGTCCGGCTGGGCGAACTGCTCGCCCGGCACAGCGAGGCGGCGACCCGGGGCACCATGATCGCGGGCGTCGTCTGGATCACCTGCTCCGCGCTGGGCCTGCAGATAGCCGGAGTGCCGGTCGCCTCCGACCGCACCACCACCGCGCTGAAGACCGAGTCCCGCCGGGTCTCCGACACCCTCAGAGACGAAGCGGAGTTCCGGAAGATCGCCGGTCAGGACCGGTTCGGCAACACCCCGGGCAGCCAGCTCGTCCCCGACCTGCGCGGCAAGGACGTGGTCTTCACGTTCATCGAGAGCTACGGCCGCAGCGCCATCGAGGACCCGGTCATCGCCCCCGGCGTCGACGCCACCCTGGACGCCCGCACGAAAGCTCTGGCCAAGGCCGGGTTCCACGCCAGGAGCGGCTGGCTGACCTCCGCGACCTACGGCGGCAGCAGCTGGCTCGGCCACTCCACCACCATGTCGGGCCTGTGGATCAGCAACCAGCAGCGCTACCGCACGGTCATGGCCAGCGACCACCTCAGCCTGACCGGGGCCTTCGCGAAGACCGGCGCCTTCGACACGGTCGGCGTCATGCCGGGCGTGCAGAAGAGCTGGCCGGAGCAGAAGTGGTACGGCCTCGACAAGGTCTACAACGCCTTCCAGCTCGGCTACCGGGGACCGAAGTTCAGCTGGTCGACCATGCCCGACCAGTACGCGCTGCAGCAGTACGAGGAGCGGGTGCACAGCAAGCGGCCGGCCGACGGCAGGTCGCGGATGTCGCTGCTGATCCTGACCTCGAGCCACCAGCCCTGGGCGCCGGTGCCGAAGATGATCGGCTGGGACGAGCTGGGCGACGGCTCGGTGTTCAAGGACGTCGAGGCCGCGGGCGAGAAGCCGGCCGACGTCATCGCCGACACCACCAGGTCCCGTGCGGCCTACGGCAGGTCGGTGCAGTACTCGGTGACCGCGCTGACCGAGTGGCTGGAGCGCCACGGCACCAAGGACACCGTGCTCGTCTTCCTCGGCGACCACCAGCCGATCGCCCGGGTCAGCGGCAACCACGCCAGCCGGGACGTGCCCGTCTCGATCGTGGCGAAGGACCCGAAGGTGCTGGACCGGATCGCCGACTGGCACTGGACGGAGGGCCTGCGCCCCGCCCACGACGCCCCGGTGTGGCGGATGAGCTCCTTCCGGGACCGCTTCCTGACGGCGTACGGCTCGGTCCCGCACCCGAGGACGGGCTGATCAGCCGCCGGAGGTGTCCAGCTCCGCGTCCTCGCCGACGCCCGCGCAGTCGTAGGGGTCCTTCAGCCAGCCGTCCGGCAGCACCACACGGTTGTTGCCGGACGTACGGCCGCGGGGCCCGTCGGCGCCGGCCGGCCAGGGCTGGTCGAGGTCCAGCTCGTCGAGACCGGCCCGCAGCTCCTCCAGCGAGGAGGTGATCGCCAGCCGCTTGCGCATCTCGGAGCCGACCGCGAAGCCCTTCAGGTACCAGGCGACGTGCTTGCGGAAGTCGACGACGCCCTTGGACTCGTCGCCGATCCACTCGCCGAGCAGAGTGGCGTGCCGGACCATCACGTCGGCGACCTCGCGCAGCGAGGGCCGCGCGATCTCCTCGGGCCGGCCCTCGAAGGCGGCCACCAGGTCGGCGAACAACCACGGCCGGCCCAGGCAGCCGCGGCCCACGACCACTCCGTCGCAGCCGGTCTCGCGCACCATGCGCAGCGCGTCCTCGGCCGACCAGATGTCGCCGTTGCCGAGCACCGGGATCTCCGGCACGTGCTCCTTCAGCCGGGCGATGGCCTCCCAGTCGGCGGTGCCGCCGTAGTGCTGGGCGGCGGTGCGGCCGTGCAGCGCGATCGCCGTGACGCCCTCCTCGACGGCGATGCGGCCGGCGTCGAGGAAGGTGATGTGGTCGTCGTCGATGCCCTTGCGCATCTTCATCGTGACGGGCAGGTCCCCGGCGCCGGAGACGGCCTCGCGCAGGATGGCCCGCAGCAGGTTGCGCTTGTAGGGCAGCGCCGATCCGCCGCCCTTCCGGGTCACCTTGGGGACCGGGCAGCCGAAGTTCAGGTCGATGTGGTCGGCCAGGTCCTCCTCCGCGATCATGCGGACGGCCTTGCCGACGGTCGCCGGGTCCACCCCGTAGAGCTGGATCGAGCGCGGCTTCTCGGTCGCGTCGAAGTGGATCAGCTGCATGGTCTTCTCGTTGCGCTCGACCAGCGCCCGGGTCGTGATCATCTCGCTCACGAACAGGCCCTTGCCGCCGCTGAACTCTCGGCACAGGGTGCGGAAGGGAGCGTTGGTGATACCGGCCATGGGGGCCAGGACGACCGGCGGCCGGACGGTGTGCGGGCCGATCTGGAGGGGGGACTCGGGCGTGGGCATTCCCCCATTGTCACGTATCCGCGGAGATCATGTAACGGTCATTAGTTAACCGCACTATCGAAATCCCGTACCATGAGCCACATGCCCGAGCTCAGCCACCGCCGACGTCTGCTGGTGCTCGCGATCTGCTGCATGAGTCTGCTGATCGTGAGCCTCGACAACACCGCCCTGAACGTCGCGTTGCCCTCGATGCAGCGCGAGCTGCACGCCACCACCTCCGGCCTGCAGTGGTCGATCGACGCCTACACGCTCGTCCTCGCCTCGCTGCTGATGCTCGCGGGCTCCACGGCCGACCGGATCGGCCGCAAGCGGGTCTTCATGACGGGCCTGGTCCTCTTCTCCATCGGCTCGCTGCTGTGCTCCCTCGCCCCGAACCTCGAACTGCTGGTCGTCTTCCGCATGGTCCAGGCGGTCGGCGGCTCCATGCTCAACCCGGTCGCCATGTCGATCATCACCAACACCTTCACCGACTCCCGCGAGCGGGCCCGCGCGATCGGCGTGTGGGGCGCGGTGGTCGGCATATCCATGGCGGCGGGCCCGCTGGTCGGCGGCCTGCTGGTGGAGTCGGTGGGCTGGCGCTCGATCTTCTGGGTCAACCTCCCGGTCGGCCTCGCGGCCCTGCTGCTCACCCTGCGGTTCGTCCCCGAGTCCCGCGCGCCCCGGGCCCGCCGGCCCGACCCGGTCGGCCAGCTCCTGGTGATCGCGCTCTTCGGCTCGCTGACGTACGCGATCATCGAGGCGCCGGTCTCGGGCGTCGGCACGGCGGTCCCCTTCGGCGCGGTGGCCCTGGTGGCTCTGCTCGGCCTGCTCGGCTACGAGCCCCGGCGCGAGGAACCCCTCATCGACCTGCGCTTCTTCCGCTCCGCTCCGTTCAGCGGGGCGACCGTGATAGCCATCAGCGCGTTCGCCGCGCTGGGCGGCTTCCTCTTCCTGTCGACGCTGTACCTGCAGAACGTGCGCGGCCTCGACGCCCTGCACGCGGGCCTGTGGATGCTGCCGATGGCCGTGCCGACGTTCCTGTGCGCGCCGCTGTCCGGGCGGCTGGTGGGCAGCCGGGGACCGCGGCTGCCCCTGCTGGTGGCGGGCGCCGCCATGACCGTGAGCGGCGTGCTGTTCGCGGCCTTCGAGGCGGAGACGTCGAACACCACCCTGTTCGCCGGTTACGTGCTGTTCGGCATCGGCTTCGGCTTCGTGAACGCGCCGATCACCAACACGGCGGTGTCGGGCATGCCCCGGACCCAGGCCGGGGTCGCCGCCGCCGTCGCCTCCACCAGCAGGCAGCTCGGGCAGACGCTCGGTGTCGCCGTGATCGGCGCGGTGCTCGCGGCCGGAGTGGGCGCCTCGCCGTACCGGAGCGCCTTCGTCACGGCGGCCCGGCCCGGATGGTGGATCCTCGCCGGGTGCGGTCTGGCCGTGCTGGTCCTCGGCTGGGTCACCAGCGGCCGCTGGGCCCGGCGCACCGCCGAGCGGACCGCGGACGAGCTGGAGTCGGCCGATCTGAAGGACGCCGTGGGGGTCACGGCGGGGTCCTGAGGCCGCCCGGGCCCCACGGCCCGGGTACCGGGCTCTGAAAGACGCTCGGGCCTCAGAGCCCCTGGAGCCGCGCGGCCTCCCGCGGGCCGAGCGCCAGTTCCAGCAGCTTCTCCAGGCGGTCCCTCGTCTCCTCGTTCTTCGGGGTGTACGTGACCAGCCGGGGTCCCGCCTGCGGGCCCAACCACAGGTCCGTGTGCTCCAGGGTCAGGTGGCCGACGTAGGGGTTGAGGAACTCCTTGGTCTTGGAGCGGTTGCCCACGACCTCGTAGCGCTCCCAGTTCTCGCGGAACTCCGGGGACTCCCGCTCCAGGCGCTTGAGCAGCGTCTTCCAGGCGGGGTCGCCGAGGTGGCCGGCCATCGAGGCGCGCAGCCTGGCGGCCATCAGACGCATGGTCTCCTCCAGGTGCACGATCGACGCCCGCCAGTCGCTGTCGGTGTACACGAGGAGCATGCAGTTGCGGTCCTCCGGCGGGACCGCGTCCAGGTCGCCCATGAGGCGGGCGTAGGTGCGGTTGTAGGCGAGGATGTCGTACCGGCTGTTCTGGACGCAGGCCGGGAACGGCTCCAGCGCGCGCAGCGTCTCGCGCAGGGCCGGGGTGACGCTGGGGCAGCTCGCGCCCGGCGCCGGGTCGGTGGCGGCGGCGAGCTTGAAGAGGTGGGCGCGCTCGCTGGCGTCCAGCAGCAGGGTGCGGGCCAGGGCGTCCAGGACCTGCACGGAGACCTGGATGTCCCGGGCCTGTTCGAGCCAGGTGTACCAGGTGACGCCGACCGCGGAGAGCTGGGCGACCTCCTCGCGGCGCAGGCCGGGGGTGCGCCGCCGGGTGCCGCGCGGCAGCCCCACCTGTTCGGGTGCGATCCGCTCGCGCCGGCTGCGCAGGAACGCGGCCAGCTCGTGGCGCCGGATCTCCGCGCCGCGCGGGGGCCGCGCGGTCGTGGTCGGCTGTGCCGTCGTCGTCATGCCTCCAGGATGCCGCCCGGCGGATCCTGTTGCCAGTTACTTCCGCTACCAGGATAAGGACACTCTGGTACCAGTCTCCGGGTGGGCGCAGGCTCGATGCCATGACAGAGACCGTCACCACCCCCGCCGTCCGTGTCCGGGCGGCCGCGCCGCCCGCGCTCAGCGGGCCGGGGCTGTTCACCGTTCTGCTGGCGGCGGCGCTGCCGCTGGTCGACTTCTTCATCGTCAACGTCGCGCTGCCGGCCATCGGCGCCGATCTCGCCGCGGGCGAGGCCGTGCTGGAACTGGTCGTGGCCGGGTACGGGGTCGCCTACGCCGTGCTGCTCGTGCTCGGCGGGCGGCTCGGGGACCTGTTCGGGCGGCGGCGGCTGTTCCTCGGCGGCATGGCCGCGTTCGGGCTGACCTCGCTGGCCTGCGGACTCGCCCCGGGGGCCTGGGGCCTGGTCGCGGCGCGGGTGGCGCAGGGCGCGTCGGCCGCCGCGATGCTGCCGCAGGTGCTCGCCACCATCCAGGCCGCCACCAGCGGCACCCGCCGGGCGAAGGCCATGAGCCTGTACGGCGCCACGGCCGGGCTGTCCATGGTGGCGGGGCAGATCCTGGGCGGCGTGCTGGTCGCGGCCGACATCGCCGGGAGCGGCTGGCGGGCGATCTTCCTCGTCAACGTCCCGGTCGTCGTGCTGGGGCTGGTGCTGGCCGTGCGGCACGTGCCGGAGACCCGTTCGAAGCGCCCGGAGCCCGTCGACGGGCCCGGCACCGTCCTGCTCGCCGTGTCGCTGCTGACGCTGCTCGTTCCGCTCACCGAGGGCCGCGCGGCGGGCTGGCCGCTGTGGACCTGGCTGTCGCTGGCCGCGTTCCCGTTCGCCGCGGCCGGGTTCTACGCCGTGGAGCGGCGGGCGGACCGCCGGGGGCGGACCCCGCTGGTGCCGCCGAGCCTGTTCGCGCTGGCGTCGCTGCGGCGGGGGCTGGTGCTGATGCTGCCGTTCTCGGTCGGCTTCAGCGGGTTCATGTTCGTCATCGCGCTGGCGCTGCAGCGGGGTGCCGGGCTGGGTCCGGTGCCGGCGGGACTCGCGCTCGCGCCGATGGCCGTGGCCTTCCTGTTCGTCTCGCTGGCCGGCCCGCGTCTGATCGCCCGGTACGGCACCCGGGTGGTCACCGCGGGCTCCGTCCTGCAGGGCGTCGGCGTGCTGCTGATCGTGCTCGCCGTCCGGCGGGACTGGCCGCACCTGGACGTCGGCACGCTGCTGCCGGGCGCGGCCGTCGCCGGCGCCGGGCAGGCGCTGCAACTGCCCAACCTGCTGCGGATCGTGATGTCCGAGGTGCCGCCGGCCCGGGCCGGGGTGGGCAGCGGTGTGATGGTCACCACCCAGCAGTCGGCGTTCGCGCTCGGCGTGGCCACCCTCGGCACCCTGTTCCTCACCCTGGTCCCGCACCAGGGCATGCGGGACGCGCTGGTCATCACGCTGCTGGTGCAGCTCGCGGGCATCGTCCTGACGGGGTTGCTGAGCCTGCGGCTGCCCCGCCGGGTCGGCTGAGCCCGGCGCGGCGGCGGCGGCCCGACGCCGGGGAGTCCCCGTCGATCCCGGACGTGCCGCACACTCCTCGCAGACGGTCGGGCCGGACGCGGGGAGGCGGCATGTCGGGGGACAGCGGCACGAGCAAGGTCAGCCGGTGGGACGGGCACGGCCGGGAGCACACGGTCCGGATACGGCGCAGGGGGGCGCGGCGCACGATCGGGTGCGACACCTGCGGCTGGTCCCGCAGCGCCCAGTTCCTGCCCTGGCTGAAGGCCGAGGAGCACCTCGCCGAGGCCCACCAGGCGACGGTGGACCCGGCGGGGCCCCGGCGCCCCGCGCGCTGACGGCCGGCGTGTCCCACCGCGTCAGCGGCTCGTGGCCCGGTGCCTCAGCGGCTCGTGGCCCACCGCGTCAGCGGCTCAGCCTCATCGGCACGGCGGCTCATGCCACACCGGCCCGGCGGCGCATGCCTCACCGGCCCGGCGGCTCGTCTCTCACCGGCTCGGCGCGGGTGCGGCGAGGCCGCGTATCAGCAGGTCCACGACGGCCGTGAACTCCTCCTCGATGCCGGGCTCCCGCCACTCGCGGGCGTAGCACGGGTCGTGGAAGCGGCCGGTGGCGTGGAAGACGGCGCGGGCCGTGGTGGCCGGGTCGGCGGCGGCGAAGGAGCCCGCGGCCATGCCCGCCTCGATGACGCGGGTGAGCTGGCCGGTCAGGTCGGCGAGGTGCTCGGCGACCGCCGTGCCGTTCTCGTCGGCGAGCACGGTGTAGGTGGCGAACAGTTCCGGGTCGTCGCCGGCCTTGCGCCGCTTGGCCTCGAACAGGGCCGCCAGCCAGTCCCTGAGCCGGTCCTCGGGGGCGCCGGACCCGGCGGCGATGCCGGACAGCCGCTGGGAGGTGCGGTCCAGCCACCGCTTGGTCACCGCCTCGCGCAGCGCCGCCTTGGTACGGAAGTGCCGGTAGACGCTGCCGTGGCTGACGCCGAGCGCGCGGGCCACGTCGACCACGGTGGCCTTGGCCGGGCCGTGGCGGCGCAGCACCTCCTCGGTCGCCTCGAGGATGCGCTCGGCGGTCAGGGTCTCGCTGGTCGGTGCCATGCCTCAGACCGTACCGGGGAGCGGGATCAGCGCTCGCTGTCGAGGTGTGCCATCTGCGCGCTCGGGTAGCGGTCGCCCGCCGCCGCGTCCGCCGGGACGGCCTCCTCGACCGCCGCGAGGTCGGCCTCGTCCAGGGTCACGTCCAGCGCGCCCAGGGACTCGGTGAGCCGCTCGCGGGTGCGGGCGCCGATGAGCGGCACGATGTCCTCGCCGCGCGAGAGCACCCAGGCGATGGCGATCTGCGCGACGGTGACGCCCTTCTGCTCGGCGATCTTGCGCAGTGCGTCGACCAGGTTCAGGTTGTGCTGGAGGTTCTCGCCCTGGAAGCGGGGCGAGACGGAGCGGAAGTCGCCCGGGGCGAGCTGCCGGTCACGGGTGAAGTGGCCGGAGATCAGGCCGCGGGAGAGCACGCCGTAGGCCGTGACGGCGATGCCGAGCTCCCGGGTGACCGGCAGGATCTCCCGCTCGATGCCCCGCGAGATCAGCGAGTACTCGATCTGGAGGTCCGCCACGGGCGCGGTGGCGGCGGCCCGGCGGATCGTCTCGGCGCCGACCTCGCTCAACCCGACGTGCCGGACGTACCCCTTCTCGATCAGCTCGGCGATGGCGCCGACGGTCTCCTCGATCGGGACGTCCGGGTCGAGCCGGGCGAGCCGGTAGACGTCGATGTGGTCCACGCCGAGGCGCTGCAGGGAGTAGGCGGCGAAGTTCTTCACGGCGGCGGGCCGGCCGTCGTAGCCGCTCCAGTTGCCGTCCGGGTCGCGCAGGGCGCCGAACTTCACGCTGACCAGCGCCTTCTCCCGGGCGGCCGGCGAGGCGGCACGCAGGGCCTCGCCGACCAGCATCTCGTTGTGGCCCATGGCGTAGAAGTCGCCGGTGTCCAGCAGGGTCACGCCCGCGTCCAGGGCGGCGTGGACGGTCGCGATGGACTCGGCCCGGTCGGTGTCGCCGTACAGCGCGGACATGCCCATGCAGCCGAGGCCGAGGGCGGAGACCTGGGGGCCGGTGGTGCCGAGGTTTCGGGTTCGCATCGTCATGCCTCCACCCTGCCATGACGAATGACAGATTTCAATATCTGTCATTCCATAGTTGTCAGCCGCCGCACACCCGACCTCTCATTCACCTGGCCCCTCGGGCGGATTGGTCCAGACCTATTGACGAAAGGTCTGGACCAGAGGACTGTCATGCCTACGACACCTCACCGCACCCCCACCGGGAGGCTCCGCATGCTCCGCCGCACGCTGCGACTGCTCACCGCCGCGCTCACCGCCGCCGTCCTCGCCCCGCTCGCCGTCGCCACCGCCCCCACCGCCTCCGCCGCCGACACCTGCGCGGTGAAGTCACGGCCGGCCGGCAAGGTGCTTCAGGGCTACTGGGAGAACTGGGACGGCTCCGCCAACGGCGTCCACCCGCCCTTCGGCTGGACCCCGATCAACGACTCCCGCATACCCGCGCACGGCTACAACGTGGTCAATGCGGCCTTCCCGGTCATCCGCGCGGACGGCACGGCGCTGTGGGAGGACGGCATGGACAACGGCGTGAAGGTGGCCACGCCCGCCGAGATGTGCGCCGCCAAGGCCTCCGGGCAGACGATCCTGCTCTCCATCGGGGGCGCCGCCGCCGGCATCGACCTCTCCTCCAGCGCGGTCGCCGACCGGTTCGTCGCGACCATCGTGCCGATCCTGCAGAAGTACAACTTCGACGGCATCGACATCGACATCGAGACCGGCCTGGTGGGCAGCGGGAACATCAACCAGCTCTCCACGTCCCAGGCCAACCTGATCCGCATCATCGACGGGGTGCTGGCCCGGATGCCGTCCGGCTTCGGCCTGACGATGGCCCCGGAGACCGCGTACGTCACCGGCGGCAGCGTCACCTACGGCTCGATCTGGGGCGCGTACCTGCCGATCGTCAAGAAGTACGCGGACAACGGCCGGCTGTGGTGGCTGAACATGCAGTACTACAACGGCAGCATGTACGGCTGTTCCGGCGACTCCTACTCGGCGGGCACGGTGGCGGGCTTCACCGCGCAGACCGACTGCCTGGACAAGGGCCTGGTGGTGCAGGGCACGACGATCAGGGTGCCGTACGACAAGCAGGTCCCCGGCCTGCCGGCCCAGCCTGGCGCGGGCGGCGGCTACATGTCCCCGTCCCTGGTCTCCCAGGCCTGGCGGCACTACGGCACCTCGCTCAAGGGCCTGATGACCTGGTCGCTCAACTGGGACGGCTCGAAGAACTGGACGTTCGGCGACAACGTCCGTTCGCTGCAGGGGCGTTGAGCCCCTCGTCGCCCTGAACGGCGCGACGCCCGCGCCCCGGCCGGTGGAACCGGCCGGGGCGCGGGCGTCGGGGTGCGTGCGCCGCGGGCGTCAGCAGCCCACGAGGCGCTGGGCCAGGTAGCCCTCGATCTGGTCCAGGGAGACGCGCTCCTGCTTCATGGTGTCGCGCTCGCGCACGGTCACCGCGTTGTCGTCGAGCGTGTCGAAGTCGACCGTCACGCAGAACGGCGTGCCGATCTCGTCCTGACGGCGGTAGCGGCGGCCGATGGCGCCCGCGTCGTCGAACTCGATGTTCCAGTTCTGCCGCAGCGCCTGGGCGAGACCCTTGGCCTTCGGCGACAGCTCCGGGTTGCGGGACAGCGGGAGCACGGCGACCTTCACCGGCGCGAGGCGGTGGTCGAGGCGCAGCACGGTGCGCTTCTCCATCTTGCCCTTGGCGTTGGGCGCCTCGTCCTCGACGTAGGCGTCGAGGAGGAAGGCCAGCATGGCGCGGCCGACGCCCGCCGCGGGCTCGATGACGTACGGCGTCCAGCGCTCCCCGGCCTCCTGGTCGAAGTAGGAGAGGTCCTGGCCGGAGGCCTTGGAGTGGGCACCGAGGTCGTAGTCGGTGCGGTTGGCGACGCCCTCGAGCTCACCCCACTCGCTGCCGCCGAACTGGAAGCGGTACTCGATGTCGGCGGTGCGCTTGGAGTAGTGGGAGAGCTTCTCCTTCGGGTGCTCGTACCAGCGCATGTTCTCGGTACGCAGGCCGAGGCCCGTGTACCAGTTCCAGCGCTGCTCCATCCAGTACTCCTGCCACTTCTCGTCCTCGCCCGGCTTGACGAAGAACTCCATCTCCATCTGCTCGAACTCGCGGGTGCGGAAGATGAAGTTGCCCGGCGTGATCTCGTTGCGGAACGACTTGCCCATCTGGGCGATGCCGAACGGCGGCTTGCGGCGCGAGGTGGTCTGCACCTGGGCGAAGTTGGTGAAGATGCCCTGGGCGGTCTCGGGGCGCAGGTAGGCGACGGACCCGGAGTCCTGGGTCGGGCCGAGGTGCGTCGACAGCAGGCCCGAGAACTGCTTGGGCTCGGTGAACTGGCCCTTGTTGCCGCAGTTCGGGCAGTTGATGTCGGCCAGGCCGTTCGCCGGGGCGTGGCCCTTCTTCTCCTCGTACGCCTCCTCGAGGTGGTCGGCGCGGAACCGCTTGTGACACGAGGTGCACTCGGTCAGCGGGTCCGTGAACGTGGCGACGTGGCCGGAGGCGACCCAGACCTCGGAGGCCAGGATGACGGACGAGTCGATACCGACCACGTCCTCGCGCGACGTCACCATGTAGCGCCACCACTGACGCTTGATGTTCTCCTTGAGCTCGACACCCAGCGGTCCGTAGTCCCAGGCGGCACGCTGTCCGCCGTAGATCTCACTGCAGGGGAAAACGAAGCCACGGCGCTTGCTCAGGCTGACGATGGTGTCGATCTTGTCGGCGGCCACGGTGCTCTCTTCATTACGACGACGGGCGTTGAAGCGAGATGCTTCCAGCGAATTGATTCAGGTTACCGGCGCAGGCTCCCCCACAGCCAAATCGGCCCCCTGTCCAGGCTCTCACCCCGGGCCTTGTTGACAACGGTTTCCATGTTTGTTGAAAATGACTGTCATGAACGAACGTCGACGCCGCGCGTCCTTCCGACCAGGCACGTCCGGACCCGCGGTCGCGGTCGCCGCCGCGCTGGGCCTGACGGCCCTCACCGCCTGCTCCGCCGGCGGTGCCGCCGCGGGCGGCACGGACAGGTTCGACGTCGTCGCGTCGTTCTACCCGATGACCTTCCTCGCCGAGCGGATAGGCGGCGGCCACGTCCACGTCACCACCCTCACCTCGCCCGGCCAGGAGCCGCACGACCTGGAGATCAGCCCGAGGCAGATCGGCGGCCTCGAACAGTCCGACGCCGTGCTCTACCTGAAGGGCCTGCAGCCGAGCGTGGACGACGCGGTGGCCCAGTCCCCGGTGCACTCCAAGATCGACGCGGCCTCGCTGACCACCCTGGAACAGCACGGCGACGAGGTCGGCGGCCACGCGGCCGGGCACGACACGCACGAGGGCGAGGGGCCCGGCGGCAAGGACCCGCACATCTGGCTCGACCCGGTGCGCTACGCCCAGGTCGCCGAGGGCGTCGGCCGCGCCTTCGAGAAGGCCGACCCGGACCACGCGGCCGACTACCGGAAGAACACCGCGGCCCTGGTGAAGAAGCTGGACGCCCTGGACACGCGGTTCGAGGAAGGCCTGGCGAACACCCGGACCAGGACCTTCATCACCACCCACGCCGCCTTCGGCTACCTCGCCGAGCGCTACGGGCTCACCGAGGAGGCCGTCAACGGCCTGGACCCCGAGTCCGAGCCCAGCGCCGCGCGGATCAGGGACCTGCAGCGGACGGCCGGGGCCGACGGCGTCTCCACCGTCTTCTACGAGACGCTCGTCAGCGACCGGACCGCGAGGACCGTCGCGCACGACGCGGGCCTGCGGACCGACGTCCTGGACCCGCTGGAGGGCATCACCGCCAAGTCCCGCGGCACCGACTACTTCTCGGTCCAGGAGGCCAACCTCAAGGCCCTCCAGCGGGCTCTGGGCGCCAAGTGACCGGCACGGAGGACCAGATCATGGGCGAACCCGTCATAGCGCTGCGCAAGGTGACCGCCGAACTCGGCGCACGTCCCGTGCTGCGTGGCATCGACCTCACCGTGCACCGCGGCGAGGTGGTCGCGCTGCTCGGCGCCAACGGCTCCGGCAAGTCCACGGCGATCCGCGCCGTCATCGGCCAGGTACCGGTCGCCGGCGGCACGATCGAGCTGTTCGGCACCCCCCGCCGCGCCTTCCGCGACTGGGCGCGCGTGGGCTACGTACCGCAGCGCACCACGGCCGCCGGCGGGGTGCCTGCGACGGTGACCGAGGTCGTCTCCTCGGGCCGGCTCTCCCGCACCCGCTTCGGCCTGTTCCGCAGGGCCGACCGGGAGGCCGTGCGCCACGCCCTGGAGCTGGTCGGCATGGCGGACCGCGCCGGGGACCCGGTGGACGCCCTCTCCGGCGGCCAGCACCAGCGGGTGCTGATCGCCCGCGCCCTGGTCGCCGAGCCCGAGCTGCTGATCATGGACGAGCCGATGGCCGGCGTCGACCTCGCCAGCCAGGAGGTGCTGGCCGCGACCCTGCGCGAGCAGGTCGCCCAGGGTGCCACGGTGCTGCTCGTGCTGCACGAACTGGGCCCGCTGGAGCCCCTGATCGACCGGGCGGTCGTCCTGCGCGACGGCTGCGTGCTGCACGACGGCCCGCCGCCCGAGGCCGTGGGACAGCACGCCCTGCCCGGCCACGACCACGTACACCCGCACGCGCCCACGGGCGCCGGGCCGATCCGCACGGGACTGCTGAACTGATGGAATTCCTGAACTACGCCTTCATGCAGCGGGCGCTCCTCGCGGCCGTCCTGGTCGGCGTCACCGCCCCCGCGATCGGCATCTTCCTCGTCCAGCGCCGCCAGCCCCTGATGGGCGACGGCATCGGCCACGTGGCGATGACCGGCGTCGGCCTCGGCTTCCTGCTGAACGCCTCCCCGGTGTGGATGGCCACGGCCGTCTCGGTGCTCGGCTCGGTCCTGATGGAGCTGATCCGCTGGTACGGCAGGACGCGCGGCGACATCGCGCTCGCCATGCTCTTCTACGGCGGCATGGCGGGCGGCGTCATGTTCGTCAACATCGCGCCGGGCGGCTCCAACGCCAACCTGACCTCGTACCTGTTCGGCTCGCTGTCGACGGTCTCCCCCTCGGACGTCACCACGATCATGGTGCTGGCCGCGTTCGTCGTCCTGGTCACCCTGGGCCTGCGCCGCCAGCTCTTCGCGGTCAGCCAGGACGAGGAGTTCGCCCGGGTCACCGGGCTGCCGGTGCGCGCGCTGAACCTGCTCACCGCGGTCACCGCCGCGGTCACCGTGACGGTCGCCATGCGGGTGGTCGGGCTGATCCTGGTCTCCGCGCTCATGGTGGTGCCGGTCGCCGCCGCCCAGCAGCTCACCCGCAGTTTCGCGGCGACCTTCGCGATCGCCGTCGCGCTCGGCGTCACCGTGACGATCAGCGGCACGATCACGTCGTTCTACCAGGACGTGCCGCCCGGCGCGACGATCGTGCTGCTGACCATCGCCGCGTTCGTCGCGCTGACCGCGGCCGCCGCTCCGCTGGCCCGCCGGCGCGCCCGCGCGGCGGCCGCGGCACGGCCGGCCGGGGACCCCGCGGAGTGCTCGATTCCGGCCGGACGGGCGGCCGGGGACGGCGTCGGCGCCTGACCGCGGGCGGCCCGGACTGGCACAATGGCCCGGGCAGACGCGAGACGAGGAGGCAACCGGTGACGACCGCTGGACCGCCCGTGAAGGGCCGGGCCACCCGGCAGCGTGCCGCCGTGGCGGCGGCCCTGGACGAGGTCGACGAGTTCCGCAGCGCGCAGGACCTGCACGACATGCTCAAGCACAAGGGCGACTCCGTCGGGCTCACCACCGTCTACCGCACGCTGCAGTCCCTCGCCGAGGCCGGCGAGGTCGACGTCCTGCGCACCTCCGAGGGCGAGTCCGTCTACCGGCGCTGCTCCACCGGCGAACACCACCACCACCTGGTCTGCCGCACCTGCGGCAAGGCGGTCGAGGTCGAGGGCCCGGCGGTGGAGAAGTGGGCCGAGGCCATCGCGGCCGAGCACGGCTTCGTGAACGTGGCCCACACGGTGGAGATCTTCGGCACCTGCGCGGACTGCGCGACGGTCCCCGGCGGCTGACCGGGCGCCGTACGGGCGTCCGGGCGTACGGCGGGCAGGGGGGGCGGCGGCTCATGGAGCCCCGCCCCGTCGCACTTGCCGCCGCCCGTCGCACTTGCCGTCGCGCTTGCCGCCGCCGCCCGGTGCGCCGGCGGCCGCTGTCAGTCCTCCTCGGTGCGGCCCTCCATGGCCAGCAGCTCCTCGTTCGGGATCGCGCCGCCGAAGCGGCGGTCGCGGGAGGCGAACTCGACGCAGGCCCGCCACAGGTCACGGCGGTCGAAGTCGGGCCACAGCACGTCCTGGAAGACCATCTCCGCGTAGGCGCTCTGCCAGAGCAGGTAGTTGGAGGTGCGCTGCTCGCCGCTGGGGCGCAGGAAGAGGTCGACGTCCGGCATGTCCGGGTAGTACATGTACTTCTGGAGGGTCTTCTCGTTGACCTTCGACGGGTCGAGCCGGCCCGCCTTCACGTCCTCGGCGAGCCGCTGCGCGGCGTCGGCGATCTCCGCCCGGCCGCCGTAGTTCATGCAGAAGTACAGGGTGAGCAGGTCGTTGTCCTTGGTCTGCTCCTGGGCGACCTGGAGCTCCTTGGCCACCGACTTCCACAGCCTGGGCATACGGCCCACCCAGCGCACCCGGATGCCCAGCGCGTCGAGCTGGTCGCGGGTCCTGCGGATGAAGTCGCGGTTGAAGTTCATCAGGAAGCGGACCTCTTCGGGCGAGCGCTTCCAGTTCTCGGTGGAGAAGGCGTACAGGGAGATGTTGCGGACGCCGATCTCGACCGAGCCCTGCAGCACGTCGAGCACCCGCTCGGCGCCGACCTTGTGCCCCTCGGTGCGGGGCAGCCCCCGCTCCTTGGCCCAGCGGCCGTTGCCGTCCATGACGATCGCCACGTGGTTCGGTACCAGCTCGCCCGGGAGCTTCGGCGCGCGGGCACCGGACGGGTGCGGCTCGGGCGCCCTGTACTCGCGGCGCCGGCTTCCCAGGATCCCGCGTACGACCATGTGCTCCTCGACTCCTCTAGCTCTTCTCGCGCTTACTTCTCGACGTACCTGAGCGAGCGCAGCCCGCGCTCCAGGTGCCAGTGCAGATACGCGGACACCAGCCCGCTGCCCTCCCGGACGTGGCGCGGCTCGCACGCATCCGCCGTCTCCCAGTCTCCCGTAAGCAGCGCGCCGAGCAGCACCAGGGTCTGCGGGGAGGGCACGACGCTGCCCGGCACCCGGCAGTCGGCGCAGACCGAGCCGCCGGAGGCCACCGAGAAGAACCGGTTCGGGCCGGGCATCCCGCACTTCGCGCAGTCGCCGAAGCTGGGGGCGTAGCCGTTGACGGCGAGCGAGCGCAGCAGGAAGGCGTCCAGCACGAGGTGCGGGGCGTGCTCGCCGCGGGCCAGGGTGCGCAGCCCGCCGACGAGCAGCAGGTACTGCTGGACGGCCGGTTCGCCCTCGTGGTCGGTGAACCGCTCGGCCGTCTCCAGCATCGCGGTGCCCGCGGTGTACCGGGCGTAGTCGGTGACGATCCCGCCGCCGTAGGGCGCGATGGTCTCGCTCTGCGTGCACAGCGGCAGCCCGCGCCCGACCAGCTCACTGCCGCGTGCGAAGAACTGCACGTCGACATGGGAGAAGGGCTCCAGCCGGGCCCCGAACTTCGACTTCGTCCGACGCACACCCCTGGCCACGGCCCGTACCCGGCCGTGCCCGCGGGTGAGCAGCGTGATGATGCGATCCGCTTCGCCGAGCTTCTGGGTCCGCAGGACGATGCCGTCGTCGCGGAACAGACTCATGGCTCCATTCTGCCCGCCCGCACGGGCCGCCGGGCCCGCGGGCGGCGGTTCAGGCCACCGGCCCCCGCGTCCGCCCGCGCGCGTCGGCATGGGCGGCCACGGCATGGAGCTGCTCGCCGGGGGTGGCCGCGCGGACGGCCCGCGGATCGCAGTCCCACTCGCGGCCGCCGCCGTAGGGCCGCAGCTGTACGTACGGCCCCTCGTGCCCCATGACGATGCCGAGGCGTCCGGTACGGGTGTCGACGGCGCAGGAGCCGACCGGGAGATTCATCGCGTCCACCTCCGGTGGTTCCCCTGCCACCGGCAATTTCACTCTTCGCATGCCACTGGTGGCCCAGCGTGTCTACACTCGGCCGGAGTCTGCCCGCGGCGCCGCCCGCCGTACGACGCCGGCCCCGCGCCGCCCGCCGCAGGTCAGGCACCGCCTCCGGCCGGGCGGTGGCGCACTCGCCGACGCTGCTCCGGGACGGTTCCGGGGCGGCCTCGGCGCCGTTCCGGGGCGGTTCTGGGGCGGCTTCGGCGCCGCTCCGGGGCGGTTCCGGGGCGGCCTCGGCGCCGTTCCGGGGGGGCCGGTTCCGCGCCCGCCGCTGCCGTTCCGGAGCACGACCCGCGCTCCACGCCGGATCGCGCGGCCGCGTCGCGGCACGGACACCGCCGCCGCTGCCGCCATCCTGGGCAGGAGGACCGGCCGGTCCGCGACCCAGCCCGCCAGGAGCCGTGAATGACCCTCCCCGCCCCGCTCACCGGTGTCGTCCCGCCCGTCTGCACCCCGCTCACACCCGAGCGCGAGGTGGACGTGCCCTCGCTGCTGAGACTGGTGGACCACCTGGTGGCGGGCGGGGTGCACGGGCTGTTCGTGCTCGGTTCGACCTCGGAGGCGGCCTTCCTGACGGACCGCCAGCGCCGGCAGGTGGTGGAGGCGGTCGCGGACCACGCCGGCGGCCGGCTCCCCGTCATCGCCGGGGCCATCGACATGACCACTCCGCGCGTCCTGGAGCACGTCCGGGAGGTCAGTGCGGCGGGGGCGCAGGCCGTCGTCGTCACCGCCCCCTTCTACGCCCGCACCCACCCCGCCGAGATCGTCCACCACTACCGCCGGATCGCCGCCGCCAGCCCGGTCCCGGTGATCGCCTACGACATCCCGGTCGCCGTGCACACCAAACTCCCCGCCGAGCTGGTGCTGGGTCTGGCCGCCGACGGGGTGCTGGCCGGCCTGAAGGACTCCAGCGGGGACCTGGCCGCGTTCCGGGAGGTCGTCACCGGGGCCCGCGCCCACGCCGGGTTCGGCGTGCTGACCGGCTCCGAGCTGATCGCGGACGCCGCGCTGGCGCTGGGCGCCGACGGGGTGGTGCCGGGGCTGGCCAACGTGGACCCGCACGGGTACGTCCGGCTCTACCGGCTGTGCCGGGCGGGCGACTGGGAGGGCGCCCGGGCCGAACAGGAGCGGCTGTGCGCCCTGTTCGGCATCGTCGCGGCCGGCGACCCGGCCCGGATGGGCGCGAGCTCCTCGGCCCTGGGCGCCTTCAAGGCGGCCCTGCACCTGCGCGGAGTCATCGACTGCCCGGCGACGGCCGAACCCCAGGTACAGCTGTCGGGCGACGAGGTGACCCGGGTGAGCCAGCAGCTGACGGGGGCGGGACTGCTGTAGGCGGAGGCACGAGCGCCCCGCACCTCGATCCGACCTGCCTACGGGACCGGGACCCGTTGCAGATGCTGAACGATGAGAGCGAGGTCCGAAATGGACGCTATACAGAATTCCTGGTCCCGCGTGTTCACGGAGTGAACGACGTCAGCGAATGCCGGATTCCCGAGACCGCCGGTCTCGAGCAGAACGCGATTCGGCAGCAGGATCCGGTTTCTCCTCGTCCGGTCGAGCACCCATGCGAGCTGAGTGGGAACATCCTTCACGACATCCTCGACGAACTGGTCCACGCCTTCCCTCGGAGCTTTGTAGCGCCATCCCATGTAGGCCACCTGGTGGTAGCCGTACTCGTCGTTGTATTCGGTCGGCAGCTTGAACCAGGCGAGTTCGCCAAACCTGCTGAGCGCCTTCATCGCGTCCACGGTCCGGGTCGACATGAAACGTCCGATCTGGTTGCCGTCGGCTCGGTCGGAGTACGCACGGTGCTGCACCGTCCGATCACCGACACCGGTCACCGATTGGGTCGTCAGGCGGCCTAGAGCGTCGAAGGCAGTGAACGATCTTCCATGCTCACCTGTTCGAGTCGACTCAAGCAGTGCCGTCCGGATCAACAAGAGGCAAAGGATGGCCAACTGCCGTTGCAGTCAAGGTGGTTGCCGCCGTCGTGGCCGGGCAGGCCGCGGTCCCGGTGAACGCCCGATGGAGGCAGTACAACCATCCGGTTTCGACGGGGGTCTCGACCGGGTGTGCGAGACGGCTGCGGCCGGTCGTCGTGTTCCGGCAGGATCCGGGAGAAGGGCGACCGGTTCGGCGGGGCCGTGCGGCTCGCCGACACCACCGGCGACGGCCGGGCGGAGCTGTACGCCGGGGCTCCGGGGGAGAACGCGGGCGCCGGCTCGGTGTGGGCGCTCCCGGGGACCGCCACGCAGGTGACCGGCAAGGGCTCGGTCTCCTTGGGCGCGGGCACGCTGGGCACGGTCGCGGCGAAGGCCGCCCTGGGCGCGGCCTTCGACCGCCGCTGACGCGGCCGGCGGCCGGTCAGCGCGTCGTCCGCGCCGGCAGCCGCCGGAACTCGATCCTCTCGTACGGCCCGTTCGTGCCGGTCTCGTACAGCAGCCCGGCCGTGTGCGCGCCGAGCGGGACGAGGTCGGAGTAGGCGGCGGGCCGGCCGGACAGGGTGAGCGCCCTGCTGAAGGTCCGTCCGCCGTCGGTGCTGCGCCACAGGGCCATCGCCCGGCGGGCGGTGGGCACGGAGGGCGCGGAGAACAGCAACGGGGCGGCGTGTGCGCCGGGTGGTTGCAGGACGCTGCCCTGGACCACCGGGACGTCGTCCAGCGTGCTCTGCACGGCGAACGGGGCGTCCAGGGTCGCGCCCGCGTCGCTGGAGAAGGCGTCGAGGCGGTGGCCGGGTCCGCTGCCGTGCTGGTCGCGCGAGGAGAAGTACAGCCGTCCGTCCGGGAGCTGGGCGGCGCCGGTCTCGTTGGCGTTGGTCACGCCGTCGTGGCCGTCGTCCGTGAAGCCGAGCCGCCAGGTGCGGCCGCCGTCGTCGCTGTAGAGGGCGTGGGCGCCGTAGTACCGGGGCTCCTGGCCGGTGTCGGGTGAGCCGGGCGGCGGCGCGGTGGAGTGGTCGGCGGGCACGAGCAGGCGGCCGGCGTGGGGGCCGCGGGTCAGGGCCAGGGCGTGACCGGGGCCGGTCGCGAACCAGCGCCAGCGCGGCGGCTTCACCGCGGCCGTGATGTCCCGCGGGGTCGTGAAGCGGCGGCCGTCGTCCAGGCTGCGCTGCACGAACACCCGGCGGCCCTGCCCGGGGGCGACCTCGCCGCGCATGATCCGCGCCTCGGTCGCCGAGCCGGCGTTGAACGAGGTGACGAGGACGACCGCGCCGGTGCGCGGGTCGACGACGGGGGCCGGGTTGCCCCGGGTGTCGCCCTGCCCGGCGGCCACCACCGTGAGCTTCCCCCAGGTGCAGCCGCCGTCGGCGGAGCGGCGCAGCACGACGTCGATGTCGCCGCTGTCGCCCGCGCCGTCGTGCCGGCCCTCGGCGAAGGCCAGCACGGTTCCGCGCCGGGTGACGACGGCGGCCGGGATGCGGTAGGCGTCGTAGCCGCCCTCCCCCGCGGTGTACGGCACCGAGGACGCGCAGCCGGACGCGGGCCGGGCCGGCTGCACGACGGCGAGCGGGGCGAGGAGCGCGGCGGCTGCGGCGAGGGCGCGGCTCAGCGGGGTCACGACCCCCATGCTCCCCGCGGTCACCGGCCCGGGCACGGTGGCGGGCCCGGGCGGGTCAGGACGGCGTCCGGGCGGCCGCCGGCAGCCTGCCGACGTCCGGCGCAGACGGTGAGGGCCGCGCCGACCGTGGGGCGCGATGGCTGCGGCGAGGGCGCGGCTCAGCGGGGTCACGCCCCCATGCTGCCCGCGGTCACCGGCCGGAGCGCGGTGGCGGGCCCGGGCGGGTCAGGACGGCGTCCGGGCGGCCGTCAGCAGCCTGCCGACGTCCTCGGCGCAGATGGTGAGGGCCGCGCCGACGGTGGTGAGCGCGTCGCGTTCGGCGGGGGTGTAGGGGCCGTCGGCCAGGGCGATGCGGGCGGCGTCGAGGAACAGGGACTCGCGGCCGGCCGGGGCGAGGTGCGGGGCGAGCGGGTCCAGGGCCTCGTGCAGCTCTATGGCGAGGCTCGCGCCGCACGGCCCGCCGAGGACCCGGCCGGTGTCGGCGGCGAGCGCCTCGACCAGGGCGGCCAGCCGGTCCTCGGTGCAGTCCTGGAAGCCGGCGGCGCGGACGGTGCCGGCGGCCGTCTCCAGGACGGTGCGGGAGGAGGTGCCGCCCGCGGCGAGGACGGCGAGGGCGACGGTGTGCACGGCGTCGCGGAGCATCGCGGAGAAGCGGCGGGTGGTGGGGTGGTCGAGGACCTCGGTGCCGTAGTGGTGGCCGCAGGCGGCGCACTCCACGACGGGTCCGGCGGCGCCGCGCGGCAGCAGCGGCACTCCGAGCAGGGTGAGGCGGCGGCGGCCGGAGAGCCGCTGGTAGTTGCGGTCGCCCCCGCAGCCCGGGCAGTAGAACTCGCCGTCGCCGACGGGTGTCCACGCGGTGCGGGTGCCCAGGATGCGCGCAGCCCTGGCGGCACGGCCGTCTCGTCCCCGTACTGGCAGCACGTCGCACCTCCGTAACCGCGCGGCAACATCGCAGCGCTGGCGTGATGTTAGCCACATCCCGGAGGCTGAGTCAGTACCCCGTACGAGACCTTTCCGTGACCTGGTGCGCGCGATGGCCGGGAAACGACGGGGCCCCGGCCGCCCGGTACGGCGGCCGGGGCCCCGAAAGACCCGGTCAGAGGGGTCAGCGGGCCGAGCGGTTCACCGCGGAGACGACGGCCTTCAGCGACGCACGCGTCGTGTTCGCGTCGATGCCGATGCCCCACAGGACCTTGTCGCCGATCGCGCACTCGATGTAGGAGGCGGCCTGCGCGGAGGCGCCCTCGCTCATCGTGTGCTCCTGGTAGTCCAGCAGGCGTACGTCGACGCCGATGGACTGCAGGGCGTCGAAGAAGGCGGAGATCGGGCCGTTGCCCGAGCCGGTCAGGACGGTGTCCTCGCCGTCGACGGTCGCCTCCACGGTCAGCGTGTCCACGCCGTCGGTGTCCGTGGTCGACTGGCCCGTGCGGACCTGGATGCGGCCCCACGGGTTCTGCGGGTTCGGCAGGTACTCGTCCTGGAAGACGGCCCAGATGTCCTTCGGCGTGATCTCGCCGCCCTCGGCGTCCGTCTTGGCCTGGATGAGCCTGGAGAACTCGATCTGCATGCGGCGCGGCAGGTCCAGCTTGTGGTCGTTCTTCAGGACGTAGGAGATGCCGCCCTTGCCGGACTGCGAGTTGACCCGGATGACGGCCTCGTAGGAGCGGCCGACGTCCTTGGGGTCGATCGGCAGGTACGGCACCGCCCACTCGATGTCGTCGACGCTGACGCCCTTGGCCTTCGCGTCGGCCTCCATGGCGTCGAAGCCCTTCTTGATGGCGTCCTGGTGGGAGCCGGAGAAGGACGTGTAGACCAGGTCGCCCACGTACGGGTGGCGCGGGTGGACCTCCATCTGGTTGCAGTACTCCCACGTGCGACGGATCTCGTCGATGTCGGAGAAGTCGATCTGCGGGTCGACCCCCTGCGAGAACAGGTTCATGCCCAGGGTGACCAGGTCGACGTTGCCGGTGCGCTCGCCCTGGCCGAACAGGCAGCCCTCGACGCGGTCGGCGCCGGCCATCACGGCCAGTTCGGCGGCCGCCACGGCCGTGCCGCGGTCGTTGTGCGGGTGGACGGACAGGCAGACGTACTCGCGCCTGGACAGGTTGCGGTGCATCCACTCGAACCGGTCGGCGTGCGTGGACGGGGTCGAACGCTCCACGGTGGCGGGCAGGTTGAGGATGATCTCGCGGCCCGGGCCGGGCTGGTAGACGTCCATCACCGCCTCGCAGACCTCCAGCGCGAAGTCCAGTTCGGTGTCGGTGAAGATCTCCGGGGAGTACTGGTAGCCGAACTCGGTCTCGGGGCCCAGCAGTTTCTCGGCGTACTCCATCACCAGGCGGGTGCCGTCGACGGCGATCTGCTTGATGTCGTCCTTGGAGCCGCGGAAGACGACCCGGCGGAACACCGGGGCGGTCGCGTTGTACAGGTGGACGGTGGCCCGCCGGGCGCCCTTCAGGGACTCCACGGTCCGCTCGATCAGGTCCTCGCGGGCCTGGGTCAGGACGGAGATCGTGACGTCCTCGGGGATCGCGCCCTCTTCCTCGATGATCGAGCGTACGAAGTCGAAGTCGGTCTGGCCGGAGGCGGGGAAGCCGACCTCGATCTCCTTGTAGCCCATCGCCACCAGCTGGTCGAACATGCGGCGCTTGCGCTCGGGGGACATGGGGTCGATCAGGGCCTGGTTGCCGTCGCGCAGGTCGGTGGAGAGCCAGCGGGGGGCGACGGTGACACGCTTGCCGGGCCAGGTGCGGTCCGGGATGTCGACCTGCTCGTACCGGCCGTACTTGTGGATCGGCATGGAACTGGGCTGCTGGCGGTTGGCCATGATGCGTGGGCTCCTCAGGGTGTCCGGATGTCCGAGTGGACGGCCGACGACGCAACGCCAGAGCTCCGCGGGGAGGGAGTCGGCCTCTACAGGCCCTCGCCGCGGCAGCTAAGGAGAAGCAGCCCGAAACGCATGATGCTCCGCAGCCTAGCCGAGCCGCACCGGATGCGCGGGCCTGTCCCAGTATGCGGGACCGCCGGGACCAATCGGACGAAAAGCGTGCAATCTCACTCCGGGGTCACGATCGCTTACCACCCCGTGACGCAGCGCGACGACGGATGTCCGGGTATTTCACCAATCATGGTTGCGAGTAGTGACAGTCATGTCACGCAGTGCGATGGTGCCGAGTATGACCACCAACGGGGGCTTCGAGCCCGTCTTCTGCACGATCGTCCCGCCGCACGTCCTCGACCGGCTCGCGCGATCCGGCGACTTGGCGCTCTCCGGTCCCGCCCGCCGGTCCCTGGAGCACGACGCCTACCAGCGCACCAAGCGCCGCCTGACCACGGTGCTCGGCGCGCCCGCCGTCGCCCAGCCGGCCGGCGCCGCCGCCGGCCGCCCGCACCGCACCGTCTACGACGCCCGCCACCGGCAGGACCTGCCCGGCACCAAGGTCCGCGAGGAGGGCTCCGAGCCGGGCGCGGACGCCTCGGTGAACCGCGCCTACGCGGGTCTCGGCGCCACCTTCGACCTGTACCAGAAGGCGTACGGCCGCGACTCCATCGACGGCGCGGGCCTGCCGCTTGACGCCAGCGTGCACTTCGGCACCGACTACGACAACGCCTTCTGGAACGGCGAGCAGATGGTGTTCGGCGACGGGGACGGCGAGATCTTCCTGGACTTCACCATCCCGGTCGACGTCATCGGCCACGAGCTGACCCACGGCGTCACCCAGCACACCGCCAACCTCACCTACTTCGGCCAGCCCGGCGCGCTCAACGAGTCGCTGTCCGACGTCTTCGGCTCGCTGATCAAGCAGTACAGCCTCGGCCAGACCGCCGCCGAGGCCGACTGGCTGATCGGCGCCGGACTGCTCGCCCCGGGTGTGCACGGCACGGCCCTGCGCTCGATGAAGGCGCCGGGCACGGCGTACGACGACCCGAACCTCGGTAAGGACCCGCAGCCGGCGACCATGGAGCACTACGTGCGCACCGGCCGCGACAACGGCGGCGTGCACATCAACTCCGGCATCCCGAACCACGCGTTCTACCTGGTCGCCACCGCCATGGGCGGCCACTCCTGGGAGAAGGCGGGGCAGGTCTGGTACGACGTGCTGACCGGCGGCGAGCTCCAGCAGCAGGCCCAGTTCGCCGACTTCGCCAAACTGACCGTGAAGGCGGCGCGCGAGCGGTACGGCGCCGGCGACGAACTGGAGGCCGTGCAGAAGGCCTGGGAGCAGGTCGGGGTGCGGACGCTGTAGTTCCGTACTAGACAGGCTCCCATGCGTATTCAGGTACGGCGCACAGGCGGATTCGCGGGCATCGAGCGCCGGGCCGAGGTGGACACCTCGGCCCGGCCCGACGCCCAGGAGTGGCAGGCCCTGGCCGAACGCGTCCTGGCCTCCGGCGGTTCGACGCCACCGGCGGGGGTCCCGGACGGCTTCGCCTACGAGATCACGGTCGACGGCCGCACGGTCCACGCGGCCGACCCCCGACTCACCGAGGAGCAGAGGGAGTTGATCACGAGGGTGCTGAAGGAGGGGGCCTAGGGCCGGCGGGCGCCGGTTCCCGCAGGGGCGTTGACTTCCGTTACCGACGGTACGGATGATCCGGGCCATGGCGACTGACGCAGGCAAGGCGATCCCCCGCTTCCCGGCCGGCTTCCTGTGGGGCGTGTCCACCTCGGCCCACCAGATCGAGGGGGCGGCCGACATACGGGAGCCGTCCGTGTGGGACGTGTTCACGGCCACGCCGGGACGGGTGAAGGACGGTTCGACGGCGGCGGTGGCCTGTGACCACTACCACCGCTACCGGGAGGACGTGGCGCTGCTCGCCGGTCTCGGCGTGGACGCGTACCGCTTCTCCGTGTCGTGGCCCCGGGTGAACTCCCCCGGTGGCCTCGACTTCTACGACCGGCTGGTGGACGAGCTGTGCGCGGCGGGCGTGCGGCCCGTGCCCACCCTCTTCCACTGGGACCTGCCCGCCGGCCTGGACTGGCTGGAACGGGACACGGCGGCCCGGTTCGCCGAGTACGTGTCCACGGTCGCCGGACGGCTCGGCGACCGGGTCGGCAAGTGGATCACGCTCAACGAGCCGGCCGAGCACACCCTGCTGGGCCACGCCCTCGGCGTGCACGCCCCCGGCCGGCGGCTGCTGTTCGACGCGCTGCCCGCGGCCCACCACCAACTGCTCGCCCACGGGCTCGCGGTGGGGGCCCTGCGCGCGGCCGGCGCCGCGGACGTCGGCATCGCCAACTCCCACGGCCCCACCTGGCCCGCCTCCGGCGACCCGGCCGACCAGGAGGCGGCGGGCTTCTACGACCTGCTGCTGAACCGGCTGTTCGCCGAGCCGGTCCTGCTGGGCGCGTACCCGGAGGGCGTCGGCGAGCTGATGCCGGGAGACGTGGCGTCCGACCTGTCGGTCATCTCCGCGCCGCTCGACTGGTACGGCGTCAACTACTACGCCCCGTCCCGGGTGAGCGCCCCGCAGGGCACCGCCACCGAGTTCGGCGGGGTCGGTCTGCCCGCCGAACTCCCCTTCTCGGTGAGGCCGATCGAGGGCCGCCCGGTGACGGACTTCGGCTGGCCGGTCGTCCCCGAGGGCCTGACCGAGCTGCTGACCGGCTTCCGCGACCGGTACGGCGACCGGCTCCCGCCGGTCGTCATCACCGAGAACGGCTGCTCCTACGAGGGCGTCGACGACCAGGAGCGCATCGCCTACCTGGACGCCCACATCCGCGCCCTGCACACGGCGCTCGAGGCGGGCGTCGACGTGCGCGGCTACTTCGTCTGGTCCCTGATGGACAACTTCGAGTGGGCGGAGGGGTACGCGCGCCGCTTCGGCCTGGTGCACGTCGACCAGGCGACGCTGGAGCGCACCCCCAAGGCGTCCTACCGCTGGTTCAGGGACGTGCTGCGGGCCCAGAGATGACCGCCGCCGCCTCGGCCGCCCTGGCCGAGCCCGTCGAACCGGTCCGCCGGGGCTGGACGGCGGCGCTGGCGCTGGCCAACGGGGCGATCTGGGTGGGCTGGTTCGGCCCGCTGCAGATCCTGCTGGCCTCTCAGGCGAGGGACTTCGCGCCCGCCGCCGGGATGGAGAAGGAGACGGTCCTGGCCTGGGTGACCGGAGCCGGCGCGGTCGTCTCGCTGCTCGCGAACCCGCTCTTCGGCGCCCTGTCCGACCGCACCACCGCCCGCTGGGGCCGCCGCACCCCGTGGATCGTGGCCGGTGCGGCGGGCGGGGCGCTGTCCCTGCTGCTGCTCGCGGCCGCGGACGGGGTGGGGACGATGGCGCTGGGCTGGTGCCTGGCCCAGCTCACCCTGAACGCGGCCTTCGCGGCGGTGACGGCGGCCGTCCCGGACCGGGTGCCGCGCGGCCGGCGGGGCGCGGTGGGCGGCTGGCTGGGCGCGGCGCAGATCCTGGGGGTGGTCGGGGGCACGGGCCTGGCCACGGCGGCGGGCGGCACCGCGGCCGGGTACACGGCGTGCGCGGTGTTCACGCTGGTGGGCGTGGGACCGTACGTGCTGCGGTACGAGGATCTGCGGCTGGCCCGGGCGGACCGGCCGGCCTGGTCCTGGCGGGCCTTCCTGGCGGGCTTCTGGCTCAGCCCGCGCCGCCACCGGGACCTGGGCTGGGCCTGGCTGACCCGCTTCCTGATCAACCTCAGCAACGCGCTGGTCCTGCTGTACCTGCTGTACTACCTGCGCGACCGCCTCCACTACGGCGATCCCGGCCGGGGCGTGCTGGTCCTGACGGCCGTGAACGGTGCGACCCTGCTCGCCACGGTCGTGGTGGGCGGCGTGTGGTCGGACCGCTCGGGGCGCCGCAAGCCGTTCGTGATCTGGTCGGGCGTGCTGATGGCGGTGGCGACGGCGGCCCTCGCCGGCTGGCAGACCTGGCCGGGCGCGGTCGTCGCGGCCGCGGTCCTCGGGGTCGGCTTCGGGGTGTTCACCTCGGTCGACTTCGCCCTGATGACGGACGTGCTGCCGAGGGCGCTGGACCGCGGCAAGGACCTGGGCGTGATCAACGTGGCCAACGCCCTGCCGCAGGTCGCGGCGCCCGCCCTCGCCGCGCCGATCGTGACGTACCTGGGCGGCTACCGGGTGCTGTACCTAGTGGCGGCCGTGATCGGGCTGGCGGGGGCGGTGCTGGTGGGGCGGATCAGGGGGGTCGAGTGAGCGGCGCCCGCCGGGCGGCGGCGGGGCCTGCCGGGCGGCGGCGGGGCCTGCCGGCCGCCTCAGAACCCCAGGCGGCGGAGCTGCTTCGGGTCCCGCTGCCAGTCCTTGGCCACCTTGACGTGCAGGTCCAGGAAGACCGGCGTGCCGAGCAGCGCCTCGATCTGCTTGCGGGACTTGATGCCGACGTCCTTCAGCCGCTTGCCCTTGGGGCCGATGATGATGCCCTTCTGGCTGGGGCGCTCGATGTAGACGTTGGCGTGGATGTCCAGCAGCGGCTTGTCGGCCGGGCGGTCCTCGCGCGGCAGCATCTCCTCCACGACCACGGCGATGGAGTGCGGCAGCTCGTCGCGGACGCCCTCAAGGGCCGCCTCGCGGATGAGTTCCGCGATCATGACCTGCTCGGGCTCGTCGGTGAGGTCGCCCTCGGGGTAGAGGGCCGGACCCTCGGGCAGCATCGGGATCAGCAGGTCCGCCAGCAGGTCGACCTGCTTGTTCGCGGTCGCCGACACCGGGACGATCTGCGCCCACTCGATGCCCAGCTCCTTGCCGAGCTGGTCGATCGCGATGAGCTGCTCGGCGAGGGTCTTGGAGTCGACCAGGTCCGTCTTGGTGACGATGGCGACCTTCGGGGACTTGCGGATGCCGGCCAGTTCCTTGGCGATGAAGCGGTCGCCGGGACCGATCTTCTCGTTCGCGGGCAGGCAGAAGCCGATCACGTCGACCTCGGCCCACGTCGTGCGCACGACGTCGTTGAGCCGCTCGCCGAGCAGGGTGCGCGGCTTGTGCAGGCCCGGGGTGTCAACCAGGATGAGCTGGGCGTCGGGGCGGTGCACGATCCCGCGCACCGTGTGCCGCGTGGTCTGCGGCTGGTTGGCGGTGATCGCCACCTTCTGCCCGACCAGAGCGTTCGTGAGGGTGGACTTGCCCGCGTTGGGGCGGCCCACGAAGCAGGCGAAGCCGGCGCGGTGGGCGGCCTCGCCCGACGGCTCGGATGACTGGGTACGAACGCTCATGGCGTTCATTGTCCCTGATCCACGGGACCGCGCCGTACCAACGGCCGCCACGGGCTCTCGATGTGAGCCCGACGAAACCGCCCCGCAACGAAACGTCACGGAAACACACCCGTACGCAACCGGAAATCCCGGCCGGTGACCCTCTGACGAGCCCCCACACCGCTGGAGACGCCCGTGACCCTCGCCGCAGCCCACGTCGACACCGGCGACACCGCCTGGCTCCTCGCCGCCACCGCCCTCGTCCTGCTGATGACCCCGGGCCTGGCCCTCTTCTACGGCGGCATGGTGCGCACGAAGAGCGTCCTGAACATGCTGATGATGAGCTTCGTGTCGATCGCCCTGGTGACGGTGGTCTGGCTGGCGGCCGGGTACTCCCTCGCCTTCGGGGACGACGTCCTCGGCGGGCTGATCGGCGGCCTGGGCCACTCCGGCATGAGCGGGATCGGCCCGGGCAGCGTCCACGGCAGCGTGCCCACCCTGCTCTTCGCCACCTTCCAGCTCACCTTCGCGATCATCACCGCGGCCCTGATCAGCGGCGCGGTCGCGGACCGCACGAAGTTCTCGGCCTGGCTGGTGTTCGTCCCGGTCTGGGCGCTGCTCGTGTACGTCCCCGTGGCGCACTGGGTGTGGGGCCCGGGCGGCTGGATCGCGGACCGGCTCGGGGCGCTCGACTTCGCCGGCGGCATGCCCGTGGAGATCACCTCCGGCGCCTCCGGACTCGCCCTGTGCCTGGTGCTCGGGCCCCGGCTCGGCTTCAGGAAGGACGCCATGCGCCCGCACAACCTGCCCATGGTGGTCCTCGGCGCCGGCCTGCTCTGGTTCGGCTGGTTCGGCTTCAACGCCGGCTCCGCGCTCGGCGCGAACGGCCTCGCCGCGGCGGCCTTCCTCAACACGCTCGCGGCCGGCTGCACCGGCCTGCTCGGCTGGCTCTTCGTCGAGCAACGGCGCGACGGCCACCCGACCACGCTGGGCGCGGCCTCCGGCGCGGTGGCCGGTCTGGTCGCGATCACGCCGTCCTGCGGCACCGTCTCCCTGCTGGGCGCGCTGGTGGTGGGCCTGGCCGCCGGCGTCGTCTGCTCCTACGCGGTGAGCTGGAAGTTCCGTCTGAACTACGACGACTCGCTGGACGTCGTCGGCGTCCACCTGGTCGGCGGTGTCATCGGCACCCTGCTGATCGGCCTGTTCGCCGAGCGGGCGATGACCGGCGGCGCCGAGGGGCTGTTCTACGGCGGCGGACTGGTGCCGCTGGGCAGGCAGTCGCTGGCCGTGGCCGTCGTCGGCGCGTACGCCTTCGCGGTGACGTACGGCCTCGGCAAGGTGATCGACCGGGTGCTGGGCTTCCGGGCCGGCGAGGAGCAGGAGCACACCGGGCTCGACCTCACGGTGCACGCCGAGACGGCTTACGATCACGGGGTCCTGGGCCACGGCGCCCCGGTCGGACACTCCCTCGTCGCCGCCCAGCAGGACCCCACCCGGAAGGTCGAGAGCCAGGCATGAAGCTCATCACCGCGATCGTCAAGCCGTTCCGTCTGGAGGAGGTCAAGACCGCCCTGCAGGAGCTGGGGGTGCACGGTCTGACGGTCAGCGAGGCGAGCGGGTACGGCCGGCAGCACGGCCACACCGAGGTCTACCGGGGCGCCGAGTACCGGGTCGACCTGGTGCCGAAGGTGCGCATCGAGGTCGTGGTGGAGGACGCGGTCGCCGACGCCGTGATCGACGCGGTCGTCGCGGCCGCGCGCACGGGCAGGATCGGGGACGGCAAGGTCTGGGCGCTGCCCGTGGAGACCGTCGTACGGGTGCGCACCGGCGAACGCGGCCCCGACGCCCTCTGACGGGCAGCCGCCCGGCCCGCTACCGGCCGGTGCCCGCCTGGGCCGTCCGCCGCACTTCCCCGTCGGGGCCGGCGAGCAGCACCGGCGTCGCGTCGCCGCCGAGGTCGGCCACGGCGGCCCGGTCCTGCGGCGCGACCTCCTCGGCCTCGCTCACCACGGCCGCCGCCTCCAGCGACCGCGCGCCCGAGGCGACCGCCATGGCGACGGCGGTCTGCAGGGCGCTCAGCCGCAGCGAGGGCAGGTCCACCGACCCGGCGGCGTAGGTGCGCCCGGTCTCGTCGCGTACGGCGGCCCCCTCGGGCACACCGTTGCGGGCGCGCACGGAACGGGCCAGCGTGACGATCTTGCGGTCCTCGGGGTCAAGCGCGTTGCTGTCGGTCATGCCCAGAGCATACGAAGCCACCGCGGGCTCACCCCGCCACGGGGTGCATGGCGTCCCGCCGTCCCTCGGGGGACGCCAGCCACTCCAGCTTCGCCGCGGTGTCCTCCTCGTCCAGCGGGGTGTGCAGCACGATCATCAGGTCGGGCCGGGCCGGCACCTTCAGCACCGTCGACTCCACGACCAGCAGCCCGGCCAGCGGGTGGGTCAGCTCCTTGCGTACCTGCCCCTGATCCTCGATGTCCCGCTCGGCCCACAGCGCCACGAACTCGGGGCTGCGCGCCGACGCCTCGGCGAGCACCGCCTGGAACCCCTCGTCGTCCGGCCGGGCCGCGCAGGCGGCCCGGAACTGGGCCACGACCGTGCGCGCGTTGCGCTCCCAGCTCCTGCTGCGCGACCGGTACAGCGGATCGACGAAGAAGTCGACGAGGCAGTTCTGGGTGGTGTCCGGCCGCATGCCGAGGACGAGCGCCGCCGCGTCGTTGTACATCACGCAGTTGTAGTACGAGTCCATGATGTGCGCCGGGTAGGGCATCCAGGTGTCGATCAGCCGGCGCAGCCCCTCGCACATGTCCCGCTTCTCCGGCGCCACTTGGGGTGCCGGCGGGTTCATCCCGGCCAGCAGGTACAGGTGCCGGCGTTCGGCGTCGCTGAGCCGCAGCACCCGCGCCACGGCGTCGAGGACCTGCGGCGAGACGGAGATGTCCCGCCCCTGTTCGAGCCACTGGTACCAGGACGCGCCCACCCCGGCCAGCACGGCGACCTCCTCCCGGCGCAGTCCGGGCGTCCGGCGCCGGCCGCCGCCGCCCGGCAGTCCGGCCTCCTCGGGGCTCACCCGGGCCCGCCGGCTCATCAGGAACTCCCGCAGCTCGTCCCGCCGTTGACTGCGTGTCGCCTCCGCAGCGGTCACGTACCGCTCCTCCCCCGTGGTGTCTGGTGGTGCCACCACCACCATAAGTTCCGACTCCCCACGCGTATTCCGCTCGCCACAAGCTCTGTCCATGGCGTTCGACACCACCACTCAGACCACCACCCCGGCCCCCGCCCCGGCCCCGGCCCCCGGCGAGCCGCTCGGCACGCCCCGGCTGTCGACGCGGGACAAGCTGGTCCTCTTCGTGCTGTGCGCGGCCCAGTTCATGGTCGCGCTGGACTTCTCCGTGCTGAACGTGGCCCTGCCGGAGCTGGGCGCGGACCTCGGGCTGAGCCGCTCCGCGCTGCAGTGGGCGGTCACCGCGTTCGCGCTGCCCTCCGGCGGCTTCCTGCTGCTGTTCGGCCGCGTCGGCGACCTGTACGGCCGCCGGAAGCTGTTCATCGCCGGCCTGGCCCTGTTCGGCGCGGCCTCCCTGCTGGCGACCCTGGCCTGGGACCCGGTGTCCTTCCTCACCGGGCGGGCGCTGCAGGGCCTCGGCGCGGCGGCGATCGTGCCCACGGGCATGTCCTTGCTCACCACCACCTTCCCGGAGGGCCCGGCCCGCGACCGCGCCCTCGGCATCTCCGGCACGCTGCTGTCGCTGGGCTTCACGGTCGGCATGGTGGCGGGCGGCGTCCTGACCGACGCGCTGGGCTGGCGCTCCACCATGGCCCTGCTCACCGTGTTCGCGCTGACCGTGCTGCCGCTGGCGCCGGGTCTGCTGCCCGAGTCACGCACCCCGGACCGCCCGCGTCTCGACGTGCCCGGCGCGGTCACCGTCACCGCCGGCCTGCTGTCGCTGATCTACGCCCTGTCCACGGCCGCCGACCGCGGCTTCGGCCGCGCCGACGTCATCGCCGCGCTGGTCGCCGGCCTGCTCCTGCTGGCCGTGTTCACGGCGGTGGAGTCCCGCTCGGCCTCCCCGCTGGTCTCCCTGCCCATGCTGCGCCGCCGCACGGTGGCGTGGGGCAACGTGGGCGGTCTGGTCACCTTCTCGATGATGTCGACGGTGGTCCTCGTGCTGACCCTGTACCTGCAGGAGACGCTGCGTCTGTCGGCCTTCGAGACGGGCCTGGTCTTCGGCTTCCAGGGCGCGCTGTCGGCCGTCGCCGGCACCCTGGCCCCCCGGGTCATCGGCCGCTTCGGCGCCCGCCGCACGCTGGTCGGCTCGCTGGCCGGGCAGGGCGCGCTGGTCGCCGCCCTGCTGCCGCTGAACGCCCACACCTGGTCGGTGTGGCCGGCCGCCGCGGCCGTGTCCCTGGCGAGCATGTGCCACCTGGGCGCGATCATCTCCTACGGCCTCACGGTCACCTCGGGCGTCCCGGACGGGGAACAGGGGCTGGCCACCGGCCTGGTGACCTCCACCCAGCAGGTGGGCATCACCGTCGGCATCCCCCTGCTGGGCGTGCTGGCCACCACCTCCGGCGACCTGCTGTCCGGCGTCCACACGGTGCTCGCGCTGGACGCGGCGATCGTGCTGAGCGCCGCCGTCCTCGTCGGACTCGGCCTGCGCCGGGGTCAGTCCAGGGTCTGAACGATCTCGCTCCGCGCGGCCGTGTGCACCACACGGCCGCGCGCGCCGTTCACCAGCGCCAGGTAGGGCGGCACGTGCCCGCACTCGACGTCGGCGACGATCGGCACCCCGAGCGGGCCGAGGGCGTCGAGGACCGCCTCGGTCTGACTGAGGGTGGGGGCGTCGGGGGCCTTGGTGCGGCCGACGAGGACGGCGGCGGCACGGTCGAAGAACCCGGCGAGCCGCATGCCGTGCAGGTTGCGGCAGATGGTGAAGGCGTTGTCCTCGCACGCCTCGACGTAGACGAGCAGATCGTCGCCCTCCGCGAAGGCCCGCGTGTCCAGCAGGCGCGTGCCCGCGACGTTGACCAGGGTCTCGATGCAGCCGCCGATCAGCCGGCCCTCGACGTCCACGTCGCCGGTGCCGTCCAGCCTGGTCCAGCCGCCGGCCGTGTCCAGGGTGAGGTCGCGGACCTCCGGGTGGAGCGCGTAGTCGTCCCAGCCGGTGCTGCGGTGGCGGCCGGGCGGGGTCTGCGCGAGCGGCTCGCCCGGCGCGGCGGTCATGACGTCCAGCCAGGACAGCAGGCCCTCGGGCGTCCGGTACGGGGTGTCCATGAGGTTGTTGCCGTGCACGGTGGCGACGCCGGTGAGCAGGGTCAGCGGGGTGATGATCGTGGAGATGTCCGACCAGCCGGCGACCCAGGTCGGCTCGGCCCGCCCGATGGCCTCGAAGTCGAGCAGGTGCAGCAGGTCGACGGCGGTCTCACCGCCCCACGGGGGCACCACGGCCCGGATCGTGGGGTCGGTCAGCATCCCGGTCAGCTCGGCGGCGCGTTCGGCGGCCGGGGCGCTGATGTGGGTCGAGCCGTCCATGCACCGGCCGACGACGACCTCGTACCCGCGCGCCTGAAGGTCGCGTACCGCCACGTCGAGCCGGCCGCGCAGCCGCTCGGGCACCCCGCTGGACGGAGAGGTCACACCGATACGGTCACCGGGGCGCAGCGGGCGCGGGTATCGAACGTCCATGCGCCGGATTCTGGCACGGCCCCCGCCGGCACCGACACGCAATTACGGCCGGTCCAGCCGCAGCCGCTCCGCCCTCGGCAGCCCGGCGACGACGAGGTCGTAGGAGTCCTCGACCATCTCCCGGACCTGCCGGTCCGGGAGGCCGGCGTCGACGGTCACGGTGTTCCAGTGGCGCTTGTTCATGTGCCGGCCGGGGACGATCAGGCCCTCGTGCTCCGCCCGCAGCCGCACCGCGTCCTCCGGGGCGCACTTGAGGTTCACCGTCAGGGGCCGCGCGCCCAGGTTCGTCAGGGCGAACATCTTGCCGAGGACCTTGAAGACGGAGGTCTCCGGGTTGAAGGGGAAGTCCTCCACGACCGCGTCGAAGGACAGGCAGAAGGCGCGCAGCTCCTTCGGGGTCACTCGGGCGTCTCCTCCTCGGCGGGCTTGCCGGCCGGCTCCACCAGCACCGTCACGATCTTGTTCCGGCGTCCGGCCGCCGCTTCGGCGGTCAGCCGCAGCCTGCGCTCGTCGGGCAGTTCGACCACGGCGGACGCGCCGGCGATGGGGACCCGGCCGAGCGCCTTGGCGAGCAGCCCGCCGACGGTCTCCACGTCCTCGTCGTCGTACTCCTCCAGGCCGTACAGCTCGCCGAGGTCGGTGATGTCCAGGCGCGCGGTGACGCGGTGGCGGTCGTCGCCGAGGTCCTCCACGGGCGGGATCTCCCGGTCGTACTCGTCGGTGATCTCGCCGACGATCTCCTCCAGGATGTCCTCGATGGTGACGATCCCGGCGGTGCCGCCGTACTCGTCGATGACCACGGCGACGTGGTTGCGCTCCTTCTGCATCTCGCGCAGCAGGTCGCCCGCGTTCTTGGTGTCGGGGACGAAGACGGCCGGGCGCATCGCGGTGGACACCAGGTCGTTCTCGGCATCGCGGCTGATGTGCGTCTTGCGGACCAGGTCCTTCAGGTACACGATGCCGACGATGTCGTCCTCGCTCTCGCCGGTGACCGGGATGCGCGAGAAGCCGGAGCGCAGGGCGAGGGTGAGCGCCTGCCGGATGGTCTTGTAGCGCTCGATGACCACCAGGTCGGTGCGCGGCACCATCACCTCGCGCACCAGGGTGTCGCCGAGTTCGAAGACCGAGTGCACCATGCGGCGCTCGTCGTCCTCGATCAGCGACTCCTGCTCGGCGAGGTCCACCATCGCGCGCAGCTCCGCCTCGGAGGCGAAGGGGCCGCGGCGGAAGCCCTTGCCGGGGGTGAGCGCGTTGCCGATGAGGATCAGCAGCGACGGGACGGGGCCCATGACGCGGGCCAGCGGCAGCAGCACGTAGGCGGCCGCCGTCGCGGTGTTCAGCGGGTGCTGGCGGCCGATGGTGCGCGGGGAGACGCCGACGGCGACGTACGACACCAGCACCATGACGCCGATGGCGATCAGCAGGGCCTGCCAGGTGGCGGTGAACTCCTGCAGGCAGGCGTAGGTCACCAGGGCCGCGGCCGCCATCTCGCAGGCGACGCGGACCAGCAGGGCCACGTTCAGGTAGCGGGTGGGGTCGGCGGCGACCTGGGCCAGCCGGGCGCTGCCGCGCCGGCCGGACTTCACGGCCTCCTCGGCCCGGAAGCTGGAGACGCGCGCGATGCCCGCCTCGGCGCAGGCGGCCAGCCAGGCGACGACGACCAGCGCGATCGCGCCGGTCACGATCTGCGGATTCATGCGTTGACCGGCCCGCCTACGAGACGGTCGGCGCCGGGGACGGCCCGGTCAGACCCCGCTCGGACCGCCACCCGTCGACGATGGCGGCCTGCAGCCCGAACATCTCGGCCTTCTCGTCGGGTTCCTCGTGGTCGTACCCGAGCAGGTGCAGCACGCCGTGGACGGTGAGCAACTGCAGCTCCTCGTCCATGGAGTGCCGCGTCGGCGCTTCCTCGCCCTGCTTCTTGGCGACCTCCGGGCACAGCACGATGTCGCCGAGCAGCCCCTGCGGCGGCTCGTCGTCGTCCTTCGACGGCGGCCGCAGCTCGTCCATCGGGAACGACATGACATCGGTGGGCCCGGGCAGGTCCATCCACTGGATGTGCAGCTGCTCCATGGCGTCGGCGTCCACGACGATCACCGAGAGCTCGGAGAGCGGGTGGATGCGCATCCGTGCGAGGGCGTAGCGGGCGATGTCGAGGATCGCCTGCTCGTCGACCTCGGTTCCGGACTCGTTGTTGACGTCGATCGACATGGGCGTGCTGGTCTACTTCCCCTTGGGACCCTTGGCGCCGGTCCTGCCACGGCCGCCCTGGTGGGTGCCGTTCTCGGTGCCGTGCTTGCTGTCGTACATCTCGTACGCGTCGACGATACGGCCCACCAGCTTGTGCCGGACGACATCCTGGGACGACAGCCGGGAGAAGTGGACGTCCTCGACGCCCTCCAGGATCTCCTGCACCTGCCGCAGACCGCTCTTGGTCCCGTTCGGCAGGTCGACCTGGGTGACGTCACCGGTGATCACGATCTTCGAGTCGAAGCCGAGCCGGGTGAGGAACATCTTCATCTGCTCGGGCGAGGTGTTCTGGGCCTCGTCCAGGATGATGAAGGCGTCGTTGAGCGTACGGCCGCGCATGTACGCCAGCGGAGCCACCTCGATGGTCCCGGCGGCCATCAGGCGCGGGATCGAGTCCGGGTCGAGCATGTCGTGCAGCGCGTCGTACAGCGGGCGCAGGTAGGGGTCGATCTTCTCGTACAGCGTGCCGGGCAGGAAGCCGAGCCGCTCGCCCGCCTCCACCGCCGGGCGGGTCAGGATGATCCGGTTGACCTGCTTGGACTGCAGGGCCTGGACCGCCTTGGCCATGGCCAGGTAGGTCTTGCCGGTACCGGCGGGGCCGATGCCGAAGACGATCGTGTGCTTGTCGATCGCGTCGACGTACCGCTTCTGGTTGAGCGTCTTGGGCCGGATCGTGCGGCCCCGCGAGGACAGGATGTTCTGCGTCAGCACCTCGGCCGGGGTCTCCGGGCCGTCGCTCGTCCCGTTCTCGCTCGCCTTGAGCATGGCGATCGAGCGTTCCACTGCGTCCTCCGTCATCGGCTGCCCGGTGCGGAGCACCAGCATCATCTCGTCGAACACGCGTGAGATCAGGGCGACGTCCGCGGGATCGCCGACCGCGCTGATCTCATTGCCCCGGACGTGTATGTCGGCCGCCGGGAAGGCCTTCTCGATCACGCGCAGGAGGGAGTCGCCGGAGCCCAGCACGGTCACCATGGGGTGCTGGGCGGGGACGGTGAGCTGCGCTCTCGCCTGCTCCCGCGCGGGGATGTGAGCATGGGGTGTCTGAGTCATGGGCCGGCGCTTAAGGCCTGCGGTTCCTCCTCGTCACGGCCGCGTAGCTGAGGGCGGCCTCGCACTGTCAAGAGTACGACGGGCCACCGACAACGCCGTAGGGCTTTTCCATGAGCGGGCGGCGCCTTCGGCGGGCCCGGAGCGGAAGCGGATCCGCGGCGGCGGGGCGGCGGATCCGCGGCGGCCGGACGTCCTCGCGGCCGCGCCGCCCGCACGAGCCCGCGCCGACCGCGGTCAGACCGGGGCGGGGTGTGGGCCGTAGTCCCGCGCCGTCACGCCGAACGGCCGAACCCGATCGTCGGCACCGCCCGTCGCAGCGGCCAGGGCCGGTCCAGTTCCTCGGGCACCAGCCCCTCCAGGAAGCCGTAGCGGCGCAGCGCCTCCGGGTCCTGGCCCGGCACCGACTGGACGCGGCGCCACCAGGCCCCGATCTCGGACCACCCGGGCGCCGACAGCGAGCCCCCGAACTCCTGCACGGACAGCGCCGCGGTGAGCCCGGCGAGCGCGAGCCGGTCGGCGAGCGGCCAGCCCGCCAGGGTCCCCGTGACGAACCCGGCCACAAACACGTCCCCGGCCCCGGTGGGGTCGAGCGCCTCCACGGCGATCGCCGGCACCTCCGCCGACTCCCCCGTGCGGCGGTCCACGGCGTACGCCCCGTCCGAGCCGAGGGTGACGACGGCCACGGGGACGTACTCGGTCAGCGCGTGCGCGGCCGCGCGCGGGCAGTCGGCCCCGGTGTACCGCATCGCCTCCGCCGCGTTGGGCAGGAACGCCTCGCAGTGCCCGAGATCGGGGAGCCCGGCCAGGTCCCAGGCCCCGGTCTCGTCCCAGCCGACGTCGGCGAAGATCCGGGTGCCCGCGCGGGCGGCCTCCGCGATCCAGGGGGAGCGCTTGCCCGGGGCCAGCGAGGCGACGGCGGCCCGCGCGCGCGGCGGGAAGTCCGGGGCGGGTTCCTCGGGGGGCGGTTCGTGGCCGTGGGAGACCATCGTCCGCTCGCCCTCGTACGCCATGGAGACGGTGACCGGCGAGTGCCAGCCGGGCACGCTGCGGGAGGGCGCGAGGTCGATGCCCTCGCCCCGGGCGAGGGCATCCCAGCAGTACTCGCCGTAGTGGTCGTCGCCGAACGCGGCGGCCAGCGAGGTCCGCAGGCCGAGCCGGGCGAGCGCGGTGGCCATGTTGGCGACCCCGCCGGGACTGGAGCCCATCCCCCGGGCCCAGGACTCGGTGCCGCGCACGGGCGCCGAGTCCAGGCCGGTGAAGACGATGTCGAGGAAGACGGTGCCCGTGAGGTACACGTCCCAGGGCGGGTCGCCGGGTGCACGGAGCGCGGCGAGCGGGTCGACCTGGGCCTGGCAGCGCGCTGCCTGTGTGAGGTGTTCGGGTTCCTCTCCGGCGATCGTGCTGGACGGAGTCACGGTGCGCTCCCTGAGCTGGTGCGGATCTGGCCAGTGTGCACCACTTCCCGCCAGGGCCACGGCCACTCCGTACCGGCTGCGGCGTCAGCGCCGGCGCCTCACCGGCGGGGCCCGCCGGCGTCCACGGCGCCCCTCGTGCGGCTCTCACCCGCGGGGGCGTCCAGCGCGAGGCGGGCGTTCACATAGATGGCCGGGCGCCCAGTGGCCGGGCGACCGGCCGGTTCCGGGGCAGTCGGCGTCGGCGTGCATCCCGCCGGGGGTCACAAGGAGGCTCCCACCAGAGCGAGTCCGGCGGCGAGCAGGGTCCTCAGCTCGGCGAGGTCGGCGGGCGCGGGGTCGGTGAGCGGGGCCCGGACCGGGCCGACGCGCTCCCCGCGCAGCCGGGCCGCCGCCTTCACCAGGGACACCGGGTAACCGGGGACGCGGTCGCGGAGTTCGACCAGCGGGACGTAGAAGTCGCGCAGCAGTCTCCCGGTCGTGGCGTGGTCCTCGTCCCGCAGCGCGGCGAAGAACGCGCCGGCGATCTCGGGGGCGAAGGCGTGCACCGCCGAGGAGTAGGCCGGTACGCCGACGGTGGCGTAGGCGCGGGCCTGCATCTCGGCCGTGGCGGCGCCGTTGAAGAACAGGAAGTCCTCCGGGGCGGCGAGGGTCAGGCGCTGGAGGCGGTCGAGGTCGCTGTGGCCGTCCTTCAGGCCGATGACGTTCGGGACGCGCGCGATGCGGCGCAGCGTGGCCGCGGTGTAGGCGACCTGGCCGCGCTGGTAGGCGACGACCGGCAGCCGGGTGCGGGCCGCGAGCTGCTCGAGCTGGACGGCGAGGCCCTCCTGCGGCGCGGCGACGAGGTAGTGCGGCAGCACGAGCAGGGCGTCGGCGCCGGCCTCCTCGGCGATCCGCGCGAACCGGGCGGCCTGGGCCCAGCCGTACCCGGTGCCGGCGACCACGGGCACCCGGCCCCGCGCCTCCTCGACGGCGATGGTGACGACCTGCCGGTACTCCTCCTCGTCGAGGGAGAAGAACTCCCCGGTGCCGCAGGCCGGGAAGACGGCTCCCGGCCCGGCGGCGAGCCGGGCCGCCAGGTGCGCGCGACAGCCGTCCGGGTCGAGGGTGCCGTCGTCGTGGAAGGCGGTGAGCGGGAACGACAGCACGCCGCGCGCCATGCCCTCCCGCAGTCGCCGCGCCACGTGCCGCGGGCTTCGGTCGCCACTCACCAGACATCTCCCCTTGTGAACGTCGTCCATGTATGAGAACAGAGGCTAGATACACGAACAGAGAGCCGTCAATGGCGCCGCGGAGAGTCGGGCGACGGCAGGGCGGTGGCAGGGCCGTCCGGCGCGAGGAAAATGCAAGCTGCTACCCGCGATCGTCCGGACCAAACACAGCAGTGATCCAGATCACACCTGCCGATCTTCATCTGGAACCGCGTGCTTGATACAACTTGCTCGCGCGTTCCCGTCCGTCGACGGCCGTCGCCCTCCCCTCTCCCCCGGCTCTCGAGCCGCTCCTCCGCCTGCCCTGGGAACGCCCGTGTCCGCCCCCCGCTCCATGCCCTGGCCCCTCGTCGCCCTTTTCACGGCCGGGTACCTCGCCCCGTATCTGCTGCCGACCACGGTCGGCCGGCTGGACACCGGGCTTCCGCTCACCACCACCGAGGCCGGGGCGGTCGGCAGTGCCCTGCTGCTGAGTTCGGCGGCCGCCGGCTTCCTGCTGGCCTCCCGGGTCGAACGGGCCGGCGCCCGCGGCCTGGCCCGGCTCGGGCTCACGCTCGCCGCCCTCGGCTACGGCGGGGCCGCGCTCAGCGGGGTCGTGCCGGCCGTCGTCGTGGGCGTGCTCCTCGGCGGCTTCGGCTCCGGCACGGTCACGGCGGTCGCCGCCGGCGGCATCGCGGCCCAGCGTGACCCGCACCGGACCACCACATTCGGCCTGCTCGGCGTCTCCGCGCTCGCCGGCGTGCTCTATCTGACGATCCCCCACCTCGGCCCCGGCCACGGCCTGCCGCTCGCCGCGATCGCGCTGACCGCGCTCGCGGTGTGGCCGCTCACCGGGCGGCTGCCCGGCGCCACGGCCCCGGCCCGCCGCCCGGCGGGCGGCGGCGCCCGGCTGCCCCACCGGCGGGCCGGGCTGCTGCTCGCGGCGGCCATGCCCTGCTGGTCGCTGGCGCAGAACGCGCTCTGGGGCGTCAGCGGACGCATCGGGCTCGGCCAGGCCCACCTGACCGAGGTCACCGTCGGCGCGGTGTTCGCCGTCGCGCTCGGCGCCGGGCTGGTCGGCGTGCTGGGCGCCGGGGCGCTCGGACCGCGCCTCGGCCGGGCCGTGCCGATCGGCGCGGGCACGGCCCTCATCGCGGGCTGCATCGTGCTCAGCGCCTCGGCGACCGGCCTGCCGGCCTTCGCGGCGGGCGAGATCTCCTGGAACCTGCTCTACCCGGTCGTGCTGTCGTACGTCATCGGCCTGGCCGCCTCCCTGGACCCGCGGGGCCGCTGGGCGGTGCTGGTTGGCTCGGCGGCTTCGCTGGGCACCGCGGCGGGCCCGCTGACCGGGAGCGTGCTGGCGGCCGGGGCGGGCTTCCCGGTCATGGGCCGGGTCCTGGCCGCCGGCCTGCTGGCGATCGCGGTGCCGATGACGGCGGTGGCCCTGCGCGCGGGCCGGCAGCCGCTGCCGGTGGCCAAGATCCCCGTGGTGGAGATCCCGGTCGTGGAGAGCCCCGTGTCCGAGATCCCGGTCGTGGAGATCCCCGTGGAGGCTCCGGCCCCGGCCGCGCAGGGGGCGTACGGCACCGCCTATCCGAACTCGTACGCCTCCACCTCGGCCAGGTAGCGGGCCCGGCGCTCCTCGTCGTCCTCCAGGAAGGAGGCGAGGAAGGAGTTGCGGGCCAGTTCCCTGAGCCGCTCGTCGCCGAGGCCCAGCGCCGAGCGCACCGCGTCGAAGTTGTCGCCCGCGTACCCGCCGAAGTAGGCCGGGTCGTCGGAGTTGACCGTGCACCGCAGCCCGGCGTCCAGCATGGCGGGCAGCGGGTGCTCGGCGAGCACGTCCACCGCGCGCAGCCGGACGTTGGACAGCGGGCACAGGGTCAGCGGAATCCGGTCCCGGACCAGCCGCTCGACCAGCGCGGGGTCCTCCAGGCAGCGCAGGCCGTGGTCGACGCGCTCCACGCCGAGCACGTCCAGGGCCTCGGTGATGTACTCCGGCGGTCCCTCCTCACCGGCGTGCGCCACCCGGCGCAGCCCGAGCGCGGCGGCGGCCTCGTACACCTCGCGGAACTTCACCGGCGGGTGGCCGACCTCGGCGGAGTCGAGGCCGACGCCGGTGATCCGGTCCAGGTAGGGCCTGGCCGCGTCCAGGGTCGCGAGCGCCGACTCGGCGGACTCGTCGCGCAGGAAGCACATGATCAGCCGGGTGGAGACGCCGTGGTTCTCCTCGCTGCGGCCGAGCGCCCGCCACAGCCCCTCCACGACGGTGCCCATGTCCAGTCCCCGGGCGAGGTGGGCCTGCGGGTCGAAGAAGATCTCCGCGTGGCGGACGCCCTGCGCGGCGGCGCGGGCGAGGTAGGCGTCGGCCAGGTCCGCGAAGTCCTGCTCGGTGCGCAGCACGGCCATCAGCTCGTAGTACAGGTTCAGGAAGGACTGCAGATCCTCGAACCGGTATGCCTCGCGGAGCTGTTCGGTGTCGGCGTAGGGCAGTTCGACACCGTTGCGGGCGGCCAGCTCGAACGCCAGCTCGGGCTCCAGTGTGCCTTCGATATGCAGGTGCAGTTCTGCTTTGGGGAGGGGCATCAAAGCATCGTACGGGGGGTTTATCTCCGTTTCGGAACCGGCACCCGCAGCAGGTCGTAGGCCACGGTCAGCTCGCCCTCGAACCCTGCGGCCCGTGCCTGCCGTTCGAACTCCGCCGGGTCGGAGTAGCGCTGGCTGAAGTGGGTGAGGACGAGGTGCCGCACCCCGGCGTCGCGTGCCGCGGCCGCCGCCTGGCCGGCCGTCAGATGGCCGTGGTCCGCCGCCAGCGCCGCGTCCTCGTCGAGGAACGTGGACTCGATGACGAGCAGGTCGCAGCCCTCGGCGAGGGCGTGCACGCCGTCGCACAGCCGGGTGTCCATGACGAACGCGAACCGCTGCCCGCGCCGCACCTCGCTGACGTCCGCCAGCGTCACGTCCCCGAGCCGGCCCTCGCGCTGGAGGCGGCCGACGCCCGGGCCCGCGATGCCGTGCGCGGCGAGGGCGGCGGGCAGCATCCGGCGGCCGTCGGGCTCGGTCAGCCGGTAGCCGTAGGACTCGACGGGGTGCGACAGCCTCCGGGCCTCCAGCGTGTACGACGGCGTCGCGGCGAGCACGCCGTCGGCGGCGACCGGGGCCTCGGTGAGGCGGACCGTCTCCCGGTAGGCGGTCGCATACCGCAGCCGGTCGAAGAAGCGCTGGCCGGAGCGCGGGTAGTGCGCGGTCACCTCGTGCGGCACCTGGTCGAGGTTGATCCGCTGGATCACTCCGGCCAGGCCGAGGGAGTGGTCGCCGTGGAAGTGCGTGACGCAGATCCGGTCGAGGTCGTGGGCGGCGACCCCGGCGCGCAGCATCTGCCGCTGGGTGCCCTCGCCGGGGTCGAACAGGATGCCCTCGCCGTCCCAGCGGAGCAGGTAGCCGTTGTGGTTGCGGTGCCGGGTCGGGACCTGGCTCGCGGTGCCGAGGACGACGAACTCACGGACGGACATGGCCGGTTATCCGGGGGGCCATTCCAGCCCACGGCCGCCGAGGACGTGCGCGTGGGCGTGCCAGACGGTCTGGCCGGCGCCGCTGCCGGTGTTGAAGACGACGCGGTAGCTGTCCAGCTTCTCCTCGTCGGCGACGGCCTGCGTCTCGGCGAGCACGTCGGCGGCGAGCCCCGGGGCGCCTGCGGCGAGTTCGGCCGCGTTCTTGTAGTGGGCCTTGGGGATCACCAGGACGTGGGTGGGGGCCTGCGGGTTTATGTCCCGGAAGGCGACGGTGGTCTCGGTCTCGCGGACGACCGTCGCCGGGATGGCCCCCGCGACGATCTTGCAGAACAGGCAGTCGTCCTGCGGTTCCCCTGCCATGCGTGTGACTCCTCACGCCGGTGATCGGTACCGGGGCATCGTATCGGGGGCGCCGGGGAACCGGTCACGGCAGTTCCGGCGGCGTCCTGGCCGGTGTGGCCTCCAGCGCCTGGAGCGCCAGCCTGATCGCCTCGTCGAGCTGGGGGTCGCGGCCCGCCGCGTGGTCCTGCGGACGCTGGACGACCTCGACGTCCGGCTCGACGCCGTGGTTCTCCACGCCCCAGCCGGCGCCCTCCAGCCAGAACGCGTACTTCGGCTGGGTGATCAGGGTGCCGTCGACCAGACGGTAGCGGCTGTCGATGCCGATGACACCGCCCCAGGTGCGGGTGCCGACCACGGGGCCGATCCCCAGGGCGCGGATCGCCGCGTTGACGATGTCCCCGTCGGAGCCGGAGAACTCGTTGGCGACGGCGACGACCGGTCCGCGCGGGGCGTCCCTCGGGTAGCTCTCGGGCCGCATCCCGCGCGGCAGGTCCCAGCCGACGACCCGCCGGGCCAGCTTCTCCACGACGAGCTGCGAGGTGTGGCCGCCGCGGTTCTCCCGGACGTCCACGACCAGCCCCTCGCGGGCCACCTCGACGCGCAGGTCGCGGTGGATCTGGGCCCAGCCGGGCGCCTGCATGTCGGGCACGTGCAGATAGCCGAGCCGGCCGCCGGACCGCTCGTGGACGTGGGCGCGGCGGCCGGCCACCCAGTCGTGGTAGCGCAGCGGCTCCTCGTCCGCGAGCGGGACCACGACCACGTGCCGCAGATCGCCGCCGCCGGCCGGCGAGACGGTCAGCTCCACGGGCTTGCCGGCCGTGCCGACCAGCAGCGGGCCGGGGCCGGTGACCGGGTCGACCGGCTGCCCTCCGACCGCGACGATCGCGTCGCCCGGGCGCACGGCGACCCCGGGCGCGGCCAGCGGGGAGCGGGCGGCCGGGTCCGAGGTCTCCGAGGGCAGGACGCGGTCGACCCGCCAGCCGCCGTCCTGGTGGCGGGAGATGTCGGCGCCGAGCAGCCCCTGCCGGGCGCCGTCGCCGTAGCCGCCGCGCGGGGTGACGTAGGCGTGCGAGGTGCCGAGTTCGCCCTGCACCTCCCACAGCAGGTCCACCAGGTCGTCGTGGGCGCCGAGGCGGTCGAGGAGGGGCCGGTAGCGGTCGAGGACGCCGTCCCAGTCGACGCCGCCCATGTCGGGCCGCCAGAAGTTGTCCCGCATGATCCGGCCCGTCTCGTCGTACATCTGCCGCCATTCGGCGAGCGGGTCGACGGTCTGCCGGATCCGGGTCAGGTCCACGGCGATGTTCGACTCGCCGTCCTCGTCGTCGGCGGCGTGCCGGTCGGAGGGCACGACCCGCAGCCGGCCGTCGCTCCACAGCAGCACCCGCCTGCCGTCGCCGCTGACCTCGAAGTGGTCGGCGTCGGCGGCGAGGTGTTCAAGGCGCCGCTGGGCGAGGTCGTAGCGCTCCAGCCGGGTCCTCGGGTCGGGGGCGTCGGGCGTGGCGCGGCCCGCGCCGAGGACGCCGCGCACCGGGTGGCGCAGCCAGAGCAGCCCGTCCCTGGCCGCGCGCAGGTTGGAGTAGCGGGCGGCCTCGACCGGGAAGGGCACGATGCGGTCGGCGAGACCGTCGAGGTCGATCCGGGTCGCGGGGGCGCCCTCGCTGTCCGGTGTCTCGTCCTTGTCGGGGGCGCCGAAGGGCCGGCCGTGCCGCTGCGGCCCGAACGGGGACGGGGTGGTCGCGGAGAGGGTGATCAGGTACGGGCGGGTGCCCTCCACGAAGGCCAGGTCGAAGACGTGCTCGTCGTAGACCGGGTCGAAGGAGCGGCTGGAGAGGAAGGCGAGGTGCCTGCCGTCCAGGGTGAAGGCGGGCGCGTGGTCCTGGAAGCGCAGCGGGGTCGCCTCGGTGACCGACAGGTCGGTGGTGTTGGCGAGGCGGAGCTGGGAGAGCGGGCGGGGGCCGGGGTGGGCCCAGGCCAGCCAGCCGGAGTCGGGCGAGAAGGCGAGGTCGTGGACGTCGCCGTGTTCGCTGCGGGTGACCTCGCGGACCTCGCCGGTCTCCCGTTCGACCAGCAGCAGCCGCCCGTCGTGCGAGGCGACGGCGGCCCGGCTGCCGTCGGGCGCCATGGCCAGCTCCAGGACGCGGCCGAGCTGCCCGGCGGCGAGCCGGCGCGGGGGCGTGCCGAGGGCGGCGCCGGTGGCGGGCGCGAACTCCAGGGCGTCCTCGCCCTCGGCGTCCGTCACCCACACCGCCCACTCCTCGCCCTCGGAGCGGAAGGCGCGCGGCAGCCGGGTCCGCACGCCCGGCTGGGCGGCGAGCGCGCGGGCGGGCCCGGAGCGGTGGGTCACCCAGTGGACGGCGCCGCGCACCGCGACGACGCTGCCGCGCGCGGTGTGGTCGGGGGCGCCGGAGCCGAACCAGTGCGAGGCGTTCACCGGGAACGGCTGGAGGTCCACGCGCGGCCCGCCGAGCCGGATGTCCAGCCGGCGCGGTTCGGCGCCGTCGAGGTCGTCCAGCAGCCAGAGTTCACCGGCGCTCGAGTAGACGACCCGGGTGCCGTCGGTGGCGGCGTGCCGGGCGTAGAAGCCCTCCAGCGGGGTGTGCCGGCGCAGGTCGGAGCCGTCGGCGAGGGAGGAGTAGAGCGCGCCGGTGCCCTCGTGGTCGGAGAGGAACGCGATCCGGTCGCCGGCCCACAGCGGGTACTCGACGTTGCCGTCCAACTCCTCGTGCAGCCGGGTGAACTCGCCGTCGCCCGCCAGGTCGATCCACAGCTTGCCCGCCGTGCCGCCCCGGTACCGCTTCCACCAGGCGGCCTCGCGGCCCATCGGGGCGGACAGCAGCACGGTGTGCGGGCCGTGGGCGACGGCGCCGACCGGCCCGTACGGCAGGGTGGCGGCCGGTCCGCCGTCGAGCGGGACGGCCCGGGCCCAGCTGCGGCGCAGGCTCGCCTGGCCCTGGGTGCTGAGCGCGAGCACCTCGCCGTCCTCGGTCCAGCCGCGCACCTGGGTCCGCGGGCTGCCCCAGTGCGTCAGCCGCCTGGCGGGGCCGCCGGCCACCGGGGCGAGGTGCACCTCGGGGGCGCCGTCGCGGGTGGAGGTCCAGGCCACGGCGGTGCCGTCGGGCGAGATGCGGGGGTGGTCGACGGGCACGTTGTCGGCGCTGACCCGCCAGGCGCGGCCGCCGTCGAGGGGGGCCAGCCAGACGTCGTCCTCGGCGACGAACGTCACCAGGTCGCCGTGCGGGTGCGGGAATCGGAGATAGCCGGAGGATGCCGTCGGAGCTCCCTGAGTCACCCCGTCACTGTACGCAGCCACCGGTGTCCTCCGGGCCGGTTCCGATCACCTGCCCCGCACTCACTTGCCCTCCACGGGCCAGCAACTGGGGTCCTTCCTGCACCAGATGGTGCGCGTCACCGTCACGGTCACCGTCGGCTGCCCGCCCCGCCGGGTGGGCGGCCGGTATGTCGGTCCCGGGGTGGCGTCGCAGTCGCCGAGCCCGCTGACGCGGAAGACCTGGCGGCCGCCGACCGTGCCCGTGAGGTCCCCGCGCACACAGGCCCCGTCGACGGCCCGGGTCACCTTGCCCTTGACGGTGATCTCCCGCCCGTCCTTGGTCCGGCCCTGGCAGTCGACGGAGACGACGGTGCTCTCGGAGGGCGAGGGTGAACCGCCCGGCGTCCGGACGCCCTTGTCGCCGTAGGCACCGGTGCAGGTGAGCCAGCTCACGTCCACGTGCCGTCGTCTCAGCTCGGCGGTCGCGGTGCCGTCGGTGGTGTACGCGGCCGAGGCCGAGCTCAGGTCGCCCGGCTGACACGCCACCACCGCGCCCGCGCCCAGCAGCACGAGCCCCGCCACGGTCACGCCGCGCACGGCCCGCGGCCGGCGCCAGATCCGCCTCGATGCCCCCATGCACGGCAGCGTGCCACCACCGTCCCCGGTGCGGAAGGGCGCTTACGGCCACTCACCCGTTCGGGCAGCGGCGGCCCCGCTCCCGTGGCGTCAGCCGCGCAGCAGGAGCCACTCCTGGAGTTCCACCAGGTTGCCCTCGGGGTCCTTGAGATGGGCCACCCGCATGCGGTCGGTCATCGGGGCCGGGCCGTGCAGCACGGTCGCGCCCCGTGCGGTGATCTCCGCGCAGTACGCGTCGAGGTCGTCCACGCGCAGCACGACCAGGGAGCGGTGGCCGGTGGCGGTCTCACCGGTCTCCGCGAGGACGCCGGCCATCATGGCGCGGTCCTGCAGCGCGATCCCGGCGGAGCCGGCGTGCGGGCTGAACTTCTCGTACGGCCCCTCGCCGGTGCCGGACTGCGGCCTGAGGCCGAGGACTTCGCCGTAGAAGCGGTAGCAGGCGGCGAAGTCGGTGACGAGGAGCCGGACTTGGGCGAGTTCCACGGTGTACCCCCAGCGGTCAGGACCAGCGGCCGGTGCGGCCCAGCAGCAGGGCCGCGGCGGCGGTGCCGGCGGTGGACGTGCGCAGCACCGTGGGCCCCAGCACGTACGGCTTGGCGCCCGCCTCCTCGAAGAGGGCCAACTCGTCGCGGGCCACGCCTCCTTCGGGTCCCACGACCAGCACGATCTCGCCCCGTGCGGGGAGTTCGGCGGTGGCGAGAGGGGCGCTGACGTGCTCGAAGTCGGAGTGGAGCACGGCGGCGAAGTCGGCCGCGGCGAGGAGAGCGGCGACCTGTCTGGTCGTCGCCGCGTCCGCGACCTCGGGGAAGCGGAGGCGGCGGGACTGCTTGCCGGCCTCGCGGGCGGTGGCCCGCCACTTGCCGAGGGCCTTCAGCCCGCGGTCGCCCCGCCACTGGGTGATGCAGCGGGCGGCCTGCCAGGGCACGATCGCGTCGACGCCGACCTCGGTCATGGTCTCGACGGCGAGCTCGCCCCGGTCGCCCTTGGGCAGGGCCTGGACGACGGTGATGCGCGGGGCCGGTTCGGGTTCCTCCGCGACCGTGCCCATGCGGACGATCAGCCGGTCCTTGCCCTCGGTGCCGGTCACCTCGCACACCGCGTACCGGCCGGCGCCGTCGGTGAGGACGACCTCCTCGCCGGCCTGGAGCCGCTTCACGGAGACGGCGTGGCGTCCCTCGGGGCCGTCCAGGACGTAGTGGCCGCCGTCCCCGGCGTCGAAGTGCCCGACGACGAACACGGGGGCGGTCATCGCGCGTCACCCCCGGCCGACAACGCTGTCCGGGCCTCGGCGAGTTCGGCGGCCAGCACTTCCACGAGCTGCCCGGCCGGCAGCTCCCGGGCCAGCCGGTGGCCCTGCCCCGCCCACAGCGCCATGCCCTGCGCGTCACCGGCCTTGGCGGCAGCCCTGCGCAGCGGCGCCGTCACGTGGTGGACCTCGGGGTAGGCGGCGGGGGCGTAGGGGCCGTGCTCGCGCAGGAAGCGGTTGACCAGACCGCGCGCCGGGCGGCCGGAGAAGGCGCGGGTCAGTTCGGTGCGCGCGAACAGGGGGTTGGTCAGGGCCTGCTTGTACAGGTCGGGGGCGCCGGACTCCGGGGTGGCGAGGAACGCGGTGCCGAGCTGGGCGGCGCTCGCGCCCGCGGCGAGGACGGCGGCGATCTGGCCGCCGCGCATGATGCCGCCGGCGGCGACGACCGGGATGCGCACCGCCTCGCGGACCAGCGCGAGCAGTGCCAGCAGTCCGAGGCCGGAGCCGTCGTTCTCGGGGACGTCCCGGTGGGTGCCCTGGTGTCCGCCGGCCTCCACGCCCTGCGCGATCACCGCGTCCGCCCCGGCCCGCTCGACCGCGCGCGCCTCCTCCGCGGTGGTGGCGGCGACCAGGGTGTACGTGCCGGCGCGGCGCAGGGAGTCGATGACCTCGCGGTCGGGGACGCCGAAGTGGAACGAGACCACCGGCACCGGGTTGTCGAGCAGCACGGCGAGCTTGGCGTCGTAGCCGTCGTCCCGGCCGCTGTCCGGGTCGCCCAGCTCGGTCTCGTACCAGGCGGCCTCACCGGCGAGCTGGTGGGTGTAGACCTCGACGGCGCCCGCGTCGAAGGGCGCGGCGCCGGCCGCCGCTGCGGAGCCGCTGCCCGCGCCGGGGTGCTCGGGCTGCGGCACGAAGAGGTTCACGCCGAAAGGCCGTGCGGTCAGCCCCCGGAGCTGTTTGATCTCCTGGTACATGCCGTCGGCGGTCTTGTACCCGGCGGCGAGGAACCCGAGCCCGCCCGCCTCGGACACGGCCGCGGCGAGCTGGGGCACGGAGACCCCGCCCGCCATCGGAGCCTGCACGATCGGCTGGGGGACGAGATCGGTCAGCGCGGAGGACATGCCCGCATGTTGTCACGTCCTGGGGGGAGCTCCGAATCGGGTCGTATCCCCGCTGGCACATGCCACTTTCCAGCCCCCGAGCCGGTCCCCTGCGGCACAGCCGCTTTCCAGCTCCCGAGCCGGTCCCCTGCGGCACAGCCGCTTTCCAGCTCCCGAGCCGGGTGGCGGGTGGGCAGAGGCCGGGGGTCCAGGGGGCGGGAGCCCCCTGGCGGGGTCCGAGGGGCGGAGCCCCTTGCGCTGCGGACAAGGAACGGAGCCCTGTAGCCCGGACAAGGGGCGGAGCCCTCAGCGCCCGTTGAACGCGTCCTTCAGCCGTGAGAAGAGGCCTTGCTGACCCGGCTGGAACTGCCCCTGGGGCCGCTCCTCGCCGCGCAGCTTCGCCAGTTCGCGCAGCAGCCTCTCCTGCTCGGGGTCCAGCTTGGTCGGGGTGGTGACCTCGACGTGGACGATCAGGTCGCCCCGGCCGCCGCCGCGCAGATGCGTGACGCCCCGGTTGTGCAGCGGGATCGACTGGCCGGACTGGGTGCCCGGGCGGATGTCGACCTCCTCCATGCCGTCCAGCGTCTCCAGCGGGACCTTGGTGCCGAGGGCCGCCGCGGTCATCGGGATGGTGACCGTGCAGTGCAGGTCGTCGCCGCGCCGCTGGAAGGTCGAGTGCGGCAGCTCGTGGATCTCGACGTAGAGGTCGCCGGCCGGACCGCCGCCGGGGCCGACCTCGCCCTCGCCGGCGAGCTGGATCCGGGTGCCGTTGTCGACACCGGCCGGGATCTTGACGGTGAGGGTGCGGCGCGAGCGCACCCGGCCGTCGCCCGCGCACTCCGGGCACGGGGTCGGCACGACCGTGCCGAAGCCCTGGCACTGGGGGCAGGGGCGGGAGGTCATGACCTGACCCAGGAAGGACCGGGTGACCTGCGACACCTCGCCGCGGCCGCGGCACATGTCACACGTCTGGGCGGTCGTGCCCGGGGCCGCGCCCTCGCCGTTGCAGGTGTTGCAGACGACCGCGGTGTCGACCTGGATGTCCTTGGTCGTGCCGAAGGCCGCCTCGTCCAGCTCGACGTCGATCCGGATCATCGCGTCCTGGCCGCGCCGGGTGCGCGAGCGGGGCCCGCGCTGCGACGCCGTGCCGAAGAACGCGTCCATGATGTCGGAGAAGTTGCCGAAGCCGCCGGCGCCGAAGCCGCCCGCGCCACCGCCGCCCGCCTGCGAGAGCGGGTCGCCGCCGAGGTCGTAGACCTGCTTCTTCTGCGGGTCCGACAGCACCTCGTAAGCGGCGTTGATCTCCTTGAACCGCTCCTGGGTCTTCGGGTCGGGGTTGACGTCCGGGTGCAGCTCGCGCGCGAGCCGCCGGAAGGCCTTCTTGATCTCATCCTGCGACGCGTCGCGGCGCACGCCGAGAACGGCGTAGTAGTCCGTGGCCACTTACGACTCCGCCAGGATCTGTCCGACGTACCGTGCCACTGCGCGTACCGCTCCCATCGTTCCCGGGTAGTCCATGCGGGTCGGTCCGACCACGCCGAGCTTGGCAACCGCCTCGCCGCCCGAACCGTAGCCGACCGACACGACGGACGTGGAGTTGAGTCCCTCGTGGGCGTTCTCGTGCCCGATGCGCACCATCACGCCCGGATCCTTCGCCTCGCCGAGGAGCTTGAGGAGCACGACCTGCTCCTCCAGGGCCTCCAGGACGGGCCGGATCGTGAGGGGAAAGTCATGTCCGAAGCGGGTGAGATTGGCGGTGCCGCCGATCATCAGCCGCTCCTCGTTCTCCTCGACCAGTGTCTCCAGCAGTGTGGAGAGCACTGTGGAGACCGTACCGCGATCCTCGTGCTCGAAGGCCTCCGGCAGGTCCTCGACCAGGTGCGGCACGTCGGTGAACCGACGGCCCGCGACCCGGCTGTTGAGTCTTGCCCTGAGGTCGGCGAGGGCCGTCTCCCCGAACGGCGCCGGGCAGTCCACCATCCGCTGCTCGACCCGGCCGGTGTCCGTGATCAGCACGAGCATCACGCGCGCCGGGGCGAGCGAGAGGAGTTCCACGTGCCGCACGGTGGAGCGGGTCAGGGACGGGTACTGCACGACGGCGACCTGCCGGGTGAGCTGCGCGAGCAGCCGCACCGTGCGCGCGACGACGTCGTCGAGGTCGACGGCGCCCTCCAGGAAGTTCTGGATCGCCCGCCGCTCGGGCGCGGTCATCGGCTTGACGCCCGCGAGCTTGTCCACGAACAGCCGGTACCCCTTGTCGGTGGGGATACGGCCGGCGCTGGTGTGCGGCTGGGCGATGTAGCCCTCTTCCTCGAGGGCGGCCATGTCGTTGCGCACGGTCGCCGGGGACACGCCGAGGCTGTGCCGTTCGGTGAGCGCCTTGGAACCGACCGGCTCCTCGGTGCCCACGTAGTCCTGGACGATGGCGCGCAGCACCTGAAGTCTGCGTTCACTCAGCATCCGCGCGCACCTCCAGCATGTCTTCCGCTCGGCCCTTCGGGTCGTCCCCCTGGCACTCTGTGTGTCCGAGTGCCAGCGTTCCCCCGCCAGTGTACGGCCGTGGGGTACGCACTGGGCAAGGTCGGTCCCGCCGCACCCCGTCCTGCCGTTAGCGTCGCGTCATGACCGTGACTTGGGAAGAGCTGGGATGGGAGCGGCTGGCCGACGGGGTCGGCCGGTGCCGGCTGCCCGGCTGGGACTGCACCTCGGGCCTGGTGCTCGGGGCGGGTACGGCGCTGATGGTGGACGCCGGGTCGAGCCTCGCCGAGGGCGCGCGGCTGCGGGAGCGGGCCCAGCGGCTCGCGGGCCACCGCGTGACCCATCTCGCGCTCACCCACCCCCACTTCGACCACGTCTTCGGCGCGGCCGCCCTGGCCGGGGCCGAGGTGTACGCGGCGGTGGGCGCGGACGCGGCGCTGGCGCACGAGCGCGAGGAGCTGCGCCTGGACGCGGTCAGGAACGGCCTGCCGGCCGCGGACGCCGACGAGGCGGTGGACGCGCTGGCGCCGCCCCGGCACCTGGTCTGCGGGGAGTGGACGCTGGACCTCGGCGACGGGCGGCAGGCGCTGCTGGCCAACGTGGGCCCCGGCCACACGGCCCACGATCTGGCGGTGCTGGTGCCGGGCGCCCCGGAGGTCGTCTTCTGCGGCGACCTGGTGGAGGAGTCGGGCGAACCGCAGGCGGGCCCGGACGCGGTGCCGGCCCGCTGGCCGGACGCGCTCGACCGTCTGCTGTCCCTGGGCGGTGAGGACGCGCTGTACGTACCCGGTCACGGAGCGGTGGTGGACTCGGCCTTCGTGCGGCGCCAGCGGGACGTGCTGGCGGCGCGTTTCGGCGTGTCATGAGCACAGGGCCGCCGGTTCTCCTATCGTCATCCGAATGCGCCAGTACTCCGCCGATCTGACCCCGTCCTGGAAGAAGCCCCGGCCCGTGCCGGAGGTCGCGGCGGAGCCGGGCCTGGTGGTGGAGGAGGCCGGCACCGGGTTCTGCGGGGCGGTGATCCGCTGCGAGGCGGGCACCGTGACGCTGGAGGACCGCTTCGGCAAGCACCGGGTGTTCCCGCTGGAGCCGCGCGGGTTCCTGCTGGAGGGCAGGGCGGTGACCCTGGTCCGGCCGCCGTCGGGGCCGGCCCGGCCCACCCGCACGGCGTCCGGTTCGGTGGCCGTTCCAGGCGCACGCGCGCGCGTGGCCCGCGCCGGCCGCATCTATGTCGAGGGCCGGCACGACGCGGAGCTGGTCGAGAAGGTCTGGGGCGACGACCTGCGCATCGAGGGCGTGGTGGTGGAGTACCTGGAGGGCGTGGACGACCTGCCGTCGATCGTCGCGGAGTTCGCGCCGGGCCCGGACGCGCGCCTCGGCGTCCTGGTGGACCACCTGGTGCCGGGCAGCAAGGAGTGGCGCATCGCCGAGTCGGTGACGAGCGAGCACGCGCTGGTCGTCGGCCACCCGTACATCGACGTCTGGGAGGCGGTGAAACCGGCCTCGGTCGGCATCCGGTCCTGGCCCCGCGTCCCGCACGGCCAGGACTGGAAGACGGGCGTCTGCCGGGCCCTGGGCTGGCCGGAGAACACGGGCGCGGCCTGGCAGCACATCCTGTCCCGGGTGCGGTCCTACAAGGACCTGGAGCCGGAGCTGCTGGGGCGGGTCGAGGAGCTGATCGACTTCGTCACCGCGTAGCGGGGCCGGGGGCCGTCAGTCCACCAGGTCCCGTACCACCGCGTCCGCCAGCAGGCGCCCGCGCAGCGTCAGCACGGCCCGGCCCTCCCGGTACGGCCCGTCCTGGAGGAGTCCGTCCGTCAGCGCCCGGCGGGAGGCCGCCAGTCCTTCCTCCTTCAGGAGCGACAGCGGGACGCCCTCCCGCAGCCGCAGCTCCAGCAGGATGCGCTCCACCCGCCGGTCCTCGTCCGACAGCAGCTCCCGCCCGGCCCCCGGCGACCGGCCCTCCGCCAGCGCCGCCGCGTACGCTCCGGGGTGCTTGACGTTCCACCAGCGCACCCCGCCCACGTGCGAGTGGGCCCCGGGTCCCGCGCCCCACCAGTCGGCGCCCCGCCAGTACAGCTCGTTGTGCAGGCAGCGCCCGGACTCGGAGGTGGCCCAGTTGGAGACCTCGTACCAGTCGAAGCCCGCGGCCGACAGGGTCTCCTCCGCGATCAGGTAGCGGTCCGCGTGGACGTCGTCGTCCGTCATCGGGACCTCGCCGCGGCGGATGCGGCGGGCGAGCTGGGTGCCCTCCTCGACGATCAGGGCGTACGCGCTGACGTGGTCGGGGCCCGCGCCGATCGCCGCGTCCAGCGAGGCCCGCCAGTCGTCGTCGCTCTCCCCCGGGGTGCCGTAGATCAGGTCCAGGTTGACGTGCTCGAAGCCCGCCGCCCGCGCCTCGGCCACGCAGGCCTCCGGGCGGCCGGGGGTGTGCGTGCGGTCCAGGACCCGCAGCACGTGCTGCCGCGCGCTCTGCATGCCGAAGGAGATCCGGTTGAAGCCGCCCTCCCGGAGGGCGGCGAGGTACGCCGGGTCGACCGACTCCGGGTTGGCCTCCGTGGTGATCTCCGCGTCCGGCGCCAGACCGAACTCGTCGCGGATCGCCGCCAGCATGGTCACGAGGTCGGCGGCGGGCAGCAGCGTGGGCGTGCCGCCGCCCACGAAGACCGTACGGACCTGGCGGGGGTCGTCGCCCAGCACCTTCCGCGCCTGCCGGACCTCGTCGGTCAGGGTGCCGGCGTAGTTGTCCCGGGAGGCGAGCACGCCGCCGGTGCCGCGCAGCTCGGTGGCGGTGTAGGTGTTGAAGTCGCAGTAGCCGCAGCGGGTCGCGCAGTACGGGACGTGCAGGTAGAACCCGAGGGGGCGGCCGGCGGCCCCGGCGAGCGCGGAGGCGGGCAGCGCGCCGTCGTCGGGGACGGGCTCGCCGTCGGGGAGTGCGGAAGGCATGTCCTCCATTGTCCCGTACGGCGGGACTCACCCGGCCTGGAGCACCAGCAGGGCCAGGTCGTCCTCGGGCAGACCGCCCCCGAAGCCGTGCACGAGGCCGCGGATCCGCTCGGCGATCGCCTCGGCGCTCAGGCCCGCGCAGCCGGACAGGGCCCGGGCGAGCCCGTCGCCGTCGTCGAACTGGCGGGAGCCGGAGCGCCGCTCGGTGACGCCGTCGGTGACGCACAGCAGGCTGTCGCCGGGCCGCAGCTCGACGGTCTCACTGGTGTAGGTCTCGTCCTCCACGACGCCGAGCAGGGTCTGCGGGCGGGCGGCGGTGCGCACCTCGCCGTCGGGGCGCAGGAGCAGCGGAAGAGGGTGCCCGGCGGAGGCGAGGGTGCAGCGGACGCCGCCGTCCGCGAGGGGCGTCAGCTCGCCGTAGAGCAGGGACAGGAAGCGGGTCTGCGGCCCGTCCCCCGCCGTCACGGGCCGGCCGCCGGCCGCGGCCAGCGCACGGGCGGCGGCGTCGGCCGCCTCGGTGGCGTCGTCCAGGAGGAGCTGGTTGAGCCGGTCGAGGACGTCGGCGACCCGGTAGCCCTCGCGGGCGAGCAGGCGCAGCCAGGGCCGGGCGAGCCCGATCACGACGGCCGCCTCCGGGCCCTTGCCCTGGACGTCGCCCACCGCGAAGCACCAGCGGCCGTCGCCCGCCGGGAACAGGTCGTAGAAGTCGCCGCTCGGGCCGCCCTTGTCGCAGGGCTCGTAGACGAGGGCGCTGCTCACCCCGGGGATCTCGGCGACCGCTCCGGGCAGCAGCCCGCGCTGCAGGACGGCGCTGATGGTGGCCTGCCGGGCGTACTGGCGGGCCGCGCCGATGGCGAGGGCCACCCGGCGGCTCAGGTCCTCCACGAGGCCGGTGACCTCCTCGGGGAAGGCGTGCTGCCCGCACCGCCCGAGGACCAGGGTGCCCAGGGGACGGCCGCCGGCGATGAGCCGGAAGGCGAGGGCCGTGCCGTGGGTGCCGAGCACCTCGCCGGGCCAGGGATAGGGCTCCGGGCCGGACCGCAGGCCCGCCGGCGGCCGCGGCGGGTCCTTCTCCAGGGCGCGGTGCAGTTCCTCGGCGCGCTCCTCGCCGGCCGCCCAGACCCGGGCCGGCCCGCCGCCGTCGCCGCCGCGTGCGGTCGCCTCGTCCTCCAGCCAGACCGCGCACCAGTCGGCGAGCCGGGGCACGATGAGCTGGCCGGTGAGGGCGGCGACCAGGTTCTCGTCGAGCTGTCCGGCGAGCAGGTCGGAGGCCTCGGCGAGGAAGGACAGCGCGCCCCGGCCGAGCCAGTCCCGGTCCCGTCCCTCGCCCTGCGGCCGCGGCGCGAGGACCTCGGCGATGTCCAGGTCGTGTTCGTTCGCGGGGCCGTCCGGGGGCTCGCCGCCGGGCAGCAGCCGCGCCCACACGGTCTTCCCGCCCCGCCGGTAGGTGACGCCCCAGGACTCGGCGAGGTTGGCGACCAGGCGCAGCCCGCGCCCGTACTCGGAGGTGTCGTACGACGTCTCGCCGGACTCGCGCGGGGCGCGGGAGGGATGGCGGTCGCCGACCTCGACCACGAAGGCGCCGGTCGCTTCCAGGCGCCAGTCCACGTCCACGTCGGTGCCCGCGTGCACGACGGCGTTGGTGACGAGTTCGCTGACGACGGCCATGGCGTCGTCCACGAACCGCCGGGGCGTCCCGGGTACGTCGGCGAGCGCGGCGCGCACCAGGGCGCGGGCGGAGCCCGGGGCGAGGGGGCTGCCGGGCAGGCCGGCGTGGCCGCGCACCTCAGGGGCGTCGGTGTCGTTCTCCCGCTGCGTCGGTATGGCCGCCATGTCCATGCGGCCAGGGTGACAGACCGGACGCGAGCCTAAGCGGGGAGTCACCGAAGCGGGCGGCAACGCGTGAGAAGTGTGCTACTGAGGCGGGGGAAGACGGACAGTTCCGGACGAGATGCGATGCGAGTCGTAAGGGGGCGGGGCCGCACCGGGGCGCGGCCCCCACCCTTCTCGCACGCCGCCGTCAGGACTCGCGGGTCCCCGCGTACATGTCGTCGATGAGGTGCTTGTACTCGCGCTCCACGACGGGCCGCTTCAGCTTCAGGCTGGGCGTGATCTCGCCGTGCTCCACGTCGAGGTCGCGGGGCAGCAGCCGGAACTTCTTGATGGTCTGCCAGCGCTGCAGGCCCGCGTTGAGCTCCTTGACGTAGCCGTCGACCATCTCGACGGTCTGCGGCGCGGCCACCACCTCGGCGTACGGCTTGCCATCGAGGCCGTTGTCCTTGGCCCACTGCAGGATCGCGATCTCGTCGAGGGCGATGAGGGCGGTGCAGTAGTTCCGGTCGGCGCCGTGCACCAGGATGTTGGAGACGTACGGACACACCGCCTTGAACTGGCCCTCGACCTCGGCCGGGGCGACGTACTTGCCGCCCGAGGTCTTGATGAGGTCCTTCTTGCGGTCGGTGATGCGCAGGTAGCCGTCGGCGGACAGCTCGCCGATGTCGCCGGTGTGGAACCAGCCGTCGGACTCCAGCACCTCGGCGGTCTTCTCGGGCTGCTGGTGGTAGCCGTCCATGATGCCGGGGCCGCGCAGCAGGATCTCGCCGTCGTCGGCGATGCGGACCTCGGTGCCGGGCAGCGGCTTGCCGACGGTTCCGGTGCGGTAGGCCTCGCCGGGGTTGACGAAGGAGGCCGCGGAGGACTCGGTGAGGCCGTAGCCCTCCAGGATGTGGATGCCGGCGCCGGCGAAGAAGTAGCCGATCTCGGGGGCGAGCGCGGAGGCGCCGGAGACGCAGGCGCGCAGCCGGCCGCCGAAGGCCTCGCGGAGCTTGCCGTAGACGAGGGTGTCGGCGACCTTGTGCTTGGCGGCCAGGCCGAACGGCACCGAGTGGGCGCCGGTGCGGCGGAAGTTGTCCTGCGAGACCTTGGCGTACTCGCGGGCGACCTCGGCGGCCCACTGGAAGATCCGGTACTTGGCCGCGCCACCCTCACGGGCCTTGGCCGCGACGCCGTTGTAGACCTTCTCGAAGATGCGCGGCACTGCTGCCATGTACGTCGGCTGCACCACCGGGAGATTCTCGATGATCTTGTCGACCCGGCCGTCGACGGCGGTGACGTGACCGACCTCGATCTGTCCGGAGGTGAGCACCTTGCCGAAGACGTGCGCGAGGGGCAGCCACAGGTACTGCACGTCGTCACCGCTGACCAGGCCGGTCGCCGCGATCGCCTTGGCCATGTACGCCCAGTTGTCGTGCGGCAGGCGCACACCCTTGGGACGGCCGGTGGTGCCGGAGGTGTAGATCAGGGTGGCGAGCTGGTCCCGGGAGATCGCGCCGACCCGCTCCTTGATCAGCTCGGGGTGCGTCTCGAGATAGGCGGCGCCGCGCTGCTCCAGCTCGGTGAGGGTGGTCACCCAGTCACCGGTCTCCACGCCCGCCGGGTCGATGACGACGACCTTCGTCAGCGCGGGCAGCTCGGCGCGCTTCTCCACGGCCTTGGCGAGCTGGGCCGCGTCCTCGGCGATCAGGATCCGGCTGTCGGAGTCGGAGAGGATGAACGCCGACTCGTCGGCGTTGGTCTGCGGGTAGATCGTGGTGGTGGCGCCGCCCGCGCACATGATGCCGAGGTCGGCGAGGATCCACTCGACCCGGGTGGATGCGGCGAGGGCGACCCGCTGCTCGGGCTCGAGTCCCAGCTCGATGAGACCGGCGGCGATGGCGTAGACCCGCTCGGCCGCCTCGCCCCAGCTCAGCGACTTCCAGTCGTCGGGTCCCTCCCCGGAGGCCGGGGGCACGGGATGGCGGTAGGCCTCGGCGTCCGGTGTGGCCGCCACGCGCTCCAGGAAGAGGGCCGCCACGGAGGGCGGACGGTTCTCGATCAGGGTCTGTGTGTCGCTCACGACATCCTCCGGGGCCCGCGACGGCGCGGCTGGCTCAGGTGCGGCTGGGTTGACTCACGGTGGGGATCGGACTCGTTGTTTAACTCGCGAGTAACTATCGGGCAGGGATCAGGGTAAGCGGCGACCGGCCGCTGCGTAAGGGGCATCGGCCTGTCACTTTCCACGCAGAGCGACGCTACGCACGCGTAGGGGCCCGCCGCACTTTCGCACGACGAGCCCCTCGGTGTCCGGTTTGCGGATGTGACCGGGCGTAACCTCCGGTTACTTCTTGCCCTTGGCCGACCCCGCGCTGTCATCGCTGGACAGGACCGCGATGAAGGCCTCCTGCGGAACCTCCACGGAACCCACCATCTTCATCCGCTTCTTGCCTTCCTTCTGCTTCTCCAGCAGCTTCCGCTTACGGGAGATGTCACCGCCGTAGCACTTGGCGAGGACGTCCTTGCGGATGGCGCGGATGGTCTCGCGGGCGATGACCCGGGAGCCGATGGCGGCCTGGATGGGCACCTCGAAGGCCTGCCGCGGGATGAGCTCGCGCAGCTTGGCGACGAGCCGGACGCCGTACGCGTAGGCCGCGTCCTTGTGGGTGATCGCGGAGAACGCGTCCACCTTGTCGCCGTGCAGCAGGATGTCGACCTTGACCAGGCTCGACGTCTGCTCGCCGGTGGGCTCGTAGTCCAGGGAGGCGTAGCCGCGGGTCTTGGACTTGAGCTGGTCGAAGAAGTCGAACACGATCTCCGCGAGCGGCAGCGTGTAGCGGATCTCGACCCGGTCCTCCGAGAGGTAGTCCATGCCGAGCAGGGTGCCGCGCCGGGTCTGGCACAGCTCCATGATCGAGCCGATGAACTCGGTCGGCGCCAGGATGGTGGCGCGCACGACCGGCTCGTACACCTCGTTGATCTTGCCCTCGGGGAACTCGCTGGGGTTGGTGACCGTGTGCTCGGTCCCGTCCTCCATGACCACGCGGTAGACCACGTTCGGTGCGGTCGCGATCAGGTCGAGCCCGAACTCGCGCTCCAGCCGCTCCCGGATGACGTCCAGGTGCAGCAGGCCGAGGAAGCCGACGCGGAAGCCGAAGCCGAGGGCGGCGGACGTCTCCGGCTCGTAGACCAGCGCGGCGTCGTTGAGCTGCAGCTTGTCCAGGGCCTCGCGCAGCTCGGGGTAGTCGGAGCCGTCCAGCGGGTACAGGCCCGAGAACACCATGGGCTTCGGGTCCTTGTAGCCGCCGAGCGCCTCCGTGGCGCCCTTGGCCTGGCTGGTGACGGTGTCACCGACCTTGGACTGGCGGACGTCCTTCACACCGGTGATCAGGTAGCCCACCTCGCCCACGCCGAGGCCGTCGGCGGGCAGCATCTCGGGCGAGTTGGTCCCGATCTCCAGCAGCTCGTGGGTGGCGCCCGTCGACATCATCCGGATGCGCTCACGCTTGTTGAGCTGGCCGTCGATGACACGGACGTACGTCACGACACCGCGGTAGGAGTCGTAGACCGAGTCGAAGATCATCGCGCGGGCGGGGGCGTCGGCGACCCCGACCGGCGCCGGGATCTCCTTGACGACCCTGTCCAGCAGGGCGTCGACGCCCAGGCCGGTCTTCGCGGAGACCTTGAGGACGTCGTCCGGGTCGCAGCCGACCAGGTTCGCCAGCTCCTCGGCGAACTTCTCCGGCTGCGCGGCCGGCAGGTCGATCTTGTTGAGCACGGGGATGATCGTGAGGTCGTTCTCCATCGCCAGGTAGAGGTTGGCGAGGGTCTGCGCCTCGATGCCCTGGGCGGCGTCGACGAGGAGGACGGTTCCCTCGCAGGCGGCCAGCGACCGCGAGACCTCGTAGGTGAAGTCGACGTGCCCCGGGGTGTCGATCATGTTGAGGATGTGCGTCGTGCCCTGGTCGGGGCCCCCGGTCGGGGCCCAGGGCAGACGCACCGCCTGGGACTTGATCGTGATGCCGCGCTCGCGCTCGATGTCCATCCGGTCGAGGTACTGAGCACGCATCTGCCGCTGCTCGACCACACCGGTCAGCTGGAGCATCCGGTCGGCGAGCGTGGACTTGCCGTGGTCGATGTGCGCGATGATGCAGAAGTTGCGGATCAGAGCCGGGTCGGTACGGCTCGGCTCGGGCACATGGTTAGGGGTCGCGGGCACGCAGGGTCCTGTCTCTTGAGGCGCCTTATGCCTCGGGTCGGATCGATACGTAGTCTCCATGGTCCCACGCGGAGGGACCGAGGACCGATTTGGGCCGCTCGCAGGGCCACTGGTACTGTAGATGGCTGTGCCTCATGCCCTCTCAGCGCGAGGTACGTCAGAGAAATTTTGGATCACCGGTTCGGGACCCTTCCCGGCCCGGCACCTGAACCTGAAAAGGCTCCTTCGTGGCGAACATCAAGTCCCAGATCAAGCGGATCAAGACCAACGAGAAGGCGCGGCTGCGCAACAAGGCCGTCAAGTCCTCCCTGAAGACCGCGATCCGCAAGGCCCGCGAGGCCGCTGCCGCGGGTGACGTCCAGAAGGCCACCGAGCTGCAGCGCGCTGCCGCGCGTGCGCTCGACAAGGCCGTCTCCAAGGGCGTCATCCACAAGAACCAGGCCGCCAACAAGAAGTCGGCGCTCGCTTCCAAGGTCGCGTCCCTCCAGGGCTGAAACACCTTCCTGATCTGACGCCGGAAGGACCCAGAGCGGGCCCTCTCTCATCCGCTCCCGTCCGGCACCCCGGATTCGTACGCGGCCTGCGTTCGCCACGCGGGTACGAATCCTCAGGATCCATCCGAAGGCCCCGTCACCCTCCCTTCCCCAGGGCGGACGACGGGGCCTTCGGCATGCCGGCCGCTCGGTGCTCGGGGGCGTCTCCCGGGGCCCGGGACGTCTCCCGGGGGGGGGCAGGCGGTCGCCTGGGGGCGGGGGCGTTCCTCAGGGGCGCGAGGTCGCGGGGAGCGGGGGCGCGGGGCGCGCGGTTCCGGTGCGTGTCCGGGGGCGCACGGTTCCAGCGCGTGTCCGGGGGCGCGCGGCCGGGGCGCGTGGCCGGGGGAAGACGTGGCCGCGAGGCGCGCGGTCCTGGGGCACATAACTGCGAGGCGCGTGGCCGGGGCACGTGGCCGGGGGGCACGTGGCCGGGGGGCACGTGGCCGGGGGGCACGTGGCCGGGGGGCACGTGGCCGGGGGGGGGGGACGTGGCCTGGGGGGCAGATGACTGCGAGGCACATGGCCGCGGTAGCGCGTGGCGGACGCCGGCAAGGGGCGGCCGGACTCGGTCCGGACGCCGGCGAGGGGGCGGCTGTGTCAGCCCCGGCCTCTGGAGCGCGCGGCCCGGGCGATGATCACGACCGCCTTCTCCAGCGCGTACTCGGGGTCGTCGCCGCCGCCCTTCACACCCGCGTCGGCCTCGGCGACCGCGCGCAGCGCCACGGACACCCCGTCCGGTGTCCAGCCCCGCATCTGCTGGCGCACGCGGTCGATCTTCCAGGGCGGCATGCCCAGCTCCCGCGCGAGGTCCGCGGGCCTGCCGCCGCGCGCCGAGGACAGCTTGCCGATCGCGCGCACCCCCTGGGCGAGCGCGCTGGTGATGAGCACCGGGGCCACTCCGGTCGCCAGCGACCACCGCAGCGCTTCCAGCGCCTCCGCCGTCCGGCCCTCCACGGCACGGTCGGCGACGGTGAAGCTGGAGGCCTCGGCCCGCCCGGTGTAGTACCGGCCGACGACCGCCTCGTCGATCGTCCCCTCGACGTCGGCGACGAGCTGCGACACGGCGGAGGCCAGCTCCCGCAGGTCGCTGCCGATGGCGTCGCAGAGCGCCTGGCAGGCCTCCGGCGTGGCCGACCGGCCGGTCGAGCGGAACTCCCCCCGCACGAAGGCCAGCCGGTCCGCCGGCTTGGTCATCTTCGGACAGGCCACCTCGCGCGCGCCCGCTTTGCGCGCGGCGTCGAGCAGGCCCTTGCCCTTCGCGCCGCCCGCGTGCAGCAGCACGAGGGTGATCTCCTCCGCGGGCGACCCGAGGTACGCCTTCACGTCCTTGACCGTGTCGGCCGAAAGGTCCTGCGCGTTGCGCACGACCACGACCTTGCGCTCGGCGAAGAGCGAGGGACTCGTCAGCTCGGCGAGCGTGCCGGGCTGCAGCTGGTCCGGCGTCAGGTCCCGTACGTCGGTGTCGGCGTCGGCGGCCCGGGCGGCGGCCACCACCTCCTGCACCGCACGGTCGAGCAGCAGGTCCTCCTGGCCCACGGCGAGCGTCACCGGGGCGAGAGGGTCGTCATTCGCAGTCTTCCTGGCCATCGCCTACAGCATCCCACGCGGCACTGACAGCGACCCCGCCCGCGCACCCCGGCTGGCCGGGCTCACGGCTCCTCGCGCCAGCCGTCCCACCGGCCCGCGAACGCGTCCAGCTCGGCGGGGTCGAGCCGGCCGGCCTCGTCGCGCAGCGCCAGCAGCCACTGCGCGTCCTCGGCGTCGTCCTCGCCGGCCAGGGCGTCCCGTACCGGCCGCGGCTGCTCGTCGATGCCGAAGTGCTCCCCGAGCGCCTCGGCCACCTCCTCGGCGGCGTCGCGGTCGGGCAGCACCAGCACGTGTCTCACATCGCTCACGGACACATTCTCCGGCACCGGGCCCGGGCGGGGAGCGGTGGGCGTCCGCCCGCCCCGGCGGCTCCGCCGGACCCGGCCCCGGTCTTGGCGCGGGCGCGGGCCCGGGCGCGGCGGCGGGCCCAGGTACGGACGCGGCAGCGGGCCTAGGTGCGGACGCGGTGGCGGGCCGGTTCAGGCGGTCCGGCTCGGCGGCCGCACCGCCGGCACGGCCGCCAACTCGATCCCGAACCGCTCCCGGTACACGGCCAGCACCTCCTCGTCCGTGCCCAGTTCCCGTGTCTCCTTCTCCCCGATGGGTGTCGTGAGGGTCAGCGCGCGTCCGCTGAGGGTGATCCGGCCCGCGTCGTCGTTCACCCGTGAGCACACCAGGGAGCGGGTGAAGTGCGAGTGCGGCGAGGTGCTGTGCCACCAGGCCCCGCCGGTGAAGTCCGCCAGCGCGCGCGGCCGCGTCTCCAGCCGGTACTGCGCTCTGCCGTCCCGCAGCACGTCCAGGTCGGCGCCGCCGGCCGGGCCCGCCCCGGCACCGTTCGCCGCGGCCCGGCCCCCGGTCGCCGCGGCCCGGTCCGCGGCTGCCCCGGTCACCCCGGCCGGGTCCGGGCCGGCCTCCCGCACCCGGTAGGTCCCGCTGAGGTCGGCCTGACCACCGCGTTCGGCGAGCGCCAGCGGGAAGTGGCTGTGCGCACCGAACCCGACGTCGGCGAGCCAGTCGGCGCCGTCCGCCGTGCGCACCCGCAGCGCGAGATGGTCGTACGGGATGCCGAGGCGCCCCTCGTTCCCGTACACCCGCCCCGCCAGCAGCGCGACCTCGTAGCCGAGGGCGGCGAGCAACGCCCCGAAGGCGCCGTTCAGTTCGTAGCAGAAGCCGCCCCGCCGCCGTCCGACGACCTTGTCCAGCAGCCGCTCCTCCTCCAGGACGATCTCCTCGCCGAGGTGGATGGAGAGGTTCTCGAAGGGGACGGTCCGCAGATGGCGCAGATGCAGATCGCGCAGTGCCTCGGCGGTGGGCCGCCGCGGGCGTGCGGCCTCGATGCGGCGGAGATAGGCGTCTGCCTGGACTGAGTTCATGCGCCCAGTGTGGGCGAACGACCGCCGCTCAGTCCCTCGTCACCCGCAGCCGCCCGTCCGTCCCGCCGTCGCCGACGACCGCGAGCGCCCCGTCCCGGTCGGTGCGCAGCACCGTCGCCCCGCCCGCCCGCAGCGCGGCGACCGTCGCCGGCGCCGGGTGGCCGTAGGGGTTGTCCGCGCCCGTGGAGACGAGCGCCACCCGCGGGGCTGCCAGTCGTATCAGGTCCGGGTCCTGGTACGCCGAGCCGTGGTGGGCCACCTTCAGCACGTCCACCCGCGCGAGGCCGGCCGCGGCCGGGGACCGCACCAGCGCCTGCTGGGCCGGGGGTTCGAGGTCGCCGAGGAGCAGCAGCCGCAGTCCGCCGGACCGCACGAGCAGGACGACGCTGGCGTCGTTCGGGCCGTCGGGCTCCGGTGCCGGCGGCCGGCCGGGGGCGGGCGGCGCGGGCGGCCACAGCACCCGCCAGGTCAGCGTCCCGCTGCGCCGCTCCTCCCCCGCCACGGCGGTGGTGAGCGGGATGTGCCGTCGGGCCGCCTCCCGTCTGACGAACTCGGCCTGGTCGGCCGGTTCCCCGTAGTCCGTGGTCTCGATCGCGGCCACCGAGCGGCCTCGCAGCACACCGGGCAGCCCCGTGACGTGGTCGGCGTGGAAATGGGTCAGCACGAGCAGCGGGACCCGGGTGACGCCGAGTGCCCGCAGGCAGTGGTCCACCAGTTCCGGATCGGGTCCGGCGTCCACCACCACCCCGGCGCCGTCACCGGCCGCCAGCACGGTGGCGTCGCCCTGTCCGACGTCGCACATCGCGTACCGCCAGCCCGGGGGCGGCCAGCCCGTGATCACCCGGGTCAGCGGCGCAGGCCGGACCACCGCCAGCAGGAGGAGCACGGCCAGCGCGGCACACCACCAGGGGTGCCGCGCCAGCCGCCGCCCGGCCAGGACGACGGCCAGGGTGACCGCGGCGAGCAGCAACGCCCCGGGCCAGGTCGCCGGCCAGTCGACTCCCGCGCCGGGCAGCGCCGCGCCGGTCCGGGCGACCTTGGCGATCCACCCGGCGGGCCAGCCGGCGCACCACGCCAGCGCCTCGGCCGCGGGCATCGCCACCAGTGCCGCGGCCAGGGCCGCGAATCCCAGCACCGTGGCCGGTGCGACCGCCACCTCGGCGAGCAGGTTGCAGGGCACCGCCACCAGGCTGACCCGGGCCGACAGCACCGCGACGACCGGTGCGCACACCGCCTGCGCCGCGGCGGCCGCGGCCAGCGCCTCGGCGAGCCGGGCCGGCACCCGGCGCCGTCGCAGCGCCTCGCTCCAGCCGGGCGCCAGCACCAGCAGCGCGCCGGTGGCCAGCACGGAGAGCAGGAACCCGGGACTGCGGGCCAGCCACGGGTCGTACAGCACCAGCAGCAGCACGGCCGTGGCCAGGGCCGGAAGGAGGGATCTGCGGCGCCCGGTCGCCAGGGCGAGCAGGGCGACCGATCCGCAGGCCGCGGCGCGCAGCACGCTGGGGTCCGGACGGCACACGATCACGAAGCCGAGCGTGAGCGCCCCCGCCAGCAGTGCGGTCGCCCGCAGTGGGAGGCCCAGGCGCGGGGCGAGTCCGCGGCGCTCGGCGCGCTGGGCCAGGCCGGGCGGCCCGAGGAGCAGGGCGAGCAGGATCGTGAGGTTGCTGCCGGAGACGGCGAGCGTGTGCGTGAGGTCGGTCGCCCTGAAGGCCTCGTCGAGTTCGGGCGTGATCCGGGAGGTGTCGCCGACGACGAGACCGGGCAGCAGCGCCCGGGCGTCCGCCGGCAGTTCCTCGGTCGCCTCCCGCAGCCCGGCCCTGAGCCGACCCGCCAGCCGCTGCGGACCGTTGGGTCCCGCCAGCGTCTCCGGCTCCGGATCACCGCGGACACGCAGCACGGCCGCGGTGCGGTCCCCGCCGGTCAGGGCGGGCGCCAGCCGGGCGGTCACCCGCAGCCGGGTGGACGGCAGCAGCCCGAGCCAGGCCGCCCGCCCCTCGACCGGGCTCCGCGCGACGGACGGGGACCCGCCGGGAGGCGCCCTCGGCGCCGGGACGTCCCGGTCCACGACCAGCAGTACCGGGCTCCGCGTCCGCAGGGCCCGCCCGTCGGCCTGTTCGACCCGCCGCACCTCCGCCCGGGCCAGCACCGCGACCGGTGCGGCGTGGTCGCCCCGCACCCGCGGTCTGCTGAGCCAGGGGTCGCCGCTCAGCTCGACCTCGGCGGTCACGGTGGCGAACCGCCGCGCCGCCTCCGGCACCGGGCCGCGCCGCACGTCCGCCCCGTGCAGCCCGGCGGAGGCGGCGGCCGCGGCCACGCACAGGAGCACGGCGGCGACCGGGGCGCGGAACCTGCCGTACCGGCCGGGTCCGCCCCGGCGCCGCACCGACAGCAGGACGGCGCCGGTGACGCCGCAGCCGACCGCGAGGACGGCGCTCCAGGCCGGCGAGACGCCGAGGGCCACCGCAGCCGTCCCCCAGGCAGCGAGGGCGGGCGGCACGAGCCGCAGGTCGGCGGGGACCGTGGACCCTTCCGGCCTGCCCTTCCCGTCCTTCTCGTCCGGCCCGCCCTTCCCCTCGTTCCCGTCCGGCCCGTCCTTCCCGGGCCGGTCTCCCGGGGGCCTGGTCGCGGGCCGCTGCCGCCCCAGCCCGGCCCTTGGCCCGCTCACGGCCGCACCATCTCGCGCAGGTCGGCGAAACGGCGGTCGCCGATGCCGTTGACCTGGCGCAGCTCGTCCACCGAGCGGAAACCGCCGTGCCGGGTGCGGTAGTCGATGATGTGCTGGGCCAGCACCGGCCCGACCCCGGGCAGGGTGTCGAGCTGGTCCACGGTCGCCGTGCTGAGGGAGACCGGAGCCGCCGGGCCGCCGCCCGCCGCCGTCACGCCCGCGCCGCCGCCGGGCCCGGGCGGGGCGGGTGCCGCCCCGCCCGGCACGCCGACCAGCACCTGTTCGCCGTCCACCAGGAAGCGGGCCCGGTTGAGTCCCTCGGTGTTCGCCCCGGGCCGGACCCCGCCCGCAGCGCGCAGCGCGTCGGCCACCCGGGCACCGGCCGGGAGTCGCTGGACGCCGGGCCTGCGGACCTTGCCGCCGACGTCCACGACGATCTGCGCGGCGGATGTCGCCGGGGTGTCCGGGGAAGGGGCGCCCACGGCGGAGGCTTCACCGGAGCGGCCGGCCTTCGCGCGCTCGCCCTTGCCGGTGAACGGGGCCTCGGCGTGCACGACCTGAGGAGCGCTCACCGTCTGCGTGCGGCCCGTCCAGAAGTGCTGGACGGCGAACACGGCGGCCGCCACGAGCACCACGGCCAGCGCGACCACGCCCCGCCGCTCCACCCCGCACCGCGTCTGCAGCCAGACCGGCAGCCGCTCGCGCACGGCCAGTCCGGTCCGCTCCCGCAGCGTGGGCCCGGACCGCCCCGCCGACGCCAAGCGGCCTGTGAAGTCCCCCTGTTGCGTCTCACGGGCGCCGGCCGGATCCGCACCCAGGGCCCGGCTGGCAGGCCCCGTCTCGCCGGTGGTCTCGCGCGACCCGCCCGGTGCGGGTGGCGCCGCGCTCGGAAAGCTCAGCCCCGGCGCCGTTCCCGTCACGCTCGCCGTCTCTGCCGCGACCACCCTCTCTGCCGCGACCACCGTCTCCGCCGTGGTCGCCAAGTCCGCCGTGGTCGCCATGTCCGCCTGACGCCTGCCGTCCGGCGGGGCGTTGCCCGACTCGGTCCAGTGCACGGCGCGTTCACCGAAGAGGAGTTCCGCGCGGCGGCGCAGTTCCTCGGCGGGCGCGGGCGTGCGGTGCCGGGCGCGCGGGCGGTCGGCGGGGCGGCGGTGGACACGGCCGTCGGAAGCGGGGCCACGGCCCGGTCCACTGGTCGGGGTGGCGGTGCGTGAACGTGATCGAAGTGCCATGCGACGAGGATCGGGCAACTCGCCGCTTCGTGATGATCTTGGTCGAATTCCGTGGATCACGGCCTCGTTGTGGACAACTCCACCACCCGCACGAGTGATCACACCCGCACGAGCGATCGCACCCGGCGCTGTCACACCACGGACGGGGAAGTCACTTCCGCGGCCGACCGCACGGCCGGGCCGCGCATTCAGGAGGGGCAGTCACTCCCACGACCGACCGACCGCCCGCCCGACCGCACCGCCGGGCGGCGCCTTCTCAGCGCGGTGAGACGACCGCGCCCAGCAGTCCGGGCCCGGTGTGCGCCCCGATCACCGCGCCGACCTCGCTGACGTGCAGATCGGCCAGGCCTGGCACACGCGCCCGCAGCCGGTCGGCGAGGGCGCCGGCCCGGTCGGGGGCGGCGAGGTGGTGGACGGCGATGTCCACATCGGCGGCGCCCGCCCGGTCGGCGACGATCTCCTCGAGGCGGGCGATCGCCCGGGACGCGGTGCGGACCTTCTCCAGGGGTTCGATGCGGCCGCCGTCGAGCTGGAGCAGCGGTTTGACGGCCAGCGCGGAGCCGAACAGGGCCTGTGCGGCGCCGATGCGCCCGCCGCGGCGCAGATAGTCCAGCGTGTCGACGTAGAAGTAGGCGGAGGTGCCGGCGGCACGCTTCTCGGCGGCGGTGACGGCCTCGTCCGCTGTGCCGCCCGCCTCCGCCGTCTCGGCCGCGGCCAGCGCGCAGAAGCCCAGCGCCATCGCGATCATCCCGGTGTCCACCACCCGCACCGGAACCGGCGCCTCGCGCGCCGCGAGGACCGCGGCGTCGTAGGTGCCGGACAGCTCGGCGGACAGGTGCAGGGAGACGATGGCGTCCGCGCCGGAATCGGCGACCCTGCGGTAGGTCTCCGCGAACATCTGGGGGCTGGGCCGGGAGGTGGTGACCGGGCGCCGCTTCTGCAGGGCCTGGGCGAGGGAGCGGGTCGAGATCTCGGTGCCCTCTTCGAGCGCCTGGTCGCCGAGGACCACGGTCAGGGGCACCGCGGTGATGCCGTGGCGCTCCATCGTCCGCGGCGGCAGGTAGGCCGTTGAATCGGTGACGATCGCGACATGGCGGGACATGAGCTGGAGGTTACCTGCCGTGGTGCCCGCGCGGCAGACCGGCCCCTGCCCGCCGGTGCCGGAGCGGTCCGCTCAAGTGGTGCTCTCGGGGCGCGGTTTCTTCTGCCAGGGGTAGGCCGGGCGCGGCGAGGGCGGGGTGAGGGCGGCCGGGGCCGGCGTCTCGGCGGCGCCGGGTGCGGGCTGCGGGCGGGCGGAGCCGTCGGCCGCGGCGTCCGGCCACGGCGCCTGCTGGGGTTCGGTGCCCGTCCAGTGCCGCAGGGCGCCCGTCTCGACGTCGATCTGCGCGCTGAGCGCGTCGAGGTCGTCCTCGGCGAAGCGGTGGGCCCGGTCGCGGGCGGCCCAGCGGAGCGAGTCCGCGGACTGGGTGATCCGCTCCGTGCGGCGGCGCAGTTCGGGAAGGTGCGCGGCGAGCGTCGTGCGGTCCGGCTCGGACTCCAGGCGCTTGAGGTCGGCGTCCAGCTCCTGTCCGTGCGCGCTGAGCCGCTGGAAGAGGCCGAGGGACTCCCTGAGCGACTCGTCCTCGGCCACGCCCGCGTGCAACGCTTCCTGGGTGGCGCGCATGGAGCCGCGCAGCGCGAGACGCAGGTGGGCGATCTCACCGGCGGGCCCGGTCTGGGCGAGGGACTTGGCGCGCAGCGTGTGGTCCTCGACCGTGCGGCGGGCCTGCGCGATCGTGCGGTCCACGCCGCGCTTGGCGGCGCCGACCGCCTTGACGGTCGCGTACGCGCCGAGCCCGAGGAAGACCAGGAACAACAGGGCGAACACGGTGATCACAGTTTCCATGCCGCTCCTCCTCAGCCCGCCGCGGCGTTCGCCGCTGTGCTCTCCACGGTAAACGCAGCGGGCAGGTCCGGGGTTCCGATAAAACCCCGAACCTGCCCGTAGGGGACTACCCCGAGGTGCCGGGCACCTCGGTTCCCGGCACGCTCACGCGGGCCGCGCGGTCACGCCGTGACGATGTTCACCAGCTTGGGAGCGCGCACGATCACCTTGCGGACGGCCGCGCCGTCCAGTGCGGCGACGACCTTCTCGTCGGACAGCGCCGCCTTCTCCAGCTCCTCCGCCGAGACGGACGGCGACACCTCCAGCCGGGCCTTGACCTTGCCCTTGATCTGCACGACGCAGGTCACGGTCTCGTCCACCACGTACCGCGGGTCGGCGACCGGGAAGTCCCGGTGGACGACCGAGTCGGTGTGGCCCAGCTTGCGCCACAGTTCCTCGGCGACGTGCGGGGCCAGCGGGGCGACCATCAGCACCAGCGGCTCGGCGACCGAGCGCGGCACCTGGCCGCCCGTCTTCGTCAGGTGGTTGTTCAGCTCCGTCACCTTGGCGATGGCGGTGTTGAAGCGCAGGCCCTCCAGGTCCTGGCGCACGCCGTCGATCGCCTTGTGCAGGGCGCGCAGCGTCTCCTCGCCGGGCTCGGCGTCGGTGACGGTGACCTCGCCGGTGTTCTCGTCGACGACGTTGCGCCACAGCCGCTGCAGCAGCCGGAACTGACCGACCACCGCGCGCGTGTCCCAGGGCCGGGAGACGTCCAGGGGGCCCATCGCCATCTCGTACAGGCGCAGGGTGTCGGCGCCGTACTCGGCGGCGATCTCGTCCGGGGTCACCGCGTTCTTCAGGGACTTGCCCATCTTGCCCAGCAGGCGGGTGACCTTCTCGCCCTGGTAGTAGTACGCGCCGTCCCGCTCCTCGACCTCGGCGGCCGGGACCGCGATGCCGCGGCTGTCGCGGTAGACGTAGGCCTGGATCATGCCCTGGTTGAACAGCTTGTGGAACGGCTCGGCGGAGGAGACGTGCCCCAGGTCGAACAGGACCTTGGACCAGAAGCGCGCGTACAGCAGGTGCAGCACGGCGTGCTCGGCGCCGCCGACGTACAGGTCGACACCGCCGTGCGGCAGGCCCTCGCGCGGGCCCATCCAGTAGCGCTCGATCTCCGGGTCGACCAGCTCGCGGTCGTTGTGCGGGTCCAGGTAGCGGAACTCGTACCAGCAGGAACCGGCCCAGTTGGGCATGGTGTTGGTCTCGCGGCGGTACTTCTTCGGCCCGTCGCCCAGGTCCAGGGTGACGTTCACCCAGTCCTCGTTGCGCGACAGCGGCGTCTCGGGCTGGGTGTCGGCGTCGTCCGGGTCGAAGGTGCGCGGGCTGTAGTCCTCGACCTCGGGCAGCTCCAGCGGCAGCATCGACTCGGGCAGCGCGTGGGCGACGCCGTCCTCGTCATAGACGATCGGGAAGGGCTCGCCCCAGTAGCGCTGGCGGCTGAACAGCCAGTCGCGCAGGCGGAAGTTGACGGTGCCCTCGCCGATGCCCCGGCTCTGCAGCCACTCGGTGACGCGGGCCTTGGCCTCGGCGACGCCCAGGCCGTCCAGGGAGATCTCGTCGTTGGCCGAGTTGATGATCTTCGCGTCGTAGGAGGCGAAGGCGTTCTCCCACGTCGAGGTGTCGGTGCCGCGGTCGTCGGTCGGCTCGACGATGCAGTGGATCGGCAGCTCGAAGGCGCGCGCGAACTCGAAGTCACGCTGGTCGCCGGCCGGCACGGCCATGATCGCGCCGGTGCCGTAGCCCATCAGGACGTAGTCGGCGATGAAGACGGGGACCTGCTCGCCGTTGACCGGGTTGGTGGCGTACGCGCCGATGAAGACGCCGGTCTTGTCCTTGGCCTCGGCCTGCCGCTCGACGTCCGACTTGGAGGCGGCCTGCGCGCGGTAGGCGGCGACGGCCTCGGCGGGCGTGGCGTGGCCGCCGGTCCACACCTCGTGGGTGCCCTCGGGCCAGGCCTGCGGGGTGAACTTCTCGACCAGCGGGTGCTCGGGCGCCAGCACCATGTAGGTCGCGCCGAACAGGGTGTCGGGGCGGGTGGTGAAGACGGTGATGCGCTCGCCGTCGATCGGGAAGTCGACGCGGGCGCCCTCGGAGCGGCCGATCCAGTTGCGCTGCTGCAGCTTGATGGCCTCGGGCCAGTCCAGCTCCTCCAGGTCGTCCAGCAGCCTGTCGGCGTACGCGGTGATGCGCATGTTCCACTGGCGCAGCTTGGCCTTGAAGACCGGGTAGTTGCCGCGCTCGGAGCGCCCGTCGGCGGTGACCTCCTCGTTGGCCAGCACGGTGCCCAGACCGGGGCACCAGTTGACCGGCGCGTCGGAGGCGTAGGCCAGGCGGTACTCGCCCAGGACCTCGGCGCGCTCGACGGCGTTCAGCTCGTGCCAGGAGCGCCCGCCGGGCACCGCGCGCTCACCGGACTCGAACCGGGCGACCAGTTCGGAGACGGGGCGCGCCCTGCCGGCCTCGTCGTCGTACCAGGAGTTGAAGATCTGCAGGAAGATCCACTGGGTCCACTTGTAGTACTCGGGGTCGATCGTGGCGAACGACCGGCGCTTGTCGTGGCCCAGGCCCAGCCGGCGCAGCTGGGCCTTCATGTTCTCGATGTTGGCCTCGGTGGACACGCGCGGGTGCGTGCCGGTCTGCACGGCGTACTGCTCGGCGGGCAGGCCGAAGGCGTCAAAGCCCAGGGTGTGCAGGACGTTGTGGCCGGTCATCCGCTGGAACCGGGCGTAGACGTCGGTGGCGATGTAGCCCAGGGGGTGGCCGACGTGCAGGCCCGCACCGGAGGGGTACGGGAACATGTCCATGATGAACTTCTTGGGCCGCGCGGCCAGCTCGGGGTCGCCCGCCAGGTCGCCCTTGGGGTTCGGCGCCGCGTAGGTGCCGTCGGCGTCCCAGAAGTCCTGCCAGCGTGCCTCGATCTCGGCCGCCATGGCGGCCGTGTAGCGGTGCGGCGCGGCCACCTCGGCGGTGGCAGCGGGGTTCGTCTCGCTCATGATCCTCAAAGCTCCATCGATCGTCTCTGCCTGCGGCTGCCTGCGGCTGTGACACTCAGGAAACGAAAAATCCCCTCGCACAGGAGGGGACGCCGCGCCGATGCCGACCACACGGTTCGACCGGTGGGTCGGTACTGATCAGCGCGGCCCGCTAAGCAGAAGGCGTACGGCACGCATGGCGCTAGGGTACCGCAGCCCTTGAGCAAGCCGCGACGCGCTTCCGTATGTCTGGTGGACATGACACAACGCCCCGTCCGCCACTGAACCAAGGTCAGAGATTACTTCGCGTAACAGCCGCTAAGGGACACCATCCCAGGCGCATTGTCCTTTGATAACAACGCAATAACTCAAAGCTCCTACTGATCGGTATGGCGCCACTTAGAGTTCGGCAGCGGGACCGCTTTCCCGAAACTGCTCGGAGTTGCCCCCATGAACCCTCGTCGTAGTAACAGCTCGCTCCCCAAACCGGGCCGGTCGGCCTACGGGGTGGCGTCCGCCGTCGTCCTGCTGCTCATACCGGTGGTCGTGCTGGTCGGAGGCAGCCAGTTCCGCGAGTTCCTCAACTTCGGCGCGGGCGTGCTGTCACTGGTCTCGCTCAGCTGCTCGGTGATCTGGGGGTTGTTCGCCCAGGACCGGATCTTCCTGAACACGCGCCAGCGGATCATCGGCCAGGCGGTGCACCGCACGACCGCGGTCGCCTCCATCGCGTTCCTGCTGCTGCACATCACCACCAAGATCGCGCTCGACCACACCAAGCTGATCGCCGCGGTCATCCCGTTCTCGCTCGGCGTCACCGGAAGCGCCGGCCTGATCGGCCTGGGCTCGCTGGCGGGCCTGCTGATGATCTTCGTCGGGGTCACCGGCGCCCTGCGCAGCAACTTCGCCACCCCGGCGCCCGTCGCCGCCCGCTGGCGCGCGATGCACATGCTGGCCTACCCGGCCTGGTGCGCGGCCCTCGTGCACGGGCTCTACGCGGGTCGCCAGGCCAAGCCGGTCTTCGTGATCCTCTACAGCCTGTCGCTGCTCGGCGTGATGGGCGCGCTGGCGCTGCGCTCGGCCCCGCGCCCCGTCAAGCGCAAGGTCGCCGACCGGCTCGTCGCGGTGCTGGGCAGCTCGGAGCGGCGGGGCCTGGACGAGCTGGACGCCAGCCGCTCGCGGGCCGCCGAGTCCGCCCTGCCGGGCTTCGAGCGCGAGCCGAGGCCGTCGTTCGCCGGCAGGCAGGCCGGGCCCGCGTCCGCGCCGCTGTACCAGACCCCCGTAGCACCCGCCGCCGAGCCCGCGTCCGGCTTCGCGGCCGCCTACCGGGCGGTGTCCACGCCGGCCGGTTCCCGGCAGCCGTTCGCGGCCGACCGGACCGCGCGCATGGACCTGCCCACGGACCTGCGGGCCACGGAGGCCATGCCGCGCGTCGACGGCCCCTCCAGCACCTCGGGGAGCTGGCCGATCCCGTCCCCGCCGCCGGTCGGCGAGGCCCCGCCGTCGGCCTACGACCCGCTGCAGGACACCGGATACACCATCCCGGCCTACGGCGATCCGGGCGCCGGCGGGTACGGCGGACGTGATGTGTACGACACCGGTGAGACGAACGCCGCCTACGGGACGTACAACTCGGGTGACACGTTCAACGGCGGTCCCGCCACCGAAACAAACCCCGGCACGTACGACACGCCGGGTTCGGGCGAACCCTGGAACACGCCTTCCGGAGGCTATAGGTGAACGAGGCCCTGCCCGACGTCCCGGAGGTCCGCGTGGTCGGCCTTCCCGTGCTCACGTCGGGCTTCGACCTTGTGGAGCGGCTGGACCTGCCCATGCACCTGAAGGTGCACGGGCCGCTCGACCCGCTGGGCGGCGAACAGCTGGCCCAGCTCGCCGAGCGCATCGGCCTCAAGGGCCGCGGCGGCGCGGGCTTCCCCTTCCACAGGAAGCTGCGCTCGGTCGCCGAGTCGGCGATCAAGCGCGGGGTGCGGCCGGTCGTCGTCGTCAACGGCAGTGAGGACGAACCGGCCTGCCGCAAGGACACGGTGCTCATCAACCGCGCCCCGCACCTCATCCTGGACGGCGCCCTGCTGTGCGCCGAGGCGCTCGGCGCCCGCACGCTCGTGATCGGGGTCACCCGGGAGTCCACGCAGCGCTCCATGGAGGCGGCGCTGGCCGAGCGCGGCCTGAGCAACAGCCGCAGGTCGGCGCTGCGGGCGTGGGTGCAGCGCAACCCGGTCCGCATGGTCACCGGCGCCGCCGCCTCGCTGATCCGCTCGGTCGACGGCGGTCCGGCGATCCCGCCCGGCCGCAAGATCAGCGCCTCGCAGAGCGGCGTCGGCGGGGCGCCCACGCTGCTGTCGAACGCCGAGACCTTCGCGCAGCTCGCCATCGCGGCCCGGATCGGCCCCGAGCGCTACGGCAACACCGGCCTGTACGACGAGCCGGGCACCGTCATGCTCACCGTCTCCGGGGCGGTCGCCCGGCCGATGGTGATCGAGGTCCCCACCGGCGTGCCGCTGCGCTACGTCCTGCAGCTCGCGGGCGCCCCGCCGGTGCCGCAGGGCGTGCTGACCGGCGGCTACCACGGCAAGTGGATCGACGCCGCGACTGTCGACGAGGCGATCGTCTCCCGCAACTCCCTTGACGCGGTGGGCGGTTCGCTGGGCGCGGGCGCGATCCTGCCGATCAGCCAGGAGACCTGCCCGCTGGGCGAGTCGCTGCGGGTGGCCCAGTGGCTGGCCGAGGAGAGCGCCGGCCAGTGCGGCCCCTGCTACCTGGGGCTGCCCGCCGCCGCGCGCGGCCTGGAGGACATCCTGAACGGCGGCGGACCGGCCGCGCTGGAGGCGCTGAAGCAGGTCGCGAAGAACGTGAAGCGGCGCGGGGCGTGTTCGCACCCGGACGGCTCCGCGATGTTCCTCGAGTCGACCATCAAGGCGTTCACCGACGACCTGGCCGCGCACGTCCTCGGCAACGGCTGCGGACGGCCCGTGGAGGGCGTGCTGCCGCTCTTCGAGGGGGGCAGGGCGCCGACGGGCATCCCGGGCGGCGCGGAGCCGGAGGAGACCGGCGCCAGCCGCCAGAAGATCCACGTCGACTGGACCCTGTGCCGGGGCCACGGCCTGTGTGCCGACATCCTCCCCGAGGTCTTCGAACTCGGCGCGGACGGCTTCCCGACGGTGGCGCAGGCTCAGGTGCCGCGCTACGCCGAGGCGAAGGCGCTGCGCGCGGTGCGCCGCTGCCCCGCGCTGGCGCTGCGCATCGAGGAGGACACCCGCGGCCAGGCTCCGTCGCGCAACCTGCCCGTCCTCTCCCAGGGCCGCGGCCGGCGGGCCCTCGGCCGCTGACGGCACGGCGGCGGGCCGCGCACCGCGCGCCGTGCGCCGGCGGGTCGCCCGGACCGGGTGGCCCGCCGGCGTCGTGCGGGTGCGTCGGGCGCACACGCGCGTGCGCGTGCGGTAAGACACACGCGTGCGTGCGCGTCCGGAAGACAATGGGGAACACGTCGAAGGCGGATCATCCGTTCGGATGATCCGCCTTCGATTTCTGTGGAGCTAAGGAGAATTGAACTCCTGACCTCCTGCATGCCATGCAGGCGCTCTACCAACTGAGCTATAGCCCCTTGTTTTGTTCCGCCCGGTTTCCCCGGCGGCGACGCCAACATTACACGGTCCCCGGGGTGCAGTACCAAATCGGTTTCCGCTTGACTCCGGTACGGGGGCTAATGTCTGCTTTCGTGACCCTGTCCGCGTTCCCCGTGTTCCCCGCGGCCCGGCGCCGCGTGCCCGTGGCGGCGGGCGCGTGCCTGGTGTCGTTCACGGCGTTCTGGCTGGCCCAGCGGGCCGCGCACGTGTCGATGATCGACCTGATGGTGTACCGGGCCGAGGGCGCCGCCGTCCGCGCGGGCGGCGACCTGTACGCGCTGCGGGCAACCGCCGCGCACCTGCAGCCCACCTACCCCCCGTTCGCGGCCCTGCTGTTCACGCCGTTGACGCTGCCGGACACCGCGACCCTGCGCACGCTGGCCACGGCCGGGAACCTGGTCCTGCTGCTGGTGTTCGTACGGCTGTCCCTGCGGCTCGCCGGCCACACGCGCGCGGAGAGCGTCTGGTGGGTGGCGGCGGCGGCCGTCTGGTGCGAGCCGGTGTGGACGACCCTGCGCTACGGGCAGGTCAACCTGCTGCTGGCCACGGCGGTGCTGTGGGACCTGACCCGCCACGCCGCAGGCGGCCGCGGCCGGGACCGGTGGGCCGGTACGGGGCTCGGCCTGGCCGCCGCGGTGAAGCTGACGCCGGCGCTGTTCGCGGTGTTCCTGCTGATCACGGGGCTCGTGGCCCGGCTGCGGGGCGGCGACGGGGAGCCTTGGCTGCGGCACGCGCGCGGGGCGGCCGTCGCGTTCGCCGGGGCCACGCTGCTGGCGGCGGCCGTCCTGCCGCACGACTCGTGGCGGTTCTGGACGGACGCGGTGTTCCGCTCGGACCGCGTCGGGCACGCCGAGGAGGCCGCCAACCAGGCCCTGCGCGGCGTTCTGGCGCGCCTGCTGCACACTCCGGATCCGGGGACCGTCTGGGCGGCCCTGGCGGCCGTGACGGTCGCAGCGGGGCTCGCGGTGGCGGTGGCGGCGGAGCTGCGCGGGATGCGGGCCTGGGCGGTGTGCTGCTGCGCCGTCACCGCGCTGCTGGTCAGCCCGGTGTCGTGGACACACCACTGGGTGTGGTGCGTGCCGGTGGTGCTGGTGCTGTGGACGCGCGGGCGCCGGGCGGCGGCCCTGGGCACGGCCCTGGTGTTCTGCTCGTACGTCCCCTGGTGGGTGCCGCACGGTGCGGCGCGGCCCGAACTGCACCAGAGCGGCGCGCAGATGACGCTCTCGGCCCTCTACGCGGCCGCGGCCGCGCTGTTCCTGGCGCTGGCCCGGGCCGCGACATCGTTGCCGGGACGACGGCAGGGGCCAGGGGTGCGTCAAGCGGTGACGAAGGAGTAGAACCTCTTGAGCGTGCAGTGCTCCTCGAGCAGACGGCCGTAGATCGGCTCGCCCTCCAGCTCGCGGTAGGTCTCGATCGGGTCGCCTTTTATGATCAGCGCCCGCGCGCATTCCTCGCACCAGTACTGGTAGTCGGGATTGATCGGCTCCATGTCACGGACGATCGGCGTACCACTGCCGCACCAGTCGCACTTTCGCCTGTGTGCACCCATCGATCAGCTCCAGCTGTGGCCGCAGGCCGTGCACACGTAGGAGATTCCGCCGTTGTCGCCGAGCACTTGCGCCACATGCCCGGAACCGCAGGAAGGGCAGCTGAGCCGGGTGGTCGTGTCCCGTATCAACGCAGCATCGAGGAGGTGGCCGACCTCCCCAAGGATGCTCGCAGGCATCGCTACTCCTCCCGTCGGGCCGCGCCATCCTTCCGGCCGTTTGATTCTGCCACGGCCGGGCCAATACGGTCAGCGACGCCTCGGTACCGGTCCGGACACGGCGGCCGGGGCCGGCCGCTGTCCGCGCGCCCACCGAGAACGCCTCCGCGTAGATATACGCCCGCGGGACCCCGGGTGACTCAAGCCGGCACCGGACCAGTGTGCCCAACGCCGCCCCGCCCGGTCAGCCGGACGGGCCGGGAGGACGGGGACGGGCCACTCCTGGGACAGTCGCCGTAACACAGAGGATCCCGCCCCCTGAGGGGGACGGGATCCTCATCACCGATCTCTGACAACTCGACAGAGTGTCGATCCGTGGAGCTAAGGAGAATTGAACTCCTGACCTCCTGCATGCCATGCAGGCGCTCTACCAACTGAGCTATAGCCCCTTGTCCCACGCGGCGAGCCGCATGGTGTTTCGCCCCGCTCGGCGGGGCGAACAAGAAGAACTTTAGCCTGTGACCTGCCGGAAAGTGAAATCCGGGACCCCGTGCCGGGAACGGCGGGCCCGAGAGCCGCTCAGTCGTCGTCGCCCAGGACGGGCTCCGGGAGGGTGCCCGCGTTGTGCTCCAGCAGGCGCCAGCCCCGGGCGCCCTGGCCGAGCACGGACCAGCAGCAGTTGGAGAGGCCGCCGAGGCTCTCCCAGTGCGGGGCCTCGAGGCCGAGGAGCCGGCCGATGGTGGTGCGGATGGTGCCGCCGTGGCTGACGACCACGAGGGTGCCGTCCTCGGGCAGCTTCTCGGCGTGCCGCAGCACGACGGGGGCGGCCCGGTCGGCGACCTCGGTCTCCAGCTCGCCGCCGCCCCGGCGGATCGCCTCGCCGCGCTTCCAGGCGGCGTACTCCTCGCCGTGGCGGCTGATGATCTCGTCGTGCGTGAGCCCCTGCCAGACGCCCGCGTAGGTCTCGCGCAGGCCTTCCTCACGGGTGACGTCGAGGCCGGTGAGGGCGGCCAGCTCGGCGGCCGTGTCGGCGGCCCGCTGCAGGTCGCTGGAGACGATCGCGTCGGGCCGCAGGGAGGCGAGCAGCCGGGCGGCCCGGCGGGCCTGCCCGACACCCGTCTCGGTCAGCGCGACGTCCGTGCTGCCCTGGAAGCGGCGCTCGACGTTCCACGAGGTCTGGCCGTGCCGCCACAGGATGATGCGGCGGCCCCGGCCGGTGCGGTCGGTCACCTCGGCGGTGGCGCTCATCGCCAGTCCCCGTCCGGCTCCTCGGCGGCCTCGGCGGCCTGCAGCTTGGCGTGCTCCTCGGCCTTGCCGCGGGTGGCCTTGGCGTCGGCGGGCAGCTCGAGCTCGGGGCAGTCCTTCCACAGCCGCTCCAGGGCGTAGAAGACGCGCTCCTCGCTGTGCTGGACGTGGACGACGATGTCGACGTAGTCGAGCAGGATCCAGCGGGACTCGCGGTCGCCCTCGCGGCGTACGGGCTTGGCGCCCAGTTCCTTCAGCAGGCGCTCCTCGATCTCGTCGACGATCGCCCGGACCTGGCGGTCGTTCGGCGCGGAGGCCAGCAGGAATGCGTCCGTGATCGACAGCACGTCGCTGACGTCGTAGGCGATGACGTCGTGCGCGAGCTTGTCGGCCGCCGCCTGGGCGGCGGTGTTGATGAGGTCGAGGGAACGATCGGTGGCGGTCACTACGCGGCTTTCGGTCGGCGGTCTGTTGACCTCAAGGGTCTCACGGACCGCCTGGCGCACCCCACGTGATTACGGCATCACGTGGGGTGCCCCGGCCGCGGTCAGGAGGACGCGGGCCGGTAGTCGCCGCCGAGGACGACCGAGACGTCGGCGCCGGAGGACACGGCGCCCTTGGCCACGGAGCCGGCGGGCAGCCCCAGGGTCTTGGCGACCTCGGCGGCGTTCGCCTTGTCGGCGGCGTCGGCGTAGAGCACCTGGGAGGTGGTCCGGCTGCCTGCGGCGGTGCCGCCCTCGAGGAAGGTGAAGCCGCCGTTGAGCAGCACCACGCGGGCCTTCTCCGTGTTGTCCTTGGCGCCGGTGGCGTTCTGGACGGAGACCCGGACCGCGGACCCCGCGTCGGGGCTCTTGGCGGTGCCGCCCAGGACCTTCCTGACCACGCTGTCGCTGGTGGCGGCGCTCAGGGTGCCGTCGGGCTGCACGGGCAGCAGGGCCGTCCGGTAGTCGCCGCCCTTGGCGAGTTCGGCGAGGGCGGCCAGGAAGGCGCCGAGGTCCTTGTCGGTCAGCGGCGGGTCGAGGATCTGCGCCAGGGTCTGCACGGTGGTGGTGGCGGCCGCGGGCTCGGAGGAGAGCTTGCGCAGCACGCCGGTCATGACCTGCCCGAACCGCTCCAGCTGGGCGTTCTGGGACTCGCCGGACGCGCGGTAGGTGGCGTAGGCGACGGCCATCTTGCCGCTGAGGGTCTGCGCCTTGCCCTGGTGGACCAGGATCGTGGAGCCCTTCTTCTTGGCGTCCGGGTCGGGCACGTCGGTGTCCGTGTCGATGTCGATGTTGCCGACCAGGTCGACGAGGTTCTGCAGGTAGGGGGTGTCCAGGCGCCAGGTGCCCTGGATGCTGGTCCCGAGGACGGTGTCGAGCTGGTCGCGGGTGCCGGAGGAGCCGTCGTCGTCCACGGACTTGGCGAGCGTCGTGGTGGAGCCGTCGTCGCCGCTCAGCGCGAGGGAGTTGGGCAGCAGGACGGTGGTGCCCTGCTTGGTGGTGGTGTTGTCGACCAGCAGTGCCGTGGAGGTGCCGGATCCGCCGGTGTTGTGCAGGTGGACGACGATCACGTCGCGCTTCTGGGCGCCCGCAGGCGTGGCGGCGCCCGTCTTCTGGCCGGAAGAGGACAGGCCGGGCAGTTTCCCGGCGAACCACAGGTAGCCGACGCCGGCCACGGCGACGAGGGCGAGGACGACGACGACGGCGATGATCCGGCTGCGGGCGCGGCGGCGGGCCTCCTCGCGGCGCTCGGTGCGGTTCTCCGTGAACTTCAGCCAGTCGATGACGTCCTCGGAGTCGCCGTCGGGCTCCTCGACGAAGGCGAACTGCTCGGCGCCGTCGTCCGGTTCCCCGGTGGCCGCGGGCGGCTCGTGGGTCTCCGGTCCGCGCGGGCCGGCGGGGCCGGCCTGCTGGGGGATGTGGGCGGTCTGCTCGGTGACCCGGGGCTGCTGCCCGCTCCTCGCGGCCTGCCCGTAGGGGTCGTATTCGGCGCCGGCGCCCTGGCCGCCGGCGCCGTAGGCGTCGTACGGGGCCTGCGTGCCGTACGGGTCGTAGGAGGGCGCGGCGTGCTGCTGCCCGCCGGTGTCGTAGGCGTCGTAGGACTGCGGCTGCCGGGGCGCCTCGTAGGACTGCGGCTGCCGTGGGCCGGTGGCGTACGGGTCGTAGCCGTAGCCCTGCTGGGCGTACGGGTCGTAGGACTGCTGCTGTGGCGCCTGCTGTGCCGGGATCTGCCGGTACACGGGCTGCCCGTACTCGTCGTAGCCGACGAGTTCGTACGGGGCGGCGCCGTGGGCGGCGTCGTCCGCGTCGTATCGGTCGTTCACCGGTGCCCCTCTCGGCTCACTCGCCGCGGTACAGCTCGCGCTTGTCGATGTAACGCACGACTCCGTCCGGCACCATGTACCAGATGGGGTCGCCCTTGGCGACTCTCGCACGGCAGTCCGTCGAGGAGATGGCGAGCGCGGGAACCTCGACGAGCGAGACGCCGCCCTCGGGCAGCCCCGGGTCCGTCAGGTGGTGGCCGGGGCGGGTGACGCCGATGAAGTGCGCGAGGGAGAACAGCTCCTCGGAGTCGCGCCAGGTGAGGATCTGGCCGAGGGCGTCGGCACCGGTGATGAAGAACAGGTCGGTGTCCGGGTTGAGGGCCCGCAGGTCGCGCAGGGTGTCCACGGTGTAGGTGGGGCCGCCGCGGTCGAGGTCGATGCGGCTGACGGAGAACTGCGGGTTCTCGGCGGTGGCGATGACCGTCATCAGGTAGCGGTCCTCGGCCGGCGAGACGTTGCGGTGGGACTTCTGCCACGGCTGACCGGTGGGCACGAACACCACCTCGTCCAGCTGGAACTGGGCGGCGACCTCGCTGGCCGCCACGAGGTGCCCGTGGTGGATCGGGTCGAACGTTCCGCCCATGACGCCGAGGCGGCGCTTGCCCGTGCGGGCTGGGCCGTTGCCCGGGCGGGGCACCGGGGTGTGCGCCGGGCCGGTGGGCATGTCCTGCTCTTCCATGCGTGCAGACCCTACCGGCCCGGTCCGTGGGCCCTGGCCGGGGACGGGGTCCCGGATCAGCGGTCGCGGTTGAAGCGGGTGGTGATCCAGAGCAGCAGCAGCAGGACGATCAGGGCGCCGCCGCCGGTGACCGCCGGGTTCAGGCTGTTGTGGTTGCCGCCGTGCTCCCCACCCTCGGCGGCGAGGGTGACCAGCTGGGCGGCGGCGAGGTGGAGGCTCATCGGCAGGACCTATCGCGTGTGGGCGGCATGAAGATGTCGGCTCATCGTAAGCGGGCGGCCCGGCGGCGATCACCCCGACTCCGCCGTCACGGCGGGCGCCGGGCGCCGGGCGGGCCGCCGCGGGGAACTTCCGCGGCCCCTCAGTCGTCCTTCTGCTTGTAGCCGCGCAGCAGGAACCATGCGGTCAGCGCGCAGCCGAGGAACATCACGATCAGGACGATGCGGAGCAGGTTGCCCGATCCGTGCTGCTGGACTGCGGTGCCGGCGGCCTCGGTCAGCCAGGTGGCCGGGGGGCGGTACTCCATGACGTGGTCTCCTTCGCTGTACTGCCCGTCCACGGTAACTCCGCCTAGGCTGGCCCTCGCCTCGGGGGCGACGGTGGCACTGACACGCACATGGGGGAAGACATGTCCGACGACGGCCGTGAGCAGACCGGGCGCGAGCACGTGCCCAGCAGGCAGCGCAGGCGCTTCCCGGGGATCTCCTCGCGCGCGTACGAGCATCCGGCCGACCGGTCGGCCCTGGTGGCGCTGCGCAAGCTGAGCGGCTTCGACACCGTGTTCAAGGCGCTCAGCGGGCTGCTGCCGGAGCGGAGCCTGCGGCTGCTGTTCCTGTCCGACTCGGTGCGCGTCTCGGAGCGGCAGTTCGCGCACCTGCACGACATGCTGCTGGACGCCTGCTACATCCTGGACCTGGAGAAGGTCCCGCCGATGTACGTCACGCAGGACCCGCAGCCGAACGCGATGTGCATCGGCCTGGACGAGCCGGTCATCGTGCTCACCACCGGCCTCGTCGAGCTGCTCGACGAGGAGGAGATGCGGGCGGTCGTCGGGCACGAGGTGGGGCACGCCCTGTCCGGACACTCGGTGTACCGCACGGTCCTGCTGTTCCTGACGACGCTGGCCCTGAAGGTCGCCTGGATACCGCTGGGCAACCTCGCGGTCATGGCGCTGGTGACGGCGCTCAGGGAGTGGTTCCGCAAGTCGGAGCTGTCGGCGGACCGGGCCGGGCTGCTGGTGGGCCAGGATCTGCGGGCCTCCATGCGCGGCCTGATGAAGCTGGCGGGCGGCAACCACCTGCACGAGATGAACGTGGACGCGTTCCTGGAGCAGGCCGAGGAGTACGACGCGGGCGGCGACCTGCGCGACTCGGTGCTGAAGATCCTGAACGTGCTGCCCCGCTCGCACCCCTTCGCCACCATCCGGGCGGCGGAGCTGAAGAGGTGGGCCGAGTCGCGGGACCACCAGCGGCTGATGGACGGCCACTACCCGCGGCGCAGCGAGGACAAGGACGCCTCGGTCGGCGACTCCTTCCGCGAGTCCGCCGCGAGCTACAAGAGCGATGTGAAGGGCTCCAAGGACCCGCTGATGAAGCTGGTCACGGACCTCGCGGGCGGCGCCGGCGACCTCGGCGGCCGGGTCCGCCGCGGCTTCGACGGCTTCCGCAGTCCGGCCCCGCCTAAGGACGGACCGCAGAACGGGGACGGACCGCAGAACGGGGACGGACCGCAAGACGGGCCGCGGGGCGCGTCCGGGCAGGACGGGGAGTAGCGCCGGACCCCAACGGCGACGGGGCCCGGCCGGGACGTCGGTCCCGGCCTCAGGGCCTCGGCGTGCGGGCTTCGGCGTCAGGGCCTCGGTGTCCGGACTTCGGCCTCAGGGCCCTCGGCGTGCGGGCTTCGGCGTCGAAGCCTGGGCGTCAGGGCTTCGGCGTCAGGCCTCGGCCTCAGGGCTTCGGCTGGGCCGCCGCGGCCAGCGTGCCGCACAGGGCCGTGGCGCCGTCGGCGGCGTAAGGGTCGGTGCCCGCCGGGCCGCCGCCGCGTGCGGTCTGGCCGGCCAGCAGGGGGCGCAGGTAGGAGGTGGCGTCCTCGGCGCAGGACAGCGGGCCCGCCTGGGTGTGGGAGCTGCCCAGCCGGATCTGGCCGACACGCAGGTCGTCGGGGGTGAACCGGAAGGCCAGCTCACGGCGGACGGTGAAGAGGGAGACCGCGGCGCCGACGGCGGCGCCTGCCGGCCGCAGGGCGTAGACGAAGACCGCGTCGGCGCTGATCTCCAGCACGGACGCGTCGGTCTCGTCGGCCCGCAGGGTGCCCTGGGCGCGGATCCGGTCGTCGGCCAGGCGCGCGCGGGAGGGGTCGATGCGGACCAGCCAGCCGGTCGGGGCGTGGCGGCCGTCCGCCGCCGGGTGGTCGAAGCCGCGGTCGAACTGGTCGAGCTGGTCGGAGTCGACCAGGGACCTCACCGGCCGGACCTGGCGGCCGGTGAGCACGTCGGGGTCGAGGGAGGAGCGGACCAAATAGTTCCTGGCGATGCTCAGCGCGGCGGTGACCTGGCTGTCCGAGAAGTGCGCGGTGCCACGGGAGGCGGGCAGCGGGATTCCCTCGGCGCCGGCCTCGAAGTGGGCGGCCGGGCTGTGCGCGTACAGGTACTCGGCGTCGGCGGCGCCCGGCACCTTGCCCGGCGGGACCAGCGGGATGACGGTCATCCGCAGCGGTTCGGCGGGGCGCCGGGCCTGCGGGGCGCCGTAGGGGTGGCGGACGCCCATGTAGACCGCGGTGCAGAAGGCGACGGCGATCAGCAGCAGGAGGAGCAGGGCCTGCCGGGTCAGTCCCCGGCGCAGTCCCGGACGGCGGCGCACGGCGGGCGCGTGGTCGGTCATGCGCTCCTGCGCGGAGTACTCCTGGAGCCGGGCAGCACGGACGAACGATTCGTCGAAGACGACGGATCGGTACTCGTCCTCACCACCTGCGGGGCCGCCCTCGGGTGTCCCCTCCGGTGGGTCTCCAGGCCCGCCCATACTTTCAGGGTGGGTTCCGGCGGCCTACGGTAAACGCGCCGCCGTACGACAAGTTCTGACAGGTTCTCACCAGGAACGCGGGGTGTCCGTCAGCGGGACGGCGGGACCGCCGAGACCGCCGGCCGGACGGTGCCGGCGGAGGGGCGCGCCGCCGCTCCCTGCTCCAGGCCGGTGGAGGCCGGTGACGGCATCCGGTCGCGGGTACCGGAGGAGGCGCCCCGGTAGACGGCGGCGAAGGCCAGCGCGACCATGCCGATGCCCATCACCAGCGCGAGCACCCAGGCGACGGGCCGGTGCCAGCGGACCTGCTTGCCGTAGGGCCAGAAGGCGCCGTGGTGATCGCCGGGGGCCTGGTCGTCGTCGTACTCGCCGTCGTCCCGGTCATGCCCGGGTCCGCCGCCCTCGTGGCCGTAGCCGTCGTCGTAGCCGTCGGCTCCGGCGTGGGCGCGGCGGGCTTCCGCCTCGGAGGCCTCGGCTCTGGCCTGGGCCGCGGCCAGGAGGCGTTCGACGGCGGTCGGCTCGTGCACCACGGCCGCCCGCACGAAGGCCTCGTCGAAGACCACGGAGGCGAACTCTTCGTCCGACACCCCGCGGTCGTGGTCGTCGTCGGGCTCCCGGCCGTCCGAGAACGGCGTGCCCCCCACGTCCTCCGGCACGCGTCCAGAGTAGTCCTGGGGGGTCAATTTGGGCAGACGGTACGGAAATTCATCCGCCTGCCGAGACGCCTTCCCGCCGGGTCCGCCCGCCGGCGGGCGCGCGTCCCCGTCAGCGGCGCACGTGCCCGTCGCCGGTGACGATGTACTTCGTGCTGGTCAGCTCCGGCAGCCCCATCGGGCCGCGGGCGTGCAGCTTCTGGGTGGAGATGCCGATCTCCGCGCCGAAGCCGAACTGGCCGCCGTCGGTGAACCGGGTGGAGGCGTTCACGGCGACGGTGGTGGAGTCGACCAGCTGGGTGAAGCGGCGGGCCGCCTGCTGGGAGGTGGTGACGATCGCCTCGGTGTGCCCGGAGGTCCACAGCCGGATGTGCTCGACCGCCTTGTCGAGGGAGTCCACGACGGCGGCGGCGATGTCGTACGACAGGTACTCGGTCTCCCAGTCCTCCGGGGTCGCCTCGACCACGGTGGCCCTGGACTCCTTGGCGTGGGCCAGCACCCGCTCGTCGCCGTGCACGGTGACGCCCGCATCGGCCAGGGCGTCGAGGGCCCGCGGCAGGAACTCGGCGGCGATGTCCTGGTGCACCAGGAGGGTCTCGGCGGCGTTGCAGACGCTGACCCGCTGGGCCTTGGAGTTGATCAGGATCTCGATCGCCATGTCGATGTCGGCCTGCGCGTCGACGTAGACGTGGCAGTTGCCGGTGCCGGTCTCGATGACGGGCACCACGGACTCGCTGACCACCGTCCGGATCAGGGAGGCGCCGCCGCGCGGGATGAGCACGTCGACGAGGCCGCGGGCGCGCATCAGCTCGCGGACGGAGTCACGGCTCTCGCCCGGCACGAGCTGGACGGCGTCCGCGGGCAGCCCGGCGCCGCCGACCGCGTCCCGGATCACCCGGACGAGGGCGGTGTTGGACTCGTAGGCGGAGGCCGAGCCGCGCAGCAGGACGGCGTTGCCGGACTTCAGGCACAGCGCGGCGGCGTCCACGGTGACGTTGGGGCGGGCCTCGTAGACGATGCCGACCACGCCGAGCGGGACGCGGACCTGGCGCAGGTCGATGCCGTTGGGGAGGGTGGAGCCGCGCACCACCTCGCCGACCGGGTCGGGCAGCTTCGCGACGTCGCGGACGTCGGAGGCGATGGCGCGGACGCGCTCGGGGGTGAGGGTGAGCCGGTCGACCACGGACTCGCTGGTGCCGTTCTCGCGGGCCTTGGCCACGTCCTGGGCGTTGGCCTCGACGATCTCGCCGGTCCGGACCTCCAGGGCGTCGGCGATGGCGAGCAGCGCGTCGTCCTTCACGGCGCGCGGGAGCGGCGCGAGGTCGGCGGCGGCGGCCTTGGCCCGGTAGGCGGCCTGGGTGACCGGGGACATGGAGTCGTACGGCGAGAGCGTGGTCATGGTGGGAAGGGTAGTGCGCGGCGGCGGGCCGTTCAGCCGTCGTCCCACACCGCGAGACGGGTCAAATGGGGGTGAAGCCGCCGCGGAACCGTGCCGTGGAGGCGCGCCGCGGAACCGGGCCGTGGAGGCGCACCGCGCAACCGGGCCGTGGCACCGGCCCGCGGCACCCGGCCGTTCAGAACGGGTGCACCCCTACCGGGGTCGCGGGCGCGGGGCCGTAGCCCTCGGCGATGCGCTGGTGGTACGTCTCGCGGTCGATGACCTCCAGGCCGACGATCTCCCAGGCCGGCAGCCCCGCGGTCTGCCGGTGCTCGCCCCACAGCCGCAGCGCGACGGCGGCCGCGTCGTGCAGGTCGCGGGCCTCCTCCCAGTACCGGATCTCCGCGTGGTCGCCGGCGTATCTGCTGGTCAGCAGGAAGGGGTGGTCTTGGGCGAGCTGCTCGAGGGCGCGCCGCAGGTCGGGCAGCGGCACCTGCTGCCCGGAGACACTGAGGGTGACGTGCCACAGCCGGGGCAGGTCCCTGGGTGCCTCGCGCTGTTCACAGGCCTCTCCGGCCGCGACGCTCGTCAGAGCACCGCGGGACGCCGTCCCGGGGCGCACTCGTCTCACGACGGCCTCCTTCACGCATGGCCCTTGACGGAACGTGTCCCAGCAACATGTCCCCGAGAGAAAGTTGAGCAGGCCGCCGGGCTCCGCGGGGCGGTTTTACGGAACGTCCCCCACCGGGGGCGTTCCGTACGCCCTGTTCCACGAGGTTGCGCGAGTGGCCCTACGGGTGCGCGGGGTGCAGCAGAACCAGGTCGTCCCGGTGCACGACCTCGCGTTCGTAGGCCGGGCCCAGCTCGCGCGCCAGCTCCCGGGTCGAACGCCCGATCAGCTGGGGGATCTCCTTGGCGTCGAAGTTGACGAGTCCCCGGGCCACCGCGCGCCCCGTGCCGTCGCGCAGTTCGACCGGGTCGCCGGCGCTGAACTCGCCCTCCACGGCGGCGATGCCGGCGGGCAGCAGCGAGGTGCGGCGTTCGACGACCGCCCGGACGGCGCCGTCGTCGAGGGTGAGCGCGCCCTGCGGCGTGGAGGCGTGCTGGAGCCACAGCAGCCGGTCGGCGGAGCGCCTGCCGGTGGGGTGGAAGTACGTGCCGGTGTCGCCGCCGTTCAGCGCGTCCGCCGCGTGCACGGCGCTGGTCAGCACCACCGGGATGCCCGCGGCGGCGGCGATCCGGGCGGCCTCGACCTTGGTGACCATGCCGCCGGTGCCGACCCCGGCCTTGCCGGCGCTGCCGATCTCCACCTCGGCGAGGTCCCCGGGGCCGCGCACCTCGGCTATCCGCGAGGTGCCCGGCTTGCTCGGGTCCCCGTCGTAGACGCCGTCGACGTCGGAGAGCAGCACCAGCAGGTCGGCGTGGACGAGGTGGGCGACCAGGGCGGCGAGGCGGTCGTTGTCGCCGAAGCGGATCTCGTCGGTGGCGACGGTGTCGTTCTCGTTGACCACCGGCAGGGCGCCCATCGCCAGCAGCTTGTCCAGCGTGCGCGAGGCGTTGCGGTGGTGCGCGCGGCGGCTCATGTCGTCGCTGGTCAGCAGCACCTGGCCGACCCGGACGCCGTAGCGGGCGAGGGAGGCGGTGTAGCGGGCGACGAGCAGGCCCTGGCCGACGCTGGCGGCGGCCTGCTGGCGGGCCAGGTCCCTGGGGCGGCGGCGCAGGCCCAGCGGCGCGAGTCCGGCCGCGATGGCTCCCGAGGAGACCAGGACGATCTCCCGCTCCCCTCCCCCGCGCACCTTGGCGAGGACGTCCACGAGGGCGTCGACGCGGTCGGCGTCCAGGCCGCCCGCGGCGGTGGTCAGCGACGAGGAGCCCACCTTGACTACGATCCTGCGGGCCGTGCCCACGGCCTGCCTTGCCTCGGTCACCTTGCCTGCTGTCCCCTCGCCCCGTACCGGCCGCCTCGAGCGGCGAACGCCGCCTGTGCGGCAATTTACGCGAAGGGGGCCGGACGGTGCGCGTCGGTCCAGTCCCCGGACAGGCGGACGGTAACCGGTTGCTCACGTATCGCGTACGGCAAAAAGGTTGTACCCATTGCCTATAGAAATTAAACGCTTCACCAACTTTAATTGACTGTCGTGTCATCTACCGTTCGCCATCCCAAGCGCATCCTCCTCCGGTCGGGCAAGAGTCCGTATGACGTCTTCTCCGTGGAGCAGGCCCTCCACCAGGACGTCATCGCCACCAACTCCGGCAACCTGATCTTCCAGGACGCCGCCCACAAGATCCTCGAGACACCGGACACCGAGGTGTTCTCGAACGGCGGACGTACCGAGGTGGCCGCTGCGGCGCGCATCAACGCGGAGTACGACGCGTTCGTGGTGCCGCTCGCCAACGCCTTCCGCCCGTCCTTCGAGGTCGCCCTGCAGCGGCTGACCCGGCTGATCTCCAAGCTGCGCATCCCCGTGGTGGTGCTCGGCGTCGGCGCGCAGACCGGCGTGGGCTACGACGCGGCCCGGCTGAAGCGAATCGAGCCGACCGTGCGCGACTTCTGCTCGGCGGTGCTGGAGCGCAGCGCCTCGATCGGCGTGCGCGGCGAGTTCACCGAGCAGTACCTGCGGGACATGGGCTTCAAGGACATCGAGGTCATCGGCTGCCCGTCCCTGTTCATGCACGGCCGTGAACTCGACGTGCGCAAGAAGACCGACGGTCTGACGGCCGAGTCGCGCATCGCGATCAACGGCTCGCACAGCGCGGTGGGCAAGCAGGGGCTGGGCCGGGTCATCAGCCGCACCCACGAGCGCTACCCCAATCTGCGTTTCATCGGGCAGAACCTCAGCGACGCCCGGCAGCTGCACTGGCGCGATCTGTCCGACCCGGTCGCCTCCCGGGTGACCGCGATGCCCACGCACCCTGACCACCCGATGTACCGGGAGGACAAGGTGCGGGTGTACGTCGACCCGATCACCTGGATCGACGAGCTGCGCCCCTTCGACTTCTCCTTCGGCTCCCGCATCCACGGCAACATCGCGGCACTGCTCGCCGGGACGCCCGCGACGGTGCTGTGCGGGGACTCGCGCACGCTGGAGCTGTGCCGCTACTTCGAGATCCCGCACCAGTTGCTGGAGAAGGTCGGCAAGGACCTGGAGGCGACGGACCCGGCCCGGCTGTACGAGCAGGCCGATTTCAGCGGTCTCGTCGGCAACCACGCGGAGCGGTTCGACCGGTTCACCGCCTTCCTGGACAAGAACGGGCTGCAGAACACCTTCACGCACGGCGACGGCGGCGCCGCCTTCGACAAGCGGATGCGGTCGCTGTCGTTCCCGCCGGGCGTGCGCCCGTGGAACGACACGGACCTCACGTCGCTCACCACCCGGTTCGGCTGGCTGCACACCCAGGTCGGCGAGCTGTCCAAGGACAACGAGCGGCTGCGGCGGGAGGTGGCACGGGCCAAGCGGGTCAAGGACACCGTCCCCGCGCCCGCGGCCTCCGTCTACCGGCGCGCCCGCCGCGTGGTCGGCCGGGCTCTGCACCCGGGCAAGTAGCGCGGGCCCGGCGCGGCGCCGGCCGGTCTCAGGCCGCCGCCGCGCCGATCCGGGCGCTCGGCAGCAGCCGCCTGATCCTGCGCAGTGCCCGGCGCGGGAGGGAGTGGGCGGCCGGCTCGCGGTATCCGGGGAAGGCGCGGGCCTCCTTGGGTCCGGCGAGGTAGACGGCGTCGGGGACGCCGGCCCCCTCGGACCGGAAGTACGGGTAGGCGAGGTACACACGGGTGCCGCGCCGCTCCAGCAGGGCCGCGGCCTGCTTTCCGGACCGTATGAACTCGACCACCTCCAGCAGCGGCTCGGTGCGCTGTTCGGCCACCAGGTGCAGCCGCAGCCGCTCGTGGACCTTCAGCCGGCGGGCCACCCCCGGGGTCCAGTAGGCCTCCATCAGCGGCCGGGCCAGTTCGAGCTTGTCCTGGCGGACCGCCTCGTCGTCCTTGAGGAACCTGGGCCCGAACTGCGGCAGCAGGGTGATGAGGAAGGGCCGGACCATCAGTTCGTCGCGCCGGGCGCCGGCCGGGACCATGTCGGCGATGAGCTTCATCAGGGCGCGCGCGGAGTCGAAGCGCAGCGTGTAGCCGCCGGTCTTCGTCACGTGCTTGCCGTCCTCGCGGCCCACCAGGTAGTAGCAGGTGTAGTCGGCGAGCACGGAGACGCCGTCCGCCCGCAGGTAGGCCTCCAGGGTGAAGAGCGCGTCCTCGCCGGTCCACAGCGACTCGTCGAACCGCATGCCGTGCCGCTCCAGCAGCGCGCGGCGGAACAGCTTCTGCGCGCTCAGCGTGAACTTGATGTTGGAGGAGAAGACGTCGGTCCGTTCGAGGGTCCGGCCGAACATGGACTTCGGCGGGGTGCGGTTGACGCCCTCGACCCGGCCGAGCACGACGTCGGTGCCGTTGCGGTCGGCCATGGCGACCATGCGTTCCAGCGCTTCGGCGCCGAGCCGGTCGTCGGCGTCGAGGAAGAAGACGTAGCGTCCGGCCGCCTTGCCGAGGCCGACGTTGCGCGGGCCGCTGGGGCTGCCGGAGTTCTCCTGGCGGACGACGGTCACCGGCATCCCGGCGCGGGCCGCGAACTGCTCCAGGTACTCCCCCGTGCCGTCCGTCGAGCCGTCGTCGACCGCGATGACCTCCATGCGCGCCGGTCCGATGGTCTGCGCCTCGACCGACGCCAGGCAGTCGACCAGGTAGGGCATCGCTTCGTACGCCCCGATGACGACGGTCACATCAGGCTGCGTCACGACGGTCACGGCTCTCCCTTGTTCGTGGGACTTTTCCCCCGAATCGCATCATTAGCAACGAGTAAGACGGGTTCCCGTCCAAGGCGGTTGCCTGACATCGAGTAATGAGTGAGCCACGCCACACGGAGTGGAACGGCCGCAACCGAAAGTACGCACGCCCGGTAAGAGCCGCTCATCGGTGTGGCAGGGGGTCGGTAAGGAGACGTGAAAAAGGGCCGGCCCCCGGAGTGATCCGGGGGCCGGCCCTTGGCCGTGGAGCCGTCAGACCGCGTTCACGCCGTCCGTGTCACCGGCGGAGGCGTTCCGCTGGGCCGGCAGTGCGGTGGTCAGCTCGGCCGCCTCGGCGGGGTCGACGTTGGCCGCGCCGACCCGCGACTCCTGGCCGACGTTGCGGATGTCGGCCTTACGGGCGAGGTCCGCGACCGCGGTGTTGAACTGGTCGATGGACTTCGGCTCGTCCGGGCCCAGCAGGTACCGCTTGAGCTCCTTGCGGTCCCCGGCCAGGGGGTCGGCGGACGGGTCGCGGACCGCGTCCAGCAGGCCGCCCAGCTCGGCCGCGCTGTTGGACAGGATCGTCGCGGCCCGCACGGCCGTGTTGTGCCGCCTGAACTCCTCCGCGCCCAGCTCGCCGGAGTCCGTGACGGCGTACGGCTTGCCGCTCGCGATGAAGTCGGAGACCACCGAGGAGATGTCGGAGACCATCGCGTCGGAGACGTTGAAGCAGTCGTACAGGCGCGGCTCGGCGCCGCTGATGACCTTGTGCTCGTACTCCGGGAAGGAACGCCAGTAGGCGTCGTTCCACTCGGCGCGCAGCCGGGCGATCTCCTCGTGCCGCCTGACGTCCACGATCCCGTCCCGGGTGGCCTCGGCCTCGTCGACGTTGTCACCGGTGACACCGGCCAGCTCGGCCAGGCGGGCCTCGATGCGGGTCAGCTCGCCCCGGGCCCGCTCCTGCGCGGCGGTGTCGGCGCTGAAGCGGGAGTCGGCGGCGCGCTCGGCGGCGGCCTTCTCGACCAGGGCGGTGATGCGCCGGTGGGCGGCGCCGGCCCGGGAGCTGACGGTTCCCGTGAAGGGGTGCGGCTTGTACAGCACGCGCACCGGCGGGTCGGCCTTGACCAGCTTCTTCACGATGTTCTCGCCGGCCAGCACGATCGAGGTGTTGCCCGGGTTGCCGTCCCAGCCCTCCCAGGTGGGGGCGTACAGCACGGTCGGGATGCGGCCCTCGGGCACGCCCCGCCAGGTGGTGATCGGCGCGAGCTGCGGGCGGCCCACCTCGACGATGTCCTCGTCGCGGACGCCGACGTCGGCGATGGCGTAGCGGTCGCGGCCGGCCCGGCCGGCGGTCCACACCTCGTCGTACACCTTGCTGTACGGGTTGACGCTGGCCAGCTTGTCGCTGTCCCCGTGGCCGATGAAGACGTGCTTCATGGTGGGCACGCGCAGCAGGTGGATGTTCTTGCCGACGTTGGCCGCGTAGAGCGCGACGCGCACCGTCGTGAGGTCCATGTTCATCAGGTGCACCCCTCCGGGCACGCAGATGACGGGGACGGTGGTGGGGGCGAGGCTGTTCAGGATGACGCGCTCGCGGAGGATGATCAGCGGCCGGGTGTCCAGCTGCTCCATCGTCTCCAGCCACATGTTGACCTGGTACGCGGAGTCCTTGGAGCCGGAGAAGTACAGGACCGTCTCCGGCCGGTAGGCGCTCAGCCAGTCGTCCAGGGCGGCCAGCACGACCTCGGCCTTCGGCGGTGTCCGCCGGCCGCGCACGTACGGCAGCAGCACCGCGACGTACAGGCAGCCGAGGACCAGGGTGACGCCGACGCCGATGAAGCCGACGAAGGCGTCGTCCAGCGTGGCGGAGACCAGGAGCCCGGCGACCGCGAACAGGTCGAGGTGGAGCATCTTCTCCGCGGAGCGGTCCAGCAGGCGGCGCGGCGGGGCGTCCGGGATGCGGACGCGGGACTTCAGGTCGACGTTGCGGGTGGCGACCGGCATCCGGCGGCGGTTGCGGATCAGCGTCACGAGGGCGCCGTGGGGGGCCTGCAGGCCGTAGAAGGCGATGAAGCAGGCGACCGCGGTGAAGAAGACCAGGTTGTCCCCGAGGGACATCCGGGCCAGCAGCAGGATGAGCAGCAGCTGCCGGATCAGGAACCGGATCGACAGACCGGCCCGGACCTTGCTCAGGCGGTTGATCAGATAGCTGCCCTTGCGGTGCAGAAAGTGGTCCGCCAGGTACGTCACGGCGGCCGCGACCACGAAGGCGTAAACGCTGGGGATGAGCGCGGCCAGCATGAGGCAGGGGAAGCCCAGCATCATGAGGGCCGCCGCGGCCAGCTCGGCCGCGCTGCCCACCCGGGCGACGCGAATAGCGGTGGATATCACGGAGAAACCTGCTCTGGGAGGGGGGAGTGCCGGTTTTGTTCGGTATTGCCGGAATTGAGCGATGATTCGCGGGCTGTACCTGGTTTTTGAGGGGTACGGACTCAGGCCTCTGCAAACGCCCAGTGAATGAGCGAGCACAGAGGCCTGAATTCCCAAAAGCTATTTACCGCGATTATTACACGCCGTCCTGACGGTCCAGCACCGTGGCCAGAGCCTGCTCGAAACCGGAGGCCTTGGCGGCGCCCGCGGTCGGGTCCTGCTGGCGGACGTCGATGACGTGACCGGTGAGCTCCGAGAGCAGCACGTCCAGGGAGGTGCGGGCCACGGCCTCGGAGGAGAGCAGCGAGCCGGCCGGCTCCTGGCCGAACGCCTTGGTGCGCATCGGGGTGGCGGTGCGCTCGGGGTTGATGCAGTTGACGCGGATGCCCTCGGAGGCCCACTCGTCGGACAGCGCCTGGGTGAGGTTCACCATGGCGGCCTTGGTGGAGGAGTAGAGGCTGTACTCGGCGCGGCCGCGGGTGTAGCTGCTGGAGGTGTAGAGCAGCAGCTGGCCCTTGGTCTCCGACAGGTACTTGTACGAGGAGCGCGCGATCTGCACCGGGGCCAGGTAGTTGACCTTCAGCGCCTCCTCGATGGTGGCGTTGTCGGTCTCGGCGAGCCTGCCGATGCGCAGCACGCCCGCGGTGTTGACCACGTAGTCGATCCGGCCGGTCTCCGCGTACGCCTTGGACAGCGCGTCGTCGACCTCCTCCGGGTTCTCCACGTGGGTGCCGGTGGTGGAGCGGCCCAGCGCGTAGACGGAGGCGCCGTAGGACTCGGCGAGTTCGGCGATGTCCTTGCCGATGCCGTAGGAGCCGCCGAAGATGACGACCGTCTTGCCGGTCAGCAGGTCGCGGTAGGCCTCCTCGCCCTTCTGCTCCGGGGCGGCCGTCGAGGCGAGCTGGAACAGCTTGTCGGCGATGAAGACGTCGACCGGCTGGGTCACCTTCATGTTGTACTCGTCACCCGCCACGACGTGGATCGGCACGTCCGGCAGGTACTTGAGCACGACGGAGCAGTCGTCCGTGGCCTGGAAGTTGGGGTCGCCGGAGGCGACCTCGTAGGCGCGGCGGATCGTGGACAGCTTGAAGGCCTGCGGGGTCTGGCCGCGGCGCAGCCGGGAGCGGTCCGGGATCTCGGTGATGAACTCGCCGTCCTCGCCGTGCGTGCGCGTGACGATGATGGTGTCCGCGGACGGGATGGCCACGTCCACGGCCTGGAAGCGCTCCAGCGCGGTCACGCAGTCGTCGATGACGCGCTGCGAGAGCAGGGGGCGCACGGCGTCGTGGAAGAGGACGTTGAGGTCCTCGCCCTCGGCCAGGCCCTCGCCGAGGGCGGAAATCGCGCGCTCGGTGGTCTCGTTGCGGGTCGAGCCGCCCTCGATGACCTTCTTCACCTTGGTGAAGCCGGCCTTGGCCACGATCTTCTCGACGTCCGGCACATAACCCGGCGCCATCAGCACGATGATGTCGTCGATCGAGTCGGCCTTCTCGAAAGTGGTCAGCGTGTGCTCGATGACGGCCTTGCCGGCGATCTTCAGCAGCTGCTTGGGGATCGACAGACCCACCCGCTGGCCGGTGCCACCGGCCAGGACGACTGCGGTGGTTCGGGGCTTGGCTATGTGCTGTGACACAGGCTGACCTACCTTGGGGCGACAGGGAACGTTCGAAATGGTCCCACTTCGGGTAACCGCTGTGCAAGGTGAGTGACGTCCCATGCATATGTGCGCGCCACCTGTCATTCACCTGCCGCCCCCGGTCATTGGGCGACGCCGCTGTGAACCTCTGTGGAATTGCTGTGAGTAAGTCCACAGGTAGCTCACGGGCCCGTCCGGCGCCGGTGTTCAGCGGCGCCCCGGCCGTTTAGGGCAGCGGTGGCCGAGGACCCGGACGCCGGGTGCGCCGATCCGCTGCGCCGCCGCGGCGCCGATCCCGGCCGCCGCCTCGGCCGCCCGGCGGGGGGTGGCGATCCTCACGTCCGCCGGCGTCGGGCTGCACGTGTTCTTCATATGCATGACGGCGCCGTTGCGGATCAGCCGCGAATACAGCTCGTCGGACGGCCCATTGCCACGGAATTCGACATCAAGGTTCCGCGGCATTTCGGTCTCGGCCAGGGTAAGGGATCGATTCGCGGTGTCCGGAACCGGCCGCAGGAGATTCTCCGGCGGTCCGAGCAGCGCGTCGAAGGGAGCCCGGGACCCGGATGGGTCCCGGCCCCGCCCGCCCGGACCGGCACCCCCGGGCGGGCCGTGTCACAGGGTCCGCACGCCGGACTCGTGGTCCGTGTCACACGGTCCGCACGCCGGGCTCGCCCGCCTCCACCCGCAGCCGCGCCAGGGTCCGCGCGCCCGACTTCGGCGCCAGGACCGTGTCGACGACCCGCACGCGGGCGTCGATGCGGTCGCGGCGGATGTCGAAGAGGTGGTAGCCGCGGTGGGCGTCGATCACCTTCCAGTGCGGGTTGTCCGCTCTCAGCGGGTCCCACTGGGCGTGGAACGCGGCCTGGTCCTGGTCGCCGCCGCTGGAGACGGAGGCGCCGACGAACTCCGCGCCGACGACGGCGGAGGCGGGGTCGGCGAAGTCCTTTTTGAGGTCGCTGATCATCGTCAGGTGCCGGTCGCCGCTGAGCACCACCGGGTTGCGGACCCCGGCGAACTCCGCCAGCAGGGCGTTGCGTTCGGCCTGGTAGCCGTCCCAGGCGTCGTAGTACCAGAGCTTGCCCTTGCCGGGCCGCAGGTCGGTCTCGGCCATCATGATCTGCGAGGCGACGAGGTTCCACTGGGCCGGCGAGCCGTGCAGCCCGTCGAGCAGCCACCGCTTCTGCGCGGCGCCGAGCATGGTGAGCGAGGGGTTCTCGGCGTCGGCCTGGCTCGTGGCCTGGTCGTCGCGGAACTGCCGGGTGTCCAGCACGTTGAGCCGGGCGAGGCGGCCGAAGTCCAGCCTGCGGTGCATCCGGATGTGCGGGCCGTCCGGGACGGCGGTGGCGCGGACCGGCATGTGCTCGTAGTAGGCCTGGTAGGCGGCGGTCAGGCGGGCCGTGAACGCGTCGTGCGACTGCTTGCCGGGGTCCTGCGGGATCTCGCCGGCGAAGTCGTTGTCGACCTCGTGGTCGTCGAAGGTGACCACCCAGGGGGCGTGGGCGTGCATCGCGGCGAGGCCGGGGTCGGTGCGGTACTGGGCGTACCGGTTGCGGTACTCGACGAGGGTGTACGGCTCCCCGGTGCCCTCGTGCCGCCGCACGGCCGTCGCGGACGGCGTCGACTCGTAGATGTAGTCGCCGACGAAGAGGACGACGTCCGGGTCCTGGGCGAGCATGTCGGCGTACGGCGTGAAGTAGCCGTGCTGCCAGTTCTGGCAGGAGGCGAGCGCGACGCGCAGGGAGCCGTCCCGCCGACGCGGGTGGGGGGCGGTTCGGGTCCGGCCGGTGGGCGAGAGCTGCCCGCCCGCGCGGAAGCGGTACCAGTACCGGCGGTCCGGGCGCAGCCACCGTACGTCCACGTGCACGCTGTGCCCCAGCTCGGGCCGGGCCTGGGCGGTGCCCCGGCGGACGGTCCGGCGGAACCGCTCGTCCTCGGCGAGTTCCCACTCCACCGGGACGGTGGTGTCCGGCATCCCGCCGCCGTTCAGCGGGTCGGGGGCGAGCCGGGTCCACAGCACGACGCCGTCGGGCAGCGGGTCTCCGGAGGCGACGCCGAGGGTGAACAGGCCGTCGGGGAGCGGGGCGCCGGCGGCGCGGGCGGTGTCAGGCAGCCAGAGCCGGGCGGAGGCCGCGGCGCCGAGGACGGCGGCACCCGCGGTCAGAAAGCGGCGTCGGTCGCGGTGCGGTGCTGCTCCGGTCATTCGCTGACTCCCTTGCCACACGGGCCTTTCGGGCTTCACTCGCGGACCCTCGGAAGCTCCCACGGCCGGGCGGCCCGGCCGCCGAACGGCGGCTCGCGTGTGCGTGACAAGAAGGCGGACAACAGGAAACCCGTCGCGGAGCCGGGACCACACCGAGAACGCGGCCGGGGCGCGAGGGGTTACGAAGCGTCAGGAACCGTGTCGATTGGGGCTGTTGGGCAGGCGGACCGGGCGCCCGGGGACCGGAGGCCAGGGCGAGGCGGACCGGACCGGGCGCCCGGGTACCGGAAGCGGGCCGGGACGGGCCGAGGCGGGGCGGAGCGGGCCGAGGCGAGGCGGACCGGACCGGGCGCCCGGGTACCCGAGGCAGGGCGGAGCGGAGCGGGAAAGCGCGCGACCCGGAAGGGATCGGTGTCCCTTCCGGGTCGCGCGGTTCGGCTCACCCGGGTGCGGCGGATCCGCCGCACCCGGCCCGGTCCTACTCGAACGGGTCGAACTCGTCGTACTCGCGCAGCGCCTCGTCCCGCTCGGCCTGCTTGTCGCGCCGCCGCTGGGCGGCCGGCCGGGCCACGTCGAAGCGGTGGTCCTCGCCGCGCCGGCCCAGCATCTCCGCGCCCGCCATGGTGGTCGGCTCCCAGTCGAAGACGACCGCGTTGTCCTCGGGGCCGATGGCCACGCCGTCGCCGGTCCGGGCGCCCGCCTTCATCAGCTGGTCCTCTACGCCGAGGCGGTTCAGCCGGTCGGCGAGGTAACCGACGGCCTCGTCGTTGTTGAAGTCGGTCTGCCGCACCCAGCGCTCCGGCTTCTCGCCGCGCACCCGGAACAGCGGCTCGCCGCCGATCTCCTCGCGGGTGACCGTGAAGCCCGCGTCGTCCACGGCCTTCGGCCGGATGACGATCCGGGTCGCCTCCTCCTTCGGCCTGGCGGCCCGCGCGTTCCCGACCAGCTCGCCGAGGGCGAAGGTCAGCTCGCGCAGCCCGATGTGGGCCACCGCCGACACCTCGAAGACGCGGTAGCCGCGCTGCTCCAGGTCGGGGCGGACCATCTCGGCGAGGTCCTTGCCGTCCGGCACGTCGACCTTGTTCAGGACGACGATCCGAGGCCGGTTGTCCAGGCCGCCGTACTGGCGCAGCTCCTCCTCGATGATGTCGAGGTCGGAGACCGGGTCGCGGTCGGACTCCAGGGTGGCGGTGTCCAGCACGTGCACCAGCACGCTGCAGCGCTCCACGTGGCGCAGGAACTCAAGGCCCAGGCCCCTGCCCTGGCTGGCGCCGGGGATCAGGCCCGGCACGTCGGCGATGGTGTAGACGGTCGAACCGGCCGTGACGACACCGAGGTTGGGCACCAGGGTGGTGAACGGGTAGTCGGCGATCTTCGGCTTGGCCGCGCTGAGCACCGAGATCAGCGAGGACTTGCCGGCGCTCGGGTAGCCCACCAGGGCCACGTCGGCGACCGTCTTCAGCTCCAGGACGACGTCCTGCAGGTCCCCCGGCTCGCCGAGCAGCGCGAAGCCGGGCGCCTTGCGGCGGGCGGAGGCCAGCGCCGCGTTGCCGAGGCCGCCCCGGCCGCCCTGTGCGGCGACGTACGAGGTGCCGTGGCCGACCAGGTCGGCGAGCACGTTGCCGGCCCGGTCCAGGACGACGGTGCCGTCCGGCACGGGCAGGACCAGGTCCTGGCCGTCCTTGCCGGAGCGGTTGCCGCCCTCGCCGGGCTTGCCGTTGGTGGCCTTGCGGTGCGGGGAGTGGTGGTAGTCGAGCAGCGTGGTGACCGACTGGTCGACGGTCAGGATCACGTCGCCGCCACGGCCGCCGTTGCCGCCGTCCGGGCCGCCGAGCGGCTTGAACTTCTCACGGTGGACGGAGGCACAGCCGTGGCCCCCGTTACCCGCGGCGACATGCAGCTCGACGCGGTCCACGAAGGTGGTCATGGTTCATGCCTCCAGAACTACGGTGATGTCTCTTGCGTAACACGCGAAAGGCGGACCCGCCTTCCCGACCGGGAAGTGAGGTCCGCCTCGCGAAAGGTTCGAACGGAACGCTCGGGTCAGGCGACCGGAACGACGTTCACGACCTTGCGGCCACGGTGGGTACCGAACTCCACCGCACCGGGCTGCAGCGCGAACAGCGTGTCGTCGCCGCCACGGCCGACGCCGGCGCCCGGGTGGAAGTGGGTGCCGCGCTGGCGGACCAGGATCTCACCAGCGTTGACGACCTGACCGCCGAAGCGCTTCACGCCGAGCCGCTGGGCATTGGAGTCGCGACCGTTCCGGGTGGACGATGCGCCCTTCTTGTGTGCCATTTCTCCTCAGTCCCTTACTTCGCAGCCGTGGGGATCTCAGTGACCTTGATCGCCGTGTACTGCTGGCGGTGGCCCTGGCGACGGCGGTAGCCCGTCTTGTTCTTGTAGCGCAGAATGTCGATCTTCTGGCCCTTGTGGTGGTCCACGACCTCGGCCTGGACCTTGATGCCGGCCAGCACCCACGGGTCGCTGGTCACAGCGTCGCCGTCGACAACGAGCAGGGTCGAGAGCTCGACCGTGTCGCCAACCTTGGCGGTGGAAATCTTGTCAACCTCAACGATGTCGCCGACAGCAACCTTGTGCTGGCGACCACCGCTGCGCACGATGGCGTACACGCGGATCTCACTCTCTCGCTCGGGAACGGCACCCCCGCAGTCCAGCCGCCCGGGCATGAACACGGTCAGCCTCTCCCGGCCGCCGAGGCACCCGGGAGGAAGAGGTTTACGGGGATGTGGCGTGCCACTCGACACGCCGACGGTCAAGGTTACGGGGCACGGCCGAAGGGGTCAAACCGGGTGGTTCGCCGGGGCGCGTCAGGCGGGCAGTTCCACCAGTTCGGTGGTCTCCCCGGCGCCGTCGGCCGGGCGCTCGGCGTACCGGGCACCGGTCTGCGGGCACTCCCACACGCCCGGCTCGCCCTGCCGCTCGACCAGCTTCACGCCGGCCCGTCCGACCCATCCGATCCGGCGGGCGGGGACACCCGCCACCAGCGCGAAGTCGGGTACGTCCCGGGTGACGACGGCGCCCGCCGCGACCAGCGCCCAGCGGCCGACACGGACCGGGGCGACACACACGGAGCGGGCGCCGAGCGAGGCGCCCTCGGCCACCTTGACGCCGACGGCCTCCCAGTCGCCGCCGCGCTTGAGCTTGCCCTCGGGGTCGACCGACCGGGGGTAGTGGTCGTTGGTGAGCACGACGGCGGGACCGACGAAGACCCCGTCGCCCAGTTCGGCGGGCTCGTACACCAGGGCGTAGTTCTGCAGCTTGACGTTGTCGCCGATCCGGACGCCCGTGCCGACGTAGGCGCCCCGGCCGATCACGCATCCCGACCCCAGGCGGGCGTTCTCGCGGATCTGCGCGAGTTCCCACACGGTGGTCCCGTCACCCAGCTCGGCGGACTCGTCGACCTGGGCGGTGGGCTTGACGGTGTAGCTCACTTTTGCACCTTCCTGTGGCCGCCGGGCGGGCGGCTCTTCGACATCTTCTCAAGGGGAGTCCGGCGCATCGCCGCGCCCTCGCGCCGGCTGCCGCACCGGACGCGCGGACCAGTGGCGGTCGACGACGAGCGGCAGCCCCAGCACGACCGGCATCCACATCAGGCAGCCGAGCCGGGCGGCCTCGGTGGTCAGCGGATGGGCGGTGACCTGGAGGGCCCCGGTGACGCCGATCGCGAGGGCGAGCCGGCCGAGCCCGCCCCCGTACCGGGCGAGCGCCCACGCCGCCAGGGCCGTGAGGAGCAGGAAGTACGGCAGTGCGGCCTGCTGCGCGGACCAGTCCGCCCAGAACCGCTCCGCGAGGCCGGCGAGCGACCCCCAGGGGTCGGGGACGTCAGGCGCCTCGAAGTGATGGGTGAAGGTGTCCTGCAGCGTGTCCTGCGAGGACGGCAGACCGAGCGTACGCATCGCCACGGCCACGCCGCCCGCCGCCGCCGCGGACAGCACGGCGAACGCGGCGGTGCCCCGGTGCCGGGCCCGTCCGCGCAGGCACAGGGCGCCCACCGTGACGGCGGACAGCAGGGCGGCGAGCACCAGGGCCGACGAATAGCGGGTGACCGCCGCGACGCCGTACGAGACGGCGGTGAGCGACGCCCCCGCCGCCGACCACCGCCGGGACAGCAGCAGTCCTCCCCACAGCGTCCCGAGCGTGCAGAGTGTGAACAGCCCCTCGGACAGCGCCTGGGCGCTCCACCAGCCGAGCGGGGTGGCCAGGAAGGTCACCTGGCCGACGAGGGCGGCCCGCCGGGTCAGCCCCGCCGAGCGCAGCAGAGCGAGGACGAGCAGCGAGCCCGCCGCCGCGGTGAGCACGCCCAGCACCTGCATGCCGCGCAGCACCCCGAAGGCCGCGACGAAGGGCGCCGCGAGCAGGGGGTAGCCGGGACGGCCGGCGAAGATGGCCTGGTAGCGCGGGTCGCCGGTGGTGATGTCCGGGGCGTCGGCCCACCGGTCGAGGCAGGCGCGCTCCGCGGCCGCCCTGATCGCGTCCTCGCTCTGCCGGACCGTCGGTTGGAGCCGGCGGTCGTGGGCGGTGCGGTCCGCCCGGCTCGCGCAGTAGGCGGCCAGCGCCGTACGGTGCGCCTCCGCGGGCGGGGCGCCCAGATAGCGCTCCGTCGCCCGTGCGTAGCGGTACGAGTCGGGGAAGAGCGTGAACTGCGGCCCCGCCACCAGCTGGAGGACCGCGTAGAGCGCGCAGACCAGCAGCGGCAGGGCGGCCCGCCGGCGCCCCGCGCCCCGGGCGGCCCGGGCCGCGGCCGGGGCGGGGGGAACGGTACGGGCTGTGTCCAAGTGAAGTCCTGCGCGGTGGGGGCGGCCCTGCCGGGTGGCAGGGCCGCGTCGTGACTGCGGGCGGCCGGTTCAGCCGCCGATGACCACCCGGCGGACGCCCTTCCAGGCCTCCGGGTCGGTCGTCCGCCGCCCGTCGACCAGGACCTTCACGTCCGGGAGGTCGGCGGGGGCCAGCTCACGATACTCGGCGTGATCGGCCTGCAGGACGGCCGCGGTGACCTTTTCGCCGCGGTGCGGGGTGAGGCCGAGCTCCGCCAGTTCCTCCGCCGTGTACATCGGGTCGGAGACGTAGGGGACGGCGCCGCGCGACCTGAGCGCCTCCACGGTCGGGAAGACGCCCGAGAACGCGGTCTCCTTCACGCCGCCCCGGTAGGCCGCGCCGAGGACGAGGACGCCCGCCCCGGTCAGGTCGCCGTAGGCCGCCGCGAGCAGGTCCACCGCGTACTCGGGCATCGCGGCGTTCGCCTCGCGCGCGGAGCGCACGACGGTCGCCTGCGGGTCGTTCCACAGGTACATGCGCGGGTAGATCGGGATGCAGTGGCCCCCGACCGCGATGCCCGGCTGGTGGATGTGGCTGTACGGCTGCGAGTTGCAGGCCTCGATGACCTTCTTGACGTCGATGCCGTTGCTGTCGGCGAAGCGCGCGAACTGGTTGGCCAGGCCGATGTTGACGTCGCGGTAGGTGGTCTCGGCGAGCTTGGCCAGCTCGGAGGCCTCCGCGGTGCCCAGGTCCCACACGCCGTTCGGCCGGGGCAGGTCGTCGCGGGCGTCGAAGTCCAGGACGGCCTCGTAGAACTCGACACCGCGGGCGGTGGAGGCCGCGTCGATGCCGCCGACCAGTTTCGGGTAGCGGCGCAGGTCGGCGAAGACCCGGCCGGTGAGGACCCGTTCCGGTGAGAAGACCAGGTGGAAGTCCTCACCCGGGACCAGCCCCGAGCCCTCGGCCAGCATCGGCGCCCACCGGGTCCGGGTGGTGCCGACCGGCAGCGTGGTCTCGTACGAGACGAGCGTGCCTGGCCTGAGCCCCTCGGCGATCGCCTTGGTGGCGGCGTCCATCCAGCCGAAGTCGGGCACTCCGTCGGCGTCGACGAACAGCGGGACGACCACGACGACCGCCTCGGCCCCGGCGACCGCGGCCGCGGTGTCCGTCGTGGCGCTCAGCAGTCCGGCGTCGACGGCCTGCTTGAGCCTCACGTCGAGGTCGTGCTCACCCGGGAAGGGCTCGGTACCGGCGTTGACCAGCTCGACGACCTTCGGGTTGACGTCCGCGCCGACGACCCGGTGGCCCTTGGCGGCGAACTGCACGGCCAGCGGGAGGCCGATCTTGCCGAGCGCTACTACACAGATGTTCATGGACGGTCGCTACTACTTCCTCTTGGAACCGCGGACGAGTGCGGCCCTCAGCCGGGAGGGCAGGGACCGCTTCGGCGAGAACATCGGGGCCGTGTCGATCACCACACGCCCCTTGGGGTTCACGAGGGCGGACACCCGGTACGGGTCCTCGTAGGCGCCCCACTGGCGGGCCAGCGGCATGGGCTTGCCCTTGCCGCGCACGGGGATCTCGTAGGTCGATCCCGCGACGTCCAGGTACACGCGGACGCCCAGCTTGGCGGTGCGCCCCTCCAGGGGCACCCGGGCGTGCAGCACGGTGGCGTCACCGTCGTCCGCGAGCGCCGTCGTGAACGTTCCCCGGGGCTCCGGCAGGCCGGTACCGGCAGCCAGCTTCCTGGCGCCCGCCTTGTCGGCGGTGGCCGGCATGGCGCCCTGGACGAGCCGCAGCACCGCGCCGTCCACGTCACCGAGCACGGGCACCCGGACGGAGGCGGTGTAGCTGATCCGGTCGCCCTCCTGCTCCCACCCGGAGGCGAGGAGTTCGGTGCCCTTGGCCAGCCGGCCGGGCACCGCCTCCTTGACCAGCTCGAAGCACCGGTCGGCCAGGCCGATCCGCGGGTCGCGGAAACCCGGGTAGCGGGCGTAGGCGCGTTCGCCCTCGACGACGAACGGGGGTGCCCCGTTCGCCTTCTCGGAGGTGATCGCCTCGCACAGCTCCTCGATGGCGCCGGCCCGGGCCAGGCAGATCCGCACCCGGCGCTTCACGTCCATGGCGTCACGGATGCCGTCCGTGAAGTAGGCGTCCGCGAGCCGCGCGATGCCCTCGCAGATCTCTCGCTGCAGCGGCCGGTCCAGGGCGGGGAAGTCGTGCTGGACGAGCTTGGCCAGCTCCCAGGTGAAGTGCCGGCGGAGGACGGCGTCGCGTTCGGGGCCGGGCTCGAGGAGCCCGGCGGTGAAGTCCATGATCTCCGCCGTGCACCGCAGCCGCGCCAGGTGGTCGGCTCGGTAGGTGATGTTGCCGGCGTCGCCGCGCTTCACCGCGTAGTAGCAGGTGTAGTCGGCGACCACCGAGATCTTGCGGGCGCGCACGCACGCCTCGATGGTGAACGGCTGGTCGCTGCCCACCGGCAGGTGCTCGGGAAAGCGCATCTTGTGCCGTTCGACCAGTTCCCGCCGGAACAGCTTGGTGTTGGCGAGGGTCCACGGCAGCGCGGAGCCGACGAGACGGACGTCCGGGTCGTTCTTCTTGTAGAGCGCCTGGTGCACGTACCGGCCGTTCGTGCCCACCATCTTGCCGACGACGACGTCCGACCCCTGCTCGTCGGCGCACGCCACCATGCGCTCCAGGGCCTGCGGGCCGAGGTGGTCGTCGGAGCCGACGAAGTAGACGTACCGGCCGGTGGCCACGTCCAGCGCCCGGTTGCTGGGGGCGGCCGGCCCGCCGGAGTTGGCCTGGTGGATCACCTTGACGGTGCCGGGGTAGCGCTCCGCGAAGCGGTCGAGTTCCCGGCCGCTGTCGTCGGTGGACCCGTCGTCCACGGCGACGATCTCCAGCCGGTCGCGGCCGATGCTCTGGCCGACCAGCGACTCCAGGCACTCGGTCAGGTACGGCATGGTGTTGTACACGGCGACGACGACGCTGACGTCGGGTGTCCCACTCATGCTCCGGCCTCCTCCGTCGCCCGGAGGGCGGCCCGGCGGGTGCCGCCGCCCGGCAGCAGACGGGTGTAGACCTCGTCCAGCCGGTCCGCCTGGGCCTCCCAGGTCCACTGGTCGAGGAGTCCCGGCGCGTCGTAGGCGCCGCGGTAGCGTCCGGCGTCGCCGAGCACCGACTTCACCGCGCGGACGAAGTCCTCCAGGTCCTCCGCCCGGAACACCTCTCCCTGACCGGTCCGCTCGACCGTCTCGCTCATGGTCTTGACATCGCTGACGACCAGGGGCAGCCGGGCGTGGGAGTACTCGAAGAACTTGGTGATGAGCGCTATCTCGTGGTTCGGCCAGTGGTGGATCGGGATGACCCCGAGGTCCGCCGCCGACAGGAACCGCACCACCTGGTAGTGCGGGACGTACGGCAGGATGTGCAGCCGCTCGCCGACCTCCAGCTCCTCCGCCCGCGCCCGCAGCGTCCGCATGTAGTCGGACGTGGTGTTGGGCACGACGAAGGCGACGTGCAGCTCCGGCAGCCGCGGCAGGGACTCGACCATGATGTCCAGGCCGCGCTGCGGGGCGGCGGCACCGCTGTACACGGCGAGCGGGGTGTCCGTCCCGATTTCGCACAGCTCACGCAGGTCAGGGACGGGCTCGGCGGCCTGCTCCGGGGAGACCTGCGCGTCCGGGGCGTTGAGCACGACCGTGGGGCGCTCGGCCAGGTGGTGCCGCTCGGTGAGCATTCCCGCGAGGGTGTCCGACACCGTCGTCACCGCGTCGGCGTGCCGGGCGTACTCCCGTTCGTGCGCGCACTGGGCGACGTGCCAGCGCGGGTGCGGGTTCCAGGGCTTGATGCCCGGCAGGAACTCGTGGGCGTCCCAGACGAGCTTGACGTCCCGCCCCTTGGCCCGGGCGCGCAGCGCGGCACGGGCGCCGACGCCGAGCATGCGGAAGTCGTTGGCGTGGATGAGGTCGGGTTCGAGGTCGTCGACGACCCTGGCGTACGCCAGCTCGTAGTCCCACAGGTGGGGGTCGAGCCTGCGCCAGCTGCGGTCGCCCATCGTGCGGCGCCAGAACGCCGTCGTGAAACGGTCCAGGGGCGAGGTCATGGCCTTGCGCCGCTCTTCGAGCGCCTTGGTCCTGCGGTAGCGCAGTTCCACCCAGGAGGACAGGAACCGGGCGGCGATCCGGGGCACCGCCAGCGCCAGCCGGGCCAGCGGCGATCCCTCCCGCCGGGCGAGGATCAGCCGTACGTTGAGGTCGGCGCGGCGCGCCTTGACCTTCTGCCGGCGGTAGGCGGCCAGCGGGCCGGGGCGGTAGGCCAGGGGCGACCGGAGCACGGCACGGCGGTACTCGTGCCGGCGGCGGAAGAGCGGTCCGGGCACGGGCAGCAGGCGTACCTCGGCGTCGCCGATCTGCCAGGTCTGCCCCTTCTTGCCCTTGGCCTTGCCCAGCAGGACCACGTCCCAGCCGGCCTCGGCGGCCGACCGGGCCTCCTTCTGCACGCGCGAGTCGCCGTTGACCGCGTTGTCGACGAGCATGACGATCCGGCCTCGCGTCGCCCGGGTGCGGGGCGCGGGGTTCTCAGCTGACATGAGTGGCCAGTTCCTCCGGCTCAAGGGAAACACTGCGCTTGGTCCTCGCCGATTCCAGCACCGCCGCCGCGACCTCCACCGTGCGCATGCCCTGGCGCAGGGTGCAGATGTCGGCGGGCTCGCCGAGCACGGCGTCGCGGAACAGTTCGTGTTCGACGAGGAGGGGCTCTCGTTTGGGGATGGCATAGCGGATCATGTCGCCCTCGGCGACGCCCCGGAACGCCTGGAGCGCCTCCCACTCCGTCGCCACGGCGGCGTTGGAGTGGAACGTCAGGTCCGCGGTGAGGGTGTCGGCGATGAAGCAGCCGCGCTCGCCGGTGACCGAGGTGAAGCGCTCCTTGAGCGGGCTCAGCCAGTTGACCAGGTGGTTGACCATGGTGCCGTCGTCGAGCCTGCCCACGGCGGACACCATGTCCTCGTGTTCCCGGCCGCTCTTGCTGACGGTGTGCGCGGAGATCGAGGCGTAGGCGCGCCCGGTCACCCAGCCGGTGAGGTCGATGTCGTGGGTGGCCAGGTCCTTGACCACGCCGACGTCCGCTATGCGGTGCGGGAACGGGCCCTGGCGGCGGGTGACCACCTGGTACACGTCGCCGAGTTCGCCGGCCTCCAGGCGGGCCCGCAGCGAGCGCAGCGCCGGATTGCAGCGTTCGATGTGGCCGACGCCGGCCACCAGCCCGCGGGACTCGAAGGCGTCGACGAGGCGGCGGGCGCCGGCCACGGTCTCGGCGAGCGGCTTCTCGATCAGCGCGCACACGTCCGCCTCGGCCAGCCGCAGGCCGACCTCCTCGTGCAGCCCCGTGGGACAGGCGACGACGACGTAGTCGACGCCCAGGTCGACCAGTTCGTCGACCGTGCTGAGGACGGGCACGTTCGGCGCGGCGCCGTACTTGTCGCCCATCGGGTCGACCACGCCGACGAAGTCGACGCCGTCGAGCCCGGACAGGATCCGTGCGTGATGGCGCCCCATGGAACCGAGGCCGACGAGTCCGGCCCGCAGCGGCCGCGCGGTCACGACTGCTCCCCCAGACCGTTGACGGTGGAGACGATGCGCTCCAGGTCGTGCGCCGACAGGTTCGGGTGGACCGGCAGCGAGACCACCTCGGCGGCGGCGCGCTCCGTCTCCGGCAGCTCCCATGTGCGGCCGGCCTTCTGGTCCGGCTCCCAGTACGGCCTGAGCCGGTGGATCGGGGTCGGGTAGTACACCGCGTTGCCGATACCGGACTCGCTCAGGCCCGCCATGAAGGCGTCGCGGTCGCCGCGGACGCGCACCGTGTACTGGTGGAAGACGTGCCGCGCACCCTGCGCGGTGCTCGGCGTCACCACGTTCGGCGCGGTGATGTGCTCGCTGAGGTACGCGGCGTTGGCGATGCGCCGCTCGGTCCAGCCCGCGAGTTTGGCGCGCTGCACCCGGCCGACCGCCGCGGCGACGTCCGTCATGCGCATGTTGGCGCCGACGATCTCGTTGGCGTACCGCTGCTCCATGCCCTGGTTCCGCAGCAGGCGGAGTGTGCGGGCGATGTCCGCGTCGGCGGTGCTGACCATGCCGCCCTCGAGGCTGTGCATGTTCTTGGTGGGGTAGAAGCTGAACGTTCCGGCGGCGCCGAAGGCGCCCACCGGGGTGCCGTGCAGTGCGGCGGCGTGGGCCTGGCAGGCGTCCTCCACGACGGCCAGGCCGTGGCGCTCCGCGATGGACATGATCCGGTCCATGGCGGCCGGGTGGCCGTACAGGTGCACCGGCATGACGGCCGCGGTGCGAGGCGTGACGGCCGCCTCGACGGCCGCCGGGTCCAGGCAGAAGCTGTCGGGCTCGATGTCGGCGAAGACCACGTCGGCGCCGACGAGCCGTACCGCGTTGGCCGATGCCGCGAAGGAGAACGACGGCACGATGACCTCGTCACCCGGGCCGAGGCCGAGAGCTAGCAGCGCCAGGTGCAGCGCGGACGTGCCGGAGTTCACCGCGACACAGTGCCGCCCGGCCACCAGCTCCGAGAACTCCGTCTCGAAGGCGGCCACTTCGGGCCCCTGCACGACGCGGCCGCTGCGCAGGACCCGCACCGCGGCCTCGATCTCCTCCTCGTCGATCACCGGACTGGCAGCGGGTATCGGCTCATGGACATCGGTCATCGACATCCCCACCCCTCTTATTCGGCGGCCTCTCGGACGCACCACGTCGTGCTTGGCCGGGGACGGTGACCGGTGCCTGGCACAGATGCCCGCATCCCCTCATCCACCGTGGGCCCCCCTACCTGACCCAGCGGGATGTCAGCCGCCGTACGGCCCGGACGGCGCACACGCGCGACTCGGCGTCCTGTTGGCCGGCGGCTGGAACGGCGTCACATTAGCAGCACGGTTAACGGACTTTTCCCACAGGGTTTGTACGAGCGATACACAGGCTTGACCAGAACCGCTCGCAACGGGCGCACAGCGTGCCATTTCGGCACGGAACAACAGCGAGAGCGCGGGACACCGGGTCCCGGTGTCCCGCGCTCTCGTCGGCATGACGGCCCGCCGGGGCCGGTCAGTCCTCCGCGACGGCCGAGACGGACGGCGCCGTCTTCTTCGCCGTCGTCTTCTTGGCGGCCGTCTTGGCGGTCTTGGCCGCCTTCTTGGCCGTCGTCTTCTTGGCGGCCGTCTTCTTGGCCGCGGTCTTCTTGGTGGCCGCCTTCTTCGCCGTGGCCTTCTTGGCGGTCTTGCGGGCCGCCTTCTTGGCCGGAGCCGCCTCCTCGGCGATCTCCTCGGGCGCCTCGGCCGGGGCCGTCTCCGCCGCGGCCGACGGGACGACCACCACGGCCGCCTCATCGGACGCGGTCGGCGCGGTGGCCTTGCGCACGGCACGGCGGCGCGGGCGGGCCGGGGCCGCGCTCTCCGCCTCGGCGGCCGGAGCCGGGGCCTCGGCCGCGGGCTCCTCCACCGGGGCGGCGGGAGCGGTCTCGGACACCGTCACCACGGCCGCCTCGGCTCCCGCGGGGGAACCGGCGGGCGCCGACACCTTGCGGGTCGCCCGGCGGCGCGTACGGCCCTTGGGCGCGGCCTCCTCGGCGGCGGCCTCGGGCTGCGGCTCCGGGACCACCTGGTCCTCGGCGGCCTGCGGCTCGGCCAGCGCCTCGGCGGCGGCCTCGGGCTGCACCGGGCGCGCCGCCGCCTCCTCGGCGGTGACGTCCTGGGCGGTCGGCGCGGCGGCGGCCACGGCCGTCTCCGTGGCCGGTGCCTCCTCGGCCTCCGGAGCCTGAGCGGCCCTGGCCCGCGGAGCCCTCTCCGCCTTCGGCGCACCGGCGGGCGCGGAGGCCCGGCGGCTCGCGCGGCGACGGGAACGGCCGCGGCCGGCGGCCGCCTCCGCCTCGGCGACGCTGCTGTAGAGCTCCTCGTCCGGCGCGAAGTCCGGCGCGGGCAGCGCCACGGGCTCGGCGAGCTCGGCCGCCACCTCGACGGCGCTCTCCACCTCGGGCTCGACGTCCTCGCCGGCCTCCACCGCCACGGCGGCGGTCTCGTGCACGTGCTCCTGCGCGTCTCCGCCCCGGCCGCGCTTCTTGCGCTTGCCGCCACCGCCGCCGCCACCGGCCGCGGCCGGCTGCTCCATGTGGACGATGACACCGCGGCCGTTGCAGTGGACGCAGGTCTCGGAGAACGACTCCAGCAGGCCCTGGCCGACCCGCTTGCGGGTCATCTGGACCAGGCCGAGCGAGGTCACCTCGGCCACCTGGTGCTTGGTCCGGTCCCGGCCCAGGCACTCCAGCAGGCGCCGCAGCACCAGGTCCCGGTTGGACTCCAGCACCATGTCGATGAAGTCGATGACGATGATGCCGCCGAGGTCGCGCAGCCGGAGCTGACGCACGATCTCCTCGGCCGCCTCCAGGTTGTTCCTGGTGACCGTCTCCTCGAGGTTGCCGCCCTGGCCGGTGAACTTGCCGGTGTTGACGTCGACGACGACCATCGCCTCGGTCCGGTCGATCACCAGCGAACCGCCGCTCGGCAGCCAGACCTTGCGGTCCAGCGCCTTGGCGAGCTGCTCGTCGATCCGGTAGGTGGCGAAGACGTCGACCTCGCTGGTCCACTTCGACAGCCGCTCGGCCAGGTCGGGCGCCACGTGCGAGACGTAGCCGTGGATGGTCTGCCACGCCTCGTCGCCGCTGACGACGACCTTGGAGAAGTCCTCGTTGAAGATGTCGCGGACGACCCGGACGGTCATGTCCGGCTCGCCGTAGAGCAGCGTCGGGGCGTTGCCGCTCTTGGCCTTCTTCTGGATCTCCTCCCACTGCGCCTGCAGCCGCTCGACGTCACGGCGCAGCTCGTCCTCGCTCGCGCCCTCGGCGGCGGTGCGCACGATGACGCCCGCGTCCTCGGGGACGATCTTCTTGAGGATGGTCTTCAGCCGGGCCCGCTCGGTGTCGGGCAGCTTGCGGCTGATGCCGGTCATCGAGCCCTCGGGCACGTACACGAGGTAGCGGCCCGGCAGGGAGACCTGGCTGGTCAGACGCGCGCCCTTGTGGCCGATCGGGTCCTTCGTCACCTGGACGAGGACGGACTGGCCGGACTTCAGGGCTGCTTCGATGCGGCGCGGCCCGTTGGCCATGCCGAGCGCCCCGAAGTTGACCTCACCGGCGTACAGGACGGCGTTGCGGCCCTTGCCGATGTCGATGAAGGCGGCCTCCATCGACGGCAGGACGTTCTGCACCTTGCCCAGGTAGACGTTGCCGACGTACGAGGTCGACTGCTCCTTGTTGACGTAGTGCTCGACCAGCACGCCGTCCTCGAGCACGCCGATCTGGGTGCGCTCGCCGTGCTCGCGCACGACCATCACGCGCTCGACGGCCTCGCGCCGGGCCAGGAACTCGGCCTCGGTGATGATCGGGACGCGGCGGCGGCCCTGCTCACGGCCCTCGCGGCGGCGCTGCTTCTTGGCCTCCAGACGGGTCGAGCCCTTGATGGACTGCACCTCGTCGGACGGCTCGGCGGGCTTGCGGGGCTCGCGGACCTTGACGACCGTGCGCTCGGGGTCGTCGGACGGCTCCTCGCCGTCGCCGCCGCCCTCACCGGCACGGCGGCGGCGGCGCCGGCGGCGGCGGCTGGAGCTGGAGCCTCCGGAGTCCTCGCCGCGCGCGTCCTCGGCGTCCTCCTCCTCCTGCTCGGCGGTGTCCTCGGTGTCCTGCGCGGCCTGCTCGGCGGCCAGTTCGTCGGACTCGGCGTCCGCGCCCTCGCCGGCCTCGCCGTCGGCGGCGTCACCGCGGCGGCGGCGACGGCCGCCCCGGCGGCGACGGCGGCGCGAACCGGCCTCCTCGGAGTCCTCGGAGCCCTCGGCCTCCTCGCCCTCGTCACCGTCGGCCAGGTCCTCGGCGGACTCCTCGGCCTCCTCCGGCTCCTCGGCCTCGGCGGGCCGCGTCTCCTCGGCGGCGGCACGGCGACGGCGGCGGCGCGAACCGGCCTCGGCACGCTCCTCCGGGTGCGCCTCCGTCTCCTCCTCGGGCTCCTCCGCCCCGGCGGCCTCGGCCGCGGCCTGGGCGGCGGCCCGCTGCGGGGTCTGGAACTGCGGCTCGGTGAACACCGGCGCCTGGAACACGGCCACGGCGGGCCGGGCCGGACGGCGCGGCGATCCCGCCTCGTCGGCCTCGGACTGCGCGGGCGCGGCGAACCCGGTCGCGGCCTGCCGGACGACCCGGCGGCGGCGACGCGGGGCGGCGCCCTCCTCGGCGGCGGGGGCCTCGGCGGCGGGGGCCTGCGGGGCCTTGGCCTCCTCGGCGGGCCGGGCGGCGGCCGCGGGGGCCTCCTCGGCCGCGGGAGCGGCGGCACCGCGGGTGGCGCGGCGGCGGGTACGGCGGGGAGCGGCCTCGTCGGCGCCTTCGGCCTTTCCGGCCGCTTCGGCGGCCGGGGCGGTCGCGGGCTCCTCCACCGGGGCCTGGGCCTCGGGGGCGGGCGCGGCGGCGGCCGGTACGGCGGTCTCCGCGGCCTCGGCGGACGCCGGGGCACCGGCGGGCGCGGAGGCGCGGCGGGACGCCCGGCGGCGGGTACGGCCGGCGGGCGCGGTCTCCTCCGCCGCGGCGGGGGCCTCGGCGGCGGGGGCGGCCTCGACGGCAGCCGGAGCGGCCTCGGGAACCGCGGTGACCTCGGTGGCCTCGGCCTCGCCGGCCTTCGGCGCGCCGGCGGGCGCGGAGGCGCGCCGGGTGGCACGGCGACGCGGGCGGGCCGGGGCGGCGGCCTCGGTCTCTGCCTCCGGCTCCACGGCCTCGGTCTTCGCCTCGGTCTCCCCGGCGCCGGCGGCGGGCACCACGGCCTCCGCCTCGGCCGGGGCGCCGGCCGGCGCGGACGTGCGGCGGGTAGCCCGACGGCGGGTACGGGGCGGTGCGGGTTCCTCGGCGGTCCCTGCGGCCTCCACGGCCTGGGCCGGCTCGGCGGACCCGGTGGTCTCGGCGGCCGGTACGACCGTCTCGGCGGTCCCGGCGGCCGGCGCACCGGCCGGCGCGGAGGCGCGGCGGGTGGCCCGGCGGCGGCGGGCGGGGGCAGCGGGCTCCTCGGCCGCGGCGGGTGCCTCGACGGCCTCCGTCCCGGCCTGCGCCTCTTCCTCCGCCTCGGCGATCTCATCCGCTTCCGCGGCCGGTATGGCCGGCACGGTGACCTCGGCGGGGGCCTCGGCCGCGGTGGGCGGGCCCGCCGGGCGGGAAGCGGCACGGCGACGCCTGCGCGGGGGCAGCGTGTCGCTCGGCGTGTTCAGTTCGGAACCCTCGTTGGGTTCGGTCGGTTCGAGCATGCGGGCGTTTCTCCCGTCAGGCTCCCGGGCGCCGCGCCTGGTCCGGCGCCGGTCCCGAAGGACCGTTCACCGTTGACGTCCGCGGCCCGCGCTGTACGCGGTGGCCGCCGTCCGGGGCGCGGGCGCCGCACGGGAGCACTCTGTGTCCTGTCTCGCCGGTTCCGTACGCCTTGTCGGTACGGCCTGGCGAAAGTCTTCTGGTCGGTGCGCTGCCCGACCCAGGTGGCTCCCGAGTACGAGGGCTGCGCTACGACGTCCGTCCCTACGCGGAACCTTCCGGCGTCGGCGCCGTCGCGGCGGCGGCCGGTGCGGCCGTCAGGGCCTCGGCTGCCTCGCGGTCGGGCGCGAGCGGGTCGGTCACCGTGCCGGTCTCTTCATCGAACAGCCCCTGCGCCAGCCTGGTCACCGCTGCGGGGACCGGCGGCGCCAGGTCGGCCACGGCGCGGAGACCGGACAGGACGTCGTCGGGTCGTACGGCAGGCGTCACGTGCCGAACAACCAGCCGCAGTATCGCACAGGGCTGGTCGGTCGGCCCATCTGCCCGCGAACTGTGCGTTTCCAGTTCGGCGACCGCCGGGCGTGCGTCGAAGGTGCGGACGCCGTTCTTGGTCATGCGCTGCACCTCGACGGTGCCGGCCGCGGTGAAGGCATCCACCGCGCGCCGGGCGTCGAGCGGGTCGACGCCGTCCAGCCGCAGCTCCCACACGGAGGCCGTGAGCCGGTCGGCGAGTCCCGGGGTCCGTGCCTCGACCGCATCGACGATGTCGAGCCCGGTGGGCAGCGACTCGTCGAGCAGGGCGCGCAGGGTCCCGGGGTCCCGCGCCTCGGTCAGCGCGATCTCCAGGTACTCCGCCTCACTGCCCGTGCCGGTGGGTGCGGCATTGGCGTACGACACCTTTGGATGCGGCGTGAACCCCGCCGAGTACGCCATGGGCACCTCGGCGCGGCGCAGCGCACGCTCGAAGGCGCGCTGGAAGTCACGGTGGCTGGTGAACCGGAGGCGGCCGCGCTTGGTGTAGCGCAGTCGGATGCGCTGCACCGCGGGTGCGGGCGGCGGGCCTTCGGGCTGTCGCTTGCCCAGTGTCCTAGTCCTTCGTGAGAGCGGTGGTACTCCTCTCAAGAGTACGTGTCCCGCGGCCCGCGGGTTCCCGCCGGTCCACCGGAGCCGGCGGGACGGGCCCGCCGAGCAGGGTCCGCCTGAGGTCGGCGCGGGCCTGCCGTACGGTGGCGCGGGCGGCGGCCAGTGCCTGCCGTACGGTCCGCCCCGCCACGCGCGCCGCCTCGGCGGCGGGCCGCAGCACGTGCTTGCGGACCGTGTGTCCGGCGGGGACGAGGACGGTGCGGTGCAGCCGGCGCACCGGGTCCACGAGGATCCACCGCAGGAGGGTCGCCAGGGCCCGCCCCACGGCCCGCGAGATCCGCCCGGCGATCCGCCAGGCGTGCCGGAGGGCCTCCCCGGTCTCCCGCGCGACGACGGCCAGGACCCGGCCCACGGGCACCAGCACCCAGCGCCACAGGGCGAGTGCGGGCAGCACGACGGTGAGGCGGGCCGTCCAGTACAGGACGGCGCCGACGCCCGTGACGAGTGCGCTCACGAGCCACGCCAGCGCCCGTCCCACGGGCGCGAGGACCCACGCGTACAGCCACCGCGCCGGGACGACCAGGAGGTACCGCCCCAGCCAGGCCAGGGCGGCGAACACCCCGGCCCCGGCCGCCGCGAGCAGCAGCCCCGCGCCCTTGAGCAGCCAGGCGATCCCCCGCCCGACGGGGGCCAGCACGCGCGCGTACAGCCACCCGAGCGCGGCGCCGATCGCCCGCGCGACCCGGGCGAGCCCATGCCCGAGGGGCGTCAGCGCGTACCGGTACAGCCATCGCGCCGGTACGACGACGAGCACGTGTCCGAGCCACCCCAGCGCCTTCCCGGCGGGCACCACGCCCCACCGCCACAGCGCGACGAACGGCAGGACGAACAGGGCGCGTCCGAGCCATCGCAGCGACCGGCCGAGCGGGCGCAGCACCGTGCGGGACAGCAGCCGGCCGGCGGCGGTCAGCGCGTCCCACGCCATCCGCACCGGCACCACCAGGACGAGCACGACGATCCGCACGGGAACGCGGATCGCCACGGTCAGGCACCCTTCGGGGTGCGGCGGCCGGACGGGCGGCTTCTCGAGGTCCATGCCCGAACAGACGCGGCCGGAGCCGTTGCGGATGCACCCCCGTATGTCCTCCGGCCGCCTGCCGCGCCCTCCCTGTCACCGAACGACCACAGGCGGGTAACACATTGACCCGGCCACGCCAAAGGCATGGTTTCCGGTCACCGTGACTGGTTCGATGAGAGGCCAACTGAGCATGAGCACCTGGGGGGACACACATGCACTGGTACATCGACGTCCTGAAGAAGTACGCCGTGTTCAGCGGCCGCGCGCGGCGGCAGGAATACTGGATGTTCTTCCTGTTCAACATCATCATCAGCATCGTGCTGGCGATCGTCGACGCCGCCATCGGCTCGAACGTCCTCGGCGGCATCTACGCGCTCGCCACCCTGCTGCCCGGCCTCGGCGTCGCGGTCCGCCGCCTGCACGACACGGGCCGCTCGGGCTGGTGGATCCTGATCGGCCTGATCCCCCTGGTCGGCGCGATCATCCTGATCGTCTTCCTCGCCACCGAGGGCAAGCCGGAGACCAACCAGTACGGCCCGAACCCGAAGTACGCACAGGCCGCCTGAGCGGACACCGCCCGGAGACAGGCCCGCCGGAACTCCTCCGGCGGGCCTTTCGCGTACCTCCCGGGCGGCCCGCGCCGTCAGCGCGGATTCCACCGGTGGGCAAGCCGGATACGGCCATCGGACGCACGGCGCAGGACCATCGGATGGAGACCGTCCGGTAACCGGCCAACGGGACCGGTCCGACGGGGAGTTCTGTTCCGACCCCCCTGCCCGAGACGGTCCAGGACCTCTTCGTACGGCCGGACGCTCGCGGCGGGCACGACTCGGAAGGGACCCCCATGCTCATTCGGAAGTCATTCGCCCGGACCGCCCAGGTGCTGTGCATAGGCGCCGCCGCCGCCCTCGCCCAGACCGCGCTGGCCCCCGCCGCGTCGGCCGCCGTCCTGCCGGTGGCCTGCAGCCAGACCGCCCTGGTCAACGCGATCAACACGGCGAACAGCACCCCCGGGAGCGACACCCTGAACCTGGCTTCCGGCTGCAGGTACGCGCTGACCAACGCACTGCCCAATGGGGTGGGACTGCCCGCCATCACCACGCCGATCGTCATCAACGGCAACGGCGCCACGATCGTCCGCACCTCGGGCACCTTCCGCATCCTCACCGTCAACGGCGGCAACCTCACCCTGCGCTCGGCGACCATCGCCAACGGTGACGCCACGGGCAGCGCGGTCGCGAGCGGGGCCGGCGGCGGCATCGTCGTCACCGGCGGCGGCAGCCTGAACGCCAACGCGGTCGTGATCACGGGCAACCGCGCCGACTTCGGCGGCGGCGTCAGCAACTTCCACGGCTCCACCTCGACGGTGAACGCCGCGGTGGTCTCGGGCAACACCGCGGGTGTCAACGGCGGCGGCCTCGTCAGCGACGGCACCCTGAACGTCGCCGCCTCGACGATCTCCGGGAACCGGGCCGGCGGCGCGGGCGGCGGCATCGCCAACATCGGAACGCTGACGGTGCGCGCCAGCAACATCAGGAGCAACCAGGCGACCACGGGCGGCGGCCTCGCCAACGGCGTGCCCGCCGTCTCCGGCGGCACCTCCACGGTGAGCATCAGCAACATCAGCAACAACACCGCCTCCGGCAACAACCCCGGCGGTATCTACAACAACCACGGCACCGTGAACCTGACCCTGACCACGGTCATCAACAACACCCCCAACAACTGCGCGACCAGCCCGAGCCCTGTCCCCGGCTGCCGCAACTGACCGGCCCCCGCTGACCCGAGGCGCCCCCGCCGGTGGAGAAACCGGCCGGCCGGGGCGCCTACACCTGTCCGTCCCGCGGGGCTCCCGGGTCCCGGCCGTCCGGCTGCGGCAGGTCCTGCTCGGTCCAGAGGGTCTTGCCGGTGGCGGTGTACCGGGTGCCCCAGTGGTGGGTCATCTGGGCGATGATGAACAGGCCCCGGCCCCCCTCGTCGTCGCTCGCGGCGTGCCGCAGGTTGGGCGCGGTGTGGCCGGTGTCGGACACCTCGCAGATCAGCGTCCGGTCCCGGATCAGGCGCACCTGGATCGGGCCGCCGACGTAGCGGATGGCGTTGGTCACCAGTTCGCTGACGATGAGCTCGCTGGTGAACGCCAGGTCCTCCAGCCCCCAGTCGCGGAGCTGCTTGGCGACGGCGGTGCGGATGACGGCCACCTCCGCCGGGTCCGGGGGCAGCTCCCACTGGGTGAACTGGCTCCGGTCGAGCAGCCGGGTGCGGACCACCAGCAGCGTGGCGTCCACGTCCACCGGCCCGGGCAGCAGGGTGTTCACCGCCCGCTCGCACAGCTCGTCCAGGGACTCCCGGTCGCCGGCGAGGATCTTCAGGAGCTGGGTGAGCCCGGCGGCGCGGCCGTTCGCGGCCTGCAGCATGCCGTCCGTGCACAGCGCGACGACACTGCCCGGCGCCAGCCGCAGCTCCGTGCTCTGGTACGGCGTGCCGCCGACGCCCAGCGGTGGTCCGGGGGGCAGTTCCGGACAGCCGACGGCGCCCGTGCGGGGTTCGACGACCGCCAGCACCGGCTCCCCGGCCCGCGCCAGGGTGCACTGGCCCGAGACCGGGTCGTACACCGCGTACAGGCAGGTCACTCCCCTGGCCTCGTCGTCCGGCGGTCTCGGCGGGCCGGGGCCGCCGTGGCCGTCGCCGCGCTCGTGCGCGGTCTGCTCGACCAGGTCGTCGAGGCGGGACAGCAGTTCGTCCGGGTTCAGGTCGAGCCGGGCCAGGACGCGCACCCCGGTGCGCAGGCGGCCCATCGTGGCCGCGGCGCGCAGGCCGTGTCCGAGCACGTCGCCGACGACCAGGCCGACCCTGGTGCCCGACAGGGGGATCACGTCGTACCAGTCGCCGCCCACCCCGGAGCCGTTGTCGGCGGGCAGGTAGCGGCTGGCCGAGTCCAGGGCGGTGTGCTGCGGCAGGCGGCGCGGCAGCAGGCTCCGCTGGAGCTTGAGGGCGACCCCGTGGCCGCGGGTGACCAGCGGCATCAGCAGCAGCCCGAGCAGCAGGGCGCCCAGGCCGATGACCGTGACCCCGCCGGTCGGCCCGAAGACCGGCAGGTCGACGCTGGTCGCGCCGTACCCGGGGGCGGCGTACACGAAGGTGGCGTACAGGAACAGGGCGACCATGAACAGTCCGCCCAGGCCCGGCAGCACGCCCTTGAAAACGAGGTCCTTGGTGCTGCGGTCGAGGATCCCGCGGTAGTACCAGAGGCAGGCGAAGCCGGTCAGGCCGTAGTGGAACGTGATCGCGAGGCCGACGGAGTCGACCGAGTCGGCGAGCACGTTCCCGCTGAAGGAGGTCAGCAGCACGAGGAAGGCGATCGAGACCGCGCCCATCCCGACGGTCGACCAGGTCGGGGTGAGGAACCTGCGGTGCACCCGGGCGAACCGGGCGGGGACGGCCTTGTGGACCGCCATGGAGAACACCGTCCGGGCCAGCGGCAGGATGGTGGTCTGGGTGGACGCCAGCGCCGAGGTCAGCACCATGAGGATCAGCAGTCTCGACAGCACCAGGCCCGTGTCCTGGCTGCCGAAGACGGCCTCGCCCAGGCCGGAGAAGACGTCGTCCGAGTGCTTGGCGTTCCCCAGTCCGATGCCCGAGGTCCCGGTTCCCGCGAAGGCCTGCGCCGAGGTGGACACCAGCGCGTACAGGACCAGCAGCAGCACGGTGGACATGACCGCCGCGCGGCCCGGGATGCGGCTGCTGTCGGCCGTCTCCTCGTTGATCGAGACGGCGGTGTCCCAGCCCCAGTAGATGAAGACCCCGGCCAGCAGGCCCGAGGTGAGGGCCTTCACCGAGGGCACCTCGAAGGGGTTGAACCAGGAGGCGGAGACGTGGATCGCGGCCGGCGTGGCGTCGGTGTAGACACGGACCAGCGCGGCGACGGAGAAGACGACCAGCATCCCCACCTCGAGGCAGAGCAGCCAGCGCTGCAGGACCGCCGAGAACTCGATCCCGACATAGCAGACCGTGGTCATCACCGCGATCCACAGGACGCCGGCGACGGTGGTCCACAGCCGGTCGTCCGCCAGCCCGTCCATGCCGACCAGCCGGAAGCTGTACGTGCCCGCGATCTCGGCGAGACTCGCCATGACGATGACGTTGGCGACGACGATGCCCCAGCCGCCCATCCAGCCGGTGCGCGGGCCGAAGGCGCGGGTCGCCCAGGTGAAGGTGGTCCCGCAGTCGGCGTTGCCGGCGTTGAGTTCCCGGAAGGCGTACGCGATCAGCAGCATCGGGACGAACGACAGCATGATGACGATCGGCGCCTGCAGGCCGACCGCCGCGACGATCAGGCCCAGGGTGGCGGCGAGGCTGTAGGCGGGGGCGGTGGAGGCAAGCCCGATGGCCACCGAGGAGAACATGCCCAGCGCGTCGTTTTTGAGCCCTTTGCGGCCGGCGCCCGTCCCGGGAGCGGGGCGGCCCGCGGACCCTGCGCCGCCAAAATGCCACACACTCGATTCCAACGCCGGGCCACTGACCCCGCAACAGCGCGGAGCGCCCGCGGATGGGTGATCCGCGGGCGCCCGCCGGCCGGTCCGGGCCGGTCCGTCACTGCTCGGGCCGGGTCAGAACGCCTGGTTGTTGCAGCCCATGTTCGAGCCGAGGTGGCTCTGCTGCGCCCCGGGGTTGCCCTCGCCGTTCAGCAGGTTGGCCGCGGCGCCGGTGAGGGCGCCGACGCTGCCGAGCACCTCGATGTTCATGTCGTGCGAGCGGCACTCGACGCCCTGCGTGACGTCGATGTCGTGGCCGGGCTCGCCGTGGGCGAAGGCGCTGCCGGCACCGAGCGAGCCGACGGTGCCGAGCATGGCGCTCAGGAGGACGGCCCTGTGGAACTTGCGCATGGGTTCTCCGTTGTTCGTGAAGCTGGGATCTGCGACGGGTACGGATGGGACACGGCTTGCGTGTGCCGGAGGGACACGCAGCGCCCGCGCCGGGCGGGGTCAGCCGATCCGGGGAAGCCCGAGCTGGCCGACGGGCGGCGCCGCGACCTGGCCGAGGCCGACCGGGGACAGCCCCGGCCCGCTCCCGGGCGCGATGATCGGATTGACCAGCGGGTTCACCTGGGGGTTGACCTGCGGGTTCACCTGCGGGGCGACATGCGCCGGGGGCTCCTGCATGGCCTCGGGCATGGCCACCTGGGGGGCGACCTGCGGCATGACCTGGGGCATCACCTGCGGAACGACCTGCGCCGCCGGCTGCGCGGGGGCGGCCTGCTGGTACGGCGCGGGCTGCTGGTAGGGCTGCTGCTGCGGGTACGGCGCGGGCTGCGCGTACTGCTGCTGCGGGTACTGCTGCTGCGGGGCGTACGGCGACACGGTGGCCTGGGCCGAGCCCTGCGACACGGCCGACGCCGTGGCGTAACCGGTCTGCTGGGGCGCCTGCGGAGCCGGGGCGTAGACCTGGGGGGCGGGCTGCGGAGCCGGGGCCGGGGCGTACGCCTGCGGGGCGGGCTGCGGAGCCGGGGCCGGGGCGTACGCCTGGGGCGCCGGCTGCGGAGCGGGAGCCGGAGCGTAGGCCTGCGGGGCGGGCTGCGGAGCCGGGGCCGGGGCGTACGCCTGGGGCGCCGGCTGTGGAGCGGGGGCCGGGGCGTAGGCCTGCGGCGCCGGCTGGTCGGGGGCCGGCGCCGGAACGGCGCTGCCCTGTCCGACTGGGGAATCGGCATGGCTGACGCCCACACCGATGACGGACAGACCGCCGGCCGCCGCTACAACGAGCGCGGCCCTGTGAAGCTTGCGCATGAAACCCTCGGCCCTTCGATACCTGAAAAGGGAAAGCAATTGCGTTCGTGCCGTCACGCGCACAGCCGGTGCGGTGTTCACACCGCACCGCCGGCAGCGTTACCGCTGACTGGCACGCGGACGCGGCTGGCACGCGGACGTCGCGTGGGAGCGGGCAGCGAGATTCCTCGCCCTCGTTGAGTCCACGGTCGCTGCCTTCTCCCGTCGGAACGAGGACTTCCGCGCCGTGGTCACGGTGCCCCGAAGCGCGTCACCCGTTTGCCGCAGTCCGGGGGGCCCGCACCAGGGCATGCGCCTGCCCGCGCCCTTGCGTCGAATGGGTGACCCCCGAAGCGGCGGCCGTGTCCGCGGCCGTTTCACGCTCGTTCCCCACGGGCCAGGCTCGGCGGCCCATCGCGGCCGTCGGCCGCGATGGGCCGCGGGACAGCGCAGGCTGTGCCGCCCCGTTTCCACCAGGTTCCGCGCACAGGTCAACGAAGGGCCGAGGATTCCATGCGCAAGCTTCACCACGTCGCGCTCGTCATCGCAGCTGCGGGCGGTCTGACCGCCGTCGGCGCCGGCCCGAGCTCCGCCGCCCCCGCCGCCTACAACGGGACCGTTCCACCTCCCGCCTCGCAGCCGGACGCCCAGGCCGCCTCGGCCACCTCGTCCCAGGCGACCGCGCAGACCTACGGTTCACCGGCCCCGCAGCAGGCGGCCCGGCAGGCGGCCCCGGAGCGGGGCGCCGAGGTCGCCCCGCAGCTCAACCCCCAGCTGAACCCGCAGATCAGCCCCCAGATCACCCCCCAGGCCACGCAGCCGGCGAACAACACGAACAACACGAACAACCAGGGCGGTCCGGTGGGCCAGAACAACCTGTTCCGTCCGTACCAGGAGTGCAGCCCGCAGAACCTGCTCGACGCGAACGTCCCGATCGCCCTGCTCGCCGCCGCCCAGACCCGGGGCGTCGACTGCACCCAGGCCAACAGCCAGTCGAACTCCCTGGCCAGCGCCCAGCAGTTCTGACGGCCGGGGCCGCCGCCCGGGCGTCCGCCTGACACGTGCCGGCATCCGACGGCCCGTCATCTCCGGTGCCGGGCAGGGACCTTCCGGCGCTGGCGGAAGATCGGCGCGCCGCCGTTCAATTCAGGGCATTTCGCACTAATCTCCCGTAACTGTAAAACGTCGATCTGCCACAGATCGCACCCCCACTCCACCGGAGATGACATGCGCAAGCTTCGTAACGTCGCCGTCCTGGTCGCCGCCCTCGGCAGCATCGGGCTCGTCGGCGGCACGGCCCAGGCCGCGGGCGGCAAGGGCGGCGACCACGGCGACAGGTTCAACATCCAGCAGAGCACCAACTGCAAGTCGCACGACCTGAACCTGGACCTCCTCGGCAACGTCGGCCTGCTCGACGGTGTGCTGGGCAACGGCCTGAACGGTGAGGGCAACCCGGGTGCCCAGAACACCCACAACGGCTCGACCATGGGCTGCAACAACAGCGCGTTCTGAGCCTCGGTCCGGCGCACCGGCGCCGGAGTGTGGATGGTCCCGGCACCGCGGCCCGCGCCCGGCGCCGGGGCCATCGACGTCCTCCACGTTCTTCCCCCCTCACCCCACCGGGAGATCACATGCACAAGCTCCGTACGACCGCCGTCCTCCTCGCCACCCTCGCCAGCGTCGGGTTCCTCGGGGCCGGCGCCGCCCAGGCCGGCGAAGGCTGGGGCAAGGGCGGCGACGAGTTCAACATCGAGCAGAGCGCCAACTGCAAGTCGCACGACCTGAACGTCGACATCCTGGGCAACCTCGGCATCGCCAACGGCCTGGGCGGCAACCTGCTGAACGGCGAGGGCAACCCGGGCGCGCAGAAGACGTCCAACGGCTCGACCATGGGCTGCAGCAACAGCGCGTTCAGCGGCTGACGGACAAAACGGCAAGCCCCGGCGCCCCGACCCTCGGTCGGGGCGCCGGGGCTTGCCGCTGCCCGGGAGCGGACTGCCCGCGCCGGCGGCGATCAGAAGTCGACGTGCGGCTTCTTGAAGCCCTTGGGCAGCTCCGCCGTGTTGGAGCAGTCGATGACCTGCCCGTTCTGGGCCGGCGTCCCGCCCGCGGTCTCGTCCCCGGAGAACACGACGTTCGGACGGTCGGCCGGGGAGCAGCTCTGGCTCTGCCGGACGACGCGCGTGCCGTCCTTGTCGACGTGTGAGTCGTTCTTCTGAACACATGCGGCGCCACTGTGCGCGGTGCCGCCGCAGCCCCCCTCGACCCCGCCGGCGTACGCCTGGCCGGCGCCGAGGCAGAGCGCGGCGAGGCTCCCCACGAGTCCCGAAACGACCGCGGTCTTCTGCGCGTTGAACATGTGCTGTGTTCCCTTCCTCAAGACGGAGGCCCGGGCGCCGTCACCTCTGACCGGCGTGCGCCCGGGCCGATATCCCTGAACACCGCCTTCACCGAGCGGACTTGACGTCCGGACCGGACCGGCGGTGGAATCACGGCAGCCCGGACGCGTGCCGTTACGGCCGGCGCGCGCCCGGGCTGCCTTCGCCACGGTGTCACCCGGACACCGGTGGACGGACTACTTCCTTACTGCTCCCCGCCGTGCTCGCCGTAGCCCTGCTCGGGCTCGTCGTTCTTCTGCTCCTCCTGCGGCTGACCCTGCGGCTGCTCCTCGGGCTGGCCCTGCGCCTGCGGCTGCTCCTCCGGCTGACCCTCCGGCTGGCCCTGCGGCTGGACGAAGTTGCCGCCGACGGCGACAGCGTTGGCCGAGGAGTTGGCCACGGCGCTGATCGACGGAGGCGCGTCGTTCTCGCCGGCGAAGCTGGCCCCGGCGCCGAAGAGGGAGAGCCCGGCCACCGCCGCCGCTACGAGCGCAGCGCGCTGAAACTTACGCATGTATAGACCCTTTCGTACCCGGGCAGGACGCCCGGTTCGACTACGTAACGTGAGCTTATACACACGCGCCGTAGTTGCCGAGGATCTACACCGTTCATGTCGCGTCGGCAACTCGAAGCGGCATCCGGCGGACGGTGCGACCGGAAGATTCCGGATCCGGCACTCAGGAGAACTGGTCGAGCGACTCCTCTTCCCCGTCGCCCTTTCCGATCGGCACCCCCACCGTCGCGGGGGAACAGGTGACCTCGGGGCCGATCCGGGTGACGCCGCCACCCAGGGCGGGCAGCCTCAGGGGCTGCACCGGCACGCAGGTCTCCTGATGGGGGATGGTGCCACCCTCCGGCACCTCGCCCTTGATCCGCTGCGAGCAGCTGACGTTGCCCTGGAGGTCGTGGGCGCAGGGCGTCGGCCCTCCGGCGGCGAACGCCTGGGTGACACCGGCGCAGACCACGGTGAGGCCGCCGACGAGCCCGGCGACGGCCGCGAACTTCATCCTGCTGAACATGTCGATGCGTCTTCCTGTGCAGGGGCGCCCGGGAACCGGCCGCACCGAGCCGGACTCAGCCGTTGAAAGCGGTGTTGTACTGGCCACAGGCGGTGTCCAGGTTGCCGGCGATACCGAGTACGCCCACCGGGATGTTGCTCTCCGCCACCGTCTGCGGGCTGCACTCCTGGTACGGGCGGTAGGAGTCGGTCACCTTCGGCCCGTGGTCGGCGGGGGCGGCGACCGCCGCGCCGACACCGATGGCGGACAGACCGCCGGCCGCCATCGCCGCGATCACAACCTGCTGGAACTTGCGCATGGAACCCTCAGTCCTTTGCCTGAACAACGAATTTGATTGCCTAGCGTGACCGATCAGACACTAGCAGTAGCCGGACGGGGCATTCCACATTCCTGGTCCGGTCGGGGGCGGTACAGCCCCAACGAGGTCACCGCGGGACGCCGATTGACCGCACGCTGCGCCGAGTTGACGAACTCCTGCGCGACCGAGCGGAGTTCGTCAGAGGAAGGCCGGCTCCGCGACCCGCTGGAAATCGCGTGCGGAGGGGTCGTGCGCGGGCACGGAGCGGATGAAGTCCCGCAGTTTCTCCCTGTACAGCCGTACGTTCTTGTACGCGACCTCGGTGTCCGGGTAGCGGCAGGCGAACCACAGGCCCTCGTCCAGCCGGTTGACCCAGGCGCACACCTGGTCGCCGTACGAGACCCGGATCAGCCCGTACGCCTTCTGCTCGGCCCAGCGGGCCGAACCGGGAGTCGGGCGGGCGTCCACGTACGAGACGATCGAGTACATGTCGGGCGAGGTCGGCCGGAAGTCCGCGCCGAGCAGGCGCAGTACGCGGGCCAGCGGGATCCGCGCCAGCGACCGGTTGGTCCTCAGCTCGGCGCGGACCGTGGCGAGCGCGTCGTCGAAGCTCCGCGCCGCGGGCACCTCGATCGGCGCACCGCCGACGTACCAGCCGACGGAGTCGGACCACGCCGACTTCAGCCGGGTGTGGAACGGCACGACCGTGCGGTAGACCGGCTGCCCGCCCAGCTCGTGGACGATCAGGCTCGTCGCGGCCAGGACCCCGACCAGGCTGCCGCCGTAGGGCCTGCAGTACGCCTCGAACGCGGCGGCGGCGGCCGCGTCGACGAGCGGCTCGCACAGCAGCTTCTGGGCCGGCAGCGCGTCGCCGGGCCGCAGACCGAGATCGACGGGGAACTCCGGGAGCCTGCCCTCGCACCGGCCGATGAACTCCCGCCAGCGGGCCACGATCGCGTGGGTGTCGTCGATCCCGTCCGCGCTGGTCCGCTCCTGCTCGCAGAAGTCGACGTAACTGCCCGGCGGCGGCCCGGCGGCGGGCCGGCCGGCGACGTCCGCGGTGTACAACTCGTGGATCTCGTCGGGGATGCGCTGCAGCGAGTAGGCGTCGACGTTGGTGTGGTCGAAGGCCATGTACACGCTGGTGGAGTCCTCGCGTACGACCGCCGCGTAGATGAGGTTCGGCCAGCCGAGCGCGTCCGCCGCCACGTCGAACCGATCCTGCAGGTACCGGACCAGGGCGTTGGTGTCGGCGAAGTCGCCGACCACCTCGCGGTGCAGGGACACGTCCCGCTCGTCGAGGGTGAACCGGTGCATGTCGTCGTCGGCCCACCGGAAACCGCTGCGCAGCGTCTCGTGACGCAACGTCCAGCTTCGCAGGGCCCGTTCCAGGGCATCGAGGTCGGCCCGCCCGGGCAGGTCGAACGCGGTGCCCAGCCAGGTCGGTACGAACAGTCCGTCCTCCCGCACCGAACGGGCCGTCCGGATGTGCGACTCCTGGATGTACGCCGGCGGCCGCGGGTCCGGCGGCAGCACCGCGGCGGCCTCCACGGTCGCAGGGCTGAACGTCCACTCGACGAGTCGTCCGGGCCGGACCTCGCAGCGCTGGATGTCAGAAATTCGCACGGTGGCGTCTCCTTCGCAGAAGACACCAGCTTGATGAAGGGTGCGCCGTGCGCGAGCGGCGGCCGCCGTGTCGCCGCCGTTTCAGCGGGACGTGTGACGCGTCGAACGACGAAGCGATCTTGTGGAGTTGACGTGAGGTGTGGATACCGGGGAGCCGGCGTGCGGGTTCGGGTCAGGAACTCAGCACACCGATGCCGTCCCCCAGCAGCTTCAGCCCGAACACGAAGAACAGGACGGCCATGACGGCGATGTTGTGCCGCGCGGCCCACTCCTTCCAGTTGGCCAGAGTGCCTTTCGCCCGCTCCCGCATGACCAGGTAGACCGCCAGCGGGATCAGCAGACCGAGGGAGGCGACCACGACGAAGAGCGCCAGGGCGCCGATCTGCTGCCCGGCCGGCAGTCCCGACGCGCTGATGGAGGCGGCCGCGGCGATGGTCAGCGGGGCGTTCTTCAGGTTTCCGGCCGACAGCAGGAGGGCGAGCAGGAAGATCTTCACGGCGGGGAAGCCGTCGATCGCCGCCATCCACCTGGGCAGCCGGGCCTGTGTGACGTCGGTGGGGCGACGGCGCCACATCCGCACCGCGAACAGGATCAGCGCGACGCCCAGCGCGAGCTTGAGGGCCCCCACCCAGTCGGCCGGCTGCCCGTGCTCGCCGGCGCTCCCCTGTCCGCCGATCACCAGCATCACCGCGCCCAGGCCCGACAGGCCCACCAGCCAGCCCGCGGTGAACACCAGACCGTTCACCCGGCCGCGCGGCGTCGCCAGCACGATGATGAGCGCGATGACCGGAAGAGGACTGACGGCGACACCGGCCGCCAGGCCCAGCACATCACCCAGCACTTTTCCCATGCGTGCCTCCGGCACATCGAAGAACCGCACCGATCACCGCGCGGCCACCCACCATCCGCCCACCCGCCACTCGTAAAGAGTCGTCCAAACGCGCCCGGACCGCACGGGCAGGCGGCCCGCGGGTGAACGGCGGCACGGCTCCACCGGTTCCTGCGCACCCGGGCGGCCCAGACGCCCCACGGCGGAGCGCAAGGTGCCCGGTGTGCGAGGGATATGCACCGGAGCTAGGCTTTTGTCACAACAGGGTCGGCTTCTCCGGGCGGCTTCACAGGTGACGTTCGCCCTGTCGGCGACGGCCAATTCTGCTGCAGATACCCGACGAGCACGGTGCGGCCCCTCGCATGTCCGCAGGAGCGGGCGGCTGCCTCATTCCGCTCATCGAACGTCTTCCCGCGCGCCGTGCGTGCCGCGGTGACACCGGCTCCCGGGGTCCGCAGTTCCGTAGTCCCTGTGGAGGTCGGGATGAGAGTTGTCGTTGATCTTTCCAGGTGCCAGGGGTACGCCCAGTGCGCCTTCCTGGCTCCGGACGCCTTCCGGATGCACGGCGAGGAAGCCCTGATGTACCACCCCGGACCCGACGACGCCCAGCGCGAGCAGGTACTGCGCGCCGCGGCCGCCTGCCCGGTCCAGGCGATCCTCGTCGACCGGCTGGAAGGACAACCCACGGGCGAGAACGCACCGATCGAGGCGACGGCGTCATGACCAGCGCCGACAACCTCCGGGCCTTCAAGCGCGACGGCCGCATCGTGGTCGTCGGGGCGTCGCTGGCGGGACTGCGGGCCGCGGAGACCCTGCGCGACGAGGGTTTCACCGGATCGCTGACCATGATCGGTGACGAGCTGGGCGAGCCCTACGACCGCCCGCCCCTGTCCAAGCAGGTACTGACCGGGTGGGTACCGGCCGGCGACACCACACTGCCGCGCCGCCGTGCCGTCGAGGCGGAGTGGCTGCTGGGCGTGCCCGCCAGCGGGCTGGACATGGCGGCCAACCACGTGTGCCTCGCCGACGGACGGGAGATCCCCTTCGACCGGGTGCTCATCTCCACCGGGGTACGGGCCCGGCCCTGGTTCGTCGAGAGCGAGGCGGCCCTGGACGGCGTCTTCGTGCTGCGCACCCGCGAACACGCCGAGGGCCTGCAGCAGGCCCTGGCCGCCGGCCCCTCCCGGGTGCTCGTCATCGGCGCCGGATTCACCGGCTCCGAGATCGCCTCCATCTGCCGGGAACGGGACATCCCGGTCACCGTCGCCGAGCTCGCGCCGTTCCCGCTGGTCGGGGCGCTCGGCGCGATGATCGGCGAGGTAGCCGCGGGCATGCAGCGCGCGCACGGCGTGGACCTGCGCTGCGGCGTCAAGGTCACCCGGCTGGAGGGCGACGCCCAGGGGCACTTCCGCCGCGCCCACTTCGACGACGGCAGCACGGTCGACGCCGACGTGGCCGTGGTGGCGCTCGGGGGCATCCGCAACACCGAGTGGCTGCGGGGCTCGGGACTGGCGGCCGGCGTCTGGGGGATCGCCTGCGACACGGGCTGCCGTGCCCTCACCCTCGACGGCCTGATCACCGACGACGTCTTCGCCGCCGGGGACGTGGCCCGCTGCCCCAACCCGGTCTACGAGTACCGGCTCATCTCGCTGGAGCACTGGGCCAACGCCGTGGAACAGGCCGAGGTCGCGGCGCACAACATGGTCAGCGGCCAGGCGGACCGCTGGCCCCACCTGACCCTGCCGCTGTTCTGGTCCATCCAGTTCGGCGTCAACATCAAGTCCGTCGGCGTGCCGACCTTCGCCGACGAGGTGGTCGTCACCCAGGGATCGGTGTCCGAACAGCGCTTCGTGGCCGCGTACGGCTACCGGGGCCGGGTCACCGCGGCGGTGAGCTTCAACAACGCGAAGTGGCTCGACCACTACCGGCGGCTGATCGAGACGGCCGCGCCCTTCCCGCCGCCCTGCCCCACACCCGACCAGCCCGCCGACATGAAGCCGGTTCCGGTCGACTTCCCCGGTCCCGCCCTGCTCGCCCAGGGCGCCACCGTGGTCGTCACCGGTCACGACCCGGGCGAACGGCGGGTCACGGCCGCGCAGCAGAACCACCGCTAGGAGGGGAAGCGAGATGACCACGACCGAGACGCCCGACACCCTCCACCGGATCCTCGACTACTCCTCCCGGCCCGACCCGTACCCGCTGTACGCCGAACTGCGCCGGACCCCGGTGGCCCGGCAGGAGGACGGCAGCTACGTCGTCAGCACCTACCGCGAGATCGCGGACCTGCTGCACGACCCGCACCTGAGCTCCGACGTCCGCAACCTGTCCCACCCGATGCCCTCGGCCGAGGGCACGACCACGCCGGCGTTCATCAACATGGACCCGCCCGAACACGACCGCATGCGGCGCATGGCGATGCGCCACTTCGGCCCGCCGCACACCCCCGGGCTGGTGGCCGGCCTGGACCCCGACCTGACCGCCGTCGTCAGCCGTCTCATCGACGACTTCGCGGGCAAGGAACGGATCGACATCGTCGACGACTTCGCCTACCCGTTCCCCGTCACGGTCATCTGCCACCTGCTCGGCGTGCCGCGCGAGGACGAGCCCAGGTTCCGCCTGTGGGTGAACGACATCATCGACGCGATCGCCTACGACCCGAAAACCGACCCGAAGGAGAAACTGGACAACGGGATAAAGGCCAGGCAGGCCCTGCGCCAGTACCTGGGCGGACTGCTCGAACAACGCCACGGCAAGCCGGGAGACGACCTGTTGTCCCGGCTGGCCAACGACGACGGGCCGGACGGACGGATGACCGACGAGGAGATCGTCGCCACCGCCAACCTGCTGCTGATCGCCGGCCACGAGACCACCGTCAACCTCATCACCAACGGCATGCTCACCCTGCTGCGCCAGCCCGAGGTGCTCCAGCGGCTGCGCGCCGAACCGGACCTGGTCGTGCCGCTGGTCGAGGAACTGCTGCGCTACGAGCCGCCCGTGCACATCATTCCCTGGCGGGCGGCGTACAGCGACATCAGCGTCGCGGACACCGTCATCCCGAAGGGCTCGCAGATCATGCTCATGCTGGCCTCGGGCAGCCGCGACCCGGACCGCTTCCACGATCCCGACCGCTTCGACCCTGACCGGCGGGACAACCAGCACCTGGGCTTCGGCAGCGGCATCCACCTGTGCTTCGGCGGCCCGCTGGCCCGGCGGGAGACCCAGATCGCGCTGACCGAACTGGCACGCCGCCTGGACGGTCCCCGGCTGGTCGCCGATCCCCCGCCGTACCGCCGCAGCCCCATCCTGCGCGGCCCGATCCACCTGCCCGTCGACCAGGGCGGCGGCTGAGAGCGGAACCGGCCGCACACCTTCGGGCCCCCTCCCGGAGCGGGAGGGGGCCCTCAGCTCTAGCACCGGGCTTGCCGGACCGGGCCGGCGGACTTCACCGGACCGGGAGTCAGCCCTGCCGGACCGCGTCCGTGACGCCTCCGGGGCACGCGAGCGTCGCGATGTCCCATCCGGCCCGTCCGGCCCCGGCCCGGTAGGCGCTGTCGTAGAAGGCGAGGACGGTGGCACGGGGATCGGTCTCGGCGCGGGCCGCGTCGTAGCGCAGCACCGCCAGGTGGCTGTCGCCGCGCGCGACCCACCGCGCGGACGCCGGGCTGAGCGGCTCCCCGGCCAGGCCGGCGGGCTCAGGGGCGGTGTAGGAGTAGAAGGCGGGCTCGGTGAAGGTGTCGTCGCCGAACCAGAAGCCGAAGCTGATCACTTCCCGGGAGTACGCCTCCCGAGTGACCGGGTCGACCTGCCGGGGCTGGTCGACCTGCCGCCCGGAGAACCGGCTGTGGGCGATGTCGAAGGTGTGCCAGAAGTGGTGAACCGGGCTGCTCTTGCCCGAGTAGCCCGCCGCGAACTCCTCCAGCACGGACGCCACCTGGCTCAGGATCCGCCAGTAGCGGTTGGCGGCCGACGGATCGTAGGTCGCGTGCTCGGTGTCCTGGGCGAACGGCCGGCCGGTGTCGGGCAGGTCGAAGGGCCTGGGGATGGCGATGTCCACCTGGACGCCCAGCGCGTTCAGCGCGGCCAGGGTCGCGTCGTGGAAGGACGCGACGGACTGGCCCGGAAGCGGGAAGGACCGCTCCTCGCCGTCCAGCGTCGCGACGACGAGCCGGTGGTCGACGAAGTCGAAGTCGATCGTGAAGATCGGATTCCCGTCGACCTGGCCCATCGGACGCGTGGTGATGCCCCGCCCCGTGACATGGAACGGGACGTTCCACCAATGGTTGCGCCGGGCGCTCGCCGCCAGGCGGATCTTGCCGACGATCTGCTCGAAGCGGTGCAGGGTCTCTTTGGTGTCCCGCCACTCCGACAAGGGCATCGGCGGGAAAAGCTCCGTCACGGTCCCATGATGACCTCGCCGGCGGCATTCGGCACCCTCTGCCTCCCGGAGGCGGAAGGGCCCCGGCGCTCCCTCCCGCGCACGAGGCCCACCGGCTACTTGTCGACGACGGTCAGCGGCAGCAGCTTCTTGCCCGTCGGGCCGATCTGGATACTGGTGTCCATCTGAGGGCAGACGCCGCAGTCGAAGCACGGGGTCCAGCGGCAGTCCTCGACCTCGGTCTCGTCGAGGGCGTCCTGCCAGTCCTCCCAGAGCCAGTCCTTGTCCAGGCCGGAGTCGAGGTGGTCCCAGGGCAGGACCTCCTCGTAGGTGCGCTCACGGGTGGTGTACCAGTCGACGTCCACGCCGAAGGGGGCGAGCGCCTTGTCCGCGCAGGCCATCCAGCGGTCGTAGGAGAAGTGCTCGCGCCAGCCGTCGAAGCGGCCGCCGTCGTCGTAGACCGCGCGGATGACGGCGCCGATGCGGCGGTCGCCGCGGGAGAGCAGGCCCTCGACGATGCCGGGCTTGCCGTCGTGGTAGCGGAAGCCGATCGAGCGGCCGTACTTCTTGTCGCCGCGGATCTTGTCGCGGAGCTTCTCCAGGCGGGCGTCGGTCTCCTCGGCGGAGAGCTGGGGCGCCCACTGGAACGGGGTGTGGGGCTTGGGCACGAAGCCGCCGATCGAGACCGTGCAGCGGATGTCGTTCGACCGGGAGACCTCGCGGCCCTTCTGGATCACGTGGGTCGCCATGTCGGCGATCTGCAGGACGTCGTCGTCCGTCTCGGTCGGCAGGCCGCACATGAAGTACAGCTTCACCTGGCGCCAGCCGTTGCCGTACGCCGTGGCGACGGTCCTGATCAGGTCCTCTTCCGAGACCATCTTGTTGATGACCTTGCGGATGCGCTCCGAGCCGCCCTCCGGGGCGAAGGTGAGGCCGGAGCGGCGGCCGTTGCGGGTCAGCTCGTTCGCCAGGTCGATGTTGAAGGCGTCGACCCGGGTGGACGGCAGGGACAGACCGATCTTGTCGTCCTCGTAGCGGTCGGCCAGGCCCTGGGCGATGTCACCGATCTCCGAGTGGTCCGCGGAGGACAGCGAGAGCAGGCCGACCTCCTCGAAGCCGGTCGCCTTGAGGCCCTTGTCGACCATGTCGCCGATGCCGGTGATCGAGCGCTCGCGCACCGGGCGGGTGATCATGCCGGCCTGGCAGAAGCGGCAGCCGCGGGTGCAGCCGCGGAAGATCTCGACCGACATGCGCTCGTGGACCGTCTCGGCGAGCGGGACCAAGGGCTGCTTGGGGTAGGGCCACTCGTCGAGGTCCATGACGGTGTGCTTGGACACGCGCCACGGGACGCCGGACCGGTTGGGGACGACACGCCCGATACGGCCGTCGGGCAGGTACTCGACGTCGTAGAACGCGGGGATGTAGACGCCGCCCGTCTTGGCCAGGCGGAGCAGGACCTCCTCGCGGCCGCCGGGGCGGCCCTCCGCCTTCCATTCGCGGATGATGCGGGTCATGTCGAGGACGGCCTGCTCGCCGTCGCCGATGACCGCCGCGTCGATGAAGTCGGCGATCGGCTCCGGGTTGAAGGCGGCGTGGCCGCCGGCCAGGACGATCGGGTCGTCCAGCCCGCGGTCCTTCGACTCCAGGGGGATTCCGGCGAGGTCCAGCGCCGTGAGCATGTTCGTGTAGCCGAGCTCCGTGGAGAAGCTGAGGCCGAACACGTCGAACGCCTTCACGGGGCGGTGGGTGTCCACGGTGAACTGCGGGACGCCGTGCTCACGCATCAGCGCCTCCAGGTCCGGCCACACGCTGTAGGTGCGCTCGGCGAGGACGCCCTCCTGTTCGTTGAGTACCTCGTAGAGGATCATGACGCCCTGGTTGGGCAGTCCGACCTCGTAGGCGTCCGGGTACATGAGCGCCCAGCGGACGTCGCACTCGTCCCAGTTCTTGACGGTGGAGTTGAGTTCACCGCCGACGTACTGGATCGGCTTCTGCACGTGGGGGAGCAGAGCTTCGAGCTGCGGGAAAACCGACTCGACAGGCATCTCGCGAACCTTCATGAGCTGACAGGGGTGACCATTCAGCCTAACCCGCCCGGAGGGGTCCCCCGCACGCTCAGACCGACGCCCCCGATTCGATCTCCGCCCACAGGCCCGGCAGCTCGGCCTCGGCGGCCGCCGCGCGCTGCTCCTCCCTGCCGAAGAGCAGGCCGTAGGTGAAGGTGCTCTCCCCCGCCGCGTGGGCGACCGCGGCCAGCTCGCGCAGGGTGTGGCGGGCCATGACGCTGTCCTGGTGTTCGCCGAGCAGGGAGGTGAGGGACTTCATCGACTTGGCCAGTGACTTGGCCGGGGAGCCGAGCGCGGGGATGGCGGCCTCGGCGGCGTAGCGGGTGCGCTTGGCCTTCTTGCGCGCCTCGTGCAGGGCGACGTCGCGGTCCTGGCCGGGCGGCAGCTCCAGCGCGTGGGTGATCAGGCGGGCGACCTTGTCCAGGTCCTTGCGTACGGCCTTGGCGAGCACCTTGCCGGGTTTCCCGGCGGCCTTCGGGCGCAACGGCGGGTCGGCGAGGAGGGCGTCGATGTTGTCGAGCAGGGCCTGCTGGCGGGCGGAGTCGAGGATGGCGATGAGGTGGCCGCGGGTGCTGCCGTGCCGGGCCTCGGCCCAGCCGGTGAGCCGCTGGAGCACGGGGCCGAGGACCAGGTCGGGCGGGAGCTCGCCGAGGGCGGTGGTGAGGCGCTCCGCCAGGACCTCCTGGTCGCGGTCGGCGCCCAGTTCGCCGGCGAGCCATTTCAGCTCGGCGGCGACCGGGGCGGTCGCGGCGCGGTCGAGGACGGTGCGGAAGGTCTGGCAGGTGCTGCGCATGCGGCGGGTCGCGACGCGCATCTTGTGCACGGAGTCCGGGATGTCGCGGCGTACGGCCGGGTCGCGGTCGAGGATCTCGTCGCGCTGTTCGCGCAGGTAGGCGAGGACGTGGTCGCCGGCGGTCGCGGGCGGCGCGGGCTTTGCGGGCCGGGTGCGGGTGCCGCCGGTCTGCTCCAGGGCCCGGGCCAGCTTGGAGGGGGCGGTGGACGGCCGCAGCCCTGCCTTGCGCAGGCGCTTGTCGATCTTGTCGAGGAGGGCCGGGTCGACGTCGTCGGCGAGTTCGACCTCGATCTCGGTCCAGTGGGTGGCGCCGCCGGCCCGGTTGAGGCGTTCGGCGGTGACGGTGTCGACGCTGGCCTCGGCGAGCAGGGCGCCGCGGGCGTCGACCAGGTGGCGTACGTCGCGGGCGGAGCGGAGCCGGACGACGGGGAGCAGTTCGGCGCCCCGGACGCGGGAGCGGACCAGGGCCGCGAGTTCTGCGGGGACGGTGTCGGACAGGGGTGCCCTGATCTCGTCGCGGACGCCGGGGGCGACCGGGAACTTCAGGTGCCAGCCGTCGTCCGAGCCGCCGGTGCGGCGGCGCAGGGTGAGGGAGGCGGCGGCCAGGCGTTCGTCGGCGGTGTCGTAGTAGGTGGCGTCCAGCTCGACGAGGCCCCTGTCGAGGACGTCCGCCACCTTGCCGACGCCGGTCAGGTCGGGCAGCCCACTGTCATCGGATTCGTACTTGCGCTCGATCTCGCGTTTCGTGTCCGCCATGAAGAGAATCTAGCCCCGAACGGCCTGCTCAGTCCCCCTTCCCGGGGCCGGGTTCACGCGGACATCGGGCGTTGCACCTTGATGGACTGCAGGAGGCCGACGGCCACCCACACCGCGAACATCGACGAGCCGCCGTAGGACACGAAGGGCAGGGGCAGGCCGGTGACCGGCATGATGCCGAGGGTCATGCCGATGTTCTCGAAGGCCTGGAAGGCGAACCAGGCGATGATGCCGGCGGCGACGACCGTGCCGTACAGCTCGGTGGAGTCGCGGGCGATGCGGCAGGCACGCCACAGGACGATGCCGAGGAGGAGGATTATCAGGCCGGCGCCGACGAAGCCGAGTTCCTCGCCGGCGACCGTGAAGACGAAGTCCGTCTGCTGCTCGGGGACGAACTGGCCGGTGGTCTGGGAGCCGTGGAAGAGGCCGGCGCCGGTGAGGCCGCCGGAGCCGATGGCGATGCGGGCCTGGTTGGTGTTGTAGCCGACGCCGGCGGGGTCGAGGTCGGGGTTGGCGAAGGCGGCGAAGCGGGCGATCTGGTACTCGTCCAGGATGTGCAGCTGCCAGACGGCGATCGCGCCGACGGTGCCGGCGGTGATCAGGCCGAAGACCCAGCGGTTGGAGGCGCCGGAGGCGAGCAGCACGCCGAGGATGATGACCACCATGACCATGACCGATCCGAGGTCGGGCATGAGCAGCACGATCAGGATCGGCACCGCGGCCAGGCCGAGGGACTGCAGGACCGTGCGGTGGTCGGGGTGCTCCTTGTCACCGGCGTCCACGCGGGCCGAGAGCAGCATGGCCATGCCCAGGATGATCGTGATCTTCACGAACTCCGAGGGCTGCAGCGAGAAACCGCCGCCGAGCACGATCCAGGAGTGGGCGCCGTTGACGGTGGAGCCGAGCGGGGTGAGCACGGCCAGGATGCCGAAGACGGACAGGCCGTAGAGGATCGGCACGGCGTTGCGCAGGGCGCGGTGGCCGAGCCAGAGCGTGCCGATCATCAGGGCGAGCCCGATGCCGGTGTTCATCAGGTGCCGGAGCAGGAAGTAGTACGGGTCGCCCTGGTTGATCTCGGTGCGGTTGCGGGTGGCCGAGAAGACCAGCAGGGAGCCGATCCCGGACAGGGCGAGGGCGGACAGCAGTATCGGCCAGTCGAGCCGGCGGGCCAGTGAGTCGCGGGCGAAGAGCCTGGTCCAGCCGGCCCGCTCGGGTCCGTAGCCGGAGACGGAGAAGCTGTTGGCGCTGGTCATGTGGGCATCCTCCGGCTTCCCCTCCTGCGGTGGCGCCTGCGGGTGTCGCGGTTGCCCGTGGTGGGCGGGGGCGTGGTGGCCGGGGTCTGCTGGCCGTCGTCGTTGCTGGGGTTGTTCTGCTGGGAGGCCTCGACGTCCTTGGCGGGGTCGCCGGCGATCTTCGGGGAGGCGATGGTGCCGTCGGTGCGGACCTGCGGCAGGCTCTTCTGCGGCTCGGGCAGCAGGGCCTTCTTGTTGTCGATGGAGCCGTCGCCCTGGACGCCGTAGAGCGCGCTGTAGATGTTGCGGACGGCCTCACCGGAGGCTCCGGAACCCGTACCGGCCTGGGCGATCGTCATGATCACCGTGTAGTCCTTGGAGTAGGTGGCGAGCCAGGACGTGGTCTGCTTGCCGTAGACCTCGGCGGTACCGGTCTTGGCGTGCAGCGGGATCTTGTTCTGCGGCCAGCCGCCGAACTTCCAGGCGGCGGTACCGCGGGTGACGACGCCGGCGAAGGCGTCGTCCATGCCCTTGAGGGTGGCCTGGGTGACCGGCAGGCGGCCCCTCTTGGTCGGCTTGATCTCCGTGACCTTCTTGCCGTCAGCGCTGATGACCGCCTTGCCGATGGTCGGCTGGTACATGGTGCCGCCGTTGGCGACGGCACCGTAGATCACGGCCTCCTGGATCGGGGTGACGAGGGTGTCGCCCTGTCCGATGGAGTAGTTGATCGAGTCGCCCTCGCGCATCTTGTTGCCCTCGAGGCAGTTCTCGTACGCGATCTTCTCGACGTAGGTGCCGTCCTTCTTGCCGGACTTGCACCAGGCGTCCTTGTTGGCCTTCCAGTAGTCCAGCTTCCACTGGCGGTCGGGGACGCGTCCGGTGACCTCGTTGGGGAGGTCGACGCCGGTCTCCTTGCCGAGGCCGAACTGGTGGGCGGCCTTGTAGAAGTAGTCCTTGGGCTTGCCCTTCTTGGGGTTGATGCCGCCGTCGCGCTTCCACTCCCTGTCGGCGAGACCGTAGAAGACGGTGTCGCAGGAGACCTCCAGGGCGCGGCCGAGGGAGATGGGGCCGAAGTTCTCGCCTTCGAAGTTCTTGAAGACCTGGCTGCCGACGGAGTAGGAGCTGGTGCAGGGGTAGTTGCCGTCGAAGGGGTATCCGGCCTCGACCGCGGCGGCCGTGGAGACCACCTTGAAGGTCGAGCCGGGCGCGGCCTGGCCCTGGATGGCCCGGTTGAGCAGCGGGTAGTCCGAGTTCTTGCCGGTGAGGGCCTTGTAGTCCTTGGCGGAGATGCCGCCGACCCAGACGTTCGGGTCGTAGGTCGGGGCCGAGGCCATGGCCACTATCCGGCCGGTCTTCGCCTCCATGACCACGACGGCTCCGGAGTCCGCCTTGTAGTTCTCGCCGGTGATCTTGTCGAACTGCTGGCGGGCGACCTTCATCGCCTTGTCCAGCTCGTACTCGGCGACGCGCTGTACCCGGGAGTCGATGCTGGTGACCAGGTTGGAGCCGGACTGGGCGGCGTCGGACTCGGCCTTGCCGATGACCCGGCCGAGGTTGTCCACCTCGTAGCGGGTGACGCCGGCCTTGCCGCGCAGCACCTTGTCGTACTGGCGCTCCAGGCCGGAGCGGCCGACCATGTCGGAGCGCAGGTAGGGCGAGTCGGTGTCCTTGGCCTTCTGGATCTCCTCGTCGGTGACCGGCGAGAGGTAGCCGAGGACCTGGGAGGTGTTGGACCTGCCCGGGCCCGGGTAGCGGCGCACGGCCTCCGGCTCGGCGGTGATGCCGGGGAAGTCCTCGGCGCGCTCGCGGATCTGCAGGGCCTGCTTGGCGTTGGCCTCGTCGGTGATCGGGATCGGCTGGTAGGGCGAGCCGTTCCAGCAGGGCTGCGGGGTCTTGGCGTCGCACAGCCGGACCTTGCGCATGACGTCGGCGGCCTTCATGCCGAGGACACCGGCCAGCTTGGTGAGGACGGCCTTGCCGTCGTCCTTCTGCTTCAGCAGGTCGGTGCGGGAGGCGGAGACGACCAGGCGGGTCTCGTTGTCGGCGAGCGGCACCCCCCGGGCGTCGAGGATGTCGCCGCGCACGGCGGGATCGACGACCTGCTGGACGTGGTTGCCGGAGGCTTCCTTCTGGTACGCGGCGCCCTCGCGGATCTGCAGGTACCACAGGCGGCCGCCGAGGGTGCCGAGGAGGGAGAGGACGAGGATCTGGATGACGACGAGCCGGATCTGGACCCGTGGGGTCCGACCGGTCTCGGGAATGTTGGTCACTGCGGCTGTCTCCCCCTCTCAGTGCGCTGGCGTGTGCGGGCGGACGGATGATGAACGATCCGCCGGTGCGGCGGCGTTCCGCCGCGATTGCCTCGTTCGGGTGAACTCTGGTGGGTTCACAGCCGCTTGACCCCCTTGATGCGGCCGACCCTGGTGGAGCGGGTGCGGGCCTTGGCCTTCAGGGTGCCGAGTCCGCGCTGACCGCCGACGCGCAGTCCGGTGCCGGAGGAGAGCCAGCCGGAGGAGATGTCGCCCGCCTTGGCGGCGGGGCTGGTCTCGGCGAGCGGGTCGTTGTCGGAGCGGCGGGCCAGCCACATGATCGCGGGGACCACGAAGGGGGCCAGCAGCAGGTCGTACAGGGCGGCCGAGAACAGCAGCCCGGGCAGGCCGACATGACGGGCGGCGGTGTCGCCGACCAGGGCGCCGACGCCCGCGTACAGCAGGGTCGAGCCGACGGCGGCGGCGACCACGACGGCCATCGGGCCGGTGGCGGACTTCAGCCGGCCGTTCTCCGGCTTGATGAGCCCGGCGAAGTAGCCGATGACGCACAGCACCAGGGCGTAGCGGCCGGCCGCGTGGTCGGCGGGCGGGGCGAGGTCGGCGAGCAGTCCGGCGCCGAAGCCGACGAGGGCGCCGCCGACGTGGCCGTACACCATGGCGAGGCCGAGGACGGTGAGCAGCAGCAGGTCGGGGACGGCGCCCGGCAGATGGAGGCGGGCGAGGACGCTCACCTGGATCACCAGGGCCACGACGACCAGTGCGGTCGAGAGCAGGATCCGGTTGAGGCGCATGGGGATTCAGCTCCTACTGCTGCTGCTCGTTGGTGCCGGACGCGCCAGCCGAGGGGGAGACCGTGACGGTCACCGTCGGCGTGGGCGTCGGCTTGGGCTTGCTCGGCAGGACCTCGTCGCGCGGGTCCCGCTTGGGGCCCTGGACGACCACGCCGACGACGTCGAGCTTGCTGAAGCCGACGTACGGCGTGACGTAGAGCGTGCGGGTGAGGCCGCTGCCGGAGGGGTCGATCCGGGAGACCACACCGACCGGGACGCCGGGCACGAAGGGCTTGTCGGCCTGGGAGCCGAAGGTGACGAGGCGGTCGCCCTTCTTCACCTCGGCCTTGCCGTTGAGGAGTTCCACCCGCAGCGGGCGGTCGCCCTGGCCGGATGCGAAACCGAGTTCGTCGCTGTTCTCCATGCGGGTGCCGACGGTGAAGTCGGGGTCGTTGGCGAGCAGCACGGTGGCGGTGTGCGGGCCGACGGTAGTGACCCGGCCGACGAGCCCGTCGCCGTTCAGCACGGTCATGTCGCGCTGGATGCCATCGGCGGCGCCGGCGTCGATGGTGATGGTCCAGGAGAAGCCCTGCGCCGACCCTATGGCGATGACCTGGGCGCCCTTGATGCCGTACTGGCCCTCGCCGGCGATCTTCAGCATCTTGTCGAGCTGGGTGAGGCGGCTGCGGTTGCGGTCGTCGCTGCCGAGCTTCGCCTTGAGGGCCGCGTTCTCCTTCTCCAGCGCGGCGAGCCGGTCGTGGCGGGTCCCGGAGTCGCGGACGGCGGAGACGGCCTCGCCGACCGGGTCGACCGCCGAGGACAGCCCGTTCTCGATCGGGCCGAAGGCAGCGGCGGCGGCCTGCCGCGCGCCGTCGACAGGGGAGTTCCGGCCCCCGCGGATGTCCACCGTGATCAGCGCGAACGCGATGGCGATCAGCAGGACCAGGAGCAGCCGGCTCTCTTTCGTGTCCCTCACGTGCGGCGGCCGTGCCTTTCCTCGAGTGGAATTCGGGGACCCCCGGCGGTGTGCGCGATTCGAGCGCTCACCTTGGGGGTCCATTTGCGGGAGCTTGTGCCTCTATGTCAACGACCCGCCGCACGAGCGGAGTGGTCCCGCACGGCGGATCCGGGGAGCCGCCCGGCCGGCAGGTCCGGGGAGCGGACTCATCGGCGGGGCTGGGCGTCCAGCACCTGCTGGAGCGCCTCGAACTCCTCGACGCACTTGCCCGAGCCGAGCGCCACGCTGTCCAGCGGGTCCTCGGCGATGTGGATCGGCATGCCGGTCTCGCGCCGCAGCCGCTCGTCCAGCCCGCGCAGCAGGGCGCCGCCGCCGGTCAGCACGATGCCCCGGTCCATGATGTCGCCGGACAGTTCCGGCGGGCACTTGTCGAGGGTGGTCTTGACGGCGTCGACGATGGCGTTGACCGGTTCCTCGATGGCCTTGCGGACCTCGGCGGCGGAGATGACCACGGTCTTCGGCAGTCCGGAGACCAGGTCGCGGCCGCGCACCTCGGTGTGTTCGTCGGCGTCGAGTTCGTACGCGGAACCGATCGTGATCTTGATCTGCTCGGCCGTGCGCTCGCCGAGCAGCAGGCTGTACTCCTTCTTGATGTACTGGATGATCGCGTTGTCCAGTTCGTCGCCCGCCACCCGGATGGACTGCGCGGTGACGATGCCGCCGAGCGAGATGACCGCGACCTCCGTGGTGCCGCCGCCGATGTCCACCACCATGTTGCCGGTGGCCTCGTGGACCGGCAGACCGGAGCCGATGGCGGCCGCCATGGGCTCCTCGATGATGTGCACCTGGCGGGCGCCGGCCTGGGAGGACGCCTCGATGACGGCGCGGCGCTCGACGCCCGTGATGCCCGAGGGCACACAGACCACGACGCGCGGCCGGGCGAGGTAGCGGCGCTTGTGGATCTTCAGGATGAAGTAGCGCAGCATACGCTCGGTGATCTCGAAGTCCGCGATGACACCGTCCTTCAGCGGACGCACGGCGACGATGTTGCCCGGGGTGCGGCCGATCATCTTCTTCGCTTCGGCGCCGACCGCGAGGATGCCACCGGTGTTGGTGTTGATGGCGACGACGGACGGCTCGTTGAGCACGATGCCGCGGCCCCTGACGTACACCAGCGTGTTGGCGGTCCCGAGGTCGACAGCCATGTCACGGCCGATGAACGACATTGAGTTCCCCATCCGGATTGATCTGGCCTTACCTGGCTTTTGAGGGCATATCAGGTCGGCGAGGCGGGTGCTGTGACGCGAAGGCTTCCATCGTAAACGCGCCTGCGCGAACACTGCGCGAGGGTCTCCGCCATTGTCACCAGATGGCGCGCCGCCCCGCTTGTGGAGACGGCCCATCGGGGGCACACGTTCCCCCTATCGGCATCGCATATGCCGAAGGGCGGCCGAAAAGGTACGGCCGCCCCAGGTCGGGGGTCCGAGCGGAGCTGACGCCCCCTCAGAAAAATTCGCGGAAATTCCGCCAGGTGGGGGGTCAGGCGCGGCCCGGGAAGAAGATCTTCACCTCGCGCTCGGCGGACTCCTCCGAGTCGGAGGCGTGGATCAGGTTCTCCCGGACGATGACGCCGTAGTCGCCCCGGATGGAGCCGGGCGCGGCGGCGATCGGGTCGGTGGGGCCGGCCAGCGCGCGCAGCCCCTCGATGACCCGCTCGCCCTCGACGATCAGCGCCACGACCGGGCCGGAGGCCATGAACTCCACCAGCGGCTCGTAGAAGGGCTTGCCCTTGTGCTCGCCGTAGTGCTGCTCCAGCGTGTCCTGGTCCAGGGTGCGCAGCTCCAGCGCGGTGATCTGCCAGCCGGCCTTGCGCTCGATACGGCTGATGATCTCGCCGGTCAGGCCGCGACGGACGGCGTCGGGCTTGAGGAGGACGAGGGTGCGCTGGCTCACGAGGGGCTCCTTACGACTGACATGTGCGGTGGCACGAGGTTACAGGGCGTGTCCTCGCCGCCGTCACGCAGCGTCAGGTGTAGAGGGGCCGGGGTCCGCGGACTCCGCCCGGGCGGCGAACCTGGCCTTCGCCTCGTCCACCTTCCGTCCGTAGTGGACCGACGCCCACCACAGGGCGGCGAACACCGCGCCCATGAAGTACATGGCCGGGACGAAGACGCCGGAGGCGATCAGGGCGAGCTGCAGCGCCCAGCCGAGGGCGACGCCGCCCGGCCGGGTCACCATGCCGCACAGCAGCACGCACAGGACCATGGCGATGCCGCTGACCAGCCAGACCGTCGACGTGGACAGGTCCGGGTCCTTCATGGCCACGAGAGCGGCGAACCCGATGACGAAGAACTCGCCGATCAGCGTCGATGAACAGAGCGTACGCACGACGGACTCCTCAGCCCTTTCCCAGCAGCAGGCGGGCCTCGCCCACCGTGATGACCGAGCCGGTGACCAGCACCCCGCCGCCGGCGAACTCGCCCTCCTCCTCGGCCAGCGTGATCGCGGCCTCCAGGGCCTCGGGCAGCCGCGGCTCGACCTGCACGCGGTCCTCGCCGAACACCTCGACGGCGATGGCGGCCAGCTCGTCCGCGTCCATGGCGCGGTGGCTGGAGTTCTGGGTGACGACGACCTCGGCGAAGATCGGCTCGAATGCCTCCAGCAGACCGCGCACGTTCTTGTCGCCGCTCGCCCCGACCACGCCGATCAGCCGGCTGAAGTCGAACGCCTCGCGCACCGCCTCGGCGGCGGCCTCCGCGCCCGGCGGGTTGTGGGCGGCGTCCAGGACGACGGTGGGCGAGCGCCGTACGACCTCGAGGCGCCCCGGCGAGGAGACGGCCGCGAACGCCTTGCGCACGGTGTCGATGTCCAGCGGCTCCGCGCGCTGCGCGCCGACGCCGAAGAACGCCTCCACCGCGGCGAGCGCGACGGCAGCGTTGTGCGCCTGGTGGGCGCCGTGCAGCGGGAGGTAGACCTCCTCGTACTCACCGCCCAGGCCGCGCAGGGTGAGCATCTGCCCGCCGACGGCGATCTGCCGGGCGGTCACGCCGAACTCCAGGCCCTCGCGAGCCACGGTGGCGTCGACCTCGACGGCCTTCTTCAGCAGCACCTGCGCCGCGTCCACCGGCTGCTGCGCCAGGATGACGGTCGCGCCCTGCTTGATGACGCCGCCCTTCTCCCCCGCGATCTCCCCCGGGGTGTTCCCGAGCCGGTCGGTGTGGTCGAGGCCGATGGGGGTGATCACCGCGACGTCGCCGTCGATCACGTTGGTGGCGTCCCAGGAGCCGCCCATGCCCACCTCCACCACGGCCACGTCGACCGGGGCGTCCGCGAAGGCGGCGTAGGCCATTCCGGTGAGCACCTCGAAGAAGGACAGCCGGTACTCCTGCGAGGCGTCGACCATCTCGATGTACGGCTTGATGTCCTGGTACGTCTCGATGAACCGCTCGGCGGTGATCGGCGCGCCGTCCAGGCTGATCCGCTCGGTGATGGACTGCACGTGCGGGCTGGTGTAGCGGCCGGTGCGCAGCTCGAAGGCGCCGAGCAGGGCCTCGATCATGCGGGCCGTGGAGGTCTTGCCGTTCGTCCCGGTGATGTGGATCGAGGGGTACGAGCGCTGCGGCTCGCCGAGCAGGTCCATCAGCGCGGCGATCCGGCTGACGGAGGGCTCCAGCTTGGTCTCGCCCCAGCGGGTGGCCAGCTCCGCCTCGACCTCGCGCAGGGCCTTGTCGACCTCGGGGTCCTCCGGCCGGGCCGGTACGTCGGCCTGCGGCGGGCCGCCCTGGGTGCGCAGGGTGCGGCTGCCGGCCTCGATGACGGCGAGGTCGGGGTCGCGGGTGGTCTCGGCGTCGATGATCTCGTCGAAGCCGTCGAGGGGGTCGGGGGTGTCGCTGGTGCCGGGGTGGTCGCTCACGGTGCCAGTCTACGGAGCCGCGCCGGCATGGGCTGGCGAAGGCCCCCGGAGCCGTGCGGTTCCGGGGGCCTTCGGCCGTCGTCCGCGCCGACGGGCGCGCCGGGGCGTTACGCCTGCGGGAGCCTGTCGAGCTGGGCCTGGATGCGGGCGATGTCCTCGTCGGCCTTGGCGAGGCGGGTGCGGATCTTGTCGACCACGTTCTCCGGGGCCTTCGCCAGGAACGCCTCGTTGCCGAGCTTCGCCGTGGCCTGGGCCTTCTCCTTCTCCGCTGCGGCCAGGTCCTTCGCCAGGCGCTTGCGCTCGGCGGCCACGTCGATGGTGCCGGAGAGGTCGAGGGCGACCTCGGCGCCGGCGACCGGCAGGGTGGCCGTGGCCGTGAAGGACTCGCCCTCCGGCTGCAGGCGCAGCAACTGTCGGATGGCGGCCTCGTGCGCGGCCAGCGCCGTGCCGTCCAGGGTCAGCCGGGCCGGGACCCGCTGGCCGGGCTGCAGGCCCTGGTCGGCGCGGAAGCGGCGGACCTCGGTGATGACGGACTGCAGGGTCTCGATCTCCCGCTCGGCCGCCGGGTCGCGGAAGCCGCTGTCCTTCGGCCAGTCCGCGATGACGACCGACTCGCCACCCGTGAGGGTGGTCCACAGGGTCTCCGTGACGAACGGGACGACCGGGTGCAGCAGCCTGAGGGTGACGTCGAGGACCTCGCCCAGGACGCGCTTGGAGACCTCGGCCGCCTCGCCGCCCGCCTGGAACGTCGTCTTGGACAGCTCGACGTACCAGTCGAAGACCTCGTCCCAGGCGAAGTGGAAGAGGGCGTCGGAGAGCTTGGCGAACTGGAAGTCGTCGTAGAACGCGTCGACCTCGGCGACGACCGAGTTGAGCCGGGACAGGATCCAGCGGTCGGTGGCGGACATGCTCGCCGCGTCCGGCAGCGGGCCGTCCACGGTCGCGCCGTTCATCAGCGCGAAGCGGGTGGCGTTCCAGATCTTGTTGGCGAAGTTGCGGGAGCCCTGGACCCAGTCCTCGCCGATGGGCACGTCGACGCCGGGGTTGGCGCCGCGGGCGAGGGTGAACCGGAGGGCGTCGGAGCCGTACTTGTCCATCCAGTCCAGCGGGTTGACCGCGTTGCCGAAGGACTTCGACATCTTCTTGCCGAACTGGTCGCGGACCATGCCGTGCAGGGCGATGGTGTGGAACGGCGGGGTGCCATCCATCGCGTAGAGGCCGAACATCATCATCCGGGCGACCCAGAAGAAGAGGATGTCGTAGCCGGTGACCAGGACGGAGTTCGGGTAGAACTTCGCGAGGCTCTCGGTCTGTTCGGGCCAGCCGAGGGTGGAGAACGGCCACAGGCCGGAGGAGAACCAGGTGTCGAGGACGTCGGTGTCCTGCTTCCAGCCCTCCGCCTCGGTGCCGGGCGGACGCTCGTCGGGGCCGACGCAGACGACCTCGCCGTTCGGGCCGTACCAGACCGGGATGCGGTGGCCCCACCACAGCTGCCGCGAGATGCACCAGTCGTGGAGGTTGTCGACCCAGTCGAAGTACCGCTTCTCCATCTCCTGCGGGTGGATCTTGACCTTGCCGTCGCGGACGGCGTCGCCGGCCGCCTTGGCGAGCGGGCCGACCTTGACCCACCACTGCATGGACAGGCGCGGCTCGATGGTGGTCTTGCAGCGCGAGCAGTGGCCGACGGAGTGGACGTAGGGACGCTTCTCGGCGACGATCCGGCCCTCGGCGCGCAGGGCGGCGACGATGGCGGAGCGGGCCTCGAGGCGGTCCAGGCCCTGGAAGGGGCCGTGCGCGGTGATGACGGCGTGCTCGTCCATCACGGTGAGGGACGGCAGGTCGTGCCGCTGGCCGATCTCGAAGTCGTTCGGGTCGTGGGCCGGGGTGACCTTGACGGCGCCGGTGCCGAACTCGGGGTCGACGTGCTCGTCCGCGACGACCGGGATGGAGCGGTCGGTCAGCGGGAGCCTGATGAGCTTGCCGACGAGGTGCCGGTAGCGCTCGTCGTCGGGGTGGACGGCGACCGCGGTGTCGCCGAGCATGGTCTCGGCACGGGTGGTGGCGACGACGATGGTGTCGTCCCCCTCCCCGTACTTCATGGAGACCAGCTCGCCGTCGTCGTCCTGGTACTCGACCTCGATGTCGGAGATGGCCGTCAGGCACCGCGGGCACCAGTTGATGATGCGCTCGGCGCGGTAGATCAGCTCGTCGTCGTAGAGCCGCTTGAAGATGGTCTGGACGGCCTGGGACAGGCCCTCGTCCATGGTGAAGCGCTCACGCGACCAGGCGACGCCGTCACCGAGGCGGCGCATCTGGCCGGAGATCTGGCCGCCGGACTCGCCCTTCCACTGCCAGACGCGCTCGACGAACGCCTCGCGGCCGAGGTCGTGGCGGGACTTGCCCTCCTTGCCGAGCTCGCGCTCGACGACGTTCTGGGTGGCGATGCCGGCGTGGTCCATGCCCGGCTGCCACAGCGTCTCGAAGCCCTGCATGCGCTTGCGGCGGGTCAGGGCGTCGATGAGCGTGTGCTCGAAGGCGTGGCCCAGGTGGAGGCTGCCGGTGACGTTCGGCGGCGGGATGACGACGGTGTACGGCGGCTTGTCGCTCTTCGCGTCCGCCTCGAAGTAACCCCGCTCCACCCAGCGCTCGTACAGCGGCCCCTCTACATCGGCCGGCGCGTACTGGGTCGGCAGTTCGTTGTCGGGCGCGGGTGGCTGCTGCTGAGCGTTCTCGGTCACGGGGGTCAGTTTAGAGGTGTCACGGGGTGGTCCCGAAACGCGTTTGTTCTGTAACGGTGCGGCCCCCGGTGCCGTGCGCCCCTTGCTCCTGGGACAGGATGTCAGGAACACATAAGCATCTGAGGGGGAACCCAGGAATGAGCAACAACCAGCCGGGCCCGTACGGCCAGCAGCCGCCCTACGGCCAGCCGGGGCAGCCTGGTCCCTACGGCCAGCCGGGCCCCTACGGCCAGCAGCCGCAGGCACCGCAGCCCGGCTACGGCTACCCTCAGCAGACTCCCCCGGCCCCGCCGCAGCCCGGTTACGGCTACCCGCAGCAGGGCGGCGTGCCCCAGCAGCAGGGCCCTTACGGCCAGCAGCCCGGCGCCTACGGCCAGCAGCCCTACGGCGCCCCGCAGCCGCCGGCCCCGGGCGGGGGCAAGAAGAAGACGGGCCTGATCATCGGCGCGGTGGCGGTCGTCGCGGCGATCGCGGTGGGCGCGTACTTCGCGCTGGGCGGCAGCAGCGGCTCGGACGTCGCGGACGACGGCCCCCACAAGCTGACGACGCCGGCGACGGTGCTCGGCGAGTACAAGAAGTCCGCCGCCCAGGACAGCGGCGGCTTCGACGAGAACGATGTGAAGGACGCCGAGAAGCACGGCGTGAAGAACGCCCAGGACGTGCACGCCGGCTACCAGTCCGGTGACAAGAGCAACCCGCTCGCCGGCAAGGTCATCAACTTCATGGGCGTGTACGGCGACATCGAGGACCCCGAGGCCGTCGTCGACGGCATGTTCGCCGAGATGAAGAAGAGCGCCGCGAAGGACGGGAAAGAGGGCCAGGTCATCGGCAGCCCGCAGTCCTTCTCGCCCAGCGGGCTCGACGGCGCGGTCCTCAAGTGCCAGGAGATCAAGTACAAGAACGACTCGTCCACCGGATCCTCGTCCGGCGGACCCGGCGCGATCAGCATGCCGGTCTGCATCTGGGGCGACCACAGCACGATGGGCGCGATCATCAGCCTCCAGATGGCGGACGCGATGGCGGGCAAGAGCGCCGATCTCGCCGGTGCGGCCGAGCTGACGGCCAAGTTCCGCAAGGAGGTCCGCGTCAAGGCGTGACGGCGCTGGACGTGCGAGAAGGGCCCGGCCGGGTGGCCGGGCCCTTCTCGTGTGTCCGGTGCGGCGCCTACGCCGTCTTCTGCTCGCCGGTCCCGCGGCCCCTGGAGTCCCGGGGGATCAGGGTGGGGTTGACGTTGGAGTGGACGACGTCGGCCGTGATGACGACGCGGGCGACGTCCTTGCGGGACGGGACCTCGTACATGACCGACATGAGGACCTCCTCCATGATGGCGCGCAGGCCGCGTGCGCCGGTCTGGCGGAGGATGGCCTGGTCGGCGATGGCCTCCAGGGCCTCGCGCTCGAAGTCCAGCTCCACGCCGTCGAGTTCGAAGAGGCGCTGGTACTGCTTGACCAGGGCGTTGCGGGGCTCGACCAGGATCTGGAGCAGGGCCTCGCGGTCCAGGTTGTGCACCGAGGTGATCACCGGCAGGCGGCCGATGAACTCGGGGATCATGCCGAACTTGACCAGGTCCTCGGGCATGACGTCCTCGAACTGGTCCTTGGCCTCCAGCTCGCGCTTGGAGTGGATCGTCGCGCCGAAGCCGATGCCCTTGGCGCCCGCACGGGACTCGATGATCTTCTCCAGGCCGGCGAAGGCACCGCCCACGATGAACAGCACGTTCGTCGTGTCGATCTGGATGAACTCCTGGTGCGGGTGCTTGCGGCCGCCCTGCGGCGGGACCGAGGCCGTGGTGCCCTCGAGGATCTTCAGCAGGGCCTGCTGGACGCCCTCGCCGGACACGTCACGGGTGATCGACGGGTTCTCGCTCTTGCGGGCCACCTTGTCGATCTCGTCGATGTAGATGATCCCGGTCTCGGCCTTCTTGACGTCGTAGTCGGCCGCCTGGATCAGCTTGAGGAGGATGTTCTCCACGTCCTCGCCGACGTAGCCCGCCTCGGTCAGCGCCGTCGCGTCGGCGATCGCGAAGGGCACGTTCAGCATGCGGGCCAGCGTCTGCGCGAGGAGCGTCTTGCCCGAGCCGGTGGGGCCGAGCAGCAGGATGTTGGACTTCGCCAGCTCGATGGCGTCGTCACGGCCCTGGGCGCCGCCGTTCTCGCCCGCCTGGACCCGCTTGTAGTGGTTGTACACCGCGACCGAGAGGGCCTTCTTGGCGGCCTCCTGGCCGACCACGTAGCCCTCGAGGAACTCGTAGATCTCGCGGGGCTTGGGGAGTTCCTCCCAGCGCACCTCGCTGGTCTCCGCGAGCTCCTCCTCGATGATCTCGTTGCAGAGATCGATGCACTCGTCGCAGATGTACACACCGGGACCTGCGATGAGCTTCTTGACCTGCTTCTGGCTCTTGCCGCAGAACGAGCACTTGAGCAGATCGCCGCCGTCACCGATGCGTGCCACGGTGTGCTTCCCCTTCGCCTGGGAGACGACTGGACACTCGGGTCCAGCGGCTCCTGGTGCTGCCTTATGTCCGACGGTACCTTGCCGGGCCCCGTGTTCGGGTCCCCCTTGGCAGGGTTCACTTTGACGCGAACCCTGCCAAGGGGGCCTGAGACTACGCCGCCTCGGGTCAGCGGACCGCCGCGTTGTTCATCTTGCGGGTGGAGATGATCTGGTCGACGATGCCGTACTCGAGCGCTTCCTCGGCCGTGAGGATCTTGTCGCGCTCGATGTCCTCGCGGACCTGCTCGAGGTCCCGGTTCGAGTGCTTGGCCAGCATGTTCTCGAGCTGCTCACGCATCCGGGTGAACTCGTTGGCGATGATCTCCAGGTCGGAGAGCTGGCCGCGGCCGGTGGAGCCGGCCGGCTGGTGGATCAGCACGCGCGAGTTCGGCAGCGCCATGCGCTTGCCCGGGGTGCCGGCGGCGAGCAGGATGGCCGCGGCGGAGGCCGCCTGGCCCATGCACACCGTCTGGATGTCCGGCTTCACGAACTGCATGGTGTCGTAGATGGCCGTGAGGGCCGTCATGTCGCCACCGGGGCTGTTGATGTAGATCGAGATGTCCCGGTCGGGGTCCATCGACTCCAGGCACAGCAGCTGCGCCATGACGTCGTTGGCGGAGGCGTCGTCGATCTGGACGCCCAGGAAGATCACGCGCTCCTCGAAGAGCTTCGCGTACGGGTCGTACTCGCGGATGCCCTGGGAGGTGCGCTCGACGAAGCGCGGGATGACGTAGCGGCTGTCGGGCCGGGGCCCTTCGTACATACCGCTGGCGGCGCCGGGGAAGTTGCTCATGAGGGTGTTCACCGTCCTGGTGGCGTTCGGGGGGCTGGTGTCTCGGCGGTTGGCGTGGCCGGGCCGGTCAGGCACCGGTGCCGCCGCCTCCCGGAACACCCGAGGCGTTCCTGATGATCTCGTCGATGAGGCCGTACTCCTTGGCCTCCTCCGGGGTGAACCAGCGGTCGCGGTCCGCGTCGCGCAGGATCGTCTCGACCGACTGGCCGGAGTGGAACGCGGTCAGCTCGGTCATGGTCTTCTTGGTGCGCAGCAGGTACTGGGCCTGGATCTTGATGTCCGAGACCGTACCGCCCAGGCCCGCGGAGCCCTGGTGCATCATGATGTCCGTGTGCGGCAGCGCGAACCGCTTGCCGGCGGTGCCGCCGGTGAGCAGGAACTGGCCCATCGAGGCCGCCATGCCCATGCCGATCGTGACCACGTCGTTCGGGATGAACTGCATGGTGTCGTAGATCGCCATGCCGGCCGTCACCGAGCCGCCGGGGCTGTTGATGTAGAGGTAGATGTCCTTGTCGGGGTCCGCGGCGAGGAGCAGCAGCTGTGCGGTGATCTTGTTGGCGATGTCGTCGTCGACCTGCTGACCGAGGAAGATGATCCGCTCGTTGAGCAGCCGGTTGTAGACCTGGTCGCCGAGGCCACCACCGATGGAAGGCTCGCCGGCGGCGGAGGGCATCAGATTCGTCACGTATCCACCTGCTCGTCTTACGACGGCGCCGGGCCGTCTCACGTCGTCCTGCCGGAGGCTTGGCTGGGGGTCTCAGGAGACTCCCCTGCCCCCGTATTCATGGACCCTAACGCTCAGGTCCCCTCGGGGAATCCCGGAGATGACGGTGTTCGCCGGGGGCGTAGCGGCCGCGCGGCGGGGCCGGGCGCGGATCCGGGGGCGAAACGGGGCGGGCCCCCGGGAAGCACACTCCCCGGGGGCCCGCCCTACGCGCTCTGAAGGCGCCGTGGGGCCGCTCAGCCCTCGGCGTTCTCCTCGGAGGTCTCCGACGCCTCGACGGCCTCGGTCTCCTCCTCCTCGTCGTCCAGGTCGACGACCTCGCCGTTGGTGTCCTTCACCGTGGCGGCCTCGACCACGACGGCCAGGGCCTTGCCGCGGGCGACCTCGCCGACCAGGAGCGGAACCTGGCCGCCCTCGACGACGGCCTGGGCGAACTGGTCGGGGGACATGCCGGAGGAGGCCGCACGCCGCATGAGGTGCTCGGTGAGCTCCTCCTGGTTGACGTTGAGGTTCTCCTTCTTCACCAGCTCGTCGAGGACGAACTGGGTCTTGATGCCCTTGACCGCGGCGTCGCGGGTCTCGGTCTCGAACTCCTCGGCGGTCTTGCCCTGGATCTCCAGGTACTTGTCGAGGGTGAGGCCCATCTGGCCGAGCTGGTGGTGCTCCAGGTTGTGCTTGCGGGTGTTGATCTCGTCCTCGAGCAGCTTCTCGGGGACCGGGACCTCGACCAGCTCGAGGAGCTTCTCCAGGACGCGCTCCTGGGCCTGGGTGGCCTGGTCGTACTGCTTCATGTCGCCCAGGCGCTTGCGGCTGTCCGCCTTCAGCTCGTCCAGGGTGTCGAACTCGGAGGCGAGCTGCGCGAACTCGTCGTCCAGCTCGGGCAGTTCGCGGGCGGCGACCTGGGTGACCTTGACGGTGACCTCGGCCTCCTTGCCCGCGGCCGAGCCGCCCTTCAGCTCGGAGGTGAAGGTGGCCTCGCCACCGGCCTCCAGGCCCTTCACGGCGTCGTCGATGCCGTCCAGCAGCTCGCCGGAGCCGATCGTGTAGGAGACGCCGTTGGCGATGCCGTCCTCGAGGACCTCGCCGTCGACCTTGGCCTCCAGGTCGATCGTGACGACGTCGCCGTCCTCGGCGGCGCGCTCCACCGGGGAGGTGGAGGCGAAGCGCTCACGGAGCTGCTCGACCGACTTCTCGACGTCCTCTTCGGTGACCTCGACGGCGTCGACCTCGACCTCGATGCCGGAGTAGTCCGGGATCTCCAGGGCCGGGCGGACGTCGACCTCGGCGGTGAAGTTCAGCGTCTCGCCGTCCTTCAGGTCGGTGATGTCGACCTCGGGCTGGCCCAGCGGGCTGAGCTCGGCCTCGTTGACCGCCTCGGTGTAGAACTTCGGAAGCGCGTCGTTGACGGCCTCCTCCAGCACCGCACCGCGGCCGAACCGCTGGTCGATGACGCGGGCCGGGATCTTGCCCTTGCGGAAGCCCTTCACCGTGACCTGCTGGTTGATCTTCTTGTACGCCGCGTCGAGGCTGTCCTTGAGCTCCTCGAAGGGCACCTCGACAGTGAGCCGAACCCGGGTCGGGTTCAGGGTCTCCACGGCGCTCTTCACGGTTCGGTCTCCTTGTGGCTGACTTCTTGGTTTCTGCCGGAGCCAGACTGGTCCGGCGGATTTCGCCGCCCGGAGGAGTTCGTAGGCCGACTGGGCCGGGACACACGGGCGCGCAGCTTGCATAGTAACCGCAGCCGGTCAGCGCCCCAAAAGGCGATCATCAGGATGCCGTGAGCCGGTGGTCGGGGTGGCGGGATTTGAACCCACGGCCTTCCGCTCCCAAAGCGGACGCGCTACCAAGCTGCGCCACACCCCGTCTGGTGCGACACGTAGGGTACATGTCCCGGCCGATTCCGCAGGCCGGTTTCACCGCCGCGGCGCAGACGACGTCGCCCCGGTCCAACACGTTGGCCTCCGCGGCGGGCGACCCGCTACGATGCTCTGCAGTGCCGCGGTCACAGACCGGCGGCGCGTTGTCGCGGGCGTAGCTCAATGGTAGAGCCCTAGTCTTCCAAACTAGCTACGCGGGTTCGATTCCCGTCGCCCGCTCCATACGGTCCAGGGCCGGGCGAGGTCACCCCTCCGCCCGGCCCTGATCGCTTTCCGGGGCCCTGGCCGCCCCGGCTCGCCACAGGCGCGCACCGGCCGCCTCCGCGCCCGGTGCGCGGGCGCCGCCGGGTGCGCGGGCGCCGTCGGGTGCGCGGCGCGGGGCGTCAGAAGCTGATCTGGTTGATCGTCTCCGCTATCGAGTTCATGAAGCGGTTGATCGACGGCGCCATGCCGGTCGAGGCGAGGAAGAACCCGAAGAGGACGGCGACGATGGCCGGGCCGGCCTTGATGTTCCCCCCTCGGATCAGCACCACAAGGATGATCGCCAACAGCAGCACCACGGACAGTGAAATGGCCACAACTGATCACACCTTCGGTCGGTCCGCTCTCCCGGCCCTGGGACGCGGCCCCGCGCACCCCAGCCAGAACCATCGTGCCACCAACCCGGCCCTTGTATGCGGGTCATGACGCAACGTCGGGTGCCGGCCCGGCGCCGCCCGGGCCCCGCACAGTAATTCGACAGGCCCACCCTCACCTGCGGCACAGGAAATTGCGCAGTTTGGTTTCCATGCCCACACATCACGTGCGCAGGTAATTCGAATTGATGACACCGGGGCGACGTATGCCCTAATTAGTCACGATGAGTCGGGACATCAGGGGTCAACAAGGGGTGCCGCTGTGCCCACCATCACGTGGACAGGGGAGGCAAGTTATGAAAATCAGGGGGTACTCGAACGGGATAACCAGGAATAACAGGCGGGGTTTTACGGAATCCCACAGTCGACGCTAGGGTGCCTGAGATGTTTGAAGCCGCCTCGTCCCCCGGCCAGAACCGCAGACCACTCCCCCCGGCGCAGTCGCCGGCCGACGGAGTACCCGGTCCGCGTACCCCGCTGAGTGAGCAGAAGGGGCGGACCACGGCCGACAGACCGGGCAGACAGCGTGACTCGTTCTTCGACAACGCCAAGTACCTGGCCATCGTGCTGGTGGCGATGGGCCACTCCTGGGAGCCGCTCAAGGGCGACAGCCGCGTCCTGGAGGCCCTCTACACGGTGGTGTACAGCTTCCACATGCCGGCGTTCATCATCATCTCCGGCTACTTCTCCCGCAGTTTCGACATGCGGCCGGACCGGCTGAAGCGGCTGATCACCGGTGTGGCCGTGCCGTACATCCTGTTCGAGACGGCGTACCCGCTCTTCAAGAACGCGGTCGACCACTCGCACGAGGAGATCAGCCTCCTCGATCCCTGGTACCTGACCTGGTTCCTGGTCGCCCTGTTCGTCTGGCGGCTCACCACGCCGGTGTGGAAGCTGGTGCGCTGGCCGCTCCCGGTGGCCATCGGCATCGCCATGCTGGCCAGCGTCAGCCCGAGCATCGGCGACGACCTCGACCTGCAGCGCGTGCTGCAGTTCCTGCCCTACTTCGTGCTCGGCCTGTGCATGAAGCCCGAGTACTTCCGGATGGTGCGCCGGCGCTGGGTGCGCATCGCCTCGGTGCCGGTGTTCGCCGCCGCGCTCGCGTTCGGCTGGTGGGCGGTGCCGCGCATGAACACGGCGTGGTTCTACCACCGTGACTCCGCGCAGGAACTGGGCGCCCCGTGGTGGTGCGGCCCGGTGATGGTGCTCGCGATGATGGGCTGCTCGCTGCTGCTGACGGCGTGCTTCTTCTCCTGGGTGCCGGGCCGCAGGCTGTGGTTCACGGCCCTGGGCGCGGGCACCCTGTACGGCTACCTGCTGCACGGCTTCCTGGTGAAGTTCGCCGACTACCGGGGCTGGTTCGACCACTCCGCGCTGCACCGCCCGCTCGGCGAGATCCTGGTCACCGTCCTCGCGGCCGCCGCCGTCACGCTGCTGTGCACCTCTCCGGTGCGGCGGGTGTTCCGGTTCGCGATGGAGCCGAGGATGACCTGGGCGTTCAAGCAGGACGCGGCCGAACTGGCCCGCGAACGCCAGCAGAAGGAGCGCGGGCGGGAGAAGGTCAGCGCCTAGCGTCCCCGTCACGGCGTACGGCCGCCTGAGCACCGAGACCGAGAAGTGCCCGCATCCGCGCGTACTTCTCGGTCAGCCGTCTCCGGGTGGGTTCGTCCAGGGCCGCCAGCCGGGCCGGATCGGCGTTGTGCGCCAGGTCGGCCTCCTTCACCAGCAGCGCGCCCGGGGTGTCGAGGATGCGCCGCGCGTACGCGCCGGGGTCCTCGCCGGCCCGCTTGGTCACGGCGCGCACGACGGCCCGGGTGCGCTCCGTCAGGGCGGCGTCCTCCAGCCACTCCTCGCTCAGCACGCCGTCCTCCACGGCGTCGTGCAGCCAGGCCGCCGTGATCTGCTCCGCGTCCCCGCCCCGGGCCCGTACGCCTTCGGCGACGGCCGCGAGGTGTTCGGCGTACGGCCGCCCGGCCTTGTCGGTCTGTCCTTCGTGCGCGGCCCGCGCGAGGCTCTCGGCCTCGGCCGGGCCGAGTGGCGTGGCGTTCATCGCCCCAGTGTCACCGGTGCGCGGCGCGTCCGGAAGCCGGTTCAGCGGGGAGCCGAGGTGGTCTCGCGGCAGATGAGCAGCAGGGCCCGGTCGTCGTTGACGTCCTTGGCGACCGCTTCGATGAGGTGCCAGGCGGCGCCGTGGAAGCCGCCGGCGACATAGCGGTCGGCCTCGCCGGTGAGCCGGTCGATGCCCTCGACGATGTCCCGGTCGGAGGTCTCCACCAAGCCGTCCGTGAACAGCATGAGCACGTCACCGGGCCGCAGCGAGCCCTTCGTGGAGTCGAACTGGGCGCCGTCGTAGACACCGAGCAGCGGGCCCTCGGCCGCCTTCTCCTCCCAGCGGCCGCTGCCCGCGCTGAGCTGGAGGCCCGGCGGGTGTCCCGCGGAGTAGAGCTCGTAGTCGCCGGAGTCGAGGTCGAGGACCAGGTGGATGGAGGTGGCGAAGCCCTCGTCCCAGTCCTGGCGGAGCAGGTAGCCGTTGGCCGCGGGCAGGAAGGCGTGCGGCGGGAGGGAGCCGAGCAGGCCGCCGAAGGCGCCCGACAGCAGCAGGGCGCGCGATCCGGCGTCCATGCCCTTGCCGGAGACGTCGGTGAGGACGACCTCCAGGGTGCGGCCGCCGTTGGTGCGGGCCGCGACCACGAAGTCGCCGGAGAAGGACTGGCCGCCCGCCGGGCGCAGCGCCATCTCGTGGTGCCAGCCCTGCGGCAGCTTGGGCAGCTTGCTCTGCACCCGGATCCGCTCGCGCAGGTCGAACAGCATGGTGCCGCCGCGCCGCCAGGGCACGCCGACCCGGCTGCGGAACTGCGCGGTGAGCAGCCCGAAGGAGCCGCACGCGGCCACCACCAGGACCACGCCGGGGGTGACCCGGGAGGGCCCCTCGGTGTACGGGCCGAGCCGTACCGACTCCACGATCAGCGCGGTGGCCGCGGTGGCGTACAGGCCGAGCAGGCTGGCCGGGCGCAGCAGCAGGCCGCCCGCGACGATCGGCAGCACCAGCGCGCCCGGCGCGAACCACACCGAGTTGCCGAGTGTCAGGGCCGCGAGGACGGGAATGGTGAGCAGCAGGCCGACGAGCGCGATCCAGTCGGAGCCGTCGCCGCGGAAGTAGTCCACGGCGCTTCTGCGCAGGCCGACGCGGACCCGGTGCCACTGCATCTTCCACCGGGCCGTGAACGTCTCGGCCTTCGAGCGCCGCTCTCGTCCTGCTGCCATCAGTTCGGGACCCTATCCATCGGACCAGCCACTTGGCACGGGAGGTCCCACTTGTCCCCCGTGCGAGGCTCCGCATCGTGGTTCGACTTCACAGTGAACGGCACGCGGCGCCGTCGCGCCGCCGCCTGGGAGAAATTCGCTGGCTCGTCCCCGGGCGCGCTGATAGGCATGGCGCATGGCGACCGACGGTGTGACCGAGCTGACAGTGCTGCGCCCCGAGGAGTGGGACGGGTGGTTCGATCACCTGATCCGTGCCTTCGGCGGCGGCGAGACCTCCGCGGAGGAACTCGAAGTGGAGCGCTCGGTCACCGAGTTCGGCCGTTCCCTGGCCGCCCGGGACGGGGACGCGATCGTGGGGACGGCCGGGGCCTTCAGCTTCCGGATGACCGTGCCGGGCGGCTCCCAGGTGCCCACGGCGGGCGTCACGATGGTGAGCGTCTCCGCCACGCACCGGCGGCGCGGGGTGCTGACCTCGATGATGCGGCGCCAGCTCGACGACGTGCGCGCGCTGGGTGAGCCGCTCGCGGCGCTGACCGCCTCCGAGCCGGCGATCTACGGCCGGTTCGGCTACGGGGCGGCGACCTTCCAGCTCCAGGCCGAGATCGACACCAGCCGGGTGACGCTGGCCCCGGTCGCCGGCGCCGGGGACGTGCGGCTGCGGTACGCGCAGCCCGCCGAGGTGCTCGCCGAGTGCGAGGCGGTGTACGCGGCGCTGGTGCCGCGCAGGCCCGGGATGCTGGTCCGGCTGCCGGGCTGGGAGCGGACCGGCCTCGTGGACCCGCCGGGCGACCGGGACGGCGCCTCGGCGCTGCAGTGCGTGGTCGCCGAGCGGGACGGCGCGGTCACCGGGTACGCGCGGTTCCGCACCAAGCTCGGCTGGGGCCAGAGCGGGCACGACGGCACGGTGACGCTGGAGGACCTCGCCGCGCTGGACCCGGCGACCGACGCGGCGCTGTGGCGCTTCCTGTTTGACATCGACCTGATGACGACCCTGACCGTGCGCAACAGGCCGGTCGACGACGCCTGGCAGTACCTGGTCTCCGACATCCGGCGCTGCCGGCCGCGCTTCCGGGACTCGTGCCACGTCCGTCTCGTCGACGTCGGCGCGGCGCTTGCGGCGCGCACCTACCAGACGCCGGTGGACGTCGTGTTCACGGTGGAGGACGCCTTCTGCCCCTGGAACGAGGGGCGTTGGCGGCTGACCGGTGACGCGAAGGGCGCGTCCTGCGAGCGCACCGAGGACGCTGCCGACCTCGAGCTGTCCGTACGGGAGCTGGGGACGGCGTACCTGGGCGGGGTGTCGCTGCTGTCGCTGGCGGCGGCCGGCCGGGTGCGGGAGCTGCGGGCGGGGGCGCTGGCGGAGGCGTCGGTGGCGTTCGGCTCGCCGGTGAGCCCGTGGCTGCCGCACGGCTTCTGAGCCCGCGGGGCCGGTTCCCCGGGGACTTGGCCCGCGGGGGCGGTGCCCGGCGGCCCGGTGGCCCCGCCGGCCCGCCCGGTCAGGCCTTCTGGCAGGTGGGGCACCAGAAGAGGTTGCGGGCGGCCAGGCCGGCGGTGCGGATGTCCGTACCGCACACGTGGCAGGGCCGGTCGGCCCTGCGGTAGACGTACACCTCGCCGCCGTGGTCGTCCACGCGGGGCGGGCGGCCCATGGCCTCGGGGGTGTGCTCGGGGCGGACGGTGTCGATGCGGTTGTCGCGCACGCCGTCGCGCATGAGGGCGGCCAGGTCGGCCCAGACGGCCTCCCACTCGGCCCGGGTGAGGTCCCGGCCCGCGCGGTAGGGGTCGATGCCGTGCCGGAAGAGGACCTCGGCGCGGTAGACGTTGCCGACGCCTGCGATGACCTTCTGGTCCATCAGCAGCGCGGCGACGCTCGTACGGCTGCGGGAGATCCTGCGGTACGCGGCGTCCGGGTCGGCGTCCGCGCGCAGCGGGTCGGGGCCGAGCCGGTCGTGCACCGCCCGCTTCTCCGCGTCGGTGACGAGCGCGCAGGTGGTGGGGCCGCGCAGGTCGACGTACGCGGTGTCGCCGGCGAGCCGGAGCCGGACGGTGTCGGTGGGCGGGGGCGCGGGCGCCGGGCCGAAGGCGACCTTGCCGAAGAGGCCGAGGTGGATGTGCACCCAGTCGGCGTCCCGGAACCGCAGGAAGAGGTGCTTGCCGTGGGCCTCGGTGCCGGTCATGAGGGCGCCGTCCAGCAGGTCGGCGGCGTCGGAGAACTTGCCCTGGGGGCTGCTCACCCGTGGGGCCGTGCCCTGGAAGCGCTCGGCGTAGTCCTGGGCCAGCCGGTGGATGGTGTGCCCTTCTGGCACGGCTGAGGTGTCCTTTCCTGCCGGCTCCCGCCGGCCCGTCGCGGCCGGTGGGAAGCGGCGGGGCCCGGGACCGGACCGGGCCCCGTGGGCGCTACTGCTGCGGGTGGTGGGCGGGGATCGGGGGCAGGTCGCCGGTCGTCTCGTAGTCGGCGAGCATGTCGATGCGGCGGATGTGACGCTCGTCACCGGAGAACGGGGTGTTGAGGAACACCTCGACGAACTTCGTCGCCTCCTCCGTGCTGTGCATGCGCGCACCGACCGCCACCACGTTGGCGTCGTTGTGCTGGCGTCCGAGTCCGGCCGTCTCCTCGCTCCAGGCCAGCGCGGCGCGCACGCCCTTCACCTTGTTCGCGGCGATCTGCTCACCGTTGCCGGAGCCGCCGATGACGACGCCGAGGGCGCCGGGGTCGGCGGCGGTCCGCTCGGCCGCGCGCAGGCAGAAGGGCGGGTAGTCGTCCTGGGCGTCGTAGATGTGGGGCCCGCAGTCGACGGGCTCGTGCCCCGCCGCCTTGAGCCAGTCGACGAGGTGGTTCTTGAGTTCGTAGCCCGCATGGTCGGAGCCGAGATACACGCGCATGGGTCGAGTGTGACACGGCCGTTTCGGGGCAGCAGCCGCGGGTGTGACATAGGCGGAGTGTGAATCGGACCATAGATCCTCAAGAGAACCTCAAGTAACAATCCGGATTCAGAGGTTCCTGAATTCGTTCCCCTCGGATTCACTGGACCGGCTCGTACACCGCTCGTACGGGCAGCTCCACCTGGCGTAAAGGAAATCCGTCCATGACCCCTGGTTCGGGCCTTCAAGCGGGACTGAAAAACCGCCACCTGACGATGATCGCGATCGGTGGCGTCATCGGAGCCGGCCTCTTCGTCGGCTCCAGTACCGGTATCGCTACCGCGGGACCGGGCATCCTCCTGTCGTACGCCCTCGTCGGCACGCTCGTGGTGCTGGTGATGCGCATGCTCGGCGAGATGTCCGCCGCCAACCCCACCTCCGGTTCGTTCTCCGCGCACGCCGACCGCGCGCTGGGACCGTGGGCCGGCTTCTCCATCGGCTGGCTCTACTGGTTCTTCTGGGTCGTCGTGCTGGCCGTGGAGGCCACCGCCGGCGCGAAGATCCTCGAAGGCTGGATACCGGCCGTGCCGCAATGGGGCTGGGCGCTCATCGTGATGACCGTCCTGACCGCGACCAACCTCATCTCCGTCGGTTCCTACGGCGAATTCGAGTTCTGGTTCGCCGGCATCAAGGTCGTGGCGATCGGCGCGTTCATCGTCATCGGCCTGCTGGCCGTGTTCGGCGTGCTGCCGGGCGCGCACACCGACAAGGCGAGCTTCGCCAACCTCACCTCGCACGGCGGCTTCCTGCCGCACGGCCCGGGCTCGATCCTCACGGGTGTGCTGCTGGTCGTCTTCTCCTTCATGGGCAGCGAGATCGCCACCCTGGCGGCCGGCGAGTCGGAGGATCCGCAGCGCGCCGTCACCAAGTCCACCAACAGCATCATCTGGCGTATCGGCGTCTTCTACCTGGGCTCGATCCTGATCGTCGTCACCCTGCTGCCGTGGAACGACCCGGCCATCGAGAAGGACGGCTCGTACGTCGCCGCCCTCGGCTCCCTCGGCATCCCGCACGCCGGGCAGTTCATGAACTTCATCGTGCTGACGTCGGTGCTGTCCTGCCTGAACTCCGGTCTGTACACGGCCTCCCGGATGGCCTTCTCGCTCGGCCAGCGCGGTGACGCGCCCAAGGCGTTCGCGCGGACCACGTCCCGCGGTGTGCCGCGGACCGCGATCCTGGCGTCCGTGGCCTTCGGCTTCGTCGCCGTCTTCTTCAACTACAAGTTCCCGGACACGGTCTTCCTCTTCCTGCTCAACTCCAGTGGCGCGGTCGCCCTGTTCGTGTGGCTGGCGATCTGCTTCTCGCAGCTGCGCATGCGGCGGATCATCCAGCGTGAGGCGCCGGAGAAGCTCGTCGTGAAGATGTGGCTGTACCCGTACCTGACCTGGGCGACGGCCGCGCTGATCATCGGCGTCTTCTGCTACATGCTGACCGACACCGAGGGCGAGAGCAGCGGCCGGACGACCGTGGAGCTCTCCCTGCTGGTGGCCGCCCTCGTGATCGCGGCCTCGCTGGTCAAGCAGAAGATCGCGGGCCGCCGGCCGGCCGCGCCCGTGGACGACGCGGCGGAGAAGGTGTCCGTCGGCTGACCCGCCGGCACCCGGCACGGCGAAGGGGAGGGAGTCCCGCGGGACTCCCTCCCCTTCGCCGTTCGCGGGTCCGGCCGCGGCGTGCGCGGCCGGCCGGACCCGCGGGGTGTCAGCGCCTGCCGGTGAGCTTCCAGGCGGCGGGCAGCGCGCCCATCGCGAGCGCCGCCTTCAGGGCGTCGCCGATCAGGAACGGGGTGAGACCGGCGGCGACGGCCTGGGAGAGGGACAGGTGGGCGGCCAGGGCCAGGTACGGCACGCCGACCGCGTAGATGACCGCCTCGCCGAGGATCATGGTGCCCGCCATGCGCAGCGGGGAGCGGTCGGCGCCGCGGCGGGCCAGGGCGCCGACGGCGGCGGAGGCGAGCAGCATGCCGAGGACGTAGCCGAAGGAGACGGCGCCGGCGCCGGAGCCGCCTTCGGCGAACCACGGCACGCCGGCCACGCCGGCGACGGCGTACAGGGCGAGGGAGAGGAAGCCGCGGCGGGCGCCGAGGGCGGTGCCGACGAGCAGCGCGGCGAAGGTCTGGCCGGTCACCGGCACCGGGGAGCCGGGCACGGGCACCGCGATCTGGGCCGCGAGGCCGGTGAGCACGGCGCCGCCGAGCACCAGCGCGATGTCGCGGGTCCGCGACGCGGGCAGCAGGTCGGCGAGGACTCGACCGGGACGGGCGGTTGCGGTGGCGGTGCTCATGGGGGACTCCGCGTGGGACGAGGGCAGACGGGACACCGCGACGCTATCCCGGCGGCCGCGCGGTGATCACCGTCAGCGCCCGACAAAGGGGGGAACAAAGGCTTGGTGGGCTCCCGACAAAGGTTGGCGGTTACACCCGGTACGGCGTGACAACGGTCACTGAGGCGGGGATGCGCAGCTCACCCGGGGGGCCGCCGGCGGCGCTGTGGAAGCCCGCCGATGAACCCCAGTGGTCTGGTCGGATTCCCCCTTCCTGTCCTACGCTTCCGGCATGGTCGCCCAGGCCCGGTACCTCACCTCGCGTCGCTACGTCGACCTGCGACGCCAGGGCACGGCCACCTGTCGCCGTCCGGGGTAGGGGCGCGCCCGGCGCGCCCTCGCCTTCCGAGACGTGTCGGCCCCGTTCCCGAGGACGGTCCCCCATGCCCCGTACCGCGGCATCCACCCTTGTCTCCCCCGTTCCCCGCGCCGCCGACAGCGACCGGCGGCGCACGAGTGCCAGTGTCGTGCTGCGGTCCGTGCTGGAGCACGGGCCGGTGGCCCGCAGCACCGTCGCCCGGCTGACCGGGCTGTCGCCGGCGGCCGTGACCGAGCACTGCGCCCGGCTCGCCGCGCTCGGGCTGCTCCGCGAGGAGGCGGCGCCGCGCCGCTCGAACGGCGTGGGCCGGCCGCACGTCCCCGTCGACCTCGACACCGGGCGGTTCGTGGTCGGCGGGGTGCACGTGGCCGTGCCGTACACCACCGTCGCGCTGCTGGACCTGCGGGGCCGGGTGGTGGCCCGGCGCGAGCTGAAGCACGAACGGCCGGACGCGGGCCGGGTGCTGGCCCGGGCCGCCGAGGGGCTCGCGGCGCTGCTCGCGCGGGCGCCGGGCCGCCGGCCGCTGGGGGTCGGGGTCGCCGCCGGCGGCTGGGTGGACCGGGACTCGGGCACCGTCGTCGAGCACGAGCTGCTGGGCTGGCGCGAGGTGCCGGTGCGGGAGGTGCTCGAGGACCGCACCGGCCTGCCGGTCCACGTCGACGGGCACGCGCGGGCGCTGGTCGGCGGTGAGCGGCTGTTCGGGCGGGCCCGGGGCAGCCGCAGCGTGCTGCACCTGTTCGTCGGCAACATGGTCGACGCGGCGTTCGCCACCAACGACGAGGTGCACCACGGGCCGCGCTCCCAGGCGGGTGCGATCGCCCACCTCCCGGTGCCCGGCGGCACCGAGCCGTGCGGCTGCGGCCGTACGGGCTGCCTGCAGGCCGAGTTGAGCGAGCGCACGCTGTGCCGGCGGGCCAGGGCGGCCGGGGTGGCCGACTCGGACAACCCGATGCACGTGGTGGCCGCGGCGGCGGCCGGTGACGCGGTGGCCCGGCGGCTGCTGGTGGAGCGGGCGCGGGCGACCGGGCGGGCGGCCGGGCTGCTGCTGGACGTGCTCAACCCGGAGACGGTCGTGGTGACCGAGGTGGGCGCCATGCGCTTCGACGACTGCCTGAGCGCGCTGCGGGAAGCGGCCGGAAAACGGCGCGCGGCGTCCGTGCTGCCTACGAGTTTCCCGGACTCGGTGCTGGCGGTGGCGGGTGGCTCGGTGATGCTGGACGTGCTGTTCCGGGATCCGCTGAGCGTGCCACCTGAGGCTATTTAATTCAGAAACTCGGAATGTTGACAGGGAACCGCGACGGCCGCGAACATGCTGGTCATGAACCCGCTCACGAGCTGTCGCACCCACTGTTGCTGACACGTTGCCGCGCATGAAGCGCGTGTTTCCGTCTGCGTGAGTTCTCTTTCACAAAGCTCTTCCCTGAGCTTTTCCTCCGGCTTTCCGCCGGTCATTGCGCGTGTCTTCCCGTCGGCTTTCCCGTCTGCCTTCCCGTCCGCTTTCCCGCCTGCCTTCCCGCTGTGCGTACCCAGGGAGTCCTCCCATGTCTGCTCCGCCTGTCACCGGTCTCGACCGCCGTCTGTTCCTGACCTCACTGCTCGGCGCGTCCGCCGCCGTCGCGGGTCTCGGCGGCTGCGCGGGCGGCAGCGCCGCCGCCGACACCGAGGGCGCCCTCACCCGCCCCCTCGCGGCCGAGGTCCCGGCCGGCACCAGCCTGAAGATCTCCTCCTACCAGAACGTCCAGCAGCTCCAGTTCAAGCTGGCCAAGCTGCCCGCGCTGCCCTTCGAGGTGTCCGACTGGCTGAACATCGGGGCCGGCCCGGACGTCATCAACGCCTTCCGCGCCAAGTCCCTGGACCTCGCCAACAACGCGGGCATCCCGCCGATCCAGGCGCACTACCAGGGTTTCGACGCGCGCATCGTGGCGATCGACGTGACCCGCAAGCCGAACTACCTCTTCGCCACCAAGCCCGGCAGCGACATCCGCACGGTCGGGGACTTCCGCGGCAGGAGGCTCGCGTTCTCGCAGGGCCAGGCCCAGGGGGTCGTGCTGCTGCGGGCGCTGAAGAAGGCGGGCCTGAGGTACGACCATGTGACGCTGGTCCCGCTGACCAGCAACCAGTTCCTGACCGCCCTGCAGTCCGGTCAGGTCGACGTGGCCCCGCTCGGCAACAGCCAGGCGCCCGCCTATCTCAAGCAGTACGGCGGCAAGGGCGCCCGCGTCATCAGGACCGACGTGGTCGACCTGCTCAACCTGCTGTGGGCGCCGCGGTCCGTGCTCGCCGACCCGGCCAAGGCCGCCGCGGTCGCCGCGTACATCCCGCAGTGGGCCAAGGGCCAGGTGTGGAGTTACGAGCACCCTCGCGTGTGGGAGGAGGAGTTCTACGTCAAGACGCAGAACCTGACCCCCGACCAGGCTATGTCCATCACCGCACTCGCCAACAAGCCGCTGTTCCCGCCCAGTTGGGGCGAGGCGATCAGGTGGGAGCAGGAGACGGCCGACCTGCTCGCCGAGGGCGGGTTCGTCAAGGGGTTCGACGTCTCCTCGCTCTTCGACCACCGCTTCGAGGCCATCGCCGCCAGGGCCGTGCCGGCGGAGTACCGGAGGTGAGCGCCGTGACCACGACCACGACCGCCGTGGCGGCGCCCGCCGCCCCGGAACCACCCCAGGTCCGCCGGCGCCGGCGGCTCTCCCCCGGGCGCCGGCTGCCCGCGGCCCGGCTCGCCGGCCCGCTCGCCGTGCTCGCCCTGTGGGCCGCCGCCTCGGCCGCCGGCGCCCTCGACCCCGGCGCGGTACCGGCGCCCTGGACGGTGCTGCGGACCGCCGGCCGCCTGTGGACCGACGGCACGCTGCCCACGGACGTGCTCACCTCGCTCCGGCGGGCCGCCTACGGCTTCGCGATCGGCCTGACCGCCGGTGTGCTGCTCGCGCTGGTCTCCGGGCTCAGCCGGGCCGGTGAGGCGCTGATCGACGGGACCGTGCAGCTCAACCGGGCGATCCCGACCCTCGGCCTGATCCCGCTGTTCATCCTCTGGCTGGGCATCGGCGAGACCTTCAAGATCGCCGTCATCGCGATCGTCGTCTACATCCCCATCTACCTGAACACGCATGCCGCGCTGTCCGGCATCGACAGCCGGTTCGTCGAACTCGCCGAGGTGCAGGGCCTGTCGAGGGCCGCCTTCGTACGGCGGGTGGTGATCCCCGGGGCGCTGCCCGGATTCTTCGTGGGACTCAGGCTCGGCGTCACCGGCTCCTGGCTCGGCCTGGTGGTCCTGGAGCAGATCAACGCCACCAGCGGCCTCGGCTACCTGATGTTCCAGGCGCAGAACTACGGCCAGAGCGACGTCATCCTGGTCGGCCTGCTGATCTACGGCGTCTTCGGCCTGGTCTCCGACAGCGTGGTCCGCCTCATGGAACGGAGGGTGCTGTCGTGGCGCCGCACACTGAGCAACTGACCCGGCCCGCGGTACGGCTGCGGGGCCTGACCCGTTCCTTCGGCGGCCGCACGGTCCTCGACGGCATCGACCTCGATCTGCCCGCCGGCCAGTTCACGGCTCTGCTCGGGCACAGCGGCTCGGGCAAGTCCACGCTGCTGCGGGCCGTCGCCGGACTCGATCACGGGGTCGCCGGCAGCGGACGGCTCAGCGCCCCCGAGCGGGTGTCGGTGGTCTTCCAGGACTCCCGGCTGCTGCCCTGGGCGCGGGTGCTGGACAACGTCCTGCTCGGCGCCGAGGGCAAGGACGCCGGGCGGCGCGGCCGGGCCGCCCTGGAGGAGGTGGGTCTCGGCGGCCGCGAGCGGGCCTGGCCGGGCGAGCTGTCCGGCGGCGAGGCGCAGCGCGCCGCGCTCGCCCGCTCCCTGGTCCGCGAGCCCGAACTGCTGCTGGCGGACGAGCCGTTCGGCGCGCTGGACGCGCTGACCCGGATCAGGATGCACAACCTGCTGCGGGAGCTGTGGAAGCGGCACCGGCCCTCGGTGCTGCTCGTCACCCACGACGTGGACGAGGCGATCGTGCTCGCCGACCGGGTCCTCGTCCTGGACCGGGGCCGCATCGGCCTCGACCTGACCATCGACCACCCCCACCCGCGCTCCTACCGGGAGCCGGTGCTGGGCGAGTACCGCGAGCGGCTGCTGGCCGCGCTCGGTGTCACGGAGGACCACCAGTGACCACGCGAAAGCTGCACCTCAACGCGTTCCTTATGAACACCGGCCACCACGAGGCGTCGTGGCGGCTGCCGGAGAGCGACCCCTACGCGCACGTCGACCTCGCCCACTACGTGCGGCTGGCCCGGACCGCGGAGCGCGGCACCTTCGACTCGCTCTTCCTCGCCGACGGCCCGCAGCTGTGGAGCAACCTCGCCCAGCGGCCGGCCGGCGCCCTGGAACCGCTCACCCTGCTCACCGCGCTGGCCACCGCCACCGAGCACATCGGGCTGATCGCCACCGCCTCCACCTCCTACAACTCCCCCTACAACCTGGCCCGCAGGTTCGCCTCGCTGGACATCGTCAGCGGCGGCCGGGCCGGCTGGAACATCGTCACCACCGCGGGGCGCGAGGCCGCCCGGAACTTCGGCCTGGACGCCGAGCCCGCGCACGCCGAGCGGTACGCCCGCGCCGCCGAGTTCCTCGACGTGTCCCTGAAGCTCTGGGACAGCTGGGAGGACGACGCGATCGTCGCCGACAAGGCGGCCGGCGTCTGGGGCGACGACAGCAAGATCCATCCGCCCCGGCACCGGGGGACGTACTTCGGCGTCGAGGGCGCCCTCAACGTGCCGCGCTCACCCCAGGGTTACCCGCTGCTGGTGCAGGCGGGCTCCTCCGCGGACGGCAGGGCCTTCGCCGCCCGGTACGCGGAGGCGGTCTTCACCGCCCAGCAGACCCTGGCGGACGCCCAGGCCTTCTACGCCGACCTCAAGTCCCGCACGGCCGGCGCGGGACGGAACCCGGAGCACATCAAGGTGCTGCCCGGCATCGTCCCCGTGCTCGGCTCGACCGAGGCCGAGGCACGGGCCGCCGAGCGGGTGCTGGAGGACCACATCGTCCCCGAGCACGGCCGGGCCCGCCTCGAGAACCTGCTGCACCTGGAGCCCGGCACCCTCGACCTGGACGAGCGGCTGCCCGAGGACCTGCCGCCGGAGTCCGCCGTCGAGGGCGCCAAGAGCCGCTACACCCTGGTGGTCGAACTGGCCCGGCGCGAGCGGCTGACCGTACGGCGGCTCATCGCACGGCTCGGCGGCGGACGCGGCCACCTCACCTTCGCGGGGACGCCCGAACAGGTCGCCGGCCAGATCGAGACCTGGTTCACCCAGGGCGCCGCCGACGGCTTCAACATCATGCCCGCCGTGCTCCCCTCCGGTCTCGAGGCCTTCGTCGAGCACGTCGTGCCGGTCCTGCGGGAGCGCGGCCTGCTGCGCACCGGGTACGGCCCGCGCCGGACCCTGCGGGAGCGCTACGGCCTGCGCCGCCCCGCCAACCAGTACCTCACGCCCGCCCTCGTCTGAAAGGACCACCGCACATGTCCCTCGAGATCACCAAGGTCACCGCTCGCATCGGCGCCCGGGTCTCCGGCGTCGACATCTCCCGGCCGCTCGCCCCCGAGCAGGTCGCCGGCATCCGCGAGGCCCTGAACGCGCACAAGGCGCTCGTCTTCGACGACGTGCGCCTGGACGACGCCGGCCAGCAGGCCTTCGTCCGCCACCTCGGCGAGCTCACCACCGCCCACCCGACGGTCGGCGCCGTCGACGGCTCCCCGAACGTGCTGCCCGTGGACAGCGAGCGGGGCCGCGCCAACCACTGGCACACCGACGTCACCTTCGTGCTCAACCCGCCGCAGGCCAGCACCCTGCGCTCGATCACCGTTCCGCCGTACGGCGGCGAGACCCTGATCGCCAACGCGGCGGCCGCCTACCGCGACCTGCCCGAGCCGCTGCGCCGGCTCGCCGACACCCTGTGGGCGGAGCACACCAACGACTACGACTACGCGGTGCCGGACGAGGCGATCGACGAGGAGCAGGCCGCCCAGCGCGCCCGGTTCACCTCGATCAAGTACCGCACCGCTCATCCGGTGGTCCGCGTCCATCCGCTGACCGGCGAGCGCGGGCTGTTCATCGGCGGGTTCGCGCAGCGGATCGTGGGCCTGTCGGTGGGCGAGTCCCGCAAGGTCCTCGACCTGCTGCAGGCGTACGTCACCCGGCCCGAGAACGTGCTGCGCCACCGCTGGTCGCACAACCAGCTCGTGCTCTTCGACAACCGCATCACCCAGCACTACGCCATCGACAACTACGACGGTCAGCCGCGCCGCCTGCACCGGGTGACCGCCGCCGGTGACATCCCGGTCGGCGTCGAGGGCAAGGAGAGCTACTCGATCGAGGGCGACGCCTCGCACTACACCCCGGTCGCCGCGTAACCGGGATCTCACCCTTCGCACAGCGCGCGTCCGCATGCTGGGCGGCCCCTTCGCGGGAGCGAACGGGCCGCCCAGACTGGCCGGGTTTTCGCCGCCGACGACTGGACGAGCCGCGCCCATGCCCCACAGCACCATCGAGACGCCACCGCGGCAGCGGTCGGGCGACTCCCTCTCCCACGGCCTCAAGCAGCGCCACCTGTCGATGATCGCCCTCGGCGGGGTGATCGGCGCCGGCCTGTTCGTCGGCTCCGGCGCCGGGATCGCGGCCGCCGGGCCCTCCGTCGTCGTCGCGTACGCGGTCTCCGGCCTGCTGGTCATGCTGGTGATGCGGATGCTCGGCGAGATGTCGGCCGCCTACCCGTCCTCGGGGTCGTTCTCCGCGCACGCCGAGCGGGCGATCGGCCCGTGGGCCGGGTTCACCGCCGGCTGGTCCTTCTGGGTGCTGCTGTGCACCGCGGTGGGCCTGGAGGGCATCGGCGCCGCGAACATCGTGCAGGGCTGGCTGCCGGGCACCCCGCAGTGGGTCTGGGTGGCCCTGTTCATGCTGGTGTTCTGCGGTGCGAACCTCGCGGCCGTGAAGAACTTCGGCGAGTTCGAGTTCTGGTTCGCGGCCCTCAAGGTCGGCGCGATCGGCCTGTTCCTGGTCCTCGGCGTGCTGGCTGTCGCGGGCGTGCTGCCCGGCACCCCCTCCCCCGGCGCCTCCCACCTCGGCGACTTCCTGCCCAACGGCAGCGAGGGCCTGGTGGTCGGACTGCTGGCCTCGGTCTTCGCCTACGGCGGCCTGGAGACGGTCACCATCGCCGCGGCCGAGTCGGACGACCCGGTCAAGGGCGTGGCGCGTGCGGTGCGCACCGCGATGTGGCGGATCGCCCTGTTCTACATCGGCTCGATGGCGGTCATCGTGACCCTGGTGCCGTGGAACGCGAAGTCCGTCGTGACGGACGGCCCCTACGTCGCGGCCCTGCGGCAGATCGGCATCCCCGGCGCCGGCCAGGTGATGAACGTGGTCATCCTGGTGGCCCTGCTGTCGGCGATGAACGCCAACATCTACGGCTCCTCGCGCATCGCCTACTCGCTGGTCGAGCGCGGCCAGGGCCCGAGGGCGCTGGCCAGGGTCTCCGGCGGAGTGCCGCGGATCGCCGTCCTCACCTCGTCGGTCTTCGGCTTCGGGTGCGTGCTGCTCAGCTACTGGCGGCCGGACGACGTGTTCGCCTGGCTGCTGAACATGATCGGCGCGGTGATCCTGGTCGTCTGGATCTTCATCGCGGTCTCCCAGCTGCTGCTGCGCCGCCGCATCGAGCGCGAGGCGCCCGAGAGGCTGGTCGTGCGGATGTGGGCGTTCCCGTACCTCACCTGGGTCGCGCTCGCCGGCATGGCGGCGATCTTCGTCCTGATGGCCCGGGAGCCGGACACCCGTCTGCAGCTGCTGTCGACCGGCGGCATGACGCTGGTCCTCGCGGCCGTGGGCTACGCCTGGCAGCGGGCCCGCGCCGCGCGCTGACCCGGCCCCGACCCGGGCCGCCTCCCGAAGACCCCCGAAGCCCCCCCAAGGCCCCCGCGTGCGACACGAGGGGGCCTTCGCGCATCCCGGCTTGTTGTTGCTAGCGTGTAGTTGCAAGTAACTTGCAATAAGGTTGGAGGGGACCCACCCATGCCCGTGTACTCGCTGCCCGACCTGCCCTACGACTACTCCGCGCTCGCCCCCGTGATCAGCCCCGAGATCGTCGAGCTGCACCACGACAAGCACCACGCGGCCTACGTGAAGGGCGCCAACGACGCCCTGGAGCAGCTCGCGGAGGCGCGGGAGAAGGAGAGCTGGGGGTCGGTCAACGGCCTGGAGAAGAACCTGGCCTTCCACCTCTCCGGGCACATCCTGCACAGCATCTACTGGCAGAACATGACCGGTCCCGCGGAGGGCGGCGGCGAGCCCCTCGCCGCCGACGGGGTGGGCGGGCTGGCCGACGCGATCAAGGAGTCGTTCGGCTCCTTCGCCGCCTTCCGGACCCAGCTCTCCAAGGCCGCGGCCACCACCCAGGGCTCGGGCTGGGGCGTGCTGGCGTACGAGCCGCTGAGCGGCCGGCTCATCGTGGAGCAGGTCTACGACCACCAGGGCAACGTCGGCCAGGGCTCGACCCCGATCCTTGTCTTCGACGCCTGGGAGCACGCCTTCTACCTGCAGTACCGCAACCAGAAGGTGGACTTCGTCGAGGCGATGTGGCGGGTGGTGAACTGGCAGGACGTGGCCAGGCGCCTCGCGGCCGCCAGGTCCCGCGCGGACGTGCTGCTGCCCGCCCCCTGAGAACGCCCCGCCCCGTGATCGTCTTCTCACCCTTCACGACGGCGGGCGGATGGAAGGAGGGCCCCCGCGAGGACAGGACTCGCGGGGGCCCTCCGGCTGGGCGCGCGCCTTACAGGTTGCTGAAGTCCGGGCCCTTGGTGCGGGTCCGCTTGATCTCGTAGAAGCCCGGCACGGAGGCGACCGCGAGGGTGCCGTCCCACAGGCGGGCCGCCTCCTCGCCCTTGGGGGCGGGGGTGACGACGGGGCCGAAGAAGGCGATCTGCTCGCCGTCGGCGCCCGGCACCGCGATGACCGGGGTGCCGACGTCCTGGCCGACCTTCTCGATGCCCTCCTTGTGGGAGGCGCGCAGCTCGGCGTCGAACTCGAAGTCCTGCTGCTCGGCGTACTCGATCAGCTCGGCGGGCAGGCCGACGTCCGCGAGCGCGCCCGCGACGGCCTCCAGGGTGGGGCCCTCACCGTTGTTGTGGATGCGGGTGCCGAGCGCGGTGTAGAGCGGGCCGAGGACGTCCGCGCCGTGCTTCTGCCAGGCCGCGGTGACCACGCGCACCGGCTGCCAGGCCTTGGTGGCGAGCATGTCCCGGTAGTCCTCGGGGAGCTCGTCCAGCCGGTTCTCGTTGAGGACCGCGAGGCTCATGATGTGCCAGCGGACCTCGATGTCCCGGACCTTCTCGACCTCGAGCACCCAGCGCGAGGTCATCCAGGCCCAGGGGCACAGCGGGTCGAACCAGAAGTCCACGGGGGTCTTGCCGGAGGGGGTCGCGGTCTCGGACATGCTTCTCCTCAGCGAAGGTCTTTGGGAGGGGCAACAGTCCCGGCGTCCCCGCCATTCCCGGCCCCGCCGTGTCGAGGGTTTCCCCTGATGTGCCGTCTCAGGTGCGCATGGCAGGATCGGTCCTGATGTGAGGTGTCCGAGCGACCATGAGGGAGTGCCACGACGTGCCCGGTGAGAATCTGACCCGCGACGAGGCCCGGGAGCGGGCCGCCCTGCTGTCCGTGGACGGCTACGAGGTGGCGCTGGACCTGCGGTCCGCCGTCGGGGACGGGGGCGCCGAGCCGCGCACCTTCCGTTCGGTGACGACGATCAGGTTCCGCTGCAGCGAGCCGGGCGCCTCCAGCTTCGCCGACCTGATCGCGCCGGGCGTGACCTCGGTCGTGCTCAACGGCAAGGACCTGGACCCCGGGGAGGTCTTCGACGGCTCCCGGATCGCCCTGGAGGACCTGGCCGCCGAGAACGAGCTGACCGTCGACGCCCAGTGCGCCTACTCCCGCACCGGCGAGGGCATGCACCGCTTCGTCGACCCCGAGGACGGCGAGGTCTACCTCTACACCCAGTACGAGCCGGCCGACGCCCGCCGGGTCTACGCGAACTTCGAGCAGCCGGACCTGAAGGCCCCGTACCGCTTCGAGGTGCGGGCGCCCGAGGGCTGGACGGTGTGGAGCAACGGCGCCGGGGAACTCACGGACGGCGTGTGGCGGTTCGCCGAGACCAAGCCGATCTCGACGTACATCACCTGCGTGGTGGCGGGGCCGTACCACTATGTGACGGACCACTACGAGCGGGTCCTCGAGGACGGGACGAAGCTGGAGATCCCGCTCGGCGCGATGTGCCGCAAGGGCCTCGCCCCGCACTTCGACGCCGAGGACGTCTTCCTGGTCACCAGGCAGGGCCTGGACTTCTTCCACGACCACTTCGACTACCCCTACCCGTTCGGGAAGTACGACCAGGCGTTCGTGCCGGAGTACAACCTGGGGGCGATGGAGAACCCGGGTCTGGTGACCTTCCGCGAGGAGTACATCTTCCGCGGGAAGGTGACGCAGGCGTCGTACGAGGCGCGGGCCAACGTGATCCTGCACGAGATGGCCCACATGTGGTTCGGCGACCTGGTCACCATGGAGTGGTGGGACGACCTGTGGCTGAAGGAGTCCTTCGCGGACTTCATGGGCACGTTCGCGAACGTCGGCGCGACCCGCTTCACCGACGCCTGGATCACCTTCGCCAACCGGCGCAAGGCCTGGGCCTACCGCGCGGACCAGCTCCCCTCCACGCACCCGATCACGGCGGACATCCGCGACCTGCAGGACGCCAAGCTCAACTTCGACGGCATCACCTACGCCAAGGGCGCCTCGGTACTCAAGCAACTGGTGGCGTACGTCGGCCAGGACGCCTTCCTGGAGGGCGCCCGCCGCTACTTCAAGCGCAACGCCTACGGCAACACCCGCCTGGGCGACCTGCTGTCGGTGCTGGCGGAGACCAGTGGCCGGGACATGACGGTGTGGGCCCGCTCCTGGCTGCAGACGGCCGGCGTCAACTCGCTGACCCCGCAGGTGCTGCTGGACACCGAGGGCGGCCGGATCGCCGAACTGGCCGTGCTGCAGGAGGCGCCCGAGGCGTACCCCGAGCTGCGTCCGCACCGGGTGGCGGTGGGCCTGTACCGGCGCACCCCCGAGGGCGCGCTGGAGCGTTACGCGCGCGTGGAGACGGACGTCGAGGGCCCGCGCACGGTCGTGGCGGAGCTGGCCGGCGCCCAGGCCCCGGAGCTGGTGCTGGTCAACGACGACGACCTGACGTACTGCAAGGTCCGCTTCGACGAGACCTCGCTGGCCACGCTGCGCGAGCACCTGGGCGCGCTCACCGACCCGCTGGCCCGCGCCCTGTGCTGGTCGGCGCTGTGGAACCTCACCCGGGACGCCCTGCTGCCGGCCCGGGACTTCGTCGGCCTGGTGCTGCGGTTCGCGGGCCGCGAGTCCGACATCGGCGTGCTGCAGATGCTGCACGCCTGGGCGAACTCGGCGCTGGTGCACTACGCGGCGCCCGGGTGGCGGGCGACCGGTGAGCGGCTGGTGGCCGAGGGCGCGCTGCGCGAGCTGCGGGCGGCCGGCCCGGGCAGCGAGCAGCAGCTCGCCTGGGCGCGCTTCTTCGCCGCCGTGGCCTCGGCGGAGGCGGACCTCGCCCTGCTGAAGGACCTGCTGGACGGCACGGAGACGGTCGAGGGCCTGACGGTGGACCAGGAACTGCGCTGGGCGTTCCTGGAACCGCTGGCGGCGCACGGCGCTGCGGACGAGGCGGTGCTCGCGGCCGAACTGGCCCGCGACGACACCGCGTCCGGCAAGCGGCACCAGGTCCGCTGCCTGGCGGCCCGCCCGTCGGCGGCGGTCAAGGCGCAGGCCTGGGCGCAGGTGGTGGAGTCCGACGCGCTGTCCAACGCGCTCGTGGAGGCGACCATCGCGGGCTTCGGCCTGCCCTCGCAGCGGGAGCTGACCGCGCCGTACGCGGAGAAGTACTTCGCGGCGATCGAGCGGGTGTGGCGGGAGCGGTCCATCCAGATCGGCATGGACGTCGTGCGCGGCCTGTACCCCGCCCACCAGGACCGGCCGGAGACGCTCCAGGCGACCGACACCTGGCTCGCGGCGCACGCGGACGCGGCTCCGGCGCTGCGCCGTCTGGTGCTGGAGGCGCGGGACGACCTGGCGCGGGCGCTGCGCGCACAGGAGTGCGACGAGGCGGCGGCCGGCCGATGAGCCTTGGCCAGGGATTCCGCGTTCGGTGACCGTTACGGAATTCAGTCAATAGCAGCCGTAACCCCTGGTCCGGACCCGATCGGACCAGGGGTTTCCCGTGCCTACTCGGCATCCGAACACCCGTCCTTTAGGACCGGCTTGTCCGCATTCCTCGACGACCGTGTAACAGCGGTTACAGGGGGGACGAAGCGCGGGAACGTCGACGCCATGACGCACAACACCCCGCTCTCCTCCCGCACCCTGCGCCACCTCCCCGAGGCCGGCCGGCGCATCATGACGACCGCTCAGCTCCGCTCCCACGGTGTCTCCACGGCCGAGCTGAACGAGCAGTGCCGCCCCGGCGGCGCCTGGCGCCTGCTGCTGCCGAACGTGGTCCTGCTCCACACCGGGCCGCCCACCAGCGAGGAGCGGCTGCACGGCGCGCTGCTGTACGCGGCGCGGGAATCGGCCCCCGGCGTGCCGACGCAGCCCGGCGCGGGCGACCCGCAGCGTCCGGTGTACCCGGAGACGATGATCACCGGTCTGGCGGCGCTCGCCCTGCACGGTTTCGCCGCCGCCCCTGCGCTGCTCGCCCTGGAACGCGTCGACGTCCTGGTCCCGCGGCTGCGCCGGCTGCGCACTACGGGCTACGTCCACGTGCTGCGCGTCCCGGATCTGCCCGCGCCCGTCACGGTGACGGGCCTGCCGGTGGCGCCGGTGCCGCGCGCGCTGGCGGACGCGGTGGCGGAGCTGACGGACGCGGGCGTGGTGCGCCGGCTGCTGACCGAGGCGGTGCGCGACGGCCACTGCGAACCGGCGGCGGTGGTGCGCGAGCTGACCCGGGCGAGGCTGCTGAACCGGCCGCACGTCATGGGCGCGGTGGACTCGCTGGTGGCCGAGGGCCGGGCGGTCGCGGAGGGCCGGCTGTACCGGATGGTCCGCGAGCACGGGCTGCCCGACCCGGTCTGGAACGTGGACCTGCGCCTGCCCGGCGGCCCCCACCTCGGCGGCCTGGACGCGTACTGGCCCGGGCAGGCGGTCGCGGTGGAGCTGGACACCCGTGCGCCCCGCCGGGACGAGGACGCGCTCTGGTCGGAGTACGCCCGCAAACGGGAGCGCCTGGAGCGGCTGGGGATCACGGTCGTCCACGTCACCCCGCGCAAGCTCGCCGAGTCCATGGAGCAGCAGGCGGCGGTGATCAGGACGGCCCTGATGGCGTCCGGCGACCGCGACCCGGCCGCGTACGTGGTGGTGCTGCCCAGGGCCGGGACCTAGGACGGCTGGGCCGGGACCTGGGACCGCTGGGCCGGGGCCTGGGAGCGCCGGGCCGGGCCCTGGGACGGCTGGGCCGGCACCTTGGACGGCTTCTCGCAGAACTCCTTGTCGACGACGGCGCCGGTGCCGCCCGTCCAGTCGCCGTTGAGGTTGAGCGCGAGCCAGTGCCGGCCGTCCGCCGTGGTCACCGCGGAGGAGGCGGAGCCGTGGATGGCGCCGTCGTGGCCCCAGACGTGCACCCCGCAGCTCAGCGTCGTGTCCGTCAGGCCCAGTCCGTACCGGGTGCCGGCGGAGTCGCCGGTCGGCACGGTGGTCCTCATCTCCTTGAGCTGCCGGGGCGGGAGCAGCCTGCCGCGCAGCAGGGCGGAGTAGAAGCGGCCGAGGTCCGCCGAGTCGGAGATCATCTCGCCGGCCGCCGAGGCGATGGAGGGGTTCAGCTCGGTGACGTCGTAGGCCGGGCCCGTCGCGGCCGGGGCGAGCTTGGAGTAGGCGCGGGAGCTGGGCCGCGGGACGGTGACCCGGGTGCCTGGCAGGGAGGTGGCGGTGAGCCCCAGCGGCCGGATGAGGCGCCGGGTGATCTCGGTGGCGTACGAGTGGCCCGTCACCTTCTCGATCACCATGCCGGCGACGACGTAGTTGGTGTTGGAGTACTTCCAGGACGTGCCCGGCGCGAAGTCCGGCCGGTGCCGCATGGCGACGGCCACCAGGTCCCGCGGGGTGAGCGTGTCGTAGCGGTGCCGGAAGAAGCCGTCCGCGAGGAAGTAGGTGCGGACGAAGTCGTCGTCGGAGGTGTAGCTGTAGACGCCGCTGGTGTGGTCGAGCAGTTGCCGGAGGGTGATCCGGCGGCCGTCGTGGCCGTGGCCCCGCAGCAGCCCGGGCAGCCAGGTGTCCACGGTGTCGTCCAGGGTGAGCCGGCCCTCCGCCTCCAGCTGGAGCAGGACGGTGGCGACGAAGGTCTTGGTGATGCTGCCGACCCGGTAGCGGTCGGCGGCCGAGCGCGGCGCGCCGGTGCGGACGTCGCCCACGCCCGCGGTCGCCGACCAGGTGCCGCGGGTGTCCCGGACGGTGACGGTCGCCCCGGGCGCGCCGGCCGCGACCGCCGCCTCGATCGCCCGGCGGGTGGCGGCGTGAGCGCCGGCGGAGCGGCCGTCCGCGACGGCCGGGCCCGCCAGGGCCGCCGACAGGAGCAGGGCGGTGGTGCCCACCAGGGCGGTGCGGACGCGCATGCTGTTCCCCCAACGTGTGGTGTCCGGTGCGGTCGGGGGGAGATACCCGGCATCGGCCGCGATCGTGCCTGCCCGTGACCCGGCCGGGTGACTTTCAGCGCTTCTTCAGCACCAGTTCGGTGTTCCGGTCCACGGCGTCGCCCGCGAGCGCCTTGCTCGCGCCCGGGGCGTTGTACGACAGCTCACGGTAGAGGGCGGCGAGGCCGGTCTGCGAGAGGTCGGCGTGGTCGGTGCGGTGCGGGGCGGCGGACTCGACCAGGGTGGTGAACACGGAGAGGGTGCCGTCCTTGTTGTCGACGAGTTCGACGACGCGGGCGAGCTGGGGGAAGTCGACGTGCGAGGCGGTGGAGATCTCCCAGAAGGAGCGGCCGCCGGAGGCCTGGTGCGGGGTGATGTCGTTGCGGTGGATGTGCCCGTTCACCCAGGCGAGCACGTTGCGGTGGGAGGAGAGCAGCGAGACGACCTCGGCGCCGTCGTGGCGGCGCTCCCCCGGGCGGTCCGGGTCGGGGCGGGTGTTGGTCATGGTCCTGCTGGTGTGGTGGCTGAAGACGACGGCGTAGGAGTCCCTGTTGTCCTTCAGCGTCCGGTCGAGCCACTTGAGCTGGGCGGTGCCGATGGACCCCTCGTAGTGACCGCCGGGGTCGGTGGTGTCGAGGCTGATGCCGATGACGTCCTCGGAGACGCGGAAGGCGTAGTACTGGGTGCCGGCGTCCAGGTTCGCCGAGGAGTAGCCGTGGCCGGCCGGGCCGAGTCCCTGGTGGGCGGGGTCCAGGTGGGCCTTCAGGTAGTCGGCGCGGGTGTAGGGGGCCCGCTGCTCGTCCGGGGTGACCTGGCGCATGGAGCGGGCGTGGGCCTTGAGGAAGTCGCGGTAGCCGACGGCCTTGGGGTCGGTGGCCTTCTTGATGGTGTCCTGGAGCTTCTTGGCGTCGGCGGCGGAGACGCTCATCAGCTTCCGGCCGCCGATGGCCGCCTCGGTGAGGTACGGGTCGCCGTGGGAGCCGTAGCAGCCGAGCGGGAGGGCGTCGTGGTTGCCGACGGTGGAGTACCAGGGCAGGTTGAGACCGGGGCTGCGGACCTCGCGGGTCGCGGCGGCGAGGAAGCCCTTCAGGTAGGGGAAGCCGAGCGCCTTGTCGCCGTCGCGTGCGGTGGAGCCGGGCTGCCAGTACAGCTTCAGGCCGCTGTTCTGGACGCCCTCGTAGTGGCGCGGGTCCCCGGAGTCGGGGGTGATGCGGCCGCCGCTCATCACCTTCATGAACCACTCCAGTTCGGAGTGGGCGTTGTTGTCGGTGTTGTCGCCGGTGGTCATCACGAAGTGCAGCGGGGCGCCGGTGACGGGGGCGCCGCGCAGCGCGTTGACCCGCTCGACGAGCGAGACGGCGCCGGGCACGGTGAGCGCCTCGTGCGGGCGCCAGGCGTGCGGGTCGTGGGCGCGCAGGAACTCCAGGCGCAGCGGGTGCTGGACGTCCATCAGGTGCAGATCGGTGAACTGCACGAACGCCGCGAGGGTGGTGCGGCGGCCGGCCCGGCCGGATCTGGGGGCGGCAAGTTCCTCCCGCACGACCCGCTTCCAGCCGGGTCCGTCGCCGAGCCGCCGGTAACCGGAGCGGCCCACGGGCGCGGCGACGGAGGCGAGGGTGGTGCCCTTGGTGTAGGGGGCGAGCGGGGCCGGGGCCGCCTCGCGGGAGGTGGCGGCGGGCGCCTCGGCGGCGGTGGCGGCCTGGCTGTCGGTGGGGCGCAGCGCGTAGCCGACGCCCGCGGAGAGCGAGACCGCTCCTGCGGCCGCGAGCACGGTACGGCGGTGGACCCCCAGCGTGGAGGTGGTGACAGAGCGTGTGCGCGACATGGCGCGGTCTCCCCGGGTGCGAACGCGTCGGCGGTGGTCGCGGGCCGTCGAAGGCGCGAACGCCCCGCTCGCTCTGGATGGTTGGCACCGGGGATGACCTGTGCGTGAACGGGGCGGCAACGCGTGACGCCGATCGCCGTACGTGGATCACGGGGTGCACGGCGCTGCCACGGAGTGGAACGCGGGCGGCCCGGGGGCGGTCACTCCTCGTTCATCTGGCGGGGCAGGGGTCGGGCTCCGGGGCCGAGATGTCCGTTCTCCGGACGTTCCCGCCACAGCCGCAGGGCGACGTCGACGAGACGGATCCGGGTGAGTCCGGGCACCGCGTCCAGGTCCTGCCAGGCCGCGAAGTCGGTGGAGCCGCCCCTTTCGTACCGGAGTTCACCGCCGGTGATCTCGCCCTCGTAGAGGATCCGCACCCCCTGGTGGTCGGTGCGGCGCGGTGGCCGGCCGCCGCGGTGGACATGGCGGGAGGAGTCCACGCCGAGCAGCCGGGTCACCTCGATCCGGTAGCCGGTCTCCTCGGTCACCTCGCGCCGGACGGTGTCGTACGGGTCCTCGCCGTGCTCGATGCCGCCGCCCGGCAGCACCCACTCGTGAGTGCCGCCGGGCGCCGGGAAGCGGGCCAGCAGGATCTGTCCGTCGCGGACGCACACGGCGTAGGCCGCCACCCTCAACTTCCTTCGCATGTCCGGACGTTAGCGCTGATCGTCCGGGTTGGCGGGGGAATACTCCGGCGCGGACCAGCGCAGCGGGAGGGCGGCCGGGGTGTGCACGGCGCCGGTGACGGTGAAGCGGACCGTGCGCTCGTCGCCGGCGCCGAACCAGGTGCGGGCCGAGCCGGTGAGCTGGAGGGTGGTGCCGGTCGTCCAGTCCAGGAGGAGCAGTCCGGCGCGCGGGTCGGCGTGCAGGTTGCCGAGGCTGCGGAACATGGCGTTGCCGGGATAGTCCGGCCAGGCCAGTTCGTGCGGTGAGACGACCCGGACGAAGCCCGGGTTGCCGCCGCGGTGGCTGGCGTCGGCGCCGTCGGTGTGCACGGTGGCCAGGAAGAAGGTGTCGGCCGCGGCGACGAGCGCGGCCTGCTCGTCGCCGAGCGCGGTCAGCGTGCGGGGCGTGCCCGGCACGCGGTCCGGGACCCGCTCACAGGTCTCCCGGCGCTGGATGTACTTGGGGCAGTTGGCGAACACCTGCTCCGCCGCGACGGCGAAGCCGCGCGCTGTCGGCCGGAGCCGGCCGTTGAGCCGCATCCGGCGCCGGGTGCGCGGATCGAGCGCGATGGTGCCCACGGGGGTGCCCGGGGCGGTCAGGGCCGCCGCGAGCGGGTCGGCCGGGGGCGGGCCGCCGGTGACGGACATCTGCCGGGGCCCGGTGGCCCGGACGAAGCCGGGGGCGCCGGTGACCGGTGAGGCCCACACGCGGCCCGTGGCGGGGTCGGCGGCGCCCACGACGAGCAGCGGCTGGAGTTCCAGGAAGGCCGCCGCGACCTGCTTGATGTCCGGTGCGAGGGAGCGGCCGACGTGATCGGCGCGGTCCCGCACCCCGGCCAGGTCCTGCACGGCGCGGGAACCGGCGTGATAGACGCTCATGGCGCGACGCTCTAGAAGAAACCGCAGGTCGGAGCGGAGGCGTGCGGGGCGGGGGCGCCCTCGGCGCCGTGCGGGACGGAGATCTCCAGACGGGTGCCGTCCGGGTCGTGGAAGAAGATCCCGCCGGAGGCCGAGCCCTCCCGGTGGGCCACCACGCCCGCGTGGGCGAACTCCACCCCGGCGGCCCTGAGCGCCGTCTCGTACTCCCGGACCCGGTCCACCGAGCCGGCCGTGAAGGCGAGGTGGTGCAGGCCGGCCCGGGCGCCGTCGTAGGTGCCGCGGGCCTGCTGCCAGAGGGTGAGGACGGGCCCGTCGCCCCCGGCCTCGCCCAGGAACGCGTACCTGCGGCCGTCCTCCTTGCCCTCGGCGAGCAGCGCGAACCCCAGGACGTCCCGGTAGAAGGCGAGGGAACGGTCGAGGTCGGTGACGTTCAGGCCGGTGTGGCCGGTGCGCAGGGTCATGGCTCTCCCTCTCGGATATCTAACCTTCTTCAATCACGTTAGGGGTTAGAGAGAGGAGCGTCAACCGGTCACGTACTCTTGAGTGGTTAGCGAAGAAGGAGTGCCCCATGTCCGCCGCCCGCGATCCCCGTCCGCTCACCGGTGAGCCGCTCGCGCTCGACCTGCTCAACACGCGGTGGAACGAGGAGGGCGCGCTCCGGGATCTGCTCGACGGCACGGACGGCCTCGCGGTGTGGCTCGCGGCCAACGGGCTGGCCGGCGAGCACCCGGCCGACGCGGACGTGCTGCGCCACCTGCGGCAGGCGCGGGAGGCGCTCGGCGCCGCCGTGGACGGGTCGCCGGCCCAGGGCGCCCCGCTCGTGGACGCCGTGCTGGCGCACGGGCGCATCCGGGCCCGGCTGACCGCCGACGGGGCCCGCGAGGAACCGGAGTTCGCCGACGCCTCCTGGGCGCCGGCCTGGCTCGCCGCCCGCGACTACCTGGACCTCCTCGGCCGGGCCCCCGACCGGATCCGCCGCTGCGCCCACGAGGCCTGTGTGCTGCACTTCTTCGACACCTCCCGCAACGGCACCCGCCGCTGGTGCTCGATGGCGTCGTGCGGCAACCGCGCCAAGGCGTCCCGGCATTACGCTCGCTCCAAGGAGAGTTGAGCCGAACCGGGAGCAACCGGTCCTCATCCCCCCGAATCCCATAGCGGGTTTTCCCCATACATTGATTTCGTTTGGGTCAACGGTCCCCAAAGTTCCGTGCCTTGGGTAAAGCTGTGCGCTCGTCCGGCACTGGTTTACTCACCTGCAAGGGATGCCGATGACCCACACCCCCGAGCGCGAACCGATATCCGGCCCGAGACGCCTGGCCCGCATAGCCGTGGCCGTGGGCGTGGTGGCCGCCCTCTCCGCGGCCGGGCCGGTGCCGCTGGCCCTCGGCGCGGAGGCGACACCCGCCACGGCCGATCCCGCCGTCAAGTCGGCCCACGACAAGCTCGGTTCGGACGACGCCGACCGGCTCGCCGAGGCCAAGGCGAACGGCGACAAGAACGTCACGATGATGGTCGCCACCGCGCCCGGGCAGACCGAGCAGGTCGCCGCGGAGCTGGACGCGGTCAAGGGCGGCTCGGTGGGCCGCACCTACGACAAGCTCGGCTACGTCCGGGCGACCGTGCCGACCGCGAAGGCCGACTCGGCGATCGCGGCCGCCGCGAAGCTGTCCTCCGTGCACGCGATCGACCTGCGCCAGGAGATACCGCTGGACGACCCGACGCCCGCCGCGGACACCGCGCAGGGCGCCAAGGGCCACGGCTCGGCGGCCACTTACTCCGGGCCCGGCAAGGACACCCCGGCCAAGAACCCGTACAACCCGTCCTTCGAGACCGGTGCCGTCGACTTCGTCAAGGACCACCCGAAGGCGGACGGGCGGGGCGTCACGATCGGCATCCTCGACTCCGGCGTCGACCTCGGCCACCCGGCGCTGCAGAAGACCACCACCGGTGAGCGGAAGATCACCGACTGGGTGACGGCCACCGACCCGATCATCGACGGCGACGGCACCTGGCGCCGGATGACCAACCCGGTCAGCGGCCCGTCGTTCTCCTACGGCGGCGCCACCTGGAAGGCGCCCCAGGGCGACTACCAGGTCAACCTGTTCCGCGAGTCGTTCACGGCCGGCGGCGACGCCGCGGGCGACGCCAACCGGGACGGCGACACCACCGACGTCTGGGGCGTCCTGTACGACCCGGCCGCCGGCACCGTGCGCGTCGACCTGAACAACAACTTCGACTTCACCGACGACACCCCGATGAAGCCGTACAAGGACGGCCACCAGATCGGGTACTTCGGCACCGACGACCCGAAGACCGACGTGGTCGAGCGGCAGCCGTTCGTCGTGCAGATCCGCAAGGACGTGCCGACCGACCCGTACGGCGGCGACTGGGTCGGCAAGACGGCCGACTTCGTCAACATCGGCGTCATCGAGTCCGAGCACGGCACGCACGTCGCCGGCATCACCTCCGCCAACGGGCTGTTCGGCGGCAGGATGAGCGGCGCGGCCCCCGGCGCGAAGATCGTCTCCTCCCGGGCCTGCACCTGGAGCGGCGGCTGCACCAACGTCGCGCTCACCGAGGGCATGATCGACCTGGTCGCCAACCGCGGCGTCGACATCGTGAACATGTCCATCGGCGGCCTGCCGGCGCTGAACGACGGCAACAACGCGCGCGCCGAGCTGTACACGCGGCTCATCGACACCTACGGCGTGCAGCTCGTGATCTCCGCGGGCAACTCCGGCCCCGGCGCCAACACGATCGGCGACCCCGGCCTCGCGGACAAGGTGATCTCCGTCGGCGCGACCATCTCCAAGGACACCTGGGCCGCCAACTACGGCTCCGCCGTGGAGACCAGGTACGCGATGATGCCCTTCTCCTCGCGCGGCCCGCGTGAGGACGGCGGCTTCACCCCGACCCTGAGCGCGCCCGGTGCCGCGATCAACACCACCCAGACCTGGCTGCCGGGCTCCCCGGTCGCCGAGGCGGGTTACTCGCTGCCGGCCGGCTACTCGATGCTCCAGGGCACCTCGATGGCCTCCCCGCAGGCGGCGGGCGCGAGCGCGCTGCTGCTGAGCGCCGCCAAGCAGAAGGGCATCGACCTGACGCCCGCCGACCTGCGCACCGCGCTGACCTCGACCGCCGACCACATCAGCGGTGTGCAGGCCTACGAGGAGGGCGCCGGCCTCATCGACATCGTGGACGCCTGGGACGCGATCCGTCACGGCGCCACCGCCCACGACTACACCGTGAAGGCCCCGGTCGACACCGCGATCGACTACGCGCTGAAGACCCCGGGCTTCGGCACCGGTCTGTACGACCGCGAGGGCGGCCTGAAGGCCGGTCAGCGCAAGACGTACGACGTGACCATCACCCGTACCTCCGGCCCGGACCGCGCCCTGCGGCACGAGCTGCGCTTCGAGAACAACGCCGAGCGGACCTTCCGGATCGTCGGTGACGACGCCGTGCGGCTGCCGCTGAACCAGCCGGTGACGGTCAAGGTCCAGGCGGCCCCGGGGTCGGCCGGCCTGAAGAGCGCGATCCTGGACGTCGACGACCCGCGCACGGAGGGGACCGACAAGCAGATCCTCACCACCGTGGTGGTCGCCTCCCCGGTGAACTACACCTACTCCGCCTCCGGTTCGGTGCAGCGCAACAGCACCCGGTCGTACTTCGTGACCGTGCCCGAGGGCGCCAGGTCGCTGGAGGTCGCGATCGGCGGGCTCAAGGACAAGAGCCAGACCCGGTTCATCTCGATCCACCCGTACGGCACTCCGGTGGACAACACCAGCACGCCGTACTGCTACAACAACTACCTCGACGGCAACGGCTGCAAGCCGGACGTCCGCTCCTACGCCGACCCGCAGCCCGGCGTCTGGGAGGTCGAGGTCGAGTCCCGGCGCACGTCCCCGCTGCTGGACAACCCGTACAAGCTGGACGTCACCGTGCTCGGCGCGGCCTTCGACCCGCAGACCGTGACCGTGCCCGAGGCGAAGGTCGGCACGCCGGCCGCGGTCTCCTGGAAGGTGACCAACAAGTACGCGGCGCTGGACGGCAAGCTGGTCGGCGGTCCGCTGGGCTCCTCCAAGTCGGCCCGCCCGGCCATCAAGGAAGGCGAGACGCAGACCACCACGGTGGACGTCCCGGCCGGCGCGAAGTCCCTGGACGTGGCGATCGGCAACGTCTCCGACGCGGCCGCCGACCTGGACCTGACCGTGTACGACTCGACCGGCAAGCAGGTCGCGCAGTCCGCGGACGGCGACTCGGAGGAGGCGGTCTCCATCGCGTCCCCGGCCGCCGGCACGTACACCGTCAAGGTCGTCGGCTACTCGGTCCCGTCCGGCTCCACCGACTACGACTACCGGGACGTGTTCTTCTCCAGCACGCTCGGCACCGTCGCGGTCGACGGCTCGGCCGCGGTGAAGCTCGGCACGGGCGACTCGGCCACGGTGAGCGGACAGGTCACGGCGGCCGCCGCGGCTCCCGCCGGCCGTGAGTTCTTCGGCCAGGTCCAGCTCGTCAACGGCCGCGGCACGGCCGCGGGCACGGGCAGCGTGAAGATCGAGAAGGTCACGCAGTAACGGGGTGACCCCAGGCGAGGGGCGGGTGTCCGAACACGGACACCCGCCCCTCGGCCGTCTCCCCGGACCGCCGCCTCCCCGGCACGGCCCGGCGCGGCCCGTCCCCGGCCGTCCTGCACGCCGTGCACCCGTGCGCCGACCGAGGCGGCGGGGACGGTGCGGGCGCTGCACCGGTACGCGGGACAGGCCCCTGTGCCCTGGCGCCGACACGGTGCGGGCGCGGGGCACCGGGGTACGCGGGACAGGCCCACCCGTGCCCTGACACCGACACGGCCAGGACGGCGCGGACCCGGGACGCCGCTGCGCGGGACAGGCGCATCCATGCCCTGGCACCGATACGGGTGCGGGCGCGGGGCACCGGTACGCGGGACACGTGCACCCGTGCCCCGGCGCCGCCCCGGCCAGGACTGTGAGGACGCCACGGATGGCGCGGCCCCCAGGGGAGCGCCGCCGCGGCGAGTGGCAGTGGCGCTGCCGAGGTCATGACCCGTGACCAGGGCTTCCCGGCGCCCCGTTCACGGCTCGTCGCACGGGGCGGGCTCGGACTCGGGCGCCGGCCCGGTGAGCCGGGCCTTTTCGTCGGCCACCCGGGCGTCGCCGACGGCCCACAGGCTCGCCTCCTGCCGGCCCCGGCCCACCCCGGCGAGCACGTGCTGCCCCGAGCGCGGGGCCGGGCTCGCCGTGTCGCCGAGGAGGAAGGTGACCTCGGACGGGCCGTGGGCCGGCCGGTAGGAGCGGGTCACGGTGAGCACGACGCGGATTCGGGGGGCCTGCGTCCGCCGGTCCACCCGGGTGACGGTGCCCTCGGCGAGCAGCCGGTAGCAGGAGAGCGCCGGCCCGCCCGCGGCCCGGGCCGGACCGTCCGCCCGGCTCTTGGCGTCGGCGCTCTTGTCCGAGCCCGCCGACATGCCCCCACCCGAGTGCGCCACCGCCCAGCCGAGCACCGTCACCAGCCCGAAGGCCATCACCCCGGCCATCGACCCGAGCACCACCCGCGCCCCGCGCCGGACCCCGCCCGGCCGGCCCGGCCGCCCGGCCCCGCCCGGCCGCCTGACGCTCCGCGGCCGGCCGGCGCCCCGTAGGCCCGCGGGGGCGGCCCCGGGAACGGGTCCGGAGGTCACCTCCGCGCCGGCCCCCTCGGCGTCCTCCGTCCCGGCTCCCTCGGCACCACCGCCGACGCCCCCGGCACCACCGCAGGCCCCCGCGCCGGCCGGCCCATCCGCGGCCGTCGCCCCCGCCCCAGCCCCCGGCGTCGTCCCCGGCGCCGGCTGCTGCGGCTCCCCCGTCAAGACCTCGGCGAGCCGTACCAGTTGCTCCCTCAGCACCGCCACGTCCGCCTCGGCCGACCGGTGCTCCGCGAGGAGGGCGGGGTCCTCCTGGGCCCGTGGCGGCAGGGGGGTGCCTGTGATCGCGGCCATCAGGGCGTCCATGCCGCCGTGCTCCCCGTCCTCGTGTCCGGCGGGCATCTCACACCACCTCGTCCTCGTGCAGTCGCCGGCGCAGGGCGCGGACCGCCGTGTGCAGCCGGCTCTTGACCGTGCCCTCGGGAACGCCCAGTTCCCCGGCGATGTCGCGCACCGGCAGGTCGGCGAAGAAGCGCAGGATCAGGACCTGGCGCTGGGCGTCGGGCAGTTCGTCCAGGCCCCGGGCGACGGCGAGGGAGAGCACGCTGCTCTCCTCGCCCGACGGGTGCTCGGGCTCCCGCAGGGACGCGAGCCGCTCCCCGAGCCGTTCCTGGCGCCGCTTGGCCCGGTGCCAGTCCATGGCGAGGTTGGATGCGACCACCGCCGCCCAGGCCGAGACGTCCCGCGGCGCCTCGCGCCCGCTCGCGGCCCGCTCCAGCAGCCGCAGCCGGACCTGCTGCACCCCGTCCGGCAGGTCCGCCTGCGGCACCCCGCCGAGTGCGAGCACCGCCCGCACCCGGCGTTCCTGGGCCGCGTCCAGCGGGTCCCCGCCGGTGCGGTCCGCACCGGCGTACGCCCCCTGGTCGCGGCGCGCCCCTCCGCGCAGCACAAGCCACCCCCTCACGCGTTTGCCCCTACGACGCGTGAGGGGGCGGAAACGTTCGGCCGTCCGGCGGGGACGCGAGAGGCGTACGTCACACCTCCGTGTGGCCGGTGCCCGGGCGGGCAGGGGCGGCACAGCACAGCTTCCGGCGCGGGGCCCCGGCCGGGGAAACATCTGCAGCTCAGCGCGGTGCGCGACGGAGGTCCGGAACCGGACGCCGGGTGACCGTGTCCCACTCCTCGGGCAGGCGCCGCAAAGAATTGGACAGGTGGACCGGGGCTGGCCGCATGATGGAAAAGCCCCGGTCATGCGAAGGCAAGCAGCAACAGACACACAGAGGGAGTCGCCGTGAGGGTCGGAATCGTCGGAGCCACCGGTCAGGTCGGCACGGTCATGCGCAGGATCCTCGCGGAGCGGAACTTCCCCGTCACCGAGTTGCGCCTGTTCGCCTCGGCCCGCTCGGCCGGCACCGTGCTGGACGGCGTGACGGTGGAGGACGCGGCCACCGCCGACTACTCCGGCCTGGACATCGTGCTCTTCTCCGCCGGCGGCGCGACCTCCCGGGCGCTGGCCGAGAAGGTCGCCTCCCAGGGCGCCGTGGTGATCGACAACTCCTCGGCCTGGCGCCGCGACCCCGAGGTCCCCCTGGTGGTGGCCGAGGTCAACCCGCACGCCATCGCCGACCGCCCCAAGGGCATCATCGCCAACCCGAACTGCACCACCATGGCGGCGATGCCGGTCCTGAAGCCGCTGCACGAGGAGGCCGGCCTCGAGGCGCTGGTCGTCGCCACCTACCAGGCGGTGTCCGGCTCCGGTCTGGCGGGCGTGGCCGAGCTGCACGGCCAGGTGCAGAAGGTGGCCGCCGACGCCGACAAGCTGACCCACGACGGCTCCGCGGTCGACTTCCCCGAGCCGCAGGTCTACAAGCGCCCCATCGCCTTCAACGTGCTCCCGCTGGCCGGTTCGATCGTCGACGACGGTCTGGGCGAGACCGACGAGGAGCAGAAGCTGCGCCACGAGTCCCGCAAGATCCTGGAGATCCCGGCCCTGAAGGTCTCCGGCACCTGCGTGCGCGTCCCCGTCTTCTCCGGTCACTCCCTCCAGGTCAACGCCCGTTTCGCCCGGCCGCTCAGCCCCGAGCGGGCGACCGAGCTGCTCGCGGGCGCCCCGGGCGTGGCCATCTCCGACATCCCGACCCCGCTCCAGGCGGCCGGCCTGGACCCGTCGTACGTCGGCCGGATCCGCCGTGACGAGACGGCGGACAACGGTCTGGCGCTGTTCGTCTCCAACGACAACCTCCGCAAGGGCGCCGCGCTGAACGCGGTGCAGATCGCGGAGCTGGTGGCGGCCGAACTGGCCGAAAAGTAGGCACCCGGTGCGAGGGGGCGGCCGCGTACGCGCGACCGCCCCTTTCGCATGCCCGGGCTCATCGCTTTCCCCGTGGCCGCCATGGAAGGATGGCGCAACCCACACATAACGAGGAGATGACCGCGTGCCTGGCACAAACCTGACTCGCGAAGAGGCGCGGCAGCGGGCGAAGCTGCTCACCGTTGACTCGTACGAGATCGATCTCGACCTCTCCGGCGCGCAGGAGGGCGGCACCTACCGGTCCGTGACGACGGTGCGCTTCGACGTGGCCGAAAGGGGCGCCACGTCCTTCATCGACCTGGTGGCCCCGGCCGTCCACGAGGTGACGCTGAACGGGGACCCGCTCGACCCCGCCGAGGTGTTCGCCGACTCGCGGATCGCGCTGCGCGACCTGCTGGACGGGCGCAACATCCTGCGCGTCGTGGCCGACTGCGCCTACACCAACACCGGCGAGGGCCTGCACCGCTTCGTGGACCCGGTGGACGAGCAGGCGTACCTGTACACCCAGTTCGAGGTGCCGGACGCCCGCCGGGTCTTCGCCTCGTTCGAGCAGCCCGACCTGAAGGCGACCTTCCAGTTCACCGTGAAGGCGCCGGAGGGCTGGACGGTCATCTCCAACTCGCCGACGCCGGAGCCGCAGGACAACGTCTGGGTCTTCGAGCCGACGCCCCGCATCTCGTCGTACATCACGGCGCTGATCGTCGGCCCGTACCACTCGGTGCACAGCGTGTACGAGCGGGACGGGCAGAGCGTGCCGCTCGGCATCTACTGCCGTCCGTCGCTGGCCGAGTTCCTGGACTCGGACGCCATCTTCGAGGTGACCCGGCAGGGCTTCGACTGGTTCCAGGAGAAGTTCGCGCTGGCGTACCCGTTCGAGAAGTACGACCAGCTCTTCGTGCCCGAGTTCAACGCCGGCGCGATGGAGAACGCGGGCGCGGTCACCATCCGCGACCAGTACGTGTTCCGGTCCAAGGTGACCGACGCGGCGTACGAGGTGCGGGCCGAGACGATCCTGCACGAGCTGGCCCACATGTGGTTCGGCGACCTGGTCACCATGGAGTGGTGGAACGACCTGTGGCTGAACGAGTCGTTCGCCACCTACACCTCCATCGCCTGCCAGGCCGCCGCCCCCGGCTCCCGCTGGCCGCAGGCGTGGACGACGTTCGCGAACTCCATGAAGACCTGGGCGTACCGGCAGGACCAGCTCCCGTCCACGCACCCGATCATGGCCGACATCCGTGACCTGGACGACGTGCTCGTCAACTTCGACGGCATCACCTACGCCAAGGGCGCGAGCGTGCTCAAGCAGCTCGTCGCGTACGTCGGCGAGGACGAGTTCTTCAAGGGCGTGCAGGCCTACTTCAAGCGGCACGCGTACGGCAACACGCGCCTGTCCGACCTGCTGGGCGCCCTGGAGGAGACCTCCGGCCGCGACCTGAAGACCTGGTCGAAGCAGTGGCTGGAGACGGCCGGCATCAACGTGCTGCGCCCGCAGATCGAGACGGACGCCGAGGGCGTCATCACCTCCTTCGCCGTCCGCCAGGAGGCCCCGGCGCTGCCCGCCGGCGCCAAGGGCGAGCCGGTGCTGCGCCCGCACCGCATCGCGATCGGCCTGTACGACCTGGACGGCGGCGGCAAGCTGGTGCGCACCGACCGGATCGAGCTGGACGTCGACGGCGAGCTGACGGCGGTGCCGCAGCTCTCGGGCAGGCCCCGGCCCGCGGTCGTCCTGCTCAACGACGACGACCTGTCGTACGCGAAGGTCCGGCTGGACGAGGAGTCCCTGCGGACGGTCACCGAGCACCTCGGCGACTTCGAGGCCTCCCTGCCGCGCGCCCTGTGCTGGGCCTCGGCCTGGGACATGACCCGCGACGCGGAGCTGGCCACCCGGGACTACCTGTCGCTGGTGCTGTCCGGCATCGGCAAGGAGTCCGACATCGGTGTGGTGCAGTCGCTGCAGCGTCAGGTGAAGCTGGCCGTCGACCTGTACGCCGACCCGGCCGCCCGCGAGGCCCTGCTGACCCGCTGGACCGACGCCACGCTGGCCCACCTGCGCTCGGCCGGTCCGGGCAGCGACCACCAGCTCGCCTGGGCCCGCGCTTTCGCGGCGACGGCCCGCACGCCGGAGCAGCTCGACCTGCTGGAGGCGCTGCTGGACGGCTCGCAGACCATCGAGGGCCTGGCCGTCGACACGGAGCTGCGGTGGGCGTTCGTGGAGCGGCTCGCGGCGGTCGGCCGCTTCGACGAGGCGGAGATCGCCGCGGAGTACGAGCGGGACCGGACCGCGGCCGGTGAGCGGCACGCGGCCACCGCCCGGGCGGCCCGTCCCACGCCGGAGGCCAAGGCGGAGGCGTGGGCGTCGGTCGTCGACTCCGACAAGCTGCCGAACGCCGTGCAGGAGGCGGTGATCGGCGGCTTCGTGCAGACCGACCAGCGGGAGCTGCTGGCGCCGTACGCGGAGCGGTACTTCGAGGTCCTCAAGGACGTCTGGGACGCCCGTTCGCACGAGATGGCCCAGCAGATCGCGATCGGCCTGTACCCGGCGGTGCAGGTGTCCGAGGACACGCTGGCCAGGACGGACGCCTGGCTGGCCTCGGCCGAGCCCGGCGCGGCCCTGCGCCGGCTGGTCTCGGAGTCCCGCTCGGGCGTCGAGCGCGCGCTGAGGGCCCAGGCGGCGGACGCGGCGGCGGTCTAGCCGCGGCACGGTGGATCAGGGCGCCCGGTACCGCACCGGGCGCCCTTTTTCCCTACCGGCGGCCGGAGGCGCCGGACACGAGGTCCGGATTCCGCCGGTGTGCGCACCGGTGCCGGGCCACGCTGGCCGCATGACGACTTACACGGCACGGCCCCTGGAGCCCACGGCCCTCGCGGAGCTGCGCGTCTCGGACGACGCGGCGCGGCCCACGACCGCTTTCACGGACCCGGAGGGCGGTGCGCCGCTGCGCTGTTGCCTGCGCCGCAGCGCTCCGGGCGAGCGCGTCGCCCTGGTGTCGTACGCGCCGCTGCGCCGCTGGGCGGCCGCGACGGGCGCCGACCCGGGGGCCTACGACGAGCAGGGCCCGGTCTTCATCCACGCCGGCGAGTGCGCCGGACCGGACGGCGACGCGCTCCCCTTCACCGGGGCCCACCGCACACTGCGCCGTTACTCCGCCGACGGCCGCATCCTCGGGGGCCGGCTGGTCGAGGCCCCGGACGGCTTCGCGCCGGCGTTCGCGGAGGCCTTCGCCGACCCGGAGGTGGCGCTGGTGCACGTGCGGGCGGTGGAGTACGGCTGCTTCCTGTACGAGGTGCGGCGCCCGTAGCCCACGCCGCTCCCGAGCTGCCCGGCCAGCGTCGCCGCGAACGCCAGCGCCATGCCGAGCGCCTGGACGGGGGTGAGCGCCTGTCCCAGGGCCGCCCAGCCGGTCACGGCGGCGGTCAGCGGGGAGAGCGGGCCGAGGAAGCCGGCCCGGGTGGCGCCGAGCCGGCCGATGCCGCGGAACCAGAGCCAGTAGGCGACCGCCGTGTTGGCCAGCGCGAGGTAGAGGTAGCCGCCGATCGCGCGGCCGTCGAGCGCGGGCGGGGCGCCCTCGGCCAGCAGGGCGACCGGGGCGACGATCAGGCCGCCGGCGGTGAGCTGCCAGCCGGTGAGGGCGAGCGGGCCGACGCCGTCCGGCCGGCCCCAGCGCCGGGTCAGCACGGTGCCGGCGGACATCGAGGCGGTGGCGGCGACGGCCGCGAGGACCCCGGCCGCGTCGAGCGCGCCGGCCCCCTTGAGCACGACGAGACTGACGCCGAGCGCGGCCACGGCCCCGGTGGCCAGGGTGCGGGCGGCCGGCCGCTCGCGGAGCAGCGGCACCGACAGGGCGACCACGAACAGGGGCCCGGCCGAGCCGACCACGGCGGCCATCCCGCCGGGCAGCCGGTACGCCGACACGAACAGCAGCGGGAAGAAGGCGCCGATGTTGAGCGCGCCCAGCACGGCCGCCTTGGCCCACCAGACGCCGCGCGGCAGGACCCGGGTAAGGGCGAGCAGCAGCAGGCCGGCGGGCAGGGCGCGGGCCAGGGCCGTGAACAGGGGGCGGCCCGGCGGCAGGAACTCGGTGGTGACGGCGTAGGTGGTGCCCCAGGAGACGGGGGCGAGGGCGGTGAGCAGGACGGTCGTGGGGCGCTTCATCACCGGGACCTTTCCCGAATGTCGGCGAGTAATAAGTAGCTTAGCGGCAAGCTACTTAACGTCAAGCCACTTTCTTGCCGTCGAACGTGCCGGACGCGATACTCGGCACATGAACGAAGGCCGGCAGCAGCCCAACGACCCCGTCGACGCGATCATCGGCCAGTGGGCGGCCGTACGCCCCGACCTGGACACGCGGGCGATGGAGGTCTTCGGACGGATCCACCGCCTCTCCCGGACCATGGGCGACCGCATGGAGAAGGCCTACGAGCCCTACGGCGTCTCGCGGGGCGAGTTCGACGTGCTGGCCACCCTGCGCCGCTCCGGCGAGCCGTACACCCTGTCACCGCGCCGGCTCTCGGCGACCCTGATGCTCACCACCGGCGGCATGACCGGCCGTCTGGACAAGCTGGAACGGGCCGGGCTGCTGCGCCGCTCGCCCGACCCGCACGACCGCCGCGGGCTCCAGGTGACGCTGACCGAGAAGGGGCTGGACGTCATCGACCGGGCGGTCGGCGCCGGCCTCGCCGCACAGACCGAGGCCCTGTCCCACCTCGACGACGAAAAGGCCGGCCAACTGGCCGGCCTGCTGCGGGAACTGCTCGCGGGGACGCGGGAGCCCGGGATCTAGGCATCCGCGGGAGACCCGGCGAACGCCGAGGGCGCCGGCCTCACCCGGGTACGGCGGTGTGCGCGTACCGGCGGGGAGGACGGCGCCCTCGGCGGGACGGGGAGGCCGGTCAGGCCTTCGCCTCGCCCTTCACGCTGATGTTGGACGTGGTGGTGTCCTTCTTGGCATGGGACTTGTCCAGCGCCATGACCAGGCCCGCGATGATCACGAACAGGGCGATCGGCGCCAGCACGTAGAGGCCCAGCGTCTGGATGACGCTCAGGCCGGGGCCGGGGTCGTCACCGTCGTCGCGGGTCAGCGCGAGCGCGGGGGACGACATGAGCAGCATCATCAGCGTCGTACCGGCGGCCAGGGCGCCGGCGCGCAGGGCGTTCTTATTGTCCACACTCTCAAGTTAGCGAATCACCCGGACGGCCGCGCGGCCGGGGTCCCCTACGGCCCGACTCCAGCCGCAGCACGTCCAGCAGCGCCCGGAGCCGGGGCGAGGCCGCCAGCTCCTCCAGCGTCACCGGGCGGCCCTCGGCGTCGGCGACCGGCAGCCGCCAGTTCGGGTACTCGTCCCAGGTGCCGGGCAGGTTCTGCGGGCGGCGGTCGCCCACCCCGTCCGGGAGCCAGACGCCGACCAGGCGTGCCGGGGTGCGCAGCAGGAAGCGGTGGACGCCCTGGATCTCCGCCTCCTCGTCGCTGCCGGGCGGACCGGCCGCCGGGCTGTCGAGCAGGCCGAGGCTGCCCAGCAGCGCGAGCCACTCCGCGGTGTCCGCGGCCGCCTCGGCGCTCTCCTCGGCGGCGGAGCGGGTGAGCAGGCCGAGCCGGTCGCGCAGGCCGACGTGGTCGCCGGTGAGCCGGGCGGCGGTGGGCGGCAGATCGTGGGTGGTGGCGGTGGCCAGGCAGTCGGCACGCCAGTGCTCGGGGGGCAGCGGACGGCCGTCGCCCTCCCAGTCCCGCTCGAACCACAGCACCGAGGTGCCGAGCACCCCGCGCCGCTGCAGCGTCTCGCGCACCCCCGGCTCCACCGTCCCCAGATCCTCGCCGATCACCACCGCCCCGGCCCGGAAGGCCTCGAGGGCGAGCAGCGCGAGCATGGCCTCGGCGTCGTGGCGGACGTAGGTGCCCTCGGTGGGCGGGCTGCCCTGGGGCACCCACCACAGCCGGAACAGACCCATCACGTGGTCGATGCGCAGGGCGCCGGTGTAGCGGAACAGGGCGCGCAGCAGCCGGCGGTAGGGGGCGTGGCCGGAGGCGGCCAGCCGGTCGGGACGCCAGGGCGGCAGCCCCCAGTCCTGGCCGAGGGCGTTGAAGGCGTCGGGCGGGGCGCCGACCGACATCCCGGCGGCGAAGTGGTCCTGCTGCGCCCAGGCGTCCGCGCCCTGGGGGTGCACGCCGACGGCGAGGTCGTGGATGATCCCGACGGACATGCCGGCCTCCAGCGCGGCGCGCTGTGCGGCGCGGAGCTGGCCGTCGGTGAGCCAGGCGAGACGGGCGTGGAAGTCGACACGATCGGCGAGCGCGGCCCGGGCGCGGGCGGTCTCGGCGGAACGCGGGTCGCGCAGCCCCGCCGGCCAGCGGTGCCAGTCGGAGCCGTGGATTTCGGCGAGCGCGTACCAGGTGGCGTGGTCCTCCAGGGTCTGCCCTTCCTCGGCGCGGAAGGCGTCGTAGGCGGCCTGCCGTCCCGGTCCGAGGGGCACGGCGAGGACCAGTTCCAGCGCCTCGCGCTTCAGTTCCCACACCGCGTCCCGGTCGATGAGGGCGCCCTTGTCGAGGACGTCGGCGCGCAGCCGCCCGGCGCGTTCCAGCAGGGCCCGGACCCGCTCCTGGTCCTCGACGTAGGCGTACTCGTCGATCAGCTCGACGCGCAGGTGCACCGGGTCGGGGAAGCGGCGGGAGGAGGGCCGGTACGGCGAGGGGTCGGTCGGGGCGCCGGGCACCGCCGCGTGCAACGGGTTGACCTGCACGAATCCGGCGCCGGCGGTGCGCCCGGCCCAGCCGGCCAGCTCGGCGAGGTCACCGAGGTCGCCCATGCCCCAGGAGCGCCGGGAGAGCAGCGAGTAGAGCTGGACGAGCAGGCCGTAGGAGCGGGTGGCCGGGGTGGGCAGCCGGTCCGGGGCGACGACGAGGTGGCAGTGCCCGGTGCGGCCGTCGGGCGCGGCGGCGGTCACCCGGTGCACGCCGAGCGGCAGGCCGCCGGCCGTGTCCAGCAGCTCGCCCTGCTCGGTCTCCACGGTGAGGCGGGTGCCGGCGGGCAGCGCGGCGAGGGCGGCGGGGCCGTCCGGATCGCCGGCCCAGTGCACGACCGTCGGGGGCAGCAGCCGTTCGCGCAGCTCGCGCTCCCGCGCGGTGAGCGCGGCGCGGACCGCGTCCGGGGTGCCCGCGTCGACGCCGAGGGCGGCCAGTGCGGCCACCACGGCGGAGGCGGGTACGTCGACCGTGCGGTCGGGGGCGGGGCTGTAGGAGGTGTCCACCCCGTGCAGTGCGGCGAGCCGGGCCAGCTCCTCGTCGGCGGCCGCGGCCATCTACAGTCCCGCGCCGAAGAAGTCGGGGACCGGGTCCGACTCGCTGGTCAGCGGGGCGGCGTCGGCGAGCGGCGGCTCGCTGGTCAGGGGTTCGGCGTCGGGCAGGGGCGGCTCGCTGGTCAGCGGCGTCTCCGCGCAGGCGCTCTCCGCGCTGAAGACGCACAGCCGCATCTCGTCGGTCTCGGCGGAGGGCTCCGCCGGGGGTTTCCACTGGGCCGGGACGGTGGGATGTGCCGGTGCGGCCACGGGGGCCTCCTTGTCACTGGTCGCTTGCTCGGCTTGCGGTGGTTAGGGCAGGCCTACCCCGTGGCGGCGAAGGCACTCACCGCACCCAGCGGGCACGGATGTGCGCAGGGCGTGAACCGGCGGCGGCCGGGTGGCCGATAGAGGGGGTGTGAGACTGTTCCGCCCCGTGGGGGGCCAGCGGGAGAAGGACGGCGACGGGGACGCGGCACTGCTGCGGGCCGTCGCGGCGGGCGATCCGGCGGCCATGGCCGACCTGTACGACCGGCACGCCGGGTGGCTGCACGCACGGCTGGCCCGGCGCTGCGCCGACCCGGAGGTCGTCCGCGAGGTGCTGCAGGACACGTTCGTCACCGTGTGGCGGTCGGCGGCCGGGCACCGCGGGCAGGAGACCGGCGGCTGGCTGTGGACGATCGCGGCACGGCGGCTGGTCGACGCGCGACGGGCGCAGGAGCGGGCCGCGCGGGTGGCGGGCGGGCCGCTGGAGCCGGTGGACGGCTCCCGCGGGCCGGCCGCCGCGCCCTCCGCGGAGGACAGGGTGCTGGCGGGTCTCGAGTACGGGGACGTCGGCGCCGCGCTGGACCGGATCTCCCCCGAGCTGCGCGAGGTGCTGCGCGCGACCGTCGTCGACGGGCTGAGCACCCGCGAGGCGGCCCGGCTGCTCGGCATACCCGAGGGCACCGTCAAGTCCCGCGCCCACCGCGCACGCGCCGAACTGCGGTCCGCGCTGGCTCACCTGAACCCGTCCCCGCTGGGAGGCACGGCATGACCCACGGCAACGCGCCCGTCTGGCACGCCTCGGCCGGCCTCGTCGCCCGCTACGCCGACGGCTCCCTCGCGGAGCCGGACGCGTGGTCCCTGGAGCTGCATCTGGAGAGCTGCCCGGGATGCGCGGCGCTGGTGTCGCGGGCGGTGCGCGCGACGGCGGCCGGGGCGGTGCTGGACGAGGTGCGGGGGGCGGTGCTCGGAGGGGCGCCCGCGAGGGCGTCCCGCTCCGCGCCGGACCCGGCCTCCGCACCGGCGCTGTCCCGGACGGCCCGGCTGCTCTGGGCCGCCGGACCCGCCGTGCGGGGGGCGTGGCTGCCGGCCGTGCTGCTCGTCGCGGCCGGGGCGATGGCCCTGGCGTACGGGGGCGGTGTGCCCGGCACACGGGCGCTGCTGCTGGCCGTCGCGCCGGTGGTGCCGGTGGCCGGGGTCGCCCTGTCGTACGGTCCGCACGCCGACCCGCTGTACGAGGTGGCGGCGGCCGGTCCGCGCGGCGGGCTGCGGCTGGCGCTGACCCGGACGGCCGCCGTGCTCGCGGTGAGCGTGCCGCTGCTGACCCTGACCGGGCTGCTGCTGCCCGCCTCCGGCGCCCCGGCCGCCGCGGCCTGGCTGCTGCCCGGGCTCGCCCTGGCCCTGGGCACGCTCGCGCTGGCCTCCTTCGTCGGCTGCCGTGCGGCGGCCGGGGTCACGGCCGGGGGCTGGCTGGTCGCCGTGGGCGCGCCCGTGCCCTGGGCCCCCGGCGGAGAGGTCACCGCACGGCTGGCCGAGCAGCTGTCCCGCTGTCTCGACGGGGCGGGCGCGCAGGGCGGCTGGGCGGCGGCGGCAGCCCTGAGCGCCACCCTCCTGACGCTCCGCCGCCCGGCCTACGACCGTCTCATCCCCCGGTGACCGAGGGGCCCGGCCGCACCGCCTCGCCTGCGACCGCCTCCACCCCGCCGCCGGCCCCGGGCCCGACCGCAGCGCCCGCACGGCGCACGCCCCCGCCACCAGCACCCCGAGCCCGGCAACACGGCCCCGCCTCCGACCGGCACCACCCGCGACCGACGAGGCCGCCGCCGACGTGGCCCGTGAAACCACGAACCATCCCGGTGGCAACGCGGAGCCAGGCACCCACGGCCCCTGACCACACCACTCTCGACCACACCACTCTCGACCACACCACCCACACCCGGCCGACCACCCCCGGCCGACCACCCCCGCCGGCACGGCCCGCGACCGCCCGAACCACCCCGGCGACCGCAGCCGGACCGGACCCCGTCCCTGTCCGCGGCCTCGCGACCCCGCGACTCCGCGGCACCCGAAGCACCGCCCGGCGTCCGCGGCTCCGCGACCCCCGAAGCACCGCCCGGCGTCCGACGCGCCGACCACCGCCCCGTACCCCGGTGAGCAGCGCCGCCCGCGGCCGGCACCGGCATCCATCCACGGAGACCCCTTGAATTCGATACTCGTGTCCGGCCTGCGGGTCCGGCACCGGAAGAATCTCGCGCTGGACGGCGTCGACCTGGACCTCGGCACCGGTGTGCACGGGCTGCTCGGGCCGAACGGCGCCGGGAAGACCTCGCTGATCCGGGTCCTGGCCACCGTGGCCCGGCCGTCCGCCGGGCGGGTCGAGATCCTCGGCCAGGACGCCGCCGGCCACGCCGGGCGCACCGCGGTCCGGCGCCGGCTGGGCTACCTGCCGCAGGAGTTCGGCTACTACCCGGGCTTCACGGTGCGCGAGTTCGTCGCGTACGTGGCCTGGCTGAAGGAGATGCCCGCCGCGCGGGTCCCGGCCGCCGTGGCCGACGCCGTGGCCCGGGTCGGTCTCGCGGACCGCGCCGACGCGAAGATCCGCACCCTGTCCGGGGGCATGGTCCGCCGGGTCGGCATCGCCCAGGCCATCGTCAACGAGCCGAGCGTGCTGCTGCTGGACGAGCCCACCGCCGGTCTGGACCCGGAGCAGCGGGTGGAGTTCCGCGAGCTGCTGCGCGAGCTCGGCGACTCGGCCACGGTGGTGGTCTCCACCCACCTGGTCGAGGACGTGGCCGCCGCCTGCACGGAGGTCACGCTTCTCGACGGGGGCCGCATCGCCTACCGCGGCACCCCGCGCTCGCTCACGCTGACGGGCGAGACCTCGGGCGGGCCGGGCGACCACCCGATCGAGCGCGGTTACACGGCCGCGCTGCGGGCCCACCGCGGCGCCGGGACGCGGGAGTCGGTGCGATGAGCCTCGGTGCGACGGGCCTCGGAACCGGCCGGGGGACACGAGCCTCGCGGGAGCCCCACCCGCTGCGCGCCGAGGCCCTGCGCGGGTTCGCGCCGCTCGCCGGGGCCGCCGTACTGCTCACCCTCGGCGTCCTGCTGGCCGGCTCCGCCGCCCGCTGGCAGGGCGGCTGGGCGGAGACCGCCGCCCAGACGCACGTCGCCGGGCTGATCGCCGGGCCGCTGGCCGCCGCCGCGGGCTGCTGGCAGGGCGGGCGGGAGCGGCGCCGGCGTACCGAGGAGCTGTGGGGGACGGCCGCCCGGGCGCCGCTCGCCCGGTTCCTCGCCCCGGCCCTGCCGGTCGCGCTCTGGACGGCCGCCGGCTACCTGGCCGCGGCGGGCCTGGCGATGCTCGCCACGTGGCCCTACGCGCAGGGCGACCGGCCGCACCCGGCCCTGCTGCCGGGGGACACCGTGGCGGTGGCGGCGGCCGCGCTGCTCGGGCTCGTGGTGGGCCGCGTCGTCCCCTCCCGGCTGGCCGCGCCGCTGCTGGCGATCGCCGGGTACGTGGGGCTCGGCGTGCTGTCCGCGAGCCGTTCGGCTCCCGTGCGTCATCTCGATCCGGCGTTCCCGATCATGGACACCGACGTCCCGGTGTGGTGGCAGCCGGTCTCCATGGCCGTGTGGACGGCGGGCCTGGCGTTCGCCGCCGCGCTCGCGTACGCCGCGCGGCGCCGGGCGACGGCCCTGCTGCCGCTGGCCGCGGCCGTGGCGGCGGGGGCGGTGCTGACGCAGACCGGGGACGGGCTGTGGCACGAGGCCCCGCTCGCGCGCCGGCAGGTGTGCGACACCTCCACCACTCCGGCGGTCTGCGTGAACGCCCGGTACGCGGGGATGCTGCCGCAGGTCGCCGGGGCGCTGTCGGGTATCACAGGCAAGCTCGCGGGGGTGCGGAACGTGCCGGTGCGGTGGGAGGAGCGCGACCACGAATCGCACGACGCCGAGGCGCAACTGCCCGCTCTCACGCCGCTCGGCTGGTCGGTGGTACGGGGCCGGCTCACCGATCCGCGGCAGTTCGCGTGGGAGGCGACGGCGGCCCTGCAACGGCGCCCCGACTGCCTGCACCCCACGGAGCGGATGTCCCTGGCCGACGACGCCGTGGCGGCCTATCTCGCCCCCAGCCCGGCGCAGAAGCACTTCGACGACATCGACGCCCGTGGCGACGCGGCTGACCGCGCCGGCCTGCGCAAGCGCCTCGCCGCCCGGGCCGCGCTGGCCGCCATGGGCGCGCAGGAGCGCCGGGACTGGCTGTCCGCGTACTTCGCGACGGCGGGCACCTGTGACGTGAAGGGGGTGCCCGCCCTGTGACCGGCCCCCTCCTGCACGCGCGCTCCCGCGCCCTCCCCCTCACCCTGCTCGCGCTGGCCGCCACCACCGCCTTCGCGGTGTGGGCCGCGGGCAGCCTGGACGCCTACCTGGACCCCTACCGCCGGGTACCGGTCGTCGCCCTGGCCCCGCTGCTGGCGTCCGCGGTGATCGGCGCCAGCCTGTACTCGGCGTCGGAGGAGCTGGACCGTACCGCGGTACGGCCCTGGTGGCCGCTGCGGCTGACGCAGCTCGGGGCGCTGACCGCGCTGGCGGCGGTGCTGCTGCCGCTGGCGGTGCTGGGGCATCCGGAGACCTTCGGGCCGCCCGCCGTCGTCCGCAATACGCTCGGCTGCACCGGCGTCACGGCCGCCGCGGCCGTCGTGCTCGGCGCCAGGCTGAGCTGGCTGCCCGCCTTCGGCTATGTGAGCGCCGTGTACCTCGCCTCCGCGGGGGCGCGCGGGCGCGCGGTCACGGTGTGGGCGTGGCCGGTGCAGCCCGGCGCGCAACCGGGCGCCTGGGCGGCGGCGCTGACCGCGTTCGTGGTGGGCGCCGCGCTGTACGCGGTGCGCGGGGCGCGTGCCGAAGGACCCCGCGGCTGAACGGAGGCCGTCCGGCCACGGGGTGCACGAAGGCCCGGACCGTCAGGCTGAGATGCCGTCGATCCGGGCCAGGGCGTCGTCCGCGCCGTACGGCTGCAAGTAGGGCAGCCAGCGCGGGTCCCTGTGACCGGTGCCGATGATGCGCCAGGCCAGTCCGGTGGGCGGGGCGGGTTTGTGGCGCAGCCGCCAGCCGATCTCCACGAGGTGACGGTCGGCCTTCACGTGGTTGCAGCGGCGGCACGAGGCCACCACGTTGTCCCAGACGTGCTTGCCTCCGCGGCTGCGCGGGATGACGTGGTCGACGCTGGTTGCGACGCCACCGCAGTACATGCACCGGCCTCCGTCGCGCGCGAACAGCGCCCGCCGGGTGAGAGGAACGGGCCCCCGGTAGGGAACCCGGACGAATCGCTTCAGCCGGACCACGCTGGGTGCGGGGACTGTGACGGTGGCGCTGTGCATGAAGGCGCCGGATTCCTCGAGGGAGACCGCTTTGTTCTCCAGGACGAGGACGAGCGCGCGGCGGAGCGGTACGACGCCGAGCGGCTCGTACGACGCGTTGAGGACCAGGACGTGCGGCACGGGTGCCTCCTTGGGCGTCGGCGGCGCGTGGCTCGCGCCGGGACGATCTGCAGTCAGTCTCCCCTCATGCCTGGTGAACGCGCCACCATGTCCCGGTAACGGGCTGGGAGTGTTTTCGACCACACCTGAGGTGTCCCCCGCGTCACGGCCTGTTCAAGCCCTGGTGAGACCGGTCTCCCTTGAGCGGAACGGCGCGGGACGCACACGATGCCCCGTTAGTGTGTTGGCTCTGTCCGTCCGGTGACCATTTCGTGATCGTGAAGACCTTGACCGCCCCACCGGATCGGGCCGCGCAGCACCATGGAGGTACCTGTCGTGTCCTTGTCCGCCGTCCTTGCGGCCGCCGGCGCGTCCCCTTCGCCGTCCCCCTCGGGTTCGACGGCGCAGCCCGTCCCCACCCTGCAGGACGCCCAGGAGCACGCGACGAACGCCGCGACCTGGGTCGAGCAGAACTGGTCGACCTGGCTGGCCATGGGCCTGCAGATCGTGCTGGTCGTGGTCGTGGCGGTGGCGCTCAGAGCGGTGGTGCGGCGGGCGATCACCAAGCTGATCGAGCGCATGACCCGGACGGTGCAGGCCTCCGAGGGCAGCGCGCTGGGCGGGCTGCTGGTCAACGTCGAGCGGCGGCGGCAGCGGGCGGCCGCGATCGGCTCGGTGCTGCGCTCGGTGGCCAGTTTCCTGATCCTCGGCACGGCCGCGCTGATGGTGCTGTCCACCTTCCGGATCAACCTGGCGCCGCTGCTGGCCTCGGCCGGTGTGGCGGGCGTGGCGATCGGTTTCGGCGCCCGGAACCTGGTCACGGACTTCCTCTCCGGTGTCTTCATGATCCTGGAGGACCAGTACGGCGTCGGCGACACCATCGACGCGGGCGTGGCCTCCGGCGAGGTGATAGAGGTCGGGCTGCGGGTGACCAAGCTGCGCGGGGCCGGCGGTGAGATCTGGTACGTCCGCAACGGCGAGGTCAAGCGGATCGGCAACCTCTCCCAGGGCTGGGCGACCGCCGGGGTCGACGTGACCGTGAAGGCGAGCGAGGACCTGGACCGGGTGAAGGCCGTCCTGGACGAGGTCGCCGAGAAGATGACCAAGGAAGAGCCCTGGAACGAGCTGCTGTGGGGCCCGGTGGAGGTGCTGGGCCTGGACAGCGTGCTGATCGACTCCATGGTGGTGCGGCTGTCGGCGCGGACCATGCCCGGCAAGTCGGTGGCCGTCGAGCGCGAGCTGCGCTGGCGCGTCAAGCGTGCCTTCGACGCGGCGAGCATCCGCATCGTCGGCGGTGCGACGGCCGTGGAGGACGCCGAGGACGCCCCGGACCCGACCGCGGCGGTCGCGGCGCCGTCGGTGTACGCCAACGCGGAGTCCCCGCAGTCGGCGGCCGCGGCCCCGATCGCCACCCAGCGCCCGGCCCCTCCGGGCAAGTAGCGGCGCCGCGCCCCCGCGCCCCCGCGCCCCCGCGCCCCCGAGGTAACGACTCCGTTGCCTCGGGGGCGTTGTCTATTGACGCCCTCTTCGTCCTGGGCTTACGTTCCTCCCACGCCAATAGGAAACTTTCCTAACAGTGATCTCCCGGGCACCCGTCGATCAAGGCTGGACGACCCGCCCGGGTCACTGAAAAGCTGGGCAGCCGGAAAGGCAGGTGTCGACCGCATGGCAGGAACCGCCGGTACGCCGGGCACCCCGCGCGTCCTGCGCGCCATGAACGACCGCGCCGCGCTGGACCTGCTCCTGGAGCACGGGCCGCTGTCCCGCACCCGGATCGGCAAGCTCACCGGCCTGTCCAAGCCGACCGCCTCCCAGCTCCTGGCCCGCCTCGAGGCGGCCGGACTGGTCCGGGTCACCGGCACCAGCGAGGGCCGGCCGGGCCCCAGCGCCCAGCTCTACGCGGTGAACCCGGACGCCGCCCACGCGGCCGGGATGGACGTGTCCCCGCACCGCATCCGCGCCGCCGTCGCCGACGTCACCGGCCGCACGGTCGGCGAGTACGAGCTGCCCACCCCGGGCCGGCGACCGGCCCGGCCCGTCGTGCAGCAGGTCACCGAGGCCCTCGACGGGGCCGTGAAGGCCGCGGGGCTGGCCCGGCCGGACGTGCACCGGCTGGTCATCGGCACCCCGGGCGCCTTCGACCCGGGCACCGGCCGGCTGCGCTACGCCTCGCACCTGCCCGGCTGGCACTCCCCCAGCCTGCTCGACGAGCTCGCCGCCGCGCTGCCGATGCCGGTGGAGTACGAGAACGACGTCAACCTCGTCGCCATCGCCGAACAGCGGCTCGGCGCGGCCCGCGGGCACGCGGACTTCGTCCTGCTGTGGAACCAGGAGGGCATGGGCGCCGCCCTGGTCCTCGGCGGCCGGCTGCACCGCGGCTGGACCGGCGGCGCCGGCGAGGTCGGCTTCCTGCCCGTGCCGGGCACTCCCCTGGTGCGCCAGGTCACCAGGGCCAACAGCGGCGGCTACCAGGAGCTGGCCGGTTCGCAGGCGGTGCCGCGACTGGCCCGCGAACTCGGCATCACCGACGTGCCGGCGGGCCCGTACGCCGAGGTGGCCGCGGCGCTGCTCGCGCGGGCGGCCGACCACGCCGGCGGACCGCACCGGGAGCTGCTGCGGACCTACGCGACCCGGCTGGCCACCGGTCTCGCCTCACTGGTCTCCGTCCTCGACCCCGAACTCGTGGTCCTCAGCGGCTCCGCCCTGACGGCCGGCGGCGAGGTGCTGCGCGCCCTCGTCCAGGCCGAGCTGGAGGAGCTCGCCGCGGCCCGCCCCCGGCTGGTCGTCGGCGACGTGACGGAACACCCCGTGCTGCGCGGCGCACTGGAGTCCGCGCTCGCGACCACCCGCGACGAGGTCTTCGACACCTCGCGCTGAACGCCCGAGCCCCACCGAAGCACTCCCTCCTCAACCGCCCCCGTCCCCGGGAGACCTCGTCATGCCCACAGCCGTACCCGGAACCGCCCGAAAAGCGGCCTTCGCCCTCACCGCCTCCCTCGCCCTGCTCGCCACCGCCTGCACCGGCCAGTCCGGCTCCGGCGCGTCCGACGACGCCTCCAAGGAGACGACGATCAACTTCTGGCACGCCTGGAGCGCGCCGAACGAGGTGAAGGCGGTGAAGTCCCTGGTCGCCGGGTTCGAGAAGGCGCATCCCAACATCCATGTGAACGTCGTCGGCAACATGACCGACGACAAGATCAACCAGGCGCTGCGCACCGGCGGCGACCGGGCCCCCGACGTCATCTCCTCCTTCACCACCAACAACGTCGGCAAGTTCTGCTCCTCGGGCGCCCTGATCGACCTGAACCCCTTCTTCGAGAAGTCGGGCATCGACCCGCGGACGACGTTCCCGAAGCCGATGAACGAGTACACCCAGTTCGACGGCGACCGCTGCACGGTCCCGCTGCTCGGCGACGCCTACGGGCTCTACTACAACAAGACGGCGTTCGCGAAGGCGGGCATAGCGGCCCCGCCGAAGACCTGGTCCGAGTTCGAGGCCGACGCCAAGAAGCTGACCGTCTCCCGGGGCGGCACCTACAAGCAGCTCGGCTTCATGCCGAACTACCACGGCTGGGAGTCGACGACCGAGCACTACTTCGGGCAGTTCTCGCCGACGTACTTCGGCAAGGACGGCAAGTCGGCCCTGGCGAAGGACCCGGCGTTCGAGAAGGGCTTCACGCTCCAGAAGCGGCTCGTGGACGAACTCGGCGGCTTCCAGAAGCTGGAGAGGTTCCGGGCCACCCTCGGCGACGAGTGGGGCCCCCGGCACCCCTTCCACACCGGCCAGGTCGCCATGCAGCTCGACGGCGAGTGGCGGCTGGGCATGGCCGAGCAGGCCGAGCCCGGGTTCGAGATCGGGGTGGCCCCGCTGCCCGTCCCGGACGACCAGGCCGGCCAGTACGGCAAGGGCTACATCACCGGCACCATCGCCGGCATCGCCGCCACCAGCCACAAGCAGAACGCGGCCTGGGAACTGGTGAAGTACATGACCACGGACACGGACGCGGTGGTCGGCTTCGCCAACGGCATCCACAACGTGCCCTCCACCCTGGCCGCGCTGAAGTCGCCGAAGCTCAAGTACGACCCGCGGTTCAAGACGTTCCTGGACATCGCCGCCGACCCGGACTCGACCACCACCCCCGCCTCGGTCAACGGCGGTGTGTACCTGGTGACGATCCAGCAGTTCGGGTACGACTACGAGAGCGGCAAGGTCACCGATCTGAAGGCCGGGCTGAGGAAGACGGCCGCGCAGATCGACACGGATATCGCGCAGGCCGAGTAGCCATGGCCGCCACCACGTTGGGCTCCAGGCGCCGCCGGGCGGCGCTGCGCACGGCGGCCTTCATGTCGCCCTGGCTGATCGGCTTCGCGGTCTTCTTCGCGTACCCGCTGATCTCGACGGTCTACTTCTCCTTCATGCACTACGACGGCTTCCGGCCGCCGACGTGGAGCGGCACGAGGAACTGGGCCTACGTCTTCGAGCACTACCCGCTGTTCTGGCCCGCGCTGCGCAACACCCTGTGGCTGGTCGTGGTGATGGTGACGCTCCGGGTCGTCTTCGGGCTCGGGGTCGGGCTGCTCATCACGAGGATCAGAACCGGCGCCGGTGTCTTCCGCACCCTGTTCTACCTGCCCTACCTGGCCCCGCCGGTCGCCGCGACCATGGCCTTCGCCTTCCTGCTCAACCCCGGCACGGGTCCGGTCGACTCGATCCTGGAACGGATCGGCCTGCCGGCGCCGGGCTGGTTCAACGACGCGGCCTGGTCCAAGCCGGCCCTGACCCTGCTCGCGCTGTGGGGCATCGGCGACCTGATGGTCATCTTCATGGCCGCGCTGCTCGACGTGCCGGCGGAGCAGTACGAGGCGGCCGAGCTGGACGGCGCGTCGGCGTGGCAGCGCTTCCGCTACGTCACCCTGCCGAACATCTCCCCGATCGTGATGTTCGCCGTGGTGACCGGCGTGATCCAGACGATGCAGTACTACACGCAGCCGCTGATCGCGGGAAAGGTCGCCTCGGGCGTGATCCAGGGCGCGGGCACCCAGTTCGAGCCCGGCTACCCGGACAAGTCCACCCTCACCCTCCCCCAGCTCGTCTACAACCTCGGCTTCCAGCGCTTCGACTACGGCTCCGCGTGCGTCGTCGCCCTGGTCCTCTTCGCCCTGTCGATGGCGTTCACCGCGCTGCTGATGCGGCGCCGGGGCGGACTCGTACAGGCAGGTGACTGACCATGACCCAGGTACTGGAGAAGCCCGTCCAGACGGCTCCGGCCGTCTCGCGCGCCGAGCGCACGGCGCGGCGCAGGGCGCTGCTGGAGTGGATCGCGGTGCACTCCCTCGGCGTCGCCGCCGCCCTGTTCTTCGCCCTCCCCTTCGTGTTCGTGTTCCTCACCTCCCTGATGAGCGACAGTCAGGCCCTCAGCCGGGACCTGGTCCCGCACACCTGGGAGTGGGGCAACTACCGCCAGGTCTTCGCCACTCCGGGCTTCCTCACCTGGTGGAAGAACACCCTGGTCTACGCCGGGCTCGGCACCGTGCTCACCGTCGTCTCCTCGCTCCCCGTGGCGTACGCGCTGGCCAAGTTCCGCTTCCGGGGCCGCAATCTGTCACTCATGCTGGTGATCTCGATGATGATGCTGCCCCCGCAGGTGGTCGTCATCCCGATGTACCTGTTCTGGGCGAAGCAGCTCGGCCTCTCGGGCACGCTGTGGCCGCTGATCGTCCCGATGGCCTTCGGGGACGCGTTCTCCATCTTCCTGCTGCGCCAGTTCCTGATGACGATCCCGAACGAGTACGTGGACGCCGCGAAGGTCGACGGCTGCGGTGACCTCAGGACCCTGGTGCGGGTGGTGCTGCCGATGGCGAAGCCCGGCATCGCGGCGGTGGCCCTGTTCCAGTTCTTCTACGCCTGGAACGACTACTTCGGCCCGCAGATCTACGCCTCGGAGAACCCCGGCGCCTGGACGCTGAGTTACGGCCTGGAGTCCTTCAAGGGCGCCCACCACACCGACTGGAACCTCACCATGGCCGCCACCGTGCTGGTCATGGCCCCCGTGATCCTCGTGTTCTTCTTCGCCCAGAAGGCGTTCGTCGAGGGCGTCACCCTCACCGGAGTCAAAGGTTGAACTGCATATGAAACTCACCGTGGTCGGCGGCGGCTCGACCTACACCCCCGAACTCGTGGACGGCTTCGCCCGGCTCAGGGACACCCTGCCCGTCGAGGAACTCGTCCTCGTGGACCCGGCCGCCGAGCGCCTGGAGCTGGTGGGCGGCCTGGCCCGGCGGATCTTCGCCAGGCAGGGCCACACCGGCCGCATCGTCACCACCTCCGACCTGGACGCGGCCGTGGACGGCGCCGACGCCGTGCTGCTCCAGCTCCGGGTCGGCGGCCAGGCCGCCCGGCAGCAGGACGAGACCTGGCCGCTGGAGTGCGGCTGCGTCGGCCAGGAGACGACCGGCGCGGGCGGCCTCGCCAAGGCGCTGCGCACGGTCCCAGTCGTCCTGGACATCGCCGAGCGCGTCCGCCGGGCGAACCCGCGGGCCTGGATCATCGACTTCACCAACCCGGTCGGCATCGTCACCCGCGCCCTGCTGGAGGCCGGGCACCGGGCGGTCGGCCTGTGCAACGTGGCGATCGGGCTGCAGCGCAAGTTCGCCGCCCTGCTGGGCACCGACCCCAAGGACGTGCACCTGGAGCACGTCGGCCTGAACCATTTGACCTGGGAGACGGGGGTGCGGCTCGGCGGTCCCGAGGGCGCGGACGTGCTGCCCGGACTGCTCGCCGCGCACGGCGACGCCATCGCCGACGACCTGCGCCTGCCCCGGCCCCTGCTGGACCGCCTCGGCGTGGTCCCCTCCTACTACCTGCGCTACTACTACGCCCACGACGAGGTGGTGCGGGACCTGCGCACCAAGCCGTCCCGGGCGGCGGAGGTCGCCGCGATGGAGCGCGAACTGCTTGCGATGTACGGCGACCCGGCGCTGGACGAGAAGCCGGCGCTGCTCGCCAAGCGGGGCGGCGCCTTCTACTCGGAGGCGGCCGTGGACCTGGCGGCGGCCCTGCTGGGCGGCGGCACGGGAAGCCCGTACCAGGTGGTCAACACGCTCAACCGGGGCACGCTGCCGTTCCTCCCGGACGACGCGGTGATCGAGGTGCAGGCCGCGGTGGGCCCGTCCGGGGCCACGCCCCTCGCCGTGCCGGCCCTCGACCCGCTGTACGCGGGCCTGGTGGCGAACGTGACGGCCTACGAGGAGCTGGCGCTTCAGGCGGCGCTGCGGGGCGGCCGGGACCGGGTCTTCCGCGCCCTGCTCGCCCATCCGCTCGTCGGCCAGTACGAGTACGCCGAAGCCCTCACCGACCGGCTGGTCGCGCACAACCGGGAGCACCTCGCGTGGGCCTGATCCCGACCGTCCTCGCCATCGACGCTGGCAACAGCAAGACCGACGTCGCCGTGGTCACCGGCGGTGGCGAGGTGCTGGCCACGGCACGCGGCGGCGGCTTCCGCCCGCCGGCGGTCGGTGTCGAGGCGGCGGTGGACGCCCTCGCCGAACCGGTCGCGCGGGCGTTCGCGGACGCGGGCGTCACCTCCGTCTCGCACGTCTCCGCCTGCCTCGCCAACGCCGACCTGCCGGTGGAGGAGGAGCAGTTGGCGGCCGCGCTGCACGCGCGCGCGTGGGGCGCCTCGGTGGAGGTCCGCAACGACACCTTCGCGATCCTGCGGGCGGGCGTGCCCGAGCCCCGGGGCGTGGCCGTGGTGTGCGGGGCCGGCATCAACTGCGTCGGCATGCGCCCCGACGGCCGCACCGCGCGCTTCCCGGCCATCGGGCGGATCTCCGGCGACTGGGGCGGCGGCTGGGGGCTGGCCGAGGAGGCCCTGTGGTACGCGGCACGGGCGGAGGACGGCCGGGGCGAGGCGACCGAGCTGGCCCGCGCGCTGCCCGCCCACTTCGGCCTGCCCTCCATGTACGCGCTGATCGAGGCCCTGCACCTGGGGCACGTCGAGCACGGCCGCCGGCACGAGCTGACGCCGGTGCTGTTCCGCACGGCCGCGCGCGGGGACCGGATCGCCCGCTCCCTCGTGGACCGCCTCGCCGACGAGGTCGCGACGATGGCCACCGTGGCCCTGACCCGGCTCGGCCTCCTCGGCGAGCAGACGCCGGTGCTGCTGGGCGGCAGCGTCCTGAGCGCCGGTCACGCCCGGCTGGACGACGGCGTCCGGGACCTGCTGGCGTCCCGCGCGCCGAAGGCGGACGTGCGCGTGGTCACGGCCGCACCGGTCCTGGGCGCGGTCCTCCTGGGCCTGGACCGCCTGCGCGCGGGGGCGGCGGGCCTGGAGCGGGCCCGCGCCCACTGGGACACCGGCCGGAGCTGACACCGTGGCCGCCGGGGGGGCGGCCACGGGAACCGAACACGTGCCCAGGGCGTATTCATGGGCAGGGGACGCAGCGATCCGACCAAGATCCAGCGAAGGCCGGTGCGGATGTCGGTCCGTGCCGCAATACTTGGCGGCGAACGGATGACCACGGGGGAGGTCAGGTGACACACCCGCCGAAGAGCAGCACGGCACCGCCGCCGGCGGGCGCCGCCATGCCCGCGGTCCCCCCGCAGTACGCGCCGCCGGCGCCGCCCGCCCGGCCGAGCCCGCCCCCGGCGCCCCGCCGCACCGCCTTCGCCGAGGGCGTCGACCGGCTGCGGGCCGCCGCGACCACCGAGCCGGGGCGGCTGCGCGTCATCGGCGCCGTCCTCGCCGTGCTGGTCGTCGCGTTCGGCGCGGTCACCGCCTGGCAGACCGCCGAGCGCGCGGCAGCGGCCGACGACGTGCTGCACCGCAGCCAGCCGCTCAGTGCGGGCGCCGCCGGCATCTACCGCTCGCTGGCCGACGCCAACACGGCCGCCTCCAGCGGCTTCCTGGCGGGCGGTCAGGAGACCGCCCAGTCCCGTGACCGCTACGAGAAGGACATCCGCACGGCCGCCGCCGGCCTCGTCACCGCCGCCGCCAACTCCGAGCCGGGGTCGCCGTCGGAGACGGCCGTCGCCAGGCTGAACAAGCTGCTGCCCGAGTACAAGGGGCTCGTGGAGCGCGCCCGCACCTACAACCGGCAGGGCTATCCGGTCGGCGGCGCCTACCTGCGGTACGCGAACGAGAAGATGCAGAAGGAGATGCTCCCGGCGGCGGAGGACCTCTACAAGAAGGAGAACCAGCGGCTGAACGCCGACTACGCGGACGCCACGCCCTACCCGTGGGCGGCGATCGCGCTCGGCGTGCTCGCCCTGGCCGCGCTCGGCTGGGCCCAGCACCGCACCTACCGGCGCACCAACCGGGTCCTCAACCACGGCCTGGTCGCCGCCTCCGCCGCCACCGCCGCGGCGGTGCTGTGGCTGGTGGTCGGGCACACGGTCGCCCGCTCCGGCCTGAACGGCTCCTACGACAACGGCGTCCGCTCGCTGAACGTCCTGCACGACGCCCGCATCGCCTCCCTGAAGGCGCGGGGCAACGAGAACCTGAGCCTGGTGGCCCGCGGCGCCGAGACCGTCACGGTGGGCGGGCAGACGTACGACGCCTACTACTACGACTTCGACCGGGACATGACCGTGCTCGCCAAGGGGCTCACCGACGCCCGCAGGCTCGCCGACGACACCGCGGGCACCGGGCCGGTCAAGGCGGCCGAGGGCAACATGGCGGTGTGGAAGCAGCGCCACGCCTCGGCCCGCGCCGAGGACGAGAACGGCAACTACCAGCAGGCGCTGGACAAGGTGATCGGCGGCGCGGACGCCACCGGCGCCTGCTTCGACAGCGTCGACCGCAATCTCGCCCTGGCCATCGGCCACGAGCAGAGCGAGTTCCAGCGCGCCGCCGGCGACGGGCGGGACGCGATGACCGGACTGTCCGTCGGCGCCGCCGTGCTGGCCGTGCTCGGCGCGGCGGCCGCGGTCGCCGGCGTCGGGCGCAGGCTTTCGGAGTACCGGTGACAGGGGGCGTGACGATGTACGCGAGCCGTGTACGGGCCGCCCTGCGGGGCTGGGGCGGGGTCGGCGCGATGGCGGTGCTGTGCGCGCTGGCCCTGGCCTTCGCGCTGCTGCTGCCGTGCACGCAGCCCCAGCACGACGACGACGCGCGGACGGCCGGTCCGGGCCTCGCCGACGGCAGCCAGGCGCGGGCCGGGGACTGCCAGGACTCCGAGGCGCAGAAGCAGACGCTGTCCCCGTCCGGGGCGGACGGCCCGACCATCGACGCCATCAAGTCCCGTACGGGCGCCAAGCGCAAGCTGGTCGTCGGCGTCGACCAGAACAGCTACCGCTGGGGCTACCGCAACCCGAACACCGAGACCGCCCAGCTCGAGGGCTTCGACATCGACCTCGTCCACCGGATCGCCGAGGACATCCTCGGTGACCCGGACGCGGTGCAGTTCAAGGCCATCCCGACCAGCCAGCGCATACCCGCGATCAAGGACGGCCGGGTCGACATGGTGGTCCGCACGATGACCATCACCTGCGCGCGCATGCGGGACGTGGCCTTCTCCGCGCCCTACTTCAAGACCGGGCAGCAGGTGCTGGCCCCCAAGTCCTCCCCGGTCACGGGCTACAACGGCACGCTCGCGCACAAGCGGATCTGCACGGCGTCCGGTTCCACCGCCTACGGCAAGCTGAAGGCCGACCGGGCCGCCGGCCACCTGCCCGCCTCCACCGACATCTCCACCACCGTCCCCAACCAGCTCGACTGCCTGGTCCGGCTCCAGCTCGGCGAGGTGGACGCGGTGGTCACCGACGGCGCCCTGGCCGCCAGCCAGGCCGCGCAGGACCCGACGGTCGCCCTGAAGGGTGACGCGTTCACCACCGAGTACTACGGCGTGGCGATGAGCAAGGACGCCACGGACCTGGTACGCCGGGTCAACCGCGTCCTGGTCGACTACCGCAAGGACGGCTGGCAGGCCTCGTACGACAGGTGGCTGTCGGCCACACTGGGGAAGGACTCCAAACCCTCCGAGCCGCCCACGCCGCAGTACCTGCGCAAGAGCTGAACCCCACCCAGTCCAACCACACAGCAGCGAGAGGTGATCGATGGGCGTCACGGACCCCGCCGGGCCGGTGATGGACCGGGACGAGGTGGACCGTGCGCTGGCGCGGCTCGGCGCGGAGCACGAGGCGATCGAGACCTCGCTGCTCGCCCTCCAGGACCACGCGGGCCGCAGGCTCCTCGAAGGCGCCGAGCTGACCGGCGTCACCCGGCAGCGCTGGCAGGTCACCGAGGCGTCGATCACCCTGCTGTGGTCGTACTTCGACGCCTACACGGCGGCGCTGCGCTCCGCCCGGGAAATCCGCGCCCGGCGCCGCTGGTCCAGCCGTGAGGATCTGGCGGAGCTGACCGAGCTGCTGCGCGGCGCGTCCGTCACCGTGCCCGGCGGCACCGGCCCCGAGTCCGCTCCGAGGCTCAGCGAGAGCTTCTCGCTCACCACCCTGGTGGACCGGATGAACGAGCTGTACGCGTCCTCGCTCGACCTGGTCGTCACCGCCGACGCGGTCTGGTCGGCGCTGCCCGCCCGGATCGATCTGCTCGCCGCTGAACTCCAGCGCACCCGCAGGCTCGCCCACTCCGTGGGCGTACGCCCGGGCGAGCACCCGGCGGGCGACGACCTGGAGCGCATCACCCGCACGCTGACCGCCCTGCGCGCGGAGGTGGTCTCCGACCCGCTCGCCTTCTGGGTGCGGGCCGAGGGCAGTTCGGCGCCCGGCGGCGGCCGCCCGGACACCACGGTGTACGACCGCGAGGCCCGCGCCCTCGAGGACGTGCGGCGTGAGATCGACGCGGTGCTGACGGTCCGGCAGGACGCGGAGGCGCGGCTGATCCGGCTGCGGGACGTGCTCTCCCGCGCGGACCGCACCCTCGCCGAGGCGCGCACCGCGCGCGGTGAGGTGCTGGCGAAGATCGCCGCGACCGAGGTGCCGGTGGTCAGCGGACCGCCGACCGTGCTGCAGGAACAACTGGCCACGGCCGCCGAGTACCGGCGGCAGGCGCAGTGGCACCGGCTCTCCCCGCTGCTCGAGTCGCTGGAGCAGAAGGCCGACGACGAGCTGCTGCGCGCCCGGGAGTCGCTGACCGCCGTCACCGCCCCGCTCGCGGTCCGCGCCGAGCTGCGCGGCCGGCTGGACGCGTACAAGGCGAAGGTCGCCCGCAACGGCGTCGCCGAGGACCCCCTGCTGGTCGAGCGGTACGACGCGGCCCGGCGCATGCTGTGGAGCGCCCCCTGCGACCTGCGCGTCGCCGAACAGGCCGTGCTGCGCTACCAGCAGGCGGCGGCCGAACTGCTCGGCACGCCGGGCGTCCCCCGCCAGGGCACTCCCGAGGATCGCAGAGGTGAGTCATGAGTCAGGCACGGCGCGCGTGCCAGCGGCCCGGCTGCGAGGGCTCCTACGAGGACGTCGGCGGCGGCGAGCTGTACTGCGACACCTGCGGTCTCGCCCCGGTCGTGGCGTCCGGTCGTCCCGCTGCCGGGGACGGCATGGTGGGCTCGCCGGCCACGGGCGTTACGAAGGGCTCGGGGACGAGCGGGGGCTCACCCGCCAGCGCCCGCAGTTCACGCACCTCCTCGCAGTCGTCGAGGTCGCGGCGCTCGGTGTCCGGGCGGCTCTCCCGCGACCTGTCGGGCCGCTCCAGCGCCCGCTCGGTGTCGGTGCGCAGCTCCGGCTCGTCCTCCGGCGTCTCGGCGCGCGGCCGGCTGGGCGCCGGACTGGTCTCGGTGCCGCAGGTGCCGCGGCCCGATCCGCGCGCGATGGTGCTGGAGAACCCGGAGGTGCCCGAGCGCAAGCGGTTCTGCTCGCGGTCCGACTGCGGGGCGCCGGTCGGGCGCGCCCGGGGCGAGCGGCCGGGGCGCACGGAGGGGTTCTGCACCAAGTGCGGGCACCCCTACTCGTTCGTGCCGAAGCTGAAGGCCGGGGACGTCGTGCACGGCCAGTACGAGGTCGCGGGCTGTCTCGCGCACGGCGGCCTCGGCTGGATATACCTCGCCGTCGACCGGGCCGTGTCGGACCGGTGGGTGGTGCTCAAGGGCCTGCTGGACACCGGCGACCAGGACGCGATGGCGGCGGCGATCTCCGAGCGGCGGTTCCTCGCGGAGATCGAGCACGCCAACATCGTGCGGATCTACAACTTCGTCGAGCACCTCGACCAGCGCACCGGTTCCCTCGACGGCTACATCGTCATGGAGTACGTCGGCGGCAAGTCGCTGAAGGAGATCGCCAACGCCCGTCGCACGCCCGACGGCAGGCGCGACCCGCTGCCGGTGGAGCAGGCCTGCGCGTACGGCATCGAGGCCCTGGAGGCGCTCGGCCACCTGCACAGCCGCAACCTGCTGTACTGCGACTTCAAGGTCGACAACGCCATCCAGACCGAGGACCAGCTCAAGCTGATCGACATGGGCGCCGTGCGCCGCATGGACGACGCCGAGTCGGCGATCTACGGCACGGTCGGCTACCAGGCGCCGGAGGTCGCCGACGTCGGCCCGTCGGTGGCCAGCGACCTGTACACGGTGGGCCGTACGCTCGCCGTCCTCACCTTCGACTTCCAGGGCTACACGAACGTCTTCGTGGACTCCCTGCCCGACCCGGACAACATCGAGGTCTTCCACCGCTACGAGTCCTTCTACCGGCTCCTGGTCCGCGCCACCGACCCCGACCCGGCCCGCCGGTTCGCCTCCGCGCAGGAGATGGCGGAGCAGCTCACCGGCGTGCTCCGGGAGGTGGTCTCGCTGCAGACCGGGCGGGCCAGACCGGCCCTGTCCACGCTGTTCGGGCCCGAGGTGAAGGTCGTCGACACCGAGCTGTTCCCCCGGGCGTACGGGGACGTCTCGCTGCTCGGCGCGCGCCCGGCGCGCGGCGCCGGGGCGGTGCCCGCGCTGCCCGGGCCGTCCGTCGTCAGGCCCGTGGACACGCCCGCCGCCGCGCTGGCGCTGCCGGTGCCGCTGGTCGACCCGAACGACCCCAACGCCGGTTTCCTGGCCGGGCTCATGGCGTCCGCGCCGGCCGAGCTGATCAGCGCCCTGGACGCGGCGCCCGCGCCGAGCGTGGAGTCGCGGCTGCGGCAGATCAGGGCCCGGCTGGAGAACGGCGACCACCTCACGGCGCTGGCGGCTCTCGGCGAGCTGGAGGAGCAGCGGCCGGACGACTGGCGGGTGGTCTGGTACCGGGGCGTGGCCGCGCTGGTCACCGGCGACTTCGAGGGCGCCGCGCTCGGCTTCGACGCGATCTACGACGCCTTCCCCGGCGAGGCGGCGCCCAAGCTGGCGCTCGGCCTGTGCGCCGAGGTGCTGGGCCAGTTGGACAACGCCGCCGAGTACTACCGGCTGGTGTGGTCGACCGATCCGAGCTTCGTCAGTGCCGCGTTCGGGCTGGCCCGGGTGCGGCTCGCGGCCGGTGACCGGGCCGGCGCCGTCGGCACCCTGGAGTCGGTGCCCGAGTCGTCCATCCACTACACGGCCGCCCGGGTCGCCGCCGTCCGGGCCCGGCTGCGCGGGCGTACGCCGGGTGCCGGTGACACGCCGTTCCTCGACGACCTGACGGCCGCCGCCGGGCAGGTCGAGGCGCTGGACGCGTACGGTCTGGACCCGGCACGCCGGGAGCTGTTGTCCGCCGAAGTGCTCGGCAGCGCGCTCGACTGGGTACTCTCCACTGGCCAGGGCACCGCCCCGCCGGCCGCCGCCGGACGGAAGCTGCTCGGCAGCGGTCTGGACGAACGGGGCCTGCGCTTCGGCCTGGAGCGCTCGTACCGCACGCTGGCGAGACTGGCGCCCGGCGGCGAGGAGAGGATCGAGCTGGTGGAACGGGCCAACCGTTACCGCCCCCGGACGTGGGTGTAGTTGATGTCGCAGATGCCCCAGCAGACCGCACTGGCCAAGTGCCCGAGCTGCGCGGAGCCGCTCGAGCCGGGTGACCTCTTCTGCGGCGCGTGCGGGTACGACCTGTCCGTCGTGCCCGCCCCGCCGCAGGACCACCCGACCCTCACCATGACCGCAGGCGCCGGCCCCGGGGACGGCGTGGACTGGCCCGCCCCCGAACCGGACGGCTCCGGCAGCACCCAGCCGGCGGCGCACCGGGCGGCCGATCTGCCCGGCACCGACTCGGGCGGCAACGCGCTGCCCCACGATCCCCACCAGGAACCGGCCACGCCCGGCGTCCGCTTCGACCGGCGCCCGGAGCCCGAGGAGTACCCGTTGCAGGCTCCCGACCCGCGCGCCGCCACCTCTCCCGCCGCGTCCCCGGCACCGGACGGACCGGCCGCCGCCCCCGGCCCGGCCGACCCCGCGCAGGTCTGCGTGGCCTGCCGTACCGGCCGGGTGGACGACGACGGCTACTGCGAGAACTGCGGGCACGCCCAGCCCCGCGAACGCGACCACATGGAGCGGGAGTCGGGCCTGGTCGCCGCGGTCAGCGACCGCGGTCTGCGCCACCACCGCAACGAGGACGCCTTCGCCGTCGCCCACACCGCGCTGCCCGACGGCTCGCCCGCGGCGCTGGCCATCGTGTGCGACGGCGTGTCCTCGGCGACCCGGCCGGACGAGGCGTCGGCGGCCGCCTCTCAGGCCGCCGTCGACACCCTGCTGGCCGTCCTGCCGCGCGGCACCAACCCGCAGGCGGCGATGCACGAGGCGATCGTCGCCGCCGCGCAGGCCGTCGACTCCCTCGCCGGGGAGCCCGACGCGGCGCGCGAGCACGACCCGCACCACAACGCCCCGGCCTGCACCATCGTGGGCGCGATCGTCACGGGCGGGCTGCTGGTGGTCGGCTGGGTCGGCGACAGCCGCGCCTACTGGGTGCCGGACGACCGCTCCGCGCCCCCGGCCCGGCTCACCGAGGACGACTCCTGGGCGGCGCAGATGGTCGCGGCCGGGCTGATGAGCGAGGCGCAGGCGTACGCCGACGAGCGCGCCCACGCGATCACCGGCTGGCTCGGCGCGGACGCCTACGAACTGGAGCCGCACACCGCCGCCTTCAAGCCGGACCGGCCCGGGGTCGTGCTGGTGTGCACCGACGGCCTGTGGAACTACGCGGAGACGGCCGGGGAGATGGCCGAGGTGGCGCCCGCCGACGCGGCCGCCCGTCCGCTGCACTGCGCCCGCGTCCTGGTCGGTCACGCCCTGGACGGCGGGGGCCACGACAACGTAACAGTGGCGGTCCTGCCGTTCCCCGCGCCGCCGCAGGGGGCAGGATCGGCCTGAGGCCGCACCACGGGGAAGTCCGGGCGGACCGGAGGGGACCGGTCCGTCCACCGGCATCGCCTCGCGTCAGCGGGGTTTCACAGGGGGATCGGAACAGTCATGGCCAATTTCGCCAAACCGGACGTGCCGCAGTTCTCGGTGGACGTCTACCAGAACGAGTACCTGCCCGAGGGCGGCCGTGAGGTGAACGCCATCGTCACCGTCACCGCGACCGGCGGCGGCGCCGTGGGCGGCGCCGTCACGGCCCCGCACCTGTACGGGGGCGGCCGGGGGCCCTCCGCCGCGGTCGCCGTCATGGTCGACTGCTCCGGCTCCATGGACTATCCGCCGGCCAAGATGCGCAACGCGCGGGACGCCACGGCCGCCGCGATCGACACCCTGCGCGACGGGGTCCACTTCACGGTGATCGCCGGCACGCACGTGGCCCAGGAGGTCTACCCGGGCGGCGGACGGCTCGCGGTCGCCGACGCCACCACGCGCGAGCAGGCCAAGCAGGCGCTGCGCCGGCTCGGCGCGGGCGGCGGCACGGCCATCGGCACCTGGCTGCGGCTCGCCGGCCGGCTGCTGTCCTCGACGGACGTCGCCATCCGGCACGGCATCCTGCTGACCGACGGCCGCAACGAGCACGAGTCGCCGCAGGACCTGCGGGCGGCGCTGGACGAGTGCGCCGGACGGTTCACCTGTGACGCGCGGGGCGTGGGCACCGACTGGGAAGTGAAAGAAGTCACAGCGATCGCCTCCGCGCTGCTCGGCACCGCCGACATCGTCGCCGACCCGGCGGGGCTGACGGCCGACTTCACGCGGATGATGGAGACGGCGATGGGCAAGGAGGTCGCCGACGTGGCGCTGCGGGTGTGGACCCCGGTCGGCGCGAACCTGAGATTCGTCAAGCAAGTGGCGCCCGCGGTGGAGGAGTTGACCGATCGTCGCGCCGAGGCGGGGCCGCGGTCCGGGGACTACCCCACCGGCTCCTGGGGCGACGAGTCCCGCGACTACCACCTGTGCGTGGAGGTCCCGGCGGCCGGTCTCGGCCAGGAGATGCTGGCCGCCCGGATCTCCCTGGTGGTGCGGCAGCCGGACGGGCAGGCCCACAGCCTCGGCGGCCAGGGCCTGGTCAGGGCGGTGTGGACCGACGACATGGCCGCCTCCACCTCGATCAACCCCCAGGTCGCCCACTACACCGGACAGGCCGAGCTGGCGCAGGCCATCCAGCAGGGCCTGGACCTTCGCAAAGCGGGCGATTTCGAGCGGGCAACGGCCAAACTGGGGCGTGCCGTTCAGCTCGCGAGCGCGTCCGGCAACGCGGATACTGCGAAACTGCTTTCGAAGGTGGTGGACGTGGTCGACGCCGCGACAGGTACTGTGCGGTTGAAGGCGAAGGTCGCGGAGGCCGACGAGATGACCCTCGAGACCCGGTCCACGAAGACTGTTCGTGTGAAGAAGTGACCCGCGGGAGACCGCGGGACAGCCAAGGAAGAGATCCGGACCTACCGGAGGACCCTCAGGAGAAGGGGAAGCGCCGACATGCCGACGTGCCCGAACGGACACCAGTCGGGTTCCGACGACTGGTGCGAGGTCTGCGGTCACCGCATGGCCGGTGCCGTACCTCCGCCTCCTCCGCCGCCCCCGCCCGGCGGTGGGTACGGCTTCCCGCCGCAGGGCGCGCAGGCGGGCGGCCGCCCGTCCGGGCCCGGCGGCCACGAGCCGGAGCTGTGCCCGCAGTGCCGTACCCCCCGCGAGGGCGGCGCGCCGTTCTGCGAGGAGTGCCGGTGGAACTTCCTGACCAACACGGCCACTTCCTACACCCCGGCGGCCCCGCGCCCGCCGCAGCCCCGCTTCGAGCCGCCGAGCTCGACGTACGGCGGCGGTGACTCGTACGAGTACCAGGGTTCGCGGCCCTCGCAGGTGAACCGGCCCGCCGAGCCGATCCCGTCCTTCGGCAGCGAGCCGTCGGGCCCGACGCCGTTCGCCGGCGAGCGTGGCCCGTCCGGCTTCGGCGGCGGCCGGCCGCCGGCCGGTCAGCCGCCCTTCGGTGGCGTGCCGGGGCAGCAGGGCCCGGGAGGTCCTGGCGGTCCCGGTGGTCCCAGCGGCCCTGGCGGTCCCAGCGGTCCTGGTGGTCCTTCCGGTTTCGGTGGCGGTCCCGGTGGTCCGGGCGGTCCGGCGGGTCCGCCGCCCTTCGGCCGTGAGCCCGGTGGTCCGGCCGGACCCGGCGGCCCGGGCGGTCCCGGTGGTCCGGGCGGTCCCGGCCCCTCCGGCTTCGGTGGCGGTCCCGGCGGCTTCGGCGGCGACCCCTCCCGTCCGGTTCCGCCGCCGCCCGGCCCGACCCCGCCCGTGGGTCCCGGCGGCACGGCCGGCGGTCCGCCGCAGGCCTACCAGCCCGGCGCGCCCGCGTTCCCGCAGGAGACCGGCCGGCCTCCGGCCGGCGGCGGTCCCTTCGGCGGCGGTGAGGACGACTGGGTGATCTCCCCGCCGTCCGCCGGCGGTCCCGGCGGCCCGGGAGGTCCCGGCGGTCCCGGCGGCGGTTATGGCTACCCGCAGCCCGGCGGCACCCAGGCGCCGCCCGGTCACGGCTTCCCGCAGGCCCCGCAGGGCCCGCAAGGCCCGCGAGGCCCGCAGGGACCGGCCACCTGGACCGCGACCATCGGCCCGGACCGCGACTACTTCATGGCGATGATGCAGCGCTCCGGCCCCGAGGCCGCGGGCCTGAACCTGCCCGCCTACTCGCCCGAGCAGCAGCGCACGCTCAGCGGCAACCAGGTCACCATCGGCCGCCGCCGGCACTCCACCGGCGACACCCCCGACATCGACCTGTCGGTGCCCCCGGAGGACCCGGGCGTCTCGCACCAGCACGCGGTGCTGGTGCAGCAGCCGGACGGCAACTGGGCGGTCGTCGACCAGAACTCGACGAACGGCACCACGGTCAACGGCTCCGACGAGCCGATCCAGCCGTTCGTGCCGGTGCCGCTGCAGGACGGCGACCGGGTGCACGTGGGCGCCTGGACGACGATCACCGTCCGCAGGGGCTGAGGCGCGTCACGGGAGGGGCCAGGCGTACGGCCCGTCCGGGTCGTCCAGCCAGGCCCTGGCGTGGTCGGCGCCGACCGTGACGCCGAAGCGCTCCCGGTCGGGGCAGCCCTCGCGCTCCCACAGCGCGTGTGCCTCCGCCGGGTCCAGCGCGCCCCGGGTCAGGTCGAGCAGGAAGTGGAACGGCTCCTGTTCGCGGGCCCGGCCCGGCAGCCCGCTCAGGGACACCGCCGGCGCTTCGGTCCGGCCCGCGCCGCGCAGCGGCACGAAGAAGGCCGCCCTGGGCAGGAAGCGGCCCTCGGCGTCCTCGCGGCCGTGCACGGTGAGGGCGAGCAGGCCGGTGGCCAGCGGGGTCAGGATCCGGGCCCCGGGCCGGCACTGGGCGAGCCAGGCACGCGGCACCGTGGACAGTCCGCAGGTGGCGATGATCCGGTCGAAGGGGGCCCGCTCCGGCACCCCCCGCGCACCGTCGCCGGTGACGACGGCCGGCCGGTGACCGGCCGCGGCCAGGTGCTGCCGGGCCGATTCGGTGATCTCCGGGTCCAGGTCGACGGTGGTGACGAGGTCGTCGTCGCCGAGCCGGTGGGCGAGCAGGGCCGCGTTGTAGCCGGTGCCGGCGCCCACCTCCAGGACCCGGTCGCCGTCCTCGACGCCCAGCGCGGCCAGCATCCGCGCCATCAGGGAGGGCTGGCTGCTGGAGGAGAGCAGCTCGCCGTCGCGCAGCCGGGTCGCCAGCGGGGTGTCGGCGTAGGCGCCGCGCACCCAGCGCTCCCGGGCCTCGGGGTCCGGACTCTCGCCCCAGCGGCGTTCGTAGCCGCCCCTGACGCCGACGTAGTAGTACGGCACGAACAGGTGCCGGGGCACCGCGGCGAACGCCTCCCGCCAGACGGGGTCCGCGGCCCAGGCCTCGTCGGCGTCGATCTCCCGCACCAGCGCCTCCCGCGCCGCGGTGGCCAGAGCTTCGATCACGCTGTCGTAGGCGCCCATGCCCCCACAGTAGGGGCGGCCGGGCGCCCGGGAGCGAGGCGCGGGACGGACGGGGCCGGACGGGAGTCCTAGGGCCGGAGTCCTGGGCCGCCCGGTCTGAGACCATGGACGGGTGAATGAGATTCGGCGCGGCACGCTTCAGGAGCAGACGTTCTACGAGCAGGTCGGCGGGGAGGAGACCTTCCGCCGGCTCGTCCACCGTTTCTACGAGGGGGTGGCCGAGGACCCGCTCCTGCGGCCGATGTACCCGGAGGAGGACCTGGGCCCGGCCGAGGACCGGCTGACCCTGTTCCTCATCCAGTACTGGGGCGGCCCCAGCACCTACAGCGACAACCGGGGCCACCCGCGGCTGCGCATGCGGCACGTGCCGTTCACCGTGGACCGCGCCGCGCACGACGCCTGGCTGAAGCACATGCGGGTCGCCGTGGACGAACTCGGCCTGAGCGAGGAGCACGAGCGGACGCTGTGGAACTACCTGACGTACGCCGCCCAGTCGATGATCAACACCGTCGACTGACGGTCCGAATCCCGGATTCCGGTCGTTCCGCGCCGGATTCCGGTCACGATCCGGTATAGACCGGTCGCCTACCGCTTACCCGCGACCGGCCCCCTCTGCGAGCATCGCGAGATCCAGACAGGCTGCACACAAGTCCGGACGACACGGGGGTCGGGGTCGGATGACGGGGTTCGTCGTCTCACGCGCGCGGGCACACCGCCTGCTGCTCGGCTCCGCCCTGCTCACCGTCCTGCTGACCACCGCCGTGCTGGCGACGCTCACGGCGTACTCGGGCGCGATAGGGGACGCGGCGCTGCGCCACGTGCTGGCCGACCCGCGCAACGCTGCCGCCACCGCCCTGGTAGTCAAGGCCGACGTCCCCGCCGGCCAGCACGCCGCCGCCGACAGCGCCGTGCGCGAGGGCGCGCGGAAGACCTTCGACGGGCTGCCGGTGACCGTGCGGACGCTGCGCCGCTCGGGCCCGTACGCGCTCCCCCGGTCCCTGCGGCCGCCCGCCCGGCGCTCGGGCGACCCGGACCTGACCTACTTCGCGGCGCTGGACCGCGGCCAGGTGCGGCCCACCGCCGGGCGGCTGCCGGACAGCAGGGCCCGTGAGATCGAGGTGGCCGTCCCGCAGGCCGCCGCCCGGCCGCTCGGGCTGAAGCCGGGAGACAGCGTCACCCTGGCCGACCGGCTCGGCGACCGGAAGGTCCGGGTGCGCGTCACCGGGCTGTACCGGCCCGCCGCCGCGAACGCGCCGTACTGGCGGCTGGACGACCTGCTCGGCCGCGGCGTGAAGCAGTCGGGATTCACCACCTACGGTCCGCTGCTCGCCGATCCCTCGGTCCTCGCCGGCGCACGGGTGACCACCGGCGGCTCGGCCTGGCTCGCCTCGGCCGACTTCGGCGCGATGACGACCGGACGCACCGGGGAGCTGCGCGCCGCCGTGCGGGCGGGCGGCGGGGAGCTGCGCAAGGCCCCGGCCCTGCGCGGTGCCACGGCGGCGACGACCTCGCTGCCGGACGTGCTGGACCGGATCGACCGCTCGCTGCTCGTCGCCCGCTCCACCCTGCTGATCGTCGCGCTCCAGCTGGTCCTGCTCGGCGGGTACGCGCTGCTGCTGGTGGCCCGCCTGCTGAGCGCCGAACGGGCCGCCGAGACCCGGCTGCTCAGGGCGCGCGGCGCCTCCCGCCCCCGGATCGCGGCCCTCGCCGCGGCCGAGTCCCTGCTGCTCGCCCTTCCCGCGGCCCTCTGCGCGCCGCTGCTCGCCGGACCGCTCACCGGCCTGCTCACCGCCCACGGCCCGCTGTCCCGCCTCGGCCTGCGCCTCGACCTCCCGCCCGCCGGCCGCCCCGGGGTGTGGCTGGTGGCGGTGGCCGTGGCGCTGGGCTGCGCGCTGACGGTGACGCTCCCGGCGCTCACGGGCGCCGGCGCGGACCCGGCGGGGCGGCGAGCACGGCGGGGAACAGCGTCCGGCCGCACGCGCGCTCCACGTGTCCCCAGGCTGCGCGGGCGCCGTCCCGCGGGCCCGCACGGCGCCCGGCCCCGCCGCGCGGGCAGCGGTCTGGTCCCGGCCCCGCTCCGCGCGGGCGCCGACCTGGGTCTGCTCGCCGTGGCCGGGGTCGCCTACTGGCAGCTCGGGCAGCAGGGCTCCGGCGGCATCGCCACCGACCGGTCGGGGAAGCTCGGAGTGGATCCGCTGCTGGCCGCGGCGCCCGCGCTGGCGCTGCTCGCCGGGACCGTGCTGACGCTGCGGCTGCTGCCGCCGGTGGCGCGGCTCGCCGAACGGTGGGCTGCGGCCGGGCGCGGGCTGCCGGCGGCGCTGGCCGGCTGGCAGTTCAGCCGCCGTACCGCACGCGCGGCCGGACCGGTGCTGCTGCTGGTGCTCGCCGTCGCGCTCGGCATGCTGGCCATCGGCCAGGGCGCCTCCTGGAACCGCTCGCAGGACGACCAGGCCGACTTCCGCGCCGGGGCGCCGGTGCGGGTACTGGACTCCGGTCAGGGCGGACTCGGCCGCACCGAGGTGTACGCGTCGCTGCCGCACGTCCGCGGGGCCGTGGCCGCCGTACGCGGCGAGCAGGGCCTGTCCGGGGACCGTACGGCGACCGTGCTGGCCCTGGACACCGCGCACGCGGCGGACGCGCTGCTGATGCGCCCCGACCTCGCGGACGAACCGGCGCGGTCGCTGCTGGCCGGACTGACGCCCGAGGACTCCCCGGTGGGCGCCCGGGTGCCGGCGCGGACCGCGCGGCTGCGGCTCACGGCGAGCCTGCGCAGCTCCGCCGGGCCCGGGACGACGGCCGAGGTCACGGTCCTGCTGGAGGACGGAGCCGGGGTGTCCTACCCGCTGCGGGCCGGGCTCCTGCCCGCCGACGGCCGCCCGCACACCCTCGAACTCGGCCTCGGCTCCGCCGCCGGCCCCGCACTGCTCACCGGGCTCCAGCTCGACATGACGCAGCCCGCCGGGCACGCCGAACGGCACCTCCTCACGGTCCGGGACCTGACCGCCGAGGGCGCCGACGGAACCCGGCGCCCGCTCACCCTGCCGGCGTCCTGGACCGCGGCCGTGCAGACCGGCGGCGCGGCCGTCTCCTCGCCGCGCTCCTCCCCCACCCGGCCCCGGGTCGTCTCCACGCGCCCCCTGTCCGTCTCCTACGGCACCGGCTACCTGCCGGGCACCGACACCTGGAGGATCGGCACGGTGTCCGTGCGGCTCCAGACGGCACGGCCCGCGCCGCCCGAGGTGCGGGCCGTCGCGACCGACCGGTTCCTCGGCTCGGCGGGCGCCCGTACCGGCCAGCTCCTGGACGTCATGGTCGGCGACCAGAGCCTGCCGGTGCGGATCGTCCGCTCGGTACGGGCGCTGCCCACCACCGGCGCCCCGGCGGGCTCCGCCGCCCACGACGGCGGCGCGGTACTGCTCGACCTGCGGGCCGCGAACCGGGCGCTGCAGGCACGGGACGGGGACGGCGCCGCGCCGAACGAGTGGTGGCTGCGGACCGCGCCCGGTGACGCGGCCCGGGTGGCCGCCGCCGTACGGGCGCTGCCGGACGTCGACCCGGAGCAGGTGGTGGTCCGCGACGAGATCGCCGCCGAGCTGCGCGACGACCCCTTCGGCGCCGGGCCCACGGCCGCGTTCACCGCCGCCGCCGTGGTGGCGGCGGCGCTCGCCGCGGTCGGCTTCGCGGTGGGCGCCGCCGGGTCGCTGCGGGCGCGTGAGGCGGACTTCGCGGTGCTGCGCGCCCTGGGCGCCCCGCGCCGCCGGCTGGCCCGGACCGTCGCCGCCGAACTCGCCGTGCTCGTGGGCCTGGCCCTGGTGGTGGGCGCGGTCCTGGGCACCGTACTGGCCCGCGGCGTCCTGCCGTTGATCGTGCTGACCGGTGAGGCCTCCCGGCCCGTTCCCGGTCTGCTGGTCCGACTTCCGCCCGGACAGGTGGCGTTGCTGCTGGCGGGGGTCGCCGCGGCACCGCTGGCGGTGGCCGTGGTGACGGCCCTGCGCCGGGCCGACCCGGCCCGGGCACTGCGCGAACAGGGGGGTGAGTGACGTGCGTTCGGTACCGGCCGCGGTCGCGCCCTGGGTGCGGACCCGGCTGCGGTCCGCGCCCGGGGCCGCGCTGGCGCTCGCGCTGCTGGTCGCGCTGACCGCCTGCCTGGCGGGGGCGCTGCCGCGCGCGGTCGACCGGTACGAGGACGCGGGCCTGCGGCACGCCCTCGACCAGGCGCACCCCGAGCGCACCACCGTGCGGGCGACCGCGGCCATGCCGGACTACGGCTCGTCCGGCGAGAACCCGGACGTCTCGTTCGGTCCGCGGGTCCTCGAACGGAAGTTCCGCGCGCTGCTGCCGGTGGTGGACGCCTCGGTGCCCGTCGACCCCGGCCAGTCGGCCTACGGCGTCACCACCGAGGAGGGCAGCACCGTGACCGAACCGTGGCTCCCCCGCCCGACGGGCCTGCCCGCCAAGGTCACACTGGTCGCGCAGAGCGGCCTGGCCGGACACGCGCGCGTCCGCGAGGGCCGGCTGCCGCGCGCCCCGGGCCGGGTGGACGTGGACACCCCCGAGACGGAGGCCGCCGTCTCCGCGGCCACCGCCAGGACCCTGCACATCAAGGTGGGGTCGGTCATCCGCGTGCCCCACTTCACCGGCACCCTCACCGTCCGGATCTCCGGGATCCTCCTCCCGCGCGACCCGGCCGGCGCCTACTGGTCGACGATGCCGCTGCTGCGCACCCCCGCGCTGGAACGGCTGCCCGAGCCCGGCCCACCGCAGACCTACTGGCACGGCGCGCTCCTGCTGCCCCCGGAGGCGACCCTCACCCTGCTGGGCGGCGAGAAGGCCCCGTACCGCTACTGGAACTTCGCCCCGCGCCCCGGCAGCCGGCACGCCCACGACCTCGGCCGGCTGCGGACCGCCGTCGCGACGCTCGAGTCCGGTCCGGGCCTGCGGCGGGCCCGTGCCCTCGCCGATCCGGACCTGGACGTGAGCACCGGTCTGGACGACGTGGTCATCGCCTTCTCGCGGCTGCGCTCGGGCATCTCACCCCTGGTCGGGGTGGCAGCGGCCGGCACCGCCACGGTCGCCGCCGTCGTCCTGCTCATGACGGGCGGCCTGGCGGCCGACCGGCGCCGCGCCGAACTCGCCCTGCTGCGCGCCCGCGGCGCCTCCCTGCCCGGTCTCACCGGCCGGCTCCTGGCCGAGACCGCCGTGGTCGCCGTACCCGCCGGGGCGGTGGGCCTCGCGGCCGCCCTCGTCCTCGTGCCCGGCCCTCGTGCCGGTCTCGCCGTCGCCGCCGCCGGCGCCGTCACCCTCGCCGCCTGCGCCGCCCTTCCGCTGCACGCCGTGCTCGCCCACCGCTCGGTGCGGCTGGCCGGTCCCCGGGAGGACATGGCCTCGGCACGCCCCTCCCGCCGCCGCACGGTCGCCGAGCTGACCCTGCTGGCACTGGCGGCCGGGGCGGTGGCCACACTGCGCGCCCAGGGCACCTCGGCCGGCCGGCTGGTCTCCCTCGCGCCGGTGCTGACCGGCGTCATCGCGGCCCTGCTGCTGCTCCGCCTCTACCCGCTGCTGCTGCGCCGCCTGGCCCGCCCGGCCGGCCGGCTGCGGGGTGCGGTGGCCCCGCTCTCCCTGGCCCGCGCGGGCCGCACCCGGGCCTCGGCGGTACTGCCGCTGCTGGCCCTGCTGACCGCCCTGACCACCGCGGCCTTCGGCGGCTCGGTCCTGGCGGGCGTGGCCGAGGCCCGGGACCACGCGGCGCTGCTGACCGTCGGCGCCGACGGCCGCCTGGACTCCGCCACCGCGCTGCCGGCCGGACTGGCCGGCCGGATCGGCGCCGTGCCCGGGGTACGCGCGGTGACCGCGGCGGCCATCGCCTACGACGCGAAACCGGCGGACGGCGTCGACACGGTGCCCCTCGTGGGGGTCGACCCGCGCGCGTACGCGGAGCTGACGGCCCGCACGGGCCTCGGCACCATCACGGCCGAGGAGTTGAGGGGCCGGGCCGCGCACCCGCTCCCGGCCCTCGCGTCCCCGGCCGTCGCACGGAACTACGGCACCCGGAGCCCCTTCCCGGTCAGGCTGGCGGACGGCAGCGCCGTCACCGTCCGGATCACCGCCGTCCACGACGGCACCCCGGCCGCGCCCACCGGCGACTTCCTGCTGGTGGACCGCGCCGGGCTCCCGTCGTCCGCCGCCCGGCCCACGACGCTGCTGCTGACCGGCGCCCACCCGGACGCCGCCGCGCTGCGCCGCGCGGCCCCCGCCCCGGCCACGGTCCGGCTCCTCGCCGAGGAGCGCGCCCGGTACGCCGACTCGCCCCTGCAGACCGGCGCCGGGCACGTCTACACGGCGGCGGTGGCGGCGGGCGCCGGCTTCGCCGTCCTCGCCCTGCTGCTCGCCCTGCTGCGGGCGGCCCCCGAACGCGCCGCTCTGCTGGCCCGGCTGCGCACCATGGGGCTCACCCGGGCCCAGGGCCGCCGCCTCCTCGTCCTGGAGTCCCTCCCGCAGGCCGTCCTCGCCGCGGCCGGCGGCACCCTGACCGGCTGGGCCACGGTGCACCTGCTCTCCCCGGGCATCGACCTGACGACCATCGCCCTCACCTCGTCCCAGACCCCGGCGGGCAGGGCCTTCCTCCGCCCGGACCCCTGGTCCCTGACCCTCCCCGCCCTCGCGGTCGTGGCCCTGGCGGTCGGAGTCGCGACCACCCAGGCCTGGTGGACGAGCCGCCGCGGCTCGGTCCGGGAACTACGAGCAGGAGACCCCCGATGACCCCGCGCCCGGCCACAGGCCCGACCACTCGCCCCCAGACCCCGCACAGCCGTCTCCGGCCGCCCGCGGGCCTGCGTGGCACCGCGGCCAGGGGCAGGCGCGCCCGCACGGCTGCGGGCCTGCGCGCCACCACGGCCACGAGCCTGCGTGCCCAAACTGCTGCGCGCCCGCGTGCCGCCGCGGGCGCCGGTCCGCAGAACAGCTTCGCCCAGCGCCGGCCCACGCAGGAGACCCCATGACAGCCGACCCCGCAGCCACACCGGCGGACACCACCCTCACCGACCTCACCACCCGCCTCACCGAGTCCCGCAACCGCCCCGCCTACGGCCACGACGCCCTCATCACCTGCGACCGCCTGGTCCGCATCTTCAGCGCGGACGGCATCGAGGTACAGGCCCTCCAGGGCCTGGACCTCCTGGTCCGCGAGGGCGAGTTGATGGCCCTCGTGGGCGCCTCGGGCAGCGGCAAGTCCACCCTCATGAACATCCTCGCCGGCCTGGACACCCCCACCGCCGGCGGAGCCCACGTGGCCGGCCGCGACCTGCTCACCATGACCGCCAAGGACCGCCTCGCCTACCGCCGCGAGGTCGTCGGCTTCGTCTGGCAGCAGACCTCCCGCAACCTCCTGCCGTACCTCACCGCGGCCCAGAACGTGGCGCTCCCCCTGCAGCTCTCCGGCACCCGCGTCCGCCGCCGCGCCCGCGCCGAACGCGCCCTGGAACTGCTGGACCTGCTCCAGGTGGCCGACTGCCGCGACCGGCACCCGCACGAGATGTCCGGCGGCCAGCAGCAGCGCACCGCGATCGCCGTGGCCCTCGCGAACTCCCCCGCGGTCCTGCTCGCCGACGAGCCCACCGGCGAACTCGACTCGCACACGGCCGCGCAGATCTTCGACGCGTTCCGCACGGCGAACGAGACCCTCGGCACCACCATCGTGATCGTCACCCACGACCAGGCGGTGGCCGGCGAGGTCCGCCGCACGGTGGCCATCCGGGACGGCCGTACCTCCACCGAGGTGCTGCGCCGCAGCCAGGTGGACGCCACGACCGGCCACGAGACGGTGGTCGCCCGCGAGTACGCCATGCTCGACCGCGCGGGCCGCCTGCAGTTGCCCGCCGAGTACACGCGGGCCCTGAACATGCGCGACCGAGTGGCCCTGGAACTGGAACCGGACCACATCGGGGTGTGGCCGGACGACAGCGACGAGAGACGACCGGACTGACGGACCGGACTGAGGAGACGACCGGACTGACGAGGCGACCGGAGAGGTCGGGCGACCGGGCCGCAGAAGTGACCGCGCCCGCGCGGCCCCTCAGCGCACGCTGACACCCAGCGCGCCGAGCCCCGCCCGGCGCAGCGCGACGGACCCGTAGGGGGTCCGCAGCCTCAGCCACGCCCCCGAGGAGAACAGCCCGGTGTCGGCCGCACCGGTCCCCGGCCGCAGGAAGCCCAAGGACTGGGCCGCGTGTACGGCCCGCAGCGGAAGCCGGCTGCCGCCGACCTCCCGGGACCAGATGTCCCGCCCTATCCGGTCCAGCTCCGCGCGGGTGCGCCGCTCCGACGGCAGTTCCTCCGTACGGGACCGGAACTCGGCGACGGCCTCGGCGACCGTCCTGCGCAGCGCGTCCGGCAGCGGCAGCCCCGGCTCGGGCCGCCAGCCGCCGCGCGGCGGCAGCAGGCCGGCCCACGGCGGCCCGGTGACCGTGGCCGGCACGGCGGCGGTGGCCGCCTGCTCGTCCAGGGACTCAAGGAACTCGCCGGCCGAGACGGTGACGTCGAGCGTGACGTCCAGCCCGTCCTCGTAAGGCTTGGCGAGCCGCACCGCGCGGATCGTCAGCACTTCGAAGGACGGCGGCCGGCCGAACACGGCGAGCGCCGTACCGGCCGCCTGCAGGCGCACCGCGGCCCCACGGTCGTAGTGGAGCAACCTGGAGAGGAAGGCGGCGAGGTCGGCCGCCTCCGTCTCGTCGGCGAGGTGCAGGACCGTCATGCGGCGACGGCCTCCTCCGAGGACTTCGCGTCCTCGGCGGCGTCCGTGTACTCCTGGAGGAACTCCCGCTCCTCCGGGGTGATCCGGCGCGGCCGCTGTGCCTCGAAGTCGAACGGCACGATGACGGTGGAGGCCCGTACGTAGACGAGATCCCCGTCCTTCACCTCGTAGGAGATGGTGAAGGACGCGGCACGGATCTCGGTGACCCACAGCTCGATGTCCACCGGGTGGTGCCGGTGGACGAGCTGCCGCTTGTAGTCGATCTCGTGGCGCGCCACCACGGACCCCTGCTTGAACTCCTTGTCCGGGCGGAACAGGAAGTCGATACGGGCCTCCTCCAGATAGCGGAGGAACACCACGTTGTTGACGTGGCCGTACGCGTCCATGTCCGCCCAGCGCAGCGGGCAGCGGTAGATGTGGCGCAAGACCGATCAGCCCCGGGTCAGCTTCTTGTAGGTGGCACGGTGCGGACGCGCGGCGTCGGCGCCCAGCCGCTCGATCTTGTTCTTCTCGTACGACTCGAAGTTGCCCTCGAACCAGAACCACTTCGACTCACCCTCGTAGGCGAGGATGTGGGTGGCGACCCGGTCCAGGAACCACCGGTCGTGGGAGACGACGACGGCGCAGCCGGGGAAGTCCAGGAGGGCGTTCTCCAGGCTGGAGAGGGTCTCCACGTCCAGGTCGTTGGTGGGCTCGTCGAGGAGCAGCAGGTTGCCGCCCTGCTTCAGGGTGAGCGCCAGGTTGAGGCGGTTGCGCTCACCGCCGGACAGGACGCCGGTCGGCTTCTGCTGGTCCGGGCCCTTGAAGCCGAACGCGGACACGTACGCCCGGCTCGGCATCTCGACCTGGCCGACGTTGATGTAGTCGAGCCCGTCGGACACGACCTCCCACAGCGTCTTCTTCGGGTCCAGGTTCTCGCGGCTCTGGTCGACGTAGGAGATCTTGACGGTGTCGCCGACCTTGATGTCGCCGGAGTCCGGCGTCTCCAGGCCCTGGATCATCTTGAACAGGGTCGTCTTGCCGGCGCCGTTCGGGCCGATGACGCCCACGATGCCGTTGCGCGGCAGCGTGAAGCTGAGGCCGTCCACGAGGACCTTCTCGCCGAAGGCCTTGTTGAGCTTGTCGACCTCGACGACGATGTTGCCCAGACGCGGGCCCGGCGGGATCTGGATCTCCTCGAAGTCCAGCTTCCGCATCTTGTCGGCCTCGGCGGCCATCTCCTCGTAGCGGGCGAGGCGCGCCTTGGACTTGGCCTGACGCCCCTTGGCGTTGGACCGCACCCACTCCAGCTCTTCCTTGAGCCGCTTCTGCCGCTTGGCGTCCTTCTGGCCCTCGACCTTGAGACGGGTGGCCTTCGTCTCGAGGTACGTGGAGTAGTTGCCCTCGTAGGGGTAGGCGCGCCCGCGGTCCAGCTCCAGGATCCACTCGGCGACGTTGTCGAGGAAGTACCGGTCGTGGGTGATGGCCACGACGGTGCCCGCGTACTTGGCGAGGTGCTGCTCCAGCCAGTTCACGGACTCGGCGTCGAGGTGGTTGGTGGGCTCGTCGAGGAGCAGCAGGTCGGGCGCCTCGAGGAGCAGCTTGCAGAGCGCGACGCGGCGCTTCTCACCACCGGAGAGGTTGGTCACCGGCCAGTCGCCCGGGGGGCACCCGAGCGCGTCCATGGCCTGCTCGAGCTGGGCGTCGAGGTCCCAGGCGTTGGCGTGGTCCAGCTCCTCCTGGAGCTTGCCCATCTCGTCGAGCAGCGCGTCGGAGTAGTCGGTCGCCATCAGCTCGGCGATCTCGTTGAACCGGTCGAGCTTGCCCTTGACCTCGGCGACACCCTCCTGGACGTTCTCCAGGACGGTCTTCTCCTCGTTCAGCGGCGGCTCCTGCAGCAGGATGCCCACGCTGTAGCCCGGGGACAGGAACGCGTCACCGTTGGAGGGCTGCTCCAGCCCCGCCATGATCTTCAGCACGGTCGACTTACCGGCGCCGTTCGGACCGACGACACCGATCTTCGCTCCCGGCAGGAAGCTCAGGGTGACGTCGTCGAGGATCACCTTGTCGCCGTGCGCTTTGCGCGCCTTGCGCATGGTGTAAATGAACTCAGCCAAGAGAAACCGTCCGGCAGCTTGAAATCTGGCAGTGGGCAGATACACCCCATCTTGCCGTACCGCCACCCCTGTGCGGAAACGCGTATGACGTGGGGGCTCTGACCTGGGGGTTTCAGCACAGTGAGCCGGCCTTGTCCGTTGCCGGCTCCGTCGCCGAGGCGTCCGGCTCTCCTCGCCCGCCGTTTCGTTCCGACGGGGCGCGGCTCGCAGGCGGCCCCGAGCATGGGACCGAGCCAGGGGCGTTCCGGGCACAAGTCGTGCCGATGTGGAGCAAAGTGGTTGCAGGGGGCGGCGAAGAAGTCGGAGCGGGAGGGAGAACAGGAGGACCGTTGTGACCGTCCTCGCGATCCTTCTCTTCATCATCGGGACGCTTCTGATCCTCGTGGGAGCACTCCTGATCCTGATCGGGACGTTCTTGATCGCTCTAGGGGTGATCTTGATCTTCATGGGGCTGGCCCTGATCGCCATAGGTGTGTTCCTGCTGATCCGGAGGTTCCTCGGTCGTGATCGGACTCGGTCTCACACCTGACCGCCCTGAGGGCCGCCGCGTACGGCCGCCGAACCGGTCGGGCACGGCACGGTGCCCGGCCGAAGGGCCCAGCCGGAGCGCCCGGCCAGAGGGCGTGCCGTCTCACCGGAGCGCCCGGCCAGAGGGGGCGTGCCGTCTCACCGGAGCGCCCGGCCGACGATCGCGCCCAGGTGGATCACCACGCCGACCGCGACCAGCCAGGACAGGATCACCATGACGACGCCGATGGGGCCGTACCTCTGCTCGTTCTCCACGATCGCGGCGGAGAAGTAGTGGGCGGAGAAGACGCCGAGGCCGGTCCAGCAGACGCTGGTGACCAGGGCCGGCGGGAAGAGGGCGCGCCAGGGCACCGTTCCGGCGAGCAGCGCGTACATGCTTCCCCACCAGAAGACGACCGCCCATGCGAAGCCGGTCAGCCCGATCAGGAGCCAGCCGTGCAGCACCCTGCCGAAGGCGGCCTGCGCGGCGGCGTAGGCGAACAGTCCGGCGAGCCAGGTGAGCCGGGCCGTGGTCTTCCACTTCGCGTTCTCCGGGACGTCGAACAGCAGCCGGTACCAGCTCTGCAGGGTGCCGGCCACGGCGAGGGCTCCGAGCAGGAGCAGTGCGGCGCTCGTTCCGGTCAGTGTGTACGAACTCGTGGTGGGTGCGAACAGGGTCGCCACGGCCTGAGCCGCCTGCTGGTCCAGGCCCAGCCAGCCGGCGACGACCACGGCCGTGTCCTGCCCGGCCGCCGCCGTGAGGATGATCAGGAACGGGAAGAAGCACAGGAGCGCCAGCGCGGCCAGCTGGAAGGAGTGCCCGAAGAAGTCCACCGCCGAGAGCCGGGTCCACAGCCGGCCCGGCCCGCTCTCCTCGAAACGCCGGAACGCGCCCTGCCACGCCTGGTCGGCGCGCCATCGCACCGCGTTCAGTGGGGGGCGGGGTGTCTTCCTGCCGTCGTTCATGCGTGCTGTCCCAGGGTCGGTCCGCCACCCGCTGGATGCGGGAACCCCCTGAGTGCACGGCGGTTGCGAATCAAGCGTAGGCATCCCCGAGTGACGGCGCGCGTCAGGCGGGCGGCCGGAGCGGAATCACCCGCACCGAGTGAGGACGCCGGTCCCGAGCGGGCGCAGTCTGGAGCCTGGAACGCCTTCCCGCGCCCGGGGAGGGACGAAGGAAAGCGTCCTCACTGATCGCCGGACGCAATGGCCGCACGTACTCGATCGAGGCCGAGACATGACCACGACACACACCACACAGGCCCGTAAGCAGCACTGGGCCGGCGGGCTGATGCTCTTCGCCGCCGTCATGCTGATGATCGCCGGAGTGATCGACATCTTCCGCGGCATCATGGGGATCGCCGCGGACGACGTGTTCGTCGCGACGCGCGGTTACGTCTTCCGGTTCGACCTGACCGGCTGGGGCTGGGTGACCCTCATTCTGGGCGCCGTTGCCGTGGTGGTCAGCCTGGGGCTGTTCCAGACGACGAAGTGGGCGCGGATCTCCGGCATCGTCATCGCCGGCCTGATCATCCTCGCCAACTTCCTCTCCCTGCCCTACTCCCCGCTCTGGTCCACCCTGATGATCGCCTTCGCGGGCGTCGCCATCTGGGCCATGTGCGTGGCGCAGCCCCAGGAGACCGGTCCGCGCCAGGCCGCGCCCCCGCCCGTCGGCTGACCGGCGGGGCGTCGCGCGTCGGCTGACCGGCGGGGCGTCGCATCGCGCCCGGCGGGCGGGGTCAAGAGGTGCCGGTGCGACCGGACCTCACTCGCCCGCCTGCGCTTCCTTCCTGCGCAGCACCACCAGCACCGCGCCGCCGATGACCACGAGTCCGATGGCCACACCGGCGATCATCGGCGTGATCGCGGAGCTGCCCGTGGCCGCGAGGTCGGTGCCTGAGGAGATGGAGCTGCCCCCGCCGATCGTCGCGGGGCTGGGTTCGCTCAGGGTCTGGGTGGACTCGGTGGTGACCGTGCCCTGGGTCTTGCAGTCGAGGACACCGGTGAAGCGGTGACTGAAGCCGTTCGGCCCGGTGATCGTGAAGTCGTAGGGCTGGTCCTCCTGGAGCGGGACCGTCACCGTGCGCGAGGTCCCGGCCGGGATGGTGTGCTCGGCGCCCATCAGCTCGAAGGTGAAGGGCTGGTCGCCCTTGTTGGCCGCGGTGATGTCGACGCCGCTCTTGGCGCAGTTCTTCCGCGCCGACACCGCCAAGGCGCCCTTCTCGGCCCAGGTGGCGCCGGCGGTCGCGGAGACCGTGGACTCGCTGGAGCCGGCCAGTATCTGGGTCTGGCTGCGGCTCTCAGAGGCGAAGGCGCGGCCCACCGGGACGGTGGTGGAGGCCTGGACGGTGAGCTGGGCGGAACCGTCGGCGGCGCCCTCGGGGACGTCGAAGAAGAGCTGGCTGCCGTCCTTCGCCGAGGTGATCACCTTGCCGGTCCTGTCGATGATCCGTACCCCGCCCGCACCCGCGCCCGCCGACGGGCTGACCGTCACGCCGCGCGCGTTGGTGTGCACGGTCACCGGTCCGAGCAGGTCGCCCGGGCGGCCGGAGACCGCGGGCGGGTCCAGGGTCAGCGAGGCCTGCGGCTCGGCGCTGTCGCGGGCGCTCTTCTCCAGGTAGTCCGCGAGCTTCTCGGCCTGCGGGTCGACGGCGTCGACCTTGGCCCCGTCCGAGTACCGCCAGATGGCCACCTGGGTGCCGGCGGCCGCGTCCTGTTCGCTCAGCCCGCGCACGCCCGCCCGCTGGGCGAGTGTGGCGAGGTCGTTCACCTGAGGGTAGGAGTTCTGCAGGATCCAGCGGATCCTTCCGGCGTCCTTGTTCACGCCCAGCGAGGTCCCGCTCCAGGGCGTTTCCTGGTAGCGGGCGTCGCGCTGGGTGGGGTTGTGGATGTCGACGCAGTACGTCTGGAGGGTTCCGCCGCCGTCCACGGACATCTCGAACAGGCCCGCGGACACCTGCTGGTCGCCGCCGTCCTCGTGGATCACGGCCTGGCCGTAGGTCTTCAGGCCGCCTATCGTCGCCGTCGCGCCGCCCTGGGTCTGCGGTGTCTCGTCGGCCGCGGCCGTACCCGCGCCGAGCAGCACGGTGGTCGCCGCGACACCGGACGCGAGCGTCACGGCCGCGAGGCGGGCCACGCGAAACCGAGTGAACCCAGTGAACGCACCAAGCACAGAATTCCCCTTCGAGCAGGACCCGTTGGATGTGGGGGACGGTCCCACCAGCAGAATCGGCTGCCCCGAGGGGCATGCCCGGCATCCTATGGATCACGGGGACCGCGCTTGCCGGTCGGATGGTCACACGGGGCGATCCGATCCGGAATCGTTATCGCCGGCACGGCACGCCGGCTGGGCTTGTCGACAAGTACACCCTGTTCAGCGGCCGGTTCGGCACGCTCGGTCGCCACTTGCCGACGAGGCGCGACAGCCGTGGTCCGGCCGGCGCGGGACAGCGGTGGGCGCTGACGTCACGTCACCGCCGTTGTGAGCAAGGCTGGTTGTGCGGGTGGCTCGGTCTGTTCCCCGGTGGCCGGAGTCTCCCAGTTCGGCTCCGGCCGGGCCGTCGCCGGCGCCTCCTGCCTGACCGCTCGGCGGAAGAGCGCGGTGCCCCGCGTCAGGTCGTGGCCGACGGCCACCGCGTCGATGTCGGCCGACGTACGGCCCTGTTGCCCGTCGCGCGGTTCCGTGCGCACCTTCAGGCGGCCCTGGACGATGACGGGCTGCCCCACCTCCACCGAGGCGGCCACGTTGACGGCCAGCTGACGGTTGGCCCACACCGTGAAGAAGTTGGTGTGCCCGTCCGTCCAGGCGCTCTTCTCGCGGTCCCAGTAGCGCGCGGTCACCGCCAGCCGGAACCGGGCCGAAGGGCCGGCCGCCGTCTCCCGGTACAGCGGCGGAGTCGCCACGTTGCCCACCACGCACACCACGGTCTCGTTCATCCTGCACCCCTCCTTCGCCCGGCCCTCACGGTCGGACGGACATGCGTACGGGCCCGTCCCGTACGGAGGCTTCCGCCCCGCGGCACGATCGCCGCGGGATCAGACTGCCTCCGCCGGGCCGGGCCCGCTGAGCGCTGTGGACCACCGCCGGGCTGTGGAGAACCCCGTCACCCGCCCGGGTGAGGACACCCGGGAAATGGGGTTCTCACCCCACCCCCACTCCCGTCTGCGCCACCCGGCCGTACTGCTCCCGCACCTCCCGGTACCGCAGCAGCTCCGCGGCCACCGGGTCGAGCACCCGGGCCCGGCCGCAGCCGGCGGCCGCCTCCCGCAGCCGGCGTTCCGCGTCCTGGCCGTACCGGCGGGCGGGACCACGGGCCGCCATCCGGCAGCCCCACTCCACGAACGGCCCGCCGACGATGCCGCACACCATCAGCAGCACGGGCACGCCCAGGTTGGGTGCCATGACCCCCGCGATCTGTCCCACCAGCCACAGACCGCCCACGACCTGCAGCAACGTCATGGCCGCCTGGACCAGCACCGCCGCCGGCCACCATCCCGGCCGGGGCGGCCGTCCCGGCGGCAGTCCGGCCCGCGCCGCCAGGTCGTCCAGCGCCTCGGACAGCCCGAGCGAGCCGCGTACCGCCGCCTCACGCACCGCCTGCGCCCACGGCGTGGGCAGACCCGCCGAGGCCCGGTCGGACACCGTGCGGACCGCCTGCTCGACACGCTGGCGCGCCGTGGCCTCCTCGTCGGCCTGATGGCGTACCGCGATCCGGCCCGTGCTCGGCCCGCCGCGGCCCTGGTACCAGCGCCACAGCCGCAGCCAGGGCGTGCCGCAGGCGCGGTTGGCGTTGCGCAGCCAGGCGCGTTCGGCGGCCTCGCCGGCCGCGGTGGCGCCCACCGCGTCGGCGAGCCGGGCGGCGAACTCCTCGCGTGCCTCCTCGCTGAGGCCGACGCGCCGGCCGGTGGCGTAGACGGGCCGCAGTTGGGCCGCGGCCGCGTCCAGGTCGGCGGCGACCCGGCGGGCCGCCGCACCGCGCTCCATCACGAAGTGGCCGAGGGCCTCGCGCAGGTCGCCGACGCCTTCGCCGGTGAGCGCGGACAGCGCGAGCACCGTGGCGCCCGGTTCGCCGAACTCGCCGAGCGCGACGCCGTCCTCGTCGAGCAGCCTGCGCAGATCGTCCAGCACCTGGTCGGCGGCCTCGCCGGGCAGCCGGTCGACCTGGTTGAGTACGACGAACATGACCTCCGCGTGGCCGGCCATGGGCCGCAGGTAGCGCTCGTGGAGCATGGCGTCGCCGTACTTCTCCGGGTCGACCACCCAGATGACCGCGTCGACCAGCTTGAGGATCCGGTCGACCTGCTCGCGGTGCTCCACGGCCGCGGAGTCGTGGTCGGGCAGGTCGACCAGGACAAGACCGCGCAGTTGCCCCTCGGCCTCCGCGCTCTGCACGGGGCGCCGGCGCAGCCGCCCCGGGATGCCGAGCCGGTCGATGAGGCCCGCCGCGCCGTCGCTCCAACTGCACGCGATGGGCGCCGCGGTGGTCGGGCGCCGCACCCCCGTCTCCGAGATGGCCACTCCGGCCAGGGCGTTGAAGAGCTGTGACTTGCCGCTGCCGGTGGCGCCCGCGATGGCGACGACGGTGTGCCCGCCGGAGAGCTTGCGGCGGGCGGCCGCCTCGTCCAGGACCCGGCCGGCCTCGGCGAGGGTACGGGTGTCGAGGCGGGCGCGGGACAGGCCGACCAGCTCGCGCAGCGCGTCCAGCCGGGAGCGCAGGGGGCCGTCGTACGCCAGTGGCGCGGGGGTGTGGGTGCCCGGCGGGCGGGCGGGCTTGTCGAGGACGGAGACGCGCTCAGCGATGTCCGTCACCCGGCGGGCGATGAGCCCGTCGTCCCAGGCGTCGGTCGCTTCGGCGTCCGCGTCGGCCTCGCGGGCGGCCTCCCCGTCGCCCTGCGGGGGGCGGTGCCGCCCGCCGTCGGTCTCGGCGCCCGCCGCACCGCCGGAAGCCTTCACGCGCGCGTGCGGCTCGTCGGCGCCACGGTCCGGCCGCTCGCCCGCCACGCGCGCGTGCGGGTCGTTCTCCCGGCGGCCGGCGAGCGGGTGGCCGCCGCCCGCGCGGGCGGGCGCGCCCTCCTGGAAAGTGACGCCTTCACGGGCGGGCGCGCCCTCCTGGACGGGGGCGCCCTCCTGGCGGTCGGCGCGCTTCACGGGCACGCGCGCGTGCGTCCGGCCGTTCGTCTCCGGCCCCCACTCGTCCAGCGGTTGACCGTCCACGGTGACCCTGACCCTGCGCCTCGCCACGGGTTCGGCTCCGGCGCCGCCGGCGTGTGCGGCGCCAGGGGCTGCCAGCGCGGAGCCGCCGGCAGCCGGCGTCCGGCCGTCGGCCGTGTCGCCCTCCTCCCCGGCCCGGCCGTCCCCGCCGGCAGCAGCGGGACCGGCGTTGCCCGAGGGGCCGTGGTGCGTCATGCGGTCCATGTGAGTCATGTGATCGGTGTGGTTCCTGTGTTCCTGGTCCCTGTCTCTGTCCCTCTCGCTGCCCCTGTCCCTGTCGCTGTCCGTGTGGTCCGTGTGGTCGTGGTCAGTGACGGCTGTCACCGTTCACCTCTCCTTCTGCAGTACGGACATCGCGGCGATGAGCTCCGCCTGGGGCTCGGCACGGACGTCAAGGGCGTCGAGCGGGGCGAGGCGGCGTTCGCGTTCGGTGTGCACGACGCGGTCCACGGTGTCGTTGAGCAGGCGCTCCGCCCGGTCGCGCAGCCGCAGCGCGCCGTGGGCGCCGATCCGCTGGGCCAGCCGCTCGCCCGCGGCGCGCGCCCGGCTCCCGCCCAGCAGCGCGGTGGCGACGAGTGCGGCGACGCTCTCGGAGTCGGGAGCGGTGCTGCGCTCGATGTCCCGTACCTCGTCCTCGGCGTACTCCTCCAGCTCGCGCCGCCAGCGGCGCGCCGCGAGCCCGATGCGGTGTTCGGCCTTGTCCGGGGAGGGGTGCCGGCCGGCGAGCCCCGGAGCGGCCGCGCCCGGCTCGCGCCGCCACGCCTCGTCGACACGCTCGTCGGCGGCCGTGACGGCGCACAGCAGCAGCGCGCCCAGGCTTTCGACGAGGGCGTCCAGCAGTTCACCCGCCGTGCAGTCCAGGGGGAAGGCACGCCAGCGCTTGAGCGCGTCCCCGGCGAGCACGGCCCCGGACTGCAGCCGGCCCCGCAGGCGCGCGTGCTCGCCGTCGTAGGCGCTCTCGACGGCGGAGGTGAGCCGGAGCGCGGCGGCGTACTGGGCGGCGACGGCGCCGGCCAGCTCGGGCATGCGCGCCTTGAGCGAGTCGAGCAGGCCGTGCGCCGTACGGGCCATCACGTGCTCATGGGCCGCGGCGTCCTGCGCGTGGTGCACCAGCCAGGTCCGCAGGGCCGCCACGGCGGTGGAGGGCAGCAGACCGGCGCCCCAGGCCGACTCGGGCAGCTCGGGCACGGTGAACCGGGGTACGTCGCCGAGCCCGGCCTTGGTGAGGAGGGCGCCGTACTGCCGGGAGACCTCCGAGACCACCTGGTGCGGGACACGGTCGAGGACGGTCACCAGGGTGACGTCGTACTCCTTGGCCGTGCGCAGCAGGTGCCAGGGCACGGCGTCGGCGTAGCGGGCGGCGGTGGTGACCATGATCCAGATGTCGGCGGCGCAGATCAGCTCGGCGGCCAGGACGCGGTTGTCGGACAGCAGCGAGTCGATGTCGGGCGCGTCGAGCAGGGCGAGGCCGCGCGGGAGGCTCTCGGCCGTCTCGACGCGCAGTGCGCGGGGGGCGGCCTCGCCGGGGAGCAGCAGATCGTCCCCCGTGTCCGGCTGCGGCCCCCACACGCGCGTGAGGTGGGGGAGCACGCGCATTCCGCTGAACCAGTGATGATCCTCCGGATGGCAGACCAGGACCGGTGTCCGGGTCGTCGGCCGGAGCACGCCCGCCTGGCTGACTCTGCGCCCCACGATGGAGTTCACGAGGGTCGACTTGCCGGCCCCGGTGGACCCGCCGACGACGGCCAGCAGCGGGGCGCCGGGATCTCTCAACCGGGGCACCAGATAGTCGTCGAGCTGCGCAAGGAGCTCGTCGCGGTTCGCACGCGCGCGTGGGGCCCCGGCCAGGGGCAGCGGAAAGCGTGCGGCGGCGACACGGTCGCGCAGAGCGGAGAGTGTGTCGAGCAGCTGAGGCCGAACGTCCAAGGTCACCACATGCGAAGAATGCCCAATTTTAGGGGAATTCTGAAGCATATGGACATCTCAGCGCGCCGATGGAACAGATCGGACGTAAGGGACGACTGGTACGAGGGCACAGTCCAGGCATAACGAGTGCACAACACCCGGAGCGTCGGAGGCCAAAAGCGGTGCACGATTCGCACCTGCCTGCGATTATCAGGACCGCTTCACCGAACCTCCACATCGAGCCACGGAGGCGAAGCGACAGGGTCAGGGAGCGAGGAGCTTTATCCTTGTCCCGCCACCAGGCCCCCGTAGCTCAGTGGATAGAGCAGGCGCCTTCTAAGCGCTTGGCCGCAGGTTCGAGTCCTGCCGGGGGCGCAACCCGTCACCAGCAAAAACGCCCCAGAGGGGATCTCCCCTCCAGGGCGTTTCGTGTCTCTGACGGCAACGCTGACGGCAACGGGCCCGTCACTCACTCGTCGGCGAGCAGGCTCCCGAGCTGGTCAAGAGCTGACCGCTTCTCGGTCATGTCGGCGTGTGCGTAGATGTTCATAGTCACGTCCAAGGCGCTGTGCCCGACGATGTCGCGGACGATGTGCGGCGGGATGCCGAGGCCGAGAAGCAGCGTCACGCAGGTGTGCCGAAGATCGTGGAAACGCACCTTCAGGCCCAGCCGCTCGCGGATCGGGTAGAAGTGCCGGTTCAGGTTCCGGGGCTCGATCGGGGTCCCCCGCCTGGTGGTGAAGACCAGACCGGTTTCCCGCCACTGCTCCCCCGCCGCCCGGCGCTCCTCGGCCTGGCCGACACGGTGCCGGCGGAGGGCGTCGACGCACACGGCGGGCAGCGGTACGGGCCGCTCCGAGCGACGCGTCTTGGGCGCGGTCAGCGTCAGCTCGCCGTTGACCCGCTGCAGGGCCGTACGGATCTCCAGTGATCCCCCATCCAGGTCAACGTCCGACCAGTGAAGCCCCAGCAGCTCACCACGCCGCAGACCCAGGTACAGCGCGAGCACGTAGGCCGCACACAGGCGGTTGTCGCGCACGTCGCCCAGGAGCTTCTTGGCTTCGGCGACGGACAGGCCGCGGCCGACCCGGTACCGGGGAGTCTGCACCTGCACGAGCTTGGCGACGTTGCGCTGCACCAGCTCCTCGCGAACCGCGTGCTGGAGGGCGTTCCGCAGCACCGCGTGAAGGTACTGGACCATGCGAGGAGACAGCCGCCGCTCGCAGCACCGCTTGGGGGTGGCGGCACAGCAGCGACGCGCGTCGGCCGGACGGGCGGCGTCCCGCTTCTGCGCGCAGCACTGGCAGGCCTGCCGAGCCCAGTCGAGGAAGAGGCGCACGTCCTTGGCGGTGAGCCGCGCCAACTTCTTCTTGCCGAGCCGGGGGATGATGTACGCGTTGACGCACTTGCTGTAGCTGTAGACCGTCGACGGCCGCACCTTGTGACTCACGATGTGCTCAAGCCAGTAGGTCAGGTAGGTGTCGAGGCTTTCCGTCGTGTCAGCCGCCGGGATGCCCTGATCGCTCTTCGCGAGCAGCTCGGTGAGCTTCCGCCGGGCCTCCTCCCAGGTCTTGCCGTAGACCCGCCGGCGCTTGTACGTGCCGTCAGGCATCAGGACATAGCCCGCTCCCTCGTAACGGCCGTCCTTGCGGCGGTAGATGGTGCCTTCTCCGTTGGGGTTGCGCTTGGCCATCAGGCGGCCTCCTCGATCTCGTGGTTGATGAAGTCGCGCAGCGCGTCAGCGGGCACGCGGCGGGAACGCCCGACGGGGATGGAGACCAACCGGCGGGAGCGGATCAGGTCGTAGACCGTGGAGCGGCCGAGCCTGAGCCGCGCCATGACCTCGGGCACCGTCAGCAGTTCGGCAGTGGCAGTGGTGCTCACGCCGCAGCTCCTTCCTGGGCGAGTAGGTCGCGTAGGGCATCGCGGGCGGTCTCGCGGTTGAGTTGGAGGTCGCGGGCGATGGTGGCGGCGAGGGCTGATTCGCCGGGGGTGTGGCCGTGGCCGGCGTACTGCCAGTCGGCGAGGACGAGGACGGTGTCCGGCTCGGTGTCCTCCAGACCGAGGGCTTCGCGCTCCTGGGTAGCGCGGTAGTCGGCGCGTTCCTGGCGGAGGGCGCCGAGGGTGGTGGAGTAGCGGCGGGACTTGGTGGAGAAGTGGCCGCGGAAGCCGAGCATGTGCGCCCAGGCCCAGAGGCGGCGGTCGGGGTAGAGCGGGTCGAGTTCCTTGCAGGCCGTGATGAGGCGGCGGGTGTGGTCGGGGACCTGGTGGCGATCGAGTTCCGCGAGTTCGCCGATGCGGCGGTCGAGGGTGCCGGTGTTCTCTGCGGCTTTGGTGGCGTACTTGGCGACGTAGGAGGCGACGGCCTGTTCGGTGATGTCGGAGCCGTCACCGAACGCCTTGACCGGTCGGACGTCGAGCTGGGTGCCCCAGCGGAAGGTCCGGGCAGGCTGGTCCTCGGCGGCCGGGACAGAAACTGACGTGTAGGAGTGCGCGGCAGCTGCGCGGATCGCGTCGGCGAGGAGGTCGACGGTGGCCCAGGCGGGCGGCGGCGTGTCCGGGCCGTTGGGACCGTCCAGCCGGATCACGGCGTGGAAGTGCAGGGCGCCGCGCTTCTGGAACTCGGCGACCTTGCCGTACGACAGCCGTGCGCACTCCTTCAGCTCACGTTGTGAAAGGCCGGCGCGGGCGGCTATCTCGCGGCGGAGCCGGGTGGTGAAGCGCTGCCAGAGCTGTCCGGCGTGGTTGTTGAAGAGCACTGTGCCCGCGTAGTCGTACGTCTCTGGGTCGAGGGCGGTGCCGAGGGCGGGGTCATCTGCCAGGTGGCGGGTGCCGCAGCGGCAGACGCCGTAGTCGGGTCGGTTGTGCACGCGGCCAAACGACGGCGCGGTGAGGGTGGCGAAGACGCGGGGGTGGTCGCGGACGGTGGCGGCGATGTCCCTGCGGTCGTCACCGGCGAGGCCTGCGCGGATGAGGTGGTAGGTGTCGCCCGCGTACGTCCAGGCGCAGGCAGGACAACGGGAGGCGCGGCGGTTGCCGCAGGCCAGACGAAGGCGTCCGCCGGGTTCGCCCTCCGTGGAGTAGTGGTGCAGGGTCTCGCCGGTGGTCTTGTCCTTGGTGAGGGTCCAGCCGGTCAGGTGGATGGGGTCGGCGCAGCCGCCAGTGCGGCGGATCTGGTCTTCCCATCGGGCGTAGTCGGAGGCCGAAGCCACCCTCAGCAGGTCGCCGAGGGTGGTCGGGTCGAGCAGCGTCTCAGGCACGGGCGCCCTCCCGGTCGCGGCGGGCGGGGGTGCTGCCGGTGCCGTGGCAGGCCGGGCAGTGTGCGGTGATGATCCGCAGGTGGCCGCGGGCGTCGCGGCCGCCGAGGGTGATGGCGACGGAGGCGAAGCCGTCGCAGGCCGGGCAGATCCTCGGCGGAGGCGGTGTGTGCTGGGCCATGATGGTGGTTCCTTTCGATTGCGGTTGGAAGAAACGGCCCCGGGTGGCGGCGTGCTTGGCGGCTTGTGCGCCACCCGGCGGCCTTTCAGTGAGAGGTGCGTGAGCCCCGGCGGCCACGGCCCTTGGCCGCGTACATGGCCGCATCAGCAGCGGCGAGAGCATCGGTCAGCGACGGCGCGGGCAGCTCGGCGACGAGGCAGGCCCCGACCGAGGCGGCCAGCGGCAGCGACAGCCCGGCGTAGGGCAGCGGCCGGTGAAGGGCGGCGTTGAGCGCGCCGAGATCGGCGGCGGCCAGGTCGCGGACTACGGCGACGAACTCGTCCCCGCCCAAGCGTCCGGCGATGCCGTGGCATCCGCACCAGGAGCGCATGCGGTCGGCGGTGGCGACGAGGGCGGCGTCCCCGGCGGCGTGGCCGTGGGTGTCGTTAAGGGTCTTGAAGTGGTCGAGGTCGACCAGGAGGACGGCGGCACTCGGGTGTCGGCGGATGAGGTGTTCGGCGCGGGCGGTCCACCCAGCGCGGGTGTGCAGGCCGGTGAGCGGGTCGCGGCGGGCGGTGGCGAGACGGCGGGTGAGGATGCCGCCGTGCACGGCCCAGCCGAGTAACGGCGCGACGCTGGCGGCGAGCTGCAGATCCATGGCTTCTCCTTGGCGATGGCGGTTGACTGGCAGATCCCGGTCCCGAAGGCGGCGGCGTGCTTGGCGGCTTGTGCGTCGCCTCCAGGCCGGGTCAGCGGCGGTGCTGGGCGGAAGCGAGCGAACGGACGACCAGGGCGCAGACGGCGACGGAAGCGGCGGTGATGGCGACCGCCAGGAGCATGGAGACCAGGACGGCGCCGACGACCAGGACCACGGCGGTGCCGCCCCCGACCAGGGCGAGCGCGGAACCGGGCGTGAGCTGGACGGTGGGCCGGGACGGCGTCGAGACGGGGGCAGGAGCAGCGGCCGGCGAGGACTGCTCGACGGCGATCGGCTCGACGAGGACAGGCGGCGAGGTGAACCGGGTCGGGGCGGGCATGGTCGGGATCTTGGGGCGGAGCATGGTCGGTCTCCCTACTTGATGGCGGTGTCGATGACAGGGGCGAGCAGGCTGTCCGCGACGAGGTAGCCGCCGAGCAGCAGCACCAGGACCAGCCAGAGCGGCGGGCGGGCGAGCTTGCAGCCGAGGTAGCCGACGACGGCGAGGGCGAACCAGAGCGGGACGTCCATGGCGGTGCCTCCTATCGGGCCGAGCAGCGGTGGGTGCGGGCGGCGAGCTGGGCTGCGGACTGGGTCGAGTAGTCGGCCGACCAGCCGCAGTGGTCGTTGGTGCACACGGCGGCGTGCTTGGTGCTGCCGCGCTGGTCGCGGTGGGTCCCGATCTGCACGGGGCCGATCCGCATGAGGGAGTGGAAGTAGTCGCGGGCGGGCATGGCGGCTTCTCCTTTCGGTTCAGGCGAGCTGGGCGGCGATGGCGTCGGCGAGGTGGGCCGGGACACCGAGGCGGGCGCGCAGGGTGTCGGTGTCGATCGGGGCGCCGGTGCGGGCGTGGTGGTCGTCGGCGACCTTCCGGGCGTGGTCGACCAGCGCGGCCGGGACCGAGACGGGCGAGGGCGAGGGCGCGGACGCGGGCAGTTCTCGGCCGGGCTCAGGAGCGTCGGCCACTTCCGGCTGAGGTTCCGGAGAAGACTCGGTCTTCGACTCGGCAGCGGGCCGGGGTTCGGGCACGGCTGTCTCGGCCGGTCCGGCAGCCGCGGACCCTTGCGGTGCTTCCGCCTGGGCGGGCAGGTGAACGAGGAGAGTTCCGCCGAGGAAGGCGAGGGCAGGCCATCCGGCGACGAGGATGCGCAGCCAGGCGGGCACGTCCCCGAGGTCGAGAAGGCCGGCGGTGGCGACGTTGGCGCCGAGGGAAGCGGCAAGCGCCACGGCGAACCAGAACCATGCGGCCCTGACCGGCTGGCCAGACGGGCGCAGCATCCTCAGCCGCCGCCAGGCTGCGACGAGGAGCAGATCGACGCTGATCGGGTAGGCCCACGCCTTCCAACCGTCCTGTCCGGCAGCGGCGGCCAGGTCGTGAAGGTGGGCGAAGGACAGGGCACCGGCGATCACGGCCTGGACGAGCACGGCGTCGACTCGGGGTGCGGCACGCATCGTCAATCTCCTTCCGAGGTCAGGCCACGACGGGGGCGGGCTTGGCGGTCGGATCGGAGACCGGAATCCAGAGCGGCAGGGCGGGCCGGAAGGACGCGAGTTCGGGCAGCTCCGGGGTCAGCGAGGCGTGTCGGTTGCAGGCATCGACGGCCTTGCGCAACGAGGTGTGTGGGGCGCGGATGCGAGCCCATCCGCCGGTGGGGTCCCCGGCCACGGCGACGCCGGGCGTGTCGGGCGATATCTGGATCGCGGCGAGGACGGCGTCCGGGGCGACGTCGCCGAAGGCCATGTTGGCCGAGGGTTCGTCGTTGACCCGGTGGGCTGTGCGGCCGGTGAGCTGAGCGCGCAGCATCGTGATGCCCTTGCCGAGTTCCGAGCCGAAGCGCTGACCGCAGATCTCCAGGTAGATCCCGGCGGCGCGGCCGAGCTGGGCGAGGCGCGCGAGGGCGGTGATGACGCGGTCCCGGCGCTTCTCTTCCTCCTTGTTGGTGAAGAGGGCCAGCTCGGCGACCTCATCGACGAGCAGCACGATCGAGACCGGGCGCAGATGCTCGGGCAGGTCCCAGATGTCGGCGGCGATCTCCGCGTCCGGAACGTCGGCGGTGATGCGCTGCTCGGCACGGATGAGTTGGTAGACGGCCTCCATGCGGGACACGAGACCGTCGAGGAGTTCGGCGGCGTCGTCGGTGTTGTCCGCCAGTGCTGAGAAGCGGCGGGCCAGCGGATACAGCTCCACGCCTTGCTTGCAGTCGATGCCGACCAGGGCGACCGGCTGTGCGGCCAGCTCAGCGATCAGGTTGCGCTGGTAGACGGACTTGCCGGACTTCGTCGCGCCGAGGGTCAGCGCGTGGGGGACGGTGCGGTAGTCGCGGTAGTGCACCGCGCCGTCTTCCCGCAGGGCGACGGGAACCCGCGTCGGCGTACGCTCCAGCCTGGCCGGCATCTGCACCCGGTTGAGCACGTCATAGCCGGTCATCCGCAGCTCGACGACGCCCGAGCGCAGCTCACGCGAGGTGACGCCATACATGCCGAACGAGTGCCGCAGCCGATCACACGAGGCGGACACGTCGAAGGCATCCTGTCCCGGGCGCAGCCCCAGCCGCAGGACCAGGCCGGTACGGGTCGGACGCAGCCGGAGAATGCGTGGAGGCCGCGAGTCAGGGACGGGGCGGTTCGCGACCCGCGCCAGGGCCAGCCGCCAGCGGGACGGCGGCACCGTCAGCCCGCAGGCGTCCATCACCGAGCGGTAGCGGACGAGGACCCGCAGGACGGCGAGGGTGACACCGAAGGTCAGCCAGTACCAGGCGGGACGCCGCCACCGCAGAAGAACAGCGGTGGCGACGACCAGCAGCAGGGCGACGGTGGACCCGGTCACGGTCAGGCCGCCTTGGACTGCGCGGCGCTGTCGACGAGGGACGTGACGGCGACCGCACGGAAGCTGATGCCGTGGCGACGCTGCCCGTTGAACTCGTTCTCCCACGGCCGCGCGACCAGGCCGGTCAGCGCCACCGGGGTCCCCATGGCCAGCTCACCGGAGATACCCGGCTCCGGCACGGCGACGGCAAGGATCTCGACCTCGCCGTTCGCGGCGAACATCACGTCGACGGTCATCATCGAAGCGCCGGTCTCGGGGTCCGTGGCGATCTCACCGGTCCGGCGGTCACGGATCTTCGGCTGCGGGGGACGGGCGACCATCACAGTCGCGCCGGAGGTCTCTACGGGGATCTGACGCATCGTCTTGTCTCCAAGTCGGGGGTGGTGGTGACCGACATCCCGTCGGTGAGACCAGAAGACCGCGAGAGCGGGTGGACGCATCACCGTCCGTATGGACGTTTAGGGACGTCTGAGCTACCGTCAAAACGTCCTCAGTAGTCCCCGAGAAGGGCACGAGATGGCGAACGAGCGTTTACGCGCGGCGATTTCGGTGAAGGGCGAGACGATCCAGTCCGTCGCGGGACACGTCGGAGTGGACCCCAAGAGCGTCGAGCGGTGGATCACCACGGGCCGCACCCCGCACCGCGGGCACCGATGGAAGGCAGCGAGCTTCCTCGGAGTCGACGAGATCTATCTCTGGCCGTCAGTGGAGAAGCAGGCGGAGAAGGCCAGCACGTCCGAGCTGATCACGTACTACCCGCATCGTGGAGCGGTGCCCGCGCCGCTGTGGTCCTCCCTGATCGAGAAGGCGACGGACCAGGTAGACATCCTCGTCTACGCCGGTCTCTTCCTCTTCGACAATCACCCGGACCTGCCCGACCACCTGGCCGCGAAGGCGAAGGCCGGCGCCCAGGTCCGCATCCTGCTCGGCGACCCCGACTCCCAAGCAGTCCGCCAACGCGGCGAAGAGGAGGGCATCGGCGACGACCTGGCCGCGCGGGCCCGCATCACTCGTCGTTATCTCGAGCCCGCCATGTCGACGCCCGGCGTCGAGGTCCGCGTGCACGACACGATCCTCTACAACTCGATCTACCGGTTCGATGAGGACGTTCTCGTGAATCCTCATGTCATGGGAGCTCCCGCCGGCCAGAACCCGGTGATGCACTTCCGGTACCTCCCCGGAGCACGGACGTTCCGGCACTACATGCGGAGCTTCGACTACGTGTGGGAGCGGGGCCGGGCGGCGTAGAACGCCGCGCACGTGCGACGCTGAACCCATGGCCCGCGTCGACTACTTCAACGACCCGAACGCTCCGAAGGCGAACAGCCTCGTCCCCTCCGTGACCGCTGTCGCCCGCAACGAGGCCGGAGAAGTCCTGCTGATCCACAAGACCGACAACGATCTCTGGGCTCTGCCCGGAGGAGGGATCGACCTGGGCGAGTCAGCCCTGGACGCAGCCGTACGCGAGACGAAGGAAGAGACCGGCTTCGACGTCGAGGTGACCGGCCTCGTCGGCATCTACACCAACCCCAACCACGTCATGGCGTACGACGACGGCGAAGTCCGTCAGCAGTTCTCCATCTGCTTCCTTGCCCGCATCATCGGCGGCCGGCTGCGGACGAGCAGCGAGAGCAAGGAAGTCGCCTTCGTCGACCCGAGCACGTTGGACGAGCTGAACATCCACCCGTCCATGCGCATGCGGATCGAGCATGGCCTCGCAGAACGGCCCGAGCCGTACCTTGGATGACTCACTCGGCCCAGGTCAGAGCATCACTTAAAGATGAAGTCCGCGCATGCGACGATCGTTGAGATCACCCCTACGGCGACGCCCAGAGTCGCGCTCATCTGCTGCCGATCCTGCATAAGCGCTGCACTCGGCCCGAGCGCTTCGCCCCCCGCTCCACGTAGCGCTTTCATGCCTTGCCACTTGTGCTCACGGATCCAACAGCCACGCAGCAGACCTTGCGCGTTGTTCCGGCACCTTCCTTGCCGCCCCAGGGCAATGCACCTGAGCGGCGCCTGAAAGAGGAAGTACAGGACAGCTACGGCGGCTACGAGGATGAAGATCCCCGGCCCGATAGCGTCCGAAGCCCATGCCAAGATCCCCAACAAGAGGATCACTACACCCCAACGCTTCTTCAGGAAGTCCCCCAGGCCACCCATGCGAAGGACCGTAAAGCATCCGACACAGCGGCGGTAGACCGCCTGAGGCCAGGAGCTCCGGCCCGAGCCTCAGCCCAAGCGCGCGTGAACGCGTTGTACGGCTGCGCCCAGGTAGGGCCGCGCCTTGCTGATCGCGTTGTGAACCTCGCTACCCGGTTCGTAGCGGACCAGGATCTCGTCGATCCGGGTGTCGAAGTCGAAGGGCTGCCCAGCAGGGCCGGTCGTCATGTCCGCGAAGATCAGGGCATCGAGGACCGGGGAGTCCTCCCGCTCGTAGACGGCCAGTTCGGCCGACAGTCCACGCTGTTCCGCCTCGTACACCGCCCCGGAGTGGTGGGCGACCAGCCGCACCAGGCGCGCCGGTGCACCCAGTGATTCGAGGTACCTAGCGCCGTCGAGGGGGTGGAACCCGGTGTCACGCAGCTCGGGTGCGTAGCCGATGTCGTGCAGCCATGCGGCAGCGACGAGGAGGTCCCGATCTGCCTCGGACACAGCCGCGGAAGCCTCGCGAGCCCGAGCAGCCACGGCCTGAGTATGAAGCCAGCGGTTCCCGAGCGGAGGAAGCAGGGACTCGGCCAGCTCGGCCGCTCCCTGGGGCGTGTCCAGTGCAGAAGGCATGGATGGAACGGTAGCCGAGCCGAGCTGAGAGCCGACAGGCCACGACCAGGGGATGTTGATCAGTGTCGAGTTTCAGTTGATGGTTGACGGGTCGACATGGGGTGATGCTTGACCTCTTCCCTTGACGATCTTAGCTAGGCGATCAAAGAAGGCGCCTGATGAACTACCAGCCGAACTCGGGAGGCCCTACAACCTGGGCGTTGACCTGTGCCGCCAGCCAAGCAGCACGCTCGTCATGTCCGGGCCGTGCGTGGATGAAAACAGTATGTTCGGCCGCCCACTCGCTGCAGTGGATGTCGCGACTGTTGCACGCGACCTCCAGCTCCGCGTACTTGTACTCCTCGTCCAGCCCAAGCTCCGGTACAGCCGGCCACTTCAGGTCATGCCACAGGACGTAACACCTGGTGATGTCGGCCCACGTCTTCAGGGCCTTACCTGCCTCATCGCAGCTCGACACATTCAGGCACAGACTTGCGGGCAAGGTCGTACGGCCCTCCCCGTACCACTCAACGTGCGCTCCGGGCCGAGCCTCGGTCAGCCGTCGCAGCTCGTCATCATCGCGTGCCCAGGCGTCCAGATAGCAGCCGCTGGGTCTGTACCAGGACGCGACCGACAGCAACCCCTCCGCAAGCCTCAACGCCTCATCCAGGTCCGTGGTCCGTAGCACGGGCCACGCACGTGTGTTCCCCATGTCGGCATCATTCCAGGCTGATCATTCCGCCGGACGCGCACAGCCAAGCCGAGGCAAGCGGTGTCAAGCATCAGGTGAAGCCACAACGTCAAGTATCAACCGAGACAAGACAGGGGATGTTGATCAGAGCGCGGTAAAACTTCCACTACTTCATCAAGGCCCGCGCACGGCGCGGGCGCGCGCCGCCTCTGCGGCGCGGCCTGCCTCCTGCCTTCGTCCCGGCTGGCCGCGCCCGGCGGCGCGCTCGGCGGCTGCGGGCAAGGCGTGGGAGACACCCTCTGTGGCTGGGGCGGTCGGCTCCACGGCTTTAGAGGTTGTTCGCTTTCCGAATGTCGTGTGCGGATTCCGCTGGTCAGGCATGAGATTGCGGCTGTGGCGGGAGTGTCGACTCGTTGCTGATCGAGTCGGCGTGGGGGTGGCGGATGCCGTCGA
>NZ_BJTV01000007.1 GCF_007176755.1 Streptomyces sp. 1-11
CGCCAACGGCACCGCCTTCTCCGACGAGGTCGAAATCCGCGCCCTGCGCGAGGTGTTCGCCGGTGTCACCGAACCCGTTCATGTCGGCACCGTGAAGTCCAACCTCGGCCACCCCGAAGCCGCCTCCGGCATCGCCCAGCTCACCAAGGTCGTGCTCCAGCTCCGGCACGGGCAGGTCGCCCCCCTCGTCGCCACCGGAACCGCCAACCCCCGCCTGGACCTGGACGGTTCGCCCCTGCGGCTCGCGGAGGAGCCGGCCGGATGGGAGCCGCGCGACGGCGCGCCCCGCCGCGCCCTCATCAACTCCGTTGCGGCGGGCGGCAGTCACGTGAGCATCGTCGTCGAGGCGCCGCCCGCCGCCGCCCGCACCGTCCCGGCGGACCCGGCGCCGCAGGTCGTCCTGGTCTCCGCCCGCACCCCCGAACTGCTGCGCACGACTGTGGGCCGCCTGCACGACTACCTCGAACGCGACGGCACGGTGAGCCTCGCCGACATCGCCTACACCTCCCAGCTCGGCCGGGAGCATCTGCCCGAGCGGCTCGCCCTGGTCGCCGCCGACCGCGAGCAGCTCGCGCGCGCCCTCGAACAGCACCTCGTCGACGGCGTGGCCGCCACGGCGGGCGGCGGCGCGAGCTCGCACCGCGGCAACGCCGACGAGGACGCCGGACCGATGACCGCTGTCCTGGCCGGCGCCCGGGGGGACTCCTTCCTCGCCGGACTCGTCGAGGACCACGTCCTGGAGCAACTGGCCGAGCTGTGGGTGCGCGGTGTGCGGGTACCGTGGCACGGCCTCCACGCCGGGCCGCGCCGCATGGCGCCGCTCCCCCCGACCGCGCTCGAAGCGGGCAGCTACTGGGTCGGCCGGGCGCCCCGGCTGTCCGTGGAGGCCCTCGCGGCCCAGACCGCGCCGTCAACCCCGCCTCGCGAGCTCGCCGCGCCCACCGGCACGGGGCGCGCCGTGGCCGGAGCCCGGGCCGGCGTCCCTCTGTCCGGGGATGCGGGCACCCGGGCGCAGGTGATGGACCGGGTACGGCACCATGTCGCGGAACTGCTGGGCTTCGACACCGACCATCTGGACGTCTCGGCCCCGCTCACCAAGCTCGGTATCGACTCGGTGACGGCCATGCGCACCCGAGGTCTGGTGGAGGCCGACTTCGGGCAGGAACTGCCGGTCGCGGCCCTGCTCGGCGGGGCGAGTGTCATGGACGTCGTGGACTGGATTCTGGACGGCCGGACCGGTGCGGAGGCCGGGGAACCGCTCGAGTCCGGGAGGGACACACGCAGGGAAGGCTCGGAGCCGCTCGTCGTACCGGGCGCCGGCGGAACCGTACGGTGGCCGGCGACCCGTGACGTCATACGGATGCTGCGCACGGAGCAGCTGGGCACCCCGGGAGCCACCCACAACATCGGCTCCGCCGTGCGGCTCGCCACTCCGGTCGGCCGGGAACGGCTGATCGACGTACTGGGCAGCCTCGCCGCCCGTCACGCGGCCCTGCGGACGGCGATCGTCGCGGACCCCGAGCACGGCCTCCAACTGGAGGTCGCGAGGAGCCTGCCTGGATCCTTGCTGCGCTGGTCGACCGTCGACGAGGACACGGACCCGGACCGGCGGCTGCGCGAGCTGCTGGAGGCACCGTTCGAGCTTGCCACGGCACCGCTGTGGCGGTTCGAGCTGCTGGACTACCCGTCGGGGAAGCAGGTACTGCTCTACGGTGCGCACCACGTGGTGTCCGATCTGTCCTCGCTCGCGCTGGTGGCGGCGGAGATCGGCGCGGACCTCGCGGGTGAGCATCTGCCGTCCGCTTCCTCCTCGGCTGACATCGACGGCCTGATGCGGGCTCAGCCGGCGCGGCAGGAGACGGACGGCCGGGAGGCCTCTGCGGCGCAGCCGCGCGAGTGGTTCTCCGGGATCCGCAGGCTGGATCTGACTCTCGCGAAGGCCCGTCCCGCGACACGGTCGTACCGTGCGGCGACCGAGCTCGTGGAGGTCCCCGACGGGCTCTCGGAGCGGGTCGGCGTCGAGGCCCGACGGCTCGGGATCACCCCGGCCGCCTTCTGGCTGGGCACGCTGACCATGTTCCTCGCGCGTCTGCGGGAGCGCAGCCGGTTCGTGCTGGCGGTTCCGGTGGACACCCGGATGCACGCGGAAGCGCTCGACGCGGTCGGGTTCTTCGGCGTCCCGATACCGTTCCCCGCCGAGGCCTCCCCGGGCGAACCGGTGGCCGACGTGCTGCGCCGGACCGACGACCGGCTGGGCGTGCATCTCGAAAAGGGCATCTCCTTCTCGGACATCATGTCCACGCTGGTGGCGGAGGGGCTGTACCGCGAGAACGCGCCGCTGGTCGAGGTCTACTTCAACTACCTTCCGCCGCGCGGCCTGAAACTGCCAGGGCTGGAGATGCTCCCCGCGGGCACCGGGCACTCCGACCTCGATCTGATGATCAGTGTGTCACCGGATCTGGGTCATATGCGGCTCGACTACAATCTGGACATCCTCGACAGCTCGAGCTGTGCCCGGTTCGGCCGGGACTTCCTCGACCTGATCGTCGAGGTGATCGGCCGAGCGGACACGGACACCGTCGGCGCTCTTCCGGTGCTCCGGACAGCGGAGCCAGTGGTCGCGTCGGCGAGGGAAGCCGAAACGGCGGCGCTCACGCCGGAGCCGTTGCCCGTCCCGCCGTCGCGCTCGTCGGCCCCCCGATCCGTCGCTCTGACAGCCACCTTCGCTCTGGGCGACCTCTCCGCGCTGCTCGGCCTCGCTCTCGAGGGCACCGGACTCGCCGTCGCCGAAGCTCCGTACCACCAGGTTCTGGCTGCCCTGCACGACCCGTCCGGCGTTCTGTCCGATCCGTCGGCCGCGGCGGCCCTTGTGCTGCTGCGCGCCGCCGACCTGGGGCGGTACGGGGAAATCAGCGACGAGTTGCTGACCGAGCTGGGCGAGGAGTATCCGGCGGCCCTGCGCTCGTTGGCCGAACGCACGGGGAGGCCGGTGATCGTCGGCCTTCTTCCCGCCCACTCGACCGAGGAGAGGCTGCGGAACTGGGAGGAGCAGGTGAGGTCCCGGCTCCAGGATCAGGCCGGCATCGCGGTCCTGGGCCTGGAGAGCTTCAGCGGCGATGGTTTCACCGACCCGTTCGACGCCGAGACGGACGCGCTGGCGCACCTGCCGTTCCGGACCGAGTTCCAGGCCGCGGTGGCCCTGGCCCTCGCCGAACTGGTGCGCGCCTCCCTCCGCACCCCGCCCAAGGTGATCGCGGTGGACGGCGACGAGACTCTCTGGGACGGCATCGCCGCGGAGAACGGGCCGGAGCACGTCGGCCTCTCGGGGGGCCGCGCCCAGCTCGCCCGCCGGCTGCTGCAGTGGCGTGCCGCCGGTGTACTTCTGGTGCTGGTCTCCAACAACGACGAAGCCACCGTACGAGCCGTACTCGACCGGCCCGACAGTCCGCTCCGGGCCGAGCACTTCCAAGTGATCTCCGCCGGCTGGACCCCGAAGCCCGTACGCCTCAAGGCGGTCGCGGAGGAACTCGGCCTCGGTCTGGACACGTTCATGTTCCTCGACGACAACCCGGCCGAGATCGCCAGGATGAGGGCGGCTCTGCCGGAGGTGCTCTGCGTGACCTGCCCGCCCCGAGAAGGCCTGCCGGACTTCCTGACCAGGATCTGGCCGGTCACCCCGCGCGCGGCGACACAGGAGGACGCCGCGCGGGCGGACTTCTACCGGCAGGACAAGGTGCGCGAGGAAGCACGTTCCCGTACCACCTTCGCCGAGTTCCTGGAGCGGCTGAACCTGGAGATGGACTTCCAGCCGCTCGGCGCCGACACGATGGAACGTTCCGTCCAACTGGCCCGGCGCACCAACCAGTTCAATCTCCGGCCCTCGCCAGTGGACGAGGCGGAGCTGGCACGCCGGCAGCAGGACGGCGAGGTGTGGACCGTGCGGGCGCGGGACAGGTTCGGCGACTACGGGCAGATCGCCGTCCTCGTGATCCGTCCCGACGGCGGGACGCTCGAGGTCCTGGGCTGGATGATGAGCTGCCGGGTGCTCGGCCGCGGTGCCGAGGAACGGGTTCTCGGCTGGCTGGCGGACCGGGCCGAGGCCTTGGGCTGCACGGCCGTACGCATGGTCGCCGAGCACACCCCCCGCAATGTCCCCGTACGGCGGCTGGTGGCCGCCCTGGCCGGCGGGGACCCGGAGGCTCCGCGCCTGGAGGCGCTGGTCCCCGCGGACCGGCTCCGAGACTTCCGCTCGTGGGACACCACAACCGACGACACCGTGGAGGCAACCGCATGACACCCAGCCCAGATGCCGGCGGCGACGCACCGGCCCGCAATCACGAGTTGGACCGGCAGCACGAGGGGGAGCTGCTCGAAGGCGGTGCGCGCGGGGCCGCGGCGATCGCCGGTCTGCTGGCGCGTTTTCAGCCGCCCGCCCCGCCGCCACAGCCGGCGGACAGCGCGAACGGCCCCGTGGCCCCGGCCGGCGGCGCACCGGCCTGGGGTCTCGAACAACTGGCCAAGGCCATCGTCTCGAAGGCGGCCACGCTGCTGGGCGGCAAGGAGATCGACACCGAGACCGATCTCTTCGACGCCGGGGCCACGTCGGTGGACGCCGTTCGACTCGTCGCCGTACTCGACCGTGACCTCAACGTCAGGCTCAGTCTGGACGACGTCTTCGCTGACGCCCGGCCCCGGCGCCTCGCTCAACGCTGGCTGGGCGGTCCGGCGAGACGCACACTGCCCGAGGCGCCGGCGACCGCCAAAGCCCTCGAGCTCCCGGTGGCCTCCGCGCCGTCCGCCCCCACGACGGCATCGCCGGGCACCGACCTGGTGCCGGCCGAGCCCGTCGCGCCGGACGAGACGCTCCCCGCGGACGACGACCATGCCGAGGACCTCGCCCTCATCACGGCCGACCTCGCGCGTGCGGACCTACTTCCCTGGTGTGGCGACCCGGAACCGGTCCCGCCCCGCCGCGTCCTGATGACCGGTGCCAACGGCTTCCTGGGTGGCCACATGCTGCTCGACCTGCTGCGGCACAGCGACGCACACGTCGTCTGCCTGGTGCGCGGGGACAGCGTGCAGGACGCGGAACGGCGCCTGGCCGAGGGTCTCGCCAGTTTCTCCCTCCCCTGGTCGGCCGAGATCCGGCGACGGGTCACGGTCCTGCCCGGCGACCTGCGCCGGCCCCGCCTCGGTCTGACGGACGAACAGTGGCACCTGCTGGCCGACGAACTCGACTCGGTCGTCAGCGTGGCAGCGGCCGTGGACTTCCTGCGCGGCTACCCGTCGCTGCGCCGGACCAATGTCCTCGGCGTGCTGTCCCTCGCCGAACTCGCGATGACCGGCCGGCCCAAACCGCTGCACCACATCTCGTCGATCGCCGTGTTCAACGAGATCGGTATCGCCTCGATGGGCGAGGACGATCCGGTGGCACACGTGGACCGGCTGGCGGCGGGCTACGACAAGTCGAAGTGGGCGGCCGAGGCAGCGCTCAGGCGCGCCCGCGACCGCGGGCTGAAGGCGACGTTCCTGCGCCCCGGCGGCATCGTCGGCCACACCCGTACCGGCGCGTACAACCCGCACGACATCAACACGGGTCTGTTCTCCGCCATCTCCCGCTACCGCGTCGCACCCAAGATCAACTATTCGAACTCCGCTCCGGTGGACTGGGTGAGCCGTGTCGCGACCGCGGTGATCTGCGAGCCGAGCGGCTGGGGCCAGAACTACCACCTCACCGGACGGCCGGACACTCTCACCGAGATGGTCCGCGATCAGGAACTCGGTGGGCTGAACGTTCGGGTGATGCCGTGGGATGTCTGGCTCAAGGACTTCCTGGACCGCTGTGAGACCGATCCGGTCCCCGAACTGGAGTTCATGGCACGGGTGCTGCGCAACCCCGCCGGCCGGAAGATCGTCGAGGCGAGCGTCACGGCCCCGATGGCGACAGGGGACCGGACCGAGGCGTTCGTCGCCCGGCACAAACTGCCGCCGCCTGCCCGCGTCGACGCACAGGCCCGGCTGAAGAGCTACGAGCGAATGGCCCGGGACGGCCTGGTGATCCTGCCGAGCCGTGACGACCCGCCGTATCTGTGGTTCCGGGAGACGATGCGCGGCAAGGTGGGCCCGGTCGACGCCAAGCCCGACACTCGCTGCACCTTCGCGCTGACCCTGTCGATCGCCAGCATGTACCAACTGGTGCAGCACCGCACCATCGACGTACGCGGCACGGTTTCCTGTCCCTTGCTGCACGCGGATCCCCTCACCGTGGACGACGGCGAGATCTGGGTCCGCCCCCATGAGGGAGTGCCTCACCACCACAGCCTGGACCACCCCCTGCTGCGTTACCGCCTGGCCCTGCGCGACGCCGACGGAAACGGCTGGTGGCTGGAGGGCTGGAAGACGGCCCGGGCTCGCTTCGACTACATGCAGCAGGCGCGCACCCTCACCATCCGGGCCGGCCGCGAGGGCGAGCCGGCGAGCCTGGCCGGAACGATGAAGGTGCCCAAGAAGTCCTACAAGCGGGAGCAGATAGACGGTATCCGGGTCAATCCCGAGCTGTCGATGCGGGAGCAGCGGATCGCCAAGTTCACCTGGCTGGGCTGGTTCAGCACGCAGTTGGGCCAGGGCCTGCTGGAGCCCACGCTGCGCGCCGGCGCTGAACTGCTCGACCTGCGCCCGGACGCGATCGACCGCGACAAGGACCGGTACCAGGCCAAACTCACGAAGTGGGAAAAGGACAGGAAGCACCTTCGATGACACCACGACCGCTCTTCGCCCCGATGGATCGCGTCACCGTCGAGCAGATCCCGTTCCACGCGTCCGACGGCACGGAACTCGGCCTGTGCCGGGTGACCGCCAACACCCCCGCAGATCGGCACGGCACCGACCGTCCCGCGGTCCTGCTCCTGCACGGCCTCACGGCTTCGGCCGACATGTTCGTACTGCCCGAGACCCGCAACCTCGTGGACGTCCTGCTCAGTGCGGGCTACGAACCGTGGCTGCTGGACTGGCGGGGCAGTTGCCGCCTGCCGTACAACGAGGGCCGCGTCCGCTACACCTTCGACGACGTGGCGCTCTATGACATCCCGGACGCGGTGTCGTACATCCGCGACCGGATCGGCGGGCGCCGGCTGTTCGTGGTCGCCCACTGTCTCGGAGCGCTGTCACTGTCATTGAGCATGACGGCCGGCCTGGTGCCGGGCCTCGCCGGAGTGGTGGCGCAGGGCGTCTTCATGACGCCCAAGTATTCCGGGCGGTCCCGGCTGCTCGGCCACCTCGGCGGCGAGTGGGGCCGCTCCCGCTGGACTCACCTCCCGGTCGACTTCACCAAGGTGGGCTTCCGCTCGCGTTACACGCCGATGTTCGCGCTGGCTTCCCTCTCGGCCGGCCCCTGTGACGACCCCACCTGCCATATCCTGCACAACTCCGCCTGGGGTACCGGCGCGTCACTCTACGTCCACGAGAACCTGCACGAGACGACCCACAGTCGGCTTGCCGAACTGTTCGGTTCCGCGCCCACCTGGATCGGCCCGCACCTGCGGCGCATGGAACTGGCGCACACGGCGATGCCGTGGAACACGGGCGACCGGGGGCACGGCCAACTGCCGGAGAACGCCCTGGACAACGCCGACCGCATCGACTGCCCCCTCCTGCTGCTCTCCGGCAGTGACAACAAGACCTTCCACGATTCGAACGAGCTCTGCTACGACATCCTGTCGAGCCGTTATCCGGACCTCGACCTTCGGTACGTCGAAGTCCCGGGCTACGGCCACGTCGATCCCTTCATCGGCCGCGGGGCCGCCCTGGACGTGTTCGGCCACATCGTCGATTTCCTCGACGAGAGATCCGCCAAGGACGTCGAGGATGTCCCTTCGTCTCGTTCCTGACGACCTGTGGGGGCGGGTGGCGGCGCCTGCTGTCACCCGCCCGCACACCTTCGGATCACCGTGTTGAACCGGGAACGGCTGACTCCGATCCGCTTCGGTACCGCTGTTCCGAGGTCGAGCAGGGCCAGCCCGTGTAACCCGCAAACATCGTCGCCTCAGCCGCGCTGCGCAAGATCGTCTGCGAGGTCCCCGTCCGCCGGTGAGCACGTCCGATCTCGGTCCGGGACCTGCGGCGATGCAACGGTTCCTGAACCGCTGGTACCCGATCGGGCTCACGGAATCACACCAGAGATACGTCCGAAATGCCAGTCATGGGAGCTGTCGGTACGTTCATCGCAGGTCGGTCGCCCGGCCGACGTCCATCCGACAGAGAGAAGTGACATGCCTCCGCATTTCTATGCTGTGGTTGGCACCGGACTAGGCGCGACCGCCCTTGCATCCGCCGGCATCCTCTACGCCCCGACCGTCGGATCTACCCCGGCCTCCCAGTCTGTCCACCGAGTGGCCGTGGCCCGACCTGCGCACCAAGCGGCCCTGCCTGTGCACCAAGCGGCCGTGCCTGTGCACCGAGCCGCTCCAGTCGCGGCTCCCTCGGGCGACAGGAGCGCGAGCGGCGAGAGGAACGAGGGCCACGACGAGGGCGGACGCGACTACGCTCACGAGGAAGGCGGAAGGATCTACTTCAACGAACGTACGTACTCCGCCTTCGCCGACGGCTGCATCACCGGGGCCAGCTCCAGCAGCTTCAACATTTTCAATGACAGCCGGCAGACCGTCGCGGTCTTCCAAGGCTTCGACTGTGCCGGTTCTCCGGTCGCCATCGTGGGTCCCCACGACGAGACCTCTGGCACTGTGCCCCGTACCGACCTCGCTGGCATGTTCGGTGACGATGGTGTCGTGGCCAGCTTCCGGGTGATCAACGACCACGACGAGTGGTGACAGCGGCGCCCGGCGCAGAGAAGGACCCTGGCCCACCTGTCGTCCACAGCTGACTGGTGTCACTCCGTTACGGAGCAGGCAGGCTGGCGTCACTCGTCGGCTGTCTGCCAGGGGGCACCCGAAGCAGCTGGTTCCGCTGCTTCGGGCACCTCGGATGCCGGATGTCTGGGAAGCCCAGTCAGCTTGTGCGGGCGCAGCTTCCCCGATCGGCGCGCTGTGGCCCGTTGCCGGACGGTCGGATGTCGAAGTCGAAGATGGCGGTGGGCAGATAGAGCGTGGCGCAGGAGTTGGGGATGTCGACCACGCCGCTGAAGCGGCCTTCGACCGGGGCGGCTCCGAGGAGCAGGTAGGCCTGCTCAGGTGAGTAGCCGAACTTGGTCAGGTACTCGATCGCGTTCAGGCAGGCCCGCCGATAGGCGACGTGTGAGTCGAGGTAGTGCTGTCGGCCGTTTTCGTCGACGGAGATGCCGACGAAGGTGAGGAACTCGCTGTAGCGCGGCTCGACGTTTCCGGGGTAGAACACGGGGTTCGTCGTGATCCCGTAGGTCTGCATGCCGCCCTTGATGAGGTCGACGCCGAGATCGAGGTAGCCGCCCATCTCGATTGCGCCGCAGAAGGTGATCTCGCCGTCGCCCTGGCTGAAGTGAAGGTCACCGGCGGACAGTTTGCCACCCTCGACATACACCGGCATGAAAATCCGGGCGCCACGGGTGAGGTTCTTGATGTCCTGGTTGCCGCCGTTCTCGCGTGGCGGCGCGGTTCGTGCCGCCTCCCGTGCAGCGCGCTCGAACGCGTCGCCTTCCAGCGTCCCGAGGATCGCTCGTTGTGAATCCGGCGGCAAGGCGAGCGGGGGCACTCGGTGGGGATCGGTCGCGATGAGCTCGGTCTCCCGGGCGTTCCACTTGCCGAGCAGGTCGTGCGACGGGGCGGTGCCGATGATGCCTGGGTGGGTGATGCCGGTGAAGCGCACGCCGGGCAGGTGGCGAGAGGTCGCGATCTGCCCGTGGAAGTCCCAGACCGCCTTGTAGGCGTCCGGGAAGTGCTCGGTGAGGAAACCGCCGCCGTTGGCCTTGGCGAAGATACCCGTGTAGCCCCAGCCTTGGCCGGCGACCGGCCCGGTCTCCTGCGGGACGGGACCGATGTCGAGGATGTCGACCACCAGCAGGTCACCGGGCTGCGCACCCTCGACGGCGATCGGTCCACTCAGAGGATGAACCATCGAAAGGTCGAGGTCGCGGATGTCGTTGGCGGAGTCGTCGTTGTGAACCGTCCCGTCGAACCACTCCCGGCATTCGAGGCGGAATTCGGTGCCGGGCCGAACGGTCGCCACCGGCGGGATGTCGGGGTGCCAGCGGTTGTGCGGGGGGACTGTCTGGTCGTAGAACGACCGGGACTGGTCGACGCTGAAGAGCACTTCGGGCATCTGTCGTTCCTTGCCTGTGGGTCACGGCCTCGGGAGGCGTGCGTGCAGTGGGTTCGGCGGATGATCACGACGACGGGGTGGTGCGGGCATGCGGGGCAGCACCGCCGGCTCGTGCGCACTGGCCTCGGCAGCGTCGCGCGCCAGTCGCAGGGCGGAGCGGGGTGAGGTGATGGCGGGCGGGGCGTATACACGCGTCGCCGCTCCGCCGCATGTGGCGCACGTCGGCTCGTGTACCGGGGCGTCGATCGGGCGGACGACCTCGAACACGCCACACTGCCCGCACGCGTAGTCGTACCTCGCCATGTGAGAGCCTCCGCGTCACATTCGGGGCGGACCGGGGGTGTGAGGGTGCTGGCCGGACTTGGCCCCACTGCCGCTGAAACGATTCGTAGTGGTTTGAGCATAAGGACCGTTAAGCGGTATAGCTGAACGACTCGGTGTGGGGTAACCCCGTCGGGTATGGCGGCGCGCAGATGGGGGACGCACTGCGTTCGATAGGCCCAACAGGGGTCGACGACCTTGCCGGTGGCTGCTTCCAGAGCGGCGACGTCGCGGGATCCACTTTCGCGACAGGCCCTAGTCCTCCCGCGCCCAGGGCCCCAGCTTCCGCGGGTTGCGGACCGCCCAGATCCGGGTGACGCGCCCGTCGGAGACCTCGAAGGAGGCCACGGTCAGGACTACCCCGGCACGCCGGGCCACCAGGCCGGGCGTGCCGTTGACCGACCGCTCCAGGAGCTCGAGCCCCGGAGCGCGGTCGGCGATGGCGGCCATGTACTGGGCGATGCGGGCGCCGCCCTCGACCGGGCGCAGGACGGCGCCGGCCAGGCCGCCGCCGTCGGCGGTCATCACCGCGGCCGGGTCGAGGAGACCGACGAGCGCGGCTATGTCCTTGGTCTGCCATGCCTCCTTGACGTGCCGCACCACCTCGGCCTGGCCGGCCGCCGTCACCGGAACGCGCGCAGCGCTCACCCGCCGCCGGGCGGAGGCCGCCAGCTGCTTGCAGGCCGCGGGGGTGCGGCCGAGCACTGCGGCGATCTCGGCGAACGGGTACCGGAAGACGTCGTGCAGGACGAAAGCCACCCGTTCGGCGGGCGTCATCGTCTCCAGGACGACGAGGAAGGCCATGGTCACGGACTCGTCCAGGACGATCTGGTCGGCCGGGTCCGCCTGGACGGGTGAACCGCCCCCGCCCTCGGGGTCCTTCCGGGCGCGGTCGGGCAGCGGCTCGGGCAGCCACGCACCGACGTAGCGTTCTCGGCGGGCCCGGGCGGAGCCGAGCAGGTCGAGGCAGATGCGGCTGGTGACCGTCGTCAGCCAGGCGCCGGGGGACAGGATCTCCTCCTGCCGGCTCCGCGGCAGTCCGTACCAGCGCGTGTAGGCGTCCTGCACCGCGTCCTCGGCCTCGGTCACCGAACCGAGCAACCGGTAGGCGACGTTGATGAGTTGGCCCCGCTCGCCCGCTATGCCGTCCGTGCCGGTCCCGACAGTCCCCATGGCTCCGGCCGCCCCCTCGCCTTACCTTTCGCGGGCCCGCGTCGTCGGACCGGTGAGACCTTATCGATCTGCTGCCCGAGGGCGGAAAAGGGGACCGTGTCATGGCCACCGAGATGACGACGACGGCGAACACGCGGCGCGGAGCCTCGTTCCTGCGCACCGCGATAGCCCTGCAGACGCTGACCATCTTCCTCCAGGCGGTCTCTGCCGGGCTGCTGCTCACCGCCTCCTACGGCGAGACGCTGCACAGCGTCGGTGCCCGCGTGATGTACGGGGCGTCGATGCTGTACCTGCTCGCGGCGGTGCTGGCGTGGAAGCCGGGCGGCGGCTCGCTCCGCCCGGTCCGGCACGCCACGGGTTTCCTCGTGCTCGCCTCGGTCCAGGTCGTGCTCGGCATCGCCCACGTACCGTCGGTCCACCTTCCCCTGGGCGTCCTGATGTTCGGGCTGAGCGTGCTGGCGCTGGCCCGGCGCTGAGCTGCCAGGGGGAACGTCAGGGGGAGAGCGGAGCGCTTCCGGAGCGGCGCCGGTGCCGGCCGGCGACAGGGACGGCTCCGCGGCTCCGGCGTCACTCCTGCGGACCCTCGTCCTCCGTGGTCGAGTCACCGATGGCGACCCGCAGGTCGTGCATGCCCTGCATGGTGTCGATGAGGGCTTCCTCCGCCCCGCTCAGGGCCCGCCGGGTGCCCTCGACGTCACCGCGGTCGGCGTGGAGCTGGGCGCTGAGGGTGTACAACGCCGTCATCGCGGCCGCGAAGGACGCCTCGCGGCCCGGAGGCGGTTCGTCCGTGTCGGACTCCGAGACCTGGATGGCCGTGCGCTGCAGTCTGTTCGTCAGCACGTTGACCGCGAGGCCGGGATCATGGCGCAACTGCTCCGTCCAGCCGAGCATGGTGTCGAGGACGTCCTCGATCTCGCCTTCCTCGGACAGCCGCGTCGCGGCCGTGATCTCCAGCTCCGCCTTGGCCAGCAGACTGCCCAGCAGCCGCAGACGGTCGTTGCCCTGCGGCTCCTCGGGCCCCGCTCCCTGATCCGCCGCCGGTTCGGCTCCCAGAGCGATCAACGCCGCATTGATCTGTTCAGCACTCACCGAAGGCTCACTTTTGATGCTCACGCTCTCAGCTTCACCCCTGCACGGCCTCATCGCCCGCCCACACACCGGTGAGCACGTCACCGGTCCGGACGCGGAGGGGTGCGGGCCACACGCGGCGTCCCTAGGCTGATGGTGCTCGGGGCAACTGCGGAGGTGTGGCATGCCCCGAACCATCTGGTCCGGTGCCATCTCGTTCGGCCTGGTCACCGTGCCGATCAACGTGGTCAGCGCGACGGAGGACCACTCGATACGGTTCCACCAGTTCCACACCACGGACATGGGGCGGGTCCGCTACCGCAAGATCTGCGAGCTGGAGGACCGTGAGGTCTCCCAGGACGAGATCGGCAAGGGCTACGAGCTGACCAAGACGCAGGTCATCCCCATCACCGAGGAGGACCTGCGCAATCTTCCGCTGCCGACCGCGAAGGCGATCGAGATCGACGCGTTCGTGCCGCTCGCCTCCATCGACCCGATCCGGATCGGGGAGGGCTACTACCTCCAGCCGGCCGGGAAGGTGGCGGCCAAGCCGTACAAGCTGCTCGTCCAGGCGCTCGGCCGCTCGTCGAAGGTGGCGGTCGCGAAGTACGCCTGGTCCGGTCGTGAGCGGCTCGGTCTGCTCCGGGTGAAGGGCGACGTCCTGGTGCTCCACGCCATGCGCTGGCCCGACGAGATCCGCTCGCCGGAGGAGCTGCTGCCGCCGCCGGTGGAGGTGTCGGACGAGGAGATCGAGGGCGCGCTCGCCCTCATGGAGACCATGAGCCGCGAGGACCTCGAGGGTGAGGAGTTCCAGGACCGCTACACCGAGGCCATGGCGCAGATCATCGAGGCCAAGAGGGAGGAGAAGCCGCTGCCCGAGGCGCCGGAGCCGGAGGCGCCGGCCCAGGTGCTCGACCTGATGGCGGCGCTGAGCGAGTCGGTGCAGAAGGCGAAGGCCTCCCGCGGCGAGGACACCGGGCCCGCCGAGGTGCACCCGCTGCCCAAGCCGAAGAAGGCGCCGGCCGCCAAGAAGCAGCCTGCCGCCAAGAAGCAGCCGGCCAAGAAGGCCCCGGCGAAGGGGACGACCACCAGGAAGACGACCACGCGAAGGCCGCGGAGCGCGTAGCCGGGCGGGTGCGGGCGGCGCCGGATCCACGGCCCCGGGCCGCGCGCCTGGATATCGTCGGGACGTGGACAGCGGCATCAGGCAGCCGGACGAGGCGTCGGCGGCGCGAGCGCGCGAGGAGCTGCCGCCCCGGGCGGCCCGGGCGCTGTGGTGGGGGTCGGCCGCCCTGGTGCTCGCCGTCCTGGGCACGTCCGTCCTCGTGGCCGGCGCGGGGCACGGGGCGCGACTGCCCGCGGCGGTGACCCTGGTCCTCGCGCAGGCCTGCGCCCTGAGGTGGCAGGCACGAGCCCCGGCCCGCGTGCTGGCCGTGAACGCGGCGTCGGGACTCGCGGTGTGGGCGCTGCTGCCCGCAGTCTCCTTGACGGGTGCGCTGCTGGCCGCGCAGGTGACGCTGTGCGTGCTGTCGGCGACCACGCCGCGCCGGACGTCGGTGGCGGCGCTCGCGGCGATGTGCGTGCCGGCGCCGGCGGCGTTCGCGGCGGGCGGCCCCACGGGACTGGCGGTCTATCTGCTGACGGTGGTCCTCGCCTGGACGGCGGGACAGTGGCGCAGGGCGCAGCAGGCCCGGCTGAGGGCGGAGACGCGCCGGGCCGTGGTGGAGGAACGTGCGCGGATCGCGCGGGAGGTCCACGACGTCGTGGCGCACACCCTGTCGGTGATGGTCGTCCAGGCGGGCGCCGCCGACGACGTGTTCGCCGAACGGCCCGACCAGGCCCGTCAGGCGCTGCGGGCCATCGAGGCGAACGCCCGCTCGGCCCTCGGCGAACTGCGGCTGCTGCTGCGCGCGTTCCGGCCCGGAGCGGGACAGGACGACTGCGGGGAACCAGGGGAGCGACGGCCCTCGCTCGCCCGCCTGGACGAACTGGCCGGCACCGTGCGCGCCACCGGGATGACCGTGCACGTGCACCGCGAGGGCGCCGTCGACGGGTTGCCGGCCGCGGTGGACCAGGCCTCGTACCGGATCGTCCAGGAAGCCCTGACCAACACGCTGCGCCACGCGGCCGGCGCCGACGAGGTGAGCGTGCGAGTGACGGCTTCGGGGGACGGAGTGGAGGTCACGGTGGTCGACAACGGCCGGGCGCGGCAGGGCGGTTCCGGCGGGGGAGGGGCCGGGGCCGGACGCGGTCTGGTCGGCATGGAGGAGCGCGCGCGGCTCGTGGGCGGTACGTTGCGTGCCGGTCCGCTGCCCGGGGGCGGGTTCGAGGTGGCGGCGCGGCTGCCGACGGGAGACGTGTCATGACGGTGCGCGTGGTGGTGGCCGACGACCAGGCCCTGGTCCGTACCGGATTCCGCATGATCATCGACGCCCGGGACGACCTCGAGGTGGCCGGTGAGGCGTCCGACGGCCGGGAGGCGGTGCGGCTGACGCGGGAACTGGCGCCGGACGTGGTGCTGATGGACGTGCGCATGCCCGTCGTGGACGGCATCGAGGCGACCCGGCAGATCGTGGCGGCCGGCAGCGGGGCCCGGGTGCTGGTGCTGACGACCTGGGACGTGGACGCGCACGTGGTCGCCGCTCTGCGGGCCGGGGCGAGCGGCTTCCTGCTGAAGGACATGCGCCCCGCCGAGCTGGTCGACGCGATCCGCCTCACCGCGCGCGGTGACGCGCTGCTGGCCCCGGCCGTGCTCAGCCGCGTCCTCGACCGGTTCCTGCGCACCACGCCCGACCCGGCGCCGCCGCCCTCCCTGCGGGATCTGTCCGGCCGCGAGCGCGAGGTGCTCACGCTCATCGGGCAGGCGCTGTCGAACACCGAGATCGCCGCGCGGCTGCACCTGTCCGAGGCCACGGTCAAGAACCATGTCACCGCCGTGCTGCGCAAACTGGGCCTGCGGGACCGCGTGCAGGCCGTCGTCGCCGCCTACGACCACGGTCTGGTCCGGCCGCGCCGCCCCTGACCGCTGCCCGGCCCCTTCACGCGACGCTCTCCTCCTCGGGGAGGAGAGCGGGCCCCTTCACGCGACGCTCTCCTCCTCGGGGAGGAGACCGGGCCGGGATCCTCCCACGGTCCCAGTGCCGGACCGCTCCCACGGCCGATCCGCACGGCAGGCGGCCGGCCGTAGCGTCGAACGGTGATCGATGACCTGCCCTGCCTGATGTACCTGCTCGCCCACGACGCCGCCGCCCAAGGCCCCTACGACCGCCCCCGGACAGCGTTGCTGGTCCGTGCCGCCGCCGTGATCGACCTCGCGTCACGCGGCCGGCTGCGGGAGGAGGACGGCGAGGTCGCCGTCTCCGGGACCGGGCCGGCCGGCGACCCCGTCCTGGACGACGTGCTGCGCGAGGCCGCCGCCGGGCACGGCTGGAAGCACCTCGTGCGCACCGGCCGCAAGCGGACCCTGAGGCGGGTGGAGGACCGGCTCGCCGCGGCGGGCCTCCTCACCGTGAAGGAACCCCGCACCCCCTTCGGCGCCCGCCGGCTGACCGTGACGGACCCCGCCGTGCCCGCAGCACTGCATGCCCGCGTCTACGCGGCGCTGCGCGGGGACCGGCCCGTACCGGAGGTCCCGGCCGCCGACGCGGCGCTGCTGGCGCTGGCCGCGGCGGGCGGTGTCCGCTCGGTCGTCTCCCGTCGGGACCGCAGGACCCACCGGTCCCGCATCGACGCCTGCACGGGGACGCTCGCCGCTCTCGCGCCCGGTCTGGAGGCAGCGGTGCGCGCTCTGCCGACCACGATGATCGCCGCGCAGGGCGGCATGGGCGGCAGCTGAGCCCCCGGAACGGTTCCGCGGACGCATCGGACGGACGCATCGGACGGGCGCTGACGGGTACCGGGGCCCGGTGAGGAATTGGGCCGGCAGCGGGGCTTCGGAGCCTGCCCTTGAGCTGCTCACGTTCGGCCACAGCACGGCGGACCGGGAGACGCTGACCGGCCTTCTCCGGCAGGCCGGCGTCGATGCCGTGGTGGACGTCAGAACCGCCCCCGGCAGCCGCCGGAACCCGGATCTGTCACGGCAGCGGCTGGCCGAGTGGATGCCCGAGGCGGACATCGCCTACCGGTGGGAGCGACGGCTGGGCGGATGGCGCAGGCCCGCGCCCGACTCACCCGACACCGTGTGGCGCAACGATTCGTTCCGCGGCTACGCGGCGCACACCCGCAGCCCCGAGTTCGTCTCCGCGATGGACGAGCTGATGCGGCAGGCAGGCGAGCGACGGACCGCGGTGATGTGCAGCGAGGCGGTGTGGTGGCGCTGCCACCGGCGTCTGATCGCCGACTTCGCCGTGCTGGCCCGCGGTGTGCCCGTCCGGCACCTGATGCACGACGGACGCCTCACCACGCATTCGCCGACGCCGGGCGTGCGCCTCCGGGACGACGGCCTGCTCGTCTACGACGGCGGGGCCGTCAAGGACCTGTCGCGGAAGTCGTCCTAGCCGCGGCGGACGGTGACGCCGCCGAGCAGGCCCCAGGCGTCGATCCGCACCGTGGGACCGCCGGGCTCGCTCGGCCCGTCGTCGTCCACGGCGCCCAGTCGCAGCCCGTGGACCTCCACCCGGACGTCGCGTGCGACCTTCAGCTTGACGCCCCCGATCAGGCTCACCTTGGTGATGCGGAGTTCGGCACCGTCGGGGATGTCGATGTCCGTCAGATCGATGTCCGCCCCGCCGATGAGCGAGGCGGTGACGGTCCGCTCGTGCAGGGTGGCCCCCTCCAGGCGGTGGCCGCCGATCAGGCTGACCTTGACATCGGTCTTCCGCGGATCCTGTCCGCTGCTCTTCGTCATGGGAAGTACCGTACGGACGGGGGCGGTTGGGCCCCTAGTGTCCACGGTCCCATGTTGCGCATGACAAGTGTCATGCCGCCGGCCCGGCCCGGGGCGCTCGCGGACCCGCTCAGGTGGGCGTGCCGCCGTGCGGCTGCAGGAAGACCTCGTCGACGTAGCACCAGGCCCATGCCTCGCCGGGGTCCGCGGAGCGTACGAGCGGGTGCCCCGTCGCTTCGAAATGGGCGGTGGCGTGGGCGCCCGGCGCACTGTCCGAGCAGCCCATGTGGCCGCAGGCCAGACACAGCCGCAGGCCCCCTCCGCCGCCCCCTCGGGCGGCGCACTCCTGGCATGCGGCGCTCAGGGGCGTCGGCGCCGCGTCCGCCTGCGGCAGATGTGCGCAGCCGCGCCCCTCGGGACGGCCGCCGTCCGGTCGTACGACCCAGTCGGTCATGGTGTTCCTGTTCCTTCGTGCCGGTCGCCGCTGGTCACCTCATCCCAGCTTTCCCGCGCGCACCGCGCACCGGATGCGCCCGGGAGCCCGGACCGGGTGCCATGCGGCGGGCGCCGGGTACCCGGCCGACGCCGGCGCAGTGTGCGCCGGATACGGAAGCGCGAAAGGCAGGCGTCATGGCTCAACATGTACGTGACATCATGACCAGCCGGCTGGTGGCGGTGGAACCGCAGGCGTCGGTGACGGCGGTGGCGCAGAAGATGCGCGACGAGGACATCGGGGCCGTACTGATCATCGAGGACGACGAGCTGCGCGGCCTCGTCAGCGACCGCGACCTCGTGGTGCGTGCCCTCGCCGAGGGCGGCGACCCGGAGCAGCGGACCGTCGCCTCCGCCTGCAGCGGCGACGTGATCACGGTGACCCCCGACGAGGACCTCGACCGGGCGGCACGGATCATGCGCGAGCACTCCATCCGCCGTCTCCCGGTGATGGAGCAGGGCCACCCCGTCGGCATCGTCTCGCTCGGCGACATGGCGATCGAACGGGACTCCGAGTCGGCGCTCGGCGACATCAGCGCGGCCAAGCCGAACCAGTAGCCCGCACCGGCCCGGTACGCCGCACCGGCACGACAGGAGCACGGTGTGCCCGTACCGGCGCGCACCCGCGCGCCGTGCGGGCACGCCGTCGTACACGGCCCACGGCGCCGGCGGTGTGGGACCGCGCGAGCGGGGGCACAGGGATGCTGCGGCGTCCCCCACGGTCACGGAGACCCGCCCGAAATGTGGGAGGGCACATGGACGTGCTGGCCCGGCTGGACCGGTATCAACGGCGCCACCGGTGGGCGGGCATGCCGATCGCGGTCGTGTACAAGTTCTTCGACGACCAGGCCACGTACCTCGCCGCACTGCTGACGTACTACGGCTTCGTCTCCCTGTTCCCGCTGCTGCTGCTCCTCGTCGCGATCCTCAGCGGCGCCCTGCACGGCAACCCCGGACTCCAGCACTCCGTGCTGCACTCCGCGCTCGGCGAGTTCCCGGTGATCGGCGACCAGCTCGGGCAGAACGTCCACTCCTTCCACGGCAGCGGCGCCGCGCTCGCGGTGGGCGTGGTCGGCAGCCTCTACGGCGCCCTGGGGGTGGCCCAGGCGGTCCAGCACGCCCTGAACAAGATCTTCGCCGTGCCGCGACACGCGCGTCCCGACCCCCTGCGCTCGCGGTTGCGGGGCCTGAGCTTCCTGCTGCTGCTCGCGGTCGGCCTGGGTCTGACGACTGCCCTGTCCGCCGCGGAATCCGCCGCCAGTATCTTCGGGACCAGCCTCGCGGTCGGTATCCGGGTCCTCGTCGGCGTCGCGGGCATAGCGGTCAACGCGGCGCTCCTGCTGCTGAGCTTCCGCATCATGACCCGGTGCCGGCCTCCGCTGCGCTTCGTGTACGGCCCCACGCTGGGCGCTGCGTGCGCCTGGCAGGTGCTCCAGTGGGGCGGCTCCTACTACGTCGGACACGTGCTCCGGGGCGCCACGGCGACCTACGGGATGTTCGGCATCGTGCTCGGACTGCTCGCATGGGTCTATCTGGCCGCCGTGGTGTATCTGGCCACGGCCGAGATCATCGCCGTGCGCTTCCTGCGCCTGTGGCCCCGCAGCCTGGCCACGCCGTTCACCGACCACGTCCACCTCGCGAGGGGCGACCTGCGCGCCTACCGCTCGTACGCGACGGCCGAGTCCTTCAAGGGCTTCGAGAAGATCTCCGTCCACTTCGGCAAGCCCCCGCCGCCCGCCGTCGGTGACACGGGCCACCCGCCCCCCGACAGCGGCCGGTGACACTCCCTCCCGTCCTCGGGGAGCGGCCGCCCGGGGGACGCGCGTGCGCGTCGGTCCACGGGCGGCCGCGGTGCGGGCCTCCTCCCGCCGTCCTACCGGTAGGTGACGGTGACAGGGGTGTGCACGTCGTGCCGGGGGAGGGCGATGGTCAGCGTCCCGGTGCCGTCGTCCCAGTGGTAGGCGTCCGGGCGGAGCCTGGTCCCGTCGGCGGTCACCTCGGCGGGGGCCGCACCGCCCAGGAGCGTCAGCGTCCACCGGCGCTTGTGGACCTGCCCCGGGAACGACCCTCTGACCGGGCTGATCGACACGCTGTGCCGTGAACCGGTCTGCCGGTACCGGATCGTCGTCGTGGCGCTCCTGCGCGCGCTGGTCCCGTTGTCCTCGTAGAGGCGGTACGAGCCCGGGGCGCCGGTGGAGACGGTCAGTGTGACGTCGGTCAGGGCGCCGTGGCCGTCGCCGGTCACGTCGTGCGTCCGCGTGGGCACGATGCCGCCGGCCCTGACGAACACCGGCATCGAGTCGAGACCGGTGGTGACGTCGTGGGTGGTTCCGCCGGTGTAGGTCTCGCCGGTGAAGTAGTCGGTCCACCGGCCCGGCGGGAACCACACCGGCCTGGTCGCGGAGGCGCCGGGGGTGGTCACCGGAGCGACCAGCATGTCGGAGCCGTAGAAGTACTCGCTGTCCGCGACGGCGTACGCCTGCGGCTCGTCCGGGTACTCGAGATAGGCCGGGCGCACGATCGGCACGCCGGTGCGGTGCGCCTCCTCGGCGAGCGAGTAGGTGTAGGGCACCAGGTTCTCGCGGAGGTTCAGGAACTTGTCGGCCGACCGCCGTGCCGCCGTCCCGTACTGCCAGGGCAGCCGGTCGCTGTGGTTGCTGTGCAGGCGGTCGATGGGCTGGAACGCGCCGAACTGGACCCAGCGCGCGTACAGGTCGTCGGGCAGCTTGTGCGTGGTGCGGAGCTTCCCGCCGTCCGTGTAGGTCTCCGAACCGGTCAGCCCCGTGGTGTCGTTGTGGCCGCCGATGTCGTGGGTGACGGCGGCCATCCCGGTCGCGGCGGACTCGCCCGGCGTGTAGCCGACCTCCTGCCTGAGCACCCCCCATGTGGAGGACGTGTCGCCGGTGAAGTGGACGGTCGTGCGCTTGTCCGCCCACGGCCCGGTCGGCAGCGCCTGCTGACCGCTGTACCCGCCGGCCTGCAGCGAGCCGTAGGCCCGGGAGAGGACGAAGCCACGTTCGGCGGAACCGGCCGCGGCGTACTGCTGGTTGATCCAGGCGTCCGGGGTCACGCCCGCCAGTGAGGACTGCGACGCGTCGCAGCACCAGTCGAGCCACCAGAAGTCGTTGCCCTGCCGGTCCATCGTGCGGTGCAGGTCCATGTACGCCTTGAGCTGGTCGGGGTCGCCGAAGTCGAAGGTGTAGCAGTTGTCCTGGACACTGGCGGCCGGGGCGCAGCCTCCCTTGGTCAGCTTGCCCTTGGCCGTGGCCTGCGCCTGGGCGAACTGGGGATCGGAGGCGAGGATGCCGGGGTGCACGTTGAGCGTGTTGTGCAGTCCCTCGGACGCCGACCAGTCGAAGAAGCCCTTGGGATCGGGGAACCGGGCCGGATCCATCTCCCAGCCGCTCCAGTCGTTCACGGCCTTGAAGTCCGTGTCGGTGACCAGGACGTCCAGCGGAACGCCCTCGGACCGGAACGCGGGCAGGATCCTGTCCCGGTAGTCGGCAGCGGTGCGGTCGATGTACTCGGAGTACCAGACGCCGTAGGCCCACCGGGGCAGCAGCGCGGGAGGACCGGTCAGCGTGGCCAGGTCCGCCAGCGCCCGCTTGTAGTCGTGTCCGAAGCCGAAGAGGTAGCCGTCCTGGTAGGGGGCGCCGCCGTGGCCGGGCCGCTGAGTGACCTGCTGCCGTGCGGTGTCGTACAGGGCCGACGGCGTGTCGTCCAGGAGGTACCACCCGTCCTTGTTGAGCAGGCCGGGCGTGGTCACGACGGGGGAGTCGCCGTTCACTCCGTCCAGGCCGCGGCGGTACCCGCCGAGCGCGATGTGCGGCGGGGGAGCGGCCGCGTCCGGGGCGGCCACGGACACGGTGTCCGCGTTGACGTGGCAGCTCGCCGTGTCCGGACAGGTCAGGGTGATGTCGTCGGCGCCCGCCTTGAGGGTCACGGGCACCGAGGCGGTCTGCCAGTCGTCCCAGTCCTTCGTCGCCGGGAAGGTGAGGGTGCCGGTGGCGCCGCCCGCTTCGACGCCGGCGGTGCGGCTCTCGTGCCGGCCGTCGCCGCCCGTGCCGTTGGCGTACCGCACCCGCAGGGTGTAGACGCCGTCGGCGGGCACGCCGACCACGTGGGTCGACAGGCTCGCTCCCTGGTTGAGTTCGGCGACGAAGCCGGTGCCCGCGTATCCCGCGTGGTCGGTGGCGGCGGCCGCCGTGCCCCCGGTCCGCGCGGCCTCCGCCTCGCAGCTCACGCCGAAACGGCAGTCCGGGATCGCGGTGGCCGAGGCCGGCGGGTAGGGGTCGCCGGCGCGTACGAGTGCGACGCTGTCCAGGTTGACGTCACCGGAGTCCGAGGCGGTGCGGGTCAGGGCGACGGTGTGGTGTCCCGCGCCGAGTCGCAGGCTCGCGGTCGCCAGGCCCCAGGTGTCCCAGTCGGCCGTGGTCGGCATACTCACCGTCTGCGGCGCGCCGCCGTCCACGGTCAGGGTCAGCGTGCGCGTCCTGGTCTGGCCGTCACCGCCACGGGAGTTGGCGTACCTCAGGCCCAGCTCGTAGGCGCCGGCATCGCTGACATCGATGTCAGCGGAGACCGAACTGCCGGTGCCTTCGAAACCCGCCGCGAAGCCGGTGCCGGTGTGCCCGCGGTGGTCGGAGGCCAGGGAGACCCCGCTGAGCCGCAGACTCTCGGCCTCGCACAGCGCGCCCAGGGTGCAGGTCAGGCGGTGCCAGGGGGTGGCGGTCACCGGTGTACCGCCGGCTGTGAGCCGCACGGAGAGGTTCTCGGCGTCGAACGCGCCGGAGCCTACCCGGTAACGCACCGTCATACCCGTGGTCTTGATGGTGAGCCAGCCGCCGGACGTGGTGGCGGTGTAGGCCGCTGGTGCGAATCCGTCGCGGCCGATGGCGTTGAACGTCGGATCGTCGGTGAACTCGCCGTCTCCCGCGTACTCGGTGCGGATGAGGGTGGGCGAGAGGATCTGGAAGCGGGCGTCCCCGGAGGAGACGGTCGGGACGGTCGCCCGCGTGGCGGCCTCGGCCGTCGCCGCACCGGTGTGGGCCACCATCGTTCCGGCGGCCGTGACGAGGGCGACGGCGCCCCCCACCAGCCGCCGCGCTGATCTCAGCCGACGGCTGGTCCCTATGGCTGGCATGCGCAACTCCGTTCTCCTGTCGACCGGGTGACTCATCCGTCCTGCGCACGTCATGGCGCCGACAGCGCCGCGCAGGGTGCGTCTGGGTCCCCGGGGGGCGAGGTGCGGACGTACCAGGAGCACGCGGTCCGGTAGGGCCGGGGCGCGCTCTTCCAACGATGTAAATCACGCACCCAGCATGAGAGCACGTCGTCTCGCGGGGTGTCCATAAGGAGGGCGGCGGCAGTGCGGGCAAGCCCGTCCGCCGGTGAGGTCTCCGAGGCGAACCTCGTGGGCACCCCGGCGGGGTCGATGCCTCACGCGAGGCGGCGCGCCCTCGCCCGGTTCACGACGCCTGCCCCAAGGCAGGGACTCAAGTGGCCGTTCGGACCGAGGTCCTTGACCTCGATGGCGCAACTGGCCGCGCGGCTCAGGACTCTGCTTCACGGCGCGTTCCCCCGAGCCGGTGCGGGTGGTTGTCACTCACTTTCGGGTGTCGGTCAGGTGGCGGGGTGGGCCTGCGGAGCAACGTTCCTGGCGGTGGTACGGGTTGACGGGGTGTCAAAGAGCAGATTCCACCTGTTGATGCATCATGCAGGTAAGAGTCACGGAATTATGGGTGATAGGTAACAACGCTCGTGTACTGCGCGTATCAGGCGTGGCGGTGGGGAGGGTGGGTTGTGCGGCCCACCAAGTGCACAGCACACCCGGTGCCATGGGTGCCGGCCGTGCGAACGAAGCGCAGGCAGAACGGAGCGAGATCATGCAGACCACCACCGCATCGACCGACCGAGTGCGGCACGACGTCCCGGCGGAGGACTTCCTGCTGGCGCCGCCCAAGTCCGCGGACCGCATCGCCTGCCGCGTCGATCCTCGCGACCTGCGGCGCCTGAACCTGTACGCGGTGCTGACCGCTGCCGGGATCGCTCCCTGGCCAGGGGACCGTGAAGTGATCGAGGAGCTCAGCGCGCTGCCCGACAGCGTGCACGCGGCCCTGCACCACTGGCTCAGCTCCGGCAGGTGACGCCCTGGACGCCGCACAGCGCGTCCGCGGGATCGGCTGCGGGGAAGGAAGGCCTGCTCGATCGGCCGCGGACGCTACGCCCCTGACGGATCCGCCTGGCCAGAACTCGCCACGGAAATAGCGAGCAGTCGGGATGCGGGGGCGGCAAGGGGCGGCCTCGGGTGCATCGGCTCAGCGGGGCATCCAATGGTCCAGCTCCCGCGCTCGCCTGTCCAGCGCGGTGACGGCGGCGGCCGACGCGGTCAGGGGGTCGCCGGGAACCTGCACATCGCGCTGGACGCCACCACGCACATCGCCGGACCTCGGCTCGGGCATCTCCACCTCGATTCCCGCGCGCCGCGCGAGCGCGAGCGCCGTCGCCACGAAGCCTTCGGAGAGCGCGAGGATCACGGAGTGCCCCGTCCGGCAGTGCCGGTCGACCAGGCCGCGTACGAAATCCGCGTACGCGGCCGGATCGACCTCGAGTGTGTCCGGGTCGCCCCAGTACTTGCCCTGGCCGATTCCCGAGGGCAGCTCGAGTTCCGCCTCGAACACCTCGATCTGTCGCATGAAGAGGCGGCCGGCACCGTTCGAGGGGTTCCACACGGTCTCGTCACCGATGTCGAAGTACATGCTCGTCGCCGCTCCCCCTCCCCAGCCCGCTCCAGCACAGGTTAGAGGATCGGGCGGGTGGCAGGCGCGCGCACCAGCACACGCTCGACGGCCGTTCGTCACTCTGACATGCGGCGCCCTGGTGAGGCTGCCGGTCGGGGGCCCGCCGTCAGGCCAGGCAGGTGAGGGGGCGTCCGCCGTTGTAGGCGACCATGTCGCCGAGGGCGGCCGCGGCGTCGACGGGCCGGCCGAGCGGGCCGTCCTCCAGCTCCGCGTACGCCCGGTGCAGGTTGCCGACGATGCGCTCGGCGTCGAGCAGCCCGGCGTACTCGCCGAGGTCGGTCTCGCGGGCGGTCTCCAGGGGCGTCAGCCCGGCGTCGCGGCCCGCCCGGGCGGTGCGCTGCACGAACCGCAGGTAGCCGAGCACCTCGTCGACCAGCTCGGGACCGGCGACCCCGCCGTGGCCGGGGACGATGGTCGTCGCGCCCAGCGGCTTCACCACCTCCTCCAGCACCTTCACGGCACCGGCCACGGAGCCCTGCAGGAGGAAGGGCGTGCCGCCGTTGAACAGCAGGTCGCCGCTGAACAGCAGCCCCCGTTCGGGCAGCCAGACGATGGAGTCGTTGGTGGTGTGGGCGGGCGTGCCGACGTGGCGCACCTCGGCGCGCAGGTCGTCGGACCACACCGTGACGCCCTCCGTGTAGGTGAGGAAGGGGGGTTCGATCGTGACGTCGCCCCACTCGACGTCGGTCCAGAACGCGGCCGCCGCGCCCGGCTCGCCCCACTGCAGGACGCTCGTCCGGGTCGCCTCGTGGCCGACGATGGTGGCGCCGTCGAACAGGTGGTTGCCGAAGGTGTGGTCGCCGTGGTGGTGGGTGTTGATCAGGGTCCGTACCGGCTGCGACGTGACGGTGCCGATCGCGTCCAGGTAGGCCCGCGTGCGCCGCACGGTCGAGCAGGCGTCCACGCTGATCACGCCGCGCCGCCCCACGAGGAACCCGGTGTTGTTGATCCACCAGCTGCCGTCGGGCTGTATGTAGGCGAAGACGTTCTCGCTGACCTCCTCGACCCGGGGCGGGGGGAGGAGGCTGACGTCGTGGCGGACACTGCTCACTGCGAACTCCTGTCGTGAGGAGGGGAGTTTCCCGGAGGGGTCACGGAGCTCCCACACCCGGCCGGGTTCGTCGAACCCCGCGGTGATCATCGCACCGGAGATCCACCGGCCGGTACCCCCACCCCGGGGCGCCCGATCCGGTACCGCCACCCGGGGCACCCGGCGGCCGGCGTCTCAGCGGCGCCGGGTGAAGTGGGTGACCGGGCGTTCCAGACGCTCGCCGTCCACGGTGATGTCGACGGCTTCGTTGTAGAAGGCGAGCAGCCCCCTGATCGCGCCCACCGCGGGCAGCGGATCGGCGTAGCTCCACAGCACGTCGGCCGGGACGTCGTCCCCGGCGCGCCAGGACCAGTAAGCGGCGGTCCCCTTGTAGGGGCAGCCGGTGCTGTGCCCGGTGGGCTCGAACAGGTCCAGGCGGACGTCCTCGCGGGGCAGGTAGTAGCGGGTGGGCAGGCCCGTCTCGAAGAGCAGGACCGGGCGGCGGCTGCCGGCGACCGGTGTGCCGCCGATCTCGACCTGGACGTGCCGGCTGCTGGGGAGGGCGTCGACCCGCTTGTGCGGGTCGCGGGGGTGGACGAAGATCTCCTCTTCCTCCTCGTACCAGTGGTCGAGGCCGGTGCCGGTGCGTCGGGCCCACTCGAAGGCGATGTGGTCCGCCAGGGCGGCCGAGGGGAAGGTCCAGGCGGCGTTGGCCCGTGACTCGCCGTCCGCCTCCAGGTCGTAGAAGACCGTCGATCCGGTGTGGACGCCGGTGGGCGGGTTCCGCGCCGGGCGCAGCAGGTCCTCGCGGACCTCGTCGCGCGGGAAGGCGTACAGCGGCACCGGCACGCCGGGTTCCCACACGAGGACGGGGTGGCGGCTGTCGACGACCGTGACCCCGGCCGTACGGCCGCGCACCCAGCGGCCGCTGGGCTCCCAGAGGATGCCCTCGGGGGTGCGGTGCGGCAGCCCTGGGACGCTGTTCGTGGTCATGTCCGGTGCTCCTTCCGGCCCGCCGGCGGGGGCCGCCCGATATCCGGTCGTGGCTGGGCGCGTCTGCTGGGATGATCCCGTTGCGCGGTCACTAGCATGTGACCCTAAGACAACCATTCGGCCGGTGTGTTGGACGCGCGCCGGCCGGGGTCGCCGATGCCGGGGTCCGCTCCCCGGGCTGCGGTGATCTTCCTGGCCAGGAGGACCCCCCGCATGTTCCGACGAATAGGCAACGCTGTCGTCCGACATCCCGTCTGGACGATCGTGGCCTGGCTGATCGCCGCGGTGGCGATCGTCGCCACCGCTCCCGCCCTGCCCTCGAACAGTGACGAGAGCAGTTTCCTGCCGAAGAGTTACGAGTCCATCCAAGCCGCGGACCTGCAGCAGAAGGCGTTCCCCAGCGCCTTCACGCCGTCCGCGATCGCGCTGTACCAGCGCACCGACGGCGGCCGGCTGACCGACGCCGACAAGCAGGACGTCGCCCGGATCACCACCGAGCTGGGCAAGAAGCACATCGACCAGGTGCAGAAGGTCGTCCCCGGCCAGCCGTCCAAGGACGGCAGGTACGACCTGACCCTGGTCCAGATGGACAGCAAGAAAGCCGGCCAGCCCGAACAGGCCGACGCGGCCGCGGTGTTGCGCGACGACGTCAAGCAACTCGCCAAGGGCACGCACCTGGAGGTCAAACTGGGCGGCTCCGCGGCCCAGGCGCTCGACCAGCAGGACTCCTCCAAACGCGGACAGGCACTGATCGGCATCGGCACCTTCGTCATCATCCTGGTGACGCTGCTGATCATCTTCCGGGCGCCGATCCTCGCCGTCCTGCCGCTGATCCTGATCGGCCTGGTGTCCGCCGTCGCCAACGGGCTGATCGCCTACGCCACCAAGCTGTTCGACCTGCAGGCCAACAGTTCGATCTCGTCGATCCTGATCGTCGTGCTCTTCGGCGTGGGCACGGACTACTTCCTGTTCCTGATGTTCCGCTACCGCGAACGCCTGCGCGCCGGCGACGAACCCAAGCAGGCCATGGTCAACGCGGTCGACCGGGTCGGTGAGGCCATCGCCTCGGCCGCCGGGGCGGTCATCATCGCCTTCCTCGCGCTGGTGCTGTCCACGCTCGGCTTCCTCAAGCAGATGGGTCCGGCGCTCGCCATCGCGGTCGCCGCCACGCTGGTCGCGGGCCTGACCCTGATCCCGGCCGTGGTCTCGCTCATCGGGCCGAAGGTCTTCTGGCCGTCCAAGTCCTGGCAGCGGGAACCGGAGAACGCCCGCTTCGCCGCCCTCGGCCGCGCGGTGCAGCGCCGCCCCGCGCTGACCGCCGGACTGTCGGGACTCGTCCTGGTCGTGCTGTCGCTGGGCATTCTCAACTTCAACGCCACCTTCGACCTGGCGTCCGGCTCCATGCCCAAGACCAAGGAGTCCATGGTCGCCCAGGACGAGATGCAGAAGGCGTACTCGGCGGGCGCGGCCGCTCCCACCGACGTCTACCTGTCCAGCACCGACGGCAAGCCGCTGGACCGGGGCGCGTTCGACTCCTACGCGCGCAAGCTCGGCGCCGTGGACGGGGTCGCGGACGCCCGCATGACCCAGGTCAACAAGGCGGGCACCACCGCGGACTTCACGGTCACGCTGAAGTACGAGGCGTCGACGGACAAGGCCATCGACGCCGTGGGCCGGGTGCGCGACGTCGCCCACGCCGACGCCCCCGACGGCACGGAGGCACTGGTCGGCGGCATGTCCTCGATCTACAAGGACATCGACGCCGCGGTCAACCACGACTACCGTACGGTCTTCCCCGTCGCCGCGATCCTCATCATGGTCATCCTGGGGCTGCTGCTGCGCAGTGTGGTCGCACCCTGGTACCTGATGGCCTCCGTGGGCCTGGGCTTCGGCGCCACCCTCGGTGCCACCGTGTGGATCTTCCAGAACGGCCAGGGCCACCCGGGCCTGATGTTCATGCTGCCGGTGATCATGTACCTCTTCGTGGTCGCCATCGGCACCGACTACAACATCCTCATGATCGCCCGGCTGCGCGAGGAGGCCCGCGAGGGGCGCGAGCCGCGTGAGGCGGCCGGCATGGCACTCCGGCACGCCGGGCCGACCGTCGCCGCGGCCGGCTTCATCCTGGCGGCCACCTTCGCCACGATGATGCTCGCGGGCAACGCGCTGCTCACGGAGATGGGTTTCGCCGTCTCCTTCGGCATCGCGGTCGCCGCCTTCGTGATGTCGATGTTCTTCACGCCCAGTCTCACCGCGCTCATCGGACACGCCGCCTGGTGGCCGGGGCACGGTGACCGGGCCGTCGGCACCGGGACCGGCTCCGCCGGCGCGGACCCGGCCCACGGGGGCGAGGGCCGCGGCAGCGTCGCCCACGATCCCGCGGGCCGCAGCGACCAGGCGCCCACGATCGCGCCGTCGCAGCACGACTGACGGCGGCGCGACGAGCGGCCCCGCCGGGCGGTGTTCCGGCGGGGCCGCTCGCGTTCGTCCCAGGGCCGGGGGCTTTCGCCGGGTGGGGGAGGGGCGTCGCGATCCAGCCGTGCACGCGGCAGGCCGAGGCGTTCCGGATGGCGAACGCCGTTTCGCAGCACCGGGCCGCGAGCATCCGGACCCGCGGCCGAGACCGGGCCGTGCGCGCGGGCCGGGCGTTGCACAACGGCATCGTCAGGGTGACCGCTCACGGCCTGACCGTCTCGGTGACGCCCCAGGGCGGAGGGTGCCACTCCGGCGCCGGCAGCGATCCGTCCCTCAGCGGGCCGTTCGACTACACGCAGGTCAAGCACGTCCGCTGTGAGGGGGCGGGCGGGCCGGACGCACCGTCCCGGTTTCCTGGAGGGGGCATCAGTAGGGCCGGCGGACTGTGGCCGGATCAGGCATCTGACGGATGTTCGGATGTCGCAATACTCGGGAGGCCGGGCAATCCGCCCGAACCCATCCTCCGGAGGCCGTAGATGCCGCAGTCCAGTGTTCACACCGCCGCCGTGCTCGAAGCCTGGCTGTCGGGCGCCGAGAGCGCCCAGGGCCAGATCAACCCCGCCGGGCCGCTGTACGTCGGCGGCGCCGCCGCGGAGGCCGCGCTCACCGACCCCAGCGACTCCCTGTACGGCTTCTGTTCCAGCCCGAGCGGGTCGCACGGCAGCTGGTGCTGCTGATCGCGTGAGCGGGGGAGCCGCGTGCGAGGCGGCGCGGCTCCCTCGTCCTGTCGGCGGGCCCAGCGGGGCGTGGACGTGGTGCGGAGAGGGAGACGGCGAACGGTGAGCGGACCGGTGGCACAGCGGCAGGAAGCGGGCGAGACCGAGTGGTTCGCCCGGCCCGTACGGAACATCGCCCGGCCGTGGCGGGACGAGCTGGCCCGGCGGCTGGCCGCCGTGGACGGCCTGGACCGCGCGGAACGCGCGACGGTGCTGGAGGCCGGTCACACCGCGCTGCTTCGGTCCCTGCACGCCAAACTGTCCCGGCTGTTCCTGATCGAACTGCACGCGCTGCGCATGACGGCCGGAGGCGGACCCGTACCCGAGGACGCGGCGGCGGGCACCGGCACCCGGATCTGGAGCGAGTTCATCGAGCGGGCCTGCGAGGACGGCTACCTCGACCGGCTGGCGGGCCGGTACCCGACCCTCGCGTCCCGCGTCGCCTCGGTGGCCCGCCTTTCGGTGACGGCGACGACCGGTTTCGCGCAACGACTGGCCGAGGACCGGGTGTTGCTCCGCCGGCTGCTGGGGGCGCAGGCGGGCGAGCTGCGCGCCGTCACGTTCGGGGCGGGCGACAGCCACCGGGGCGGCCTCACGGTCAGTCGGGCCGACTTCGCCGGCGGCAGCGTGATGTACAAGCCGCGCCCGCCGGAGACCGACGTGGCGCTCGGCGGGCTGCTGGACGAGATCTACGCTGACCTCCCCGACGCGCCGGCGCCCGGGGAACGCATCCGGGTGCCGCGCATGCTGGGGCGCGGCGGCTACGGCTGGGCCGAGTTCGTCGGCCACCGCTACTGCGCCGATGACACCGAACTCGCCGCGTTCTACCGCAACATCGGCCACTGGCTGGCCGTGCTGCGCTTCACCGGCGGCACCGACATGCACGCCGAGAACATGATCGCCGCGGGCCCGGTGCCCGTCATCGTGGACGCCGAGACGCTCTTCGACGCTCCCGCTCCCTTCCCGCCCAGCGGCCGGGGCGACGCGGTGGACGTGGCGGCCGCCGCGATCCGCCGCACGGTGCTGCGCACCGGACTGCTGCCCGTGCGCGGCACCGGTTTCGCGCTCGGCGGGGTGGACATCTCCGGCGTCGGGGCGCTGCCCGGACAGCAGCCGCTGATCCCGAACCCGGTGATCGCGGACGGCGGCACCGCGGCGGCCCGCTTCCAGGTGGACCTGGTGGCCATGCCCGGCGCGGGCAACCACCCGAGCCCCACCCCCGTGCTGAGCGCGTACTGGGACCGGGTCCTGACGGGCTTCAAGGAGATGACCGCACACCTGCGCCGGCCCGGAACCGACCCCTGCCGGCTGCTGCGCCGTTTCGAGGGCGCCCGGGCGCGCCGGATCCTGCGGCCGACGCAGGCGTACGTCGACATCGGCCGGATGCTGTGGCACCCGGCGTCGCTGCACGACGAGCCGGCGGCCGTCGAACGGGCCCGGGACATCCTGCGGCGCAACGCCGAGGTGCTGCCGGGCGCGCCGACGGACCGGGAGACGATCGACGGCGAGATCGCGGAACTCCTGGCCGGCGACGTCCCCATGTTCACCTTCACCGTCGACCCGGCGGCCGTCCGGGCCACGGTCGAGGACTGGCGCACCGCGGACCTCAAGCTGGAGGAGTCGGTGATCCAGGACGCGCTGGTGGGCGCCTACCTCAACGAGCGTTCGCTGCCCGCGCGGGTGCAGGAGGCCGCGCACGACCCGCACGCACGCGACGCGGAGCGGCGGCGCCGGGAGCTGGCGGCGCGGATGGTGCGGCGGCTGTGCGACGGCGCGGTGCGCGGCGAGGACGGCACGGTCACCTGGATCAGTCCCGTCTTCACGCCCGCGGGATGGTCCATCAGGGTGCTGCCCGCCGACCTGTACACCGGGCAGGGCGGGGTGGCCCTCACCCTCGCCGAGTACCTGACCGAGGCGCGGGCCGGCCGGGCCGACGAGGTGCCGGGCGTCGCGGAGACGTACGAGGGCGCGCTGCGCGTGCTGGCCGGTACCGAGGAGCGGACGCCGACCCCCTCGGCCGGGGCGTTCAGCGGCGCCGCGTCGCAGGTGTGGACCTGGCTGGCGCTGCACCGGGTGTTGGGCGAGGACCGGCTGCTGGAGCGGGCGGCCGGACGCGCCGAACTGCTGGAGGGCCCGCTCGTCGACGACGACGTCGAGGTGGACCTGCTGAACGGGGCGGCCGGCGGCATCGTCCCGCTGCTCGACCTGGCCGAGGCGACAGGGCAGGACCGCTGGCTGGCCGCCGCCGCGCACATCGGGCGCAGGCTGGCCGGGCTGGCCGTCGTGGACGCGAGCGGCGCGCGCTGGACGACCCGGCTCAACCCGGAGGGCATCGGAGGCTTCGCCCACGGCGCGACCGGCATCGGCTGGGCGCTGGCCCGGCTCTCCCTGAGCGAGGCGGGGTCAGCGGCCGAACGGCGCGACTGGAGCGGGCTCGCCGAGCGTGCCTTCGCCTACCAGGAGTCCCTGTGGCGGCCCGGAGCCGGCAACTGGCAGGACGTCCGGGTCGGCGCCGAGGAGGACTTCTTCACGAGCTGGTGCCACGGCAGCGCCGGGATCGGGACCGGCATGCTCGACCTCCACCGGCGCACCGGCGATCCGGCCCGCCTGGACATGGCCCGGCGGGCCGCGGCCGCCTGCGCCGCGGAGGGCTTCGGCTGGAGCCACACGCTGTGCCACGGGGACCTGGGGCTGTGGCAGTTCCTCACCGCCATGGAGTTCGGCGAGCGCGCCGGGCTGGACGGTGAGATCCTCACCAGTCTCGAACAGCGCGGCCCGGTGGGCGGGCTGGCCCGGGAGGCCTTCTCCCCGAGCCTCATGTCAGGGCTCGCGGGCGTCGTGCACACGTTGCTGCGCATGCACCCGGCGGCTTCCCTGCCCGACCCCCTGCTCCTCGACTGACTGTCCGGGGGAGCCCCGGCCGGGGCTCCCCCGGACCAGCCGCCGTGGGGCACGACCCGGAGGACCTCGCGGTCAGGTCACCGCACGAGCCCATCGGCACCCTCTCCGCCCGGAGCCGGGGTCACCGCCACCTGGTACGCCCTACCGCCGGTCCCCAGGCGGCCATCAGGACCGATGCTGTCCGACGAACGAGTGGATGGCCCGGACCACGCGCCTGCGATCGCCCGTCCCCATGGCGGGAGCCTGTTCCGTCTGTGTGAGGAACAGGCCCAGGCTCGCGGTGCAGATGTCGTCCTGCCGGTCCGGCAGACTGCAGGAGATCGACAGCCCCTCCGAATACCGGTGCCCCGAGTACGTCGATTGACGGGACAGGAACAGGGCCACGGTGCCATAGCGCGCCGTCGTCTCGCTGTCCTCCGCGTCCCCCCGGCCCCACAGATCCCCGGAGCCGGGACGCTTCGCCCAGACAAGTGACGCGTAGAGGCCGCGGACACCCGTCGGTATGGGCCGGACCTCGGTACCCCGAGGCTTCGAGCATTCCGCTCCCGGAGCGAGACGTGCCACCTCAGGAATGTACGCGCAGCCGTACGTCGCCTGCATGGCGGCTCCACCGGGGGAGAAGACCTCCCAGATCCCCGCACTTCCGTCAGCCGGCCCGAGTCCGATACGGCTGGCGCCGTCGGCGCCGAGGTAGATGTCGCAGGCTCCCTCCGGCCCGAGGACGTAGTGGACGGCTTCACCACGGCCCAGGCGCACTCCGGCGACGACTGCTCCGGGCGGCATCGTGAGCGGGTCCGGCAGACGTACGGTCCTCGGCAACGGGTCGCCGGGCGGCACGCTGAAGAACGCGTTCACCTCGCAGGGCCGGACCGCGACCGTCGGGTGCGACCGAAGGCCCGGCGTGGAGTGCCGTGCGGACGGAGGGGAGGGGTCCGACTGTCCTCGTGAGTTCGTGCAGCCTGCGAGCAGCAGCAGGATGACGGCCAGGGCGGCCCGTCCCGTCGTCCTGGCCGGGCGGCGGCGTCCCGTCTTCGGTCCGTGCCCCCTCACGACGTTGTGGGGCGAGGACCGTACCGACCGCGTACCGCGCATAGAAGTGGCCGCTCCCTCGGGCTGCGGACAAAGCTCGTCTCTGTGGGAGGACTTCCCCCTCCCGCCCTCCTCGCCGGGTACTCCGCTCGGCCCGCATCCCAGGGGCGCGGGGGTGGCTGACGGCCAGGCGGGCTGGGCGACTGAATCCCACACATCGCTGTCACCGTGGCGCTCAAGAGGTTACAACAGTGTGAGAGATGACCAACAGCGTGTCAGTAAAGGTGAGTTGATGGAATCCATCAGCACGATGGTGTTGCCGGACGGCGGGGAGATCGCGTTCGCGGTGGAGGCGGGAGCCGAACTCCCCGCCGGCGAGGGACCGGTGAAGGCCGGGAAGGTGGGTGACGCGGTCCGGAGAATGCCGCAGACGCTGCAGAGCGCCTTGGACCCCGTTCGGCAGATGACGCGTACGGTGGTGGACCAACTGCGTGAAGTGGGGCCGGAGGAGGTCGAGATCGAGTTCGGCCTGAATCTGTCGGGCCAGGTCGGCGTGATCGTCAACAAGGGGGAGGCGACCGCTCACCTGAAGATCAGGATGCTCTGGCGCAAGACCGCAGGGACAGGATCGGACGCAGGCGACGAAGCGTGAGCTGAAAGCGTGTCAGCGCGAGAGCGGTCCTCCTGGGTCTCCGCCGCCGTGGTGCAGGTCCTCACTGCCGACGGCGGTGTGGCAGGTGCGGGCTTCCTGGCGAGCGGGGACGTGGTCATCACCTGCGCGCATGTAACGCGGGCGGCCGGCAGCGGCCCAGGGGACCGACTGCGGCTGCGCTTCCCGCACCTCCCTGAGGAGCCGCTGGTCGAGGGAACGGTCCTTGCCGGAGCGTGGCGGGAGCCGGACGCGGAAGATGTGGCCGCCGTGCGTCTGGCAGAGGTGCCCACCGGGACCCGGGCGGTGCCGCTGGGTTCGGCCGCCGGGAGTTCGGGGCACCGGGTCTCCTCCTTCGGGTTCCCGGGTCAGGCACCCGGCGGCGGCCACTTCGGCTACGGCGTGGCAGGCGACCTGCTGCCCGCTGTCGCGACCGGCCCGCTCCTGCAACTGACGGACGCGAACGACCTGACGAGGGGCTTCAGCGGCGGGCCGGTGTTCGACGAGGTGACCGGCCTGGTCATCGGCATGGTCTCGGCGGTCGTGAAGCCGGACCCGCTGCACAGAGGACTCGGCATCGCCTACGCGACACCCGTGGAGACGCTGCGCACGGTGGTGCCCGGACTGGTGGAGCGCAAGGTGCGCCCCTACCGGGGACTCGCGCCGTTCACCGAGAAGGACGCCAGATGGTTCCACGGCCGGCAGGCCGTGGTGCACCGGGTGCTGGAGTGCCTGCGCCGGCACCGGCTCGTACTGCTGCTGGGTCCCTCCGGCGCGGGAAAGTCCTCCGTCGTGCGGGCCGGAGTGATACCCGCGCTTTCCGGCGGCGCGCTGCCGGGCAGCGACCGGTGGGCGCACCTCCTGACGCGGCCCGGGCAGAACCTTCTCGACGAACTGGAGCGGTCCGGGCTGTCCGATGCGGGAGATCAGGGCATCGGCCGGGCGGTGGCCCGCCATCTCGCCGAGGAACCGGCGGACCGGCTGCTTCTGGTCGTCGACCAGTTCGAGGAGCTCCTCACCCAGCCGTGGGGCGACGGCCGGAGTTCCCCCGCTCCCTCGGCGGCGGTCGAGGACCTCGTCGCGGCGATCGACGCCCACGTGGGACTCAGCGTGATCCTGATCATGCGCAACGACTTCTACCCACGCCTGGCCGACCTGTGCCCCGAGCTGCTGAACGCCGCGAGGCCCGGCTCGCTGGACCTGTCCACCGAACTCACGCTCCCCGAGCTGCGCGAGATCATCGTCCAGCCCGCGCTGGACGCCGGCGCGCGCTTCGAGGAAGGTCTGGCGGACCGGATCATCGAGGACTTCCGAGCTGCCGATTCCCTGGGCCGTACGCCTGCGACCCTGCTGCCCGCTCTCCAGCTCGCACTGTCCGAACTGTGGGAACGCCGTGCTGACGGCCGCCTCACCCACGACGCCTACCAGCGCATCGGAGAGGTCGCGGGAAGCCTGACAAGCTGGTGCAACAACTCCTTGAACGCGCTGCCCGCCGGTCACCGTCCCACCGCGCGACGCATCCTGACCGCGCTGGTCCGCCCCTCCGACGACGCCCACGGCATACCGGCCACCCGCCAGCAGGTGTCCCTCGCCCGGCTGCGCGTTCTCGCCCACGACGTCAAGGAGGCGCCCTCCGCCTCGGACGCCGTGTTCGAAGAGGTCATCGCCGCGTTGAGCCGCGACCGGGTCATCATCACCAGCACGACATCACAGTCCGACGGCCGGCCGGGTGAACCGGTCACCGAGCTGATCCACGACGCGCTGATACGTGACTGGAGCGACCTGCGTCTGTGGATCGCGAGTGACCACCGTTTCCAGACATGGCTGCACCAGGTCACCGACCTGCACCACCGCTACGTCAGCACCGGCCTTCCCGCCGACCTGCTCGTCGGCACCGCCCTCGCGGAGGGGCTGCAGTGGGCCCGCGAACGTGCCCTTCCCGCCGAGATCGCGGCTTTCCTCGCCGCCGGCGAGCGCCGCCAGCAAGCGGCGCTCCGCCGCACGCGACGCCTCAACACTCTCCTGGCGTCACTCCTGGCCCTCGCCCTGATCGTCACCGGCGTCGCCATCCGGCTCGGCCAGGAAGCGCTCGACGCGCAGCACCAGGCACAGTCCCGGCAGCTCGCCGCACAGTCCCAGGCCCTCCTGGACAGCGCCCCCGACCTGGCATCGCTGATGGCGGTCCAGGCGTACCAGACCTCGGCCACCCAGGAGGCGCGCACCAGCCTCCTGCGCGCGGCCGACCTCGGACTCGCCCACCTACTCGGCGCACCGGGCGGGGACATCCAGTCGGTGGCTTTCAGCGCGGACGGCAGGACGCTCGCCGGTGGCGGAAGGGACGGCCGGATCCGTCTGTGGGACGTCTCCTCGGGGCGGCAGCGAGGAGTCCTCGTCACCCATCATGGCGGCAAGGTGCGGTCCCTGGACTTCAGCCCGGACGGCAGGACGCTCGCGAGCGGCGGTGACGACGGCACACTCCAGCTGTGGGACGTGCGGGCGAACCGGTCGCGAGGTGAACTCGCCCTGCACGACGGATGGGTCTGGTCGGTGGCGTTCAGCCCCGACGGCAGGACGCTCGTCGGCGGCGGACACGACGGGAAGGTGTGGTTCTGGGACATACGCTCCGGCAAGCACCGGAGCGGCTCCGGCGCCGCACACCACGGCGAGGTGCGTTCCGTGGCGTTCGGTCCGGACGGCAGAACGGTCGCGAGCACGGGCACGAGCACGAGCGACCCCGCCAACGGCGAGATACGGCTGTGGGACGCCGCCACCGGTCGGCAGCGCGGCAGCACCATCACCGATCCCGGTAGCCAGGTAGGGGCGATCGCGTTCAGCCCCGACGGTGAAACACTCGCCGGCGGCGGTGAGGACGGCAGGATCCGCCTCTGGGACACCGCCTCCGGCCGGCAGCGGAACGACCCCCTGGCCCACGGCGGCGAAGTATGGTCGGTCGCGTTCAGTCCCGACGGGAAGACACTCGCCAGTGGAGGTGAGGACGGCAGGATCCGCCTCTGGGACACCGCCTCCGGCCGGCAGCCGGACGCCGCGCTCGTACACGGTGGCGCGGTGTGGTCGGTCGCGTTCAGCCCTGACGGGAAGACCCTCGCCGGCGGAGGCGGAGACGCGGTGCGGACATGGGACACGGACGGTGAGTCGTCCGGCAGCACCCACCCCGTCCACGGTCAGGTCGTCGCGATGACGTTCGGCCGAGACGGGCGAACGCTGCTGAGCGCCGGCGACCACGGCGATCTGCTGCGGTTGGACATGGCCGCGCACGTCGAGCGCAAGGGCGTTCTCCGTGACCGAGGTGGCTCCGCTCTCTGCGCCGGGGCGTTCAGCCCGGACGGCAGGCTGCTCGCGGGAGGCGACCAGAACGGCGAGGCGCACCTGTGGGACGTGGCGTCAGGCCGGGTCCGGGCCGTACTCCCGGCCCACGGCCAGGACTACGACTGCGCGTTCGCGTTCAGCCCGGACGGCAGGACGCTCGCCTACGGCGGTGCGGACGGCAGGGTACGGCTGTGGAACGTGCCGGAGGCCAGGCCGCGCGGCGCCCCACTCGTCCACGGAGAACCACCGTGGACGGAGGTCGAGTCGGTGGCGTTCAGCCCCGACGGCAGGACGCTCGCCACCGCCGGAACCGGCACTCTGCGGTTGTGGGACGTGGCCACGGGCAGACAGCGAGGCTCCGCCGTCACCGTGGACGGGGAAATACGGTCGGTGGCCTTCAGCCCGGACAGCGAGCTGCTCGCCGGCGCGACCACGGACGCCACCGGGGGGAAGGTCCAGCTCTGGGATGTGGGCACAGGCCGGCAGCAAGCCGAACTCTCCCGCGACGACGGACTGGTGTGGGCGGTCGCGTTCAGTCCGGACGGAGACACACTCGCGAGTGTCGGCTCCATGGCCAACCCGGACGACGGCTCCCTCCCACAGCCGGCAGGCAGCGGAATCCGCCTGTGGGACGTGACCACTCGTCAGCAACGTGCCTACCTCGCCGACGAGATGGGAATGCCGTCACAGGTGGCGTTCAGCCCGGACGGCGACACGCTGGTGAGCGCGGCCCCGGTCGGCGACGGCGTCTCCGACGGCACGGGCGACTCGGAAATACACCTGTGGGATGCGGCACTTCCCGGTCCGGACGAGGCTGTCCGACGGATCTGCGGCGCCCTCGGGCGCGGCTTCACCGCTGCCGAACGCTCCCGGTACCTCGTCGGCCTCCCGGCGGAGCCGGTGTGTGCCGACGCGAGTACGACACGGGGACCGAGGCCCCGGTGACGGCTGCCGCGGGCCACCTGACCTGACCAGGTAGCCGCACCCTGCGCCGACGGTCGAACCGGCGGAGCAGGAAAGCCCCGCTCATCGCCTCCGCCGCGGCGCTGAGACGATGTCCGCGGATCCCGGCCTCAGCGCGCGCCCCGAGCGTCGGGTCAGGTCACCGGGTCCGCGGACAGGTCGAGACCGCGGGCGGTGACGAGGTGGGCCGTGCCGTCGGCGAGCCGGTAGGAGAGACCGGCGACGGCGGCCCGGCCGGCATCGACCGCTTCGGAGAGCGTGCGGGAGCGCTCCAGCAGAAGGTCGACGGTGCGCTTGATGTGCTCGTCGATGAAGTCGGCGTCCTCGGTGCGGCCGGCCGCGCGGGCGGCCAGAACGCTGGGGGTCACCTTCTCGACCACGTCGCGTACGTAACCGCCGGCGGTCGTGCCGTCCTGGACGGCGGCGCGGGTCGCCGCGACCGCGCCGCAGGCGTCATGGCCGAGCACCACGACCAAGGGGGAGCCGAGCACGCTCACCCCGTACTCGATGCTGCCGAGCACTTCCGGTCCCGCGACGTGGCCGGCGGTGCGGACCACGAACAGGTCGCCCAGCCCACGGTCGAAGATGATCTCGGCGGCCAGACGGGAGTCGGCGCATCCGAACAGCACGGCGAAGGGGCTCTGGGCGGGCGCGGTCTCCGAGCGGCGGGCCGCGTCCTGGTTCGGGTGCTCCGGCGTACCCGCGACGAATCGCCGGTTGCCGGCCAGCAGCGTGTCGAACGCGGCCTGCGGCGTCGAAACAGTGGCGTCGATCATGGTCCGCAGATTACCCGTCGCCGCCGCCGCGTGTCGCGCGGGCGCCCCCGCTCGTCGCCGCGCGAGTACGACGGCGCTCGCGCCTGCACGGCCGGACATCGGCGTTTCTCTCACCGCCAACGGACTTTTGCTTGTCTGAGCAGAAGTTCTAGATCTTTGGGTGAAACTTTCGCGCAACGAACTCTATCTTTGGCGCATTCGCGGCTATACGATCCCGCCAGAACTTGGACCGAGCCAGTCGCTCACCAGTGATTCCGGTGGGCGCTGACGCGCAGCTCGGGCGTAGCAAACGCACCTGCCGTCACGTCGTCCCCGTCCCGCCCGCACCGCTGTGTTCCATCAGCAGTCCGTCTGGTTCTGAACATTCCGGCGCATACCGCACCCTTCCCGGCCGGGCCGTCTCCGTATGAGGGCCCGTTGGTCCCGCCCCATCCTGAGGAGGTTCCATGCGCGTTGCCCTCCGCCGCCGCCTCACCGTGTTCGGCACGCTGCTCGCACTCGTGGGCAGCATGCTCATCGGCCTGGCGTCGGTGTCCGTCTCCGCCGCGGCGTCCCCACCGGACGCCGCGGCGCGGGAAAGCTCCGGCAATCAGTACAGAGTCCTTATCTTCACCAAGTCCGCGGACCCGAAGCCGGCGGTCACCGACGCCGGCGTGAGCGCCATAAGACAGCTGGGCGACCAGCTGCGTTTCGCGGTGCAAGTCACCGACGACGCACGCAAGTTCGACGAGGAGCATCTCAAGCAGTACCGCGCCGTCGTCTTCCTCAACACCAGCGGCGACGTGCTGACCACCGGTCAGCAGGACGCCTTCGAGGCCTACTACCGAGCGGGCGGCGGCTTCGTCGGCATCGGCTCGGCGATCGAGGCCCAGCCCGACTGGACCTTCCTGTCCGACGCGCTCGGCACCCGCGCTTCCGGCCGGGCCGGTGTGCAGCCCGGCACCGTCAAGGTCGCCGACCGCGTCCATGACGCGTCGAAGAACCTGCCGGAGTACTGGACCCACACCGACGACTGGTACAACTTCAAGTCCAACGTGCGGGGCAAGAGCCATGTCCTCGCCACCGTCGTCGAGGACGCCTTCAAGAAGCAGTCGTGGGGCGGAGACCTCACCGGCATCAGCGGCGGCAAGATGGGCTACGACCACCCGGTCACCTGGTGCAAGGACTGGGCGGGCGGCCGCTCCTTCTACACCGCGCTCGGGAACACCGCGGACAGCTTCGGCGAGAAGGACATGCGCTCGCACCTCGGCGGCGCGATCAAGTGGGCGGCCGGCCAGGCGGACCCGGTGTACTCCGACTGCGGCGCGACCGTGCTCTCCAACTACCAGCAGACGGCCGTCGCGACACCGCCGAACCTGAACGAGCCGATCGGCTTCGACGTCCTTCCCGACGGCCGGACCCTCCAGACCGACCGCCGCGGCAGCATCCGGCTGCACGACCCCAAGTCGAACAAGACCACCGTGCTGGCCCAGATCCCCGTCTACACCAACAGCGAAGACGGCATGTACGGGCCGGGGATCGACAACGACTTCAAGACCAACCACTGGGTCTACCTCTACTACGCGCCTCCCACCGTGAAGGACGTGAAGCTGTCGACCGGTGAGGTCGTCACGCAGACGACGCCGACGGCGGACGCGCCGACCACCGGGGCCTCACCGTCCGTCTGGGACCCCTGGGTCGGGTACTTCCAGCTGTCCCGGTTCAAGTTCGTCGACGCCGACGGGGACACACCGGCGCACCTCGACGTCGGGTCCGAGCAGGAGATCATGCGCGTTCCCGTCAACCGGGGCGCCTGCTGCCACGTGGCGGGCGACATCGACTTCGACAGCCACGACAACCTGTGGCTGACCACCGGCGACGACACCCCCTCCGGCGGCGGCAACTCCGGCGGCTTCTCCCCCTTCAACGACATGAAGACCACGACCGGGCAGTACAACGCCCCGTTCGTCGACGCCCGCCGCTCGGCGCAGAACACCAACGACCTGCGCGGCAAGGTCCTGCGCATCTCGGTCAAGGACGGCGACATCGCCACCGGCGCCCAGAACAAGTTCGGCGGCGCCTACACGGTCCCCTCGGGCAACCTCTTCCCGGTCGGCAAGGAGAAGACCCGTCCGGAGATCTACGCGATGGGCTTCCGCAACCCGTTCCGGATCCAGGTCGACGAGAACGACGTCGCCTACATCACCGACTACTCGCCCGACTCACAGACCCCGCAGAACTTCCGCGGGCCCGCGGGCACCGGCCGGGTCGAGATCGTGCGCAGGCCGGCGAACTACGGCTGGCCGATGTGCGTGCGCCAGGACCTGCCGTACTACCGCTGGAACTTCAACACCTCGACGCCGCTGGACAGCCCCGCGCAGCCCTTCGAGTGCGACAACCCCGACCGCGGACCGAAGAACGACTCCCGGTGGAACCTCGAGGGCGGCCCGTCCGTCGAGCCCGGTCTCGAGTACGCCCCGCCGGTCGCCAACGCCGACATCTGGTACTCGTTCACGCCCGAGAACCGGGCCGACAACCCGATCGGCACGCCGTGCGCCGCGTACTACAACGGCTCCGGCGCCACCACCTGCCCGCGGCTGTTCCCCGAGCTCGGCACCGGCGGAGTCGGCCCGCACGGCGCGGCCAAGTACCACTTCGACCCGGACAACCCGGACCGGACGAAACTGCCGCCCTACTACGACAACGCCATCTTCACCGGCGAGTTCACCCGGGACACCGTCAAGGAGGTCCGCCTCGACTCCAAGAACCGGGTGTTCAAGATCAACGACGCGCTCGACTGCGCCGGACTCAACGCCCAGCGGGCCCCGGACACGAGCAAGCCGTTCGAGTGCGACAACCCGATGGACCTCCAGTTCGACGGAAAGGGCCACTTCTACCTGCTCGCCTACGGCGACGGCTTCTTCACCAGCAACCCCGACGCCGGCCTGTACCGGTGGGACTACGTCAAGGGCCAGCGCGCCCCGATCCCGAAGCTCACGGCCACGCCGACGAACGGTCCGGCACCGCTGAACGTCAACTTCTCCAGCGACGGTTCGCGGGACCCCGACGCGGCCGACTCGATCCGGTTCGAGTGGGACTTCAACGGTGACGGAGTCGTCGACTCCGTCGACCCCGACCCGCAGTACACCTACACGACGCCCGGGCAGTACACCGCGAAGCTGACGGTGATCGACTCCAGCGGCAAGTCGGCCTCGGCGAACACGACCATCACGGTCGGCAACACCGCGCCCGTCGTGAAGGTCAACGCACCCGTCGACGGCGGCCTGTTCTCCTTCGGTGAGGACATCCCGTTCTCGGTGACGGTCACCGACCCGGAGGACGGGACGGTCGACTGCAGCCGAGTCGAGGTGACGTTCGTCCTCGGCCACGACACCCACGGCCACGCCGAGCAGTCCGTCCACGGCTGCACGGGCGTGCTGCAGACCGATCCCGACGACGTCTCCCACGGCGGCAACGTCTTCGGCGTCGTCAGCGCCTCCTACACCGACCGCGGCGGTCCCGGAGGGGTACCGGCGCTGACGACGGTCACCCAGAACCAGATCCGGCAGAAGCGTCAGGAGGTCGAGTTCGCCCTGGACCAGTCCGGCACCAACGTCGCCACGACCAACGACCCGGCCGGCGGCAGCCAGCACCGCGGCAGCCTCGGCGACGGCGACTACATCGCCCTGAACGGACCGTTCGACCTGCACGGCATCGACGCGCTGACGTTCCGGGTGGCGAGCACCTCGACGCAGGTGCCCGCGGGCAGCCCGATGGCCGCCGTTGAGGTCCACCTCGACTCGGCCGGCGGGCCGGTCCTCACGACGGCGAACCTCACCTCGACCGGCGACACGGGAACCTGGCGGAGCCAGAAGTTCCCGGTCACCGACCCGGGCGGCAAACACAAGATCTACCTGGTGTTCCGGTCGGTCACCGGCGGCCAGAGCGGCGCCAACCTCTTCAACCTCAACTGGGCCGAGTTCGGCGGACAAGGAGTGAGCGCTCCCTAGGCCCGGCCGGACCCAGCACGACCCGGTGGCGGGGGGGGGGGCGCCGCAGACCCACCGCGGCGCCCCCGGCCCCGGCACTGATCAGGTACAGCCACGTCGAAAAGAGGCACCAGCATGGGCTTCAACAGCAACCTCAACCGGCGCCGCTTCATGGTCGGCGCGGGCGCGGCGGTGGCCGCGGCGCTCAGCCCGATCGGCCCGGCGTCCGTGTTCACGCCGGCCCGGGCGAGCGCGGCCAACGGCAGACTCATCCCCGCCGGTAAGCTGGGCACGATCACCTACAGCCAGCGCGACGTGCCCACCCGGGTCGGCGTCGCGGCGAGCAGAGCACTCGGCGTCGCCCCCACCATGGGCTACCTCGGCGGCCCCGACTTCCCGCAGGACCCCACCGACCTCGGCCCGCTCGTACCGCTGCCCGGCGGCTGGGCGGAACTGTTCGAGTTCCTCGCGAAGTGCGGCTTCAAGCAGATCGAGTTCGCCGGCTACGGCCAGAACGCCGCGAACCCCGGCGGCGACGTGCCCAACCCCGCGCCCGGCGGCGTCACCACGCCGCAGTCCCGGGCGGCGTACCTGGCGTACGCGCGCACCTTGCGCGGCTTCCTCGACGCCTACGGCCTGGAGGCGATCGGCAACCACGGCTTCATCCCCAACACCTGGTACGGCCCGAACAGCGCCGGCGGCACCATGACCGCGCAGGACTACGAACGGCTGCAGACCGAGCTGGAGTTCGCGGCGATACTCGGCATGCCGTTCATGGGCACCGGCAACGACCCGACGAACTCCGGCAACCGCAACATCGAGCCGTGGACCGTCGCCGGCGAGAAGTGGGAGGCCCTGAACACCATCAGCCAGAAGTCGGGCATCCACCTCTACACCCACAACCATTCCCCGGCCTACAACTTCCTGCAGGACGGACCGATGGTCACCGTCACCCAGGACCGGGTGACCGGCAAGCCGATCGCACCCACCCAGGTACGAGGCGAGTCGGGCAAACGCCTCATGCAGCACTACCTCGACGTCACCGACCCGGCCCTGTGCGTCATCGAGATGGACGTCTACTGGGCGCACGTCGCCCAGCACCAGTGGCGGTGGCGCTACGACTGGGAGGGCAACCGCGTCGAGGACGTCTTCGACCCGGCCGCCCAGGTCGCCAGGCAGCCCCAGCGCTACCAGCTCTTCCACGCCAAGGACGGCGACGCCACCGGCGAGGCGCCCGGTGTCGGCAACGGCTACAACTTCATTCCGTTCGGCGACCCGCGCAGCGACATCGACTACACCACCTTCTACCGGGGCGTCGGCGCCAAGGGGCACTACAACGCGAACTACGAGCAGGACAACGCCCCGGGCGGCACCTCGGACCCGGGCCAGTCCCTGCGCTTCTCCAGGATCAGCGCGGCCGGCATGGCGGCACTGCGCGGCTGACACCGCCGGCGCTCCATCCCGCTCACGTCGCGGCGGCCACCCACCCGGTGGCCGCCGCGGCGGCGCGGGACGCGGGGTGACCCTCCATCACCCCGCCACCAGGACGTACAACCAGCCAAAAGGCGACCCGGCACCGGAGACGCGACGGAAGGGTATGGAACGCTCCTGACCGGAGTCACTATCGTGAAGACCGTGGCGCGGCATGCGCTGTTGAACGCGTCAGAGGGGACCCCGTGCGAAGTCGACAACCGCTCCATGCCGAGCTGCTGCGGCTGCTGCGCGACGAAGGCGCGTTGTCGCGTGCCGAGCTGGGCGACCGACTCGAGGTGTCGCGGCGGCGGTTGCTCGCCGAACTGGAGCGTCTGATCGCGGCGGGCTACGCCGCCGAAGCCGGGGCGGCCGCCTCTAGGGGCGGCCGCCGCTCCACGCTCGTGGAACTGAATCCTGATCTGCGCTTCGCCTCCGTCGACCTGGGCGTCACCTCGATCGACGTCGCGGTGACCAACAGCCGGCTGGAGCAGGTCGCGGCGTACCAGGAGCCCGCCGACCTCCGCTCCGGGCCCAAGGCGATCCTGCGCCGGGCCGACGAGTTGCTCGCCAAGGCCCGCGCCGAGGGGGCCTACGAGCGGCTCACCGCGGTCGGCATCGGGGTGCCCGGTCCCGTGAGCTTCCGTGACGGGGTACCGGTGTCGCCGCCGATCATGCCCGGCTGGGACCGCTTCCCCGTGCGCGAGTACCTCACCCGTGAACACGGCTGCCCCGCTGTCGTCGACAACGACGCGAACATCATGGCGGTAGGGGAGCGGCAGAGCGGCGCAGCGCGCTCGGTCGACGACTTCCTGTTCGTCAAGATCGGAACCGGGGTCGGGTGCGGCATCTACCAGGACGGCGACGTCTACCGCGGGACCGACGGCTGCGCGGGCGACATCGGGCACATCCAGGTGGACGCGCAGGGGCCAGTCTGTTCCTGCGGCAACGTCGGCTGCGTCGAGGCGCTGTTCAGCGGCGCCGCACTCGCCCGCGAGGCGACCGCGGCCGCCTCCTCGCACCGCTCCCCGGCACTGGCCGAACGGCTGGCCGCCTCCGGCACGGTCACCGCCAGGGACGTGGCCGAGGGCGCGTCGGCGGGGGACACGACGTGCATCCAGCTCATCCGCGACGGGGGGCGCCACGTCGGCGGCGTGCTCGCCGGCCTGGTCAGCTTCGCCAACCCCTCGATGATCGTGATCGGCGGCGGGCTCGCCCAGCTCGGCCACGTCCTCCTCGCCGAGATCCGCAGCGTCGTCTACCACCGGTCACTGCCGCTCGCGACGAGGAACCTGCCCGTCGTGCTGTCCGAGCTGGGGCCGCGCGCCGGTGTGACCGGAGCCGCGGTGCTGGCCAGCGACCTCGCCTTCGAGCAGGCGTCCTGACGGCACCCGGCGGACCGCGGGCGCAGGGCAGACCTGGGCGTTCCTCCGCTCGGCCGTTCGGCGCAGGGCAGACCTGGGCGTTCCTCTGCACGGCCGCCGTTCGGCGACGGGCCCCAGTACTGCCGGACCGGGCTCACTTGCCGGTGATGCTCCACGTACCGTCGCGGTCCTCGGCGGTGCCGACGAGGCGGGTCCACTCGGCGTCGTCGAGCCCGAGGGCAGCGCGCAGGTAGGCGGCGATCGTGTCGGCGAGGAAGGCGACGCGGGCGGGGTCCTCGTCGGTGGTCTCGGCCACCCTCTCACCGGCGACGCCGCCCATGGTGTGCTCGGCCTCGGCGAGGGTGAGCAGGCTCTTGGGGGCCGGGCCGAGGTGGTAGGCGTCGGTGAACCACTCCGGCCCGCGGGTGGAGAGCTGCGACTGGTCCTTGCCGCCCGCGACGACCAGGGCCGGGGTGGCCATGGTGGAGAAGTCCGGCCTCATGAACGGAAGGTGGTCGGCGGCGAACGGGGTGAGGGTGTCGCCGGTTCCGGTCGCGGCGATCAGCGCGCCGGCCGACACCGCGGGGTGGGAGAAGTCCTCGCCGGGAACGCCGTCGGCGTCGAGTACGCGGGCACCGAGGACGGCGCCCGCGGTCTGGGCGCCCCAGGAGTGGCCGGCCACGGCGATGCGCTCACGGTCGGCGCGGGTCTCCAGGCCGGCCTGGGCCAGGATGTCGCCGAGGTTGTCGAGGATCGCGTGCAGGTCGGCTATACGCACGCGCCAGACGGTGGCGAAGCGTGGGTCGTCCCAGCCGATGGCGTTGCGGCGGGAGTCCAGGTGGGTGGGCTGCACCACGACGAATCCGGCGGCGGCCCACCGGTCGACGAGGGGCTCGTACCCGTCCAGGGACCACCCGTTGCCGTGGGAGAAGACGATCACGGGCAGGGCCTGGCCCGACGGGGGAGCGGTGACCTTGACCGGCAGGTCGATGCCGCGGCCAGGTGCGGGTACGACGATGGGCTTGACCGAGACGATCTGCGGACCGAGGACGCGGGAAGACATGGGAGACCTGTGCTTTCTCTGCGAAACGGCTCTGCCATACTTTGGCGGAGCGACGTTCCGCCAACTTAGCGGAACATTGTTCCGCGAGTAAAGGGAGGCATCCGTGGCGGAGCCGGTCGGGGTACGCCGAGCACAGGCGCAGCGCACCCGCAGCGGCGTACTGGAGGCCGCTGCGGCGGTCTTCGTCGAGCAGGGCGTCCAGGCGCCCGTCCGTGACATCGCCGAACGCGCCGGCGTCGGTGTCGGCACGGTCTACCGGAACTTCCCGACCCGCGCGGACCTCGTCACCGCCGTCTACCGGCACCAGATCGATGCCTGCGCCGCTCTCGCGCCCCGGCTCCTGGAGGAGTCCGCCTCGCCGTTCACCGCGCTGACCCTGTGGACCGACGCGTTCGTGGACTTCCTCGTGACGAAGCACGGCCTCGGCGCGGCCTTGGGGTCCGGCGATCCGGGGCTGGAGAACCTCCACGCCCTCATGCTCGACACCCTGGTCCCGGCCTGCGCGACGCTGCTGGACGCCTGCGCCGCCGACGGCGAACTCCGCCCGGGCATCGCCGCCTACACGCTCATGCGCGCCGTCGGAAACCTCTGCATCACCGGCCCCGACTACGACCAGGCCGACGCCAAGCGCATGGTCGCCCTCCTCCTCACCGGATGTCGCAACCCCCCGAGCGGCGCGCTCCACGAGGATGTCGCGGCAGAGTGAAGGGGCTCCCCGGCGTCTGAGCCAGGACTCCGGGACCGGCTGGTCCCCGCCCTGCCGGACGCCTCGCTGCCGCAGGGCCGGAATTCAGGAGCGTGGGCGCAGTGGGCACGGATAGCATCCGCATGCGCGCTGCACCGTTCGCCGATCAAGGAATCCGCCGATGCCGAGTCGTCCGTCCGTCGCGATCGAAGAGTTCTCCGTCTCCGACCGTGAGGCCGGACCCTACGCGATCACTGCCGGACCGGACGGCGCACTGTGGTTCACCATGGTCCACCACGGACGGATCGGCCGTATCACCCTCGCCGGTGACGTCACCTCCCACCAGCTCGAACCGGCCTCAAGCGGACCTTCGATCATCACGGCAGGGCCCGACGACGCGCTGTGGTTCACCGAGTTCCGCGGCCACCGGATCGCCCGCGTCACCACGAGCGGGGACATCACGTCGTTCCCGCTGCCAACGCCGGACGCGGGGCCGTTCGGCATCACCGCGGGCCCCGACGAGGCACTGTGGTTCACCGAGGCCAACGCCGACCGCATCGGCCGCATCACGCCCGACGGGCAGGTCACCGAGTTTCCTCTCCCGCTCTCGGGTGCCTTCCCGTCGGCCATCGCCGCCGGCGCGGACGACCGGCTGTGGTTCACGATGAACCAGGCGAACGCGATCGGCGCCATCGGACGCGACGGGGACGTCACCGTCCACCCGCTGCCCACACCGGCCGGCGCGCCGGTCGGCATCACGGCCGGCGCCGACGGCGCCATGTGGTTCGTCGAGATCGGCGCCGGTCAGGTCGGACGGATCACGCCGGACGGGAAGGTCGACGAATTCCCCCTGCCCGACCGTGCGTCACGCCCGCACGCCATCGCCACCGACGCTGACGGAAACTGCTGGTTCACCGAATGGGGAGCCAGCCGCATCGGCCGGATCACACCCGACGGCCGCATCGACGAGCACGACCTTCCCACCCCGGCCTCGGAACCCCACGGCATAACCCAAGGTCCGGACGGCGCGATGTGGACCGCTCTGGAGATCGGCACGATCGCACGCCTCACCACGACCTGAGACAAAGTCCCGGCCGGGACGGCAGCGTGCTGTGAGTCCGGCCGGGGCCCGCGCCGGCGAGGGGGGAACGATGCTTCGCGTCGCCGACGGCGACCCCGTCTATCTCCGGGCGCTGGCCGAACGGGGCGGATGGGAACGCTGGGACCGTATGCGGACATGGCTGGCGGACCACCGCGAGACGTTCACGGCTGCCCTGCTGAGCTGACCGGACCGCACGTCGAGGACGAACTCACGGGGTGCCCCGCCTCCGCGTCGTCATGGGCGGTCTCCCGCGACGATGGCCGGATCCTGCCCTCTCAAGATCCGTCCCATATCCCAAGACGCTTGAGCCGGCGTTGCCGGAGCCGCTCCGAGAGGGCCGTGAGGCCGAAGACAAGCCCCATGAGCAGCCCGGACACCACAGCGAACAGTGGATCGTCCGGTTCCTCCGCACGCGACAGCGACAGGACGAGGAGAGTGAAGGGCACTGCGACGCAGATGCCGGTGCCGATCGGCGGTCGGGCCAGCCATTTCTGGATCCGCGTCGGACGCCGCTGCCCACCCAGGGCCCGGTCCAGGGCCCAGAACCCGTCCGCCAGAGACCGCCGCCAGTTCGCCACGGCAGAAGGATATGCGGCGCCCTTCCGGCGGGGCCGCCCGGCGGCCGGCGCGCGGGAGCGGCGGCCAACCCGCGGCCGGCAGATGTGCGCGGCTCGGCAACCGTCCTAGGCTGGGAAGCGCAGGTCTGTGACACAGCCTGGAACGAGTGACGAAGCAGGAAGACGCGCCAGGCGGGCCCCGTCCGCCGTAGGCCCGGCCGCGACGAGCGAACCGCCCGCATCCCGCGCGCCGTCCTGCGCCGGGTAAGGGCCAAGGGCGGTTCTGAGCCATGAGCGATCCACAGCGGCTCGAGTCCGTCCCGGCGAACCTGGACGGCGGCGCCGTGCTGGCGGCGTGGGAACGGTTCGTGCGGGGCGAGGACGAGGTCCCGGACGTCCGGCCCCTGGTGGCGATCTCCTGGCATCGCTGCCGAGAGCAGTACAGGGTCGATCCTCACCTCACCCAGGCCCCGGTGGCCGTCGCCGAGCCGGACCATACGCCCGAGCACGGTGTGGTCGTCGCCGAGCTGGGTTTCCGTGCCGCCTCCGTGGCCCATGAAGTGGGCAACGCCGGTGGCCTCGTCACCGTCACCGATGCCACCGGCCGGATCCTGGCCGAGTGGGGTGACCAAGCGACGCTCGCCAGAGCCGTCGACCCCCGTCTGGCGCCCTGGTTCTGCTGGTCGGAGTGCGCGGTCGGCACCAACGCCATGGGCACGGCGCTCGAAGCGCACGGCCCGGTGCTGATCAGGGGTGCGGAGCACTGGTGCCAGACGCTCCACGACTGGGTCTGTGCCGGCATCGCGGTGCGCGACGTGGTCACCAGAGAACCGATCGCGGTCCTGACCGTCTGCCGCTGGCGCAGCCGGCTGCCCGCGTCCACGGAGAGCTGGCTGGCGAACGCGGCCACCATGACCCAGTGCCCCCTGAAGAGGCGCGCCCGGGACAGCGGTGCCGAGTTGGTCGCGGCCTACGCCCAGGCCAGGGCACACTCCGGTGCGGCACTCGCCGTGGTGGACACCGCGGGCCAGGTGGTCATCGCCGACGACATGGCGAGCGTGCTCCTGGGCGTTCCGGCGTGCACCCCGGCGGTCGACCCCACGCTGCGGTGGAACCCCGGGTTGCCCGAACTGATCACCGCGGCCCGGTACGCTACGAGACAGGCGGCCCACAATCCCGACTGGGTCGGCTCGACGCAGATCTTCGCCCACCTCGCCGACGAGCCGACCTCGATCAGCATCCGACCGGTCTTCTCGTCCGGCCGCCTGATCGGCCACCTGGTGTTCTTCGGCTCCTCCGACGGGGCGCGGCTGCCCCAGCCGGAGGGGGCTGCGCACCTGCGGGCGCAGCCGCGCCGGCTGGTCGCGACGCGGGACAACCGGCTGGTGCTGTTGCGACCGCAGGAGGTGTCCGTCGCCGAGTCGCAGGGGAACGACGTATGGCTGTCCACCGATCAGGGGCGACTGCGAGCCGCCTCCGTGAGTCTGGACAAACTCGAAGGTGAGCTGGCGGACGTGGGCTTCCTGCGGGTGCACCGCCGGTATGTGGTCAACCTCAGCCGCATCAGGGAGATCGAGCGCGGTGTGAAGGGCGAGCTGTCCCTGGTCATGGACGAGCGGGCGAACGAGACGGTGCCGGTGTCCCGGCGGCACACGGCGGCGGTGCGTCGCGCGCTGGACATCTGAGTGCCCCGGCGCGACCTGAGTTCACGGAAGGAAGGGTCCCGTGTCTGACAGTCCGGACGCCGGCGCCGGCGTGCACAACGCCGGCGGCGTGGACGGCCTCGGCCTCTCCGTACCGGCCGGGCCGCGCGGTCACGCGACAAGGGGCGCGAGCAACCGCGACTGGTGGCCGGACCGGCTCGACCTGGGGATTCTCAAGAACCGTCCCGCCGAGGCCGACCCCATGGGCGACGACTTCGACTATGCCGCGGAGTTCCGGACGCTCGACCTCGACGCCCTTGCGCGGGACGTCGACGAAACGCTCACGACGTCGCAGGAGTGGTGGCCGGCCGACTTCGGTCACTACGGACCGCTCATGATCCGGATGGTGTGGCACAGCGCGGGCACGTACCGCGTCGCCGACGGGCGTGGCGGCGCGGGAGACGGCATGCAGCGGTTCGCGCCGCTGAACAGCTGGCCGGACAACCGCAACCTCGACAAGGCGCGCCGGCTGCTCTGGCCGGTGAAGAAGAAGTACGGCCGCAAGATCTCCTGGGCCGATCTGATGATCTTCGCGGGCAACCGGGCCCTGGAGACGATGGGCCTCACCACCTTCGGCTTCGCCGGCGGCCGGGCGGACGTCTGGGGGCCGGGCGAGGACGTCTACTGGGGTCCCGAGCAGGCCTGGCTCGGCGACGAACGCCACGGCGGCGTCCGGGAGCTGGAGAGCCCCCTGGCCGCCGACCAGATGGGCCTCATATACGTCAACCCCGAGGGACCGAACACCGTCCCTGACCCGCTCACCTCGGCCCGGGACATCCGTGACACGTTCCGGCGCATGGGGATGAACGACGAGGAAACCGTCGCGCTGATCGCGGGAGGCCACACGTTCGGCAAGACCCACGGCGCGGCCGACCCGGCCGCCCACCTCGGCCCCGAACCGGAGGGCGCCCCCCTCGAGCAGCAGGGCCTGGGCTGGAAGAGCAGCTACCGCACCGGAAAGGGCGCGGACGCCATCTCCAGCGGGCTCGAGGGCACGTGGACACCCACCCCGACGCAATGGGACAACAGCTACTTCGAGACCCTGTTCGGCTACGAGTGGGACCTGGAGCTGAGCCCCGCCGGTCTGTGGCAGTGGACCACGAGGGACGGCGGCGGGGCCGGCACCGTGCCGGACCCCCACGATCCGACGAGGACACACGCGCCGACGATTCTGACGACCGACCTCGCGCTGCGGACGGACCCCGTCTACGAGCCGATCGCGCGCCGCTTCCTGGAGAACCCCGATCAGCTGGCGGATGCCTTCGCCCGGGTCTGGTTCAAGCTGACGCACCTCGACATGGGCCCGATCCAGCGCTACCTCGGGCCGCTGGTTCCCCGGGAGAGGCTGCTCTGGCAGGACCCGGTCCCCGCCGTGGACCACGCGCTGGTCGGGGCGGCGGACATCGCCGCGCTCAAGAGGCAGGTCCTCGCCTCCGGGCTGTCCGTACCGCAGCTCGTCTCGACCGCGTGGGCGTCGGCCTCGACGTTCCGCGTCAGTGACAGGCGCGGCGGGGCGAACGGCGCGCGCATCCGCCTGGAGCCGCAGCGGGGCTGGGAGGTCAACGATCCCGACACGCTGGCACAGGTGCTGCATACCCTGGAGGGCATCCAGGAGTCCTTCAACCACTCGGGGACCGGGGACGGGAAGATCTCGCTGGCCGACCTCATCGTGCTCGGCGGAGCCGCCGCCGTGGAGCAGGCCGCCAGGAACGCCGGCCACGACGTGCAGGTCCCGTTCAGTCCGGGACGCACGGACGCCGGGCAGGAGTGGACCGACGTGGAGTCCTTCGCCCCCCTCGAGCCGGCCGCGGACGGATTCCGCAACTACCGCGGCAAGGGCGGCCGGCCGGCGCCGGAGCACCTGCTGGTCGACCGGGCGAACCTGCTGGGCCTGAGCGCGCCCGAGATGACCGTCCTCGTGGGTGGCCTGCGGGTGCTGGGCGCCAACCACCGGCAGTCGCCGCTGGGGGTCTTCACCTCGGCGCCCGGATCGCTGACCAACGACTTCTTCGTGAATCTGCTCGACACGGGCACGGAATGGAGGCCGACGTCCGCGGCCGCGGAGACCTTCGAGGGGCGCGACCGCGCCACCGGCGAGGTCCGGTGGACCGGCAGCCGTGTCGATCTCGTCTTCGGCTCGGACTCCGAGCTGCGCGCCGTCGCGGAGGTCTACGCGAGCGACGACGCGGGGGAGAGGTTCGTGCGCGACTTCGTCGCCGCGTGGGCCAAGGTCATGAACCTCGACCGGTACGACCTCGTCTGACCGGCGTGCCGCGGTACGGGCCCGGCCGCGCCGAACGGTGGCACATCGGCTGTGAACGGCGGACGGTCGCGGACGAACGGTATGGTCCCGCCCGCATCAGGACTCGCCTTGTCGGTGTGATCCGTCCGGCGTAGCGTGATTCGCGACCACCGATATCGCGCCCTTTCCGGTGCCGTCCATTCGGTGCGGTGCGCTCCTCGGGTACCGATTTCGGTCGCGCCCCGGGCGATGCCGAAAGGGAAATTACGAGGTGCCTGCAAAAGGCCGCCGTGTGCCGGCTTCGGTGCGGCCGATGCGGAATGGCCACAGAATTGGAATGAGGGGAGAGAAACCCCGATGACAATCGCGCAGGAGCGAGCCGACCTGCTGGACAAGCTCGGGTTGGCCGCACAGAACAAAGCGGCGCTGGGTCAGGTGCTGGGAACCGGGAGCATCGGGCAGGCCGCCGAGCAGCCGGACGGCAGCATGAAGGCCACGATTCGCATCAACCCGGACGAGCTGACCTGGGATCCTTCCATTCTGGTCATGCCCCATGGAGGCGACATCGAGCTGGAGCTCGTCAACGACGACCTGAACACGCACTGCGCCCTTCTGCCGAGCAACGGCGACAGGAAGTTCATCTGGCTGGTGAACCATTCGCACGGACACGCGCACCTCAACCTCGACGGCCCGGGCTACTACTGGTTCGCCTCGCCCACGGGCAACGACGAGGGCCGGGGGCTCACCGGATCCATCGTGGTGCTGGGGGACGCCCCGCCGGAGGCTCGCCTGGACCGTCCCGAACAGCCACAGCCCTGAGCCGAAGCAGGAGGTGGACGAAATGACCGTCGACTACGCCGATTACGTCGACGCGGGTGAGGCCGTCGATCAGGGCCTCCTGAGCGGCAAGGTCGCCGGCGGGGACGTCGCGCCGCCGGTGGTGGCCGGCGTCGACTACGAGCGGATACTCAACGCCCGCGAGGAGCCCCACAACTGGCTCACCTACTACGGCGCCTACGACGGGCAGCGGTACAGCCCGCTGGACCAGATCAACACGGAGAACGTCAAACGCCTCGTCCCGGCATGGGTCTTTCAGGCCGGCACGACCGGTCTGATCGCGGGCGCGTCGACCTACTCCTTCGAGGCCGCCCCGATCGTCGTCGACGGGGTCATGTTCCTCTCCGGCTGGGACGGCTGGGTCTGGGCCCTGGACGCGAAGACGGGTGTGGAGATCTGGCGGTACAAGCACGCCGTCCCCTTCGACGTGTCCTTGTGCTGCGGGAACGTGAACCGCGGGGTCGCCGTGGCCCGGGGAAAGGTCTTCTTCGTCACGGCCAACGCCCGTGTCCTCGCGCTCGACGCCACCACCGGCAAGCGGGTCTGGGACAAGACCTACGGAGACGTCCGGGCCGGGGAGAGCGCCACGCTCGCCCCGCTGGTCGTGAAGAACATGCTCATCGTCGGCAGTTCCGGCGGCGAGTTCGGCGTGCGGGGCCACCTCGACGCGTTCGACCTCGAGACCGGCGAGCACCAGTGGCGGTGCTACACGGTGCCCAAGCCCGGCGAGCCCGGCTCGGACACCTGGCCCGCCGACGGCGAGGCCTGGGCGCGGGGCGGGGCGAACTGCTGGATCACCGGCACCTTCGACCCGGAGACGAACCTGCTGTACGTGGGCACCGGCAACCCCGCGCCCGACTTCGACGGAGCGGTCCGCGAGGGCGACAACCTCTTCACCGACAGCATCATCGCCGTGGACGTGGACAGCGGTCAGATCCGCTGGCACTACCAGTGCACCCCGCACGACCTGTGGGACTACGACAGCATCGGCGAGTGCATCCTCTTCGAGCAGGACGGGCGCAAACTGCTCGGCCACTTCGACAAGAACGGCTACTTCTTCGTCCTCGACCGCACGAACGGCGCCAGGGTCGGGATCACCCCCTTCGTCGACCGCATCACCTGGGGGGCGATCACGAGGGACGGACAGGTGACGGCCAAGGTGTACCCGGACAAGGAAGGAGAACCGGTCCACTTCTACCCGGGTCCGGCCGGCGCCAAGGAATGGACCCACGCGTCCTACAGCCCGAAGACCGGCCTCTTCTACGTCCCCGTCCAGGACACCGGTGCCACCGCCACCCGGCGGCGCCGGGAGTTCAAGGAGAGCATCCCCTACTGGGGCGCCGGTGTTCAGGTGGACATCGAGGACATGGCAGGGTCCGTCAGCGCGTTCGACGCGAGCGGCGACGAGAAGTGGCGCTGGCGCAACGAACTCCCGATGTGCGCCTCGACGCTGGCCACCGGCGGCGACCTGGTGTTCGCCGGCGAGGCCTCCGGGGAGTTCAACGCGCTCGACGCCCGCACCGGGGAACTGCTGTGGCAGTTCCAGTGCGGAAGCGGCCACCACAGCAGCCCGACCACCTACATGGTCGAAGGCAGGCAGTACGTGGCCGTGCCGGTCGGCTGGGGCGGATGGGCCGAGGGATTCCTCCCCGGCATGCTGGGCGCGGGGCACGGAAGCGCCCTGATCGTCTTCGCCCTCCCGGAACCGATGTAGCGCGTGACCGGAGCCTGCCGTGATCCCGGCAGAGAGGAGGTGAATCCATGGAGTCCCAGCTCGCTGTGTGGGAGACGCCCGACTTCGACGAGATAGCGGTCGCGGCCGAGGTGACCATGTACCTCGCTCGGTTGGAGGAGTAGCGAATCGCGGATGCGGGGCGGCGCCGGGCCCGTTCCGGCGCCGCCCGGCGGCCCGGAAGGGCCACGGACGGCCGTGTCGGAAGGAACCCGGGCCCCCGGGAGTGTCGGGACGGACCCGGGTCCGCGGGCGACGACGAAGGGAGTGCCGACGTGTTGCTGCGAGTGCTGGGCTCGGCGGCGGGAGGCGGCTCCCCGCAGTGGAACTGCGGCTGCCCGGTGTGCGCCGCGGTCCGCTCCCGTCCAGGCATGGCGCGCACCCAGTCGTCGGTGGCGGTCAGCGCCGACGGCCGCCGGTGGTTCCTCGTCAACGCCTCGCCCGACGTCCCCGCCCAGATCGAGGCCTTCCCCGGGCTGCACCCGTACGACGACCGGACGACGCCGCTGGAGGCGGTGCTGCTCACCGACGCCGAGCTGGACCACACGCTGGGTCTGCTCCTGCTGCGCCAGGCCCGCGCGCTGCGGCTGTACGCCACGGCGACGGTGCACAAGACCCTGACCGACGGCTCGGGAATCCTGCGCACACTCGAGCGCTACTGCCCGGTCGAGTGGCGGGCCGTGGCCCCCGGCACCGGCCTGGCCCTGGCGGACGGGCTGTCCTGCCGGGCGTTCGACGTACCCACCACCAAGCGCGACCGGTTCGAAGCCGGGCTGGACGGCGGCCGCGTCGTGGGCTACCGGCTGACCGACGAGCGCGGCGGGGGAAGTCTGGTGTACCTGCCGGTGGTGCAATCGCTGACGGAGGACGTGTGTGCGGAGATCCGGGGCTGCGCATGCCTGCTGATCGACGGGACCTGCTGGCACGACGACGAACTCGCACGGCTCGGCCTGGCCGGCAGGACGTCACGGGAGATGGGCCACCTGCCCATGGCGGGCCCGGACGGCAGCCTGGCGCGGCTGCCGTCGCTGAGCGTGGGGCGCACGATCTTCGTGCACATGAACAACACCAACCCGGTTCTCCTGGCGGACACGCCCGAGCGGCGCGCGTTGGAGGACAGCGGCATGGAAGTGGCCATGGACGGCCTAGAGGTCCAGGTGTAGAGCCGTGACGACGACAACCGCCACCACCGGCGCCGACGGTTTCGTGGACACGCTGCGGGCCCACTCGCGGCGCTACCACGACCAGCACCCGTTCCACGTCCGGATGAACGCCGGCCGGCTGAGCCGCCGGCAGATCCAGGGTTGGGTGGCCAACCGCTTCTACTACCAGGAGAGCATCCCCCGCAAGGACGCCGCGATCCTCTCCAACTGCCCCGACCTCGGGGTCCGTCGCCGCTGGATCCGGCGGATCGTCGACCACGACGGCACCGCGGCGGGCGAGGGCGGCATCGAGGCGTGGCTGCGCCTCGCCGAGGCCACCGGGCTGACCCGTGACGAGGTCCAGGACCACCGGCACCTGGTACCCGGGGCGCGGTTCGCCGTCGACGCCTACGTGAACTTCGCCCGGACCCGCCCGTGGGTGGAAGCGGTGGCGTCCTCGCTGACCGAGCTGTTCGCGCCCGACCTGATGGCGGCGCGGCTCGCCGCGTTCGAGCGGTGGTACCCGTGGATCGCCCCCGAGGGCCTCGCCTACTTCCGCGCCCGCCTGCAACAGGCCCCCCGCGACTGCGAACACGCCCTGGAGGTGGTCACCGCGCACTGCCTCTCCGCCGAGTCCCAGGCGCGCGCCGTCGACGCGCTGTCGTTCAAGTGCGACGTCCTGTGGAGCCTGATGGACGCCATCGACCAGGCCTACCGGGAGTGACCCCCATGGACCCGACCCGAACCGGAACGACCCAGACCAGCGCCATGACCCGGCCCGGCGCCGGGGTGTCCGGCTCGGACCGGCCCCGGCTGGCGGCCCACGTCCGGGTCGCCTTCTGCCGGACCAGGCAGCGCAAGGTCCTGCTGCACCCCGAGACGGTGGTGGTCCTGAACGCCAGCGGCGCGGCCATCCTGGAGCTGTGCGACGGACGGAACACCGTGGCCGAGATCGTGGCCCGGCTGGGGGCGCGCTACGAAACCGTCCCCGAGGACGAGGTCCGGCAGTTCCTGGCCCGGCTCGTCGCCCGGCGCTGGGTGGAGCTCAGCGATGGATAGCCCGTTCGGGCTGCTCGCCGAGCTCACCTACCGCTGCCCGCTGGCCTGCCCGTACTGCTCGAACCCGCTGAACCTGGCCGACTACCGGCAGGAGCTGACCACCGGCGAGTGGCTGCGGGTGCTGACCGAGGCCGCGGATCTGGGAGTTCTGCAGTGCCATCTGTCCGGCGGGGAACCGCTGCTCCGGCACGACCTGGTGGAACTCGCGGCGCACGCCCACACCCTCGGCCTCTACACCAACCTCATCACCAGCGCCCTCGGCTTCTCACGTCCGAGGGCCGAGCAGTTGCGGGCCGCCGGCCTTGACCACGTGCAGGTCAGCATCCAGGCCGACGAACCGGCCGCCTCCGACCGGATCGCCGGGATCCCGTCCTTCCGGCGCAAGGTGGAGGCGATGGGTCTGGTCAAGGAGCTGGGCTGGCCGCTCACCGTGAACGTGGTGCTGCACCGGCACAACATCGACCGCGTCGCCGACGTGCTCGCTCTCGCCGAGAAGGTGGGGGCGGACCGGCTGGAGCTGGCCAACACCCAGTACTACGGCTGGGCCTGGCGCAACCGTGCCGCGCTGCTGCCGAGCCGGGCACAGCTCGAAGCGGCCGAGGCCGTCGTACGGGCCGCCGGCGAGCGGTTGCGGGACCGTATGGACATCATCTACGTCATCCCCGACTACTACAGCCGCTATCCGAAGCCCTGCATGGGCGGCTGGGCCTCCCGGGCACTGACGGTGACGCCGAACGGCGACGTCCTGCCCTGCCCGGCCGCCCAGTCCCTGCCGTTGCCGCGGGCCAACGTGCGGGAGGAGCCGCTGGAGCGGATCTGGGCCGAGGCCCCTGTGATGACCGCGTTCCGCGGGACCGACTGGATGCCGGAACCCTGCCGGAGCTGTCCCCGGCGGGAAGTGGACTTCGGCGGGTGCCGCTGCCAGGCGTTCCTGCTCACCGGCGACGCCGGCCGCACCGACCCGGTCTGTCATCTGTCGCCCGACCACGGCCTGGTCGCCCGGGCGGTCGAGGCCGCCAACGCCGACTCGCGGGACGACGGTCCTCCGCTGGTCCCCCGTCCGCACCGCCCCGGTCTGCCGTCTGTCGCGGCTGCCTCCCGGCGGAACGGGTCAGCCGCCGAACCACAACGGCAGCGCCGCGGCGGCGATGATCAAGGTGACCCCGCTCAGCAGGTCCGAGCGGATCCGTACGAGGCGCGCGGCGGCCCGCCCGAGCTGTAGCCCGACCAGCGACATCACCGCTGTCGTCACGCCGAAGGCGGCGGCCGAGAACCACGGCGAGAGCCCGAGGACCCCCAGGCTCGCCCCGGCCAGCAAGTTGTCCAGGCTCAACGTCAGCGGTATGCCGAACAACGCCCACGGCTGGTCCAACTCCTCCGGCTCCGGGCGCCGGAGGGACGAGATGACGAGGTAGAGGCCGTATCCGCCGAGCGCGGCGGCGCCCACCACATCGGCGACGTCCCCGATGGACTCCCCGATCTCGTGACCGATCAACAACCCGACCAGGGGCATGACCGCGTCCCACAGTCCGAAGGTCAGCGCGACCTGCACCGCGCGCCGGAAACCGAAGGGGACCGTGCCGAGTGCGATCGATACCCGGAAATTATCGAAACTGAGTACAAAACCCAGGGCAAGTATTTCCCAGATCATGGCGAGACCACTGCCCGATGACGGCCGGTGTCGTGAACGACTGAGCCTCGGCTTGCGTGCACCGTATTTCTACAGAATATCTCAGATGGCTCGCACAATAAACGCGCTCAGGCGCTCACAGAAAACTCGCCAATCGAAGCCGCGTGCCTCTTTTCGGCCATCCTCGCCGCCGCCTGCCGGCGTGCGGGTCTCGTCCAGGACGGTCATGCGTTCGCGCCGTTCGGCGGCAGCCGCCCGTACACCTCGTCGGTGACCGGCTCCAGCCACTCGTTGCTGACGTCCTCGCCCGGCGTGATGAAGGCGACGTGGGAGAACCACGAGTCGGCCTTCGCGCCGTGCCAGTGCTTGGTGCCCGCCGGAACGCGGACCACCGTTCCCGGCTCCATGCTGACGGCATCCTCGCCCTCGGCCTGGTACCAGCCGCTGCCCGCCGTGCACATCAGAATCTGGTCACCGCCGCCGGCCGTGCCGTGGTGGACGTGCCAGTTGTTGCGGCAGCCCGGCTCGAAGGAGACGTTGCTGACGGGGACGCTCCCCGAGGCGAGCGGAGCCAGGTAGCTCTGGCCGGTGAAGTACTGCGCGAAGGAGTCGTTCTTTTCCCCCAGCGGGAAGATCTGGTCGAATTCGTCGGCAGCCATCTCGTTCTCTCCTTTGATCCGATCCGCCCCGCAGACCGTGCGGGGCATCGTTGCGCCTCACGCGGTGCTCAGGCGGAACGCTCTTCCGCGATCTTCTTCAGCTGGGTGACCGCGGTCATGGCGTTGGGCCATCCGGCGTAGAAGGCCAGGTGCGTGATCGCCTCGGACAGCTCCTCCACGGTGAGTCCGTTGTCCAGCGCTACGCCCAGGTGGTAGGGCAGCTGCTCGCTGCGGTACAGGGCGGCCAGCACGCTGACCGTGACCAGGCTGCGGTCCCGCGGAGCGAGCCCCGGGCGCTCCCACACGTCCGCGAACAGCACGTCATCGGTGACCTCGACCAGCTTCGGCGCGATGCCGGCCAGCTCCTGGGGCGCGGACTGCTTCGTCATGACAGACAACTCCTTGATCGAAAGACTGCTCGCCGGCCACACGACTCACTGTGGAGCGAAGCCGAGGATCCGGCAGCCGCCGCTCCGGGTACCCGGGCCGGCTGCCCGGAGCGGGCGCGGCGTGCTGATGTCGAGGAAACCGCAGCTCACAGATGTGGAGAAGGGTCTGCCGTTACAGGTACTGACAGGACCCCCCACGCGGGCAGCGACCGCCCTAGCCTGGAAGGTGTGAGTACCGAGAGTGATGTCCGCGAGTTCCTGGCCTCACGCCGCGCCAAGATCACACCGCAGCGGGCGGGTCTGCCCGCCTACGGCGGCAACCGGCGCGTGCCCGGTCTGCGACGCGAAGAGGTCGCCCTGCTCGCCGGCGTCAGCATCGACTACTACGTCCGCCTGGAACGCGGCCACATCGCCGGCGCCTCCGAGGAAGTCCTGGACGCCGTCGCGAACGCCCTGCAGCTTGACGACGCCGAACGCGCTCACCTTTTCGATCTGGCCCGCGCGGCCGCCAGACGGCCGGCCCGTCGCACCCGCCGCCCCCGCGGGCCGCTGCCCGACAGCGTCCTGCGGGTCCTGCGTTCGATGACCGACTCACCGGCCTTCATCCGCAACGGCCGACTGGACATCCTCGCCACCAACGCCCTCGGCCGCGCCCTGTACGCGCCCTTGTTCCCGAACGCGCAGGCGCGGACGACCAACATCGCCCGCTCACAGTTCCTGCTGCCAGGAGGCCGCGACTTCTTCCCCCAGTGGGAGGAGTCCGTGAACACCACGGTCGCTCTGCTGCGAACGGAAGCCGGACGCGCCCCCCACGACACCGAGCTGACCGGCCTGATCGGTGAACTCGTCACCCGCAGCGAAGAGTTCCGCACCGCCTGGGCCAAGCACAACGTCCGCCTGCACCACACCGGCCGAAAGTCGTTCTGCCACCCCGCCGTCGGAGTCATCACCCTCGACTTCGACGCCATGGAACTCCCCGCCCAGCCAGGGCTCACCCTCACCGCCTACAGCGCCGCCCCCGGCACACCCGACCACGACCTCCTGCGGCTCCTGGTCAACTGCGCCGCCACCGACGCCGGCCGGCTCACCGGAAACCCCGCTTCCCGCAAGGCGTAGGCCCGCTGGACGCAGGCTGCGTGCCGCGCACCCGGGCCGTCTCCCGTCGGTTCCGCTCAGATGCGCTCAGTCGAGGACCGGGTGCAGCTCCGGGCGGGACTCCCACCAGGCGCGGTAGAAGGTGCTGTCGGGGATGCTGTCGAGGTATGCGCGGGCCGCGGCCCGGTACAGCAGGCCGGCACGCTGCTCCGTGACCGCGGCCCGGTTCCAGGCGATCCGAATGCGTTCGGTGAGCGGGTCGCCGGCCAGCGGGCGCAGGACCGTTCCCTCGACATGTGGAGAGGTGGGCTGGCACATGGAGATGGCCCGTCCGGCGGCGATCAGTTCCCAGCGCATCTTGCGGTCGGCGATCCGGTAGCGCAGTTTCGGCGTGAATCCGGCCTGGAGGCAGACGTCGGTCATGGCCTCCGGGCCGCCGTCGTCGTCGTCGGTCAGCGCCGTCCAGGTTTCGCCCGCCAGGTCGGCGAGATCGATCTCCTCCTGCCCGGCCAGGGGGTGGGTGGCCGACAGGCGCACGCAGGCGGGTTCCTTCGGGATGAGGGTGCGGGCCGTCACGCCGTCGGGGAGCGGCACTTCGTGGCCGCCGACCTCTCCATACAGAATCGCGTCGTACTTTCCGGCACTGAGCATGCGGGTCAGCGTGGTCGCCGAGTGCTCGGTGGTGATGTCGATCTCGTGGCCGGGCAGTTCCTCCTCCAAGCGCCCGAACAGCCGGTCCACCAGGACGAGCATGATGCAGCCGAGCCGCAGTGTCGGATGCGGTGCGGCGGCTCGCGTGCCGGCCGCCAGGGCGTCCATCTCGCCGAGCACCCGGCGCGCCACGGACAGCACGAACTCGCCCAGCGGGGTGGGCTCCACGCCGAGCCTGCCGCGCACGAACAGCTCGCCACCCGTGACCTGTTCGATACGGCGTAGCTGCGCGGACAGGGCCGGCTGGGACACCCCGAGCCGAACCGCCGCACGCCCCACGCTGCCCGCTTCCGCTATCGCGCGGACAGCTTCGAGATGCCTCAACTCCAGCTGCATTTCACCAGCATAGGCAGGGGGCGACAGGCGGCCCGGAGGGACCGGGGCGGGCGCTCATAACACCGGTGTTATGGGCAAAGGGATGTCCCCTTCTTGCCATGCCCACGCTCATACTCGGCGCATTCCACCGTCTCCCTTCACGGATCTGGAGCAGAAGTGCACCCCATCAGACTCACGGCCGCCCTCGCGGCGCTCGCGCTGACGGCGGGTGTCGCCGGCACCCTCGCGGGCACCGCGGCTGCCGCCGACCGAGCCACCGCGCACCACCTCAGCCCCGTGCGCGGCGGCGCGCTGGAGGCCAGGCTCAGCCCGGCGCAGCACAAGGCGCTGATCAGCAGCGCCCAGCAGAAGACCGCCGAGACCGCGCGCTCCCTCGGCCTCGGCGCCAAGGAGAAGCTGGTCGTCCGGGACGTCGTCAAGGATGCCGACGGCACGCTGCACACGCGTTACGAACGCACCTACGCCGGGCTGCCCGTGCTCGGCGGCGACCTCGTGGTGCACACCCCGCCGGCCTCCGTGGCCAAGGGCACGGTGAGCACCACGTTCAACAGCAAGCGCACGGTCAAGGTCGCCTCCACCACCGCGACCTTCGCCAAGTCCGCCGCCGAGACCAAGGCCCTGAAGACCGCCAAGGCCCTCGACGCGAAGCAGCCCGCCGCCGACAGCGCCCGCAAGGTGATCTGGGCCGGCGACGGCACCCCGAAGCTCGCCTGGGAGACGGTGGTCAGCGGCCTCCAGGACGACGGCACGCCCAGCCGGCTGCACGTCATCACGGACGCCACCACCGGCAAGGAGCTGTACCGCTACCAGGCCATCGAGACCGGCGTCGGCAGAACCCACTACAGCGGCCAGGTTTCGCTCACCACGACCCAGTCGGGTTCTGCGTACACCCTGACCGACGGCGTACGCGGCGGGCACAAGACGTACAACCTGAACCACGCCACCTCCGGCACCGGCACGCTCTTCTCGCAGACCAGCGACACCTGGGGTGACGGCACCAACTCCACCGCCGCCACGGCCGGCGCGGACGCCGCCTACGGCGCGCAGGAGACCTGGGACTTCTACAAGGACACGTTCGGGCGCAGCGGCATCAAGAACGACGGCAAGGCCGCCTACTCCCGCGTCCACTACGGCAACGCGTACGCCAACGCGTACTGGGACGACAGCTGCTTCTGCATGACCTACGGCGACGGCACCGGGAACAACGACCCGCTGACCTCCCTGGACGTGGCCGGTCACGAGATGAGCCACGGTGTCACCTCCAACACCGCGGGCCTCAACTACAGCGGCGAGTCCGGCGGTCTGAACGAGGCGACCTCCGACATCTTCGGCACGGGCGTGGAGTTCTACGCGAACAACTCCACCGACGTCGGCGACTACCTCATCGGCGAGAAGGTCGACATCCGCGGCGACGGCTCGCCGCTGCGCTACATGGACAAGCCCAGCAAGGACGGCAGTTCCGCCGACAGTTGGTACTCCGGCGTCGGCAACCTGGACGTGCACTACTCCTCGGGCCCGGCGAATCACATGTTCTACCTGCTGTCCGAGGGCAGCGGCACCAAGACGATCAACGGGGTCACCTACAACAGCCCGACCTCCGACGGTGTCGCCGTCGCCGGCATCGGCCGCGACGCCGCCCTGAAGATCTGGTACAAGGCGCTGACGTCGTACATGACGTCCAGCACCAACTACACCGGTGCCCGCACCGCAGCTCTCAACGCGGCTTCCGCGCTGTACGGCACCAACTCCGCCGAGTACGCCGGGGTGGGCAACGCCTTCGCCGGCATCAACGTCGGCAGCCACATCAACCCGCCCAGCAGCGGCGTGACCGTCACCAGCCCGGGCAACCAGTCGTCGGCCGTGGGCACCGCGGTCAGCCTCCAGGTACAGGCGTCCAGCAGCAACAGCGGCGCCCTCACCTACAGCGCCACCGGCCTGCCGGCCGGCCTCTCGATCAACAGCTCCACCGGCCTGATCTCCGGCACGCCCACGACGGCCGGAACGTACAGCGCCACCGTCACGGTCAAGGACGCCACCGGCGCGACCGGCACCGCCGCCTTCACCTGGACCGTCAGCACCAGCGGCGGCGGTTGCTCCTCGACGCAACTACTCGCCAACCCCGGCTTCGAGTCGGGCAACACCGGCTGGACCAACAGCGGCGTCATCAACAACGACACCCGTGAGCCGGCCCACGGCGGCTCCTACACGGCCTGGCTCAACGGCTGGGGCTCCGCGCACACCGACACCCTTTCCCAGACGGTGACGATCCCCGCGGGCTGCAAGGCGACCCTGACCTTCTACCTGCACATCGACACCGCGGAGAGCGGCAGCACCGTGTACGACAAGCTGACGGTGACCGCTGGTTCGAAGACCCTCGCGACGTACTCGAACGCCAACGCGGCCTCCGGGTACAGCCAGAAGTCCTTCGACCTGTCCTCGCTGGCGGGCCAGACGGTCACCCTGAAGTTCACCGGCGTCGAGGACGCCTACCTCGCGACCGACTTCGTCGTGGACGACACCGCCCTGACAACCGGCTGATCACGTCTCGGCGGACATGCCCCGGTCGTGCCGCGAAGACGCGTGCGAATGCGCGAACGTTCTGAGTCACCGCTGACGCGTCACGCGGCACGCGGATCTGGGTCGGCGTGCCCGAAGAGGCCGAACCTGTCACCCACGTGTCGCCTTGGGAGACCGGTGATCAGGGGCTTCAGTCCGGGGTCGGTCGGGCATCCGACCGGCCCCGGTGCGCGTGTTACCGTCGTCGCGGAGGCTCATATGTGCCTGCCCCGGACGAGATGTGCGCCGTACCCGGCCCGCCAAGACGACGCACTCGAGGAGACGTCATGGGTCTCGGCACCTCCCTGATCGACTTCACCGGAGCGACTCCCAGGCCCCGCGCGCTGGATGTCCGGTGGATCCACGGCTCGCCGTCGGCCAAGCACAACACCGACCCGGACATCCAGGTCCACAGCTATGACGAGCACACGTTCATCCTGCGGCAGAACATGGCCATCGACTACGAGGCGCCGTTCCTGTTCCTGCTGTTCGGCAATGAGCAGGCGGTGCTGATCAACACCGGCGCCACCGCGTCCGCCGAGTTCTTCCCTCTCCGCCAGGTGGTCGACGGGCTGATGGAGTCCTGGCTCGCGCGCCACCCTCGACGCGCATACCAACTGCTGGTGCTGCACACCCACCCGCACGGTGATCATGTCGCGGGCGACGGCCAGTTCACCGATCGTCCCGACACCACGGTGGTCAGTGCGGACCCGGCCGCCGCCTGGCCGTTTCTCGGATTCGCCACCGATCCTGATGCCGTGGCGCGGGTCGACCTCGGGGGGCGGGTGCTGGAGTGCCTGGCGACCCCGGGCCACCACGAAGCGGCGGTGACGTTCTACGATCCGTGGACCGGGTTCCTCCTCACCGGTGACACGGTCTATCCCGGCCGGCTCTACATCCAGGACTGGCAGGCATTCATCAGGACGATCGATCGCCTGATCGACTTCTGCGACCACCGGACGGTCACCCATGTGCTCGGCTGCCACATCGAAATGTCCCGGGAACCTGGTGTGGACTATCCGATCCGCACCGTCTATCAGCCCGATGAGCCCCCGCTGCAGATGACCGTCGACCACCTGCGCGAGATCCGCGCAGCGCTTGCGGAGATCGGTGACCGGCCCAGCCGCCGGGCCTTCCCGCTCTTCGTTCTGTGCCCCAGTACATGAGCGGTATGAGACATGAGCGGGTCGCTCGGGCAGACGCCGAACGTGGCTGCCGTCCGGAAGACCAGTCAAGATCCACCGAGTCACGGGTTCGTCCCAGCGGGCGCCGGCCTTCGACGGGTGGAAAGGGGCGCGGCCGGTGGTGGCGCGCGGTCTGTCACGAGGCGTGTAACAGGCATGTACCCAGCGGGCGGTCGGGGGAACGGCTCGCCGTGACTGGCCGGTCCTCTTGGTCAGAAACGCTCGCCGGTACCAACCTCCACCGACTCGTGTGGAGGCGTGCAGGACGGTACCGAGCGGCCGGTCCCCACAACCGATCCGAGGAAAAAGACGATGCGCGTTCACAAGCTCACCCTCGCCGCTCTGGCCGTCGCCGCGAGCCTCTCGCTCACCGCCTGTCAGAGCGACGACGGCGGCACGACGGGACAGAGCGACCCGTCGGCCGCGTCCACCGCTTCCTCCCCGGACGGCGGCAAGGGCGCGGACGGCGGCTCCGGTCAGGGCGGCGGCGCGCAGGACTCCGACAGCGCCGGGAAGGGCTCAGCGGGCGAGAGCGCCTCCGCGCAGGGCACGGCCGCGAGCAGCGGCTCCGGTGCGGCAGGCGGGACCGGCAAGGCCGCCAGGTGCCGTACCGACGAGCTGGAGATCACGGCGGTGGACAGCACCGTCGACGGCGACCCCGACCGCACCGTCGCGGTGACGATGAGGAACCACGGCGGCCACGACTGCACGATCTCGGGGTACGCGGGCGTCGACCTGAAGCTGAAGGAGGGCTCGTTGTCCGCGAAGCGCACGGGGGAGAAGGCCACCTCGGCGGTCCTCAAGAACGGGCAGTCGATCGCCTTCGGCATCCACTACCCGTCCAACGACTCGGGCGGCTCCGGCGTCCGCGTCACGGGGCTGCAGGTGACGCCGCCGAACGAGACCAGGACGGTCACCCTCAAGTGGCCCGGCGCCGCCACGCTGCCCGTCACGGACGACACCGCCTCCCAGGTGACGGTCGGCCCGGTGGGCAGCGCGGGCCAGGGCGGCTGACCGTACACCCGAGGGGCGGCCGTGCCGGCCGACGCTGATGCGGGCCTCACGGTTTGTGGGTCACCCAGAGCAGTTCCGCCGGCCAGCGGTGTGCCCAGTCGGGCGGCTCGGTTTCGTTGTAGCCGTTGGGGGTTCCGGGTTCGGGCCGCGGCTCGATGAGGTCGTCGATGACGAAACCCGCACCGCGCAGGACCCTGACCCAGTCGCCGTAGGTGAGCTGATAGCTGGTCGCGCCGTCGCCTTCGGCGATGGTGTCCAGCCCGAAGTAGTCCTGCTGCAGCGTCGTGGTCACGCGGCCGGCGGCTTCGTCGTAACAGGCTTCGAACCACGGGCTGGCGACGTTGAACACCAGGCGTCCACCGCGGCGCAGGACGCGTGCGGCCTGGGGCACGGCCAGGTGCGGGGGAGCCCAGCTGAGCCCACCGAAGTCGCAGAACACCACGTCGAAGCTGTCGGCGGCGAAGGGGAGTCGTTCGGCGGCGCCTTGCACCAGCGGGTAGCGGGCCGCTCCCATCGCGGTTGCGGCCGCGGTGAGTTGGGCTTCGGACAGGTCGAGCCCGACCACGGTGGCGCCCTCGGCGGCGAGCGCCCTGGACCACTGGCCGGCGCCGCAGCCGAGTTCCAGGACGCGCTTGCCGGTGACGTCGCCCAGGGCGTGCAGGTGGGCGTCGGGGATGGAGTACATGCCCCACAGTCGGGGTGCGGCGCCTATTTGCGGGTCGTGCTTGTGCTGGTAGTCGCTGCTGATCCGGTTCCAGAGCCGCCGGTTGGCGGGGATGCTGTCCACGCGCCGACTCCAGCACTGCCTGCTAGGACCGGTCAACACGATTAGGGCGCTGCCCGGCCCCGGATGGGAAGCGACCTGCAGGTGGTCAATGTGCACGTGGCTAACGTGTACCGCCGCGGGCGTGGCCGATTCGTTCAGGCGGGTCTGCCCGGAGCGCCGCCGAACCGGTGGTCGCTTCGGGATGCGTCGAATTCACCGCCCGCTCAGGTGGTTCGGCGGGTCGGCGGCAGCTCCTGTGCGGGTGCCGGAGTGTTTCCGCGCCTGCGGGCGGAGGCCGACGCGGAGACCTCGTCACCGACGTCACCCCGGACAGCCTTGGACGCATCTGCGGTGCGGGACGGCCGACTTGACCTGAGCAGGGCGAGCGGGGCGAGCGCGAGGGCGGCGACTGCCGCGGCGACCAGGGGCAGGAGGGTGAGCGAAGCGAAGGTGGAGAGGAGACTCCCGAGACCGGCGCCGACGCCGATGCCCAGGTTGAGGACCGTGACGAGGATGCTGCCCGCGGTGTTGCGGAATCCTCCGGAGGCCACCCGCATCACGTGGGCCTGGAGCACGACGGGGAGCACCCCGATCAGCGCGCCCCACAACGTCACCATGACGACGTAGACGTCAGGACCGCTGCGCAGCCCCATTCCGGCGAGGGACGCGGCCAGCGCGAGCGCGGTGACCGGCAGCGCGGAGGCGGCCCAGCGATCGCTGATCCGACCCGCCACGAGGACCCCGGCGAGACCACCGATCCCACTCGCGAGCAGCACCCCCGGCATCGAGTCCGCGCCGATCCCGGCGACTGCGTCGCTGACAGGCACCACGAAGGTGAACACGGCGTAGTAACCGACCAGGGAGAAGAAGCCACCACCAGCCACCAGGAGCACCGACCGGGCCGACCGGTCCCATCGCTCGGCCTCTGGCCGGGCCGACCCGCGGTCGATTCCCGGCACCAGGACCGCGATCGCGGCCGTGCAGGCGATGCAGGCGACAGCGAGTGCGGCGAAGGTCACCCGCCAGCCGACCCGGTGTGCCACCTCGGTTCCGACGGGCAGGCCGACAAGGCCCGCGAGAGTGGGCCCGGCCAGGACGATCGACAGAGCACGCCCGACCCGGTCGGGAGTGACCAGCGAGGCGGCGTAGGAGACCACCACGGCCCAGAACAGGCCGTGGGCGGACGCCGCGACCATCCTCGCGGCCAGTGCCGCGCCGTACGTCGGCGCCAGCGCTGTCAGGAGGTTCGCGGCCGCCATGACGAGAAGACTGGCGAGCACCACCGACTTGCGCGGCCAGCGCATGGTCAGGCGCACCAGCGGGATGCTCGTCAGGGCGATCGTGCCTGCCCACCCGGTCACCAGCAGGCCGGCAGTCGCCCCGGAAACCGAGAGCGAGGAGCTCAGGGAATCCAGGACGCCCGTCGGCATCATCTCCGCGCTCACAGTCGTGAAGGTCGCGGCGCTGAGCGCCAGCAGCGGCACGAGGAAGCTGTTTGATCTGGTCATGCCCGCGAACTTAGACTTTGACGTCAATGTCAATGTCAAGCCCGATGAGGTCGGCCATGAAGATCGGTGAGCTGGCGAAACGCGCGGGGACCTCTACGCGGATGCTGCGCTACTACGAGGCGCAGGGCCTTCTGCGCTCCGAGCGAGGCGCGAACGGCTACCGCTACTTCCAGGAAAGCGACATCGAGCGTGCCCGGACCATCGCGAGTCTGATCCGGTCAGGACTGCCGACCAGGCTGATCCAGGTCCTGCTCTCCGCCCAGGACCGGCCTGACGACTGGACCGACGCGTGCGATCATCAGTTCGCCGCGCTTCTGCGCGCCGAGTTGAGCGCCCTGGACGACAAGATCGCCTGCCTGTCCCGAAGCCGAACCGCTGTGAACGCCTACCTGGAACGCGCCGCCGGCTAGGACCTTCCGCACTCGAGGTCTCCGAGCGCTCTGCATGCAGCCCGAAACCGAGGGCGCCACCGTCCAGGACACCTGCAGACAGGCCCCGGCTGTCACCCCTGGCCGGCGGCCTCACGGATCAGCGGCTCGAACTCACGCCGCACGTAGGCGTCGAACGGCTTCGTCAGCGCGCCGTCGATCACCCGCCGCACCCGGTGCTTCCCCGCGAAGTCCTTGAGCGCGGCGCGGGAGTCCTGCTCCACGCCCCCTCCGATGATCAGAACCTCGAACTCCTCGGTCTCCAGAAGTTCACGGGCCTCCTCGTCCGTACTCACCCCCTCCGCGTCGAAGCCGTCCGCACGCAGCGTGGCCAGCACCTCCGTCACCCTGGCGGGCGTCCTTCCCAGCACCAGCGTCCTCATGACCGCTCCTCTCCGGTACGTCGACATCTGCACTCCCGAACCTAGAAGCTCAAGCAGACTTGAGGTCAACCCCGCACCGAGCGGCTGTTCCCGTCCTCATGACAGCGACTACCGCGGCTTGTGGGCCTCGAAAGCTCCTCGGGCAGGCCTGGCGTGTCCGGACGGCGCCCCTGGCGGTTGGTGTCCGAGTCCCCGCGGCTATCCTTGCTCACCGGTCAGGGCCGACCGTACCGCCAGGGTGTACGCGCCCGGTCCCGACGCTGCACATCGCCGGGCGATCTTGGAATGGATCCCTCCGCTCCGTTGCTGCATCCCCAGTGGGCTGACCCTATCCCCAGGGCGTTTCGGGTCAGGACGACCGACGCGACCGGGCGGGGAAACCGCGGACGAGTCCGCACCGCCCTGCTCCTGGCCCCCGGCCCGTCGTCTTCGAAAGGTTCTCCTGCACCATGCCCCTGGCTCTGCTGGCCCTGGCTGTTGTCGCCTTCGGCATCGGCACGACCGAGTTCGCCACCATGGGGCTGCTGCCCCAGATCGCCGACGGAATCGGTGTGTCCGTACCGCACGCCGGCAACGTCGTGTCGGCGTACGCACTCGGCGTCGTCGTCGGCGCTCCGCTGCTGACGGGTATATGCGCGCGCGTCCCGCACAAGCGGTTGCTGCTGCTCCTGACCGGCCTGTTCGTGATCGGCAACACGGCGTCGGCCCTCGCCCCCGACTTCGGCACGCTGTTCGCCGCCCGTTTCCTGGCGGGTCTGCCGCACGGCGCGCTGTTCGGCGTCGGCGCCGTCGTCGCCTCCCGGCTGGTCGCCGCGGACCGGGCAGCCCGCGCCGTCTCGAAGATGTTCCTCGGACTCACCATCGCCAACATCGTCGGGGTTCCGGCCGCCACGGCCCTCGGGCAGCATCTGGGCTGGCGCTCCGCCTACGGCGCGGTCGCCGTCATCGGTCTCTTCGCGCTGGCCGCGCTGGCCGCCTTCGTCCCGCACCAGCCGCGCGGGGATCAGTCCGGCATCCGGCACGAGCTCCGGGCCATGGGCAACAAGCAGGTCGTCATCGGTCTGGCCACGGCCGTCGTGGGCTTCGGCGGCTTCTTCGCCGTGTACAGCTACCTGGTCCCGATGCTCACGCACCTGACCGGTATCGCCGACGCGTCTACGACCTGGGTGCTCGCCCTGTACGGCGTCGGCATGACACTGGGAACCCTGATCGCCGGACCGCTCACCGACCGCGCACTGCGCCCCACGATGTACTGGGGGCTCATCCTGCTGGCCGCTGCCCTGGTCACGTTCTTCTTCGCGGTCCACAGCACCGTCCCCGCCCTGGTGACGATCACGTTCATCGGCGCGATGGGCTCCCTCATCACCACCCCCGTGCAGATGCTGCTCATGGCCAAGGCCAAGAACGCCCCGACGATGGCGGCCGCCTCCAACCACTCGGCCTTCAATCTGGCCAACGCGGGTGGCGCCTGGCTCGGCGGCCTGGTCATCTCGGCCGGCTGGGGCTGGGCCGCGCCCAACCTGGTCGGCGCGGCGCTCGCCGTGGCCGGTCTGGGCCTCGCCTTCACGGGCGGTGCCATGGACCGCGGGCGACGGGGCTCCAAAGTGATCACGCAGGCGTCGCCGGCGGCCGAGCGGGAGACACCGGTCCCCGCCACGGACTGACGGGATCCGACGTCCCCGGCGGGGCGTCGCGTGCGGCAGGCCCCTGGGGCGGCGGCTGAGGGCCGCGACCTGGGGCGCCCGTTGACCAGGTTATGAGCCCCGCGTGAACGCGCCGGCGTGGTCGACGGCCCACTGGCGAAACGTTCGCGGCGGCGTCCCGAGGATGTCGGTCACCGCGGTGCTGATGTACGCGGGCTGTCCGACCGCCGACCTCCACGCGGCGAGGAGCATCTCGGCGGCCGCGCTGGGCGCCGTACCCTCCGACAGCCTTCGGAACTCGTCCGGCGTCATCTCCTCGAATGTGATCCGGCGCCCCAGGGCGTCACCGATGATGTCCACCTGTGCGGCCTGGGTCAGCGACTCGGCGCCCGTGAGGACGTAGTCGCCGCCCGCGTATCCGTCCTGATGGAGCGTGCGTGCCGCGACGGCTGCGAGGTCGCGGTCGTCGACCGGCGCCGACTCGGCGGCTCCGTAGGGCCACCGGACGACTTCGCCGGCCCGGATCGCGGGCGCCCACCAGGCCAGCGAGTTCGACGCGAACATCCCCGGCCGGAGGATCGTGGACTCCAGGCCGGTGGCCGCGATGAGCCGCTCGATTCCGGCGTGCAGCACCGCCATGGGATTGGGCTGCTGGAAGAAGGGGTGCGGCGTCCGGTGCGGGGAGGAGAGGAAGACGACCCGCCGCACGTGGGCCGCGAGCCGCTCGACCACTGCCTCGGCGGTCCGAGGCGGGGCGGTCCAGACGAGGAGGACCGCACCGGCGCCGCTCAATGCCGGGTCCAGCGACTCGGGCACGGTGAGGTCGCCGGTGAAGACCTCGACCTTCGCCGGCAGCGTCGCCGCTGCCTCAGGGTGACGGGTGAGGGCGCGGACCGGAATGCCCGCGTCGAGGAGCTGATGCACGACCAGGCGGCCGACCCGGCCCGTCGCCCCGGTGACGAGCACGGGAGGAGTGTCTGTCTGCTTCATGCCGCCCATGAAAACGTTACTCGGTTAAAAAAGCAACCCGGTTACGAATGTTACGGTGGTCAGATGAGTGAGCCGACGGGACTGCGGGCCCGCAAGAAGGAGCGGACGCGCGACGCCATCGGCGACGCGGCCGTCTCGCTGTTCCTGGAGCGCGGCTTCGACCAGGTCTCGGTCAACGACATCGCCGCAGCGGCGGAGATCTCCAAGCCGACGCTCTTCCGCTACTTCCCGACCAAGGAAGATCTGGTGCTGTACCGATTCGCGGACCACCAGGGCGAGGCGGCACGCGTCGTCCGCGACCGCGGGCCGGGCATCGAGCCGGTGACCGCGCTGCACCGGCACTTCCGGGCCGGCCTCGATCGGTGGGACCCCGTCACCGGCCTCAGCGATCACCCCGAGGTGGTGGCGTTCCACCGCTTGGTGTTCACGACATCGAGCCTGGCGGGACGGCTGACGCGCTACCAGCTCGAGGACGAGGAGGCACTGGCGGACGCCCTCGGCGAAGGGATCCGGGCACGCCTGCTGGCGGCCCAGATCCTCGCGGTCCAGCGGGTGCTCGCCCGGACCAACTGGCAGAAGATCGCCGACGGTCGCACCGCACTCGACGTCCACCCCGAGGCCGTGGCCGACGCCGACCAGGCGTTCAGGCACCTGCAGTGACAGGCGACGCCGCCCGAGTCCCTGCGGAGCGAAGTGAGTTGGAGAAGGACGCCTGGCGGCGACGGCACGGGTGCGGGCGACGGCTGGGACGATTTGTGGACCGCTGAACGGCGTCCGGCGGGGTACACGGCCGGCATGGCATCGACGACCGATCTCATGTCCCTGCGGGCCGTGCGGCAACTGCGCCGGATCCGAGCCTTCTACGCGGTGGGCGCCCTGCTGTGGGCCGCCTCGACCGCCTGGACGGCCTGGCACTCTCCCGGGAGCCGGCAGATGTGGGTATCCGCCCTCCTCCTCATCATCTTCACGGGCCTCCTGGCCGCGGCCGCCCTGTGGCTTCAGCGCTGTCAGGCGGCAGCCCCGGCCCGCCCCGTGCATCACGCGGCGTCGTCGAAGGCGAGCGGACCGCGCCACGCGCACGCCTGATCCGGAGGCGCGGGAGAGCGCGGAGGGATCCGGCGTCCGGTCCGCGTCCGAGGCGCCCTCGGCCGTTTCACCTGACATCCGACCAGCTTCGTCCGCCCACGACCCAGGTCGTGGGCGGACGCGCGTACGGTCGGCCCTGCCGGAGCGGGCACAGGCGGCGGGCCGGCGTCAGCGCGCTCCGTAGCGGCTGCGCAGGGCGGTGGTCGCGAAGAAGCCCGTCGCGGCGGCGGTCATGAGGGCGCACAGGGAGAGGAAGAAGGTGTTGCGGTGCATCGGCCGGCCTTTCTCGCATCGGACTTGGCTGCCCTGAACAACGCCCAGGGGCGCGCTTTCGGCTCGTCCGCGCCGCACGGACAACCCGCATGGACGCGTCCGGCGGGTGCCCGGCGCCTGCTGTCAGCCCTGCGCCGCCGTCGTCCGCGGCGGGGCGGTCTCGCTCTGCTGCAGTTCGGCCAGGAGCTGGTTGCGTCCGGCCAGAAGCTCGGTGAGGATCCGGCGGGCCGCGCGCAGGAGTTCGGCCACGTCGCCACCGGCGAGCGCGTACGTGACCGTGGAGCCCTCCCGTACGGACACGACGATGCCCGCGCGGCGCAGCACGGCGAGTTGCTGCGAGAGGCTGGACGGCTCGATCTCGATGTCCGCGAGCAGGTCCCGCACCGGGACCGGGCCGTGCTGCAGCAGTTCCAGCACTCTGATGCGCGTGGGATGCCCGAGCATTCGGAAGAACTCCGCTTTGGCTTGGTAGAGGGGGACCTGCATGGCGTTCTTCCTGCCTGTCTGGTGGCTTCTCATGGCGCGGCGGTGCCCCGGCGGCACCGCCGCGCCATGAGCCTGCCTCTGCATCTTTCTCGGTCCGGGCGACTGCTGTTCATGAATTGTCGTCCTCTCCATGTGATGGCTTGAAGAAGTCTTCAATTCGTGGGCGTGCGTCGGCCCGGCCCGAAGGGCCGGCTACACCTCGAGCTGCGTCTCGATCCGTTTGAGCTGGTGGCGTGCCATGGCCAGGTTCGAGCGGGCTTTGTCGATCACGAGGTAGAGGAACAGACCGTTCCCGTCCCGGCCGGTCACCGGCCGGATGAGGTGGTACTGGCCGTCCAGCGTGATCAGGATGTCCTCGATCCGGCTCTTGAGGCCGAGAAGCTCCATGGTGCGCACCTTGGCGCGGATCACGTCCGTGTTCCCGGCCGCGGCGACCGTCAGGTCCAGGTCCTTGCCCCCGCCCAGGGTGCCCAGGGCCATTCCGCTGGTGTAGTCGACGACGGCCGCCCCCAGGGCCCCCTCGATCCCGGTCACCATTTCCTTCAACGCCACTTCCACGGTCGCCATCGGCGCCCTCCCCTTGGTCGATCGGCTGCGGCCGCTCCGTTTCCGGGACCGCCTGTGAACGCACCGTATGCGCGCCGGATCGCGCCGGGACGAGCCTGATCGGGAAAGACCTCAGATGATCGGCAAGTGCTCTTGTCTGGTTATCCGTCGATCGGTTATGCCAAGTCGCCGTCGCCCGGGATCAAGGCACCGCGGGCCGGAGCGGCCGGGCGGCACAGAGCGAGGAACCCGGCGACTAGCCTGCTCACCTGGGGTGCTGCCGCCGTCGGGCTCGCGGCACCCGTGCCCGTCGACGAGGAGAGCGCCCATGACCACCACGGCCCGCGCGAGCGTGCAGCACGAGGACGAGCGGGTGCGCGTCACCCGCTGGGACTTCGAACCCGGACAGAGCACCGGCCGCCACGTCCACGAGTACGACTACGTGGTCGTCCCCGTCACCGACGGGCGCACCGACGTCATCGGTCCCGACGGCACGGTGACCCCCTCGCGACTCAGGGCGGGCGAGTCCTACGCCCGCCCGGCGGGCGGCGAACACGAGGTCGTCAACGCGGGCTCCTCCGCGCTGGCCTTCGTCGAGATCGAGCTGAAGTAGGCGGGCGCGGTGACGCCTTCGCCGGGAACCGCCTCATGGGTGCCCGGCCGTGGGCGGGCGCGGTGACGCCTCCGCCGAGCACTGCCTGTGCACTGCCTGACGGGTGCCCGGCCGTGCTCGCCGCCGGCCGTCGGCCCGTGGTCAGGCCAGGGCCGCGGCGACGGTGGGGAAGGCGGGCAGGACCTGGTCTATCCCCGTGGTGGACAGCATGCGGTGCACGGTGGTGCTCGGCGCGATCAGCGCGAGGCGGGCGTGGGCCCGGGTGGCGGCGTGATGCGCGGCGACGAGGCTGTTCAGGCCGGAGGAGTCGAGCAGGGCCGTGGGTCCGAGGTCCACCAGCACGGCGACCGCCTTCGCCGCGAGGGCGTGGTGGATGACCGCGTCGAGCTGGTCCGCGGTGCGGTGGTCGAGATCACCGGCCACCTCGATGACGTACGTCGCCGGGGCCGCCTGGTGCACGCGCAGCGTCAGACCCGTGCGGTGGGGAGCGGGGTGCTGTGTCATGGCTGTCGCTTGCCGATCGTCAGGGGGTGAGTCTGTGCTGGTGCCCGGCGCGCCATTCGGCCAGCAGGACGGTGGCGTCGTCGTCGAGGCGGCCGGAGTGGTGGTCGAGGATGGCGCGCATCAGCCGGCGCAGGGTCTCGTGCAGGGTCTGCTGCGCGGAGTGGTGGCGCACGACGTAGTCGACGAACCGGTCGCGCCCGAACTCCCGGCCCTGGGCGTCGCGGGCTTCGACGATGCCGTCGGTGTACAGCAGCAGACGGTCGCCGGGCTCGAGCTGGTGGTGGCACTCGGTGAGGGGCAGGCCGAGGTCGGTGCCCATCGGTCCGGCGGGCGGACAGCCCAGCTGGATCACACGGCGCCGGCCGCGGATCAGGAGCGGCAGCGGGTGGCCCCGGTTCACCCAGGTCAGCAGCCCGGTGTCCAGGTCGAGCTCGGCCATGACGCCGGTCACGTAACGGCTGCTGCCCAGCTGCTGGGCCAGTACGCGCTCGACGGCCCGGCTGGTCTCGGCGAGGGACGCGCCTTGGCGGCGGGCGTTGCGGCAGGCGGCCAGCGCCAGGTTCGCCGTGATGCCCGCCTTGATGTCGTGGCCCATCGCGTCGAACACCGTCAGGTGCGCGGTGTGGCCGGCGATGGCGTAGTCGAAGGCGTCACCGCCCACCTGGTAGGCGGGCTCGACCAGCCCGCCGACGGTGATGTCGTGCCCGGCGAAGGCAGGTGGCGGCATCAGGTTCCACTGCATCTCGGCGGCCACGTTCATGGTGCTGGTGCGCACCCGGCGGGCGAAGGAGTCACTGTATGACCGCTTGCTCAACAGCAGCAGCGCCGTCACCGACGCCAGATGCCTCAGCAGCTGCCGCGCCGCCTCCTCGTCACCGTCGACGTCCGCGCGCAGCACGCCGAGGCGTTCCACGCCGTCGGTCACCGGAGCCCACCACCGGCGCCTGCCCGATCCGTCGTGCGCCGACTCGGCCTGCAGATCGACCCGCTGATAGGCCCGCCCGGGAAGTGTGCCCTCGACGGGGACCTCGTCGCCGCCGGCCCCCGCGTCCATCCCGCGCCCGGTGATCTGCCGCAGCACCGTCTCCTGGATGTCGACGCAGAACAGTGCCACGTCCGTGACACCGAGGCGGGCCGCATGGTCGGCGATGAGCCCGGGCAACTGCTCGAGGGTCGCGGTGTGACTCGCCTCGATCAGGTGCAGCAGGACGCCCTCGTCGCCTACGGACCAGGACATCGTCGTTCCTCAGCCGGTACATGGACCGGGCGGAGCCGGTCCGGTGCGCACGAGCCCCCGACGGGCCGCGGCGGCGCCGGCGTCGCGCCGCACCGTCGGCACCCGCCCGGCCCCGGCGACGTCGTGCCTGGCCGCCGTGCCCGGGCCGCACCGTTGCCGGCACGGGCGGCGGCAAGGGCGTCGGGCCGGTCCGCCCGGCTCCGCGGCACCGCGGGGTCCGCCTCCGCCGTCGCGGCACTCCCCGTCCGGCCGGGACACCGCAGGCGGCCCGGTACCCGCAGCCGTGCTCTTCGAGTCACGACTTCCATCATGGCCGCTCGGCCCGGGCACCGCGCGCAGGGACGAGACGGAGAAGGAGGCCCGAACGGACGCGGCCGCCCTCCCGCGTGAGCCGGCCCGGGGCTCCGGGCCGGCGCGGATGTCGCCCGGCCAGGCGGGCGCGTGCCGTGCGGCGGAGGTACAGCGCCGGAGGTACAACGGTACGTGTGATGTCGAGGCGCGCGTCGGTGGACCGTCTCCTCGGGCAGCCGCCGGGTTACGGGCTGGTCGTGGTACCCCTCGCCCTGATCCTCGTGATCACGGTGGTGGACCTCCGTTCGCCCCAGGACGTCCACCTGGGCCCGTTCCTGGTGATCGCGCCGGCCCTCACCGCCTCGCTGGCCGGTCCTCGGCCGACGGCGCTGGTCGGGGTGCTGGCCGTGGCCGCGCAGACGCTCATCGCCGTCTTCCACGGCGGGCTGACCACACTCAACCACCTCGCACAGCTCACCGCGCTCATCCTGCTCTCGGCGCTGGTGGTCTTCGTCTCGCAGGTGCGCGACCGGCGCAGCCGGGAGCTGATCCGGGCGAGATCCGTGGCCGAGACAGCCCAGCTCGTGCTGCTGCGGCCGCCGCCCCGCCGGATGGGACCGCTGCGGGTGGCCTGGATGTACCTGGCCGCCGAGGACGAGACCCGTATCGGAGGAGACCTCTTCGCGATCGCGCGCACCGACCACCCGGGCAACCGCGTGATCATCGGGGACGTACGGGGCAAGGGGCTGACCGCCATCGGCGAAGCGTCCATGCTGCTGGGCGCCTTCCGCGAGTGCGCTCACCAGTACGCCACGCTGCCGGAACTCGCCGCGGCCCTGGAGGCGAGCGTGTGCCGGTACCTGGCGGAGTCGGCGGAGACCGAGCAGGACGCGGACGAGCACTTCATCACCGCCCTGCTGCTCGACATCCCCGACGAGGGCTCACAGGTGGAGATGATCAACTGTGGTCACCCGCCGCCGCTGCTGCTCCACGACCATCACCTCACGGTCCTGCACCCGCGGCACCCCGTACCCCCTCTGGGCATGTGCGCGCTGTCCGCCGCCCGCCACCGGGCCGACCCGTTCACCTTCGAGGCCGGCGACACGCTGATGCTCTACACGGACGGCGTCGTCGAAGCCCGCTCGCCCGCCGGCGACTTCTATCCGCTCACCGAGCGCGCCGCCCTGGCCAACCACTCCAGCCCGGAGTCTTTGCTGCGCCACGTCCACAGCGACCTCGTCCGGCACGTCGGCCATGAGCCCAGCGACGACGCCGCCCTCCTGGCGATCGAGCGCTGCGCGGGCCAACAGCACCGCCGCGGGTGAGCGACGAACCGCGGGCGGTGGTGGACCGAACCGGCCAAGTCGGCCAAGTCAGACGAGTCGGAAGAGTCGACTAGTCGCCGAGTCGACCGTGGAGTCAATCGCCGCTGGCGCGCCCGATCCGCTCGCCCTCACGCTTCGCACCCTCGACGTGTGCCCGCTCGGCGTCCTGCCTCGTCTCCGCGGCGCCGGACAGGGCGCCCTCGGGCCCGCCTCGGGCGCCGGACTCGGTGAGCTGACCCGTGACGTCCGTGAGCCCGGCCGGCCGCTGCGGCCCCGCTTCCAGGTCGAGGCGGTTGCACGCGTCGGCGAAGCGAAGGTAGGTGTCGACACTGGCGACCACGACCCGCACGTCGAGCTTGAGTATCTCGATGCCGACGAGCGAGACCCGGGCGAACGCGTCGATGATCAGTCCGCGGTCGAGCACGAGATCCAGCACATCGTAGAGACCGCTGGATCCGCCGCCGCTCTGCTGTGTCGCCACGGTCATCGCGACCAACCCCTTGTCACCCGTCTCCGCGTGGCCGCCGGCGGCCACGCCGGTTCCGCTGCGCTGAAGCCTTACGGGTGCGGGTAGCCACCGCCCGCCACGACCAAACCGCTCACACCGTCCACCGAACGTGGAGGGTCTCCGTCCGTTTCGCGCCGCTCGGCGCATCCGAAAGGCCGGCGCACCGGGAAGGGGGGCTGAGGGATCGGGCCGCGTGCCCGTTCGAGCGCCCGCCTGTATGAGGGATCCGGGAGGCGGTGCGCTCCCGGGCCCCGACCGGCGGTGCGGGGCCCGGTCCGACCCTGCGCGGACCTCTCGACGGTCTTGTCGAAATTGCCGGATGAGCGGCGTGGCCCCTCTGTTACTGTGCGCCGATGTCAACGATCAGGCAGTTCCAGGTCACGTTCGACTGTGCGGAACCCGAGCGCGTCGCCCGCTTCTGGTGCGAGGTGCTGGGGTACGTCGTACCGCCGCCGCCGGAGGGGTTCGCCACGTGGGAGGACTACGACGGCTCGCTGCCGCCCGAGCGGCAGGGCGCGGCGTTCGCCTGCGGTGATCCCACCGGTGTCGGGCCGCGCCTGTACTTCCAGCGTGTCCCGGAGGGCAAGGTCGTCAAGAACCGGGTGCACCTCGACGTGCGGGCCGGCACCGGGCTCAGGGGGGAAGAGCGCCTCGCCGCGCTGCAGGCCGAGTGCGACCGGCTGGTCGCACTCGGCGCGAAGTGCGAGCAGGTGCTGCTCGCCGACGAGTTCAACGAGTCCTGCATCGTCATGCAGGACATCGAGGGCAACGAGTTCTGTCTCGACTGACGGTCTTTCCGTGCCGCCGGGGTGACCCGCCGGGTCATGGAGCCGGGCGGGGGCCGGGCAGGGTGTCGGAGCGGCCGCTCAGGCCTCGACGATGCGCCGCACGTTGTCGACGGAGCCGCAGTCGGTCTTGAGCTGACGCTCGCGCTCCTCCCAGAAGGCCGCGCCCAGCTCCTCCCGGCGCTCCGGCGTCACGTTCTCGCGGGCGCCGTTGAGGATGGTGCGCTCCTCCTCGTCGGCGTGGTGGGTGACGGCCTCCACCAGCTCCTCCAGCTTGGTGTCCCACTCCTCGGAGCCGACCTCCTCCACCTCGAGGAGCGCCAGGAGGGCCTCGTTGCCTTCGTCGTGCTCGTGCTCGCCGTGCTCGACCTCTTCGTCGTCGATGTTCTTGTACCTCTTCAGAGCCGGGTAGACCTTGGTCTCCTCGGCCTGCGCGTGGGCGATCAGGAGGTCCGCGAACTCGTGGAGTGCGGCAGCCCGGTCGGCCTCGACGCTGCGCATCAGGCGGAACAGGTCCTCCATGCGCCGGTGGTCCTGAAGGATGAGCTCAACGACGTCCTGGGTCTCGGCCATGTAAGGGCATCACTTCCGTGCGAAGGGCTGGGGTGATCAACGCTTACCCGCGCCGTCCGCATTGATGGCAGCACAGTTCCGGTCCTCCCATCGGAAGCCGCGCACCACTCCGATAACATGTTCGAACTCGCGGTGATCACCGTCATCGCTGCCATTTATCCGACCCATTTCGAACAAATCGGCCAGAGAATTGATATCCAGAGCATCGCGGGTGTTTTCACGAACGGACGGCAGCGCTGAGTCGGCCGCTCGGCGCCGACGACGAGCCGTGCTGTGGGCCGCGGCGGCTGTGGCGGCTCTGGTAATTCTCGTCGCCCTAGAGATCTCCGCACGCCGCTACGGCCAGCCGGGGCCGATCACGAACCAGTTGAACGGGCTGGTGTTCGCCCCGAAACCGGGTCCGCTGTACGGCGGCCTGGCGTTGATGATGGTGGTCCTCACCTGGCGGCAACGGTTCATCGCCGCCGGCGCCGCCATAGGTGTCGACGCCGTCTTCGTGCTGGTGCGGTGGGCGGTCGGCGCCAGGACGGCCGACGGCCACTTCTTCGGCAACGGCGCGCTGTGGGTGATGCTGGCCTGCGCCGTCATCGCCGTCACGCATCGCACCGGCGCCGAACGCGTCCTGCTGCTCAAGGGTGTCGGCCTTGGTCTGCTGCTCGTCGCCGGCCGCAAGACCGGCGACACCTGGCTGCTGATCACCGCGAAGAGCCGGCCGACGGTGCTCGACCAGTACGTGGCGACCGCCGACCACGCGCTGGGCAACCCGTCATGGCTGATGGGCCGCATCGTCAAGGCCACCGACCCGATCGGCACCCACCTCCTCCAGGTGGTCTACGCGCAGCTTGCCGTGGCCGCGGTGGTCGTCGTGCTCTACCAACTGCGCCACGTGGCGGCCGAACGCCGATTCCCGCGCCACCACCTGCTGCGCACCTTCCTGGTGATCGGCCTCCTCGGGCCCGCCGTCTACATGATCTTCCCCGTGGTCGGGCCGGTCTTCGCCTACGGCCCGGGCGCCTCCGGCACCGGTGGCGTGCAATGGGCGGTGGCCGACCTGTGGCCGCACACGCCGCCGCCGGTCGGCACCCCGACCCCGATGCCCTACGACGGGATCACCCCCCGCAACTGCATGCCCAGCCTGCACACCGCGTGGGCCACCGCGATATTCGTCCATTCCCGCAAGGGCCCGCGCATACTGCGGTTCGCGGGCACCTTCTGGCTGATCGCCACCCTCAGCGCGACACTGGCGTTCGGCTACCACTACGGCGCCGATCTCGTCGTCGGCGTGATATTCGCGCTCACGATCGAGGCGGCGCTGCGCTCGTTCGACCGCGGCTGGGACCGGCGGGGAATCCAGCTCGTCGGCTACGGCGCCACGGTCTTCGCCGCGCTTCTGGTGTCCTACCGCTGGCTGCCGACGGAAATGGCCGCGCATCCCTGGGTTTTCGGGCCGCTTCTCATTCTGGCACTGGCCTCCGTGATCTACGGCTACGTACGGACCACCGAGCTGTGGGATCCGACGACCGCACCGGCGCGGCAACCGGAACCGCGACTCGAACCGGCCTGAGCGGCGCCGCACCAGGAGCGACGCCGACGGCCGCTCGTCTCAGCCGTCCTCGTCCTCCTCGTCATCCTGGTCGTCCTCGGAGGCGAAGGCCGCGGCGAGCCGGTCGAGCAGGGGCGCCGCGGCGCGGTGGGGGTCGCGGCGTGGCGTGATCGCGTAGATGCCCCGGGCCGGGGGATCGACGAGGGGGACGGCGGTGACGTCGGCCCGCAGCGCGCACGTCAGCACCCCGGGTACGAGCGCGATGGCGTGGCCGGTCGCGACCAGGGCCAGCTTGCCGGGCAGATCGGCCGCGGCGAGGTCGATACGGACGCCGACCCCGGCTCGGGCGGCGTGCTGGCGCAGGAGCGCCGCCGAGCCGTCGTTGTCCTCGGCCCAGATCTGGTCGGCCAGCGCCTGGACGCGCACGGGACCGCGCCCGGCCAGGGGATGGCCGACGGGCAGGACGACGACCATCTCGTCGAGGCCGAGGAACCGTCGTTCGACCCGCGGGTCGTGGGGCAGCCCCGGTGGCGCGTCGGTGACGACGGCGATGTCGAGCCGGCCCGCGGTCACCCGGTCGTGCAGGTATCCGCTCAGGCCGGGGAGCAGGCTCCACCGGAGGGCGCCGTCCCGCTCCGACAGCGCCCGGATGGCCTCGGGGACGATCCCCGCGGCGAGAGAGGGCGTCGCCCCGACGGCGAGCGTCCGGACCGGCGCACCGTCGCGGAGTTCCCGTACCGCGCGCACGGCACGGTCGGCCTCGTTGAGCGTGGCCAGGGCGTGGCGCCGGAACACCTCGCCGGCCGGCGTCGGACGCACACCGCGCGGGTGGCGCTTCACCAGGGGCACGCCGAGCTGCCGCTCCAGCCCGGCGATCTGCCGCGAGACGGCCGACTGCGTGTGGTTGAGCTCGGCCGCCGCCGCCGACAGCGACCCGAGCCGGCACACGGTCACGAAGGTCCGCCACACCGTCAGATCCATCGCGCCAGTATGGCCGCCAACATGCGCGTGACGCAGAGCGGATATGCGAAATCTGCGATTGTCGCAACCCTCGTCGTGCACCACTGTGGTGCGCATGACCGCACCGCACACGATCGCCGTCCTCGGCCTGGGGCGCATGGGCGCCGCACTCGCGACACGACTGACTGACCAGGGCTGGGACGTCGTCGGCTGGACACGCTCGGGACGTACTCCGGGCGCCGTCAGGACGACCGGTGACCTGAACGAGGCCGTGGCGAAGGCCGATCTCGTCGTCCTGGCGCTGTTCGACGGTCCGGCCTGCCGGCAAGTCCTCGACGACGCCCGCGACTCGCTGCGGGCGGACACCGTCGTGCTGAACACCAGCACCGTCGCTCCCGCCGAAGCGGCGGAGCTGGCCCGGCGACTCGGCGCGTCCTACGTCCACGCGCCCGTACTCGGTTCCGTCCCGGCCGCCGCCGGCGGCACCCTGCGGATACTGGCCGCCGCCGACCACGGCGCACTCGACCGGGTCCGGCCGGTCCTGGAAACCCTGGGCACCGTGCGGCGCTGCGACGACGCCGCCACCGCCGCCGCGCTCAAGCTGATCGCCAACAACAGTCTCGCCGGCGCCGTCCTCGCACTGCGCGACTCCCTGCGGCAGGCCGACGCCCTCGGCCTGCCGCGCGCCCAGACCCTGGACGTCCTCGAACTCGGCGGGCTCGGCGGGCTGGTGGCCCGCAAGCGCCCCTTCCTCATGGCCGAACCGGCCCCGGCCCCGGCCGAATTCACCATCGGCGCGCTCGCCAAGGACATGGCGCTGCTGGCCGCGGCGTCGAACACCCCGCTGCGCAGCGCGGCCGGTCTGGCGGACACCCCGGCCGACCCCGAGGCCGACATCGCCGTCGCCGCGACGGCTCCCACCACGGCGGGCGACGACGTGCTCGAACCGCTCCGCGCCTACATCCGCGGACACGCCACCGGCGATCCCGCCCACTTCCGCGAGGCGTTCCTGCCCACCGCCCACGTCGAGGGAGTACGGGACGGCGCGTTCGTCTCCTGGCCCCTCGACGCGTACTGCGCGCTCTTCCAGGGCCGGCCCGCCCCGGACGAACCCACCCGGTCCCGCCGCATCGACTCCGTCGACGTCCACGGCACCGTCGCGACCGCGACCATGACGCTCTCGCACGGCGCGGACACCTTCACCGACGTCTTCCTGCTGGTCCGCGTCGACGGCGGTTGGCGCATCGCCAACAAGGCCTACCACCGGCGCTCCTGAGCGGGGCCACGCCCCGCGAGGCGCGAAGGACCCGCCAGGACGGGAGAGGTGACACAGAGCACGCCGGAGGATCACACGACACGACCGTATGCCGGGGCTTGGTAACCTCATCGGGCCAGTCGAGCCACAACCGAGGCCAGGGAATCCGGTGCGAATCCGGAACTGACGCGCAGCGGTGAGGGGGACGGGCGGGGCACGCGAGCCACTGGGAGACCGGGAAGGCGCCCCGTCCGAAGGAACCCGAGTCCGAAGACCTGCTGGCACCTTCGCGCACCGCGCGGAGGGACGTCCGTAGGCAAGGCTCCGCGTACGAGCCCCGACACCCGAGGCATGCCCGTGCTCCGCACTCCCGCCCTGCTCCGCGCTCCGGCCCTTCTCCTCGTGTCCGCACTGCTGCTCACCGCCTGCGGCGGCGCCTCCGCCGGCGCGGGACCGGACGAGGCCACCGGCGCCGGCTACCCGCTCACGATCGACAACTGCGGCCACGAGGTCACCCTGAAGTCGGCCCCGCGACGGGCGGTCTCCCTCAACCAGGGCACCACCGAGATCCTGCTCGCCCTCGGCCTCGCCGACCGCATGGCCGGCACGGCGACCTGGACCGACCCGGTGATGCGGGGACTGGAGAAGGCCAACGCCTCCGTGCCGCGGCTCGCGGACGACGCGCCCTCCTTCGAGAAGGTCCTGGACGCCGAACCCGACTTCGTCACCGCCTCGTTCGTCTCCACCCTCGGCGAGGGCGGGGTCGCCACCCGCGAGCAGTTCGACGAACTCGGCGTGCCCGCCTACGTCTCGCCGTCCGACTGCGCGGCCGGCAAGGACAACGACAGCGGCGGCGACGGATCGCGCGGCGAGCCGCTCACCCTCGACACCGTGTACGGCGAAATAGGCGACCTGGCCCGCGCGTTCGGCGTCGAGGAGCGCGGCCGGGAACTCGTCGCCGAGCTGAGGAAGCGGGTCCGCCGGGCGACCGACGGGCTGGACGCCTCCGGCGTCTCCCTCATGTACTGGTTCGCCAACTCCCAGTCCCCCTACCTCGCCGGCTGCTGCGGCGCCCCGGGCGCCATCACCCGTGCGGTCGGCGCGCGGAACGCCTTCGCCGACACCCACGACGAGTGGCCCCAGATCAACTGGGAGACCGTCGCCGACCGCGACCCCGACGTCATCGTGATCGGCGACCTGACGCGCAGGCAGCAGACCGCGGAGACCGCCGAGGCCAAGATCCGTTTCCTGGAGGCCAACCCCGCCACCCGCAACCTGACCGCGGTGAGGAGGAAGCGGTACGTCCTGCTCAGCGGACAGGCGATGAACCCCTCCATCCGCACGGTCGAGGGGATCGAGAAGGTCGCGGCCGGCCTGCGTCACTTCGGGCTCGCCCGGTGAGCGTCCGCACACTGCTGCTGACCGGCGGTGGACTGGCCGCACTGCTCGTCTCGGTCGCCGTGGCCGTGACGATCGGGCCCGCCGACATCTCCACCGGCGATGTGTGGGCCGCCGTCGCGGCCCATCTCGGCTGGGGCGAGGGGACGTTGGCACCGCTGCGGGACGGCATCGTGTGGAACCTGCGGATGCCCCGGACGCTGCTCGCGGCCGTGTGCGGAGCCGGTCTCGCCGTGTGCGGAGCGGTGATGCAGTCGCTGCTGCGCAATCCACTGGCCGATCCCTTCGTCCTCGGCGTGTCGTCGGGCGCGTCCACGGGCGCGGTCGCCGTGGTCGTGCTGGGAGTGGGCGGGGGAGCGGTGTCCCTGTCGGCGGGCGCCTTCCTCGGCGCGCTGCTCTCCTTCGCGCTGGTACTGGTGCTCAGCCACTCCCTCGGCGGCAGCGCGGACCGGGTCGTGCTGTCCGGGGTGGCCGCCATGCAACTGTTCTCCGCGCTCACCTCCTTCATCGTCCTGACCTCAGCCGACGCCGAGACCACCCGGGGCGTGCTGTTCTGGCTGCTCGGCTCGCTCACGGGCGCCGACTGGGGCCAGGTGCTGCTCTGCGCCGCCGTCCTGGCGGTGGTCCTGGCCGTCTGCGCCGGACACGCCCGCACCCTGGACGCCTTCGCCTTCGGCGACGACGCCGCCGCCGGACTCGGCGTCCGGGTCGCCCGTACCCGGCTGGTCCTGCTCAGCGCCACCGCACTGCTCACCGCCGCCCTGGTGAGCTGCGCCGGTGCGATCGGATTCGTCGGCCTGGTCCTGCCGCACGCCACCCGTGCCCTCACCGGCTCCGGCCACGCCCGCCTGCTGCCGGTCACCGCGCTGACCGGAGCCGTGTTCCTGGTGTGGGTGGACACCCTCGCCCGCACCGTCCTCGACCCCCAGGAGGTCCCGGTGGGCGTGGTGACGTCCCTGATCGGCGTGCCGGCCTTCGTGGCCGTGCTCCACCGCGGACGGAGAAGGGCATGACCGGCCTGCGCGCGGACCGGGTCGTACGGCGTCTCGCCGACCGGATCGTCGTCGACGGCGTCACCCTCACCCTGCGCCCCGGCGAGACCGTGGGCCTGCTCGGCCCCAACGGCTCCGGCAAGTCGACCCTGCTGCGGCTTCTCGCGGGCGTCCTCGCACCCACCGCCGGGGTCGTCACCCTGGACGGGCGCCCGCTGTCCGAGGCCGGCCGCAGGGCAACGGCCCGGCGCATCGCCACCGTCGAACAGCACGCCCACACCCAGACCGAACTCACCGTCCGCGATGTCGTCGGCCTGGGCCGCGTCCCGCACCGCCGCGCCTGGACGGGGGCCACGGCGGCCGACACGAGGGCCGTCGCCGAGGCCCTGGCGCGCACCGGTCTGACGGACCGGGCCGGCCAGTCCTGGCACACCCTGTCCGGCGGGGAACGCCAGCGGGCGCAGATCGCCCGCGCCCTCGCCCAGGAGCCCCGCGAACTCCTCCTGGACGAACCCACGAACCACCTCGACATCCAGCACCAGCTCGAACTGCTGGACCTCGTGGTGACCCTGCCGGCGACCACCGTGATCGCCCTGCACGACCTCAACCTCGCCGCGATGTACTGCGACCGCCTGCTGGTCCTGCGCGAGGGCCGCGCCGTCGCGGAGGGCACCCCGGCCGAGGTCCTCACCCCCGCCCTCATCGAGCAGGTCTACGGCGTCCACGCCGAGGTCGGCGACGCCCCCGGGCACCCCGTGATCCGCTTCCTGCGCCCGGCCGCCCGGGACGGACTGCCCTCCCACGGGCCGGCGCAGCCAGGCGGGACGCCGTAGCCGTCCAGAGGGGCCACGGACGTCGGCCGGGGCGTGCCGTCGGCTATCTGGTCCGTTCGGTTGGTCAGGACGGTGATCTCGCCCGAGACCTTCGCCGGATCGCTCGGGGGAGCCGCGATCTCCCCGCGGCCGTCGCTCCCCTGTCCGCTACAGGCTGTTGCCGCCACCATGGTCGCGGCCGCTAGCACCACCCAACTTCTCCGCATCCCCGTCACCTCTCGTCGCGTGAGAATTCCGACGCCGGGCCGGGAGAGGGACCGCACCGGTTCCCGCGGCCCGGCCTGACGAGCGCTCAACGTAGACGTGACTTCGCGGCAATGTCCATAGACCGGTCTAGATCCCATTCACCAATCTGCGGCTGTCCTGATCTGCGGATTTACTAAACGATGACTAAATGCGGAGACGTCGAAAGGTGCTTGCGGCACCCGTCCGCGAGGAATGCGCGAGGGGTGCGCGAGGAATGTGGACAACGTTGTCATGCGTGTGGTCGTACATGCGGGCATCCCGATCGGGTCGCCCGCATCGGATTCAGGAGAGTCGTGACTATGTGTAGTCAGAAAATAGTCGCCCCGCGCCTGGTGAGGTCCTCGTGGCCGCCTCGGGCGAACCTTCGACGGGCGCTCTCGACATGGGCAGGACGAAGGTCGCGGGTGCGTCGGTCACCGCGGACGCGGGTCCGTTCGGCGGCGAGGGCAGGATTCGAACCTGCGTGGACCCCGAAAGGCCCGACCGTGAGGCGTGCTCGCTGGTCCCCGATCAACCACTCCGGGCACCTCTCCCTGTGCCCGGACTCCGGGTGTTCCCCGCGCCGTTCACGTGAACCACTGTGGCAGGGCCCGCTGACGGAGGGCTGACTCGCTCCCGTCACCGGGCCGGAACCGGTGTCCGTGAGACTCTACATTGCTGTAGAAGTCCGGCGTAGAGCATGATCGTTCAGCAAGCCCGTCGTCCGGCCCGGACGGCCGGGGACAGTGTGCTGCGCGGAGGAACTCAGCAGGATGACCGAGAGCATTCCCACGGTGCGGCCCGCCTCGGCGCGGGTCTCGACGGCCCGATGGTGCCGCGCCGTCACCGAGGCCCGGTGGTTCGCGGTCACCGTCTTCTGCCTCATCCTCGGCAACGCCGCACTGCTGGGCGCGGAGACGTACACCGGGGTGGTCAGCGACTGGCGCGGCTGGTTACGTCTGGCCGAACACGCGTGCGTGGCCGCCTTCACCGTCGAGATCCTGCTGCGCCTGGGGGCCCACGCCGACCGCCCCAAGGGCTTCTTCCGCGACCCGTGGAACCTCTTCGACCTGGCCGTCGTACTGAGCACTTTCCTGCCCGTCGTCCGCGAGAACACCACCGTACTGAGGCTGCTGCGGCTGGCCCGCGTCCTGCGCACCGCCCGGTTCCTGCCACAACTGCGGATCATCCTCGTCGCCGTCGCCCGCAGCCTGCCCGGCACGCTCAGCTTCCTCCTCGTCGGCGCCCTGCTGCTGTACGTCTACGCGATGGTGGGCTGGGTCTTCTTCGCCCGCCACGACCCCGAGCACTACGGCTCCGTAGGCCGTGCCGTCCTCACCCTCTTCCTACTCATGACCCTGGACGGCATCGGCGACGCCGTCCACGCGGGCCTCGAAGTCTCCCGCTGGAGTCTCGTCTACTACGCCTCCTACGTCCTGCTCGCCTCCTTCGTCCTCGTCAACGTGCTGATCGGCGTGGTGCTGACCTCGCTCGAGGAAGCCCGCGACATGGAGCAGGCCCCGCCGGCGCCGGCCCCTCACCCGGCGTCCGCGCCGGTCGAGCAGCGGGCACTGCTCGACCGCATCGCCGTGGTCCGCCGCGCCCTGGGCGACCTCGAACGCGAGCTGACCCGGGCGGCAACGCCACAGGCCGTCGAGGCGGAACGGACTGACCCGCGCCTCCAGCGGGCCGGGGCGCCCGCGGACGGGAGCGGCGAAGTGGCCGCGCGGACAGGTGGCTGACGCCCGGCGGCGCCGCCGCTCAGCTCTCGTCGAAGAGCAGGTCGTCCAGCGGGTGCGTCATGCGGACGGACCTGCTTCAGCAGGACGGGCATGACGACTCCTGTGGGTGCGGGTGGCTCACGACGGTGGCCCCCGGGCCGTCGGCCCCGGTGGGGGAGGGATCCGGTCGTACCGGCAGCCGGGCGGCCGTCTCCGGCGCGACGAGCTGCTGGCCGCCGTCGATGTCGTAAGTGGCGCCGGTCAGGGCACCGTTGGCCATGATGTGCAGTGCCAGCGAAGCGACGTCCGCCGGGCCCACCACCCGGCCGATGGGCAGTGTTCTGCGCAACTGTTCGCGGCGAGCTTCGAGTTGCTCACCGAGGAGGGAGGCCGACAGCGGTGTGTCCACGAACGCTGCCCCCGACCACCACGACCGTCTGCCCGGCCAGTCCGCCGTCCGCCGGACGGGCCCCTCCGTCGTTCGCGCTCACGGCAGGTCACCGCCGTTGGCTGTCGCGCACTGCGCCGGGACCCCGTCCAAAGTTCCGGCCGCGCTCCCGAGGCCAACAGCTTTCGCGCCCAATGTCGGTGCGGGTCAATAGAGTTGCTCCGCCGGCCGCGCCGGTGCGGCCGGATCCCTTCACGAAGGAGTTCAAGGTGCGAACACGAAGACGTGCGGCGGGTGTCGCGCTGGTCCTGGCGGCCGCGTCGCTCCAGCTGCTCGGTGCCCCCGGCACGGCGGCGGCACAGACCCAGGGGAGTGTCGTGCTGCCCGTGCGGTCGCACTGGCAGACGCTCGCGGACAGCAGGCGCGTGTACGTCAGCGCGCCTGGCGACGACGCGGTGCTGGCCACCGACCACGACGGGCAGGTCGTGAAGAAGGTCGAGGGTCTCGACGGGGCGCGGGGCATGGCCGAGTCGCCCGACGAGTCCACCCTCTACGTGGCGCTACCGGACGCCGACGCGATCTCCGTCGTCGACACCGCGACCCTGACCGAGACCCGGCGCATCCCGACCGGGGCCGGCACCGGACCCGAGTCCGTCGCCCTCGCCGGCGGCCGGCTGTTCTTCGGCTACCAGGCCACCGTCTTCGACGCGGGCATCGGCTCTGTCGACATCGCCGGGGCGACCCCGGCCGTCACCCTGGACGACGACCCCGTCTGGTACGGCAAGCCGCGACTCGCCACGTCGCCGGGCGCGCCGGACCGGCTCGTCGCCGCGGAGAGCCTGGGCGGGCTGGGCATGCGCGTGTACGACGTGAGCTCCGGCACGCTTCGGCAGACCGCCTCCAGCGACGCCGTCGGCGATGTCGAGGACCTGGTGGTGACGCCGGACGGCGGCAGCGTCATCACCGCAAACGGCTCCGACTACTACCACCAGCGGTGGCGCCTGTCGGACCTGTCGGAGGAGGTCCGGTACGACACCGGGGCCTACCCCAACGCCGTCGCCGTCGACTCCCGCGGCACGGTCGCCGCGGGGATCGTGGCGGGAGGGGACTGGGACGCCTACCTCTACCGCCCGGGGGAGACCACCGCGTACCGTACGGTCTCCCTGTCGCCGGGGTATCGCGACCTGGTCGACCGGGGCCTGGCCTGGGCGCCAGACGGCAGCAGGCTGTTCGCCACCCGCTTCCCCTACTCGGGCGAGGTCGTTCTCGACATCGTCACCGACGTCGCCAAGGCATCCAGCACGATCACCCTGTCCGCCCCGCCGACCAACCCCGTGGGCACGCCGGTCACCGTGACGGGGAGACTGACCTCGCTGATCCCCTTCCCCAAGCACAGGGCGGTCGTCACGGTGACGCGCAGCGGCGTCGGGCTGCCGGACGTGAAGGTCCGGCGGGACGGCACCTTCAGCTTCCGGGACACCCCGCCCGACTGGAACACCTATCCGCAGTACACGGTCACCTACGCGGGCGACGCCCGGCACGTGTCCGGAACGGCGACCGTCATGGTCGAGTTCGTCGGCTGACCGGTCCGGCCGGCCCGGTCGGTTTATGCGAACCCGTCACGCCGGTGTGAGGCCGGTGCCCCGCAGGACACCGGCCTCACGCGGTCATGGCGTCACGGTCACCGTCCGGTTGCCCGAGGCCTGCTTGCCGTCGGCCCTGTACGTCGCCGTGAGCGTGGCATTTCCGGTGGCGCCGGCGGGGACGGTGAGGGGCACCTTGACGTTGGCGCCCTCGCCCGGGCGCAGTGCCGGAACGGCGACCTGTCCCGCGGTCCAGCCGGTGGAAGCGGTCAGCGTGACCGTGCCCGCGCCGCGCTTGACGTCCATCCGGTTGACGACGCGCACCGTCACCTGCGCGGTGGTGCCGGCGGTCAGCGTCGCCGGCGGGGTGATGGTGATGTCCGCGCAGGTGCCGCCGAGCCACCGCAGGTCGAAGGACGAGTAGGTGACGTACTGGTAACCCGCGCGCTCGTAGAGCAGGCCGAGCCGGCCGTCCGGCAGCCTCGTCAGCGTCGAGTACGCCGCGCTGCCCGCGTCGACGACCTTCCTGATCGGCCATGTCCTGCCGTTGTCGCAGGACATCTTGACGGTGAGGTTCTGCCGTGCGGACGTGCTCTCGGTGTTGCTGAACAGCAGCCAGGAGGACTGCATGTCCGAGGCGGCCGCGTCGGGGGCGTAGCGGATGACGGAGCCGTTGTTGCCCGGGTCGATCAGATTGGTGTCCTGGGTGAGGGACGTGTAGGTGGCGCCGCCGTCACCGGAGTAGGCGATCTTCCGGTACGGGGCGGACCTGCTGTTGAGCATGATGCGGCCGTCGTTGAGTTCGACGGTCTTGTTCTCGTCCGCGCCGGGGCCCACCAGCCGGCCGGTGCGCCAGGTCTCGCCGTGGTCGTCGCTGTAGGCGCTGACCGCGTAGTTGGCCCCGTCGTACCGGACGGCGTACTGCTGGATCAGCCGTCCCGCGTAGCTGCCGTGGCGTACCTGGATGCCCTCGCCCGAGGCGGCGAACATGCCTCCCCAGGCCGGGTCCTTGATCTGCCCGGTGATGCGCCGGTGCGTCCACGTCACGCCGTCGTCGTCCGAGTAGCTGTAGTCGGTCTGGAGGACGTCGGGGTCGGTCTCGTCGTTGCCGGTCGCCGACCCCAGGAAGCCCTGGTTGACGGAGGCGGCGTAGAACAGGAAGATCCGGCCGGTGGTGCGGTCCACGAGCAGGCTCGGGTCGCCGGCGCCGGCGGGGGCCGCCTCTTTGCGGACGACCTGCGGGCTCTGCCAGGTGGCGCCGCCGTCCGTGCTGCGCCGCACCACGACCCCGATGTTACTGGGCAGGTCGCCCAGGGTCGGGCGGGCGTCCCAGGCGGCGATCACGGTGCCGTCGACGGTGGTCGTGAGCGCGGGGATGCGGTAGTACGGCGAGCCGACGCCCTGGACGGCGAGGTCCTGCGAGGTCAACTGCCCGGCGGTGGCGGCGCTTCCGGTGCCCGCCGGCACCGCGACCAAGGCGGCCGCGGCGAGAACGGCGGTGAGGACTCTGCGCTTCATGAACGGTCTCTCTTCTCTCGGAACGGCAGACGTGCGGGGGACGGGGGCACCCTGCGGGCGCGATGAGGGAGCGGGGCGCGGAGTGAGGGCGGGTGGGGGAGTGCGAGGGGCCCTCGGTGCGGCGGGAGCGGATGCCGGGCGGCGCACGGCCGAGGCGACTTCCGAAAGGGGGCCTAGCCTTCCGCAGGGCGGTCGAACAGCGCTCGCACCCAGGCCAACTGCCGGGCGCGGTGGTGTTCCGTGCCGCCTTCGTGGCCGTTGAACTCGTACACCTCCACCTGCTTGGGGCCGCCGTAGCGGTGGTAGGCCGTGAAGCAGGTGGACGGGGGGCAGACCTCGTCCATCATGGCGATGGAGAAGAGGGCCGGCGCGGTCGCCCGCCCGGCGTGGTGCGCGGCGTCGAAGAACGACAGGGTGTGGAAGACGGACTCCTCACGGCCGCGGTGCAGCCGGAGGTACGAGGCGATCTCCGTGTACGGCGGTTCGCCGGTGATGCGGGCGGCCCGGGGGAAGTTGCACAGGAACGGCACGTCCGGCATGACGCCGGCGAGGCCCGGGACGAGTCCCGACACGGCCAGCGCGATGCCGCCGCCCTGGCTGACACCGGTCACCACGATGCGCTCGGGGTCGATGCGGGGGTGTGCGCGCATCGCTTCCACGCAGCGGACGGCGTCGGTGAAGACCCGCCGGTAGTAGTAGGTCTCGGGGCTCTCGATGCCGCGGGTCAGGAAGCCGGGCGTGGTTCCCGCCGCACCGGCGTCGGTGTCGTCGGTGGCGCCCGGCGCGGCCGACCAGCCCTGACCGCGGGTGTCCACGATCAGATGGGCGTGACCGGCGCTGGCCCAGAGGAGGTTCTCGTGGGTGAGACCACGTCCCCGCCCGTAGCCGAGGTACTCGATGACGCAGGCCAGCGGACCGGTGGCCCCCGCGGGCATGCGCAGCCAGCCCCGGACGGGCCGTCCGGCCCAGCCCGGAACGCTCACGTCGTGCACCTCCACCTGGGGGAGGCGCGCGTCGATCTCGGTGAAGGAGGGCTTGTCCGCCCCGCCGTCACCTGGCGCCGAGGCCAGGGTGTCCGCCCAGAAGGCGTCGAAGCCGTCGGGTTCGGGGAGGCCGGGCGAGTAGGCGAGGCATTCGTCGAGTGAGAGATCGACCGAGAGCATGGGGTCCTCCAGAGGGCAACCGCAAGACAGAAGACGTCAGATGTCCTGTCGGTTACGGGACCCTAGGAGCGGGGGTCCGCCGCGTCAAGGGGGACCGGGACCGGCGCCGCCCCGCGTTCGGCGCCCGCGGGCGGCGGCGGGGCGGGGGTCAGTCCGCGGCGGACCGCTGGGCGCGTGCTTCCGCGATCCGGCGCCTGACCGGGGCGTAGTGCTCCTCGATCGCCTTGAGGAACGCCGTGGTGTCCCCGGCCCGCGCCGCGTCCACGATGTTCTGGTGCGCGGTGACCGTCGCGATCTCGTCGGCGTGCGTGAAACCGTCGAGGTGCGGGGCGACGATCGCGTACACGTCCCAGAAGGCCATGGAGAGCTGGCCGATGAGGTCGTTGCCGACGGGGGCGACGAGCAGCGAGTGGAAGGCGCGGTCGGCGGCGACGAACCCGTGGCCGTCGCCGGCGCCGGTGTCCCGCATGGTCGCCACCAGGCGGTCCAGGCTGTCGAGCTGCTCGGGGCCGAGGGAGGCGATGATGCGTTCCGCCATCCCGCGCTCGAACAGCTCGCGGACGTCGACCAGGTCGGCCATCACCTGGAAGTCGTCGTCGGGGGAGAGCAGGCCGCGGAACGTGAGGCTCTCCACCAGCGCGGACATGCTGAGGCGGCCCACGTACGTGCCGTGGCCGTGGCGCACGTCCACGATGTCCAGGGCGTCGAGGATCTTCACCGCCTCACGCACACTGGACCGGCTGGCGCCGAGGGCCTCGCACAGGGCCGGTTCCGTGGGCAGCGGGTCCCCGGGACGCAGCCTCTGGTCGAGGATGTAGCGCTTGATGCCCTCCACCACTTCCTGACGCAGCAGGGTGCGGCCCTGCCGGGCGCCCGAAACAGTCGAACTCCCCACCTCTTGACCCCTCTCCATGTACCGGGCTACCTTCCCAGGCTATCAAGGCATCGGACATCTGACGTCTGATGCTCGGACATTCATTGTTCACAGCACGCCATGTCTCCCGGACCGGCTGCCCTTCGTGATCCGTCTTCTTCTCACCACCCCTCTTGGAGGACCCGTGCCCGAGCTGAGGCCAGCAGGCGTCGAACGCCGCACCTTCCTGCGCTGCGGCGCCGCCATCGGCGCCGCGACCGCCTTCACGGCGAGCCTGTCCGCCTGTTCCGGACCCGCGTCGACGGGCGACGGCAAGTCGGGCTCGGGCACCGGCACCATCGAGGCGGGCCTGTCCTACGCGCTGTCGACCGGCTTCGACCCGATGACCACGTCGGGGGCCACCCCGTACGCGGCCAACATGCACATCTTCGAGGGACTCGTCGACCTCGACCCGGTGACCCTGAAGGCCAGGCCGGCGCTCGCCACCGAGATGCCGAAGAAGATCAACGCCACCACCTACCGGGCCACCCTGCGCGAGGGCGCCACCTTCCACGACGGGTCGGCCGTCACGGCCGACGACGTGGTCTTCAGCTTCGAACGCATCCTGAAGCCGGAGAACGCCTCGCTGATGGCGCAGTTCGTGCCGTTCATCGACAGCGTCAGTGCGGTCGACGCGCGCACGGTCGAGTTCAGGCTGAAGTACCCCTTCGCCCTCTTCCCCTCCCGCATCTCCGTCGCGCGCGTCGTGCCGAAGAAGATCGTGGAGGCGGACGCCAAGGGGTTCGACGCCAAGCCGGTCGGCTCGGGCCCGTACCGGTTCGTCGAGGCGGTACGCGAGGACAAGATCGTTTTTGCGAAGTACGACAAGTACAACGGCGCCCACCCCGCCAAGGCCGACAAGATGATCTGGCGCCTGATCTCGGACGCCTCCGCCCGCGTCAGCGCCATGCAGTCCGGCCGGGTCCAGGCCATCGAGGACGTGCCCTACATCGACATCGCGGGCCTCTCCGCCACGGCGAAGACCAAGTCGGTGCAGTCCTTCGGCCTGCTCTTCCTCATGTTCAACACCGCCGACAAGCGCTTCGCCGACCGGCGGGTCCGCCAGGCCCTGCACTACGCCCTGGACACCGAGAAGATCATCAAGACCGCCCTGGTCGGCAACGCGGCCCCGGCCACCGGCTACGTCCCCGCCACCCACCCGGACTACCACAAGGCCGCCACCGTCTACACGCACGACGTGGCCAGGGCCAAGAAGCTGCTCGCCGAGGCGGGGGTGGGCAAGCTCAGCTTCACCGTCCTGCTGACGGACACCGGCTGGGTCAAGGACGTCGCCCCCCTGATCAAGGAGAGCTGGGCCGCCGCCGGCATCGAGGCGACGCTCGGCATCGCCCAGGCCGCCGCCCAGTACGCCAAGGTCGACAAGGGCGACTTCGAGGTGCTCGTGGCACCCGGCGACCCCTCCGTGTTCGGCAACGACGCCGACCTGCTGCTGCGCTGGTTCTACTACGGCTTCTGGCCCGAGAACCGGTACGGCTGGGCCGGGACCCCCGAGTACAAGAAGGTCAAGCAGCTCCTCGACAAGGCGGCGCGCGCCACCGACGTGAACACGCGCAAGGACCTGTGGGGCCAGGTCACCGACCTGGTCGCCGAAGAGGCCGCGCTGTACCCGGTCTTCCACCGCAAGCTACCCACCGCCTGGAGCGACAAGGAGCTCGACGGCTTCTCCCCGCTGCCCACCACTGGCCTGTCGTTCCTGGACGTCAGCCGCGCCTGACCGCCGCGGGTCCGGCCGCCCCGCACGGCGGCCGGACCCGCGGCCGCCGCCCAATCGCAAGGAAACCGAAGATGGTTGTATTCCTCCGGCTCGCGCTGCGCCGCGTCGCGATGATGCCGGTGATGATCCTCGGCATCGCGCTGCTGGTCTTCGTGGTGCTGCAGTTCTCGCCGACCGACCCGGCCTACAACGCGCTCGGAGAGAGCGCCTCGCCCGCGGCCAGGAAGGCGTTCGCCGAGGCCAACGGGCTGGACGACCCGCTGCCCGTACGCTATTTCCGCTTCATCGGCCGGCTCCTCCACCTCGACCTGGGGAGCACCGTGCCGCCCAGCCGGCCCGTACTCGACCGGATCGCCGAGGCGTTCCCGCTCACCCTGCAGCTCACGCTCCTCGGGCTCGTCCTCGCCGTCGTGCTCGCCGTCGTCGGCGGCGTCCTCGGGGCGATGTACCGGGACCGCTGGCCCGACCAGCTCTTCCGGCTGCTGTCCATGGCCGGCGTGGCCGTGCCGTCCTTCTGGCTCGGGGTGCTGCTCATCCAGCAGTTCGCGCTGAACACCCGGATCTTCCCGACCGGCGGCTACACCAACCCCGCCGAGTCGTTGGGCGGCTGGCTCACCTCCATGGTCCTGCCCGCCGTCTCGCTCGCCGTCCCCGTCGCCGCGTCGCTCGCCCGCCTGGTGCGCACCTCCATGGTCGCCGAACTCGACCGCGACTACGTCCGCACGGCCCGGGGCAACGGCCTGCCGGTCCTCCTGGTGATCCGCTCGGTGCTGCGCAACGCGCTCGTCACCCCGCTCACCGTGCTCGGCGTCAAGGTCGGCTACATGCTCAGCGGCGCGGTGGTGATCGAAGCGATCTTCGACCTGCCGGGCATGGGCAAGCTCATCCTCGAAGGTGTCACCGGCGGCGACGTCGCCCTGGTCCAGGGCACCGTACTGACCATCGCCATCGCCTTCCTGGTGGTCAACGTCATCGTCGACCTGCTCTATCTGCTGGTCAACCCGCGCATCAGGACGGTGTGACATGTTCGCCACCGGCCGTCTGGCCAAGAAGCTGTCCCGGCCCGGGATCGCGTTCCGCTCCCTGCCCCTCACCTCACGCGTCGCCCTCGCCGTTCTCCTGCTGATCGTGCTCGGCGCCGTACTCGCCCCTGTCGTCACCCAGAACCCCCTGGCCACCGGAACCCCCGTGCAGGGGCCCAGCGGAGCGCACTGGTTCGGCACCGACCGCGCCGGGCGCGACGTGTTCGCCCGCGTGGTGCACGGCGCGCGCTACTCGCTGGTCATCGGCCTGGGCGCCACCGCGGCCGCGCTGGTGGCCGGGTCCGTCCTCGGCTCCCTCGCCGCCACCTCGCGCAGGCTCGCCGACGAGACGATCATGCGCAGCCTGGACGTGGTCATGTCGTTCCCGCCGATCGCGCTCGCGGCCGTCCTGGTCGCCGTGTTCGGCACCAGCGTCCCCGTCATCATCTTCACCATCGCCTTCGTCTACAGCCCGTCGCTCGCCCGCGTCGTACGCGCCAACGTCCTTGCGCAGTACGGCGAGGACTACGTCGCGGCGGAGAAGGTGCTCGGCGCCCGGCGCGGATACATCGTGCTCCGGCACGTCGCCGTCAACTGCATGGCCCCGGTCATGGTCTTCGCCACCGTGATGGTCGCCGAGGCGATCATCTTCGAGGCGTCGCTCTCCTTCATCGGGGCCGGCGTCCAGGACCCCGACCCCAGCTGGGGCAGCGTGCTCGCCTACGGCCGCCAGATCCTGCTGGCCGGCGGCTGGTGGGCCACCTTCTTCCCCGGTCTCGCGCTGCTGGTCACCGTCCTCGCCCTCAACGTCCTCTCCGAGGGCCTCACCGACGCCTCAGCGGCGCCCAGGAGCGCCCGCCCCGCCGTCCGGCCCGGTGAATCCGCCGCGCCGGACCCCGTCGAGGCCGCGTCCGCCACCGACATCGACGCAGCGCTCGCCCAGCTCGCCGCGCACCTCCACGCGAGCGAGCCCGCCGTCGCCCCGGTGCGCCAGGACGCCGGCGAACTCCTCGTCGTACGCGATCTGTCCATCCGCTTCCCCGACCGCTACGGCGACATCCCCGTCGTCGACAGCCTCGACTTCACCGTCCGCGAAGGGGAGACCCTCGGACTGGTCGGCGAATCCGGCTGCGGCAAGTCCGTGACCAGCCTCGCCGTGATGGGCCTCCTCGCCCGCAACGCCGAGGTCAGCGGCGAGATCCGCTATCGCGGACGGGACCTGCTGAAGCTGTCGGCCAAGGAGCGCCGCGCCCTGATGGGACCGGAGATCGCGATGGTCTACCAGGACGCGCTCTCCTCCCTCAACCCGTCCGTCCTCGTCGGCACCCAGCTCAAGCAGCTCACCTCGCGCGGCGGCACCAGGACACCCGCCGAGCTGCTGGAACTGGTCGGGCTCTCACCGGAACGCACCCTGCGCAGCTATCCGCACGAGCTGTCCGGCGGCCAGCGCCAGCGCGTCCTCATCGCCATGGCCCTGTCCCGTTCCCCCCGCCTGCTCATCGCCGACGAACCGACCACCGCCCTCGACGTCACCGTCCAGGCCCAGGTCGTCGAACTGCTGATCCGGCTGCGGGACGAACTCGGCTTCGCCATGGTGCTGGTCTCCCACGACCTCGCCCTGGTCGGCGACCTCTCGCACCGGGTCGCCGTCATGTACGCCGGCCGCCTCGCCGAGATCGGCGACACGCGCTCGGTGCTGACCGATCCCGCCCACCACTACAGCCGTGGCCTGCTGGGCTCCGTCGTCTCCCTGGAAGCGGGCGCCGGCCGGCTGCACCAGATCCGCGGCGTCGTCCCCGCCCCCCAGCGCTTCGGCGACGGATGCCGCTTCGCCGGGCGCTGCACCGCGGCGACCGACCTGTGCCGCACCACCTCGCCGGCGCTCACCGGACGCGGCGCCGCCGAGGACCACGGGTTCGCCTGCCACCACCCGGCGAACGCAGTCGCAGAACTGAAGGGAAGCGCGCTGTGATCAGGCTCGACGGCGTCCACGTACGCCACAAGGCACGTAGCGGCGGCCTCTTCCGCAGGGACGCCGTGCACGCCCTCACCGACGTCTCCCTGGAGGTCGGACGCGGCGAGATCCTGGGCGTGGTGGGGGAGTCCGGCTGCGGCAAGTCGACCCTGGCCCGGGTACTCACCGGACTGCAGAAGCCCACCGAGGGCGACGTCCTCTTCCACGACCGCGACCTGTGGCGGACACCCGCCGCCGAACGCCGGGACCGGTTCGGCTCGGCCGTCGGCGTCGTCTTCCAGGACCCCTCCACCGCGCTCAACCCACGGCTCACCGTCCGGCAGATCCTGCGCGACCCGCTGGACGTCCACCGGCGCGGAACCCGGGCGGAGCGCGAGAACCGCGTCGAGGAACTCCTCGACCTCGTCGGACTCCCCGGCCACACCCTCGCCGCCCTTCCGGGCCGGCTCTCCGGGGGCCAGCGGCAGCGCGTCGCCATCGCCCGCGCCCTGGCCCTGGAACCGGAACTGATCGTCGCCGACGAACCGACCTCCGCGCTGGACGTCTCGGTCCGCGCCCAGGTCCTCAACCTCCTCGTCGACCTGCGCCGGCGCCTCGGTCTCGGCATGGTGTTCATCTCCCACGACATCCAGACCGTGCGCTACCTCGCCGACCGCATCGCCGTGCTCTACCTCGGCCGCGTCGTCGAGGAGGGACCGGCCGAGGCCGTCGGCGGCACACCCCGTCACCCGTACACCGAGGCGCTGCTCTCCGCGACCCCCAGCCTGCTGGAGGACACCGAACGCATCGTCCTCACCGGCCCGGTGCCCTCCGCCACCCACCCGCCGACCGGCTGCCCGTTCCGCACCCGCTGCTGGAAGGCCGACGACGAGTGCGCCGCGGCCTTCCCCGCACCGGCCGCGGGCGCCGGCGGCCACCGCTGGCACTGCGTCCATCCCCAGCCCGCCGCACCGCCCGCCGGGGCGACCGCCTCCGGCACCCCCGCAAGGAGCACCACGTGAGCAACGCCAACGCCCCCTACACCGGCGTGATCCCGCCCGTCGTCACGCCGCTGACCCCGGACGGCGACATCGACCGGCCGTCGCTGGAACGGCTCGTCGGCCACCTGCTCCAGGCGGGTGTCAACGGCCTCTTCGCCCTCGGCAGCTCGGGCGAGACCGCCTACCTGACGCCCGCCCAGCAGGACGAGGTGACCAAGGTGGTCACCGCCACGGCCGCCGGCCAGGTGCCCGTCCTCGTCGGCGCCATCGAGACCACCACCAACCGCGCGATCGAGCGGGCTCGCGCCGTGGCCGGCCTCGGAGCGGACGCCGTCGTCGCCACCGCTCCCTTCTACACCCGCACCCACCCCACCGAGATCGACCGCCACTTCCGGGACATCGCCGGCGCCGTCGACCTGCCGCTCCTGGCCTACGACGTACCGGTGTGCGTCCACAGCAAGCTGGAGGCGGAACTGCTGCTGTCGCTGGCCTCGGACGGCGTGCTCGCGGGAGTGAAGGACTCCAGCGGGGACGACGGCTCCTTCCGCGCGCTGGCCGTCGCGGCGCGCGACTTGCCGGGGTTCTCCCTGCTCACCGGCCACGAACTGGTCGTGGACGCCATGATGCTGTGCGGCGCCCACGGTTCGGTGCCCGGACTGGGCAACGTCGACCCGCGCGGTTACGTACGGCTCCACGAGGCCGCGGTCCGCGGTGACTGGGCCACGGCGACGGCCGAGCAGGACCGGCTCGTCGGCCTGTTCGGCATCGTTCGGGCCGCCGCGCCCGGGACCGCCTCGGCGTCCGCGGCCGGGATCGGCGCCTTCAAGACGGCCCTGCAGCTGCTCGGCGTCATCACGGCGAACACCGTGAGCCCGCCGATGCGGGCCCTGGACGCGCAGGAGCGGACCGAGATCGCCGCCCACCTGAGCCGCGCGGGCCTGCTGGCCTGACCGGGGCGCGGCCGCCCTGCTCACCGCCGCCGCGCCGCACGTCACCCGGCGGCCACGGATGTTGCGCACTCCGTGGCCGCCGGGTGTCGGCGCGCTCAGCCCGCCCGGCCGGACCCCTGCACGGGCGCCGGGACGTCGGCCGGGGCGGCGGCCAGGTGGTCGGCCGCCGCACCGGGGTCGGTCAGCCGGTTCAGCCGGGCCGGTACGTCGAACCCGACCAGCACCACCACGATCGCCGTTCCGGCGAAGGTCAGGACGGCGAGCGCCCGGCCGAGGTCCATCCCGGAGGCCAGGTGCGCGCCGAGCACGGGGGCGACGGCACCGCCCAGGGCGCCCACGTTGTAGGTGAAGCCGAGCGCGGCGCTGCGGCTCGCGGTGGGGAAGTGGCCGCCGATGTATCGGGGGAGCAGCCCGGAGATGCCGAAGCTGGTCGCCTGGAGCAGGAAGAGGAGGCAGCCGAGCAGGAGGAGGTCGTCCCGCACGGCGAACACGGGATAGACGAAGGCGAGGGAGGCCAGCAGGGTCAGCGCGTACGCCTTCCTGGTGCCGATCCGGTCGCCGAGGAAACCGGCGGCCCAGCAGCCGGCCATGGTGCCGAAGCCGGCGAAGTACAGGGCGTCGGTGACCTGGCCGGCGCTGTAGCCGAGATCGGTCTTGAGATACGTGGGCAGCAGGGACTGCATGGGCCAGGAGTAGAGGAACGCGAAGAACAGCGTCACGATCATCGACACGTACAGCAGCCAGCTCCGCCGGCCGCCCAGCTGCACCGCGAAGGCGAGCAGCGCCAGACCCGCGACCACCGACAGCACCGGCACCATGCCCTCGCCCGCCGGGGTGAAGACCAGGAAGAGCGCGAGCGTGGTGACCACCACGAGCACGGCGTTGAGGGCCGCCAGCCGCCGGGTGCGGAACAACGGGCCGAACGGGTTGGGCCTCGCCTCCCGCTCCGCCACGCTCTCGGTCCACTCCTCGGCCTCCGGCAGCGCCCGGCGCATCCACAGGGCGACGGCGATCGGGACGAGCCCCAGGTAGAACATCCAGCGCCAGCCGAACGAGGGCACCACCCACGTGTAGACCTGGGCGGCGAGCACCGACCCGGCGGAGTAGCCCGAGATCAGGAAGCCGCTCGCCCGGTTGCGGAGCCGGGCGGGCCAGCTCTCCATGACGTACGTGGCGCTGGCGCTGTACTCACCGGCCATGCCCATGCCGATCGCGAGGCGGGCGGCGAAGAGGCTCTGGTAGTTCCAGGCCAGGCCGCAGGCGAAGGTGCCCAGCGAGTACAACAGGATGCTGAGCACCATGGAGAGCTTGCGGCCGTAGCGGTCGCCCAGCGCGCCCAGGACGGCGCCGCCGAGCCAGCGGGTGATGAACGCCCCGGAGACCAGGCTGGCCGCCTGCACGGTGCTCAGACCGAACTCGTCACTGATCTCGGTGAGGACGAGGGTGATCAGAACGAAGTCGAAGCCGTCGAGGACGTAGCCGATCCAGGCGGCGAAGAACGACTTCCACCGAGTGCCGGTCACCTCGCGGTACCAGGGGAGGGGGCTGGGTTTGGTCTGCACGGTGTCTCCAGGGCGGGGCGCGCCCACCGTCGGGTGGGCCGCCCCGCGTGGCGGCGGGGCGGAGTGAGCGGGTCGACCGGACCGGTGGCCGGGGCAGGCGTCGGCCGGACGACGGTTACCGGTGTGCGGTCAGGGCGGTGACGAAGCGGGCGGTCAGGGCGGTGGGCGCCGTGATCGCGGTGCCGACCACCACACTATGGGCGCCTCGGGCGAGTGCCTCGACCGCCTCCTCGGGAGTGCCGATACGGCCCTCGGCGACCACGGGTACGGAGACCGCGGCCGAGAGGGACTCCACCAGGTCCAGGTCGGGACCGGCCTGCCGCGGTGTGCCCGGCACGTAGCCGGACAGGGTGGTGGAGACGAAGTCCGCTCCCTGCCCGGCGGCCGTGAGCCCCTCGGTGAGTGTGGAGACGTCGGCCATGACCAGCGCGCCCGCGTCGTGCACGGCGCCGACGAGGTCGGCGAAGGAGGACCCGTCGGGGCGGGGCCGGTCGGTGGCGTCGGCGGCCACCACGGCTGCCCCGGCCCGCACGATCGCCAGCGCGTGCCGGACGGTCGGTGTGATGTACACGCCCGTGTCGCCGTCCTTCCACAGGCCGATGACCGGCAGCGGGACCTCCCGCGCGATCGCGGCGACGACCTCGGGCTCGTTGGCGCGGACGGCAGCGGCGCCGCCGGCGTGGGCGGCCCGGGCGAGCCGGACGAGTGTGGTGGTCTCCCGCATGGGATCACCGGGAGGCGCCTGGCAGGAGACGATCAGCCGGCCTTCGATGGCGCGGGCGGGCTCGGCAGTGGTCATGGTGGGACTCCGGGGCGGTGGTAGGGACGGGGCGGCCGGCGATCAGGAGCGGCCGCCCGGCCGGTGCAGGGGGAGTGCGGTGGTCAGGGCCGCGGCGCCGAGGGTGGCGGCGTCGTGGCCGAACAGCGGGGGCTCGGGGGTGAGGCCGCGCAGTGCCGGCATCAGCTCGGCGGTGAACGCGGCGGTCAGCGCGTCGGTGTACAGCGGGCCGATCCGGGGGACGCCGCCCCCGACGACGACCCGGTCCGGACCGAGCGCGTTGGCGAGGCCGCCGAGGACGCGTCCGGCGGCAGCCGCCCCGGTCGTGATGGCCCGGACCGCCGGCTCCTCGCCCCGGGCCGCGCGGGCCGCGACGGTCTCCAGCCGGGCCGCGGCGGCGCCGCCGAGCCGTGCGTAGAGGGCGGTGATGCCGGGGCCGGACGCGACGGCCTCCAGGTGGCCGACCGCCCCGCAGGTGCACGGCAGGTCCGCCGCCTCGGCACTCGTCAGGTGCCCGAGGTGCCCGGCGACGCCGTACGCGCCGTGCAGCATGCGCCCGTCGACGGCGATCGCGCCGCCCACGCCGGTGCCGACCGCCGCGAAGAGCAGCGAGCCCCGGCCTTCCGGCAGCGCGGCGAGTTCCGGGCCCGCGGTGGCGCGCACGTCGTTGTCGCAGGCCACGGGCAGACCCGTGCGGTCGGCGAGCCCGGTGCCCAACGGGGTGCCCGCCCAGTCGCGGATGGCGTCGGTGGCGCTGGTGATCCGGCCGCTGCGCACGTCGACGACGCCGGCGGCGGCGACGCCGATCGCCGTGGCCCGCCGGTCCGGGTCCACCTCCGCGGCCGCCAGGGCCAGCGCGTCGAGGACGGCCGCGGCGCCTTCCCGGGCGGGCGTCGGCCGGGCGTGCCGGGCGGTCACGGTGCCGTCGGCGGCGAACAGGGCGGCGGCGATCTTCGTGCCGCCGAGGTCGAGGCCGATCACCACGGCGCCGGGGGCCGCGCTCATCGGACGGGCGGCAGGCCGGCGTCGCGCAGGCTCCGGGCGACCTGGGCGACGGACTCCGCGGAGAGGGGGATCTGCGGGAAGGCCGTCACGCCGTTGCCGACGACGCCGAGCAGCCGCAGCGCCTCCTTGAAGGAGCCGAGCGCGGAGGAACTGCGGCTCATGTCCGCCTCCGGACCGGCGTCGACCATGGCGAACAGCTCGACGAGCCGCTCCTGTTCCGCGGCGGCCCGCGCCCAGTCACCGGCGCGCGCCGCGTCGTACAGCCGCACGTAGCCGGCCGGATCGACGTTGCCGAGACCGGGGACGACGCCGTCGGCACCGGCCAGCAGGGCCGCGTCCACGGTCAGTTCGGAGCCGGTGAGGATGCTGAAGCGGGGTGCGGCACCCCGGTCCCGGCCGTCCCGGCCGCCCAGCTCCACGATCAGCCTGCGCAGCCCGCCCTCGTCCCCGCTGCTGTCCTTGAGACCGGCCAGGGTCGACTCCTCGGCCAGTTCGCGCACCAGCGCGGCGGACAGCTTCGAGTGCACCGAAACAGGGAGGTCGTAGGCGAACAGGGGCAGGTCGACGGCCTCGCGCAGACCGCGGAAGTGCCTGGCGATCTCCTTGGGGTGGGTGCGGGTGTAGAAGGGCGCGGTGGCGACGAGCGCGTCGGCGCCGAGGGCCGCGGCCGTGCGGGCGTGCGCGGTCACCCGGGCGGTGGTGGTGTCGATGACACCGGCGAGCACCGGCACCCGTCCGTCGGCCGTGCGGACGACCGTCTCCAGCGCGGTGGCCCGCTGCTCGTCGGTGAGGTAGGCGACCTCGCTGGTCGATCCCAGCGCGAAGAGACCGTGCACCCCGCTGTCCACGAGGTGCCCGACGAGCCGGGCGAGCGAGCCGGTGTCGACCTCCCCGTCGGAGTCGAAGGGTGTGCAGACCGGCGGCACGACGCCGCGCAGCGGTGCGGTGAGGGACACGGTGGGGCTCCAGCCAGCTCGCTACTACGGTCCGCCTCGCTGTCCGGAGGCGGCACGCGGGACATGAGACGTAAGATGTCTTACGTCTGGGCCTCACCATACGCAGAGATGCCGGGGACCGGTCAAGAGCGGACCGGCCGCCGGGATGGGCGCCGATGCGCGGGCGGGCCGTGGGGCTGCCGACGGACACCCCGGCACACGGCCCGCCGCGCCCGCTCCGCCGGCGACGTGCCGGGGTGCACGGCCCGGTTACGCGGACGGTGATGGCGGATGCGAGGCCGGGCCGAGCCATGCGAGGGCCGCGGCGGTCAGCGCGGTGACGCCGTTGGTGAGGGTGGGCTGCATGACGGGCGCGAAGAGCGGAGAGTGGTTCTGCGGGATGTCGCGGTTCCGGGTGCCCGCGGCGTCGGCCTTCGCGTAGACGTCCGGGTCGACGCCGCCCAGCAGCCAATAGCACACCGGGACGTCCGCGCTGGTGCCGAAGACGCCGACGTCCTCACTGCCGGAGGAGGCGCCGGGGTCGGACAGCCTGTCGTGGCCGATCACGTCACCGATGGCGGCCAGGGTGCGAGTACAGGCGTCCACGTCGTTGACCATGAGCGGAAAGGTGTGCATGGTGCCGATCTCAGGAGCCTGCGGTGCCCCGGCCGCCTCCGCCTCACCGCGCACGATCCGTTCCACCGCGCCCAGGACGGCCGCCCGCACCTGCGGGGTGTAGGTGCGGATGTTGAGCTGCAGTTCGGCCTCGTCCGGAATGACGTTGTCCTTGGTGCCGGCCTGAAGGGCGCCGACGGTCACCACGGCCCGGTCCCCGGAGGCGATCTCGCGGGAGACCACGGTCTGCAGCCGCATCACGGTGGAGGCCGCCATCACCACCGGGTCGACCGCCGCCTCCGGCATCGACGCGTGTGCCCCGCGCCCGAACATGCGCACCCTGAGTGCGTCGGTGGCGGCGAAGGCGAGACCGGGATGGCAGGCGACGGTACCGGCCGGGATCGCCATCACATGCTGACCGAGGACGACGTCGGGTGTGCCGAACCGGGCGTACAAGTCGTCGTCGACCATCGCCTGGGCACCCTGGCCGAGTTCCTCGGCGGGCTGGAACACCGCCAGCACGGTCCCCGACCACTGATCGCGTGCCCCGGCGAGGAGCGCCATGGTGCCCAAGAGGCAAGCGGCGTGCACGTCATGCCCGCAGGCGTGCATGACGCCCGGGTTCGTCGAGGCGTAGGGCAGCCCGGTCCGCTCGGTCACGGGCAGCGCGTCGAAATCGGCGCGCAGCAGCACGGCCGGGCCCTGGCCGTTCACCAGCCTGGCCACCACACCGGTGCGCCCCACACCCTCGGTGACCTCGTAGCCCAGTTCCCGAGCGCGGCGCGCGGCTTCTGCGGCCGTGCGGTGTTCGGCGAAGGAAAGCTCGGGGTGGGCGTGCAGGTCCTTGTACAGCGCCTCGACCTTCTGGATCAGTGCGGCGTCCAGGCCCGCCAGGACCCGGTGAGCCGTGCCAGGTGCAGTCATGGTGAGATCCCGTCCCCTTCCTGCCTTGCTCGGCGGGGTGTCCTGACCCAGGTCGTCCTGACCAGGGCGGAGAGTTACCCGAGGGCAGACCGCGCGAAGGCTGTGCGGCCGAGCCGGTGCGAGGGTCCCCGTAGCGGTCGACGCCCCTCGATGGCGGTGTCCGACGAGCCCCGGCGCCGGCAGCCCAGCACCTCTCCGTCCTTCCATCATCGAACCGGCGGCACCTGTCTGCGCTACGAGCACGAGCTCGGCGGCCCCATACCCGCCGCGCGGCAGCCGGCCTCCGGAGCTGCGCCGCGCGCCGTCTCAGCCACCCGGACGCTCCGGCACCCCAAGCGCGCGCAGCTCGATCCCGAACCGCAGGACGCGGTGGAGGACCTCCGCCGCGGCTGGGACACGATTGTGGAGTTCGGGCTCTCCCGCCGCGAGCTGTTCGCGGTGATGGACAGGGCCACCATGGTCGCCGCCGTCACCGGCGCCGAACCGACGGTCCCCGCCGCGGAGACCGGCCCCGCCGCGGCGGCCCGCGCGCTGCGTGCCGCGCTCCTCGACGACGCCGGTGTCCTGAGTGACGCCGAGCAGTCCCCGCTGCGCGAGTGGCTCACCCGCCTCGCGGCGGACAGCAGCGCTCCGCGTCCCTGACAGCGAGTCAGGGACCGTGCGCGGCAGACCTCGCGGTCAGACCAGGCCGATCCGCTGGGCGATGTCCTCACCGTTGCGCAGGTGTTGGTGCGCCGTCTCGCCGAGCGACACGATGACGGCCGCGACGACGGTTTCGATCACCGCCATCGTCGGAACCAGGCTGTCGTACGGTGAGGGGGACGTCACCTGGCTGGGCAGGACGACCTCTGCGTGGGCGGTCACCGGGGAGAGCCAGGTGTCGGTGAACAGGACCACCTTGCCGCCCCGGTCCCGCAGGAGCTGGGCCATGGCGACCTTGTCGTCCTCGTAGCGCCGGTAGTCGAACACCACCAGGACATCGCGCCGTGTCAGCGCGGCCAGGGCGGCGGTGCGCTCGACGTCACGGTCCGGCAGGAAGGCCACGTCGTCGCGCAGTTGCATGAGGTGAAGACCGAGGTACTGCGCCAGCAGGTGGGTGAACCGGCCGCCGGCCAGGATGATCCGCCGCTTGGGGTCGGCGAGGAGTTGGGTCGCCCGGTCCAGGTCGTGCGGCGGGAGTTCGGCCAGGGACCGGGTGAGCGCCGCCGCGAACAGCCGGCTGCCGCTCGTCAGCAGCGGTTCGTTGCCTTCCACGTCGCCGGAGTCGTCGGACCGGGTGAGGGGGGCCGACTCGTACAGCGAAAGCGGTGAGGCGCTGCGGGCCTCGAGTTCGTCGCGCAGCGCCGCCTGGAAGTCGGGGTAGCCGCGGAAACCGAGGCGTCCCACGAATCTGAGCACGGTCGGTGCGCTGACCGCGGCACGTTCCGCGATGGTCGCGATGGTCTCGAATCCGGCCGCCGGGTATCCCGCCAGCATGACCCGGCCGACCTTGCGTTCGGCGGGGCTGAGTTCACCCAGCTTGAGCCGGATCTCGTCGGCCAGTGTCGCAGAAGCCATCGTGAAGTTCCTTTTCCGAGCCGCGAGGGCCTTGTCCGTGAAGCCTACCGGGCAGGTCGGGGGCCGAGGAGCGCCCGTGGTGGACCGCGGTCCCGAGCGATCCGCCGGCGTCCGTCCGCTCACCGAGGGCTCCGTCAACACTCGGGAGCCCTCGGCCGACCTGCCCGGCCGGCGTGGTCACTTGGGGGAGATGGACACGGTCATCCCGATCAAGGTGTTGGCCGTCGTGCCGTCGGTCGTGAGCGGGGTGAAGTGCCGGTCCTTGTCGAAGGTCACGGTGAACCGCGGGCCGGACTCGAAAGTGGTGGCGGTGGCCTCGCGCTGACCCGCGGTCTGTGCGAGGGCGCGCGCGGTGCCCAGGAAGCTGTAGGGGACACCGTCGTCGTCGGCGGGTGAGTAGAACACGTCGTCGTTGGCGGGCACGGCGTCGCGGTCGTGCGGGCGGAGCCGCTTCTTGTCGGACGCGGCCCGTACCCGCCAGTGGCGTGGTTCGTAGCGGTCGCCGTCGGTGAGGTAGTCGTAGGTCGCCCCGGTCAGCGACCAGCCGTCACCGCGTTGCACGGCGCGCGCGTGCCGCAGATCGAACACCGCGAGTCCCTGGGGGCCGACCACGCGCATGCTCTCGTCGGCCGAGCCCGGATGCTCGACGACGAGCGCGGTGTTCTCCTCCAGGGCGTAGACCCGCTGGTGGCCCGTGTCGGCGGCCAGACGCAGCGAGCGGCCCTCGCGTCCGGAAGTGCCGGTGTGGGTGTCCAGCAGTCCCGAGCGCAGGAAGCCGAAGCCGCCCTCGGGCAGATAGGCGAGCTTCGACGCGTCCTCGAAGTAGCCGGGGGTGCTGCCGTCCCGCAGAGCCTCGTAGGAGTCGCCGCCGGTGATCATGTCCGCTCCGGCCGCGATCTGGGCGCCGGCGCTCGATCCGGCCACGACCGCGCCCTCGGCGAGTTTGGCGCGGACGGCGGCCAGCACCTTGGAGTCGGTGTGCGCGGAGCCGTGCAGCAGGCTGGTCACGTACCGGTACTGGTCCCCGCCGCCGAAGAAGAACCCGGTCATGCTGTTGACCTGGGCGACGACACGGTCGGAGTCGGCCGCGGAGACGTGGTCGATGTCGACGGGGATCCACTGCGCGTCGGCCGCGCCGTGCCGGGTGAACAGGTCCGCGTAGTAGGCGCCGTTGCACGCGGAGTTGGAGCAGGTGGCCGGGTCGCCGGCGTTGGGGTCCTGGCTCTCCGGCACCGAGGCGGCGGTCAGCACACCGATCCGTGCGTGCCCCTTGCCTCCGGCCCGGTCGATGATCTCGCCGTACACCTGGTCGTTGTCGTCCTTCAGTCCGCCGCCGACCAGGACGAGGGACCCGGCGGAGCGGTGCCCGGCGGCCGGATGGGCCACGGCCGCCGGCCCGGCTGCCAGAGCCACGAGGAGCGCGGTGCCCGCGGTCAGTGCGGTGCGGCCGGCTCTGTGCGGGGTTTTCATGAGATGCCTCCAGGGTGTGTGAGGACGGGGGAGAAGTGCCGTACGCAGGCCTCGCCGGGCCCGCCCCCCCCCGAGCCACCGAGCCCGAGCCCCCGAGCCCGAGCCCGATCGCGGCGCGGCTGCCCGGCTGCGGCGCCGGCGAACGGGAGACTGTGCGCGGCGAGAAGGACGGCGGGATGTCACCGGCGGGATGCGCCGAGTCAGCCGGCCGGGGAGTGCGCGCGGCCGAGTTCGGCGATGAGCGAGGCGAGCAGGGCGACCCGGGTGACGACCGTGGTGGTGTCCAGCCACTCCTGCGGGCTGTGATCGCCGCCGCCGACCGGTCCGAGTCCGTCGAGGACGGGCACTCCCGCACCGGCGATGAGGTTTGCGTCGCCGACTCCGCCGGTCGTGGCCGCCCCGATGGACAACCCCAGCTCCTCGCCGATGGACCGGGCGGCCCGCAGGATCTCCCGGGAGGCGTCGGTGTCCTCCATCGGCGGACAGAGGTCGAGCTGTTCCACCGTCACGGTGGTCCCTGCCACGGCCGGGCGCGCGGCGATTTCCCCGATCGCCTGCCGGGCCTGCCGGATGCCCCGCGTCGTCGCCGAGCGGACCTCGACGTGCAGTTCGGCCTCCGGGCAGACGATGTTGATGCGGGTACCGGCGTGCACCATGCCCACGTTGACGGTCACGTCGTCCCAGCGGCCGTTGAGTCCTTGCAGCGCGACGGTGAGGTGGGCCGCTTCCAGCGCGGCGTTCGCACCGCGTTCGGGTTCGATGCCGGCGTGGGCGGCACGCCCGGTGACGGTGAGCCGGAAATCGGCCACGCCCTTACGGGCGATCACGACGTCGCCGTTCTCCCGTGCGCATTCGAGCGCCAGGGCGTAGTGCATGCCGCGCGCCGTCTCCTCGGTGAGGGGACGGCTGGCCGGAGAGCCGATCTCCTCGTCGGGCACGGCGAGGAACACGAGCTCGGCGTACTCGTGGAAGCCCGCGTCCTCGAGGACGCGCAGCGCCGTGAGACCGGCGACCAGCCCGCCCTTGTCGTCGCTGACGCCCGGTCCGCGGGCGTGCGAGCCGACCACGGCGAACGGGCGCGCCGCGGCCGTCCCGTCCTCGAACACCGTGTCCATGTGGGCGACGAGGAGGATACGGCGGCCGCCGTCGGCGACGGAGAGCGATCCCTTCTTGCGCGCCACGACCAGGTCACCGGTAGGGCGGGTGCCGACGGGCGGCGGACTGACGCGCCGGGTGTCGAAGCCCGTGGCGCGCAGCCGCTGCCCGACGATGTCAGCCACGCGGTTGATGCCCGCGGGGCTGTACGAGCCGGAGTCGATCGCGACGAGTTCGGCCAGTTCCTCCAGGAACCGGGTCTCCTGGGCGCGGGCGAGCGTCAGCAGTGCGGCCGTGCGGGGCTGCTGACGGACCGAGGCGCTCACAGGACCTTCGAGAGGAATCCGCGGGTGCGTTCCTGCTCGGGATCGACGAGTACCTGCTGCGGGTGTCCGGCCTCGACGACGACGCCCTCGTCCATGAAGACGGCGGTGTCGCCCACCTCGCGGGCGAAGCCGATCTCATGGGTGACGACGACCATGGTCATGCCGTCGGCCGCGAGTTGCCGCATGACGTCGAGGACGTCGCCGACGAGTTCCGGGTCGAGTGCCGAGGTCGGCTCGTCGAACAGCATGAGCTTCGGTTTCATGGCCAGGGCGCGGGCGATGGCGATCCGCTGCTGTTGTCCTCCGGAGAGCTGCGCGGGGTAGTGCCCGGCGCGGTCGGCGAGGCCGACCTGCTCCAGCAGGCGCATACCGTCCTCCCGGGCCTCGGCGCGGCCGGCGCCCGCGACGCGCACGGGCGCCTCGGTCACGTTCTCCAGCGCGGTCAGATGAGGGAAGAGGTTGAACCGCTGGAAGACCATGCCGATGTCGCGTCGGCGTGAGGCGACCTCCTTCTCCCGCAGTTCGTGCAGCCGGTCGCCCTGCCGGCGGTAGCCCACGAGCTGGCCGTCGACGGAGAGCCGGCCGCCGTCGACCGTCTCGAGGTGGTTGATGCACCGCAGGAACGTCGACTTGCCCGAGCCCGAGGGGCCCAGCAGGCAGCACACTTCTCCCGCGCCGACGGTCAGATCGATTCCCTTGAGGACCTCGAGCTTCCCGAAGTGCTTGCGCACGCCCTGTGCGTGCACCATGGGGGCGCTCATCGCTTCGACTCCTTCTCGGCGTTCCTGGCGCGGCCCGACGTGGTGGCGCCCGCGAGCATGCGCCGCAGGGGTGAGACCCTGGCGCCTCCCGAAGTGCCGCGGCCGTAGCGGCGTTCCATCCAGGCCTGGGGGATGCTCAGCAGGCTGACCAGGGCCAGGTACCAGATGCTGGCGACCACGAGCATGGGGATGACCTGGTAGTTCTGCGCGTACACGTCCTGGATGTTCGACATCAGGTCGTGGGCGGCGATGACGGAGACGAGAGCCGTCATCTTCAGCATGTTGATGGTCTCGTTGCCCATCGGCGGAATGATCACCCGCATGGCCTGGGGCAGGACGATCCGGCGCATGGTCAGCGCGGGACGCATGCCGAGTGAGTGCGCCGCCTCCGTCTGCCCCGGGTCGACGGACTGGATGCCGGCACGCACGATTTCGCTCGCGTAGGCGGCTTCGTTGAGGCCGAGCGCGAGCAGGGCGGCGACCGCCGGGGTGAGCAGGGAGTTGGTGTCGGCCTGGACGAAGGTGATGTCCGTGAACGGGATGCCGATCAGCACCTTCTTGTACAGCGCCGCCGCATAACCCCAGAAGATGATCTGGACGAGCAGCGGCGTCCCCCGGAACACCCAGACGAACAGCGAGGCCAGCGCGTACAGGACGGGGTTGGCCGACAGGCGCATGACCGCGATCAGAGTGCCCAGGACCAGACCGAGGGCCATGGCCGCGGCGGTCAGCCAGAGTGTCGTCGCCAGGCCGTCGAAGATGAGCCCGGCGAAGAGGTAGTGGCCGATGACGTCCCAGTGCAGGTTGGCGTTCTTGGCCAGTGAGCCGACCAGGCCGCCGACGGCCGCCACCGCCGCCACGGCGGCGATCCAGCGGCCGTAGTGCCTCACCGGTACGACGTCCAGGTCCGCGGCGGCGGACTCGCGGTGCGGTGAGGCGCTCACGGGTGCGGAAGTGGTGGGCATCGTCAGTCCACCGCCGCGTTGCGGGTGGCTTCCTTGACGGCGATCGAGGCGACACCGTACTTGTCGAAGATCTTGGCGGCCGTGCCGTCGTCGATGAGGGCCTGAAGGGCCTTCTGCACCGCGTCGGTGAGCCCGGGCAGCTTCTTGCTGACGGCTATGCCGTTGGGGGAGGCGTTGTAGCCGCCCGGCGCCTTCGGGTCCTCCACGACCTCGAAGGCCTTGCCTCCGTCCGCCGTCTTCGCGGTCCAGCCCGCGGCGGGCTTGGTCAGCACGTCGGCCACGACCTTGCCCGACCGGAGCGCCAGCTGGGCGTCGGAGTCCTTCGGGAAGGTGGAGATCGCGATCTTGGGCTTGCCGGCCGCGGCGCAGTCCGACTGTGTCGCGGTCAGCAGTTTCAGCTGGTTGGTGGCGGCCTGCACGCCGACCGGCGATCCGCACAGGTCGATCAGCTCGGTGATCTTCTTCGGGTTGCCCTTGGCGACGAGGACGCCGGACCCGGACTGGGAGTAGTCGACGAAGTCGACCACCTTCTGGCGGTCCTTGTTGTCGGTGATCGCCGACATGGCGGCGTCGAACTTGCCGGCCTGGAGGGCGGGCACGATGCCGTCGAACTTCTGCGGTGTGAAGGCGAACTTCACGCCGAGCTTGACGCCGATGGCCTGGCCGAGGTCGTAGTCGAGTCCGGTGATCTCCTTGCCGCCCTCACTGACGAACATCTCGAAGGGCGCGTAGGGAACGTCCGTGGCGACGCGGACCGTGCCGGACTTCCTGATGGCGGCGGGCAGTGCGTCGTGCAGGGCCTGATCCTTCTTCACCGTCACCCCGGCGACTTTCACGGCGGCGGCCGGCGCGGCGTTGCTGGTGTCCGACCCGCCGTCGCAGGCGCTGACCGCCATCAGCGATACGACGGCGGTCGCGAAGCTGATCACGGTGCGGCGGGAGGAGTGTGGTCTCACGATCGGTCCCTCTCGGAAGAACTGCCGGGGAAGGTCTGCCCTCGCCCTCTGACAGGGCAGGAAACTACAGGCGCACGGTGAATCTGCATAGATGTAATGCCGATTACATCTCCGTCGCTCGTGCCGGACGTCGCTGAAGGCCCGTAACTGACCCGGTATGGACCGATTTGCCAGCCGCGAACAAGGCGCGTACCTGAATTCGGCGTTACACCTATCCGTAACGACTGACTGCTTGTATGTTCCGCTACTGCCGCCCGCTCCGCCGCTGCTGGTCCGTCCAGGCGTGACGAGCAGGGCGCGCTGACCCACCTCGTCCCGTCGGAAAACCAGGAGCACCGATGACCTCACGCGCGCTGAGCAGACCCCTCGCCTCGCTCCTCGTGATCGCGGCGGCCGCCGCGACTCTCGCGGGCACCAGTGGCCCCGCCCAGGCCTCCGCCGACCGCATCCGACTCGGCAGCGCCTCCGACGTCAGCCGGCCGAGCTGGTCCGGCCCCGCGTTCACCATGAACGGCGACGGCAGCGTGGTCGGCGGCTCCATGACCAAGGCCATCGACGCGATCCGCGGCGGCACCGGAAGTCTCGACGTGGTCGTGCTGGCCGGCTCTGCTCCCACCTCGGGCAGCAAGACGCCCGAGTGCGACACGATCACCTCGCTGTCCGGCGTCAACTCCTGCACCACCTGGACGCTCACCGCCGCGTCCGACGGCAACAACACACAGCTCAACACCGACATCCGCAACGCGGAGTTCGTGTACTTCGCGGGCGGCGACCAGTGCCGCTACGCGGCCTGGAAGGGCACCGCACTCCAGGCCTCCGTGCAGTCCGTGGTGGCCAAGGGCGGCGGCTCCGGCGGCGGCAGCGCCGGCCTGCACATCAACAGCTCGATCGTCTACGACGCGTGCACCGCGAGCGCGACCTCGGCCGCCGCCCTCGCCGATCCGTACGACAAGTCCGTCACGTTCACCACCGGAATGTTCAACTGGCCGAACTACGGCGACACCATCAACGACTCCCACTTCGTCGCCCGTGACCGGATGGGCCGCACGATGGCGTTCGTGGCGCGTGCCCTCAAGGACGGGCTGACCACACAGGGCAAGGCGTGGGGTGTCGGCATCGACGAGGGCGGCAGCTCCCTCTACATCGACAAGAACGGTCTGGCGACGCTCTACGGCAGCGACGCCTATGTCGTGCTCGGCGACCACCAGCCGGAGAAGGCCGTCGCCGGCCAGCCGCTCACCTTCTCCGGATACAAGATCTGGCACCTCACCGGTGGCCAGACCTTCGACTTCAAGAACCGCCCCACCTGCGGCTACTACCGGCGCAGTGTGACCGACGGAGTCGCCGACCCCAACCTGTACAACGGCACCCCCGAAACAGGCTGTGGCACGTCGGGGGGCGGTACCACGCTGAACGAGAGCGAGCCGAACGACTCACGCTCCGCCGCCGACGACATCACCGCGAGCACTCTCCCCGTGACGGTGACGGGCGCCCTGAGCACTACCTCCGACCGGGACTACTTCAAGTTCACCCTGGCGTCCGGCAAGACCGCGACCATCTCCTGCGCGATACCCGACGCCTACGACGCGGATGCCTATCTCCTCGACTCGGCCGGAGCCACACTGACGAGGTCGGTCAACGACGGCCGGGGCAGCGACGAGGCCCTCACCTACACCCGCACCGCCTCGGGCAGCGGGACGTACTACCTGGACCTGGAGGCCTACGCCGGATCCGGTTCCGCCACCTACGCCTGTGACCTGAACGCGGCCTGAACACGGGCGGGGGAGACGGGGATCCCTGCCGGTGCCTGCCCTGGGCGGCCTGCAGCGGGCCGGGCCGCGGCCGTCCGGCCGCGGCCCGTGCCGCTGGTGCGGAACGGTCACCGGTCGGGGTGACCGTGTGGTGCGCTCGTCCCGGCGTCAGACCTGGTTGGCGCCGCCGTCGACGTAGATCTCGGCGCCGGTGATGTAGCTGGACTGGTCGGTGGCGAGGAACAGGGCGAGGTTGGCGACCTCTTCCGGCCGGCCCATGCGGCCCAGGGGGACACCGGCGGCGAGGGTGTCGCGCAGTTGTGCGGCCTGTTCGTCGTCGGGGGCGAGGTTGTTGAGCCCAGGGGTGGTGATGGGCCCGGGGGCGATGGTGTTGACGCGGATGTTGCGTCCGCGCAGTTCGTTGGCCCAGGTGCGGGCGAAGGAACGGATGGCGGCCTTGGAGGCGCCGTAGACGCCGAAGGCCTCGTTGCCGACGGCGGCGGCGGTGGAGCCGGTCAGGATGACGGACGCGCCGTCGACGAGGTGGGGCAGCGCCTTCTGCACGGTGAACAGGGTGCCCTTGACGTTGGTGTCGAAGGTGGTGTCGAAGTGCTCCTCGGTGACCTGTTCGAGGGTGGCGAACTCGCCGCCGCCGGCGTTGGCGAACAGCACGTCGATGTGGTGTCCGGCCTCGGCGATGGTGGCGTACAGCCGGTCGAGGCCGGCGAGGTCGGCGCTGTCGGCCCGGACGGCGGTGACGTCCCCGCCGATCTCCTTGGCCGCCCTCTCCAGGGCCTCCTGACGGCGCCCGGTGATGTAGACGCGCGCACCCTCCGCGGCGAACCGCTCCGCCGCGGCCAGACCGATGCCGCTGGTGCCGCCGGTGACCACGGCCGTCTTGCCGTCCAACTGTCCCATGATGTGCTCCTGTAGCTGAGGGGTGGCCCGGACCCTGCGGCCGGACCCCGCGTTTCGTTTAGCTTTCAATGAACGTACTCCCAGGAAGATGACGCGTCAACTAATTCGGTAGACGTGTCATCTACATCTCTATGGCACCTCGTAGCCCGGATCTCGCGCCCGCTGCGGCGAGGCGCTCGACGTCATGGCGGCGACCTGGTCGCCGCCCCGGCCGGCGGCGCCACGGCCGCCGGGACGACCGGCGGCCGCTGCGCGGCGGCATGCGGTACCGCTCCGGCGTCAGCGCCAGCCGAGTCCGGGTGCGACGTGGGTCAGGATGCTCTCGATCACATGCGCGTTGTACTCCACCCCGAGCTGGTTGGGCACCGTGAGCAGCAGGGTGTCGGCGGCGGCGATGGCCTCGTCGTCCGCGAGCTGCTTGACGAGCACGTCGGGCTCGGCGGCGTAGGACCGGCCGAAGATGCTGCGCGTGTTGGCGTCGATGTAGCCGATCTGGTCGTTGGAGTTCCGGTCCCGGCCGAAGTACGCGCGGTCACGGTCGTCGGTGAGCGCGAAGATGCTGCGGCTGACCGACACTCTCGGTTGCCGGGTGTGTCCCGCCGCCTGCCAGGCCTCGCGGTACGCCTCGATCTGCTTGCGCTGCTGGACGTGGAGTGGTTCGCCGCTCTCGTCGTCCTTCAGTGTCGAGCTCTGGAGGTTCATCCCGAGTCGGGCCGCCCAGACGGCGGTGGCGTTCGAGCCGGAGCCCCACCAGATGCGCTCCCGCAGTCCTTCGGAGTGCGGCTCGACCCGCAGCAGTCCTGGTGGGTTCGCGAACATCGGGTTGGGGCTCGGCTCCGCGAAGCCCTCGCCCTTGAGGACGTCCAGGAACCTCTCGGTGTGCGCGCGGGCCATATCGGCGTCGGTCCCGCCCTCCGGCGGTACATGGCCGAAGTGCCGCCAGCCGTCGACCACTTGCTCCGGGGAGCCCCGGCTGAGGCCGAGCTGGAGCCGACCGCCGGAGATCAGGTCGGCCGCACCCGCGTCCTCGGCCATGTACAGCGGGTTCTCGTAGCGCATGTCGATCACGCCGGTGCCGATCTCGATCCGGCTGGTGCGGGCGCCGATGGCGGCGAGCAGCGGGAACGGCGAGGCGGCCTGCCGGGCGAAGTGGTGGACGCGGAAGTAGGCGCCGTCGGCACCCAGCTCCTCCGCCGCGACCGCCAGGTCGATCGCCTGGAGCAGGGAGTCCGCCGCGGATCGTGTCTGCGAGTGCGGGGATGGCGTCCAGTGCCCGAAGGACAGGAACCCGATCTTTTTCATACCGCTTTCAACAATCGACGGTCGGAATCATTCCGCGTCCAGCGCCCCTGTCGAGGTGACACGTCAACCATGCAAGGTGGCACCATGAGTCATTGACGTGTCACCTACTGCCTCTATGATCACGGGTGCGCCGTCCGCGCACACCCCGCTCGGACAGAAAGAAGAGTCTCAGTGTTTGAACGCATCGTGGTTGCCGTCGACGCCACCCCCGCCCGCAGGTCCGTCGTCCGAATGGCTGGTGAGCTGGCCCGACTGACCGGCGCGGAGGTGCACGTCCTGCACGTCGTCACCACCGCGGTCGTCGGCGGCGCCGTCGTCGCCGTCGAGAGCGACGAGGCCGGGCGTGACGTCCTGGACGAGGCTCTTTCCCAGTTGCTCGGCATGGGGGTGAAGGCTGACGGCCAGATGCTGCACGGCCTGACCGTGGAGGTCGCGGACGCGGTCTCCAGGGCCGCCACGGAGTTCCGGGCGGACCTGCTGGTCATCAGCCCCCACCACCGCAGTTCCCTCGCCGCGCTCTTCAACCCCCGAGTCAGCGACGCGGTCGCCCACAGCAGTCGCACGGCGGTGCTGCTCGCGCCTGCGGACGTCACGGAGCAGGACGACTGACGACACTCACACCGGCCGGAAGGCCGCAGCGGGGCGGAGGTCAATAAGTACTAAGCGCGCGTCGACGGTGAAGTGGCCGGCTTTGCCGATTGCATCCGCACTGAGGACCGCATCGCCGTCGGCACACTGAGGTGAACGGGGCCTACGGGGGCCAAGGCATTGGCGGACCTCTGGCCCGTTTCCCGCTGGATGCGGCGCGAGCGGCCGGGTTTTCCGTGCTCCCTGTCTGCCCCTTCTCCTCGGGGTGGATCGCCCGGCCCCCAGAATACCGAGATCCGCGATATCACCTGGCTGGAGAACGCGACGAGGAACCATCTCATCCGACTCGAATACACCGGCACCCGGATGGAACGCTCCACGTGCGTGGTGATCTGCGGATAGAGGCGGCAACGGGCAGTCGCCACGAAACACGGGCGATACCGTGCGGATGCGGTGCGTCCGCCACGTCCCTCCGTTGTTTCAGCCGTCATTGCCGTTCGTTTGCCGAAACATCACCTCCGCCAGATGAACCGCGCCAATCCGTGAGTCCTCGCCGTCCCGGCGGCATCGGTATCCCGTGTGGCCGGGAAGCGGGTCAATCACTCGGGGCGGACCCGCGATGGGGTGACACGTGTAGGACCGGAATAGGCCAGGGTCAATGAGAACCGGCCATTTCAGGGAGCGGACTGCTTCGTTCCTTCGGCGCGGTGAAGTCCGGGGAGTGGTGGAATCCTACATCCGGACATACCTGAATTGACTTCGCCAAATGAGCGTGCGATCGGCGCGGAGTCGCGGTTGACACGGCTCGCGCAGGGGTCACACCATTCAGTGCGGATCACGGCGCGTGATCCATCCGGTCCAGAAATGGTCGGGCGTACGGGCGACCGTCTTCCTTGCCCGCCCCCGTCATTCAGTCCTGCCTGGAGGGAAATCTCAGGCCTGAGGAAGGAATCCGACAGCGCTTCGCGTCCGGCTGTGAATCAAAGCCGTGGAAGCCGACCTCCGCCCGGCGAGGTCGCGCGTGGACGGCCCAGCTGGAGAATTCATTTCGCCGTCATATCCGTCACCCATTGATGACACCCGCTGTTCGGCATGCCCGGAGGCGGGTGACGAAGGAGTGTGCACATGACGTTCAGCGCCCTGGTGGGCACTTCGCCGAACGGCGACGAACTGCCCCGGGCCGGCACCACCGCACGGCTCCACAGTGTGATCAGCGGCCACTGGTCCTCGGAGGTCCTGCTGCGCCTGCGCCTGAGCCGATGGCCGGACCCGGCGGAACCGCGGCCGGAGGGCCACGAGGTGGTGGCTCTCGACGACGGCGGCTACACACACGTTCTGGACACCGGCACCGGATTCGTCACCGTGCAGTTCACCCCCGAGCAGGACTCCGCGCCGCACTCGCTGGAACACAGCGACCCGCCGACCCCGCGCTGGCGCGCCGCCGTTCTCACGGACGGCGTCCGGCCGGACGATCCAGGACCGGCCGCGCTCGCGCGGAATCTCGCCGAGGCCCTGCGCAGCGAGGGCGCAGCCTTCAGCGAGAACGAGGTGGCGACGCTGTGGAAGGCGATGCCGCTGCTGCGCCGGTACGCCACTGAGGACAGCGCCCTGACGGACTGGGCCCTGATATTCCGCGACCACTACGTGGAGAACAGCGTCGGCTTCCTGCTGGCCGCCGAGCGGGCCGGCTTCTCACCGCGGTGGATCTACGCCCTGGACAAGGGCGACAAGACATTACGCAGGAACCGCGTGCACGGATGGTTCCTGTCCCGGGGCTACCGCAGCGCCACGCTCGACAACTCCGTGGTCAACGGCACCGCCACCGACGAGGAGGTGCGTCTGGCGCGCGAAGTGGGCGCCGACGTAGACGCGTTCGTCCGGGCGGCGCACGCCGAAGGCCGGCGCGTGCTCATGGTCGACGACGGCGGCATCATCGCCCTCGGCTCCGGGCACGACCGCCTGGTCACCGAACAACCGGACGCCGCACTGGAGTTGACCGTCAGCGGCCTCAAACGCATCTCGGCGGCCGCCGGCATGCGGCTGCCCGTCCTCAACATGGCGCGCTCCGAGGTCAAGACGCACCTGGCCTACAACGAGATCGCCGACTCCTGCGTCCGGCGTCTGCGCGCCATCGTGCCGGGGGAGAAGTTCGTGGGACGACGGGTACTGTCCCTCGGCTTCGGCACCCTGGGCTCCAGGGTCGCCAGGGCGCTGCGCGCGACCGGATGCCGCGTGACCGTCGTGGACACCGACACACTCGCACTGGTACGCGCCGCCGAGGAAGGCTTCGACACCAGCCGCTCGGCCCACGAGGCGCTGCGCCGCACCCGCCCCTTCCTGATCATCGGCACCACCGGCGAGGACGCGCTCACCGAGGCCGACCTCGCGCTGCTGCCCGACGGCGTGCTCCTGGCCGGATTCGCCACCCGGGACTTCAGCCTGCTCAGCGAGGGCCGCGTCGCCACGACGCCGTCGGACGTCCCCGGTGTGGGCGTCCGCCACACCCTGTCCGAGCACCGCTCGGCCGTCCTCCTCGGTGACGGGCGGTCCCTGAACCTCTTCACGTACGAGGGCATACCCAACCGGGGCTACGACGCCTACCGCGCCGCCACCCTGATAGCCGCCAAACACCTGTGCCGCTCGGCCGCCGCCCTGCCGCCCGGCATCCACCTCGGGGTCGTGGACGACGTGGTGCGCGACGCGGGCCTGTTCGACGCGTACTACGACACGTATCTCGCCGACACGGCCGAGCCGGCCGGCGAAGGCGCCGAGGACGGTGGGTACGCGCATGAATGACCTGCCCCGCGTGTGCGTCGTCGGCTACGGAGTGGCCGGCCGACTGCACCACCGTCTGCTGGAAGCCGCCGGTCTGCGTGTCTGCACCGTGGACCCGGCACTGACCGGTGTGCCCGTCGGCGCCCACAGCCGCCGCGCCATCGAGCACAGCCCGGCCGTGCGGGACATGCCGGGCCCCGTGAACCTGTGGTCGCTCTGCACACCCACCCAGGTCCACACCGACGTCCTGGCCGAAGTCCTCGAACGCGACCCGCGGGCCCGCGTCATCATGGAGAAACCCGCCTGCCGGGCGCAGGACGTGCCCCGCCTCCTGGCACTGCTGGAGCGATACCCCGAGGCGCGCGTGGTCGTGATGAACCAGTACCGGCACGCCCATGCGCTGCGCCTGCTGGACGACCTCCGGCGTCAGCACATGCCCGACCAGCCGGTGACGGCGGTGCGCGTCGCCTTCAGCAAGGACCGGCGCGCCGACATGGCGGCAGGCCGGTTCATCGACCGCGACCACGGTGTCTTCGGCTACGAATGGCCGCACATGCTGGCGGTGGCGAGCCGGCTGCTGCCGCCCGACACCTACCGCGGCTACGTCGAGGGCCCGGTCCAGGACGTGCACGGCGTCGTCCACGACGACTACTTCGTCACCACCGCGCGGGAACGCGCCGTGCTGGCCGACGGTGTGGAGCTGGAACTGTACTCGTCGGTCGTCGGCGACCCGCCGGGAGACACCGGCGCCCCCGACTGGACCCGCCCCTTCCGGCACTCCACCGGCGGCCGCCGGCGACTGGCCCAGATCCAGACCGGCCCGGCACTGTTCACGGCCGAGATGGACCCCGTCGCCCTGCCGGACGGCGGCCGGCTGCCCGCCAACACCCACCGGCTGACGGCCCAGCTCCCCACCGGCTGCCAGGAGGTGCTGGTGAACGACTCGCCCATGGACAACGCCCTGCGCACCGCTGTCGCACGGCTCCTCGGCGACCTGCCCCTGCCGCCGGTCGATCTGACGCCCGTGCATCGCATCAGCGCCCTCGCGGCCCGCTTCGGGCGCGATCGCGCGACCGCCGCCGCGGCCGGACAGCTCAGCGGAGGCGCCGTATGAGCAGGCTCCGCTTCGGCGTCATCGGCTGCGGCGTGATCGGCGGCCTGCACGCCCGGGTGCTCACCTCCTATCCGCCGCTCGCCGAACGGGCGCGACTCGTCGCCGTCGCATCACCCTCGTCCCAGCGCGCGCGGCGGCTGGCGGCGGAGACAGGCAGCGAGGCGACGGACGTGTCCGCCCTGCTCGAGCGCTCTGATATCGATGTCATCAGCGTGTGCACCCCCAGCGGCCTCCACGCCGAGTTGGGGCTGCGGGCACTGGCCGCGGGCAAGCACGTCGTCGTGGAGAAACCCATCGACGTGACCGCCCGGGCGGCGGACCGGCTGATCGCCGGGGCACGACAGGCCGGACGCGCTTTGGCCGTCATCAGCCAGCGCCGCTTCGACCCCGCCTCACGGATGCTGCGCTCCGCCCTCGACGCCGGGGAGCTGGGAACGCTGACGTCGGCGCTCGTGGAAGTCCCCCTGTGGCGCGGCCAGTCGTACTACGACTCGGGTGACTGGCGCGGCAGCCGTGCCCTGGACGGCGGAGGCGCGCTGCTCAACCAGGGGGTGCACGCCGTAGACCTCGTGCAGTGGCTGATGGGCCCGGTCGTCGAGGTCGCCGCGCACACCGCCCTGAAGGGACATCGCGGCATCGAGGTCGAGGACGTCGTCACCGCGAGCCTGCGGCACGCGAACGGCGCACTGACCTCCCTGCTGGCGACGACCGCGGCCTACCCGGGACGCACCACGCGCCTGACGGTGCACGGCGACCGGGGCAGCGCGGTGATCGACAACGACGAACTCGTCTACTTCCACGCCGCCGGGCCGCAGGACGACACCTCCGCCTACGGCGCCTACGGAGCGGGCAACCAGGCCGCCGAGCGCCGCCCGGCCGCCCCCGCGGAGCAGCGCGACGCCAGCGGTCTGCTCCCCTCGCCGCACGGGGAGCAGCTCCTCGACTTCTGCGACGCGGTCGCCGCGGGCCGGGCGCCCGGCGTCGACGGCGAGGAGGGCCGCAGGGCCCTGCTGACCGTTCTCGCGGTGTACGAGGCGGCGCGCACCGGGACCGTCACACGGGTGCCGTCGACGACCGCCCCCGACATGTCACCCGCCCCATCCGCCCCCATGACCACGGAGCCGGCATGACCACCGTGACTTTCGTCGTCGCCGACGACGAGTTCGAACGCGACTTCCTTCAACTCCCCCTGGACGTGGCCAACGCCGCCGCTCTGCTGCGGCAGGACGGCGTGGACGTCGCCGTCTGGGACCGCCGCCTGAGCGCGGAGGCGCCCCGCGTCGGCGCCGTCGACGTGGCCGTCGTCGTCACGGCGATCGCCGACCGCGCCCAGTGCTACCCGCTCGATCTGCGACCGGTGCGCGCCGCGGTGGAAGAAGTGCGCCGGACCTGGCCGCGGGCCACCGTCCTCGCCGTCGGCCCGCACGCCACCCAACTGCCCTCGGCCACGCTCCGCGAGCTGGGCGTGGACCACGTGGCGCGCGGCGAGGCGGACGCGGCGGCGGTGCACGGCGTACAGGAGCTGCTCAGCGGCAGGCCCGTACTCGGCGAGCTGCCGCTGAGCGGGACGTACCCGCCGCTGGACTTCGACCAGACGCCCCTGCCCGCCTACGACCTCTTGGACCTGACCGCCTACACGGCCGAGACGTTCGCCGGCGGGCGGGTCAGACGCGGACCGTGCGGCATGGTGCTGGGCGTTCGAGGCTGCACCTACGGCTGCACCTTCTGCCATCTGCCGTTCGGCACGCGGATGCGCCCGCAACCCGTGGAACGCACGCTCGCGGAGATCGGCGCGATGCGCGAACGCGGCGTCGACTCGCTGTTCTTCCTCGACTACGTCTTCGGCCTGCACCCGACCTTCTACAAGGACCTGTGCACCCGCCTCACCGGAAGCGGCATCGGCTGGAGCGGTCAGAGCCGGGCGGAGGTGGTCCTGCGCCAGGACGTCGACCTCTGGGCCGCCGCGGGGTGCAACGGCATGTGGCTGGGCGCGGAATCGCCGGCCGTCGCCGAGACGGCCGTCGGCAAGCGCGTCCCCCCGGAGAAGATCGACGCGGCGATCCGCCGGCTCTCCGGGGCCGGGATCACGCCGTTCGCCTTCATACTGCTCGGCCTGCCCGGTGATCCGGCCTGCCTGAGCGGCGAAGTGGTCGACTGGGCCGCCTCACTGCCGGGATACTTCGGGCTCAACCAGCTCTTCCTGCGACCCGGCACGCCGCTCTACGACGAACTGGCGGCCGACTACAACGACGGCGCCATGCCGACGACATGGGCCGAGGTGGAGGCGGTGACCCGGCGCTACCGGGAGCGCTATCCGGTCAGCCTCGACGACCTGTGGCAGCGGCTCGTCAGGCTGCCGAACTACATCGGTAACGCGATGGCCGCCGTATGAGGGCCGGACACCCCCTCGCCGGCGACGGCCCGGCGCACCACACGGCGTCCGGGACACCACGGCGGGAGTCCGTCGCACTGTGATCGCGGATGCCCGGAGCGATGCGCGCGCGGCGGCGGCCGCCCGGCCGGTACTGCCGCGCGCGTTCTGGTGGTTGTGGACCGCCACGCTCGTGAACCGGCTCGGCGGCTTCGTCGTCGTGTTCCTGACGCTGTACGTGACGATCGACCGGGGGTACTCGGCGTCCTTCGCGGGCCTGGTCACCACCCTCTACGGCGTCGGCGGCGCCGTCGGCGCGATCGTCGGCGGCCTGCTGGCCGACCGGCTGGGCAGACGGGCGACCCTCATGGGCGCCCAGCTCCTCAGCGCCGCCGGCACGGGCGCGCTGGCATTCACCCAGGGGCGGGAGGCGCTCGGGGCCACCGCCTGCCTGGTCGGCCTGGCGGGCAACGCCTCCCGGCCGGTGATCCAGACCGTGGTGGCCGACATGGTCACCGCGCAGGCGCGGGTCAGGGCGTTCTCCCTCCTCTACTGGGCCGTCAACATCGGGGTGGCGGTGTCCGCCGCGCTCGCCGGAGTGCTGGCGCAGCGCGGTTACACCCCGCTTTTCCTCGGCGAGGCGGCCCTGACCGTGCTGTGCGCGCTGACCGTGTACCTCACGGTGCCCGAGACCCGGCCCGATCCGGCACGGAGTGGGGACGGCTCCGGCCCGGACGCGGAGGCGGGGGGACCGTCGCGCCGGAACCGCTTCCTGGCCTTCGTGGCCGTGACCTTCCTGGTGGGGCTGCTGATACAGGAGGTCAGTACCGCGCTGCCGCTCACCATGACGGCGGCGGGCCTGAGCGCACGCGACTACGGCCTTGTCATCAGCCTCAACGGCCTTCTCGTGGTGGCGCTGCAGCTCCCCGCGGGCCGGGTCCTGGCACGCCACGGTCCGGCGGGCCCGCTGGCCGTCGGGACCCTGCTGCTGGGGGGAGGCCTGGGGCTGACGGCGGTGGCGGGTTCGCTCGGGACGTACGCCCTGACCGTCGTGGTGTGGACGGTCGGCGAGATCCTCCTGGCCCCGACCGCCACGGCCGCCGTGGCCGGCCTCGTACCGGGCCACGCTCACGGACGTCACCAGGGCGTGTACAGCTTCGCCTGGTCGGCGGCGGCGTGCGTCGCGCCGGCGGCCTCGGGATACGCACTGGACACCGTGGGCCCGGCCGCCCTGTGGGGCGTGAGCGCCGCGCTGGGCGGGCTGGCGGCCGTGGCGTACCTCATCATCCTGCGCGGACGGCGCCACGACTGACGAACAGAAAGGTGCAACGGATGGCCGATGAGATGACGTTCTGGGACTTCTCGAGGTCGCAGGCGCTCAGCAAGTACAACGGTTCGAGGATCGACGTGCGGGACATCGCGGAACTGTGCGGCCTCCGCAAGGAGAAGGAGGCCGTCGAGGTCCCGTACCCGTCACCGGACGAGGTGGCGGGGATCCATCCCCTGGCACTCAAGCGGCCGCGCCGGTGGGAGGCGGCCGTCGCCGCGACGATCTACGCCTGCAGCGGTCAGATCGCCGCACGGCAGGAGATCATCACCGGGCGGGAGCTGCTGGACCGGCTGCCGAAGCCCGATCGCGGCGCGCTCACCGTGACCCGCATGCTGGCGCTGGTTCCCGCACTGATCGCCGGCTTCCGCTTCAGCAGGCGGAGTGAGACGTTCAACCCGGAGGCGAACCGCTACCTGGAAGGCGCCCGCTTCCTCTCGGCGCTGCTGCGGGAGCGGCCGGCCCTGGACGTGGAGATCGGGCTGTGCGCCCACCGGGCCGGCGTGAGCGACCCGGTCCTTCCCGAACACGTCAACCGGACCGAGGCGCACCGCACGGCGGCGTTCGTCGCCTCACTGATGGACAACTCGCGGGCACAGGAGCGGACGGTCACCGTCTCCCAGCAGACGGCGACCGACCGGGCCGCGAGCACCGTCAATTCCCTCGTCTTCCTGCACTACGCGAACCAAGGGCGACTGGAACACTTCCTCGGCACCCTCGACCGCCACGCCGACGACATGAGGACGGTACTGGCACGCTGCGACACCCTCTCGGCGACACGGTTCCGGTTCACCCCGCTCGATCCCTTCAACGAGGCGGTCGAGCGCGACATGCACGACGTGTTCGGAACGGACTGGTCCGGCGCGCCCGCCGACCCGAGATGGGCACGCGGGGGGACGCTGGACGCGGCCGTCAGGGAAGCGGAGAGGAAGATGGCGCGGTTCGTACCGGACGCCCCGCTCGACGTCGACCGTCTGCTCAGGCTCCACAAGGCCTCCGAGAATCCCAGCGAACGCGGCCTCTCGGCGCTCCACTGGTTCGACCGGCACCAACGGCAACCGCTGGAGGTCCGGGCCCGTTACGACGTCGCCTTCCACCACCGGCTAGCTCTGCGCACCCTTGAGAAGGACGGCGTCGGCATCGGCATCGAACGGGGCTGGGACGCCTACCAGTGGCTCGCGTGGAGCGCTGCCTACGGCTCCGCCGGAACGCCGATGCCGCTCCTCTACGCCAGAAGCTCGACCGAACCCGCGAGCCACGTCTCCCTGCGGAGCTTCAACCTCCGACAGTTCTGGTGAGGACGGGGGCGGCAGGCGTGCGGCGTGCGGCGAGGCGGCGCCGACGGTGCAGGTGACGATCGTGCGCCCTGAATTCCCCCGGCCATGGCCCCGCACCCGCGAGCAGTGATCCTCCGCCGGCGGATGCGGGGCCCCGGCTCACCGCGCGCCGGCTTCGGCGCCGGTCGTCGGCAGGTACCGCGGCGCACGCCAGGCGTGGAGCCGCCTCTCCACGGCCGCACCCAGGGACAGCAGCTCGGCGTCCTGATGGCCGCCTGCCATCAGGAGCATCCCGACGGGCAGTTCCCCCGCGGAACCGGCCGGCACGGACAGCGAGGGGTAGCCGGCGACGGCCGCCGGTGTGGACGAGGGGATCACATCGTTGTCGCCGCGTGCGCAGTCCGTCGTCCACGCGGGCGGATTCGTCGGCGCGGCGATCGCGTCCAGGTGATGGGCGGCCATCGTCTCGTCGATGGAACGCCGCGACAGGTCTCGCAGTTCCGCCCGCATCGCGCGGTACCCCGGATCGGTCGTGGGCGGCGCGGCGAGCGCCTGCTGGAAGAGTTCCTGCCCCGCGAAGCAGGTCCGCTCCGCCGCATGGCCGCTGTTGAAGGCGATCAGGGCGGCCAGGTCACGAGGCCCCTCGCGGGTGCCGAGATAGGCGTCGATGTCCCGGTGGAACTCGGTCAGCAGCGCCGGGAACTCGAGCGCGGCGAGCCGGTCCTGGTAGGGCGGTGTCACCTCGACGACCTCGGCGCCCGCGGCACGCAGTCGGCGCGTCGCGCGGGTCATCACGTCGTCCACGGCCTGGCCGAGGGACGGCAGGCGCCACAGGCCGATCCGCTTGCCCCGCAGGTCCCGCACGCCGCCCGAGCCGGCCGGCCGGCCGGCGGCCGCCCGCGCGAAGGAGCCGGTGTCCGCTTCGCCGGCGGCCGCGGGCCGCTCGACGATGGCCGCCAGGGTGAGCGCCACGTCCACGACGTTGCGCGCCATGGGGCCTGCCGTGTCCTGCTCGGCGGAGATCGGCACCACACCACGGGCGCTGACCAGGCCGAGGGTCGGCTTCAGACCCACCACGCCGTTCATGCCCGCCGGGCAGACGATCGAGCCGTCGGTCTCCGTCCCGATCGCCACCTGCGCCAGGGACGCGGCGAGAGCGGCGCCCGAACCCGCCGACGAACCGCACGGATTCCGGTCGAGGACGTACGGGTTGTGCGTCTGCCCACCCACCGCCGACCACCCCGAAGTAGGCTTCTCCGCACGGAAGTTGGCCCACTCGGACAGGTTCGTCTTGCCCAGGATCACCGCGCCCGCTCGCCGCAGCCGCGTCACGAGTGCCGCGTCGGAAGCCGGGGGGCTGCCCGCCAGGGCGAGCGACCCCGCCGTCGACGACAGGCCCCGCGTGTCGACGTTGTCCTTGATCAGCACCGGGATGCCGTCGAGCGGGCCGCGGACGGAGCCCGCGCGGTGCCGTGCGTCGCTCGCGGCGGCCTGGCGCAGGGCCGAGGGATCGGTACGCAGGACGGCGTGGATCCTCGGGTCGACGGCCTTGATCCGCTTCAGGTAGGCGCGGGTCAGCTTCGACGGGGTCAGCGACCCGGCCGCCATGCGTGCCTGGAGCTGCGGAATGGTCACCGTGTCGAGGTGCAGGCGGCCGAGGTCGCGCGCCGGCGCCCCACCAGTGGTCGCGATCGCGCCGGCGGGTTCGGGGTCGGCGGCCCGCGCGGGCTGGAGCGGGGAGGCCGCCCACAGTGATCCGGCGAGCACGGCGGCCGCCAGAGCCTTCGCGCGTCTGCTGCCGGCCGAGCCCCCGCGGCGGGCCGTGAGGCGTGAAGCCGGTAAACGATGTGCCGTCAACTGTCGCATGGGGACACCCGACTACACCCTTCACGCCCGCACAAGAGCGCCGGAGGACTCGCGGTCGTCGAGCCGGCCGGGCCCGAACTCCCACGTGCCGGAAACGGTCGTCCGCGGCGGGGCGAGTCGTGGCGCGGCGCCGGTCCGGCGTCCGCGGCAAAGGGGTGAAGACGCGGCGATCGGACGATGCCGGCGTGCGTCGGCTCGCCGACCCGGGGAACCTGTGCTGCACGTGGAAGACGGAACGTGTGGGGCGGACGCTCCGGCCGCAACGGTCGCCGACGCGACCGTGGCCGGGACGCCGTCGGCTCCGGACCGGTGAGAGAGGCGAAGTGATGAGCGATCCTGAAGAGAACGACACGGCGCAGGTCGACGAGGAGACGAAGGAACGGTCGGCGGAGCAGCGGAACATCACCGCGCCGACCCCGCCGGACGTGCGTGCCAAGGGCGAGGACGAGGACGGCGACCCGCCGGGAACCGCGCCCGAAGCCTCCTAGGCGAGCTCGTCCGGCTCAGCAGGTCGTCGGTCCGGTGCGCTGTCGACCGGTGCGCAGGGGGCGCGCATCGAGCCGCCGCACCCGGACCCGACGATCTGGCCGGGGCTCGCGAGAAGGTCGTCCGGACCATGATCCGGACGACCACGCTCAGCGGCGGCCGACTCGTGGTCCACCCTGGGCGGCCGGCCGCCGACGCCGCAGGCCGGTATGAACGCGATGACCGGCTGCACGACCGGGCCCGCCACCGACCTCGCCCGGTCGTGCCGTGGCCGTGACGCCGTGGCCGCCCGGCCCCCCCGCCCGGCGGCCTACGGCCGCGGCGGCTGAAACGCCGCTCGCGCCGCGACCTCGGGCTGCCGCATCGGCAACGGGCTCATGGAGCGGGCGGGCAACGACATCGCACCTATCACATGGTCGAGTTCACGCAGTATGCTCGTCGCCGCGTCACGCACCCGCGCAGGAACATCTCCACGCTCCGCGACAAGCTGGTGGTAGATCGGAGCGTCCTGAAACATGTGGTGCCTTCCAGTAGTGATCATGACTGGTACGGGCGCCGAGTCTAGTGCCGCGACCACATGGACACCTCACGCCGCCCTGCGGGCGCCCCACTCCACGGCCGCCGGCCGGCGGCTGCGCAACCCTCCTTGCCTTACCGGGCTTTCGCTCCGGACGTTCGTGACGGGCGTGACATTCTGTGTCGTCACAGGACGTCATGGAGTGTCGGGCGATGAGGGTGGGGCGCGCGGTGGGTCGGGGTACTTCGACGATGAGACTCTGCTTTGTGGTGGAAGAGCAGTACCGCAACGACGGCATGCCGGTGGAGGTGATCCGCCGGCTGACGTCGTGGGGGCACCAGGTGGACGTACTGCGGCCGGCCGGCTCCCTGTTCTGCCTGACGGAGGCGTTGCGGTGCGGCGCACATGACGCCTGGGTGCTCAAGACGGTCTCCGGTGGTCCCGGGCTGACCCTGCTCGAGGCCGCCGCCGTGGGCGGGGTCACGACCGTCAACGACGTCCGCTCGATCCGTGGGGTACGGGACAAGGTGCTGGCCGCGGCCATCGGCCGCGCCCACGGGCTCCCGCTGCCCCCCACCTACGCGGCGGCACAGCCCGAACTGCTCGCGGAGATACCGGAGTCGATGTATCCGATCGTGGTCAAGCCCGCCGACGGCAGCTCCGGGCGGGCGGTGCACCTGGTGACGTCACCGGGCCGGCTCACCGGGACGGCGGCCGAACTGGCGGGGGAGGGCATGCTCATGGCCCAGCCGTACGTGCCCAACTCGGGCGTCGACATCAAGGTGTACGGCGTCGGCGGCGAACTGTACGCGACCGAACGCCGTTCCCCGCTCCACCCCGACCACGCGGTGCCCGAGCGCCTGGTGCGGCTGCCGGACGAGGTGGCCGCACTGGCCGCACGCGCCGGAGCCGCCTACGGCCTCGATCTGTTCGGCGTGGACGTGGTGCTGGGGCCGGACGGACCCGTGATCGTCGACGTGAACGACTTCCCCAGCTTCCGCCAGGTCCCCGACGCGGCCGCGCGGGTGGCACGGGCCGTGCTGGAACTGGCCGCCCGCGGAAGCCGGGCCGCCGAGACGGCCGAGCCCGCCCGAATGCGCGTACCGGAACAGCGGGAGACGTCCCAGGCCGCCGTGTCCCCGTCCGGATCCTCCGTCCCACCGGCTCCGCAGGCGGCGCCGGCCGCGTCGCCGTCGCGCTCCGGATCGGACCAGGTTCTGACGGCGGTGGGCAGGACCGTATGAGAATCGGCCTGATCACGTCCGACCCCGGCCACCCGCTGCTCGCCGCCACCACGGCGCTCCTCGCCGACGAGCACACCGTGCTGACGCTGGACCCGCGGACGGCGCCGGCGCCCGAGCAGTCCGGGCCCGTCGCCGACGTGTATCTGCTCAAGGCCCGCACCCCGCAGGCGATCTCCCTCGCTCGCGCGCTGGAGGAGCGTGGGGCGCGGGTGCTGAACTCGGCCGCCGCGACCGAACTGTGCCAGGACCGCACGGTGATGGCCGAGCACGCCCGGCGGGCCGGCCTGCCGTTCGCCGCCACCCGTACATACCCCACGCTCGCGCGGCTCGTCGAAGGCCCGGGGTTTCGCTGTCCGTTGGTGGTCAAGAGCCGGCACAGCCGCAAGCACGACCTGGTGGCCCGCGTCGACGACAACGCCGGACTGCGCGCACTGGCCGCCGCGCACCCCCACGAACCGGTGGTGGTGCAGCAGTTCGCCCCCAACGACGGCTGGGACCGCAAACTGTGGGCGATCGGCGGCCGGATCTTCGCGGCGCTGCGCCGCTCCGAGCTCTCGCCCGAGGGGCGCGGCCCCACGCTGCCGGTCTCCCTCGACAGCCTGCCTCCCGGCTGGGCCTCGCTGGTCCGCCAGGCAGGTGAGGTCTTCGCCCTGGACGTGTACGGCGTGGACATCCTCGACAGGGGACCGGACGGCCCGCTGATCGTGGACGTCAACGCCTTCCCCGGAGTCCGCGCCCAGCCCGGCGCCCCGCAGGCCCTGGCGGCCCTCGCCCTGTCGAACGCGGGCGCCCGGCACATGTGACGCGCGCGTGTCGGGCGTGGGCCCGGCACATGTGACCCATGTCTGTCGGGCGTGGGCCCGGCACATGTGACGCGCGCGTGTCGGGCGTGGGCGCTACCGCCCCCTCGGCCGGTCCCGCTCACTGACGTGCGCGGCCGGGCGCTCATCCGCCGCCGGGTCCCGCGCGGGAGGCGCGGCGGCCGCGGGGAGGCGCAGTTCGAAGAGGGCGCCTCCGGACGGCGCCTCGCCGGCGGTGAGGGTACCGCCGTGGCGGCGGGCCACGTCGCGGGCGATGGCCAGGCCGAGTCCGGCGCCGCCGTCGTCGCGTGCCCGGGCGTCGTCCAGTCGTACGAACCGCTCGAAGATCCGGTCGCGTTCGGCGGCCGGCACCCCGCTGCCGTCGTCCGCGACGGTGAGGACGATCCGGTCACCCCGGCGCTCCACGCGCACGGCGATCTCGGCACGCGCGTGGCGCTGGGCGTTGTCCAGCAGGTTGCCGATCACCCGGATCAACTGGCCGCGTGAACCGGTGACTCGCTGATGGCCCCTGGCACGGACGGCTATCGGCGCACTCCCGGCGGGGCGGCGCCCGACCTCCTCGCGGACCAGCCCGGCCAGGTCGACCGGCGCCTGCCCGGGCCGCTCCCCGGCGTCGAGCCGGGCGAGCAGCAGCAGGTCGGCGGCGAGGTGCTGCAACCGCTCGGTGTCCTTGACCGCGCCGGGCACGTCCAGCAGTTGCGGGTGCGCCGAGCCGACCTCGAGCTGGGTGCGCAGCGAGGCGATGGGGCTGCGCAGTTCGTGGGAGGCGTCGGCGACGAAGCGGCGTTGCCGGTCGACGGCGGCCTCCAGGGCGGTCAGCGTCTCGTTGGTGGTGCGGGCCAGATGGGCCACCTCGTCGTGCGAGGCGGGCTCCGGTACGCGCCGGGAGAGGTCCTCGGAGGCGGTGATCGCGGCCATCTCCCGCCGGATGCCCTCGACGGGGGCCAGAGCGCGCCGGGTCACCAGCCAGGTCACGGCGCCGACGGCCAGCAGTACCAGCGGCAGTCCCGCCAGCATCGCCACCCCGGCGCTGCGGACGGCGCTCTCACGGGTCGTCAGCGAGGCCCCGGCGTGGACGAGCACGGTCCGGCCGCCGAGGTCCGTGGCCTTGATGGTGGCGAACCGGTAGGGGCCGCCACGGCCGTCGATCACGGCGCGCCCGGAGCTCTCCTGGATCGTGTCGCCGATGGTTCCGATGGCCGGGTCGTTCGCCTGGGGCGTCGGCGTGCCGGCGGCACCGTGGTCGTCCGCGCCATGACCGCCGGATCCGCTGTCGTCCGAGCCGTCGGCGCCGCCGCGGTCCCGGTCCCGGCCGCGGCCCCGGCCATGGTCGTCGGCCGCCGAGGTCGCCGAGGCGGTGAGCCGGGTCGCGGGGGCCGGGGACGGCGCCGGGGACGCTGACGGAGGGCTCGGCGAGGCGGCGGCCGGCGGCACGCGTACGGCCGTCACGCCGGTGCCGCTGATGCGCTCCAGCCCTTCGCCGACGGCAAGCAGACGGCCGTTCTCGTCCGTCACCTGGACCGGGATCCCCTCCCGCGCGCCGTCCGGCAGCGGCAGCCGGGCGTCGCCGCCGCGCCAGGTGGCGACGCCGAGGGCGATCCTGCGGGCCGTGTCGTTGGCCTCGTTCTGCGCCTGCTCGGTGAGGTTCGTGCGCAGTGACAGCAGCACAGCGGTTCCGGCGGCCGCAAGGGCGACCGTCATCACGGCGGTGGCGAGCAGGACCATCGTCGCCTTCACGGAACCGAACGGCCGTCGCCTCACGAGGTCACCATCCGGTAGCCGGCGCCGCGCACGGTCTGGATCGTGTCCGTGCCGAGCTTGCGGCGGAGTGTGCTGACGTACACCTCGACGATGTTCGGGTCGCCGTCGTAGGCGAAGTCCCATACGTGCTCAAGGATCTCGGGCTTGCCGACCACCTGTCCGGCCCGCGTCGCGAGCTGTTCCAGCACGGCGAACTCCTTGGCCGTGAGCGTCACTTCCACCCCGTCCCGGGACACCCGGCGCGTGGCCCTGTCGACGACGAGCCCTCCGGCGCGCAGGACCGGCGAGGCCCCGGCGGAACCTCGGCGGCGCAGCAGCGCCTTCACCCGGGCCACCAGCACGACGTAGGAGAAGGGTTTCGTGAGGTAGTCGTCGGCGCCGGTGTCCAGGCCCTCTGCCTCGTCGTACTCGCCGTCCTTGGCCGTGAGCATCAGGATCGGCACGTCGTGGCCCGCCGCGCGCAGGGCGGCGCAGACGCGGTAGCCGTTGAGGCCCGGCAGCATGATGTCGAGCACCACCAGGTCGTGGACGCCCTCGGAGGCCAGCCGGAGGCCTTCGGTTCCGTCGTGGACGACGTCCACGGCGAAGCCCTCGGCGCGCAGGCCCTTGGCCAGCGAGACCGCGAGCCGCTTCTCGTCCTCCACGATCAACAGGCGCATGTGCCCAGCCTCCCAAACGGAACCTGAAGGGATCTTCAGGTGGCTTCAGGTGGCCTTCAGCTTCCCCCAGGCACATTGGCGTTGCCGAACAGGCAGGACACAGATTCGACACAGGCCGGGCGACCGCCCGGCCGGGAAGGCACCTCATGAAGCGCACCGCTTCCATCGCCACCGTCCTCGTGGCCGCCGTGCTCGTCGGCGGCAGTGGGTACTCGGCGCTCGCCTCGGGCGGCACGGACCGGCACGGCGGCCGTACCGAGGACCGGCCGTCCGCCACGGCTTCGCCCGCGCCCTCGCCGTCGACGTCGTCGGCCTCGCTCACGGCCGCGCAGGCGGCGGCCGTCGCGCGCAAGCAGTACCCGGGGACCGTCACCCGGGTGGAACTCGACGACCGCCACCCGGGTTACTGGGAGGTGCACATCCTCGGCGCCGACCACGTCCGACGCGAAGTGCGCGTCGACATCCGCACGGGCGCGGTCGTCCTGGACCGGCGCGGCGGGGACGACCGTCGTGGGGACGACCGTGGTGGTTCCGTGCGTGGGGATGACCGTCGGGGGGACGACCGTGGTGGCTCGGGGCGCGGAGGTGACCGTCGGGGGGACGATCGCCGGAGGGACGACAACGGTGGCTCCGCGCGTGGGGACGACCGCCAGGGGGACGACCGCGGTGGCTCCGCACGTGGGAATGACCGCCCGGGGGACGACCGTCGTGGGGACGACCACGGTGGTTCCGCGCGTGGGGATGACCGGCCGGGGGACGACCGCCGGAGGGACGACCACGGTGGTTCCGCGCGCGCGGACGACCGGCCGGGGGACGACCACGGCGTTCACGTCGGCGGGGACGACCACCTGAAGGTGCGGGACGATCACGGCGGTCGCCGCGGCCACGGCCGGGACCGGAACCGTGGCGGACACGGCGGCGACGACCGCTGACGGCTGAGCCGGGCGGCCCCCTGAGGTCCGGCGTCGGCGGCGGTCGGTGTGCCGGCGCCGGACCCGACCGGCGGCGGATCCCGGCCGGCCGGACCGGGCCGGCCCGGTCCGCGCCGGCCCGGCCGGTGCTGCCTCGGCACGCCGAGGACACGCTCCGACGTCAGGGGGACCCCGGCGGAGCCAGCGCCGTGAGGCAGTCGGCGATCGTGTCGGTCATCGCGGCCCGGGCCGGCGCAAGATAGCGGCGCGGGTCGACCAGGTCCGGCCCCTCCGCCAGCACTTCACGGACCGCACGGGTGAAGGCGACATTGAGCAGCGTCCCGATGTTGATCTTCGTCATGCCGTGTTCGACGGCGGCCCGGAGCGTCGGGTGCGGTACGCCGGAGGAGCCGTGCAGGACCAGCGGGACGGGCACCTCCCGCCGTATGCGGGAGATCAGTTCGAGGTCCAGCTGGGCGGTGCGGGAGACCATCGCGTGGCTGCTGCCCACCGCGACGGCGAGGGCGTCCACACCGGTCTCGGCGACGAACCGGGCGGCCTCCTTCGGATCGGTGCGCACACCGGGGTCGTGCGCCGAGCCCTTGCCGCCGATCTCGCCCAGTTCCGCCTCGACGAACAGACCGTGGTCGTGCGCCCACCGGGCGGCCGCCCGGGTCGCGGCGATGTTCTCCTCGTCCCCGAGCCGCGACGCGTCGAACATCACCGAACTGGCTCCGCACTCGGCGGTGCGGTGCAGCAGGCCGGTGTCCTCGACATGGTCGAGGTGCAGTGCCAGCCGGGCCCGGCCGCGCGTGGCCGCCGCGGCCGTCGCGGCCGCCAGGGGCATGACGTCGCCGCCGTAGTGGCGTACGGCGTTCTGGCTGATCTGGACGATCGCCGGCCGGCCGGTGCGCTCTGCGGCGTCGGCGACGGCCTGGACGTGCTCGAGGGTGATGACGTTGAAGGCGGCTATGCCTGAGCCCGACGCGTGGGCCTCGGCCATCAGATCAGCGCTGCGGCAGAGCATGACGTCCTTTCGGATGGAGCGGTCGCGGGCGACCGGGACCGGGAGGCCCGGCTCCGGGGCGGCACCGGGCGGGCGGCGTTCGCGGGGTGTGCGGCGTGTCCCGGGCGCGCGGTCAGGAACCGGGGCGGTCCAGGATCACGGAGCGGCTCAGGGCGCGCGGCCGGTCCGGGTCCAGCCCCCTGCGGACGGCGAGGGCCTCGGCGAGGCGCTGCACCCGGATCAGGTCGGCCTGCGGGTCCTCCGGGTGGTCCACGAAGTGCGCGCCGGTGGCGGCGACGTCGGCCCGCAGCCCGTCCTCGTCCGGGCCGAAGTGCCACACCAGGCGGCCGGGCGCGGCGATGGCGATCGGACCGTGCCGGTACTCCAGGGACGGGTAGGACTCGGTCCAGCTCTGAGTGGCCTCACGCATCTTCAGGGAGGCCTCGCGGGCGATTCCGTGCGCCCAGCCCCGGCCGAGGAAGGTGATCTGGTCGGCGGCCAGCCACTCCTCGGGCAGCGGTGTCCGGAGAGCCGTCCGCGCGGCCTGCGCCAGCGGTTCGGCCGGCTCGCCCAGGCCCGCGCGCAGGGCGGTCAGCGCGGTGGTCGCGAAGACCGTCTGCACGACCGACCTCTCGTCCGCGAAGGACAGGTCGAGGACGTGTTCGGCGGCGTCGACGATCGGGGTGGAGGTGTCGGCGGTCAGGGCGAGGGCCGGGAAGCGGCCGCGCCGCTGTTCCAGCAGTTCCAGGATCTCGGTGGTGGTGCCGGAGCGGGAGATCGCCACCAACCGGTCGTAGGTGCGGTCGTGGGGGAACTCGGAGGCGGCGAAGTGGTCCGTCTCGCCCAGGCCGCGCCCCTCGCGCAGTGCGGCGTAGGCCTCGGCCATGAACCAGGAGGTGCCGCAGCCGACGACGGCCACCCGCTCTCCCGGCCGGGGCAGCAGGTCCGCGGACTCGGCCGCGGTGCTCGCGGCCTTGAGCCAGGTCTGGGGCTGGCGGGCGATCTCCTCGCCTATGAACGTCATGCGTGTGCTCCTTGGTGTGCGGGGGCGTGCGCCGCCGACGGGGGCCAGGCGGGGCTCGGGGGCCGACGGCGGGCGGGGCGGGACCCGGGTGGCCCGGGGGACCGGGCCGCGCGAACCGGGCTGGTGGCGCGCGAAGTAGCCGGCGAAGTGCGGTTCAAGGGCGCGGACTTCTACCGAAGTGCCTTCGCGGAAGAACAGGGCCGGAGCGGTGTGCAGGTCGTCGGGGGTGAGCACGGAGACCGGGTCGAGGGCCGCTACGGTCCGGTCGACCAGGGTGGCGAGTGAGGCGCGCCGGCCGAAGCCGACGACACCCAAGCGCAGTTGGGGCGCGGACGGCTGGTTGGTCATGGGCACCCCTTCGTCGCGGACGGGGAGACGCGCACGACGCCATGGCGTCGCAGGCCCGCACCAGGCAGCGGGCATACACGGGTTACCGGCCCGGACCCGGGATCGCACCTCGGATTCTTCAGGGACACCTCGACCTTAGATGCTCGAAAGTGCTCAATCAACGGCTCCAGCGAGCAACTTCAAGCATCTTGGTCGCGAGCCGCCTCAGTCCGGTGCGCGCACATCAGCGGCCGTGCCGCGCCTCCGCCGTATTTCTCAGCCTCCGGCGGAACGACAGCCGGATGCCTCAACAGATCGTCCGCCAGAGGGACTTGGTGGCCGCGTTGACATCCGCGCAGGCGATCGCTTCACTCCCGGACAACGCCGGAGCCCCGCTCCGCGTCAGGGGTACGCCCAGCCGGTATGCAGACCCCGTACTGTGAGCCCGGCCCGAGCCGCCAGGGCGCCCCCACGTGTCCAGTTGGCGGCGCTGAACTGCACTTACCTCAGCGTCGACGACCTGGTGCTGCGGGCGGCGATCGATCGGGCCGCCGGTGAGCACGGCGGCCCCGAGGTCCTGCGGTACGAAGAGGTGCCGGTTCCCGTGCCGGGGCCGGGGGAGGTGCGAGGCGGAGGCCGCGAAGGCGGGTGTCACCGTCTCGAGCGCCCAGGTCCGCTCGAACGGCGCCCAACTCGCCGAACTGGGACGGCGAGGCGACTGCCGCGACAGGCCCTGGACGCGGCCGGGCCGCCCGGGCGGCGGCAGCCGTGCCCGGGCGGTGCGGAACGGGTGGGCTCAGCCGTTGGGGAGGATGACCGCGCGGCCGTTGACCTTCCCGGCGTGCAGGCGCTCGTAGGCGAGCGGGGCCTCGTCCAGGGAGTAGGTCTCGGTGTGCACCGAGACCGCGCCCGAGCGGGCCAGGCCCAGCACCTCGATCAGCTCGCTCCGGCTGCCCCAGTAGGGCGCCGCGACCGACACCTCGAAGGGCAGGGACCCGAAGCCGACGGGCAGGGCGCCGCCGCCGATGCCGACGATCGTCACGTCGGCCTCCACCGCGGCGACCGCGCCCGCGGTCCGCACGGTGGGCTCGGCGCCGACGAAGTCGAAGACGGCCTCGGCGCCCAGACCGCCGGTCAGCGCGCGCACGGCGGCGGCCGCGCCCGCGTCGGAGAGCACCGCCTCGTGGGCGCCGACCTCCTTCGCCAGCCGCAGCTTGTCCTCGCTGACGTCGAGGGCGATCACCCGGGCCGGCGTGAGCGCGCGCAGCAGCTGGATGGCGACGTGCCCGAGGCCCCCGGTGCCGATGACCACGGCCGTCGAACCCGGGACCAGCTTCGGCAGTGAACGCTTGATCGCGTGGTAGGGCGTGAGCCCCGCGTCGGTCAGCGGGACCGCGGCGACCGGGTCCAGACCGTCCAGCGGTACGAGGTGCCGCGGGTCGTCGACGAGCAGGTACTCGGCGATGGCGCCCGGCGACCCGAGCCCGGGCGGCCGGATGCCCAGCGCGTCCGCCCGCAGGCAGTAGTTCTCCTTGCCCTCCGCGCACTTGGCGCAGGCGCCGCAGCCCCACGGCCCGTACACGGCGACTGCGTCGCCCTCGCGCACACCGCTCACACCCGCGCCGAGCGCGGCGACCGTGCCGACGCCCTCGTGGCCGAGGGTGAGGGGCAGTTCGTAGGGGAAGTTCTCGGCGGGCCAGCTCATCACCGCGATGTCGGAGTGGCAGACGCCGGCGGCGGTGACCTTCAGCAGGACCTGGCCGGGGCCGGGCTCGGGGTCGGGGACCGTGACCACCTCGGGGGCGGCGCCGATCGTGCGGTACTGCAGTGCCTTCATGATGTGTACTCCCTTTCCACGGCCGCGGCTCAGACGGCGGTGTAGGCGCCGTCGACGAGGTGGTAGCCGCCGGCCACGAAGGAGGCGCGGTCGGAGAGCAGGAAGACGATCAGCTCGGCGACCTCCTCGGGGCGGCCGAGGCGGGCGATCGGGTGCAGGCCGACCAGACCGTCGTAGGCCTGCTGGTCCATGCCCTTCAGCAGCGGGGTCTCGATGAAGCCGGGGCCGACCGCGTTGACGCGGATGTTCTTCGCCGCGTACTCGGCGGCGGCGGTCTTGGTCAGACCGACCACGCCGTGCTTGGCGGCGACGTAGGCGACGGAGCCGGCGAATCCGACCGAGCCGAGGATGGAGGCCACGTTGACGATCGAGCCGCCCTCGCCGCCCGCCTCGATGGCGGGCAGTTCGTAGCGCAGGGAGTAGAAGACGCCGTCGAGGTTGGTGCGGACGACCCGGTTGTAGGCGTCGAGGTCGTACTCGCCGGTCGGGGCGCTCGGGCCGCCGATGCCGGCGCTGTTCACGGCGAGGTGCAGGGCGCCGAAGGCGTCCACGGCGAAGGCGACGGCGGCGGCCACGGATTCGGGGTCCGTCACGTCGAGCCGCACGGCGGCGGCCTTGACGCCCTCGGCCTTGAGGTCCTCGGCGGCCTGCTCGGCGCCCTCGGCGTTGTGGTCGGCGAGGACGACGTTCGCGCCGCCGGCCCCGAGACGGCGGGCGGTGGCCAGGCCGATCCCGGAGGCGCCGCCGGTGACCAGGGCGGTGCGGCCGGCGAACTCACTGCTGCAGGTGGTGCTCATGTGCTGTTCTCACTCTTCGGAAGATGGTTCGGCGGCCGCGGTGGCGGCCTCCGAGATCAGGGCGTCGTAGGCCCGCTCCACCAGGGCGGCCAGGTCTGCGGCTCCCGAGTCGTGCTCCTCACCGCCGCGCGCCCAGACGCGCAGCGCGGCGGTGAGGACTCCGGCGGCGGCGTCCACGACGACCGCCGGGCGCATGTCCCCGGCGTCGTCCGTGCCGAGCCGCTCGGCGAGGATGCGGATCGACTCCTCCTGGGCGTCGACGCGAATGCGTTCGTAGGCGGCGAACAGGGCGGGCTCGGCGTCCACCAGGGTCAGCAGCCGTCGCATCCGCGGGCGCAGATGGTGGGCCGGGTTCTCCTGGTCGGCGAGCCATGCGCGCACCGCCCGCCGGTACGCGAGCAGCGGCGGCTCCCCGGCCGGCCGGGCCCGCAGCAGGGCGTTGATGCGGTCGCCGTCACCGCGGACGAAGTCGAGGGCCGCGTCCTCCTTGCCGACGAAGTACCGGCTGAAGGTACGGCGGGCGACGTCGGCCCGCTCCGCTATCGCCTCGACCGTCGTGGCCGCGAGCCCGCGCTCCAGGATCAGCTCCATGGCCGCGGACGCCAGCGCGTTCCGCGTCTGCCGCGCCTTGCGCTGCCGCCGGTCCTGGGTGGGGGTGAGGGGCTCCGTCGCCTTCATGGCCCCGATCGTACGCCTTGATGTCCCATTGGGACACATGGCGCATCGAGACTCATGTCTCAGTGGGGCATCTGCAGCGGCGACCCGGCCGAACCGGGCAACCAACTGCGCGGCCCGGCGCCGACCCGCACGCGACGACCACGCGCCGGCACCCGCTGAGCCCCTGACGGGACGCGGGACAGCCTCGCCCGCCGGCCTCGGGGGCCGGTCCCTTCCCCGGGCGCGCGCGTCAATACCGGGGAACCAACCACAAGACTTCGAGCAGGCGGCGGAGCAGAGTGTCCCGTGTGCTGTGGACGCACTCCGAACACGAGGAGAGGGATGCCGGGAACGGTGAGGAACATCCTTGTGGTGAACGGTCCGAGCAGTGATGTCGCTGTCCACTGACGCGGAACGGAGCGGAGCGGACCAGGGGACCGGCGAGGCACGGCGGCGCGGGACGAGGGGGCGTGCCCTGCTGGCGCTGGTGCTCATCGGCCTCACCCTCCTCGGCACTTCGACGCTGCTCGCCGCGAGACCTCCGGCCGCCCGTCCGGCGGACACGCCGGCCCAGGAGTTCGCCGCCGCCCGGGCGCTCGGGCACGTGAGAGCAGTGGCCCAGCGCCCGCACCCGACGGGCACGCGTGACAACGCCCGGGTCCGCCGGTATCTCGTGGACACCGCGAGGTCCCTCGGCGCGCAGGTCGACGTGGAGTCGGGAGGGGCCGTCCGGACGGACATGGGCAGCCCGTTCCCGGCGGGAACCGTGCACAACGTGATCGCCAAGGTCGCCGGCAACGCGCCGCGGACCAGCGGCGGCAAGGCGCTGCTGCTCGTGGCCCACTACGACTCGGTCCCGACCGGCCCCGGCGCGGCCGACGACGGTTCCGCGGTCGGCGCCATGCTGGAGACCATGCGGGCGCTCAGAGCAGGGGGCGGCGTCCGCGACGACGTCGTGTTCCTGTTCACCGACGCGGAGGAAACCGGCTCCCTGGGCGCCGAGTTGTTCGTGCGGAAGCACAAGGCCGACGACTACGGTGCCGTACTCAACTGGGAAGCGCGCGGCAGCGGCGGCCCCGTGATGATGTTCGAGACGAGTGACGGCAACGGCCCGCTCGTCGACGCCTTCGCGCAGAGCGGCACCCGGTTCGTCACCACGTCGCTGGCGTACGAGGTGTACAAGCGGATGCCGAACGGGAGCGACTTCACCGTGTTCCGCGACGCCGGCGCCATCGGCCTCAACTCCGCGTTCACCCGCGGCCTGAACGACTACCACTCGCCGCGCGACGACGTCGGCCGGCTGAGCCCGGACAGCGTGCAGCACCAGGGCGAGCTCATGCTGGGCCTGGTGCGCGGTCTCGGCGACTCCGACCTGCGGAACCTGCACGGCCGGAACAGCGTCTACTTCGACCTGTTCGGCCGGGTGCTCGTTCGGTATCCGGTGGGCTGGGCGGTACCGGCGGCGGCGGTCACGCTCCTGGGCTTCGCAGGGCTGCTGGTCCTCGGCACGCGCCGGTCGGCGCTGCGGATCGGCGGTGTACTGGCGACCGCCGGGATCGCCGCCGGCGCGGTGATCACGGCGGCCCTGGCCGACTTCGGCCTGTGGTACGCCGTGACGCTCGTGCGCCCCGACATGGCGGCACTGCCGATGTCGGAACCGTACGACCGGGGCTGGTTCGTCGCCGGATTCCTGGTGCTGCTGGCCGGGACGCTGTTGTTCGCGGGCCGGCTGACGCGCGGCCGGCCGCCGGCGGAGCTGATCGCCGGCGGGCTGGCCGTGATGGCCGTGCTGCTGGCCGTGGTCGTACTGACGGTGCCCGGCGCGAGCTATCTGCTGCAGTGGCCGCTTCTGGCGGGCCTGCCCGCGCTGGGGTTCGCCTGCCGGCGGACCGCGGCCCGGGGCGAGACGCTGGGGGTGCTGCTCGCGGCACTCGCGCCCGCGGTGGCCGTGGTGCTCTTCACGTCCTTGGTGGACAGCCTGCTGATCGCGCTGGGGGTCTCCCTCTCGGCGGTGGCCGTGCTGCTCGCGGGCACCGGCGGCCTGCTGTCGCTTCCGCTGCTGGCACGGCTCCCGAGGCCCGGGCTGCTGGCGTCGGGCGCCGCCGCGGCCTCGGTGGTCCTGGTCGGCACGGGAACGGTGGCCCTGGACTTCAGCCCGCGCCAGCCGCTGCCGGACTCGCTGGTGTACGTGCGTGACCTGGCCCGCGGCACCAGCACGTGGATGACCACGGACCCGTCCCCCGACGACTGGACGCGGCGGGTGCTGGGCGACGACCCGGGCCGGGGCACGGCGGCGCGCTACTTCGCCGAGTACGGCGACCTGCCTGTCCGGCAGGCGAAGGCCCCTGCGCTGGACCTGCCGGCGCCCAGTGTCGAGCTGCTCGCGGACACCACCGCCGGAGGCGTCCGGACGGTGCGCTTCCGGGTGGCCTCGCAGCGGGACGCCTGGCAGATACAGGTCCGCCTGCCGCGCGCGCCGCTGATCTCGTGCGTCGTCGCGGGGCAGCGGATGAATCGGGAGGCGCTGTCGAAGCAGGGCGTGGCGTCCGGTGGCGTGGTCTTCCAGTTCACCGGCGACCCGGACGGAGCCGAACTGAGCTGCCGGACGAAGGCCGGGAGCCGGCTTCTCGTCGACGCCTCCGACTCCACCATCGGACTGCCGCCCGAGGTGGCAGCGCTGGCCGGCCCGAGGCCCCGCGAGAACGAGACGGTGCCCTACGGGTTCGCCCCGGCCGATTCCTCCGTCGTCCGTCGGACCAGAACACTCTGACAGCCGGCGCCGGAGCAGGCTTCGGGCACGTGCGCACCGGTCCGCCGGCCGTGCGCGGTCGCGGGGCTCTCCGGTTCCCGGGGTGCGCCCGGCCACCGGAGAGCCCCGCGAGGCGAGGCGCGGGACGCCTCAGGAGAAGGCGGGACTGGGACCGTCGGCTCTCCCCACCAACGTGGCGAGCTGGGCCCGTGAGCAGAGGTCCAGCTTCTTGAAGATGCGGGCGAGGTAGGTCTCCACCGTCTTGTGGCTCAGTCCCAGGGCCCGCGCGATCTGCTGGTTCGTCCGGCCGTCGCTGACCAGCCCGGATATCTCCCGCTCCCGCTTGCTCAGCAGGTCCAGATGGGTGTTGGCCTCCGAGGAGGGCGCGGTGGCGGGCCCGGACCCCTCCGGTTCGCCCGTGCGGTCCGCACCCGTGTCCGGGATCTCGCCGGCGGTCGTGGCCCCGGGCGCCGGCACCGGGCGGTCCGGGTCCCCCGCGCCGGCTGCCGCCTGCACCGGGGCAGGCTGGGCGGGGACCGGGCGGGCGATCTCTTCCGCCAGCCGTGTGGCGCTCGTCAACTGGACGTCGCTGCCGATCTGACGTGCCGTGGCCTGGGCGTGCTCCGCGTGCAGGGCGGCTCCGGGAAGGTCGCCCAGACGCAGCAGCACGGAACCCAGCAGGGTCGCCACCTGCGGCACGAGACACGTCTGGCCGAACCGCGAGGCGAGATGGAGCGCCCGCTCGAGGTGCTGTACCGCCCGCTCGTACTCGCCGAGCCGTTGTTCGGCGAGCCCCAGCCAGTACAGGGAGTCGAGTCGCGGGGCGAGCTGGTCGTCCGGAACATGGTCGACCAGCTCTCTCGCCTCGTTCACCCGGGCACCCGCCCGCACGGTGGCGCCGTGCCCGAGGTCCGCCAGGGCGTTCAGCGAGAGCAGCAGTGTGCGCAGCGCGGGTTCCCCGTCCACCGCGGCCACCGGTTCCGGGGCCGGCTCGTCCGGCGGGTCCGCTGTGCGGGCCGCCTCGAGCGACGTCGCGAGCAGGGCTCCGCGCAGGCGCGCCTGCGTGCTCTGCCGCGGAGCCATCGTCCGCAGCGCCTGCCGCAGCAGGTCACCGGAGTCGCCGAGCCGCCCCAGCAGTCGGAGCACGTACGCGTGTGACAGCACCGCCTCCGCGTCGCCGTCCGTTCCGGTGGCGGGCGCTCCGCGGAACAGTGCCAGGCTCTCGGTGAGTCTGCCGCACAGGGCCAGGGACGTGGCGAGCAGGAGCACGAGTTCCGTGTGCTCCGCGTCCTCGTCGTCCGGCTGGAGGTCCCGTACCGTCCGCAGCCACAGTGCGGCCGTCTCCGGCTGCTCCCACAGCACGGTCCGGGCGGCCTCCGTCATCAGGCGCATGCTGTCGGAGTCCCCGGCGGCGATGCAGCGCTGGAGATGCCGTGCGATCAGGCGCGGGGGAGCGTTGCGGGCACGCATGACAGCCACCGCACGCGTGTGCGCGCCCAGCCGCCAGGCGGCGCCCGCCGTGCGGTAAGCCGCCTCGCGCAGCAGCGCGTTGCGGAACATGAAGGTGCGCTCGCTGTCGTCGACACGGAGGATGTCGTGCCGTACCAGTTCGTCGACACCCGCGCGTATCCGGTCCTCGGGCATCTGCGCGACCGTTTCGAGAAGCCCGATGTCGATCGCTTCGCCCACCAGGGCCGCCGAATGGGCCGCGGCCCAGCCGAGTTCGGACAGTCCGTGGAATTCGCGGAGGACGGAGACCGGCGTCTCCGGCGCGGCGAGTGCCGCGTCGCCCCCGGGTGCCCCGGCTGCGCCCTGCCGGGTGGCGAGGGCCCGCAGCAGTCCCGGGTTACCGCCGGATTCCTCCTGCAGGGCACGGCGGCGGAACGGGCCGAGCCCGGCGGGGAGCAGTGCGGCGAGATCCTCGCCGGCCAGCGGTGACAGGTGGATACGAGTGATCTGCCCGGCCGCCGCGCCCTCCTCCAGAAGCGTCCGCAGTTCGCCGTCGATCTGGCGCGGCCGGTGCGCGACGGCGAGGAGTACCGGAGAACCGGTGGAGTGGCGCAGGAGATGCTTGAACAGTCGGACGGACGCCTCGTCGGCCCAGTGCATGTCGTCGATGACCAGCAGCAGTCGGCCTGCCGCGCCGAGGTTGTCCAGGAGCGCGCGGACCGCGTGGAACGCGTGGTTCATCTCCATGGGGTTCCTGGGCATGAGCGCTTCCCGGGCGTACGGCGCCAGAGCCGGGCAGATACCCGCCAGCCAGGAGGCGTGCTGCTCGGGCAGCCCGTCAACCGGGTTCGCCCGATGCTGTGCCAGGACGTCGTAGAGAGCGTCGGAGAACACTCCGAAGGGCAGTGCCTCGGAGGGGGAGCGGGCGGTCCCCGAGGCCACCGTCCAGCCCTGGGCCCGGGCGAGGTCGCCGAGCACGGACAGCAGGCGCGTCTTCCCGATCCATGGATCGCCGCTGACGTCTATGGCGCGGGGACGGGACTCGGTCTCGTCCAGAATCCGCTCCAGCAGGAGCACCTCTTGTTCCCTGCCGTGCAGCGCGGACGGCCGGCGGGCCTTGGTCCGAGGAGAAACGGACTGACCGGAAAGGAAATCCTTCGTGGGGATGCGTCCTCTTAAATTCTCGAGTAGCTGCAAGGCAGGTAACCTCTCCTACTCTCAATTGCTTGAGACTGGAATCTCGCTTGCTCTGACATTGCCGGTGGGCGTCGACGAGGAAGGAGGTGACGGCACGGGGTAAGGCCGGGTTCGGCCGCTTATGTGTGTCGGGCTACTCGATGGAGATCGTAAGCGGCTGTACTTCGTTCCGCAAGGTTCGGTATTTTGTTTTCGGCGCGCCGCACGCAGGCGATCGGATGGTGCGGCCGTCTTGGGGAGCAGCGAACTTTCGGTGCGGTCGCGGCCGGCCGGACGAGATCGAAGAACTCCCGCGTACCGCTCGAATCAAGCCAAAATGGTCGGCGGTTCTGTTATTGCGCATACAGGTCATTCCGGGCGTGTGTGGCCTCCTGTCGCACCTTGAGCACCCCAGATCGAGCAGGGTGGCGAAAGGCGGTCAGGAGGAGTCCCGACATTGGAGAGCGACGACGACGTACCAGACTGAATGGGCCACCGGGCCCCGAAAGCGCTGGGGCGGTCGACTCACGGCTCTCGATGGAAGGCGAAATATGCAGGAGCACCACATGGGCGGAATATTCTCCTTGATCGGCGATACGCCGCTTGTCGAGCTTCGGAGAATCCTTCCGGAATTCCGGGGCACGGTGTACGCCAAGCTGGAGAAATTCAATCCAGGTGGCAGTATCAAGGACCGGACGGCGTTGAGCATGCTGACCGAAAAGATCAACAACGGTGAGCTCCGGCCGAAGAAGTCCGTCGTGGTCGAGTCCAGCTCCGGAAATCTGGCGATCGGCATCGCGCAGATCTGCCGTTATTACGGCATCGAATTCATCTGCGTCGTGGATGCCAAGACGACCGCACAGAACATCGCCATCCTGCGTGCCTTCGGCGCGACGATCGAGCGCGTCACCGAGCCCGATCCCGAGACCGGGGAGTATCTGGTCGCCCGGCTCGGCCGTGTCCGTGAGATCGTCGAGACGACTCCACACGCCTACTGGCCGAATCAGTACTCGAACCCGTTGAACCCGTTGGCCCTGGAATCCATGTGGGACGAGATAGCCGACGCCCTGGACGGGAAGGTCGACTACCTCTTCTGCGCCGTCAGTTCCTGCGGGACGCTGCGGGGCTGCGTCGACCGTATCCGGCAGCGGGGGATGTCCACCGAGGTCGTCGCCGTGGACGCGGTCGGGAGCGTGATCTTCGGGAACCACAGGGCGGCCACTCGCCTCATTCCCGGGCACGGTTCGTCGGTGCGGTCGCCGCTGCTCGACGAGAACCAGGTCGACACGGTGGTTCATGTCTCGGATCTCGAGTGCACCGTGGCATGCCGGCAGCTCGCGGCCCGCGAGTCGGTACTGGTGGGCGGGTCGTCCGGAGCGACGATCGCCGCGCTCAAAAGGCTGGCCGGCGAAATCCGGCCAGAGGCGAAGTGCGTCGTCGTTTTCCCCGACGGCGGGGAGCGCTACCTCGACACCATCTACTCGGACGAATGGGTGGTCAAGAACTTCGGCGAGGTGACCCACCTCTGGAAGTGACGGGCGCCCGACGGCGAGTTCAGGTCACGGGCGGGCGCCCGTCCCGCTCACCCGAGACGGGCCCGCAGCGGCGCCAGTTCCTCCAGTTCGGCCAACTCACCGACCGTGGGGCTCAGATAGAGCATCCGGGCGGGTATCTCGATGCCGTACTCGTTCTGCAGCCGGGCCAGCAGATCGGCGGCGATCAGCGAATGGCCCCCGAGTTCGAAGAAATCGTCGTCGATGCCGATCTTCTCGATGTTCAGGGTTTCCGACCACAACCGGCACAGGAGCCGTTCCACGGGCAGGCGTGGCGCCACATAGTCGTTGGGGACGCTGCGCGCGGACGTCCGGGCCTGGGGCAGGGCGTCCCTGGCCACCTTGCCGTTGAGGGTCAAGGGCAGCTCGGCGAGCGTCACGATCCTCGCGGGCACGAGGTATTCGGGCAGCCGGTCCCGCAGCCACCCTCGCAGATCTCCCGGCGGCGGCGCGTCGGACGAGGAACGCACCGGCACCACATAGCCCACCAGTTGCTTGCCGGAGCCGCTGCCCGGCTCGTCGACCACCGCGGCGCTCCGGATCTCGGGATGCGCGGCGAGCACCGTCGCGATCTCGTCCGGTTCGACGCGGTAGCCGTTGATCTTCACCTGGCTGTCGGCCCGTCCGCAGAAGTCCAGCATTCCGTCGGACCGCCAGCGCACCAGGTCCCCGGTGCGGTAGAGGCGGGCCCCTGGTGACGCTCCGTCAGGATCCGGCACGAACCGGTCGGCGGTGGCCGCCGGCCGGCCCAGGTAGCCAAGGGCCAGACCGGCGCCGGCCGCGTGCAGTTCGCCCACCACTCCGGGCGGCACCGTCTTGCCCTCGGCGTCGAGCACCTTCACCCGCGTACCGCTGATGGGCCGGCCGATGGGCACCGGGCCCGGGGGCGGCGGCTCGCGGAAGGTCGCACAGGCCGTGAAGGTCGTGTTCTCGGTCGGGCCGTAGCCGTTGGTGAACGACATCCCGGGATGAGCGGCCAGCAGTCGGGCCACCGCCTGGGGACTGACCACGTCACCACCGGCGAACAGGTGGCGCACGCCGCCCAGCCGGCCGAGCTGGTGGTCCACCATCTGGTGGAAGAGACCGGCGGTCAGCCACAGGTGCGTGACCCCCGCCGTCCGGATGACCTCGCCCATCCGGTCCACGTCCACACGGCCCGGAGGCAGCAGCACGACGCGGCCCCCGTTGCACAGCGGCGCCCAGATCTCCAGGACGGAGGCGTCGAAGGAGACCGGCGAGACCTGGAGGAACACGTCCGTGGGACCGAACACCGTCCAGTCGGGGGAGCTGACCAGCCGTGACACGGCGGCGTGCGGGACGCAGACGCCCTTCGGCTCGCCCGTGGAGCCGCTCGTGTAACTCACGTACGCGAGATGGCCCGGCGTCAGCCCGGCCGGCAGCGGGCCGGGACCGGCGCCCCGCACCTCCGCCGACGTGTCGACGGGCACGACGGTGAGGCCGCCCGGTATCCGGCCGGCGAATTCCCCGGGCGCCAGCACCACCTCGACCGAGGCGTCGCCCAGCAGCGCCGCCAAGCGGGCGTCCGGCCATTCGGGGGCCAGCGCGAGATAGGCCGCACCGGCCTTGAGCACGGCGAGGAGCGAGATGATCGTCTCCGGGGAGCGTTCTCCCAGCACACCGACGACGTGACCGGGACCGGCGCCCGCGTGGGCGAGCCGCGCGGCGAGCTGATCGGCCCGGTCCACGAGTTGCCCGTAGGTGATCTCCTCCGCCCCGGTGCCGACCGCGGGGGCGTCGGGCGTCCGGCGGGCCCGCTCGTCCACCAGATCATGGACGCAGCGAGCCGGAGCCGGCGCCGTGCCGCTGCCCTCGAAGGCCGCCACGAGCGCCCGGTCGGTGTCCGAGGCCAGCTCCAGCACCGAGATCCGGCGGGACGGCTCGTGCAGGCCGTCCGCCAACGCCCGGCAGACCTGGCCGGCGATGCGCCCGAGGTCGTCGCCGGCCTCGCTGCCGAGCGCCGTGCCGCTGTCCGTCGCCGTCAGCTCCATGCCGTCCACCCGCACCGTGAAACGCTCGCCCACCAGGGCGTGGACGCGGGCCGACAGCTCGGCGAATGTGGGGTCCGCGGTCAGGTCCAGCTCCATCGCGACCTGACCGGAGACCTGGATCTTCTCCTGGAGGCTGCGCCGGCTGACGACAGCGACCAGTGCGGCAAGTACGTTCCGGGGGTCCAGTTCGGCGCCCAGCTCCATGCGCGTTCGCCCGTCGATGGCGTTGTCACCTTCCTGCGTGAGGGGATTCCCTGCGGCGGACGACGCCCGCGGCCGGTCACCTCGGAGGGGTCCCAGGCCGACTGGTGCGGGCGCGCTTTCGCAGGACCGGCAGGGCGGCACCCGCGAGGCGTGCTCGTGCCCCGGCGCGTCTGCCGCCGATCCGCAGAAGGATGCCGGGGCCGCTGCCCCGGGACCAGTCGGGGAATTCCCTGAACGCACCCCGTCACGCACGCGGGACGGGGCTCTCGGCTCCCCGGTTCCGGACGACAGGCACGCGCGGCACCGGGGCCGACGTCGAAGGTTCCCCGACTTTCCCCGACGCGCGCGTACCAGCACCCTGATGTGCAGACAGCCGGTGCCGGCACCGCGTAGGGGGAGCCCGGACTCGTCGTGCCCACGGTGTGCCGCGGTCGCCGGATCACGTGGCGCCGGCCCGGCCGACCGCTTCCTACCACGAGGGATACGGGATGACCGACGAGCCGCTGTCCGAAGCCGAGCGGCTGCGACGTGGCCTGCGTGGCCTGTCGCCGGAGCGCCGGGCGCTGCTGAGCCGCAGTCTGAGCCGCCGGCACACCGAGCGGGAGCAGGCGTCGCGCATCCCGGTGCGCGCCCCGGGCACCGATCGGTTCGTCTGTTCGCCCGGCCAGGAGCGCCTGCATTTCCAGCACCAGCTGGATCCGGCCGCCGTCACCTACCTGATGCCCGTCGTGCTGCGGCTCCAGGGAGACGTGAGCCCCGAGGCGCTGCGCTCCGCCCTGGCCGCCATGGTGGACCGTCACGAAACGCTGCGCACCGGGTACGAGCTGGACGCCGACCACCGGCCGGCCCAGGTGGTCAGGCCCGCCGGTGAACTCACCGTGGAACTCGCTGTCGGCGACGCCGGCGCCGAGGAGGCGGCCGAGCGCGCACGGCGACTGGCCTCGCTGCCCTTCGACCTCGCCGCCCCGCCGCTGCTGCGCGCGGGGCTCTGGCACATCCGCGGCACCGACGAGTGGACCTTCGCGTTCTGCGTGCACCACATCGCGGTCGACGGCTGGTCGCTCGGCGTGCTCGTCGACGAACTCGCCGAGCTGTACGGGGCCGCCGTCGCGGGAGAACCGGCGCGGCTGCCCGAACTCGACGTGCAGTACGCCGACTTCGCAGTCTGGCAGCGGAACATGCTGGACGGCGGGACAGCCGCGGCACAACTGGACCACTGGCAGCGTGTACTGACCGGCGCTCCGCCGCTGGAGCTGGCCGGCGACCGGCCGCGGCCGAGCCGTCCCACCTTCGAGGGCGCCTCGCTGCCGCTGGAGATCGGCCCCGAGCTGACCAGTGCGCTCAGCCGGGTCGCCCAGGAGGAGAACGCCACCCCGTTCATGGTGTTGCTCGCCGCCTTCACCGTCGTGCTGCACCAGTGGTCCGGACAGTCCGACCTGGTCGTGGGCACGCCTGTCGCCGGCCGGCCCCGCCCCGAACTGGAGCGCCTGGTGGGCCTGTTCGTCAACACGCTGGCGTTGCGGATCGACCTGGCCGGCGCGGCCTCCTTCCGGGACCTCGTCGGCAGGGTACGCGCGGTGTGCCTGGACGCCTACGGACATCAGGACGTGCCGTTCGAGCGCGTCGTCCAGCGGATCGGTGTCGGACGGCAGCACGGCCGCCCCGACCTGCCACGGGTGCTGCTCTCGCTGCGCAACGTCCCGCTGGGCGCCCCGCACCTGCCCGGGCTCAAGGTGTCCATGACGGAACTGCCCCGGGCCGGGACCGACCTGGACATCAGCGTCGAGCTCGCCCCGGACGCGTCCGGCGGCCTGTCGGGCTGGTTGGTCTACTCCACCGACCTGTTCGTGCGCGGGACCGCCCGGCGGATGGCCGAGAGCCTGACGACCGTCCTCGCCGCGGGGACGGACGACGCCGACCTGCCGGTGCGCGCGCTGCCGACGCTGCCGCCGGCCGAACGCGACCGCCTGGTCAACGAGATCAGCGGCGCACGCACCGGCCCGGTCCCGGCCCGGCCGCTCACCGCCTGCTTCGAGCGGCAGGCGGCGAGGTCCCCCGAGGCGGTGGCGGTGGTGGCCGACGGCCTGCCGGCGGCCGGCCAGGTGAGCTACCGGGAACTCGACGAACACGCGAACCGGCTCGCCCACTGGCTGATCCGGTCAGGTGTGCGCACCGAGGACCTCGTCGGCGTCCACCTGCACAGGAGCGTGGACCTGGTGGTGGCGATGCTCGCGGTGTTCAAGGCGGGAGCCGTCTATCTGCCGCTGGACCCGGACCACCCGGCGGGGCGCCTGGAGCAGGTGGTGCGGGACGCGGCCCCCCGCATCGTCCTGACCTCCACCGGACTGGCCGGCACCGGCACGGCGGCCGGCGGATCCGCGACGGCCGGTGGATCCGCGACGGTCGTGGCCCTGGACGCCGGTACGGTCCCGTGGGACGGCCTTCCGTCGAGCCGGCCCGACGTCGAGCTGTTTCCGGACAACGCCGCGTGCCTGCTGTACACCTCCGGGTCCACGGGCAGGCCCAAGGGCGTGCTGCTCACCCACCACGGCCTGGCCAACCGGATGCGCTGGATGTGCGACTCGTTCGCCTTCGGCCCGCAGGACGTGGTGCTGCACAAGACGCCCATCAGCTCGGACCCCTCGCTGTGGGAGATGCTCGTACCGCTCTTCACCGGTGGCCGGCTGGTCCTGGCCCGGCCCGGCCGGCACCTCGATCCCCGCCACGTGGTCGAGACGCTGCGCAGACACCGGGTCACGGCCTGCGACTTCGTCCCCTCGATGCTGCGTTCCGTGCTTGACGAACCGGGGTTCGCCGAGTCCGCCGGAGACCTGCGGGCCATGGTGTGCGGGGGCGAGGAACTTCCCCCCGCCCTCGCCGAGCGGCTCCTGAGCCTGGCACCACAGGTGTCTCTCTACAACCTGTACGGCCCGACCGAGGGCTCCTGCGACGCCTCCGTGCACCAGGTGACCCTTCCGGTGCCGGCGTCCGTGCCGATCGGCCGGCCCCCCGCCGGGGTGGAACTCCACGTACTCGACGCCGACGGACGGCCGCAGCCGGTCGGTGTCCCCGGGGAACTGTTCATCGGGGGCGTGCAGGCGGCCCGCGGCTACCTGGGCAGGCCGGGGCAGACGGCCGCCGTGTTCGTACCGCACGCCTTCCGGCCGGGACAGCGCCTCTACCGCACCGGTGACCGGGTGCGGTGGCGCGACGACGGCACCCTGGAGTTCCTGGGCCGACTGGACCAGCAGCTCAAGATCCACGGTTACCGGGTGGAGCCCGGCGAGGTCGAGGCCCTGCTGCGTTCGCACCCCGGCGTCGAGGAAGCCGTCGTCCGCGCCTGGCCGCGGACCGGCGGCGAACACCACCTGGCCGGCTATCTGACGGTGCCCGACGGGACGCCGGCGCCGGACCGTGACACCCTGCGCCGCTACCTGGCCCGGGCACTGGCGACGCCGATGATCCCGGCGTCCTACGTCGTCCTCGACGAGTTCCCCCGGCTGACCAACGGCAAGATCGACCGCAACGCGCTGCCCGAACCCGACTGGGGCGGGCCCGCGTCCGGCGCGGAACGCGTGGAGCCCACCGGTGCCCTGCAGCGGGTGCTCGCCCGGATCTGGGGAGGAGTCCTCGGCCGCGAGGACATCGGTGCCGAGGACGACTTCTTCGAGCTGGGCGGGCATTCGCTGCTCGCCACCCAGGTCGTGTCCCAGACGCGTGAGCTGTTCCGGATGGATCTCCCCCTCCACTTCTTCGTGGACACCCCCACCGTGGCCGCCTTCGCCGACGCGGTGAGGGAACGCGGGACCGCCGAGGGCGTCGACGTCGACCGGATCGCCCAACTGGTGCTCCGCGTACAGGAGATGTCGGCCGACCAGGTCGGGTCGCAGTTGCGGTCCCCGGGAGACGGCTCCTGATGTCCCCCGCCGGTACGGCGGGACCGGCCCGGCCACCCGCGGGGCCCGTCGTACCCGGCGTCCCCCCGTGGTCACCGCCAACCCGCCCGGACCGCCACCGACCCAGCGCAGCCGCCGCGACGGCGCCCGTACGAGAGGTGCTCCATGAACGCAACGACCGCCTACTGGCGCGAGGTCCTGCTCGGTGGCGGGGCCGTCACCCTTCCGCGCTGGTCGCGGCAGCCGGCGGGCACCGGCGAGCACGAGTTCACGGTGCCCGTGGACCTGTCCGAGGCGATGCTGCGGCTCGCCGGGACGCTGGACGCCGACGTCGGCACGGTACTGCTGGCCGCGCACGCCAAGGCCGTCGGCGCGCTCACCGGTGAGCGCGAGATCCGGGTGGGCTTCGCGGACCGCGAGGGCGCGACACCCCTGCCCTGCCTGGTGGACCTACGGCACACGACCTGGCGGCAGCTCGTCGCTCACGTGGGCGCGCTCACGGCCGTGATGCCCCGGCACACCGATCTGCCCGCCGAACTCGCCGGTGACGCGCCACCGTTCGAAACGGCGGTCGGGACGGGCGAGCCGACCGCCGCGTGGCCGGACCACCCGTGCCTGCCGCTGCGGATCGGGCTGGCCCGGCGCGCTGGGCGGACGTGCCTCGTGCTGCGGTGCCGGCAAGAAGTGATCGACGCGGACTACGCGGCCAGGATCGCCGGTTACCACCTCACCGCGCTGCGGCTGCTGACGGCCGACCCGGACGCCGCGCACACCCTGCGGCCGCTGCTCGGCGAGGAGGAACTGCGCTTCCAGCTCGACGAGCTCAGCGGGCCCGACCGGGAGCTGCCCGACCGCAGGGTGCACGAGTTGATCGCGGAGGTGGCCCGGTCCCGGCCCGACGCGGTGGCCGCGGTGTGCGGCACGGAGCGGCTGACCTACCAGGAGCTGGACGACCGTGCCAACCAGGCCGCACACGCGCTGCTGGCCGCCGGTCTCCAGCCGGAGGACGTCGTCGCCGTCGTCACGGAACGGAACCTGGGCTGGCTGATCGCCCTGCTGGCCATTCTGAAGGCCGGCGGCTGCTACCTGCCCGTCGAGCCGCAGTTTCCCGCCGAGCGGGTCACCGGCATGCTGCGCAGGGCGGGATGCGGGGTCGCTCTCGTGGACCCGGCGGGCCGCGGGGTCGCGGAGGAGGTGGCGAAGTCGCTGCCGGGACTCCGGGTGAGATCCGTGGCACAGCTACTGCGCGAAGGGCACCCGGCCTCGGACCCCGGCGTTCCCGTACCGGCCGGCCGGCTCGCCTACATCTACTTCACCTCCGGCTCGACGGGCGAGCCCAAGGGGGTGATGTGCGAACAGGCGGGCATGCTCAACCACATGCTCGCGAAGGTCGACGACCTGGGCGTGCGGTGCGGCACGGTCGTCGCCCAGACCGCACCGCAGTGCTTCGACATCTCCCTGTGGCAGGTGGCCGCACCGCTGCTGGCCGGCGGCACGGTGGTGATCGTCCCGCAGCCGGTGCTGCTGGACGTCGAGGAGTTCGTGGCGGAACTGGACCACCGGCGGATCGAGGTGATCCAGCTGGTCCCCTCCTACCTGGACGTCCTCCTCACGGAACTGGCCCGGCACCCGAGGGAACTGCCCGCGCTGCGCTGCGTGTCGGCGACCGGTGAGCCCCTGAAGGCCGCCCTGGTGCGCCGCTGGTTCGAGCGTTTCCCGGACGTGCCGCTGGTCAATGCCTACGGGCTGACCGAGACCTGTGACGACACCAACCACGAGGTGATGGACCGGGCGCCGGACGGGGCACGCGTGTCGCTGGGCCGGCCGGTGCCCGGCGCCAAGGTGTACGTGGTGGACCGTGACCTGATGCCGGTGCCGCTCGGCGCTCCCGGCGAGATCGTCTTCTCCGGCGTCTGCATCAGCCGCGGCTACGTCAACGACCCGGTGCGTACCTGCACCGCGTTCCCGCCCAGTCCGCATCACCGGGGACAGCGCCTCTACCGCTCGGGCGACTTCGGCAGATGGGCGCCGGACGGCAGGCTGGAGTTCTCCGGCCGCAAGGACGCGCAGGTCAAGATCCGCGGCTTCCGGATCGAGACGGAGGAGATCGAGGACCGGCTGCTGCGCGTCCCCGAGGTGCGCGAGGCGGCCGTCATCGCCACGGGCGCGGGGGAGCGCGAACAGCGCCTCGCGGCGTTCCACTCGAGCCCGCCGGCGCTGCCGGTCGCCGCACTGGCGGACGCGCTGTCCCGGCACCTTCCCGAATACATGGTCCCGGCGGACTGGTACTGGCTCGACACCCTGCCGCTGACCGGCAACGGCAAGGTGGACCGCAAGGAGCTGGCGCGGATCGCCGACGGGCTGCACCGGACGTCGATCGCCGGCGACGAGCCCAGGACGCAGGCGGAGCGACGACTGGCCGCGGTCTGGGCCGACGTGCTGGGCGTCCCGCCGGCGCAGGTCGGCCGTACCCAAGACTTCTTCGGCTCCGGGGGCTCCTCGCTGTCGGCTCTTCGGATGGTGATCGCGCTGGACAGGTCGATCACCCTGGGGGACGTCACCCGCCGGCCCGTACTGGCGGACCTGGCACGGATCCTCGACGGACAGCAGAGCCGGGCCGGCGGACGCCTGCACCGCCTGACGCCGCCCGGCGGGCCGGCGCGCGGGGTGCTCGTGTGCTTCCCGCACGCGGGCGGCAACGCGATGAACTACGTACCGCTGGCCAAGGAGCTGGCCGGCTCCGGGTGGGCGGTGCACGGCGTCGAACCGCCCGGCCACGGCCTGGCCGACGGCCCGCACGCCGAGCCACTGGTGGAGGTGGCGGAGCTGGCCGAGCAGGTGGCGGCCGAGGTGGCCGCGATAGCACCCGGCAGGGTGCTGCTGTGGGGGCACTCCGCCGGCACGGCCTGCGCCCTGGAGACCGCCCGGTTGCTGCGCCGGCAAGGCCACGAGGTGGAGCGGGTCTTCCTGGGCGCCCAGCTGCCCGGCGAGACCGCCGACCGGCTGGCGGAGATCGCCGGGATCGGTCAGGTGGGGGACACGGAGATCATCACCCGGCTCGCGCTGGAGAGCGGTGCACACGAGCTGGCCGACGCGGCCCTGGGGTACGCCGGACCGCTCGCTGCGTCCTACCGGCACGACACGGCCGCGGCATGCCGGTACTTCGTCGCGGCGCGCCAGGACGGGCGACCCGCGATCGACGTGCCCGTCACGGTCGTGCTGGCCGACGACGACGAGGGCCTCGACGGCGACCCGAAGGAGTGGACGCGGTTCGCCGCGGACGTCTCGGTGCGCACACTGGAGCACGGCGGCCACTACTTCCTCGCGACCCGGCCCGCCGAGGTGGCCCGGATCATCGTGACCGCCGCCGACCCGACCTGAGGGAGCGCCGACAACGCCGGTGCCCGCCGGCGCGAAGGGTGGAGCCCCTTCGCGCCGGCGGGCACCGGCGGTTCGGCCGAGGGTCAGGTGAGCGGGGTGTAGTCCAGGTTGGGGAAGTAGTCCTCGCGGGTGCCCTCCCGGCGGACGTCCCAGGTGGCGCAGTGCAGGGAGCCGCCGAACTCGTAGACGTTGCGGAACGGTACCGGGAAGACCTCGAACCCGAGCTTGCTCAGCAGTTCCTGGAGCGCCTTCTCGCTCTCCTCACAGACGATCTTGGTGGGGGAGAGGCTGAGGACGTTGATCGACACCCACTTCGTCGACTGGCAGTAGGTGGGCATCTCGTCGTTCGTCAGACTCGGCTGCGGCGCCTCGACGAACTCCCAGTCGTTCGCGAGGAACATCTTCTCCTCGCCGTCACGGATGGGACGGTCGGGGTTGGTCAGGATCAGGCCGGGGCGCAGCGGAATGAACGTGGCGTCGATGTGCGAGGGGAAGAAGTCCAGCGGGAAGTGCACCGGATGGACCCGGAAGCCCTGCGGCTCGAGGTGCCTGGTGATCCACTTGATGCCGGCCCGGTTGGTGGTCATGGACTCCTGCACGAGGACGTCCCGGCCCAGCCGGCACATGTCCGCGGCGTCGAAGACCACCTCGTCCTGGGTGACGCAGAACTCGAAGTTGTGCATCTCCCGGTGGCGCTTCTCCAGCGGCCAGTCCCAGAACTCCTCACGGTACATGGAGTCCGCCATGGTGGGCTTCGGCGCCACCGACCAGCTCATGCGGGGATCGGCGGCCAGGTAGCCGTAGACGAGTTCGCGGTACGCCTGGTACTCGAAGTAGCGCGACCGGCGGGACATGGTGGCTTCGAGGATCTCGTTGCCCAGCGTGATCATCACGTCCCGCGGGCACACGGCGCAGTACTGGTTCTCGACCTCGAACGTCGGGGTCTTCAGCGGTGCGGAGAAGTCCAGCGGCTCGGGGCGCCGCACGGTGATGTTCTGGGACTCGAGGAGGGCCACCAGGCCGGCCAGTTCCTCGTTCGCCTTGTCGATGGTCGCCTGCGGCTTGGGCCCGGTGGGGAAGGGCCGCCGTTCGGCCGAGGGCGGCAGACCACGCTCCTGAGGCTTGTGTCCGGGTTCCGTCGGCTCGAAGCAGGCGTTGTCGGCGCTGCCCACAACGACTTCCTGCAGCGGGTCCCACTCGTTCCAGGAATTGACGATCTTGGCGTCGGAGTGCACTCGTCGGCCGCCTCTCTTCTGCGACCGCCCTGCGACAGGCGGGGATGGCTGGGTGCTTCGGCCTCTGTCCGGGATCTCCCGTCGCGGGTCCGACGGGACCGGTCTCCTGCGGACCCGGTGGCTGTGACGGGGCTCCATCGGGTGGGTCCTCATTCGATCGCCACGGACGGGGCCGCTCCAGTCCGGAGAAGTCCGGACGGTGGCCGGCGCCGCCGCGTTGGACGATGTGTCCGGGGGATGTCGGACCGCCGCCGCCCGGCTCGCGGCCGGCCCGCATCGCCACTCGACGCGGGGCCCCGACCCAGCGAGAGGCCCTGCGCCCGACCCACGAGAGGTGATCGTGCCAGAGATCCGACAGCTCACCGTCGACGGCCGGTTCAACGGGCCGGACGGCAGCGCCAACGGCGGCTACGTGTGCGGCTCCTTCGCCCGGCTGTGCCCGGCGCCGGTCGCGGTGACCCTGCACGCGCCGCCCCGTCTGGACCGTCCCCTGCGGGCCGAGGTGGGCGGCCGCAGAGCGCATCTGTGGGACGGCGACCAGCTGATCGCGACCGCCGCGCCCACGGAGCACCGGGTGGGCCATGTCGACCCGGTGTCGTGGGAGGAAGCGGTCCGGGCGTCCGGACTGTACCGGGGGCAGGTCAACCACCCGTATCCGCGCTGTTTCGCCTGTGGACCGGACCGGGAACCGGGTGACGGGCTGCTGCTGGCCCCGGGCCCGGTGCCGGGCCGGGCGGCCACGGTCGCCTGCCCGTGGGTTCCGGACGAGGCGGCGGGGACCGGCGAGGACGGCCGGGTGGCCGCAGAGTTCGTCTGGAGCGTCCTCGACTGCCCGTCCGGGTGGACCGCGGACCTGGTCGCCGCGCCGAGGGTGCTGGGCTGGATGCGCGCCGAACTGGAGACCTCGCCGGCCCCCGGGGACCGGTGTGTCGTGGTGGGCCGCCTCGACACCGGCGACGATCACGGCTTCGCCAGCACGTCGGTGCTGTACGACAGCCGGGGCACCGCGCTCGCCCGCGCCACCACGCGGTGGTACGCCCCGTAGGGGGCGCCGCGGCCGTCCCCGCACGGCGCCGCGGCCGCCCCCGGGTGCGGCGCCGGGCGATCAGTCCCGCGGGTGGTCGCCGGTACGGCCGTCCAGGAGTTCGCGCACGATGTCCATGTGCCCGACGTGGCGGGCGGTTTCCTCGATCATGTGAATGAGCGTCCAGCGCAGCGTCACGGACTCGCCGTGCCAGGCGGTGCCCACCGCGTCCACGTCCAGCTCGTCGATCACCTTGTCGGACGCGGCGCGGGCCCGGCCGTAGAACGCCACGATGTCGGCCGTCGTCTCCGAGGGCGTGGGGCGCAGATCGGCTTCCGGGTCGTCGTCGTCGAACGGCAGCGGTTCCGTCTCACGTCCGAACGTCTCGCAGAACCAGCCGTACTCGGTGGCGGCCAGGTGCTTCACGAGCCCCAGCAGCGAGGTCCCGGACGGCGTCATCGGCCGTCTCACCTGGTCTTCGTCGAGACCCTGGAGTTTCCAGAGCACCACGTCGCGGTGCCGGTCGAGGCTGATGCGCAGACTGTCCTTCTCGCCGCCTGTGGCAGGCACACGCTGGGTCATGCGCGCACAGTAACAGCACGGTCGGCGGCCGCACCGTCGGTCCGGGACCCGGCACACCGAAGGCTTCGCCCACGCACCGGCCGTGGCCGCCCGGGTCCTGGCCGCAGTCCGGGCTTCTCCGGACTCCAGCATTCGCCGTCACGGCGATGCAATGGGGATCCGGCCGTTGAGCGGTGGCTGGCCATCGACCCGCGGGAGATCGAGCAGCATGAGAATACCCACCTCAGTGGATGTCACCGAGGACATGGACCTGGACGCGGTCGACCTCGTCGACCCCCGGTTGTACTCGGAGGGAGATCCGCACCCCGTCTGGGCCGCGATGCGCAAGTACGACCCGGTGCGCTGGCACCCCGTCGGCAGCGACCTGGGATTCTGGTCGGTGACCACCCTGGAGCACGGCTCCTGGGTGCTGCGCGACCACGAGACCTTCACGTCCCAGCGCGGCACCCTGCTCAACCTGCTCGGCAAGGACGACCCGGCCGGCGGCCAGCAGATGGCCGCCACCGACCCGCCCCGGCACACCAAGATGCGCGAGCCGCTGCAGCGCGCGCTCGCCATCAAGTCGGTGGAACGTTCCTCGGAGCAGATCAGGGCCCACGTGCGCCGGCTGCTGGAACCGGCCATGTCCCGGGAGCCCTTCGACATCGCCGAGGCGGCCACCCACCTGCCCATGGCCGTGACCGGAATGCTGATGGGCCTGCCGGAGGAGGACTGGCCCCGGCTGACCAGGCTCACCCTGATGTCCATCGCCCCGGACGACCCGGAGTACACGGTGGCGGGCGGTCCGGACGCCGCGCTGCGGCAGGCCCATCGCGAACTCTTCGCCTACTTCGCCGACGTGGTCAGGGAACGGCAGCGGGACCTCAGCGACGACCTGATCAGTCTGCTGCTCTCCATGGAGTTCGAGGGCCGCAAGCTGGGGCTCGGCGAGGTGCTCTCCAACTGCTACAGCCTGCTGCTCGGCGCCAACGTCACCACGCCCTACGTGCCCACAGCGGCCCTGGACTCGCTCATCGGCACCCCCACCCTGCGCGAACTGCTGGACGGCGCCGACGGGGTCACCGTCTCGACGGCGGTCGAGGAGGCGCTGCGGTGGGCCTCGCCCGCCAACCACTTCATGCGGCACGCCCTGCGTGACGTGGAGATCGGCAACCGCAAGGTGCGGTCCGGCGACGCGGTGGTGGTCTGGCTGGGCTCCGCGAACCGGGACGAGGCGGCGTTCGCCGACCCGTTCACCTTCGACCTCCGCCGCAAACCGAACCGGCACATCGCCTTCGGCGCGGGTGGCCACTACTGCATCGGACACACGGTCGCCAGGGTCACCCTGCGCGCCCTGTTCGACGAGATCCTCAGCGTCTTCTCCGACATCGAACGGGCCGGTGAGGTCGAGCACCTCGCGTCGAACTTCGTGGCCGGTATCAAGCACATGCCCATCGTCGGGGAGGTCCGCAGCAGGTGAACGACCGTCGCACCCTGGTCGACGTCCTGCGGGAACGTGCTGACCGGACACCTGAGCTGACCTGCTTCGAGTTCGCCGGGGACGGGGAGGCCGAGCGGGTCGTCAGCTACCAGCAGCTCGACCGGCGGGCCGCTGAGGTCGCCGGGGTGCTCCGCGAACACGGACTCACCGGGCAGCGCGCGCTGCTGCTGTACCCGCCCGGGCCGGACTACGTCGCCGCGTTCTTCGGCTGCCTGTACGCCGGGGTCGTCGCCGTCCCGGTGTACCTGCCGACCGGGCGGCTCGGGATCACCAGGATGCTGGCGGTGGCCGGTGACGCCGGCACGAAGGTCGCGCTGAGCACAGCCGCCGTCCGCGCCGAGTACGCGGCACAGCCCCTCGTGGACTCGCTCGACTGGCTCCTCACCGACGAGCCCGCGCAGACGGCCGCGCGTCACCGGACGGCACGGGCCGTCCAGCCGGCCGACCTGGCCTTCCTGCAGTACACCTCCGGATCCACCGGCTCCCCCAAGGGCGTCAAGGTGCGGCACGGGAACCTGATGGAGAACCTCGCGGTCATCGGCCGCGTGCTGCAGCCCGACGCCGACACCAGAGCCGTCAGCTGGCTGCCGCCGTACCACGACATGGGGCTGATCGGCGGGATCCTGCAACCGGTGTACGCCGGTTTCCCGTGCACGCTGCTGAGCCCGACGGGTTTCCTGCGCAAGCCCCTGCGCTGGCTCGAGGCGATCAGCCGGCACCGGGCGACCGCCACGGCGGCGCCCGACTTCGGCTACCGCGAATGCGTCCGGCGCATCGGCGAGCAGGAGCGCGCGGGGCTCGATCTCAGCACCTTGCGGCACGCGATGATCGGCGCCGAGCCGGTCCGCGGCGACACCGTCGAGGACTTCGCACGTGCCTTCGCCGGCACGGGCTTCCGGCGCTCGTCGTTCCACCCGTGCTACGGCCTCGCCGAGGCCACCTTGTTCGTGACCGGAGGGAGGTCCCCGGCCGGCCCGCGCGTCGTCGAGGTCGGCCGCCGGGAGCTGGAGGAGGGCGAGGCGGTGCTCGCCGCCGGCCCGGACGGCGGGCCGACCGCGTCGTTCACCGGATGCGGGCGCCCCCAGGGCGAGGACCTGGTCGTCGTGGTGGACCCGGAGAACGGCGGGGCCCGTCTTCCGGGCCAGGTCGGTGAGGTCTGCGTCAGCGGCCCGAGCGTGACCGGCGGGTACTGGGGCGACACCGGCACCTCCTCCGCCTTCGGTGTGGAACTGCCCGGTCACCCGGGCCGCTCCTTCCTCCGTACCGGCGACCTCGGCTTCGAGCTCGACGGTGAACTGTTCGTCACCGGCAGGCTGAAGGACCTGATGGTCGTCCGGGGACGCAATCACTACGCGGAGGACATCGAGCGGACGGCGAGCCGCAGCCACCCGTCGCTGCGGCTCGGCCGGTCGGCCGCGTTCTCGGTGGACGCCGACGGCGAGGAGCGGGTCGTGCTCGTGCACGAGATCGCGCCCAGGCCCACGGCCGAGGAGGTGCCCCGTGTGCTGTCAGCGGTGCGCGAGGCGGTCGCCTCCGAGCACGGCCTCGCCCTGCGCGACGTGGTGCTGGTCCGCTCGGGTGCCATCGACCGCACCACCAGCGGCAAGGTCCGCCGCGACGCCATGCGACGGCAATGGCTGGACGGAAAACTGGCACCGGTGGCCGCGGCCCCTGAGAGCGAGGCCGGGAACCGGGCCACGCACAGTGCCCTGACCCGGACCGTGGCCGCCGCGCTCGAAGTCGCTCCCGACCGGATCCGGCCAACGGAGAGCCTGCTGGGGCAGGGCCTGGACTCGCTGCGGGCGGTCCGCTTGATCGTCGAACTGTCCCGGACGTACGGCGTGGAACTCACCGTCGACCGGCTGCTCGACGGGCTGACCCCCGCCCAGCTGGAGACACTGGTCACCCGGCGGGACTCCGCCGAGTCGCGCGTCACCGGTCCGCCACGACGGACGACCGCCCCGGACACCCCGAAGCCGTCCAGGGCCCAGGAGGTGATGTGGCTGCTGGACCAGATGGGCGCCGGCAGTGCCTATCACGTCCACGGCGGCGTACGGCTCACCGGGCCGGTCGACCCCGACCTGCTCGGCCAGTGCCTGAACGACCTGACACTCCAGTACCCGGTCCTGCGCTCGGCCTTCGTCCAGGACGCCGAGAGCTCGCTCACGACGGTCGTCCGGCCCGCCGGACCGACACCGCTGCGCCGGGTCGATCTCACCGGCACGGACGGCGCCGAACGGGACAGCCGCTTCGATCAGGTGGTCGAGGAACACGCCACCGCGAAGTTCGACCTGACGACCGGTCCGCTGCTGCGGGCCGTCCTCGTCCAGCGCGATGCCGACGACTGGTACCTCGGCATCGCCGCCCACCACATCGTCGTCGACGGATGGTCGCTCGGTGTGCTGCTGCGCCGTCTCGGCGAGCGGTACGCCGGGCGAGCGACGGGCGGCACCCCGCCGGCACCGGCCGCTCCCACCGGCCCGCGCACCGCACCGGGCCCGTCCTGGAGCGACGACGACGCCGCGTTCTGGCGGGAGACGCTCGGTTCCGCCGTCCCGCTCGACCTTCCACTCGACGCTCCACCGCCGCAGTCGCCCACCTGGCGCGGCGACTCGCTGCGATTCGGGTTCAGCCCCCGACAGGCCGGCCGGCTCAGGCAGTACGCCAGGTCCCGGCAGGCCACCCTCTTCATGGTGCTGCTCACCGGCCTGGGCGCCGTACTGGAGCGGTGGAGCGGTCAGGACGACTTCGTCGTCGGCACCCCGGCCGCCGGACGGGACCACGAGACGGCCGATGAGGTGGGGCTGTTCGCCAACGTGGTGCCGCTGCGGATCGACACCTCCGGCGCACCGGCCTTCGGTGAACTGCTGGCCAGGGTCCGGACCCGCTGCCTCGCTGCCTACGCCCACCAGTCGATGCCCTTCGACGAGATCGTGCGGCAGGTCTGCCAGGACCGCCCCGACGGGCGGGCCCCGCTCGTCCGGGCCGTACTCGCGCTCAACGTGCCGCTCGCCCCCTGGGAAGCCGGCGGAGTGCGGGCCGAAGCCTTCGAACTGCCATCTCCCGGAGCCCAGTTCGAGCTGGCATTGCACCTCGCCGAACAGCCGGACGGCGGGCTCACCGGACACGTCGTCTACGCCGCCGACCTCCTGGAACGGGATACCGTCCAGCGGATCACCCGCGCCCTCACGACGCTGCTGAGCGCCGCCACCGAAGGGCCCGGGCTGCCGGACGACTCGCCGGTGACCGCCCTGCCGGTCATGAGCGCGGCCGAACGCGCGCGTGTCACCGACGAGTTCAGCGGTGTGCGCGGCACTCCGGCGGCCCCTGACATGCTGCACGCGCTGGTGGAGCGGCAGGCCGACCTGGACCCGACGGCACCGGCGGTGATCGCCGGGGACCGCGTCCTCGACTACGGCGGGCTGGAGGAGCGGGCGAACCGGCTCGCCTGGCTGCTGCGTGACCTGGGAGTGGGGCCGGACCAGCCGGTGGCGGTATGCCTGCCGCGCTCACCCGAACTGGTCGTCGCCCTGCTCGCCGTGCTCAAGGCCGGCGGGGCCTACCTGCCCCTGGACACCGATTACCCGCACGGGCGGCTGGCCGCCCAGTTGCGCGACGCCGGGCCACGCGTGGTGCTGACCGACCAGGACACGGCGTCCGGGCTGCTCGCCCGCGCCCTGGACGGAGCCGGACACCCCGCGGTCGTGTGTCTCGACGCCGATCCGCACCCGGCGGCGCGCTTCCCCGCCACCAGACCGCCGGCCACCGCCACGCCGCACAGCCTCGCGTACGTGATCCACACATCGGGCACCACAGGGACGCCCAAGGGGGTGATGAACCACCACGCCGGAGTGGTCAACCGGCTCGCCTGGATGCAGGAGGCCTACGGACTGACCAAGGCGGAGCGCGTCCTGCACAAGACCCCGGTCGGCTTCGACGTGGCGGTGTGGGAGGTGTTCTGGCCGCTCGTCGCGGGCAGCCCCGTCGTCCTCGCGCGTCCCGACGGCCACCGTGATCCGGCCTACCTGGCCCGGCTCATCCGTGAACAGGGCGTCACCACCTGCCACTTCGTTCCCTCCATGCTGCGGGCCTTCCTCGACGAGCCCGAAGCGACGCGGTGCGCCGGTGTGCTCCGCCGGGTGATCTGCAGCGGTGAGGAACTGGCGCCCGCCCTGGCCGCACGGACGCGGGAACTGCTGCCCGACGTCGAACTGCACAACCTGTACGGCCCGACCGAGGCGGCCATCGACGTCACGGGCTGTCGGATCCACCCCGGTCTCACCGCCCGGGCCCGGCTGCCGATCGGCCGCCCGCTCACCGGATCCCGGGTCTACGTCCTCGACGGCTCCGGTCGGCCGGTTCCGGTCGGTGTGGCGGGCGAGCTGCACATCGGCGGCGTCCAGGTGGCCCGCGGATACCTGGACAGACCGGCGTTGACGGCCGAACGTTTCGTACCGGACCCGTTCGAGCCGGGCGGCCGGCTGTATCGCACGGGCGACCGGGCGCGATGGTCGGCGGACGGCATGGTGGAGTTCCTCGGCCGCCTGGACCACCAGGTCAAGATCCGGGGACACCGGATCGAGCCGGCGGAGGTCGAAGCCGCGCTCGCCGCCCACCCGCGGGTGGCCGCCGCGGTGGTGGACGTCCGCAGCGGTGTCGCGGGCGAACCGCGCCTGGTGGCCTACCTGGTCGCAGACGGGGACGGAGACGGGGACGGGGACGGAGCCACAGACGCAGACCGAGCGGGAAGCGGCCGGCCGGACGACGGCTCCCTGCGTGCGTTCCTCGCCGAGCGGCTGCCCCCCGCCCTGGTGCCCGCGGCCTTCGTCGTCCTGCCCGCCCTGCCGACGACACCCAACGGCAAGCTGGACCGGTCGGCCTTGCCGGAGCCCGCCGTGCCGGTCGATCACGCCGGACTCACCCCGCCACGCGACCCGGTGGAACAGCGACTGGCGGACATCTGGTGCGACGTCCTTGAACTGCCCGCGGTGTCCGTGACCCACGGCTTCTTCGAGCTGGGCGGGCACTCGCTGCTCGCCACCAGGATCACGGCCCGCATCAAACGGGACTTCGGCGTGGAGCTGCCGGTCGGCGAGCTGCTCAGCGGCAGTTCGAGCATCGCGGACGTCGCGGTCGCGGTCCAGGAGGCCCAGTGGTCGCAGGCCGACCCCACGGAGCTGAGCCGGCTGCTGGCCGGCCTGGAGAACCTGTCGGACAGCGAGGTGACCGACCTCCTGGCGCAGGACGGCCCCGACGACTGACACGGTCCGGCCCGGCCCACGACCCGCCCAACCCTTCTCACAAGGAGCACCGATGCCTGACGAGGCGCGCGAAGAGACCTACAGCGTCGTGGTCAACGACGAGGAGCAGTACTCGATCTGGCGGGCGGACGCCGAGGTCCCGGCCGGCTGGCGGGCCGACGGCATGAGCGGAACGCGCGAGCAGTGCCTGGCGTACATCGACGAGGTCTGGACCGACATGCGGCCGCTCAGCCTGCGCCGGCAGATGGACGGGAGCGCGACATGAGCACGGCGGAGCGAGTGGACGGGACCTCCGCGACCGGGCTGGACGAGGCCCGGCAGCGGCTGAGCAGGGTCATCGACGACATGCGCCGGACCTGGGCCGGACGGCGCGTCATCATGACCGTGCACAAGTTCAACGGCGGGATGAAGGCGCTGGCGGAGGAGCTGGACCGTTCCGGCGCGAGCCTCGCCGCCGTCGTCATCAACACCCGGCCCGCCCCCGGAGATCCGCCGGCCGAGCACGTGTGGAGCTGCGCCGAGCGCGGACTCGAGATGACGCACCGGCAGTTCGAGGCGTGGCTGAGCACGCGGCCCGCCGAACTGCTTCAGTGGCTGGACGAGGTGGACCCCGGTCGTGACTGCCACATGCTGGGCACCACCTACGCCGAGTACGCCGAACTGGGCGGCCGGCCCGCGTACGGCCACTGGCGAAAGGGCTGGGAGGCCTGGGAGGACAAGACACGGATCGACGAGCTGTGGCGGACCGTCGGCATCCCGGCGCCGGCGCACGTGGTGTGCCCCATCGACGACCCGGCGCTCACCGGCACGGCCGCCGCGCTGGACCAGGGCCACGGAGTGATGGTGGCCATCGACACGACCCGCGAGGTGCTGGGCAGTTCGCAGGGCCTGCGGTGGGTACGCAGCCGTGGCGAACTTGACGCGGCCCTGGCGCAATTGCGCGGGCGGACCGAGATGGTGCGCATCGCCGCGTTCGTTCCGGGCGTGCCCTGCAGCGCCATGGGCATGGTCCTCCCGGACGGAGTGGCGGTCTTCGACCCGATCGAGGTCATCACGCTGCACCGCCCCGGCACGGGCCAGCTGGTCTACTGCGGCACCTCGACCTACTGGCGGGCCGGGGACGAACAGCGGGAGCGGCTGCGCGAGTACGCCAGGCGAGTCGGCCAGGAACTTGCCGACTCCCTCGGCTACCTCGGCATCTTCAGCATCGACGGGCTGCTCGGCGACAAGGGGTTCGCCGCCACCGAGCTGAACCCGCGGCACGTGTCGGGTCTCGGAGTGCGCCCGGGCTGGCCGGAGTTCCCGACCCGGCTGCTCAACCGGGCCGTCCAGGACGGTGAGCCCGAGGGCCGCGACGTCGGCTGGAAGGACATCGAGGAGGTCTACCGCGCGGAGGTTCTGCGCAGCCCGTCCGCGTCGCTGTGGGTGGCACTGCCGCCCGGCGCGGTGGCCGTGCCCGACGGGACGGAGGCGACCGCCGAGGTCTCCGTGACGGACGGCGCGGCTGAGGTGACGTGCCAGGTGCGGTATCGGCCGCAGTGCGGCGGCGTGTGGATCGACGGCGTCGTCGGTGACAGCCTGCCGCATGACGGCGCCCTGGGGCCGGTGACCGCCGCGCTCGCCCGGGCCCTGGGCGCGCGGGACCTCAGCTCCTTCGCCGAGGTCTCCGCCGCTTCGACGCTGTCGGTCAGCTGACCGAGGCACTCTCCGCACCGGCGGCGGCCGGGAGTTCCCCGACGGGCCGGTGCGGATTCTCGGCCACGGCTGTCAGCAGCCGCGCCAGCCGCCCGGCCAGGGAGCGGATCCGGTCCGCGCCGATGAGGCCGGGCCGGTAGGTGAGACTCAGCCGCAGCCGGGGGCCCGGGGTGGCGAGGAGGCTGATGGCGTAGTGCGTGTCGTCGCTGAGCTCCACCTCCGTGACCCTGGGTTCCTCGGCCGCCCCCGCGGTGGTGTGCAGCTGCATCTCGGAGTTCTCGAACACCAGCAAGGTGTCGAACTCCGCCGACCAGCCCAGCAGCCGCTGCAGGGAGCCGAGGCCCAGGTGCTGGTGGGGCACGAGCGTCTGGTGTTCGTGCTGGAGACGTCGCAGCATGGTCGACACGGACTCCTCCGGCCGGATCCTGACCGCGACCGGAATGGTGTTGATCAGCAGCCCCATCATCCGGTCCACCGCTTCCACGTCCGGTGTACGCCCGGAGACGGTGGTGCCGAACACGACGTCCCGGGTGCCCGTCTCGCTCCCCAGCAGCACCCCCCACATGGCCTGCACGATGGTGTTGACCGTCACTCTGCCGGCCCGGCCGAGCGCGGCCAGCGAGTCGGTGGTGCGGGCCGGGAGGTCCAGGACGTACCGGGCCGACGACGGCGCCGGCCGCGCGCCGTCGGCCGCCGGGGCGAGGACGGTCGGCTCCGGTATCCCGGTGAGCGCGGTACGCCAGGCCAGTGCCGCCTCGTCGCCGTCCCGGGAGCGCATCGCCCGCAGCCAGTCGCGCGTGGACGGTGCGGGTGCCGGATCGCCGTCACCCCGGTAGCGCGCGAACAGCTCGCGCACCAGGAGGGTCAGGGACCAGCCGTCGAGCAGGATGTGGTGGTAGTCGATCGCCAGGTGGTGGTCCTGCGGCGACCTGTGGATCAGGTGCAGGCGCAGCAGCGGGGGCACACACAGGTCGAAGGGGACGGCGCGGCTCTCCTCGGTCAGCCGGCGGACCTCCGCATCGGCGTCGCGGACGTCCAGGCGGGAGAGATCCGTCTCCCTCCAGGGCAGCTCGGCTTCCGCGGCCACGAGCTGAACCGGCTCCGGCAGGCCCTCGGTGAAGAAGCCCGCCCGCAGGGCTTCGTGCCGAGCCAGCAGCTCGCGGGCCGCCGCGCGCAGCGCGGTACCGCTCACCCGGCCGCCGAGCCGTAGTACGAGCTGCTGGGTGTAGACGTCCGGCCCGTCCGCGTCCTGGAGCCGGTGGAACAGGAACCCCTGCTGGACCGGGCTGACGGGTAGGAGGTGCTCGATGTCCGGCCGGGCGGCCTGCAGCCGGCCCAGGTGCTTGTGGTGCAGGGCGAGCAGCGGACGCACCGGGATGTTCCGTACGTCCTGTACGGCTCCGGCGCCGGCGAGCCGGCGCGGCGTGCCGAGTTCGAACACGTCGCGTGTGCTGATGGCCTTCCCGTCGCGTCGTGCCCGGATCACCAGCCGCACGGCGGCGATGCTGTCGCCGCCCAGCGCGAAGAAGTCGTCGTCGGCCCCGACGTCGGCGACACCGAGTACCTCGGTGAAGGCGTCCACCATCGCCTCTTCGTCAGGCGTGCCGGGCCGGCTCCCGCCGCTCCCGGTTGCGGGGGAGGGCAGGGCCCGCAGGTCGATCTTCCCGTTGGAGGACAGCGGGAACTCGGTGAGCGTCACGACGGCCGCGGGCACCATGTGCGGGGGCAGCACCCGTGCCAGTTCGAGCCGGAGCGCCCGCGAGTCGGGGCGTGCCGGACCGGCCGGGACCACGTACGCGATGAGCTGCTTGCCGCCTCGGGCGTTCTCCCGCGGCAGGACGACGGCCCTGGCCACCTCGGGGCGCTCACGCAAGTGAGCCTCCACCTCGCCGAGTTCGACCCGGAAGCCGTTCAGCTTGACCTGGTTGTCGCTCCGGCCCAGGCATTCCAGCTCGCCGTCGCCGTTCCAGCGCGCCACGTCGCCCGTGCGGTACATCCGCCGGCCCGGCTCACCGAACGGGTCGGGCAGGAAGCGCTCCGCGGTCAGCCCCGGGCGGTTGAGGTAGCCCCGGGCCAGGCCCACGCCGGAGACGTACAGGTCCCCGGCGACACCGTCGGGTACGGGACGCAGCTCCCGGTCCAGCAGGTGGACGCGGGTGTTCCACAAGGGGGTGCCCGCAGCGGGCGGGCGCAGGGTGTCCGCGTCGCAGATCCAGGCGGTGACGTCCTGCATCTCGGTCGCGCCGTAGTGGTTGTGCACCCGTAGTCCCGGGTGCTCGCGCACGAAGCGCCGCATGCCTTCGCCGAGCACCAGCGGCTCACCGGACTGGACGATGTCGGTCAGCCCGTCCAGCGCGACGCCGGCTTCCTCCGCCGCCTCGCACATCGACTCGATGAGGACGTTGGGCAGGAAGACCTGGTTCACGCCGTGGCGGTCGAGCCAGTGGACGAGCCGTACCGGGTCACGCCGGGTCTCCTCGGTCGGGACGGCCAGCCGCTTGCCGTGCACCAGCGCGGCCAGCATCTCGTGCATGGAGAAGTCGAAGCCGATGGCCGACAGGTTGGCGACGACGACATCCGGTCCGCAGGCGAAGCGTTCACCGTGCCAGGCCAGCAGGTTGACCAGACTGAGGGCGGGCATCAGCACGCCCTTGGGCGCGCCCGTGGAGCCCGACGTGTAGATGAGGTACAGCGGGTGCGCGGCCCGCAACGGCCGCGTCCGGTCGTCGTCGGTGGGATCGGCCGTCGGGTACGCCGAGGTGTCGAGGCCCTCCCAGCCGAGCAGCCGGGTGCCCGGGAGGTCCGCCGGCTTCAGGCCCACCGTGTCGGCCGCCAGCACCGTGACCGGTGCGGAGTCGGCCGCCATGAAGGCGATGCGTTCCACCGGGTAGTCCGGGTTGAGCGGCAGGTAGGCGGCACCGGTCTTGAGCACCGCCACCATGGCCACGATCGCGTCGATCGAGCGGGGCAGGGCCACCCCGACCACCCGCTCCGGTCCGGCGCCGAGGCCGATGAGCAGGTGCGCGAGCTGGTTCGCCCGCGCGTTGAGCTGCCGGAAACTGAGCGTGGCCGCGTCGTCGGCCAGCGCGGTGGCGTGCGGATCGGTACGAACCCGCTCCTGCAGCAGGTCCGGCAGTGTGCGCTCGCGCGGCGGTCGCTCGCCGGCGGCGCGGGCACCGCGGTGGTCCGACTGCGCTGTGGGTGAGGAGGACAAGGCGGGCTCCGGTTCACCGAACGGGAAGGACGCGGGTTGACGCAAGGCTTCATTGTGATCTTCCGGACGCCTGCCCGGGAGTCGGGAGAAACCCGGATGGGGCGGCGCCGACGCGGACCGGCGGCCGCCGTCCCGGCCTCACTCGCCGGACGGCACCCGGGCCGGTGCGGCGGGCTTCGGGAGGTCGCGGAGCAGCCTGGGCGCGGCCAGGACCAGGAGCACGCACACGGCCGCCGCCAGGTAGAAGGGCGCGCGCAGACTGTACTGCTGGGCGACGATCCCGCCGGCGAACGCGCCGAGCGGCGCGAGGCCGTTGACGAAGAGCCGGTAGGCGGCGTTCATCCGCCCGAACATGCCGGGCGGGATCAGCGTCTGGCGTACCGTCGTCGTCACCACGTTGCCCAGTGACACGCTGGCGCCGACGAACAGGAGGGCCGCCGCCGCGACGAGGGGATCGGAGGTGACGCCCCCGACGACCAGGGGCAGTGGGCACAGGGCGAAGGCCACCAGCAGAGTGCGGCCGTGGCCGATCCTCGCCGCCAGGACCGGGGCGACGAAGAGGCCGATCAGTCCGCCGACCGCGACGACCGTCATCAGCAGGCCGTACGTCGTCTGGCCGACCCGCAGCACTTCCAGCGCGTAGAGCACGGCGACACCCAGTACACCGAGAACGGCGAAGTTCAGCATGCCCATGAGCAGGCACAGGGGCCGCAGGACGCGATGGCGGAGCAGCCGGCGCACCCCGTCCGCCATGTCGGCGACCACCGGTCGGGCCGTGCGCGGCGCCGGACGGGCTCCGCTGCCCCGGATGCGGAGGATCAGCGCCGCCGACAGGGCGAACGTCACCGCGTCGACGGTGAAGGGCAGCGCGTACGTCATGGAGAACAGCAGGGTGCCGAGCGGCGTGCCGAGGAACTCGCTCGTGATGAACTGGCCGCCGAAGAGCCAGCTGTTCGCCGAGTCCAGGGAACGTGAGCCGATCACCTCCGGGGTGATCGCCTGGGACAGGTTGTCGGCCAGCGTCTCGATCGAGCTGAGCAGGAACGCGGTCACCGTCAGGGTGGTGATGTCCACGCGGTCCAGGAGCGTCAGGACGGTGAAGCAGGCCATCACCGCGGCGCGCGCCACATCGCATGCCCAGAGCGTCCCGCGGCGGTCGAACCGGTCGACCAGCACCCCGGCGAAGGGCCCCACGCACAGCCACGGAAGCTGGCCGGCGACGGTGACCAGAGACACCAGCAGCGGGTCGCTCGTCAGGACCGCGGCGAACAGGGCGAAGGCGGCGAACCGGACGCCGTCGCCGAGGCCGGACACGCCGGTGGCGCACCACAGGTGCCAGAACGCGCGATCGTCGCGCGAGGACGCCGGCACGGCCGTACGCCCGCGGGTACGTGGTCCGGGGGAGGCCCTGCGGGAGCGCACCGCCTCAGCCCCGCAGCTTCGCGGTGATCTCGTCCGGCGACATGGCCCGGACGCGCAGGACGAGCCGGGCGGTGCGTGCGACGCCGTCGCCCTTCGCCGGGTCCCGGTCCTGGAGCAGCTTCGCGAGCCTCTCGACGGTGGCCTCCTCGATGACGCGGCGGGCCGGCAGCTCGATCCGGAACAGGGCGCGGATCTGGGACACGACGCGCTCGGCACACTCGAGATCGCCGCCGAGCGAGGAAAACGTGTCATGGATGCCCGGGGGACTCGCCGCGGGCAGCGCGTCGGACCAGATGCCCGTCAGCACCTCCTGGACCTCGTTCGCCGGGGGAGCCGGAGGAGCCGGAGGCGTCGGGGAGTCCGGAGGTGCGGCGGATGTCGGGGAGTCCGGAGGTGCCGCGGGTGTCGGAGAGTCCGGAGATCCCGTAGGTGCCGCGGGTGTCGCCGACCGGCGGCCGTCCGCCGGTGCCGGCAGCCGCTCGCGGTCCACCTTGCCCACCGGGGTCAGGGGGAAGGAGTCCAGCCGGACGAACGCCGAGGGGACCGCACCGGACGGAAGCAGCCGGGCCAGCGCCCGGCGCAGCGACGCGGTGTCGGTGACCGCCCCGGGGTGTGACGGGGTCAGGTACGCGACCAGCCGAAGTCCGCCGCCGGGTGCGGGCCGTGCGAGGACGAGAGCCTGACCGACCCCGGGAAGTGCCGTCAGCGCCGCCTCCACCTCGGCCGGTTCCACCCGGTAGCCACGGATCTTGACCTGGTGGTCGAGCCTGCCGAGGTACTCCAGAGCGCCGTCCGCGAGCCACCTGGCCCGGTCACCGGTGCGGTAGAGCCGCGCACCGGGGGACAGCGGATGCGGGACGAACCTGTCCGCCGTCTGCCCCGGCCGGCCCAGGTAGCCTCGCGCGAGCTGCACGCCGGCGATGAACAGTTCGCCCGGTACGCCGATGGGCTGCGGCCTGGCGTGCTCGTCGAGGACGTGGATCTCGGTACCGGGTATCGGGCGGCCGATCGGGATCGGGTCCACGGTCCTGCCGGTCACCTGGTGGAAGGTCACGGCGATCGTGGCTTCCGTCGGCCCGTACAGGTTGTACAGCTGGGCCGTGGGCAGCAGGTCCGCGAACCGGCGGGACAGATCGGCGTTCAGCTCCTCGCCGCCGCAGATGACCAGGCGCAGGTCGCGGGCGCGCTCCGTGACCCCCGGTTCCGCCAGGAAGTGCCGCAGCAGGGAGGGGAAGAAGTCGCACGCGGTGACGCCGTACCGGGCGTGCGCGTCGAGGAGGTAGGCGGGGTCGCCCTGGTCGCGGGCGTCGGCGAGCACGAGGCGGCCACCGCTCATCAGCGGGACGAGGATCTCCCACAGGGAGGGGTCCGAGCCCGTCGGTGTCTTGTGCAGGGTGACGTCGTCGGGCCCGAAGCCCATCGACTCGCAGAGCCAGCCCAGTTGGTTCGCCAGGCCGGCATGGGTCATCACGACACCCTTGGGTCTCCCGGTCGATCCCGACGTGTAGATCAGACAGGCCGCGCCGGCGCCGAGGGCACCGGTCGGTGGCCGCTTCACCGGGCAGGCGGCGAACCGCGCCCGCGCGTCGCCGAACGGGACGACCTCGGTGACACCGCCACCGGACGGCGGACCGCCACCGGAGTCGGAAAGGCACAGCAGGGGAGCGGCGTCCCGGACGACGTGGTCGAGCCGTTCGGGCGGCGACTGCGGATCCAGCGGCACATAGGTCGCGCCCGCCTTGAAGATGCCCAGCAGCACGCAGACGAGGTCGAGGCCGCGGTTCAGGTGCACGCCGATCCGGTCCTCGGCGCCCACGCCGCGTCCCCGCAGCCACCACGCGACCTGGTTGGCGCGCTCCTCCAGCTCCTGGTAGGAGAGCTGAGCGGGGGAGCCGCCGATGTCGGCGATCACCGCGACGCGGTCCGGTGCCTCGTCGGCCCGCTGTTCGAACCAGGCGTGCACCGGCGGTGAGCTCGGCCCGGGCCGGCCGGCGCCACTGAAACCGGTGGTGATCAGACGGTGCTGGGCGTCCGACATCAGTGGCGGCGGCGCCGGACTGTCGGGGGCACGGGCCACCGCCCGGCAGACCGTCAGCAGTGACTCGACGAGCCGCTGCGCGGTGGCGCCGTCGAACAGATCGGTCGCGTGGACCAGCGAGCCGGTGAGGGCCCCGGAAGCCGTCGGGGCGAGTTCGACGCGGACCTGGATGCCGGCCATGGACGCCGGAACGCCGAGCCACTCGGATTCGAGCCCGGGGAACCGCGGGGGCTCCGGCAGCGGCCCCCGCAAGGCCAGGAGCGCCTGCGCGAGCGCGGGTCCCGCGTCCGGCCCGCCGCCCGCGCCGTGCGGCCCGGCCGGCGTGTCCGCGTGGGAGAGGTCTTCCCGGCGGGCGGCGTCGGTCCGCCGCAGGAGCTGCCGGAAGGGCTCACCGCCGGCCAGTCCGACGCGCAGCGGCACCACACCGGCGAAGTCCCCCACGAGGGAGCCGGGCCCGTCCGCGTCACGGCCGGGGACCGGTACGCCGATGACGACGTCCGTACGCCCCGACCAGCCCCCCAGAACGACCGCGGTCGCGCTGAGCAGCACCGTGAACAGGTCGGTGCCCTCCGCCGCGGCCAGCGCACGCAGCGCGTCGGCGAGGTCCGCGGGGAACTCGGCGGGCACGGCGGCCCCGTGACCCGACCGTCCGGGTGTGACCGGCCGGTCCGTGGGCAGCTGGAGCGGGGCCGCGCCGGCGAGCCGCCGCGCCCAGTACGCCTGCACCTCTCGCGCCGAACGCCCGGCCTGCCGTTCGCGTACCCGGGCGGCGTGCGGCGGCGTTGGTGGCGCGACCGGATCCGGCCGACGTCCGGCGAGCCGCGCCCGGTACGCCGCGGCCAGGTCCGCCAGCAGGATCTCCATCCACCGGCTGTCCGCGACGGCCTCCGGGGCGCGCATCAGCACGATCCACTCCGGGGTGCCCGCCGGCCCGCCCCCGTCCCGCACCCGCCACAGCTCGGCGCGCAGCGGCGACTTCGAGCCGGGGTCCGCCCGGCCGTCCGGTACGCGCGCCAGGCGCGCCTCGACCTCCCGCGCCCCGACGTCCTCGCGGCTGAACTCCACCGTCACCCGGTCCGGCGGGTGCACCACCCGCACCGGCTCCTGGCCGGGGCCGGACGTGACGCAGGTGCGCAGGGCCTCGTGGCGGCCCACCAGATCGGACAGCGCGGCCTGGAGCGCGGAGGTGTCGAGCCGCCCCCGCAGGCGGACGGCGGCGGCCGCGGTCGGTGCGAGACCGCCCACTCGCCCGCCGGCCCCGGCGGGGCCCTGCGCCTGCCGGGCGCCGTTGGCTGTCTGCTGCGATCCCCTGGCGAGGGGGAGGGACTCAGAGGACAAGACGACTCCCTGCGAATGACGCGCTCGGTCCCTGCCGGCACGGGGCATGTGCCCCTTCACGGGTGGCCGTTGGACCCGCGCAGGGGTGGAAGTCTTCTCGCCGGCCCGGGAACGGCACCAGTCGGGGAAACGACCGATGGCCGTCCCCGCCGCCCCCGGCGATCCTCGTACCGGACCGGTAGAACGGCCGCGCCGGGGCACGTCCGGGAAGCTACCGACTACCGGCCGGGCGACCCCGGGGCAGAGCGTGTTGGCTCCAGCGGCAGGTGTGGAGTGGCGCGACAGACCCTGATCTTCTAGCAGCGCGAGGTGGTTTTACACCCATGGGGAGCGACTGGCTCAGCTCAGACCAGCGCAGGCTTCTGGACCAGCTCCTCGACGACGAGGGACTGGACCGCGCGGAGGCTCGCATCACGGCGAGGCCGGGGGAGCGTACGCACCTCCCCCTGTCCTTCGCCCAGCAGCGCATGTGGTTCTTCCACCGGCTGCAGCCGACGTCGACGATGTACAACATCGTGGGAGTGGCCAAGCTGCGCGGACAGGTCGACCACGGGGTGCTGCAGCGTTGCGTGGATGAGCTCCTCAGGCGTCACGAAGTACTGCGTTCGACCTTCCACCTCGGCGACGGGGGCGACGCGGTGCAGCGTGTCGCCGCGCCGTGCCGCGTCCCCATGCCCGTGCACGATCTGCGGGGCCTGGACGCCGAGCGACGGGACGAGACGGTACGCCGGCTTCACCAGCAGGAGGTCGACAGGCCGTTCGACCTGACCCGTGACCTGCTGCTGCGGCCGGTCCTGCTCCAGGTGGCCGACGACGAGCACCTGCTGCTGCTCAGCCAGCACCACATCGCCACCGACGGCTGGTCGCTCGGCATCCTGCTCCAGGAACTGAGCGCGCTCTACGAGGCGTACGCGGCGGACCGCGAGCCCACGCTCCCCGAACCCCTCGTACAGTACGGCGACTTCGCCCTGTGGCAGCAGGAGTGGCAGGCCGGCGGCGCCCTCGACGGACACCTGGCGTACTGGCGGGAGCGGCTCACCGGCGCGCATGCGCTGGAGCTGCCCACCGGCCGGCTGCGTCCGCCGGAGCGCACCTGGGACGGCGGCTCGATCGACGTGGCGATGCCCGCCGCGCTCGTCCAGCGCCTCAAGGCCCTCGGCGAGTCCGAGCGGGCCACCTTGTTCATGGTCCTCCTGGCCGGTGTGTCCGCGGTGCTGTCCCGGTGGAGCGGCCAGCGGGACCTGGTCATGGGTGTGCCGGTCGCCAACCGGAACCGGGCCGAGACCGAGTCGGTGGTCGGCAGTTTCGTCAACACGCTCCCGATCCGCGTGGAGCCGGCCGACGGGCTGACGTTCCGCGAGTTCCTGCGCCACGTGCGGAAGGAGGCGACGGACGGCTACGCCCACCAGGACGTCCCCTTCGAGAAGATCATCGAAGAGATCAATCCCGAGCGTGAGGCCAGCGCGCACACACCCCTCATCCGGCACATGGTCGGTCTGCACAACACCCCCTGGGAAGAGCTGAGCATCCCCGGCCTCACGGTCGACATCGAGACGCTGGACACCGGTAAGGCCAGGTTCGACCTGGAGTTCGAGCTCTCGCCCACCGAGGGCGGCGGTATCGACGGCAAACTGTGGTTCGCCGCCGACATCATGGACACGGCGACCGTCCAGCGCCTGCTGGACGCCGTGTACAGCCTGCTCGAAGGCGCCGTCGCGAACCCGGACGAGGCGCTGTGGCACCTGCCGCTGTGCCCCGAGCGGGACGCCGTCGTGTGCGGCCCCGAGGGCAGCGCCCCGCAGGAGCCGCACACCGTCCTCGACCTCATCGCCGCACACCGGGACCGCGGCGCCGAGACTCCGGTCGTACGCGCGGGCGAAGACCGGCTGACCCACGGGGAACTCACCGGCGAGGCCCACCGGCTGGCCCACTACCTGCTCGCCGAGCACGGCGTCGGGCCGGGGGCCGTCGTCGCACTCCGCCTGCCGGTGTCGGCCGGACTCCCCGTCGCGCTGCTGGGCATCCTCGCCGCGGGCGCCGTCGCGCTCCCACTGGACGCCTCGCTCACCCGGGACGAGATCGCCGACGCGGTGCGGCGCTGCACCCCCGCGGTGGTGCTCACCTCCACGGAGCTGATCTCCGCCGGACTGCTCGACAGCGCGCGCGACACGGGTGCGGTGCTGTGCGCGCTGGACGCCGAGAACGAGAGCATCCGCTCGTACCCGGGCACCCCGCCGGCGGTGACGCCGGGGCCGCAGGACCCCGCGCTGCTCATCCGGTCGCGGGGCGGGACGCTGAACGCGCACACCCACGCCAGTACGGCCGCGCGCGTGCGCGGCCTGCGCGGCGCCTTCCCGCTGGAGCCGGGCGAGCAGGTGACGGTGTCCGGCGAGGTCACCGCCGACCTGCTGGTCACCGCGCTGCTGTGGCCGCTGGGCGCCGGTGGCCGCCTGTGTCTCGGGTCCGCCGCGACACCGCCGACCGGAGCGGACGACCGGCAGGGGACCCTGCTCACGGACCCCGTACGACTGGAGGCGCTGCTGACCGCCTCCCGGCCGCCCGCGCCGGGCGCGGAGCCGGGCACGGCCGTGCCCCCGCGCGTGATCTGCGCGGGCGGGGAGCTGTGGCCCGACACGGCCGAAGCGTTCCTCCGTCTCGCCCCCCACGCCCAGCTCTTCAACGTCCTCTCACTGGCCGAGGCCGGTCCCGTCGCCGCCCACCGGGTGTGCCAGGGGGACCCCGCCGCCGTCGCCTCCGGCCGCCTTCCCGTGGGCGCTCCACTCGGCGACACCCGCTTGTCGGTACTGGACGAGCACGCCCGGCCGGTGCCCGCCGGTGTCGCGGGCGACCTGTACATGGCGGGTTCCTCCCGCGCCGCCGGCCATCTGGACCGCCCCCGCTGGACGCAGGACGAGCCGAGGCCGACCGGTGACCGGGCACGCTGGGTGACTCCCGGCACACTGGAGATCCTCGGCCGGCCGGCCGGACGCACGGTGCTGCAGGGCCGTCCCGTCGAACTGGGGGACGTGACCGCGGAACTGGCCGCGCATCCCGCGGCGGCCAGGGCCCACCTCTCGGTGACGGACGCCGGCGCACTCGTCGCCCACGTACTCCCCGAGAAGACGCCCGCGCCGGACCCCGAACGAAGGCGTGACCGTTTCGCCCAGGCATATCTGGGGCGTGACCCGGAAAGCGACCCCGCGCTCAACACCACCGGCTGGCGCAGCCCGAGGAGCGGCGAGGAGCTGACCGCCGAAGCCCTGCGGGAGTGGACCGACGCGGCCGTACGGCAGGTGCTCGACGCCGGACCGCGCCGCATCCTGGAGATCGGCTGCCGCAACGGGCTCCTGCTGTTCCGTCTGGCCCCGCGCTGTGACGCCTACCGGGCCACCGAGATGTCGGTACGCGCCCGTGGGCACATCGGTGCCCAGCGCGACCGCCTGGCGTCCAAGGCCGATGTGGTGGAGGTCCTGGACCTGGCGCCCGATGACTTCACGGCCTTCGAGGACGCCGGCTTCGACACCGTGGTCGTGAACAATCTCGCCGCCTACTGCCCCGACGCGGGCTATCTGGAGGAGATCGTCACCAACGCGGTCCGGGTGGTGTCTCCCGGCGGCAGGATCGTCGTCAGCGACGTGCCGGACCTCGGGGGGCAGGAAGCGATCTTCCTGCCGGCCGAGCTGGACCGGCTCCCGCACGACACCCCGGTGGCGCAGCTGCGCGAGGCCGTCGCCCGGCGCGCCGCCGCCGCGGAAGGGTTCGCGCTGGCGCCCGAGTTCTTCCTGGACCTCGCGGAACGGCTCCCCGGCGTGACCGATGCCGCCCTCGTGCGCAGGATCGGTCCGCACCCCGGCGAACTGACCCGGTTCCGCTACGACGCCGTCCTGCACGTCGGCCCCGGCGACGCCGTCCCGCCGCTCGTGGAACGACGGGACTGGGCGGCCGAGCGGCTGACCGCCGAGATGTTCGGCGACCTGCTGCGGTCCGCGGACGCCCCGGACCACCTCGTCATCCACCGCGTACCGCACTCGGACCTCGCCACGACGGCGGCGGCGCTGGAGGCGCTGCACGACGGCGAGACGACCACGGCCGGATCGGTCGCCGGAGCCCTGAACCGTCCGGTACCCGCCGATCGGGACGTCGACCCCGTGGCCCTGCTGGCGGTCGCGCACGCCGCCGGTTACGAGGCGGCCGCCGGCCCGAGCGGAACACGCCTCGACGAGCTGACGGTCGCGCTGCGCGCGCAGAGCGCCGAGCCCGGCTCGGCCGTGCCGCTGTCCCGGCTGCTGTCGGGCGGCTACACCCGTGCCGAGCCGGCCGCCGCCGCGCCGGCCCCCGACCCGGCGTTCGGCGCGTGGGCGCGCTCCATGCCGGCCCTGCTGCGGGGCTACCTGCGGGACCGGCTGCCGCTGCACGCCGTCCCGGCGACCGTCGAGCCCGTGACCGCCTGGCCGCTGCGTACCGACGGCCACCTGGACGTGACGGCCTTCCCGCCGCCGTACGAGGCGTCCGAGCCCCGGACCAAGGGCCGCGAGGCGGTGAAGAACCTGACCACCACCCAGCAGCGGGTCCTGAAGATCTGGGCGGACGTCCTGGGCGTCGACAACCCCGGCATCCACGACGACTTCTTCGCCCTGGGCGGCCACTCGCTGATGGGAGCCGCGGTCATCGACAGACTGCGGAACGAGTTCGAGCTGGACCTTCCCCTCGGCCAGCTCTTCCAGACCCCCACGGTCGCGGAGGTCTCCGCCTACATCGACGAGCAGGCGCAGGCCCCGGAGCCCGAGGAGACACCGGCGATCCGCCCCAGGGACAGGTCGGCGTTCCGCAGGAAGCGTCCAAGCGGCTCCGGGCGCACCCCGACGACCGGAGAGGGTGCCGCCCGTGACTGACGACGAGGTGCTGGTCTTCCCCGCCTCCTTCGCCCAGCGCAGCATGTGGCTGGAGAACGAGATCAACCCCGGCCGTCCGACCTACCACGTGCTGGCGGCACTGCGGCTGCGCGGCCGGCTGGACACCGGGGCACTGCGCCGCGCCCTCAACACCGTCGTGGACCGGCACGAGGCGCTGCGCACCGTGTTCGACCTCGACGAGGACGGTCCGGTGCAGATCATCGGCCCCGCCTCGGAGCTCGACGTCCCGGTGACCGACGTCGCTCGCGGCGACCTGGAGGCGGCCGTCACCGCCGAGGTGACGAAGCCGTTCGACCTGTACCGGGGACCCCTGGTGCGGATGCGGCTGCTGCGCACGGCTCCCGAGGAGCATGTCGCGGTACTGGTCATGCACCACATCGTCACCGACGGTGTGTCGTCCGCCCTCTTCGTCGCCGAGCTGACGGCCTGCTACGGCGCTTACCTGCGCGGCGAGGACCCCGGGCTGCCGCCGCTGGAGATCCAGTACGCGGACTTCACGATGTGGCAGCACGAGAACCTGCGCGGGGAGAAGCTCAGCGGCCTGACCCGGCGCTGGCAGCGCCGCCTGGACGGCGCTCCTCCACTGCGGCTGTTCACCGACCGCCCGTACCCGGCCGAGCCCACCTTCGCGGGCGACACCCACACGTTCACGGTGCCGGCCCCCCTGGTGTCCCGGCTGGACGCGCTGGCCAGGCAGGAGCGGGCCACGGCGTTCATGGTCTTCCTGGCCGCGTTCGACGTGCTGCTCTCGCGCTACTCGGGACAGCAGGACATCACCGTCGCGTCCCCCATGGCCGGCCGGACCCGGCCCGAACTCGCCGGACTGATCGGCTTCTTCGTCAACCCGCTGCTGCTGCGCACCGACGTCTCGGGGGAGCCGACGGCCCGCGAGCTGATCGGGCGCGTCAGGAACACCTGCGCTGAGGCCTTCGACGATCAGGAGTTCCCGTTCGAGTCGGCCCTGGAGCTGCTGCGGGTCCAGCGCCGGTCCACGGCGGGCACTCCGCAGGTCCAGGCCATGCTCGTGCTGCAGAACATGCCGGTGCCCGAACTGCGTACCCCCGACCTGGTGATCGAGCCGCTGCGCCCGGACTCGAAGGCCGCGAGCTACGAACTCGCGCTCGACCTCGAACCCGACGACGAGACCGGCTACCGGGCGTTCCTCGAGTACAGCAGCGAGCTGTTCGACGCGGCGACCGTCACGGAGATGGCCGCCGAGTTCGTCACGATCCTCGAAGGCATCGCGGCCGATCCCGACGCACCGGTCTCCACCAAGCCCGTGGACCGGCAGCCCATGCCGTGGAGCGAGGAGCCGGCACAACCCCCGGCGGAGGTCCCCTACCGCGCCCCGCAGACGCCCATCGAGCTCGAACTGCACGAGATCTTCTGTGAGTTGCTCGGACTGGAGCGCATCGGGGTCGACGACGACTTCCTCGACCTCGGTGGGGACTCGCTGTCGCTGCTCCAGCTGCGCAACCGCGTACGCGAGGAGTACGGCGTGGAGTTCCCCGTGCGGGAGCTGTTCGGACGCGTCGACATCGACGGCCTGGCCCGCCGGGTACTCGAACGGCTCCTGGCGCAGGACGAGAACGGCCGCTCACCGCAGTCCAGCCCGAACGAGGAGCACCCGTGACCGGAAACCGTCGCCCACGCTGGTTCCTCGAGGAGCCGTCACCGGACGCCGGGGCGCGCCTGTTCGCCCTGCCGTACTCCGGATGCGGCGCCAGCATGTACCGGAAGTGGCCCAGGTTCACCGGGGACGTCGAGCTCTGCCCGGTGCAGTTCCCCGGCCGTGAGAACCGGCTCAGGGAAGACCCCTTCATGTCGTTCGGCTCACTCGCCGACATGCTCTGCGAGGCGCTTCTTCCTTATCTGGACCGCCCGTTCGCCTTCTTCGGCCACTGCAGCTCCGCGCTGATCGCCTACGAGACGGCGCTCCGCCTTGAGCGACGCGGCTACCCCGTGCCGGCACGCCTGTTCGTCTCCTCCCAGGTGGCCCCGCACAAGGGCGTGCACGGCCGGTTCCTCGACATGAGCGACGACGAGCTCCGCGAGGAGGTCCGCACCCTCATCACGGAACTCGGCGGCGTACCCCGCCCGGACATGGTGGAACTCAGCCTGGAGGTACTGCTCTTCGACGTGGCGGCGCACAAGCGCTACGGCGTCGCGGACCCCGACCCGCTGCCGTGTCCCGCCACTGTGCTCGGCTGGGACGAGGACGTGGAGGTCCCGCACCAGCTCCTGCACGAGTGGTCCGACCTCGGCGAGACGACCTTCACCCTCCTCAAGGGCCCGCACTACGGGTTCCTGGAAGGCCCCGACGAGCTGATGCGCACCTTCGCCACCGGACTGGGGCGGGCCCCGGGCCCCTCCCTGGCAGGGTGAGCCGTGGCACCGCCCCCCGAGGAACCCGCCGCCCCCGCGACCCCGCCGGTGGCTCCTGCCCCAGCGACCCCGCCGGTGGCTCCCGGCCTCGCGGCCCGGGCCGAACTCGAAGCCGGACTTCTCCGGCGGCTGCGCGGCACCCGTGCCACCATCCCGGTGGTGCCGCGCCCCCAGGGGGTCGCGCGGTTCCCCGCGTCGCCGGCCCAGGAGTGGGCATGGACGAGGACACGGGCCCGCCCCCGGCCGGCCCCCGTGGTGCTGGCCGGAATGCGGCTGCGCGGGCCGCTGGACACGACGGCGCTGGAGCAGGCGCTGAACGCCGTGCTGGCACGGCACGAGATCCTGCGCACGGTGCTGCGGGAGGCGGAGGACGGCCGGCTCACCCAAGTCGTCTCGCCCGCCCTGCGGCTGCGGATCCCCGTCACGGACGGAACACTCGCGGACTTCGACGCGTTGACCCGGGCCGAGGTCGACCAGCTCCCCGGCCTGGCACACGGTCCGCTGGTCCGGGCCCGGCTGTTGCGCCTCGACGCCGAGGACCACATCGTGATCGTGGTCCTCCACCACATGGTCGCGGACGCCCGGGCCACCGAGATCCTCCTCGCGGACCTCGCTGCCGCCTACCTCGCCGCCCGCGCCGGACGACCCGCGGCGCCTCCGCCGCCGCCCCTCCAGTACGCCGACCACGCCGTGTGGCAGCGGGACCGGACCAGCGACGCCCACCGGTCCCGGCGGACCGGCTACTGGACACGGCGGCTCGCCGGCGCGCTGCCCCCCTCGCTACCGTCCGACCGGCCGCACCCGGACCTGCCTGCGGAACTCGGGGACGCCGTGGTGCTCCCGCTGCCCGGCGGGCTGCCGGCGGCGCTGCGCGCGTGCGTACGCGAGCACGGCACCACCGTGTTCGTCGGGGCCCTCACCGCGTTCCAGGTCCTCCTCGCCCGGTACACGGGGTCCCGGGACATCTCGGTCCCGGCGCCGGTGACGTTCCGGGACCTCCGTGAACTCGAGGACATGATCGGCGACTTCTCGCACCCCATGGTGTGCCGTACCGACCTCTCCGGGAGCCCGACCTTCGCCTCGCTGCTGCCACAGGTGCGGGACGCCTTCGCCCAGGACCTCCAGCACGCGGACCTGCCGCCGCATCTGCTCACCCCCAACCTCGCGGGCCCCGACGAGCTCAGTGACCTGCTGGACGGGCTGGAGTTCGGCGCTGAGCGTGCGGCGGACGCCCAGGAGCTGGGCGGCGGGCTGTCCGCGACACCGATGCCGCCCCGCTGGCCCTACGCACTGCGGCCGCTGAGTGTGCGCCTCAGCCACCGCCCGGACGGCGGCGACCTGGTTCTCACCTACCGCAGGCGTGACTTCTCCCCGGGCCGCGCGCGGGACCTGGGCCGGGACTACCTCAGCGTGCTGGCCGCATGCCTCGACAGCCCGGGAGCCGAGGTGTTCGGGCCGCTGGCACCCGGTCTGCGGGTGCCCCCCTCGTCCGGCTGAGCCGTGGAATCACCACGGCCGTCGGTCACCGCCGTGGCCCTGTAGGGAGAAACACGGTCTTTGATCGCTCCGCCCCGCCTTGCTATCCATGGCGAGGCGCGGAGGAGAACCCGGCCGGCACCGATGACGAGTGCCGCCACGCCCGCGGGGCGGCGTTCCGGCCGGCCCGCGCGAGATGGACCGATACCAAGGGAGCCGTCACATGCTGCAACCGCCCTCGTTCGTGGTGATCTCGGGAGCCCAGGTGCAGGCGGCGACCAGTGGCAGGGAAGAGGAGATCACCCGCATCGTGCGAGCGGCGTACGAACTGCACGGCGCCGGTCTGACCGTGAACCCGGACTCCTACTTCCTGCGCTTCCCGGACCGTCCCTCCGCACGGATCATCGCGCTGCCCGCCTCGATCGGAGGCGAGACCGACGTGCACGGCATGAAGTGGATCTCCAGCTTCCCCGAGAACGTCGCCTCCGGGCTTCCGCGCGCCTCCGCCGTGCTCATCCTGAACGACACCAGGACCGGGTATCCGTTCGCCTGCCTGGAGGCGTCCATCATCAGCGCCTCGCGCACCGCAGCGTCCGCGGCCCTCGCCGCGGTCGAACTCCGCGCGCGGCGCGAGGAGTCCGCGGACGCGGGGCGCCCGGTCCGCGTCGGCTTCTTCGGCACCGGGCTGATCGCGCGGTACGTCCACACCTATCTGGCGGGCAACGGGCTCGTCTTCGGCCAAGTGGGCGTCCACGACGCGGTCCCCGAGCACGCCGAGGGCTTCCGCGGTTACCTCGCGCGCACCGAGAAGGCGCCCGTCAACGTGCACGACTCACCCGAAGACCTCGTCCGCGGCTCGGACCTCGTCGTCTTCGCCACGGTCGCGGGCGAGCCGCACGTCACCGACCCGAGCTGGTTCACCCACAACCCGCTGGTCCTGCACCTCTCGCTGCGTGACCTCGCCCCCGAGATCATCCTGTCGTCGTACAACGTCGTCGACGACGTCGAACACTCGATGAAGGCCAACACCTCGCTGCACCTGACCGAACAGCGCGTCGGCAACCGCGATTTCGTGGCCGGCTCGCTCTACGACGTGCTGCAGGGGAAGACCACGCCCCCCGGCGACCGGCCGGTCGTCTTCTCCCCGTTCGGTCTCGGCGTCCTCGACCTCGCCGTCGCCCGCTACGTACACGAGCGGCTCGGCGCCACGGGCGATCTCCGGACGGTCCCCGACTTCTTCCACGACCTGAACCGCTACGGCTGAGAGGCATCGACGGGCCACGTCGGCAGCCGGGAGCAGCCGCGCCTGCGCGGGACTCCGCCGGGGGAGTCCCGCGCAGGCGCAGGGCGTGGTCGTACAGCGCGGTCGGGGGAGTGAGCGCGTCGCGCTCCTCCTGGGCGCTCACCGGGTGAGGTGGGACTCGATTCGGCGCGGGGTGCGGGCGTCCAGCCTCAGCCGCAGCCGGCGCGGGTGGTAGACGGTGGCCAGCGGGACGGGGCGGACGTCCATGCCGGGCTCGCAGGTGACCCGCCAGCGGCCGAGGACGGTGGCGAGCCCGAGGGTGGCCTCGGTGCGTGCGTAGAGGTCGCCGATGCACTTGCGGGCGCCGGTGCCGAACGGCACGTAGGCGTGGCGGGCCGCCGGCGCGACCCGGTCCGGCAGCCAGCGGTCGGGGTCGAACTCCGCGGGACGGACGAAGGCGTCCTCGTACTGGGCGACCGCGGCGGGGCTGAAGACGACGGTGGAACCCGCCGGCAGCCGGCGGCCCGCCAGTTCGGTCGGGGAGGCGGTCAGACGGGTGAACAGCCAGGCCGGCGGGTGCAGCCGCAGCGTCTCGGAGATGATCCGGTCGGTCAGGGAGAGGTTCGGCAGGTCGTCCCACTGCGGGGCGCGGCCGTCGAGGACGGTGTCGATCTCGTCGTAGAGCGCGGCCTCGATCTCCGGGTGCTGGGAGAGGAGGTAGAAGACCCAGGTGAGGGTGCCGGCGACGGTCTCGGTGCCGGCCGCCATCACGGTGATGACCTGGTCGTGGATCTCCTTGTCGCCGAGCCTGCCGCCGTCGTCGTCGCGGGAGGCGAGCAGTGCGGCGAGCAGGTCGTCGCGCTCGGTGCCGGAACTGCGGTAGTCGTCGATGAACCGCTGGGTGGTCTCGTGCAGGAAGTGCAGGTTGCTCCGGTACCGGCGCTGGGAGGGCAGCGGCAGCCGGCGGATCGAGGCCGGCAGGAACATCTGCCGGAACAGGCCGTTGAGCACGACGTCGAAGGAACGTTCCACCTGGGCCGCCAGCTCGGGGCTGACCGGGGTGGAGTACAGGGTGCGGCCGACCGTGCGCAGGGCCATGCCGTACATCTCCTGGAAGGCGTCGACGACCATGCCGTCCTGCCAGCGCGACGTCGTGTCCTCGATCTCGGCCCGCATGGCCTCGGCGTACCGTTTGAGCTGGCCGCGGGTGAACGCCGACTGCATCAGCCGGCGCTGGCGGCGGTGGTCGGCGAACGGGCAGGTGACCAGGCCGTTGCCGGCGATGTCACGGGCGCGGTCGTAGAAGACGCCGCCCTTGTCGAAGAGGCGGTCGTTGGTCAGGACGTGCCGCAGCAGTTCGGGGTGGGTGGGGACGTAGGCCCTGGTGGGGCCGATCTTGATCTCGACCAGGTCGCCGTAGGCCGACAGCGAGGTCATGAAGTTCACGGGGTGACGCATCATCTGCAGGGCGTGTCCCACGACGGGCAGCGCCCCGGGCGCCGCTCCCGCCGAGAAGGTGGTCTGCTCGGTCATTCGATCCTCGACTTCCCGTCTTCACTGGTCTGTTGACAGCCGTTCCGCTCCGCCCGGGGCCGACGCCGCCAGGACGGCCACGACACGGTGGCGTGCCGCTGCCGGGCGGCGCCGCTAGTGGGTGATCCGGCCCAGCTCCTCCAGGTATCCCTGGGCGCCGGCGGCGAGCGCGAACTCGGCGTCGTAGCGGCCCGAGGAGCGGTGCCAGTCGTAGGAACCGCGGATCACGGTGCGCACGGCGTCGTCGCGGTAGCGCTCCAGGGCCTCGCGCTCGGCGTCGTCGAGCCGGTAGATGTCACCGACCTGCGGCAGGCAGGACTCCAGCACGAGGTACTGCTCAAGGCGCACGCGCACCTCGCTCTGGATGTGGGCGACGCTGCGGTCCTTGGACCAGCCGTGCTCCCGGCGCAGAATCATCACCATGTTGTTCTGCTCACCGCGGGCCTCTTCCTTCTCCAGCGACGCGATGTCGTTGAGCAGCAGATTGACGTCGACGGCGATCTGGAGCATCGCGGACAGCACGGCGCTGTCGAAGACCCGGTGCGGTACCTCGAAGCGGCCCGCGCGCTCGGCGAGGTCGACCGTGGGCTGCACCCCGATGGTCTGCCGGCGCACGGCCAGGTACTGCGCCGCGGAGTCGTAGGGCGTGTCCCAGAAACGGCTCTCCGCCTCGTCGACATAGCCGTCGAAGTAGCTGCGCCAGTGCCGGGCGCTGCGCGCGCACCAGGCGGGCGTCATGCCCTCGCTGGTGCGCCGCCAGATGTCGGCGAAGCCGTGGGCGATGGGGGGCGCGGTGTCGGGGAGGGGGCCGTCCAGCGCCGCCGCGACCGCGTCGGTGAGCTGTTTGGTCTCCTGCGGGTTCTCGCCGCGCGGCCCGTCGAAGAGGTCGTCGAAGAGGAAGAACCACGACATCAGGTCGACGCCCAGGTCGAGATCGGCGCCGGTGGCGTGGGGGTAGAAACGGGAGGCCAGGTCGGCGTAGCCGCCGCGCAGATGGCGCTCGGCCGCCGCCTCTGAGTTGATCAGTCCGAGCGAGCGCGGCCAGGCGAGCTGCTCGGCGTCGGCACGGGCGAAATCCGGGCTCTGCCGGCCCGGCAGGGGTATGTGGAAGTCGACGTCCTGGGGCATGGGGGAATCCTCGGGAGTGGGTTCGGACGGGCAGCGGGCACGGTGGCGCCCGGGCGGGGGTGCTGCGCTGATCGGAGAGTCACCGGTTGCGGCGGGGCGACGGGGTGAGGGAGGCGGCCTGGAGTCAGACCTCGCGGTCGACGACGAACCGTCCGAGCGCGAGGAGTTCGTCCCGCGCGCCGGCCTCCAGTTCGACGCCGCGCAGCGCTTCCTCGGCCAGCGCCATCCGCCGGGCGGCCTCGGCGAGCGCCCAGTGGCGGCCGCCGGCGTCCTCGACCAGACGGGCCACGCGGCGCAGTTCCTCCTCGTCGGGGCGCCCACGGGCGGTGAGCCAGGCGGCCAGCTCGTCGCCGAGCGGGCCCTCCTGGTTCAGCGCGTGGCTCACCGGCAGCGTCTTCTTCCGGGAGCGCAGGTCGGAGTGGACCGGTTTGCCGGTGACGGCCGGGTCGCCCCAGATGCCGAGCACGTCGTCGACGAGCTGGAAGGCGACGCCGACCTGGTCGCCGAAGAGCGCCAGCGCGTCCACCGCCGCCTCCGGCGCCCCGGCGAGGACGGCGCCGATCGCGGCGCTCGCCGACAGCAGCGCGCCGGTCTTGCCCGCGGCCATGTCGACGCACTCCTCGACCGTGACGTGCGAGCGCTGCTCGAAGGCCAGGTCCTGCACCTGGCCGCGGATCAGATGCCTGGTGGTCCGGGCCAGCAGCCGGGCGGCGGGCGCCGCCGTCGGCAGCCCGGTGTCCAGCAGCACCTCCTGGGCGAGCGCCAGCATCGCGTCACCGGTCAGGATGGCGCTGGAGGGACCCCACAGCTTCCACACCGTGCGCCGGTGGCGGCGCTCCTCGTCGCCGTCCATCAGGTCGTCGTGCACCAGGGAGAAGTTGTGCACGAGCTCCACGGCGACGGCTCCCGGCAGGGCGACCTCCGGCGCGGCGCCGACCGCCTCTGCCGACAGCAGCGCGAGCGCCGGCCGTACGGCCTTGCCGGCGTCGGCGCTGGTGGGCGCGCCACCCGCGGTGATCCAGCCGAAGTGGTAGGCCGCCTGGTGACGCGAACGGCGGTCGAGCCGGTCGACGGCGGCGCGCAGCGCCGGGGTGATCGTGACCCGGCTGTGGCTCAGGCAGGCGGGAGCGGCGCTCATGCGGCGGCCTCCGCGCGCCAGGGGCCGGCCGGGTCGTCGAAGATGCTGACGACCTGGCGCATGACGCGCCGTTCGGCCGGGTCGAAGGCCTGCTTGGCGTGCACGGTGCCCAGTTGGTCCCACATGACGAGGTCCCCGGGCTGCCAGGTGTGCGCGTAGGTGTACTGCGGCTTGCCCGCGTGCGCGAGCAGTCCGTCGAGCAGCTCGCGGCTGTCGTCGGGGGCGAGGTCCACGATCCGCTCCGTGTTCAGGGTGCTGATGTAGACCGACCGGCGGCCGGTGCGCGGGTTGCGGGCGATGAGGGGGTGGACGGTGGAGGTGCCGTCCTCGGGCTGGATCCGGTCGGTGCCCTCGCCGAGGGTCACCTCGCGCTGCAGCTCCTCCTCGATGGTCTCCTCATACCCGGTGCGCAGGGCGTGGCGGACCCGGAAGGAGTGCAGGCGCCGCCGCTCCTCGGGCGACAGCGACTCGTACAGGGCGTACATGTCGGTGAAGAGGGTCTCCCCGCCGCCGGAGGACGGCACTTCGACGGCCTCGAGGAAGCCGACCTGGGAGACGCGGGGACGGAAGGAGTAGTCGGTGTGCCAGCCCATCCACTCGGCGTCGCCGACGCCGATCTTGCGGCCGTCCTCCACCAGGTTGGAGACGATCAGGATCTCGTTGTGCTCGGGGTGTGCGCCGCTGGTCAGACCGGTCTTCGGGATGTGCCCGAAACGGCGGCCGAAGGCCAGGAACTCCTCGTAGGAGGGGGTCTCGTGGCCGCGTAGGACGAGGACGAGATACGTGTCGAGCGCCGACCAGATCTCCTCCAGGTGCGTCTTGTCCATGTCGCCGGTCACTTGGGCGCCGTGCACGACGGCGCCGAGAGGGGCGCCGGGTATCGGTGTCACTTCCATGGCGTTGCCTCCTTTCGCAGAGACGGTGGGGGACGGTCAGCGCAGTTCGAGGCCCGCCAGGTCGCCGGCCTCGCGCCAGCGCCTGAGGATGTTCACGAACTCCACCGAGCCGCCGCCGTAGCTGGAGTTGAGCAGGGGCAGTCCGCCTGGGTCGCCCTCGTTGTTGTAGAGGCCGGGCGTGCAGTTCTCGAGGAAGTCGAGGTCGCCCGAGGCGAGCCGGAGGATCTCCTCGACCCATTCCTTCTCGCCGGCCTCGGAGGCCTCCACGACCCGGTGGCCGCGCTCCTCGACGCACTTGACGATGTGCGCGAGGTGCCGGGTCTGCTCGCCCAGCATGTAGGCGATGTTGACGTGCCGCCCGGCCTGGACCTTGGACAGGATGAAGCAGTTGGGGAAGCCGTGCACCTGGAGTCCGTGCAGGGTGTGCGCCCCCTGCGCCCACTTCTCCGACAGCCGCACGCCGCCGCGGCCGACGATGTCGTAGCCCGCGCGCTCGGTGTACGGGACGGCGAACTCGTGCTCGTAGCCGGTGGCGAAGATCAGGCAGTCGACCGGGTACTCGCGGCCGTTCGCGACCACCCCGGCCGCGGTGAGCCGTTCGACGCCCTGCCCCTGGGTGTCGACCAGGGTCACATTGGGCCGGTTGAAGGTCTGCAGGTAACCGTCGTGGAAGCAGGGCCGCTTGCAGTACACGCGGTAGTACGGCTTGAGGGCCGCCGCGGTCGCGGGGTCGGTGACGACGCTGTCGATGCGGGCGCGCAGCTCCTCCATCTTGCGGAAGTCCGCCCGTTCGGCGGCCAGCGCACGCTCCTTGGGATCGCCTCCGGTGTCGCCGGTGGGCAGGATCGCGGCGGCCAGCTCGGCCGTGGTCTGGGTCCAGCGGTCCTGGACCAGGTCCTCGTCCTGCGGAATGCCGGAGGTCAGCGCGTGGAAGTTCTCCATCCGGCGCTGCTGCCAGCCCGCCTCCAGGCTCTCCGCCCAGCCGGGCGGGGTCGGCCGGTTGCCGCGGACATCGACCGCTGCCGGGGTGCGCTGGAAGACGTACAGCCGCTCGGCCCACTCGGCGAGGTGCGGGGCGAGCTGGACGGTCGTCGAGCCGGTGCCGATGACGCCGACCCTCTTGTCCTTGAGCCCGGTCAGGCCGCCGGTGCTGTCGCCGCCGGTGTAGCCGAAGTCCCAGCGGCTGGTGTGGAAGGAGTGCCCGGCGAACGTCTCCAGGCCCGGCAGCCCGGGGAGTTTGGGGCGGTGCATCAGACCGATCGACATGGCCACGTACCGGGCGCGGAACAGATCCCCCCGGTCGGTGCGCACCAGCCACCTCGCGGCGGCCTCGTCCCAGCGCAGCTCGGTGACGGTGGTCTGGAACAGGGCGTCGCGGTAGAGGCCGTACCGGTGGGCGATCCGCTGGAGGTGGGCGAAGATCTCGGGCCCGGTGGAGTACTTCTCGGTCGGTATGGTGCCGATCTCCTCGAGCAGCGGCATGTAGACGTAGCTCTCCACGTCGCACCGGACGCCGGGGAAGCGGTTCCAGTACCAGGTGCCGCCGACGTCGCCGGCCTCGTCGATCAGCCGGATGCGTTCCAGGCCGGTCTCCTCGCGTAAGCGGGCGCCGGTCAGCAGGCCGCCGATGCCGGCGCCGACGACGGCGACGTCCACCTCGTCGGTGAGCGGTTCGCGCTCCCGCCGCTCGGTGTAGGGGTCCCGCGCGTAGCGGCTGAAGTCACCGCGCGCGAACTGGTAGGTGCGGCCGACGCCGCGCTTGTCGCGCTCCTGCCGGTACTTCTCCCTCACCGCTTCCAGGTCCACGGTCAGTGTTTCGTCGTCGCGGTCGTCGCGGTCGTCGTTTTCGGCACGGGCCACAGCTCCTCCTCGGGGGAAGGGGGCGGAAGGGGAACATGACGCCATACGTCGTCGAACTGATCGCGCAGCCGCAGCGGGGCGTCGGAGTTGCTGAAGAGATAGAAGCGGTCGGAGCCGAGGGCCTCCCACACGACTCCGGCGACGTCCTCGGCGCTCACCGAGGTGTCGCCGCCCGCGCCGCGCGGAGCCGTCAGGCCCTCGACCATGGGGGTGTCGACCCGTCCGGGACACAGCACCGACACCCGGACCGCGGTGCCCCGCAGATCGGCGCGCAGACTGCGGGCGACGGCGAGGTCGGCGTGCTTGGAGGCGGCGTAGGCGGCGCTGCCCGCGCCGACGACGAAGGCGGACATCGAGGCGGTGTGGATCAGATGGGCGGGCCGGCCGCGCTCCAGCAGCCGGGGTACGAAGGCGCGGGCCACCAGGACGTGCGCCCAGTGGTTCACCTCGAAGACCTGCCGCATCCGCTCCAGCGGCACTTCCCACAGCGGCTGCCCCACGGGGCCGAGGACTCCGGCGTTGTTGCACACCACGTCGATGTCGCCGAGCCGGTCGAACGCCGTCTCCGCGAGCCGCTCGACGGCGTCCGGGTCGGTCAGGTCGGCGGTCACGGCGGTGACCCGGGCGCCCTGCGCGGTGAGTTCGGCGGCTTTGCGGTGCAGCGCGCCGCCCTCGACGTCGGCCATGACGACGCCGGCGCCGGCCCGTGCGAAGCGGGCGCTGAGCGCGAGGCCGATGCCGCTGGCCGCGCCGGTCACCACGGCCGCCCTTGTCTGTGAGTGCACTTCGCTGTCTCCGCTTCCGCGTGCGGGAACGCCGAAGGACGGCGCGCCGCTTGCCGACGAGAAGGTCTGGATCAGATCGCGCCGTTCGGGGGCCGGGGAGTCACCGGGGGTCGGGGAGCTTCAGACTGATCAGCAGGACGGTCACCGCGAAACACGCCAGCAGGACGACGACGAGCACGGCAGCCGTGACGGTCGACAGCCAACCGGACAGGGAGACGTACAGGGTCCCGCCGACGGTCGCGCCCAGCGCGGTCGCCATCTGCTGGCTGGTCACCAGCACCCCGCTGCCCATGCCCGCCTGCGCCGCGGGTACGTCGGCGAGGATCATCCGGAACAGCGTCGGGCCGGTCAGCGCCGCGCCCACTCCGTAGCAGCCGATGCCGGCGAGCACGAGCGCCAGGGAGGGGTGCGGCCAGCCCAGCCCGATCACCAGCGCCAGCAGCAGCAGGCCCGCGCACTGGACGAGGGCGCCCAGGGTGACGATCCGGCCGCCGAGAGCGGCCGCGATCCTCGGGGTGAACAGCGTCACTACGAAGAACGCCGCGGCGAACGGCACCAGCACCCCGCCGGAGGCGAGCCCGTCCAGGCCGAAGTGGCCCTGCGCGACCAGCGCGTAGACGAACAGGAAGGCGCCGAAGCCGGCCGAGAACGGCACCATCGCCGCGAGCCCCCTGCGCATGCCCGGATGGGACAGCACCTTTGGGGACAGCAGCGGTGAGCCGCCCCGCGCCTCCAGCGCGCGTTCGGCCCGCACCAGCGCCAGCGCCGTCGCCGCGGCGACCACGAGCAGCGACCACAGCCACAGCGGCCAGCCCAGGTCCGGGCCCGCCACGATGACGGCCAGGAGGCAGACCATGGTGACACCGAACAGCACGGTGCCCACCGGGTCGAACCCCGGCTTGGCGTCGGCCCTGGTCGCGGGGACGCGTCGGACGAGCAGCAGCGCGGCCACGCCGATCGGCACGTTGATCGCGAAGACCGACCGCCAGCCCATTCCCGCGACGTCCAGCGAGACCAGCAGCCCGCCCAGGATCTGCCCCACGACCATGCCGAGGGCCGCGGTCGCCCCGTACATGCCGATCGCACGGGCGCGCGCCTGCCCCGCCGTGACCGCCTGGATCGTCGCCAGCACCTGCGGTACCAGCATGGCGGCCGCGGCGCCCTGCAGCAGACGGGCCGCGACGAGGAACTCGATGGTCGGGGCGAGTCCGCACAGTGCGGAGGTGACGGTGAACGCGGCCAGCCCCCAGGCGTACAGGCGCCGCCTGCCGAAGGCGTCGCCCAGACGGCCGCCCAGCACCAGGCCGACGGCGTAGGTGAGGCCGTAGCCCGACACCACCAGCTCCAGCGCGGCGGCGCCGCCGTTCAGGTCGTCGCTGATCGAGGACAGCGCCACGTTGACGATGGAGGCGTCCACGATGGACAGGGCGTATCCGGTGAGCACCACCATGAGGGCGATGCCGCTGAGCCCCGCGGCGGCCGGTGCTGTGCCGGCCCGGGACTGCTGTGCCGCGCTGGGCCCCGTCAGAGGGGGGAGACCCTCGCGTTTCGTCATGCGTTGCCTACCAGGCTTCGGTGGGGGGACGGTTGAGGCGGGTTCGGGGACGCCGACGTCACTCGGTGGTGGTGGGAGTGCCGGTGATCTTCGACATGATTCCCTTGGAGGCGTCCTTCGCGGACTCCGGCCAGGGGGTCAGGGCGTTGAAACCCCGGTGCGAGGAGGCGGGCTGGATACGGGTGTCCATCGACATCCGCATGCCGGCCGGGTCCACCGAGACGTTCGGCAGGGACTTGTGGCACATGAAGGCGTGGAAGAGGAGCACGTCACCCGGTTCCATGGGCGAGAACAGCAGTTCCTCGTCCGCGCCGAACTCGGCGGCCGGTATGCCGCGCACGGCGTGGCCGAAGCGGCGGAAGTTCTCGGTGAGGACGTGCTCGCGCGGGCCCTTCTTGTGGCTGCCGTCGGCGATGGCGACGCCGCCCGTGCCCCGGGTCGTCGGAAGCAGCGGTATCCAGGCGGTGCGGAAGTCCTTGTTAGGGCCTATGTAGAAGCCGTCCTGGTGCAGTGGCGTCAGGAAGCTGGGCTCCGCGGAATCCGGCGCCGAGGGGTAGTAGCGGATCGTCGTCGACTTGAAGACGAAGACGGGCTCGCCGAAGACCTTCTCCCACACCTTGAGGGTCGAGGGGTGGTTCCACAGATCGTCGTACCTGACGTGGTCGTGCATCGCCACCTCGTCGACCGCCTCGTAGGACTCGATGGTGAGGGTGTCGAGCGTGGTGCCGGGGGCGGCGTGGCCGAGCGCGATCAGGCCCTGCAGCATCTGCTCGGCGGTGGTCCGCACGAGTTCACGGTCCAGGACGCCGCGCAGATAGACGTAGCCGTGCTCGTCGTAGAACCGGTCGAGGGCCTCATGGTCGTCGAGAAGAGGCGTGCAGTCGGCGTAGTCGCTGAAAGTGTCCGTCATGGTTCCTTGTCCTCGTGACGTCTGTGCGTGGGGGAGGGAGCGTCGAAGATCCGGGTGGGCGGACGGTCTCGATCCGGCGGCGGGCGCCGTCTACGACCATGAAGGGTGGACGGCGCTGCTTTCGCCGGCGCGACGTCACTCAGAAGGTGACGGGAATTTCGTCGAACCCGCCGGTGATGCGGTGCTCCTGCCAGCGCAGCGACTCCTCGGGCACCGCGAGCCGCAGGTCGGGCAGTCTGCGGAACAGCCGCTCGAACACCGCGGTGAGCTCGATCCGGGCCAGCGTGCGGCCGATGCAGTGCCGGGCGCCGTGCCCGAAGGCCAGGTGCGACCTGGGCCTGACCCGGGTCAGGTCGAACAGGCCGCCGTCGGGGAACGCCCGGTCGTCGTAGTTGGCCGCGCCGATGGCGAGCATCACCGCGTCCCCGGTCCGGATCACCGTCTCCCCGACGGTGATGTCGCCGTGCGCGTAGCGGGGGATCAGCGCGTTGGACCCCTTGCCGCCGACGCCCAGGCGCAGGATCTCCTCCACCGCGGCCGGCGCGAGTCCGGGATTCTCGGCCAACTGGGCACGCTGCACGGGATTGCGCAGCAGCAGCAGGGTGCCCAGGTCGATGCGGACGATGGTGGTCTCGTAGCCGAACAGGAGCACGGCGTTGCCCAGGTGGGCGATGTCCGCGTCGGAGAGCGCGCCGTCCTTCTCGGCGATCAGCTCGGACAGGATGTCGTCGCCCGGCTCGACCCTCTTGCGTGCCACGAGTTCCAGCATGTAGTCGACGACCTGCTGGAAGGTGTTCGCGGAGTGCTCGTTGTCGCTCTGGTCGAACGTGCCCCTCGCCCACTGCCCGAACCGCTCCCGGTCGGCCAACGGCACGCCGAGCAGGTCGCAGACCACCATGGTCGGCAACGGGAACGACAGCACGCGGTGCAGGTCGACCGGCGGGGCACTGGCGGCCAACTGGTCGAGCAGCTCGTCGACATGGTGCTCGATCCGCGTCTTCATCAGGCGCAGCCGGCGCGTGGAGAACCGGGGTATGAGCAGCGAGCGCATCTGCGCGTGCCTGGCCGGCTCGGTCTCGTGGTCGTCCCCGGCCATCAACGCGACCATGAAGGCCCTGGCGGCGCTCTTGGCGGACGGCTGCGGGTTGGGATTGCTGAGACGGAGCCGGCGGTCGGCGAGCAGGGTCCGTACCTCGTCGTAGCGGGTGACCAGCCAGGCGTCCTCACCGGCGGTCCCCACCCGGGCGATCGGCCCCTCCTTCTGCAGTGCGAGCATCTGGGGGGCGATGCCCATGATGTCCGGGTTGTCGAACGGTAACCTCGGGAGATCCGTCATGTGGTCCGTCCTCGTGGCGTCGTGCGTGGGAGTCGTCGGGCATCCGGGCACGCCGACGGCGTTCGCCGCGTCGGGTGCGCTGCGCGCCGGTTCACGGGCGCGCCGAAACGGCGGCCGCCGCCGGGGCGGCCGACCGTTGCTGACGTGCGGGTGGTGCAGACGCCGGGTCGGCGAGGAGCTACAGGGACGACCCGATGAGCGTCGCCAGGTCGATGAGGCGGTTGGAGTAACCCCACTCGTTGTCGTACCAGCCGACGACCTTGACCTGCGGGCCGGACACCCGGGTGAGCCCGGCGTCGAAGACGCAGGAGGCCGGGTCGCCCACGATGTCGGTGCTCACCAGGGGCGCGTCCACGTAGGACAGCAAGCCCTTGTACGGTCCCGAGGCCGCGGCCGCGTACGCCTCCTTCACCTCCTCCACCGAGGTGCCGCGGCGGGTGGTGACGGTGAGGTCGGTGACCGAGCCGGTGGGGACGGGCACCCGCAGGGCGAAGGCGTCCAGCCGGCCTGCGAGTTCCGGCAGGACGAGGCCGATGGCCTTGGCGGCGCCGCTGGAGGTGGGCACGATGTTCAGGGCCGCGGCCCGGGCCCGGCGCAGGTCCTTGTGCGGGGCGTCCTGGAGGTTCTGGTCCTGCGTGTAGGCGTGGACCGTGGTCATCATGCCGGCGTCGATGCCGACGGCGTCGTGCAGCACCTTGGCCAGTACGCCGAGGCAGTTGGTGGTGCAGGAGGCGTTGGAGATGATGGTGTGGCGCTCGGGATCGTAGTCGCCGTCGTTGACGCCCAGCACCACCGTGAAGTCCTCGCCGCTGGCCGGAGCGGCGATGATGACCTTCTTCGCTCCGCCGTCGACGTGCGAGCGCGCCTTCGCGGCGTCGGTGAAGATGCCGGTGGACTCGATCACGATGTCCACTCCCAGGTCGCCCCACGGCAGGGCGCCGGGGTCGCGCTCGGCGAGGACCTTGATCGTCCGGTCGCCCACGCGGATCGCGCCCGGTTCGGCGGTGACCTCCTCGGGGAAGCGTCCGAGGATCGAGTCATAGGCGAGCAGGTGGGCCATCGTGGGCACGTCGCCCAGGTCGTTGACGGCGACGATCTCCAGCTCCGAGGACCGCGCGGCCGCCGCCCGGAAGACGTTGCGGCCGATGCGTCCGAAGCCGTTGATGCCGATTCGCACAGTCATTTGGTGTGTTCCTCACCTAGCGCTCTACAAATCCGTTGACGCGCCGTTGCGCCGAGGTGCAACGCGGGCCGTACGCCTGGACGCGGCGTCCGGCACGCAATCGATCAGGAGCTTATATAAGTCTGCGATACATTTCCAGGGTGACTCCTACTCAGCGTGCCGACCAGAACACCGACTTGGACGTGGGTGACCTCACCAGGGCGATCGAGAACTTCAACCGCTACTACATCCGGCTTCCCGCGGTGCAGAAGCTGTCGTTCACGACTCTGTCCGTGCTGGACACACTGGCCCTCAGCGGTCCGAAGCGGCTCACCGAACTCGCCAGGACCGAGCAGATCAGCCAGCCGGGGCTCACCCAGCTGGTCACCCGGCTCGAGCGAGACGACCTGGTCCGGCGCCACCCCGACCCGGCCGACGGACGCGCCGTCCTCGTCCACATCACGGACAGCGGCCGGAAGATCGGCCAGTCCCGGCGCGAGGACCGGGGCCGCCACCTGATCCCCCTGATCGCCCAGCTGACGCCCGCCGAACGACAGGCGATCGCCGCGGCCCTGCCCGCCCTCACACGTCTGGCCGAACTCGGAGCCGAAGCCGCACGGTAGGCGCGATCGCGCGACCCGGCCGATGAGTCGGAAGTCGACGTGCTCGGGCACGGACGAGAAAGACAACAGGGCCTCCGGGAACCACTCGGAATTGGGAACTACCCTCTGTACAAAGGGCGTTGACGCAACGCACGGGTGTGCGATCCATGTGGTTCTCGGGCCGGTCAGGGGGCAGGACGGTTGAGCGCAGAAGAGACGGAGCCGCTCTTGGCAGCCGCCGTCGTCCGTGTCACGGGTGACCGGCGGGACGAAGACCCGAGCGGGGGCGGTGGCGGGGGCGGTGCCGGCTTCTTCGTCACCCCTGAACTGATCCTGACCTGCGCCCACGTGGTGTCCGACGCCCTGGACCTGCCACCGGAGGCCACGGTCGAGCCCGGCGCACTGGTCACGGTGCGGCTGCTGCTCGCGAACAACGGTGACGGCGTCGCCGCTGCCCCCACGGCGCCCGCCGAGGTCGTGGACTGGGTGCCGCTCGGCGAGGACCGGACCGGGGACGTGGCACTGTTACGGGTGAGCCGACCCCTGCCCGGGGCCCGGCCGTTGCCGATGGCGGACGCCAAGAGCGTGCGCGATCACCGGAGTTGGGTCGTGGGGTTCACCCAGGCCCATCCCCATGGGCTCTGGCACCGGGGTCGGCTCCTCGGCATCACCGGCGGCGGCTGGATCCAGCTGGCGCGCATGGACGGGGAGGACGCGCACGTTGAAGGGGGCTTCAGCGGCAGTCCCGTATGGGACGAGGACCTGGACGCCGTGGTGGGCATGATGGTGGCGGCCGAGCCGGTGCGCGCGGCTCAGCAGGCGTTCGCCCTGCACACCCGAGTCATCGTCGAGAACCTCCGCGAGCTGGAAGCCGTCGCCGATCCCCCCTCGCCGTTCCGCGGACTCGCGCCCTTCGAGGAGAAGGACTCCGAGGTCTTCTTCGGGCGGGCGGCGGAGATCGGCAAAGCCGTAGACGCAGTGCGCGGCCACCCGGTCGTCACCGTCTACGGGCCCTCCGGCTGCGGCAAGTCGTCGCTGGTGCTGGCCGGTGTGGTGCCGAAGATGCGCGGGGACGCGTACGACGTCCTGGTCCTGGGCGCCGGACACGCCGGATCGCTGCGCGTCGCGCTGGCCACGGAGCTCTACGAAGCCGCCCGCGCGGGGTGCGACGGCCCGCCCCGGGCCACGGACGCCGGCCAAGTGGACCGCTGGCTGGCCGAACTGGGCCTCGTCGACGCCTACCACCGCGCCACCGGACGACGCGCCCGCCGGCTCCTGCTCGTACTGGACCAGGCCGAGGCCCTGCTGAACCGCCCCGAGCAGGAGATCGCCGAGACGATCGCGCTGATCTTCCCCCAGCGGCCGCCCACGGGCCTGCGGGTCCTGGTCACGCTGCGCGCGGACTTCATGGACGCCGCGCTGCGCCACCCGCACCTCGGCCCCGCGCTCCAGAGCGGCGAGACGCTCCCCCTGACCCCCATGACGCCGGACCAGCTGCGCGACGTGATCACCGAGCCGCTCCGGCGGATCCCGGCGGTGGGGTACGACCCGGGCCTGGACCAGCGCATCGTGGACGACGCGGGAGGTGAACCCGGTGTTCTGCCGCTGCTCGGATTCGTGCTCCAGGAACTGTGGGACAAGCGGTCGGGGGGACGCCTGCGCACGCAGACGTACCACGACATCGGCCGTGTGACCGGCGCCCTGAGCCGCCACGCCGAATCGGTCTGGAAGGAATGCGTGACGTCCGGCACCCAGGACGACGCCGGGCGACTGCTGACCGGGCTGGTCAAGGTCCTGCCCGGCGGCGGGGCCCCGTTGCGCCGGGCCCTGACCCGGCAGGAGGCCGGCGAGGACCGCTGGCGCCTGGCCCAGGCCCTCGCCGAGCGGCGCCTGCTCGTCCTGTACGGGGGTGACGGCCGGCCGGAGAGTGCCGAGCTGGCCCACGAGGCGCTGATCACGGCCTGGCCGACGCTGGCCGACGTCACCCGGGCCGACGCCGCGTTCCTCACGGCGCGGGCAGAGCTGCGGCACGACCTGGAGCGCGCCCGGCAGGAGGACGGCCCCGGCCCGGCCGTGCTTCCCATGGGCGCGGAGCACCTGACCGGACGCGAAGCGGAACTCGCGGCCGCGGAGCGGGAGTTCCTCACCTCGGTGCGCCGCCGCGTGCGCGCCCGCCGCCGCCTGCGGGGCACCGCGCTCGTCGCGGCCGTCCTCGCCCTGACCCTGATCGCCAGTCTCCTCACGTACCTGGTGCAACAGTCGCAGGTGAGCACCGAGCGGCAGGCCGAGGGACGTTCACGCGCGCTGGCGGTCCGCTCGGACGAACTGACCGACAGCGACCCGGGGGCGGCCGCGCTGGCCGCCGTGGCCGCGTACGAGGTCGCGCCGACGCAGGAGGCCCGCAGTGCGCTGATGCGGCGCTACCAGGAGCAGCGCCGGACGGCGTGGCTGCTGTCCGGCGCCGAGGGGGCGCTCAACGCCGCGGCGATGAGCTCCGACGGACGGGTCACCCTGGTGACCTCCGAGACGGGCCGGGCCACCCTCTTCGTACGGGGAGCCGACAGCCGGGTGCGCACGCGGCAGCTGAACCTCGCCGAGAACGTGCTGGTGCCGGCCGTGAGCCGGGACGGGCGGCGGATCGCCTATGTCCGCGACAGCGACGGGGTGGTGGTGTGGCGTGACGTGGCGCCTGGTGCGAAGGAGCTCGTGGGACAGGCCCACGAGCTCGAGGGCGCCTTCTCTCACATCTCGCTGGCGGCCTCGTCCGGCATGGACGACCTGAAGATCCTCGACTTCTCCCCGGACGCCCGCCGCCTCGTGGCGACACCGGCCGGCGACTCCGGTCTCCCGGCGCAGGTGTGGGATCTCGCCACCGGACAGCCGCACTCCCTGCCCCGGCGGATCCCACGGCTCAGCGAGGTCTGGTTCGGTCCGGACGAGGACACCCTGATCGCCACGGACATGGGGAAGGGCCCGACGGGTTCCCTGCTGACGATCGACCTCGCCTCCGACACCGTGCGGGTGCGGGCCGGGAAGGTCGAGCTCAACGGCACGAGCGTGTCCGGAGACGGGCGGGTGGCGGTCGTCTGCCGGAAGGCCGGTTCCTCGTCGGACATCGCGGCCCGCTACCAGGCCGTCCGGATCAGCGACGGGGCCGTCCTGCGCAGCGTGCGCGAGGAGTCCTTCTGCAACGACACCGCCGTCGACCGGACCGGCGCCCACGTCGCCGTGTCCGGCGCGTCTGGGCAGGGAGACGTGTGGGACGTCTTCGGCACGGCCGGCACCGCGAAGCCGGTGAGCTTCCTCGGTCCGAGTCCCGTGGACGCGAACAGCGAACTCCCCCTTCTCGGCACCCCGGACTCGCCGGTCGTCCCCACGAAGGAGGACAACGCGATCCGGGGATGGGCGCTGCGGAGATCGGACGGTGCCGTCGCCTACAGCCCGCCGAAGCTGCTCGGCGACGGCAGCACCATGGTCGTCCGGGTGGGGCGCGACTCCGGACGTCTGCGTGTGGTGGAGACGGAGGGCGACGGCAAGGTCATCGCCGACGTCCGCACGGACGCGAAGACACCACCCGACGCCAAGCAGCCACTCGCCGTCAACAGCGCCGGGACGCTCGTCGCCGATGTGTCCGACCTCAACCGCATCACCGTCCGGGCCCTGCCGTCCTTGCGCAAGGTGAGCGAGTTCGAGACGGCGCGGCCTGCGCTGCCGGAAGAGGGCGCCTCGCTGGACTTCCTGTTCCTGAGAGGCAACGAAGTCGTCACCCTCGCCGGCACCGTGGTCGAGTCCTGGGACGGCCTCTCGGGACACCGTCTGGCGCCCCCGATCGACCTGCGGAACCTGCACCTCACGCGACGGCGAGACCCGAGCTACCTCGTCGGTCCGGACACGGACCCCGGATACCTGACGGTGACGGTCCAGGGCGATCCCTACGTGCACGCCGTGGAGTTGCGTACCGGGAAGGAGAACCCGCGCCGCCGCCTGCGGCTCGGCGGCGGTCTCGTCACGGCCGTGCCCATGAAGGACACCCGCTTCATGGGCGTCTTCTCCGTCGGCAGCATGGTCGAGCTGTGGGCGGTGCGACCCCCTGGAGCCGCCCACAGAGTCGTCGGGCCCCTCGGTCCGGTGACCCAGAACAGGTGGGCCGTCTCCTACATCGGGGCCTCCCGGTTCCTCTTCGCCGACAAGAACTCCATACGGGTCTTCGACGCGGCCGACCCCGACTACCAGCAGACATACGTCTTCGGGACCCGGCAGGGCTTCCTCTCGGCGGCGAAGGACGGAACGGCGGTGCTGATGGCACCGCCCGACAACGGCCCCATGTCACTCCTCCGCCTCGACCCGGCCCTGTGGAAACGCCGCTTGTGCGCGACCATCGGCCGCGACCTCAGCGAGAGCGAGCGCGACGGCCTGCCGCCCGGCCTGCCGGCACACGTCTGCCCGGCCTGACCCTCTGGCCGGTCCGAGCTGAGAACCTGTCAGCCGAACGTGTCGCAGTCGGCGACGCGGCCGGAGCGGTAGCCGGTGGTGAACCATCGCTGGCGCTGGCTCGCGGAGCCGTGGGTCCAGGTGTCGGGTGTGACCTTGCCCTGGTAGCGCTCCTGGATACGGTCGTCTCCGACGGCGGCGGCCGCGTCCAGCCCGCGGTTGATGTCGTCCTTCGTCAAGTCGGTGATCAGTGGCTTGCCGCTCTTGGGGTCGGGGGTGGTGGTGGCGTGGTGGGCCCATACCCCGGCGTAGCAGTCCGCCTGCAACTCGAGTTTCACCGAGCCGCTGCTCCGGCCCTTTCCGCTGCCGCGGGAGATGGATCCGCTGAGGTCCTGGACGTGGTGGCCGTATTCGTGCGCGATGACGTACGCCTCGGCGAACGGGCCGCCCTGGGCGCCGAACTTGCTGCTCAGGTCGTTGAAGAAGCCGAGGTCGAGATAGACCTTGTCATCGGCTGAGCAGTAGAAGGGGCCGACGTCGGAAGTCGCGTTCCCGCAGCCGGTGTTCACACTCCCGGTGAACAGGAACGTCGGGGCCTGCTGGTAGCGCTTGCCGGCGGCCGTCTCCGTCTGCTTCCAGAACGCCTGCACGCTGTCGACCACGGCGACGATCCGGCACTCCTCCTTGCCGTTGGCGTCGGCACCGGTCCGGCAGTCCGCCGCGAGATCCGCGGCTGACGTGCCGGACGACGACGTGTCGCTGCCGCCCGAGCCGAACATGCCGGGGTCGACACCCAGGAGCACGGACGCGACCACCACCACGAGCCCGACCAGCCCCCCGCCGATGGTCTTCCCACCGCCCGGGATCCCGCCGAGCGCACCTCCCCGACCGTCCTCGACCTCGGACGTGTCCAGAGCAGCGTCGTCGTCGAATTGCATACGTTGACCTCCCTCAAGCAGCGCGCCGGACCGCCCCGCGTCGTCCCGCTCGCCTACCCCGTGGAGGGACATCCCCATCCCGTCCTCTTCCTGCTCCGCCTCTCGGAGGAGCAGGCGGGCGACACCGCGACGCCGCCACGGCTCCCCGCGCCGATCAGCGGGTCAGCGGGTCCCACCCGCACACCCGCGGACGGCCGCCGCCGACGGCGGGGTGCTCGACTACTCTCCTCCCGGGCCCTTCGCGGGCCGGGAGGATGGGGGGACGGTATGGAGCCGGCGGAGCTCCGTCGCGCCGTCGAGGCGGCCCGGGCGATCGCTTCGGAGCTGGACCTCCGGACCGACGATGTGATCGTCGTCCACAACTCGGACCGCGTCGCGCTGCGGCTCGCCCCGTGCGACGTCCTGGCCCGGGTCGCTCCTGCCGGGCGACTGGCCGAGTCCGAGTTCGAGGCGGAGGTCGCCCGCCGGCTCGCCGGCACCGATGCCCCGGTGGCCGAGCTGGAGCCTCGGGCCGGTACCCGAGTCCAGGTGCGCGATGCCTTCGCCGTCTCGTTGTGGACCTACTACGAGCCCGTGGGGTCCGGGATCGCACCGGCCGACTACGCGGGCGTGCTCATGCGGCACCATGCCGCCCTGCGTCGGATCGATCTGGCCGTACCGCGCTTCACCGACCGGATCGCCAGGGCGTTGAGAGAGGTGAACGACCGGGAAAGGTCCCCTGAGCTGCCCGACTCCCACCGGGAACTCCTCAGCGGCACACTCGGTGGACTGGGCGCCGCGGTCGGCGTCGAGAGAGCAGGCGACCAGTTGCTGCACGGCGAGCCGCACCCGGGCAACGTCCTCGGCACGAGGAGAGGGCCGCTGCTCGTCGATCTCGCCACGTGCTGCCGCGGGCCCGTCGAGTTCGACCTCGCCCATGCGCCCGAGGAGGTGGCGGAGCACTACCCGGGAGCCGATCACGACCTGATCCACCGGTGTCGCGCCCTGAACTGGGCGATGTTCTCCGCCTGGCGCTGGCGCCGTGACGACCGGATGCCCGACCGGGAGCGCTGGAGAGCGGAGGGGCTCGACCGGCTGCGTGCCGCACTCGGCCGCTGCGGACCGGGCTGAGCGGGCCGGCTGCGCACGCGGCGCTCCTTCTCCTGGATCTCTCCGCACGCTGGATAGCCGCCGTTGTGATTCCCTGCAAGGAGGGAACGTCCGGGCGCGGGAGAGAAGAGCGCCCGCGGGATTCCCGGACGCCGATACACCCGCACGGTCGCGCGCACCGGCGCGCACCGGCGGAGAATCGAGGGAAGATGCCCACGTACAAGGTCGGGTACATCATCGGCAGCCTCGCCGGCGCATCGATCAACCGGACACTGTCCAAGGCCCTCATCAGGGTGGCCCCGCCCGAGCTGGAGTTCACCGAGATCCCGATCCGGGATCTGCCGCTCTACAGCTACGACTACGACAGCGACTATCCCCCGGAGGGCAGGGCGCTCAAGGAGGCCATCGCCGCCTCCGACGCCATCCTGTTCGTGACTCCGGAATACAACCGTTCGATTCCCGGTGGCCTCAAGAACGCCATCGACTGGGCCAGCCGTCCCTGGGGGGACAATTCGTTCACGCACAAACCGTCCGCCGTGATCGGGGCCTCGCCGGGCGCCATCGGTACCGCCGTGGCCCAGCAGAGCCTGCGCAGCGTCCTCAGCTACTGCAACTCGCCGCAGATGAGCGCCCCCGAGGCGTACATCAGATTCATCCCCGAGGTGTTCGGGCAGGACGGCGAGGTCACCGACAGCAGCACGGAGGGCTTCCTGCGGACCTTCATGGAGGAGTACCGCGACCACATCGTCCGAGTCCTCACGGTGCTGCCGCCCAGAAGCTGAGCCCTCCACCGTGTCCCGGCGCAGGAGAACGCACATGACAGGTCCCCTCGCAGTCCTCTTCGACATCGACGAGACGCTGGTGCACACCGGAGGGGCGGGAAGACGCAGCTGGGCCCGGGCCTTCGATCAGTTGCACGGCGTGCCCGCCGACATCGGAGAGCACACGTCGGCGGGCGAGACCGACCCGCAGGTCGGACGGGAGACGTTCCGCGCGGTGCTGGGACGCGACCCCGGCCACGACGAGATGATGCGGCTCTACAGCGCCTACCTCTGGCACCTGTCCGAGGAGATCTGGTCGTCCGAGGCCTATCGCGTCCTGGACGGCGCCGAGGACACCTTGCGGCGGCTCGGCCGCACGGGCGCCATCCTCGGCGTGGTGTCGGGCGCGATGGAGGGCGCGGCCAGGCTCAAGATGGAGCCGGGCAGACTCGGCCGCTACTTCGTCTTCGGCGCCTACGGATCCGACTCTCCCGACCGGGAGGAGGTGACACGCCTGGCCGTCGCGAAGGCCGCACGACTGCACGGACGCGCCCTCGCGAGAACCGAGGTGTACGTCGTGGGGGACACCCCACGCGACATCGAGGCGGCGCACGCCGCGGACGCCACCGCCGTCGCGGTCGCCAGCGGCCACTACACCGCGGACCAGCTGCGCACGGCGGAGGCCGACCACGTGCTGGCGTCACTGACGGAGCCGTTCCCCGGTTCGTGACCGCCGGCGTCCGGCGCGCTCGCCTTCCCGGTCCGCTCGCGGGCGCGTCCGCTCAGGACGCCGCCCCGACGGCGATGGCGCGCCGCGCGGCCTCGCGCAGGACGCCGACGCTGTCCTCCAGCGCCTGGGACTCCTGCGGTGTCATCGCGGGTTCGTGCATCTGCTGGACGCCGCCCGCGCCGAGAACGCTGGACAGGGACAGGGTGACGTCCCGGGCGGGGGAGTAGGCCGCGACGGGCAGCACCGCGCGTTCGTCCCGCAGGACCGCGTCGACGAGCCGGGCGGAGACGGCGCCGATCCCGTACTGGCTCGCGCCGGTGCCCTCGATGATCGTGATGTTGGCGTAGCGGATGCCGTCCTCGATCTCCGCGCGTATCCGGTCCACCGGCCGTCCGTCCTGTTCCAGCAGGTCGGTGACGGGGATGCCGCCGACGCTCGCGGAGGACCACAGCAGCACCTCGGAGGTGCCGTGCTCGCCGACCACCAGGGCCTGCACGTCACGCGGCCGGACCCGGAGACGGTCCGCGAGGTGGACGCGGAACCGCAGGCTGTCGATGAGGGTCCCGGTGGAGAACACCCGGTCGTGCCCGGCCAGCCGCCGGGTGAGGTCGGCCAGCGGATCGGGCGGGTCGGTGACGACCATGAGCACCGCCTGCGGCACGACCTCGACCACCTGGGGAACGATGTCGGCGTAGACCTCGGCGTTGGTCTCCAGCAGCCGCAGACGCCCCTTCGCGTCGGAGCGGTCGGTGGCGCCGCCTGCCTTCTCGTTGACCCCTGCGGTGATCACGACGACCGCGGCGCCGGCGAGGTCCTGGTAGCCGCCCGAGCGCAGGTCGACCGTCGGCGACAAGGGGGCCGCGTACCGCAGATCGGCGGCCACGCCGTCCGCGCGGGCGGTGTTCCGGTCGATCAGCAGGATCTCCCTGCAGACGCCGCCGCGTTCCACGAGGGACAGCGCCGTGGCCGACCCCACGGCGCCCACCCCCACGATGCCGATCTTCATGTCCTACCTCCGGTCGCGGGGCGGGCCCGCTGCGCCGAGCGCGCGGATCCCGGTACTGCGCCGTGCGTCCACCAGTTACAGCGTGGTCCCGGCGGCCCCGGGCGGCATCCCGGAGGGCGGCCGTCCTGGCAGGCCCGCGACCGCCTGGTTCCGTGTGCCGGGGCGCCGTGGCGTCTGCTCGTCGGGCCCTGCCGACGGTGGCAGTGTGGGATACGTGACTACTGAGGAGAACTCGGCGGGCATGTGGAGGCTGCGGCGGTCGAGCCGGCTGCTGCTGCTGATCCCCGTCGTGCTCATCGTGGTGATCACGGCCGTCGACCAGCTGGTCCCCGAGGACATCCATCTCGGCCCGCTCCTGGTCATGGCCCCCGCTGTGACCGCCTCCTTCGCCGGAGCGTGGCTCACCGGTCTGATCGGCTCGCTGTCCGTGGCGGCGCAGGCGTACATCGGCTGGCACTTCGGTGTGCTGACCTCGCGCAACGTGCTGGTCCAGATCCTCGCCCTGGCGCTGCTCTCGGCCCTGAGCGTCTTCTTCTGCAGGGTGCGCGAGCGACGCCAGCGCCAGCTGGCCCAGGTACGGTCGGTCGCGGAGGCCGCGCAGCACGGGCTGCTGTGGCCGCTGCCCGAACGCGTGGGGCCCGTGCAGATCGCCTGCCTGTACCTGGCCGCCGAGGACGAGGCGCAGATTGGCGGTGACCTGTACGCGGCCACGCGCATCACGGGCGGCGTGCGCATCATGATCGGGGACGTCCGGGGCAAGGGGCTGTCGGCGATCGGCGAGGCCGCTCTGCTCATGGGGGCCTTCCGCGAGGCCGCCCACCGGCACGCCACGCTCCCCGACCTGGCGGCCACCCTGGGGCACAGCGTGAGCCGCTACCTGGCCGACTTCGAGCCGGCCACGGAGGCCGGCGAGCGTTTCGCGACCGCCCTGCTGCTGGAGCTCCCCGACGACGACCACACCATCCGGATGATCAGCTGCGGGCATCCCCCTCCGCTGCTGTTCAGCCCGGCCGGCGGCATCACGGTCCCCAGCCTGCACCCGGCGCCACCCCTGGGCGTCGCCGAGACGGGGCCGGACGCGTACGCCATCGACATGGCCCCCTTCGAGCAGGGCGACACCCTCCTGCTCTACACGGACGGCGTCATCGAGGCCCGCGACCGCGACGGCCGCTTCTACCCCCTGGAGGCGCGTGTCGCCCAGTGGAACAGGACCGGCCCCGAATCGCTGCTCCACCACATCCACCGCGACCTGCTCTCCCACACCCGCGGTCACCTCAACGACGACGCCGCCCTCGTCGCCCTGCACCGCCACCCGCAGGACCACGAGCACCGCCGCCACGGCCGCCGCGTGTAGGGCGGCCCACAGCGGTTCGGCGCGTACCTCGTGCTCCGGGGTCTGGTCTCCTCCGGCGCCGTCCGTCTACGGCTCGCACGCCCGCACCGTCACCTCACTCCCGTAGCGGTGAGCTCGACGAGGTGCCGTGCCGTGCCGGCGGGGTCGACGATCTGGTGCAGGTGTGCGCCGGGCAGGTGCGCCACGCGCCAGCCGCGCTCGCCGGCCTGGCCGGCGAGTTCGTCGTACGGAGGGCCGAACAGCAGGTAGGAGCAGGGATGGTCGTCCCAGCCCTCGGGGACGGGGATGTGCTGCTCGTAGTAGGACAGCGGCAGGCGCGGCTGCTCCTCGACGACCGTCCGGCGCATCGCCGGATCGCTGAACATGGGCGCGACGTCCGCCTCGTCCCACCAGTCGGTCCAGCGCGGCAGCCTGCCGTCCACCGCCATCGGGCGGAGGAACTCCAGGAGGTCGGGCGTGGCGACAGGTGTCGAACCCGCCCGGGCCGGCAGCGCGGCATCGACGAAGACGGAGCTCATCACCGGATGGTCCAGACCGGCACGGATCGCCGGGAGGAACAGGCCCGCGTTGCTGTGCGCCGCCAGCACGACGGGACTGCCGGCCGGGACCTGCCGGAGGTCGTCGCGGACGGCGTCGGCGACACGGGGCCAGAAGGGAGGCTCGCCGGCGCCGATGTGCAGCAGGGAGGGGACCCGAACCCGGTATCCCGCCGCCGTCAGGTGTTCGGCCACAGGGTGCCAGGTCGAGGGGCCCACGGACGGACTGTGCACGAGAACGAAGATCGGCTGCATGGAAGGATCCTGCCGCCGATGCCATGGGCCGCGCCACCGTCTCGGCCGACAGCAGAACGCCCGCCCCACGTGAAGCACTCGGGCGGTGGGCGGCGGTGGCCACGGCGGTGGGGAACCGGACCCGTGTGAGCCTCCGGCTCAGGTGCGTACGAGCAGCAGGCGGTCGCGGCGGCCCGGGCCGCGTTCGCGGCGCGGGCCGCCGGTGTCCCGGCCGGCTGGTCACATGGCGCGTTGCAGCCGGTCCGCCATCAGCTTGACGAACCGCGCCGGCTCCTTCGGCTGGCCGCCTTCGGCGAGTACGGCCAGGCCGTAGAGGAGTTCGGCGGTCTCCGCGAGCGACGTGTGGTCCGTGCGCTCCGTGTACGCCTGGTTGAGGCCCTTCACGAGCTGGTGCTGGGCGTTGAGTTCCAGGATCCGCTTGGCGCGGGGCACCTCCTGGCCCATCGCGCGGTACATGTTCTCCAGGGCCGGGGTCAGATCGTCGGCGTCGGAGACCACGCAGGCGGGGGAGACGGTCAGGCGCGACGACAGACGGACCTCCTTGACCTCCTCGCCCAGTTGGTCCGTCATCCAGCCGAGGAGACCGGCGTACTCCTCGTCCTGCTTCGTCTGCTCGCCCTCGGACGCATCGGAGTCCTCGGCGTCGAGGTCGATGCGGCCCTTGGCGACGGACCGCAGCTTCTTCCCCTCGTACGTGCCGACGGCGTCGGCCCAGACCTCGTCGACGGGATCGGTGAGCAGCAGCACCTCGATGCCGCGGTCCCGGAAGGCTTCCATGTGCGGGGAGTTCTCGATGCTCTCCCGGGACTCGCCGGTCAGGTAGTAGATGTCCTCCTGCTCGTCCTTCATCCGCTCCAGGTACTGCTTGAGCGTGGTCTGCTCGGTGTCGTGGCGGGTGCTCGCGAACGAGGCCACGGCGAGGAGGGCGTCGCGGTTCTCCGAGTCGGTGACCAGCCCCTCCTTCAGGACGGTGCCGAACTCACGCCAGAACGTCGCGTAGCGGTCCGGGTCCTTGGCCATCAGGTCCTTGACGGTGGAGATGACCTTCTTCGTCAGGCGGCGGCGCATCAGGTCGATGTGGCGGTCCTGCTGGAGGATCTCGCGGGAGACGTTGAGCGAGAGGTCGGCCGCGTCGACGACGCCCTTGACGAAGCGGAGGTACGGCGGCAGCAGCGCCTCGCAGTCCTCCATGATGAGCACGCGCCTGACGTAGAGCTGCAGGCCCCGCTTGTAGTCGCGGTTGAAGAGGTCGTAGGGGGCGTGGGCGGGCAGGAACAGCAGGGCCTGGTACTCGAAGGTGCCCTCCGCCTGGAGCCGGACCGTCTCCAGCGGGTCGCGCCAGTCGTGGCCGACGTGCTTGTACAGCTCGTGGTACTCCTCCTCGGACACCTCGTCGCGGGATCGCGCCCACAGGGCCTTGGTCGAGTTGAGCGTCTCGAACGCGGGCGCCTCGTCGCTCCCGTCCGCCGGGCCCGAGCCGTCCGGTCCCGCGGCGTCGGACGCCATACGGATGGGCCAGGTGATGAAGTCCGAGTACCGCTTGATGATCTCCCGGATCTTGAACGGGGAGGTGTAGTCGTGCAGTTGGTTGTCCGGGTCGGCGGGCTTGAGGTGCAGGGTGACCGAGGTGCCCTGGGGCGCGTCGGCGACCGTCTCCAGCGTGTAGGTGCCCTCACCGCGGGACGTCCAGCGGGTGCCCTCGCTCTCCCCGGCGCGCCGCGTCACGAGGGTCACCGCGTCCGCCACCATGAAGCCGGAGTAGAAGCCGACGCCGAACTGGCCGATGAGACCTTCCTCGGCCCCTTCCCCGGCGTTTTCCCTGGCTTCCCGCAGCTCCTGCAGGAACTGGGCGGTGCCCGAGTGGGCGATCGTGCCGATCAGTCGCCCCACCTCGTCGTAGGACATGCCGATGCCGTTGTCGCGCACGGTCAGGGTGCGGGCGTCCTTGTCGACGTCGAGCTCGATGTGCAGGTCGGACACGTCGGCGTCGAGGGAGTCGTGCCGCAGCTTCTCGAGGCGCAGCTTGTCCAGCGCGTCGGAGGCGTTGGAGACGAGCTCGCGGAGGAAGACGTCCTTGTTCGAGTAGACGGAGTGGATCATCAGCTGCAGCAGCTGACGGGCCTCCACCTGGAACTCGAAGGTTTCGGTTGGCATGTTCGCGTATACCTCACAAAGTCCTGTCATCGGACAACTGGCTCGGTCACTGAAAACAACGTCGGATGTGAAGATCGGGCCGCCGCCGGCCCCCGGCCGGCCCCGTCCTCACCGGGCGCCGTGCCGGCCGTCGGCTAGCCGGAGTCGGCGGCGGACGACGTGAGGGCGTCGAGCCGGGCGGCGAGGTCGGGGTGGGCCGCCAGGTGGGGGCGGGCGGCGTTCAAGGGGCGGACGAGGGCTGCGGGATCGTCCTGGGCGAGCGCCGCGTCGAGTTCGCCCAGCGGGTGGCGGGCGGCGTCGGGGAGGTCCGTCAGCGCGGTGATCCGGGCGGCGACGCGACGCAGCTCGGCGGCGTGGTTCCGGGCCCAGGCGGTGGTGCTGCGCTGGGCGGCACGGTGTTCGCGGGCGGCCTGGACACGCTGTTCACCGGTCGTCCCGGCGGGGCCCGGCCGGTTGCGCAGGTACCGGCGTTCGGCGGCCTGGCGGCTGGCGACGCCGAGGGGCCGGGCGAGGTCGGCCCAGCTGGCGCCCGCTTCCCGGGCGGTCTCGATCAGCCCGGTCTCCCATCCGGCGAGCTGTTCCCGGACCTGGCGCAGCAGCAACAGGGAGGCCAGAGCCCGCTCCGCTCCGACACCGGACGCGCCCGGAGCGTCGGGTACCTGCCGCTGGGCGGTCCGCAGGGCGTCGTCTATGGCCTCCAGGGCGGCGGCAGCGGCGAGAAACGACACCGGGCCCCCGCCGCCCGCGAGGGCAGAGGCCGGTCGGTCAGTTCGATCCGCCGTCGTCATGGCACCTCCTCCGCATCGTCATCGTACGGATGACCGCGATGATTGTCATCCGATGGACGACAGGTGGCAAGGGCAGGAGCTGACGTGCCGCGGGCGGAATCTCGAAGGCGAGGACGGTCTGCTGTGAGCGCTTGAAAAAGTGGGCTGAGCGCGGCCCTGGAAGCCGCCGTGACGCCCCTCGGCCCGGGAAGGGGCGGCCGCGCGTGCCGGGTTCGGAGTCGTAGCCCGCGGAGCCGGCTCCGGACCTCTCCACCGGCCCTGCGTGCCGTCGCGGCCCGCACGTCCGGCCCAGACGTCGTGCTCCCGGCCGTACTGTCTCCCCACACGAGAGGGGGCCCGATGGACCGGAGCATCCGCACCGTCGAGGACGTGCTGAAACTCCTGGACGACCTGTTCACGCCGCAGGCCGACCGCTGGACGAGCGGTGCGGCGGCTTGGTGGGACACCTTCTACGCCGACCGCTCCAGACCCGTGCCGTTCTTCGAGGCGAAGCCCGACGAGAACCTCGTCTCCTACCTCGACCGGCGGCTCGTCCGCCCGGGCCGGGCGCTCGACCTCGGCTGCGGTCCCGGACGCAACGCCCTCTACCTGGACTCCCTCGGTTTCCAGGTGGACGCCGTCGACCTCTCCCCGGCAGCCGTGGACTGGGCCGAGGAACGCGCCCGAGAGGCCGGAGCCGGTGTCCGGTTCCACCGGGGAGACGCCTTCGCCCTCACGGGCACCGAGCTGAGCGGGCGTTACGACCTGATCTACGACTCGGGCTGCTTCCACCACCTGCCGCCCCACCGCCGCATCAGCTACCTCGCCCTGCTCGACCAACTCCTCGCACCCGGCGGCCACTTCGCGCTCACCTGCTTCACGGACGCGGAGAACGGGGGATCCGACCTCCCCGACGCCGCCTTCTACCGCGACGCCCGCCTGCACGGAGGGCTCGCCTACACCCCGCAGTCCCTGCGCCGCATCTTCGCCGACCTCACTGAGGTGGAGATCCGGCGGATGCGCGACGAGCCCGCCGAATCCGCCTGCTTCGGCGAACCCTTCCTCGTCGCGGCGTTGTTCCGACGCGCCTTCCGCGGCCCGGGAGGCTGATCACGGCACGTGGGTCGCATCCGTTCTTCCCGTCGGCTTCCGACGAGCCGGAGCGGACGGCCGAAGCGACGGACAGCGCCGGGACAGCAGGCATCCGGCCAGCGCGGCCGAGTCACTCCGCCACGGCGTCGTATCGCCCTGCCCGCTCACGACGGCGCGTTCCGCGAGGGATCAGGCGGTCGAGACGATCGCTCGTGTGACGGCCGTGACCGCCGGGCTGGGGCGGCCGGGGAGTCTCGCCACGAGAACCCGGCGGACCTCGGCAGGCGCGCCTTCCACGTGCAGCAGGCTCACTCCGGGCGGGAGCACCGGCGAGAGCCGCGAGGGCACCGTGGTCACCCCGAAGCCGCCGGCGACCAGCTGAAGTTTCGTCAGCCAGTCGCGCGCGCAGTGCACGACGTGCGGCCGCCCGGGCAGGCCCGGCCAGACGCCGAGCAGTGGCTCGGCGTTCGACGCCGGAGCGGCGATCCACGCGGCGGCGACCAGTTCGTCGACGTGCACCGTGGTGCGGCCGGCGAACTCGCCGGTCGAAGAAGCCGCCACGACCAGTTCGGTGTCCGCGACGGTCTCGGCGTGCAGGCGCGGCGACTCGCCGTCCAGGGGCCGGTGGGGCGGGCGGGATGTCAGGACGGCCAGGTCGACCGAGCCCGCGCGCAGTGCCCGGATCAGGGAGGGCGTGGTGCCCTCGGTGGTCGTGACCGTGATCTGCGGGTCGGTCACCGCGAGGCGGGTGAGTGCGGGAGGCAGGAGGGCCGCGCCGGCGCTCAGGAACAGCCCCAGCCGCACCAGTTCGGTCCGCGGGGCGGTGCCGGTGAGGTCGCGCTCGGCGGCCGTGAGGCAGTCCAGGATCGTGCGGGCGTGGCGCAGCAGGGTCAGACCCGCCGGGGTGAGCCGCACTCCGTCGGGGCGGCGTTCGAACAGAGCGGTGCCCGCGCTTCGTTCGAGGGAGGCGGCCTGGCGTGAGATCGCCGACTGGGTGTAGCCGAGCCGGGTGGCCGCCGCGGTGAAGCTGCCGGACTCGGCGATCTGCCGCAGGACCCGCAGGCCTGTGCTGGAGACGTCCATGCGGTACACGCATACCACGGATGCGTGATCGTCGCTTCCCGCATGACCGTCCGGCTCCTAGTGTCGATCGCGGCGGACACGGAGGAACACGAGGAACACGAGGTCAGCACGTGCGAGCAGCAGTTCTCACGCGGTTCGGAGCCCCGCTGTCGGTGCGGGAGGTGCCCGACCCCGGGGCCGGCGGCGGCGAGGTGGTGGTCGAGGTGCTCGCCGCCTGCGTGGCCCCGTACGCGGCCGAGGTCTTCAGCGGCGAGCGCGACTACCCCCTGGTCCCTCCCGTCGTGCCCGGGATCGGCGGGGTGGGACGGGTCGTCCAGGTGGGCCCGGACGCCACCCGGCTGCGCCCCGGCGACCTGGTGTGGTGCGACTCGACGGTGCGCTCCCGGGACGACGCCCTGACGCCCGACATCACGCTCCAGGGCTGGAGTTCGCGCGGCGAGGGCGGCGCGCGGCTCGCCCGGCACCTGCACGACGGTTCGTACGCCGAGTTCATGCGGGTCCTGACGGAGAACGTCTTCCCGCTGCCCGCGGCGGCCGGGGACGACCCGGCCCGCTGGGCCGCGCTCGGCATGCACGTCATCCCCTACGGCGGGCTGCTGGCCGGCGGGCTCGCAGCCGGCGAGACGCTGCTCGTCAGCGGGGCCACCGGCAACCTCGGCAGCAGTGCGGTCGCGGTCGCGCTCGCCATGGGGGCGGCCCGGGTGATCGCTCCGGGCCGCAACCGGGCCGCGCTCGGCCTCCTCGCCGACCGGTTCGGTCCGCGTGTGCGCCCGGTCCCGCTGACCGGGGACGAGGCCGGCGACCGCGCGGCGTTGGCCGCGGCGGCCGGCGGCCCGATCGACATGGTGATCGACCTGCTGCCGCCGAGCGCGCCCAGCTCGGCGTCGCGCACGGCGGCCATGACCGTGCGCGAGTACGGCCGCGTCGTTCTCATGGGCGGCGTGGGCATGCTCGGCGGCGACGACCTCGCACTGCCGTACCCGTGGATCATGCGCAACTCGATCACCGTGCGCGGCCAGTGGATGTACCCGCGTACGGCGAACGTCGGCATCATCCGGCTGATCGCCTCGGGCACACTGGACCTCGCCCCCGAACGGGTGCGGTCGTTCGGCCTCCACGCCGTCAACGACGCCGTCACGTACGCCGCCGCACACGGTGGCCCGTTCGACCGCACCGTCCTCACCCCATCGGCTCGCTGACCGGACCGGCGGCGGGCCTCGACGAAGGGAACGGCCCGGGTCGATGCTCAGACTGAAAGTCGCGAGCGCGGTGATGTGCGGTGCCGGGATCGCCGCGATATCCCTCAGCGTGTCGGGGAACGGTGGTCACCGGCCGGTGATCCCGCTCGTCCTGGGGAGCATCGCCGTTGCCTGCGGCGTGGTCCTGACGGTGCTCATGAGGCGCGCCTCCCGAAAGTGAGGCGGCGACGCGCCGGGCCCCGCCCCGCCCCGCCCCGCCCCGCACCGGGCGAGCCGGTGCGGTGCGTTTCGGGCGCCGCCGGCGGCGCCCCCATGGTCATGCTCGTCCTCGCCCCGGCCGGATCCGCGTCCCCGTGACGCGGACAGCCGGACGCGTCTACCAGGCCACCGGCAGCTCCAGCGGGAACCGTCTGATGGTCTTCGTGTCCCACCGCACTTCCTCGGGTGCCACCGCGAGCCTCAGCCGGGGGAACCTCTCCACCATCCGGCCGATGGCCACTTCGAGCTCCGCCATGGCGAGGGGCATCGCGATGCACCGGTGCCCGCCCCAGCCGAACGTCATGTGCGGAGCGTTGGGGCGGTCGAGGTCCACGACGTCCGGGTCCGGATAGCGCTCCGGGTCCCGGTTGGCCGTCAGGTACGAGACGTGGACGAAGTCGCCCGCCCGGATGCGCACACCGTCGAGCTCCACGTCCTCGAGAGCCACCCGGGGAATTCCGACGCCCTTGCGGAACGGGATGTAGCGGAGCAGCTCGTGCAGGACGTCGGTCAAGGTCTCGGGCCGGCTCCTGAGGTGCTGCAGCAGCGCGGGACGGGTCAGGAGCAGATAGGTGATGTCGCTGATCTGGCAGGTCGCGGTGTCCTGGCCGCTGAGCGCCAACGTCAGTGCCAGGAAGGCCAGTTCCCTGTCGTCGAGCTGCTCGTCGCCGTCCTGTGCGGCGGCCATCGCGCTGATGATGTCCGGACCCGGTGACTTACGGCGCTGTGCGACCAGTTCCGCGAAGTAGGCCGCCATGTCCGCCTTGGCCTTCATGGCGGCTTCCTTGTTCTCCGCGCCCACGACGAGGAGTTGGTGCACGGCGTCCTCGATCCAGGGCCACTCCTCCCGCTTGATGCCGAGAAGGTCCAGGACGGCGTGCCGGGGGAGTTTGTCGGACAGGTGCTCGACCACGTCCGCCGGCGGTCCCTGTTCCTCCATCTCGTCCAGCAGGCGGTCCACGAGCTGCACGATCCGGGGCCGCATGCCGTCGACCTGCTGCTGCGTGAAGGCCTGCGAGGCCAGGTGACGAACCCGGCTGCTGTGCGGCGGGTCCATCACGTTGATCGACTCCGGGGAGACGATGGGCTCCGGCGTCATCCTGGGGTAGTCGTGACCGGTGATGCCCGCCCTGCTGAACCGCTGGTCGGTGGTCACCTGCTTGACGGCGTCGAAGCCGGTGACCAGCCAGGCATCCGCGCTGCCGTAGGGAAGCCGGATGCGCACGGGCGATCCGTGCCGCATCAAGGACTCCAGCGAGGGATCGAAGTCCAGGGCTCTGCTGAAGTCGAACGGGCAGCTGAGTGTCTCGTTGTCCGCGGTCATTGGCCGGCTCCTCCGGGCATGGGTACGACGTTGGTGGTGTCCACGGCCTTGCGAACCGCTGCGGCGAGCCTGACCGCGTTGCCGACGGCCCAGTAGTGGACGAAGAACAGCCGTGGTTGGTCGTTGAGGTTGTGATGGTGCAGCTCGACGAGTTCGATGCCACCGCGTCGCAGGGCCGTGAGGGCGGGCTGCACCTCGTCGGCGACCATGACCAGGTCACCGCTGAGGGCGGCCCGTCCGCCACCGAGCGGCTGGAAGTTGACCGAGGTGGTGGCTCCCAGCCCCGGAGGCAGCACCATGTGGCCGTCGGTGACGGTCTCACGACGGACGAAGGTGCTCTTGTAGATCACACCGTCGGCGACGCCCTTGACGCCCATCGCCGCGTCGATGGCGGCGGTGTCCAGGTCGACGGGCGGCGTGGGCGCGGCGGGTGCGGCGGGCGGGGTACCGGTGCGGTCGAGCGCGGCGCGCAGGCCCCGGGCGACGGCCACCGGATCGTGACCGTGCGCGTGCACGTGGACCCACCAGACGGGCGGCTGGTGGGCGAGCAGGTGCTTGTGGATGGCGGTCTGCATGACGCCGTGCCGCTGCAGGACATCGCAGAAGCGCTGCAGCTCGTCCTCGGTGACGACGGTGTCGCCCATGAGGAGCGTGCTGAGGTCCGAGTACCGGACGAAGGACAGGTGCGTGCCGAGGGCGAGCGCGGGATCGACCAGGACGCCTCGCGAGCGCACCTTGAGGTCCCGCCGTGGAAAGGCCGTGTGGTACATGAACCGCCGCATGTCACCGGGCCGGCCGAGCGCCGCTCCCACGGCCGCCCAGTCCGTCAGCTTGGTCATCACCGGTTGGATCGGGGCGTGCTCGTCCTGCCGGGCGTGCAGGGCGCCGGCCCGGGCCGGCGCGGCGCCGAGCACGGGTGTGAGGGCGGGCGCGAGGGCGGCCGCGGCCAGCACCCGGCGCCGGGACGTGGTGTTGGGGGATGGTGAGTCCTGCTGTCGCTTGTCAGCCATGACATATGCCTCCTGGCTTGATCGAAGCACCGGAGACCGCGTTGACCGGTGACCGACGCAACACATCCCGCAGGTGGGCTAACACGCGAGCGGGGGGCCCGGCCCGGATGCCGGCCGGGAACCGGGGGAGGGGCGACCGGCGGAGAGGCGCGGGACCTCGGAGCGTGCCGGCGCGTCGGTGGACGCCCGTGCGGGCGTGTCGACGGACGCCCGTGCGCCGGGCAGGGCGGCCTACGTGCCGGACATCCCGGGCTGTCGGGCCACTGCGCGTCGGAGATCCGGCCGGCCCCGGTGCCCGGCGAACCGGCCACCCCCGACTTGCTGACAGACCTGTCGGGAACCTTCGCTAGGATGCTGACACTGCTGTCGGCAAGTGATGCGCCGGCAGAGCTTTCCCCTGCCTGAGGAACGGATTCCTGATGTACACGGTGATGAATCGGCTGCCGGTGCCCGCCGCGGGCGCGGCGGCGTTCGAGGAGCGGTTCGCGGCGAGCATGCGCGAGACCCTGCCGGGCGTGGTCGGCCTGGTCGGCGCGCGACTGCTGCGGCCCGAGCGCGAAGGCGGCGCCTACGTGGCGGTGATGGAGTTCACCACCCGCGACGCCTTCTCGGCGTGGACGCGGTCACCGGCCTTCCGCGCCGCGCACGGCCCGTCCGCCCACGGCCCGTCCGCCCACGGGACGGCCGGCGAGACCGAGGCGTTCGAGACCGTCGCCGCCGTCGGCGCCTGAAGCGGACGGAGAACCACATGTTCCTCGCTCTGCGCGACCTGCGGTTCGCCCGCGGGCGCTTCGCCCTCATCGGCGCCGTCGTCGCCATGATCGCGGTTCTCGGCGTCATCCTGTCCGGCCTGGCGAGCGGCCTGGCGGACGCCGGCGTCTCCTCGCTGCGCGCGCTGCCGGCGACCCACATGGCCTTCGACAAGAGCGCCTCGACGGAGATGTTCTCCCGGTCCACCGTGTCGCGGAAGACCTGGCGGGCGTGGGCCGGACAACCGGGCGTCCGCGCGGCCGAACCCCTGGGACAGCAGCTCGTGCACGCCGAACTCGGCGGCCCGGGCGGCAAGCAGCTCAACCTCGCCGTGTTCGGGGTGCGGCCCGAGGGGTTCCTCGCTCCCGCGCCCCGTTCGGGCCGGCCGCTGTCCGCGGATCCGAACGGCGTCCTCATCAGTGAGGAGATCGCCGAGGAAGGCGTCAAGGTCGGAGACCGGCTCGTCGCCGGCCAGGCCGGCACACCCCTCACCGTGACCGGCACCATCGGCCACGCGTCCTTCGGCCACGTCGGAGTCGTGTACGCCTCGCTGCCGCTGTGGCAGAAGCTCCACTACGGACTGCCCGGCCCCCTCCCCGCCGCGGCGAGCAGCCAGGCGACCGCCGTGGCCCTGCGGCTCGCCCCCGGCGCCGACGTCCAGGCCGCCGACCGGCGCCTGGACACCCGGACCGTCGACAAGGAGGGCACCTTCGCCGCCTCACCCGGCTACGCCGCCGAATCCAGCACGATGAGCCTGATCCGCGGCTTCCTCTACGCCATCTCCGCGCTCGTCGTCGGTTCGTTCTTCACCGTGTGGACCATCCAGCGCCGCCAGGAGATCGCCCTGCTCAAGGCCATCGGCGCCTCGACCGGCTACATCCTGCGCGACGCCCTGACCCAGGTCGCCACCGTCCTGCTGGCCGCCACCGCCGCGGGCACCGCCGTGGGCCTCGCCCTGGGCGGCGCCATGAACGGCTCGGCCCCCTTCACGCTGAGAACCGGCCAGGTCGTCCTGGCCGCCGTCCTGCTGATCGTCCTCGGCCTGGCCGGCGCCGCCGTCGCGGTGCGCCGCATCACCAAGGTGCAGGCCCTCACCGCCCTGGGAGCCAACCGATGACACGCCCCACCCCCGCACCCGCGCACGCCCAGGCAGCCGGCGACGCCACGCCCCCCGCGCTGCGTCTGACCGGCGTCACCCTGCGCCTGGGCGACGACCAGCAACAGGTCACGGCTCTGGACCAGGTCGACCTCACCGCCGGCGCCGGCCAGTTCCTGGCGGTCACCGGCCCCTCGGGGTCGGGCAAGTCCAGCCTCCTCGCCGTCGCCGGCGGCCTGCAGACGCCCACCGGAGGGACGGTCCACGTCGCCGGCGTCGACCTGACCACGCTCAAGGAACACCAGCGCACCGCCCACCGACGCCGGCACATCGGCTACGTCTTCCAGCACGCCAACCTCATGGCCTCGCTCACCGCCCGTGAGCAGCTGCTGCTGCCGGCCCACGTCGCCGGGCGCCTGGACAGCACCACCCGCAGGCGTGCCGACGAGCTCCTGGAGGCGGTCGGCATGACCGGTCGCGCCGACCGTCGCCCCCACCAGCTCTCCGGCGGTGAGCGGCAGCGCGTCGGCCTGGCCCGAGCCCTCGTCCTCGCTCCCGACATCCTGCTCGTGGACGAGCCGACCTCCGCACTGGACCGGGCCCGCGCCCGCGACATCGTGGAACTGCTCGCCGAGCAGACCCGGGTCCACCACACCGCCACCGTCATGGTCACGCACGACACGGAGATACTGGACGCTGCCGACCACGTCCTGACCCTGCGGGACGGCCGGCTGACCTGACCGAGACACCGAAAGGCACCGCCGGACCATGCCCAAGATCAACGCCGCCACCGTCGCCGAGCACCGTGCACAGCAACGCGCCGCGCTGATCCGGGCCGCCGTCGACATCCTCGTCGAGCAGGGCGCCGCCGCCGTCACCCCGGCCGCGGTCGGCGCCCGCGCGGGCCTCGCCCGCTCCAGCTTCTACCAGTACTTCCCCTCCAGCGCCGCACTCGTGGCGGCCATCGTCGAGGAGTCCTTCACCACCGCGGACGCCGCCATGGCCGACGCCCTGCGCGACGCGGACGAACCCGCCGCGCGCGTCGCCGCCTTCGTCCGTACCGAGCTCCTCCTGGCCGCCCGGGGCATGCACCGCCCCGCGGAGGCGCTCATGCGGGCCGACCTGCCTCCCGAGTGCCGAGCCCGCGTGCACGAACTGCACCTCGCCCACTACGCGCCCCTGCAGTCGGCGATCAGCGCCCTCGGCCCGGGCGAGCCGCAGCTCACCACCCAGCTGGTCGGCGGCCTCCTCCAGGCGGCCATGACCGCCGTTGAACGCGGCGCCGACCCCGACACCGTCTCCGACCGGGTCCTTCGACTGCTCCATCAGGGCCTGGGCTGATCCGATGACCCGAACGCCGGACCTCCCTGCGTGTCGCCGCGGGTGAAGCCCGTCGGCACCCGCGGCGCGGGTTAGCGTCGGCCGGCATGCGACGTGGGAGTGCGGGAGGCGGTACGGTGCCGGCGACCGGGTCCCGCGCGCAGCTGACGGTTCTGCCGGTAGTCCTCGCCCTCGCTCTCGCCTTCACCGTCACGGTCGTCGAGCCGCTGGTGCTCAGCCTGAACCTGCCGCAGGTGAGCCGGGCCCTTCATGTGCCGCCGCACGCCCTCGGGCTGCTGAGCGGAGCGGCGACCCTGGTGATGGCCGCCGCGGTCCTCGCCGCGGGCAGCCTCGGGGACATCGTCGGCCTCAAGCGGCTGCTGACGTCCGGACTCCTCGTCGTCACGTTCGTCGACCTGCTCTCCACGCTGTCTCCCGGCTTCTGGTTCCTGCTGGTGATGCGCCTGCTGGTCGGGCTGGGGATGACGGCGCTGCTGGGAGTGCCGCTGGCCCTGTTGAAAGTGGCGGTGCCGCCGGAGCGGCGGCCCATGGGAATCGGGCTCCTGATGGCCGTCACGACGGTTCTCTGCGGGGTGGTGCCCGCGTTCACGGGCTGGGTGGTGGCGGCGGTCGGCTGGCGGCTCCTGTTCCTGATCGGCCCGCTGCTGTGTCTGGTCTCGCTCTGGCTGACGGTCCGGTACGTCCCCGAGTCACCCGTGCAGCGGGGGCGTCGTCTCGACCTGGCCGGCGTGACCATGATGGGGACCGCCCTGCTGGCCCTCGTCGTCGGCCTGGCGGCGGCGCAGAACGGAGTCTCCCGGCCTGAGACCTGGGCGCCGCTGGTGATCAGTGCGGTCGTCGCCCTGCTCTTCGTCCGCCACGAACGCCGCACCGCCGAACCAGCCCTGGACCTGGCGCTGTTCCGCAGCACGCCGTTCGGCGTGGCCCTGGCCGCGACCCTCACGCTGAACTTCCTCGCGGCCGGACTCGGCCTCGTTCTCGGCCAGTTCGGGAGCCTCGTGCTGTCGCTGTCCCCCGAGGCCATCGGCCTGCTGTACCTTCCCGGCACGCTGCTGATCGCCGGTGCCGTCGTCCTGGCCGGGCGCCTGGTGGGGAGGTACTCGCCGCGGCCGGTCATGGTCACCGGCCTGCTGGTGATGGCGGGGAGCGGACTGTCGCTGGCGGGCACCGCCGGGCCCACGATGGCGCTGTGGCTGCTCGTGTCGGCCACATGGCTCTGCAACCTCGGGTCGCTGGTCACCTCCACCTCGGTGTCCGAGACGGTCCTCTCCCAAGCGCCGCCCGGCCATTCGGGCACCGTGGCCTCCGTCCAGATGGCCTTCGCGATGACCGGCTCCGCGTTCGGGCCCACCGTCTACCTCCTGCTGTTCGACTTCTTCTTCCGGCGGCGGTGGCTCGCGGACGCGAAGGCGCGCGACCTGTCGGTCAGGAAGGCCGAACAGGCCGTGGACGCCGTGCGCAGCGGGATGGCGCAGAACCCCGGTGGCAACGCGTACGACCCGAACCTGCTCCGACAGGCCTCAGGACTGAGACTCGGGCTGGACTTCACCGATGGACTGCGGCTCACCATGCTGGCGGTCAGCGTCCTGCCGCTCGCCGTGGCGGCGGTCGCCTTCGTGCTGATGCCCCGGCACACGGAGTCCCGGGCGTAGCCCAGGCCACGGCGCCGTGGCCGCTCGCACGAGGGGAGCGCCGTCAAGGGGCGGCGACCGCCGCGGCGTCAGTCCGTCGGCAGAACGAGCGTGCACGTCTCCCCGGGGGCGATGGTCACCGCCCGGTCGGCCAGGACCACGCGGATCGCGGACTGCTCGGAGTCGGGTACGGCGATCTCCAGCTGTCCGCTCCGGCGGCGCACGCCGACACCCCAGTGACCGCGGTAGTGGAGCGAGAACCCGTACTCGGACAGCGCCGGCAGGGGCACCGGATCCAGCCACAGGGCGTCCTCGCGTGTCTCCAGTCCCGTCAGGCCGCGCTGGACCAGGTCGAGCGTTCCGGCCATCGCGCCGAGGTGGATGCCTTCGCCCGTGGTGCCGCCCTGGATGTCGGCGATGTCGGCCTCCAGGGCTTCGTGGACGTACTGCCACGCGTCGGCCCGTCTGGCCCTGGCGAGGACCAGGCCGTGGACGAGTTCGCTGAGGGTCGAGCCGTGGCTGGTGCGCCGGAGGTAGTAGTCGACGGTGCCGCGCCAGATCTCGTCGTCCAGGTGGTAACCGAGACGCAGGAACAGGGCCCGCAGTTCCGCGGGCGAGAACAGGTAACCGAGCATGAGCACGTCGGCCTGCTTGGACGCCTTGTACCGGTTAACCGTGTCGCCCTCCGCCTCGAGCACGCGGTCCAGCCGCCGGATGGTGCCGTAGCGGGCGCGGTACGCGTCCCAGTCGAGTTCGGCCAGGTCGTCGTAGCCCTCGAACTGGCTGATGACGCCCTGGTGGAAGGGCACCCGCAGCCGTCTGGAGACATCGTCCCACTGCGGCAGCGTGTCGGCGTTCAGCCGGAGCCGCTGGAACAGCTCCTCGCGCCGCCACGCGGGAAGGCGCCGCACGAGCTCCAGGGCGCGGGTGAGGACCCAGGCGGCGGTGACGTTGGTGTACGTGTTGTCGTCCAGCCCGGGCCGCGCGGCGCCGGGATAGCCGTCGTGGTACTCGTCGGGGCCGACGACACCGCGGATCCGGTAGCGGCGCGTGCCACGGTCGAAGACCGCCAGGTCCGCCCAGAAGCGGGCGATCTGCAGCAGCATCTCCGCGCCTTTGGTGTGCAGGTACTCCGTGTCACCGGTGGCCTCGCAGTACTGCCAGACGTTGTAGGCGATCGCCGAACCCACGTGGTGCTGGAGGCGCGAGTGGTCCGGCAGCCAGCGGCCCGACGCGGGGTTGAGATGCCACTCCTGGGACTCCTCACGCCCGTTGCTCCCGCTCTGCCACGGATACATCGCCCCGGCCCGGCCGGCCGCGGCCGCCGCCGCGCAGGCCCGGGGGAGGCGCCGGTGGCGGTAGTCCAGCAGTGCCCGGGAGACCTCCGGCAGGTGCAGGTTGAGATAGGGCAGCACGAAGAGCTCGTCCCAGAACACATGACCCCGGTAGGCCTCGCCGTGCAGACCCCGGGCAGGCACTCCCGCGTCCAGCTCCGCCGTGTGCGGTGACAGCGTCTGCAGGACGTGGAAGAGATGGAAGCGCAGGATACGGCCGGCCTCTCCCGGCACCCGCACGTCCGCGCGTCGCCACAGCCGGTCCCAGGCCGCGGCATGCGAGTCGAGCAGGGCCGCGAAGTCCGCCGCCGCGGACACCCGGTCGACGGCTTCGCCGAGGGGGCCGCTGATCGCGGTGTCCCGCGAGGTGTGCAGGGCCACCGTCTTGTCCACGGTGACGGGCCGGCCGGGCGTCACGGGGACGACCAGACGGTGCACGGCGCGGTGGCGGGCGGGCCGGAGCACCGAGGAGACCGGAGCCCCGTCCGCGCGGACCGTCGTCCGGGCGGCCAGGGCGACGGCGATGTCCGATGTGCTGGTGCGGCAGGTCAGCCAGATGGAGTCGGGTTTCTGCGCACCGGTTCGCACGTGGTTCAGGTGGTGGCGCTCGAGTGCCCGGTAGCGGTGCACGTTGCCATTGACGACGTCGCCGTCCAGCGAGCTCTCGATCTCGATGTCCCCGGTCCAGTCCTCGGCCGTGAGCACGGTCCGCAGTGCGGCCAGGTGCGGGTCATCCATGTGCACCAGACGGGTCTGCTGGACGTCAAACACGCCCAGTTCGTCGTGCCGGTGGCGGGAGGACCGTGCGAGGGTGCCCCGGCGCAGGTCCAGGGTGTGCCGGTGCTCCAGCAGGGTGTGCGTGCCGGGGGAGAACCACGGGCCCCACGTGCCGTCCGCGCGGCGCGCCCGGAACCGCAGGCAGAGCCAGTTGGGGAGGTTGACCATGTCCTCGTTCACGACCCGCCGCCCCGCGACGGCCGACTCCAGGCGGTTGTAGCACCCCGCCGCGTAGGTGCCCGGACAGTGCACCAGGCCGGCCCGGCGTTCGGGCAGCGCGCCGCGGGTGGCGAAGTAGCCGTTGCCCAGCGTGCAGAGGGACTCGCGCAGTTGCTCGGCGGCAGGGTCGTACCCCGTCCACTCCCACGTCCACTCCGACATCCGGCGCCATTCCCTCCGCTGCGCGGGCTGTGCCGGCCCGGCCGGGCCGCGGACCGAAGCGGCCGTGCCGCCGGCGAGCGCCGGTGACGACGCGGCTACCGGCCTGCAGGGGTGATCCGGCGGCCCGTGAGGCTGGTGGGTTCGATCGACACCCACATCTCGCGCTCGCCGCCCGCCCACGGCGTGGTGTGCGCCCGCTGGGCGAGCCGGCGTACCGCCTCCGGGTCCGTCACCACACGTGCCGGTCCGACGGCGAGCACGCTCCAGCCCTGGCTCAGGGCCTCGTCCACGTGGTCGACCTCGAAGGCGACCTCCGTCTCCGCAGCCGCCGCCGGCACGGAGTGGGGTGCGGTCCGGAAGACGATGGCGTCATCGACGAACTCGTAGTTGACCGGGACCACCGCCGGGCGGCCCTCGGACGTCGACACCGCGACGCGCCCCAACCCGTGGCTGGAGAGCAGGGCGCGGCACTCCTGCGGGCTGAGGTCCCGGAGCTCGGGGTGCAGCAGTGCGTGGCCCTGACCGGGCGGGAGATCGATGCCTCCGCCACGCAGCGCGGCGACCGAGGTGCCCAGCGCGTCCGCCAGCCTGATGAGCGTCGCCAACGACGGATCGGCGGGCTGTTCCTCCAGGTAGGCCAGGTACTGGGGCGACATCCGCGCGCGGCCTGCGGTCTCCTCCCGGCTGAGCCCGCGCCTTCGGCGTTCGACGGCCACCCGCCGGCCGGTGTCACCGGGGTTGTGCTCGCCCCTCGGCCCGGTCGCCCCGGTCGCCGTGGTCGCGGCCGCCGCCTCGCCGGTCGCCGGCGGTGCTTCGCCGGTCGCCGCCGCCTCGCCCGCCTCCGGCGACCGCTCGTGCTCCAGATGGCGTACGTGGGCGTCCGGGCCGGGGAACACGAGCGTCACGTCGTCCGTGTCCGACCAGCGCACGTCGTAGGGGGGTGTTCCGTCGTCGTGGTGGAGTCCGACGATCTCGCCGTCGCGCCTGGCACCGCCGGTGGCCGGGCTCTCGATGACGAGTTGGTCGCCGAGGTGAGCTCGCATGATCGCCGCCCTCTCCTCAGAATGGTGCTGTATCCAACCTGCCACGCGGGCCGCACCGCCGCACGGGGCGCGGCTCCAGGAGCGAGGCGGGCGCCCCGCACCCGGGAGGCACCATGCATCACCGCACAGTCGAGGAGCTCATGTCCCGGGACGTCGTCCGGGCACGGCCCGACACGCCGTTCAAGGAGCTCGTCAGGCTGCTGGAGGACAATGGGGTCACCGCCGTACCCGTGGTGGACGAGATCGGCCGTCCGATGGGCGTGGTGTCGGAGGCCGACCTGCTGCGCAAGAGCGCCGACCAGGCCGACCCGTCCGGCAGGGCCCCCATCCCGCGTCTGGAGGCCTGGGAGCGGGCCAAGGCCGGGGGCTCCCGCGCCGAGGAACTCATGTCCGCCCCCGCGGTGTGCGCACGGCCCGAGTGGACCGTGGTCGAGGCCGCCCGCCTCATGGAGACCCAGAAGGTCAAACGCCTGCCCGTGGTCGACGAGGCGGACCGGCTGCTGGGCATCGTCAGCCGCGGTGATCTGCTGCGGGTCTTCCTCCGCCGGGACGAGGCCATCCGCGAGGAGATCACCACGGATGTGCTGCGGCGCACCCTGGGGCTCGAACCGAGGGACGTGACCGCGGAGGTGCGCGACGGGCGGGTCACCCTCGCGGGCACCGTGGAGCACGGCAGCCTCGTCCCCGTCGTCGAGCAGCTGTGCCGGGGCGTCGACGGCGTGGTCTCGGTCACCGCGCGGATCGCCGTCCGGACGGACGCCGCCGGGGAGCCCCCTGCCGGAACACCATGAGGCGGCCGGGTCTCAGAGGGGCCGTCCGGCCGTCCGACGGGTGTCGGCTCGTGCGGCGGCCATGGCCCGGACGTCGCGTTCGGCGGTCTCCAGCAGCTGATGGGCGAGATCCACCAGGGCCCTGCCCGCCGCCAGCTCGTCGCCGATCTCCGGCACGTTGGTGTCCGCCGGATGGCAGTGCGCGGACCCGTGGCCGGTGAGTGCCGTGGTGCCGGTGTCCAGCACCAGGTGCGCCTTCGTCGTGCCGTCGTCGTCCTCGAAGAGGTCGAGACGTACCTTCCACTGTCCTGTGTGCGACATCGTTCTCTCCTTGCCTGGCATTGCCTGGCGTCCCTCCACGATGCGACGGCCGCCGTACCGCGGCAGGGGGCCGAAGGTCCCCGGCGCACCGGCGACCGGCCCCGGAAGCCGGTCCCGCGCCGGTCACACCTGCGGGACGACGGCCACGGGGCACGGTGCGTGATGCAGCAACGCGTGGCTGACCAGGCCGAGTTGCAGCCCCGGATGGCCCAGCCGCCGCCTGGCGCCCACGACCAGCAGATCCGCGGTCGACGCGGCCTCCAGCAGCGCCCGGCGGGCCGGCTCCTCGATCAGGCGCCGGCTCACCCTGGCGTCGCCGTACCTTTCCGCGGGCCGGCGCAGGGCGTCGTCGAGAACCTGGGCCGGGGGCCGCCGGTGCGCCTCCAACTGCCAGGAGGACGCCTGCGGCGTCGTACAGGCACCGGCCGGTGCGCTCCAGGCGTGCACCGCCTCGAGCCGGCAGCGCCGCACCTGGGCCTCGCGCACCGCGAAGTCCACGGCCGTGCCGCTGCTCTCGCCGTCCTCGACGCCCACGACGACGCTTCCGAACCCGGTGGCGCGGTGTTCGGAACCGCCGCGGACCACGACCACCGGGCAGTCGGCGCGCGCGGCCACGGCGAGGCCGACCGAGCCGAGAAGCATGCCGGACAGATCCCCGAGCCCCCTGTTCCCCAGCACCAGCGCGAAGGCGTTGCGTCCCTCGCCGACCAGGGCGGTGGCCGCGTCCTCGTGCGACACCTCGCTGGACAGGACCACCGCCGGAGCGGCCTGTCTGGCGCGCGCCGAGGCGGCGCCGAGCACGGCGGACGCCTCCCGCTCACCGGCCGCCGCGTGCAGCAGTCGGAGCGGGACCCCGTGCCGGACCGCCTCGCCGGCGGCCCAGTCGACGGCCTCGAGACTCGCCTCGGAGCCGTCGACGCCCACCACCAGGGGAATCGTCACCGCGCCCGTCTCCTCTCCCGCCGCACGCGCCGCTTGCCATTGAGTCCGGTCATGCCCCCCGGCCGCCGCCGGTCCTCTCGACCAGGAACCGTGTCGTGGCGGACAGGGTGGTCAGGTCCGGGTAGTCCTCCTCGTCGATACGGATGCCCGCACGCTCCGACAGCAGCTCGACCAGGCTGAGGAAATCGAGCGAGTCGAGTTCGAGCACGTCGCGGAACTTGTCGTCCGGTCCGACCAGTGTGAAGTCGGCGTCGGGGACGACCTGCGCGATCGCCTCCTCGACCAGCGACCGGGCCTCCGCCTCGTTCAGTGGCTTCATGCGGCTCACAGCTCCTCCGGTCTCTGCAGAAGTCGGCCGACCGCCGTGAGGTAGCGCGCCCCCACGGCGCCGTCCGTGGCCCGGTGGTCGGCGGCCAGGGTCGCGGTCACCACCGGACGCACTCCGAGCATGCCGCCCGCGGCCCACGGCCGTTCGACTACGGCGCCGAAGCCGACCAGGGCCACCTGGGGCGGGTGGATCACCCCGAACACGGCCTCCACACCCTGGTCGCCCAGGCTGGTGACGGTCAGGGTGGCGCCGGACGTCTCGGTCCCGCGCAGCCGCCCTCGGCGGGCACGCTGCACCACCTCCTTCAGCCGGGTCATGAGGACGTCGGGCGGCAGTGTGTCGGCGTCGTGGATCACCGGGGCGAGCAGTCCGCCCTGCCGGAGCGAGACCGCGATGCCCAGGTTGATCGCGGAGGCGGGGGCGAACCCGTCGTCCAGCCAGTAGCCGTTGAGCGCCGGCACCTCGCGTGCCGCCACGGCGGCGGCCTTCAGGAGCAGGGCCGCGGGCACGAGCCGGCCGGCGGGCGTACGGTCGCGGTTGGTCCGGCGGAGCCAGTCCTCGGCCGCCGTCAGGTCGATGGTGGTGGACAGGTAGTAGTGCGGGATCTCCCGCTTGGAGCGGCTCATGAGACCGGCGATGGCACGGCGCATGGTGTCCGTACGGTCCTCCGCGCGGCCCTCGCCCCGTTCGGCGGTGTCCGGACGCCGTTCGCCGTTCAGCGGGCCCGGCTCCGGCCGCCCGGGCCCGTCTCCGCCGCCGGGGGAGCGCACGGCCGCCCGCACGTCCGCCGCCCGCACGGCTCCGGCGTCCCCGGTGCCCCGCACCGCTGCCAGGTCGACGCCCAGCTCCAGGGCGAGGCGCCGGGCGTACGGGGTGGCCCGCACTCGCGGCGCGCGAGGCGGCTGGGCGTGCTCCACGTCGGCGCGTGTGATCCGGCCCCCGCGGCCGGTGCCGTGCACTGTCGCCAGGTCGACACCGTGCAGATCGGCCAGGTGCCGCACGAGCGGACCCGTGCCGGGCATCGGGACGGTTTCACCGGGCGGACCCGGGCGCGCCGGTGCGTGCTCCTCGGCCGGCTCGTCCCGGGATCCGGCGCGTACCGGCTCCGCAGCGGTCCCGGGCCCGCGGGCCGTCTTCCGTCGGGGCGCCGGGTGCCGGTGCCGTGCGGACCGTTCCGGGCCGGCCGCCGCCTGCGAGGACGCCCCGCTCGCGGTCGCCTCCCCGGCCGGCTCGGCGGACCCGGCCGGAACCCGCTCCGCCCCGGCCGTCACCGGCCCGCCGGCGCCCGCCCGCATCTCCGGCACGCCCCGGTCCTCGATGAGCGCGAGCGGGGTCCCCACCGGTACCCGGGTCCCCGGTTCGACGAGCAGCCGCCCCACGGTCCCGGACGCGAAGCACTCGACCTCGATGGCCGCCTTGTCCGTCTCCACGACCGCCACGACATCGCCCTTGCGCACCCGGTCCCCGGGACGCACCAGCCACTCCCGCAGCAGTCCCTCGGCCATGTCCGCGCCGAGCGAGGGCATGGTGAACGCGGTCATCTCAGCCCGACCTCCCGCCGACCGGCTGCCGTCGTGCCCCGCCGGCCGGGGCCGGCGCCGGTTCGCCCACGACGCGGTGCACGGCCGCGACGATGGTGCTCACCTGGGGCAGCGCGGCCTCCTCCAGCCGGCGCGCGTACGGTATGGGCACTTCGGCGCTGCACACCCGCTCGACTGGGGCGTCGAGATCGTAGAAGTGCTGTTCCGTCAGGCGTGCCGAGATCTCCGCGGCGAGGCTGCCGGTACGCCAGCCCTCGTCGACGACGACGGCACGGTGGGTGCGCGCGACCGAGCCGCCCACGGTGGCGTCGTCCAGGGGGCGCAGCGTCCGCAGATCGACGACCTCGGCGCTGACGCCGCCGGCGGCGAGGTCGTCGGCGGCGGCCAGCGCCTTGGGCAGGGAGCCGCCGTACGTGATCAGTGAGACGTCCGTGCCGGCGCGGCGGACGGCCGCGTGGTCGAGGTCGACCGGCCCGGCGTCGGCGGGCAGGTCGCCGGAGACGTTGTACAGGGTGCCGTGCTCGAAGATCAGTACCGGGTCGGGGTCGGCGAGCGCGGGTGCCAGCATGCGGCGGGCGTCGGTGAGGGTCGCCGGGGCGAGGACCCGCAGGCCGGGGATGTGCGCGTACCAGCCCTCCAGGCTGTGCGAGTGCTGGGCGGCGAGCTGCCGCCCGGCGCCGGTGGTCATCCGGATCACGATCGGCACGGGCAACTGGCCGCCCGACATGTGGAGCAGGGTCGCCGCGTTGTTGAGGATCTGATCCAGCGCCAGCAGGCTGAAGTTGACCGTCATGATCTCGACGATCGGCCGCATCCCCGACAGGGCGGCGCCGATGCCGGCGCCGACGAACGCCGACTCGGACAGCGGGGCGTCGCGGATCCGCTCGGGCCCGAACTCCTCCAGCAGGCCGAGGCTGACGCCGAAGCAGCCGCCGTACCGGCCGACGTCCTCGCCCATCAGGAACACCCGCTCGTCGGTGCGCAGAGCCTCGCGCAGGGCCTCGCGCATGGCCTCCCGGTAGGTCGTCTTCCGCGCGGAGGGCGCCGCCTCCCCGGCCGCGGGGGTGTGGGTCGTGGTCATGGCCGCGTCGCCTCCGCCGGGCTGGTCACGTACTTCAGCAGGTCCTCGACCGGCTCCTCCGGAGCCCGCTCGGCCGCCTCCACGGCCGTGTCGATCTCGGCGGCCAGCCGGTCCTCCAGCGCCGTGCGGGCCTCGTCGGTGAGCTCCTTCGCCTCCCGCAGCCGCCGGGCGAGCCCCTCGACCGGGTCGCGTTCCTTCCAGCGCTCGATCTCGTCCTTGTCGCGGTAGCGGTCGGAGTCGTACATGGAGTGGGCGCGGAAGCGGTACGTGCGCATCTCCAGGAAGTGCGGTCCGGTCCCGGCCCGCACCCCTTCGGCCGCGCGCCGGGCGGCGTCCTCGACGGCGAGGACGTCCATGCCGTCCACCGCCCAGGAGACCATGCCGTACGCGGCCGCGCGCAGCGCTAGGTCGGTCTGGGCCTGGTGGCGGGCGAGCGCGGTGCCCATCGCGTACAGGTTGTTCTCGCAGACCAGCAGCAGGGGCAGGCGCCACAGCGCGGCCAGGTTGGCGGTCTCGTGGAACTCGCCCTCGGCGAAGGCGCCGTCGCCGAAGAAGCAGCAGGTGACGCGGTCGCGGCCGGTCATACGGTCGGCGAGCGCGAGACCGGCGGCGAGCGGGAGCCCGCCGCCGACGATCGCGTTGCCGCCGTAGAAGCGGCGGCCGGCGTCGAAGAGGTGCATCGAGCCGCCACGGCCGCGGCTGCAGCCGGTGACCTTGCCGAACATCTCGGCCATGATCGCCTCGGCCGGAACCCCGCGGGCCAGCGCGTGCCCGTGTTCGCGGTACGTCGACACGACCGCGTCGTCGTCCGTGAGCGCCTCGTTGACGCCGACGGCCACGGCTTCCTCGCCGATGTACAGGTGCATGAAGCCCCGGACGCGCGCCGCGCTGTACAACTCCACACAGCGTTCCTCGAACCGCCGGACGCGCAGCATCGACTCCAGCAGGGCGAGGCGGTGTGCGGCCTGACGGTTCGGCCGGGCGGCGGGCCGTGGTGCGCGGGGGGTGCGGGCGGTGGTCATGCGGGCTGCTCCGTCCTCACCTCGGGGGCGGCCCGCGAAGCGGAGTCCTCCAGGGTGGAGATGTCGCCCTCGGGCAGCCCGAGCTCACGGGCCCGCAGCAGGCGGCGCATGACCTTGCCGCTGCGGGTGTGCGGCAGGTGCTGCTCGAAGGCGATCTCGCGGGGCGCTACGGCCGGTCCCAGCCGCCGCCTGGCGAAGGCGAGCAGATCCCGCCGGGTCGCGCCGCTCGCTTCGTAGCCCGGCCGCAGCGTGACGAACGCCTTGACGATGTTCCCGGCCACCGGGTCCGGCCGGCCGATGACCCCGGACTCGGCTACCGCCGGGTGCTCCATCAGGGCGCTCTCGACCTCGAACGGACCGATGAGGTGCCCCGCCGACTTGATGACGTCGTCGGCCCGCCCGACGAACCAGTACCAGCCGTCGGCGTCGCGTCGCACCAGGTCGCCGGTGAGGTACCAGCCGTCGGCGAAGGCCGCTGCGGAACGGGGCTCGTCGTGCAGATAGCCGCGGAACATCGAGGGCCAGACGGGCCGCAGCGCCAGCTCGCCCTCCACCCCTGGCTCCTCCACCACGGTGACGCGTCCGCCGGCGACCTCGGCCCGGCCGTCCTTGCCGCGGCGCAGCACCGCCGCCTCCACACCGGGCAGCGGACGCCCCATCGAGCCGGGGCGGATGTCGCTGGCCGCGAAGTTGGCGATCATGATGGCGCCGGTCTCGGTCTGCCACCAGTTGTCGTGCACCGGCAGCCCGAGCACGTCCCGGCCCCACACCACCGCCTCCGGGTTGAGCGGCTCGCCCACCGACGCGATGAACCGCAGCGCACCGAGGTCGAACGAGCGGGGCAGGTCGAACGGACCCGTCCTCGGCGTCGTCCGCATCAGCATGCGCAGCGCCGTCGGCGCCGTGTACCAGACGCTCACCCGCTGCTCGGCGAGGATCCGGTACCAGCGGCGGGCGTCGTAGTCGCCCTCGTCCACGACGACCGTGACGCCGTGCATGAGGGGAGCGACGATCCCGTAGGACATGCCCGTCACCCAGCCCGGGTCCGCGGTGCACCAGAACACGTCGTCCTGATGGAGGTCGAGGGCGTACAGCGCGGTCATGTAGTGGGCGACGGCCGCCTCGTGCACGTGCACCGCGCCCTTGGGGATGCCGGTCGTGCCGCTCGTGAAGTGCAGCAGGGCCATGTCGTGCGGTGAGGTCGGCGGAATGGTGAAGGTGTCGGCCGCGGCGGCCATCAGTGCGCCGAGGGACCGGGTGCCGGGCAGTTCGTCCGCCCCGTCGCCGACGATCAGTACGTGCCGCAGGCCGGCGAGGCTGTGCCGGCGCCCGGCGACCTTCTTCCGGTACAGGTCGGCCGTGGTGACCAGCACCTGCGCGTCGCTCAGCGTCACCCGCTGGAACACCGGGTCCGGTCCGAAGGCGGAGAACAGCGGGCACAGGACACTGGTGTTCTTCAGCGTCCCGAGGACCACGGTGTACAGCTCGGGGCAGCGCCCCAGCAGCGTCACCACCCGGTCGCCGTACCCGATGCCGAGGCCGCGGAGCACGTTGGCGAACCGTGCCGTCGAGCGGGCCAGGTCCGCGTAGGTCACGGAGGTGACCGTGTCGTCCCGTCCGACACAGCGCAGCGCGACCGCCGTGGCCCGCTCCGACGCCGCGTGCCGGTCAACGGCCTCGTGCGCGATGTTCAGGCCCCGCCCGCCGGGCAGCCCCTGCATCCTGCCGCGGGCCGCCTGCCAGGAGAAGCCCGCGCACTCCTTGTCGTAGTCGCGCAGATTGGGGGCGGTGCGCAGTGGGGTGTCCTTCCGGATGGTCTCCCATGGCATGCCGGCCCCTCCTTCCTTCAGGCCCGCTTCGACCATCCACCCGGCCCGCCCCGTCCGCACTGGGTCGAAGGGCCCCCGTCCGCGGCCGGACGGCTCAGATCCGCGGCCCCGGCCATGACGGCCACCGGGTTCTCGGTGGCGCCGGCCCCACCCGTGACGGCCATCAGTGCACCGGCCCCGGCCCATGACGGCCACCGGGTTCACGGTGCGCTCCGGGCAGCGGCGACGGGACCAACGGACCCCTGCACAGGTGCCACGTGGCTCTGTCGGCGCGGCGCCGCACCCGGAATGCTGCCATCGTGGGCCTGGGGGGACGGCGGTGCTCCATGTGCCGTCCGCTGTGCCGAAGGAGGTCGGGCATGGACGCCGACGCCGAGGTGGAGGTCTCCCGGCCGCCCGCTCCCGACGGGATCGTCATGGGCCGGGACGGCATGGCCGCGCTCGTGGACGTGCTGATCCGCCGCGGGTACACCGTGATCGGACCCACCGTGCGGGACGGGGCCATCGTGCTGGCGGAGCTGAGCTCGGCCGACGAACTGCCGTACGGATGGGGCGTGGAGCTGGAGGCCGGGCGGTACCGGCTGCGGGAGCGGCCGGACGGCGCCGCCTTCGCGAACGCGGCCGGCCCCCAGTCGTGGAAGTCCTTCCTGCATCCGGCGCGGGTGCGCGAGTGGAGCGCCGACCGGGCGGAGGGCGCACTGGTCTTCAGCGCCGACCGGGCCGAACCGCCCCGATACGCCTTCCTGGGTGTGCGCCCGTGCGATCTGCGCGCCATCGCCGTCCAGGACCGGGTGCTGACCGGCGGGGCGCACCGCGACCCCGGCTACGAGCGGCGGCGTTCCGGCGCCCTGCTGATCGTGGTCGAGTGCACGGAGCCCGGAGCCACGTGCTTCTGCGTCTCCATGGGCACCGGGCCCGCGGCGGGCCCCGGCTACGACCTGGTGATGACCGAGGTGGCCGACGAGGACGGCCACCGCTTCTGGGTCCGCAGCGGCAGCCGGGAAGGCGCGGAGATCCTGGCCGAACTGCCCGCCCGCCCGGCCGACCCGGAGACCAGGGAGACCGCTCACGCGAACGTCGACGCCGCGGCGGAGCGCATGGGCCGGACCATGCCGGAGGCCGACCTGCGGGAGCTGATGGCGGGGACCCTCGACGCGCCGCGCTGGGACGACGTCGCCGGGCGCTGTCTGACCTGCGGAAACTGCACCATGGTGTGCCCCACCTGCTTCTGCACCACCACTGAGGACGTCACGGACCTCACCGGTGACCACGCGGAGCGCTGGCGGCTGTGGGACTCCTGCTTCGACCTGGACTTCTCCCGGCTGCACGGCGGCCCGGTCCGCTCCTCCGCGCGCAGCCGCTACCGGCAGTGGATGACCCACAAACTCGGCACCTGGTACGACCAGTTCGGCTCGTCCGGCTGCGTGGGCTGCGGACGCTGCATCGTGTGGTGCCCGGTCGGGATCGACATCACCGAGGAAGCGGCCGCCCTGCACGACTGGACACGGTCCGGAAAGCCCGCCTCCGCTCCGGAGTCACCGTGACCACCGTGACGCCCCCGCTGCCGTACCGGGTCGCCGGCGCCTGGGACGAGACCGCCGACACCCGGTCGGTCGAGCTGGTGCCGGCCGGGCGGGCACTCGCGCCCTTCTCGCCGGGGCAGTTCGCCATGATCTACGCCTTCGGGGTCGGTGAGGTGCCGGTCTCCGTGAGCGCGCTGCGCGGCCGCCACGGGGGGCTCGTGCACACCGTGCGCGCGGTGGGCGCCGTCTCGGCCGCGCTGTACCGGCTGCGCCCGGGCGACACCGTCGGACTCAGCGGGCCGTACGGCACCGGCTGGGACCTCGAAGCGGCCGCGGGGCACGACGTCCTGGTGGTCGCCGGCGGCATCGGACTGGCTCCGCTGCGGCCGGTCGTGCACCAGCTCCTGGGCCGGCCGGCCGCACACGGCCGGCTGGCGGTCCTCGTCGGCACCCGCACGCCCGGCGACCTGGTGTACCGCGACGAGATCGAGAGCTGGCGCGGCCGGGCCCGGGTCGAGGTGACCGTCGACCGGCCCGGTCCCGGCTGGCGGGGCGCGGTCGGCGTGGTCACCACGCTCCTGGACCGCGTCGAGCTGCGCCCGGCACGCTCGTGCGCGCTGGTGTGCGGGCCCGAGGTGATGATGCGCCACACCGCACGCGACCTCGTCGTCCGCGGCGTGGTCCCGCACCGCGTCCAGGTGTCCCTGGAACGGAACATGCGGTGCGCCACCGGCCACTGCGGCCACTGCCAGCTCGGCCCGCTCCTGCTGTGCCGCGACGGGCCGGTCGTCGGCTACGACCGGGTGGCGGACCTGCTCCTGACGGGGGAGTTGTGACATGCTCACCGAACTCGGCCCGGACATCCGCACACGGCCGACGCTCGCCGTGTGGAAGTTCGCCTCCTGCGACGGCTGCCAGCTGACACTCCTCGACTGCGAGGACGAACTCCTCGGCCTGACCGAACGCGTCCGGATCGACCACTTCGTGGAGATGACCCCGGTCGAGGGCGGCGGGCGGGAGCGTGCCCGGCTCGAGGGACGCGGGCCGTACGACCTGTCCCTGGTCGAGGGGTCGATCACCACCGCGGAGGACGCCGAGCGGATCCAGCAGGTCCGCCGGATGAGCCGGTACCTTGTGACGATCGGGGCCTGCGCCACCGCGGGCGGCATCCAGGCACTGCGCAACTTCGCCGACGTCGACGACTTCCTCACCGCCGTCTACGCCCGTCCGGAGTACATCGCCACCCTGGAGACCTCGACACCGGTCTCGGCCCATGTGCCGGTCGACTTCGAGCTGCGCGGCTGCCCCATCGACCGCCGCCAGCTCCTCGAGGTCGTCAACGCCCACCTGGCCGGCCGCAGGCCCCAGATCTCCGGGCACAGCGTCTGCTTCGAGTGCAAGAGGCGCGGCACCACCTGCGTCACCGTCGCCCACGGCACCCCCTGCCTCGGCCCGGTCACCCACGCCGGCTGCGGGGCCATCTGCCCCGCCTACGGACGCGGCTGCTACGGCTGCTTCGGACCGTCGAGCCGGCCCGCCCTGCGCTCCATGATCGCCCAGTTGCACCACGACGGGATGAGCGAGCGGGACATCCAGCGTGTCTTCCGCACCTTCAACGCCGCGTCACCGGAGTATGCCCCCGTACCCGACCTCGCGGCCGAGGAGCGGCAGCAGAGCCCACCGGCCTGACGGACCACGCCCGGAAAGGCTCGCATGAACCGTCGCGGAACCCGCGTCCTGCGGCTGGACGCGCTGGCCAGGGTGGAGGGCGAGGCGGCCCTCCACCTGCGCGTCGAGGGGGACACGGTCGCCGAGACGCGGCTGCGCATCTACGAACCCCCGCGCTTCTTCGAGGCCTTCCTGACCGGCCGGGGACACACCGAACCCCCGGACATCACCGCCCGCATCTGCGGCATCTGCCCCGTCGCCTACCAGATGAGCGCCTGCCAGGCGATCGAGAACGCCTGCGGCGTCACGGTCGACGGACCCCTCGCGGACCTGCGCCGCCTGCTCTATTGCGGCGAGTGGATCGAGAGCCACACCCTGCACATCTACCTGCTGCACGCGCCGGACTTCCTCGGCCACGCGGACATGGTGGGCCTCGCCCGCGACCAGCGCGCCGCGGTGGAACGCGGCCTGCGCCTCAAACAGGCCGGCAACGCGATCCTCGAACAGCTCGGCGGTCGCCCGATCCACCCCGTCAACGTCCGGGTCGGCGGCTTCTACCGGACACCGGCACCGGCCGAACTCCGGCCGCTGGCGGAACGGCTGTGGCGGGCCCGGGAGGACGCGCTGGAGACCGTCCGCTGGGCAGCGGCGTTCGACTTCCCCGAGGCCCGCTGCGACCACGACCTGCTCGCCCTGCGCGACCCCGGCCGCTACGCCGTCGACACGGGAACACCCGCGGTCATGACCGTCCGGAGCACCGGCCCGGCGCTGCGGGAGTTCGCCCTGTCCGACTTCGAACAACACGTCCGGGAAGAGCAGGTGCCGCACTCCACCGCCCTGACGGCCCGGCTCGACGGCCGTCGCTTCCTGACCGGCCCGCTGGCCCGCTACGCGATCAGCGGCCGCTGGCTGCACCCCGCGGCGGCCGAGGCGGCCCGGGACGCCGGGCTGGGCGATCCCGCCACCGGGACGATCTGCGACAACCCCTTCCGGAGCATCCTCGTACGCGCCGTCGAGGTGGTGCACGCCGTCGAGGAAGCGCTGCGCCTCATCGACGGATACGCGCAGCCTCCGCGGCTGGCCGTGGAGGTCCCGCCGCGCGAGGCCGTCGGCGCCGGAGCCACCGAGGCGCCCCGCGGCCTGCTGTACCACCGCTACGCCCTCACGGCGGACGGCACCCTCACCGAGTCCCGCATCGTTCCGCCCACGGCCCAGAACCAGACCGCCATCGAGGAAGACGTACGCAGGGCGGTCCAGGCGCGCCTGGACCGCGCCGGGCCCGCCGCCGGCGACGAGGAACTCACCCATCTGTGCGAGCGGGTCATCCGCAACCACGACCCCTGCATCTCCTGTGCCGCGCACTTCCTCGACCTGACGGTGGAGCGCCGGTGAGCGGCCGGGTGGTGGTCATCGGGGTGGGCAACCCCCTGCGCGGCGACGACGGGATCGGCCCGGCGGCGGTGGAGGCGCTCCACGGCCGGGTGCCGGACGGCACCGTGCTGACGGTCAGCGACGGCGAACCCGCACGCATGCTGGACCTGTGGCGCGGCGCGGACACCGTGGTCCTGGTCGAAGCCCTTCGCACGAGCCCGGCCTGCCCGGGTCGGCTGCACACCCTGACGCCTTCGGAAGCCGCCCGCCACGCCCCGGGTGCGGCGAGCACGCACGCCTTCGGTCTGGGGGAGTGCCTCGCCCTTGCACAGGCTCTCGACCGGTTGCCGCCACAGCTCGTGGTGCACGCCGTCGAGGTGGCCGGCGTCGCGCTCGGCACGGGCCTGAGCCCGGCGGTGCGGTCGGCGCTCCCCGAACTGACCGAGCGCGTCGCCGCCACCGTGAGCCGGGCCCACGAACACCACCGCTAGGCCTGTTGCGCAAACGCCCCTCGCCGCACGACGCCCCGGCCAGTGGACCGTTTCCGGACCGATGGGCGCTGCCGACCACGGGGCCGCGCGTACGAACCGACCAGCGCCGCCGGCCGCCGGGGCCACGCGACCTACTCCGGCTGCGTCCGACGGCGAAGCGGGGGACGATGGTCAGGGGTCTCCACGGGCCCGGGACGGCCCCCGACCTGCCTCCGACACCGTGAGCGAAGTGGTGTTGTCATGTCCGAACCCTCGCAGCCCCCTGTCTGGCGGCGGATCCCCGAGGACCTGGCGGGCTCGGCCGCCTCGGTGGCCCGGGCCGCCGGGAACATGGCCCGGCACCCTGGATCCACGATCGATCGCGCACGCCGCCTGCCCGGGATCGTGCCCGCGCTGGGCCGGGCCGTGAAACCGGTCCTGACCGGGCGGACGGCCGACTGGCGCGGAGAGTACGCCTACACGCTCGGCGAACAGGCCTTCGTCTACGGGTTCCCGTACATCTACTACGCCCAGTTGCGGCACGACTGGGTGACGCAGCCGCGCAACCCGGCGACGGTGCCGTACGCGGCGGTCAACCACTTCTGGCACGCCGAGCGGCTGCTGGACGCGACCTACCGGGACGGCGGGTGCCCCAACAACGACACCCTGTACTCGGCGGCCTGGGTGAACCTGGGCAGCGAACCGGTCGTCCTGTCGCATCCGGACATGGGGGACCGCTACTTCACCTTCGAGCTGGTCGGGATCACGTCCGACAACTTCGACTACGTCGGCCAGCGCACCACCGGTTCCGGCGCGGGCAGCTTCGCCCTCGTCGGCCCGGACTGGCACGGCAAACTGCCCGCCGGGGTGCGACGGCTCCACAGGGCGCCGAGTCCGTGGATCCTCGTGCTGGGCCGCACCCTCGTCGACGGCCCGGACGACGTACCCCGCGTCCGGGAACTCCAGGCCCAGTACCGGCTCACCCCGCTCAGCCTGTTCGGCAAGCGGGATGCGGAGGTCCCCGAAAGCCGTGACGTCCTGACGCCGATCTCCGCGGAGGAGGACCCCCTGGGGCCGTGGAAGACCCTGAACGCAATGCTGGCCGAGAACCCACCGCCGTCCCGTCACGCGCTCCTGCTCCAGCAGTTCGCCGAGATCGGCGTCGGCCCCGGCCTCGACGTCGAGGCCCAGCCCGAGACGGTCAGGGAAAGCCTCACCCGGGCCGCCGCCGTGGGCGTGCCCCTGCTCAGGCAGCAGATCCTCAGCGGCGACTGGGCCCATCTCGTGCACGGGTGGCGATACCCGCCCCCGCAGATGGGGCGGTTCGGCGACGACTTCCTCAAGCGCGCCGCGGACCAGGCGCTGATCGGCGTCGCCGCCAACGATCCCGCCGAAGCGGTCTACCTGCTGAACTTCGACGACGCGGAGGGAAAGAAGCTGGCCCCGGGAGGCCGGTACGAACTGCACTTCCCCGGCGACGCCCTGCCGCCGGTCGACGCGTTCTGGTCGCTGACCGCCTACGGGGAGGACATGAACCTCATCGCCAACCCGGCCGACCGCTACTCGGTGGGCGACCGCAGCACCGGCCTGCGGTGGGACGCGGACGGGGGACTGACCGTTCACCTGCAGAGCGAGGCGCCCGCGGAGGAGCGGGAAGCCAACTGGCTGCCCACAGCCGGGGACGGCACCTGGTTCGTCGCCCTCCGGATGTACCGGCCCCGCCCCGAGGTGATCGACGCGACCTGGGAGTGCCCTCCGCTGACCCGCGTCGCCTGACACCGGGCGCCGGCACCGGCCATCACGGGCCGCGGGGCCGGGGCCGAAGGTCCTTTCAAGCGGGCCCGAGCGCCCCTCGCGGCGCCCGGAGCCGGGTGGCACGGTGAAATCTCCCTCCACTGTGCCGCCCGCGAAGGCGGACCCTGAAAGGCGGTGGGCAAGATGTCACTTCCCCTGGTGGTGGGCGTCGACGGATCGGACTCGTGTCTGCTCGCCGTCGACTGGGCCGTGGACGAGGCCGCGCGCCACGGCGCCCCGCTCAGGCTGGTGTACGCCTCCCTGTGGGAGCGCTATGAGGCCGGCCTTCCCTCGGTCGGGCCGGGGCGCCCTTCTGAACAGGTGCTGGCCGAGCACATCGTGGCCTCGGCGGCCGATCGTGCCGAACGGCGCAACCCGGACGTGAAGGTCACCACCGACATCGTCCCCGAGGACGCGGTGGACGCCCTCGTCCGCGAGGGCCTGGACGCCTTCACCCTGGTGACGGGTTCACGGGGCCGGGGCGAGGTCAAGGGACTGCTCCTCGGGTCGGTCGGTCTCGCCGTGTCCGCTCGGGCGCACTGCCCGGTGGTCGTCGTCCGGGGCGATCCGGCGGGGCTCGCGGGCACGCACGAGCGGATCCTGCTGGGCATCGGCGACGTCGACGACATGAGCACCGAGGCCGTGCGGTACGCCTTCCGGGAGGCCGAGCTGCGCGGCTGCGTCCTCGACGTAGTGCATGCCTGGCGCCGGCCCGCCTTCGACAGGAACGGCAACCGGACGCGCACGGGAGAGCCGGCGGGCACGTACGAGGAACGCGCCGCCGCCGTCGTCGAAGCCCGGATCGGGGCCGCGAGCGCCGCTCATCCGCAGGTCCGCACGCGCCCGGCGACGCCGGAGGGACCGGCCGCCAGGGTCCTCGTGGACCGGTCGGCCGCCGCCGACCTGGTGATCGTCGGGGCGCGGCGCCGGACGCGCACCGTCGGATTCCAGCTCGGCCGCGTGAGCCACGCCCTCCTGCACCGTGCCCGGTGCCCGGTCGCGGTCGTGCCCGAACGGCGGTGAACGGTCTCCGCCGGGGCTGGACGGCCCGCGGCATGGAGATTACGGGTGCGGGATATGGCGGGCGCAGACACCGAGAGAGAGGTGGGACGCATGGACAAGGAGGTTTCCGGGCGCCGGGTGGTGGTCGGCGTCGACGGGTCGCGGTCCTCCTACGAGGCCCTGCGCTGGGCCGTCCGCTACGCCGGTCTGGTGGGCGCGTCCGTGGACGCGGTCGCGGTGTGGGAGCTGCCGGGCCTGTACGGCTGGTCGGGTCCCGCGGTGGACATGGACGTCGACGAGGACGAGGCCCGGCAGAAGATGAGCCGGGAACTGACCGATGTGCTCGGCGACGACGCCGCCGGCTCGGTGCGGACCCACCTGGTGCACGGCAACGCCACCGACGTCCTGCTGAGAGCGGCCGAGGGGGCCGAGGCCCTCGTCGTCGGCAGCCGGGGCAGGGGCGGCTTCGCGCGTGCCCTGCTCGGTTCGGTCAGCCAGCATGTGTCGCAGCACGCAGACTGCCCGGTCGTCATCGTGCGCTGCCGGGAACGGTGACGCGGGGCCGGTCCCGCCCGGCTCACTGGAAGGCCGCGTGGATCTCCTGCTCGGTCGCCTCGTGCGACACGAGCAGCAGCTCGTCGCCGGGCAGCAGCCGCACCTCGGGACCCGGGACAGTGGGCTGCCCGCCCCGTACGACGGTGGCCACCACGGTGCCGGCGGGCAGCGCGATCTCCGTAGTCCCGGCGCCCGCCGCCGGACCGCCGTCGTGGAGCGCGGTCGTGCCCTGCCGTGCCCGTTCAGGGCTCATCCGGGTCTCCGGCCTGCCGGGGCGGTCCCGGAGGCTCCTGCAGGACGCTCCAGGCCACCGGCCCCAGCAGGTCGGTGAACCGCCGGAACAGGTCGAGGAACAGATCGTCGATCGTCAGCACCCCCACCACCCGGCCCGTGTCCAGGACCGGAAGCCGGCGGACCCCGGTGCGGCGGAACGTGCGATGGGCGGCCTCCAGGCTCTCGACGGCCTCGACGGTGACGACGCGGGCCGACATCACCGCGTCCACCCGCGTCCCGGCGTCCAGGCCACCGCCCATGCCGCGAACGGCGAGGTCGCGGTCGGTGACGATGCCGTGCAGGGCCCCGTCCACGACCACCAGCACGGACCCGACGGCGCTCTCGGCCATCAGCCGGGCCACCTCGGCCAGGGTGGCGTCCGGCGTCACGCACACCGGAGGAGCCGTCATCACCTCGGAGACCTTCATGGCTCCTCCTCGCTGTTGCGTTCCGCGAGGCCGGACTCAGCGGACGTCGAGCAGTTCGGCGACCGGCCGCCGCGGGCTCGCGGGGCCTTCGGGGCCGTGGCCGAGCCGGATGACCATCTGCACGTGCCCCATCGCGGAGAGGGGGTCGCGGACGGCCCACCTGATCTCGGGCCACTCCAGGGGCTGCGAGGTGACCGAGGCGACCAGCCCGTCCACGGTGGCCCGGAGCAGGACCCGCTCCAGTGCCTGACCGGCCGTCAGCCAGTCCGCGGGCCGGTCGTGGGCGGTGCCCAGCAGGGCGATGTTCGGCCTCCGCTCGAAGAGCGCCCAGCCGCGTCCGGGCAGCGGACGGCCGACGGCGAAGTCACGCACGGGGACCGAGGAGCGGCGCTGCCGAGGACCGAAGGCCTCGGCGGTGATGCCGTCGACGGCCCCGGCGCCGCCGGAAGGGCCGGTGTGCGCCCAGTGCGCCGTCTCCTCGCGCACGTCCGGCGCTTGCGCCTCCCTGCCCTCGGCGTCGCTCGCCAGCTCCAGGATCGACTGCACGTGCCACTCGCCGGGGAACAGCAGTTGTGCGCCCTCGGCGAGCGCGGCGTCCCGCAGCGTCTCCCGCACCGTGGTGGGAAGCGTCTCCTCGCGGAAGGGGAACCGGCTGGAGTGACGGCGGTGGACCGCGGGGCTCAGCCGGGCGAGCTCCCCGTCGGGGGCTCCCGTGCCGCACAGCCGGAGCTCGGCGAGGAACTCCGGGCAGGCCGGTTCGGGCAGCAGCCGCACGAGCGGCGCGAGCCCGGCTGCCGCGGCGGCCACGCGCAGGTTGAACAGGGCGGCGCCGCACCCCACGTGCAGGCCGCGGTTGTCGGGGTCGGTGCGCGGCAGCGCCCGCTCCAGGTCCGCGTACAGCCGCAGCACACCGGTGTCCCGCAGATAGCGGAAGGCCCACGGCTGGGCGTTGTGCAGCGACGGCGCGGCCGCGGCGTCGGCGACGAGTGCGGCGACGGTGTCCACGTCGGGAGGTTGTGCGGTCACGGCGGCTCTCCTTCGTGCCGGTCTGCCGGTTCACTCGCGGGTCGGTACGGCGATGACAGGGCAGCGGGCGTGGTGCAGCACGCCCTGGCTGACCGAGCCCAGCAGCATCCCGGCGAAGCCTCCGCGGCCCCGGGTCCCCACCACCAGGCCCAGCGCATGCGCCGAGGCGTCGGTGAGCACCTGGACCGGATGCCCGACGAGCACTTCGTGGTGCAGGTCCACCTCGGGATAGCGGGCCTGGCGTCCTGCCACGGCCTCGGAGAGGAGCCGGCGGGCCTCCCGCTGCGGCTCGCTCTCGTCAAAGATCCTCAGCGGGCCGGGCTCCCAGACGAGCAGGGCCCGCAGCCGGGCGCCGCGCAGGGCCGCCTCCTCGAACGCCACGTCGACAGCGGCTGCGGAGTGCGGGCTGCCGTCCACACCGACGACGAAGTACGCCGGCTCCTCGGTGACGTGTTCCGGCTCGGGCACGACCACCAGCGGACAGTGCGTACGGGCCATGACCGGCAGGGCCACGGACGAGGAGCCGAACACCTCCTGCTTCCGGCTCAGATGACGCGATCCCAGCACGACGGCGGCGGCGCCGCGGCTCTGCTCGCGCAGCACCCACACCGGGTCGCCCTCCGCGAGCAGCGCGTCGACCTGGAGCTGCGGGTGCCGGGCCGTGGCAAAGTCCACCGCCTGCCCCAGCACCTGCCGGCCGGCCTTGTGCAGAGCCTCGTTCCACTCCTCCCAAGAGGGCGGGACCTCCTGCCCCCGGTAGCCCCGGGTGGGCACGCCCTCCACGTGGACGGTCCGCAGCGGCAGGTGTCTGCGGGCGGCCTCGTCGGCCGCCCAGGCCAGTGCCATCCGGTGGACGGGATCGGGGTCTACGCCCACCACGATCGGCCGGCGGTCACCGTGCCCGGACATCGCCCTCGCCTCCTCAGCCGCGGTGGCGCGCGGGAATGCCGCCGCCAGTTCCATGGAAGGCCGCGCCGGCTCCGGCCTGCCAGGGGCCAATGGTCCCCACGCACGTCCTGCCGGCCCTCCGCCGGCGCCCGGCGGGTCAGTGCCCGGGGACCGAGAAGGCGGCGGAACCACGGTGGGCCGGGTCCGGCGGCGCGGCGCGGCGCTCCGGTCCCCGGCGGGCCTCGATGTCGGCCCGTACGGAGGCCGTCAGACGGCCGAGCGCCTGCGATCGCACCGGCCGGACCGGCTCGGGATCCTCGATCCGGCGCGCCGGGCCGGGCAGCCCGGCCAGATCCTCGCGGAACCGCTCACGCGCGGCCCGCCAGTCGTCGGGCGCACCCGTGCGCCGCCCGTCCCGCATGCTCGTGAGCAGCAGCGGGCACGCGCGGTCCGGCGCCACCTCGGCCGCCAGCGCGATGACGTCCGGCCGCCCGGGCCGGCGGAAGACCTGCTTGCGGCCCGGCGCCGTGACCTTCGCCGAGGACAGCTTCATCACGGGCCGGCCGTCGTACTCGACGAGCTTGTACGCGGCGTCCAGGTACGGGGCGTCCGCCGCGACGCCCACCTTCGTGCCGACGGCGTACACGTCGATGGGGGCTCCGGCGCGCACGAGCCGGTCCACCCCGTACTCGTCGAGTCCGCCGCTGGCCACGATCCGTACCTCGGGCAGCCCGGCCGCGTCGAGCAGGGCGCGCGCCCGGCGCGAGAGCGCGTCGAGGTCCCCGCTGTCCAGCCGGATCGCGCAGCCGGGGCCACGCCGCAGATCGGTCAGGACCCGGGCCGCGATCCGGACACCCTGTTCCGTGTCGTAGGTGTCGACGAGGAAGGTGACCGGGCCGGGGTGGCAGCGCGCGAACGCGCGGAACGCCTCCTCCTCGCCGGGGAACGCCTCGATGTAGGAGTGCGCCATGGTGCCCGACGCCGGAACGCCCAGGGAGGTGGCGGCGGCGACGTTGCTGGTGCCGGCGAAGCCCACCAGGGCGCCCAGCCGGGCGGCCTGCAGCCCCGCCCACGGACCGTGCGTGCGGCGCAGCGAGAAGTCCACGACCGCCCTGCCCGCCGCGGCCAGGACGCAGCGTGCCGCCTTGGACGCCACCGCCGTCTGGTGGCAGAGCTGGTTCAGCAAGTACGTCTCGACGAGCTGGGCCTGCGGGAGCGGCGCGGTCACCTCCAGCAGGGGCTCGCCGGCGAGGACCACACGGCCCTCCGGGACCGCGCGCACTTCGCCCTCGAAGCGGAGCCCGAGGAGCGGTTCGAGGTCCCGGACAGGCCGGTGCAGGGCGTCCGCGAACCGCTCGACGTCGTCCCGCTCCACGCGCGAGCCGGCCAGGAAGTCCAGGGCGGACTCCAGACCCGCGGTCACGAGGAAGCCCCGGCCGGGCGGGAGGTCACGGACGAACAGGCTGAAGGTGGCCGGCGCCCGCATGTCCTCCCGGAGGTAGGACATGGCCATGGTCACCTCGTAGAGGTCGGTGGTGGTGACGTCGGACATGATGATCGCCGCCGGATGTCGGGGGTCTGCTGATCCCAGTCTCGTCGCGGCCGTGCGGCAGGAAAGGGACCTCAGGGCCGCGCACATGGGCTCTTCGGCCCCAGCGAAGGGGGTTCCGCCGCGCTGAACTGGTTGTGTCCGCGGAGAGGACCGAGCCGGGAGGTACGGCGATGACCACACTCGCACGCAGACAGAGGTTCGCGTTCCCGGAGATGTCGGACTGGTTCGAGACCCTGCCGGCCCGCTTCAGCATGCCCACGATGAGTGAGCTGTACACGGTGCGGATCGAGGACTACACGGAGGACGACCGTTACGTGATGCGGGCGGAGCTCCCGGGCATGGCGCCCGAGGACATCGACGTCTTCATCGCCGACGGCGTGCTGACGGTCCAGGCCGAACGCACCGAGAGGGACGTCACGAAGAACCGCAGCGAGATCCGGTACGGCGCGATGAGCCGCAGCGTGTCGCTGCCGGCCGGTGCCGACGAGGACGACGTCAAGGCCGAGTACACCGACGGCATGCTCACCGTCAGCGTGGGCCTGGGCGCCGAGAAGGCGGAGGCGAAGCACGTGAAGATCCGGCACGGCGACTGACGCCGTCCGGTGACGTCCGGCGGGCCCTGTCCGGGGCCCGCCGGCGGTGTGCGCACGCGAGCGTCATCGGCCGGCGCGGCCGGCGGCCCAGCGGCGCCGTACCGCCTCCTCGTGCTCCGCCGCCTCCAATGCCAGCTCCACGGCGCCCAGTTCGGCCTGCAGCCGCGGGATCCAGTGTCTGCGCAGGGCACGGACCCGCCGGCGCGTCCGTTCGGCCTCGGCGGCCAGCAGGTCGGCTGCCGCCTGGTGCGCGGCGAGTTCCGCCGCGGCGCGGACCGCGGCCCGGTAGGCCGTCTCGGCGTGGGCGAGCGCCGTGTTGGAGGGGGTCGGCTCCGCCGTGGAGCGCACGGGCGCCGCGCACTCCACCGCTGCCGGGTGGCGAACGCCCATCAGCGCGGCCCAACGGATGTCGACACGGACCCGGTCGACGGGCGCCGCTCGGGCCAGCGCGCGTTCGCCGCCGAGCAGCACCCCGCGCAGCAGCCAGGTGTCCGCGTCGGCCAGCGCCTCGTCCCACGCCCGGTGCGCCTCCTCGGCAGCCCGGCGTGCCGTGTGCTCGCGGTCCAGCAGGAGCCGGAGTTTGCGGTCGAGCAGGTCCGCCCCGCGCAGCGCCGTGGCGAGACCCCGGCGCAGCCGCAGGCGCCCGGCCCGCCCGGTCGCGGCGCGGCTCGCCCGCGGGCTCACCGCCGTTCCTCCCGCCGAGGCCGAGCGTGGGCGTCGAGCAGGTCGGCCGGGAGCATGCCGAGCTGGCTGCGCGGCAGGGTCAGCAACACCTCCCAGGCCCGGTCCAGGGAATCGTCCAGCGACCGGTCCTCGTCGGCGCCCTGCGCGAGGAAGCGGTCCCGGAAGGCGTCCTGGAGGTCCAGGTGGCGCAGATCGGTCGCACTGAGCGCGGCGCGGCCGATCAGGTCGGCGAGTTCCGCGACCTGCCGGGACCGGGCCAGCGCCGCGGTCAGCTGCGCCGCGACGGCCGGATGGTCGGCACGGGTGCGTCCCGCCCCGGTCCCCTTGCGCATCAGACGCGACAGCGAGGCCAGCGGATCGACGGGCGGATACGCGCCGGCCGCCTGGACGTCGGCGGACAGCACGATCTGGCCCTCGGTTATGTAGCCGGTCAGGTCGGGGACGGGGTGGGTGATGTCACCGGCGGGCATGGTGAGCACCGGCAGGACGGTGACCGAGCCCGGCCGGCCCCGGATCCTGCCGCAGCGTTCGTAGAGCGAGGCCAGGTCGCTGTAGAGGTAGCCGGGATAGGCACGCCGCGCCGGTATCTCACCGCGCGCGGCGGACACCTCGCGCAGCGCCTCCGAGTAGGCCGTCATGTCCGTCATCACCACCAGAACGTGGCGGCCGGCCGCGAACGCCAGGTGTTCGGCGACGGTCAGGGCGAGCCGCGGGGTCAGCAGCCGCTCGATCACGGGGTCGTCGGCGGTGTTGAGGAACAGGACGAGTTCCCGTGCCGCGGAACGCGCGGCCAGCCCGGCACGGACGAACGCCGTGTCGGCGTGGGTGAGCCCCATCCCCGCGAACACGACGGCGAACGGCTCACCCCCGCAGGTCGCCTGGGCCGCGATCTGCACGGCCAGTTCCAGGTGCGGCAGCCCCGCGGCCGAGAACACCGGCAGCTTCTGTCCGCGCACCAGCGTCGTCAGCACGTCCACCGCGCCCACCCCGGTGAGTACCGGCTCGTTCGGGGGCTCCCGGCGTACCGGGTTGATCGGCGCGCCGCCGACCGCCTCGTACGATCCGCCCAGCACCGGCGGCCCGCCGTCGGCCGGTTCCCCGCGCCCGTTGCAGACCCGCCCCAGCCACCCGGCGCCGACCGGGATCCGCATCGGCGACCCCGAGAAGGCGACGCGGGTGCCGGTGCGGTTCATGCCGGCCGTGTCCTCCAGGACCTGCACCACCGCGAGGTCGCGGTCCACCTCGAGGACCAGCCCGTGCCGCCGTTCACCGGTGCCGAGCACGATCGTGGCGGACTCGTCCCAGCCGACCCCGCTCACCCCTTCGACGACCACGAGCGGGCCGCGCAGCTCGCGCACGCCCGTGTACTCGATCCCCGCCGGGCCGCTCACACCGTCTCCCCGAGCCGGGCCAGCACGGTGTCGCGGGCAGCCGTCACCGGCTCCGTCTCCGCCGGGCCCGCCGCCTCGCGCGCCCGCAGCAGCGGGCCGAAGTCGGCCGCCTCGACGACCTCGGCCCGGGTACCGGCGTCCACCTCCTCCAGGCAGCGGTCGATCACGGTCAGCACGGCGTCCACCAGGGCCGCCGTCTTCGCCGGGGAGCTGAAGGCGTCCGCCGGGGACAGCGCGTTCTGCTGGATCGCCGCCTCGCGCAGCAGCCGTCCGGCCAGCACGGTGATCCGTTCCCGGGGCGGCAGAGCGGTGACGCCGACCAGTTCGACCAGGCCGGCCAGCCGGTCCGCCTCCGCAAGCTGCCGCGCCACGCGCCCGCGCCGCTCGCTCCACTCGGGGTCGCCTGCGCGCGCGTGCGCGTCCGACAGCGCGGCGGCGTCCCGGGAGAACGACTGCGACCAGGACACCGCCGGATAGTGCCGTGCGTAGGCGAGGTCGCGGTCCAGGCTCCACAGGCACCGCACGAACCGTTCGGTGTGCGCGGTGACGGGCTCGGTGCGGTCGCCGCCCGGTGGGGACACGGCGCCGATCACCGTGACGGACCCGGTGCCGCCGCCCAGCGTGCGAACGGCGGCCGCCCGCTCGTAGAACGCCGCCAGCCGTGAGGCGAGCGACGCCGGGTAGCCCTCCTCGGCGGGCAGCTCGCCCATGCGGGAGGCGAACTCGCGCAGCGCCTCCGCCCACCGGGACGTCGAGTCGGCGATGAGGACGACGTCGAGACCCATGTCGCGGAAGTACTCCGCGACGGTCGCGCCCGTGTGCACGCTCGCCTCGCGCGCCATCATCGGCATGTTCGAGGTGTTCGCGATCGTCACGGTGCGCTCCGCCAGCCGGCCGCCGGTGCGTGGATCGGCCAGCTCCGCCAGCTCCTCGATGACGTCCGCCATCTCGTTCCCGCGCTCGCCGCAGCCGACGTAGACGATCACGTCCGCGTCGCACCACTTGGCGATCTGCTGCAGCAGCATCGTCTTGCCGGTGCCGAACCCGCCGGGGACGGCGACCGTGCTGCCGCGGGCCACGGGGAACAGCAGGTCCACGGCACGCTGCCCGGTGTTCAGGGGCGCGTCCGCCGGCAGGCGCCGCGCGACCGGCCGCGGCCTGCGCACCGGCCACGACTGCGCCATGCGTACTTCGACCCCGCCCACCACGGCGAGCGGCACGTCCGCGGCGTACGTGCCGGCCGACGCGATCCGTGTCACCTCGCCCGACAGGCCCGGGGGTACCAGCAGCCGCAGCGGGACACGTGCGCCGATGTCTCCGAGGACGGCGCCGGGCGCGGCCCGTTCCCCCTGTGCCAGCCGGGGCGTGAACGACCACGCGGCCGTCTCAGCGGTGCCCGACCCGCTCGTGGACAGACGGTCGCCCGCGCCCGCCAGGGGGCGCAGCAGGCCGTCGAACACGCCACCGAGCAGCTCCGGGCCCAACCGCACCGTCAGGGGCCGCCCCTGGGGCCGCGCGGGGTGTCCGGGCGCCAGCCCGCCGGTGTACTCGTACGCCTGGACGGAGGCGGTGTCCCCCTGGATCGCGACGACCTCGCCCGGCAGCCCGAGGCTGCCCAGCAGGACGAGATCGTGCATGGCGACCGTGGGAGGGCAGGCGATCTCCACGAGCGAGCCGGCCACACGTAGGACGCTCGGGCCGGCCGCCCGAGCACCGCCCGCCGCGAGTGCGGGGGCGATCGCACCGGACCGCTCCGGCTCCTGGCCGTCGGCGATCGCCGTCACGGCGGGCCCCACAGCGTCTCGACCCGGGCCCCCAGCCGGTCCAGGGCGCGGTCGGCGAGGGCGTCGGCCGACAGATCGACCCGGCGGCCGGGCGCTTCGGCCGTCACCCCGCCCTGCGCTGCGGCCGTGACCTCCGCCCCCCGCCCCAGTGCCGCTCGCGCCACGTCGGCCAGGTGCGACCGTGCCACGGCGCCCTCCCGGGCCAGCGCCCGCCGCACGCCCTCCCGTACCTCGGCCCTGAGCGCCGCGTAGACCTCGGCGCGAACGGCGAGTTCCGTCTCCCAGGCCCGCTGCGCGGCCCGCACCCGCTCCCGCTCGGCCTGTCCGGCGCCGTCGGCCTGGCCGAGTCCGCGGGCCCGCGCCAGCACGGACCCGGCGTCAGCCCGTGCCGCGAGCAGGGTGCCGGCCGCGTCGGCGCGGGCCCGGTCCAAGACGGCGTCGGCAGCGGCTCGCGCCGCGCGCAGCAGCTCGGCCCGGACACGTTCCAGCTCGTCGGCCGGCGCGGTCATGAGGGCATCACCACCGTCAACGGCCGGTCCGGGTCCGGCGCCGTCGCCGCGTCCCCCAGCACCTCGGCGGCCTCGGCCGTGAGGATCACCAGACCGACCGTGCCGGGCAACGCCCGCCAGGCCACGCGCACGGCCTCCGGGTCCTCCGCCACGAGGACGTCGACCCCGGCCAGCGCCAGACCGCACACCCTGGTCCGGGCGCCGATGGCGGCCACCGTAGCCACCGTCAGGCCTTGCCGATCAGCAGGATCGCGACGACCAGCCCGTACACGGCGATGCCCTCCGCCAGGCCGACGATCACCATCGCCCGGCCGAACATCTCCGGTCGTTCGCTCAGCGCGGCCAGCGCGGCGGCGCCCGTGTACGCGACGGCTATCGCCGCCCCGATCGACGCGCCTGCCACCGCGATGGCCGCGCCGATCAGGGCGGACCCGTTGACCCCGCCGGACGCGGCGGCCCGCGCCGAGGCCTGCGCGGGGCCCGTCAGCGCCGTGGTGAGGACGACCAGGGCGCCGCCCAGCAGAGCGAGGTTCGCGGCCAGCAGCCAGCGGAAGGCGTGCCTGGCCCGGCGCCGCCGCAGCAACCGGACGGCACCGAGCACCGCTACCAGGACCGGCAGGACGATCAGCCAGGTGAGCATGGGAGCACCTTCGCAGCGGGGTCGGCAGGTTCCGCCGGGGGAACGTGCCAGGGACGGAACGGACGGCCCTCCCTCTCGAAGAGGCGGGAGAAGAGCTCGTAGAACTCCAGCCGCAGGGCCTGCACACCGGCCACCAGGGCCTCCAGGGCGAAGGAGACGGCCGTGCCCACGACGAACAGCAGGACGGCGCCCGCGAGCCCGGCCGCGCCGCGCCCCGCCAGCGCCGTGGTGCCGCGCCACACCAGGGCGGCGAGCGCGGCATGGGTGAGGCCGAAGGCCGCGAGCCGGGCGAACGACAGGGTGTTCGTGCCGGTACGCACGACGACGTCGAACAGCCGCACCACCGTCTCGGCCACCCCCGCGCCGCCGCCCCCGGTGGCCCGGAACATGCCGAACGCCACCAGCGCCAGCCCGGCCACCGCGCAGGCGGCCCCGGCCACCGTCCAGGCCAGGTGGTGCAGGAGCAGACCCGCCGCGGCCTGGGCGAGCCCGAGGTAGAACAGCAGCCCCGCACACCCCGTGGCGGCGTAGAGGCCCTGGGCCCAGCCGTTCTCCCGCACGCGGTTCACCGCGCCCGCGGCGTGGGCGAGCACCAGCAGACCGGCCCCGAGGACCACAGCGGCGGCCAGCAGACGGGCGGGCTCCTCCAACGGGCTCAGCCACAGCACCGGCAGCAGCCCGGTCGGCCCGAAGAACTCGCCGTACGCGGCGCCCGCGAGCATGGCCGCGACTCCCGCACCCGCCAGGAACGGCCACAGCCGGGTGAGACGCGCCAGGGCACGGGGCCGCCCGAGACGCAGGGCGAGAGCGCCGAGCACCAGCAGCGCGCCGTGTCCCACGTCACCGAACATGATCCCGAACATGACGACGTAGGCCAGACCGGCCGGCCACGAAGGGTCGAGGTCCGCGTAGGCCGGTGTGCCGTACGTCGACACCAGCGGCGTGAAGGAGGCGGCCCGGCCCGAGCGCAGCAGCGTCGGCGGATCCGTGCCCCGCGGCACCGGCAGCGGCAACAGCGCGCCGCCCGCCGCGGCCAGCCGGTCCGCGACAAGCGGCACCTGCGCGGCCGGACACCACCCGGCCAGCGCCGCCACCTCGCCCTGCCGTACGGCGCCCTGCGCGCGCTCCTCCAGCTGGGCCTCACCGGCCAGCAGGGCGAAGCGGCGCCCACGGTCGAGCCGGTCGAGATCGGGCGCCGTGACGGCCAGGGCCGCCGGAGCGCCGCTCCGGGACCCGGACGGCGTTCCCTGTCCGCGCAGCCGCTGCAGCCGCACGGCCGCCTCGCCCGGCGCCGCCTCCTCGACGCGGTCCAGTTCCACGCAGCCCTGCTCCGCGATCCGCACCAGCGCCTCCCTCAGGCCGGACTGCGGTACGACCACCGCCACGCGGCGCATCCGGACCGGTGTCACCGCCTCAGACCAGGGCATCGAACGCCTCTCCCGGCCGTCCGCCGCGCGCCGCCGACTCCAGCGCGGCCCGTACCCGCCAGGCGTCCGCGGACAGCGACGCGACCGCGCCGACGACGACCGCTGGCCCGTACCGGCCCTGACGGAGCATCGCCGCGCCCTCGGCCTGTACCGTCCGCCACCAGCGGGCCTCGGCCCGCCACAGCTCACCGGGCTCGTCTACATCCGTTAGGACCCACCGGGCGGTCGAGGGCAGGCTCTCGCGGAACTCCGGGTAGGACGGAGCGGCCGGCGCCCGTGCCCCGAGCAGTCGTGCCGCGTCCCTACGCACGGACCGCGTGGGGGAGCGGCGGTGCACGAAGAGTTCTCGCGCGGTCAGCAGGACCGCGCGTCCCTGCGCCCAGCGGCGCGCGGGCGGGACGGACACGGCGACCCGCCGCGCCGCGGCCATGCGCATGCCGGTGACCAGGGCCCACGGAGTGTCGTCGCCAGGGTCGCCCCAGGGCGATGCGGCGAGCGCCGCTCTCAGCTCCGCGAGCGTCCCGGCACGCTCCAGGCTCCGCCAGGCCGTCTCAAGGGCGCCGAGCCGGTACGGCTCCACCGCCTCGGCGCGCCCGCCCTCCGGCGCCGGCAGCCGGGCCACCACATTGGCGATCTCGAATCCCGAGGCGAGCGGAACCAGCAGGCGGGCGCCGCCGCGCGGCAGCCACCCGGCCAGCACCCGCAGCTGCCACAGAAGGGCCGCGGCCACCGCCCGCTGGGCGCCGGCAAGGCCGACGGCGGCCCGCGTGTACCGCGCGTACGGCGTCGTCGCGAGGCGCCGCAGGGCGTCGTCGAGCGTCGGACCCCGCGCCATCTCACGCGCCCCCTCGGCGCCCGGACACCTCGCGGCGAAGGCCCGCGCCCGCACCGCCCCCGCGACCCACCCGGCGCTCACGGATCCGCCGCCGTCCCGCTCGCCGGCCGCATGGCGTCGGCCACGGCGAGTTCCACCAGACGCGGCATGCGCTCCCGTGCCCGCTCGCGGATCGCCGAGGCCCTGCGGTCGCCGGCCGCGCGCAGCGCGTCGGCCTCCCGGCGGGCTTCCCGCAGGAGAGGCTCCGCGGCCTGCCGGCGAACCTCCGGTGCGCGCTCCCGCGCGTCCGCCAGGAGACGTTCCGCTTCCTCGGAGGCCTCCTGCCGGAGGGCCCGCGCCCTCTGCTCCGCGGCGGCACGGATCCGTGCCGCCTCCCGCTGAACGTCGGTCAGCCGGTCGAGGGCCGGTTGGAGTTCCGCCGCCCGCTCCGCGGCACGGTCGGCGGGCACGCCGGTCGCCGACGCCCCCGGCGTCCCCGCCGGACGGAACCGCTCCAGGAAGTCCCGCAGACTCATCGGCAGCCTCCTGCGGTCGGTGCCCCTTCAGTTTCACCGTTCCCGGTCCGCACCGCACCGGATAGGGTCCTTGCGCCGTTCCACCAGGGCCGTTCGGCTCTTGGCGCGGACCGCGGGCACGGCAGACTGGGACGGTAGGCGACTCGACGGAGTCAGGAGGCCGCCGTGAACGCGCACGAGAACTTCCGCGCGCAGGCCGACGCCCGGCAGGGTGCGCCCGCACGTCCCTGGAGCCCGGGGGAGACGGCTCGGCAGGACATGCTGCTCCGCTACCTCGGTGCGGTCGCCTCGGCCGCCGCCAGGCACTCCGGCAGGACGGCCGAGCAGTCGGACACCGGGGAGCGGGCCCCGTCGGCCGCGACTCCCGCGCGGCGGCCGGACCTCCCGCAGGAGCCCGGCACGCCCCTGGTGCGGGACGTCATGGACGTGCCCGCGACGTCCGTCGGCGAGGACCTGCCGTATCGCGACATCGCCCGGTTGCTGGCCCGCGAGCAGGTGGGCGCGCTCCCGGTCGTGGACGCGGAGGACCACGTCGTCGGCGTCGTCTCGGAGTCCGACCTGCTGGCCAAGGTCGCGTTCGAGGCTTCCGGCCACCGGCCCGGGCACATCGGCAGGCTGCGCGAACGCCGGATGCACGGCAAGGCCCGGGGCGAGACGGCCGCCGACCTGATGACAAGCCCCGCGATCACCGTGCTGCCGGGCACGACGGTGGCCGAGTCCGCCTGGCTCGCCGCGCTGTCCCGGCTGAAGCGGATGCCCGTCACCGATCGCGACGGCCGGCTCGTCGGCGTGGTGCGCCGTGACGCGTTGCTGGAGGCGCTGATCAGGGACGACGCCGGTATTCGAGCGGAGGTCCAGGCCACGCTCGAAGCGTGCTGCCCACCGGCCGACCGCGAGGGGGTGGCGGTGACCGTGCACGACGGGATCGTGGAACTGACGGGCCGGCTGACGCCGGCGACGATGGCCCGGCTGGTCGCGGAGGTCGAGGGGATCGCCGACGTCGTCGAGGTGAAGAACCTGCTCACCGCCGACTGAGCGAAGGTCCCGTCACGGATCTCCGGCCGCGGAGGGACGGTCGGGCCCCGGTGGGGCCGTGTGGCCCCTGATCCTTCCGGCGCCATGACGTCAGGCTGGTGTCGGAACCCTCGCCGTGGGAGGTGGAGACGATGCCCCGCACCGTCACCGTTGGTGTCGACGACTCGCCCGAGAGCCGGGCCGCAGCGGAGTGGGCGGCGCGAGAAGCGCTGCTGCGCGGTCTGCCCCTCAAGATCATGTACATCTCGGAGCCGACTCCACGGCTCGTGGCCCGGACGCCGCTGCTGGATCCCGACACCTACCGGCAGTGGGCTGAGCAAGTGACAAGGGAGTCCGCGGAGGGCGTCCGGCTTCGCCACCCGGGCATCGAGGTGATCACCGAGCGGCTGACCGGGTCCCCGGCCGACGTGCTGTGCGAGGCGGCGGGCTTCGCCGAGCTGCTGGTCCTCGGCTCACGGGGCCTCGGCGGTCTGGAGGGGTTCATGGTGGGCTCCGTCAGCCTCGGCGTGGTCGCCCGCGCCGAGCGGCCGGTGGTGCTGGTGCGGGCGGGGGAGCAGGCCGCCGACGAGCACCGGATGGACCCGGCGGGCGTTCCGTCCGCCGCCGCACCCTTCCGCCCAGTGGTTCTCGGGCTCGACCTCGACCAGGCGGACGACACCCTGATGGAGTTCGCCTTCGACGCCGCCGCCCGGCGCAAGGCCGCACTGCGGGTCGTCCACGCCTGGCCGGAACCGCCGGCCTCCTTCTACCGTTTCGCCCGCAGCCCCGAACCTCACGACTCGCTCGAACGCGGTCAGGCCGCCCTTCTGAGCAAGGTGCTGCAGCCCTGGCGGCAGAAGTTCCCCGACGTCGAGGTGATCGAGGCGAGCCGGTGCGGCAGCGCCGCGCAGGTCCTCGTCAACGCCTCCCGTGACGCCTCCCTGGCGGTCGTGGGCCGGCGCATCCGCACCAAGCCGTTCGGCGCCCGCATCGGCCACGTCGCCCATTCCGCCCTGCACCACATCGCCGCTCCGGTCGCGGTCGTCGCACACAGCTGACCTGGTCCTCCGCCGGGACCGGGGTGCCTGAGCACCGGGAATGCGCTGCCGGGGAGTGTTGTTGTCCAGGCTGTCTGACATGGCGAAGTCAATCCGCTCGGGATGTCGGACAAGCGAAGGAGGCTCCCCATGGCACGCAGCACCGCACGGCCCGTCGTCACGCTGAGGTCGACGGCCGGAACCGGTTCCGCCCACGTGACCCGCAAGAACCGTCTGAACGATCCCGACCGGCTGGTCCTGCGCAAGTACGACCCCGTGATCGGCAAGCACGTCCCGTTCCGCGAGGAGCGCTGACCCCTGCGGCCCGCCGCTGACCGCGGGCCCGTCACCGACCGCGGGCCCGCCACTGACTGCGGACCCGTCCGATCTTCCGAGAGGAGGCCTTCATGAAGGTGCGCAACTCCCTGCGCTCGCTGAAGTCCAAGCCCGGCGCCCAAGTGGTGCGCCGACGGGGCGTGACCTTCGTCATCAACAAGAAGGACCCCCGCTTCAAGGCCCGCCAGGGCTGACGGTGAAGGCCCCTGGTCCCCGGTTCGGTGCCGGGGGCCAGGGGCCCTTCCACGCTTCCGACGGCGGCTGTCCGGGGCCGAGGTCACCAACGCTCCCGGCCCCGGGTGCTCGGGGCGGAAGCCACCGACGCTCCCGGCCCCAAGTGCGGCACCGCACTGCGCCTGTCGCGTGGTGCGCCGGCGATTCCGTTTGTGCGGGGCGGCCGTCGGGGACTCCGTTGACCATGGGTGACTACAGCGACAGCATCACGGTGAACGTGCCCGCGGACCGGCTCTTCGACTATCTGTCGGACGTGGAACATCTTCCCTCGTACATGCCGCGGCTGACCTCCGCGCACCCGCACGACGGCGACAAGGTCACCGTCACCGCTCACATCGATCCCCCGGACGCTCCGGAACAGGATGTGACCAGCGAGGCGTGGCTGCGGGTCGTCGAGGACGGCAAGAGCCTGGAATGGGGTGCGCCGGGGCCGCACGACTACCAGGGCCGGCTGCACGTGGACGGCGAGGCCGGAGCCGCTTCCAGCCGCCTTACGGTGGAGCTGCACACGGAGCAGACCGAGGGCGAGCACATCGACCGCAGCCTGGAGGAAGCGCTGCACGGCATCAAACAGGCGGTGGAGCGCGCGGAACACTGAGGACCGCGAGGACCCGAGAACCGCGAGGACCGCGAGGAACTCCGAAGTCGTCGCGCCCGCCGCCCGCCGCCCGCCGCCCGCCGCCCGCCGCCCGCCGAGCGAGCCGGGCGGCAGGCGGCGGAGTGCTACCGCCGGCGGGTGAGCCCACGGCCCTGCAGAGCCCGAGCCCGGCCGTCGAGGGCGTCCCGGTCCGCAGTCACTCGGTCCGTAATTACTCGTACCGCAGTCACTCGTACCGCAGGCGCAGCGACTCCCGTTCGGCCTCCTCGACCTGGGCGACGGTCAGGCCCGGCATGTCGAGCTGGGCCAGGGTCACCTCGGCGCTGGTCGGCTGGGCGTCGGCGGGCACCCACTGCTCAGGCTGCCAGGCGTTCGCGCGCATCAGCGACTTCGGACAGTGCGGGTAGGCCTCCTCGACCTGCACCACCAGCGCCGTGACGGGCGGTCGCCCCACGGGAGTGAGCCGGCCGAGCAGCTCCGGACGAGCCGAGACGCAGGCGCGGCCGTTGACACGCAGCGTGGTCGGGCGGCCGGGGACGAGGAAGAGGAGGCCGACGCGTCCGGTCCGCAGCACGTTGTGCATGGTGTCGAGCCGCTTGTTGCCGGTCGCGTCGGGGATCGCCAAAGTCCGGTCGTCCAGCACCGAGACGAACCCGGCCGGACCGCCACGCGGCGTCACGTCCGCCCGGCCCTCGGCGTCCGCACTGCCGATGAACACCAGCGAGGAGCAGCCGATCAACGCCCGGGTCGCCTCGGTCAGGCGGTCGGTCTCCTTTCGGAGCGAAGCGGGGTTCGGCTGCGAGTAGAGCTCGCGCAGCTCGTCCGGGCTGGTGAGGGCGTCCTCCCGGAAGGAGTCGTAGAGCGAGCCGGTGGTCCCCGTGTCAGTCGTCATGTGGACGACCCTAGAAGACGCCTCGCCTTGGATGAGACGTTCGGCGACGGCTTCGAGCACATCGTGGACGCGTTCCTGGCGATGCCGAGCGGCGAGAACACCGGCAAGACCATCGTGCGGGGCCGCGCAGATACGTGCCCGGGTCCCGGCCGTGTGCCCCGGACGATGGCATGCCGCAGAGGTCCTAGGCTCGGCGACATGACTATTCAGCGGATGGACAACGTCGCCATCGTCGTCGACGATTTGGACGCGGCTGTCGCCTTCTTCGCCGAGCTCGGCATGGAGCTGGAGGGCAAGGCGGAGATCGAAGGTCGTTTCGCGGACCTCACCGTCGGACTCGACGGCGTCCGCAGCGACATCGTGATGATGCGGACCCCGGACGGTCACAGCAAGCTGGAGCTGACCAAGTACCACACGCCCGCGGTGTCCGGCACCGAGCCGCGCAACCCGCCGCCCAACACGCTGGGCCTGCACCGCGTCATGTTCGCCGTCGACGACATCGACGACACCATCGCCCGCCTGCGCGCCCACGGCGCCGAACTCCTCGGCGAGGTGGCGCGGTACGAGAACATCTTCCGGCTCTGCTACCTCCGCGGCCCCGCGGGCATCATCGTCGCCCTGGCCGAACAGACCGGCTGACGCAGGCCCGCTGCCCACTGCCCGGGGACGGGGCTCGTGCGCTCGGGCGCCCGCCAGCGCCCAGACCGCTGCGACCGGTCTGACTGTTCTCTCTCGCATGCTCCCTCCCCTTGAGTACGGGGAGTGAGCGGACTCAACTCCGAGAAGTACAGGCGACTTTGGAAGCCGCCGCGATCAACCGCCGATTACGGGGCGGCGGCACCCGAGCCTCGCCAGGCCCACCACCCTTGCCTCTTGCACGTCATCCATCGTCATCGGCCCACTTCCAGCTCGTAGTCGAACCAGATCCGATGGGTCCCATCGGCGTCGACGGCCATTCCTCCAGCACCGGAGATCCCGGTCAGCTCTCCCGTACCGCTTGTGGGCACGATGGTGAAGAACTCCGCCGTACGATCGCTGCCGGACGTCGTCGCCGAGTGTGCGAAGTTGAAGGCGCCGGCCCGGCCGCACAGCGAGCCCTGGAACGATTCCATGGCCACATAGGTGCCCACGCCGGTCGTCTGGTCGAACGCCGCGGTGAACAGGGTCGCCGAGCGACCGGCGACCTCGCCCTCGAAGTGTTTCTCCATCGTCGCGACACCCACCGGAAGCCCGGTGGACACGGCCGGGTCCGGCCTCAGCTCGGTCGGGACGAACGCTTTGACGGTGAACGTTCCTGTAGCTCTCATGGGCACGACCGTAGCGGTGCGGTCTGACACCGAACTCCCTCAACTGGACTGTCGTGAATATGAACTTGGACCTCCGTCCAGGAAATTGCCGGGCGGCCATGGACGTTGATCACGTCATGACTCAAGGACCAGCACCTCGCCCCCTGTCCGACGAAGCCCTCTCCAGCCTGCTCGGCGAAGCGCAGTTCGGCACGCTCGCCACCGTCAAGCGCAGTGGTCACCCCCACCTGACCACCATGCTGTACAGCTGGGATCCCGAAGCACGCATGGTGCGGTTCTCCACGACGGCCGACCGGGTCAAGGTCGGGCATCTGCGGCGCAACCCGCGTGCGGCGCTTCATGTGCAAGGTGGCGACGTGTGGTCGTTCGCCGTCGCTGAGGGCGAGGCCGAGGTCTCCCAGAGCACGACCGCTCCCGGCGACGCCGTCGGGCGGGAACTCCTTGAGATGATCCCGCAAGCGGCGAGGCCGGAGGATGAGGATGCGTTCCTGGAGCAGCTGGTTGCCGAGCGCCGGGTCGTCATCCGGCTGAAGGTAGACCGCCTGTATGGCACGGCGCTCGATCTCGAGGGCTAGGCACTGTCCGGCACGTGACTGTCGGACCGGTGGGTCGTTGTGCTCGGCCTCCGAGCGACGCCCCGCTGACGTCGGTGCCTGACCTGTCCATGCCACGGCCGGTAGGCGGCGCGCGGGCGTGCCCAAGACGACGATGCATGGTCACACCTGCTGAGCAACAGTGCCGGGGAGCTGTAGCCGTATCGGCGATCGCCTTGTGGATTCCGCGGTCTCCGTGTGGCTACCGGGCCGGCGGGTAGCCGGTGAGGGTGACCGCATCCGCCACCGCCCTTCTCGACACCGACGGGACACTCATCGACTCCGACTACCACCATGCCCGCGGGGACCAGGTGGTCACCGCTTTCGCTGGCGAGGAACTGGAGCGCCGGGTGGGCGACCGGGCCAGGGAGCAGCAGGGCAGGGAGGCCGACGAGCTGCTGGAGGAGATGGCACCGTTACCCGGTGCTCGCGATCTCCTCGTGGCGGTCAAAGAGCGCGGTCACCGGCTGGTGCTGGCCAGCTATGCCCAACAGTGTCACGTGGAGGTCTTTGCGGACATGCTGGACGTCCGTGACACGAAGGCACTGGACGACACCCCACTCGCCTGACGCCCCCACCGTCGCCGGGCCCGCCCGGTTGCGGTGCCCAGTACCGGCCGCGCGGTGAAAAGCATCTACCGTCCCACCCCCAAGGGAGTACCGCCACCGATGACTGCCCATGAGACAGACCCCGCCACCGAGGCGAAGAGCACCCGCCCCGAGGCTCCCGCCGAGGCCGCGAGCGACGCGCCCACCGGCAACCCCTTCCAGCCGCACCCCACCCTCCCCGAGGGGATGGGCGATCTCGACCGCCGCGCGATCGACACCGTGCGCGTGCTGGCGATGGATGCCGTACAGAAGACCGGCAACGGCCACCCCGGCACCGCGATGAGCATGGCCCCCACCGCCTACCTGCTGTTCCAGAAGTGGCTGCGCCACGACCCGGGCGATCCGAACTGGGTCGGCCGTGACCGCTTCGTGCTGTCGATGGGGCACTCAAGCCTCACCTTGTACATCCAGCTCTTCCTCTCCGGCTACGGCCTGGACCTGGCCGACCTCCAGGCGCTGCGCACCTGGGGCTCCGCGACCCCGGGCCATCCCGAGGTCAACCACACACCGGGGGTGGAGACGACGACCGGCCCCCTCGGCCAGGGCGTCGGCAACGCCGTCGGCATGGCGATGGCCGCCCGCCGCGAGCGCGGTCTGCTGGACCCCGACGCTCCCGAGAGCGAGAGCGTCTTCGACCACACGGTGTGGGCGTTCGCCTCCGACGGCGACCTGGAGGAGGGCGTCAGCGGCGAGGCGTCGTCGCTGGCCGGCACGCAGGAGCTGGGCAATCTGGTCCTGGTCTACGACGCCAACCGGATCTCGATCGAGGACGACACCGACATCGCGTTCACCGAGGACGTCGGCAAGCGGTACGAGGCTTACGGCTGGCACGTGCAGCACGTCGACGACGGCGAGGACCTGGCCGCGGTCGACCGCGCGCTGGCCGCTGCCCGGGCCGAGACCGGCCGCCCGTCGCTGATCGTGCTGCACACGATCATCGGCTGGCCCGCGCCGAACAAGCAGAACACCGGCGCGGCCCACGGATCCGCGCTGGGCGAGGACGAGGTCCGGGCGACCAAGGAGATCCTCGGCTTCGACCCCGACAAGACGTTCGAGGTCGACCCGGAGGTGCTCGAGCACGCCCGCCGGGTCGCCGAGCGCGGCGCGCAGGCGCACGCGACGTGGCAGCAGCGCTTCGACGCGTGGCGGGCCGGCAATCCCGACGGTGCCGCGCTGCTCGAGCGGCTGTCCACCCGTCGGCTGCCGCAGGGTTGGGCGGACGACCTGCCGGTCTGGGACGCCGATCCGAAGGGCGTGGCGACCCGGAAGGCTTCCGGCGAGGTCCTCGCCGCCCTGTACCCGGTCCTGCCGGAGCTGTGGGGTGGTTCGGCCGACCTGGCGGAGAGCAACAACACCGCGGTCAAGGGGGAGGCTTCGTTCCTGCCCGAGAACCGGCAGACCAAGATGTGGTCGGGCGGACCGTACGGGCGCACGCTGCACTTCGGCGTCCGCGAGCACGCCATGGGCGCGATCATGAACGGCATCGCGCTGCACGGCGGGACCCGCGTGTACGGCGGCACATTCCTCACCTTCTCCGACTACATGCGCGGCGCGGTGCGGCTGGCCGCGCTCATGCAGCTCCCGGTCACCTACGTGTGGACGCACGACTCCATCGGGCTGGGCGAGGACGGCCCCACCCACCAGCCCATCGAGCACTACGCGGCGCTGCGGGCCATCCCCGGCCTGGACTTCGTCCGCCCGGCCGACGCCAACGAGACCGCGGTGGCCTGGCGCACCATCCTCGAGCACAACGACCGTCCGGCCGGACTCGCCCTGTCCCGGCAGAACCTGCCCGTCTTCGACCGCACACAGTTCGCGTCGGCCGAGGGCGTCGCCCGGGGCGGCTACGTGCTGGCCGAAGCTTCCAACGGCAGCCCTGAGGTCATTCTGATGGGCACCGGAAGCGAGGTGCAGATCGCCGTCGCCGCCCGGGAGACGCTGGAGGCCGACGGCATCCCGACAAGGGTCGTGTCACTGCCGTGCTGGGAGTGGTTCGCGGCCCAGGACCGGGCCTACCGCGAGCAGGTGCTGCCGCCTGAGGTGCGCGCCCGGGTGAGCGTCGAGGCCGGCGTGCCCATGGGCTGGCGGGAGTTCGTCGGCGACGCCGGCCGCATCGTCGGCCTCAACCACTACGGCGCCAGCGCGGCCTACACCGTGCTGTACGAGCAGTTCGGGCTCACCGCGGACGCGGTCGTCGCCGCGGCCCGGGAAAGCCTTGCCGCCGCCGAGGCACCGCCGCTGGCCCCCGTCGGCCCGGACAGCGCCGGCGTCCTGCATGCCCCCACCGGCGATCGCTGACCCGCCCGCCCCGCCCACGGCGGGGCGGCCGCGGGCGCGGCGCACAGCGCCGACGGGTCGCCACCGACGTCGAGCGTGCGCCGCAGCCGGTCGGTCCCCCGCAGCAGCTCCCTGAAGCCCCCGGAGCCTGCCCCAGCACCCTTCGTCGGTGCGGTGCGGTGCGGTGCGGTGCGGTGCGGTGCGGTCGGCGGTCGCGGGCGTCGGGGTGTTCGGCGAGGGCGCGACCCACACCAGACCGGCGTCGCGGCGTCCATGGCCCGCCGCGACGCCGTGACGCCGCGACGGCGGTGGCGTTGTCGGACCCGTCTGCAAGGGCGGTCGGTGCGCGGCAGGGGGCAAGACCAGGTGGGTACCAGATCCGCGAACTCGCACTCTGCGTCGGTCAATTGCACTCGCGCCACGCAGGAAGCTCTACCGGACCAGACCCCGCCGCGAGAGTGAAGTTCGGAACTGCCACCGTCTGCCCGTAAGTCGAACCAGGCTCAGCCGAGGCCGCGATGGGCGGCCCACAACGTCCCGGCGTGGTTGGCCGCGTCGACAACCAGAGCCGCCAGTTCTGGTTCGTCGGGAACCGGGAACGAGACATATGCGCCCCGACCACCGCCGACTGGTCGGCCATAGGCTTTCGCGGCGAGGTGACCGTCCGGGAGAAGCCGGATGTTGAGTGTGGTCAGTTGGAACTCTTCACCACGTCGAGTGTCCGTCCAGCGGAGCGCCTGCGGGATCGTGACGTTGATCGCCAGAGCACTCACTTCCAGGTCGCTGCTCATGGACGGATGATCTCACGCGAGTCGCACAGGCGGCGGGCGAAGTAGGCAGTTCGATCGCGACTCGATAGACCCCTACACGCTCAACGATCCCACACTGAGAGGCTACCGACCGTAGAGCCAAAGTCCTGGTCAGCGGCCCAAACGGCGCTGCTTTTCGAAGCGAAGCAGCACCCGTACAAGACGCCACACCCCGGCCAACGCTCCGAGCAATGCGCCCCCTGCCAACACGCGTCGCTCTGCCGAACCCGGAAGGTCAAGGCTCAGGGCGAGAGCCCAGGAGACGACAAAGATCAACCCAGCCAGCGCGGCGGCAGTCACCAGGGCGAAAACGATCTCCACCGTCATTGCGTCCTTTTCCCATCGCGACTCACGCCCCATGTCCATGCTGCAAGTCTCACATCGCGGTTGCGCTGACCGTACTTACACGGGCGGTTCGACCACCACGCAGCCGCGGCCCCCAGGGCTCGCCCGTGGCTGCCGCAGCGCCACGCCATGCTTCGCCGACACCGGGAACGTCATGCCCGGCCACGATCGGGTTCCCGATCAGGTTCGCAAAGCCCCACCTCGCTCAAATCTCACACAAGTTACGCCGGGAGGCGGCGTTGTCTTGGCGTGGATCAGATGTATAGCCTGAGTTATGGCATGTGACATTGCACAGGAGGAGGGCCGGGTGAGTCTGAAGGTCGTTGTCGTGGGTGCCGGCGTTGTCGGCGCCGCCTCCGCCTTCCATGCCGCCTCGGCGGGCCTGGACGTCACGGTCATAGACCGGGGGCCCGTCGGGGCCGGGACGACGAGCCGTGGAGAGGGCAACGTCCTTCTCTCCGACAAGGAACCCGGCCCCGAACTCGACCTGGCACGGCTCAGCCGCACCCTCTGGGACGAGGCCGGTGAAGAACTCGGCTCGGAGTCGTTCGAGTTGGAGGCCAAGGGGGGCCTGGTCGTCGCGAGTACTGAGGAGGGCCTCGCGGCGCTGCGGGAATTCGCCGCGAGGCAGAATGCGGCCGGCGTCCGTATCGAGCCCGTCGACCACGTGCGGGACGTGGAACCCCACCTGGCGCCCGGGCTGCCCGGCGGTGTTCACTACCCGCAGGACGCCCAGGTGCAGCCGGTCCTGGCGGCGGCCGCGCTGCTGCGAGCCGCCGTACGGCGCGGCGGGCGCCTGCACTCGGGAGAGGTGGTCGGCGCCGAGACCACCCGGGACGGCCGGGTCACCGGCGTCCGGACCGCGGCCGGCGAGGTGCTGCCCTGCGACGCCGTCGTCAACGCCGCCGGGACCTGGGGCGGCGAGGTCGGCCGCCGGCTCGGCGCGCCCATCGAGGTGCTGCCACGCCGGGGCTTCGTCCTGGTGACCGAACCGCTGCCGCCGATGGTCCGGCACAAGGTCTACTCGGCGGACTATGTGGCCAACGTCGCCTCGTCCGACGCCGGTCTGGAGACCTCGTGCGTCGTGGAAGGCACGCGCGGGGGCACGATCCTCATCGGGGCCAGCCGCGAACGCGTGGGCTTCGACCGGACGTTGAACACCGCCGTGCTGGCCAGGCTCGCCGCACAGGCCTGCCGACTGTTCCCCTTCCTGCGCGGAGTCCACCTGATCCGCGCCTACCGCGGCTTTCGGCCCTACTGCCCGGACCACCTGCCGGTCATCGGCCCCGACCCTCGGGTGCCGGGCGTCGTTCACGCCTGCGGCCACGAGGGGGCGGGCATCGGCCTCGCCCCCGCGACCGGCGCGCTCGTGACCGCCCACCTGCTCGGCCGCCCCTGGCGCGGCGCCGACCCCGCGGCACACACCGGCCTGCTGCCCGACCGCTTCCTCACCTTTGGAGGTACGCCGCAGTGAGCGACATCGTCATCGACGGCGAACCCCTGCCGTTCGTAGCGGGGCAGACCGTGGCCGCGGCCCTTGTGGCCGCCGGCCGGGTCGCCTGGCGCACCACCCGCACACGGCATCGCCCACGTGGTGTCTTCTGCGGCATCGGCGTCTGCTTCGACTGTCTCGTGACGATCGACGGAGTTGGCGGACAGCGCGCCTGCCTGGTGCCCGCACGTCCGGGTATGACCGTCACGACCGAGGAGGACGGCGATGCGTGATTCGGCAGATCTCATCGTCGTAGGCGCAGGGCCGGCCGGCATGGCCGCGGCAGCCACAGCTCTGTCAGGCGGGCTGCGCGTGCTGCTGGTAGATTCCGGTAGCGCCCTCGGCGGCCAGTACTGGCGGCACCCGCCAGAAAACGCGCGGCCGGAGATCCCGACCGAGGACCTCCACCACGGACTGCGCAAGTACCGCGCTCTGTCCGCGGCTCTGTCGGCGAGCCGAGCGGCCGGGCGGCTCGACCTGCGCCTGGCGCACCACGTGTGGTCGGTCGTCCGCGAGGGCGACGGATTCGTGCTCCACGCAGTCGACCGGCGCGAGGCACCGACGGAGACCGCCGTGGTCCTGCGTGCTCCAAGGCTCCTCGTGGCGACCGGCGCCTACGACCGGCAACTGCCGTTCCCCGGCTGGGATCTGCCCGGTGTGCTCACCATCGGCGGCATCCAGGCGCTGCTCAAGGGCGGCGGGGCCGTCGCCAGGCGCCGTGTGGCGCTGGGCGGTACCGGCCCGTTCCTGCTCCCGGTGGCCGCCGGCCTCGCGGCGCGCGGGGTCGAGGTGGTCGCGGTGTGCGAGGCCGCCGATCCCCGGGCGTGGCTGCGCCACCCAGGTGCGCTGCTGTCCAACCCGGGTAAGTGGGCCGAGGGAACCGGGTACGCTGCCGCGCTCGCCCGCCACCGAATCCCGGTTCGCACGCGCACGGCGATCGTCTGCGCCGAAGGAGACGAGCGGGTGACGTCGGTGCGGGTCGCCACTGTGGCGTCCGACGGCAGCCCACGCCCGGGTACGGAGCGGCGGATCGAAGTCGATGCCGTCGGCGTCGGCTGGGGCTTCACGCCCCAACTCGACCTGCTCCTGCCCCTGGGGTGCGACCTCACCCCGTCCGCGGACGGCAACGCGGTCGTCGCCGTCGACGGCGGACAGCGCACCAGCGTTCCCGGTCTCTACGCCGCGGGCGAGGCGTGCGGTGTGGGCGGGGCGGCGCTCGCGGTGGGCGAGGGGCGCCTCGCCGCCGCGTCGGTTCTGGCGGACGCCGGTGCCGCGCCCGTGCTGGGGACGATGCGCGTGGCCATGGTGCGCGCCGCGGTGGCCAGGCAGCGCGCCTTCGCCCGGGCTCTGGCCCTCGCCCACCCGATTCCTCCGGCGTGGTCCTCCTGGCTGACCGACGAGAGCGTCGTGTGCCGCTGCGAGGAGGTGACGGCGGAGGCGGTCCGCACCGCCTGCGCCGAAGGCGGTGCGCATGACCACCGGCAGGTCAAGCAGCTGACCCGGGCCGGGATGGGCTGGTGCCAGGGACGAGTGTGCGGACCGGCCGTGCACTGCCTCACGGCTTGCGACGAGGCCTACGTGCCCGCGGAACGGCTCATCGCGATCCCCATCACCCTCGGTGCGCTCGCCGATCTGGATGAACGAGCCTTCCCTGAACGACCGTCCGAACCTTCCCTGAACGACCGTCCGAACGGACGCATCACACTGAATGACTGACAAGGAGTGTCCATGACCGAGACTCAGTCCCGCTTGCCCTGGCACGGTGTCCTCGTCGCGACGAGCCTGCCCTTCGACGACGACCTCGCGGTCGACTTCGGCGCCTACGGGGAGAGCGTAGCCTGGCTCGCCGAACAGGGGGTGCACGGCGTTGCGCCGAACGGATCGCTCGGCGAATACCAGACGCTGACGCACGAGGAACGCGACCGCGTCGTGGAGACGGCCGTCGCCAACGCCCCGGCCGGGTTCACCGTGATGCCCGGCGTCGGCGCCTACGGCGGCGTCGAGGCCAGGCGGCACGCCCGGTTCGCCAAGGACGCGGGCTGCCAGGCCGTCATGTGCCTGCCGCCCAACGCCTACCGCGCCGACGACCGCGCCGTCCTGGAGCACTTCGAGCTGGTGGCGTCGGCGGGTCTGCCGGTCACCGCGTACAACAACCCCATCGACACCAAGGTCGACCTGCGCCCGGAACTGCTGGCCAAGCTGCACGCCGAGGGACTCATCGTCGGCGTCAAGGAGTTCTCCGGTGACGTACGGCGGTGCTACGAGATCTCCGAACTCGCCCCCGGACTCGACCTCATGATCGGCACCGACGACACCGTCCTGGAGGTCGGTCTCGCCGGCGCCAAGGGCTGGGTCGCGGGATACCCGCAGGTGTTCCCCCGGGCCTGCCTCGCCCTGTACGAGGCGTCGGTCGCCGGCGACCTGGAGACGGCGCTGCCGCTCTACCGCCGGCTCCACCCGGTCCTGCGGTGGGACAGCAGAACGGAGTTCGTCCAGGCCGTCAAGCTCGGCCAGGAGATGACCGGCCGGCGCGGAGGCAGGTGCCGCCCGCCGCGGCAGCCGCTCGGCCCGGAGACCGAGGCCGTCGTCCGCGCCGCCACCCAGGCGCTCATCGACAACGGGGTGAACTGACGATGCGGTCCAACGTCTGCTACCACGCCGTCGACTCGCACACCGAGGGCATGCCGACCCGTGTCATCACCGGCGGGGTGGGCGTCCTGCCCGGTTCGACGATGTTCGAGCGGCGGCAGCGGTTCGTCGCAGAACGCGACCACCTGCGCACCCTGCTGATGTGCGAGCCGCGAGGGCACGCCTCGATGTCCGGCGCCATCCTGCAGCCCCCGACCCGGCCGGACGCCGACTTCGGCGTGCTCTTCGTCGAGGTCTCGGGCTGCCTGCCGATGTGCGGGCACGGGACCATCGGCGTCGCGACGGTCCTCGTCGAGACCGGGATGGTCGAGGTCGTCGAGCCGGAGACCCGGGTACGGCTGGACACACCGGCCGGACTGGTCACGGCGCGGGTCCGGGTCCGCGACGGCCGTGCCGAGTCGGTGACCCTGGAGAACGTCGCGTCGTACTGCCACGCACTCGACCAGGTCGTCGACGTCCCGGGCTACGGGGAGGTGCGCTACGACATCGCCTACGGCGGCAACTTCTACGCCTTCGTGCGGACCGAGGACCTCGGCATCCCCTTCGACCGGGCGGAGAAGCAGCGGCTGCTCGCCGCCGGACTGGCCATCATGGACGCGATCAACAAGCAGAACCCGGTGGCCCACCCGGAGAACCCGGAGATCGACGTCTGCCACCACGTCTATCTGGAGGCTCCCGGATCCACCGCGGAGCACTCCCGGCACGCCATGGCCATCCACCCCGGATGGTTCGACCGGTCGCCCTGCGGCACCGGCACCAGCGCCCGCATGGCGCAACTGCACGCCCGCGGACAGCTCTCCGTCGGCCAGGAGTTCCTCAACGAGTCGTTCATCGGCTCCCGCTTCACCGGGCGCATCAGAGAGGAGACGACGGTCGGGGGCCGTCCAGCCGTCCTGCCGTCCGTCACCGGCCGCGCCTGGATCACCGGCACCGCCCAGTACCTGCTCGACCCGTCGGACCCCTACCCGGCCGGCTTCACCCTGTGAGTGGCCGGACCACTTCGTCCAATTCCTGCTCAACGGCCTGCTCGTGGGCTCGTTCTACGCCCTGGTCGCCTCGGCTACTCGATGGTCTACGGGGTTGTCAAACTGCTCAACTTGGCCGCGACCGGCACCTTCGGCATGGTCTTGAAGCGGGTCGCCTACCGTCCGCTGCGCAGTGCGCCCAGGCTCCGTCCTCATCACCGCCGTCGGCGCGAGCTTCGCACCCCGTCGGGTGGTCAGATCGCCCGGCTGCTGCCGGGCGATCTCGGTGGAGTCCGGAGCGGGAGTCCCCGGCACCCCCGCTCCGGACTCGGCCCGGGGCGGGGGGAGCCGCCCCGGGCCGATGGTGGAGCTGTCCCTCTGACGAAGCAGAAGCGCCAGTCAGTAGCTGGTGCTGACGGTGACGCCGCTGAAACTGCTCACCGCGTACAGGCTGATGTACTGGGCGCCGGCCGGCGGGTTGGTGATGGTCAAGGTGTGGCTGTTGCCGGCACCCGTGGCGCGCTGCGTGTAGTTGGTGGTGCTGGGCCAGCCGCTGTAGCTGTAGTAGAGGTCCGCGTCACCCGTGCCGCCGGAGGTGGTGATCTTCAGCTGGGTGGTTCCGGACGGGACGTACAGGTAGAGGTAGGCGTAGGCGCCGGTGGTGGCGGACTGGTTGCTGCGCCGGCAGTTCTGGCCCAGTTCCCGGGTGTCGGTACCGGTGCACTCGGTGCCGGTGCCACCGCTGCTGCTGACGGTCACGGTCCTGCCGGCGGTGGAGGTGGCGCCCTTGTCGTCGGTCACGGTGAGCTTCACCGTGTAGGTGCCGGCGTCCGCATAGGTCTTGCTGGGGTTGGTGGCGGTGGAGGTGGTTCCGTCACCGAAGTCCCAGGACCGGGAGGCGATGGTGCCGTCGGAGTCGGTGGACTGGTCGGTGAAAGTGACCTTCAGGCCCTGCGCGGCGGAGGTGAAGGCGGCGGTGGGTGCCTGGTTGCCGGGCGGGTTGGTGCCGCCGCCGCAGTCGCCGGCCGCGCAGCCGGCCAGCCAGGTGTACCAGTCGCTGTTGTAGCGCGTGCCGATGGTGCTGGTCAGGTAGCTGCGGGCGGCGTTCCAGTTGCCCGAGCGGTAGTAGCCGAGCACGGTGTTCATGTCGGAGGGGTGCTTTTCGAGCATGTACCGGGCGGCGAGGTAGCCCCAGCGGTAGATGCGCGTGGTGTCGTTGCTGTAGGTCGTGTCGAAGAGGGTGCTCAGGGCGTAGGTGCGGCGTCCTGCCTCGGTCATGGCCTCGTTGTAGGGGACACCGCGGTAGGAGTAGGAGACGTACTCCGCGAATCCCTCGATCCACCAGACGGTCGGGGTGGTGACGCCGGCGTTGAAGTCGCCGTACATGTCGAACCGGCCGTCGAGGTAGTGGGTGTACTCGTGGTTGAGGTTCCAGATCTGGAAGTCCGGGCGCAGCCACTCGGCCTCGTAGGCGATGAAGCGCGGCTGGTTGCCGGCGGCTGCCGGGTCACCCTCGAGGTACATGCCGCCGTTGTTGGTGTCGATGCCGTACATGGCACCGGCGTAGGTCTGGTAGTCGGTGCTGGAGTCGAAGACCACGACCTCGATCGTGCTGTTGTTGTCGTTCGCGACGGGGCCGCTGTCGTGAACGACGTTGTGGAAGTACGCGTCCTGGCTGCGCAGGCTGGAGCAGCTCGATGCCAGCTCGCTCGAGGTCATCTGCTGGGCCTTGATGGTGATGCTGGAGCTGCACGGGTAGGTCACCGTCAGCACCGAGCTGGCCAGCTGCGACTGCAGGTTGCACGTGCCGTAGTAGGAGCAGTTGGCCTTGTCGTAGTAGTCGGTCATCTCGGCCACGCCGACCCACAGCGGAGCGGAGGTGCCCTTGATCGAGCTTGAGTTCAGCAGGCCGGCGGCCAGCGGACGAACCTTCGACTGCAGCGGGGACTCCTGCAGGAACCGGCCGAGTTCGCGTCCCGCGTTGGACGTGAGGTAGGACTGGTCGGTACCGAGCAGCGACAGGTGGCCGGCGGCGAAGCTGTACAGGGAGTCGATCAGACTCGGGTCCGACTGGACGGCCGTCACGAAGGCGGGCACCTGGTGGCCGCGGAACGTCACGGTGTAGACGTTGTTGACCGCGTTGAGCATCCACCAGGACGCGTTCCACGAGGAGTTGTAGTCCGCCAGCAGCCGCTTGAGGACGTAGATGTAGCGGGCGTTCTCCTCGGCGCTGTCGATGAGGGTGACGGCCTCGGCGAGGGTCTCACCGTTGGCGTCGGTGACGTCGCGAGAGTGCGAGCTGGCGAAGAAGGCGTCCAGACCGGACCGTATGGCGGTCTGCAGGCCGCTGCCGTAGGCGCCCACCGTGCCGGCGTTGTAGTAGTGCACGTAGTAGCCGGCGCGCAGGTAGAGGACCAGCTGGGGCATGCCGGTGCCGGCGTTGCCGGGGTACGACGCCGAGCCGTCGCGCACGGCGTAGGCGACCGTGGCCATCTGGGCTTCGCGGAAGGCGTTGTAGGCGTCGCTTCCAGTCACGTTGAACAGCGTGTTGACGCAGTCGGTCGTGGACGCCTTGATCTGCTGTACCAGCGCGCTGCCGGTGCGGCTGGTGAAGTCGGAGACATTGCACGCGGCGGCCGCGGCGGCGCTCTTCTTCCCGGCCTCACCTCTGGCGGCTGTCTCCATGGATTTCGAGGGCCGGGCCGGCGGTTTCGCGGCCCTGCCGTAGGGCTCCTTGAGCGCGTCCTTGCTCGCGGCCAGCGGCGGAAGCTCGGAGGCCTTCAGGCGCCCCTTCCCGACGTGTTCAGCGTCAGCAGCGGCGGTCTGTGACTCGGGCGCGGGACCGGAGCGCTTACCGCCCCCCGTCACCGCCTGCGTAGCGGCGGACTGGGGTGCTTCGGTACGTGCGCCGGCAGGTTGTGCCAGCAGGCCAGTACCCATGGCGAGGGTCAGGGCCAGCGGTATCGCCGCGCCCAAACTCCGTCTGACCAGTGATTTTCTCACTACGCCTCCCATGAGGGGACAGGCCACGCAGGGCGTGGCCGATGGGGTGGAGGAGGGTCGTGGAGGGGAGGGCCGCGCCGTCGGTACGACGGGAGCACGGCCGCCAATGACACGATTGGCATGGCTACGACCTGTGACATGTACCATTGCACAGGTGACATGTGCTGGGGAAGACATCGGAGCCAATTTGAGGTTGCCAATTGGTGTGCGTGGACCGCGACTTGCCCAACGTCGAACGAGGCTGGACGAGCCTCAGCGAAAGGCCCAGTAGGTCCTGGAACCTTTCACGGCGCGCAATCTAAGCGCATGTTGGCGGCGGTCTGCAGAGCGCCCGCAAGTTCACGATAGAAACGGGAGCTCACCGGATCCGCCTTACGGTTTCACCGAGCCGGGATGCGGCCCACTTCTGCAGGTGCGGAGCTCGCGCCAACAGGTTTCGGTAGACACGAACAGCGTGGTGATGCACAGCTTCAGCCACAGGTCCTTCCACGGCTTCTTCGCGCCAGATCAGCAGATGCCGCTGCCACAGGGGATCCCCGGCGAGTGGTTTGACCAGAACGCCGGCGACGGGACACACGGTGGGCTGAACAGCGGTCACCCCAAGGCCTTTGGCGATCATTGACTGCAGCTGATCAAGTACATGGAACTCGTGTGTGTCAGCGGGTCTGAAGCCCGCAGCCCGACAGGCGTCGTAGAAGGCATCCGGCCAACCGACGCCGTCGTCCGAGGCGACGAACCAGGTGTCCTTCGACAGCTCTTCCAGCGGTACCTCGACACGATGCGCGAGCGGGTGGCCGGCCGGCAAGGCAACGAAGATGGGAACGGTGTTGATGGCACGGCACGTCAGAGCCGAGGAGTGCGGCAGCGGCATCCCGGGGTAGGCCACGCCTAAGGCGGCGTCTAGTTCGCCGGCCTCCAGCAGTTTGAGGAGGTCACCGGTGGCGTACACACTGCAGACGGACACCTTCAAGTCCGGACAGACGTCCCGGAGGGTGTCCAACAGTGCCGGAACCACCGGCGTGTTGGTGACACCGAGCCGCAGGGCCCCGGTCATCAGGGTTGAATCACTCATGTGGCGTCTCCCCAGAGCATCGGCGCGGACCAGGACGTCGCGGGCCTGACTGACGACTCCCGCACCGTAGGCCGTCAGTTCCACGCCGGTGCCGCTGCGTGTGAAAAGTCTTTCCCCGAGCAGTCGCTCGATGCGATGCAGTTGTGAGCTCACCGCCGGCTGGGTGAGCCCGAGCGCGGCCGCTGCGCGCCCAACGCTCCCGGAGTCCGCGATTGCGCACAGCATGCGCAGGTGGCGCAGCTCCAGATCCATCAGTACACCTCGCTGTGTGGCGGAAACGGCAAGCGCATTATGCGTGTACGCCGATTCATGTGGGAATCGTTCGCGCTCATTTCATGGAGTCTTATGCCTGGCCTGATGTTTCTGTTATGGCTGGAGCTATTGATCTGGCGGGCTGGTCGTGGCAGCCTCCACTTCGCGGCGCTGCCTTGTCGAGGTGGCGCACGTCCGCGCCACTCGCGTCTTTCGTACCACCTAGTGATCTCGTCCGTTACCGTCATCCTTTGTACTCAATGGCTGCATGAGTCGAAAGGAGCCGGAGTGGCTGCGATCTCCCAGGAGAAACATCATGCCCCACACCAGAATTCATTTCGACCTTGAAGCGGCCGCAGCCGCGGTGCGCGATGCCCGCCATCGCATATCCGCGGCAGTGAAGGCGTGGGGCGCGCTGGACGACGAGGCCTCCTTTCGCCTGGAAGTCGTGGTAGCGGAGCTGCTCACCATCAGCCTTCTGCACGCGAACAGCCCCATAGCCATAGACGTGGCCCTTGATCAAGGTTTCCTTGTCGTCAGTGTTCTCGACGGTAGTTCGGCGGCGCCTCGAACCTGTGAGGCTGGCGCCGGCGACGAGCGTGGCCGTGGTCGCGCCCTCATCGAGGCACTCAGTCTTTTTCACGGAATCGAGTTCACTGCCTCCGGGAAGCGTTGCTGGGCGGTCCTTCCCTCGGCGGTAGGCCCGTCACCGGTCAGTGACGCAATAGCCGACAGCGCTCACACCGAAATCGATCTGCCGAGTTCCGTACGCTGGTCGTTAACCCCTCTCGGCAAGAAGATGTCGTCCAGCCTGCCTCCCCCCATGTGAAGCAGTGCTACGTACACGGTGTAACGCCCCAGCGATACCGCCCCATTCGGGTAACCGAAGAGAGGAAGTCAGCCAACCGGGCCATCTGCCCACGTCACTGAAAGCGAACCACGACACCCAAGGACTTCTCGATGGCAGATCAGGGTGAGGCACGCGGTACTTGCAGCAGGAGAAGGGAGGGACCGGCAGCAATGGCCGACCAGTTCCATGGCGGATGGGCGAAGACGAATCTGAACCTGTCGGTCCTGCCGGGAGCAGCGTACGCAGCCAAGCGGCGCTCGGCGGTGTCGGAACGATTCCCCGGCGAACGAATCATTGTCCCCTCGGGCGGGCTCAAGGTGAGGAGCAACGACTTCGACTACGCCTTCCGGCCGCACTCCGCATTCGTGCACCTTACTGCCGAACAGGGGACGCAGGCTGTCCCCGACAGTGTCCTGGTTTTCGAGCCGACCGGCAGCGGGCACTCGGTCACCCTGTTCACCCGGCAACGGTCGCCGCGCGGTATCGGGCCGAACAGCACGGAGTTCTACAGCGACCGCCGGCACGGCGAGTTCTGGATCGGCCGACGCCGGACGCTCTCTGAGACCGCGGACACGCTCGGAATCGAGGTCGCCACCCGAGACGAACTGGAACAGGCCATCAGCAGGAGCATCCCCACTCGTGTGCTGCGCGGTGAGGACACCTATGTCGACGCTCTGGTGCCACCGACCCCGCAGGCCGACGCAGAGCTCGTCACCTTCCTCTCGGAGCTGCGACTCGTCAAAGACGAGTGGGAGATCGGCCGGCTACGGGAAGCGGTTGACTGCACGGTCACCGGCTTCACCGATGTCTTGAGTGAGTTGGGTGACGCCACGCGCCATGCACGGGGAGAGCGCTGGATCGAGGGCACCTTCAACCGCCGTGCCCGACTCGGGGGTTACGGGCTGGGCTTCGACACCATCGCGGCGGCCGGCTCACACTCCTGCATCCTGCACTGGATGCAGAACGACGGCCCGGTGCGGGACGGGGATCTGCTTCTGCTGGACGCCGGCGCCGAAGCTGACTCCTTCTACACAGGGGACGTCACCAGGACACTGCCGGTGAGCGGACATTTCACCGAAGCCCAGCGCCGCGTCTACGACCTGGTGTTCGCGGCCCAGTCGGCAGGTATCGCTGCGCTACGGCCCGGCGCCCCGTTCGGTGCCTTCCACGACGCCGCGATGCGTGTGATTGCCGAAGAGCTCGATGCGTGGGGGCTGCGCCCGTACGGCACGACCGCTTCGACACCTGGGCCTGACCTGTACCGCCGCTACACCTTGTGCGGATCGGGCCACATGCTTGGACTGGACTGCCACGATTGTGCCGGTGCTCGAGACGAGGCGTACTCGGCTGGTGTGCTCCGACGCGGTCATGTCCTCACTGTCGAGCCGGGACTGTACTTCCAGCCCGACGACCTGACAGTGCCCGCGGAGCTGCGCGGCATCGGCGTGCGAATCGAAGACGACCTCGTCATCACGTCCAGCGGAGCGGAATGCTTGTCGTCCGGCCTGCCACGCAGCGCCGATGAGGTGGAGGCCTGGATGGCGTCCGTGCGCTGATGCGACCCCGCCTACCCGGGCGCGACCGCCGCGGGTGAGGACTTCTGTCCCGGTTCCCGAAGCAACGTGACATTGTATAGTCGGAGGTCATCGCACTGGATCAGCGGAGGAGCGGAGATGCCTCACCTCGAATCACGGGCTATCCCCCTTCAGACCCATCTGCGCGACCAGGTGGCCAACGCTCTCCGGGCCGCTCTCATAGCGGGCGAGCTGCGTCCTGGGGTCATCTACTCCGCCCCCACCCTGGCGACGGAACTCGGTGTTTCCGCTACACCGGTACGCGAGGCCATGCTGGACCTGGCCAGGGAAGGCTTGGTCGAAGCGGTGCGCAACAAGGGCTTCCGCGTCACAGAGATGACCGAGCAGGACCTCGACGAGTTCACCGACATCCGAACACTGATCGAGGTTCCCACGGTGGGCCGCGTCGCCGAAACGGCCACCATCGAGCAGTTGGAGACGCTGCGCCCACTGGCAGAACAGATCGTCGTGGCGGCCCGGGAGCACGACGTCATCAAGTACCTCGAAGCCGATCATCGGTTCCATCTCGAACTACTGGCGCTGGCTGGCAATCATCACCTCGTAGAGGTGGTGGCTGACCTGCGTAAACGATCCCGTCTGTTCGGGCTGGCCAGCCTCAACGAGGCAGACCGCCTCATCGCTTCGGCTCAGGAGCACGTCGAACTCGTTGACCTGATGGTGGCCGGCCAGGTCAAGGAGGCCGAGGACTGCATGCGCCGGCATCTCGCCCATGTGCGCACCCTCTGGGCGGACGGCCGGGCAGAGGTCGAAGGGCGTGAACCTGCCCTCCGGTCTCGTAGCCGTTCCTGACGTCGGCTCGTCGAGGTGACGCCGGCTGGTCCAGGGATGGCTGTTGCCTGGCGGTGTCCGGGCCACCGCCCGCTCCGCCCCATGCCCGGTAACAGCTGTTACCATGCAGGTATGGCGAAGACACAGCTGGGCGCGCGTGTGGACGAGGACGTGGCGGAACTCGCGAAGAAGCGCGCCGCCGACCTGGGGCTGAGTATCGGCGACTACCTCGGCCGGCTGGTGCAGGACGACACCAGTGGCCTGCGCGCACGCGCGGTGGATGCGGCCGCCCGCTTCCTGGCCGAACACCAAGCGGTCTTCGACGAGGCCGAGCAAGCACAGCAGACGCCTCGGGGAGCGCGCGCAGCCTGATGGATCTGAATATCGACGTTCCCTGGATCCTGCAGGTCGCTGAGGCCGCCGGGGCGAGTGATCCGGCCCCCGACGACTACGGCGTGCCCGTCTCGGCGGTCGCCCGCCACCGGGCGGAACTGTTCGAGCAGCCCGTCTACGACGGCCCCTATGCCAAGGCCGCCGCCTTGGTGCACACGCTGGGCCGCTGCCGCTGGCTGGAGCGCTCCAACCTGGCCGTCGCCGCCGCGTCCGGCGTCATGTACCTCAAAGCCGCCGGGGTCACCGTCAAACCCGCCCGCGAGGATGCCATCGCTCTCAAGGACCTGCTTCTCGACCCCGCCTGCACCGCGGGGAAGATCGCGGCGTTGCTGCGGAACTGGCCCACCGCCACCTGACGCCCGCAGACCGCGGAGCGTGCGGTGCGCGGCGGGCAGCAGGGGTCCTCACCGGATGTGAGTGTTGTCGTTCTTCCTCGCTCCTGTAGCGATCACCGCCGGGGGCGGGTTGCCGCGGTCACGGTCGGCGTGCTGGGTGCCAGGGGGTTGGCGGCAGGAAGGCCGGCAGGCCGAACTCCACTTGCACGCCCGGTGCGTACAGGACACTGACCGGCTCTGTCGTGGGTGCGGTCAGTCCCGCCGCCGCGACCGCCGAGGCGCCCCAGTCGAGTAGGTCGCAGTGCTGGAAGGTCCACGGCGTATGGGCGTTGGGCAGGTAGTAGGAACGCTGGAAGACGCGTGCGTGCAGACCCCAGCGGTTGGTCAGGAACCCGTCCAGGGGTTGCGGCGCCACCGTCCGGTCGGTGACGTGGACCCAGACACGGCTGGTGGGGCGCATGCCGCCGCGGCCGCGGGAGCGGTACAGCAGGCGAGGCCCGTACCAGCGGCTGAGTGTCTGTGACCAGCGGTACGGCAGGCCGAACGCCGCTCGGGCGACGACGACGGGTGCGAGCCGGTCGCAGTCCAGTGAGCGGAAGACCACTCCGCGTCGGCCGAGCGCGTCTCTGCTGTACAGACGTACGTTGACCTCGTCGAAGGTTCCGACGCCCGGTATCGGGGGAAGCGGCCCGAGGGCGAGACGGCGCATGCGGAAGAAGACGAGTCCCACGTAGGTCCGGCCGTGATGCAGGTCGGGAACCGTCCCGGGCGGCAGCAGCCGGGCGACTTCGAAGGGGTCGGCCGGCCAGTGCAGGAACACCACGTCCTGCCAGCGTTGCCGGAAGAGCACATGGTCCAGTGCACGGGGTGCGCTGGGCGTCACAGCTTCCACCGCACAGGCATGTGGTGCCCGCCGGCTGTGGCGATGCCCGGCTGCCATACGCCGCTCCTACACTCACTCCGGCGCCGTACTGCTACACGGACGCGAGCTTGCGGTACACCGGCAAATCGTCACGAAGCGTCATGTCTGATCCCTTCGGAGTCAACACCCAGCCCTCCCGGTCAGGACGACAGCGACCGTTTCGCGACGTCACCGTCGCTGGTTCTTCCGCTCAGGAGCTCCCATCGGTTGCATGCGGCTACAAAGCCGTCCTGGTGATCGGCTTCGAGAAGGTGGAGGGGCGGCGTCCGCCGGCAAGGGCAGTCGAGGCGAAGGCGTCGCGGACGGTGAGGGGGATGGAGGAGCTCAGCCACGGCAGCAGTCCTGGGTGTCCGGCAGGCGGTGCGAATGGGGACACCTTTCGCCAGGCGCCACCGCACGGATCCGTCCGCATGGGAAAACGTCGGGTGTGTCAGAGCCGTCTCGTGGTGAACACGGTGGTCCCATGCACCGCGTCTACTTCCTTCCGATCGGTCTCGGTGAACCCGACCTTGGCCAGCACTCGGCGAGAAGCGGTGTTCCAGTCCCAGACCGTGGCCCACAGACGTTCGTACCCAGAAGATCGCGCCCATTCCAGAACCGCCAACGAGGCCTCGGTCGCGTATCCCTGACGCCAACTCCGGCGTAGCAGCTCGAAGGCCAGTTCCGGTTCCCCTACCGCCCCTCGCCCGCTGGCGACCAGCCCGCAATAGCCGATGACGTCACGAGACGCCTTCCGTTCGACCGCCAGCAACCCGGTCGACCACACCTTGTCGGTGCGGATCGAATCCTCGAGCTCAGCGACCGTGGGGTGTCCGTCCGCGTCGATTCGGCGGTGCGGCGGCACTCGTGGATCACGCTCGGTCCACAGTTCACGCTGGACGACAGCCTCGTCTACCCGCCAAGGTCTGAGCAGCAGCCGACTCGTCTCGAGTAGAACCTCACCGCCCGGCGCGCCAACAGTCATGGCAGCAACCCTCTCACGGGCGAACGAGCTGTCATGCCACAGGGCATGGCGTCGATCGTAGAAGCTCGACATGCGGGACCTCGCCTGTCTCTTCGGCATCCACAACTCGGAGCCGCCGGGGGGTGACGGGGCGCGGTCGGGGTTGCCGGTTCGGTGGCAGTTAGGTTTCGCCGTGCCCCTGCATGAGTGCTTCGCCGACCATGAGGCCGATGGCGAGGGCGGTGACGATCGTGACCAGCTTCAGCAGGTCCTGAAAACCTTCGACATAGCCGCCGATCAAAGTGGTCAGACCGCGCATGCCGAGTGAGCCGACGGTGAGCGTGAAGAAGCCGGGCAGGATGAGGATCAGCCGAGGTGGACGGCGCGGCCCGCGCGAGAGCAGTGTGGCCGCGGCTGCGAGGACAACCGCGGCGACGAAGGTGCTGCCCGTCTCCCCGGCGAGCTTCGTGAGCGCCGACTGCACGCCGACGGTGACGTAAACGAGCAGGAGCAGCGGCCAGAAGAAGCGCAACGGGATCGCGAAGGCGAACACGGTACCTGCTGTGAAGACGATCCAGGCAACGAACAGCGCCCACCGGGGCAGGTCGGAGTGGGCGGCGACATCGAAGAACGCGTGGGGAGTGGCGCCGGCGAAAAGGACGCCGAGCAGGACGCCGACGTACAGCTGGACCAGAAGGAAGGCGGAGTAGACGAGCCGTATCGCACCGGTGGTGATCAGACCGGCGGCCAGCTCGGCGGTCGCCGCGCTCAGGTAGTCGCCGGGAATGAAGTAGAACAGCGCCGGGAGCATCAGCAGGACGGGACCGCCGTGCGCAGCGTTGTTGGCGAAAAACTCGATCGTGACAAGGGAGACCGCCGTAGACACCGCGAGCGGAAGGAACCGGTGCAGCCGGGGCAAACGGTCGGCAGTGACCGCCAGAGCTGCGGCGAGCGCCCCCAGCACGGCTGTGGTGGCGATCTCGTACCAGGTGGGCTGCATCAGCGGTGCAAAACCCAGCGCGAACAACACGATGCCGAGGAACTTCAGCCACCACGGGTACGGCGTCGGCGCCGCTTCGATCTGCATCAGTCTGCGGTCGGCCTCCCCGATGCCGGTCCTGCCTGCCCGCACTTCGGCGATGAACGGCTTGAGCGCGGCGACCTGGTCGAGGCGGAAGACCTCCGGGAAACCGTGCACCATGACGGTGCGGGTACTGCCGTCCGCCGCGGTGACCGTGAGCGCGGCCGCCTCCGGCACGAGCAGCAGGGATGCAGCGCCGCCGAACGCACGGGCACTGTCCGCCACGGCTCGTTCGATCAGATGGGCGCCCTCGCCGGACGAGCGCAGCAGCAGGCCGGTCAGCCGCGCCAGGAACGCCGTGAGTCCGTCCAGATCCGCGACCGATCGCTGCTCCACTTTCGCCTCCAACACCTGCGTCCGAGCTCCACGGCCAGGAGAAGCTGCTTACACGGGCCCGGCGGTGTCGGCACGGGTGGCGTGCTGCCCAGTGGCGCCGGTCCAATGCACTGCCGGTCCGCAGGGTGACCAGTCGGCGGTGTTCCGGTAGTCGGTCAGGGCCACGGGGGTGCCGTACTGCAACAGGGTGTCGCGGACGATCCCCGCCGCCCAGGCCGCCTTGGTTGCGGAGCAGTCGGAAGGCTTCCAGCTCGCGCGCCCGGCGCAGCGGTCCCACGTCCAGGGGGCGCAGCCCTGCGGAGGAGACCAGGTCCGTTACGGCCTGTTTTGCCGCATCGTCGTCTCCGGCGATGAAGACGTCCAGTGGCCGGCCGGCCACCTGTCCTGAGGTGAGCGGCCCGGCGAAGGTGGTGTTGAAGGCTTTGACCACCCGGCTTTCCGGCGCGGCGGTGGCGAACTGTTCGGCAGCTGAGGTGCCGGGAGGTACGACGAGTGAGTCGAGGGTGGTCAGATCCACAGGGTTCGAGATGTCGACGACAATGGACGTCACATGCCTTCCACCCTCACACCCCCCGACGGACACTGCCACCGGAGGGCCGGTCCCTCATCCCCTCGACGATCCGCTCTCTCTGGACCAGCCTCCGTCTCGGGGCCGATCCTGCATCCTCACGTCTTTCGCTCCGACGCTGCCGCGACTGCGGCGTTCGGACCTGTCGGCCGCGTGGTGTCCCGGACCGTCACCATCCGTGGCTGTATGGGGCACGTTTTCGCGTGCGGTAGGCGTGACGCGAGGTTACGGCATACGGTGAGTAAGGGCGCGCCCGCGGGCACTCGACGGGGTCTCGGCGTCGGGGTGCCGTTGGGCCGTCGTCCGGCGAGGGGCGGCTCCGCTGCCCGTGACGTGCTTGCGTCTCCGCTTGGGATCAGGGTTTCGTCGGTGATCGTAAGGAAGGGGCGCGTGCCATGCGCGCACACTCCCAGGACCCGGTGCCCCAGCCGGTGCTGTCTCCACTGACGAACGCGGCGATTTTCCTGGTAGTGACCATCGACCCGCACGGTGAGCCGGTCGTACGGGAGCTGTTGTCGGACCTCAATGGGCTGCAGCGGGCGGTCGGCTTCCGGGCGACGCCGGACGGAAAGCTGAGCGTAGTCGCGGGCATCGGCTCGGAGGCGTGGGATCGGCTGTTCACCGGCCCCCGCCCGGTGGATCTGCATCGCTTCCGTGAACTGGCCGGTGCGCGGCACCAGGCGGTCTCAACACCGGGTGACCTGCTGTTCCACATCCGCGCGGCTCGGCTGGACCTGTGCTTCGCCCTGGCGGCCGAGATCATGGAGCGGCTTCGCGCCGTCGTCACCGTTCGTGACGAGGTGCATGGATTCAAGTACTTCGACGTGCGCGACCTGCTGGGGTTCGTGGACGGCACGGAGAATCCGACGGGGCCGACCGCGAGGGCTGCGGTGTTGATCGGTGACGAGGACCCCCGGTTCAGTGGAGGCAGTTACGTGATCGTGCAGAAGTACCTGCACGATCTGGACGCTTGGAACGCACTTCCAACCGAGGCGCAGGAGATGGTGATCGGGCGACGGAAGCTGTCCGACATCGAACTCGACGACACCGTCAAACCAGCCGACTCCCACGTGGCGCTGACCACTATCGAGGACCCGGACGGGACGAAGCATCAGATCCTGCGCGACAACATGCCCTTCGGCGCCGCAGGACGGGGCGAATTCGGTACGTACTTCATCGGCTACGCCCGCACTCCGGCCGTGACAGAGCGGATGTTGGAGCGCATGTTCCTGGGAGCCTCGCATGCCTCCCACGACCGGATATTGGACTTCTCCACGCCTGCCACCGGATCGCTGTTCTACGTGCCCAGCAGCGACTTTCTCGACGACCTTCCCGAGCCGGCGGCCGCGGGCGAGAGCGAGAGGATGGAAGGAGCCGGCGAGATGGGCAGCGCGGATGAAATCGAGGCTGCGCCTGTAACGGTCCGCCTGCCTACCGCGGACGGCTCCCTGGGGATCGGCGATCTGAGGACGTGACAGGAGGCGAGCATTGGCGATGGACAATCTGCATCGGAAACTGGCACCCCTCTCCGCCGCCGCGTGGGCCGACTTGGAGGACGAGGCACGGCGGACGTTCAAGCGGCATGTCGCGGCTCGCCGAATGGTCGACGTGCCCGAGCCAGGGGGGCTGGAGTTGGCAGGTGTGGGGACCGGTCACCTGCAGGACGTGGAGGCCCCGGCTGAAGGCGTCAAGGCTCGCGTACGCCGTTTCCAGCCGCTGGTCGAGCTGCGGGTGCCGTTCACCGTCGATCGGCAGCAGGTCGACGACGTCGCACGAGGCGCCAACGACGCGGACTGGCAGCCGGTCAAGGACGCCGCTCGGCGGATCGCCTTCGCCGAAGACCGCGCGGTGTTCGAGGGGTACGCGGCTGCGGACATCTCGGGGATGAGGCAGAGTTCGTCCAATTCCGTTCTGGTACTGCCGGCCGAGGTGCGCGATTACCCGGACACCCTCAGCCAAGCCCTCACCGCGCTGCGACTCGCCGGTGTGGGCGGCCCCTACGCCCTGGCTCTGAGTGCAGCGGCGTACACCGCTGTCAGCGAAACGTCCGACTTCGGCTACCCGATCATCAAGCACATCGCCCGGGTCCTGGACGGCGACATCGTGTGGGCACCCGCCATCGACGGCGCCTTCCTGGTGTCGAAACGGGGCGGAGACTTCGAGTTGCGCATCGGCCAGGACCTGTCCATCGGCTACCTGTCGCATGACGAGCGCAGCATCCGGCTCTACTTCCAGGAGACGCTGACCTTCCTGGTGTACACCAGCGAAGCCGTCGTGCCCGTGGAAACCGAGACGCCCAGGCCACCCGAACCCTCGGAGGTGCGGACACGAGGGTAGGCGTCCTGGGAGCGGGCGCAGTGGGATCGGCTACAGCCCTCTGCCTGGGCGAACGCGGCGGAACCTGCCGGGAGACCGTACTGATCGACCGCGACACCGCCCGCGCCGACGGCGTCGCCGCCGACCTGCGCTACGCCGCGCCGCTGTCCCCGACGGTCGACGTGGGAACCACGGTGATCGACACGGCACTGTGCCAGGTGCCCGGGTCCGACGAGGTGAAGCGGCGTCCTGGATCTTCGTGCCTGAGGTACACCGCCGTCCGTTACGGGTGCGAGTCGCGTCGCCTTTCTCTCAGGCGTGTCCACAGGGTTGACGGCGGGGCGGGCACGGACAGCTCGCCGAGGTCCTCAGGAGCGGCCCGGGCGATGTCGACGGCCCGTGCCGCGTCGACGCCGGCGAAAGCCATGAGGTCAGTGGCCACCATGCGTACCGCCATAGGGACGGCGGCGGTACGCCCGGTTCCACCCTCCCGTGCCGCGAGCCGGTGCACTACGTTCAGCGCTCGCTGGGCAGCGCGTCGACGGGTTTCGTGATCTCCAGGAGTGCGAGCGAGCTCCTCGAGCTCGCCGGCCAGCTCGCGCACGTCCGGGGCGGACGCGGCGAGTTCCTCGCTGTCATCCATCCGGTGGGCCGTGGCCATACGGGCGAGCATCAGGCAGCTGCTGCCCAGCAGATCGAGCCGCTCCGCGTTGTGTCTCTCGCGCGAAATAGGAGTCACTCGTCCCCACCAGACGGGTGAGTGCCGAATGATGCGACGGCTGCTCTCGCGAGCCTGAGCGAGGTCCATCAGCAGGTCCCGGGCGCTGTGCAGGTGCTGGGCCACCTGGTCGTTGAGCGAGTCGTCATTGCGCTCCAGGGCCTGCGCGGTGAGGCGCAGGACGCTGCCGATGCCCGCCAGGGCCGCAGATTCGGCCCGGCGCAGCAACATGACGGGCTCCGCAGGAAAGACCAACTGGCTGAACACCAGGGCAACACCGGATCCGATCACCGCGTCGACCAGTCGTTGCGGCCCGGCCCCGCCACCTACGGCAACGGCAAGGATGGCGCTCACGGCTGCCTGTGCGATCACGATGCGTTCGCTCCCCAGCGCGAGCGCGACCATCATGGCCACGAAGGCTGCCACCGCCAGGGCTCCGTACCCGTGGTGCAGCACCGGAATCGCCAGATCCGCAGCAAGAATGCCGACGATGACTCCGAGCACCAGCCGCACGGCGTTCGTGCCCCGCTCTCCCCGCGAGGCGTTGAGCGCGACCACGGCGGCGACCGGGGCGAAAAACGGCTGCCGGTGATGAACCATGTGCTTGGCGATCACCCATGCCGTGCTGGCAGCGGCCGTCTGCTGCAGCACCGGCCACGCGCCTGCGGCCACCCGTGCCCACGCCCCGGACCCGGCGTGCACCACTGCGCGCCGCAATCTGCCCACGGCGCCGGCACGTAGACGCAGCCTCAACCGGCCTCCGCTCCGACCTGCGGACGCTTACGGAAACGGGTCTGCAATGCGATATCGACCTGCTCGAAGTCGCGGCCCCGGGTCTCAGGAACGTACCGGCTGACGAACCACAGCCCGAAGGCGCAGACAGCCGCGAAGACCCAGAAGGTCTGCCCCTGGCCGATCACGTTCGCCACTGGCAGGAAGACGAGGCTGACCACGAAGTTCGAGATCCAGTTCACCGCCGTGGAGGCACTGGAGCCCGCGGCACGGGCATGCGGGGGGAAAATCTCGCCGATCAGCACCCAGAAGACGGGACCCAGACCCACGGCGAACGCGGCGATGTACACCACCATGAACAGCAGGGAGAGCAGCGCGTTCATGCCGATCACGAAGGAGAGCCCCAGCAGTGCGAGCATCACGAGCATGCTGGCGAGGGAGCCGAGGAGTAGGCGGCGTCGTCCCGCGCGGTCGACCAGTTTGATCGCGACAATGGTCATGAGCAGGTTGATGACGCCGATGGCCACCGAGTACAGGATGGAGTTCGATGCACTCAGTCCGGTGTTCTCGATGGTCGTCGGCGCGTAATAGATGATCGTGTTGATACCACCGAACTGCTGCACAGCGGCCAGCGTCAGTCCCACGATCAAGGCGGCCCGGACCCTGGGCTCCAGCAGGACACGCCACCCCCCTGCCCTCGGGGAGTCGCTTCGAAGCCCCTGGGTTTCCCGGCGTTGCGCCTGCTCGATCAAGTGATCGGCTCGTTCCTCACCGGCCACCGACACGATCAGCGCCCGGGCCTCGTCTCTCCGGCCGTGACGGATCAGCCACTGAGGCGACTCCGGCAGCAGCCACAACGCTCCAACGACGATCCCCAGGGCCGGAAGTGCGCCGACCGCGAACATCCCACGCCACTGCCCGCCACTCGCGAAGAGGAGGTTGATGAAGTACGAGATCAAAATGCCAGTAGTGATCATCAACTGGTTGAGGGTCAGCACACGCCCGCGGATCTCCTTCGGCGAGACCTCCGACAGATAAACCGGAACAGTCGCCGACGCCGCTCCCACGGCCAGGCCGAGCACGACCCGGCCGACGAGCAGCGCCCCGTAACCGGGAGCGGCCACCAGGATCGCGGTTCCGATGAGGAACACCGCTCCCTCGATTCCCAGCGCCTTTCTGCGGCCCAGGTTCTCCGCCATACGCCCAGCGGCCACCGCGCCCAGCATGGCCCCGATCAGCAGCACGCTTACCACGCTGCCCTGCTCGAAGGCGCTCAGTCCGAAGTCGCGCTTGATATACAGCAGGGCACCGGAAACCACCCCGGTGTCGAATCCGAACAGAAAACCGCCGAGCGCGATAACCACTGCCCAGCGCCAGACTCGCCGACGGCCCCCTTCCGGAATGTCAGCCAGGGGCCCTTCGGTGCCCGGCTCTCTGGAGAAACCCTGGACCATACGCGTCCCCTTCGCAGCAGGAGGAATCGCTCGCCTACGCAGACGACTGGAAACGCCGACGACGAGTCTGTCGGGTGTTACTTTCTTGGCTCGATACGGACGATGGGACAAGACTCGCCGCATTGGAAGCAATGGTGGCCCCCCGGCGGAGCAGTGCCTCCACTGACTCGTCTCGACCAGGCGTTGCTGCCGGTTGGTAGAGGTCCGTTCGGAGTGCGCCAACGATGGGCCGTGCGAGTGAACAACCGCCCTGGCAACTCCGTCGGCGGCCTGGTGCCGGTAGATCATTCCCCTGCACAACAAATGATCCAGGAGGCAATGGGCGGGGTCGGACGGGGCACTCGTGTCTCGCCTTGACCGACCGCGAGAGCCGAACGGAACACCAGTTGATGGACGTGCAAGACGCCGGGAAGCTTCTCGATGGACTGACTGTGGACGCCAGTCGGCGGGAGCAGCCGATCGTGCTGGACAAGGAGGGGCGCCCCATCCGGACGTGGCGGGAGAACCACCCCTACGAACGGAAGGTGGGACGCCAGGAGTACGAGCGTGCCAAGCGCGTGCTGCAGATCGAGCTGCTCAAGCTCCAGCGCTGGGTCAAGGACACCGGCACGCGCGTTGTCGTGGTGTGCGAGGGACGTGACGCGGCGGGCAAGGGCGGCACGATCCAACGGCTCACCGAGCGGCTCAACCCGCGCGGCGCACGCGTGGTCGCCTTGGACAAGCCCACCGAACGCGAAGCGGGCCAGTGGTACTTCCAGCGGTACGTCGCGCAGCTGCCGACCGCCGGGGAGATCGTGTTCTTCGACCGCTCCTGGTACAACCGGGCCGGTGTGGAGCGCGTGATGGGGTTCTGCTCCGAGGAGGAGTACGAGCTGTTCCTCGAGCAGTGCCCGACCTTCGAGCGGATGCTGGTCGACAGCGGCATCGTGCTGGTGAAGTTCTGGTTCTCGGTGTCCCGTTCCGAGCAGCGCACACGCTTCGCCATCCGGCAGGTCGACCCGGTGCGCCAATGGAAGCTCTCGCCCACCGACCTGGCGTCTCTGAACCTCTGGGACGCCTACACCGAGGCGAAGGTCGGCATGTTCCGCGCCACGGACACTTCCCACGCCCCCTGGACCGTCGTCAAGAGCAACGACAAGCGGCGGGCCCGGCTGGAGACCATGCGGAGTCTGTTGTCGCGCATCGACTACGCGAGCAAGGACCACGAGGCGGTGGGCACACCCGACCCGCTCATCGTCGGCGCCGCTGACACCCTGCTGGAGCCCGGTGAGGAGGACACCATGCTCTCGCCCACGCCGCTCTCACCCGGTCTCGGCGTCCCCGGCAAGCACCCCGGCAGCGACTGACGTGGCACCCGTCCAGGACCCGTCCGGACACGGCAGACCCTGACGCCTCTCGGGTGGCCGTCCTGGACGAGGGCGGCCACGAGATCGTCCCCGCGACACCACCTGGCTCAGGAGCCGCTGCGCTCGCGGGGGATCTTGTGACCGGCCTCGATCGCCACCGGCAGCCGGTTCTCGGCCGGGGGCAGCGGGCAGGTGGCCAGGTCCGTGTAGGCGCAGGGCAGGTTCGCGGCCCGGTTGAAGTCCAGGACGACCGTGCCATCAGCGGCGGGCGGATCCAGTGCCAGGGCCCGGGTGGCGGCGTAGGTGGTGACCCCGGAGGTCGCGTCGGTGAACAGCACCAGCAGCCGTCCCGCACCATGGCCGGGAAATGCGGTCAGCGACAGCGGGTGCCCGTCGAGCTCGAACTCGACCCTGCCCGGAGCGTCGTAGACATGCTCAAGGCTCTCGACCGCGGCGCCCACGGTGGTCGGCCGCGGTGAATCGAACGGGACGTACCGGCCGGTTACGGCCCAGCGCGGGTCGGGGGCATAGGCGGGCGTGCCGGTGAAAGCCGTGCGCAGCGGCGCGTCCGGGTGCCGGGGGCGCACGATGTCCTGGCCGCCGCGCTTGGCGACCTCGATGACGGCGTCTCCCCAGACGGCGTTGACGCCGCCGCGCTCGGGAAGCACGCCGAAACGGTGCTCGCCGCGCACCGGCGTCCCGTCGACGACCAGTTCCTCGCTCTCGTCGAGGTCTACGACGACGCCTTCAGGGCCGGTGTGCCACGAGCCGGGCGCGTCCGGGAAGCGCTGGGGTCGGTCGTCGAGCCAGTGCAGGCCGGTGACCGCCAGGAACCCGTGCGGGGCGGCGAGCCGGGCCTCCTGGGCGCGATACCACACCAGCCAGGCTTCGGTGAAGGCGTGGAGGTCCGTGGTGGTGGCCTCGGTGGTCATGGGGAATCTCCTTTGTGCCGGGGTGCGTTCGGGCAGGGAATGCAGGGGGTCGTCGAGTCGACGGGTGTACTCACTCGGCCAGTTCGCCGAGGAGTCGCCAGGTGCGCCGGCGGTCGGCTTGTCCCGCGAACTCGGTGCCCGAGAACACCACCTCGGTGGCGCCGGCGTCGCGGTAGCGCCGTATCTCCGCATCGATTGCCGAACTCCGAGACTTCCAGAGCCAGTTCGACGGTCGTGTCGACCTGGTTCGGCGCGTCGGACGCGTTGAGCGCTACTCCAACAGTCATGTCAGTTCAGAACGGGCGTCGGCCGGACCCGCATTCCGGTCCGCGTGTGACAGCTTCTTGTCAGTCATGTGTACTCAGTCATGAGCGGGAGTGCCGACGTGCCCGCGGGACGGCCCTCTTGACGCCGGTGTCGGTCGGATCGACACTCACTGAGGGAATCCTAGTGAGTGGGTAGGGAAATTATGAGGCGCTTGGAGTCGGTCACCGTCCGAGTGAGCCGTTCGCCTCTTCTGACCTCCCGCCGTCACATAGATCTGCTGCGTGTCTGCAGCGCGATCAACCCCCAGGGCTGAGCCGCACCCATCCCGCACCGCAGACGCCCTCGGGCGTCGTGCCGTCCGGTGCGTACGAGAGAGCCTCGTTCCCTCGCCCGTCGTCGCTTCCGCCGCGCGTACGTCCGCGCCCTTCCTCCGGGGAGAGTCATGACCGTCACACCGTCGGCCGCCCACGCCTCCGGCCGATCCGCGCCCGCCTTCCGGGGCCGGATCGGCCGGGATGCGCGCAGCGGCCACTACGCCGTTCCGGGCCGCTACCGCCTCCATCTGTCGACCGCCTGTCCCGGCGGCCTGCGCATCGCCGTCACCCACAGCCTGCTCGGCCTGGACACCAGCTGTCCGGCGACCTACCTGCCCGCGGTCCCCGACTGCCCCGGGGGCGGCCACTCCGTCCTGCGTCCGCTGTACGAGGCCAGCGCCCACCGGTACCCCGGTCCGGCCGTCGCTCCGGTGCTCAGCGACGACTGGTCCGGGCGGATCGTCAGCACCCATGCCCCGGACATCATGCGCGACCTCGACCGCCGGTTCGGCGGTGACCGTCTCTCGCTCTACCCGTGCGGCGCGGAGTCGGAGATCGAGGCGGTCGAGCGGATGTGCGGGCAGGGCATCGAACGGGCCGCGCAGCACGCCGGATCGGCCGGTGGTGAGCCGGTGGAACGTGACACGGCACTTGGCATGCTGCTCGAAACGCTCGGGGCCCTGGAACGCCGGCTCGAAGGGCGCACGTACCTGATCGGCGACGGAATCACGGCCGCCGACGTCGAGTTGTGGGTCGCCCTGGTCCAGCTCGACACCGTGCATCGCAACCACCTCGACGCCTCCGCCGTCCAACGCATCGCCGACCATCCGATGCTGTGGGCGTACGCCCGCCGGCTCGCCGCCCATCCCGCCTTCGGCGGCCACCTCGACCTCGACGGCATCGAGCGCCGTCACCACGCCCGCTGCCAGGGCCTGGAGGCCGCCGGAGCGGCCGTGCGGATCCTGGACTGGGCGGCCCACACGTCCAGTGAGCCGTTCCACCTGGTGGACCGGCGTTGACATTCGTTCGGGCAGTTGTCTTAACTACGGCCCAGAACGGTCATGAGTGTCAGCGACAAGCCCTGGCTTGCTGACCGGCAACCCTCGCGCCGCGGTGGGGTGCCCCAGGTGACGACCGGACCGAAGATGTTTCGGTAAGCGCGAGGCCCACCGGGCCGGAACAGTGATGGTGACGCCATGTACGCAGCCAACAGGACGGCCACGCGCCGCTCCCGAGGCTGCGTACAGCCGTACCCGAACCCTCTCGTCGCCGATCGCGCCGTCGATCTGCTCCGCGTGAACAGCGCACTGTGTACCGCACCGGGCTGTGCCCGCTGTCGGGGCTGACACCTCCCCGCAGCCCCCGCACTCCCTGACGAACACCGCCCGTGCGGTGTGCCGTTGTCCTCCCCGCCCCCGGTACCTCACCGTCGCGTGCGCCACCGCATGCCGCCGTGCTTCCGGGGTGTTCCCACCCAGCCGGAGCCCACCATGAGTGAACCCCCTGGCGCCACCGTCACCCTCCCCGAGGCGCCGACCGCCGACCAACCGTTCAAAGCCCTCACCGCCCAGCGAGTTCTGCCGCTGCGGCGCCCCGGACGCTGGATCGCCACCGCGGTGGTGCTCGTCCTGGTCGCCCAGTTCGTGCACGGTCTGGTCTCCAACCCCTTCTACCAGTGGGACCGCTGGGGCTACTGGTTCCTGCGCCCCACCATCCTCGACGGCCTGCTCATCACCCTCCAAGTCGCCGCCTACAGCGCGGTGCTCGGCCTGATCGGCGGCATCGTGCTCGCCCTGGCCCGGCTGTCGAGGAGCCCCGTGCTGCGCGCGGTCAGCTGGACCTACGTCTGGGCGCTGCGCTCGATCCCGCTCATCGTGGTACTGATCTTCCTCTACAACTTCAGTGCCCTGTACAAGACGTTGAGCGTCGGCATTCCCTTCGGCCCGGCCTTCTTCTCCTTCGACGAGTCGAAGCTCGCCACCGACATGGTCGTCGCCGTCGTCGGCCTCAGCCTCAACGAGGCCGCCTACGCGGCCGAGGTCGTACGCGGCGGCATCCTCTCCGTCGACCAGGGCCAGCACGAGGCGGCCGCCGCGCTCGGTCTGCCCAAGGGCTACCAGTTCCGGAGGATCGTCTTTCCGCAGGCCCTGCGCTCGATCATCCCGAACTACGTCAACCAGCTCATCGGGCTGATCAAGGGCACCTCGCTGGTCTTCTACGTCTCCCTGCTCGACCTGTTCGGCTCCGCGCAGACCATGGGCTCCACGTACCCCGGTGACATCGTGCCGCTGCTGCTGGTCGTCACCGTCTGGTACCTGATCCTGACCAGCTTCGTCTCCGTCATCCAGTTCTACGTCGAGCGGCACTACGCCCGCGGTGCCACCCGCGGCCTGCCGCCGACACCGCTGCAGAAGCTCCGCACCGGGCTCACCGACCTGCGGGCCCGCATCCGCCGGGAGGCCGCCGTATGACCGCCAAGACCCTCGGAGCCCTGGCGGACGTCGAGGCCGCCACCGTCGAGATCCACGACGTGCACAAGTGGTACGGCACCCACCGGGTACTGGACGGCGTCGACCTGACCGTCCGCCCCGGCGAGGTCACCGTCATCCTCGGCCCCTCCGGCTCCGGAAAGTCCACCCTGCTGCGGGTCGTCAACCACCTGGAGAAGCCCGAGATCGGCCACGTCAGCATCAACGGCGAGCTGATCGGCGTGAAGCGACAGGGCGAGAGGCTCAAGGAACTGAGCGAGCGCGCCATCCTCACCCAGCGCGGGCGGATCGGCTTCGTCTTCCAGAACTTCAACCTCTTCCCGCACTTGACCGTCCTGGACAACGTGGCCGCCGCCCCGGTCGCCACCGGCCGGCTCGGCAAGCCCGAGGCGCAGGAGCTGGCCCGCGAACTCCTCGGCCGGGTCGGCCTCGGCGACAAGACCGGCGCCTACCCGCGCCGGCTCTCCGGCGGCCAGCAGCAGCGCGTCGCCATCGCCCGCGCCCTCGCTCTGCGCCCCGGCGTCATCCTCTTCGACGAGCCCACCTCCGCCCTCGACCCCGAACTGGTCGGCGAAGTCCTCGCCGTCATCAAGGACCTGGCGACCAGCGGCACCACCCTTCTCATCGTCACCCACGAGATCGGCTTCGCCCGCGAGATCGCCGACCGGGTCGTCTTCATCGACGCCGGAAAGATCATCGAGCAGGGCCCGCCCTCCGAAGTCCTCGACAAGCCGCGCCACGAACGGACCAGGGACTTCCTCAGCAAGGTCCTCTGACCCGCCGCGCACTTCAGACCTCCCCCCACGCCACCCTCATCACCTCCACCGACAAGGAACGGCCATGCCGACCCACTTCACCCGACGCAGCCTGATACGCGGCATCACCGCGGCGACCGCCGTCGCCTCCCTGGCCACCGGGCTCGCCGCCTGCGGTGGCAACAGCGAAGCGGCCACCACCACCGACAGCGCAGCCAAGTCCGGCGAGGTCGTCATCGGACAGGTCTCCAACGGCGCCGCCCAGCAGACCTCCATCAAGGTCTCCGAGGTCAAGTCCATCAGCGCCGAACTGCCCGCCGCCGTCAAGAAGAGCGGCAAGCTGGAGATCGGCATAGGCGCCCTGCCGGCCGGCTTCCCGCCGCTGGCCTACGTGGGCAGCGACCAGAAAACCCTCACCGGCGCGGAGCCCGACCTCGGCCGCCTGGTCGCCGCTGTCCTCGGCCTCCGGCCAGAGGTGAAGAACTCCACGTGGGAGAACCTCTTCGTCGGCATCGACAGCGGCAAGGTCGACGTGGCCTTCTCCAACGTCACCGACACCGAGGAGCGCAAGAAGAAGTACGAGTTCGCCTCGTACCGGCAGGACAACCTCGCCTTCGTGGTGCAGAAGAAGAGCACCTGGAACTTCGACGGCGACTACGAGAACCTCGCCGGCAAGACCGTCTCCGTCAGCTCGGGCACCAACCAGGAAAAGATCCTCCTGGAGTGGAAGGCGAAGCTGGCCAAGGAAGGCAAGAAGCTCACCATCAAGTACTTCCAGGACAGCAACAGCGTCTACCTCGCCCTGTCCAGCGGCAAGATCGACGCCTATCTCGGCCCCAACCCCGGCATCGCCTACCACAACCGCCAGGTCGCGAACACGCCCAACGCCACCCGCACCGCCGGCACCTACTCCGGCGCCGGCGCGCGCCTGCAGGGCCTGATCGCGGCCACCGCGAAGAAGGACAGCGGCCTGGCCAAGCCGCTCGCCGCCGCCATCAACCACCTGATCGAGAAGGGTCAGTACGCCGAGTGGCTCAAGGCCTACAACCTCTCCAACGAGGCGGTGGCCAAGTCCGAGGTCAACCCGCCCGGACTGCCCCTCGACAACTCCTGACCATCACGTGCAGGGGACTCCACCGCCGCCTCGCGGTGGAGCCCCCGCGCGCCGGACACCCCGAGCCGCACCCCGGAGACCGCCACACCATGTCCGTGACCAGCATCGACGCCAGCTCCTCGCACATCCTGGACAACCCCGCCTGGGCCGCGCTCACTGGCCCTCACGCCCACTTCGCCCAACGAATCGGCCACGCCGCCCGCTACCCCCAGGACGTGGCGCCCTTCCACGCGCTCTCCGACGAGGACGACCCGCGCGCCTGGGCGGACCTCGCCGCACTCGTCGGCCCCGGCGGCACCGCCGCGGTGCGGGGCGTCACCGGGGCGGCGGCCGGCTGGGAGGTCGTGCGCACCGGACACGGCGTCCAGCTCGTGGACACCGCCCTGCGCGCCGAACCCGACCCCGAGGCCGTACGGCTCGGTCCCGACGACGTGCCCGAGATCCTGGACCTGGTCGCCCGCACCGAGCCGGGCCCCTACCTGCCCCGCACCGTCGAGCTGGGCACCTACCTCGGCATCCGTCACCAGGGCCGGCTCGTCGCCCTGGCCGGCGAACGGCTGCACCCGCCCGGCTGGACCGAGATCAGCGCCGTGTGCACCGACCCCGACCACCGCGGCCGGGGCCTGGCCACCCGTCTGGTCCGCGCGGTCGCCGCCGGCATCAGGGAACGCGGCGAACGCCCTTTCCTGCACGCCGCGGCCGCCAACGCGAACGCGATCCGGCTGTACGAGTCGATCGGGTTCACCCTGCGCCGCCGTACCGTCTTCTCGCTCGTCCGGCACACCGGGGCAGCCGCTCTGGAAGAAACGGCATAGCCGTGCCGTTGTCCTTGTCGAAGGCGAGTGCCTGGTCCGCTCGGACGGAGGTGCGACACGTGACAGGTGTACTCCGTGCCGTCCGCCTCCACTCCCGGCCCCACATCGACCTCCAGCGCGTGGCCGGCTCCCTCTGTAGCTCCTGACCCTGTATCCCCAGCCGCCGTGCGCCCCGATCACCGCGGGCCGGCGATCTCGTACGGACCTTCAGGAAGGCACCCTCGTGTCCGCAACTCCCGCTTCTCACCTGCACCTTGCCGTCACCCTCGACGGCACCGGCTGGCACCCCGCCTCCTGGCGCGAGCAAGTCGCCCGTCCCCGGGACCTGTTCACCGCCGGTTACTGGGCCGACCTGGTCGCCGAGGCCGAACGCGGCCTGCTCGACTTCGTCACCCTCGAGGACGGACTCGGCCTGCAGTCCTCGCCTCCCCAGTCTCGACATCGCTCGACCGGGGGGAGGCCCATCGGTGAGCCGGACGGCCGAACCGATCAGGTCCGCGGACGCCTGGACGCCGTACTGATCGCGTCCCGTATCGCACCCTTGACCCGGCACATCGGACTGGTGCCGACCGTGATCGCCACCCACACGGAGCCGTTCCACATCTCCAAGGCGATCGCCACTCTCGACTACGTCAGCACCGGCCGGGCCGGCCTGCGCGTGCAGATCTCGCCATGGCCGCACGAGGCCGCGCACTTCGGTCGCCGCACCTTTCCACCGCTCAGCCTCGAGGGTGTCCGGAGTCCGGCCGGGCAGGAACTGCTCACCGACCACTTCGACGAGGCCGCCGACTACGTCGAGGTCGTGCGCCGGCTCTGGGACAGCTGGGAGGACGACGCGGAGATCCGGGACGCGGCCACCGGCCGCTTCATCGACCGCGACAAGCTGCACTACATCGACTTCGAGGGCAGGCACTTCAGTGTGAAGGGCCCGTCCATCACCCCGCGCCCGCCCCAGGGCCAGCCGCTCGTCACCGCCCTGGCCCACCAGACGGTCCCGTACCGGCTGGTGGCCCGACAGGCCGACGTCGGCTACGTCACTCCGCACGACGCCGGCCAGGCCCGCGCGATCGTCGCCGAGATCCGCGCCGAGCAGGAGGCGGCCGGACGCGCCGGTGAACTCCTGCATGTCTTCGGCGACCTGGTGGTCTTCCTCGACGACGAGCCGGCCGCGGCGGAGGACCGCCGTGCACGTCTCGACGCCCTCGCGGGGGAGCCGTACACCAGCGACGCCCGCATCTTCGCCGGTACGTCCGCTCAACTCGCTGATTTGCTTCAGGAGTTGGCGGCGGAGGGGCTGAGCGGCTTCCGGCTGCGGCCCGCCGTCGCCGGGCACGACCTGCCCGCCGTCACCCGGGGCCTGGTGCCCGAACTCCAGCGCCGTGGCGCCTTCCGCACCGCCTACGAGGCCGACACCCTGCGCGGCCTGCTGGGCCTCGCCCGCCCCGCCAACCGCTACGCCACCGCCTGAGCCGGAAGGACCGCACCGACATGAGCAAGCCGCTGAAGCAGATCCATCTGGCCGCACACTTCCCGGGCGTCAACAACACCACCGTGTGGAGCGACCCGAAGGCCGGCAGCCACATCGAGTTCAGCTCCTTCGCCCACTTCGCACAGACCGCCGAACGCGCCAAGTTCGACTTCCTCTTCCTCGCCGAGGGACTCAGGCTCCGCGAACAGGGCGGCAGGATCTACGACCTGGACGTCGTCGGCCGCCCCGACACCTTCACCGTCCTCGCCGCCCTCGCCGCCGTCACCGAACACCTCGGCCTCACCGGAACCATCAACTCCACCTTCAACGAGCCCTACGAGGTGGCCCGCCAGTTCGCCAGCCTCGACCACCTCTCCGGCGGCCGCGCCGCCTGGAACGTCGTCACCTCCTGGGACGCCTTCACCGGCGAGAACTTCCGCCGCGGCGGCTTCCTCCCGCAGGGCGAGCGTTACTCCCGGGCGAAGGAGTTCCTGGCCACGGCGGGCGAACTCTTCGACTCCTGGCACGGCGACGAGATCATCGCCGACCAGACGACCGGCGTGTTCCTGCGCGACGCGAAGGCCGGCTCCTTCGTCCACACCGGCCGGCACTTCGACATCCAGGGCCAGTTCAACGTCCCGCGCTCCCCGCAGGGCCGTCCCGTCATCTTCCAGGCCGGCGACTCCGACGAGGGCCGCGAATTCGCCGCGTCGAGCGCCGACGCCATCTTCAGCCGCTACGCCACCCTCGAAGGGGGCCAGGCCTTCTACGCGGACGTCAAGAACCGCCTCGCCAAGTACGGTCGCCGGCACGACCAGTTGCTCATCCTGCCCGCCGCCTCCTTCGCCCTCGCCGACACCGACACCGAGGCGCGGGAACTCGCCCGGGAGGTGCGCCGCCAGCAGGTCAGCGGGGCCACCGCCATCAAGCACCTGGAGTTCGTCTGGAACCGCGATCTGTCCGCCTACGACCCCGAAGGCCCGCTGCCCGACATCGACCCGGACGTCAGCGACAACCACATCTCCAAGGGCCGCGCCCAGGTCCGGATGTACCGCGACCCGCTGGCCACCGCCCGCGAGTGGCGCGAGCTGGCCGAGGCGAACAACTGGTCCATCCGCGACCTGGTCATCAACACCGGTAACCGCCAGAACTTCGTCGGCTCCCCGGCGACCATCGCCAAGACCATCAACGACTACGTCCAGGCCGACGCCAGTGACGGCTTCATCCTCGTCCCGCACATCACCCCGACCGGCCTCGACGACTTCGCCGACAAGGTCGTCCCGCTGCTGCAGGAACAGGGCGTCTTCCGCACCGACTACGAGGGCCCCACTCTCCGCCACCACCTTGGCCTCGCCCACCCGGACGAGGCGTCCGACGAGCGGGCGGCGTCGTGAAGTTCCTCGCGATCACCCTGATATCGCACCGCCCGGACCCGGTCACCGGGGTGCGGAAGTCCACACACGACCGGTTCCGCGAGGTCCTCGACGACGCCCTGCTCGCCGAGGAACTGGGGTTCGACGGCTTCGGCGTGGGGGAGCGGCACGAGCGGCCGTTCATCTCCTCGTCTCCGACCGTCGTACTGAGCCATGTGGCCGCCCTGACCAAGCGGATCCGCCTGTTCACGGCCGTCACGACGCTCAGTCTGCTGGACCCGGTCCGCGCGTACGAGGACTACGCCACCCTCGACCATCTCTCCGAAGGCCGCCTCGAGCTGATCATCGGCAAGGGCAACGGCGCCGCCCAGCGCGTCCTGTTCAACGTCACGCCCGAGGACCAGTGGGACCGCAACGCCGAGAGCTACGAGGTCTTCCGCAAGATCTGGCGCCAGGACAAGGTCACCGCCGACACCCGCTTCCGTCCCCCGCTGACGGGCGCCGAGGTGTGGCCGCGGCCGTACCAGCGGCCGGTCCGGGTCTGGCACGGCAGCGCCACCAGCAGGGAGTCGGTCGATCTCGCCGCCCGCTACGGTGACCCGCTGTTCTCCGCGAACGTCACCAACCCCATAGAGCCGTATGCCGAATTGATCCGCCACTACCGTGAGCGCTGGGAGTTCTACGGCCACGACCCGGCCGACATCGCGGTCGGCGCCGGGACAGCCGGCATCCACGTGGCCCCCACCTCTCAGGAGGCGCTGGCCGCGTACCGGCCGATCTTCGAGTCCAACCTGGCGTTCTTCAAGAAGGCCGGCCTGCCGGTGGTCTTCGAGACCGTGGAGGACTTCGCCGAACGCAGCTCCGCCCTGATCGGCAGCCCGCAACAGGTCATCGACAAGGTGCACCGCTACCACGAACAGTTCGGCCACACCGTGCTGCACGTGCATGCCGACGCGGGCGGGCTGACGGCGGCCCAACACCGCGCCTCCCTGAAGCTGTTCCAGTCCGACGTCGCCCCCGTACTGCGCCGCGAGATCCCGGACCCGCCGTTCGCCTGGGGCCCCGTGCCTCCCGCATCACCACTCACCCAGGAGTCCATCCATGTCTGACATCTCCCTCGGCGTCCTCGACCTGGTCCCGATCCCGTCCGGCTCGACGGCAGCCGATGCCCTGCGCAACTCCATCGACCTCGCACAGCAGGCCGAGCGCTTCGGATACGCCCGCTACTGGTTCGCCGAGCACCACCTCAATCCGGGCGTGGCCGGAACGTCACCCGCGGTCGTCCTGGCGCTGACCGCGTCGGCCACCTCCACCATCCGGCTCGGCTCCGGAGCCGTACAGCTCGGGCACCGCACCGCGCTGTCCACCGTGGAGGAGTTCGGCCTGCTCGACACACTGCACCCGGGCCGCTTCGATCTGGGCCTGGGCCGCTCGGGCGGCCGTCCGCCAGGACAGCCGCCCGCACCGTCGCTGACGGCGACCCCCGTCGTCGACGGCCGCACCCCGAACGGCCTGCTGATCCCGCCCCGCTTCTCCTTCGAGCAGCTGCTCGGCTCACCCCGCATCGCCCTGCAGCGAAGGCTGCTCCTGCTGCCGGGCGCCGAGTCACAGGACTACGCCGAGCAGATCGACGACATCCTCGCCCTGCTGGCCGGCACCTACCGCTCCCTGGAGGGCGTCGAAGCGCATGTCGTGCCGGGGGAGGGCGCCGACGTGGAGGTGTGGATCCTGGGCAGCAGCGGTGGTCAGAGCGCCGCGGTCGCAGGCGGCAACGGTCTGCGGTTCGCGGCCAACTACCACGTCAGCCCGGCCACGGTCCTGGAGGCCGTGGAGGGCTACCGGTCCTTCTTCCAACCCTCCGAATTCCTCGACAAGCCCTACGTCAGCGTCTCGGCGGACGTCGTCGTCGCCGAGGACGACGCAACGGCCCGTGAACTCGCCACCGGCTACGGCCCGTGGGTGCGCAGCATCCGCACCGCCGAGGGCGCCATCGAGTTCCCGACGCCGCAGGAAGCGCGTGCCTACGAATGGACCGACGAGGACCGGGCCCTCGTCCAGGACCGTCTCGACACCCAGTTCGTCGGCTCGCCGGGCCGGGTCGCCGACCAGCTGGAACAACTGCAGGAGGCCACGGGCGCGGACGAGTTGCTCATCACGACGATCACCCACGACCACACGGACCGGGTCCGCTCGTACGAACTGCTCGCGGAGGAATGGCGTCGACGGGGGCACTCCTTCCAGTAGTGAAGGCCCGCGCCGCCGACGTCACCCTGGAGACCGGCAACCAGACCTTCGAAGTGACCGGCGCCCGCGCCACCGCCGCATCCGAGGGCCTGCCGCTTCTGGCGCAACGCCCGCATACCCACACCCACACTCACACCCTGTACGACCCAGTCGCCTACAAGCAGCTGGATGTCGGGCGCTGGGTCGTCCAGGGTGAACTGCCCGAACCGACCTGGTACTCCCGACCGCCCCCAGAGCGCCTCCCCGGCGGATGCGCCCCCTTCTCCCCGAAAGAGGATCCATGGCCACCATCCTGTCGGTCTCCGGCAGCCCTTCCGCCTCCTCCCGCACCAACCGCCTGCTGCGTCACCTGGACCAGCGACTGACCGCTCAGGGGCACGACGTCGTTGCACTCGACGTTCGCGCCGTCCCCGCCGAGGCCCTCCTCGGCGCGGACTTCCGGCATCCGGCGATCGTCGAGGCCGCCGAACTGTTCGCGAGGGCCGACGGCGTCGTCGTGGGAACACCCGTCTACAAAGCGTCGTACTCCGGAGTCCTCAAGGCGCTCCTCGACCTTCTCCCGCAGTACGCACTCACCGGAAAGACGGTCCTCCCTCTCGCCACCGGCGGCTCCACCGCGCATGTCCTCGCCATCGACTACGCCCTGCGTCCGGTCCTCAACTCCATGGGTGCCGCGCACATAGTGCAGGGCTGGTTCACCCTCGACAAGGACATCACCGCACACGACGACGGCTCGATCACCGTCGCACCGGCCGCCGCCGAGGCCCTCACCCAGGTCGTCGACCAGTTCTCGCTGGCGCTGGGCCGCACCCCGCTCCTGGCCGCGGCGAGCTGAGGCCACGACCGCACACGTCATCACCGACGAGTCTGCGGCGGACAGGGCGGTGGCGGTGCCGGCCCGTACCTGCCAGGCCAGGTCGGACAAGGCCGCCCTTGGCGCGTGTGGCCGGGGCGGCCGGGCAGCTCGTCGTGCCCAGAGCCTCGTAGGCGGCGCAGCGCACCAGGGCGGCGGAATCGTCGACGAGCGCGGCGAGGGCTGAGCGGACTGCCGTGCCCGAGCCCGTGCCCAGGGTGGCCGGGGCCTGGAGGGTCATCGCAAGGTGTGCTCAATGATCAGATCGTGGCACTGCCGCGCACGGTCAGCCGCCCCGCCGCCCGCGGCAGAGAGCTCAGTCAAATAGGTCAGTACCTCTGCGAGGTCGCCCGCCCCCGGTTGTACAGCGAGCAACTCCCGGGTTGCCTCTGGCGCACGGTTCTCCGGTTCGACGAGCACGGCTCGAAGAAGGCGCAAGAACGTGGTGTCAGTTTCGGTTGGCAGGATCATGGGGGACGAGAGCAGCGCGCTCCACTGTTCCGCACACGTTTCGAGTCGTCCCTCCACGGTGTCGAGCATAAGCTTCTCGAACCTACAGGAGAGATCCGCGGGGTCTATCTCGACTGCCCGCTCCAGGTCTACTCGCGCCTTCTCGTAGTGGCCTGCTTGCCGATGGGCCCTGCCACGAATGCCGAGGGCCCAGGCAAGTGTGGGGTCGAGTTCGAGTGCGGCGGTGAGGTCTGTGACGGCTTGGTCGTACCGGCCTGCCTGGTGGTGTGCTTGGCCGCGGGAGCCGTGGGCCCAGGCGTAGGTGGGGTCGAGTTCGAGTGCGGCGGTGAGGTCTGCGATGGCTTGGTCGTACCGGCCTGCCTGGTGGTGTGCTTGGCCGCGGGAGCCGTGGGCCCAGGCGTAGGTGGGGTCGAGTTCGAGTGCGGCGGTGAGGTCTGTGACGGCTTGGTCGTACCGGCCGGCCTGTTGGTGTGCTTCTCCTCGGTGGGCGAGGGCCCAGGCGTAGGTGGGGTCGAGTTCGAGTGCGGCGGTGAGGTCTGTGACGGCTTGGTCGTACCGGCCTGCCTGGTGGTGTGCTTGGCCGCGGGAGGCGAGGGCCCAGGCGTAGGTGGGGGCGAGTTCGAGTGCGGCGGTGAAGTCTGTGACGGCTTGGTCGTACCGGCCGGCTTGGCGGTGTGCTTCGCCTCGGCGTCCGAGGGCCCCGGCCAGTGTGGGATCGATGTCCAGTGCGGCGGTGAAGTCTGTGACCGCTTTGTCGTAGCGGCCAGCTTGACGGTGTGCTTCTCCGCGATCGGTGAGGGCCCAGGCGTAGGTGGGGTCGAGTTCGAGTGCGGCGGTGAAGTCAGCGATGGCTTCGTCGTACCGGCCTGCCCGGTGGTGTGCTTGGCCGCGGGAGCCGAGGGCCCAGGCAAGCGTGGGGTCGAGTTCGAGTGCGGCGGTGAGGTCAGCGACGGCCTCCTCATGGTGGTCGAGCCATCGGTGAGTTTCTCCGCGACGGGCCCAGGCTAGGGCGTTGCGGGCGTCGTGCGCGAGGGCGCGGTCGAACTCGACAAGGGCCTCTTCGTCCCGGTCGGAGAGGTAGAGACGCTGGCCACGGTAGGTATAGGCCCAGCTTCTTGCCGCTCTACCAAGTTGGCCGTGGGCAAGCAAACCACCAAGGCAGACAAGGAGGGGCTCGTCGTCGGCGAGAGCGTCCCGGAGGCGTAGGGACCAGTTGAGCAGGGCGGCGTCCGCGGTGTCCTGTGCGGCTTGTTCCAAGGCCTCGGCCCACTGCCGCAGCACCGCGGTGCCTTGGCCCGCGGCATGCACAACGTGTTCAAGAGCGGTTGTCAGCTGGGTTCCTGGATGCGCGCACAGCCGGTGATACATCTCATCCAGACAATGCCGGCGCCATTCAGCGTCTTCCCAGCGCTTGGCCTCAGAGAGCCGTTCCTCGACCGTGACACGCCAGGAGGCATGAGTGTCTGCCAAGCGCAGATGCGCCGAAACCCAGCCTTGAGGAGAGTGGGTGCGCTGCTGGCGAACCATGCTGGCGCGGACCACCGCGTGGTAGTGCTTGAAATCGCCGCGGCCGCTGACGAACGGCTGCCCGCACAGCCACTCCCACAATCCCTCTCCCTCAGGCCCGGCTGCGGCAGCGAAGACGTCTTCATTCAGTTGCAGCGGCAGCGCACATGCCCGCACAGCCTCGCGTTGCTCAGGGTCTGTGATCCACTGCACGAACCGCTCGACTGCCACGTCCGCGAGGTCTCCGCCCGTGTCCACTTCGTCAACGGTGTGGGGGCGGGCCAGGGCGAGGAGCTCCACGAGCAAAGGCAACCCCATCGACAGATGCAGCACTGCTTCCACCACCGCCGGGTCGGTCACGCCCCGGGAAGTCAGCAGCGCACGCGTCTCGGCCTCGGTGAAAACCTCCAACGGCACGTCCGCGACCTGATCCCGCAGCGGTGCCCACTCACGTTCCGCGAGTTCATCCCGGCCTGCCAGCACCACGACGACATTCGCCGGCACCGGACCGAAGTCTTCCTCCAGCAGACTCAGCAGCCACTCGTTCAGGTACCGGGCCGTCTGCTCCCACGTGTCGAAGAACAGCACCACCCACCGATGGCGATGGCACAACCGCTCCAGCTCGGCGACGAAAGCCCGGCTCAGCCCCGCCTCATCACCTTGCGCTCCCCGCCGCCTGGCACGAGCTTGGGATGCCGACCGGAGCCGGTCCAGCCCCTGGGCCGCGGCCTCCGGATTCGTCATCGCCGTCACCACACCGGCCCCTGGAATCAGGGACACCGCTCCTAAAGCGGCCTGTGTCACCACCCGGCTCGACACCGACGCCTCGCCCTCCACGGGTATTGGCTCTCCCTGCGCTGCCTGCTCCCGACGGAACTGCTCGATCGCCTTGTCGAACTCCTTCCACGGACCGGCCTGCTCCGCCAACTGCCTGGGCACCTCGACCAAGGCCTGCTGCACTCCGTGGACGTCGTTCTCGTCCACTACCGCCGTCACCGCATCCGCACGCCTAGCCGCCTCCTGCCACTGCCGCAGCAGCGTGGACTTCCCCACCCCACCCACACCACGCACATGGAACAGAAACTCCGCCGGATCCTCCTCAGACTGCGGATCCTTCGACAAGTTCTCCGCGAACAATGCCAACTGCGCCCGTCGGCCTACGAACCGTGCCTTCGCGCGCTGCCGGATCAGCGCACCCCTCGACAGACCTCGATTACCTGCCCCCGGCATCTCCGCACCCCCGTCACTTCGCCCACCTCGCCATTGAGGCCGACGGCGCACCCGTTCGAAGCAGTCGCATCGAACGCAGACAATCAGTGTCCGATCCGGGCCTCTCGTTTGTCAGCCAAGTGCAAGAGACCGCACCCCCCGACAGCAGTGCGCCGAGGAGCAGCGCCCGTCCGACCGTCACCGCGCTGAGGGACGCCGTCCAGCGCGGGGCCTTGGCCGTCCCGCCGGCTGGCGGCCGATTCACGCCTCTTCCGTGGGGCCGTGGGGCCGTGGGGGCGGCCAGGGCGGCACGTCCGCCCTCGAGCCGGTGGCGTGCGGATGCAGGCGGTCGAGCTGTTCGAGCAGAAGGTCAGGCCATGGAGGTCCTGCGGCGACTGCGGATGAGTCTGAAGTCGGCGTCCCTGTAGCGCCAGTTGTGGCGGGACGGTGGCGTGCAGCCTCTGGTTTCCCGGGGCCCGGGCGGTTCGCGGTGCCGTCTGTCACCGCGCTGTCTGAAGAAACTGGTCGCGTACCTGGAGCGGGTGGTCAGCAGACGGCTGAGGCCGCCGCTGCGGGCAGGCTCTAGCCCCGCCGATTGCGAAGGCGCCCGGCGCGTTGAGCGACGTACTGCAGCACTCCGCCACTGATCAGCATGAGCAGGCTGGTGGCGAAGACGATGTCGGAGTCGGTGAGGTCGCGCACCATACCGCCGTAACGGGCCAGTGCCATCCCCGCGGCGAACAGGAGGGCTCCGGAGCCCCACAGCCGTGGCCGCAGGAGGTACCCCTGTTGCCAGGGCACGGCTCGGCCGGTCGTGAGGGCCAGGACACCCGCCACGGCGTAGAGGACCACGACCACCGCGACCGCGATCAGTGAAATGACGTCCAGCATGAAGCCCCCTCGCCCAGATATCCAAGATCGTGGCACCGCGTACTGGGGACTACAAGAGCAGCCGCCTGTTATCCCGGGCACCTACGGCGCTTGTCTGCCGTGGACCGGTTCGGCGAGTTCGGTGAAGGTGGCTTCGGCCCAGTTGAGCGCCCGCGACGGAAGGAGCTCCCCGACCCCGGCCACGGATAGTCCCTCCGCGAAGCGGCCTCGCCGGATAGCAGCGGTGCGGCCCCGGGGGTCAGGAAGCTACGCCCACTTCATGCCCAGCTCCTCGGTCTGGGTCAGTCGAAGAGGGCAACGAGTCCGTTCACCCAGATGGCGAGGAACACAAGGGCCGCCCCCAGGCAGCCGACGCCCGCCAGCACACCGCCGACCGTCCACGGCTCGGAGGGCGCCTCATACTCCGCTTCCAAGCCGTCCAGGTAGGACGCGGGATCGTCCCAGTCGACGGGGTGCCCCAACTCCTCGGCGCATGCGGTCCGTACCGCGACCAGCTGCTCCTCCGCGAAAGCGGTGGCGGCCTTCGCCTCGGGGCCCTGCCAGGTGAGGGCCTTCATCCGCCACACGGGAGACGCGTACCGAGCCTCGAAGGCAGCGGTCTCGTCGTCGTTCCGGTTCTCCTCGAGGTACATCCAGCGTCCGGCCTCGGCGGCGTCGCCGTAGAGCCGGTACACCTCGGCCAGACGACGGCGGAGCGCCAGGTCGTGCGGGTAGGACGAGACGAGGCCGCGCAGGCGCTGGCGCGCGACGGGAACCCGGCCAGCGGCCAGGTCTGCATCGACTCGGGCGAGAGTCTCTCTCAGGGGCATGAACGCATGATCGAGTACCGCACTGATCTACGTCGACCTGATTTCACCGCTCAGCACCCGCTCGCTCCTATCCACCCGGCTTGCGAGCAAGGACAGCGGCCGAGGCCCAGCCATCGCGGCGCCGCCGAGGGGGGAAGGGGTCTGGCCGAAGGTGTTGACGATCTCCTTATGGATGCCGCGGACTCCGATCAGCGGAGAGTGTCCAGACGGGTGCGGACGGGGACGGTCTTGCCGGCGCCGACCTCGCTGGTGCCGGCGCCGATGGAGCGTTCGGCGATGCACCAGGAGATGCGGGCGACGGCCTGGTCGTGAGGGTCGGGCCGGTGCAGCGCGCCAGGCGCGAGGTCGCGGCCGAAGGGCATGCGCTCAGGCCCTCAGAGCGCCCGGCGGGCACGGAAGGCTCCACGCCTCTCCCACCCGTTGGGTGGCGGCCCCGCTGGGTCTATCGTCAGACTTCTGAGGTCAGGACAAGGAGGACGGCCGGTGATGCCGCAGGACGACGCCGTGATCGGCTGCACGGGCAAGGTGCTCATCGGGACGCGGGGGTCCGCAGGCCCCGGCGAGGTCCTGGTACGGGTCCGAGGCGGCTCCGAGACCTTTCTGGCCTGGTCCGAGGACCCCCTGCCGGCGGGCACGACGGTCCTCGTGATCGAATCACGCGGATGCCGGAATGTCGGCGTCATCGAGTGGGTGGATCCATTGGACGCGCTCGGCGGGGAGGCCGCCGGCGCAAGCTGAGGAGTACAGCATGTTCGGATACCGCGTTCCCGCTCCCGACGAGGCGATGTTGATCTCGGGGGGCCGGCGGGGACTGGGGGGCGCGCCGTTCCGAGTGGTCACGGGGCACGGGAAGTTCGTGCTCCCGGTCTTTCGCAAGGTCCGCTTCCTCACCCTGTCGATGTGCGAGGCGGAGGTCACCGAGACCTGTGTCACCAAGCAGGGCATCTCCCTGCACGTCCGCGCGGTCATCGCCTTCAAGGTCGGCAACGACCACGAGAGCATCATCAACGCCGGTCAGCGGTTCCTCTCCGACCAGGAGCAGATGTCGGTGCTCACCGGCCGGATCTTCGCCGGCCACCTGCGGGCCATCATCGGCTCGATGACGGTCGAGGAGATCGTCACCGAGCGGCAGAAGCTCGCCGCCGAGGTGCTGGACACCTCCAAGACGGAGATGGGGACGATCGGCCTGATCGTCGACTCCCTGCAGATCCAGTCGATCGACGACGGCGACACCGGTTACATAGACGCGATGTCGGCCCCGCACAAGGCGGCGATCCAGCGGCAGGCCCAGATCGCCCAGGCCCAGGCCACCCAGGCCGCGGTCGAGGCGGAGCAGGAGGCGACCCGTAAGCAGGCCGAGTACGCCCGGCAGACCGCGATCGTCAAGGCCGAGTACTCGGCCGAGGTGGACCGCGCCCAGGCGGAAGCCGCACAGGCGGGGCCGCTGGCCCAGGCCCACGCTCAGCAGGAGGTGCTGGCCGCCCAGACGGAGCTGGCCGAGCGCCAGGCGAAGCTGCGCCAGCAGCAGCTGGTCGCCGAGGTCGTCAAGCCGGCCGAGGCCGAGGCCGAGCGGGTGCGGATCCTCGCGGCCGCCGAGGCCCAGCGCATGAAGATCCAGGCGGAGGCAGCGGCCTCGTACGACCGGGTCGCGCTGGACCGGATGCTGATCGACCAGCTCCCGCAGATCGTGAAGGAGGCGGCAGGCGGCCTGTCCGGAGCCAACGTCAACATCCTGAACGGAGCGGACGGCCTCGGCGAGATCGCCGCCGGCCTGGTGTCCCAGGGTCTGACGATCCTCGACTCGGTGCGGCAGAACATGAGCGGGCAGGACCAGGACACCAAGGCGGACGACAACACGGGCGCCAAGGGGCTGCTGCAACTGCGCTCGGGCAAGGAGCGGGCGTCGGACAACGGTCCGGTGAACGTCGACTAGCCAGAGGCTGTCCTACTTTTCAGAATCACTGCCTTGCCGTGCGGACGGCAAGGCAGTTGGGGCCTGTCACCGAACCGAGGGCTCACAGGCCGCCCACCGGATGGAGTCGGGAGAACTCCTCAGCGAGCATGCCCATCAGAACAAGATCGTGATACCGGCCGACGAGAAACACATGCTCCCGAAGGCGGCCTTCCTCGACGAAACCGAGCCGACGGTGCAGTGCGAGCGAACCCTCGTTGTGCGCGAAAACCCGTGCTTGGCACTTGTGATAGCGCCGCTCGGCGAACATGAATCGCAGTAGCATCACCACTGCTTCTGACGCGTAACCCTTGTGACGATGGTCAGCGCCGATCATGACGCCGTACTCGAACCAACCCGCACGGGCGTCGGCGTGGTACGTGCCGACCGTGCCGACTGTCTCTCCCGAGTCCGCAGCCTCAACGGCCAGCTGAAAGCAGTCGCGGCCGGGGTCGGCAGCGGCCTGCTCCCTCGCCCAGGCGCGGTAGCCCTCGGCCGAACGAGGTGGATACAGCACGTCCCCCAACCGTTCCTGCTCGGCGGCAAAGCGCATGCACGCCCTCCAGTCGTCCGGTTCGATGCCGCGCAGGCGTACCCGGGAGCCCGTCCAGAAAGATGCCATCCCCCATTCGATCACGCCGCAAAGGGCAGTCCCAGGCCTGCTCCTGAACTTGTCAGGCACGACATGACACCGTGCCTCGTCATGGGGCCAAGGCCTCATTACCTCTGCGGTAATCGCGCGGTGAAGCGGGACGCGGCATGGTGAAGCCATCGGGTTCGAGCCGGCGCACTCCGGCTCGCACCCGGCCCAACTGGGCCAGACGCCAAGTCACTTGCCACTGCACCGGAACGGGAGTCCCGCCATGTCGATCTATGCTGCCGCCGTCGCCCGCTACTTCGAGGCCTGGAACGCCACCGACGCCGACACGCTCGCCAAGGCGGTCGCCACCGCGTGGTCCGAGGACGGCACCTACACCGACCCGCTGGCCGACGTGCGCGGCCACGAGCAGATCACCGCGGTCATCCAGGCGGCACACGAGCAGTTCCCCGACTTCGAGTTCAAGCTGGCCGGAGACGTGGACGGCAACCATCACATCGCCCGCTTCCGCTGGGAGCTGGTGTCCATCGCCGACGGCTCGGCTCCGGTCGCCGGCTCGGACGTCGTCACCCTGACCGAGGACGGCCGGATCACCGCCGTCCTCGGCTTCCTCGACCGGCTTCCGCAAGCCTGACACCCGCAAGCCTGACACCCGCAGGTCCCGTGCCCCGGCTCAGCCGGGGCAGCCCGCCACCACGCCGGCGTCCGTTGACGCCGCGCGGCGAGGCCCCTGCGCGTACAGCGCCGCTCATGCTGCTGACGGTGGTTCCGCACGCGCCGGCGCCCGGCCGGTTGCCGCAGTCACGGCCACGGCCACGGTCACGGTCGCGCTAGCGCCTCGGACGCCCGGGGGGCGGCCCCTCGTCGACCGCTCACTCGTACTGCGATCACAGGCGGATCGGGTCGAGGAGTCGGGGACCGTTGTTGCGGACGTTGTTGACGGCCGTGGAGACCGGAAGGGCATCAAGGTGCCCGCCGGCGGGCCGGCCGAGGAGAGTGCGCAGGTCTTCCTGGTCCTGCTGCGCGGGATCGAGCCAGGCCTCGTAGTTGTCCTCGGTGAGGGCCAGCGGCATGCGCGGATGGACATGACCGGCCGCATCGGTGGCCTCGGTGGTGATGATCGTGCAGGTCATCAGCCAGGCGGCCGGGTCGTCGTCTTGAGTGACGGCCGGGTCGCGCCAGTACTCGTAGAGCCCGGCGAGCGCCATCACCTGGTCGTCCTCGGGGTGGATGAAGTACGGCTGCTTGCGGGCCTTACCGGTGACCGGGTCCTTGACCGGCTGCCACTCGTAGAAGCCGTCCGCCGGAAGCAGGCAGCGGCGTTTGGCGAACGCGTTCCGGAATGCCGGCTTCTCGTGCACGGTCTCCACTCGGGCATTGATCATCCGCGCCCCGATCTTCGGCTCCTTCGCCCAGGACGGCACCAGGCCCCAGCGCAGGGGCCGCAACTCCCTCGACGGCGCAGTCGCACCGTCGTCGCCGCGGGGGGTGCGTTCCAGGACGGCCCAGACGTCATCGGTCGGGGCGACGTTCCAGCTCGGTGCGAGCACATCCGTGACCGGCCATTCGTCGACGTGGAACAGCTGCGCCAGGTCCTGGGGGCGCCGGGTGGAGACGTATCGACCGCACATGCGCCCACTCTCTCACCGCCCCGCCACGCAGGGGCCGATGCCCGGCTGCCCGAACAGGTGTGTCACGTCCGGTGCCACGGACCGCACGTCGACTCCGAGAATCATCCGGCTGGCGCTGCTTCCCGGATGCGGCCTCAACCCACCTGATGGCGTGGCCGTCACGGAGAGTCAGATGCTCGGTGTCGACGGCGGTGGGCGGTCCAGGTGGTCAGTGCTCGCCGAAGAAGATGTCCTTTACCTCCCGCAGGGCGTAGTAGACCAGCACGTATCCAGCGGCCGGGTCGGCCCACCACAGGCCGGCCAGAGCGTTCAGCACCAGGCCCAGCAGCACGGCGGCGGCCAGCAGACCGTCGATCAGGGTGACTCGGCCCTCCGTCTTCAGCACCGGGTTGTCCAGGGCGGTGCCGGTGCGTGCCTTGCCGGCGGCGAGCACGAACATGACTGCGGCCGTCACCGCCGTCCAGCCGATGCCCAGTGCCGAGTGATGGGGCCGGAAGCCGGTGGCCAGTACCCAGGTGGACTGCACCAGCAGGTACACCGCAAGAAGCCCGAAGCCGCAACCGATCAGCCTCAGCGCACGGCGCTGGCGCGCCTCTCCGGTACCGGACAGCTCCCAGATCACCACGGTGGAGGCGCCGATCTCGATCAGCGAGTCCAGGCCGAACCCGGCCAGCGCTACGGACCTCGCCGAGATCGCCGCGAGGGCGAGCACCACGATGCCGATCACGTTCCAACCGAGGGTGGCGTACTCGAGAGCGAAGCCGCGGCGCAGAAGCGCCTGGCGGGCGGTGTCATCCGTTCTGGTCACCGCCAGATCTTCCCGCACCTGCCCGCCAGCCGGGAGCGCGCCTCAGGCAGCTGCTGCCGAATTCGGCTCGCCCCCTCAGCCGGATCAGGATGCTCCATGCGTCGCGGCGGCATCGGAGTCCGAACCGGCGCGGACCCCCTGGGTATCGCGGGGCCGCGCCATCGCCATCATCCCGGCCACTACCGCCGCCGCGCCCGAAACCATGAAGCACACGGTGAGCGGGAGACGACCGACCAGCGCCCCCGCTACCGCCGAGCCCGCCGAACCACCTGCGTTGACCGCCGTGTTGACCCAGGCTCCGGCCCGGGTGCGGAAGCCCGGCCCGGCAGCCTCATCCGCTACCAGGTACGCAGTGGTGAGGGACGGCGCGATGAACAGGCCCGCGCAGGCGGCGGCCACCGCGAAGGACGCGATACCGGGTACCAGCCCTGCCGCGGCCAGCGTCAGTCCAAGGCCCACGGCGAGCAGTGCCAGCCGGAGTCGCGCGGTGCTACGCCAGCGGACGGCGCCATACACCAGCCCGCCGACCGCGCTGCCGCCGGACAACGCCGCGAACACCCAGGTCACTACGGACGTGCTGGAGTGCCGCTGCTCGACGAAGGCCACCGCCATCAGATCGAACGCCCCGGTCGCGAGGCCCGTCGCGGCGGCCACGAGCACGGGCTGTGCCAGTCCCCGGGAGGCCCTACGCCGTCCGCCTGCCTTGCGGGGCTGCGGATCGCGGCGGTAGGGGAGCCGGGCCGTCCCAGGGGACGAGACGAAGAGAAGGGTTCCAGCGGCCACCAGCAGAGCGCTGAGGGCCACGGCAGCCGAGGGCGGCGCCCACCGCACCACGGCGCCCACGAGAAGTGGTCCGGAGACGAACAGCAGTTCCTCAGCCACGCCGTCGAGCCCGAAGGCCCGCTGGATCAGCCGCGGGTCTTCGACGAGTTCGCTCCACACGGCCCGCATGGTCGGGCCCAGCGGGGGCGGGAAGGCACCGGCGGCGACTGCGACAGCTCCGACGAGCAGGGCGTCGGCGCCGGGCCGCCAGGTCGCCACGGCGAGCGCGGTGAGCAGCCCGGCGTACCCGAACGCCAACGGCGGCAGTACCCGGCGGGGCCCGTACCGGTCGATGAGGGACGCCCGCAATGGTGAGAGCAGGACCGACAGGGCTCCGAAGAGCGCCATGACCGTACCGGCCACGGCATACGAGCCGGTCGCCTGGCTCACGGAAAGCAGAACGGCGAGGGACACCATCCCGTACGACAGTCGGCCCACGAGCGCGGCGGCGAAGGTGCGGCGGACGTGTGGAATACGCAGAACGGCGGCGTACGAGGGCCGCGCAGAGGTGGACGCAGACACGTGAAGGGTTCCTCAGAGGGAGGCATGAAAGGGACACCGATAGGCCGCGACGGCTACGGCCGAACGCCGGGTGCCGATCGCGGACCTGAGCGGGTCCTATGCCAGGAGGAGGAACACGAGGGGCAAGGTATCAGCGGTGCGGGCCTTGAATCCAGAGATCACCACTCCAGCCGTGTGCTCTCTGTCGGGCTCGTCGTCCGGGGACTCCTCGAGTCCATGCCCGCAGGGTCTGGGCGGCCGCCCCGGAGGAGGCCAATAACCGGTGAGCGCTCCCCACTCCGAAAGAAGCACCATGGCGGACTTCCGGACGGTCGTGGCCTTCGGTGCTGCGCGGAGGATCACCTCGCCGGCTGCCGAGGTGCCGTCGGTGCGTGTGCGGCGGCACCCCGGCGACCTAGCGCGCCGCGGCCGGGTGCCCCTCACGCGCCCGGCGCGCCACCATCCGTACGACACAGCAGGGCTGCGGGTCCGGGGCGGCTGCCGAACCTGGTGGTGAACGCGATCCCGGCAGCGTACTCGTTCACCGCGCACTGCCCCTTGTAGTCGCCCTCGGCGAAGTCGCCGCCCGCCGCCCCGCCGGGACGGTTGTCGGACCGGTCGAACCACACCGTGCGGGCGGCCCCCGCGAGCGCGGTACGGCCCGGCGCGCACAGCGCCGCCGACACCCGCTCCCCGCGCACGCTGTAACCGGTCAGGAGAGCGCCCGTCGGGCACTGGAGCTTGGTGTACCCCGACGCCCAGTCGCCGCCGGCGGGCACGTACCGCTCGTCGGTGACGGCGGTCTGCCCCGCGTCCGTGGCCGGAGTCGCCGTGCCCGCGTCGGTGCACAGGCCGCGGCCGCTGGTGTGGCCGAGGCCGATCAGCCGCAGCCCGTCGGGGCAGGCGGCCTTGCGGGCCCCGGGGTCCCAGTCGCCCGTGGCCCGTGCGCGCAGCGACTCCACCGCGTCGCCGTGGTCGGTGGCGAGCATCCGCCAGACGGGCACGGACGCGACGGGACCGGTCGTGCCGGGCGCGGACATGAGGTGCCGCCAGGCCGTACCGCGCCAGTCGGCGGCGTCGAGCACACCGGAGCGGTGCCCGGCGCCGTCGTAGCGCAGCAGCGCCCAGTCGTCGTGGCCATCGAAACCGACCAGCGGCCAGTACGCGAAGTCGGCGTCGTGGTCGGCGAGGTAGTCGGTCATGTTGCCGAACCAGGTGCGGGCCGCCGGGTTCGTCTCGCCGCTCCCGATGCCGAACTCGCTCACCCAGACGGGCGCGGTGTAGTGCCGGCCGTTCTCCTCGACGAAGAACGCCTCGTCGTCCAGCGCCGCGCCCAACTCCTCGCGGGTCATGTCCTGGTAGCGCGCGTCGTGCGTCTCGCCGACGCCGGTCGCGCCGCTGTGGTGCGGACCGGTGTAGCCGTAGAAGTGGGCCGAGTAGACCAGCTTGTGGGCGTCCACGAGCGCGTGCGAGAGCGTGCGCACCGGGGTGAGCTGGGGCCGTCCGTGCGGAAGGCCGTCGACCGGCAGGCCGGTCCAGTTGATGCCCTCGACGACGATGAGCAGCCGGGGGTTGCCCTCGGTGAGGATCCGGTCCGCCGCGAGCTGGGCGGCCGCGTACCAGTCGTGATCGTCGCCCAGGCCCCAGTTGGGGTCGTCCAGGACGTTGCGCCTGACCTCGTTGTACAGGTCGGCGCCCACCACGCCCGGGACCCCGGCGTAACGGCGGGCCATGAAGACCCAGTCGTCCGCCCACTGCCGGGTGGACTGCCCCGTGTTCCAGCGCTCGTTGCCGTCGACACCGCAGCACCAACGGGAGGTGTTGGTGTGGTTGTTGAGGACGACCGCGAACCCGCTCCGGCTGAGCGCGTCCACGACGGCGTCGTAGACCTGGAGCGGTGTCCTGCCGCGCAGCTGAGGGTTGGCGCTCACGGCGCTGTCGGGCACCGTGGCCGTGCTGTGGATCATCTCGTTGGAGAACGGCAACCGGACGGTGTTGACGCCCAGTTCGTGGAAGTCGGCGAGCAGCCCGTCCAGCGGCACGCGGTCGAGACCGAGCGGTATGCCGTGGGAGTCCTGGCCCGCATGATGGCTGGCGGGATCGCCGATGTCGCCACTGCCCGTCCACGAACCCTGTGCGCCGTCCCAGTTGGCGCCCTTCAGTCGGAAGCGCTCACCCCGGGCGTCGACGATGTAGCGCCCACGGGTGGACAGGGGCGGATACCAGGTGTCGGCGGCCGCCGAGGCCGAGGCCGTGGTAGGGGCGGGTGAGCGGGACGGCGGCGCGGCGGACGCCGTGGTCGTCTGCGTGGCCAGGAGCACGAGGCCGGCGACTGCTCCGGCCAGACGCAGGACAGTTGGTGCCATCGACATGTGGACAGCCCTCGGTCGGTGTGGGGGAACCGTTCTCCGGGGCTGTACGGTGCCCTGTCCCGCCGGGAAGGTCCAGAGGGCTGACGCATGCGGCGCGATCCGTTCACCACGGTGGCTCCGCGGCGTATCAGGCCAGCAGTGCGGCGGCGTGGTGACGTGCTTGGTGCGGCCCGCAGCAGCATCTCCTGGGTCGGGTACTGCTTCACGCTGGCGCGCGGGGTGGAACCCGAAGGACTCCTCCGTCGCAGTGCCGGTGATGTCCCGTGCCTTTCGGCCACCCCGGCGAGGGCCTGCCACTCGGGGTCCAGTTCGCCGCCCCGCTCGGCCGCAGGGGGGATTCTGCATGCGCCGGCGGCGCAACTAGAGCGGGCGGCTCCTTGCGGCGGCACGCCCACCCCTGACCTGACAGTCGGGTCACTGGGCGCGGCGACGGTGCTGGAAGAACAGCACGCCGGCTCCCGTCATCACCGCCGCAGCAGCCACGCCGGCGGCCGGCAGCACGGAGGAGCCGGTCTCCGCGAGGCCGCCGCCGCTCGTCGTCCCGGTGTTCGTCGTCCCGCCGGTGACCGTGGAGGAGGATCCGCCGTCCGAGCCGTTGGTCGAGGTGCCCGTCGAGCCGTTCGAGCCGCCTGCCGATCCGTCCGTGCCGCTGGTCGAGCCGCCCACTGATCCGGCGGAGCCGCCCGACCCGTCCGAGCCGCCTGTCGAGCCGGAGGAGCCACCGTCCGCGACGTCCAGGGTGATGTCGGCCTGGTCGTTGGCCTTGTCGGGATCGAAGGGCCGGGCCTCGGTGCTCAGGGCTATGGACCCCTTGGCGCCGGGCATCCGCTTGTCGATGCGCAGCTCGAAGGCGTAGGTCTCCCCGCTGCCTTCGTAGAGCGACCGCATGCCGCAGACGTACGCCCGGCCCTCGGCCCGGCAGAAGGTGCCGCGCTTGACGACCGTCGTTCTGGTGGGAGGAGTGATCACCACGCGGACGGCCTCGTCACCTTCCCTGGGCCACACCCACGCTGGGCCGGCGTTGGTGAACTTCACCTTCATCGTGACCGTGTCCCCGACGCTCCCCTTCAGTGCGGCACCCGTCACCTGGTAGTCGGCCGTGTTCACGATGGTGACGGGCACGTCGACGATGCGCGCCGCCCCCACGCCCCCGGCCTTCGCCGCGACGAGCTTCACAGGCGGTGCGGTTCCCGGCACCGGGTCACTGCCGTTGTCATCGGCTCCCGGATCTACGCTCTCGACACGCAGGCGCAGTTCTTCGTTGAGCGCGCGCTCCAGAGCCGTGACGCGCAGGGGCCTGTCGGTCGTGTAGACGGCGCCGGGTTCCACCGCCTGGTCGAACGCACACACCGCGGTCCACCGCTCGGGCATCTCGTCGTAGGACCGCACGTGCTGCACCTGACAGTTGGAGGGCACCTGGGCGAAGTCGAGTCCTCGGGTGACGGAGTAGGCGACCCACACCTCCTCGGCCGACACCGTGCCCTTGTTCGCCACGGTGGCCGAGACGTCGATGCCGTCTCCCGGCCTCAGCCCGCTGACCGGCCCGACGCCCCCGACGACCAGGTCGGGCGTGTTCTCTTCGCCGAAGGCGGCAGGCGCGGTTGCCAGTGCCACAAGACCTGCTGCGCCGAGGGCGGCTAGAGAAGACCGGAAGGTGCGACGGGCTGGTGAGGGTGTCGGCACGGAGAGATCCTTTGCTGGGCGCGAGTGAACAGACGGTGTCTCCGAGGGAACGGTCCCCGCTCGCTAGACTCCCGCCGATCGCGAACGGTTGCCCATCCGGCGCAGGGCAACCGCTGTCGGCCCGTGGATCAAGCGGTGAGCAGTCCCGGCAGTGTGCCGGCGGGCGAAGCCGGTCTGCTGTTCCTGGGCGTGGACGCGACCCAGTGCCGGGCGAAGAGGGCAATTCCGTAACCGTCCGACCCAGTCTCGATCACCCCACTGCCCCCGCGCTTCGCCAGCCCTTCGCAACCAGACAGGATGAGTCCAACATCCACCTGCGAACCGGGAGTGCTTCTCCTTCGGGTTCGGTACTCAGAGGAGCCAGCTTTGTTGCCTCACCGGACCACGCCCGTGATTCTGGCGCTTTTGGGGCTGACACTCGCAGCGTGCGCCTCGAACGAGCCCCCGCCGCCGAAAGGGGGCCCGCAGGTTGTACGCGATCGGCTCGCCGCAGCCGACGACGCCCCGTACTCGGCTGCGCTCAGAGCCGTGACGCGGTCAGGGCCTACACGGCTTCAGATCATGGAGGGGCGGGTCAACCTCAACGCGCCTTTCACAGGGCGCACGACAGACAAAACCGAGGAGTACACCGAGGACGTCGTGATCACCCGGCAGAAGGTGTATCGGCGCGCCAGCGGAACTCATGGGGAATGGCAGGAGTTCCCTGCATCGGCGGCAAAGGGGGGTCTACCCGTGGACCGGCTCCCGCAGTACGTGCGGCTCATGCTCGGTCACAGCGCATCCGTGCATCGGGGGAGCGAGCCCTTGCGGGTATCGGCCCGCCTCACCCCGGGAGACATCAAGTCGGTGGACAGGACCGCCGGACGCAACTTGCGCCCTGCGACCGCAGTCGACGCCGATGCTTGGATCAACGACGAGGGCCGAGTCGTGCGCGTACGCCAGAAGATCCATTTCGCGTCCGGCCCCGACATAGAAGCGACGCTCACGCTCACCGACTTCAAGAGCCCCGTGTCGGTGAACGCCCCGGCTGCGTCCTGAGCGTGGCGTACTGTTCCAGCACACATCTCACACATCGCGCTCCTCGGTGGCCGAGTCCGGAACGGTCCTGGCCGCGTCGGGGTGACCTTCCCCTGCCGCGGGCGACCGCGCGTTCAGGTTGTATGCAGGTTGGCCGGGTCAAGCTCGTCGCATGACAACGACGAGCGAAGTCCGCACAGGCCGCAGCGGGCGACTGATGCTGAACAAGGTTCCCGAGGTCACCATCTGGTTCTGGGTGATCAAGATTTTGTGCACGACCGTCGGTGAGAGTTTCGCCGACTGGATCAACATGAAGCTGGGCGTCGGCCTGGTGAACACGGCCTGGATCTTCACCGCGGTGTTCGTGGTGGTTCTGGGCGTCCAGCTGCGGCTCAAGCGGTACGTCCCCTTCCCGTACTGGCTGACCGTGGTCGTCGTCAGTGTCACGGGCACGCTGTACACGGACATCCTCACCGACCAGCTCAACGTGCCGCTGTGGATCAGCTCCGCGGTGTTCTCGGTCCTGCTCGCCGTGGTGTTCGGTGTGTGGTGGTGGCGCGAGCGCACCCTCTCGATCCACTCGGTCACGACGCTGCCGCGCGAGTCGTTCTACTGGCTCGCCGTTCTCGTCACCTTCGCGCTCGGTACCGCGACCGGCGACTGGACCCTCGAGCTCACCGGCTGGAGCCCGGGGGTCTCGGTCGTTCTGCCGCTCGGCCTCATCGCGGCGATCACGCTGCTGTGGAAGTTCGGCGCGAACCCGGTGCTGTCCTTCTGGCTCGCCTACATCCTGACCCGCCCGCTGGGCGCCAACATCGGCGACTGGCTCGCCTCCCCGAAGGTCGCGCAGCCGGGCGAGCCCACCGGCCTTGCACTGGGCACCTTCGCCACCAGCCTGATCTTCCTTGGTCTGATCCTGGCGACCGTCATCTACCTGACGGTGACGCGCTCCGACGTGACCGAGACCCACGACGCTGTGCACACCCCGCAGATCAGCGCGAACCCGCGCCGGGAGCGCTTCGCGCTTGCGGGCTTCGGCCTGCTCGCCGTCGCCACCGCGAGCCTGCTGATCTGGGCGCACAGCCAGCCGCACGTCGGCCCGGCGCCGGAGGAGGACGCCACCTCCACCGTCCACCTCGCCCCCGGCCAGGCCGTGAAGCACTTCCCCGCACGGAAGGTCGACGCGCTGAAGGCCCTGGCGTCGACCTCGCTCCGGGACGCACAGGCGGGGAACGCGACGGGGGCCCACGCAGCTGCCCAGTCGCTGCGAGACCTCTGGGACGCCGACCAGGCTTCGTTGCAGCCGCTGGACAACACCGGCTGGACGTTCATCGACGCCCAGATGGACCAGGTCCTGAAGACCTTCGGCATCGACCACTCGAACCCGCCGATGTCACCGGCCCGGCAGGAGGCAGAACTCAAGACCCTCCTCACAGACATGCGCTGACGGACCTGATCGGCGGCGACTCCTCGCGACTCCTCGGAGAGTGCCGCCGATCAGGGACTTGCGGGGCACGGGAGAGGGTGTTCGGAGGCAGGGCCGGTCAGGCGTCCCGGGCCGTGCGGATGACCTCGTCCAGGGTCTCCCGGGTGCGGCGCAGATCGGCGATCATGCGGTCGATCCGGTCCCGCTCGGCTGTCAGGTCCTGCACCAGGCGCCCGGTGGCGATCGCGGAGGGTCCGCCGTCCCGGTCGCGCATGCAGGGCAGCAGTTGTCGGATCTTCTCGCTGTGCAGCCCGGCCGCGTACAGTTCCTGGATCCGGATGACCCGGTCGACGGCCCACTCCGGGTAGTCGCGGTGGCCGCCGGGGGTGCGCTCGGCGGTGAGCAGCCCCTGCGTCTCGTAGTAGCGCAGCGACCGCTCGCTCACGCCGGTGCGCCGGGCCAGTTCGCCGATCCGCATGTCCGCCTCCGCCGGGAAGTGGGCTTGAACCTCACATCGGTGTCAAGTTCTACCGTGCCGGCATGACGCGGACAACGGACTTCCTCGCCCCCGCCCGGCTCGGCCGGCTCGTCCTGCCCAACCACCTCGTGATGGCCCCGCTGACCCGGAACCGTGCGGAGGCCGACGGCACCCCCACGGACCTGATGGTCACCCACTACGCACAGCGCGCCTCGGCCGGACTGATCATCGCCGAGGGCTCGACGCCCAACCCGGCCGGACAGACGTACCCGGACATCACCGCCATCCACACCGCCCGGCACGCTGACGGCTGGCGGCGGGTCACCGACGCGGTGCGGGCAGCCGGCGGACAGATGTTCCTGCAGCTCCAGCACGGGGGACGGGTCAGCCACCCGGCGACCACCGGCCTGACGCCCCTCGCACCCTCCGCCGTCCCGCTGCCGGAGAGGATCTTCACACCGCAGGGCCACCTGCAGGCAGCCGTCCCGCGCGCGATGACGACGGACGACATCCGGGACACGATCGCCGACTTCGCCGCCGCCGCACGCCGGGCCGTCGACGCGGGCCTCGAGGGCGTGGAGGTGCACTCGGCCAACGGCATGCTGCTGCACCAGTTCCTCGCGGACAACACCAACCGCCGCACCGACAGCTACGGCGGCACCGTCGCGCGGCGGGTGCGGTTCGCGGCGGAGGTAACCGAGGCGGTGGCCGACGCGATCGGCGCCGACCGGGTGGGCATCCGCATCTCCCCGGCGAGCACGGTCAACGGCGTTCTGGAGGAAGACACCGACCGTCTCTACGCCACGCTCCTGGACCGCTTGAAGAGGCTGGACCTCGCCTATCTGCACCTGGTGCGCTCCGACCCGGCGACCGGCTGGTACCGGCGGATCCGGACCGACTGGCCCGGCGTCCTGATCGGCAACCCGGACCTGACCGACCTGTCCACACGGGCCGTCACCCGGGCCACGCGGGAGATGCTGGCGGCCGGCGCCGACCTGGTGGCACTCGGCCGGCCCTTCCTCGCCAACCCGGACCTCGTCACCCGGCTGCGCCTCGGCGCACCCCTCAACCCGGTCCGGGACCGGTACTTCATGTACGTGGGCGGGGCCACCGGTTACAACGACTATGCCGCCCTGTCGAATCAGTCGGAGCCGCTGTCCAGCGACTCGGTCCTTCCGCCATGCCTGGAAACGGGAGCAGCTCTGTAGGCAGACTCGTCAGCGGCGCCTCGCTGCGGGGCGGCACGCCGCATCACGAGCGAGTGGGCGCGCGACACCGGGCGCAACCTGGCATCGGGGCCCATGGGTCGGGGCCGGTGACGCCGGGCGGCCGTCAGGCGCAGTAGGTGTCCGTGTCCGGCCGCTGCCCCGTCGCCAGGAAGCGGGAGACCGTGCGGTCGCCGCAGGCGTTGCCGTTGGCGAGGTAGGCGTCGTGCCCGGTGGAGTTCACCGTCACCATGACAGCGCGCCGGCCGAACGCCTCCCGGAGCTTCCGGGCGCCGCTGAGCGGGGTCGCGACGTCCCGCGCGTTCTGGACGAGCAGGATGTCGGACGGCCCCCGGCCGGTGATCCTCACCGGCGCCTCACGTGGCGGATACGGCCAGGCGGCGCACGGCATCGCGTTGCGGGGCATGCCGGCGGTGAGCGGGTACTTTGCGCGGCTCTCGGCGACCTCCTTCTCGTACACGGCCTTCGACGTGGGCCACGCGACGTCGTCGCACATCGTGCCGGCGCCGACGGCGGCGACGTTCTGCAGGACGGCCTCGGGCGGCGCCGCGGGCGCGGGCGGCACGTTGCCCTGCTGGGCGGCCCGTATCAGCTTGGCGAGCGTGGGATAGCGGCTGGGGGAGTAGAGGCTGTCCAGCATGGTCTGGCGCAGGACGTTGCCGTTCAGCTCCTCCGGGTTGGCGCCGGGCCAGGGGAGGGGTTCCCGGTCGAGCCGGGCGGCCAGCCGCAGGAACAGCGGCCGGACGTCGGCGGCCCTGCTCGCGACGCGGTCCGGGTTGTCCGGCCTCGACGCCCACGCGGCGAAGTCGGGGAAGGTGTCCTCCACGCCCTGCTCGTGCCCGGCCAGCCAGGCGCGGGCGACGCGGGTGGGGTCGGGGTTGTCGTTGCTGTCCAGCACGATGCGGTCGGTTCGGTGCGGGAACAGCTGGGCGTACACGGCTCCGACGTACGTCCCGTACGACACGCCCCACGCGGAGAGCTTGCGCTCGCCGAGCGCGGCGCGCAGACGGTCGATGTCACGGGCCTCGTTGGCGGTGCTGAGATGCCGGATCAGCTCGCCGCCGTTCGCGGCGCAGGCGTCGGCCATGCGGCGGGCGGTGGCCATGTTCCCGTCCACCGAGCCGTCGGCGGCGGGCCAGGGGCGGAGCTTGGAGGTGGCCAGGTCGCCGTGGTCCAGCCCGCAGTCGACGGGCGTGGACGGGGCGAGCCCGCGTGGGGCGAAGCCCACCAGGTCGTAGGCGTCCCGGACGTCCTGGGGGAGCTTCTGGCCTTTACCCGAGGGGTCGTTCAGGCTGGAGCCGCCCGGCCCGCCGGGGATCAGCAACAGGGTGCCGCGCCGTGCCTCGGGATTCTCGCTCGGGATGCGCGAGACGGCGATGTCGATGAGGGGACTGCCGGGGTCGGCGTAGTCCATGGGGACCTGGAGGGTCGCACACTGCTGACGGGGGTTGATGCCGGAGCCCTCGCAGGCGGTCCAGGTGAGGTCCGCGGAGGGGCTCGCGGCCACGGAGGCGGTCACGGGCGCGGTGACGGCGAGAAGGACGGTGGAGACGCCGACGATGCCGGCGTTGCGGAAGGTGCGTGTGCGCTGCGTCATGGGACGAGCCTCGCGGATCTCCGGGTCCCGACCCATCCGGGCAACAACCTGAAGCGACCTGGGGTTTACCCCACCATCCCCCTGACGCACTTCACGGATACCCGTCACCACGACCACCGCGGCGGCGACCACCACGACGCCCGACGCTGACCCTCACCCTCCCGTGTGCCGGCGGCCAACGGAGCGGCCACCGGCCCCGGCACACGGGAGGGGTCCCCTCGGTCCCCTCACACTGCGGCGTCGGACGCACCGCATGACGAAGGCGCTGGACGCCCGCGGACACCGGGGTGGGCGGTGCGGGCGGTCGGAGGGACGAGCCGGCCGGTCAGGCGTCGGCCGCCGAGTGGACGCGCCGGCCGTCGACGTAGGTGAGGTGGACGCGGGTCCCGGCGATGGCCCCGGGAGGTGCGGCGAAGGGGTCGCGGTCGAGGACCACGAGGTCGGCGCGGTTCCCGGGACGGAGGGTTCCGGTGTCGTCGAGGTGGTTCACGTAGGCGCTGCCCGCGGTGTAGGCGGCCAGCGCGGTGGTGAGGTCGAGGGCCTGCTCGGGCAGGAACGGCTTGTCGTCGGCACCGGGCAGGGCGCGGTTGACGGCGACGTGGATGCCGGCCAGCGGGTCTGGGCTGGAGACGGGCCAGTCGCTGCCGGCCGCGAGGGTGGTGCCCGCCCGTACGAGGTCGCCGAAGGGGTACTGCCAGGCGGCGCGTTCGGGCCCGAGGAAGGGGATGGTGAGTTCGTCCATCTGGGGTTCGTGAGCGGCCCACAGCGGCTGGATGTTGGCGGTGGCTCCCAGCTCGCGGAAGCGGTGGATGTCGTCGGGGTGGACGACCTGAAGGTGGGCGAGGTGGGGACGGGTGTCGCGGGTGCCGTTGGCGGCGCGGGCGGCGGCGACGGCGTCGAGTGCCTCGCGGACCGCGCGGTCGCCCAGGGCGTGGAAGTGGACCTGGAAGTCGGCGGCGTCCAACCCGGTGACGTACCGCTTGAGGGCTTCGGGGTCGACGAAGCTGAGACCGCTGTTGGCGGTGGCGCAGCCGCAGCCGTCGAGGTAGGGAGCGGTCATGGCCGCCGTGTGGTTCTCCGCGACCCCGTCCTGCATGATCTTGACCGTGGAGCAGCGGAGCTTGCCGTGCGTGAGACGCTGCCGTCGGTGCAGCAGGTCGGGGATCTGCTCCTCGCCCACGGACCTGCGCCACCACAGGGCGCCGGTCACCGAGGCGGTCAGAGTGCCGTCGAGAGCTGCCGCCAGGTAGGCGTCGGAGGGGTCGGGGTAGCCGTCCGCCCCGCACAGCAGCGCGTCCTGCCAGGCGGTGATGCCGAGACCGTGCAGGAGTTCCTGGGCGCGCAGCAGCCCGGCGATCCGGTCGGCCGGTGTCTGCGCCGGGAGGTGGGCGCCGACCAGGCCGAGCGCGCCTTCCTGGAGCATTCCGACGGGGGTGCCGGCCGGCTCGCGTTCGATGCGGCCGTCCTGCGGATCGGGGGTGGCGGCGGTGATGCCGGCGATCTCCAGTGCCCGGGTGTTGACCCAGGCGCCGTGGTGGTCCCGGTTGAGGAGGTAGACCGGCCGGTCTGGCACGAGCGTGTCGAGGAACTGCCGGGTCGGTATGCCGCCCTCGAAGCTCTCCATGGACCAGCCGCCGCCGGTGATCCATTCCTTGTCGGGGTGGGCGTCGGCGTAGGCACGGATACGGCGGGCGTACTCGTCGGGTTCGGTGGTCCCGGTCAGGTCGCACTCGCCGAGTTCGATGCCGCCCATGACGGCGTGGACGTGAGCGTCCTGGAAGCCCGGCAGCAGCGGGCGGCCGCGCAGGTCGACGACCTCGGTGCGCGCTCCGACGAGCTCCTTGACCTCGTCGTGGCCGACAGCCGTGATGCGGCCGTCGGTGACGGCCAGGGTGGTGGCCCGGGTGCGGGCCGGGTCCATGGTCAGGACGGGTCCGTTGGTGAAGACGAGGTCGGCGTCGAGGTGGGACATGAGGTGGGAAGGTCCAATCGCTGGAGTATGGGTCCGGGCAGTAAAGGCGCCGCGGTCAGGACAGGGACTCGGCTTCGGAGGCCGGGACGGCGGCCGGCGCCGTCGTGCGGGTGAAGGCGGGGGCGCGGCGGTACCACTTGGCGACCGCGGACACCACGAGGCCGGTCACGAGGATCACGGAGGGGCACAGCAGGTTGAACCAGCCGTTGTCGACGCTGACTTCGAAGGTGTCGCTGAGGGTCGCGTAGTAGAACGCGAGGTAGGCGCCGAGGGCGAACAGGACGACGGCGCACACCGACGGCACGACGACGGCGAGGACGGCTTCACGCGGGCTGGTGCGCAGGAGACCGCGGAAGCGCAGGGCGCAGGCGATGGCGGTGAGCCCGTAGTAGAGCGCGACGAGGATGCCGATGGCGTTGACCGCGGCCAGGATCGCCTCGTTGAGCTTGGGGATCACCACGGTCAGTATCGCGACGACCGCGGAGATGACGGTGACGATCACGGTGCCGGCGGTGGGGCCGCCGTGCCGGGTGCTGATGCGTGCCCAGACGGGGCCGAGGGTGCGTTCGCGGCTCATGGCCAGCGTCAGGCGGGCGGTGGGGATGATGCCGGCCTGCAGGGAGGCCACGGCCGAGAACATCAGGGCGATCAGCGGGAGGGTGGCCCAGGGGTCGTCGGCGAGCCGGGCGGCGTAGTAGGTCAGTCCCTGGGCGCCGGTCTCGCTCATCTCGGGGGTGGTCATGACCCGCTGGAAGGCGACGGCGCCCAGGAGGAACAGGCCGAGCATGGTGAACAGGGCGATGTAGCTGCCCCGGGCCGCGTCACCGGCCCGCTCCGTCTCCTCGGTGACGGAGAACGCGGCGTCCCACCCCCAGTAGAAGAAGACCGCCAGGACCAGGCCCTGGGCCAGGGCGGCGGGCGAGTCGAAGGCGAACGGGTCGAACCAGGACAGCGAGAAGGGCTGGTCGCCCGCGATCAGTCCCCAGCAGCAGAAGACCAGCAGCACGGCGTACTCGAAGGCGAGCAGGTAGGACTGGAGCCGGGTTGCCTTGTGGACGCCGGTCACGGCGGTCACGGTGACCGCGGCCAGGACGACCAGGCCGATCAGGGTGCACTGGAGGGTGGAGTCGGCGTCCAGATGCCGGCCAAGGAGGCTGTCGACGCCGGCCTTGTGGGCGCACTGCACCAGGACGGAACCGGTCACGGACGTGGTGTAGGCGAGGAAGACGACGCCACCGGCGAGCGGTACCCAGCCGGCGATCATCCCGAGCCATGGGCCCATGCTCCGGCCGACCCACACGTATCCGGCGCCGCAGTTGGGCTCCGCCCTGTTCAGGCGGGCGTACGCGCTGGCGATGCCGAGCATCGGCAGGAAGCCGAGCAGCAGGATGAGCGGCGTCCGCCGGCCCGTGGTCGAGGCGAGGACTCCGAGGCCGATACCGATGCTGGTGGTCGCGGCGGTACTGGAGGCGGCCAGTACTACGCCGTCCACGACTCCCAGCGATTTCTTCAACTCAGGGGACGGGGTGGTGTTTTCCATGGGCAACCGGTCCAGGGGGCGGGACGCACGCGCGGCGTCCGTGAACGGAGGAGAAGGTCTGCAGGTGCTGCGGCATGGAAGCGGCGGTCCGCGGACCGCCGCCGGGTGGCGGAGAAGGTGTGGCGGATGGTGCACCGGACCCGTCAGGGCACGGCTGTGTCGACGGACCGCCGGGCAGGTCGGCCCGTACCGACCGGCCCCGCGCCGTCACCGTCGGCACGGGTCGACAGCGGCGTGCAGCGCTGGTGGAGCCACATCAAACAGCTCTGGACTTTTAAGGTCAATCGCGTTGTCATAAGAACCTCTGCCACTCGTTACCTCTCAGATCGGACTCCGGATGGGCACCTACGGCGATACGGACGACGCGGCTCCGTCCGGGCGGCTCGCGGCCGGACGACGGCGCCGCACGACGAGGACGGGCACGGTGCTCAGCCAGGAGCTGATCGTGCGGACGGCGATCCGCTTGCTGAGCCAGCACGGCCACGACGCGCTGGGCGTGCGCCGCCTCGGCAACGCGCTGGGAGCCGACCCGTCAGCGCTGTACCGCTATTTCCGGAGCACCGACGACCTCGTCCTCGCGGTCGCGGACGAACTGATCGGAATGAGCCTCAAGGACGTACGGATCACCGGAGAGTGGCGCGATGACCTGCGCTGTGTGGGGCTCGAACTGCACCGCACGTACACCGCCCACCCTCACGCCGCGGTGCTGGCGGCCTCCCGGGTCACCCGCCGCCCCAATGAGATGCGGGGTGTCGAGACCGGTCTGGGCATCCTGCGCGACGCCGGCTTCGGGCCGGACGACGCGGCCCACTACTACCACCGGTTCATCGACTTCACACTCGGCTTCGCCGCCATCGACGCGGCCGCCCACACGCTGCCCGCGGAAGCGGAAGCGGCCGACCGCGGGGCCTGGCAGGCGACCTACACCCGTCTGCCCGCCGACGAATACCCGCGCATCGCCGAGTCCGCGCACGCCCTGGCGCAGACCATGAGCACCAGCGCCTACCCCGGCGCGCTGGAGGTCTTCCTCGACGGACTGCGGGACGCGCTCGCCCGGCACGGCCGCTGAGGGCGCGCGCGACGAACCGGCGCCGAGCGCGCACCTGTTCCCTCACCGAGCGGGTCAGCCGGCCGCGCGGAGAGGACGGCTGCCGGCGCGAAGGCCGTGATGGCGTCGACGAGGTCGGCCGGGACCTCCAGCGGGATCAACGGATCGCGCTCGAGGCCCAAACGACTCCTCTCACACGTCCGGGCGCGTCGTCCTCCGACAGGGCGGCCGCGCGGCAGGCGCGCGTCTCACTGCTGAGGGTCGAGCTTCGCGATGATCGAGTCGGCGATCTCCGCCAGCAGGGCGGTCTGGCCCGGGGTGAGGTGGTCCAGGAACAGGCGGCGGACGTCTTCGACGTGCTGTGGCGCCGCGCTCTCCAGGGCCGCGCGCCCGGCCGGCGTCACTCTCACGTACGCGCCACGGCCGTCGTCGGCGCACTCCTCCCGGTCGACGAGGCCGCGCTTGGCCATGCGTGCGATGTGGTGGGAGACCCTGCTCTTCTCCCACCCCAGCACCTTCGCGAGTTCGAGCACCCGCAACCGGTCGTCGGCGGACCGGGTCAGCTCGGCCAACACCTTGTAATCGGTCGCGGAGAGTCCGAAGGAGCTCTGCATCGACCGACCGGCCTGGCTGACCAGCAGGTCGTGCATGCGCAGCAGACCTCGCCAGGCACGCTCCTCCACCGGGGTCAGCCATCGGGTTGATTCCGTCATGTGTCCACCGTATGAGAAGGTTGACACTTCAGTCATCTTCCCGACGCGCGTGATTCGCGTTCCGGCAGCAGGCCGCCCGGCCGAACTGCCGCCCGCGCCACACCGTGGGTCGCCCGCCCCAGGGTGTGGGGCGCCCGCCCCGCGTTCAGATCAGTGCGCCAGTGGCGCGAGCCGCCGCCACTCGGCGAGGGGCAGGCCCTCGCCCCGGCCGATGACGTGGAGGGCCACGTGGGTGGCACCGGCGTCGTGGTGGGCCTTGATCCGCTCACCGATGGCGTCGACGTCTCCCCGTGCCACGACCGCGTCCAGCAGACGGTCGCTGCCGCCCTCGGACAGGTCTTCCTCGGTGAAGCCCTGCCTGAGCAGGCTCTTGGCGTAGTGCCCCATGCGGATGAAGGGGGAGAGGAAGCCGCGAGCGGTCTCCCGGGCGCGTTCGGGATCGGTGTCCACTACGACAGCCTGGTAGGGGGCGAGCACGGGACCGGAACCCAGGACGGTCCGGGCACGGGCGGTGAACTCGGGGGTGACCAGGAACGGGTGGCTGCCCGCACTGCGCCGGCCCGCGAGCTCGGTGAGCTTGGGGCCCATGGCGGCCACCAGGCGCTCATCCGCCGGGACCGGGTCCTTCGCCAGATCGAGGGCGTCGAGGTAGCCGTTGAGCGCCGCGAGGGGACGGTACGTTCCGCCGGCGTGCTGCGCGGCGGCGGCGTCGCTGACGCCCAGCCCGAGGAGCAGCCGGTGCCCGTACGCCTTACGCAGTCGCGCGTGACCCTCGGCCATTTCGGCGGCCGGGTGGCGCCAGATGCTGAGCACTCCGGTGGCGACGGTGGTGTTCGCGGTCGCCCGCAGCAGCCGTTCCGCGTCGCCCAGGATGTCGCCGCCGCCGAGACCGGGGATCCACAGCGCACCCCAGCCGCTCTGGTCCAGCTCCGCCGCGGCCTCGTGGATCTCCACGGGGTCGCGGTGCAGACGCAGCTCCGGACTCCAGATGCCGGTCTTGCCGATGTACATGGCGACGCTCCTCTTCTGCCTTCCGCAACCGTGCGGTCACCCTAATCCGAACTAGGTGACGCGTCAACCAAATGCGCTGAGGCGTGCCGTTGCCGGCTCTGGGCGGTGCCGCCGGGCGAAGGAGGGGCCTGAGTACACCGCCGCCACGCCGGGCGTCCGGCCGGCAGCGGTCATCTCACGTGGCGTGCGTAGGCGCGCAGTTCGTCCACGAAGAGACCTGGCTGCTCGAACGCCGCGAAGTGGCCGCCGGCCGCGATGTCGTCGTTGAAGTAGACGAGGTTGTCGTAGGCCTTCTCGGCCCACACCCTCGGGGTGCGCACCAGCTCGTGGGGGAAGACGCTGACTCCCACCGGGAGATCCAGTCGCGTCAGCTCGTGGTTGTCCCGGTAGAACTCCCAGTACAGCCGCGCGGAGGACGCGCCGGTTCCGGTGAGCCAGTACAGGGTGATGTCGTCCAGCATGCGGTCGAGGCCGAGGACGCGCTCGGGGCGGTGGTCGCTGTCGGTCCAGTCGATGAACTTCTCGTAGATCCAGCTCGCCTGGCCGGCGGGCGAGTCGGCCAGCCCGTAGCCGATCGTCTGCGGGCGGGTGGCCTGTTCCTGGAAGTACCCGCCGTACTGCTGGGCGAAGATCTGCTGCTGGGCGATGGCCGCCTGCTCCTCCGGAGTGCCGTCGCCGAGGGCCGTGTTGGTGAGCATGAACTCCGGCAGGTTGAGGTGCACGCCGATCAGGCCCGGCGGACGCTGCCTGCCCATCTGCGTGGTGACGGCGCCGCCCCAGTCGCCGCCCTGGGCGATGTAGCGGCGGTAGCCCAGATCTTGCATGAGCGTGGCCCAGGCGCGGGCGATCCTTGCCGGGTCCCAGCCGGACTGGGCGGGGATGTCGGAGAAACCGTGGCCGGGCATCGAGGGGATGACCACGTGGAACGCGTCGTCCGCGGAGCCGCCGTACCGCGTCGGATCCGTGAGGGGGCCGATGGTGTCGAGGAACTCCACGAACGATCCGGGCCAGCCGTGGTTGAGGACCACCGGGAGGGCGTTCCGGTGCGCGGACCTGACGTGCACGAAGTGAACGCCCAGCCCGTCGATCCGGGTGCGGTACTGCCCGATCGCGTTGATCCGGGATTCGAAGGCGCGCCAGTCGTACCGCGTGCGCCAGTGGTCGAGCAGGGCCCGCAACCGTTCGAGCGGCACGCCCTGCGAGACGTCGTCCACGGTCTCCCGCTCGGGGAGCCGGACGGTGCGCAGGCGTTGGTCCAGGTCGTCGAGGGCGCTCTGCGGCACGTGCAGTCGGAAGCGTCGCGCATCGGGTCCGGCCGGCGCGAGGGGGACACCCGCGACCTCCGCCGCGCGGGCCGGCCGGGACTCCAGGGCGAGGGAAAGCGGGAGCGCCGACATCGCGGCTGCGGCCGAGTGCAGGAAGCCCCGGCGGGACCCGTCCGGCCGCGACGACTGGGGCGAGGCGGGCTGTGCGGTGGTGGACACGGTTCCTCCGTTGCGCTGGATCCAGGCAATACGTGGCCGGAGCGTAGGATCTGACGAGATGACATGTCAACTAGATGTTGGAGTGATCGTGTGAGCGGTGTGATTGTCGTGGCCGCATCTCGTCGTGTTCGTAAACCAGTTGGCATCCCTGCGGGACGCCTGAGCTGACGGCTATGCGGTCCATTGGTTGACGCGTCATGTAAATCGGCTACTGTGGCGACAGATCCGGGCCCCTCGGAGCCACGCGGCCCGGACGGTCCGGGCCCGGCCGCGTGCTTCCAGCCGTCGTCCCTCACGGTCAGGACGAGACCCGCGCTCCCGTCGCCGTCCCACTCCTCGAAAGGGAAAACCTCATGTCGCTCGACCTCGAAAAGATCATCCGGAACGCCTACCAGGTGGCGGAAGTCCAGGACATCCCCGGCTGGATCGACTGCTTCACCGAGGACGGCACCTTCACCGACCAGTCGGTGGGCGTCACCTACCGCGGTGCCGAAGTGGGGGAGCCGGTGCGCACCTACGCCCAGGCCTTCCCCGACATGCACCGCGAGCTCTACGACGTCTACGTGCGCGGCGACATCGTTGTCGTCGAGCTGTCGCTCAACGGGACCCACCAGGGCGAACTGACTCTTCCCATGGGCTCGATCCGCGCGACCGGCAAGACCATCCAGGTGCCCTGCTGCGACGTGTTCCGCCTGCGCGAGGACAAGATCGAGTCCTTCAACTGCTACCCCTCCGGAACCGTCCTCATGGCGCAACTAGGAGTGCTGAACAACCTCGAGGCCGCGTTCGCCCACTGAGCCGGACACCGCTCGGCTGGGAACAGCCGTGTGTCCCTCACGCCCGACGCCCCATCAACAAGGAGCACCACCATGGCCGGCAATCCCCGTGACATCGCCCTCGAACCCGCCGCTCAGGCCTTCGTCGACGCCACCTCCGAACCGCCGTTCCTGTACCAGCTCCCTCCGGAGGAGGGGCGCAAGGCGGTGGACCAGGTCCAGGACGCCGAGATCTTCAAGCCGGACGTCGACGAGGAGTGGTTGGAGGTGGAGGGCGGCCCCACCGGCGTCGTCAGGGTGCGCATAGTGCGTCCGGTGGGGACGTCCGGGGTGACGCTGCCCGTCATCCTCTACGTGCACGGCGCGGGCTGGGTGTTCGGCGACGCGCACACGCACGACCGTCTGGTGCGGGACCTCGCGGTCGGGGTCGGCGCCGCCGTGGTCTTCCCGGAGTACGACCACGCCCCCGAGGCGGGATACCCCGTCGCCCTGGAGCAGAGCTACGCGGTGGCGCAGTGGGTGACGGGGAAGGGCGCCGGCAAGGACCTCGACGCCCAGCGCATGGCGGTGGCCGGCGACTCGGTCGGCGGCAACATGGCGATCGCACTGACCCTGCTGGCCAAGCAGCGCGGCGACGTCCGCTTCGTCAAGCAGGTGGAGTTCTACCCCGTCACCGACGCCTCCTTCGACACCCCGTCGTACGAGGAGTTCGCCGAGGGCTACTTCCTCGCCCGTGACGGCATGAAGTGGTTCTGGGACCAGTACACCCGCAGCGAGGAGGAGCGCGGCCGGATCACCGTCTCCCCGCTGCGGGCGAGCCTGGAGGACCTGGCGGGGCTGCCGCCGGCGCTGATCATCACCGCTGAGGCCGACGTGCTGCGGGACGAGGGCGAGGCGTTCGCCGCCAGGCTCCGGCAGGCCGGCGTACCGGCGACGAACGCCCGGTTCGGCGGCATCGTGCACGACTTCGTCATGGTCAACTCGCTGCACGACACCGAGGCCGCCAAGCATGCGGTGCTGCTCGCGGTCGCCAGCCTCAAGTCGGCTCTTCAGACGGGCTGACGAGACCGCGGGGCCGTGCCCCCGTGGGCGGTCGCTCCGCCCGGGCGGCCGCCCGGGCGAACCCCCGCACCGGGCGCCGTGCCGCTGCCACGCCCTGAAAGCGACCGCGCGGCCGCCGCGCGGTCCCGCGACCGTTCGACGTTCCCCTTCCCCTTCGCGCGCCGTCGGCCTGTGCTCCCGCGGCGCGCCATGTGAGATCGGAGGCGCTTCATGCGCTCGTTCCGTCACCCGGAGGCATCGGCCGGTACGGCCGCCTTCCAGCCTTCGCGCCGCAACCTGCTGCGCACCGCGACCGCCGCCGGTCTGGCCACCGCCGTGCCGATGGTCCTCGGAGCCGGTCCGGCGTCCGCGGGCGAGGGCGTCCCGGGCCCGCTCCTGCTGCCACGGGCCACCGAGCGGATCACGCCGCTGCACCTGCACGTACCGGAGGCGCACCTGGTGGACCTACGGCAGCGGCTGGCCCGGGTGCGCCTGCCCGAGCGGGAGACGGTCCCGGACGCCTCGCAGGGCGTCCAGCTCGACAGGCTGACCGATCTGCTGGGCTACTGGCGCACCCGGTACGACTGGCGGCGACTGGAACGGAGGATCAACGCCCTCGGCCAGTACCGGACCCGCATCGACGGCCTGGGCATCCACTTCCTGCACGTCCGCAGCCGGCACGCGGCCGCCACCCCCCTGATCCTCACTCACGGATGGCCCGGCTCCTTCGTGGAGTTCCTGAAGGCCGTCGGTCCGCTGACCGACCCCATGGCGTACGGCGGCACCGCGCAGGACGCCTTCCACGTGGTGATCCCGTCCCTGCCGGGCTTCGGCCTCTCGGACCGGCCCGACTCGACCGGCTGGACCACGGCGCGCATCGCGGCCGCGTGGGCCGAGCTGATGGAGCGACTGGGGTACACCCGCTACATCGCCCAGGGCGGTGACTGGGGCGGCGGAGTCACCACCCAGCTGGGCAAGCTGCGCCCCAAGGGCCTGCTGGGCGTGGAGCTCAACTTCCCGGAGTACACGTTCAACCCGCCGGTCTCGGCGAACCCCACCGCTGAGGAGCAGCGGGCCCTCGGTGAGATCCAGACGTTCTCCGCCCAGTACTCCGGCTACTTCCAGGAGCAGTCCACGCGTCCGCAGACCATCGGCTACGCCCTGGCGGACTCCCCGGCGGGCCAGGCCGCCTGGATCTACGAGAAGTTCCTCGACTGGACCGACGCCTCGGGCCGGCCGCAGGGCGCCCTGACCCGCGACGAGATGCTGGACAACATCACGCTGTACTGGCTCACCGACACCGCCGCGTCCTCCGCCCGCGTCTACTGGCAGAACTACGGCGCCTCGGAGCTGACCACCCTCGACCTGCCGGTCGGCCTGAGCGTGTTCCCGCACGAACTGGTGCGCAGCCCGAGGGTGTGGGCCGAGCGCGCGTACAGCGACCTGGTCCACTTCAACGACCAGATCCCCGCGGGCGGCCACTTCGCGGCGTTCGAGCAGCCGCTGCTGTTCGCCCAGGAGGTCAGGAGGTTCGCCCGACTGGTCAAGTGACGGCCGCGTCCCCGGCCATGGTCGTCAGTCCGCGCGCTGGGCCCAGGGACGCGAGCCAGCCTATTCCGACGTCGCCCCCGGCTCCGACGCGCTCTCGTCCGCGCAGCTCTCGTCCGCGCAGCTCTCGTGCGAGCCGTTCTCGTCCGCGCCGCTCGGACGGTCCGGTCGGTGGCGCGGGCGGATCTCGCGGGCGGCCGCGCAATAGGCGCTGACCAGGATCAGGACACAGCCGGCCAGTTGCAGCACGGTGGGCCGCTCACCGAGTACGACCGCGCCCAGCGCGACCGCTCCCACCGGAGTCAGCAGCAGCAGGACGGCGCCGACGTGACTGCTCAGCACCGGTGAGGTCGAGGCGACCAGCAGCCACCCCACCACCTGGCTGGAGACCGCCACCGCCAGCAGCCAGCCCATGACTTTCCAGCCCGGTGTGAGATCCAGCCCGTAGGAGAACCGGCCGGCCAGCAGCGACACCACCGCGGCGCAGGCGATCACCAGCACGTAGCGCTGCCGGATGACCCCACCGTGGCCACCGCGCCGCAGCAGGAACAAGAACACCGAGTAGCAGACGGCCGCCAGTACCGCATGGACCGTGCCCGCCCGCGGGTCGCTGCCGGAGGCGCCGCCCTCGACCACCCCTCCGGTCAGGACGACCCCCAGGAGGATTACCGGCACCCAGAGCAGGAAGGAACGCGGCACCGGTTCCCGGTCGATGCACCAGGCCAGCAGGGGGACCAGCACCACCTGCACGTTGACCAGCACGGTGGACAGGCCCGCGCCGACCTCCGCGATCGCCTGGGTCCACAGCAGCATGTCCCAGGCGAACGCGGCGCCGGCGAGCAGCGCGAGACCGTACTGTCCGCGGGGCGGCGGTCCCTGCCGGCGGCGCTCCGGCAGCGCCAGCGCCACCAGCGCGGGCAGAGCCAGGACACAGCGGTAGAACGACGCCGTCCCGGGATCGGTGCGGGCCAGTCCCAGCAGCACCGCGGAAGCGGACACGCACAGGGCGCCGACCGCCATCCCCCCGGTAGGGTGGCGCAGCAGCCGGGACCCCGGCCGGACGGTCCGGGGCCTCACCGGGCCGGTGTCCCCGCCGGCACGGGTCGCAGGAGTGGCGCCACGTCGGGCCGGTCGGGCCATCACAGACCTCCTCGCTGCTTCCCTGCCTCAGTGCCCTGGGCGGTCACCGGCCCCTCCCGCGGTCGGGGAAGGGCCGGCGTCGGCCCGCACGGGCCGGCCGCTTCCTGTCGCCCGTCCCCGTCCGTGAGTCCGCGGGGTCGTGCCCGGCGTGAGGCTACCCGCGCGGCCCGCCGTGGCCGGTCAGGTCGACACGGCGTTCCCACGATTCACTCCAGCGGCCACGGCCGCATCCTCGCTGGTCCAAACCCGCTTCCGTTGGCGAGCAGGGGAGTGCGACCGAGTGCGGCCGAGTTGCTTCGGCGGCCGGTTGACGCTGTGAAGCGCCACCCCTACGCTCCTGTCGGATTCCGTAGAACGAACAGATAATTCCGCAATACGGATGGTGCGGAGAAGGTGGGGGAGATGCAGCGTCTCGATGCTCTGGGCCCGATCACCGCGTCCACGGACCGGTTCGTCGCCACGGTCGCTTCCCTCACCGACGTCCAGGTCGCCGGGGACACGCTGGTGCCGCCATGGACCCGCGGCCACGTCATCACCCATGTGGCGCGCGCCGCGGACAGTCTCTGCCGACTGCTCACCTGGGCACTCACCGGCGTGGAGACACCGCAGTACACGAGCATGGACGCCCGCGCCGCCGAGATCGAGGCAGGCGCCGGACGGCCGGTCGCCGCACTGGTCGCCGACATCCGCCACACCGCCGCCCGCTTCGAGGACGCGGTGCGTGCCCTGCCCCCGGCGGCCTGGCACAACGAGGTCCGTATGCGAACCGGCGAACTGCGCACACCAGCGGCCCTGATCCCCACCCGGCTGCGCGAACTGGAGATCCACCACGCCGACCTGGACGTCGGCTACAGCTTCGCGGACATCCCGGCCGACGCCGCACGGTGGATCATCGGCGACATCGTCGAGGCACTTGCCCGGCGGCCGGAAACGCCGCCGCTGTGTCTGGAGGCGACCGACACCGGCCTCGTCCAGGCTCTGGGCGCCGGCGGTCCCACAGTCAGGGGCGGGCAGGCCGACCTCCTCGCCTGGCTCAGCGGTCGCTCTTCCGGAACGGGGCTCACCGTGGCCGGCGGCGGCACGGTCCCGCCGGCACCCTTCTGGATCTGACCGGTGCCCAGGCGCGCGGCGGCCGGGCCGTGCTGTGCCCCGTCACTGAGCCACCGGCAACGAAGCTCCTGCCACCCCGGCACAGCCGATCCGGCCAATTCGAGATACGCCTCATCCGGAACGCCGTGATGTGCGGAAGAGGAGATGCACACGTCGAACAGTGTGCCCCGCGCACCACGAGGAGACGGTATGGCCGACTTCACCGATCGCGAGATCGAGTCCGTGTGGGACTACCCCCGGCCGCCCGCAGTGCTGCCGGACGACCGCCTCGTCCGTGTCGAGTGCGGTGGCCACGTCGTGGCCGAGACAAGACGTGCGGTCCGGGTGCTGGAGACCAGTCACCCTCCGACCTTCTACATCCCGCCGGAGGACGTCCGGTCGGATCTGCTGTTCCTCACCGAGGGCCGCTCCTGGTGCGAATGGAAGGGCGGCGCTCGTTACTGGGATCTGATCGTCGGTGACGCGGTGCGAAACCGGGCCGCATGGAGCTACCCACGCCCCGAGCCCGCGTACGCGGTCCTGAAGGACTACTTCGCCTTCTACGCGAGCCGTGTCGACCGCTGCCTCGTCGGCGGCAAGGAGGTGCAGGCCCAGGAGGGGGACTTCTACGGCGGATGGGTCACCGAGGACGTGCGGGGGCCCTTCAAGGGCGCGCCCGGAACGCGTGGGTGGTGAGTGTGGCCCGCCGCCCTCTCCCAGGCACTCGAGCGGATCGTGCGCGGGGGGGTCAGACGGCCAGGCGGCGGATCGCGACTGCGGCCGCGTCGTCGCCGAGGCGGCCGTGGACGTGGGCCAGCAGATCGTCGTGGAGAGCGCGCAGGAGTTCGTCGGGATCGTCCTTGGTCCACTCGGGCGCCCGTTCGGTGAACGGGTAGAAGCGGCCGTCGGCATCGCGGGCCTCGATGACGCCGTCGGTGTAGAGGAGCAGCAGGTCGCCGGCCTCGAACGGGAACGTCTGCACGTCGTAGGCGGCGAAGCCGAAGGAGCCGCCGAGTCCGATCGGAAGGTGGCTCGCGTCAGGCGTGAGTGGGGTGATCCGGGTTCCTCGCAGGAGCAGCGGCGGTGGGTGGCCGCAGTTGATGAGGTGCACGACCGGCTCGTGATCGGGGATGTCGAGCAGGATCGCGGTGGCGAAGTCCTCGTCGGTGTCCCGCTCCGTCGGTGACCGCCACTGGCTGGTGTCCCAGCGGAACGCGGCGTCCAGGTGCACGGCGAGGCGGGGCAGCGTGGCCTGCCGGTGGGCGGCTGCCCGGAAGGCGCCGAGCAGCAGGGCGGTGTTGCTGATCGCGGCCAGGCCGTTGCCGCGTACGTCGCCGATGAGGAGCCGGGTGCTGTGCTGGGCGGTCCGTGCGGCCGCGTACAGGTCCCCGCCCAGGTCGGCTTCTTCCTCCGCGGGGATGTACAGCCCGGCGATCCGCAGCGGGCCGGTGCGGGCGGGCAGCGGCCGCAGCAGCACGCTCTGCGCGGCCTCGGCGACCGACCGCACCTGGTGCAACTGGCGTTCGCGTCGATCGCGCAGCACGCAGATGGTGACACAGACGACGGAGACCACGATCAGAGCGATGATCTGCGCCTGGATGTTGGAGGTGGCCAGGCCCCCTCTCAGCGTGCCGATCAGCACCTGGCCCGCCACCGCGAGCACTCCCATCAGCGCGGTCACGCGGGCGCCGGCGAACGCCACCGTGATCGCCGGCGCCGCGACCAGCAGGGGGCCGAGGTGAATGTGCGGCGGAGTCAGCAGGTCCACCGCACAGACCGCGACGATCAGCGCGAGAGGGATCACCATCAGCGCGGGTGCGTGACCCGGCTGCCAGGAACGCCGGAAGTCTCTCCATGGTCGCAAGGCCATGTCCCAAGCCTTCCACTCGCCGGGGCGGTCAGCGGGCCGACACCTGCGGTGTCGACGACCAGGGCAGGCTGGTCGAGGGAAATCGCTGGTGGAAGGGAGGCGGCCCGGGGCGCGATCGGCAGGCCGGCCGGCTCGCGGGGCGTGCGGCGGCGCCGCGAGCCTGGCGTTCCGGTGGTCAGCAGGCTGCATTCAGGCGCAGTACACGCTGTTTCAACCTCGCGTCAGCAGAGTTCCGCCTCGTGCCTACTTCAGACTCACGCGCCGGCGTCGCCTCGGTGTGCGCCGCGGCCTTGACGTTCTCAGCACTGGTCGCCACCGGGCTGCTCGCCGCTCAGCCGGCGGCCGCCGCTGACCCGGTCGGCTATCAGAACGTGCGCATCAACGAGGTCACCTCCTCGAACAACGACACCGTGGAGCTGTACAACACCGGCTCCACCGCGGTGAGCCTCATCGGCTGGAAGATGTCCGACGACAGTTTCTCGCCGCAGTCGTTCACCCCGTCCGCCAGCACGATCCCGGCCGGCGGGTTCGTCACCTTCGACTCGCCCAAAGGGCTCGGTGACTCGGACAAGCTGGTGATCTACACCGCCGGCGGCGCGGTGGCCGACCGTGTCGAGTGGGCCACCGGCAAGGCGAAGCCGGCGATGGCGCGCTGCGGGGGCGATGGCACCGGCGCCTGGGTGACCGGGACCACCGCGGCCACGTTCGGTGCCGCGAACGCCTCGGGCTGCCCGACGTCCGTCCCCTCGGCGAGCCGGGTGCGGATCAACGAGGTCACCTCCGACGGCTCGGACACCGTGGAGCTGTACAACGGCGGAACGAGTGCGGTCGGCATCGGGTCGTGGAAGTACGTCGACAGCGACACCAGCCACTCCCCGGTCTCGGTCTCGTCCTCCTCGCCGAGCGCGACGAGTGTTCCCGCGGGCGGCTACGTCACGTTCGACTCCGCCCTCGGCCTCGGCGACAACGACTCGCTCTTCCTCACCGACGGCAACGGCAACTCCGTCGACTCGGTGACCTGGGCCACCGGCGGCGCCAAGCCGTCCGATCAGCGCTGCGCGAACGGCACCGGCTGGTTCCAGACCTCCACCACCGCGACACTCGGCAGCGCCAACACCTGCTCCGGCAGTGGTGGCGCCGGCGGTCAGACCGGTCATCTGCTGGGCGGCGGCGGCTCGCTCACCAGCGGCTGCACCCCTGAGGCGCCCTCCGGTACGGGCTCGGCCCCGGCGGGCACGTCCGCGTGGCCGGGCGGACTGGACGTCACGATCACCGACAACGTCTGCGCGTTCACCACGTCCACCGGCCCGGAGGGCCGTGACGTGAGCGGGCTGGCGTTCGACCCGGCGAACCCGTCGGTGCTGTGGGCCGCCAAGAACAAGAACTGGCTGTACAAGCTGGTCAAGAGCAACGGCAAGTGGGTCCCGGACCCGTCGTGGAGCGCGACCGGCAAGCAGATCCGCTTCGCGGGCGGCTCGGGCCAGCCTGACTCCGAGGGAGTGACGGTCGGCGGCAACGGCCACGTCTACGTGACGTCCGAGCGCGACAACGCCGACAACACGGTTCCCAAGGACACGATCATGGAGTTCGACCCGGCCGCGACCGGCTCGACACTGACACCGGTCCACCAGTGGGACATGACCTCGCAGTTCCCGCAGCTCGACACCGGCAGCAAGGACGACGCCAACCTCGGGTTCGAGGGCGTCGGCTACGTGCCCGACAGCTGGCTGACCGCGAACGGCTGGACCGACCCGCTCACCGGGGCCGCCTACGACCCGGCGAACTACCCGCTGCACGGGTCGGGCCTGTACTTCGCCGGCCTGGAGTGGGACGGCACGCTGCACGTCTACGGCCTGAACTCCGACGGCACGTTCACCACGTTCGGCACCGTCTCGACCGGCAAGGCGTCCGTCATGGACGTGACGTTCGACGCCGGCACCCAGCGCATCGTCGCGACCTGCGACAACACCTGCGGCGAGACGCACACCTTCCTGAAGGTCAACGCCGCCGGCGCGATCGTGCCGGACGTGACCTACACGAACCCCGCCGTCATGCCGGTCGACAACCTGGAGGGCTTCGCGATCGCGCCCACGTCCACCTGCGTCAACGGGTCACGCGAAGCCGTCTGGAGCGACGACGGCGTCTACGGCTTCGGCTCCGGAACCTCCTCCTACGGACACGCCCTCTACAGCGGCACCTTCCCCTGCTGATCCCCTGACCGCGGGGGACCGCCGCCGTCGCCGTCCACCGCTCGCGGCCGGCGTGGCCGGGCGCCTCCATGACGGGGACGGGCGCGGCGACCGGACCATCGGCGGACCACCGGCGGTCCGGTCGCCGCGCCCGTCGGCGGGCATCCCGGACGCCGTCAGCGCTCACGGGGTGACGACGGGGAAACCGGGGTCCGGGGTCTCCAGGACCGACAGGAGCTGTGCCAGCTGTGCGTCGTCACCTCTCATGGTGATGCCGTCGGTGCCCTTGCCGGCGAGCAGCGTCAGGAGCTGCGACTTGGTCATCGCCATGGTCAGCCCCGAGCCGGGGTCGGGGCTCGCGTCGCTGGTCCAGGTGAGGACACCGTTGGCGAGCCGTAGGTGCCAGTAGACATCGCCGATCTGCCAGTCGATCGCGAGACGCAGCGACCACGCCCGGGGTCCGTCGACGCGCACGGCCAGGCCGTCGATGAGCTGTCCGACCGTCAGTGCCCGGCGCAGATCCGGTCCCGTGGTGGGCTTGGGGACCGGCTCGGCTCCGTGCAGGAGTTCCTGCGCACCGGTGAGGTAGAAGTTGCGCCACACCGCGTTCTCCGCGGCCCGGCCCAGACGGACGTAGAGCGCGGCGAGTTGCCGCTTCGCCCTGCTGTCGGCCGGATCGTTGAAGACGGCGTGATTGAGGAGGGTGACGGCGAAGCGCAGGTCGCCCCGGCGGCTGTAGTGCCGGGCTCGTTCACGCACGGCGGCCTGTCCGCCGAGGGTTTCGACCCACCGGCGCGCCTCCTCGGCCGGTGGGTGTTCCCACAGGTGGGCGGGGTTGGCGTCGAACCAGCCCATGTACCGCTGGTAGACGGCCTTCACGTTGTGGCTGAGGGAGCCGTAGTAGCCACGGTTGGCCCACACCCGCTCCAGCTGTGGCGGGAGGCGGAGGCTTTCCGCGATCTCGGCGCCGTTGAGGCCCTTGTTGATCAGGCGGACTGTCTGGTCGTGCAGATAGCCGTAGAGGTCCCGCTGCCGGGTGAGCAGGGCGACGATGTTCTCGTTGCCCCAGGTGGGCCAGTGGTGGGAGGCGAACGCCACGTCGGCAGCGTCCGTGCAGAGGCCTATCGACTCCGTCAGGTATCCGGCCCAGGCGTGCGCGTCGCGGACCTGGGCGCCGCGCAGGGTGAGGATGTTGTGCATCGTGTGGGTGGCGTTCTCCGCCATGCACACCGCTCGCAGGTCGGGGAGGAGCAGGTTCATCTCCTCCTGGCACTCCGTACCCGGGGTCATCTGGAAACGGATCCGCACCCCGTCGAGGGTGACCTCCTGCCCGGTGGTCTCGATGTACCGGGTGGGCGGTATCAGGCCGATGGTGCCGGTGGAGACGGCCAGTCCGAGGCCGCAGCCGACCTGGCCGGCGGCGTCGGTGGGCAGGCTGGTGCCGTACATGTAGCCCGCACGGCGGGACATGGCGGGACCGGCGTAGACGTTCTCGCTGACCGCGTGCTCCATGAAGCCCCGTGGTGCGAGCACGGGCACGCCGTCGGTGCCGTCGGGCAGGACACCCCGGCAGCCGCCGAAGTGGTCGACGTGGGGATGGGTGTAGATCATGGCCTTGACCGGGCGGTTCCCGCGGTGGGCGCGGTAGAGCCCGAGTGCCGCGGCCGCGGTCTCCGCTGAGGTCAGCGGGTCGATGACGATGATGCCGGTGTCGCCTTCGACGACGGTCATGTTGGACAGGTCCAGGCCGCGGACCTGGTAGATCCGGTCCGTGACCTCGTAGAGCCCCTGGCGGGACAGGAGCCTGGCCTGGCGCCAGAGGCTCGGGTCGACGGTCGCGGGCGGGGCCTCGGTGGCGTCGGTGAGGAAGCGGTAGGCGTCGGGGTCCCAGGCGGTGCCGCCGGAGGGCGTGGTGATCGGCCCGCCGGTGTACGCCCTGACGAAGCCGCGGTCGGCGTCGGCGAAATCGCCCAGGTCGTCGTAGGGGAGGCCACCGGTGTGCGTAGGGGACGGCGTCCCGGCAGGCGTGGGGCCGGGCGACGCCGCGGATGCCTGCGCGTTCACTGGAACGGTCGCGGCCGCGGCGCCGGCGGCGGCGGCGACGAAGCCGCGCCGGTTCATCGGATTCATGGGTGCGCACCCTTCTCGAGGTCGGTCGTGCGGTGGAGCTGTCGAAGCTGGGAGGGGGCGACGGTGACGACGCCCGGCGCCCTTCGTCAGTTCGGGGAGGGGGCCTGCTCCGTGTGCAGGCCGACCCGTCGCGCGTCCCGTTCCGGCCGGATGGCGGCGATGGCCGAGGCGCCCGCCAGCAGCATCACCGCGGCCGCGATGAGGAACGCGGTCGTGTAGCCGGCGGACGCGGTGTCCGCCGCGTCGATGAGGCGACCGGTGACGAAGGGGACTATCAGGCCCGGGAGGGTGCCCGTCGCGGCGACGATGCCGAAGACGGCACCGCGCTGGGCGGCGGGAACGACCTCGGCGGCGGTCACGTAGTGCAAGGGGACCGCGACGGCGACCGTGCCGAACGCCACCACGATCAGCAGCAGGCGGACCACGGCGCCGTCGGCGAAGGGGAAGACGGCCATGGCACAGCCCGCGACACACACCGCGACCCCCTGTGCGGCACCGGTGGACCAGCGGCTGGACACCCCGCGTGCCTTGAGGGCGTCCATGAGCGGCGAGACGGTCAGCAGCAGGACGAGGCTGAGGGCGGAGACGGCGCTGATGGCGGTCGCCACCGAACCGGGGCTCAGGTCGAGCTGGGTCCTGAGGTAGGCGGGCAGCCAGGCGTGGGCCAGAGCGAGCGCCCAGGCGGCCCCGAAGGCGCTGGCGACGCTGCCCATCACGGTGCCGGTGAGCAGCAGCCGGCGGTAGGGCAGATGCCCAACGGGCCGTGCGCCCTCGGCTCGTGAGGGGAGTGCCCGGTCGAACGGCCCGTCGTGGCCCGTCCGCTGCCACACCAGCGCCCAGAGCAGGCTGACGGCGGCGAGGACGGCGTAGGCCGATCGCCATCCGAAATCAGTGATGAGCCAGGTGAGTACGGGCGCGGAGACGAGCGTGCCGATCGCGGCGCCGCCGATCTGCAGGGCCGAGGGCAGCCCGCGCCGCTCAGGAGGGAACCACTTGTACAGCGCGTGCATGGACATCGAGGCTGCCGGGCCTTCCGCGACACCCAGCAGGACGCGGCCCGCCACCAGGGTCGGGACCGCCGCCACTACCAGCACGGGCAGCTGGGCCACCGCCCACAGCAGTGCCATCACGAAAAGCATGCGTCTGCTGGAGATACGGGAGGAGAAGAAACCGACGACGAGTCCGGAGAGGCTGAACAGCAGATAGAAGGAGCTCGAGATCAGCCCGTAGGTGCTGTTGCTGATGTGCAGCTCGTCCATGATCGGGACGGCGGCGAGGCCGAGGACCGACTTGTCGGCGTAGTTGACGACCATGAACGTGACGATCATGGCCGTGACCAGCCAGGCGCGGCGGCGATCGTGTGGTCGCGCGGCGGGCCGACGGGCTGAACGGTCGGCGGGAGGCGCGGAGGATCGTGGTGCCATGAGTGACTCCTGCGGAGGCGGGTCGAGCAGGGGAGGCGCGGACCGCCGGCGGCGCCGAGGGAGCCGCGGCGGGCGCGGGCCGGAGCCGCGGCGGGCGCGGGCCGGACACGGTGGAGCGGGCCCCGGGGAGCACCGGCTCGGGCGGCCTCCCGGGGGCGCCGGTCAGACGAGTGCCTTGGCGACGGCGTTCTTGTGGATCTCGGTCGTGCCGGTGACGATCCGGAACATGCGCAGGGTCCGGAAGATCTGCTCCACCTCGTGACCGCGGGTCAGGCCGTCCTTGCCATGGATCTGCACGGCCTGGTCCGCCGTGCGGAAGCACGCTTCGGCGGTGAAGAGCTTGCACATGTTCGCCTCCACCGCGATGTTCTCGCCGCGGTCGGCCTTCGCGGCGGTGGCGAGGACCATCGACCGGGCCGCATAGAGGTCGGTGGCCATGTCGGCGAGCTTGTGCTGGATGGACTGGAGCGCGAGCAGCGGCTGTCCGAACGCGACGCGGGTCTTCGCGTGGGCGACGGACAGATCCCAGGCACGCCGTGCGGCACCGATCAGGGAGGGACAGTGGAGCAGTCGGTTGAGGGTGATGCGGCCGATGCCGATGCGCAGCCCCTGGCCGATCTCACCGAGCAGATTCGCGGCGGGGACGCGGCAGTCGTCGAAGACGAGATCGCCTTCCATCCGCTGGCCCGACATGGGCACGGCGCCGTCGAGCACCCGGCAGCCGGGGGTGTCCAGGTCGACGAGGAAGGCGCTGTACGTCTCCTCACCGTCCGCCATCCGGGCGACGACGACCGCGAAGTCGGCGAACGGGGCGGCGGAGCTGAACACCTTGTGCCCGTTCAGCACATAGGAGTCGCCGTCCCGCGTCGCGGTGGTCCTCATGCGGCGCACGTCCGAGCCCGCGTCCTGCTCGGTGAGGGAGAAACAGCAGGCGCGCTCGCCCCGGACGACCGGAAGAAGATAGCGCTCCCGTTGTTCGTCGGTGGCGTACCTGATGAGCGCGCCGACGCGCAGCGGTCCGCCCATGTCGCCGAGGACCGAGTGGGACAAGGCCGCCCCGGAGGCGGTCAGTTCCTCCTTGAGGGCGCACAGTTCGGTGAAGTTCAGTCCCCGGCCGCCGAGTTCCGGGGGCAGGCTGATGCCGTAGAAGCCGAGCTCGGCGCTGCGTTTCCAGACGCCTTGCAGGGTGGCCCTGTCCAGCTTGCTCTCGGGGGTGATGCCGTGTGCCCGCTCGTAGGGGAGGAGTTCGTCGGTCAGGTAGGCACGCAGCCGGCCCACCAGGTCCTGCAGGCGCGGGTTGTCGTCGTAACTGGGCGCGAGGGTGTAGGGCATGAGGCGTTCCTTGTTCAGTTGACGCGGCGCTCCGCGCCGGACCAGTAGGTGTCGCGTATGGCGCGGCGGTCGATCTTCCCGTTGGGGTTGTGGGGCAGTGCGTCGACGATGTCCACGGAGCGGGGCTTCTTCATGCGCGCCAGACGCTCGGCGCAGAAGGCCACCAGTTCCTCCGCGTCGAGGGTGACCCCCGCCCGCGGAACGACGACGGCCTTGACCGCTTCGCCCCATCGCTCGTCGGGCACACCCACGACCGCGGCCTCGAAGACGCCGGGATGCTGGTGCAGTACGGACTCGACCTCGACGGCGTAGATGTTGAAGCCACCGGAGATGATCATGTCCTTCTTGCGGTCGACGATGAAGACGAACCCGTCGCGGCGCCGCCGCGCCAGGTCACCGGTGAGGAACCAGCCGTCGCGGAAGCTCTCCGCGGTCAGTTCCGGCTCGTTGTGGTAGCCGGGCACGACGTCGGGCCCCCGGACGGCGATCTCACCGATCTCGCCGTCCGCCACCCGGACACCGCGGTCGTCGACGATCCGTACCTCCGCCTCGGCGAGCGGGCGGCCGCAGGACAGCAGCAGTTCCCCGTCCTCGCCCTCGATGGCACGGCGGTGGTCCTCCGTGGAGAGAAACAGCACGCCGGACGTGGTCTCGCCGCAGCCGTAGCCCTGGCAGAGCACGGGGCCGAAGAGGTCCCAGGCCGCCCGGACCCGGGCGGGTGACATGGGCGCCGCGCCATAGAGCAGATGGCGGAGACTGGAGAGGTCGTAGTCGGCTGCGTTCTCCAGCGCGAGGACGGTGTTGACCATGGTCGGGACGAGGAACGCGTGGGTCGCGCGTTCGCGCTCCACGGTGGCGAGGAATTCCGCGGCGTCCCAGCGCGGCAGCACGACGGCGCATCCGCCGGCGAAGAAGATGCCCATGAGCGGCATGCCGGAGGCGTGCGTGACGGGCCCGGCCAGGATCTGCCGGTCACCCGGTCCGACCCTAGTGGCCTGGTTCATCACCGACTTGCGCAGCAGCGCCAGCCGGTTGCCGTACGTCTGCACGGCCGCCTTGAGCTTCCCGGTGGAGCCCGAGGTGAAGTGCAGGACGGCGATGTCGTCCTCGGCGCACTCCACGTCGACGGTCTCGCGGGAGGTGGCCGCGAGGGTCTCGGCGTAGCCGGGACCGAGGTCGGTGGGACCGTCGTAGCCGATGACGCATTTCACGCCCGAACCGGGCACCGCCCGCCGCGCCGCGTCCAGGTGCGCGGCGTCGGTGAGCAGGACGCGGGCGTCGGCCTCCCTCAGGAGGTGGGCGACTTCGCCGTCACCGAGACGGGCGTTGATCGGCGCCCGGGCCAGGCCCGCCTTGTAGAGCGCCACCTCCGTGACGACCAGCTCCGCACGGTTGGCCGCGAGCGTGGCGACACGCTCCCCCCGGCTCAGCCCCATCACGGTGAGCGCGGCCGCCAGCCGGTCGCTGTGGTCGTCGAGTTCCGCGTACGTCAACCGGATCCGGCCGCAGACCACCGCCTCCGCGTCCGGATGGTGCTCGGCTGTCCTGCGCACATAACGCCCGAGATTCATCGCCGCCTCCTGATTTCCAAGACAGTCTGTTCAGTAGTGGTGGGGATGTGCGGCAACGTACGGGCAACGCTAGGGTCAGGTCAACGGTCCTGACGAGAAGGAATCGAAGTGGACATGAAGCCCGAAGACCGCCGCGTCCGGCGGACGCGTGCCGCGCTCCGCGAGGCCCTGGTCGAACTGGTGCTGGACAAGGGGTTCCAGTCCATCACCGTCGAGGAGATCACCGAGCGGGCCGACATCGGCCGGGCCACCTTCTACGCGCACTACCGGGACAAGGAGGACCTGCTCGTCGGCATCGTCCGCGACCTCGCGCAGGACCGCGAGCGCCTGCTGCCGGCCGTCCGCCAGGCGCACATCCAGGGCTTCACCGGTCTGCCCGTCAAGTACATCTTCGAACACGCCGACCGGGAGCGAGACGTCTACCGGGTGATTCTGCGAGGGGAAGGCGACGGGCGGGCGCTGCGGGAGTTCACCGAACTCATCCGCACGCACGCCGAGATGGCCTTCCGGGACCGGGCGAAGCAGCTCGGCGTGGAGTCGAGGATTCCGCTCGACATCGTAGCCAGGGCGTGGACCGGCGAGCTCATCGCGGTGCTGAGCTGGTGGGTCGAGAACGACACGGGCTACACCGCCGAGCAGATCACCTCCCACCTGCGGGATCTCTCCGTGTACGGAAGGGTATGGGCCACCGGGCTGACCCCGGCGGACGCACCCGGGGCCGTCGACCTGCTCGGGGTGCGGGGCGCCGAGCCCCGGTAGCGGCGCTCGGGCCATGCCGGACCCTTCTTAAGTTTCCGAACGGCTTGTACGGTATCGATCCCGCAATGATCTGATCCCGAACAAGTGGAGCGACAGGTGACCGGCACGGACTCACTGGCCGACCTCGTCTGGGCACGAGGATTCACGGACTCGGCCTGGGCACGACGACACACGACGGCAGGCCGGGAGATCATGCCCAGCCGCCGGGTCTGGCGGGGCCGGGGCCGCCCCGGTGACCTGCCCGCGTCACCGTCCCGGGCCCTCGACGACCTCAGCGTCACCGACTCCCGCGGACGCACTCTCACGCTGCCGGAACTGCTCGCCCAGGCCGAGACGGACGCCCTGCTCGTCCTGCACCGGGGCAGACTCGTCCACGAGCAGTACCTGCACTGCTACGAGGCGCACGTCCCGCACTTCAACGCCTCGGCCGCCAAGTCCTATCTCGGCCTGCTGGCCGCGGCCCTCGCCCACGAGGGACACCTCGACCGCGGCGCCCAGGTCGCCAAGTACGTGCCCGAGCTGTCCGGCACCGCCTTCGGGGACGCCCAGATCGACCATCTCCTGCACATGGGCACGCGGATGAGCTACGCCGGCCGCCCGTACGACAAGGCCCTGGAGGCGCAGCGCTACTTCGCCGTCCTCGCTCCGCGACTGCGTCCCCACGGCTACTCGGGACCCGCGTCCATCCGCGAACACCTCGCCACAGCCAGGGCCACGGGCGAGCCCGGCACGGAGTTCCGCTACGAGAACGGCAACGTCGAGGCGCTCGCCGAGGTCCTGCGGCGGATCACCGGGCTCAGCACCTCGGCGCTGATGTCCGAGATGATCTGGTCCCGGATCGGAGCTGAAGAGGACGCGTACTACCTGGTCGACGCGGACGGCGCCGAGGCAGCCTGCGGCGGCTTCAGCGCCACCGCGCGCGACGTGGCCCGCCTGGGCGAACTGGTCCGCTGCGGCGGGGCGGTCGGTGACCGCCAGATCCTGCCGGAAGCGGTGACCAGCCTCGTCGAGGGTGTCCCGGACGGCTACCCGCGCCGGGTCCGCCTGCCCATGGCACCGGCTGACTCGCCGGCCGCCCTCTCCTACCACGATCTGTGGTGGATCCTGAACGACCCCTACGGGTCCTTCATGGCCAGCGGCATCCACGGTCAACGCCTGTTCGTCTCGCCCGCGCTGGACCTGGTCGTCGTCCACTACGCCTCTCAGGTGGTCTCCCCGGCGGTCCCGCAGGTCCCTCTCGTGCAGGCGTTCCTCTCGATCGGCGAGCGTCTCAACGGGTAGGGGGCACGTGGTCCGAGGCGGTCATGGCTTCCACGGACAGGACCTGGCCTGCTTCCACGGACCGGGGCTCAGCCCCTACCGGCCGGCGGGTCCGCGTAGATACCCCGCAGCATGCCGGTGGCCTGCCCCACTTCGATGAGGTAGCCGTCCGGGTCGCGCAGGTAGCACCGCAGTTCGGCCTTGCGGTCGATGGGCGGCGTGAGGAATTCCGCCCCCTTGGCGCTCCACTCCCGGTGACATGCCTCGATGTCGGCCACCCGGAGGTTGAGGAAGCTGCTGACCGTGCTCGGGTCGGCGGGTGGACGCAGGGTGACGCCCGGCTTGTCCGGGGTGGGGCCGCCGCCCGGGTTCATGATGATCCAGCCGTTGGCCAGCTTGACGGTGCAGGGGTTCTCCTCGAGCACCACCTCGCCACCCAGAACGTCGGTGTAGAAGGCGCGAGATCGGTTCACGTCGGCCACCGTCAGGAAGTGAGTGACGAGCAGTCCGGAATCCGGGGCGGGAAAACCCTCACGGTGCATGCAGGACCTCCAGGTGAATCGGGGCTTTCCTCTCATAATGGACCGGCGGCTGTCCGTAGTACGGATGGACACGGCGTCCTCGCCGCGGTGGAGTGCGTGCCTCGACGCGGGCCGGAGCACCCCTGGACCGGCACGGGCCGGTACGCCGCCGGCCGTGGGGGAGGGGGACCGGCAGAAGTGGAGCGGCCCGCATTCCTGCCGGGCGAACTGCCTGGGACAGCGGGGGTGCCGATGGTCGACTGGTCTCGGGGCGCCGGCCGTGGGCGGGGGTCCCGCCAGGCCCGGCCCGTCGGGGCAGGGGCCCGACGGGCCGGGGACCGGACAGACCAGCCGGACCGACCAACCGGACAGACCAGAGGGGAACGGATATGGGGACGGAACACGGGGAACGGATGAGCAGGCGTCAGGTGCTGGCGGCCGGTGGGCTGACGGGCGCGGCGCTCGCCGGCAGCACACTGTGGGCACCGGTGAAGGCCTCGGCGGCAGCGGCTCCGGCCATCTTCTACTCCCCGCACCAGGACGACGAGGCCCTGGGACTGGCGGGTTCCATCCTGGAGCACAAGACGGCCGGCCGGCCCGTCTACCTGGTTCTCGTGTCCAAGGGGGAGAACGACAAGCTGGCGGAGAAGATGAACCAGGACCCCTGCCCGCTGACCGCCGAGGACCCCCGTCACCCGTGCGCGGCCGGCGGCCACCATGGTCTGTCGTGGCCGACGGACGGGACGAGCATGATCGTGCCGGCCCGCACCGCCGAGTTCATGGCCTCGGCGAAGGCCCTCGGAGTCGACAAGGTCATCAACTTCAAGCTGAAGGACGACCCGTACAACTCCCAGGACGACTACTACCGCTTCGTGGACTCGGTCAAGGCGAAGACCAAAGCGCTCGCGAAGCAGTACCCGGGAGCGTCGCACAAGTTCACCGCCGGCTGGCTGGAGGAGACCGACACCCACAAGGCGCTCTCGGACGCGGCGTACTTCCTCATGAACGAGGGCGTGCTGACGGACGTGCGGTTCAACTACGTCTACGCCTACGACAAACCCAAGAGCCAGCGCGCCAACGGCGCCGCGTACGTGCTGAACATCCCGTCGGCCCACATGGCGATCAAGCGCAAGGCGATCTACTGCTACAACACCTGGGCTCCGGACCGCAACCTCTACGCGCTCGGCTACCACAGCGTGCCGGACAAGATGGAGAGCGCCCACGAAGACCCCCGGGAGTTCGTGTTCACCATCCCGTCGAGGTACACGCCCGGTCCCATCAGGCACTAGACGGCGACGTTCCGGCCGGCTCCGTAGGGCCTTCGCCCCGGGAGCCGGCGCGGCGCCGACCACGCGACGCTTACCGGATCCGCGCCTGAGGCATCGGCAGGGCAGCGGCGGCCTCGTGACGTCACGAGCACCTGCCGTCCGGTTGCACGGAGCGGCCTCGCTGGATGAAACTGGAGGTCAGAGGCCTCCGTGGCCCTTCCGGAGCACGCTCACCCGGAGTGATGGTGAGCGAGGGGCGATCAAGGTGGTTCCGATCCCTGAGCGCGGCCTCACCCGCAACAGCCTCGCGTCCTGTGATTCCGGCGAACGTCGACGCGCCATGCTGGAAGCAGCCGTCAGACACCCGCGGAACCGCTCCCGGGATACGCCCCCGCCCCTTCTCGAAAGCCTTCGCCGCTCGCCGCCGGGCGGGTACGGTCACGCCGGCCACAAGGTCACTTCAGAAGGTGATGACGTGAGGATCCCCGCCAACGCTCCGAACAGCTCGCGTCAGCGGGCGCAACGGATGCTGGCAAGTCACAGAAGGTCGCGGGCCTGCTTGGCCTTGAGTCTGTTGGTCCTCCTGCTGACGACCGTGGTGCTGGGCTACTTCGGTGTGGAGGACCTTGAATCCGCGTTGAACTTCCCTGGCCGTATGACCGGGGCGGCGCTCATCGTGAGCGCCATCATCACGTTCCTGGGCGCTGCTGCCGTCTTGGACCACTGGATATGGCACAGCTTTCCCTACTCCGGTCCGGTGGCGCTGGTGAGCACGTTCGTCGCCCTGTTGAGCAACGTCCTGCTCCTGGCCGGTATGTTGAAGGACGGCGATTCCGAACCTTACCGCGCGGTTTTCTGCGCGCTCACGGCAGGATCGATAGGGGCTGTTTTCGCGGTGTGGCGGACATCGGTCGTGATTCCGGCACCGAAGCGGGTGGCCGCGACCCTCATCGTCACATCCCTGATCGCGGTAGGAAATTTCGGCTACCAGAACCTGTACATGCCGTCTCAGCGCGAGTCGGAGCCGGTCGTCAAGCTGACGACCGGAACTCCGGTCATGAGTAAGGATCGCAAGGCGTTCTCCGTGCCGGTCGACATCACTATGGAGAATCACAGCGATGTCGCCTTCTACGTACTCGGCGACATATTCCACGCCATGGGGCAACGGGTGCCGCTGAGCCGGCGGGACCGACTCCGCCAGCAGTGGCGCACAGACTCCGAGCAGTGGTCGTCGTTCGAAGGCGCCAATCCGCTGTCCCGTCGTGAGATCCACCATCCCGGCGAGTTGGTGGAGGCGCAACCATGGATGCCCTACGGGCAGTGGATAGACCCCGGTAGCACTTTCTCCGCCCGCATGGTCCTGCAACTTCCCATGGACACGCCGTACGACCAGGTCACCTTCTACGCCAGCGCAAGCCTGGCGCGAAAGGACCGGATGCGTGTGGAAAACCTACGATTCAAAGGCAACTCCTGGCAGCGGGGCGCTGACACGCCTGGTTGGGTGACCAACAAAAAGGAATGGGACGCGCTCGTTTTCAAGGGAAAAATTCATGAAAGCAATGCGATCGACGAGCACACGAGGGATCGCCGGACCTTGTCCGTCTACTGGCGCTTCGGTGCGCACGGTGCAGACATAATGGAAGCCGTCACCTCACCCGGCGGCACCGGGGCATCCCCATCGGAGGCACAATTCCGGTACGGCATTCGTGATATTCAGACGGGCCCGGTGGAACGAACCCTCTGGGATATCAAGAGCCAGCGCAGCACGTAATCGTTGAAAGGCTCTGTCGGCGTGTCGCCAGTGATCCGCCGCATCCCGTTCGCAAGGGGCCTGGCCGCTTGGGCGAAGATGCTCGCATGAGCCGAGAGACAGATGAAGTGCGCGAAGCCATCGCAGGCGAGCTGCGCCTCATGGACCCCAGTGTGCGCAGTTCACGAGCCCTTGCCCGACAGCTGCTGGACCCGGACTTCGTCGAGGTCGGCGCTTCGGGGCGGCGGTGGACGTATGACGAGATTCTGGCCGCGCTGCCCGAGTTGGACGGTGCGGCGGAGAGCGGTCCACGCTATGAGCCCTCCGACTTCACCGGTGTCCTGCTGGCACCCGGACTGGTCCACCTCACCTACGAGACCACCTGGGAGGGAAGCCGGGCCCGGCGGAGTTCGCTCTGGCGCAAGCAGGGTGCGGATGCGGGGTGGCAGATGTACTACCACCAGGCGACACCCGTCCCGCCCGACAGCGTGTGACCGCGAATCTCGGACGGCGGGCGGCCTCGACGGCGCCGAACCGCTGCAGCGACCCGCCTCACGAGGAGTTGGGTTGAGCAGGGCGGGTCCGTCGGTAATCACCTCGACATTGGTCGGGGTGATCAGGGACGCTTCGCACGATGACCAGAATCGATGACACACCGCCCGCGTGGGACGAGCGCACCCAGCTCACCACCTTCCTGGACTACGCACGTGACACCGCCCGCGCCAAGTGCGAGGGCGTCTCCGCGGAGAACGCACGCAAGGCGCTTCTGCCGGGCTCACCGCTGATGACCATGAGCGGAGTGGTCAATCACCTCCGCTGGGTCGAGTACTACTGGTTCCAAGTGGTCTTCCTCGGCGAGGAGGACCAGGGCCCCTGGACCGAGGAGGATCCCGACCGCGAGATGCGCATCGCCGTCGACTTCCCGCTCACGCGGTTGCTCGACGAATACGCCGAACAGAGCGCCCGCTACCGCGAACTGGTCGCCGGGACCAGCCTGGACAAGCAGGCGCAGCGAGCCGTTCGCGACGGCCTCCATGTCGACCTGCGCTGGATCCTCCTCCACCTCACCGAGGAGACGGCCCGTCACAACGGCCACCTGGACATCCTGCGCGAGATGCTCGACGGCACGACCGGCGACTAGACCTGGCGGAGATCATGGCCGGAGCCGGAGCCGGAGCCGGAGCCGGAGCCGGAGCCGGAGCCGGAGCCGGAGCCGGAGCCGGAGCCGGAGCCGGAGCCGGAGCCGGATCGAGGTGACGGTGACGGTGACCGTGCTGTGGAAGAGGTTAGCGTCCAGCGACGCTCGGAGACGCGGTCACCCTGCGTCGCACTCAGGGCCGAGGCTCCAGCACCTCCAGAGCTCCGGTCTCGGTGTCGTAGCTGCGCAGAGTGGTGAGACGGACCGACAGCGGTGGCGCAGGCAGCAGTTCGGGGACGCGCCGGCCGGTGAAGGCGCCGGCGCGCCGGGTGCGGCCGAGGGTGATGTGCGGGCTCCAGCGCCCAGGCTCGTGGAAGGGGTTGAGGGTCTCGGGCGGGCTGTCCGAGGCCACCGCCTCCCACACCTGGCGATGCAGGACGGCCAGCGCGGCGTCCAGGTCCAGCGCCCAGGCCAGAACCGAGGTCGGCCGCTCGAAGCGGACCACACCGGTGAACCGCACCGGCAGCGGCAGAGCTGCGGCCACCCCGGCGAGCTCCCAGCGGATCGGGGCGGTCAGCTCCGGACAGGCGGCCAGGGTGAGGTGCGGGCTGTTGGTCGGTGAGCGGTGCCGCGCCTGGCTGGGCAGGTCGGCGTCCGCGAGCCGCCGCCAGGCCTCCCGGACCGTCAGCTCCGCCGCTTCGTCCAAGAGGAGCTCGACCGTGCGCACCGCCGCAGCCTACCGGCGACCGCCAGCGGTTTCGGTGTGCGGGGGACGCGCCACAGGGGTTTCAGATATTGAGGCTCAGCACGCGGTCGACGGTGATCTCGATGACGACCAGGTCGAGCGGGGCGGGCGGGGGCGTGCCGTAGCGGGCTGCGTAGCGGCGGACGGCCTCGGACAGGCGCCCGCGGTCTTCGGTGACCTCGGCCCGGCCTTCCAGGGTGACCCAGCGCGAGCCGTCCGCCTGGCAGAGCGCGACACGGGCCGCCGGTCCGTCCGCGGCTACGTTCCGGGCCTTGCGGGCCCCTGCCCGGGTGGTCACCCGGGCCAGGGCCGAGGCCGGGTCGAAGGTGAAGCGGACCGGGGTGACGTGCGGCGTGCAGTCGGGGCGCAGGGTGGTGAGAGTGGCCGTGCGGGCGCATGTGAGGAAGGCCCGCATGCGGGAGGGGAGTTCGACTGCCGCCCGGCTCACTTCTTCTTCACGCCCTCGTTCCAGATCAGCTTGGCGATGTTCGGCTTCACAGCCGTGGTGATGACGCCCATGGCCGTGCGCACGTACCGCCGCTCCTCCAGCTCGCGCAGCATGCTCGCGGCCAGGTCGGGGCGGGCGGTGAACACGCCGTCGGCGCTGGTCTCGGCGGTGCGGTAGGCCGTGACGGTGGGGTGGTCGAAGAGGCCGGAGGGCCGGACGAGGGTCCAGTCGAGGTCCGTCCGGCGGATCAGGGTCTCCATGCGGCGCATGTCCTCGTGAAGGGTGCGACCGAGGCGTCGGTTCACCAACGGGTCGAGCACGAGGTTGAAGAAGTGCGCGCCGGTGGGGCGCCAGTGCGGGTCGGCGATGCTGGAGCTGACGGCGAGCAGCCGTTTGACGCCATGGCGTGCCATGGCCCCCGTGATGGCCATGGCACTCGCCGAGTAAGTGGTGATCGTGTCCTTGCTGAAGCGCGCGCCCAACGCGGACAGGACGGCGTCGGTGCCGTCGAGCGCGGCGGTGACGGCCGCCTGGTCGGTGGCGTCGGCGACGGTCACGGTGAGGCCGGGCCGCTCGGCGAGGGAGCCGGGGCGGCGGGTCACGGCGACGACCTCGTGGCCGGCGGCGAGGGCCTGGTCGGTGAGGTGGCGGCCGGTCGGTCCGTTGGCGCCGAAGACTGCGATACGCATGATGTCGGGTCATTCCTTCGTGAGGTTCGCGGGACGGCCTTGACTGTGCCGACCACGAAAAGCAGGCTCAACGCCGATGAATAACCAAGCTCCAGCCGCCGCCCGGACCCGAGGCCGCCCCCGCGGCAACCCGCCGACCCGCGAGTCGATCGTGTCGGCGGCCCGTGCGCTGTTCCTGGAGCGCGGCTACCGGGGCACCACGGTGCGCGCGGTCGCCGGGGCTGCCGGGGTCGACTCGGCGCTCATCGCCTACCACTTCGGCTCGAAGAAGGGCCTGTTCGCAGAGGTCATGCAGTTCCAATGCGCCAGTGCGCTGGCAGTGGACACCGTCCTCGGCGGCGACCCGGCCACCCTCCCCGGCCGGCTGATCGACGCGGTGACGAACCTCTGGGAGGACGCCGACTTCCGACGGCTCACCGGTCAGGGCGACGAGGCCGCGGAGGTGATCCGCGAGTACCTGGAACGCGAGCTGTTGGCCCCGCTTGCTGAATTTCTCGGCGGCTTCGACGCGACCGCCCGGGCCACGGCCGTGGTGACCGTCCTCGGCGGCCTCATCTACACCCGCTACGTCAACCCCCTCCCCACTCCCGCCGCCCTCACCCCGTCCGAGACCCGGCACGTCCTCACCCCGGCGCTGCGCGCGGCACTGGCCCCGAGACCGCGCACGGGGACAACCACCGGCCCAGGCCGACGGCACTGACCGGCCTACGGTGACCCGCCGTCCGCCCTCATCACCCGTCGGCGGTCCGCGCGGTCCCCGGATAGGGAGTGCAGGCTCAGAAGCCGGTCATGGTGATCTTCCCGATCGTCCTGCCCGACTCCAGCATGCGGTGGGCCTCGCGCAGGTGCTCCGCGTTGATCGTGCCGAGGTCGGTGGTCGCCGTGGTGGTGATGATCCCGGCGTCCACCAGGCGGGCGATCTGGTTCAGGATGTGCCGCTGCACCGCCTGGTCGGGCGTCTGGTGGAGCGAGCGGGTGAACATGAACTCCCAGTGGAAGGAGATGCTCTTGGACTTCAGCAGGCCGATCTCGACCGGACCGAAGTCGTCGATGGCCACGAGCCGTCCGAGCGGCCTGAGGATGTCCGCGTACGCGGCCAGGTTCTTGTCCGTGCCGGCGGTGCTGAAGACGCACAAGTGGTCGGCGCTCGCCATCGGGGCGATGGAGGAGGGGCCGCAACGGTTCGGGGCGCTGCAGCGGCGCCCGGAGGGCGTCAGCCCGAAGGTGCTCACCTCGACGTTGCGCCGCTTGGAGGAGAAGGGCTTCGTGGACCGGACGGTCTACCCCGCGGTGCCGCTGCACGTGGAGTACTCGCTGACGGACCTGGGGCGCAGCGTGGCACAGCCGCTGGCGCACCTTCGGCTGTGGGTGGAGAACCACGTCGACGAGATCGCTCAGGCCTGACGCCGATCACATCGGTGAGCGCAGCGGCCTGCGGTTTGCCGGGGGAGCGGGCGGGCAGGTGAGCTCTGTGCTTCGGACCGGAGGCGCGCGCCCAGCGGGAAGACCCGGGCCGCCGACTCCGTCCAGCGGTCGCGGTGCTCCCTCGCGTGGCGAACCCTGACAGCACCGTTGGGGTCGGCTCCGGAACACGCCGTCTTCGGGGCCGCCGCCCCTCAGACCGTTTCGGGAGCGATCGCGCATGCCGACCGACACACCGACGAGCCTTCCCGGCACGTCCACCACGACCCCCGGCTCGACGCCCGGGCGGCGAGCGCATGTCGATACCCCCGGCACCGCCGGGCAGTTCGGCGGCAGTTGCTCCCGCGTCCGTGGTGCAGCCCGCACGCGGCGGCCCGGCAGCCGCCGCGCGGTGTGACGCCGACCGCCCGCGCCGCACGGAGCCCGCACCCATGCCACATCAGCACGCGGCGACCACACTGACAGCCGCAGCAGTCATCGCCGCGATCCTCTTCGCCAGGGCCGCGGTCCTGTACCGCACCGGCCGCAGCCGCGGCGCGCCCTTCTTCCGTCCTCCGCGGCGTGTCACGAAGCCCGGGTCCGGGACGCGTCGCCTGGCCGCCGTGCCGTCGGACGAGGTCGCTTCTTACGCCGTACGAGAGGCCGAACAGCACGTCCACCGTTGCTGGCAGCAACTTCGGCCCCACACCGACCCGTCCGAGTGACCGGCTGTCCACCGCCGGCCCTTCGCCCGTCGAGACCCGTGCGCGGGCCGGCCAGGGGCCTGCCTTGCTCCAGCGCCGGCGGGTGAGGGGTCAGCCGGCAAGCGCCTGGTCGAGGGTTTCCCGGCAGTCGATGACGGTGTCGACGCCGACGAGTTGCAGGGTGCGCAGCACCATACCCGTCGGGCTTGCCAGGCGGAGCCAGCCGCCGGCCTCCGTGAGGGCGCGGTGTGCGGCGATGAGGATGTTGATGCCGCTGGAGTCCATGAAGGCCACCTGGCGCAGGTCCACCACGACTCGGGGGCGGGGCGTGCCGGAGAGGTCGAGGGCCCGGCTGAGCGCGACACCGGTGTGATGGTCGATGTCTCCGGCCACGGCCAGTACGTTGATCCCGTCGGTGGCGGTGGCCACGATGGACAACTGCAACGGCTGCTCGGCCTTCTTGGTGTCCACCACTTCTTCCTCAGCCATGTCGGTGATCCTGGCACATCCAGGCCTTCATCCGGAATCGCTGCCCCGTATGCATCGGGTGATGCCCGGGTGAGACGGAGATAACGCACGGGCGTCGTACATCACTCGGTGATCAAGCCGTGACGGCTGTCCGTGCGCGTCTCCATAGAGGTGTTGATCTTGCAATCATCCCCGTCAGCCTGTGACACTCCTGTCGGGTCGCGCGCTGATCCGAGTGACCCCTGGCGGGGTCGTGGCGCCCAGCCTCAGGGGGGAGGCAAACGGGCGCCTCAGGGGCAGGCCTGGTTTCCCCCCGTAACCGGGCCTGCCCTGCCTGCCCCGTGAGGGGTGCGTTCGAAGGCTTGGGGCGGGGGCCGCGGAAGTACGAGCGTTGTGTCGATCGGGGTGGGTGTGCAAGGGCTGCTGGCGGGCCGCTATCAGTTGCAGGAACGGCTGGGGCGCGGGGCGATGGGGGAGGTGTGGCGGGCCGCCGACCAGCTTCTCGGACGCCTCGTCGCGGTCAAGCTGCTGCACAAGGAGATGGCCGCGGACGCCGAGCGTTTCCGTCTCGAGGCGCAGACCGCGGGCCGGCTCAACCACCCCAATGTCGTCGGTATGTACGACTTCGGTTCCGAGCACGGCCAGTTCTACCTGGTCATGGAACTCGTCGACGGCTGGACCCTCGCCCAGGAACGGTCCCTGCGCGGGGTACTCAACCCGCAGGACGCGGCGGCCGTCGTCGCCCAGGCGGCAGCCGGTCTGGCCGCAGCGCACCAGCGTGGAGTGATCCACCGGGACATCAAGCCCGCCAACGTGATGCTGAGCGCGGACCGCACAGCGAAGATCGCCGACTTCGGGATCGCCCGCTTCGCCGACGAGGCGGCCAGCACCCTGACCGCCACCGGCAAGATCCTCGGCACCGCCGACTACCTCGCTCCCGAACGCGCCCTCGGGCGCCCCGCCCAGCCCGCGTCCGACGTCTACTCCCTCGGCTGCGTGCTGTACGAACTCCTCACGGGCAGGCCTCCGTTCCGCGGCGCGACCTCGCTGGCCGTGCTGCAGCAGCACGTCGACGCCATTCCGGCACCGCCCGGCAGGCTGCGCCCGGGGATACCGCAGCAGCTCTCCGACTACGTGCTGCTCCTGCTCGCCAAGGACCCGGCCCACCGGCCCACCGCCGAGCAGGCGGCCTACTGGCTCGCCGGCTCTCACCGGACGCCGACCCCGCCCGCCCCGCGCAGTACCACGAGCACGCCCCCGGCGCCCGTGACCTCCGCTCCCGCACCAGGGCCCCGTCCATCCCGGAGCGCGACGCACTCCCGCCCGCGCGGCCGCCGCCAACTGGCCACCCGGGCCACTGTTTGCGGCATCGGCCTGGGGCTCTTCGCTGCCGCAGCGGCGCTGGGAGCGTCGATGCGTTCCGGCGACGACGCCCCCGCGTCGCCGTCCTCGCCCGCCCCGGCGACGGTCACCCCGGCTGCGGTCACCACTGTGCCCGCGACGCCGGCACCGTCCCCGGCCGCAGCCACTGCCACGTCGGCCGTCACCGTGCCGCCCGGGCGGGAGCGCGACGACGACCGTAAGCACGGAGGCAAGGACGGACATGGACGAGGGAAGGGCAAGGGACGGCACTCCGACCACTGAACCGTGCCGACCGCGACACAGCAGGCCCCGCGCCACCCCTGCCAGTCCTGCCCCGCCGTCGCAGCGGTGGGGGAGTGGCTACGGCGTGCTGGTCACAGGCCGCAGGAACCGCGGTCGAGGTGGAAGTAGCGGGCGTTGGCCCAGCGGCACAGCCTGATGCCGACGGCGACGCCGACGATGGTGACCAAGGCGGGCAGGTATCCGCCGGCGACCTGGATGATCGGGATCGCCGGGCACCCGCCGGAGATCGCCCAGCCCGTGCCGAACAACACGGCGCCCGGGACCACACCGGCGTGGATGCGCCCCGGGGTGCGGCGGATCCGCAGCAGAGCGAACGCGCACACGATGATCCCGACGGCGCCGGCGAAGGAGAACAGCATGCGCGTGTCCTGGAAGGTGAACATGCGGTTCAGTTCGCTGTAGTCGCCGAAGCCGATGTTGGAGACCGTGAAGCCGAGAGCCAGTCCGGTGATGATGTTGGCCAGCAGGATCGCGCCCCGAGTACGCATCAGATCACCTTCCACAGCAGGAACGACACCGCGACGGCGGTACCGAAGAACACGGCGGTCGCGACCAGGCTGACCGGGCGCAGGCGACCGCAGCCGTTGAGTCCGTGACCGGAGCTGCACCCACCGGCCAGCCGAGTGCCGAAGCCGACCAGCACGCCACCGACGAACAGCAGGACGAGCATGGTGATCGGATCGGCGGTGACCAGACTGCGGAAACCCGGGCCCATGTCGAAGCGGAGATGGAACCGGCCGGAGGTGAGCGCGGCGATCAGCCCGCCGACGAAGATCGACACCAGCAGGGCGGCCTGGGTGACCAACGGGGCCGGCCCCGGACCGGCGACCGGGATGTCCTCACGTGCCGTCGGTTCGGCCTCCGCTTCGAGTGGCTGCGACGTCCCGTACGCACCCGGCGGCACCGCGGGCGCGCCCGGGCTGGTGCCGAAGTGCTCCGCCGTGGCCGCGGCGAGGGCTTCCGCCAGCGCACGCTCGTCGGTGAACTCCTCGTCCATCTTCTCCAGTTGCCGCTCCCTGCGCCAGTGCAGCACGCGGTCCCAGGCGGACGACACCCCGAAGGACCGGTCCGTGGTGAGGGCGTAGTTGATGGTGATCAAGGCGAGCCCGGCAGCGCCGGCCCACCAGGGCCAGTAGCCGCTCATGCGGGGCCTCCCATCCATTCGGTGAAGCGGGCCCACACGCCGCGCTTCGAGCTGTTTCCTCGCCGCGCACGCCGGGACGGGGGGTCCTCAGGCTGGGGCAACTGCGGGGACGGTGACGGCCGGTGTACCGAGACGGGGATCGGCGCGGACGCCGGCCCGAACCAACTCCCGGTCTCCGACGCCGCGGCCGCGGGGCCGGACGCCTGTGGCGGCAGCACCGGTTCGGGCTGCGACCAGGACGTACTCTCCGGTGACCACGGACGCTGCTGGGGCGGCGGGGCCTGCGGTGGCCCCTGCCGCGGGTCGCCCGCGCCGGACCGGTCCGTGTCGCCGGCCGCGTCCTCGAGGTGCCGCGCGCGGGCGCCGTTGGGCAGCAGGCTGATCGGCACACGCTCCCCGGTGAGCGACATCTCGTAGCGCGCGCAACCGCGCCAGTGATCCTCGCTGTCGCAGTAGTAGTCGCGCCACCCTTGCAGGCTCGATCTGAGCAAGGGGAAAAGGGGACACCCTGCGGCGTGCGAGCAACTCACGTTGCTCCCTTCTGACTGGCACACACCACCCGTTCGACTGAGCGGTCTGCCCGTTCTCGGTTCCATGCCCTCGCCGCGCCAGGCCGACGATCCCCGAATGGCGCGGTGACGGCCTGACAATGCGGAACGTCTGCTCCATTTCTCGGCCGGGCGTGATCGAACCACTGCGCCGGTGCCCCGGGCAACCTCAGGAGGACCTGCCAACGTGACCGGTCGACCTCGCTGGGTGAGATGCGCCACGCGGCACCCAGGCCTTCGCGTCCCCAATAGTCGGATAAGGGCGACCAATGGCGAGGTCGGATGGGGGATTGAATTGCCGTCACGGTCGGTCCCGATGTCGTAGGGACCGGTGATTCGTGGAGACCGTGCCCATTCACAGGCTCGTTGTGGTGGAAATGTGAATTTCAGTTGTGACGAAACTGTTGATATTACTGAGCCGTACATCAGGGTCTGCTTCAACGGAGGAAACCATGTGCCGACGTGCTGTCTGCAGGGCATGCCGGAAGGCGACCTATGAGGGCTGCGGAGGACACGTGGAGCAAGTACTCGCCGGCGTGCCGACGCATCAGCGATGCACGTGCGAGTCGACGCCAGGCACGAGTGCACGCACGGAGGAACCGTCACCTCGGACGAGACGGGCACCGGCCGGCCGGGGCGCCGAGGGCGGCTGGTGGACCCGGCTCGTCGCCTGGATCAAGACTCCGGCCTGACCTCAGCGTGAGATGCCCCGGCCCGGACCTGCATGACTGTGGACGGGCGATGCGGCCGGTGTCATGATCATGTTCTGGTCGGCTGTGGCTCAGGTGCGCAGGGGGAATCCGTGAAGCTGTACCTCGCAGTGCCTCTTGTCCTGATCGTGCTGCTCATAGCCGCCTCCGGCCTAGCGGCGGTCACCCGTGGCTGGGTGCTCCCCATGAACCGGCCCCATGTCGGGGCCCCGCGGCTCTACGGCTGGGGGCAGCTGGTGGTGGCCTTCGCGCTGAGCTGGCAGCTGGTCTTCAGTCTGATGATCAGCGACTCCGACGCTCGGCCGCTGGGAACGCTGATCGGCGCCGCCATGCTCCTTGCCGGCATCATCGTCATGCTGGTGGGCCAGCTCGCCGGCGGCAGGGCGAAGGGCAGCGGCGGCACGCCGTGATCCCGGTCCAGCCGTGCTGTTCGGCGTCGTGACGTCCGCGTCGAGACGGCTCCGCGTCCTGCGTCTGCGGCAGCCGGCTGTCTCCGACGGTGCTCACCGGGAGCCGTCGAGTGCGGCGACGAGTTCGTCCGTGGTGACTAGGGACTGGGCGTAGGTGGGGCCGTTGAGCCGGTGAGCGGCGTGCATCATCTCGGGGCTGAAGGCCGCGGTGGCGTCGGTGACCAGCGTGACGTGGTAGCCGAGTTCCATGGCGAAACGCCCGGTCGCCTCGACGCAGGTGTTGGCCAGGACGCCGACGAGCACGACATGGCTGATGCCGTGCTGCTTGAGCTGCATATCGAGGTCCGTGTTGGCGAACCCGCTCGACCCCCAGTGTTCCTGCACGACCACCTCGCCCGGCCGCGGCTGGAAGTCAGGGTGGAACTCGCCGCCCCAGGTGCCCCGGGCGAAGTGGTGGACGTCCTGGATCTTCCGCTGCGAGGGCGTCGGGTGGTCCCACGTCTCGTAGTCGCCCGGCTCCCAGCGGCGGTGCGGTACGAACACCACGCGCACGCCGCTCTCGCGGGCGGCGTCGATCACGGACCGCAGGTGGCCCAGAAGGCCGACGGCACGGGCCACGGGCTCCAGACGGGGCCAGACCTTGCCGCCCTCCGAGAGGAAGTCGTTGTAGGGGTCGACCAGCAGGACGGCCGTGTGGCGAGGATCGTACGTCGTGGCCATGGCTGCTCCTCGTGACTGCCTCACTGGGGTGGATCGGTCCCGGGCTGCCGGCTGACCGTGCGACTCGCGGGCAAGACGCACGGTCGGCACCGGCGCGTACCGCTATGCGGGTGGGGAGGGGAACTTGCCGGCGTAAGGCCGGAGGTGGTCGATCTCGGTCTTCTCCGCGTACTTCTTGCTCTCGCTGAGGAAGTGACGGACGTGGGGCTGACGTCCGTGTTCGTCGAAGGCGGCGCGGTCGGCGTACAGCTCGAAGAAGACGCGCTGGTTCGGCGCTCCTTCGACCTCGCTGCAGGCGTACACCAGGGTGTCCGGCTCGTGTTCGAGAACTGCCGCGACGGCCTCCTGGACCAGCTCGTCGAACTCTTCCCCGGCACCGTCACGCAGCGTGAAGCGGACGCAAAGCGCCATCTGGCTCATTCAGGCCTCCTTCTGCCTCTCCCAGTCTCACCACAGAGCCGGCGGCACGCGCGCCGACGGCGTCCAGGACCCAGCACCGCAAGAAGCGCCCGTTGGCCATGGCGGTCCGCGCCATCGGAGCGACTGAGTCTCACGCTTCTGCCCTAGGTCGGTCACCGGCGGTGCGTGTGTCGCAGGAGCCTGCGCAGCAGCCTGCGCGCCGGACGCCATGAGGGCCGAGCCGTGTCCGACAGGGTGGTGTCCGGCCGGGTCAGTGGCAGCTCGGGCACCGGGTGCCGGCGTCCGGCCATCTCCAGCACGCAGTCGCCCGCACGCTCGGGGGTCTCACCGGGTCGCAGAGTGACGCGGAACGGCTGGGGCGGATCGCCGGGCAGTTCGGCAGCGAGCGTGGTCGTGGTTTCGTGGTGTCCGGCGTGAGCGTGCTGGTAGCCCACCACCTTGCCGTCCACGAGCAGCTCGGTCTCGCGTGCGGCATGGCGTGTCTGCACGGTGACGGAGTGACCTTCCACCTCTAGGTGAAAGCGATGGGCGTGGGTCACGACACGACCCCCTGGTCCCTTAGGGCGGCGCGTGCTTCCAGCGTATGCGGCGTTGCACGACGGTGCGGGGTGGGGCCGACGCGACGGTGTGGCATCGGACCGACGCGACGGTGTGGGGACGGCCCGACGCGACGGTGTGGGGTCGGCCCGACGCGACGGTGTGGGGTCGGCCCGACGCGATGGCGCACGCGAACGCGACCAGACCGCTCCGCGACGGAACCCGCATGAGCCGCAACCTGCCGCGGCCGGGGTCGGAGACCTGCCGACAGCCGTCGCGCGGCTCGTGGTCACCCGGTCACGGGCGCGCGCACGTCCGCGATGACGAAACCGCTGCGGGGCCGAGCCGGGATGCGGCGCAGCGGGATGGAGAGGTCCTGCTCAGGCACGGTGTAGTCCAGGCGGGCCAGACGGGTGGCCAGCGCCTCCAGCAGCCCGATGGTGATGCCCTCGCCCGGGCAGCGGTGGTTGGTCGCCGGATCGTCGCCGCCCTGCGGGATCAGCTCGTCGCGCTCGACCGGCCGGTCGAGGAACCGCTGAGGGCGGAAGGCGTAGGGATCGCCCCACAGCTTCTCGTCGTGGTTCTGCCCGTAGACGTCCAGGAGTACGAGTCCTCCGGCCGGAACGTGTTCGCCGTGCCAGGACAGATCGGTGACGGCCCGACCGCCGAGGAAGGGGGCGAAGGGGTAGAAACGCCGGACCTCGTGCGTGAACGCCGCGGTGTAGGCGGCGTCGCCCGACCGCAGCCGTTCCCGATTGTCCGGCCAGCGGTGCAGCGCGTGCGCCGCGAAGGCGACGAACCAGCAGACGGCGGCGGTGGGGCGGATCACGTTGAGCAGCTCGACCGCGGCCGTCCTCGTGTCCAGCGGTTCGCCGGTGCCGTCGGAGTGGCGGCACACCTGCTCCAGGACCGATCCCCGGGGTGCCGTGATCCGGCCGGACCGGACGTCCTCCACCAGCCGGGCCAGCCGCGCCTCCTGCCGGCCGCGGGCGCGCCGGGCCCGCCAGCGGCGCGGACCGGCGGTGGCGAACCCGTCGACCATGGCGACCAGGTCCCGGGCCAGCGGCTCCGACTCGTCCTCGTCCAGGGGGACCCCCGCCCAGCGGCAGATTCCGCGGGTGAGCACCACGCTCGCCTCATCGAGCAGCACGACCCGCCCACGAGCGGCCCAGGAGGGGACCGCCTCGTCCCACGCCGCGGTGACGTGTTCGACGACCCCGGCGATCCGGTCGACCTGCAGCAGGGGCAGGAACAGGGCCTTGCGCGCGTGGTGGGCGTCGCCGTCGAGAGTGTGGACGGCTCCCTGGCCGAACAGGGTGCTCAGCACCGGTCCGGGGAGAGCTCCGTGGCGGCGTACGTGCCGCTCGTCGTAGAAGAATCGCACCGCCTCCGGCCCCCGTACGGCCAGCGTCGGTCGGCCCATGAGCCGGGTCCGCACCACGTGGTCGGGGCTTTCCCGCATGCGGTTGGGCAGCCAGGCGTAGCCCTCGGCCAGAGCGGGCAGCGTGCGGTCCAGGAAGGGACGGCGGAGTGCGTTCATGGCGGATGGGTTCCCCGCGCGCACCGGCCGATACCGCGAAGATCGCCCGGCTGGCTGGAGGGAAGTGCGGCACGGCAGGCGATCACGCCGGCACGACAGGCGACAACGCCGGCCTGCTCGAAGGCCGGGGTTCGGGGTGGTCATGACCAGGATGGAGCGGCACCGTTGAAACCCGAAGACTTCTTTGCGAAGAAGTCTTCGCGAAGAACTGTTTGCGGTCTAGGCTGCGCGGTGTGACTGATGCCAGCGCGCGGCCGGACGGCCCGAACACCCAAGCCGAATCGATCGTTCTGGATGCCAAGGGGCTGCGCGCCCTGGCGCACCCCGTGCGGGTACAACTGCTCGGGCTGCTGCGGAAGTACGGCCCTTCGACCGCGACCCGTCTCGCGGAGCGGCTCGGCGTGAACTCCGGCACGGCCAGCTACCACCTGCGCCAACTCGGCGCGGCCGGCTTCGTGGAGGAGGACACGGAACGCGGCAACGCACGCGAGCGGTGGTGGCGTTCGCTGCACCGCATGACGGAGCTCAAGGACCCGGAGCTGGCCGAGCAAGAGCCCGAAGCCGTGCTGGCCTACCTGCAGTCCGTCACCGCCGCCTACACCCTGCGCACACAGCGGGCGGTCAACGAGCTGCACACGATGCCCCGCGCATGGCGGGACACCTTCGACATGAGCGACTGGGCGCTGCGGCTCACGCCTGAAGAAGCCACCGCCCTGCGCCAGGAGTTGAGGGACGTCGTCGCCCGCTACCGGAGGGACGCATCGGAGGCGGCGGTGACAGCCCCGGAGGGAGCCGAGCGGGTCGCCGTCATCACCCACCTCCTGCCCGAACTGGATGCGCCCGCCGTGCCGGCGCACCCTTCCGCTCCGCAGCAGACGACACGAACGGAGACGTCATGACGGAGGACGCCCAGGGTGGAGGCATACCCGGTGACCGGTCCTTAAGGCCGCTGAGCGGGATCCTGGCGGCCATGGCCGTGTCGCTGACCGGTACTCGGGTCTCCGCCGTGGCGCTGCCCTGGTTCGTGCTCGTCACGACCGGCAGCGCCACCCAGACCGGACTCGTCGCCTTCTGCGAGATGACTCCCTACGTGACGGTCAAGGCGTTCACCGGGCCGCTGGTGGACCGGATCGGCCCGCGGGCCGTCTCCTGGACCACTGATCTGGCCAGCGCGACCGCCGCCGCCGCGGTTCCCCTGTTCCACACCCTGGACCTGCTGTCCTTTCCGCTCCTGCTCCTATTGGTCGCGCTGATTGGCGCGGTGCGCGGCCCCGGCGACCTGGCCAAGGAGGTCATGGTCCCTGAAGCGGCCGAGCGCGGCCGTGTGCCCCTGGAGCGGGCCACCGGTCTGTCCGGTGTGACAGAGCGACTCGCGTCGACCATCGGCCCAGCGGCCGGCGGCGCCTTGGTGGCACTGCTCGGCCCTCTGACGGGGCTCGTCGTCAACGCGGGCTGCTTCGCTCTCGGGTCAGTGATCGTCGCGCTGGCGCTGCCCCGCGGGATGGGCCGTGCGGTCGAGGAAGCCGCCGCCGAGGCCGCGGAGACGGAACCGGGTTACTGGCGGCGATTCGGCGAGGGCTTCACCTTCCTGCGTGGCGAACCGTTGCTGTTGACGGTCATCGTCATGGTCGGGATCACCAACCTGCTCGACGCGGGCTTCAGCACGGTGCTCGTACCCGTCTGGGCCAAGGAATCCGGCAACGGGCCATCCGTGATCGGCCTGATGGGCAGCGTGATGGGAGCCGCCGCGGTGGCAGGGAGCCTGATCGCCGCGCTGACCGCCCACCGGCTGCGGCGCCGGGTGGTGTTCTTCACCGGTTTCCTGCTGGCCGGGGCACCGAGATTCCTGATCCTGGCCTCCGGTACGCCGATGGGAGCGGTACTGGCCGTGTTCGGCGTCAGCGGATTGGGGGCGGGATTCCTGAACCCGGTGCTGGGGGCCATCCTCCTCGAGCGGGTCCCACGCCGGATGCTGGGCCGGGTCAGCGCGCTCGGGGACTCGCTGGCCTGGGCCGGCATCCCCCTCGGCGGACTGGCCGCCGGGGCGGCGGTGGCCTCCGTGGGACTCGCGCCGGTACTGCTCGCCGGCGGGGCCGCGTACTTCCTCACCACGAACCTGACCGGGTTGCGGCCCGAATGGCGCGAGATGGACCGCGCGGGAGGGCCAGACGCTCCGCGCCGGCACTCCGGGGAAGCCGTTGCGCCGGCCGGTAAGACCTCGTGACATGACGATGACGAGGACGGCGGTCCGCATCGTCCGGAACACTGAGCAGAACCCCGTGTAGAAACGCGCCTTGCGGGCCCGTGCCGAAATCAGCACGGGCCCGCGGCATGAACAGCTGAGCAACGCCGGGACCTGCCGGCGGCGAGCCGCGCCCGGCCGACGCGGTTCACCGTCTGCCGGCGGCCTGACGGCCCGGGCTCAGATCAGGTGGCGGGCGAAGAACCGTGCCCCGGCGTCGAGTTCGAACTGCGGGACGCCGGTGTGGCCGCCGAGGTTGGCGTGCAGGGTCTTCTCCTTGGAGCTGAAGGCGTCGAACAGGTCCAGGGCCGCCTGCCGGTCGTTTCCCTCATCGTCCCACTGCAGCAGGACATGCAGCGGAATGGTGACCTGACGGGCCTCCTCGAACATGGCGGTGGGTACGAGACTGCCGGCGAAGAACCCGGCGGCCACGATGCGCGGCTCGACCACCGTGAGGCGGATGCCGATGGAGATCACCCCTCCCTCGTACCCGACCGGGCCGCCGAGTCCGGGCAATCGCAGCAGGGCGTCCAGGGCGGCCTGCCATTCCGGTACCGCCTTCTCGACCAGGGGGAGGACGAGCGCGTCGACGATCTCGTCGCCGACCGGCTCTCCGGCCTCCATGGCCCGGCGCAGATCGGCGCGGGCCTGCTCGACTGCATCCCAGCGGGGGCGTTCACCGCTCCCGGGGAGTTCGATGGTGGCCGCGGAGAAGCCGTACCGCGCCGCGTAGTGCCGGGCCCGGCCGGCCAGCCGGGGGTACATTCTGCGCAGTCCGAGCGGGGGGTGGCCGATCAGGATCAGAGGCGCCGGCGCGGACGCGGACGCGGGCGTCCACAGGATGCCGGGAATGTCGTCGAGGGTGAATTCGCGTTCGAGGACGCCGTCGTCGAGACGCCGTTCAGAAGTGAAGTGCATGGTCGTGCCTTTCGGGAGTGCTCAGGAACGGCGCTCCCGGACGACCTACCGCCCGACCGTGACCCCGGAGGGGAGCACCCATGTCGAAACTGCGTTCACGGGTACCACCTCCTCGTTCTCCAGCACGGCCTACGGAAAGGTAGCAGTGGCCGCGCCGGTCCGCCAAAGGGATTTCCGCGCGGGCTCCACGACCGGACGCCGGCCCGCCGTCATGGCCGAGGATGGACGCATGACAGGGGACGAGGACAGGATCGCGCTGAGTACGCAAGACCTTCGCGAGGTCACCGCGTTCGCCGCGGCGTGCGCGGAGGTGGTGCTCGAGGTGTTCGAGGCCGACCAGCCCGACGACTCGCGACCGCGGGACGCTGTCGGCGCCGCGTGGGAGTTCGCTCGGGGTGGCGGGCGGGGGAGGTCCTTGCGCGACACGGCATGGGCGGCCATGAAGGCAGCCAAGGCCGCGGACACCGCGGCCGCGAGCGAGGCGGCTCGGGCGGCGATGTCCGCGGCGGGCGCCGCCTACTTGCATCCACTGGCCAAGGCCACGCAGGTCAAGCACATCCTCGGAGCGGGCGCCCACGCCGCCAGAGCGGCCGAACTCGTCGCGGGCCACGATCCGGGCGTCGCGGCCGAGCACGTCGAGCGAGCGGTGCGCCACGCGACCCCGGTCGTCGTGGAGGTGCTCAAACGCTTCCCGGCGGCGCCGGTCGGCGGGGGACGGGTCGGTGAACTGATCCGCATGCTGGACGCCGGCCTCCGTCCCCCCACCCCTGCCGAATGACCTCCGACATCCGTACGGCGCCGCCCGCCTGACCACGAACGTCCCCGCACGCGGACAGCGGTCGGCGCCGGACCTCCCATTCGCGGCCCCAGTTGGGGCTCGCGGCTACCGAAAGCCGAGGTGCGGATCGGCGCCGGCCAGTTCCGCGCTGGCGGCCCACAACCGGGCGGCGACGGCCGGGTCGGCCATGTGAGAAGGAATGGGCTCACGCCGGGGTTCGCCGCGCAGACCGAAGACCCTGGGCCCCCACAACTGCCCGCCCCGCACCTGCGAGTCGAGGACGGCACGGACGATGGGCCAAGCGCCGGCGTCCTTGCCCTGCACCAGGAGCGCGGAGGGCAAGGCGCGCAGCCGCTCGCCGGCGGTCGTCACGCTCACCGGCGGACGGGCCGGGGTGAGGGAGTCCAGCGCGCCGCCGGGGTGGGCCACCACACTGAGCACCGTGCTGCCGACGGCACGCAGGCGGCGGTCGAGTTCGAAGCCGAACGACATCTGCGCCAGCTTCGATCGGCCGTAGGTGCGCTTGGGCCGGTAGTCCCGGGTCGACTGCAGATCGCCGAGGTCCAGTCGCTCGGACCGCGCCGCGAAGCTCCCCACCGTGACGACGCGGCCCGCCGGCGCCGCGGACAGCAGGGGGGCCAGCCACTGGGTCAGCGCGAAGTGGCCGAGGTGGTTGGTGCCGAACATCAGCTCGTGGCCTTCCCTGGTCACCTGACGCGGCGGGTCGTCCAGCGCGACCCCCGCGTTGTGGACCACCGCGTCGAGGCGACCGCGGTCCAGCCTGTCCACGGCGGTCCTCAGGGACGAGAGGTCCGCGAGGTCGAGTTGCAGATGCCGCACATCGGCGCCGGGGACGCGCGAACGTATCGAGGCCCGAGCGGCATCCGCCTTCGCGCGGTCCCGGCTGCCGAGCACGACGACGGCGCCGGTGGCGGCGAGCTGCTCCGCGACGAAGTAGCCGATCCCGGCGTTGCCACCGGTGACCAGGAACGTTTTTCCCTCGGCGGACGGCAGCCGGTGAACGTCCCACGACCGGCTCTGGGATGCGGAAGACACGATGACAGCTCCTTGCGCTCTCGGGCGGCGTGCTCATCGCGAGCACCGCCAACACACCGAAGATCGCAACCACCGCCGACATCCCGCCGACAGATCACGCGCACGGCCGACAGACTCCCGACACCCCTGACGGCGAACCGCACCGGCTCCTACGGCGTGTGCCGCCCGACCAAGTCCCGGGCGACGTCGCGGGCGTGGCCGAGGGGGTCCGGGAAGACGCTCAGACCGTGTGCGACGAGCCCCCCTTCGTGCAGGAGCATCAGTGTCCGGCCGAGGCGCTCGGCCCTTTCCGGGTCGACTTCGCGGGCGAGGTCGGTGAACAGGGCGAGCATCCAGCGCTTCTGCTCGGCGATGACCGCGTACGCGGGGTGGGAAGGGTCGCTGATCTCGGCGTGGGCGTTGACCATGCCGCACCCCCTGGAGCCGTGCTCGGCCGACCAGGCGCGCGCGGCGTCGAAGACGGCCAGGACGCGGCCGCCGGGGTCGCCCCCGGCGGCGTCGAGGCGCTGGGCGAGGAAGGAGCGCCAGCGCTGGTCGCGGTCGGTCAGGTACGCCACGACGATCTGCTCCTTGGAGCCGAAGCGGTCGTAGAGCGTCTTCTTCGTCACCCCGGCCTCGGCGGCGATGAGGTCCACGCCGACGGCGTGGATGCCGCGCTCGTAGAAGAGCCTGCCAGCCGTGTCCAGGATCCGTTGTGCGGCGGGGGTCATGCCACTTCGTCGCCGGTGCGATGCGTCCACCCCCTCACTATAGACCGATCTGTATAGTTCACTGGGTATACCGGTCTGTATAGCAGGAGGTGTGGTGTGAACGTTCTCCTCTCGGCTGCTCTCGTCGTCTGCTGGAGTTCGGGTTTCATCGGAGCCAAGCTCGGCGCCGGCAGCGCCTCCGCGGTCACGATCCTGATGTGGCGGTTCCTGCCACTCGCCCTGCTCCTGATCGCCACGGCCCCCTTCACCCGAGCCTCGTGGCGGGGGCTGTCCCCGCGCGCGCTGGGCAGGCAGGTCCTCATCGGCCTGCTGTCCCAGAGCGGCTACCTGCTCGCGGTGTACGTCGCCATCCAGCACGGGGTCTCCAGCGGCACCACCGCGCTCATCGACGGCGCCCAGCCGCTCGTCGCAGGGGCGCTCGCCGGACCGCTGCTGCGGCAGTACGTGTCCCGCGGGCAGTGGCTCGGCCTGGTGCTGGGGCTGACCGGCGTCGTAGTGGTCGCGGCGGCGGACGCCGGATCCGGCGCGGACGCCCCCGGGTGGGCCTACCTGGTGCCCTTCCTCGGGATGTTCTCGCTCGTCGCCGCGACGTTCCTCGAAGGCCGAACCCGCACACCGGCGCCTCCCTCGGTGGCGCTGACGGTCCACTGCACCGTCAGCGCCGTCGTCTTCAGCGTCCTCGCTCTTTCCGTGCGGGCTGCGCAGCCGCCCGCCGAGGCGTCGTTCTGGATCGCGGTCACCTGGCTCGTCGTCCTGTCGACGTTCGGCGGCTACGGCATCTACTGGCTCGTCCTGAAACGCTCAGGGGTCGCCAGGGTCAACACCCTCATGTTCCTCATGGCCCCGGTCACCGCGCTCTGGGGAGCCCTCATGTTCCGGGAACCCTTCGGCGCGCAGTCCGCCTGCGGGCTGTTGATCGGCCTCGCGGCAGTCGCCGTCGTCCACCGCGGCGCACCGGGAACCGCGAGGCGCAGGGCCCCAGTTGGCTCCAGCGCACGCCAGCCGTAACTGCCCGGCTCCGTCTACGACTTCGGCGTCGACGGCGACAATTGTCCGCGGAGGCCCCGTGGTCGAACCGCGTGCCCACCGGACGAGGGATGACCAGTGCGGTCAGTCGCGGCCCCGCAGTGGTGGGACCGCGGGTACTTCGATGGCGTTGTCGATGTCCGCCTCGGTCAGCTTGAAGGCCTCCGGGTAGGCGTCGCGCCGGGTGCGGCGGGCGGGTTCGATGGTCCGCCAGGTGTACAGGCAGCGACCGCACTGGAGCACGTCCCACACTCCGGGGACGGGTGACGTGGCGATCCGGGTGACGGTCTCGAAGGCGCACCTGGGGCACTCAACTGCTGTGTCATTCACGAGAGTTGTCCTATCGGGGGTACTACGGGGACTCAGTGGCGGGCCGCGAGCAGCCGCTGCAGGCGGGCAGCCCACTCGGCGGTCTCGGGCAGGTCCTTGGCCGGCGTGGAGAAGTTGCCGCGGACGTCGGGGGCGACCGGCGTCGTCGCGTCGGTGATCATCTTGCTGGTGATGCCGGCGGGCTGGGCGGCGGGCGCGAGTTCCAGGACCGAGAGGTTCGGGATGACGACGACGTCGTCCTTCGGATTGACCTTGGCGGACATGGCCCACATGACCTGCGGCAGGTTGAACGGATCGACGTCCTCGTCCACCAGGATCACCTGGGACACGTAGCCGAGGCCGTGCGGTGTCGTCATGGCCCGCATGGCGACGGCCTTGGCGAAGCCGCCGTACCGCTTCTTCGTCGAGATGATCACCATGAGGCCGTGCGTGTACATGGCGTTCACGGCCTGGACCTCGGGGAACTCGGCGCGCAACTGCTTGAGGAGCGGCACGCAGGTGTTGGGTCCGACGAGGTAGTCGCACTCGGTCCACGGCATGCCGAGGTACAGCGACTCGAAGACCGGGTTCGTACGGTACGAGACTCGGTCCACACGGATGACGGGCATGCGGCGCCCGCCCGAGTAGTGGCCCGTGAACTCGCCGAAGGGGCCTTCGATCTGGCGCTTGCGCGACTCGATGACGCCCTCGATGACGACTTCGCTGCCCCACGGCACGTCGAACCCGGTGAGCGGAGCCGTGGCGATCGGGGCGGGCGCGCCGCGCAGCGCGCCCGCCATCTCGTACTCGCTCTTGTCGTACGCCATCGGCATCCCGGCGACGATCGCCATCACGGGGTCATTGCCGAGGGTGATGGCGATCGGCAGGTCCTCGCCCGCCTCCTCGGCCTTGCGCAGATGCTGGGCGACGTCGTGCATGGGCACGGGCTGGATGGCGAGCCGGTCGCGGCCGATGACCTGGATGCGGTACGTGCCCACGTTCTGCTTGCCGAAGTTCTCCGGGTCCTCGGGGTCGCGGGAGACGACGGCGGCCTTGTCGAGGTAGAAGCCCCCGTCGCCGTCGTTGAGGCGGAAGAGGGGCAGGACGGAGAAGAGGTCGACGCCGTCACCCTCCTGGTGGTTCTCCCGCCAGGGCGCGTCCTCGCGGCGCTCCGGCGGGACGGGGAAGGCGTCCCAGCGGCGGGCGAACTCCTCGACCTGCTCCTTGACCGGCGTGTTGCGCGGCAGCCCGAGGGCGAGCGCGTGGTTGGCCCAGGAGCCGTGCACGTTGAGGGCGATGCGGGCGTCGGTGAAGCCCTTGACCTGGTCGAAGTACAGGGCGGGGGCGTTCTCGCCGATGCGGCCGGTGGCGTTGGCGGCGGCCGCGAGATCGGGTTCGGGCAGTACCTCTTCGGTGATGCGCAGCAGCTGGCCCTCCGCCTCCAAGGTGCTGAGGAAGCTGCGCAGATCGTCATGGGCCATGATGAAGTCCTTTACGGGGTGGATGAGCTCAGGCGGCGTCGGCCGAGGACCGGGAGGCGGTACGGGCCGCGCGCATACCGGCCCAGCGCTTGGCCGCGGGCGCGGGCAGGTCGAACTGGTCGAGGATGCGGGCCACGACGTGGTCCACGATGTCGTCGACGGTGCGTGGGTCGTTGTAGAAGGCGGGCATGGGGGGCACCAACTGCACGCCCATGCGGGCCAGGTCGAGCATGTTCTGCAGATGGATCTCGCTCAGCGGCGATTCCCGCGGGACGAGGACGAGCTTGCGGCGCTCCTTGAGGGTGACGTCGGCGGCGCGGGCCACGAGCCCCTCGGCGTAACCGGTCCTGATCCCGGCGAGGGTCTTCATGGAACAGGGCACGATCACCATGCCGTCGGTGCGGAAGGACCCGGAGGAGATGGTGGCGCCCTGGTCGTCGGGGTGGTGCGTGACGTCGGCGAGCGCGGACACGTCGGCCACGGACCGGCCGGTCTCCAGCTCGATGGTGGCGCGCGCCCACCGGGACAGCACCAGATGTGTCTCCACGTCCGGCAGCTCCCGCAGCTGCTCCAGGAGACGGACACCGAACGGGGCTCCCGTCGCCCCGGTCATTCCCACGACCAATCGCACCGGACCACTCCTCACACTTCGCTGACCTGTGCTTTTACGCTAGGCGGCAGTGAGGGGCGGGTGGCGGTATCCTCGGGACTCACGATGGGGAAAAACGGACAGCCTGAGGTGCGGGATCTGGCCTACACCCCGACCGTGGGCGCCGCGGCCGGGTTGGAGGTGATGGAACTCTCCGACCTCTACGAGCGCTCACGCCGTCACGGCAACGACCCCTATGCGCCGCTGCGGCCGGCCTTCCACCAGCTGATCGCCGTTCGCGCACGGCCCCTGCGGATGTGGGTGGACTTCGTCGAGCACGAGCTGCGTCCCGGAGCGTGGCTGTGGATCCGGCCGGGCCAGGTGCAGCGGTTCGGCCCCGACCTGGTGGCGGCGGACGGGGTGGTCGTGCTGTTCCAGCCGGGCTTCCTCCCGCCGGCCACGGTGACGGCGGCGCACATGGACCCGCCGTACGAGCAGCGTCCGACGACCCCGGAGGGCCCGGCGGTGGAGGGCCTGCGGCGGGCGCTCGACCACCTCGCCTACGAGTACCGGGCGATGGCCTCGCTGCCTCTGTCGGTGCACGCGGACGTGCTGCGCGCGCTGCTTTCCGTGCTCGTGGTGCGGCTCGCACAGGCACGTGGCCCGGCGCCCTGTCCGGCGCCGACGTCGGAGACGTTCCGTCGCTTCCACGCGGCCGTCGAGCGGGACCACGCGGTGACCCGGCGTGTGGAGGACTATGCGGCGGCGCTCGGCTACAGCCCGCGGACCCTGACCCGCGCGACGCTGGCGGCGACCGGCCGCACCGCCAAGCAGTACGTCGACGACCGGGTGCTCCTAGAGGCGAAACGCCTGCTGCGGCACAGCGGCCTCCCCGCGAAGGAGGTCGCGGACCGGCTCGGGTTCACCGACGCAAGCGACTTCACCAAGTTCTTCCGGCTGCGGACGGGCCTGACGCCGGGCGCGTTCCGCGAGGACCCGTCGCCGCGTCGGCGGAACGGGCACCACGAGACGGCATCCTGAACGCTCGCGCTTCCCTCCTCCTCGTCAACGGCAGCCGACGTGATGCCGTAAAGCCGTAAGGGGCCTCCCTTTTCAGGGAGGCCCCTTACGGCAAGGGGAAATGATGTGACGTCAGTGATCGAAAGCGTCCTTGACCTTTTCCTTGGCCTCACGAGCATCACCAGTGCTCTTCTGCGCCTGTCCCTCGGTGGCCATGCGCTCGTTCCCGACGGCGCTTCCGAGGGCCTCCTTGGCCTTGCCCTCAGCCTGCTCGGTCTTCGCCTTGGCCTTTTCGCCGGCAGTCATGGAACACGCCTCCTCGTAGTTGCTGTACCGCTGTCGCGGTAATCCGCTCGTGCCCCGGCATTCTCTGTGCAAACAAGGAGCCCGCCAGGTGAATGAGCACGTTAACGACGAGGGACCCCGGTGAGCATCGGGGTCCTCGTGCCGCAGCGAGTCATGGCGTCCATGTCGGGCAGCGCCCTGCTCAGGCCGATGCCTTGGACTGCGGCTCGCTGTCCTGGGCGCGCAGTCGCTCGTTGATGCGCCTGGCTTCTTCGAGTTGGTCTTCGAGGATGACGATGCGGCAGGCGGCCTCTATGGGGGTGCCTTGATCGACGAGTTCGCGGGCGCGGGCGGCGATGCGCAGCTGGTAACGGGAGTAGCGGCGGTGACCGCCTTCGGAGCGCAACGGGGTGATCAGGCGATGTTCGCCGAGGGCGCGGAGGAAGGCGGGGGTGGTGGAGAGCATCTCGGCGGCCCGGCCCATGGTGTAGGCGGGGTAGTCGTCGTCGTCGAGGTTGTCGACGGGACGGTGACTGACAGGGGGCATAGACCTCTTCTTTCGGGAACGCGTCGGGGGGCCCGGGTGCCGTACTGGCACCCGGGCCCCGAGCTTTCAACACCATCTACCGGCGACTGCGCCGGCCTTCTGTGTCCGCAGAGTCCGCCTGGGAGGGCGGGGGCTGCGGGGATCGCGGATGCGTGACCGGGGACCACCTTCCAATCCGGGGCCTGCGGTACCCGGGCGGACTCCTGCTGCCCGGGCGATCCTGATGGCGTTCTGCTCCTCACCTTCGGTTACTCGGTTGTACTGCTTGGGTACCGCGGGTGCTGCTCACGGTCACTGCGGACCGTGTCCTTCTCGGCCTGCTTGCACGGCAGTTCGTGTCTGCCGTGCCCACTTCGACTTCCTGGGTACGACAAGAGAGTAACCCTGAGATCCGCCAATGTCTACCTCCGTCACGACAGATTTCCTCTGTGGGCTGTGAGTGGACATCGACCTTGGATGCACACGAAAGAGTGATGCCAAAGGGTGTGTTCCAGCTCGGCGGGCGCACGCTGACTGGGCCGGACGGCCCAGGCGATACAGGCGGGGTGGGGGAGCGGGGCCTACATGGAGGCGACGCGACGGCCAGGCCGATCCGACGTCGAGCGCTCAGCGCTTGGTCTCATACCTGGTCAGGATCACGCCGCCCGGGAACGTCCGGGTCTCCAGCAGGGTCAGGTTCACCCAGTTGCCCAGTGCCGTGAAGAACGGCGTGCCGCCGCCCACCAGGACCGGATGGGTGACGATCGCGTACTCGTCGATCAGCCCGGCCCGCATGGCCGACGCGGCGAGTGTGGCGCCGCCGATGTCCATAGGACCGCCGTCCTCGGCCTTGAGCCTGGTGATCTCGGTGACCGCGTCGCCGGTGACCAGACGGGTGTTCCAGTCGACCGTGCTGGTCGTGGAGGAGAACACCACCTTCGGCATGTCCCGCCAGCGGCCGGCGAACTCGACCGCCGCAGGTGCGGCACCGGGCTGCTTGTCGGCGGTCGGCCAGTGGGTGCTCATCGTCTCCCACAGCCTGCGCCCGTACAGCGCCAGGCCCGTCGCGTCCACCCGGTCGGACCACCACTGGAACAACTCGTCGCTCGGCACGCTCCAGCCGAGGTCGTCGCCGGGCGCGGCGATGTAACCGTCCAAGCTCATGCTCATGGCAAAGGTCAGTTTTCGCATGGCGTCAGCCTCCCGTGAGTCGGTATTCGGCGTACAGACCAACACGGCGCGGCGAAATCATCGGTCAGCGATCTTGCATCGCCGCTTCCAGGTTCGGGCCGGGGGCGAACTGACTCAGGGCACTGCGTTCTTGAGGCCGGCACCAGGACCGGAGCAGCCGCGTCTCCCTCAATGCTGCTCTGGCCATGCTTGCTCAACCGGTATGGGTCACCAAGGCATCGATGAGCTCGGGCCAGAGTTCCCGCGGGCGATCGTGGCCCATGTCGGGGACCAGCAGGAGTTCGGCGCCGGGCACCAGCTCCGCGGTGCGTTTCCCGCCACTGGGGTCGATCAGCGTGTCGTCCAGGCCGTGGATCACCAGCGTCGGCACCCGCAGCTCACGCAGTGCGTCCGCACGTGGACCGCTGAGGATCATCGCACCGAGCTGCCGCCCGATCCCCCCGGGGTAGTAGGCACGGTCGTAGCTCGCGGCGGCCAGCTCACGCAGCATCGCGGCGTCGCCGTATCGCTTGGAGGCCCACACCAGCTCCCGCTCCGCCGCCGCGACGTACCCCTCGCGGTCCGCGGGCTTGGGACTGAACAGCACCGTCTGGGCCTCCGGGCTGGACTGGCCGTATTCGCTCTCGCCGGTCGAGGACATCATGTACGTCAAGGTCAGCACCCGCTCCGGGCAGGAGAGGGCCATCACCTGGGCGATCATCCCTCCCATCGAGGCGCCGACCACGTGGGCGCGTTCGACACCGAGCGCGGTGAGCAGGCCGAGGGCGTCGCCCGCCATGTCGAGAAGCCGATAGGGAACCATGGCGAGGGCGGCGGGAACGTGTGCTCCTCGGCCGGCGGCGCTCCGGTGGATGCGCTCAGGCAGGCGCCGTCACTTCCCGGGCGGGCTCGCGAGTGGCTGCCCGGCGGGGTTCGGGGCGCCAGGTGGCGACAAGGGCGGCGGCCAGAAGCAGTTCGGCGATGTCGCCGCCGTAGTACATGATCTCCGCGCCTGCCTGGACCTGGGGGATGGGTGCGTGGATGTCGACCCAGAATCCGCCGTACATCATCTGGGCGATGACCGCGTGGGCCGCGATCGCGACGCCGAGGTAGACCAGCCGCGCGCGCACGGTCGGCCGGGAAGGAGCGGGGTCGGGACCGGCGATGACGTAGGCGAACAGGCATCCGGACAGCAAGAAGTGCGCGTGCAGCAGCCAGTGGGCCGCCGGAGTGTTCATGGTCGCGTTGTACAGGGGGGTGAAATAGAGGACCGCGAGGCCGCCCGTGGAGAGCGCCAGTGCGACCGCTGGATGGGCGATCACCCGGACGGGCGGGCTGTGCAGCACCGTGGTCAACTGCCTGCCCCGGGCTGCGGGCAGGGTGCGCAGCAGGAGGGTGACGGGGGCCGCCAGGACGAGCGCGAGGGGCGCGTACATGCCGATGAGCATGTGCTGGGCCATGTGGCCGCGGAAGTCCTCGTGCGCGAAGGGCGCCACGGGCGGCAGCAGCGCGGTGCCGATCAGGAGGACGCCGCTCAGAAAGCCGGCCGTCCGCCACCGGCTCCAGCCCAGGGCCGGGTTGCGGTGGCGGGCGCGGTGGGCCAGGAACAGGTAGGTGCCGGCGGCGGCCAGCAGGGCGAGCGTGGGCAGCAGCCACGCCAGGACGCTGCTGCCCGCGTCGTGCCCGTGAGCGGGCATGTCGTGGTGCATCAGGCTCGCCGCCCCTCACTCCGCCCGGCCGGGGCGCCTGGGTCGAATGGCTGTCCGCTGCGCTGCAGCAGGTAGCCGCCGATCAGGAGCAGGCCGCCGAAGACTAGGAATCCGGCGTCCCACCATGCCTGGTAGGGGCCGCCGCGGACGTGGTGGATGCCCAGGATCTGGTGGTCCAGGAGGCCCTCGACCAGGTTGAACAGGCCCCAACCGGTCAGGATCCAGCCCCACAGGACCCGTGATGTCCACACCGCCCGCCGGTTGTGCGTGACCCGGGAGTACAGGATCGCCAGCCCCGTCAGGACGGCGATCCAGCACACGGCGTGGAAGACGCCGTCCCACACGGTGTTCATCTCCAGCCCGGACACCGTCTTCGGGTTGTAGTACTTCACCCCGATGTGGTCGTGGTTGGTGCTGGTGAGCATGTGGTGCCACTGCAACAGCTGGTGGAGCAGGATGCCGTCGACGAAGCCGCCGAGCCCCACCCCGAGCACGATCCCCGGTAACTGGATACTCGCCGGCTGTGCCGTGCCGGCGCGGGCCTCGTCCATTGTGGTGGCCATCGTCTCCGCTCCCGCTGGTTGGCGTCTGCTGAAGGTGCCTCAGCCGAAGGTTCCCCTCTCGGTCGCACTCACGCGCCTGCATTCCCGCCATCCGGCCCAGCCTGAGCAGCGTCCCGAGCTCACGCCCCGAGCTGGTGATCGGTGGTGGCGCGATGGGGCTGTCGAAGGCGCTGGCTCGCGCCACAAGTGTTCGATCGATTCCCAGGCGCTGGGGATGTGCCGTGCGGTCCGCTCGAGCCCGGGCCCCATGAACCGGGACACCGCAGTGTTCGTCGGCTGGGATGACCACGTCGGCCAGAGCGCGGCTGGCGAAGGGAGTGTAGAACTCGGATCAGACACTGAGCCTCTGTAACAGGCATCATGAGCCCGTGGGGATAGACGTGGAGCTGCACTCAGCACGGCCGACGCGTAACTGGCGCAAGTCCCGAGCGACGCTGCTGCAGACTTCGTACGGGCACGGGGACGCGTTGGCCGATGCGATCGGCTCGCTCCGGTTGCTCGGAGTTCCTGGGCGGCTGACCGCCGTGGACCCCTACGGGGATGCTCTGATGAACGAGCAGGGGGCTGCCGTTGCTCTCGGTGAGATCCCCGGTCTACGGCAACGGTGTACCGATGAGCGTCAGCTCGCCGCCCTGGACGACCTTGCAAGGTTGCTGGAGCAGTGCGCCAGCACTCCAGGCAGCTGTCTGTGGTTCCAGGGCGACTGAAGCCCGTGTCCCATCCGTGCCCGACAGGCCGGGACTCATGGGGAACCACGGTCACCAGCGGGCACCACGGATGGTCAAGGGCCCCCGACTGACATTCCTGGTCAGGGGCCGTTTCTCGGTGTGGGGGAGTCGGGATTCGTGGTGCTCATCGGCGGTAGGCGGCGGCGCCGACGGCGGGCAGGAGGGCGAGGGAGAGGGCGCCGCCGGTCAGCGCGAGGGCGGGGTAGCCGGTGGCGGCGACGATGACGCCGGAGGCCATGCCGCCGGTGGCACCGGCGATCGCGATGGAGACGTCTACCAGGCCCTGGGTCTTGGCGCGGGTGGCCAGTGGCACGGTGTCGGTGAGGATCGCGGTGCCTGCCACGAGGCCGAAGTTCCAGCCCAGGCCGAGCAGGGCGAGGGCGAGCGCGAGGAGGGCGACGGAGTCGGCGGGCGCGGCAGCGGCCAGGACGCCCGCGGTGAGCAGGGTGATGCCCGAGACGGCGGCGATCTTCATGCGCCCGTAGCGGTCGACGAGCCAGCCGGTGAGCGGTGAGGGCAGGTACATGGCGCCGATGTGGACGGCGATGACGAGGCCGGAGGCGGTGGTGCCGTGACCGTGGTCGTGCATGTGGACCGGCGTCATCGTCATGATCGCGACCATGACCAGCTGGGTGAGGACCATGACCAGGGCGCCGAGGACCACGCCTCCGCGACCCTCGCTCGTGTCGGTGGCGCCGACGCCGGCCGGGTCGGTCGCGGCGTCAGCTTCCTTCGCCTGGGCGACGGAGCGGGCCAGGAGCAGCGGGTCGGGCCGCAGCCACAGGGTGAGGACGAGCGCGGCCAACGCATAAGCAGTGCCGGAGAGGAGGAACGGTCCGGCGAGATTCGGGATACCGAGGTGCTCGGCGAAGGCGCCTGTAGGGGCGGCAAGGTTGGGTCCGGCGACGCCGCCGAGGGTGGTGGCGACCAGAACGGTGGAGACAGCGCGGGCGCGGTGGCCGGGTGCGGCGAGGTCGGCTCCGGCGTAGCGGGCCTGGAGGTTGGTGGCGGTGCCGGCGCCGTAGACGAACAGGCCGAGGAACAGCAGGAGGGGGTTGTCCAGAACGGCTGCGGTGATGACGCCGGCCGAGCCGATGGCGCCGGTGAGATAGCCGCCGGCGAGGCCGGGACGGCGGCCTCTCGCCTGGGAGACGCGGCCGACGGCGACGGCGGTGAGCGCGGATCCGGCGGTGATCAGGGCGCTGGGCAGTCCGGCGAGGCTGGTGGAGCCGAGCATGTCCTGGGCGAGGAGGGCGCCGACGGTGACGCCGGCGGCGAGACCTGCGCCGCTGAGAATCTGTGAGGCGACCAGAACCCGCAGGATGCGGCGCTGGGACAGAGCGGCATCGGGTATGTGGATCGTTGCGTGGGTGGGTGCGTGCGGGGTCATTTCCTCTTCCGGGGCAGGGCTGCAAGCGTGGCGACGTTGACGGCCCGGATCAGGTTCGGTGGGTCATATCGGGATCGGTGGGTCGTAGGGCAGTGTGCGGGGTGGGGCGTCGGCTGACATCGGGGGAGCGGGGCGGGCGCGGTGATCAGGTTGTCGGTGTTCTCCAGTGCCGTCAGCACGAATTGTGCAGCTCTTTCCCCTGCGGCTGGGGCGCCTTCGACGTGTCCGGCGTACTCGACACCAGCGCCCCGCACGCCTACCTGCGCTGGTGCAACGCCCACGCCCGCCACCGCGACGTCCTGCCCGCCGGACGCAAAGAACGCGCCCGCATCCGAAGCGAGGCAGGCGTTCGCCAGGGCGGCCGTTCCCTCGCCACCGCGGCGTCACGACCAGGCGAACTCATGCGGTCACTGCAGGAGCGAGGGACAGCGCGCCCGGCAAGCACCCGCTCTTACGCGTTCGACCAGCCCCGCTCGCAGAGCACGAGCCGGTAACCGTCCGGATCCTCGACCGTGACGCCCCACCGGTTCCAGTACGGGTTCGGCGACGGCACCCGCTTGCCGCCGTGCTCCTCCAGACGGGTGACCAGGTCGTCGGGCACCGGGCCGTCGACGTAGATCACCAGCAGGTCCTCCTCGGTGGGCCTGGGCTCGACGGGCCGGGCGGGCTCGTGGACCAGCTCCAGATGCCAGTCGGCATCCGGCCAGCCCACCATCAGCAGGTCGTGCCCACCGGGTTCCGACCCGCCCTCGGCCCGCCACACCACACAGAGTCCCAGCCCCCGCACCCAGAACCGCTCGGCCACCGCCAGGTTCCGGGAAGGCCGAGCGATGCGGATGTGACTACGACCGTTGACGGGCATCGTGACCTCTTCCTGAGCTGCCGATTCCTGCTCGGCAGCCTAGGTATCAGGCTCTCGCGCGACCATCGGCCGATCGCCCTGGACCACAAGTCCTAGTTCCGTGACCGGAATCCCGCCGGGCCTCACGAGCCGGTGAACCCTTCCGGTCGCAGCACCAGCGCTGCCGACCCTCTCCGGCGATGCTCACGACCCTCGGGGTCACCTCGGCTCGTCAGCCGTACAGCCAGGGGACGGTCCGCTCGATGACCCATCGGCGTCCAACACCTCCACCCCGGCTCACTTCGTGCACCAGACTTGCCTTCGTTTCCTCACGGAGAAGGGACGCCAGGCATGGCCAACAGCGCACTTCTGGTGATGGACGTCCAACGGGACGTCGTGGCCATCGCCGACGACGGTTCCGGATACCTGGCGCGCTTGCGCAAGGCGATCGACGGTTCCCGGGCTGCTGGCATCCCCGTGATCTACGTGGTGATGAGGTTACGGCCGGGCGATCCGGAGGTCAGCCCTCGCAACAAGGTGATCACAAACGTTGTGCGGGCCGGCCTGTTCACCGAGGGTGCCCCTGGCACCGAGATCCATCCCGACGTCGCACCCCAGCAGGGAGACGTCGTGGTTACCAAAAGGCGGGGAAGCGCGTTCTCGGGCGGCGACCTCGACCTGGTCCTCAGGGCCCGCAACATCGACAGCCTTGTTCTCACCGGCATCGCCACCAGCGCTGTCGTGCTCTCCACCCTTTGGCACGCCATTGACCTGGACTTCGGCCTCACTGTCCTGGCGGACGCCTGCCTCGACACCGACCCCGAGGTGCACACCATGCTCACCGAGAAACTGTTCCCGCAGTGGGCGGATGTCGTCGCCGTCGACGACTGGCTCAAAACCATCGCACCGCAATAGCGGTCACTCTCCGCCGACTCCGGGCGCTGTCCGCTGTCGGGTCCGGATCCGGGTCCGGCGGCGGGCCGCCTACCTCAGTCTTCGAAATATTTCGACGCACTCGTGCCCGATACCTTGTCAGAGCAACGCGCCTCTCCTACCTTTCCTGCGACGTGGTGGGAGCGCTCCCAAGATCGGCTGGCGCGTCGCGCTCTCCGCCCTCCACCCCCTGTGAGAGGACCTCCGTGCGAATTTCCCACGAACTCTGACAACGTTATCCAGGAGGGAAGATGAAGAATCCACTCAGGAAAAAGCGGGTTCGGGCAGCGGCCCTCGCCGCCACCGGTCTGCTGGCGCTGCTGGGTCAGTTATTCGGCGCAACCGGCACCGCGCAGGCCGCCACGGCCGGCATCCACGTCAGCAACGGCCGGGTGGTCGAGGGCAACGGCTCGGACTTCGTGATGCGCGGGGTCAGCCACGCATACGTCTGGTACCCCGGACAGACCAGTGCCATCGGCGACATCGCGGCCAAGGGATCCAACACCGTCCGTGTGGTCCTCGGCGGCGGCAATCGCTGGACGAAGACCAGCGCCGCCGAAATCTCCACCATCATCGGCCAGTGCAAGCAGCACAAGCTCATCTGCGTACTGGAGGACCACGACACCACTGGCTACGGCGAGGACAGCGCCGCCGCCTCACTGGACCAAGCGGTCGCCTACTGGAAGAGCGTCAAGAGCGCCCTTGACGGTCAGGAGAGCTACGTCGTCATCAACATCGGCAACGAACCCTGGGGCAACAACAACACCGGACAATGGACCAGCGCCACCCAGAGCGCCATCGGCCAGATGCGTGCAGCCGGCTTCCACCACGCCCTGATGGTCGACGCGCCCAACTGGGGCCAGGACTGGTCGGCCACGATGCGTAACAACGCCTCTACCGTCCTGGCCTCCGACCCCGACCACAACACCATCTTCTCAGTGCACATGTACGGGGTCTACAACAGCGCCGACAAGGTGAACGGCTACCTCAACTCCTTCGTCAACGCCCACTTGCCCATTGTCATCGGCGAGTTCGGCTTCAAACACAGCGATGGCGACGTCGAAGAGGACACCATCATGGCCACAGCGCAGTCCAAAGGCCTCGGCTACCTCGGTTGGTCCTGGAGCGGCAACGGCGGTGACGTCTCCTACCTCGACATGGTCAACGGGTTCAACCCCGGCTCGATGACCACCTGGGGCAGCCGCATCTTCGACGGCGTCAACGGCATTGCCTCCACCGCGCGGATCGCCACCGTCTACGGGGGCGGCGGCACGGGCGGTGGCGGCACGGCGCCGAACGGCTATCCGTACTGTGTCAACGGCAGCGCCTCGGACCCCGACGGCGACGGCTGGGGCTGGGAGAACAACGCCTCCTGCGTCGTCCGCGGCAGCCGCGCCGACTGAGCCGCCACCCCCAGAGGGGCGCGGCGCCGTGCCGCGCCCCTTCACCCCTGCACCGCCCCCACGACACCGGTGCGCAAGCCCGGCGGCAGCGCGGTCGCCGCATCGAGCAGCCCTTGCTGCATCCTCCGGGTCACCAAGATCGCGAACCAAGCTGCGTTCAGGTAGACGAACTGCACGGCCCCGGCGAAGGCGCTGATCGCGTCCGCGCGCCTGCTCTCGGTCGCGCGGATCGGGCCGTAACCAGCGTGTTCGGGCCGCGGTCGCGGGCCGCGGAAGCGCTGCGGGAAGAGGGCTTCAGCGTGCCCCTCTCCACCGAGCAGTATGAGGCTGATCGGGTGACGATGGAGATGTAAGGACGTTACGACGCTGCTCCGAAAAGGAGGCAGGTGCCATGACATCTCCTTCCGATTCCCATGGCTCCGTGCCACCAAGCGACACCAAACCTCAAGAAGGCCCGCTGGCCGAAGGCATGTCCGCCGTGGCGAATCTGGGCTGGCAGATCTTGCTCACCATGGGCCTGGCCACCATTGCTCTGGGTGTCATCGCCCTGGTCTGGCCGGGCGAGACACTGCGCGTCGTCGGCATACTCTTCGGTGTCTACCTGCTGGCCACCGGTGTATTCCAACTAGCCGCCGCGTTCGGCACCCACGTCGCCCGGCACCTTCGCGTGCTGCACTTCGTCGCCGGCGCGGTCTCCATCCTGCTGGGACTGATCTGCTTCCGGGGCACCTTGCAGTCCATCTTCCTGCTTGCCCTGTGGATCGGCTTCAGTTGGCTGATGCGCGGGACCCTGGAGACGGTCGCTGCGGCCTCCGATCAGACCATGCCGGCGCGCGGCTGGCACGTGGCCTTCGGCATCATCGGCACTCTGGCCGGGATCGTGATGATCGTCATGCCGTTCGCTTCCATCGCGACGCTCACCCTCGTAGCGGGCGTCATGGCCATAGTCCTGGGTCTCACCGAAGTGGTCCGCGCCATCACGACACGCGTCGAGATCGGCCGCCTGGCTTCCAGCACGCCCACGCAGCGGCGCCCCCTGTTCCACACACGTCCGCATCCGCAGCACTGATCGGGTCCAGTCCCGGATGGCGCCTGCACTGGCCCCGAAGTCGGGGCTGGTTGGCCAGAGGAGTGTCAGACTTCGGTTCGGAAGCGGGGTGTTGCCTGTGGAGGGGAACCAGGATTGAGTCTGGAGATCGAGAGCCGTCCGTCGGAACTGCCGTACATAGAGCGGGTGTGGCGCAGTCGCAGCGGAGACGTCAGCGCGATCATGTCGGTCGCGACGTCGCACTGGGAGCTGGTGTTCTGGGAACACCGCGGCGAGGTGCGGGCGGCGGTGCTGGGGCCGGAGGCGAAGGCGTCTCGTGCGCCGGTCCCGCGGGATGCCGTCTTCTTCGGGATCAGTTTCGCGTTGGGCACCTCGATGCCGCACATTCCGGACAGCCGGCTGGTGGGCGGCAATGCGGCGATCCCCGACGTGACGAGGCGGTCGCTGTGGCTGAAGGGGTCGGCCTGGCACGTTCCCGACTTCCACAACGCCGAGGCATTCGTGCTGCGGATGGTGCGAGAGGGCATCGTGGACCTGGATCCGACCGTTGCCGCGGTACTCGGCGGCGCGGCCCCGGATGTCTCCGCTCGAACTCTGCAGCGGCGCTTCGTCGCGGCGACCGGCCAGACACAGGGCGCCATCCGGCAGGTCCACCGGGCCCGCCAGGCAGCCGTGCTGATCCAGGAGGGGATACCGGCCCACGAGGTCGTGCACCGGCTTGGGTACTTCGACCAGCCGCACCTGGCGCGTTCTCTGAAGCGGTACGTGGGGCGAACCGCCACGCAACTGGGCGCGCCGGATGCGGCGGAGCCGCTGTCGCTTCTGTACAAGACCTGCCCATGGGCGCCTGCCTAGGTTTTTGCCGTAGTCGACGGGGCGGCCCAGTGGCCGCAACAAGCCACGGCCCCGGATCACCGCGGAGGAATCATGCGCAAGGTTGTCTCAGGTCTTTTCATGTCGCTCGACGGTGTCGTACAGGCCCCCAACGAATGGCAGTTCGAGTTCGACGAGGAGATGGGCGCGACACTGGCCGGCACGCTGGAGAGCGCCGACACGATCCTGCTGGGTGGGAAGACGTTCACCGAGTGGGCCGGATACTGGCCGACGGTGACCAGCGGTGAGGACGCCGATTTCGCGAAGTGGATCAACGAGTCGCCCAAGTACGTCGTCTCCTCGACACTGGACAGCGTCGACGACTGGGCGAACAGCACGCTGATCAAGGGTGACCTGGCGGCTGCGGTCAATGAGCTCAGGGCGGCCGAGGGCAAGGACATCACCGTGGCGGGCAGCCCGACGCTGGTGCGCTCTCTGCTGGAACTGGACTTGCTGGACGAACTCGTGCTCCTGATCCACCCGGTGGTGGCCGGCGAGGGCCGCAAGAAGCTGTTCGCCGACGACACAGCGTTGAAGAAGCTGCGGCTGGCGAGCGCCCGGCCGACCAGCAGCGGGGTGATCATCGCGACCTACCGCCCGGGACGTTGAGCCAGCGGCACTATAAGGCTGGCGCAGGCGCTGCGACGCATTTTCTCAGATCTTCGCGGTGATCGGCGATGGGCAAGTATCTTTCATATACAGCGCGATTGGCTCGCTCTCATCGCATGGATCCAGGAGAAGCAACATGAGTGAACTCGGCCAGCGGCCGACAGCGGACCCGCGGGTGCCGGCGATACCACGCACGATCAACGCCATCGGTGAGGCGCTCAGCCCCGGCAGGCGCATGGCCTTCTTCGCAGCCGTCGGCGGGGCGGAGCAGGGTGAGAGGCTGAACGACGTGATGAGCCTCTGGTGGATGGAAGCGATGTTCGAGGGGGTTCCCGGACGCGAACAGCGTCTGGCCGATACCGTCGCCGGTCGCGGGCTCGTCCCGCTGCCTGAGGTCGTAGAGGAAGCCAGTTGAGCACAGAGTCCATGGGCTGGACGGCTGTCACCGAGGCCACGGCGTCCCAGGTGCTGGCGGATATGCAGGCGTCGGGAGCGGCTCAACTGCAACAAACGATCGTACGTTTTCTGCGGGCACTGGCTCTGGAAGTCGGCAGTGCCGTGGAAGTCGGCAAGACACCACCAGGCCTTCCGATTGATATCAACGGAATCGTCTGGTATAGCATCCCTATTCCCTGGGAGAACGTATTCTTCAATTACAGCATTTACCCTTCCGAGCGGCAGATTCGCGTTTGTGACCTCATTTGGGTTTCGGTCGATTAATCGATATCGGCTTCCTCGACGACACCCGTGGACCGACGACGTCGGCGATATCACTCGGCACGGGTGATCGGAGGGGAGTGCCACTGTGCGTCGATGACCTCGGGTTTTGGAAGGTACATGCGCAGCGCCACGAACCAGATGCCCTGCTGCGGCGTGGGCAGCCAGTTGGAGTCCCGGCCCGGCCCCGGTGAGTCCGGCTGCAGGTAGAGGGTCAAGCTCCCGTCGGCGTCCCTGACCAGCCCCTTGGTGCGGTCTCCGATGGAGTACCGGTGGATCGGATTCGGGATCAGGTTCCGGTCCTCGTCGTATGCGGTCAGCGACCAGAACGCGTCGACCGGAGGCAGCGCCCCCGCCTCGTAGTGGAGCTCGTAACGGCCGGTGGTCAACGTTTCGCCGTCGCCGTCGGTGAAGGCCGCCAGGTAAACCGCTTCCTCGGGATCGTTGATGGCGATGCCCACCAGGGACTGCTCGGCGGCTCGCCTGAGGAAGTCGTCCCCGAAGTGCCCGATCTGCGGGGGAGGATAGCGCCAGCCGTTGACGAGCTCGCCCCACTGGCCACTGAGCAGCTGCTGTTCAAGCATGGGCACGGCGGTGGCGGCGGCCCGGATCAGGCTCTCCTTCACCGGTTCCGGTTGTGCCTCGACGTCCATCCCCGGGCCGATGCCGATCTCCGCGAACTGCCGGAGCAGTACGCCGTGGTGCTTCGGCGGAGGGTTCTCGGCCAGCATCGCGTTGAGCGTCTTCCACGGCCCGAGCGGATCCTTGGCGGGGTCGACCGGTATCGGTACGTCGCGGCGTTCCGGGAGCGTGACGCCTTCTCTGCCGAACAGGTGGAGCGGCGTCAACCTGTACTGCTGCTGCAGCGCGTGGACCGTAGGGAGGTCGTGCACGCCCTCCACGAGGGTCCGCCCGACCACCAGGATCCATGGGGTGGGCGCGGTCGCCGTGCGGCGCACACCTTGCGGGAGGTCGCCGGTCCAGTCCGGGCCGATGAGGGCGAAGTCACCGGCCTCCGATCCCGTCGCCCGCATGCCCACGTAGTCGTAGTTGTCGGAGGTGAAGGCGACCAGTTCGAAGGTGAAGTAGCGGTTGCCCATGTCCGGATGCGAGAGGATGAGAGGCTCCTCGCGCAGGTCCGCCCACGCCCAGGAGTACAGCGTGTCGTTGTTGGGGGAAACACCCTCCCGGTCCGAGGCGTCCCAGAGCCTGCTCGCGTGCCAAAAATGGTTCACGGGCGCGTAGGGCGTCGTTTCCGTCTCGGGCTTCTGGGTCACCCAGCGGTGGCGGAGCACGGCGTTGTAGATGTAGGGGAAGCCGTAGACGAACGCCTGTTCCCCCAGGGTGTACGCGTACTCGCGGCGCCAGTCGTCCATCCGGCCGGTCAGCGTCGGCTTCACCGAGTGCCAGGCCACAGGCACGGCCCGCGTCATCTTCCTGGCGCGGTCAATGGTCTGCCCCGGGTGGCGTACGGCAGCCGCGGTGGCCTTTCCGGAGACGGCCGCCGTATGACCGATACCGGTCGCCGCCTCGGCGAGACCGTGCCGCAAGCGTTGTACGGGACGGTGGCCGGGAGCTGAGGATGCCATCACCGCACTCCTCTCGTGTGGGTGGACAGCACGGCTTGTGGCCACCACGCGAACCGAGGACGAACCTGCGACGTGCCGACTCTCTCGGTGCACGTCAATGTGCGGCTTTGTGCGCCATGCTCAAGATGGTGTTACGGGGCCGAGTGCTCCAACGCACCTGCCTTTTTCGAGTAGATCACCGCGTCCGTGCCCCGGCAACCGGGCCCGGCAGGTCATGGCCCACGGTCCCCTGGTCCGCGTTGGAAGGCGGCGGGGAAAGAATCGTTTCGCCGTCAACTGCACCGCTCGCCGCGGCCGCGCGGAAGCGGCAACCGGCGACGTGGAAGGTGTCACCGCGAGCCGCTCCCTTGCGAGCGCCGGCCAAGATGAACGGTGCCTCCCCACGTCCGTTGCCGCGCCGAGCAGCGGTATCCCACGGTGGCCGGTTGTGCAGGCCCAGGTCGTAGTCGGAACCGCTGCTGTGCGTACCCCTCGACCGATTTGCCCGGCGCCGCCCCGCGGACGGTTTCGGCGCGATCACGGTTCAGCCCGTACCGATCACCGCGGCCCCGCCGTGTGATCAGATCGGCCGGTACCAGCAGGTAGCGGCTCGGGGAGGGCCGCGGAGGAGGGGGACGCTGTGATGCCCGACACCGCCAGAGAAACGAGACAGGCGTGCCCGGAATGCGGCACGGAGATCCGCGGTGACAGCCGGTTCGCCGTCTGGTGCGCCGCCTGCGACTGGAACGTCGACCCGCAGGAGCCGCAGCCGGACCGGGGCCCGCTGGACCGGGCCGAGCGCGCCCTGGCCCGACGGCACGGGGAGCGGCTGCTCGCCGAGATGCTGGGCGGGCAGGCACTGCGCCCGCGGCGCGACGCGTCAGCGGTGACGGCCACCGTGCTCGCTCTCATCGTGCACGGTGTCACCTTCGCGCTCGCCATCGGCGGTGTCTGGTGCGTGGTGGCGGGCTGGGGCGGCGTCGGCGTGCTGCCGGGTCTGGTGCTTCTGGTCCTGTTCTGGGCGCTCGCTCCGCGGGTTCGCCGCCTGCCCGACGACCGGCCCGTGCTGCTGCGGGCCGACGCGCCCGAACTCTTCGCCCTGGTGGACGAGGTGGCGCAGTCCGTGGGCACCCGCAGCGTGCACGCGATCGCCGTGGACGGGAGCATCAACGCGAGCGTCATGACCTACGGTGTGCGCGGCCGGCGGCTGCTCGTGCTGGGCATGCCGCTGTGGGAGGTCCTCACGCCCGAGGAGCGGATCGCCCTGCTCGGCCACGAACTGGCCCATTACGCCAACGGCGACACACGCAACGGCCTCGTCGTCGGCACGGCGGTGCGGACCCTGGCCCTGTGGCACCACACCCTCCAGCCGCTTCCGGACCCGACCGCGCTGGAGCTGGCCGTCAACGCCCTATACGTGCTGCCACGCCTGCTGGTCCGAGGGCTGCTGGTGCTGCTCGTCCGGCTGACCTCACGAGCAGGGACACGAGCCGAATACCTGGCCGACCGGCTGGCCGCCCGCACCGCTTCCACCCAGGCCGCTGTGGGCCTCATGGACCGGCTGCTCATCACCAACTCGCTCGCCGTCCTGCTGCGCAGCGAAGCCAACCGCGCCGCCCTCGGCGGGTCCAGGTCCGCCCGGGAGGCGAAGGCCCGCGCCGACGAACTGTGGGGACTGCTCGCCGCCTACACGGCGTCCGTCCCCGAGCACGAGTACGAACGGCAGCGGCGGGCCGGAGCCCGGCGCGGGCATCAGGTCGACGCCACTCACCCGCCGACCCACCTGCGTAGAGCCTGCCTGCTCACCGGCGGGCCCTTGGCGGCTCAGGTGGTGCCACGGGACCACCGGAACGAGCGGATCACCGCGGAACTCGCCGCGGCCCGCACCGAGGTGGCACGGCGCCTGCTGCGCGACGGCCTCGTGGACTGAGCCTCCGATCGGCCCACCCGTCATCCAGACGCACTCCGTGGCGGGTGGCGAGCGGGAATTCCGGTCCGTCTACCGGCCGCCCGCCAGCCGGGATCCGTTCGGTGTGCGGCGGTAGAGCGTGGACCGGCCGGACCGGGTGCGGGTGACGAGGCCGGCCCGGTGCAGTACGCCGAGGTGGTACGAGACCGTCGCGGGGCTGAGGAAGTGACGTGCTGCCAGCTGAGCGGTGGAGGCCGGTTGTGCCAGGGCGGCGAGCAGCGCTGCGCGGGTGGGGCCGAGCAGCTGGGCCGTCTCGGTGGACGGGGCTGCTGGGATGACGGTGTCGGCGACGGCTTTGTCGCGCACGGGGTGGGCGAGCATCGGGGGCCTGGCTCCGTCACGCGTCGGGTCCACGGCCACGGCGGGCCGGGTCGCGACGAGTGACGGCACGACGATCACCAGGGGCACGGGCAGCGTGATCTGGAACCTGCTCTCCACGAGCAGGGTGCCGTCAGCCCATCGGATGCCGGGGTGCAGGGAGTTGAAGAGCCTGGCCGCTCCCTGCCGGGCCAGTACGCCGGCGCATCGCTCGACCTCTGCGTCCAGAACGCTCCTGGCGGTCTCCCAGTGCGGGGCGAAGGCCAGCTCCCAGTAGCTCCGCAGCTCGTCCGCCGCCTGTCGTGCCACGTACGCGCCGCCCCGCGCCACCGCCCGCCGTACCGCCGGCGGCAGCTCACAACCGGCGAGACCGTTGCTCGGTCGCCCATCTTGCAGCGCCCGCAGCTCACCCAGGACACGTTCGGGCGGGGTACATCGCACCCGCTCCAGCTCCTCCTCGACGCTGGGGGAGGGGCCGACTGGATGCGGGCTGAGGAAGTCGGGCACGTACCCACCCGCGTCCAGGGCCAGTTCGGACAACAGCGGCAGCCGAGCCCGGTGCCGGCGCAGCACACGTCGCGCGCGGGCGACCCACACGTCGGCATCGGGGGCCGGGCGCATGCCCCAGGGCAGCAGGGTGGCGACGGCCTCGTGCAACGGTGAGACGGCGAAGCGGGAACGGGCGAGCCCGGCGGCGTCCACGGTGAGCTCGATCAACGAACCTCCCGGCTGTCCGGTCCCGCGGCTGTCCCTTCGAACCTGATCGAATCATGGCACGGAACGTCGCGGCAGCACGCCTGATTGGCGCAGGCTTGCGACCCGGCGCAATCGCCGATGGTTCGTCAAATGGCTTCGCGTAGGGGCTGATGCTGCAGTCCCGGCGTGACTTCTTCCGGGAGGTGGATGGATGCGTGTCATGACACGTCTGTTCTGTCTGGGGGCTTCGGTGCTGCTCGCGGCGGCCGGCCAGGCAGTTCCCGCAGGTGCTCGAGACCTTCCCGACTCCTACGTCGTTTCGCGGGATCCCGGCATCCTGCCAGAGGGAGTCGCGGTGGAGCGGGACGGCACGATGTACGTGACCTCCAAAGGCACGGGCCGGCTGTTCACGGGACGCATCGGTGACGCCGAGCTGCGGCCTTTCGCCGCTCAGGGCATCGCCGACCGTCCGAGCGCGCTAGGCGTGCACACCGATGCCCGCCACCGCGTCTTCTCCGTGGGCGGCTCGACCCTGACGGTCCACGATCGAAATGGGCGGCTGGTCGCCCGCCGCACCGCCGCCGACGGTCCCCTCGGCGCCGCGAGTCTCAACGATCTCGTCATCACCGAAGACGCCGTCTACGTCACCGACTGGGCCAATCCCGTGATCCACCGGGCTGAGCTGCGCGCCGGTCGACTGGGCCCGCTGCGGCCCTGGTTCGACATCCGCAGCGCAGCTCCCCAGTTCCCGGCGCAGTACTGGCTGCTCAACGGCATCACGGCTGACCGTACCGGCAGGACGCTGCTCGTTGCGTCCAACGGCACGGAGGCGGTGTGGCGGGTGAACACCGAGACGAAGGCCGTCGAGGAGGTGCAGCTCGGCGGAACGTCGTTCGGAGCCGACGGCATGCTGCTGCACGGTCGGTATCTCTATGCGGTGCTCAACTACGGTGCGCCCGCCGGGGTCTACATCGCCGAGCTGGGCAAGGGGCTGCACAGTGGGAGGGTGCGCTATCGGATCACCGGTGACCGGTTCGACCTCCCGACCACCCTAGCTCGCCACGACTGCCGCCTCTACGTGGTCAACAGCCAGCTCGATGAGCCGGCGGGGCAACCGCCCTACACCGTCTCGACCATTTCCGATCCCACATGCCGGTAGCGGGCGAGGCCGATGCGGATTCTGCGCGTCCCGCGAGCCCTCCGCCCTGAGGTGAGGCACGGCGGGGGAGGGCGGTCTCCGTCAGACCATGCCCGTTCGATGTCTCGGGCCGAAAACATCTCGGATCTGCCGGGCGGGCGACCTACGCTGGGCCCCGTCCGCACTATCTGGGAGAAGCATGACAAGCAGGTTCACCGAATTGACCGTCGACTGCCAGGATCCGGAGAGGCTCGCGGCCTTCTGGTGCGAGGTCCTGGACTTCCAGGTGATCGACCGAAGCGAGGGCAAGGTCGAGATCGGCTCCTGGGTGCCGACCGTCGAGGAAGTCCGGGCCCGGCAGATGCCGCCCACCCTGATGTTCATACGGGTGCCTGAGGGCAAGACCGTCAAGAACCGGCTCCACCTCGACGTCAGCCCGATCGACCGCAGCACCGAGGACGAGGTGACCAGATTGCTCGGTCTCGGCGCCGTCAAGGTGGACGTGGGCCAGGGCCCGGACCGGAACTGGGTGGTCATGGCCGACCCCGAGGGCAACGAGTTCGACGTCGTGCGCACCTTGGCACCGCAGGAGACCGGCGGACGGCCGGCTTAGAAGCCTCACCGCTCAGCGCGCACGAGCTCATCAGGTCACGTCACCAACGTCCCAGCCACCTAGGGCCACTAGACGTCGAAGCACTCTCTGCTGGGCCGGTCGGCGGAGGGGTAGTAACAGGCGTGCAGGCGGGAGGGCTGAGGTGCGGAGATCATGGGTGTGGTGACGAAGTCCTCGCCGGATGCCTGCGTCGCCGTGTTGCCGCGGGGGCGCTGCCCCGGAGAACTGATCTCGATGCGGAAGCCGGCGTGGGTGGGGCGGGCACGGATCCAGCCGGCCTGGCACCGGGGGCTGAGGCGGAGTTCGAGGCGGGTCCCGTCCGCCGCGGTGTAGGACGCCAGTGTCTTCGGGTCCTCGCACGCGGTGGTCCTGGGGTCACGGCCGGAACACGACTTCAGCCGGCAGATCGGCGGGAGGATCGAGGACGCCCGGGCGGTGTCGTGGGACGCATGGTAGAGCGCGGCCGGGACGATCATCATGGCTGAGGCGAGTAGCACGCCGATCGCGGTGACTGCGGGGTGTTCCGTGGTCTTCTCGGAGGCGGCCAGCAAGAGGGCGCGTACCGGTCCGGGTGACCGGGCCGATTCTGGCTCAGGAGTTCCTGCCGGTGCTGGGAGCGTGGCTTTACCTGACGCGTTCCCAGTCACGGTGGGGGAGAGCTGACCATGTGCCGCGAGTCCTGGTTCGCGTCCGCTCCAGACCGCTTCGGCGCGCACCCACCGTTCCATGATGTCCGCGTCCGGCGACCGCACCGTCAGACAGAGCGCGTCGACGGCGTGCCGGGGTGGGAACTGCTTGCCGTTCAGGTAACGCTCCCAGGAGGACTTGCTGATGGTGGTCAGATCAGCCAGCTCCGCCAGCGTCAGGCCGCTGCGGTCCTTCAGTTCCCGCATTCCGTTGATCAGGTGCGCGTAGGCCTCCGGAAGTGCGGGCGGCAGCGGGCGCGGCCGTGTCCCCTTCGGGTACTTCCTCATCGTCGAAACCCCCGTTTCGGCATACCGGTCATTGATCACTGCACATGCCGCAGCAGGCGCCAGGTGTCCTCTCCCACGACACCATCGGCCGGTAAGTGGTCCTGTTCCTGCAGGCGTTCGACCTGGGCCTGGGTGTGGTGCCCGTAGTACCCGTCGACATCACCCGGGGACAACTTGTGGCGCACCAGCAGGCACTGCACCTCGGCTACGTCCGGACCAGTGCTGTTGAGCATCACCTGGCGGGACGACGTGGTGCTGTTCCCGCCGAAGAGCAGATCGCCACGCCGTGTGTAGCGGCAGTCGTACTTGCCGACACCGTTGTCTGATCCCGGCGCGGCGCCGGGCGCCGAGCGATGGGTGTCGAGGATGAGCGCCACGGACAGCACGGCGGAGAAGAGAAGCGTTCCCACGGTCAGGGACAGCGCCAGGACGCGAATGCGTGGGCCGTCTGCGCCCGGGCCGTCCTTCGTCCGCTCCGACCGGTGCCCGGGAGCGGCCGCCGTACTCACTTCATCCGTGTTCCATGTCTTCTCCGCGGCAGCGCGCAACGCCAGCAGGGAACCGACATCCGCGTCGGTGATCCGGGCCAGAGCCTCGATTGCCGCGGCCGGAGGGAAGGCTGTGCCGTTCAGATATCGGGCCCACGACGAGGCGCTGAAATAGGTCTTCGCCTGCAGGGCTTTCAGTGTCAGCCCGCTGTGATCCTTCAACTGCCGCAGCGTGCTGACGAACCGTCGCCCGTTCGCATCCAACGACGGTGGCAGTGCCTTCCACCTCACTCTGCTCCTTTCCGCGGTGCCGCCGCTCCTGCTGAGTATGGCCAGTGCCGGCACCGGTGCGACGTGGCTTCCCCATGGGCACATCTGCGCGCAGGTCGGTTCCGGTCATCGGTGGGGCCCGGGGCCACAAGGCCGGGGGCGAACGCGCCTCGGTCACGGGCGAGGGCCGGTGAGGATCGGTGAGCTGTCCCGGGAACTTGCAGCTTCAGGCGAATGCGCAGGTGACAGGCCTGAGAAATCCCGGGACGTCGCTGAGCCCACCATGCGCTGGAGGCGCGGTCCCGGCGCCGCCATGCTCGTTTCCGTCGCAGGTCGCCCACGGATGCCGCGCTGACACCCCGCCGTGAAAGGACTTGATCCATGCGGGCACCGACGCACCCGAGCAGGGGTGTCGTCATATCAACGGCAGCGGTTCCGACCCGGGCTCACGCGCAGCAGCCTTCTCAGGCCGCACCTGACAGCAGATCAAGGAAAGGAACCACCACCATCATGCTCACCACCACACGAAGGCGACCCGGCCGAAGCCTGGCCGCGTCCATGCTCCTCGCCATGGGCCTGGCAACCGGCGTCACGGCAGCCGGCGCCACCACCGCTGCGGCGACCGCCCTGCCCGACAAGGTGCAGCCAGGCTCCAGCGCCGGCGTCGCAGTCCAGGCGACCTGGCCGACCGTCAAGTCCGGGCAGCGCGGTGTGGACGTGGCCACTGTCCAGCTGCTGCTGACCGCGCGAGGCTACGCGCTCACCGCCGACGGGGTCTTCGGTTCGGGCACCGCGGCGAAGGTGAAGGCCTTCCAGAGGGCGAAGCACCTGACCGCCGACGGCATCGTCGGACCCAACACCTGGGCCAAGCTGGTCATGACGGTCAAGTCCGGCTCCAGGGGTGCGGGCGTCAAGGCCGCGCAGCGCCAGCTCACCGACAACGGCTACGCGCTCACCGCCGACGGGGTCTTCGGTTCGGGCACCGCGGCGAAGGTGAAGGCCTTCCAGAGGGCCAAGCACCTGACCGCCAACGGCATCGTCGACGTCCAGACGTGGGCCGCCCTGGTGCGGGGCGGCGGCGCCGGTGGCGGCGGTGGTGGTGGCAAGCTCAGCGACGCCCAGGCCGCGGCACGGCTGCGGGCGGCCGGTATCACCCGTTCCTCCTCGGGCAACTGCACCAACCGCAACAACAAGAACTGCACCAGCCTGCAGGACATCCGAGCCCGCACCGTCGACGGGGTCATCAGCCTGAAGCAGAAGAGCGGCTGCCGCATCGTCATCACCGGCGGCACGGAGACCGGCCACGCGGGCGGCACGTACAGCCACTGGAACGGCTACAAGGTCGATGTGGCCCGCACCTCGTGCGTCACCAACTACATCCACGCGCACTCCAGGAAGCACCACAAGCGCGGTGACGGCGCCTGGGTGTGGCGCGTGACCTCCGGCGGCAGGACGCTCATCGACTACGCCGACGAGTCCTGGGCCAACCACTGGGACGTCACGTACTACTGATGCCTTCACGCGGGGCGCCCGGCTCGCCCTGGACGCCGGCCGGGCACCGTCCCCGCCGGCGGGGGTGGGCCGGCCGCGGCGAATCGCCCGCGGCCGCTCGCCGCCACCCACAGGGGTTCGGTGCGTTCCGCTCCCGGACGGCCCGACTCGGTACACCCGCGCAAGCGATCACCAGGACATCACCCACGCCGGCGGCAGTCCCGCCGCCGGCTCCCGACACCCCGATCCGACTCGGAAAGGCATCCCATGAAGCACCTCGCGACCGTCCTCCTGGGCACCGGAGCGCTGCTGGCCGGCGGCCTGGTCACCGCGCCCTCGGCCTCCGCCGCCACCAGTTGCCTCGGTTCCTCCTGCAACGGCGTGAACCCCGGCAACACGACCTGTGCGAACGACGCCCGCACGGTGGCCGAGGGCTCCGGCCCGGTCACAGCCATGGAACTGCGCTACAGCCCCTCCTGCCGGGCGGCCTGGGGCCGCTTCAGGATCAGCGCCCCGTCCGGCTCCAAGATCGTGATCAAGAACAGCCAGGGAAAGCAGTACACGACGAACGGCAGCGGCCACTTCTACAGCGTCATGGTCAACGACAAGGACGTGAAGGCCTGGGCGTGCGGTACGTGGAAGGTCCAGGGCTCCTACGACACCGACTGCACCAGCAGCTACTGACGGGCGGCGCCGCCCCCGGGCCGCGCGTCTCCGTCTGCGCCGCAGCCGGATCCGCGCGGTCGTCCCGCAGCCGTCCGACCGACTACGTAAGCCCAGCCGTCCGACCGACTGCGCAGGTCAAGGATGCCGCGGCCGGTCTGTGTCGATGACGTCCAGTACGCCTACGCCCGGCTGCTCCTCGCCTCTTGGACGCCGTTTTGCCGGAGCGGCAACAAGAGTGGCGTGACCGGGCCACGATGGGTGACGTTGGGCCCGTGACCGAGAACATCGCAGCGGGATCGCCCGCGCCTGACACTTCCTTGCCTGACGACGGATACGTCGGAGACCCCGCGGTGCGGGCGGAGTGGGACAACCGATACGCCGACCGACAACAGCTGTGGAGCGGCCGGCCCAACGGTGCGCTCGTGGCCGAGGTCGCCGGGCTCACGCCCGGGCGGGTGCTCGACGTCGGCTGCGGCGAGGGCGCGGACGCCGTCTGGCTCGCGCGCGGCGGCTGGGACGTGACCGCGCTCGAGGTCTCGGGCGTGGCGCTGGAGCGGGCTGCCGGGCACGCGCGGGACGCAGGCGTCGTCGTTCGCTGGGTGCACGCCGCGCTGACGGAAGCGGCGCTCCCGCCGGCCTCCTTCGACCTGGTCTCCGCGCAGTATCCAGCCCTGCTGCGCACCCCCGACGCCGCAGCCGAGCGAGCGCTGCTCGCGGCCGTCGCGCCCGGCGGCGTGCTGCTGCTTGTCCACCACGCGGGGATGGACACCCAGCAGGCGCACGACAGCGGCTTCGACCCGGCTGACTACGTCTGGCCCTCGATGGTCGCCGCCCTGCTCACCGACGACTGGAAGGTCGAGGTGAACGAGCAGCGACCACGCGTGGCACCCGACGGCGGCGCCGGCGCGCACCATACCGACGACCTGGTGCTGCGTGCGCGACGGCTGCGCTGAGCCACTCCACTCACAGCAGGCCCGACACCGGCCACCCAGTGCGGGCGAGGTCGGGGGCCGGGGGCGTTTTTTCGTTAGTCACCCTGAGCGACTCATCGACGAACACGGTGACATCGCCTGGCGCACCCGCAGCACACTCTGGGGAGCAACGGCATGGGCGGACAACAGCACCACCTATACGCCCCTGCGCCTTCCGGGCCAGTACTACGACCCGGAAACCGGCCTGCACTACAACTACTGCCGCAGGGGCGGGAGCTGTGTCCCTCAGTCCTCGAACGCGTACGTCGCGAAGTCCGCGACCCCTCGGTAGCCGAGCCGTTGGTACAGCGCGTTGCTCGTCGGATTCGCCAGGTCCGTGAAGAGGAGCACCTCCGTCGCGCCCCGCTCCAGGGCGGCACGGCTCACCTCGGCCGTCACCGCGCCCGCGTAACCGCGGCCCCGCAGGTGCGCCGGGGTGTAGACAGGGGCTACCCGCACCTGGCCGGCGATCTCCGGAGTCGCGCCCGCCATGGAGACGGGGGTGCCGTCGGGGGCCTCCCAGAGGGTGATGCCGCCGTAGGCGAGACGGGCGTCGGCCCACTCGCCCGGTTCCCTGCCCATGCGCAGACCCGCCGCCACGACGAACTCGTCGTGCCAGCGCATCAGCAGCTCCCGATCACCGGGCCCGGCGACCCGTGCCCGGCCGGCCGGCGGCGGTTCGGGTACGGCCAACTCGACCAGCCGATACAGGCGCTGGCGTGCATCGAGGACGGCCGTCACCCCGGTGCGCAGCGGCCACGCGTCGGCGAAGGCCTCGGCCGTGTCCCGTTCGGCGCTGATGCGGGTCACCGGGTGCCGCAGGTCGGCTAGGCGCTCCGCCAGGGCCATGGCGTCCTGGGCGGCGAGCGGGGTGAGGCTGAGGGCCTGGGGCGGGGTGTGGAACAGGACCGCCCGTACGCCGCCCCGGGCGTCCTCGAGCGTGCCGAAGAGCGGGGCTCCGTCGCCGTAGACGTGCAGCCCCTGCCGGCGCAGCATGTCCGTCACGGTCAGGGGGACGGTGTGCAGGGCCGGCCGGGAGCGCAGGAAGCCGGTGCCGCGGGTGAGGAAGTCGTCGAGGTCGTGGGTGAGGTGCCAGGCAGCGAGATCCATGCCGGCATGGTCCCGGTCGGACTGGCGGCCATGAAACCGGTTTTCCGTCCGGCGGCAGGGCCGGCACACGGGCGGGTGCCGGGTGGGTCGCGCTGTCCATCCCCTGCCGGTCAGGGCAGGGGCCTCGCGGAGGTAGGCGGGCAGGGCTCGGCGGATGGACGGATCCGCTTTCCAGCCGGGGCCGAACCTCATCGGCTGCACCTCGTGGGACGAGGACGGCCACGCCTACACCTTCCGGCACATCGGAAGGCGGCTCGTAGGACGAGCGCTCGCGAAAGGGCTGGTATTACTGGGGCATGCAGGAAGAGACCGCACGCTCCGCGATCGACACGTTCATCTCCGCGTTCAACGCCTCGGACGACAGCTATGTGACTGCCCTGCTCTCCCAAGCCCTGACCTCAGACGTGGTCTTCTGGGGACCGTTGGGTCGCAGCGAAGGAATCGCGGCGGTCGAGCAGTTCGTGCTGGACATCCGGCGCCACCCGGCGGGGACCGGCACGATGGTGCGCTGCTCAGCGGTGGACATGCCGGACGAATGGGCCCGGTACCGGTGGGTCTTCACCACGCCTGACGGAGGCCCCCGCCTGGCGGGAACGGACATCGTCCATCTGCGACGGAGCCTTATCGACCAGGTCATCGTCTTCGCGGGGGAGATCGAGCCGTCCGCCTCCTGAGCCATCCTTCTGCCGCTGTCCTTCTCCCCCTCAACTTGCCCTTCGGCGTTCGGGGGCTGCGGTTCGCGGTTGGTCAGGCTGCGGTGTCGAGGGGGCGTCCGCCGCGGCGGACCGACGCGGACCTCGACGGGGTTGGCCCGGAGGCGTAGGTCGCAGTCCAGTGCCCAGGGGCGGTTCCAGTCCGGCCTGCGCAACCTGCCCCTGCACCACATCGCGCAGAACACGGTCTGGCTGTAGATCCTCCAGATCGCGCTTGAGCTGCTCTGCCTGGATGGCCTGCCCACCAACAACCACGGAAAGCAAAACGGTCCACCGACCCCATCGGCGGACCGTCATGCAAGGTCGAGGCTAAATGAAGTCCTGGGTGAGATAATAGAAATTCGCATCCCGGCCAGAACCGTCAGGTGCTTTACCGTGACCAACGGAGAAACCTATGCCGGTCGCCTTGAAGGCACAGTTGAGCAGTGTTCCCTTATGGGCAGCATCACTCATCCACGAGTCAAGTACGGCCTGTAGTGCGGGTGGAGCATTCCCGGTGGCCCACTGCATGGCTACGTTTTCTTGCCCCGTGGCGCCTGTTGCCCACTTGATCCGCTCAGTTGGCAAGCTGCCGTTGGAACCGTAATGCCCCGGCCAGCCGTCGGGAGTGAGCTTGTTCCAGAGGCCCGGATGTTCAGCAAGGTCTTGGCTGTGAGCTTGCGCGAGACCGTCCAGACGCAAGTCAATCTGCAGGTTGCTTGCGCAGGGCCGCGGTTGGTGCTGGCGCGTCATGTTGACCAGATCGAAAATCTGGTGCCTTTCCGAAGTGCCGACGTCCGAAGGGAAGCCCCAGTGCGGAAGGACAAAACGGAAGTCGTCGGGCCGGGCTTCATGGGCGTTGCTGTCCTGCGGGCACCGACCCTCAGGGCCTCGTTCACTTCCTTCGAAGAACATGCCAAAGCACTTCCAGCAAAATCGCCAGCCCGCCTGTGACCATGGGGCCTCTTGCACGTTGCAAGGGAGATGGAATGTGAAGCTCTGGGATGGCGGTTGCGCCTGATGGGGATTGTTATCCTTCGGGCATCGCCCCTGAGGTCCCGGCTGATCTGACTCCCAGAACATTCCCCAGCACTTAACGCAGAAGCGCCAATGCGACTGAGTGAAGGGGAGGTCCGTATCGTGGGGGAGGTAGAAATTGAAGCCCTGCGCTTCGTGAGCCCCGCCAGCAGGGCAACTGCCCTTGGGCCCAGATGGCTCCCCCTGGTAGAACAACCCCCAGCACTTACGGCAAAAGCACCAGGCTTCCTGACCAGACCGGCTGGACACGAGTCCGTCTAGAGGCGGCATGGTCTTCACCTTCCTAGGTGAGTTCCGCGTGCGTGCCGTTACTAGCAACGGTACGTGACGTACCGGTGGTTCGCGAGTCGACTGCTGCGCCGCGCGGATCCCTATGGCGGCGAACACGAGTGGACCTACGACGGCGAAGGTAAGGTGCTCACCCGCAGCACCCCCGACGGCGGGCGGACGGTGTACGAGTACGGCGCTTTTCGACCGCCTGACGGCGCGAACGGAACCGGACGGCGCCCGTTACGAGTTCGGGCACGACATCGAGTTGCGGCTGCGTCAGGTAACCGATCCGCGGGGCCTGACACCTGGACGTACACCTACGATCCAGGCGGCCGGCTCATCTCGAGACCGACTTCGACGGCAGTACGCAGCAGTACGCCTACGACGCGGCCGGTCAACTGACGGCCCGTACCAACGCTGCCGGCCAGACGGTGCACTATGTCTACGCCGCCGTCGGTCAGCTCGCCCGCAAGACGTGGGCGGGGCGGTGACGGCGTATGAGCACGATGTCTTCGACGAGCTGACGCGCGCGGTGGGTCCGGACTCGACCATGACCCGGCTGCGGGACCGGTCTCCTGCGGTCGGAGACCGTCAACGGTCACACGATGACTCTAGGCTACGACGAACTGGGTCGTGTCGTACGCCGTGCGACGCCCACCGACGCGGCCAGCGAGCGGAGTTACGATCCGACGGGCTCTATGTCCCGGCTCACGGCGTCAGGACGCACACTGATCTTCCGCAATTACGACACCGGTCAGCATCAGCCCGCGAGTGGCGGTCGCCACCGAAGTCCCACGGCTGAGGGCTTCGAGAGGCTGGAGGCGTGGGCGGATCCGCGCGCCCTGGACCAGGACGCCGAGGGCTACCGCGCGATGGACGAGCGCCGCGCGGTCAAGGCCCTCCTGGAGCCCCGACCGCGCGGCCGCGGGGGATTACTGCCCGACCGGATTGAGGTAGGTGCCCGGGTGGGTGGCGCCGTCCTGCTTCAGGATCTGGCCGCCGAACGGCCACTTCAGGGTGAAGTGCTTTGTCTCGTTCGGCGGGGTGACCAGGAACGTCGCGGGGACGAACTTCTCCTTCTGCGGCGTGGACCTGGCAACGGGGAGCAGATTGATGCTGAAGTCCGTCGTGTCCCCCCGCCCCAGGGTGATCTTCGTGGGCCTCTTGGCCGAGCGCACCAGGGACCAGGTGCCGTCGGTCCTCTGGGCGCCGACCATGTCGACACCGGCGAAGCCGGACAGGGTGCAGGTGCGGTTGCTGATGTTGGTGAACCAGATGAACGCCTGCGTCTGCTTCCCGGTCTGCCCCATCTCCGGCTTCGCGTCGTCCCTGGTGGCGAAACCGGCCTTCAGGTCGGCGGTGTGGCAACGCGTCGGCGCGGCCTTGGTGGTGGCGGCCGAGGCCGGGACGGCGGCGACGGCGGTGCTGGCGGCGACGATCGCCGCAAGGGCCACGGCGGCCATTTTGGTCTTCATGACGTGTTCGGTTCCCCTCGAATACGACTCGGTGCGCGAGGTCAGTGCGCACCCACGCACCTGTAGACGTTGGATGTCGGGCGGCGGTTCGTTGCGCCGGCCAACCTTTTCGGCCGCGCACGGTGGGGCAATGGCAGCCGTGAAGGCGGCGGCGCGACTGTATGAGCAGGTTGAGCCCGCTGGAGTCCGTCTTCCGGTATCAGGGAGCGCCGTCAGCGCCCAGGACACGCGGCGCCCGTGTGGCGGGCGAAAACGGCGTGCAGTTCACCGAGCAGGGCACGGCATACACCCACCTCAGCATGCTCTTGATGGAGTGACCTCATGTGACAGTTCTCTGTTGTGGGCGGGTGTTCATGTGCTGCGGCGGGTCCAAGGCGGTGGCCGACGTCAGGTGCAGCACTGTGGAGAACCCGAGGACGGGACCTCCGGGTGACTGGATGGTTCGCCGCACGTGCCGTTCATAGCGTTGCCTCATGTCGATCACGCTGAGTCGGATCAGTCGTCGTACAGTGGCCGCGTTCGCTGTCGCTCTTCTGACGCTGTTTGTTCCGGCAGTATCCCTGGCGGCGCCCTTTGATCGCCTGTCCCAACTGCAGCGCGATGCCGACGCCCTGCGGGACGACGGCGTCACGGGCGTATCGGTGACATTGGAGACGCCTCACGGAGTGCGGACAGTCCGCAGCGGGGTCGGCGATCTCAGCACCGGGCAGCCTGTGGCCGCGGACGGGTACGTGAGGATCGGCAGCGCCACGAAGACGTTCGTCGCGGTCGTACTGCTCCAGCTCGTCGGTGAAGGCCGCCTGTCGCTGGACGACACGGTGGACGCGTGGCTGCCTGGCCTGGTCCGCGGCCACGGTAATGACGGGCGCCGGGTCACTTTGCGCCAACTGCTTCAGCACACCAGCGGGCTGCCCGACTACATCGGCGACGTCGTCCCCGACCTCAGCGCGGTCGGGTATCGCGCGAACCGCTGGGCCACCTACACCTCCCGGCAGCGTGTGGCCCTCGCGATGCAGCATGCGCCGTCCTTCGCACCCGGTTCTGGCTGGGAGTACTCCAACACCAACTACGTTCTCCTGGGCATGGTCATCCAAGCGGTCACGGGCCATTCATGGGAGTACGAGGTCCGGGCCAGGATTCTTCGTCCGCTGCGGCTCACCCGCACTCTCACACCCGGCAACTGGCCGTTCCTGCCCGGCCCTCATGCCCGGAACTACCAGCAGTTCGAGCCGGGTGGTGCCGTGACCGACACCACGATCGCCTACCTGCCCTTCGACGCCGACGCCGACGGGTCGGTGATCAGCACGAACACCGACACCAACAGGTTCTTCACGGCACTGGTGCAAGGCAGGCTTCTGGCCCCCACCCAACTGGCCGAGATGCAGCGCACCTTCGAAGTCCCCGCGACCGCGGCTTCCCACCGGGCACGCGCGACGGGCTCGGCCTGTTCTGGACACCACTGTCCTGCGGCGGCGGATACTGGGGGCACAGCGGCGACGGATTCGGCTACCTGGTATGGCCTGCCACGACTTCGGACGGCCGGACCACCATCACGGTCTCCTTGCACAGCCGACCAGGAGACGAAAGCAGCGCCACTCGGCAGCACCAGGACGTCACGACTCTCGTCGATCACGCACTGTGCTCCGCTCGCCGGTCGCCGACGTCCATATGAACAGCACCCACCGCCCAGGCTGATCGATGTCGCTGCGACGAACCCGCGCTCGACGACTACGACAGGCACTACCTGATGGGATGAGGTGAGACGTGCCTGTGCCCCGTTGTCCGCAGGTGCTTTGCCTGCTGCACTGGCACGGTGAGCCCCCCTACGGGCTGACCGCGCTGGGCATCGCCCCGGACCGGCTGACCGAGGCGGAGGAGAAGGCCGCGGCGGCCCTGGCCGACTTGGACCTCCCCGCCTCGTGGGCGGACGCGGACCCGGCATTGCGGCGGCTCCTCGTCGCCGCGTGCCGGTCGGTCCCGACGGCGGGCCTCTGGCACGTCACGGACGACCGTCCGGCCCTCACCGAGGACCGCGCCCGGTACGACTGTCTGCGTGCGCTGATCGCAGAGTGGCCCGGCACCGAGCCTCTGCTGACCGAGGAGGCCGACCGGCTGCCGGGGTTGACCGCCGTCGCCCGGCTGACCGCCCTGGTCTGCCGGATGCCGCCGGAGGTGTGGCTGGAAGCCGAGGAGGACCTCCTCGACATCTATGACACCTACACGGTCGGCACCCTGCCATAGCAGCAAACTCAGCCGGACGAGGAAGAGGCCTGGCATCCTGGGCGTATTCGGGACGTCAGGCCGTTCGTTCGCTGCCTTGCTACCGGGCCCTTGGGCCGGGGGCGGGCGGGGTGCGTGGTCGCAGGCGCTCTCCCTGCGGTCCGAACATGATCAAGTACTCGACGGGGCCGCCGGGGCCGGCGTTCGCGACCCCATGGGGATTGCGGGTGTCGAACTCGGTGACGTCCCCGGCACTCAGGACGAGGTCCTGGTCGCCGAGTGCGAGCCACAGCCGCCCGTACAGGACGCAGAGCCATTCCCAGCCGTCGTGGGAGGCCTGCCGGGGACGCGCGGGCGGCTCCTGGACGGCGGGTAGGACGTGTTTGTGGGCGTGCAGGCCCCCGACGTACCGGGTCAGCGGCAGCACCGCCTTGTCGTCGCCGAAACGCTGGAGCGCGGAGGTGCGGGGCTCGGCGGCCGGAGCGGTGCCGGCCAGCTCGTCCAGAGAGACGCCGTACTCCTTCGCCAACCGCAGCACCACTTCCAGGGTGGGTTTGCGTCGGCTGGTCTCGATCCGCGACAGCGTGCTCGGGGAGATGCCCGTCGCGCAGCTGACGCCGGTGAGCGTGGAGCCGCGGTGTTCGCGTGCGGCCCGCAGCCGGGGGCCCATCGCCGCCAGTGTGTCGGCCAGGTCGTCGCCTGTCACTTGCTCTGCCCCCTTACGGACGTGCCGCTCCACCGTCCTGTCATGCAAGTTTGCCAGAGTGGCAAGGGTAATCGCGGTGGACGGCCGCTGCGTCGCATGATCGATGCGTACCTGCGTCCACCCGCGAACCGAGAGAAGACCCCATGCAGCCCGAGCCGTCCGCCGCACTCCACCACCGCACCGTCGAGGCCCCTGCCGGGCGCCTGCACCTGGTCGAGCAGGGCACCGGCCCGCTGGTCCTGCTCGTGCACGGCTTCCCCGAGTCCTGGTACTCCTGGCGCCGCCAGCTCCCGGCCCTCGCCGCGGCCGGCTACCGGGCGGTGGCCCTCGACGTGCGCGGCTACGGCCGCTCCTCCAAGCCTGCGGCGACCGATGCCTACCGGATGCTGGACCTGGTGGAGGACAACGTCGCCCTCGTGCACGCCCTCGGCGAGGAGAACGCGGTGGTCGTCGGCCACGACTGGGGCTCCAACATCGCCGCCACCTCCGCCCTGCTCCACCCCGAGGTCTTCCGGGCCGTCGCCCTGCTGAGCGTCCCGTACGCGCCACCCGGCGGGCCCCGCCCCACCGACATCTTCGGCCAGATCGGCGGCCCCGAGCAGGAGTTCTACGTCTCTTACTTCCAGGAGTCCGGGCGCGCCGAGACGGAGATCGAGCCTGACGTGCGGGGCTGGCTCGCGGGTTTCTACGCCGCCCTGTCCGCCGACACCATGCCCGCCCAGGGCAAGCCCGACCCGCACTTCGTCGCCCACGGCGGCCAGTTGCGTGACCGTTTTCCCGCCGGCATCCTCCCGGCCTGGCTGGCCGAGGACGACCTCGACGTGTACGCCGGAGAGTTCGAGCGCACGGGTCTGACGGGCGCACTCAACCGCTACCGCAACGTGGACCGCGACTGGGAGGACCTCGCCCCCCACCGCGGAGCCCCGATCAAGCAGCCGTCCCTGTTCATCGGCGGCGCCCTGGACGCCTCCACCACCTGGATGTCCGACGCCATCGACGCCTTCCCCACCACCCTCCCCGGCCTGGCCGCCTCCCACCTCGTAGAGGGCTGCGGCCACTGGATCCAGCAGGAACGCCCCGAGGAGGTCAACCGTCTGCTGATCGGCTGGCTCAACACCCTCACGGGTTGAACCGCCAGGCGCGGCCGGGGCTTCTGCACATGGAACAGTTCGGCGCGGGGTACGGCAGGCACCGCCGGGCCGGCCACAGGGCTGTGAAGGCCGGGGCCAAGGACTCGTCGAAGGCCCGGCGGCCCCCGGACTACCGGGAACCCGCCACAGGCTGCTGCTTGTAGAAGAACTCCTCCAGGTAGGCGGCCTCGTGTGGCTGGTAGGGCTCCTCCAGGTAGGCGGCCTCATCTTCGTCGAGTTCGACGTCCACGGCGGCGAGCGCGTCGGCCAGCTGGGCCGACTTGGTGACCCCGACGATGGGCGAGGTCACCACCGGGTTGCGCATGACCCAGGCCAGGGCGACCTGGGCCGGGGACAGGCCCCGCTTGCCCGCGATCTCGTGGACGCGCTCGGCCACCGCCTGGTCCTCGTCACGGTAGAGGATCCTGCCGCCCGCGTCGGTCTCGGCAGAACGACCTCCTCGCGCCGGGTGAAGTCCTTGACCGCCTGGCCGACGATCTCCTCGCTGCTTCCGGCGCTGTACCCATTGGCCGTGTCGAGGAAGTTGACGCCGCTCTCAAGGGCCTGCTTGATGATGTCCCGGCTGGCGTCCACGCCCAGCGACCAGGGCTCGCCGCCCCGGTCCGGCTCGCCGAAGCTCATGCAGCCGAGGGCGATGGCGGAGACTTCCAGTCCGGTCGTTCCGAGTTTGATGTATCGCATGCGTCCGAACCTAGGAATTGGAGTGCGCTCTCACGCAATACGTCTCGGTCCGGAATTCGAAGGCGTGTGGCATCTGTGCCCTGTCAGTTTGCGGCCGTTTCGGCCAGACGTACCAGAGAACCCAGTGGTAGCGAGTAACAAGTGGGCAGCAGGAACCATCACCAGCAACGCGATCTCAGGATGACCGCAGCCGGGGCGCCCGGCGCAAGGCAGCGCCCCGGTTTGCAACCGGCGAGGGAACCATCGACATTGATGTGCGCGACGATCAGCGCTCGCGTGGAGTTCCCGGGCATCGAAGCGCACGGGCCGTGACGCCGGCCAGGCCGACTCCTCCATGGTCGTAACCTCGACGGAGTCCAGCCGGTCGTGCTGCTGCGGGGTGAGGGCGGCGGTACTGAGCGCTTGTAGGGCGTCGCAGGCGCCTTTCAGGTCGGCGCGGGTCTCGGCCGAGTGCAGCGCCGCTTCGGCGAGCTGGGCGTGGTCGAGGCCAGCCGGATCGGCGACAGCGAGCAGACCGAGGTGGGCCGAGGATGCTTGAGCGGGGTCGTCGAGGAGAGCTTGGAGCCGGCCGGTCAGCGGGCGTCCGGCCGGGTCGAGCACGGCGGTCTCGCGGGCGGCGCGGGCGGTTCGGGTTTGCCCATCGGTTGTGGGCCTGCTCGGGTGTCGCTGGACAAGCAGTTGTCGATGGACAGCCGCCGGCAGGATCCGTCGCAGCCCGACACGCCCTCACAGCAGCCGGATGAGAGACGACGACGCTGGTCGACCGCTCCGCGTGTCACACGGTGCCTACACGGCAGCCCCTCCACACAATGAGGCGATGGCACTCGAAAGGGCACGACAGCTGCCGGTCCGCCACCGCACTCGTCTCACCGGCCTGACCCCGGATGGCGGCCGGCCATGACCCGACAGCACCCCCGTGACGAGAGCAGTCGGCACGAGCTCCAGCAGGCGCCGTACGGCGAGGCCCGCTGGCCGATGGCCGCAGCCGTCATCGCCGCTGCGGTGCTGACCCTGCTGCTGCCCGACGACCTGCGCCTGGGGCCCCGCTGGGTGCTTCCCCTCGTCGAAGGGCTGCTCCTCGTGGCGCTGATCGCCGGCGATCCAGGCCGCATCAGCCGCCGTTCGGCCGCCCTGCGCGCGATGTCGATCGCCCTGGTCGGCGTGCTCGCGTGCGGCGCCATCTGGTCGACCATCCGGTTGACCGACGACCTCGTGCACGGCGGCAACGAGACCAACTCCGCCGACGCCCTCCTGCAAGCCGGCGGCAGCGTGTGGGCCTCCACCGTCCTCGCGTTCTCCCTGCTGTACTTCGAACTCGACAGCGGCGGACCCGCCGCCCGGGCCCACCGCGTGCCGCCCACCCCCGCTCTCGCCTTTCCCCAGCACCTCAGCCCCGAACTGAACGCCACCCACTGGCGCCCCCGCTACATCGACTACCTCTACCTCGGCTTCACCAACGCCACCGCCTTCAGCCCCACCGACGTCATGCCACTGGCCCCATGGGCCAAGATCACCATGGCCCTGCAGTCCCTCGTATCCCTCCTCATCCTCGGACTCGTCGTCGCCCGAGCCGTCAACGTCCTCACCTGACCGCTGCTCCCCGCCCGGCCAGGCAGCCAGCCGGATGACAACGAGCGGAGCAGGCCCAGGCCTGGGTGGAGTGATGCGGTCCTCCAGCGGTAGGCCCCCGGGGTCGTCCGCGTCGCTGCTCGTCCGCGGGTGTGCGGCGCACCACGCTCACCAACTTGCCGAAGCAACCTGGGCTCAGTCCGCTGAACGGGGCTGTCCAGGACGGCTCCGACGCCGTGATCACACCAGCCACATCAAGATCATGTCAGGATCGTGCGGCCCGCTCCGTGACCGCGCTAAGTTCCCAGGATGCAGCAGCCCTCGGAACAGGTTCCCGCGCTCCTCGATGGCCCGGCCGTCGACGTCTCCGACGCCCATGAACTCCTCCTCGGCTATCTGGACTGGTACCGCACAGCCCTGATGCGCAAGCTCGCCGGGCTCTCCGACGACCAGTTGCGCACGCCCGTCGAACCGCTCGGCTGGTCGCCGCTCGGCCTGGTCCAGCACCTCGGCTGGGTCGAACGCCGATGGCTGCGATGGGGTTTCGCCGCCGAGGACGTCGTCGCCTATCCAGCCGGCGGAGACGCCGAGGAGTGGACGGTGGCCGCCGACACCTCCACCGCTCAGGCCCTGGCCGCCTACGAAGCCGAGGTCACCGTCGCGAACTCCGTAGCGATGACCGCAGACTTGAGTGACAAGGCTCGCCTCGGCGGTCGCTTCAAGACCATCGAACAGGCCCCGTCCCTCGGACGGATCCTCTTTCATCTGCTCCAGGAGTACGCCCGCCACGTCGGTCACCTCGACGTCGCGCGTGAGCTCCTCGACGGCGAGACCGGCGAGTGAGGCACCCGGGACTGCCGATGCAATGCGGGACAGCTTTTGAGGGGCAGATTCTCGCGGACCTCTAGCGAGGGCCCGGAATACAGGCGGCGGGCCATGGAGCTCATCTCCCCGCAACGTCCGGCCGACGCTACCGAAGCCGAACTCATCTCGACACTTCGGACGGCGGGATTCTGCACGCCGAGATCACCATCGGACGGTCGACCCTGATCTCTGACACACGTGGAAGACGTCTCGCAGGATGAGCTTCGGCGCCGCCTGGCCGCCGCTGGGTGACTGGATGTGCGCGCGGCGGCTCGTCCGCGTCAGGCGCTCAGCTCGCGCGCGGCCCGGGCTACCAGGCTGTCCGCGCTGATGTCCACAAGATCGACGGTACGTCGATCACCGGGGCGGCCAGGCGAGGGCACCGGGCGTGAGCCGGGCAGCGGCGGGGTTATGTGACAGCGGGCAGGGCCCGCAGCGCCTCGCCGATGAGGGCGATGCCCTCCTCGATCTCGTGGGCGGCGCCCGCCGCGTAGCCGAGGACCAGGCCGGGCGGCCCGGGGGTGAGGCGGTGCCAGGACAGGGGGTGGGCCTTCACCCCCCGGGCGAGCGCGGCCGCGGCGAGGTCGGTGTCGCGGACGCGGCTGCCGGGCCCGTCGGTGAAGGTGACCATGAGGTGCAGTCCGGCGGCCGCCCCGTGGACGCGGGCGCCGGGCAGGTGTGCCTCGACGGCCCGCACCATCACGTCCCGGCGCCTGCGGTGGCGGCGCCGGAGGTGGCGTAGGTGCCGTTCGAGCTCGCCCGAGTCCATGAGCCGGGCCAGGACCAGTTGGGTGAGGATGCCGTTGCCGAGGTCGGCGTACCGCTTGGCGGTGACCAGGGCGTCGCGCAGGCGCGGTGGAACCAGGAGCCAGCCGACCCGCAGTGCGGGGGCGAGCAGCTTGGAGACGCTGCCCGTGTAGCAGACCCCGTCGGGCAGGAGCGAGCGCAGTGCCGGTACGGGGGGCCGGTCGTAGCGGTGCTCGGCGTCGTAGTCGTCCTCGATGACGACGCCGCCCTCGGCCGCCCAGCGTAGCAGCTCGCGCCGGCGTTCCCCGTCCAGGACCACGCCGGTGGGGAACTGGTGCGCCGGAGTCATCAGCACCGCCCGGGCCCCGCAGGCCCGCAGCGCGTCGACGTCCAGGCCGCCGGCGTCCACGGGGACGGGGACGGTCGTGTGGCCGCCGTGCTCCAGCTGCTGACGCGCGCCGAGCGAGCCGGGGTCCTCGACGTCGACGCGGTCGACGCCCTCGGCACGCAGCAGTTGCCCGAGCAGCCCCAGCGCCTGCGCCACACCGGCGACCACCACGACCTCGTCCGGGTCGGCGCGGATGCCGCGGTTGCGGGCCAGCCAGCCGACAACGGCCCGCCGCAGCGCGGGCGCGCCCTGGGGGCTGCCGTAGCCGAAGTCGGCCGGGGTGACGGCGGCGAGGACGGCGCGTTCGGCACGCAGCCAGGCGGTCCGGGGAAAGGCGGCGAGGTCGGGCACGCCCGGGGAAAGGTCGATCCGGCAGGGCAGGCCGCGCAAGGCGTCGACGAGGCCGTCGCGGTGGGGGGAGGCGAAGAAGGCGTCGGGGACGGGGGTGGGGGTGCGAGGGTGGGGGGCCCGATGCCCGGCGGCGGGGGGTGACGAGGACGAGGGACGGCCGGATGCAGAGGAGGCTGTGGGCAGTGCTGAGGAAGACGCCGCGGGCGCCGGGGCGGCGACGACCACCGTGCCGCCTCCGCCCCGGCCGGCGATCTGGCCTGACTCCGACAGCCGACGGTAGGCCTCGGTGACCACGCCCCGGGTGACCCGGAGCTCCTCGGCGAGCACGCGGCTGGCGGGGAGCCGCGTCCCGACCGGCAGCCGGCCGTCGGCGATGGCCGACCGCAGCCGGTCGGCGAGCCAGGCGGTCCGCCCGCCCGGGGGCGCGTCGGCGACGTCGAGCTGGAGGAAGTCGGAACCGAGGGAAGCGCCGGGCTGAGACGGACGGCCGCCGGCCGCGCCGCCGGACCCGCAAGCCGTGCCGGCCGATCTCACCATCGCGTCCGCCGCGGCGGTTTTGGACCCCTCGACCGACGGCTCTTTGGACCTGCCCATGGCGTCCATTGTGCGGCCAGGGTGGACCCATGGACACCCCTTCCGCATCCTTCGCGCCCCTGGTCCCCGGCATGCTCGGGATGGTGCTGGTCGGCAGCAGCGTCAGCGTGTCGCACGCGCTCGTCGATGCGCCCCTGTTCACCGCCCAGGCCGTGCGCTACGCGGCCGCGACCGCGATCCTGCTGCTCCTCGCCCGGCTCGCCGGTACCCGCCCGGTCCGGCCGCGCGGGCGGGAGTGGTTGTGGCTGGCGGGGCTCGCGGTGACAGGGCTGGTGCTGTTCAACGTGGCCGTGGTGCGGGGGGTCGCGCACGCGGAGCCCGCGGTGATCGCGGTCGCGGTGGCGTCGGTTCCGGTGGTCCTCGGGGTCCTGGGTCCGCTGCTGGAACGGCGCGCTCCGAGCCGGCGGGTGCTGGTGGCGGCGCCCGTGGTGGTGGCGGGCGCGGTCCTGGTGGAAGGCACGGGCCGTACGGATGCGGCCGGAGTGGCCTGGGCGGCCCTGGCCCTGGGCTGCGAGGCGGCGTTCACGCTGCTGGCGGTACCCGTGCTCGGCCGGCACACGCCGTGGGGGGTGTCGGTGCACGCGTCGTGGCTGGGCGCGGTGCTGTTCGCCGTCCTCGGCGTGACACGCGAAGGCCCCACGGCGGCGGGTGAGTTGACGCGAGCGCAGTGGGCGGCCGTGGGCTACCTCGCACTGCTGGTCACGGCGGTCGCCTTCGTGCTCTGGTACTCGACCGTACGCACTGTCGGCGCCGGTCGCGCGGGCCTCCTCACGGGCATCGCCCCGCTCGCGGCGGCAGCGGCCGGCACGGCGACGGGCACAGGGGTGCCGGGACCCTCGGTGTGGCTGGGGATCGCGGTGGTGATCGGGGGACTGGCCGGGGGGCTGCGGGCGTCTCGGGCTCACCGCGCAGGCGACTCCGTGGACGCCGCGCCCAGGACCGCACCCTCGCCCACGCCGGCGCGCTCCAGGTAGGCACAGAAGCGACGGCCGACCGGAACTCGAGCCGCGGTGGCGCGCCGGGCGCTTGTCGAGATCTCCGGATGGCGGCCAACCGGATTCGGGGCAGGAAAGACCGGGGGCACGGTTTCCTTCGAGTGGTTCGGTGTCTGGATGGACGGTGGTCGCGAGGAGCCGTCGGCGGCCCGCTGGGATACGGTCCCGCGGCACCAGGGGGTGATCTGCACAGGGTGGTCATGGAGGCACAGACCGACTCGGGGCTGACGGTCACCGTCGAGGCCAAGGATGCCGTCGACCGTTGACCGCCTGGCGCTGACCGCCGAGCCACGGGCGCCGACCGCTCGGCGGCCCAGCGGCCTCGCGTCGGGCCGGCTCACAGGCGGCTGTATGTCCCGATGTCCTCGGTAAACTCCTCCAGCGCGCGGGCGGTGAGCGTCGGCCGGGTGTCGGCGATGGCCGTCATGAAGTCGTCGATGCCGGGCGGCCGGCCGCCGCGCTCGGTGATCTCGCGCTCGAACGCCGCCTGCGCCCCCTTGCGCGCGGCGAACTCGATGTCGGCCGGAGTGAACAGCTCGCTCGCCGCGACCAGGCGGCCGATGTCCACTCCGTCGCCGGCCGCCCTGAGGTAGCGGGCCCAGATCGCCGCGCGGGCCGTCGGGTCCGGCGGGCCGATGGGGATGACGTAGTCGAACCGGCCGGGCCTGAGGAACGCCGCGTCGAGGGAGCGCACCGAGTTCGTGGCGCACACCAGCATCCGGGCATCGTGTTCACGGAAACCGGGGATGATCTTGAGGAGCTCGTTGGTCACCCCGTGTCCGGGATCGACGGCCTTGCCGGACCGCGCACCGGCGATCTCCTCCACCTCGTCGATGAACAGCAGCACCGAGTCCAGCTCGGCCAGCTCCGTGAACGCCTCCCGCAGCGCCGCCGCCAGGCCCTCGCTGGTGTCGGCGGCGAGCCGGGACGGGAACAGTTCCACGAACGGCCAGCCGAGCCGGGAGGCCACCGCCTTGGCGAAGCTGGTCTTCCCGGTGCCGGGCGGGCCGAAGAGAATGACCGCCTTGGGCGGGGCCACACCGTAGCGGTCGGCCAGCGCCGGCTCGGTCAGCGGCAGCACGACACGGCGTTCGACGACCTGCTTCTCCCGTTCCATGCCGGCCATGGTGTCCCAGAGCCCGCCGGGCAGCATGCGTCCGCCGAGCGCCGCGAGCACGTCGGCGTTGTCGGCGCCGGGCGGTTCGAGCTTCTCGTAGTAGGTCAGGCCCTCGCGGAGGCGGTAGCCGGAGTTCTCCAGGGCCTTGGTGCCGGCGGCGCCCGCGGGCAGCAGCGCGCTGACGTGCCTCACCCCCAGGGCACGCAGCCGGCGCTCCAGCTCGGCCAGGAGCGCGCTGCCGATCCCGCGCTCACGCCAGCGGGAGGCCAGCGCCACCAGGACGATCCACGCCCGTCTGCCGTCCGCCTGGGCCACGGCCATGCCCACCAGCTCGTCGCCGACCAGAGCGACCACCGCCGGCTGACCGGCCTTGGCCGCGGCCATCACCTCCGAGACCGGGAACACCGACTCCGCCTCGGCCTGGCGGCTCTGGTCCCAGATCTGGATGGCCTGGTCGAGATCGTCGTCGTGATAGTCGCGCAGATGCCAGGGGGGCATCGCCACCACCTCATCTGGACCGGGAGTTCCATTCTCCCTCCGGAGCCCCGCGCGGACGCGCGGACGCAGCGGTGGCCGGCGCCCGAGTGGAATCCGTCGCGGTACGTGATGAGACTGGCTAGTACCGCAACGGTGCTTGCTCTGATTGATGGCCAGATCAGGGGCTGTGGCCGTCCATGGCGGCACTCGGTGCGGGTGCAGCCGTAGTAGGCGCACGATGCCTGACAGTGCCGGACCGACGCTCGGCGCTGCGGCGCAGCCGGCACGGCGAAGCGCGATGGCTCGGGAGGGGCCTATCAGCGGTGGTGCTCGGCGCTGGAAGCGGTAATCGGCATCGCCGGACTGGCCACCATCGCCGGCTGACAGCCCCCGCCCCGGGCCCTGCCTCGGCGCGGTCACCGCTGAGCGTTCTCCCCTTCGTCTGACGGCCGCCGGCCTGCCGGGCTTTCCCACGAAAGCCCGGCTCCGGCATTTTCGGCGCCACGGACAGTGCTTCCGTCACAGGTCCGAGTACGCCGGTCGGGGCAGACCGTTCTGGCGGAGCATTCGGCCACGCGACTCACCGGCGTCCGCCAAATAAGCATCTAGGGCACGAAGTTGGCGCCGTGCCGTCCACGCCACGCGCGCCAACGCGTCAGGGCACTCGCAGGCCGCCCGCAGGCAGGCCCAGCTCCGTTTCCGTGAGCGTGCGGGCAAGGTCGGTGAGGGGCTTCATGCGTTGGTCGGCGCTGGTGTTGATGTATGCGCTGGCCCCGTCGACAACGGCGAGGACGCGTACGGCGGCCGCCCACGGATCCGCGCAGCGGAACACCTGCTCCGCCACGCCTCGCGAGATGATGTGTTCGATGCGGTGGCACCAGCGCAGTTCCTGGCTGACGACCTGCTCGTGGAGCACCGGACGGTAGCGGGACAGGTGCCGCGCGTTCAGCCAGAGCTTGCTGACGTTGTCGAACTCGGCGCCCGAGATCAGGGTGAAGAAGCGCTGCAGGGCGCTCAGCGGGCCGCCGCCTTCGGGCTCGGCCGCCGCCTCGGGCAGGAGACCCTCCAGCTCCGCCGTGGTGGCGCTGGTGAACGCCTCGGCCACGAGTTCCTCGACCACCGGGAAGTAGTGGTGGATGAGTCCCGACTGGACTCCGAGGCCGTCGGCGATTCGCTGCCGGGTGACGCACTCCAGGCCTTCCTCGAGGCCGACCTGCGCGGCCGCTGCCACGATCTCGCGACGGCGCTCGGCCGCCGATTTGCGGACTTGCTTCCCAGGGCCCCTTGACGTCATGGCGGAGATGCTATTGGCTGTGCAGCCAAATAACAATTGGCTCCACAGCCAATAGCTGGTCGCCGCCCGTATGGCTGCCGGTTCCTGACAGCCGCGCAACCGGCAGGAACGGCAAGTCGGCAGCCGACCTCCACCAGGTGAGCGCCGTCGCGGGACGCGCGCCAGTAGCGATGCCAGGAGACGAACGTGGACCACGACCGCGCCGATGCCGGCGAGCTGGCTGAATACGGCTACGAACAGGAGCTCAAACGCACCCTGTCCGCGTGGGCCGTGTTCGCACTCGGTTTCGCGACGATCTCCCCGGTGGTCGGCATCTACGCCGTCGTGCAGCTCGGGTTCGTCTTCGCCGGCCCCACATGGATCTGGGCGGTCGTCGTCGCCTTCCTGGGTCAGCTGCTGGTCGCCACGGTCTACGCCGAGCTCTCCTCGCAGTTCCCGATCACCGGCGGCGTCTATCAATGGGTCCGCCGGCTGGGCGGACCACGGCTGGGCTGGCTCTACCTCGCCTCGGCCGTCGCTTCCCTTACCACCGTGGCCTATCTCGGCGCCGGCTGGCTGCACATGCTCTTCAGCGACTCGGAGCTGTCGACGCCGACCCATGTGCTGCTCGGGGTGGTCTTCATCGCCGTGGCGCTGGGCATCAATCTGCTCGGCGTCGACCCGGTCAAGCACTTCCTCAACGCGGGCATCGTCGCCGAAGGCGTCGCCTCCATCGCCGTCAGCGTGTTCCTGCTGCTCTTCGCACGCCACCACGGCTTCAGCATCCTGTTCGACACCCTGGGCGCGGAGTCCGCCTCGGGCGGCTCCGTCGTGGCCGGGTTCGTCACGTGCCTGGCCGTGGCCGGCTGGGCCTTCCTGGGGTTCGACGCGACCACGCAGGTCGCCGAGGAGACCGAGCAGCCGCGGCGCAGCGTGCCCCGGGCCCTGCTGCGCTCCTACATGTTCGTGGCGTTCACGGTGATGCTGACCTCGATCGCGGTGACGTTCGCGCTGCGCCGCCCGGCGGACACCGTCTCCGGGAAGACCGCGGACCCCGTCTTCGACGCGGTGACGCGGAGTCTCGGCGGCTGGAGCGAGAAGCCGTTCATCGTCGTCGTCCTGGTCGCGTTCTTCGCCTGCGCCATCTCGATCCAGACCTACATCGGGCGGGCCGTCTACGCCTTCGCGCGGGACCGGCAGCTGCCCTGCTCCGCCCAGCTCGCCAAGGTCGGGGAACGCCAGATCCCCTGGGTCTCACTCGTCGTGACGGCCGTCCTCGCCGGCCTCGGCCTCCTGCTCGGGCTCAACGGCAACGCGGCGGCCACACTGATCGCCTTCGGATCGGGGGGTTTCTACTTCATCTTCCTGGCGGTCGCCCTCGTCGCGCTCCTCGCCCGCCTGAGCGGCCGCTGGAACCCGGCGGCGGGCGACTTCCGCCTGGGCCGAACCGGCCTGGTGATCAACGTCCTCGCCGTGGTGTGGCTGGTGTTCGAGGCGGTCAACATCGCGTGGCCCCGCGCCGAACTCGCCCCGCCGTCAGGCAACTGGGTCCAGGTCTGGGCCGTGGTGCTGGTCTTCTCCGCGCTGCTCGTCGTCGGCCTGGCCTACGTCGCCGTCGCCAAACCCCACACCCGGCTCACCCCCGAACCGTCGACCGAAGAAGTTGAGGCTCTCTGATGTCCGCGCACCTCTCCCCGGCGGTCGCCTACGACCCCGTCGCAGGACTGCACATCCGCCGGATCTCCCACCGGCCCGCCGGACCGGGCGAGGTCGAGATCGACGTCCGCGCCGCCGGGGTGTGCCACTCCGATCTCCACATCCTGACGGGCCACTGGCCCAGCGACCGCCCCCTCGTACTGGGCCACGAGGCCGCCGGTGTGGTCACGAACGTGGGCGAAGGCGTCAGCGCCGTGCGCCCGGGCGACCATGTCGTCCTCTCCTGGTTCGCGCCCTGCCGCCGCTGCCGCAAGTGCCTGGCCGGCATGGCCTGGCTGTGCACCGGCACCCAGGCCGTGGCGAACACCCTGCCCGACGGCACGACACCCATCACCGACGCCCACGGTAAGGAGGTCTGGCCCTACCTGGGGCTCGGCGCGTTCACGAGCCGGGTCGTCGTTCCCGAATCGGCCGCGGTCAAGGTCCCCGAGGAACTGCCCTTCGGCGTCGGAGCCCTCCTGGGCTGCTCCATCTCCACGGGCATCGGCGCGGTCATGAACACCGCCGGGGTGCGGCCCGGTGAGTCCGCGGTAGTCGTCGGCGCCGGAGGAGTGGGCCTGTCCGTGGTGATGGGCCTGCGTCTGGTGGGGGCCGACCCCATCGTTGCCGTCGACCTCTCGCCCGAGCGCCTGGCCGCCGCCGAACGCTTCGGGGCGACCCACACCCTGGACGCCGCCACCACCGACGTGGCCCCCTGGTGCCAGAAGGAACTCGGCGGGGCCGACTACGCCTTCGAGGCCATCGGCAGCCCCAAGGTCATCGAAACCCTCCCGGCCATGCTCACCTCCGGCGGCGCGGCCGTCCTGGTCGGCATGGCCCCCGCCGACGCGACGGGCGCGTTCGACCTCTTCGACCTCGCCGACCAGGGCAAGCGCATCCTCGGCTGCAACTACGGCTCCAGCGTCGGCGCGATCGACATCCCGAAGCTGGCCCGCCTCCACCTGGCCGGCAGGCTGCCACTGGACGAGCTGATCGGCAACGTCCGCCCGCTCGACGAAGCGGCCGCCGCCTTCGAGGACCTCAGGTCCGCCGTCGGCGCCCGCACCGTCCTCGAACCGTAGGACTCCGCGGCCCGTCCTCGAACCGTAGGACTCCGCGGCCCACCCTCGAACCGTAGGACTCCGCGACGACTGCCTCGCGCGCACCTGGATGCGAGGCCCGCTCGCCCCCCTGCCCACGCTCCCCGAACCATCTGGAGACACGATGTACGCCGTCACCGATCCGTCCACCGGCACGACCACCCAGACCTACCCGACCGCCACCGACGCCGAGGTGCTCGCGGCGGTCGACGCCGCCCACACGGCCACCGCCTGGGGACGGAGCACCACCGTGGCCGAGCGTGCCGCGCTCCTGCGCCGGCTCGGGGACCTGCACGCCGAGCACCGCGCCGAACTGGCGGCCGGCATCGTGCGCGAGATGGGCAAACCGCTCGACGAAGCGGAGGGCGAGATCGACTTCTGCGTCGACATCTACCACTACTACGCCGACCACGCCGAGGAGTTCCTCGCCGACGAGGAGCTCCCCGTCACCTCAGGCCCCGGCCGCGCCGTCATCCGGCGCGGCCCGGTGGGCGTCCTGCTCGGCATCATGCCGTGGAACTTCCCCGCCTACCAGGTCGCCCGGTTCGCCGCCCCGAACCTCGCCCTGGGCAACACCATCGTCCTCAAGCACGCCCCGCAGTGCCCGGCCACCGCGGCCCTGCTCGAGCGACTGGTCGCCGAGGCCGGCTTCCCCGCCGGCGCCTACGTCAACGTGTACGCCACCAATGAGCAGATCGCCGACGTCATCGCCGACCCGCGTGTCCACGGCGTGTCCCTCACCGGCTCGGAGCGGGCCGGCGCCGCCGTCGCCGAGATCGCCGGGCGGCACCTGAAGAAGGTCGTCCTAGAGCTCGGCGGCTCCGACCCGTTCATCGTGCTGTCCACCGACGACCTGGACTCCGTGGTGGACGCGGCCGTGTCCGCTCGCCTCGACAACACCGGCCAGGCCTGCAACGCCGCCAAGCGGTTCATCGTCGTCTCCGATCTTTACGACGCGTTCGTGGAGACCTTCACCGCCGCACTCCTCGCCCGTCAGTCCGGGGCTCCCTTGTCCTCGGTCGCTGCGGCCGACACCCTCGAGCGCCAGGTGGCCGCCGCCGTCGCGGAAGGCGCGACCCTACACAGCCAGGGCGAACGCAGCGGCGCCCACTTCCCGGCCGGAGTCCTCACCGGTCTCACCACCGAGCAGGCCACGGCGCGCCAGGAACTCTTCGGCCCGGTCGCCATGGTGTTCCGGGCGGCCGACGAGGAAGACGCGCTGCGGATCGCCAACGACACCCCGTACGGTCTCGGCTCGTACGTCTTCACCACGGACCCCGCACAGGCCGCCCGCGTCGCCGACGGCATCGAGGCCGGCATGGTGTTCGTCAACGGCGTCGGCGCCGAGGGCGCCGAGCTGCCCTTCGGCGGCATCAAGCGCTCCGGCTTCGGCCGCGAGCTGGGCCGCCCGGGCATCGAGGAGTTCGTCAACAAGAAGCTCATCCGCACGGTCGCGTAGGCAGCAGTGGGCCTCGGGGCCGCGGTCGGACAGCCCAGCCAATGCTGTGGCCGCCTCCTCGGTCCCGAGCTTCTCGTACGCCGCGGCCGCACCGGCGAGCGTGGCGAGGGGTGCCTAGGCGTGCACGAGCCAGGGCCGGCTGCCGCGACTACGTCGACAGGTGCTGCCGGAAGAAGGCGGCCGCCTCCCTGCCGACCCACACGCGGGCAGTCGGGTCGGCAGGTTTCGGGGCGAAGAAGTCGTCGTGGCGGACAGCGGGGCCGGCCGAGGCGCCGCTGGCGGTGGGTGTGTGCTCCAGGTACGGCCTGGTGTCGACGTCGTACGGGTTGACGGTGTCCGCTCCACCCCAGCGGATACCGACAGGCACCCGCACGGTCGCCAGGCTTTCCGGCGTCACGAGACCGCCTGCTCCGGGCGCTACTTGGAAGACCGCCCGTACTCGGGGATCCGAGAGGTCTGCCGCTGCGGCATCCAGCGCACGCGGTGACCACTCGTCCAGTGGACGCTTCTTCCGCAGCGCTTCCAGCGCGCCGGGGAATTCCGGGATCTCCGGCAGCGGGATCGTTCCGCTCAGTACAGCCCACAGGATCCGCGGATCGATACGGGCCCCCGCAAGGGCAGCCGCCGTGTAACCGCCGAGGGAAAACCCCGTCACACCGACCGGGCCCAAGAGCTGTTCCCGGGCGAGTGCATCGAGGGCGAAGGAGACGTCCCGGGGCCGTTCCCAGATGTGGAGGAAGCCCTCAGGCTCGTAGCCGTCGACGAAGTTGTTGCCGTGGTGATCAAGAGCAACGACCCGGAAACCGGCCTCGTGCAGTGGCCTTACCAGCCACTCCATGCTGCTGCCCGAACCTCCGGTGCCGTGCGAGACGACCACCAGCGGAGCGGGCGCGGTCCGGGGGCGGTCCGGGTCCCACAGGTAGAGCCGGACAGGGCGCGGGCGAGTCGGATCCCGCAGGTCACGCCGGGACTCGTCGTGCAGGACACGTATCAGTGGCTGGCCCTGTCCGGAGATCGTCATGGCGACATCGTAGGGAGGTCACCGGAAGACGGTCGGCGTCGGCTGGTGGGCGGGGGAGCGCGGCCGTCTGGGCGGGAAGGAAACGCCCACGGCGGACGGCTGGTCAGCAGCCATGCTCAGCCTGGAGATGGTGTAGGCCCGGGTCTTCGACGATGAAGTGCGGTCGCTGGCAATGGAGTTGCGCTCCATTGCGGGCGAGTGTGTGGGATCACGACGCGGTAGCCCGCGTGCTTCCGACTTTGTACTGAGCCTGGGCGGAGGTGAGCGGGGTGGCTGGCAACGTTTCCTTGTGCTGATGGGGTGCGCTGTCGTGGGGGTGGCTGGGTGGGCTGCTGGCTGGCCTGGGGGTCGGGGTGGCTGTCGGTGGGTCGGTGGGGGGTGTGGGTGTGTAGCACGGGGTGGGGGGTGGGGTGGGGTGCGACGCGCGGGGGTGGTGGGGTGAGGTGGGGTCGGGATGTCACCCGGAGAGGCTAATAGTACGTCAATCTGCTTTTTGGGGGTGGGGATGTGATGTGGTGTCAGGTGGGGGTTGGGGGGTGGAAATTCCCCTGTTCGGGGGTCTGTGGCGGGTGCTTGGACATGCCCGGTTTTCGGGGTTTGGGTACGTTCTTGGTGGGCCGGCTGAGGGGTCGGCATCTGCGACAGGAGATAGTGAGATGAAGCTTCGTTCGACCGTGGTCACGGCTGCTGTGTCGGCTGCCGCAGCGTTGGCCGCGACTGGGATGACCTACGCTTCGGCTGCGTCTGCTGCGGCGCCTCAGGAGGCTCCGGCCGTGGTTGCCGCTGCTACCGGTGGCGGCAACGGCGGTAACAACAACGGCGGCGGCAACAACAACGGCGGTAACAACAACAACGGTGGCGGTAACAACAACGGTGGTGGCAACAACCACGGTGGTGGTTACAACAACGGTGGCGGTAAGGGTAACGAGGGCCGGGGTGACGAGGGCCGGGGTGATGAGGGCCGGGGTGGTAACGACCGGGACGAGGACAACGAGGACCGGGGTGAGGAGGGGGGTCGTATCCAGATCAACGAGCGGTCCTACTCCGCCCATGCCGGTGACTGCATCACGGTGGTCAGCGGTCTGGGTGCGAAGACCCTGAACATCCGCAACGAGAGCCGTAAGACGGTCGAGGTCTTCCGTGGGGCCGTCTGTGACAACGGTGCGCCTATCGCCACCGTGGGACGCCACAGCTCCGCCTACGGGGTGCGTCCGGGCTGCGTCGAGGGCGTCGAGGTCGAGGACGGTGTGCTGGCGAGCTTCCGGGTGGTCAAGCGTCACCACGACGAGTACTAGTCCGCGGCCGACTGTGTGACCTGTGGAGCCCCGGCCCGCCGGAATCGGGCCGGGGTTCCAGTGTGACGCAGGTGCGGGGCGGCCACGCCCCGCGCAGTCGTTTTCCCGGGTGCCGCCGGGTGCCGGGTGCCGGGTGGCGCCGCGGGGTGTGGGGTGTGGGGTGCGGGGCGTATGACGTCCGGTGTCGTGGCCGATACCGGTATGTCGGTAACCGGTGTGCGCAGCCCACAGTGGTACCCGAGGCGGAGAAACCACAGCCGCTTCCCCTGTGAGTCCGCAACCCGGTCCGGCGCTCGGCCGTCGGCACCGCCCCCAGCATGTCCGTCCCCGGCGGGCGGCGGGGCGGGCGTACGCGTGCTGCACGGTGCACACCCGCAGTGATCCCGCTCGGTCGTGCGGGCCGCTTTTCTTGTCCGCCGTCCGCCGTCCGCCGTCCGTCGTCCGCCGCCTGCCGTCCGCTGCCCGCTGTCTGCCGCTCGCTGTCTGTCGTCTGCTGGCAGGGGGTGCGCAGGCCGGGGGTCGGGCCTTCTTGTGTGTGGTGGGGGAGGGGTGGCTGCGGTCGGCCGGGGTCGTGGTGCGGGTCGGGTGCTGGTGCGGGTGACCTCGTTGTGCGCCGTTTCGGGGGGCTTGTAGGGCGGGAGCTGGTTCGTGCAGGGGCCGGGCCGGGGGTGGGGTCGGTGCGGTGGTTGGGGGTGTGGGTGTGGGTGTGGGGTGGTGTCACTCGGATGGTCTATGTGTTTGCGGTTCGGGTGTGCGGTGTTCGCCTGTTCGGGTCATGGTGGAAGCGGACCGACAATCGCTGCGTCCTTCCCGTGAGGGAGGCGTCATGTTCGTGTTCGCCTTGTTCGTCCCGGTTGTGCTCATGCTCATGATGTTCGCGTTGGATGCGTTCGAGGATTTTTTGTTTCCTCCGCCGTCTTCTCCTCCTGATCCGGTGCCGGAGCAGCTCGAGGAGCCGTCCGTGACCGAGTGAGGCCTATGTCCGTGGTCGCGGTCCGAGTGAGGCCTGTGCGTGTCCGGCCCGGCCCTGGGCCGGTCCGGTCCCGCTCAAGCCCTGCAGGACCGGGATTGTCCGGTACGCGCGCCGAGGCGGCATCGGACACCACAGCCGTGCCTGCACCTCGCCGGGGTGCCGGGGCTGCCTGCTGGGGGCCGGTGGTTGTCGGTGTGTCAGGGGGTGTCAGGGGGTGTTGGCATGGTTGGTGTTGTGACCGGCAGGTAAGTGGGCCGGGAATGGGGAGAGGTGCCCGGAGTGGTTGATCGGGGGTCCAGTGGGTTCGCCTCACGGTCGGGCCCCTTCGGGGGTCTGCGCGGGTTTGAATCCTGCTGTCTCCGCTTCGGGTTCGTGTGGGAGCCGGTATGTCGGCTTTCCGGATGTGCGGGGCGGCCGGCGGGGTGCTGCCCGGCTTTTCTTGCCGGGTGGCCTGGTCTTTCTTGCCGGGGCTGGTGGGGGCGGGTGTGTTCACGGGTGCCTTGGGGGGTGTGAGGGCTGTGTGAGGCCGGTGCAGCGGGAGTCGTCCGTTGGGTGTTGTGGGACTGCGGGAGCCGGTCTGGCCCTGGGGTTGTCCGGTCCGGGCTTTGGGATGTGTGGTCCGGTCAGTTTCAGGGTTGGTTGCGTCACCGGGGGAGCGGCGTCGTGGCGGTGGCGGTGGCGGTGGTGGTGGGGGGAGGGGGGCGGGGTTTGGTTGGGGGTTCAGGCGATGAGTAGGCGTAGGCCGAGGTCGGCTGTGTCGAGGTCGGTGAGGTGGGTGTTGCGGTGGGTCCATCGGCCGGAGTGGAGGTCGTGGGCGAGGTTGTGTACGGCTCGTTGTTCGGCCTGGGGTCCGACTTTGGTCCATACCGACATGGCGTGGCGTTTGTGGGGGTGGAGGTAGGCCGTGGGGCGGCGCCAGTACGCTTCGAACAGTCCGTCGGCGCAGTCCCAGGGGACGGGTACGGGTTCGGTGCGGGTGCCGATGGCGTCGGCCATCGCGGCGAGTGAGGGGAAGTCGGCGAGGACGGCGGCGAATTCGGGTAGGTAGTCGCGGGTGAGTCAGAACCGGTTCTGCCATCCGGGTTGGTCGGTGTCGAAGGTGAGGACGACCACGCGGTGGGCCACGCGTCGCATCTCGCGTAGTCCTGTGAGGGGGTCTTGCCAGTGGTGAACGGTGGAGACGGCCATCGCGGCGTCGAAGGACCGGTCGTCGAAGGGCAGGTTCTCCGCGGTGGCGGCCAGGCATGGTGCTGAGCCGGGGGGCCGTTGCCGGCGCATGACGGGGGAGGGTTCGACCGCTGTCGCGTGGTGGTCGGCGGGTTCGTAGGAGCCGGTGCCGGCGCCGATGTTGAGGATTGTGTGGGCCGGGCCGAGGGCGTTGCGGATCTGGGCGGCGATCCGCGGTTCGGTGCGTCGTGTCGTGGTGTAGGCGCCGCCGATCGTGTCGTACAGCCGTGGGCCGGGTGTCCGCGGGTGTTCCTGCGGTGGCGGGGGTGGTTCCTTCGTGCGTGTGCTGAGTTCGGTGTCGATGGCGGCGGCCATGGCGGCGGCGTGGTCGCGTCGTTCCAGCAGCAGGCCGCGCAGCCGGTGCAGGTGTGCGACGGCGTCGGTGGGTGGGGCGTCCAGTAGGTCCGCGACCTCCCGCAGTCCGAAGCCCAGTCGCCGGTAGGCCAGCGCCTGTCGTAGCCGGTCGATGTCGGCCGGCGCGTAGGCCCGGTACCCGGCCGCGGTCCGTGCCGAGGGGCGGACGAGTCCGATCTGGTCGTAGTGGTGCAGTGTGCGGACGCTCACGTCGGCCATGTCGGCCACGCGTCCCACGGTCCAGTGGTCCTTCACGGCATCGACTGTGCCGCCTGACGCCACGTGAGGGTCAAGGGTGGTCCGTGGCCGGACGGGTGGTGGCCGCGCGTCACGGCCCCACCGGAAGCCGCGGCGCCGGACCGGAAGCCCGCGGCCGGACCGCGCGCGGGGGAGGGCTGGGGCCGGGGGCTGCGGCCGGACCGGAAGCCGGGGCCGGACCGGAAGCCCGTGGCCGGGCCGCGCGCGGAGGTAGGACCGGGGGCCGGTGCCGAGGCCGCGTGCCGGTGCCGGTGCCGGTGCCGGTGCCGGTGCCGGGGGTGGGGGTGGGTGGCGGCCGCGCGCCGCAGCGCACCGGAAGCCGCAGCCGCGGCCGCACCGCGCGCGGCGGCAGGGCTGCGGACCGGGGGCTGGGGCCTGACCACGCGCCGCGGCCGCACCGGAGGCCGCGGCCGGACCGGAAGCCGCGGCCGCGGCCGCACCGCGCGCGGCGGCAGGGCTGCGGACCGGGGGCTGGGGCCTGACCACGCGCCGCGGCCGCACCGGAAGCCGCGGCCGGACCGGAAGCCGCGGCCGCACCGATAGCCGGGGCCGGTCCGCGCGCGGGGGCAGGATCGCGCGCGGGGGCAGGGCTGCGGGCGGGGGCCGGTGGCCGCAGCTGCACCGGAAGCCGGGGCCGCGGGCTGGGGCCGGACGGGAAGCCGGGGCCGGGGGCTGGGGCAGAACCCGGGGGCTGGGGCAGAACCCGGGGGCTGGGGTTGAAGCCGCGGGCCGGGGCCGGGTTGGTCTCGGTCTCGGTCTCGGTCTCGGTCTTGGGTTCGGGGTTGGGGCTCGGGGGCTTTGGGGTGGGGTTAGCGGATGTGGCGGTGCATGGTGACGGTGGGGGTGAAGTCGGCGAGGGGGTCGGTGGTGTTGCTGGTGTGGGGGGCGTGGGCGGCTTCGCGGTCGAGGATGGTTTTGATCTGGTGGGCGAGTTCGTCGGCGCGGTGGGTGATCTGGTCGATGGGCAGGTGGGAGGTCCGAAGGGTGTTGACCTGGTGGTTGATGGTGTTCAGTTCGTTGCGTGCTTGGCGGCTGAGGGTGAGTTGGCGGGGGGTGGCGACGATGAACTGGTAGGCGGCGGAGACAGTTTGGCAGGCGGGGCAGTGTTCGTTGACGGAGCGGCTGAGGTTGGTGGCGTTGATGAGGCGTGCGTTGTGGCCGGCTGTGGTGACGATCTGGTAGGAGAGCGCGACGGAGCGGCAGGGGTTGTCGGGGGTGCAGCCGGCTGAGACGGCGGTGGCCCGGTTGTTGGCGGTGACGGCGATGGTGGGGCCGTACTCGTGGATGGCGAAGGTGGTGTCGGACTGGTTCACGTGGGTCCTGTCTGCGTGGCTGAGTGCGGTGTCGACGGCGATGGCGACGCGGCTGGTGATGCCGGGGTGGCCGGTGGTGGCGCGGGCGGCGGTGGTGACGGCGGTGATGGCGAGGCCGGCGGTGACGGCGGCGCCGAGGCGGACGGCCCGGTGGCTGGTGGTGGGGGTGCGGGGCTTGCGGTGGTGCATGGTCTTCTCCTTGCGGGTCGGGGTCGGGCCCGG